>NZ_JBSWUW010000001.1:0-3609163 GCF_056159245.1 Saccharospirillum sp. ABV4_185
AGCAATTATTTTGCGAAATTTTCGTTCGCAAATTC
Organism: Saccharospirillum sp. ABV4_185; assembly: GCF_056159245.1. NCBI lineage: Bacteria > Pseudomonadati > Pseudomonadota > Gammaproteobacteria > Oceanospirillales > Saccharospirillaceae > Saccharospirillum > Saccharospirillum sp. ABV4_185. Next base: position 36 of record NZ_JBSWUW010000001.1, read on the forward strand.
CCAGTTCACCAACTTCCAGAACGCCGCCAGATAATCCGGACGAGAGTTGCGGTAGTCGATGTAGTAGGCGTGTTCCCAAACGTCGACGGTCAGCAGCGGAGTCTGGCCGCTGGTGATCGGGGTACCAGCATCGTCGGTGTTGACGATTTCGACGGAGCCGTCAGCGTTTTTCACCAGCCAGGTCCAGCCTGAACCAAAGTTGCCGGCCGCTTTTTCGTCGAATTCTTTCTGGAAGGCTTCGAACGAACCCCATTTGCCTCTGATGGCGTCAGCCACCGCGCCAGTCGGAGCGCCACCGCCGTTCGGGCTCAGGCAGTGCCAGTAAAAAGTGTGGTTCCAGATTTGCGCGGCGTTGTTGAACATGCCGCCAGAGGCTGACTTGATGATGTCTTCGAGGCTTTTGCCTTCGAATTCGGTGCCCGGCACCATGCCGTTGAGCTTGGTGACGTAGGTGTTGTGGTGTTTGCCGTGGTGGTATTCCAGGGTTTCCTGAGAAATGTGCGGTTCCAGGGCATCTTTGGCGTATGGCAGGTCAGGAAGGGTGAAGCTCATGGTTTAGTCCTCTGTCTGTTAGTTACACAATTGTTAACAGGGTGCATTGCAGTGGCGTCAGCCCGTGCGATGCCGAGCCGGTGACACCTTGCCTGGATCTGCCTCAGTGGCCGATCCAACCCATTTCAATCAGTGCGCTTATGATACTCGGATTCTTTTTTATATAAATATTATTATTTATTTAATAAGGCTATGCCGGGGCAACAACCAGGCTATCGATCTGCGCCGATGCGCCGAAACATGCATAATGATCGCTCTAGTGTGGAGGTTTGCTGTGAAACGAGTTGTTTGCTGTCTACTCATTCTTTGCACCACCCGGCTGTGGGCTGATGAAATCAACACCTGGCTCGAAGCGGGCGACGTCGATAACGAACTCGACGGAACCTACCTGGGGTTCTCCACTTACAAAGGCCATATCGGCGTGCAGGTCGGCACCGTGATCGCGCATGAAAAACTCTACTTTGTCAGCGATGACGACCCGGCCTCTGCCGCCGAAACCGTTGATAGCGAGGGCTTGGTATTCGTGCCTCTTCATGTCGGCGTGATGGCAGGCTTTGATGTCAACGAACGGCTGACAACCTACGCTTCGCTGGGTTTGATGTACTGGGAACGCTGTGAAGTAATAAAAAACAGCGTTGATCAGTATTGCCGCCACAACGAATCCTATCTTCGGCTCACACCCGGCGTCGGTGTGAACGCTAAGTTGCTGCAACTGAATCGCCAGCATGATTGGGAACATTTATCGCTTAACGCGAACTATCATTACCGACTGGGATTGGGCAGCTCTTTTGGCCTGGGGCTGAGTTACTCGCTTTAAGGTTTGATGTTTGCTTAACGGCAGTCATGCCCGGTTCAGTTTGAACGTGGCAAGCTCGCTGAGATTGGCAACCATGGAGAAGTGACGATGATTCAACGTCTGGGTTGGATGTTCATCTTGGGTTTGATCAGCGCGCAGGCGTTGGCTAAAGACGATTATTTCTGGGGCAGCTATGGCGGTCATCAAGGCTACTTTGATGCGCCCTATTTCGGCGTTGGTTTTATGGCCAATAGCTGGGGCGCTGAGTTTGGTCTTGTGGGGCATTCGGAGTACAGCGGGTCGGTTATCTATGAAACGCCACCGCCGCCAGAGTCAAGCAACACCACCATAGAAACCGATGTTCAAACCGGATTGCCATTTTATATTTCGGTTCTAAAAGGTTACGCACCTAATGACAAAGTTGCCTTTTACACCAGCCTGGGATTATTGATGTGGAACGAATGCGATATCGTCGAGAAATTCCCCAGCGGCAATCGCTACTGCGATGATCGACGTTTAGGCGCTGAACTGATTCCCGGTGCCGGTGTGCTCTATAACTTCGGTTCTCTGACAGCGGGCTTTGGTTATCAGCACGGCATTGGCCCGTTGCTGTCGATCGGTACCGATTTCTAATCGTTAAAACAAACCGTTAATACCATTGGCCACAAACTGAATGGCCAGCGCCGCCAGAATAACCCCCAGCAGACGCTGAATAATATCGTCGCCGGTCTTACCGACCAGGCGGCGAATCTGGGTGGCCATCAAGGCGCCAGCCATGGTCACTGCCAGCACCAGCATGGCGGCGGCGATCACGATTCCCTGACCACTCAAACCTTCGGCATCAGCCATCAGCAGCACGGTCAGCGTCAGGGTACCCGGCCCGGACATCAACGGAATGGCCAACGGATAGACGCTGATATCACCCAGGGGACGTTCGGTGGGTTTGTCCGGCACCGGCGCTGAAGTGATCATCCGAAAGGCGGTGTTAAACAGCAAAATCCCGCCGGCCACGCGCAAGGCATCCATGCTGATGCCGAGTGCGGTGAGCAAAGTTTCACCAGCCCAGGCAAACAGCAGAATAATGCTGGCGGCGATGGCCGTGGCTTTAGTCAGCGTTTTAAAACGCGACGCAAAAGGACGACCCACGGTGAGCGAATAAAAAATCAGCGCCGTGCCGATGGGATCGATAACAACAAAGAAACTGGCCAGAGCATTAAGAAAAGCCGTGCTCATGCCGTCCAGTCCAACAACACCTTGCCCGATTGACCGGAGCGCATGGTTTCAAAACCGGTTTCGAAATCCTCGACTTTGAAACGGTGGGTAATCATCGGTGACAGATCCAGGCCGGATTGAATTAAGCTCGCCATCTTGTACCAGGTTTCAAACATTTCCCGGCCATAGATACCCTTCACTTCCAATCCTTTAAAAATAATCTTGCTCCAATCGATGGCCATATCGTCCGGCGGAATACCGAGCATGGCGATCTTGCCGCCGTGGTTCATCGCATCAAGCATGGAGCGAAACGCCGAGGGCACGCCGGACATTTCCAGACCGACATCGAAGCCTTCGGTCATATGCAGGCTGTTGACCACATCCTTAAGCGATTCCTGACTGACATTGACCACTCGACTGGCGCCCATCTTTTTCGCCAGATCGAGACGGTAATCGTTGACGTCAGTGACCACCACATGACGCGCACCGGCGTGTTTGGCGACTGCCGCCGCCATCATACCGATGGGCCCGGCGCCGGTGATCAGTACATCTTCACCGACCAGATTAAAACTCAGGGCGGTGTGGACGGCGTTACCGAACGGATCGAAAATCGCCGCCATTTCATCGCTGACTTCATCCGGTAATTTGAACGCATTAAAGGCCGGAATCACCAGATATTCGGCAAAAGCTCCGGCACGATTCACCCCCACGCCCTGGGTATTGCGGCACAGATGACGACGGCCCGCGCGGCAATTACGGCAATAACCGCAGGTGATATGGCCTTCGCCACTGACCCGGTCGCCGACGGCAAAACCGGTCACTTCCTGACCCATGCCAACCACTTCACCGACGTATTCGTGGCCGGTCACCAGACCGAGCGGCACGGTCTGTTGCGACCAGCGATCCCAGTTATAAATATGCACATCGGTACCGCAGATGGCGGTCTGGCGGATCTTGATCAGCAAGTCATTATGACCGACTTCCGGTTCGGCAACCTCGGTCATCCAGATACCGGTTTCGGGTTTCAGTTTGGCCAGCGCCTTCATGCAATAATCTCCAGTTCACGGCCGACTTCGATAAAAGCCGTTACCGCGTATTCGAGTTGTTCACGATCGAGACCCGCGCTCATTTGCGTACGAATACGCGCCTGACCTTGCGGCACCACCGGATAGCTGAAGCCCACCACATAGAGACCGCGCTCCAATAAACGTTCTGCCATGCGTCCGGCCAGCGCAGCATCGCCGACCATCACCGGGATAATCGGATGGTCACCGCCACTGAGTTTAAAGCCGGCCTGACTCAGGCTGTCGCGGAAATAAGTGGTGTTGTCCCAGAGTTTCTGGCGCAAGGCCGCGCCATCAGCAATCAGCTCCAGCGCCTGCAAACTGGCCGCAGCAATACTCGGCGCCAGCGAATTGGAAAACAGATAAGGACGCGAGCGCTGACGCAGCCAATCAACGATGGGTTTGGCTGCACTGGTGTAACCACCGCTGGCGCCACCAAGCGCCTTGCCCAAGGTACCGGTAATGATATCAACACGATCCATCACGCCATGGTATTCCGGTGTACCGCGACCGCCCTCGCCCATAAAACCGACCGCATGGCTGTCATCGACCATCACCAGCGCATCGTATTTTTCCGCCAGATCGCAAATCGCTGGCAGGTTGGCAATAACGCCGTCCATGGAAAACACACCGTCAGTCACGATCAGCCGATAACGCGCCTCCTGGCTTTGTTGCAGGCAACGCTCCAACTCGGCCATATCGTTATTGGCGTAACGATAGCGCTGCGCTTTGCACAGGCGAACGCCATCGATAATAGACGCATGATTAAGCGCATCGGAAATGATGGCGTCTTCGCCATCGAGCAAAGTTTCAAACAAGCCAGTGTTGGCGTCGAAACAGCTGGAATAAAGAATGGTGTCTTCCAGTCCCAGAAAATCGCTGATGCGCGCTTCCAGATCTTTATGAACCTGCAGCGTGCCACAGATAAAACGCACTGAGGCCGCGCCATAACCGTAATCGTCCAGACCAGCCTTGGCAGCTTTTATCAGACTGCTGTCATCCGCCAGACCCAGATAATTGTTGGCGCACAAATTGATCACCGAGCCTTTACTCAATTCAACCGAGGCAGACTGAGGCGACTGAATAATACGCTCAGACTTGTACAACCCCTGCTTACGCAGAGACTCCAGTTGTGCCGGTAACGCGGTCAGTAAAGAACGGGACATTCAACTCTCCTCGGAAAAACAAACCCAAAGGGGCGGGTGATCACAGGGAGCCAAGGCTTGGGTCGCTGCGTTCGAAATACAAGACATAACCCGCATTTGCCGCCGATATTAACGTAATGGTGGCACTACAGTTTATTCGCTATGAGCCTGAAGACCACGCATAGCGCTATCCAGACCTTGCAAAGCATCGTTCACACACCACATTAACGGGAAGGGTGATTGTGGCTTCGGTGTCGTTCCTATCTTGTTAAAACCAGCACAATCTACCACCGTTAGACTCCACCAAAAGTTTGAATTGGTTCACAAAACTAGATTCAATAGCGTGTCATGTTAATGATCAACGGAAAAGGATAGCGGCCCAACAGGCCACTAACGTCGAGCCCATGCAGGGACTTCTTCAAAGGCCGACGAACCAGGGCAAGGCTCAATTGCAGTTTACAGGGACGCCAGTCAGACAACGGCTTAGCGCCGATATCCTGGTCACTGGACCGGTCATAGCGCGAATGGGCGCACTGAACTAATCTTCGTTTCAGTTCGTACAGGCAAGGTGCCACGAATTGGCGTTGGTTCGTTTTTCAGACCGGGTTAGCGCCAGTCCGACGGGTTTAATGAGGGAAAATATGGATCAGAAGTTGCTAGAGCTTGAACAAGCCATCGTTGATGCCGAAGAAGCCAAGCGTCAGTTTGTACAGGAAAACCCCAACGGCAGCGGTGACAAAACCGAACGGATGCGTCTCTACAATAAAGTCGAACTCGCTCGCAAATCACTGCGTGAATACAAACGCATGAATCCTCACCTGCTGTAAACGTCAATCCGGCCGGGCTGCCTGAGCCCGGCACGACCTTCGCTCACTCCACCTCAGGCAAGCGTAACACCTGAATCACCGCCAGCATCGCCACCGCGCCCAACACTCCCAATACCCCAGCTGGTCCCCAAAGATCACCCAACAGACCTACCCAGCCAGCCAGTAGCATCAAGCCACCGATCAGCGTATTGCTGACCGCCACATAAGCAGCACGGTTATCGGCATTGGCCAGATCGACCAGGTACGCCTTACGCCCCAGGCGCACACCACCGTGACAAATCATGACCACAAAATAGAGCACTGCGACCAACAGTGGAGAAACCGCATCGGTACCCATAATCAGCGTGCTGATCCACACGCCCAGACCGGCCACCGCAGCGCCGCTCGCCGCCAGCGCCATCACCCAACGGCTGGAGCGATCACTCAAGCGCCCCCATACCGGCCCACTGCAACTGGCCGCCAGACCACTCAACATTAACAAAGCGCCGAGCCCCAGCCAGTTACCGCCTTGCTGCTGCACCATCACCACATAGAAAGGAGGCGCCAGCGCCAGGCTGAGCAATAAAGCCCGCGCCCAGACAAAGCGCCGGAAATGTTGATCGCTGCGCAACAGCGCCAGTTGCGAAACAGCAACCTGCAACGCATTACCACCGCCTTCGGTTGAACCGGGCTGTTCACGAATAAACCCAAAGCCCAACAAGCCAACCGCCCAGCACAGCGCTGCCACCAACAAAAATACCCCGAGCAAAACAGCGTTTTGCTTGAGCTCGGGAAAGAACATCAAGCCCAGCCCCAAGGCCAACACCAGCAAACCGGACACGCCTGAGCTGTAGCCCATCAGCGTACCGCGCCGGGTCTTGGACACGGTTTTGCCCAACACATCCTTGGCGGCAACCGAACAGAGGCCACGCGCCAGGCTGTAGATCACCAACAGCACCAGCAAACACAGGCCGGCGATAAAACCGTCCAGCGTTAACGCCGCTGCGGCCATCGCCAGCAAGGCAAGCGCCGACAGCAAAGCGCCCAGCATCCACACACCCTTGCGCTTGGGGCGGCTGCGCACCAGGGCCGCCACTAACAACTGCGGCATTAACACCCCGGCTTCACGGATCGGCACCAGGAACCCCACCAGCGCCATGGGTGCGCCCAAGGCAGCAAACAGCCAGGGCAGAATCAGGCGGGCGCTGCTCAGTTCATCGGCCATCTTGCTGAAGGTATTGCCGGCCAGGTAACCGAAGAAATTGCGCGGTTGGTGTTGGCAGGCGGAATCTGGGATGTCTTTGCAAACGCGGGCGTCTTCTTCGCCGGTAATCTTGTCGTACATCCAACCGAGGGCATCGTCGTCCCTTTGATTGCTCAAATGTTGTTCGCTGATATTTTGCGACACCCCTGATTCCCCTTGCTGTTGATGATGAGTATCTGGCAAAGCAGCCCGATCTAGCGAAAGGTTGCTTTGATTACAATCCACTGCGGCTTAAAAAAGCATTTTATCGCTGTATTGTGCAGCTTACAGGCTGGTCTCAATCGCCCGTCATACAGTAAACTAGCGCGCGTTGGCCCGGTCCCAACGATGATAACAAAACGATTACAACGACAATTCACCAGGGGGCCAACCCCGCTGATTCGCCCGAATAGATACTGAAGGATCCCCGATGAAATACCTAGCCTCGATGGTCAGGTCGCTGTGCCATCTCAATCGCTTGCTGGGGCAAGTGTTCTCCTGGTTTACGCTGGCCATCGTGCTGGTCTGCTTTACCGTGGTCGTGCTGCGTTACGCCTTTTCCATCGGCTTTGTCTGGATGCAGGATCTCTATGTCTGGCTCAATGGCGCCATGTTTATGGGCATTGCCGGTTACACCTTGTTGCGTGAAGGTCATGTGCGCGTCGATGTGTTTTATCGCACCGCGCCCAAGCAGCGTCGTGCCTGGGTCGATATCGGCGGTGCACTGATTTTTATCGCCCCGTTCATCTACACCATCGTGCACTACAGCACGCCTTATGTGTTGCGCTCCTGGAGTTTCTGGGAAGGCTCATCCAACTATGGCGGCATGCCCGGTCTGTTTGTCATGAAGAGTTTTATTCTGGTGTTTGCGCTGGTGATTGCGCTGCAAGGCCTGGCCATGCTCGGTCGCAGCATTCTGGTTTTGAATAACCGCGAAGACCTGGTGCCTGAAGACTATCGTTACGAGGAGCACGCTTGATGGACGCTTCACTCATCGGCGAAATCCTCGCCCTGATCATGTTTTTCACCATCATCGGCGTGCTGATGTTTGGCTTTCCCGTGGCTTTTTCGCTGGCCGGCACTTCGCTGATTTTTGCTGCCATCGCACACTTTTTCGGCGCTCTGGATTTATCCAACCTGTCGAGTCTCGCGCCGCGTTATATGGGCATCATGCTCAATGAAGTCTTGGTGGCGGTGCCGCTGTTTATCTTTATGGGCATGATGCTCGAACGCTCCGGTATCGCTCAGGGACTGCTGATCACCATGGGTCGTCTGTTCGGCAACCTGCGCGGTGGTCTGGGTATTTCGGTGATTGTTGTCGGCGCTTTGCTCGCGGCTTCCACCGGCATCATCGGCGCCACTGTGGTCACCATGGGTCTGCTGTCGCTGCCCGCCATGTTGAAAGCCGGTTATAAAACGCCGCTGGCCACCGGTGTGATTACCGCCTCAGGTACGCTGGGCCAGATTATTCCGCCCTCAACCGTGCTGATTTTTATGGGCGACATGCTCGCCGGCATTAACGCTCAAGTACAGATGTCGCTGGGTAATTTCGCACCCAAACCGGTATCGGTCGGTGATCTCTTTGCTGGTGCTTTTGTACCGGGCTTGCTGCTGGTGGTGGTGTTTATCGGCTATATGATTTTCAAGGCGATCACCGATCCGGAATCCTGCCCGGCGCTGGAAACCAGCGCAGAAGATCGCGCCCGCCTGGGTCGTGATGTGATCACCACCCTGGTGCCGCCGCTGTTGCTGATCATTGCTGTACTGGGTTCCATTCTCGGCGGTGTCGCCACGGCGACTGAATCGGCTTCGGTTGGCGCCGTTGGTGCGATGGTGCTGGCCGCTTTTCATCGCAAGCTGACCTATCGCAACCTGCGTGAAGTGATGTACGCCACCGCCAACACCACGGCAATGATCTTTATTATCCTCATTGGCGCCACCGTGTTCTCGCTGGTGTTCCGCATGATGGGTGGTGATGATCTGGTGCACGACTTCCTCAACGCCCTGCCCGGCGGCAAGTACGGCGCCATCATCTTTGTGATGCTGCTGATGTTCCTGCTCGGCTTTATTCTCGATACCTTCGAGATCATCTTTATGGTGTTGCCGATCACCGCTCCGATTCTGTTGATGATGGGTGTCGATCCGGTCTGGCTCGGTGTCATTGTTGCGGTCAACCTGCAAACCAGCTTCTTAACGCCGCCGTTCGGTTTCGCGTTGTTCTACCTGCGCGGTGTGGCGCCGAAGACGGTCAAAACCACCGACATCTACAAAGGCGCCGTGCCGTTTGTGGTGATGCAGTTGGCGGTAATCGCCGTCCTGGTGATCTTCCCGGGCATCGTCACCTGGTTGCCGAATTTGCTCTACAGCTGAGTGTTACAGACACAAAAAACCGGCCCAAGGGCCGGTTTTTTATTGCCGTTAATCCAACACCGCTTAGGGCTGGAAGAACCGCTCGCGCGCTTGCAGGAAGCGACCGTCGACCTGCTCGGTACGGGTACGCAAAATCGCCAGCGATTCAAAATAGCTGTCGGCAGTTTTCTTGGTCAGCGCATCGTTGCTGTCGCGCAATTCGCCGAGAATATCTTTGGCGGCTTCGGCGCCGGCACGCAGGATGTCTTCCGGGAAGTAACGCACCTGTACACCGTGCTGGTTAACCAGCGTTTGCAGCGCAATCGGATCGTTGGCGTAGAAATCGGACGCCACCTGATCGTATTCCGCCTGGCAGGCGTACTCGACGATCTTCTGCAGATCGGCCGGCAGCTCAGCGAACTTGGATTTGTTAACCACCGCTTCGGTGGCCAGACCCGGCTCAACGAACGACGGCATGTAGTAGTTCTTGGCAACCTGATAGAAGCCCAGCGCCAGATCGTTATACGGACCAACGAATTCAGCGGCATCCAAAGCACCGGATTGCAGCGCCTGGTAGATTTCGCCACCGGCCATGTTAACCACGGTCGCGCCCAGACGTTCCCAGACCTGACCACCCAGACCAGGCGTACGGAAACGCACACCGTCGATGTCGTCCAGGCTGTTCAGTTCGTTGCGGAACCAACCACCGGCCTGAGTACCGGTATCGCCGGACATGAAACCTTTCACGCCAAACTGATCGTAAACTTCGTCCCAGATTTCCTGACCACCCATATAGCGAATCCAGGCAGACAGTTCACGCGAGGTCATGCCATAAGGCACACCGGTGAAGAATGAAGTGGCGCGGCTTTTGTTCTGCCAGTAGTAGGCAGCGCCATGACTCATTTCGGCAGAACCTTCGATGACGGCATCGAAAGCACCCAAGGCCGGAACCAGTTCGCCCGCGGCATAGACTTCAACGGTCAGCCGGCCACCGGACATTTCGGTGATGCGGTCAGCCAAACGCTGCGCGCCCACACCCAGACCCGGGAAGTTACGCGGCCAGGTGGTAACCATACGCCAGGTAATACGCTCTTCAGCGATAGCCGGTGCTGACAGAGTGGTTGCAGCGGCAACACCGCCAGCGCCCATCAGACCCTTTTTGATGACGTCACGTCTTTTCATTTGACTCTCCTGCTAGGGATCGAGACTGACACAGACCGGCGATAAGGGCCGAGGTCAGCTTCTTGGTTTTTTTAGTTTTTCGTCGTTTCCAACGGTTATCGATGCCAGACGACAAGCGCCGACCAACCGGTTTCGTTCAAGGCTGGCTTGAACGACCCAGAGGTTTGCCGGAATCCAACTGAAGGAAACATCCCGTTTAAAACTGAGTAGAAGCCGTCGTCTTTACTGTTGTTATCTGGCTTCTGTTATCTGGCTTCCAGGGGCTTGCGACTCGCCCGCAAAGAATAACCCCGACTTGGCGATTTCTCAAACCAGGTGGGCGTTCCAGGGCAGTTTAGACTTTGGTGGAATGGTCAAAACCTGCAACTTTATGAGTGAGCTTTGTTGAACTGACCATCGGCAACGGTCACTATAAGCGGCGCTTACTGAGAGAAAGCTGGTACACATCAATAAAAAACAGCCAGCCATAAACAACAATAATCACAATAAATTCGACTACCGACCGTCAACTGATGACAACAAACGGGAGTAAGCATGCCTCTGACTATCGCCGTGCCGCGCGATCGCCTGCCCGGAGAAACCCGGATAGCCGTCACGCCCGACACCACCCGAAAACTGATTGAACTGGGCTTTAAGGTGCGCATCGAAAGCGATGCCGGTGCCGCCGCTCAGTTTTCCGATGAACGTTATATTGAAGCCGGCGCCGAGGTGACTGGTGACGTTGCCGCCTTGTACGATCAGGCCGATATTCTGGTCAAGATCAACGGACCCCAGCCTCAGCACGCTGCGCTCGATGGCAGTGAACTGGACGCTCTGGGCAGCAACAAAACCTGGATTTCCTTTCTCGCCCCGGCGCAAAACGAAGCCACGTTGAACACCTTTGCCGAACGCGGCGCCAACGCCATTTCACTGGATGCCATTCCGCGTATTTCACGTGCGCAGAAAATGGACGTATTGAGTTCGATGGCGAACATCGCCGGTTATCGTGCGGTGATCGAAGCGGCCAACCAGTTTGGTCGTTTCTTCACCGGCCAGATCACCGCGGCCGGTAAAATTCCGCCCGCCAAGGTGTTGATCATTGGCGCGGGTGTCGCCGGTCTTGCCGCCATCGGCGCCGCCAAAAGCCTCGGTGCGGTGGTGCGCGCTTTCGATACCCGCAAGGAAGTGAAAGAACAGGTCGAATCCATGGGCGGTCAGTTTCTGACCGTTGAACTGGAGGAAGACGGTTCCGGCAGCGGCGGCTACGCCAAAGAGATGTCGCAGGCGTTTATTGACGCCGAAATGGCGCTCTTTATGGAGCAGGCCAAAGAGGTCGACATCATCATCACCACGGCACTGATTCCCGGTAAACCGGCGCCCAAGCTGATCACCGAAGAGATGGTTAAAGCCATGGCGCCGGGCAGCGTGGTGGTCGATCTGGCCGCACCCAACGGTGGTAACTGCGAATGCACCGTGGCCGATGAAATCGTCGAACAGCACGATGTGAAAATCATTGGTTTCACCAATCTTGCCGCCCGTGCAGCGACTCAGGCGAGCCAGCTGTTGTCCAATAATGTGCTGCGTTTGTTCGAACATCTGTGTCCAAATAAAGATGGCGAACTGAGCTTTGACCTTGATGATGCCATCACCCGCGGTTGCACCGTCGTGCATCAGGGCAAGGTGATCTGGCCGGCGCCACCGCCACAGATTTCCGCTGCGCCGAAAGCCGAAGCCAAAGCGCCGGAGCCCACACCGCAAACCACAACCGCCGCCAAACGCGCTCAACCGATCGCGCTTTACTGGTTGATTGCCGGCGCCTTGTTATTGGGATTGGGTGCCGTCGCACCGGCCGATTTTCTCAGCCACTTTACCGTCTTTGTGCTGGCGGTTTTTGTTGGCTGGCAGGTGATCTGGAACGTCAGTCATTCGCTGCACACGCCGCTGATGAGTGTCACCAATGCGATCTCCTCGATCATCATTATCGGTTCGCTGCTGCAGGTCTCCGGTAGTGGCTCGACCGTCGTTACGGTGCTCGCCGCCATCGGCATTCTGGTGACCTCGATCAACATCGCAGGTGGTTTTTATGTCACCCGTCGCATGCTCAATATGTTTCGTCGGGAGGGTCAGGAATGAACGCTGTCTTATCCATGGCCTACTTGTTGGCCGGTGTGTTTTTCATTCTCTCGCTCAGTGGTTTGAGCTCTCAGGAAACCGCGCGGCGCGGCAACCTCTATGGCATGACCGGCATGCTGATCGCCATTGTTGCCACTGTGGCTTCGGCGGCGGTTGAAGCCTATGCCTTACTGGCAACAGCGATGGTGGTTGGCGCGGTGATCGGTTTGTGGTTGGCGCATCGCGTTGAAATGACCTCGATGCCACAGTTGGTTGCCATGCTGCATTCGTTCGTCGGTCTGGCGGCGGTAATGATTGGCTGGGGCGGTTATCTCGACCCGCGCAATCATCTCGATGGTGCCGAGCGCATCATCCACAACACCGAACTCTATCTGGGCATTTTTATCGGTGCGGTCACCCTCACCGGCTCCTGGATCGCCTTCGGTAAATTACAGGGCATTATTTCCAGCAAGCCGCTGACCTTGCCACTGCGCAACGGCCTGAATGCGTTGGCGATTCTGGCAGCCCTGGTGATGCTGGTGATCTTTGCGCCCGATGGTCACGGCCCCGGCGATCTGAACCTGCTGATTGCCATGACCGTCATCGCCCTGCTGCTGGGCGCGCATCTGGTGGCGGCCATCGGCGGCGCCGATATGCCGGTGGTGATTTCGATGCTCAATTCCTACTCGGGTTGGGCAGCGGCAGCGACCGGTTTTATGCTCGGCAATGACTTGCTGATCATCACCGGCGCGCTGGTCGGTTCGTCCGGTGCCATCCTCAGTTACATCATGTGCAAGGCGATGAACCGCGCTTTTCTCAGCGTGATTCTCGGTGGTTTCGGTAACGCCACCGCCACCGATGACGACACCGAATACGGCGAAGCCAGCAGCGCCAGCCATGATGAAGTGGCCGACTGGTTAAAGAACGCCGAATCGGTGGTGATTGCGCCGGGCTTTGGTATGGCCGTCGCCCACGCCCAGCAAGCGGTGGCTGATCTGACCGACAAACTGCGCAAGCAGGGCAAGACGGTGCGCTTTGCCATTCATCCGGTTGCCGGTCGCTTGCCCGGTCATATGAATGTACTGCTGGCCGAAGCCAATGTGCCTTACGACATCGTGCTGGAGATGGACGAGATCAACGACGACTTTCCGGATACCGACGTCGTGCTGGTGATCGGCGCCAACGACATCGTCAATCCAGACGCCAAGGAAAAACCCGGCTCGCCCATCGCCGGCATGCCGGTACTGGAAGTCTGGAATGCCAAGCAGGTGGTGATTCTCAAGCGGTCGATGGCCACCGGTTATGCCGGTGTGACCAATCCATTGTTCTATCGCGATAACAGCGCCATGCTGTTTGGCGATGCCAAAGACAGCGTGCAGCAATTGGTCAATAAGGTGTAACTGACTGTTTAACTCCAAGGTAACGACAACGGCCGGCAAGTTTAACTTGTCGGCCGTTGTCCTTTAACTATCCACCACCAGACCGGCCTGGGCGCAAAAATCGATCAAATTCCGGTAGCCCAAACGGGCATAGGTTAACGGATGGGCAACAGCCGGATCCTGCTCGGCTTCAACCACCAGCCAACCCTGATAATCACTTTCTTTGAGTCCGTTAAAGAGACTGACATAGTCGATGCAACCATCACCTGGCACGGTAAAAACACCGTCCAGCACGGAGTCGAGAAAACTCAAATCGCGGTTACGACTGTCGGCCAGCACGGTCGGACGAATATCCTTGCAGTGCACATGACAAATACGCTGCGCGTACTCAGTTTGCATGGCGATGGGATCGCCGCCGGCGTAATACAGATGGCCGGTGTCCAACAGCAAACCGACAGCGTCGGAAGTGTTATCCATCAGCCGGCGAATATCGGCGGCCGATTCCACCACCGTGCCCATATGGTGATGGTAGGCCAGACGCACGCCGGCTTGCAGGCAATGCTCGGCAACGACGTTCAGGCCGTCGGTTAAGCGTTGCCATTGGGCATCGGTCATCACCGGTCGATGGCTCACCGGCGTTTCCTGCTCGCCGTGCACGCAACCGGTGACTTCGCAATACACCATCACCTTGGCGCCCAGCTGTTGCAGTAAAGTCAGATGAGCGGTCAGCGCCTGAATTTCTTCCTCAACCGAACGTTCCAGCAAACGACTGCTGTACCAGCCAGACACCAGACTCAGTTGATGGCGGTCGAGAATCGGCCCCAAGGCCTGAGCCGTGCGCGGAAATTTATTGCCCAATTCAAAGCCGGCGAAACCGGCTTGCCGACCTTCACTCAAACAGGTTTCCAGCGGTGTTTCCGCACCCAGCGCCGGAAGATCGTCGTTGCTCCAGGTCAGTGGATTGATGCCCAGTCTTACCGTCATGATGGCCACCTTAATAAGGTTGTTGTTGTTTGGCTGTGAGGTATTGCTGATGGGCGGCGACCACCGTCTCGCGCTCGGACACTTCCGGCACCGCCACATCCCACCATTCGCCGCCTTCGGTGCTGACAAAAGGATCGGTCGATAAGCAGATCACCGTGCTGCGATCCGCCCGCCGCGCCCGCTGCAACGCCGCTTCCAGAGCGGCAATGCCATCGACCTGTTCGGCCAGCGCACCCAGCGCCCGGGCGTGGGCCGCGAAATCGATTTCCGGCGCACCAGCGTCACCGCTCAGGCAATCATCCCAGAGGTTATTGAATGCAGCGCCGCCAGTGGCCTGCTGCAGACGATTGATACAGCCGAAACCCCGGTTATCGAGCACCACAACAGTGAGCCGATGACCCAACATCACACTGGTCGCCAGTTCCGAGTTGAGCATCAGATAGGAACCGTCACCGACCACCACCGTCACTTCACGTTGCGGCTGCGCCATCTTCACGCCCAGGCCACCGGCGATTTCATAACCCATGCACGAATAGCCGTATTCGACGTGGTAGCCGCCAGCCTGGTCGGTACGCCAGAGCTTGTGCAATTCACCCGGCAGACCACCGGCCGCGCAGACGATGATGTCGCTGGCCCCGGCCTGACGTTTAACCGCGCCCAATACCTGGGCATCGGTCGGCAGACCCGTCGGCGAGGTCACGCCTTCAGCGGCAGTAACGCGGTTGTAGTAGCGATGCCATTGAGTGGTTTCCACCGCCGCCTGTTTGGCCCAGTCCGGCTCGCTGCGCCAATCGGCCAGACCAGCGCTCAGCGCGTCCAGACCCAGACGGGCATCGGCCACCAGCGGCTGAGCGCCTTGTTTGACCGCATCGAAACGGGCGACATTGAGCTGAATCAGCGCTTTGGCGGAGTGGCCAAGTAAGGTACGCGACGCCGTGGTGAAATCCTGCAGACGGGTGCCGACCGCGACAATCAGATCGGCCTCGCGGGCCATACGATTGGCCGCCGCGGTGCCGGTCACACCGATGCCACCCAGAGCCAGCGGATGATCCCAGACCATCACGCCCTTACCCGCCTGGGTTTCCGCCACCGGTATACCGTGGCTCTGGGCAAAACGACGCAGCGTCTCCACGGCATCGGCGTAATGCACGCCACCGCCGGCCACCAGCAAGGGTTTGCGCGCCTTGCGCAGCGCGGCTAGAGCGGCGTCCAGTTCGCGCGGATCGGCCGGTTGGCGACGCAGCTGGTGCACTCTGGGTTCGAAAAACCAGTCGGGATAATCGTAGGCTTCGGCCTGAACGTCCTGACACAACGACAAAGTCGCCGGGCCGCAATCGGCTGGGTCCAGTAAGGTTGCCAGCGCCGCCGGCAAGGAGGTGATGATCTGCTCCGGCCGGGTAATACGATCAAAGTAACGACTGACCGGACGGAAGCAGTCGTTCACGCTGACGGTCGGCTCGCCGTAGTGTTCAACCTGCTGCAACACCGGGTCCGGGGTGCGGTTGGCAAACACATCACCGGGCAACAACAACACCGGTAAACGGTTGGCGTGCGCAAGGCCAGCAGCGGTCACCATATTGGTCGCACCCGGGCCGATGGAGCTGGTGCAGGCCATCATCCGCTGGCGGTTATTGGCCTTGGCAAAAGCAATGGCCGCGTGCGCCATGCCCTGTTCATTGTGAGCGCGAAAGGTCGGCAGACTTTGCCGGTATTGATACAGCGCCTCGCCCATACCGGCCACATTGCCGTGCCCGAAAATGGCGAATACGCCTGCGAATAAGGGCAGTTCATCGCCCCCTGCTGTGGCTATTTTTTGTGCCGCCAGAAAGCGCACCAATGCCTGCGCCATGGTCAGTCGAATGGTTGCCATCTTGGTCTCCTTCAATCGGCGGCGCGATTGCGCCAGCTTTCGATCAAATCCAGATAATTGTTGCTGACTTTTTGCACCAGCATTGCGTCGTCAATCTGGCCGGCCAGCCATTGCCGACTGGGCTGGCCGAAAAGTGTTCGGCCGACGGTAAAGCCACGGCACAGCTTGATGCCGGCGCTGTGTTTGAACGCCGCTTTTAATTCATCGATGGGCGCGTCCAACCCCAGCAGCACGACACCGTGACAATGCGGATCCCGCTCGTTGATCAGCGTTTCCAGCAACTGCCAGCTGGCGCGACTGGGCGCCGGCAATTTCCACCAGTCCGGATAAATACCCAGGTTATAAAAACGCTGCAGCGCCAGCGGCAAGGTCTGGTCGGTGATCGGCATTGAGGCCGGCGGAATTACCTCGATCAGCAATTCATGACCGGATTGCAAACAGGCGCCATACAGCTCTTTCAGCTGACGTTCCTGAGCCAGACGAATCGCCTGCGGTTGCTCCGGGTGATAAAACACCAGGCATTTCACCACATGCTCGATCGGCCAATGCTTCAGCCGGCTGCCAATGGAACGACCGCCTTCCAGCTCCAGCGGAATTGAGCCAGGCAATTCCACCGGCCGGCCGATCCACCAGTTGCGACCGGTGACATCGTTCAACGCATCCTGGCCGTAGCTATCGTCAATCAATACCCCGACCTGATCGCTGGCGCCGGCGCGTTCGGCGCCCTCTTCAGTGGCCTGAACCAACAGCCGTTTCAATTCTTTGATGCGCTCCGGATCGGCGCCCACTTCCTGCGCCATCTCAAACAGCTGCTTGCGATGATCGAACGCCATGCCATAAATATCGTGCTGCAGCGGACGGCGACGAGCGGCGACTCTATGCAAGCGATTGAGGGTTTTATCCAGATCCGGCCGCACGATCTGTGCGGCGCGTGCCAGGTAATCATCCAGTTCACGCGCATCGGGAATGGCCGGCGCGCAGCCATGGCGCGACACCACCAGCGCGCCACAGGCGTTGGCATAAGCGCAGCTTTGCGCATCACTGGCGCCGTGCAACCAGCCACGCAGAAAACCCGACATAAAGGCATCGCCGGCTCCGAGCACATTCAACACCTCGACCTGAACGCCCCGGTGTACCTCGAAATCATCAACGCTGGCAGGAATGGCGGCGTTAAAAACCGTGCACCCCTGAGCACCCAGTTTCAGCACCAGAATGGCCGACGTTAGCGCGCGGATATTGCGCAGCGCCGTTAAGGTATCTTCGCTGCCGCCGGCAATGTGCACCTCTTCTTCGGTGCCGACGATCAGATCACATTCGGGCAAAATAGATTGCAGATGAGCGGTCACACTGTCGGACGAGACAAAACGGTTTTCGCCCTCACCCAGGCCGGTCAATCCCCACAGCACCGGCCGATAATCAATATCCAGAATGACCTTAGTGCCAGCCTGGCGCGCATAGCGCATGGCGGTGCAGCTGGTGTCGTAAGTTGAGGCGGTGGAAAAGTGGGTGCCGGTGATCAGCAGGGCGCGACTGGACGCAATAAATTCGGGCGAAAAATCGTCGCTGCTCAGCGCCATATCGGCGCAGTCCTGACGATAAAAAATCAGCGGAAATGTATCGCTGTCTTTAAGACCCAGCAGTACCAAACCGGTTAAACGTTGTGGGTCGGTCACCACATGACTGACATCGACGCCGGCGCGTGCCAGTTCCTCGCGCACAAAACGGCCCATCTGTTCATCGCCGACCCGGGTCAGCATCGCCGTCTTTAAACCCAGGCGCGCGGTACCGTATGCAATATTGGCCGAAGAACCGCCGAGATATTTGGCAAAGCTGCTGACATCTTCCAAGCGGCTGCCCAGTTGTTCACTGTATAAATCCACCGCTGCCCGACCCAGGCAGATCAGATCGAGAGCACGCGGATCCTGCTCATTGGCTGTCGACATTGGCCAACTCTCCTACTGATAAAAGCACACTCACAAACTCAGCCACCGAGCTTCGGCGTGCGACTGTTCAATGGCATCGATAACCCGGTTCACTGCATAGGCGGCCCGAAAATCCGGCCACAGCGGTCGCTTGCCAGCGATGCCTTCAACCAGGTCACGCACTTCAATCGCTTTCTGGTCGTTGTAGCCAATGCCGTGACCAGGACCTACGCAGAAATGCGCGTAATCCGGATGCTCCGGGCCGATCAAAATGGTGCGAAAACCGGCCCGATTACTGGCATCGCCGGCAGTAAAAAGTTGCAGTTCGCTGAGCCGTTCCTGATCGAATACCAGACTGCCTTTGGTGCCGGTTACCTCGAAGGTCAGCCCCATTTTTCGACCCCAGGCGATGCGACTAGTTTCCAGCGTGCCCTGAGCGCCGTTGGCAAAACGCACCAGACAATGGGCCTGATCTTCATTTTCCACTTCGGCAAATTGTCCCGGCTGATTCGCCAGCGGACGCTGCTTGATAACGGTGCGTAAATCACCACAGACTTCGACGATATCGCCGACCAGATAGTGCGCCATATTGATGATGTGCGAGCCCATATCACCGAGCGCGCCGCTGCCAGAATAATCGCGCCGCAAACGCCAGCTGTGCGGCTGATTCGGATCAGCCAGATAGTCTTCGTTATGGGTGCCGCGAAAATGCACCACCTCGCCAATTTCACCGGCGGCAATGATTTCCCGCGCCAGTTGCGCCGCCGGGTTCTTGGCGTAGTTAAAACCGACCAGGGTTTTCACGCCGGCCGCTTCCGCCGCCTCGGTCATCTGCAGCGCGTCGGCCGCGTTCAATGCCAGCGGTTTTTCCGAATAAACATGCTTGCCGGCAGCGATGGCCGCCAAGGCCATTTCCCTGTGCAGATAATTGGGCGAGCAGATATCGACGACATCGACCTCGGCATCGCGCACCAGCGCCTGCCAATCGTCGGTGGCGCGGGCAAAACCGAATTCCCTGGCCCTGGCTTGCGCCAGCGGCAGGTTCACTTCGGCCAGCAACGACAACTGCAGACAATCACCCAGACCAAAAACCGCCGGCGCCGAGTGATAGGCAATGGCATGCGCCTTACCCATATAGCCGGTGCCAATCAAACCGATGCGCAGCGGCTGTGCTGTTATCAAGTCACTCATGCGCTGGCCTCTGCTGCCTTATCGGCGCGAGCGAATTCTTTTAATTCCGCTTCGAGTTCATCCAGTTCGGCGCCACCGGCCATCATCGCCAGCACATCTTCACGCGACACTTCGGATTTCAAATAAGTGCCCAGGCTGCGACCGCGATTGAGCAAGGTAAAGCGATCGGCAATGGGATAGGCGTGATGCAAGTTATGAGTGATCAGCACCACCGCCAAACCCCGCGCCCGTGCTCTGGCTACCACCTTTAAAACATTGGCGCATTGTTTCACCCCGAGCGCCGCCGTCGGCTCATCGAGAATCAACACCCGGGCGCCAAAATGAATGGCGCGGGCAATGGCCAGACACTGACGTTCACCACCAGAGAGCGTGCCGATAGCCTGCTCCGGATCGCGCACCGCTATGCCCATTTCCGCCAGCCCCTGCAAGGCAATACGATTGGCGCGCGCCAGATCGAAACGCTTAAACGGACCCCAGCCTTTGGTAATTTCGCGACCCATAAAAAAATTACGGGTGACGCTCATCAGCGGCACCAGGGCCAGATCCTGATAGACAGTCGCGATGCCGTGATCCAGAGCATCACGCGGTGAACTAAAGACCACCGGTTTGCCTTCGTAGCGATAACTGCCTTCGCTCGGTTTATGCACCCCGGACAGCGTTTTAATCAGCGTCGATTTACCGGCGCCGTTATCGCCCAGCAGGCAATGCACTTCACCCAGTCGCACTTCCATATTGATGTCTTTCAGCGCAATCACACTGCCGAAATAACGACTGACGTTTTGCAATTCGAGAATCACTTCATTCATGGCAGCGGCCTCCTTTAATGCGCTTCGGTGACGCGTTTGCGGATGTAGTTGTTGAACAGCACCGCCACCAACAACATCGTGCCCAGAAAGACCCGGAACCAATCTGAATTAAAGCCCGCGAAGTTGATGCCCATCTGCACCACGCCAAAAATCAGTGCGCCAAAACAGGCGCCGACCACCGAGCCATAGCCACCGGTCAACAGAGCGCCACCAATAACGGCGGCGATAATGGCCTCAAACTCTTTAAGCAAACCCCGGTCGGCTGCCGCCGAACCAAACTCCAACACCTGACAGGCGGCCAGGACGGTGGCGCTGAAGGCGGTAAACATAAACAGACTGATCTTCACCGCATCGGTCGGCACACCGACGTTTTTGGCCGCCTTGGCATCACCACCGGTGGCGAAAATCCAGTTGCCGTACTTGGTGCGCATCAACAGCCAGCTGCACACCACCGCCAGTAAAAACCACCAGACGATAACCATGGGAATACCGGACACCAGTGGATCGCCATTGGGGTAAGTACCGATCCAGCCGAGCCGGGCCAGGCCAGTAAACAACCAGCCACCGATCTCGCCGCCAAAGGCCGCTGCCAGCCAATCGCCTTCAGCGTATTCGTGAACGCCGCCGATGATGGTGCGGTTGGTAAAGAGGATCGATAAAGCGATGGTCAAACCGCGCAGAATAAACAGAAACGCCAGGCTGACGATAAAGGACGGCAGCCCCGTCTTGACGACAATAAAGCCGTTGGTAAAACCGATCGCCAGCGCGCAGGAAAACGCAAACACCAGCGCCAGCCACACCGGCCAACCCCAATAAACAGCGGGAATGGCGATCATCATACCGGCAAAGCCGATCATCGAACCGATCGACAGATCAAACTCGCCGCCAATCATCAGCAGGCAGGCAGCGATGCCGATAATGCCCAGCTGAGCGGACACCGTGGTCCAGTTGAGTACGCCATCAGCGGCGAACATACCGGAGTCGCCGGCGACGATGATGAAAAAGGCAAACACCAGGACGGCGCCGGAAATAGAACCCAACTCGGGCCGGCTGAGCAGATGTTTTACACGGGAAACCCGGCGCAGACGTTCGTCAGAGACGTCACGGCTGGCCGATTGGGGCAACCTTTCGGAGGGATGAGTCGCCGACATAAACCTGACCTCGCTTTGTTATTTTTGTTAAGCGGTGGCTGCGCCTGGCGGTGCAGAGTCGACCCACAATAGAATGAATTTTCCAAATGTCAAACACTTGGAATCATCGTTTTAAAAAATACTCGGGCTCGCTTGACAACCTCCAGGACCCGGTTCATGGTGCTTTTGGAATTTTTGTTCCATATGCAAAAAAACAAGAACAATAATTTCATAACTGGCCAGCCTAGAGGCGTGGCCAATTGGAACTGACCCGCTAGGAGAACCCTCAATGAAAGCAACAATAAAAACGCTCGGGACTCTGATGATTGTCGGCTTGATTTCGCTGTCGACTGCCGTACTACCTGTCCAGGCCAGCGCTGAAGAACAACAGCGCTTTGTACTGATCAGCCACGCACCGGATTCCGATTCTTGGTGGAACACCATCAAAAACGCCATCCGCGAAGCCGGCGACGCCGTTAATGCCGATGTTCAGTACCGCAATCCGACCAATGGCGATCTGGCCGATATGGCGCGCATCGTCGAACAGACGGTCGCTTCTAATCCCGATGGCATAATCGTCAGCATCGCCGACTTTGATGTGCTCAAAGGGCCAATCGAAAGCGCCGTACGCCGGGGCATTCCAGTGATCACCATCAACTCCGGTACGCAACAGCAAAGCGAACAACTTGGCGCTCTGCTGCACGTCGGCCAACCCGAATACGACGCTGGTTACAGCGCCGGTCAGCGCGCCAAGGCCGCTGGTGTGACTCACTTCCTGTGCGTCAATCACTACATCACCAACCCAGCGTCGGTCGAGCGTTGCCAGGGTTTTGCCGATGCGTTGGGTGTTGAGCTGTCCGGCAATATGCTCGATGCCGGTTCGGATCCGTCGGAAGTGGAGCGCCGGGTCGAAGCGCATATGCGCCAGAACCCGGATGTCGATGGCATCCTGACGCTGGGCCCGAGTTCGGCGCACCCCACCCTGCGCTATCTGGAACGCAGCCGTCGCGGCGGCAAGTTGTTTTTCGCCACCTTTGATTTGAGTGACCAGATTGCCGCTGCGATAAAGGCCGGCAACATCAATTTCGCCATCGACCAACAGCCCTATCTGCAGGGCTATATGCCGGTGATCATGCTGTCGCTCTATCACCGCTATGGCCTGATTCCGGCCAATCATATGAATTCCGGCCCGGGCTTTATTACTGCCGATAACATCGAACAGGTCGAGGCACTGGCCGGCGAAGTGCGTTGATCGCATGACAGGACCGAACCGCAGCAGTGGTTCGGTCCGTTAGCTGTCATTGCAATTTTGGAAAATTCATTCCATTTTTACCGCCACCCCCTGACCGAGACCCCAGTATGACCGCCGAATCACTGCCAGCACCGACCAGTTTGACCGACCTGCAAAAAGCCATCGAAGCGCGCTATGAGTCGCTCAGTAAACGGCTGCGCCAGGTGGCTCAATACGTTGTCGATCATCCCAGTAATCTGGCCTTCGGCACGGTACAGGTCATCGCTCAGGAAGCCGGCGTGCATCCTTCTACGCTGGTGCGTTTTGCCAACGCCTTCGGCTACAGCGGTTTCAGTGAAATGCAGCGGTTGTTTCAGCAAAAGCTGTTGCAGGAATCGCCCAGCTACACCGAGCGCATTCGCATTGCCCGCGAAACCCTGGGCGATCCCGGTTCGCAATCGCCGCACCAGCTGTTGGGTGAATTTATAGAGGCTGACAGCCTGACCTTGCAGAGCCTGGATGAACACATTCAGCCGGAAGACCTGGAGCAGGCCATCGACATCCTGGCCAAGGCGGAATCGGTACACATCGTCGGCACGCGCCGCTCCTTTGTGCCGGCCACCTATTTTGCCTATGCGCTGCGCCATATCGACCGGCGTGCACATCTGCTCGACAACGTCGGCGGCATGTACCAGGAACAGGCCGGTACCATCGGTCAGCGCGATGCGGTGCTGGCGATCAGCTTTCGACCTTATGCAACGGAAACCGACAACAGTGTGCGTATTGCGCTGGAGCGCAAGGTGCCGGTCATCGTTATCACTGACAGCGTGCTCAGCCCGCTGGCCAGTCTCGGCAGCGTCGTTTTCGTGTTGCCGGATTCACAGGTACATGGTTTTCGCTCACTAACTCCGGCGCTTTGCCTGGCGCAATCTCTGGCCATTGGCTTGGCATACCGACTGGATAAAAACCGGTCTATGGCGGAGAACCCGGCCTAAGACCGCTCGAACACACAGGAAGCTTTATGATCAATGTCTGCCTTTTTGGTGCCGGTCGTATCGGCGCCATTCATGCCGCCAATGTCGCCAACCACCCGGGCGCCCAGCTGCGTTATGTGGTCGATGTGTTTGCTGAATCGGCACACAAACTGGCGGCGCAATACGGCGCTCAAGTCATAAGCGTGGAACAGGCGCTGGCCGACCCCGAACTGCACGCCGTTATCATTGCCAGTTCCACCGACACCCATGCCCCTCTGATTGAACAGAGCGCGGCGGCGGGCAAGGCAATTTTCTGTGAAAAGCCGATCGATCTGGATCAGCAACGCACCCGCCAGTGTCTGGCGACCATCGAGCGCACCGGTGCGACCTGTTTGATCGGTTTCAATCGACGCTACGATCCACAATTCAAAGCACTGAAAAGCCAGCTCGATGCCGGCGCCATTGGCGCCGTTGAAATGGTCACCATCACCAGCCGCGATCCGTCACCGCCGCCAGCGCAATACGTGCAGTCGTCCGGTGGTCTGTTCCGCGACATGATGATTCACGATCTGGATATGGCCTGCTGGCTGTTGGGTGAACCCGTGGTGCAAGTTTTTGCCACGGCCAGCTGTCTGATTGATCCGGCGATTGGCGCGGCCGGCGATGTCGATACTGCCCTGGTCACCCTGAAAACCGCCAGCGGCCGGCTGTGCCAGATCAGCAACAGCCGTCGCGCGGCCTATGGTTACGATCAACGCATCGAAGTGCTCGGCGCTAAAGGCATGTTACAGGCCAATAATCAGCTCGAATCCGTGGTGGTAAAAACCACCGACCAGGGCTCGAACAGCGCCAAACCACAGTATTTCTTTTTGCAACGCTACGCCGATGCCTACCGCGATGAACTGGCGCATTTTATCGACGTCGTCGAGGGCAAAGCGACCGTCCTGACCACCGCTCACGACGGTTTGAATGCACTGACTCTGGCCGATGCCGCCGTCGCCTCACTGCAAAGTGGCCAGGCTATTTCGCTGTGAAGGTCTGATCAAAAAAAGGGAGCTGCGCAATGTCTGTATTACTATCGAAAGCCCAGTCGCCGGATGCGCTCGGCCGCATTCAACATATCACTCCAAGTTCGGCGCAATGGCATTACGTCGGTTTTGAAGCCTATGAACTTAAGGCCGGCGCCAGGCTCGACGGCCTGACCGAAAACACCGAAATCTGCTGCGTGCTGTTAAGCGGCCGCGCCGATTTTTCCAGCGACGAACAACAGTGGCACAACATCGGTGAACGCGATTCGCTGTTCGATCAACAGCCGCCCTATGCGCTCTATTTACCGCCCGGGCGCCGTTATCAGATAAACGCGCAAAGCGATGTGGAATTGGCTATCTGCCGCGCTCCGGCCGACGGCAAATATCCTCCGCGGCTGATTCGTCCGGACGAGTTGCAATACATCACTCGTGGCACCGGCACCAACGAGCGGCGGGTTTGCAACATTCTATTCAACGATATTCCGGCCGAGCGTTTGCTGGTGGTCGAAGTCATTACCCCGAACGGGCACTGGTCGAGCTATCCGCCGCACAAACACGATACCGACGCCAAACCGCACGAAACCCAGTTGGAAGAAACCTATTACCACCGAGTCAATCCGGATCAGGGCTTTGCCTTTCAGCGCGTCTATACCGATGACCGCAGCCTGGATGAAACCATGACGGTGGAAAACAAAGATGTGGTGATGGTACCCAAAGGTTATCACCCGGTGGCCGCGCCGCATGGTTATGATCTTTATTATCTCAACACCATGGCCGGCCCGGAACGCACCTGGATTTTCCATAACGATCCGGCGCACGAATGGATGCTCGAAGCCAACTAAAAAATTGTGCCGGGCCTGCACTACTACACAACAGGCCCGGCGCTGCTTGCCAGGTGAGCCAATCTATTCACTGTGCTAAGCTGCTTTAAAACCCGAACGACCCTCCCCTATGGATTTCCTGCTGCTCTGTGTTGCCTTTGTTTTTGGTCTGGCGGTTAAGTCGCTGGGTCTGCCTCCTTTGGTCGGTTATTTATTAGCCGGTTTTGCACTGCATTTTCTCGGCGTAACACCGGGCGGTGGACTGGAAACGCTGGCCGATTTAGGCATCACTTTGATGCTGTTCACCATCGGTCTGAAATTGAAAATCGGCGATCTGCTGCGCCGGGAAGTCTGGGCGGGTACGCTCAGTGAAATGGCCGTCTGGTGTGTTATCTGCGCCGGTATTCTGCTGGCGCTTGCCAGCGCAGCGCTGCCTTATTTTTCCGGTTTGTCTCTGAATACTGCAGCTTTATTAGCCTTTGCCTTTAGCTTCAGCAGCACGGTTTGCATCGTCAAGTTACTCGAAGAAAGCGGCGAGATGCGCACCCGCCACGGTCGTCTCGCCATTGGTGTGCTGGTAATGCAGGATGTGGTGGCGGTGCTGTTTCTGGTGTTTGCCACCGGCAAGATGCCATCGTACTGGGCCATCGCTCTGCTTGCTTTACCCTTGTTTCGTCCCTTGCTCAATCGCCTGCTCGATACTGCCGGCCATGGTGAATTACTGCCGTTAACCGGTTTTTTTCTGGCGCTCGGCGGTTATGAATTATTCTCTCTGGTCGGTGTCAAAGGCGACCTGGGCGCGCTGATTGCCGGCATGCTGCTCAGCCACAGCGTCAAGGCGACTGAGCTGTCAAAAGCCTTGCTGGGCTTTAAAGATTTATTTCTGATCGGTTTCTTTTTATCGATTGGTTTTACCGCCTTGCCGACGCTTGGCATGGTCGGCATAGCGCTCGGTTTAACGCTGTTATTGCCGCTGAAATTCCTGTTGTTTTACGGTCTGCTGCTGGCCATGCGCTTGCGCGGTCGTACTGCCTGGTTGGCTGCGCTGGCGCTGGCGAACTACAGCGAGTTCGGTTTGATTGTCACCGACCTGGCGGTGGATCTGGACTGGTTGCCGGCCCAGTGGCTGGTGATATTGGCACTCACTGTGACCTTCTCTTTTATCATTACCAGTTTGTTATACCCACGCGCCCACGCGCTTTATTCGCACAATAAAACCTGGCTGACCCGATTCGAACGCCAGCAGCGTTTGCCGGAAGATGTGTTAACTCAACCCAGGAATGCACAGATCGTGGTAATTGGTTTGGGTCGAGTGGGGACCGGCGCTTATCGCGCGCTCCATCAGTTGATGGGTGAGAACGTCTGGGGCATGGATGCCGATCCATCACGGATTGAACGCATGACCGATGAAGGCATGAAAGCCTTTGTCGGCGATGGTGAAGACGCCGATTTGTGGGAAAATCTGGATTTGTCGTCGGTGAAACTGATCCTGCTGGCGCTGCCTTCCATTGATGACAGTCGCAATGTGACCAACCAGTTAAAACGCGCCAACTTTAACGGTCAATTGGCCGCCATCGCCCGCTATGAGGATGAACGCTTGCTGCTGATCGACGCAGGCATCGATAAGGTCTTTAACTTTTATACCGAAGCCGGTACCGGCTTTGCCGAGGAAAGTCTGGCCATGATTGGCCAGCGCTGACGTTGGCGTCTGCAAGCATTTAATGTGATGGCGTTTCGAGCAGGTCCATACCGATCAACTGAGCCCCGGCGATGGTGTCTTCCACATCCTGGCGCGCCTTTTCCAGTTCGACGGTCACGTTGTTACCATCAGGACTGAAGTGGGCGGTAAAAGATTCGATCTCTCCGCTGGCTGGTTCCAGCGTCAGCGGCAGTGATGCTAACTGTGTCTTTAGCGCCTCAGCGCTCAGGGTTTCGCCCTCAGGCAACGCAAAAGTCAGGGAGAAAAAAAATTGCATCGGCAACGCATCCAGTAATCACCAAAGCGCGCAGCATAACCGCTTGATCTGCAAACCGCGAACCTCAGTGGCTGTCTGTTAAAAAAGTGGCTGTCCATTAAAAAGCCGCATAGCTGAGTATGCGGCTTAAGCGAATCGATGTTTTCAATCGACTAAAAAACAACCATTACTCGGCGGCAGCGCGAGCCTGCTCCAGCCAACCATCGAAGGTGTCCTGGTTAGCTGAAATCCAGTTCAGGGCGTGCTGACGGATTTCACGCTGAGAGTCTTCGCCATCAGCGATCAAACCGTTTTCAGCGCTCACTGCGTTGATCGACAGTTTAGCCACTGCAAACAGTTTAGCCGCGGCCGGGTTCTCATCAGCCCATTCCTGGTTGGCAACGATGCGCTCGCTGTTCACTTCAAAGCCGTAGTTGGTGCCATCGGCCAGAGCGGTGTCCGTACCGTTCGGGTTGGCTGAGTAAGGCACTTCCAGCCAGACCACGTCTTCACCGGGAACCAACACGCCGGAAACCCAGTATGGTGTCCAGGTGTAGTAGAAGATGGATTCACCATCGTTGTAACGGGTAATGGTGTCGGCAATCAGAGCCGCGTACTGACCCTGGTTGTGGTCGATGCTGTCGCGCAGCTCGAACTCGTCCAGCTGATGTTCGATCACACCTTCACAACCCCAGCCGGCGTTACAACCGGTCAGGTCGGCGGTGCCGTCGCCATTGGTGTCGAACAGTGCAGCGATTTCCGGATCAGCAAAATCGCCCAGGTTGTCGATGCCGTATTCTTCAGCCGTCGCTTTATCGACCAGATAACCTTGAGCCGCACCGGTGATGTAGTTGCCTTCGCGATAGAAGACATCATCGCCGCCGGCATTTTCGTACATGCCGTTGTGCAGTGGATACCAGTTGACCGCCATAAAGGTGGCGTCACCATTGGCAATGGCGGTATAGCCGGCGCTGTAATCCAGCTCCTGAATGTCTTCAACCTCGTAGCCCAGCTCGCGCAGCGCTTCGTTGATAACAATGGTCTGGAAGGTTTCCTCGGCGATGGTGCTTTGTACCGGTTGAACGGTAACGCCTTCGCCAGGCATGGATTCAGCATGAGCCGTCAGGCCCAGCGTCAGAGACAGGGCGGAAACGCCCAGGATTTTCTTAGCGTACATAATCCTCTCCTCGTCGGTTCGGATGTTTCAGTGAAACCGTAGTTTTCGGTCAAAAAGACGGACGACGGTTCAGTCGCCACGTCGCGGTAAAATCAGTTTGCGCACCAAACCGACCGGGCCGGTCTGGTACCAGTGGCGGGTACCTCGGGCACGCGCATCTCGGCCTAATGCCTGTGTCATGCGATCGAGAATGATGGCCAGCAGCACAATGCCGATACCACCCACCGAGGCCAGGCCAACGTCGAGCCGGCCGATGCCGCGCAGCACCATCAGGCCCAGGCCACCGACGGCGATCATCGAAGCGATGACCACCATCGACAGACTCAGCATCAAGGTCTGGTTAACACCGGCCATAATGGTTGGCATCGCCAACGGCAGTTGCACCTTGTAGAGCAACTGCGGTTTGCTGGCGCCAAAGGAATTGGCCGCTTCGATCAGATCTTCCGGTACCTGGCGAATGCCCAGATTGGTCAGGCGGATTACCGGTGCCACCGCAAAGATAATGGTGACGATCACGCCCGGCACATTGCCGATGCCGAACAGCATGACGATGGGCACCAGATAGACGAACGCCGGCGTGGTCTGCATGGTGTCGAGAACTGGTCGTATCGCACTGGCGACCTTATCGCTGCGCGACATCCAGATGCCCGTCGGTATGCCGATGACCATGCAAAAGAACACCGCGGTGAGCACCAATGACAGCGTCGTCATGGCTTCGGACCAGGCGCCAATAGCACCGACCAACACCAGACTGACAACGGTACCGAGCGCCAGTTTGCGTCCTGACGCCTGCCAGGCGAGCAGTGCAATCAGCGCGATCATAATGAACGGCGGTACGCCATTAAGCAGCGCATCGAAAAACGACAGAATGGTGTCGACCGGCTGCTTGAGGACGGTGAAAACCGGACGGAAATTCGACACCACCCAATCGATGGCGGTTTCTACCCAGTCCTGCAGCGGGAACCATTCGCCCTGAAACGGGTGCCAGAAATCCCAACTGGCCTGGTCGAGCTGGCCGGCAGAAGAAAGGCTGCTGGCGGTATCGGCGTCGGAGGTCGCACCCCAAGGGTTGGCGGCGGCTTCATTGGCCGGCTCTTCCGGCTGGCTGGTTGCCCAAGGATTCGTTGCAGTCATGATTCATTCTCCCGGTCCAGGGTTTCCAGCAAGGTGGCGCGGCTGACCGAGCCCAGGTATTGCTGTTGCTCATCGACCACCGGAACCGCGCACGGCGATTGGGCGACGATGGTCAGAATATCGCTGATGGACGTGGCCGCATCGACCACCGGAATGTCGGCGACAAAGGCGGCTTCCAAAGAGCTGTCCTGCTCCACCTGAGCCTTGAGAGAATCGATCGATACGGTACCGAGATAGCGGTTCTGCTTGTCGACTACATAGCCAAAATCGCGGTCGTTATCCTGCAGCCGTTTGAGACTGGCACGCAGACCACTGCTGCTTTCTTTCTTGATAATAGTGGTCTGGCTCTTGCGGGCGATGTCCTTGGCGGCGAACACATTGCCGACGTTCACACCGCGGAAGAAAGACGACACATAGTCGTTGGCCGGGTTGTGCAGAATCTCATCGGGCGTACCGACCTGCACCACTTCACCGCCTTGCATGATGGCGATGCGATCACCGATGCGCATGGCCTCGTCCAGATCGTGAGAAATAAACACCACCGTGCGTTGATGCTCGCTTTGCAGCTTGAGCAATTCATCCTGCATTTCGGTGCGGATCAACGGATCGAGTGCGGAGAAGGCTTCATCCATCAACATGATGTCCGGGTTGGATGCCAAGGCGCGGGCCAGGCCGACGCGTTGCTGCATACCACCGGAGAGTTCATCCGGGTAGCTGTCGGCGTTGGTTTCCAAGCCGACCTGTGCCAGCGCATCGCGCGCTGCTTTATGCCGGGTGGGCTGATCGACACCGGCCAGTTCCAGACCAAAGGCGGTGTTATCGAGCACACTCAGGTGCGGCATCAACGCAAAGGATTGGAACACCATGCTGATTTTGCTGCGGCGCACGTCGCGCAGCTTGGCATCGCTCATGGCAGCGACGTCTTCACCGTCGATCAGCACCTGGCCGCGGGTCGGCTCAATCAAGCGATTGAGCAAACGAACCAGTGTGGATTTGCCGGAGCCGGACAGACCCATGACCACGAAAATCTCGCCTTCGTGGACTTCCAGATTGGCGTCCTGGACGCCGACAGTCAGACCGGTTTGTTCGAAAATTTCGGTTTTATGAATGCCCTTTTCGAGCCGTTCGAAGGCCGGTTCAGGATCGCCTCCAAACACCTTATAGAGATGCCGTACTTCCAGTTTGATCGACATTTTTCCCCTTGGACGATGGCGGCTCCGAAATGGTTTCGCTCTGGGCTAAAAAGCTGAATAAGCCGTGAGGGAAACTACCTCGGTTAGCGTTCACTCGCCTTAATTAATTAGTTGTCTAAATTTTCGTCTTTTAAGATTATTACTCATTTTCGGGCGGACAATCAAGCTAGAGCCGCCTATATTCGGATAGTACTCTCTTAATAAAAACTTAGATCACTATTAATTTTTTGAGTCAAGCGTCACAGCGGAACGCTTATTTCCAAAGCCTGACCAAGGCTGGGGCGCGTGCTACACTGCCGCTCTTATCGACCGTCACCGCCCGACCGTCGATGGCTCGAACCCCATCACGAAGAAGGAATCACCGCCATGCCGACATACCGCCCGACCGAAGAAGTCGTTATCAGTGGCGCTGGTCTGTGGACACCGGAACACGTTTTAACCAACGAAGAATTGGTCGACGTGCTCAACCGCTACGCCGATGAATACAACCAACAGCACCAGGCGGAAATCGACGCCGGCGAACTGTCTGCGGTGGCAACGTCCTCAGCGGAATTCATCGAAAAAGCCAGCGGCATTCGCCAGCGTTACGTCTATGAAAAAGACGGCATTCTGGAAACCGACCGTATGCGTCCGCGCCTGTCCGAACGGGGCGATGATGAACTCAGCCACCAGGCGGAAATGGCCATGCACGCGGCGCGTAAAGCACTGGCCGCGGCCAAACGAGAAGGCTCGCAAATCGATGCGGTGATCGTCAGTTGCGCCTACACCGCCCGCGCCTACCCGGCCATCGCCATCGAAGTACAGAATGCTCTGGGTATTGAAGGCTTTGGTTTTGACATGCTGGTGGCCTGCTCGGCGGCGACCTTTGCATTGCATCGCGCCAACGAAATGATTCGTGCCGGCAGCGCCGGTGCGGTGCTGGTGATCAACCCGGAACTGACCTCACCCCAGGTCAACTACCGCGATCGCGACAGCCATTTTATTTTCGGTGATGTCGCCACTGCCATGGTGGTAGAGCGCGGTGATCAGGCCGAAGGCGAGCACGTCTACGACATTCTCGGCACTCAGGCCAAGACGGTTTTCTCGAACAATATCCGCTCCAACTTCGGTTATATTTCGCACGCCTACGAGAGCGACCCCTTCGGCCCGGATAAATTGTTTCATCAGGAAGGCCGCAAGGTATTCAAGGAAGTCTGCCCGATGGCCGCCGATCATCTGGAGCAGCAGGTTGCTCAGGTCGGTGTGGCTGTCACTGATGTCAAACGCTGGTGGCTGCACCAGGCCAACATCAACATGAACCAACTGATCACCAAACGCTTGCTGGGCGAAGTGGCCAGCAACGAACTGGCGCCCATCGTGCTCGACCGCTACGCCAACACCGCCTCGGCCGGTTCCATCATCGCTTTCAATTTGCATCACGAAGATTTGCAAAGCGGCGATGTCGGGGTGATCTGTTCCTTTGGTGCGGGTTATTCGATTGGCAGTTTGGTTTTGAAGAAGCGCTGATTAGCCGCTGAACGCACGCTACGCTGACGGGAGACGTTAGACGCTGAAAAGCGCAAATAGAAAAGGCACCCTGGGGTGCCTTTTGGGTTAGTACAGCAGCGTAAACAATTTACGCTGATAACGCGCCGCCAGCGGGTCGCCTTTGGGCAGGCCGTTGAGGATATCGAGGTAGGTTTTGCGCGCGCCGCCGTCGCGAAAGCCACGATCCTTGGTCAACACTCCGATCAAGCTTTCCAATGCTTCTTCCACGCGCCCGGCCTGGCTGTATTGCACCGACAATTCATAGGCCAGTTCCAAATCGTCTGGATTGGCTTCCAGGCGCTGTTGCAGCTCCTGAATTTCCGGGGTCTCGGACGCTTCGGCAAGCAGTTTCAGGCGCGAGCGCAGTTCTTTGTAATGCGGCTCGGTCTGCTGCTGCATGGTCATGGCATCGAGAATGGCTTCGGCGTCGTTGCCGCGCTTGAGGTCGATAAAGACGCTGGCCAGCATAAAGGCAATTTCGGTGTCTTCGTTGCTGAGTCGATAGGCTTCCTGCACCAGCGGTAACGCCTGGCCCGGATCGCCAGCGGCCTGGAATTCCGCCGCCTGTTGCAACAGCTCATCCCAGGGTTTGGGCAGAAACTTTTCCAAGCGCTGACGAATGGCCGATTCCGGTTCGGCGCCCATAAAGGCATCCACCGGCTGGCCGTTCTGAATAAAGGCCACGGTCGGCAAACTGCGTACACCGAACTGCGCCACGATATTCTGTTGTTCGTCGGCGTTCACCTTAGCCAGCAAGAGTTGATTGGGGTATTCGGCGGCCAGCTTTTCCAGGATGGGCATCAAGGCTTTACAGGGCGCACACCAATCGGCCCAGAAATCCATAACCACCAGTCGCTTGCTCGACTCTTCGACCATCACCTGCTGAAAATTCTGCTCCGTCACGGTAATGACGTTGCTGGTTTGTTGGCTCATGACTGCCTCAATCATCATTCAATTGCCCTCTTTATAGGGGCGATACGGCTTTATCACAACGTCCGGGCGACGCCGGTCGCAACGCTAGACACCTTGCCATGACAGGGCCGGGGTAGACCGTTACAATCGGCGCCTTGTCAGCCCAGCCAGGAGCACAGTATGAAGCGAGGCGTTCGAGTCGCCATAGCGGCCGTTTTAGTGGCCGTTGTGGCCGGAGTCGGCCTTTGGTACAGCCAGGTGATCGCCCAGCGGAACCCGTCCAATATCGCGGTCAGCGATTTTGAGACCCGCCATTTTCAGAGCTATGAACTCAGTAACGGCCTGAAAGTCCTGTTGGTGTCTGACACCGACAGCGAACAGGCGGCAGCGGCTTTGAACGTGACCGTGGGCTCCTGGAGCAACCCGCCCGAGATTCCTGGCTTGGCGCATCTGCTGGAACATGTGCTGTTTCTAGGCACGGAAAAATACCCGGAAGTCGACAGCTATCATCAGTTTATCGAACAAGGCGGTGGCAACAACAACGCCTATACCGCTTCGGAAAACACCCTCTATTACTTCGACATCGACGCTGAACAACTGGAGCCGGCGCTGGATCGTTTTGCGCAGTTCTTTATCGCGCCGCTGTTCGATGCCGACTTCGTTGAGCGCGAAATCCAGGCGGTGAACTCGGAATTTACCGCCAGCCTGCAAAACGATGGTCGTCGTCAACAGGACGTGCTCAGCGAGCTGTATGTGCGCGAGCATCCGGCCTCACGCCTGGCGATCGGCAACGAAGACACCCTCAATGTCGCCGATCTGCGCGACCAGCTGATGCGCTTCTATCGCCAGCATTACGTCGCCGAACGCATGGCGCTGACGGTCTATGGGCCGCAGGATATAACCACCCTGAAAGCCTGGGTGGATGATCGTTTTGGTGGCGTGCGTTCGGTCGAGTCCGAAGCTCCGGTTTTCGATCAGCCGTTCTTCGAAGACGCTGACTTGCCGTTTCTGGTTGAAATCCAACCGCGCCGCGAAACCCGGCTGTTGCAACTGCGTTTTCCGGTACCGGGTAATCTGGATGAACTGGACACCAAGCCGGGCGAATTTATTGCCTATCTGTTGGGCCAGGAAACCAGTGGCAGTTTAATTTCCGAGCTCAAAGCGCGCGGCTGGGCTGAGGCACTCAGTGCCCGCAGCGGCGATGTAACCGCCAGCAATGATCAGTTCACGCTCAGTGTGCAGCTCACCCGGACCGGCCTGGAAAACTGGCAGGATGTCGCGGGTCTGGCGTTTGAGTATTTGCAGTTGATTGCCGATCAAGGTCTTGAAGAATGGCGCTACGACGAACTGGCCGACATCAACGACGTGAATTTCGAATTTGCCGAAAAAGTCGACCCGGCTGCCACGGTACAGCGGCTGGCCGAACGGCTGTCGGTCTACCCCGCCAAAGAAGTATTGCGCGGGCCTTACCAACTGAACGATTTCGATGACGATACGCTGCGCGACTGGCTCGGCTATCTCCAGCCCGATAACGCCCTGGTGGTTTTGATGCACCCTGAAGCCACCGAGGATGTGCGCAGCCGCTGGTATGACACGCCTTACAGCCTGACCCCGCTGTCGGGCAACACTCTGGCGCAATGGCGCAATCCCAACACCAGCGATACCTTGAAATTACCGGACGCCAATCCGTTTATTCCCGACGATCTGGACGTACTGCCACTGCAAGGGCCGAGCAGCAGCCTCTACAAAAACCAGCCACAGATCGTGCAAACGGCGCCGGGTTATGAACTCTGGTTCGAACAGGATGACCAGTTCCGCACGCCCAAGCTGGACATTTCCATGCTCATCGAAACACCGGAAACCCGCACCAGCGCGCGTGACCGTGTGATGGCCCAGCTGTATCTGGACCTGGTTGACGATGCGCTGAGCGAATTCCGTTATGCCGCTGGCCTGGCCGGTTCCGGCTACGGACTTTCCACCAACAGCCGCGGCATGCATCTGCGTTTATACGGTTTCAGTGAACCCTTGCCGACCCTGTTCGATACCATTCTGGTGGAGTTGGCCGAGCACAGCATTGACCCGGATCGTTTTGCACGCCTCAAAGACGACCTGGCCCGACGCCTGCGCAACGCCGATGAAGATCCGGTGGTTAATCAGTTGTTCCGTCGCTTAAGCCAATTCCTGATTGAGGATTCGCAGACTCCGGATGAATTGTTGGCAGCGCTGGAAGAGGTCACTCCGACCGACCTCAATGAACTGCGCGACCGCTGGCTGGCCAATCATCGACTGACGCTGCTGGTGCACGGCAACATGACGCAGCAGGCCGCCATCGACCTGGCCGATCGCGCCCGCCTGATGTTGCCACCATCGGCCAATGCACCGAAGGTAGAGGCGCAAATCGCGGCGCTGGCGAGCCGTCGCTACCGCCATGAGCTGTCCATTGACCATAACGACTCCGCCCTGCTCGGCTACTATCAGGGCACTAACGACAGCTTGCGCGAACGCGCGCTCTACGCCCTCGCCGGCCAGGTACTCAATACTCCCTACTTCACCGAACTGCGCACTCAGGAACAGCTCGGTTATGTGGTCTTTGCCCGCGCGCACTCGGTACACGACTGGCCCGGCCTGGTGGTTTATATCCAATCACCCTCGACCGATCCGGCCCTGCTGCAACTTTATTCTGATCGCTTTATGACGCGTTTTGCACAACGGATGCGCAGCATGAGCGAAGCCGAATTCCGCAGTTTCAAACAGGGACTGGAAACCAGTCTGACGGCGCCGGCGGATAATTTATACGACCTCAGTCAGCGCTATTGGAACGCCATCATCGACGACAACCCCAACTTCAATACCGGTCAACGTCTGGCCGGTGAAGTGGACAACATCAGTCTGGATGGCTTCGTGCGTTTCTTTGAATCGCAGTTTATTGCAGAAGGCAGTCGCCGCCTGGTATTGCATCAGGTGGGCGATGGCATGGCCCGCGATTACAACGAGCATGGGCAGGGTTTGATCGGTTTCTATCCGGCCGATGAACCGGCGGATGTTCAAGCTGACGCTCGCTGGGTAACGCCAACCTTCAACAACCTGCCGCCGCGTTAAGCGGCGGCAGGTTGTGGTTTATTTATCGCTGAGACTGCAACGCTATTAAGCGTCTTCTTCGTCCATGGCGTCATCCAGGCGCCGTGGCAATACCAACACCACTTCGGTACCCGTGCCACTGTCGTTCACTTCCAGATAACCCTGCAGCATTTGCGCCAGACGACGCGCCACGACAAAGGATAAGCCCGGTCCAACATCAGCACCCTGATCGATAATGCGGGTATAACCGGATACCGAAGAGGCCAGCTGTTCGGCATCGAGACGACGACCACGCGCATTAAGCGTAACGCGCAAGGCATCGCCCAATTCGGCATCGATATAACCGATCAGATGCACATCGATCGTGGATTCACGGTTCATTCGCACCAAAGCCTGAATGGCGCGCGTCAGCAGGTTATGCAACCAGTTAACGTCGGATACCAGCGGCAGTTGGTCTTCCTGATGTTCCAGCTTGATTTTAACATCGCGCGAGCGACCGTAACGGTTCCACTCATCGAGAAACCGCTCGACCAGGTTGAGGAAATTCACATCTTCATGGCGTGGCACTTCGGACTTCAATTCCAGGCGTGCCAGAGCGCGCAAATCTTCGGCATAACGTTGCATCAATTCAGCACGTTCTTTGATGCGATCACGAGCATCGGCTTCTTCGGATGTTGCCAAGGTCAGCACTTCTGCCATGGCGGTATTCAACGCCAGCGCCATGCTGTCGAGCGCCTGATCTTTTTCCTGGGCGGAGGTTAATACCAGACGGCGCAGGTCAGCACTTTGCTTGGATTCGTATTCATAACGATCAATTTCCAAATGACTTTCCTGCAACGAGCGACGCACACGGCTCAGTTCCTTATAAGCTTCCGTCACCCGGTTTTGGCATTGGTTAAGCGCTGTTAACGAGGCGCCACCGGCCAACGCAACCAGACCCAAAAGAATCAATAACGATTGAGTATCCAGCGCGTTCAAACCAAAAAAAAGGAGACCTACCAATGAGGCTCCCCAAAGAATCAAGGTAACCACCCAGAGGATGGCGTACTGCGATGCTCGAATCACACGTGTCTCCTAACAGATGGCGCGACAGGCGCCTCTTTGGTCCATCGAAAGGCGACAGTTTGCCATCTTTTTCACCGATAAATAACTGTCAAAAGATGCTAACCCAACAATTACCGGCACAAGTCTTATCGCGCCCTTGCCTAACTCAGGGTGTAAAGCCCCAAAACGCAGCCGGCGGCAATTGTGTTTGGCGGTTCTTGCGCCTAAAATTGCCGCGCATAATCTGACCATTTGGACAATAAATGACAGACAATGCCTCCCTTGCCCGTCAGGCACTGAGTCTGATGGATCTGACCAGCCTCAACGACACCGACAACGAGGCCGTTATTGCGGCGCTGTGCGAATCGGCGCAGACGCCTTTTGGCAGTCCCGCTGCGGTCTGTGTCTACCCCGCCTTTATCGATGTGGCGCGTAAAACGCTGGTCCAGCGTGGCCTGAGCCAAGTGCGTGTTGCCACCGTCACCAACTTCCCTGATGGCAGCGACGATATCGACCGCGCCGTGCGCGAAACGCGCGATGCCGTCGCCGCCGGTGCGCACGAAGTCGATGTCGTGCTGCCCTACAAAAGCTTGATCGCTGGCGATACCAAAACCCCAGCCGAACTGGTGAGTGCCTGCAAAGCCGCCTGCGGTGCGGCGGTGAAACTCAAGGTCATCATTGAAAGCGGTGAATTAAAAAGCGCTGAACTGATTCGTCAGGCCAGCGATATTGCCATCGCCGCCGGAGCCGACTTTATTAAAACCAGCACTGGCAAAGTAGCGGTTAACGCCACCCTCGAAGCCACCGAGATTAT
Organism: Saccharospirillum sp. ABV4_185; assembly: GCF_056159245.1. NCBI lineage: Bacteria > Pseudomonadati > Pseudomonadota > Gammaproteobacteria > Oceanospirillales > Saccharospirillaceae > Saccharospirillum > Saccharospirillum sp. ABV4_185. The sequence goes on from NZ_JBSWUW010000001.1 coordinate 38,646, forward strand.
GCTGCAAGCCATTGCCGACAGCGGTAAGGACGTCGGCTTCAAAGCCGCCGGCGGCATCCGCACCACGGCAGAAGCCGGTGAATATCTGGCGCTGGCCGAACGCCTTATGGGTAAAGACTGGATCAACGCCGACCATTTCCGCTTTGGCGCTTCCAGCCTGCTTAACGACCTGCTGACGACATTGGGTGCCGCGCCGTCTGCGCCTTCAGGCAGCGGTTACTGAGATGTTTTTGCCGCAGGAAATCATCCGTCGCAAACGCGACGGCCAGACGCTGAGCGATGCCGAACTGCGCTGGTTCGTCCAGGGTATTAAGGACGAATCGATCAGCGAAGGCCAGATTGGCGCCTTCGCCATGGCGGTCTATTTCAACGGCCTGACGCTGGACGAACGTGTCGCTCTGACGCTCGCCATGCGCGATTCCGGCAAGGTACTGAGCTGGAACCTGCCCGGCCCGGTGCTGGACAAACATTCCACCGGCGGTGTCGGCGATGTGGTCAGCTTAATGCTCGGCCCCATGGTCGCTGCCTGCGGCGGTTATGTACCGATGATTTCCGGTCGCGGTTTGGGCCACACCGGCGGCACGCTCGACAAGCTGGAAAGCATTCCCGGCTACAACCCTTTTCCGGCCAATGCCCGGTTTGAACAGACAGTGCGCGATTGCGGCGTTGCCATCATCGGCCAGACCGGCGATCTGGCACCGGCCGATCGGCGTTTCTATGGCATCCGCGATGTTACCGCCACGGTGGAAAGCCTGGATTTAATCACCGCTTCCATCCTGTCGAAAAAACTCGCCGAAGGCTTGGATGCGCTGGTGATGGACGTCAAAGTTGGCAGCGGTGCCTTTATGCCGACGCCGGAACTCAGTGAACAACTGGCGCAAAGCATTGTCGCTGTCGCCGAAGGCGCCGGGGTAAAAACCACGGCCCTGCTCACCGATATGAACCAGGTGCTGGCGCGTTCGGCGGGTAATGCGGTGGAAGTTGCGGAGGCGGTCGAATACCTGACCGGCGGCCCGCGCGATGCCGCTTTGCACGAAGTGACGCTGGCGCTGGGCGCGGAAATGCTGCTCAGCGGCGGCCTGGCCGATTCGCTCGATAACGCCCGCGCCCAGTTGCTCAAGGCGCTCGATAGCGGTGCTGCGGCCGAACGCTTTGCGCGTATGATCAGCGCTCTGGGTGGACCGGCGGACATCCTCGAATGCTGGGATGAAGTTCTGCCCAAAGCCCCCATTATCAAGCCCATCACCGCAGCGCAGTCCGGCTATGTTCAAGCGCTGACAGTGCGCGATATTGGTCTGGCCGTGGTAGCGCTGGGTGGTGGCCGCACCCGTGCCGATCAACGCATTGACGCCGCCGTCGGCCTGACCCGCATCGTCAAACCCGGCCACTATATTGAAGCCGGTGAGCCATTGGCCATCGCCCATCTGCGCAGCGACGACCAACTGGCTGAATTGCAACAAAGACTGCGCAGCGCTATGCCGATCACCGATCGGCCGATCGATGAACTGAGCGTCATCCATCAACGATTTGCGCACTGAGGAGGTTTGCTATGGCACGCGCCATCATTCTGGTTCTGGATTCATTCGGTATTGGCGCCAGCGCCGATGCCGACCGCTTTGGCGATGTCGGCGCCAATACGCTGGGCCATATCGCCCAGTGGTGCGCCGAAGGCAAGGCTGATAAAGGCCGTTCCGGCCCGCTGCAACTGCCCAACCTGACCCGACTTGGGCTGATTCAGGCCGCCACCGACAGCGCCGGCGGCCAGGTGCCGGCCGGCATGCACACCGGGGAGACCTTCACCGGCAGCTTCGGTTATGCGCGCGAACTGTCGAGCGGCAAAGACACGCCGAGCGGCCATTGGGAAATCGCCGGCGTGCCCGTCTTATACGACTGGGGCTACTTCAAAGAGGAAGACAACTCTTTCCCACCGAGCCTGCTTAACGATCTGATTGAACGCTGCAATCTGCCCGGCGTACTCGGCAACTGCCACGCTTCGGGCACGGAAATCATCAAACGCCTGGGCGAAGAACACTGCGCCACCGGCAAACCGATTGTCTACACCTCGGCCGACAGCGTGTTTCAGATTGCCTGCCACGAAGAAACCTTCGGTCTGGATCGGTTGATGGAAGTCTGTCAGGTAGCGCGCGAGTTGGTCGATGAATACAACATCGGCCGCGTCATCGCCCGTCCCTTTATCGGCGCCGATGCAGAGAGCTTCCAGCGCACCGGCAACCGTCGTGATCTGGCGGTGCCGCCGCCGAGCCCGACCATCCTGCAGAAGCTGACCGAGAACCAGGGCGAAGTGATTTCCATCGGCAAAATCGCCGATATCTATGCCCAGGTCGGCATCAGCCGCAAGGTAAAGGCCACTGGTTTGGATGCTTTGTTCGATGCCACCCTAGAGCAAGTAAAAACGACGAACGACCGCAGCATCGTCTTCACCAACTTCGTCGATTTCGATTCCTCTTACGGCCACCGCCGCGACGTCGCCGGTTACGCCGCTGCGTTGGAGCGTTTTGATGCACGCCTGCCGGAACTGCTGGCGGTGATGCGCGACGACGATATTCTGGTGATGACCGCCGATCACGGTTGCGACCCGACCTGGCCCGGTTCCGACCATACCCGCGAGCACATCCCGGTGTTGGTGTACGGCAAACAGATGCAGGCGATCAACCTGGGTGAACGGGAAACCTTCGCCGACATCGGCCAGACACTGGCGGATTATTTCGACCTGCCGGCCATGGATTATGGCACCAGCTTTTTGGATGAGTTGGTGGCGTGATTATTCCAGCCTGCTAACGCAAAAAGGGGAGCCGAAGCTCCCCTTTTTATCGCTTTGCGCTAGCCACTATGAGTGCCGCGAAATTCACGACTATGGCGGCTAGCAATAACTGACCCTATTTCTTCATTAATTCGCCGACAGCGTTCCCTTAACCGACAATCGCCAGTCTGTGCCGTTCGTGGAGCGCCAGACTTGGTTGCTGGGGCTATATGCCAGTTGCCCTCCAATCAACCACAACGCCTTGTTTGGATTGTTTGGGTCAGTGCTATGGGCGACCGCCTGATGATAATATAGACCTGAAAAAGCACCAGATTTATCCGCTTTGGTCCAGGCAATACCGTTTTCTGATGACCAAATATCGTTTTTATTTCCACCCCCAATCAGCCAAAGCTTGTCTTGCTGTACCGGCAACTCGCCTTCGCCCTCTTCAGGATCAAAGACCACCACCTGATGCCCATCGCGCGGAGAAAACAGACAGTTGGCACTGGCCTCGCAATCGGGGTCTTCGCGTTTTGTCCAGACAATGCCATCGGCTGAGGACCAGATGTCATTTAGAGCTGTATAACTGGGAGAGTATCTGTATCCACCAATCAGCCATAACCGCTGTGGACCCAATTCTGGCTTATCCTTTACTTTAGCCCCATCAAATACCACCAACTGGTGACCAGTGCGAGCATCGAACAACGGCATGGGAACGTTATTATTGAGGTCCATCTCACTGTTACTGGCTTCTGTATGGTGAGTCCAGGTAACGCCGTCGGGGGATGACCAGATATCATTCGTCGCTTTTGTTGCACTATTGTTATCATAACCCCCAACCAGCCACAGCAATTCCTGTGCAACCTGAGCCACCTCCTCAACACTGCCCTCGGGGGCAATTTCAGTCGGATCAAAGACCACCACCTGGTGCCCGGAACGACCGGAAAAAATGCACTCACTCTGCTTATTATTTTGATTGCCAGTGCCACAGCTTTGACCTTGAGCTTTACGCTGGGTCCAGACAAGGCCATCGGAAGAAGACCAGAGATCGTTTAGCCGACCATATTCACTGCTATAGCCACCGATCAGCCACAACCGCTGCGGACCCAGGCCATCCACTGCAGCGCCATTAAAGACCACCAATTGGTGACCGGTACGGGGCGAAAACAAGTCTGCACCTTCTTCGCTGTTGACGGCGGGGCGTTGTGTCCAATGGATGCCATCACGCGACGACCAGACCGCATTGCTATAGTGGCCGTCACCACCACCCACCAGCCAGAATTGCTCGCCGTCACCGCCATCGAAGACCACGACTTGATGGCCTGTGCGCGCGCTAAAGTCGGCGTAGGGTGATTGCAACAGCCAATCGCGGCCGTTGCGGCTGGACCAGGCATCATTCCAGTAATTAGAATCATCCTTGCCGCCCACCAACCAGAGCTCGTTATGGCCATCGGCATTGCTGTCAGCCACCAAAAGCTGGTGCCCTTCGCGTGCTGAAAAAGTAGCCGCTAAGGGATTCGAGGGTTGGAGTTCAGTCCATTGGGTGCCATTGGACGACGACCAAACATCATTGTGGTAATCCTCAGGACCATAACCGCCCACCAGCCATAGCTGCATTCCACGACCGTCTTCGGCGTCAAACGCCACCACTTGATGACCATACCGAGCGGTAAAAGCCTCTTTCGGGTCATCGCTGGTATCTGCTGCATCGACGGCGTTGCCATGGCCCGTCCAGGTCACACCATCCGGCGATGACCAGATGTCGTTTAAATAACCCCCATCATCTTCACCCCCAATCAACCACAGCTGAGCGCCCTGGCCATCACCGGCATCGAAGGCCACCAGTTGGTGGTCATACCGGGCTGAAAACAGTTTTTCCTCCTTAGAGGCGCTGCCGAGCGTCAGCGTCTGTTTCGTCCAATTAATACCATTCGTCGATTTCCAAACATCGGCCAGATATGTCTCATCACTATCCTCAGCACTTCCAACACCATATCCACCCAGCATCCACAGTTCGGTTTGACCGTCATCATCGGAATCAAACACCGCCACTTGATGATCGTCGCGTTCAGTAAAATGCTCGCCCTCTGTATGCAATGTCCACTCAATACCATTGGTAGATGACCAGACTTGATTCGTACCGTTACCACCAATCACCCAAAGCTGTTCACCCAGATCCTCAGCCCCAGCTTCTTCGGCCGCATCAAAGACCACCAGTTGATGCTCTTCTAAAGAGGTAAACAAGCCAGTTTCGCTAAGCGACCCTTTTTTGGCAGAGGTGTGCGGCACCCAGTTGCGGCCGTCAATGGACGACCAGAGGTCATCTGCGCCATAACTAGCACCACCGACCAGCCAAAACCGCCCTTTAAAATAGGCCACCTGATGTTCAGCTCTGGGTGAAAAACGCTGGGCACTGAGCACGTTATCAGCTTGGAAATCACCGCTCTGCAGGTGGGTATAGGCGGGTTGGGTGAGGGTGAGATAAGAGTCCGCGTCCACCACTGTCGGGCTGGTGGTAATGGGGTATTGCTTGGAGCATTTTTCATGCAGGCTTAACGCACAGTCGGGGTTGCTGAAGGTGAACAGATTGATAGCCTGCTCCTTAAACTCCCCGGTTACGGTCAATTCGCTATTGTTCTCCCCTACCCAGGCGCTGAGTTCCACAGACGGTGGACGTTTGATATCGACTCCACCGCGACCGCTCCCGCCCGAATCACAGGCCGTTAAACCAAACACAATGGCCAGCGATACCGGCCATAACATCCAATAATTCAGCCGGGCAGTTCCCTGCCGACCAGACAGTAAATCAAACATCAAACAATCCTCCCTGAGGGTGAGTTGGCATGGGCAACGCTCCTTCGTGCCGGGCCCATTCATGCACCGGGGGATTATTGTCTTTTTTTACTTAGTAAACGGTCAATTTTTTGACGTTTTGAGTGGTACATCACAGCAGGCCTCGATACGCCGAACCAAAAAAAGGAGCCGAAGCTCCCTTTGGTTAAAGTGCAGCGGAGCCAATCAGGCCAGGCGCCGCTCCGGCTGGCTTAGGTCACAATCCAGATAGTCACCAATCGCCCGCGCGGTGGCGGCCTTGTCTTCGATATGGAAGAAGTGGTCGCAGCCCGGCAGCAGGTCGACGCTGAGGTTGTCGTTAAGCCGTGCCTGTTTCTGCATCCAGCCCGGGTCGGTAAAGGTATCGGCCTCACCATCGAGCAATAGGGTTGGATGGTGGGTGAATGGCGGAATCGACTTCATCAGCAACAGCCGCTGGGTGTTCTCCCGGAAGCGTTCGTAGACCGACTCAGGCCGTTCGGCCAGCGATACCAGTAACCGCTGACGCAGCAGCTTGCGTTTGGTCGGGTTGGGCAAGGTAATCGCCAATTGCGCAAACAACTCCGCAAAAGACTGATATTCGCCATGCTCAAGCAGGTTCAGGCACAGATGCAGGCCGCGCTCGGTGGGTGCTGGAAAGGGGCTGGTGCCGGCCAGAATGATGCGCCGTACTGAGTCGGGGAAACGTGCGGCGACATCCAGCGCAAAGAGCCCGCCATAGCTGCAGCCAATCAGATCGAAACGACCGATATCGAGATGTTCAACCACCAGGCCGACGCTGGCGGCGATGGTTGCCGTCGGCACACTGCGCGGCACCACCGGTGTATCACCGAAGCCCGGCATTTCGATAATGACCACCTGGCGATGTGCGTAGATTTGGCGCAAGGTCCGCTCGACGTTCTCACAGGTCTGGAATGCGCCGCCCAAATACACCAGAGGCAGACGATCGCCCTGCCGATCGCCAAGAATCAGGTAGCGGGCTTCGAGGCCCGGGCCGGCAGTCAGGGTACGGATTGGATTGATCATGGAACTCACCTTCCTATCAAGTTGAATGAAAGGAGCACCGCCCATCTATTTTCCCTTAGGAGCCTCTGAACAACTCGCACAAGGCTCTGGCTTGCAGAGGGATTCGGAAGCAAGGCGCACGACTGCAGGAAGGTCGAGACCTTTCAAAGGAGTGCAACACGGCATCCGGATTCCTCTGCAAGCCCCGTAGGGCGCGGGCTAAAAGAGCCTGCCGCCGCGTTGCGACTCTTGACAAGGACTAGGCCATTGCCGGCGAGTCACGCCTTGCGGCAGACCCTTTTAGCCTCGCGCAGAGTCTCGTGCGAGTTATTCAGAGCCTCCTTGTCCCTATAGGCAATGCCGCCTAGGGCCGATCCAGCCCTGTTATCAGCATACGGGGCCTGCAAGGAGAGGAAATGGAAAAGGGCGCACATCTGTCCGCCCCCTTTGGTTTGAAAAGAGTTGAGATCAGTTGGGGAGTTACAACGAAAAACGGGCGCTGTCAGAGCGCCCGTTAGCAGAGAGAAAAAACTGGAGTTCAGTTAGGCAGACGTTGCCGAACGGCTTCAAACAGGGAGATGCCGGCCGCTACCGAGACATTCAGGCTGCTCACCTGACCGGCCATGGGGATCATAAAGAGGCCATCGCAGGTATCGCGCGTTAGGCGCCGCAAACCTTTACCTTCGGCGCCCAGCACCAGCGCAACAGCGCCGCTGAAATCACTCTGATAGAGTGACGCCTGGGCCTCGCCCGCCGCACCGTATACCCAAATGCCGCGCGCCTTGATCTGTTCCAGGGTGCGCGCCAGGTTGGTGACGACAACAAAGGGGACGGTATCGGCCGCGCCGCTGGCGATTTTCACTGCCGTCGGCGTCAGGCTGGCGGACTTGTCTTTGGGGACAATCACCGCATCGGCGCCGGCAGCATCGGCTGAACGCAAACAGGCACCGATGTTATGGGGGTCGGTAACGCCATCGAGCACCAGCAATAAGGCGGGCCGATTGAGGCCATCGAGCAGTTCATCCAGGCCCGCTTCATCGAGCACCGGCGCGGCCAGCATCTGAATCAACACACCCTGATGACGGGCATCGCCCAGTTGCTGCTGATGCACCAGGCGCTCGAAGGCATCGCGCTCCAGCCAGCGGAATTTGATGCCGCTGTTACGCGCCTGATCGAGTACCGCCTGGATGCGTTTATCCTGACGACCTTTCAGCAGTACCAATTCGCGCACGCGGTCGGCTTGGTTTTCCAACGCACTCTGACAAGCGTGCAAGCCATAAATCCATTGAACGTCTGACATCAACTGAAACCTTAGGTACGGCGTTTGCGCTTGCGATTGGGCTTATCGGACTGGGTGTTTTTGGAGCTGGCTTTTTTGGCCCCGGCCTTTTTGGCTCCGGCTTTCTTTTTGCCCGCCGCCGGTCCCGGATGCTTGACCTTGCGCACCTCGCCATCGGCCAGTTCGAAATCGATCTTGCGATCATCCAGATCAACGCGCATTACCCGTACCGTTAAACGATCACCCAGACCATAGCTGACACGGGTCCGTTCACCGACCAGACGGTGAGCGGTTTCATCAAGCTGGTAGTAGTCGCTTTGCAACGACGACACATGCACCAAACCATCGACGTAGACGTCATCGAGCTGCACGAACAAACCGAAGTTGGTGACCGAAGACACCGAGCCTTCATATTCATCACCAACGTGATCTTTCATGTATTCGCACTTCAACCAGGCGACCACATCCCAGGTGGCTTCGTCGGCGCGACGCTCGGTCATTGAGCAATGCTCGCCCAATTCCAGCATGGCGGCGTAGTCGTAGGGGTAGATGTTCTGCGCATCCAGCTTGGGCGCACCCTCGACACGATTAACCAGCTTGGTTTTCTTGTCCGAGCGAATCACCGAACGAATGGCGCGATGCACTAACAAATCCGGGTAACGACGAATCGGCGAGGTGAAATGGGTATAGGCTTCGAACGCCAGACCGAAGTGACCGATGTTGTCCGGCTGATAAACCGCCTGGTTCATTGAACGCAGCATCATGGTCTGGATAAGATTGAAATCTTCCCGACCTTTGATCGTCGCCAGCAGCTTTTGGTAATCGCGGGCGTGGGGTTTTTCACCACCGGACAGGTCTAACGCCAGTTGCCCCAGGTAAGCGCGCAGGTTTTCCAAACGCTCAGCCGAGGGGACATCGTGCACCCGATACAGCGCAGGAATTTCCAGTTGTTGCAGGAAGTCCGCCGCGCAGACGTTGGCGGAGAGCATGCACTCTTCGACCAGACGGTGAGCGTCGTTGCGCTGGCTGGGCACGATGCGATCAATCTTACGATCGTCATCGAACACGATGCGGGTTTCGGTGGTCTCAAAATCGATGGCACCGCGCTGCTGGCGCTGGAACCGGAACAGCTTAAACAGTTCGCGCAAGGTGGTGATGTTTTTCAACACCTGGGCACCGTGATCGCGTTCGATTTCGGCACGCGCTTCGGTGGCGGTCTCCGGATCGAGAGCCGGACCAACCTTGGAATAAGTCAGACGCGCATGCGAATAAATCAGCCCTTCCATAAAACGATAGGACTGAATATCGCCGCGTGCTGTGACGGTCATTTCACAAACCAGAGTCAGTCGATCGACTTCAGGATTCAGCGAACAGAGGCCGTTGGACAGCACTTCCGGCAGCATCGGAATAACCTGCTCGGGGAAGTAGACCGAAGTACCACGCGAACGCGCTTCCACATCCAGCGGTGCGCCGACTTCGACGTAATGGGAAACATCGGCAATGGCCACGTAGAGTTTCCAGCCACCGCCTTTTACCGGTTCGGCGAAGATGGCGTCGTCGAAATCACGCGCGGTTTCGTCATCGATGGTGACGAAGGCTTTGTCGCGCAGATCGATGCGATTGGCTTTGTCGGCTTCATCGACCGTTTCACTCAAGCCGGTGATTTCTTCTTCAACTTCGTACGGCCAGGTATGCGGAATATCGTAGGTGCGCAGCGCAATGTCGATCTCCATGCCCGGGTCCATATGCTGGCCCAGCACTTCGCTGACCTTGCCGATTGGCTGACGACGAATCTTGGGTTGCTCAATAATGCTGACCACAACCACATCGCCTTCCTGGGCGCCGGCTTCATCGCCCGGGGGAATTAAAATGTCGTGGCTGACGCGGCGGTTTTCCGGCAGTACGCGGCCAAAACCGCCTTCACTGGAAAAGCGACCGACCAGTTCCTGGGTGTTCTGTTCCAGTACTTCGACAATGATGGCTTCGATACGGCCGCGATGATCACGCTCGCCTTTGCGCGCCAGCACAATATCGCCGTCGAAACAGCAGCGCATCTGACGATGGGTGAGCACAAAATCTTTGCCGCCCTGCTCTGGAATCAGAAAGCCGAAACCATCGGGGTGACCCTGAACGCGACCTTTGATCAGGTCCATCTTGTCGATCAGACCGAAGGCGCCTTTGCGCGAACAGAGTAATTGGCCGTCACGGACCATGGCGATCAGACGGCGGCGCAGCGCTTCGATATCGTCTTCGCCGGTGAGGCCCAGTTCGGCGCACAGCTCAGGGTGCGTCGCCGGCCCCTGGCGTTGTTCCAGGTGGGCGTGAATGAATTCCCGACTGGGAATGGGGTTTTCGTATTTTGCAGCTTCCCGCTTATGGTGCGGGTCAGCGTTAGAATCTCGACTGATAGGAAAGTGTCCTTACAAATTAAAAAAGCAGTGACTGACAGCAGGCATTATAACCCAGTGTCAGCCACATGCTGGCGGTTATTTAATATCGAACGAGTGGCGCAACACGATGGTTTCGGTGCGGTCCGGCCCGGTCGATACGATGTCGATGGGGGCGCCGATGGCCTTTTCCAAATAGGCGATGTAATCGCGTGCTTCGGTTGGCAAATCGTCCAGCGAACGGGCGCCGACGGTTGACTGTTGCCAGCCCGGCAGTTCTTCGTAGACCGGCGTCACTTTTTCAAAAGCTTCGGCGGAGGCTGGCCATTCCACCGCCTGACCGTTCTCATCCTGATAACCGGTGCAGACTTTGACGGTCTTGAGGTTATCGAGCACGTCCAGCTTGGTCAGACAGATGGCGTTGATGGAGTTGATGCGAATGGAGTGACGCACCAGGACCGCATCAAACCAGCCACAACGACGCGGACGACCGGTGGTGGTACCGAACTCGTTGCCCTGTTTGGCCAGATGCTTGCCGTCGTCGTCAAACAATTCGGTCGGAAACGGACCGGCACCCACGCGAGTGGTGTAAGCCTTGGTGATGCCCATGATCTGATCCAGATACAAAGGACCCACACCAGAACCGGTCGCCACACCACCGGCGGTGGTGTTAGAGGAAGTCACGTAGGGATAGGTGCCGTGGTCGATATCCAGCAACGAACCCTGAGCGCCTTCAAACATGATGTCGCCACCGGCTTCGCGGATGCCGTGCACCTTGCTGACGGTGTCGATGATCATGTCGCGGATTTTTTCCGCCTGTTCGCGGGTCTCGGCCAGAGTTTGTTTCACATCGATGGCAGGCTCGCCGTAATAACCGGTCAGCGCGAAGTTGTGGTAATCCATCAACTCGGTCAGCTTGGCTTCGAAATCGTCCTGGAACACATCGCCCAGACGCACGCCGCGACGCGCGACCTTATCTTCGTAAGCCGGGCCAATACCGCGCCCTGTCGTACCGATCTTGGCGTTGCCGCGACGCTTTTCACGCGCCTGATCGAGCGCACTGTGCACCGGCAAAATCAGCGGGCAACCCTGGCTGATCGACAAGCGCTCGCGCACTGGTACGCCGCGCTCTTCGAGCATGGCCATTTCCGTCAACAGCGCTTCAATGGACAGCACCACGCCATTGCCGATGATACAGCTGACGCCCTGGCGCAGAATGCCGGATGGAATCAGATGCAGTGCGGTTTTGACGCCATCAATGACCAGTGTATGACCGGCGTTGTGGCCGCCCTGAAAGCGCACCACAGCGGCGGCTTTTTCGGTCAGTAGATCAACGATCTTGCCTTTGCCTTCGTCACCCCATTGGGTGCCGAGTACGACAACGTTTTTGCCCATCGTTAGTTTGCCTGTTGCTTGGTTAAAGGTTGTACGGTCCAGCGTTCGCCTTGCTGCACCAGTTCACGATCACAGTTCAGTTCGTCCAGATGCGTCTGGTCGCTAAACACCTGAATCACCCGCTCGCCCTCGGCGCGTAACTCGGTAATTTTTGCATCCAAACCCGCCGGTCCCGCTGCGGGTGCCAAAATAGCGGCCGCTTCGTGCCATTGACCGAGTGTCTGGCTGGCGAGAATTTTCAGGTCGGAAGAAAAACCCGTCGCCGGACGCGACCGGCCAAACACCTTGCCAGTGGCGTCGTAACGACCGCCCTTGGCAACCGGCTGACCAAAGCCCGGCACGAACGCCGAGAACACCAGACCGGTGTGGTAGTTGTAGTCGCGCAGTTCGGCCAGATCGAGGTGGATGCGCAGTTCCGGGAAGCGCTCACGCAACAGCCGCGCGATGCCTTCGAGTGTATCGAGCGCTTCAAAAACGCTTTGCGGAGCGCCGTCGAAAGTCTGGCGCCATTCACTTAATGCATCGATAGAGCCGTGGCATTCCGGCAGCATTGCCAGCCAGCCTTTGTAACGTTTATCCAGCTCGGCTTTTTTCAGCCAGGTACGCAAATCCGGCAGCGCCCGCAGACGCAGCAGTTCAAACAGCTCGGCCTGAGCGTCAGCGCCGAGTTCGGCACCTTCAATCAAGGCGCGGTAAATGCCGATATGCCCCAAATCCAGTGATACCTCGGCCAGGCCGGCTTTGGTCAACGACGCCAGCATCAGCGAGACGATTTCGACATCGCTTTCGCTGCCGGAATAACCGTACAGCTCGGCACCGATCTGAATCGGACTGCGACTGGACAGCAAGTGAGTGGCGCGGGCGTGCAGAATGTCGCTGGAATAGCAGTAACGAGACACACCCTGGCGCGGCATCGAATGCGCATCCAGACGGGCAACTTGCTGGGTTTTATCGGCCGACAGGCCCATTAACCGGCCAGTGGCTTGATCGGTCAGCTTGTAGGTCAGCAGATCCAGGTCGTGGCCGACGCCGGTGAGCAGGGATTCGAGGTATTCGGCGTTCGGCGGTATGACCAGGTCATACCCCCAGGCGCGGTATTCGTCGAGCAACAGGCGGCGAAGCGCCTCGATGCGTGCGGCTTCCGGCGGCAGAATTTCTTCAATGCCGTCCGGCAATAGCCAGCGTTCAGCGATGGTCATGCCAGGACACTATTCCATTTGTGATCTGCGTTTAAAGAACCCCAAGACGGCTACTCACAGCAAAAAACCATTCATTGGGCACAAAAAAACCGGGCAAGGAGCCCGGTTAACGAATTCTACACTTAGGACGGGAAACCCCCAAGGGGTTTTTGCTTTTCAGCGTCCAGCCTCTCCCGTCCAGCGTCTTCCGTTATCCTAATTCGCGCCGTTCTGATCCCGCATAAAGCGGAAGAAGTCGCTTTCCGGATCCAGCACCATCAGGTCGCTGCCTTCGCTGAAGCTTTCGCGATAGGCCTGCAAGCTGCGGTAGAAGGCGTAGAAGTTTTCATCCTGACCGAAAGAGCTGGAGTAAATGCGCGAGGCTTCAGCATCGCCCTCACCACGCAACTGCTCGGCTTCACGGAAGGCTTCAGCCAGAATCACCGTGCGCTGACGATCGGCCGAGGCGCGAATCTCTTCGGCCTGACGTTCACCGTTAGAACGGAAACGGCGCGCTTCCTGTTCACGGTCGGAGCGCATCCGGCTGAATACGTCCTGCGACACTTCCTGCGGCAGGTCGATGGCCTTGATGCGGATGTCGATCACTTCGATACCCAGGCCATCAGCAAACTGGTTGATCTGCTGGGTTACCTGGCGCATTAAGCGATCACGCTCACCTTCATCTTCGATGCGACCACCGGTCGACAGCGGTTCTTCCTGGCCACGGCCGGACACCACTTCGCGCAGCGTACGCAGACCGAAGGCATCACGCAGACCGGAGTTAATCCGGCTTTCCAAAATGGAATTGGCGCGGAACAGGTCGCCACCACTGGTGGCGGTGTAGTAGTCACGCACGTTGTCGATGCGCCATTGGATATAGGCGTCGACTTCCAGACCTTTCTGCTCGCTGGTGATAAAGCGTTCCGGGTCGGTATCCAGAGTGATGATACGGCGGTCGAACTTGCGCACATCTTCAATAAACGGAATTTTGAAGTGCAGACCCGGCGACAAATCCGCCTGAACCACTTCACCAAATTTCAGTTTGATGGCGCGCTCTTTTTCGGTGACGACAAACAGACTCTGAATGCCGAGAAACACCAAGAGGGCGAGCACGACCAGAACCAGTGCATTACGATTGCTCATTGTCTCGCTCCTCAGTTGCTACTGCGACGACGATCCAGCTCACCCAGAATCTGATCGGTCAGATTCCGGATTTCGCTGTTCGACAGATTATTAATGTCGCTGCCACCGCCGTTACCGCCGCCGCTGGCACTGCCACCGCTGCTGCCAGTTGCGCTGTTATTGCGACGCAGCTGATCCAGCGGCAGGTACATCATGTTGTTGCCGTTCTCGACATCCATCAGCACCTTGGGCGCGTTTTCATAGATGTTCGACAGAGTTTCCAGATAGAGACGCTGACGCGTTACGTCCGGCGCTTCGTTGTAAGCGGCCAGGATGTCGCTGAAACGATCCGCTTCACCGGTGGCGCGTGCCACAACCTGCTCTTTATAACCCTGAGCTTCTTCCAATTGCCGACGGGCATTACCTTCGGCGACCGGCAGAATCTGGTTGGCGTAAGCCTGGGCTTGGTTGATCAGACGCTGTTCGTCTTCGCGCGCTTTAATCACGTCATCGAAGGCATCCTGCACCGCGGAAGGCGGCGAGGTGTCGTTGATGTTCAACTGCGCCAGCTCAATACCGACGTTGTAAGACGTCAGGTAATTCTGCAGACGTTCGCGCACCGCTACCTGAATGGCGTCACGACCAACGGTCAAGGCCTGCTCCAAAGTCGCACTGCCCATCACGTGGCGCAGCGCAGACTCAGCGGCGTTGGCCAGTGAGGTTTCCGGCTGACGTACGTTCAAGGCGAAGTCACGCGCATTAACAGCGCGATATTCCACCGTCATGGTGACCGAAACGATGTTCTCGTCCCCGGTCAACATGCTCGACTGATGGCGGTAAGAACGCACTTCGGTAACGTTCACCTTCTGGTCGATGGTATCGATAAAAGGCACTTTGAAGTGCAACCCGGGCGTTTCCAGCGCATGGAACTGACCCAGACGCAACACCACGGCGCGTTCAGATTCATCAACGGTGTAGATGGAGTCGTAGATGGCATAGCCAACCACCAGCACCACCAGGATGCCGACGATGGCGCCCAGGCCGCCGGCAGAGCCGCCGCCTTTATTAGAGCCACCGCCCTTGTTGCCTTTGCCACCGCCAAACCATTTGCTCAGTTTGTCGTTGAATTGTTTTAACAGCTCGTCCAGATCCGGCGGACCATCGTTATTGCCACGACGGCGACGGTTCCCCCAGGGATCCTGATCGTTATTATTGCCATTTGGTGGTTCATTCCACGCCATGGTCGTCTCCGTTTCTCAAGTGTTCCGTCCGTTTCGATGCCGGGCGCTGCACTGCATCAATGCTCAAAAAGCCCACCATCAATGTTCAAAATGTTCTTTGATTTCTGCTAGGCCAAAACGTTCCAGATCGAGTCCGTTGTGCTTGACCAGTTGCTTCAGGTCTTTCTTCTGAATGCGCACATCCAGTAAGGCATTGCCGGCATCGTCATAGGCTTCGCCCAGCACAGCGTTCTGTTGATAGAGCGCTGCGCGCAATGCCGATTCGCTCGGTGCCAATGCCAGCTGCTGGGCGATGATGTCATCACCCAAACGCTCGGTAATGGCCGCCTGAATCAAGACCAAACCGTCACCACGCTGAGCCGAAACCCAGACGCGGATCGGCATGCCCTGATCGTCGCGTTCGATCGCTGGTGCAAAATCATCCAGCAGGTCGATCTTATTGAAAATTTCCAGCCGGGGAATGTCGAGCGAGCCAATTTCTTCTAGTACGGCTTCAACTTGCTCGATGTTCTCAACCCGGTCTTCGTCAGCGCTATCGATCACATGCAGCAGCAGATCCGCTTCTGCCGTTTCCTGCAATGTTGCCTTAAATGCCTGCACTAATTTATGCGGCAAATGTCGAATAAAGCCTACCGTATCGGCGAGCACGATGTCGCCCATGTCGGGAATGCTGAGCCGACGCAGCGTTGGGTCCAGGGTCGCAAACAATTGATCCGCAGCATAGACCTCAGATTGCGTCAAAGCATTAAACAGCGTCGACTTACCGGCATTGGTGTATCCCACCAGCGAGACGGTCGGGGTATCGGAACGGGTGCGTGCACGGCGGCCCTGATTCCGCTGTTTCTCCACCTTTTCCAGGCGGCGGTGAATGCTGCTGATGCGCGCCTGTAACAGACGGCGGTCGGTTTCCAGCTGGGTTTCACCCGGACCACGCAAACCGATACCACCCTTCTGGCGCTCCAAGTGAGTCCAGCCACGCACCAGGCGAGTACTCTGGTATTGCAACTGAGCCAGCTCAACCTGCAATTTACCTTCGTGGGTGCGGGCGCGTTGCGCAAAGATATCGAGAATCAGACCGGTACGATCGAGCACGCGGCACTCGACAGCGCGCTCGACGTTACGTTCCTGAGAAGGGCTGAGACTGTGGTTAAACAACACCACTTCAGCGTCGGTACTGGCGACCGCCGCCTTAATTTCATCCAACTTACCGGGACCGACAAAATACTTCGGGTGCGGCCTGGAACGCGAACCACCAATAAAAGCGGCCGGCTCACCACCCGCAGACACCACCAGTTCTTCGAACTCCTGGGGATCTTCCCGATCGTCGGACTCGGGAAAGTCGATGTGGACCAGGACAGCCCGGTCCCCACCTTCGACACGTTCAAAAAACAATCAGACTCTCCGAGCCCGGCTTCGCCGGGCTATCCAGACAGAGGACGTCGACGCCGGCTTTATTCAGCCACCGCTTCATCGCCTTCATGAGCGATTTTGACGTTACGGGCCGGAACGACGGTTGAAATGGCATGCTTGTAAACCATCTGGCTGACGGTGTTCTTCAGCAGAATGACAAACTGATCAAAACTTTCGATCTGACCCTGCAGCTTGATGCCGTTAACCAGAAAGATGGAGACAGGGATGCGCTCTTTGCGCAGGGCGTTCAGGAAAGGGTCTTGTAACGAGTGCCCTTTTGACATGTCGGACTCCTTTTAATGAAGGATTATAAGTATCGTTCCCGCCCGAAGTAATCCGGGCGCCAGGTGATTGGCACCAGCGTCGCCATCTGCCTCCATGCTGGAGGGCACCCGGCTGACAAAAAGTCTGGCAGGGTGGCCCGGTTACCGCTGCGATGCTTTAACAGTGCAGTAACCGCAACCGGCCCGGTCGCAATCACGAAAATCTTCCGCACATTGTAGGCGAAAAGCTGAAGCTTGTGGATGGTCGGTAGTCACCTAAATTTCGCTTTACGTTACCTTTTTACGCAACCTTTGCCGCGCTTGTTCAAACAAATCTGGTGCTTGCGAATCCAGCCAATGCAAACCCTGCCAGCCGCGCATCCAGGTCAATTGACGTTTGGCCAACTGACGGGTAGCGGCAATGCCCGAGGCCACCATCTGACTGTGTTCCAGCTCGCCCGCCAGATAGTGCCACATCTGCCGATAGCCAACGGCGCGAATAGAAGGCAGATCCAGATGCAGGTCACCGCGCTGATAGAGCCGTTCCACTTCGGCCTGAAAACCACTGGCCAACATCAGTTGAAAACGCTGTTCGATGCGTTGGTGCAGAACCGAGCGTTCATCCGGAGCAACGGCAAACTGCACCACCTGCCAGGGAAAATCGTCCAGCGCGGAGACGCTCAGGCCACCTCGGCCGTCATGCGCCGAAGCCGCCCAGAATTCGGAAATGGGACGACCGCTGACGCGCTCTACTTCCAAAGCGCGCAACACCCGCTGCGGATTTTGTCGGTCAATACGTTCCCAGGCAGCGGCATCGACACGCTGCAGTTCGGCGACCAGGGCATCGAGCCCGGCTTCATCCAGCCAGCTTTGCAATTGCCCGCGTACCGCTGCATCGGCCGGTGGCATTGCCGCCATGGGTTGCACCAGCGCTTTGAAATAGAGCGCCGTGCCACCGACCAGAATCGGCAACCGTCCGCGCTCGGTGATATCGGTCATCGCCGCCAGAGCGTCGTCGCGGAAATTGGCCGCTGAATAACTGACCGCCGGGTCGCATAGATCGAGCAGATGATGAGGCACCTGCGCTTGGATAGCGGCATCGGGCTTGGCGGTGCCAATGTCCATGCCAATGTAGACCTGCGCCGAATCGACGCTGACGATTTCGCCATTAAATTCATCGGCCAGCATCAAGGACAGATCGGTTTTTCCGGCCGCAGTCGGGCCCGTCAGGAAGATAGCGCGGGGCAGATCGGTCGCCACTAACGTCCTCGCAAAAACAGCTTATCGAGATCGTCGAGACTCAACTGAGTCCAGGTCGGCCGACCGTGGTTGCACTGACCGGAACGCTCGGTGCGCTCCATATCACGCAGCAAGGCGTTCATCTCAGGAATGGTCAATTTGCGATTGGCGCGCACCGAACCATGACAGGCCATGGTCGACAAAATCTCATCGCGCCGGGCGATGATGGCGTCCGACGTGTCGTGGGTCATAAAGTCGGCCAGCACTGAACGCACCAGCGGTTCGACTTCGGCCTGCTGCAAATAAACCGGCGTCTGACGCACGATCAACGCTTCCGGACCCAGCCGTTCTATCACCAGGCCAAACTGCGCCAACAAGCTCGCGAATTCTTCGGCGGTGTCGGCTTCGCGTTCACTGACCGAGAGTTTTTGCGGCACTAACACCGGCTGCGCCTGAATGCCCTGCTGATCGTATTGGGTTTTCATGCGCTCGTAGGTAATGCGCTCATGCGCGGCATGCATATCGACAACGATCAAGCCCAGACGGCTTTGCGACAAAATATAAATGCCGTGCAACTGGGCGACGGCAAAACCCAGCGGCGGCACGTCATCGACTGCTTCCGGCAACGGCGGAGTGTTTAACGCCAAACCATCCAGGCGTGGGCCGGGCTGAGGGTTCGCCTGCAGCGACTGATAAAAACCAATCTGGTCGCTGACCGAGCTTTCCGAGCGATTGCCCTGAGGCGCAAAAGCTGACGGCGAATAGCTCTGCGGCGACATATCCATGCGCTGCTGACCAGCAAATTCACCCGCAGCCAAACCGGTTGCCGGCGCCGGCTGTGGCGCGCGCGCCATGACCGGATCGTTATTGGCATCGGGCCGGACATCGGCCAGCACACGGTGCAATTGGCGGAACAGAAAATCGTGCACCAGACGCTGATCACGAAAACGCACTTCGTGTTTGGTCGGGTGCACGTTGACATCCACACCGGCCGGATCGAGCGACAGATACAACACAAAACAGGGATGACGACCGTGATAGAGCACATCACGATAGGCCTGCTTAACGGCATGGCCGATCACCTTGTCGCGCACCACCCGACCGTTCACAAAGAAGTACTGCATGTCCGGCATGGAACGCGAAAAGGTTGGCAATCCAATCCAGCCGGTCAGCCGCAAACCCGCGGCTTCAACATCGATGACCAGCGCATTGTTCATAAAGTCGGCGCTAAGCAACTGCGCCACCCGACGTTCCTGCTCGGCCTGAGTGGTGGCCGCGCGCAACGAATGAATGGTGCGGTTGTTATGACGCAGCGAAAAGCCGACATCAAAACGCGCCAGCGCCTGACGTTTGATGACTTCTTCGAGATGATTGAATTCGGTTTTTTCGGTGCGTAAAAACTTACGGCGGGCCGGCGTATTAAAAAACAGATCGCGCACTTCAACGCTGGTGCCATCGGTATGGGCGGCCGGACTGATTTCGGTGTCCATATCCTGGCCGTGGGTATTAACCTGCCAGGCTTCAGCTTGCTCGGGCGGTTTGGAGGTCAGTAGCAAGCGCGCCACAGAGGCGACCGATGCCAAAGCCTCACCGCGAAAACCGAGCGAAGAGACCGCTTCCAGATCGTCCAGATTATAAATCTTGGACGTGGCATGACGGGCCAGCGCCAACGCCAAATCATCACGACCGATACCGCCGCCATTATCGCGCACGCGCATCAGTTTCACGCCACCGGCTTCGACCTCCACATCGATGCGATTGGCACCGGCGTCGAGCGAATTTTCCAGCAGTTCCTTGATCACCGACGCCGGTCGTTCAACCACTTCGCCCGCTGCGATCTGGTTGGCCAGACGCGGCGTCAGTATCTGTATTCGTTTCATAAGAACTCTTGTTGGTCGTCGCGGGTGTTGGTGGTCACTGTTTTGAGGTAACCGTGCCGTCTTTTGCGGTAACAATAACGCCGGCTCAGGCTTCGGGAATCAACAACACCTGGCCGATGCGGATAGAACTGCCCTGCAATTGGTTCACTTCGCGCAGGCGGCCCACTGAGGTGCCGTTGCGCGTGGCGATGCCCGACAGTGTATCGCCGCTGACCACGGTATAACGACGCATGCCATCGTTACCGCTGCTTTGCCGCCAGGCCACCCAGGTACCTGGTGGCGGGTTGTCATTAAACCAATCGATCACACCATCGCGCACCGCGCTGGCCAGTTGGCGGCGATAGCCCGCCGAACCCAGATTGGCTTCCTCGGTCGGGTTGGAGATAAAACCGGTTTCGACCAAGATGGAGGGCACATCGGGCGACTTCAAGACAGCAAAACCCGCCTGCTCAACGGTCGACTTATGCAGTCGTGCCACGCTGCGCATTTCACCCAACACCCGGCTGCCAACATCCAGACTGGAACGCATCGTCGCGGTCATCGATAAATCGACCAGCACCGATTTCAACACCTCGTCTTTGTCTTCCAGACTGATGCCGTTAATACCACCAATGACATCGGCCTCATTCTCCTGGTTCGCCAGATAGGCCGCCATGGTTGAGGTCGCGCCGCCAGAGGACAGTGCAAATACCGAGGCGCCGGAAGCACGAGGACTGGTGAACGCATCGGCGTGGATGGAGATGAACAAATCAGCGTTATGTTCACGCGCAATCTGACGCCGACGGTGCAATGAAATGTAGTAGTCGTCGGTGCGCACCAGGAACGGCTCGAAACCTTCGACCTCACTGAGTTGCCGATACAGCTCACGCGCTATCGCCAGCACAATATGTTTTTCGCGTGTACCGCGACCACCAATAGCGCCGGGGTCTTCACCGCCGTGACCGGCATCAATGGCAACAATAATGTTGCGTCTTTGGCCCGACAGATCGCCCACCGTCTTGCTAACCTGCTGTTCGCGCGGTTGCAGCGCTTCACCACTGGGACGTTCCAGATCGAGCACCAGGCGATGACCGTATTGTTCGTTCGGAGTGAGGGTAAAACTGCGCGGTGTTAGATCGGTATCCAGATCCAGCACAATGCGCAGATCGCCATCCGGACGGGCGCCACTGCGAATGCGCTGAATACCGCTGCGTTGCAAATCGAGCGACGCCAGAGAGGTTCGCAATTCGGAACCGGCAATATCGACCACCACCCGACTGGGATTGGACAGGGTGAACACCCGGTGCTCCACCGGACCGCTCAAATCGAATACCAGACGCGTATTATCCGGCGCAGGCCAGACCCGCGCACTTTCAATCTGCGCAGCCAAGGACACAGGTGCCAGCACGCACATCACGACCAGCATCAACAACCGATGCATCAGGCGCATTCCCCTTCTTGCTGCAACCATTCAATCAGACTCTGGCCCCGCTCAGTGCAGGACTCGAACGCCAGACTCCGGGCGGAGCCAGCTTCGCTGAAATGTATCACGACATCAGCACCGGGCAAGACCCCGGTACCACGCTCCGGCCATTCCACCAGCCAGGCGGTATGGTCCGTTAAGTAATCACGCAAACCAATAAATTCCAATTCTTCAGGATCGGCGAGCCGGTACAGATCGAAATGCACCACTGTTATGGACTCGCATTCATAAGGCTCAACCAGAGTATAGGTCGGGCTTTTTACCCGCCCGGTCCAGCCACAGCCCGCAATAATGGCCTGGCTCAAGGTGGTTTTGCCCATGCCCAGGGTGCCATCCAGATAGAAGCGGGCACCGTCCAGGTGCATCAGAGCACGCGCCAGCCGTTGGCCCAGCGCAGGCATCTGAAATTCATCGACAGTCAGTCGGTACAAGCGGTTTCTCCGAACCCGGGCAGATCAGTTGGCGCGCAGTGTACCATTGCCACCTGTTGGCCCAAAGGCTGAACCCACCCCGCCGCATTGACGGCGACCCGCCCAGCGACCACACTGCGCCCTGTTCCTGCTGACTCACTCCTATCACCGCCATGTCTGCTCCTGCCACCCGCATCGACGCTTTGGATCTCAGCGCCCTGGCTGAACGCATCAAAGCCTGCGCCCGCGATCTGGGGTTTCAGGCGGTGCATATTGGTTCGGCCAATAGCGAAGCCCACCGTCCGGCTTATGAAGCCTGGCTGGCTAAAGGCTATAACGGCGAGATGAAGTGGATGGAGCGCAATCTCGACAAACGCTTTGACGGCGCCCAGCTGCACCCGGGCACCGAACGCGCCATCTCAGTACGGCTCGATTACCGGCCCGAAGGCCCGATGCAGGCCATCCTCGATGACCCCAACAAAGCCTACATTTCCCGCTATGCCTTGGGTCGTGATTACCACAAAGTGATGCGTAAACGGCTGACGCAACTGGGGCGCACCATTGAAGACTGGGTCGGCGAACATGGCTTTCGCGCCTTTGTCGACAGCGCCCCGGTGATGGAGCGCCAACTGGCACAGCAAGCTGGTATGGGTTGGCTCGGTAAGAACAGCCTGCTGCTGAATAACACAGCGGGTTCCTGGTTCTTTTTAGGCGAGCTGTTCACCAACCTGCCCTTACCCATCGACCCGCCCTTTGAAACTGAACACTGCGGCTCCTGCGATCGCTGCATGACCGCCTGCCCGACTGACGCCTTTGTCGCCGAAGGCGTGCTCGATGCGCGCCGCTGCATCAGCTATCTGACCATCGAACACAGCGGTTCTATCGACCCGGAACTGCGCCCGCTGATGGGCAACCGCATCTATGGTTGCGACGATTGCCAGATTGTTTGTCCGTTTAATTCGTTCAGCCAGACCACCGGCGAGGCCGACTTCGAACCACGCCACAACCTCGATCAGGCTGATCTGCTGACGTTGTTTCAATGGAGCGAAGCGGAATTTCTCGAGTACACCGAAGGCTCGGCGATTCGTCGTATCGGTTACCAGCAGTGGTTGCGCAACCTGGCTGTGGCGCTCGGCAATGCGCCAACTCAGCCAGCCATCATCGACGCCTTGAGAGAGCGCCGCGATGACGTCTCCGACCTGGTGCGCGAACATATCGACTGGGCGCTGGAGCGCCACGGCGTCAATCCGCCAGGCTAAGCGTCACGTTCGGATTGGCCGGCGCCAGCGCCTTAAAGTCTTCTTTAAACCGCTCAAGCTGACTGTCCGGCAACTGCACCGTCATCGTCACCTCAGTGCCGTAATCGATCCGCTCGGCAGCAAGCCCGGACTGATCGAGCAAACGCCGGGCATCACTTTCCAACGCAAAAGGTACACACAACAGCAACCGATGCTGAGCCTCCAGCGCGATAAAGCTCGCCGCCTCCAGCGCCTGCGACACCGCCCCACCATAAGCGCGTACCAGACCACCGGCACCGAGCTTGATACCACCGAAATAGCGCACCACCACCGCCAGCACATTATCGAGTTGCTTGTGACTGAGGACGTTGAAGATCGGTTTACCGGCGGTTCCAGAGGGTTCGCCATCATCGCTCATGCCGGAATCACCGCCAGCGGCGAAAGCGAAACACAGATGGCGGGCATCGGGATATTGTTGCTGCAATTGCGCCAGTCTGGCCTGTGCCTGAGCTTTGTCGGCGACCGGTTCAACCCAAGCCAGAAAACGACTTTTCTTGATCAGGGTTTCGCTGTGCACCGGTGCGGCCAGTGTCCACTTCATAAGGCGTCCTGCTGCACTGTCATTAAAGATTCATCAGAGAGGGTGACGAGAGGCGAGGTGAAGAAAGTCACGATTATAGTGATTTAGCGCCACGCCGACAGCCGTCGCGTTCCATTCACCAAAACCACTGGTTACACTCGGCCAAACTTAATCACAAAGTAAAACTCATGAAAAACGTCCTCGCTACCGGCTGCTTACTGGCATTAGCTGTCGGCTCTGTCCAGGCTGAAGATTTGAAATCAGCTGGCTGGGTTATTTTACCGGCCATCGGTTCCAGCCCGGAAACCGGCTTTCAATACGGTGCCTACGTTATGCACCAATTCGCTCAGACTGCCGAAGGCGAGCCGCAAGATCGCCTGGCGTTGCTGCTGCAGGGCACCAGCGAAGGCCAGTACCAGGCCGTCATTCAGCCAGACTTTTATGTTGCAGGCGGCGACTGGAACCTGAGCAGTTCGTTATCCGCCCAATATTGGCCCACCACCTATTATGGCGAGAGCAACGACACCGACCTGGACGCCGATGCCGAAACCTACGAACTGACTGCCTTCAATGTTGAGGGTTCAGCCGCCTATGCGGTGACGCCCAATCTGCGTCTGGGTGCTTTGGTGTTTGTCGAATCCGAAGACATTGAAGAGGATGCCGATGTCGCCATCCTGACCAGCAACGACTTGGGTTTTGAAGGCGGCTTGTTCACCGGCATGGGCATCAAAGCCAGCTGGGACACCAGCAATGATCGCGACTGGCCGACTCAAGGCACGCTGGCACAAACCGAACTGCGCCAGTACAGCGAGACACTGGGCGGTGACTACGAATTCCTGTTGGTCAACACCGCCATCAGCCAATACATTCCGCTGGGTAATGACGTCCTGGCAGTGGGTGGCAACTACGGCTATGGCGATGACAACACCCCCTTCTCGCGCTTGCCGCGTCCTTCCGGTGAATCCTCACTGCGCGGCGCCGACGGCAACCTCTGGATCGGTCACCATCTGTTCGGTCTGCAAAGCGAATATCGCCATACGCTGACCGACCGCTGGGCCGTCACCGGTTTTATTGATGCGGCTCAGGTGGCTGACGAATCAGACGACCTGGCCTGGAGCCGTTTCCATACCGCTGTTGGCGGTGGTGTGCGCTATGCCGTCATGCCTGATTCGCGCTTTAATGTCCGTGGTGATCTGGCGTTGGTCGATGGCGAAAGCCTCGGCTTCACCATCAGCGTCGGTGAAGCCTTCTGATCAGTACCCGGTTATGAACCAGCGTCGTACCGACCATTTCCACATTGCCCGCCAGACCGACCAGCCAGAACCCATGGCCGGTTGGCGGCTGACCCTGAACGACATCATTTTTGGCGCCGAATCGGCGCCCGGCAAAGCCTTCGATATAGCGCTGATTATTGCCATCCTTATGTCGGTCGGAGCGGTGATGCTGGAAACCGTGGGCGCGGTTCAGACCGAACACGGTCGAGCGCTGGTGCGACTGGAATGGTTCTTCACCCTGGCGTTTACCGTCGAATACGGACTGCGTTTAGTGTGCGTGCGTCATCCCTGGCGTTACGCCACCAGCTTTTTCGGCATCGTCGATCTGCTGTCGATTATCCCGACTTATTTGAGCCTGCTGATTCCCGGCGTCAATTCACTGCTGGTGATTCGCGTGCTGCGCATTCTGCGCGTCTTCCGGGTGCTTAAGCTGTTTCGTTACCTCAATGAAGCGGAAATGCTGTTGCAAGCGATGCGCACCGGCTACCGCAAAATTCTGGTGTTTCTCTATGCGGTGATCACCATGGTCATCGTCTTCGGTTCAATCATGTATCTGATTGAAGGGCCGGCGCACGGTTTTACCTCCATCCCGCGTTCGGTCTACTGGGCCATTGTCACCCTGACCACTGTCGGCTATGGCGACATCACCCCGCTCACACCCATCGGCCAGTTTATCGCCTCGGCCGTGATGATCACCGGTTATGCCATCATTGCCGTGCCGACCGGTATCTACACCGCCGAACTGGCCAACCAGATTCGCATCAAACGCGATTCTCGCGGCTGTCCCGGCTGCGGCAAAACCGGCCACGAAATGGACGCCGACCACTGCCGTTATTGCGGTGAAGCTTTGGCAGCGTCCGACGACTAAGCCAGCCCTGTCTACCAGCGCGAAGTCCCGGCAAAACGCCGAAAATCACGCGGCGACTGGCCGGTCTGGCGTTTAAAAAAACGGGTGAAATAACCCGGATCGCTAAACCCCAGCCGGTCACCGACCTGAGCCACCGTCTGAGCGGTATAGACCAGCAACCTCTTGGCCTCGAGCAGAATCCGCTGATGCACCAACTGCAGCGCCGACTGCCCCACCGTGCGCCGGCAAATACCGTTCAGATGCGCGCTGGTAATACCCAGTTCGCGGGCGTACTGCGCCACCGTCCAGCCGGCGGTGTAATGCTGTTCAATCAAGCGGTTGAAGTCGCCAAAATGATCCACGCCCGCTGCCGCCGGCTCGACCAACAAACCGCCGGCGGGCAGACAATGCCGAATCAGACGCACCATCAAGGCAGCCAGTTGCGCCTCCATCAACGCCGCCCGCCCCGGCGCCTGAGCAATGTATTCGCTGTGAATCTGCAGCAGCGCATCATCGATGGCCGCGTGCTGCGGCGACGCCACCAAAGCACAGAGCCGAAACTCGGCAAACAACTGCGTCAGCAAGGCGGAGCTGACACGCTCGGCCAACCGCTGCACCAACGGATTGGCCAGCGTTAACACCAGCCCCTGGGCATCGGCATCGAACTCGAAACCGTGCACGCTCATTTCCGGCACCACCACCAGACCACCCGGTCCCAGCTCATGAAGCTGGGATTCATGCTGCACCCGCGCCCGTCCCTGGCGCAGATACAGCAGTTGATACAAGCCGGAGTGGCGATGCGGCCGAATCACCCAGTCGAGCGGCCGACTGCGCTCGGCGATGGCTTCGCAGTGCAGTAAGTCCGGCGTCGGCCAGTCCTGATGCTCACCGTAGAGTTTAAAAACCGGGACCGTCTGGATAACAGACTCCTTAGATCAAAAAATCATCAGAAGTTTTCAAATGTACAAGTAATACGTCGATTTAGCCATTCAAAGCGCCACTGCATCGATGAAAATGACAATTCCAGAAAACAAAGCCATAACAAGAAAGTCACAACAACAAAGCCGGAGTGATGTACAAGCCGGCAGCTGTGGAGGCCTCCATGAAAACTCAAGTCGCCATTATTGGCTCCGGTCCATCCGGCCTGTTGCTCGGTCAGTTACTGCACCAACAGGGCATCGACAACGTCATCATCGAACAGCGCAGCCAGGACTATGTGCTCGGTCGTATTCGCGCCGGCGTGCTCGAACAGGGCATGGTCAATCTGGTACGCGAAGCCGGTGCCAGCGAGCGCATGGACCGCGAAGGCGATGTCCACGAAGGCGTCTTCCTGGCGTTCAACGGCAAAAAAGTGCGCGTTGATCTCGCCGGCCTGACGGGCGGCGACACCGTTATGGTGTACGGCCAGACCGAAGTCACCAAAGATCTGATGGACGCCCGCGCCGCCGCTGGCCTCACCACCATCTACGAAGCCAGCGATGTGCAGCCGCACGATTTCTATTCCGACACCCCCACAGTCAGCTTCCGCAAAAATGGCGAAACGGTCACTCTGGCGTGCGATTACATCGCCGGTTGCGATGGTTTTCACGGCATCTCGCGCAAGTCAGTGCCGCAGGACAAACTGAAAACCTTCGAGCGGGTTTATCCGTTCGGCTGGCTCGGCGTTTTGTCAGACACGCCACCGGTCTCGGACGAATTGATCTACGCCAAACACGACCGTGGTTTTGCGCTGTGCTCCATGCGTTCGGCCACGCGCAGTCGCTATTACGTCCAGGTGCCGCAGGATGAAAAAGTCGAAGACTGGTCGGATGAGCGTTTCTGGGACGAATTGAAAAAACGCCTGCCACCGGAAACCGCGGAAAAACTGGTCACCGGTCCGTCAATCGAAAAAAGCATCGCACCGCTGCGCTCTTTCGTCGCCGAGCCGATGAAATTCGGCAAGCTGTTTTTGGTTGGCGACGCCGCTCATATTGTGCCGCCCACTGGCGCCAAAGGTTTGAATCTGGCGGCTAGCGATGTCAGTACGCTGTATCGCGCCTTGACCGCCACCTACAAAGATGGCCGCGCCGATCTGCTGGAAAAATATTCTGAAATCTGTCTGCGCCGGATCTGGAAAGCCGAACGGTTTTCCTGGTGGATGACCTCAATGCTGCATCGTTTTGGCGATGAAGATTTCGACCAGCGCATCACTCAGGCCGAACTGGATTACGTCACCAGTTCGCAGGCCGGCTTAACCACCATTGCCGAAAATTACGTCGGCCTGCCGTACGAAGCGCTCGAATAACTCACGACTCAAAGAATCATGTCGACCGGGGAATGTCAGCGGCGCTGGCATTCCCCATCCCACCGCACGAACGCTTCGTTACTAAATTACCTCGATCAACTGGCCTGCTAGTTGCTGCGCTTATCGCCTCTCCTTCGGGATCCCTGGTTTCGAGGTCACACACCGATGAACACTTTCGATGCGGCGCTGCTCAATCTATTAATAAAAGACGCCCGCCTGTCCTTTGCCGACATTGCCCGCCAACTGAATGTTTCTCGCGCACACGCCCGCAGCCGGGTTCAGTTTCTGGTCGACAGCGGCGTTATCGAAAAATTCACCGCCGTGGTTAACCCGGAAAAAACCGGCAAGATGGTCTCGACCTTTGTCGATCTGAAAGTACTGCCCGCACGCATCGAAATGCTCGCCGAGCATCTGGCCGAACAAACCGAAGTGGTCAGCCTGTACATCATGTCCGACCTGCAAAGTCTGCATATCCATACGCTGACCGAAGACAGCGAGGCCTTTGCCGATTTCGCCAGTCGTCACTTACTGAACAACCCCGACATCAGCTACGTCGATTGCAAAAGTCTGTTCAAACGCGTCAAACATCGTCGCGGCGGTGCCCGATTATAGGGCGATCATCAACAGGCCCTGTCGATAATGTGGCAAAGCATACATTTGGCATCTTCAGGCCGTAAAAAATGACAAATGCACTTGGCGTCAGCCGGTTCATCAAACATTCGACCGCCAATCTTACTGTTGGTGTTCATGACGTTTTTTAATGACCAGACAGGGCCTGTCAGACGCCTCTTAACAGACCACAAAACCCTGCGTCGAGATTTCTAAAATCTTATTATTATTCAATCACTTAAATACAAAAAGCCCGCTGGCACAGAAGCTGCAATTTCGCTCATCAGGGATGCCAATCAACCTTTAATTCTTAATCCAGCCATCACCGATGAGGCACTAGCATGACTTCCGATCGACGTAAGTTTCTTAAAACGGCACTGGCTGCCTCTGGCGGCGCCGGCCTGACACTGGGTGCACCAATGATCGCCCGCGCCGAATCCGCTGCGACCTTCAATATCCGCATGACCAACGCCTACGGGCCGGGCTCACCCTTCTATGTGCAAGGCCCGGGCAGCCCGACCGATTTTTGCGAACGCGTACGCCTTATGTCCGGTGGCCGGCTGAACATTCAACACTTCGCCGCCGGTGAATTGATTCCTGCGTTGGAAGGCTTCGATGCGGTCTCTGCCGGTCTGGTGGAAATGAACGCGGCCAATGCTTACTACTGGGCCGGCAAAATTCCGGCGGCCCAGTTTTTTACCACCGTGCCGTTCGGCATGAACAGCCAGGGCATGCACGCCTGGATCTATCATGGCGGCGGCCTGGAATTGTGGCAGGAACTCTACGAGCCGTTTGGCCTGGTCGCCTTCCCGATGGGCAACACCGGCGTACAGATGACTGGCTGGTTCCGCGAACCGATTGAATCGATCAACGATTTTAACGGCCTGAAAATGCGTATTCCGGGTCTGGCGGGTCAGGTGTACAGCGAGCTGGGTGTGTCGGTGCAGTTACTGCCCGGTGGCGAAATTTTCCCGGCACTGGAACGTGGCGTTATTGATGCGGCCGAGTTTGTCGGCCCTTATCAGGATCGTCGTCTGGGCCTGCATAACGCCGCTAAATATTACTACACCACCGGCTGGCACGAGCCGACCAACCTGACCGAACTGCTGATCAATAAAGAGGTTTGGGACAGCTTCCCCGATGACATCAAAGCCATCATTCGCGCGGCGTCGCAAGCCAGCGTGCTGGAAAGTCTGTCCTGGTCGGAAAGCGTTAACTCCGAAGCCATGACCGATCTGGTCGAAAACGAAGGCGTTATCGCCCAGCCACTCAATGCCGACATCGTCGCGCGCCTGAAAGAGGCCACCTTCGATACGTTGGAAAGCATGGCCAATGCCGATGAACAAACCCGCCAGGTGTACGACGCCTTTATGGCTTTCCGTCAGAAACATCTGGCCTGGGCGGCACTGAGTGAGAAGCCGTTTCTCAATATCGTCTGAGCTTAGTGTTTCTCAATATCGTCGAATCTAGAGAGTTGTTTTATGAAGCAAGCCATTGCGTTGATTGAATGGCTGGTGGAGGCTTTCGGAGGGCTGGCGCGCCTGTGCGTGCTGGCCCTGGTTTTTTTGGTCGCCACCAATGTCATCCTGCGTTATCTGTTTTCCATCGGTCCAGTTGCCTTGCAGGAACTGGAATGGCATCTGATTTCGCCCATCGCCCTGCTCGGTCTGGCCTACACCATGAAACACAAAGCCGACGTTCGAGTGGACTTTATTTATGATCGCTTTGGTTCACGCGGTCGTGCGCTGGTCGATCTGGTTGCCGCCGTATTAACACTCGCCGTCGGCGTCATTATCACCAAGCTGGCGCTGCCTTATGTGATGCAATCTTTCCGTATGATGGAAGGCTCACCCAACCCCGGTGGGTTGCCCTACCGCTATTTATTAAAAGCCTTTATTCCGCTCGGTTTTGCGTTGCTGGCGTTGCAGGCTATCGCCAATATTTTGCACGCCATCAGACAATTATTACCGACCCGAACCCAGTCCGCAGGAGAGCCTGAACATGACCAGTAATGAAGTATTGATCATCGGCATGATCGTCGGTTTTCTGGGCATGATGATGATCGGCATTCCGGTGGCGATTTCGCTGGCGGTATCGGGTTTTGTTGCTGGTTTTATCGGTTTCGGTCCCTTGCTGTTCAGCCTGATGCCGGCGCGGCTGACCGGGGTGGTCACCAACTACACCCTGCTCGCCATTCCGCTCTTTGTGTTTATGGGCGTCATGCTGGAAAAATCGCGCGTCGCCGAAGACATGCTCGAAACCATCGGCACCGCCATGGGCGGACTGCGCGGTGGCATGGGTCTGGCAATCATCCTGGTGGGTGTGCTGATGGGCGCGTCCACCGGCATCGTTGGCGCCACCGTCGTGACCGTCGGTTTGCTGACCTTGCCATCGCTGATTCGTCGCGGTTATGCACCCAGCGTGGCGACCGGAACCATCTGTGCGTCTGGGACTTTGGGACAGATTATTCCCCCCAGCCTGGTATTGATTCTGCTCTCCGATATCGTCGGTGAATCGGTTGGCACTTTATTCGCAGCGGCCTTTATTCCCGGCCTGGTTTTGGCGATGATTTATATGGCTTACTTGTTGTTACTGGGTGTGTTCAAACCGGACTGGGTTCCGGCCATTCCCAAGCAAGAACGCGCCCAAGTTAACGCCAAAGAACTGAGCATAAAATTATTGCGTAATGTGGTACCGCCGCTGTTGTTGGTGGTGGCGGTGCTTGGTTCTATTGTTGGTGGTATAGCAGCGCCAACCGAAGCGGCGTCGATGGGCGCGCTGGGGTCGATTTTAATAGCGGCGTTATTTGGTCGATTAAAACTCTCGCTGCTGCGCGATGTGACTCATGGCACCTTAACCATTTCGGCGATGGTGTTTTTTATTCTGCTCTGTGCTCAGCCATTTTCGCTGGCGTTTCGCGGCCTCGGTGGCGATCAGATGGTACATGCTCTATTCGCCCAGGTTCCCGGCGGCGAACTGGGTGCGCTGATCTTCTTAATGGCGTTGCTCTTTGTGCTCGGATTTTTTCTCGAATGGATCGAGATTTCCTACATTGCACTGCCGATGTTTTTGCCGGTTTTTCTCAACTACGGCACCGACATGGTGTGGTTATCGATTCTGATCGCAATGAATTTGCAGATGTCATTTTTAACGCCGCCCTTCGGTTGGGCGCTGTTCTTTCTCAAAGGCGTTGCGCCGCCGGGTGTTACCACCCGCGATATTTATGTCGGTGTCATTCCCTTTGTATTGCTGCAATTGCTGGCCTTGCTGGTGATGTTTAATCTGCCCGGTCTGGCGACCTGGCTGCCAGAAGCGATTGGTTGGTAGCGACGCTTTAGGCAGCCTTGCGCTGGCGTCGATTGGCGACAAAGGCGCTGTAAAATTCGTCGGCCGGCATCGGCTTACCATAGAGCCAGCCCTGGGCGTAATTAACGCCCTGGGCGCGCAACCATTCGGCTTGTTGCGCTGTTTCCACACCTTCAGCGACCAGCGTTAAGTTGAGCGACCAGGCCAGTTGAATAATGCTTTGCAACAAGCGGAAATCGATGCTGTCGGTGCCGATTGCCTGCACATAGCGGCGATCGAGTTTCAGGAAATGAAACGGCAGGTCGCTCAAATAATCGAGACCGGCCTGACCGGTACCAAAGTCGTCGATACCAAGAATGCAACCCAGAGCATCGAGTTTAACCAGCGCCTCACGCACCTGATCCCGATGGCCGGGATCGAGCGCCGATTCGGTCATTTCCACACGCAGATGATGCGGCCTTAACGCCGGAAAATAACGCTGTAGTCGACCGGCAAATTCCAGGCTATGCGCACCCAAGGCAAGTGGCGACGCATTGATGGAGATATAGCAATCCGCTGCTTGTGGCATCAGCCGGTTGAGTAACTCACAGCTTTGCCAGGCGATGATGGCGGTCAAGGGGCGAATCTGCTCGCTGCTTTCGGCCTCGGCAATAAACTCCACCGGCGGCAACACAAACTGGCCATTGCGGCGCCAGCGTGCCAAGGCCTCCGCTCCCAGCCATTGTCCAGAATGCAGATCGACAATGGGTTGAAACCAGGCTTCGAATTCTTGCCGTGCCAGCCCTAGCCGAATCTGATGACTGACCTGTTCCAGACGATGGCGACGCAACAGCACCCAGGCCACGGTCAGCGCACAGCTGAGCAAGAGGATGCTGAACACCGCCCAGCGCTCCAGTCTGATCACCGACCAGAGTGTTTCCGGCGGATAAATCAGTGACACACTGAGCTTGGCATCCTGACTGGAGCGCACCTGCACCAGACGTGACTGAGGGCTTAAAGCGGTTTCGATCAGAGGGTCGTTGCGCTCCAGCACAGCTTCCGCCGCCTGGCGATTGAGTGACGATATAGCGCCTTCAACCAGCAACGGACGGCTTTGATCGCGGTGACCAATCATGATGGCTTCGTTGGCTTGACGGACCCGATCGAACAGCTGTCGCAACGCTGCCGACGACAGCACCGCCGCCGTGGCCACACCCCGGGCATCCCAGCGGTAGATCAACAGTCCCGGGCGTTCAACCACTGGGATATAACGCTCTAGCGACAGATGCAGACCCAGGCCATCACGCAGTGCGGTTAAAGGTTGCGCTTCATCCAAAGGTCCCCAGCTGGTGCAGACCAGACGGTAGCCCGCATCGATGCGCAAAAAGCCCTCGATTCCCGGCAGGCCATAGGCTTCTCGCTGCATCATCTGACGACGTTCAACAGAGCAGCCGGCACTGTTATCGAGTTGCAGGTTAATCAAACTGCCGTTGACGTGGTCGAGCAGGATATCCAGATCAGCCAGCACCGCCAGCGACGTCTCTCTGGCCTGATCAGCCTGGTGGCTGCGTACCGTCGACAACATTAATAAACAGACCAGCGTCACCGGAATCACCATCAACATCAGGCTGACCAGCCAGGTCCAACGGTCCGTTAAACTGTCTTTCCAACGTAAATGCAGGGGCATTTTGCTCTCGAACCACCGACAACCGTGGCGTTTAACCACGTTCGAATCGAGGAGGAATCGTCCTGGCGACGGCGGCCGTAATCACCGCATCGTCCCGGAGTATCGTGGCGCGCAGTCTATGAAGATTTCATGACGGTTCGATGACAGCAAAACCCCTCACCCGCGACTAGACTTCTGTGCACACCGATTCAAAACCTCAGGAAGGCCGGATGTTGCATCGCCGTCTGTATGGATTGACTCTCCTGTTGCTGACCATCACGGCCCTGGCAGAACCTCTGACAGTCGTCACCTTGCCGGAATCCAGTTACAACAGAATCGGCATTCCACTGATTGAAGAACTCTACCGGCAAGTGGGTGTCGAGGTTGCCACCCTGGCCGTTCCCGCACCACGTCAAGCGGTGATGCTGTCGCAACGGAAAGTCGACGCCATTATCGTCTACCCCGAAGGGCTGGAACGAACCCAGGCTGAATTTATCCGCCTGCCAGTGCCGATTACCGCCGTCAGACTGCGTCTGTTTACCAGCCGCGACGAGCTTGAGTGGCCACTGCCGGCCGGCCTCACGCTGGGCGTGCTCAGAGGCATCATTGACAATGATGCTCGCGCGGCACTGCCTGACGACCTCAACTTCGTGGCTATCAACAACCCAAAGCAGATGATGCGCATGGTCGACCGGCAACGTATCGATCTGGTCCTGCTGCCCTACACCGAGGGCCTGGGCATCATCAACGACAGCGGCCTGGCAAATACGCACGCTATTGGCCCGGTACTGGCTGAAGTACCGGTCTATCACTACCTGCACCAACGGCACCAACATTTGGTCGCACCCTTGACCGCCGTGCTGGAAGACTGGACAGCATCGGGATACCTGGAAAGCATCCACCGGAATTTTCGGCTTGAACTGGAAGCCGCGCTTTAATGATGGCGGTACACCATCGGCACAAAGCGGATGCCGTCTATAACCGCTTCATCGCCCTGCGCCACAAAACCATAGTGTTGATAAAAACCGACGGCGTTAATAGAAGAACGCAAGTGAATGTCTGTCGCCGGGCATTGCGCCAGCATCGCATCCAATAACTGACGCCCGATACCCTGGCCTTGATGCTCCACCGCCACATAAAGCGCGAACACAAAATAATCGTCACGCCAGCGAATATAGCCGACCGTACCATCGCCGAGCATCGCCTTGAGCGCCCCGAAACCGTCGTCATTCAACGGCCGCTGCCAGCGCCTGGACCGCTGCCCCTCCAATGTTTCGACGCCTACGGCCGACAGCAATGGATATACTTGTTGTTGATGCGCCGCATCGGCGATGGCATCCAGATGCGGAATATCGGCCGTTGTGGCCGGGGTGATGGTAACGTCCACAGGCTGACTGTCTTTACTGCTCATCATTAGTGCATCGACCCAAAAAATAACCCAGCTGGCCATCTTAGCAGACCCCAAGGCTGCCTTGCTTTTACCCTCAGGCTACACTAGGGTCTAAGCATCCCACGCGACCTGTTTGTTGATTGCCATGATTAATCCCCTGGCCCAGCCCCACCACAAAACCTCGCTCACCTTCCCCATCTAAGCCGGGCGGTTTTTCGCTGTCCGGCCAGTTCATTGCTGAAAAACTCACAGTGCCCGTCTTCGCTCGAACGGGCTTATGCCATTTTATTGTGACAACAAGATCGCAAGGTGTGGTTATGAACACAGAACTGATTCTTTCGTCTCTGGATTGCGAACGCCTGGAGATACTGCTCGACTCAACACCGAAAAACCTCATACAGAATTTATCCAGACTGCAGTACAAGCTGGCCAACGCCACCTATGTCAAACCCTGCGAGATGCCCGCCGATCGGGTCAGCATGAATTCCATTGTTGAATTCTCCCTGTCGCCATCGGGGAGACATTTCAATCTGACGCTGGTTTATCCCCGTGAAGCAAACGACATTCAGTCAACGCTGTCAGTGTTTTCACCCATAGGAACAACGCTGCTCGGCGCACGGTTGGGCGAGACGTTAAGCACCGCGCCGGGTGGCGATAAAGCACACACCATCACCTTGCACCAGATTCACTATCAACCCGAACGCGACGGCCATTTGCATCGCTGATACCAAGAGGCAAGACCATGATTCTTGAAGCTTTTTGGTACGTCTCACTGAGCCGCGAACGCGGCTATGATCCCAGCTCGCTGGAGACGTTCGTGCGGCAGGAAAAGGCAATCGCCGACTGTTATTTTGTCTTTGGTGATAACGACTATGTGATGAAAATAAACACCCGCAATTCGGTTGAATATCAGCGACTGAAATACCGGATGTATCAATCCGTGCCGGCAGTCAGTGCCATCAACGATCAGGTGGTGGTCGCCACTATAAAACGATCGACACGATCGACACCTGGATGATATTCAGGCCTTCGGAAATGCCATCCGCCAGACCGGTAAAACCTTGCCGGTCTATTCGCGGCACACCGTAAAAACCCCCAGACCGCGCGGCCTTAATTCTGGCCTGAAATATGCCTTCATCAACGCAGGGACAGCAACCGGCAAACCACCATTGTTTTGCCCATAAGGAGGCTCCATGAACGGTCTGTCGATAGCGAATCTGATCACTTCGGTACAAAACAATCCGCGGCAAAACACTCTGTATGCCCAGCAGGAATCGCCGACGCCCAGTCTTGCCAACAACACCGATTCCGCTGTCACCCTGTCCGACAAAGCACAACATCTGAGCCGGCTGGAAGCGCTGGTTAATTCAATTGTTCAGCAGCCGGGTAAAGAGCCGCAACCGCTGGACCTTGAAGCCATGCAGGCACTGGATGAAAAGCTTCACTCCGGGGAATTGATATACGGACCTGAGCTCGAACTGATGCTGGGCTGGATGATCATGGGCAGTTCAGCTGAAGGCTGGACTCAACAAGGACTCGACTTGACCAAAGAAACCCTGATAGAAGCCGGTCATACCCTCAAACAAGCCTTTAAAGAAGCCTTCAATACAACGGATGGCCCAGCCAGTATCGCCTTTGACCACCACGCCATCGTCGCCAGCCAGCAAAGCGTGCCGGACTGGTTTATGGAACAACGCGCTCAGCAACTGCAGTTATTACCTGACGATATGCGTCAGGCTTTTGAACAAGGCAAAACCTATTTTGTGACAGCGCTCAGTTGAGCGCTGAAGCGCTACTGCAGCCTTGAATTATTTCATTCCATAAAAACTAACTGTTTAATTTCAAAAATAATCTGACCTATTCCGATCAGCTTTGCGCAAACTGACTGCGCCGCCTGGTCATTATCAATTTGTTGACGGTGCGTTCACGAAACAGCATTCAATTAACAAATGCTTATTTAATTTTCTCTTATTTAATCTTGCCTAATTCAACGTTTTTTTGCCGACAATGGGATAATTCACTCATATTTAAGGTTATGAACGCAGCGTTCCACAAAAAATAAACCGCTAAAATCGATCTGTTAACCATCATTCATTTAATCAATTAAAAATTTAACCGACCCAGTATATATAAGGTTTTCAAGCCCATATTAGATATTGAAATCTCTACTAAATAAAATCATGCCACCTTCTGGTAGATCTCGATCAGCTTTAAAAAACCAAAAAAACTCTCAAGGAAATTCGACCACTGGCCGATGGATTTTACTACATGCCCTAGCAGACATTCAGAGGACGCAGTCATGGCGCTGGTAAAATCCGGCCAGAACGGTTCTGGCGACAACGTCAGTCAAGCGAGTACGGCCAAACCCTCAACAGCCAATCAAGGTCAGAATGACGAAGCAATGAAGGCGCGTCGTCGCGCTCGCACGATGGCCAAGAAGCAGCAATTAGCCGAGCGCATCGCAGCGGCTGTCAATGAACTGAACAGCGGAACCAGTGAGATTT
This sequence comes from Saccharospirillum sp. ABV4_185, assembly GCF_056159245.1. NCBI lineage: Bacteria > Pseudomonadati > Pseudomonadota > Gammaproteobacteria > Oceanospirillales > Saccharospirillaceae > Saccharospirillum > Saccharospirillum sp. ABV4_185. The sequence goes on from NZ_JBSWUW010000001.1 coordinate 76,187, forward strand.
CGGCAGCGGCCGAACAGTTACAGGCGTCGATGACACAGATCTCCACCGGCGCCGAAGAAGCCTCCGGCGCGGTTCAGGAAACCAATCAGGTGGTGCGTCAGGTCAGCGAGGGTATCGAGACTCAGAGCGAGGCGACCCGGGAAGCCAGCGAGCGCTTGCAGCGCATGCAAAAACGCGTGCTCGGTGCCAGTGAAAGCGTTGAAGGCATGATTGAATCCATCAGGCTGTCGATTCGTCGTCAGGGCCGCGCTGTTGAAGCGGCCGAGTTGTTGTCGAAACGTTCTGATGAGATTGGCGATATTGTCGAAGCGGTTATTCACATTGCCGATCAGACCAATCTGTTGGCGCTGAACGCCGCTATCGAAGCGGCCAGCGCTGGCCAACACGGTCGCGGTTTTGCAGTGGTGGCCGATGAAGTGCGCACCCTGGCAGAAACCTCGCAAGGTTCGGCCAATAAGATTCAAGGCTTGGTGGAAAATATTCAGACCCAGGTAAAAACCCTGGTCGAAGAAACCAACAAATCAGCCGAAGCCAGCAAGAAAGATATGGAAGCGGCCGATGCCGTGGTCGAACAACTCGATAAAGTTCGCAAGTCGATGGACCGCATGGTTTCGGAAGGCGAAAAAGTGGCCAAGGCAGTATCGGAATCGCTCAAGGGTGTGCGCCTGCTGAGCAACGAATCCGACACCATTGCCGCTGCCGCTGAAGAACAGGCATCGGCGTGCGAAGAAGCCATTCGCATGGTGGAGCAACAGAACGCGGCACTGCGCCAAGGCCGCGACAGTGCTCACAGCCTGGCGGTACTGACCGAAGATCTGCGCATCAACAGTGAAGCCGACAAGAGCGGCGAAGAGGTGGCCAGCGCCACCGAAGATCTCGCTGCCGCCATCGAAGAAATTAACCGTTCTGCGACCGAAGTCGCCACTGCCGTTGAACAGATTTATCGCGGTGCCAGCCAACAAGGCCAAAGTGCCAGCAATGCCGCCTCAGCAGTACGCCAGTTGGAAGCCGGCGCGCAACAAGCCGGTGATCTGGTCAAAGGCATGATTGAGGCGGCCGACGAAGCCGGTGATCGCATCAAAGAAAACCGTCAGGAAGTGGAATCCCTGGCCAGCAATATTCAGGAAGGCGTTAAGGAAGTTCGCAAGGCGCGCGGTCAGATTGACGAACTGGAGAATCTGATTCGCGAGATCAACAAGGTGATGAACCAGATCGACCGCGTCAACATTCAGACCTCCATGCTGGCCGTCAACGGTGGCATCGAGGCCGCGCGAGCTGGTGAACATGGCAAGGGTTTTGTCGTGGTTGCCACCGATATCCGCAATCTGTCTTACGACGCTAACGAAAACGCTGAACGCATTCAGACGGTTATCGAATCCGCTCAGGACGACATCGCCAAGGTGCGCCACATCATGGACGACATCAGCGACGCCGCTGCCGAAGACGCCGAAAAACAAGCGCACACCGTGCGTGATTTGGGCGACGTTGAAGACGCTATGGAAGAAGTGATCAGCGGCAACAAAGAAATCCGGGATGCCTCCGAGCAAATCGCCGTTTCTGTGCAGGAAGCCTCACGCGGTGTCGAGCAGATTGCCAGCGCCGCCGAAGAAGCTTCCCAGGCCACCAACGAAGCATCGGCCGCCGCCCGTCAGCAGGCTCAAAGCACCGAGCAACTGGCCACGGCGACCGAAGAAATCGCGTCGCTTGCCGACGAACTCCAGACGCTGGAGTAGGCCATGACCGCCCAAGCAGCCGCCCAGTCAGCGGCCCAGGTGACAGCCGATAGCAGCGCCGTCCAGTGCCTCTGTTTCACCCAGATGGATGGCGCTGAGACCACTCAGGCCTACGCCATCGATATGGATGAGGTACGCGAAATCATGCGTGTACCAGAGTTCAATGCGGTCCCTCTGGCTGGCGCACATCTGCTGGGCGTCACCAATTTACGCGGTGCGGTTCTGCCCATCGCCAGCCTCAACCGGCTGCTCGGACTGCAACCGACGGACACCCTGAAAACCAGCCGGGTGCTGGTACTCAAGGGTGACTATCCGGTGGGTATTCTGGTCGATCGCGTCGAGCAGGTTGAATGGGTGCCGGCTCACCAACTGGACCGTTCCGAACGCAGCCGCGCTCATGCTCAACATGGTTTGCTGGCTGGTTTTATCCGGCCGGACACCGCCGATCAACCGGTTCGCCGCCTGCTCAACGGGGCCGCCGTCATGGCCGCGAGTTCAGCGCGCGACTGCCCGGCTACCGCCAGCAATGGTCCGGCGACGGGCACCGGCACGCGCAATCAAAATGCCCGGGCGGCGATTGAGGAACAGGAACAGTTCATCAGTTTCGAGCTCGGCAGCCAGCGCTATGCGCTCAGTATCCGACAGATTAAAGAGGTGGTGCGGCCACCGTCTGAACTGGATCCGGTACCCGGCGCAGCCGAGCACATTGTCGGCATCATGCCGCTGCGCGAACTGATGGTGCCACTGGTGTCGCTGACCCAGCTGTATCAACTTAATGCTGAGCACAACCAGCGTGACACTCGCGTCCTGGTGGTACCGGTAGGCGCGCGCGATGGGCGTGAATTCATCGGTCTGGTGGTGGACCGCCTGCGCCAGGTGGTGACCGTGAAACGATCCGAGCTGCAACCGGTGCCGGAATCGCTGACCACCGAGGGCGACTTCAACGACATCAGCGCGCTGATCGAAACCGCAGCCGGTGGCGATCTGACCGCCGTGCTCGATGCTCGCAAACTGCTCAATCTGGATGCTCTGCGCGAAGCCGCACGAGCAACCGACAGTACCGAGGCCGTTATGACACAAGCAACCGAAGTGGGCGAAGAACGCCAGTGGGTGGTGTTCAATCTGCAGGACGAAGAGTATGGCGTGGCCATCGAGTCCGCCAAGGAAATCGTCCGCCTGCCGGAAAAACTGACCCGGGTTCCCCAAGCTGAAGATTTTATCGAAGGCGTAATCAACCTGCGTGGCCAGGTGTTACCGGTGATCGATCTGCGCCGCCGTTTTGGCTTGGAAGTGCCACAGCAGAATCACCGCCAGCGCATCATCGTGCTGAACCTCAATGGTCAGCGCACCGGCTTTATCGTCGATGAGGTGCGCGAAGTGCGCAAGGTGGCCGAGACGGCCATCGAAGCGGCGCCGCCGCTGTCTCCGGAGCAGGCAACCCTGGTTACCGAGGTCGCCAACCTGACCGAGGAAGATCGCCTGATTCTGCTGCTCAATACCCAGCGCCTGGTCAGCGAACAGGATGCGCGTCGGCTGGCCCAACTGCAGGCCGACCCCGCCTGATTCACGCTGACCGCTGCGCCCGCGCGCACCCAGACAAGACAAGAGATGCACCGAGCATGATAGATGTTCTGATCGTTGATGACTCAGCCCTGATGCGCCGTTATTTAGCGCAGATTCTGGAAGCTGATTCCCGCTTCAAAGTGCGCCGCGCGCGTAACGGCGAAGCGGCCCTGGCGATGATGGCCGAACAACTGCCAGACCTGGTCACGCTCGACATCAACATGCCGGAAATGGATGGCCTGACCTGCCTGAGCCACATCATGACGCGCCATCCCTGCCCGGTGATTATGGTCTCGTCGCTGACTGAGAAAGGCGCTCTGGCCACCCTGGAAGCGATCGAACTCGGCGCCATCGATTATCTGGCCAAGCCCGGCGGGACCGTCTCGCATAACCTGGCCAACATCGCCGACGAGCTGCTCGATAAAGTCGACATCGCCCTGTCGGCCCAGCCGCAGATACGCCCGGCAAACCACCGCCGCGGCGCAGCGCAACCGAAAGACAAACCCCAAACCGTCAAACGGGCCGCTGAGAATTTAGTGCTGGTCGGTGTATCCACCGGCGGACCGGGCGCTTTGGAAGCGCTGCTAGGCGGACTGCCCAAGCGTCTGGATTGGCCACTGGTGATTACCCAACACATGCCCGCCACCTTCACCTCGGTGCTCGCTAACCGCCTCAATGGTTTGACCGACCAGACCGTGGTCGAGGTGTCGCGGCCGACACCCTTATTGACCAATCACATCTATCTGGCCAAGGGCGATTGTGATCTGGAAATTCGCCGTCGTGGCGGTCGCCTAATGGCCGTGCCGTTACCGGCCAACGACGACCTGCCCTGGCACCCGAGCACTGACCGCCTGGTGGCGTCGGCCATGTTGGAATTAGACAGCTCACAACTGATCGGCGTGTTGCTCACCGGCATGGGTGATGATGGAGCCCAAACCATGACCGAACTGCATCGCAGTGGCGCCGTCACCCTGGCCGAAAGCGAAAGCAGTTGTGTGGTTTACGGCATGCCGCGCGCCCTGGTTGAAGCTGGCGGTGCCTCGGAAATACTGCCCATCGACGCCATGGGGCGGCGTCTGGGTGAACTGATGACTGAGCGGGCCTAGAGGTCGTTATGGCGTTGATCAAACAACCGCAACTTGCTGCAACCGCATCAACCGGTCCGACTGAAGGCGAACTGATCCAGTTATTGGACAGCGCCGCTGAAAGCGACTGTTTTCATGCACTGGTCAATGCGCCGACGCTCAGTTCGAGCGGCCGACAAGCCTTGCTGCAACGCCTGGCTGACAGCCACGAAGCGCGCTTTCAGGTGTTGGCGTTGAATCGCCTGATAGACGGCCTAACCGAAGCGGAACTCGAGGTGCTGCTTGAGTTGTTGGGCAGCGAAGATGCCGCTCTGCGCAACCAGGTTATTGATGCCCTGGCGCAGGTGCGCGATCACGATATCGAAGCGGCCTTGCTGCAGGCCCTGGAAATGCGTCTGAACCACGAGGATGCCGATCAACGCATCCTCAGCATCAACTTATTGGCGCACTGGAATGCGCCTCAAGCGCTGCAACGTTTGGCAGAACATCTGTCGGAGGAAACCCATCTGAACGTGGCGATGACCATCGTCGAAGTATTGGTCAGCGCCGAGGCGACTCAACACTGGCCTGCAATTGAGTCGCTGGCGCAGCGTTTTGCCGACGAGCCCTTTGTGCGTTTCACGCTGCAATCAGCGCGTCGCCGTTTGGCTGCGTCGTCATCGGAGCCCGATTGAAATGGCCGTCACTCAGGCAATTAATACGGGCATCAGCGATGCTGATTACGGCCGCTTTGCGAATTTTTTTTATCGCAAAACCGGCATTCATTTCGACACCAATAAACGCTACTTCGTCGACAAGCGTTTGCTGGAACGAATGCAGGTGTGTCAGTGCGTGCACTTCGATGACTATTACCGACTGCTGCGCTTTGACAAGGATGGTGAACTGCAAACGCTCATCAACTTTATGACCGTGAATGAAACTTATTTTTTTCGCGAGCAATACCAGCTCGATTGCCTGGCCAACAGCCTGATGGATGAAGTGGCGGCGAGCAAAAAAACCGGCGAACGCATTCGCATCTGGTCGATGCCCTGCGCCACCGGCGAAGAGCCTTATTCGATCGCCATGATGCTGTTGCACCACTGGCCTGGACTGAGCCGGTGGGATGTGGAAATTCTCGCTTCCGATATCGACACCGCCGTGCTCGACCGGGCGCGACAGGCCAGCTACAGCGCCCGCGCCGTGCACAACGTACCGGCGGAGATACTGAGCCGATACTTCAAAGTCGAGTGGCAGTCGGGCAACAAGCAATACCAACTCATTGACGACATTAAACAGTCGGTGGGGTTCTCCAGAGTCAATCTGCATTCGGCTTCGGAGGTGGCGGCCCTGGGTTCGCTGGACATTATTTTTTGTCGCAATTTGTTGATTTATTTTAATGAAATGTCGCGTCGATTAGCCGCCGAACGGCTGTTCGATGTGCTGCGTCCCGGCGGTTTTGTTTGCCTGGGACATTCGGAATCGATGAGCCGGATTTCACCCTTATTTCGGGCGCGGAAATTTCCCGATGCCCTGGTTTATCAGAAATAGCTGTAGCAACAGGTGCAGCCGTCGCCTGAGGAGAAGTTATGACCATTCTGATCGTCGATGACGCACAGACTGTGCGGATGTATCACCGGGAAATTCTCGAGTCGGCGGGCTTTAACGTCGCCGAGGCGGCGAATGGACTGGAAGGCCTGGAATATCTGCAACGTCATGGCGACGACGTCGAGGCGCTGTTGCTCGACATCAATATGCCGCAGATGGATGGCTACACCTTTTTGCGCGAACTGCGTCAGCAAAGCCAGGGACGCGATCACCCGGTCATCATGATCAGCACCGAAGCGGAAATGCACGATCGCGAGATGGCCTTTAAAGCCGGCGCCAACGGTTATTTTGTCAAACCGGTGCAGCCGGACGACCTGGCGCGCAGTATCTGCCTGATGACCGGAATAACGCCCCGCCCCGTCCACCTGGAACAGGAGTGAGTACTGATGGATAAATTGATGGCGCAATTTATCGAAGAAGCCCGCGAGCTGATCGGTCGTGCCGGTCAGGGCTTGTTGAAGTTGGAAAAACACCCTGACGACGCTGAATTAATCGACGGTATTTTCCGTGATGTTCACACCCTCAAAGGTTCCGGCGGCGTACTGGAATTGGCACCGCTGGTGCGGGTGCTGCATCGCGGCGAAGAGTTGCTGGAACATGCCCGCACCGAACCGGACTATCTGACCGCCGATTGCGTCGATGCGCTACTTGATGCGCTGGATCAGGTTGGCGTCTGGATCGACGATCTCGACAGTCGCGAAAGCCTGCCTGAAAGCGCAGCCGATCAGGCCAAAACGCTGGATGAGCGCCTGGCCGGTTTTCTCGGCGAACGCAACGCAACACCGGCCGAAGAGGCCGCCCCGCTGGACGGTGAAGGCACCCGTTGGGGGCTGTTCGAGGAGGCATTGCCGACTGCAGCGACTGCCGCAACAACCGCCGATTGGTTGCCGTCGATATCGCCCCAGCAAGCCATGAACTGCTGGCGTGCGTTATCGCCGGAGCAACCGCTCTATGCGGTCGAGTTCCGCCCCGATGCCGGCTGTTTTTTTCGCGGAGACGATCCGGTGTTAATGGCCGCCAGTGCACCGGGTCTGGCACTGCTGAACTTCGAACTGGATGCGCCCGAGGAGGCGCTGGAAAACCTCGATGTCTATCAATGCCGGTTACAGCTGGGACTGATTTGCCAGGCCAGTGCCGAGGCCATCGAAGCGCACTTTCAGTACGAAGCCGATACCGTCAGCCTGACACCACTGGCGCCGGAAACGCTGATCCAGCCAAGCGGTCAAGCCGAGGATGCCTTAGCCGAAGAGCACCTGAATAAGCTCAATGAACTCTGGGGCCAGGGGCAGCAAAATCTGCTGTTGAAGGAACTGGATAGCCTGCTCAAGGAAGCTGACGCCGAGGGTCGTAATGCCAGCTTATTAAGCTGGATGCGCTGCTTGGTGGAGACGCGTCCCGACGATGCCCTGGTGTTCGATACGCTGGTGCTGGCGTTGCAATCGCCGCAGACCGTACTCGACAGCCAGGGCCGCATCGACTGGGCAACGGCGTTGGGCCAGAGTGAATCGACACCCGCTCAGCAAGCATCGACTTCACCTCAGCGTCGTGACCAACCCGCATCGGCAGTCATGCTGGATCCGGACAGCGCGGCGGTCGGCACAGTATTGGCCGATCAACAACAACTGATGCAACTGTGCCAGGACGATGCTCTGCGCCCAGGCAGTTTCGATGCCGCCCAGCGGGTGCTCAGCAATACCGCCCGGGCGTTGGATGCGCAACTGCCAACGCCGGTGGCCGAAGCAGGCAATGCCGATGTGCTGCAGAACGCCCTCGATGATTGGCTCAGTGATCCGGTGGACAGCGCTGCTGCTGCGACCCCGGTCGAAAAAACCCCAGGCGCGCCATCAAATTCAATAGCAGTGCCGCCAACGAGCACCGTCAACACCGCACCAACAGCAACAACAACACCAGAGAGTCAGCCAAAAGCGAAGCCCGCCGAACCCGCAGCAGCGCTGGAACGTGACAGCGTCGCACCGGTGATCCGTAACTTTAAAGTGGATCAGGAAGAGGTGGAAAACCTCGGCGATCTGGTCGGTGAATTGGTGGTCGCTAAAAATGCGCTGCCGTTTTTGGCGCAGCGTGCCGAACAGGTGTTTGGTCAACGCCAACTGGGACGCGAAATTCGCGAACAATTCAACGTCATCAACCGCATCACCCGCGCCTTGCAGGACGCCATGATGGCGGTGCAGATGTTGCCGGTGTCCTATGTTTTTGATCGCTTCCCGCGGTTGGTGCGGGATCTGTCGCGCAAGCTCGGCAAGTCCATCGAGTTGAGCGTGGTTGGTGATGACACCGAAGCGGAAAAGCACGTCATTGAAAGCCTCGCCGATCCGCTGGTGCATCTGATGCGCAACTCCATCGATCACGGCATCGAATCGCCACAACAACGTCAAGCCGCAGGCAAACCGCAAACCGGTCAGATTCGCCTCGAAGCCCGCCAGCAAAATGAATGGGTGGTGATCGAAGTGGCCGATGACGGCGCTGGTATCGATCCGCAGATGATGCGCAAACGCGCCTATGAAAAAGGCCTGGTCGACGAACGTCGCTTGCAGGAAATGACCGACGAAGACGCCATCGATCTAATCTTTACTCCCGGCTTCTCAACACTGGATAAAGCTTCTGAATTGTCCGGTCGCGGTGTCGGTATGGACGTGGTGCGCACCACGGTGGAAAAAGCCGGTGGTCGTCTGGATATCGACAGCCAGATCGGCAAAGGCACCACCTTCCGCATGCAATTGCCGTTGTCGATGTCGGTCAGCCAGGTGATGCAAATCTGGATTGGCGGTCAGCGCTATGGCGTGCCCATCGACCAGGTCGCCGAGACGGTGCGTCTGCCGGTTGATCGGCTGCATCGTTTCAAAGGGCGCGAAACCATTTTGCTGCGCGAACGAGTGGTACCGGTATCGCGCGCGCGCGAACAACTCGGTTTGGAAGCCGCTGAAGAAGGCGACAGCATCGCCTTGTTGGTGGTGCGTCAGCGCGGCGAATTAGTGGCCCTGATGGTCGACGAATTCAGCGAAGGCGTGGAAGTTATTCTCAAGCCGATGGAAGGCGCGCTGGAAAATCTCGGTGTGTATCAGGGCACCGCTTTATTAGGCGATGGCAGCGTTTTGCTGGTGCTGAATGTCGGCGTGCTGCTGTCGAATGCGGTCTTGGAGGAGAGTGTCGATGAGCATTGAGGTACGCGGTAAATTAATCAAGCTGGTGGGCGATTGCGGCGTTGAAGACGCCGAAACCCTGCACGCCAAATTATTACGCGCCAAAGACGATGCGCGCCTGGATTTGTCGGAGTGCCAGCATCTGCATTCGGCCGTGGTGCAAGTGCTGCTCACCCAGCCACGTCAGCTCAAGCGCGGACGTGACGACGACAGTTGGATTGCACTCTGGTTACAGCCGCGCCTGGAAAATCTTGCCGGATTGCCTGCTTGAACGGATGCCTTTCGTGCTGATGCTCAATCCCAAAGGTGGCAGCGGCCGCACCACAACGGCGGTGCATTTGGCGGTTGAACTCGCCAGGCGCGACGCTCGGGTGCAACTGCTCGATGCCGACCCCCAGGGCCATGCGTTGACGCTCTTGACGGCGCCAAAAGTGCTGCAGCGTTTCACCACCCTGAGTGCCGCAGCTGTGCACGCAGATTGGACGGTTGATCGAAGCCTGGGCGATGACTGGTTGGTGATGGATACCGCCGCCGGTGATCCGGCGCTGTGGCGCGATTGGATAGCGACGGCCGATTTGATTCTGGTGCCGACGCGTCCTGACCCTTTGGGTGTCGCGTCTGTAACCCAGTTGTTGGCGCAGTTTGCGCTGACGCGCGACCGCCAACGGCTGGTGGTGGTACCGGTGGCCTGCGATCGCAGTGTGCCGGTGCATCGCCAGGCGCTCGACGCCTTGGTTGAGCATCTCGGTTCGCAACCGGTTTGGCGGCCGGTGCGGCCGGATATCCGGCTGGCACAAGCCTTTGGCCGCCACCAGCCGGTGCAACAATGGGCGCCACGCAGCCGTGGTGCCATGGATCATTTTATGCTCGCCAATGCGGTGGAGCAGTTTGTCGCGACCCTAAGGTCGCCTGCGGTCAGCTTCGCTGGCGAACATCGCCCAGCGGACAGCGGCCGATCTTTCAACCCAAAGAGGGCAGCAGTGAGATGAAAACAGTACTGGTAGTAGATGATTCCCCGACCATGCTGATGAGTGTAACCGGGGTGCTTGAGCGCAATGACCTCAAAGCGGAAGCCGCAAACAATGCCGAAGAGGCACTGCAAAAACTGGACGCTGGCGTCAAGCCGGACCTGATCATTTCCGATCTGAATATGCCGGGTCTGAACGGCATCGAATTCATCCGCAAGGTGCGCACTTTGGGGCCGCATCGCTTCACGCCCATCCTGATGCTGACCACCGAATCGCAACAGGCCAAACGCGATGAAGCGCGCCAGGCCGGTGCCACCGGCTGGCTGGTTAAACCCGTTGATGGTGAGCAACTCATGCAGGTGGTGCGCAAAGTACTGCCCGGCACCTGAGCGCCGAGTCATGGGAGAACGCACCAATGAATGACGATAAAAGTCTGGCAGGCCTGGGGCGGCGACTGTTACGCCAGTTGCTGCTGTTGTTGACGTTGATCTGGCTGGCGGTGTTTTTCGGCTACGACTCACTGCGGCAGTTCACCGCGACCTGGCCGCTGCCGGAGTCGATCATCGCGGCGTCCAGCATGGTGATCATCGTCTGCGTTCTGGTATTGGGGTTGTCGCTCTGGTCCCGGCTGCGCCAAGGCGATCTGATGGTCGGAGCCAGCGGCATTCTGAATTATTTTTCCAACCAGTTGAAACGCTATATGGGCGCGGTTCAGCAGGTTGAGGTCGCCCTCGACGAACGGCAATTGCTGTACGGTATTCTCAGCGGTCACTTGCAGCGCGCCAACGACCATACCGAGCGTTCAGTGCTGGATTTAATGGGTCAACTGGATCGCATGCAAGGCGAAGTGCGCCGCTTTGCCGACACCATGGACGTTCACACCCGCAGCACCGACGAACTCGCCGAGGAATCCAATCGCAAGGCCGAAGCCAACCGCGAAGCGGTAGACAATCTCAGTGAGGTTATCGGACGGCAGAATCGTCAGATGGCCGAAAATCGGGAAAAAGTCTTAGCGGTGATGGACCGGGTAACGGCGCTTGAGAACAGCCTGGATTTAATTAAAAAAGTGGCCGACCAGACCAATCTTTTGGCACTGAATGCCAGCATCGAAGCAGCGCGTGCCGGTGAACACGGGCGCGGCTTTGCCGTAGTGGCCGATCAGGTTCGCGAGTTGTCCGGTCAGTCGGAAGAGGCCGCCGAACGCATCAGTCGGGAGATCACCGACATGGCGCACACCATCCAGAGTCAATTCCAGGCGGAACTGGACGACGCCAATCAAGATCAGGAACGCCTGGTGCTCGATCGTGTCGCCGCTCAGCTTTCCGAACTGGGCGATGGCTATACCACCTTGCTCGATCAACACAACGGCCTGGTTGATGAAATGCGTGGCCTCAGTGACCGCTTCAATGCCGTGGTTATGGAAGCGTTGGGATCGGTGCAATTCCAGGATATTTTGCGTCAGCAATTGGAGCAGGTCATCAACGGTCTCGAACGCCTGGCCGGCAGTGACAAAGCGGTGGTGGAACTGCTGGATGACCCGGACCGTGAATTGGCCGACCGCTTAAGCGTTCACCTGGACGAATACAAGGAAGGTTACGTGATGCAGGATCAGCGTCAGGTGCATCAACAATCGCTGGACGGTGAAGATGCAAGCGACGCCGACACACAGCACGGCGACGCTCGTCAGGCGCCACCGTCGATCGAATTATTTTAGCGACGGTGTAAATCATGGCTCAACTGAACAGCGTCCATCCGCAGCCGATGTCGCAGTGGTTGGCGCAACGCCAAAGCGATCTGCAGCAACGCAAAAAGCGTTTACGACAGCGCTGTCAGCAGCTGGGCCAGCGCCTGCACCTGGAAGGTTTCAGCGCGCCGGAGCTGGACAACCTTGGCACCATCGAACTGTTGCAAGCCTTATTGGCCGCCGAGCAAAAAGTACGTCGCCAATTGGTAACAACAGTCGGTCAATTAGAACAGGCAAACCAGCTGAATTCCGATTTTATTGCCACCGCATCGCACGAATTACGCACGCCCTTGACCGGCATGCTGTCGAGTCTGGAATTGATCGATACTTACCTGGAGCGCAGCGAAGGTTTGGCGGATTGGTCACGTACCCGCATTGCCACCCACCTGGACCGATCCCGGCGCGCCGTCGGTCAATTCAAGACAGTGGTTGATGACCTGCTGGTACTGGAAAGAGCCGCAGCGGGCTACCTAATCAGCGAACCGCAATTCACCGATCTGGATCTCTGGTTAGCGGACCTGCTGGACGCTTTTCAGCCAGTAGCAGAACGTCAATCGATCGCCCTGTCGTTGCAACAAACCGTGAACCGGCCGGTGAATCTTGACCAGAAATTAGTGCGTCATTGTTTGAACAACCTGATCAGCAACGCTCTAAATTTTTGCCCAGCCGGCGCCCGTGTGCTGGTTTCGGCCAAACTCAATGATCAATTTTTATTGTTGAGCGTCAGCGACACCGGACCGGGCATTCCACAAGCCGATCAGGCGCGTATTTTCGATGCTTTTTATCGCGGCCAAAACGCTGAATTAGCGGCCGGAACCGGCTTGGGATTGGCCATTGCGCAGCGTTTTATGAGCTTGCTCGATGGACAGATTGAAGTGCGCAGCCGCCTTGGGCGCGGTACTCGCTTTACCCTCAGATTACCTCTGGCATCCTAGGAGACAACGCATGGCAGAACAGATTCTAATCATTGAAGACGATCGCACCGTGCTCGATAACATCACCGAAATGCTGACGCTGGAAGGCTATCAGACCCTGGCGGCAGTTAATGGTGGCGATGGCTTGCTCACCGTCAGCCAACAACGGCCCGACCTGGTGATCTGCGACATCATAATGCCGATGATGGATGGTTTCGACACCCTGAGACGGCTACGCGCCGATCCGGAAATCAGCGCAACGCCTTTTATTTTTTTGACCGCCAAAACAGCAGATAGCGACAAACGGCTGGGGCAGGAACTGGGCGCGGACGATTATCTGACCAAACCATTCACACGCGACGATCTGCTTAAAGCCATTCAACTGCGCATGGGCAAACACGCCAGCCTGGACGCGCTGGAAAATCAGCGTCGTGCCGTGCGCAACGGAACCACCAAAGGCAGTCAGGCCATCTTGCTGCGCATTGCTGCCGTCGAAGGTGACACCGACAGCCTGGCGCAATTAATTGAGCAGGTTGCCGATGTAGATGTCCTGGATGAACAAGGCCATACCGCTTTAATGTTTGCGGTCATGATGCGCAACCAGGATGCCGCCCGCCTGCTGGTTTCCGCCGGAGCCAGCGTCGAGCGTATTCATTCGCAAAGCGGTTTGAGCATAGCGGCCATGGCGCGCTCCATGGGAGTGAAGTTATTGCATTGAGCGCTGTTATTTTTAAAGACAGGCCGGCATACAGCAAGCAATAAATTATTGGTGTTTTAATACCGAACGATGACTAGCTGCTCTGTCGTACCGCGCCATCAGACGCTTCATCAAACATCTCTTCCAGAGCTGCGACGGTGACTTCCAGCGCATCGATCAGGGTGTCCTGCTGTTCCATATTGTCGACCAATGAACGGGCGTCGCGACTGACCATGACGCCCAGAGTTTTTCCTGCAACCTCAAAACGGCCAACCATCATCTGTACCGGCGTCCAGGTGCCGCTGCGATCACAATGGGTAAGGATTATGGGTTCGTCTGCCGCTATGGCTTGCTCCAAAACATCGGTTAACCGGCCGCCCTCGTTTGGCGTAAAGAGCATCGCCAGGGGTTGGTTTTCAATATCCTGGCTGGACCACAAATACAGCGCCTGAAAACGTCGGTTAACCTCGATGATGCGATGTTGCTGCCAATCGAACAAACAGAACGCATCCATAGCGGTCCAGAAAACGGCACGGTAACGGGCTTCGTTGGCGGCTAATTGTTGGCGGGTATCGATGATGGATTGATCCACATCCAGCTGCCGGGCAAAACGGACCAAATAACGATGCAATTGCATGCTATCAAGAGGTTTAATAAAGATGCGCTCTACATCAAGATTAATGGCCTCGACCAGGTACTCGGTCTGGTCGTGAGCGGCGGTCACCAACACCGGCAGTTGCGGGTCCAGTTCGTGCAACAGGCGCGTCATGGTCAAACCATCCATAACCGGCATAACAATATCGGTAATGACCAGATCGGGTTTTGGATCGGCTTGCTGAAACTGACGCAGACCATCGCGGCCATCGGCAGCCGTCAGCACCTGACCAAAACGTTGCCCCAGAAAGCTGGCTAATTGATTGCGCACCTGGGCATCGTCTTCGACACAAAGAATGCTCAGGCGCTTCAAGATTGCCAGAGCGGAATGATGTTGGGTGTCTGCTTTTTCGGCCATATTCCGGGGTCCTGCCCTAGATATTCGCTAGCCTGTCGACCAAGGGCTGGGTAACCGTCATGATCCTTAGGACCACCGGATTAGAGTTTCCGGTTTGCAGTGAAGGATGTAACCGAATACAGCGCCTCACCGATAGGCAACTCATGCAGCCTTGCGATGTCCTTTAACCGCTTGGGTGTTATTCTTGTCGGTAAATCTGCTAAACCAGATAACAAAAGAATCGACGCCACTGACAGCGGCGACAGTCCCTTTGCCTTTGGAGCAGCGTCTTGCCAACGCTGTGGTCAAGGTAATGGGTAATGCGTAGCCGTAACTCATGGCCAAACGACGCAGACTCCTGCCACAGGTTCGCAGTGCTGCATTGATGTGCGCCCAAAGCCAGTCAACAGACTGGCTATTTTTGTGATTTTTATGAGTGGCCATTTAATAAATCCATTGGCCTGAATTTTACGTATTACCGGAATAATCATGGTCAGTAAGTTACGCACAGTCAACAGTAAAATACGCGATCGGTTCTAGTTTTGTCTTGGGGATACGCGCCGGCGTATTGTCAAAATGTTGTGGAGAAACACCTATGGCAAGCGAGGATCGTGCACTGGATTTGATGGTAGACAAGAGAGTTAGCCACCTGCCGGATCGATTGAAGCGATCAATCGGTTCTGAGTCTGCACGATCATTCGCCGAGAGAGCCGGAATTTCCGAAGGAACGATGCGCAATATGTTGTCCGGCGGCAACCCGAGACTGGACAGTTTACTACGCGTCACCATCACCGCCGGCGTGTCGCTGGACTGGCTCACAGGCTGCGAACACACAACGCAAGCGGAACCAAAACGGCACCATTGTGGTGGCACGACGGCAACCACTCCGGCGGTTGAGCATTTACCACTGGAGATTTACTCCAAGATGGCGGCGCCTTTGATCAAGCTGACCCGCAACAGCACCGAGCGCGAGGCAGTGCTTAGGCAAGTACTGCGCATCCTGAACATGCTGGTGGACGGAGACAGCCAGAAGATGGAACATCTGGATGAAGACGATATCGAGATCGTGGTACGTCTTGGGCTTATTGCAACTCAATTGGAATAATCTTTATCCCAGTCTCATCCGTTAAATGACGTTCTTGGTGACAGCGGCCGGTCAGCAGACGAACCGCTTCCAATCCTTAATGGCTCGCGCTAGCGCCTGGTGCTAATCAGCTCCGACTGACAACTGTCTAGCTATCTAGGGCAGCTGTCAGGACAGGCGGATGTTCGGTTAGCTGAAAATTTCACGACAGGGTAGACTTGCCGCCATGCAACGGCAGCCGTCGTTCGCCATCCTGACGCTATGACCCAAAATAGTACTTTGTAACGATGAACCTCACCACGACGGTGCAAAAGTGAGCAAAGCAACCAAGCCCGAGAGTCGGCCTAAATTAAGCCGAACCGAAATCAAAGAAAAAATTCTGAATGCGGCCATTACTGAGTTCAGTCAAAACAGCTTTTTAGGCGCTTCGACCCAGGCTATTGCTGAGCGAGCCGGGTTAAAAAAATCACAGCTGCACTACTATATCGAAGACAAAGAGGCGCTCTATGCTGAGGTGCTCTCCTGCTTGTTCACCGCCTGGGGACAGTTTTTCGAATTCGATGAACAGGCCGAGAATGGCCCTGTCGAGACGCTGCGCCGCTATATCAGGATGAAGCTGCAATTTGCCTTCAACCACCCGGAGCTATCACGCATTTTCACCTCCGAGTTACTCAGTGGCGGCCAGCGGTTAGAAGCATTTTGGCCCGAGGCCATGGCCTCCGCTAAGGTCAATGTTGATGTGATCAACGCCTGGGCAGACAAAGGGCTGATACGCCCGATAGATGGCCGGTTATTGCTGATGAATATCTGGGCCCTCTCCCAGTATTATGCGGACTACGCGCTCCAGGCAGAGCGGCTGCTCGGCGATTCTTTACACTCCAAAAGCCTGCAAGAGACCATTATTGCTGAGCAAACGACGTTCATTTTTCTGGGTTGTGGGCTGCCCGCTGACTGATAGTCGTTGTCGCTGATCTCCCGTTAAAAGCGCCCGATTCTAACGGCGCATCTCCCCCCTGAACTGCCTTGATCCTAAGTTTTGGCACTCGTTATGCATTGGTTTGTCCAATCGGTCAAACTAAATGGTCAAAAATGAGTTCGAAGCAGTTCATTCAGGTTGTGGTCAGTGACGTCAGTGCACTGACATCTGATGTTTCACGTTATCGATTGACGGCAGTCGGCGCTGAGCCACTACCGGCCTTCACGGCTGGCGCTCATATTGAAATAAAGATCACCGCGGAACTGACGCGCGCTTATTCCCTGTGCAGTAACCCGGCCCACGCCAGTGATTACTATGAGATCGCGGTCAAAAAAGAAGCCGCAGGTCGAGGCGGTTCCTTAGCCATGCACGAGAGGGTGACGCTGGGTACAACCCTGACCATCTCCGAGCCCAAAAATCACTTTGCTCTGGCCGAGCAAGCATCGCATCACCTCTTGATAGCCGGTGGTATTGGCATTACGCCGATGATGGCAATGGCACACAGTCTGTCCGCACAGCAGCAACCATTCACTCTGGCAGTCTGTGCTGCCGGTGAGGACCAACTGCCGTTCGCGCAAACCTTGCGCACGTCAAATTGGCGCATCCATGAAAGCCTGGCTGGCCGGGAACATTTTGACATCGACGCGTTATTTAACGACCTACCCAGTGACTTGCATGTTTATTGTTGTGGCCCCGATAGCCTGATCGAGACGGTAAAAGCCCATTGCCAAACGCTGCCTGCAGCGCACTACCACGAAGAACGTTTTGGTGCCTTAGCCCCGCAAACCAACGCCGACAGTGTTGAGCTCTATTTAAGTGCAAGCGATATACAGGTCACGGTGCCGCAAGGCACCAGCATGATCAGCGCGCTGCGCCAAGCCGGCATCAAAATAGACAGTGTTTGTGAGCAAGGTATTTGCGGCAGTTGCATCACGGCCTGGCGCGATGGCGAACCGGAACATCATGACCAATGTCTGGACGCAGAAGACCGCGCTCAATACCTGGCGGTTTGTTGCGCCGGTTGTAAATCTCCCAGCCTGACTTTGGAGCTGTAATTATGGAGGTTGTGACGGCTATGACGGCACTGCGCAATGCACGACTGCCCAGATGGGCGTTACCCAGAGATTGGCCAGAAACCGCAGGCGAACCGGTGTTAGCTAACATCGATATCGCCGACGGTCTTATTGTGGCGCTAACCCCAGCGACGCAACCGACCAAGGGTGACGATCTGGCTGGCAGACTGATGTTGCCGGGCTTAGTCGACGCCCACACCCATCTTGATAAAACCTTCACCCGTCAGCGACTGGGCAAATTACAGCCCGGCTTGTTGAATGCCATCGAGGCAATGAAGGCCGACCAGGCGCTATGGTCCGAAGATGATTTAACCGAGCGTATGGAACAGGCCATTGCCGAGGCGGTAGATCAGGGTGTGACCTTGCTGCGCAGCCACATCGATTGGCAAACCCCAACGCCACCCACCGCCTGGCATGTGCTGGCAGATCTCGCCAAAAAATGGCACCACCAGATTCGCATCCAGAGAGTGGCCTTGCTGCCGTTGCCCCTGCTCGCGCAGCGCGCCGATATCGAAACCATCGCTCGGGCTATTCAAGCGTCCGACGAGGCGATCATGGGCGGGTTTATTCACAGCAGTAACTTTAATGAACGGGCGATACATGAGTTGGTAGCCGTCGCTCAGCAATACCGCCTTGATCTCGATTTGCATATTGATGAAGAACTGAACCCTCAGGCGCAAGGCTTAAGTTGCCTATTGGATGCGCTGGAAAAGGTTCAGTTTACCGGCCGGGTGGTGTGCGGGCACGAGTGCGCGCTGAGCCAACAAACAGAAGCCGAGGCTCTGGCACTGTTGGACCGTGTTGCCCAACAACCCATCACCCTGGTGGCACTGCCGGCAACCAACTTATTGCTACAGGATGCGGCCACTGGCCGTACCCCTCGGCAACGTGGATTAACCCTGTTACACGAAGCCAAGGCGCGTGGCATCGCCGTGATGATTGCCAGCGATAACGTCCAGGATGCGTTTTGCGCCATCGGTCAATACGACCCAATAGAGGCTTTGAAACTGGGCGTTTACAGCGCGCACTTAAATGATGTTTTTGATGACTGGTCACAAGCTATTTGTCGAGCCGACTGGTTAGAGGCACCGGAAAGCCCGTTCAATCTGATCGGCAAGGCCGCCCATTTCACCCTCTTCGATAGCACCGCACCGCAATGCTGGCCTAACAGTGAAGCGCGGTTGCAGATGCGCCGCGGTGAATGGCAGCCAGCGAGCAAAAAAACTGCAAACCCTTTCTTTATCCAACCCAGCGGAGTGCAACATGACTGAGCAAGCCAGCGCCCAGGGCGCGCCACTGGCTCGCTATGCAGCGACCAAGCGTGTCGGTGACTTTGTATTTATGTCGGGCGTTATTGCCGTCGATCCTGCCCGACGTTTAATCGTGACCCGCTTTAACGATATTGCCGACGATGTTGCAGACAGCATCGGTCGCACCGGTGAGTTTTCAGTAGACATCAAACAAGAAAGCATTCTGGCGCAAAGCTGGTATGTGCTCGATGCCATTCGTCAACACATCGAGCGAGAAGGTGGCCAAATGAGCGATGTTTTTAAGCTCGTTCAGTACTTTCGCAACCTCGATCACTTCCCGCTTTATAGCCAGGTTCGTCGTCAGTTTTTTCCAGGTGAACCGCCCATTTCGACCATCGTTGAAGTGAGCGCGATGCTACCGACCAAAGACATTTTAGTGGAAGTAGAAGCCACCGCTTATCTGCCAATGATCTAATACAAAGAGGTATAGAGATGTTACATGGATACACCCCAGCCAAACGCTTTCTGCCCTATTTAAGCTGGACCGATATTGATGCTCTGGAGGATAAGGAAAACACCGTTATTGTGTTACCCGTGGGCGCAATTGAACAGCATGGTGCCCATTTACCCTGCTCTGTGGATGCCACCGTTGCCGCTGGTGTGGTCGGCAAAGCATTAGAGTTACTGCCGGCCGATATTCCGGCCTACGCCATCCCGGCGATTAGCTACGGAAAATCGGATGAGCATCTGCATTTCCCCGGCACAATTACCTTAACGGGTGAGGTTCTGCTGCACACCATTCAAGAAATTGGTGAGTCTATTTACCGCGCGGGTTTCCGAAAATTATTGATGGTGAATGCCCACGGTGGCCAACCCCAGCCACTGGAAATGGCGGCGCGTGAATTGCGGTTACGCCATGGCGACTACATGGTCATTACGCGTTCTGCCTGGTCCGTTCCCCACGACACCAGCTTTTATTCTGACCAGGAAAAACAACTGGCGATGCACGCTGGTCATGGCGAGACGGCGCTGATGATGGCGTTAGCACCCGATACCGTGCACATGGATCGCGCCGAAGCCAGCTACCCAGAACCCTTCCCATGCCCGACGCTGAGCACCGGCCGACCGGCGTCGGCTTGGGCTTCTATCGATTTTGGCCCAAGCGGGGTTATCGGTGACCCCACCGGCGCTACCTTGAAGCAGGGCGAAAATATCCTACAGCAACTCGGTGAACAGTGGGCACAGGCCATTACCGAAGTTCATCAAGCCCAGTGGCAAAAACGCGAGCACCAAAGTTGGGGCCGCAGCCAATTCAATGGATACATTCACAGCCAGCGCTAAAAGGCTGGCCTAAAGCAGGCACGACAAAGCGATATAACACACGCGGAGAGAGCAAAATGAAGTTGAACTTTTTGACAGGAAAACGGGCGAGCATTGCTGCAACGCTGATCACAAGTTTAGCGGCTAACGTCTCACTGGCTGACAACGAACCCTTTACCTTAATCACCAACTGGTACGCACAAGCCGAGCATGGTGGTTATTATCAGGCCCTGGCCGACGGCCTTTATGAAGAACAAGGCTTAGACGTCACCGTGCGTATGGGTGGCCCGCAAATCAACGGCACTCAGCTGATGTTAGCCGGCCAGGCGCAATGTGTAATCACCGATGACATCGGCGCGATGATGGCGAACAAACGTGACATCCCGGTGACGCTAGTGGCGACCTCTTTCCAGTTTGATCCAACAGTGGTGATTACCCACACCGATGTTGAAACAATGGAAGATCTGAAAACGCGCACCATTTTGATCTCTAACAGCGCGCAGTCGAGCTGGTGGCCCTGGGCGAAAAAGCAATACGGCTTTACGGATGAAATGACCCGGCCTTACACCTTTAATATTCAACCCTTCGTGCTCGGCAATGATATGGCTCAACAAGGTTTTATGACCTCAGAGCCCTATGCCATGGAACAGGCCGGTGCTGACTACAAGGTGTTTTCACTGGGCGAGCTAGGTTACCCGCCTTATGGCAACTCCATTTCTTGCCGTAACGACGTTATCGAAGAGCACCCGGAGCAAATCATCGCCTTCTTAAACGCTTCGATGCAGGGTTGGAAAAATTATCTGCAAGACCCCAGTGCCGGCAACGTCCTGATCACCGAAGACAATCCTAATATGACCGAAGAGCAAATCGCCTTTGCGGTCGATTTGTTCCGAAGCTCAGGCATCGTGACTGGTGGCGACGCTCAAACCATGGGGATAGGCGTAATCACCGACGAACGCATGCATCAGACCTGGCAGATGGGCATCGATAATGGCTTATTCACTGCCGAAGAAGTGGGTGCCGATCAATTTTATACGACTGAATTAATTAACGAGAGCCCAGTGTTGCCATGAATTCTGAAGCCAAGATAAACACAGCCGCTGCGCAACAGGAGGGCACTGATAAAGCAGATGCAGCGCCCGCTGTTGAGCTGTTGTCGGCTGAGAAAATCTATGGCAACGGTACTCGTGCATTATTACCTGTAGACCTCAAAATCGAGCAGGGTGAGTTTGTCACCCTGCTTGGTCCCTCAGGCTGCGGTAAAAGTACCTTGCTAAAAATGGTCGCGGGCCTGGAAGAACCCACCGACGGCCGTCTGTTGCTGTGGCGCAAACCGGTTAACCAGCTGCAAAAAAACGGCCGTACGCTATCCTTTGTTTTCCAGGAAGCGTCGTTAATGCCTTGGCACAGTGTTCGTAAAAACGTGCGATTGGCCTTAGAACTGGAAGGCGTACCGAGCGCTGAAGCGGACGAGCGCGTTGCTCAGGCCCTTAAGCTGGTCGGCCTGGAGAAATTCGCCCAGGCGCTGCCACGTGAACTGTCGGGCGGTATGCAGATGCGTGTTTCTATCGCCCGTGGTCTGGTGATCAAACCTGACCTCCTATTGATGGACGAACCTTTCGGCGCGCTTGACGAGATCACTCGCTTTAAGCTCGACAGTGAGTTGCTCGATCTCTGGCAACGCAATGGTTTGTCGGTCATCTTTGTCACCCACTCCATCCATGAGGCGGTTTTCCTATCGCAACGGGTTATTGTCATGGCAGCTCGACCGGGCAGGATGGTTGCTGACGTGAAAATTGATGAGCCGTTTCCACGCAAGCAAGAATTTCGCATGACGCCAAGGTTCGCGGAATATGCCATGCAGTTGCATAGTTATTTGGATGATGCTTCTGAGGAGAATCTAAGATGACTCAGACCGTCAAGCAAAATCACATGCCATTTTTACAAAACGAAAGACTTAGAAAAATTGTCATTCCGGCTTTTATCGCAATCATCCTGTTGAGCACCTGGCAGGCTTTTGTGACTCTGGGTGAGATACCGGAATACATTTTTCCATCGCCGTGGCTGGTCGTGAAAACGCTCTATCAAGACTGGGGCCTGCTTGGGCATGCCTTGATGATCACTTTAAAGATAACGTTGCTATCCTTTCTGCTAGCTATTGTCGTTGGCGTTTTGGTGGCCTTTATTTTCGTCCAAAGCCGTACCATAGAAACGGCTTTTTTCCCTTACGCTGTACTGTTGCAGGTAACACCGATTGTCGCCATTGCGCCGTTGATCATTATCTGGATAAACAACACAACCCTGGCCCTGGTGGTGTGTTCAATGTTGGTGGCTTTGTTCCCCATCATTTCCAACACCACCCTCGGCCTGCGTAGCGTTTCGCCTAACTTGTTAGCCTATTTCAAATTACGCCGAGCCAGTCGCTTGCAGGTCTTGTTCCGGTTACGAGTCCCCTCAGCCTTACCTTACTTTTTTGCTGCCTTACATATTGCCGCTGGTTTATCGCTGGTCGGTGCTGTTGTCGCTGAATTTGTGGCTGGCGCCGGTGGCAGTGATACCGGCTTGGCGTATCAGATTTTGCAGTCGGGTTACCAGCTCAACATCCCTCGAATGTTTGCTGCCCTGACACTGATCTCTTTTACCGGGGTAATGCTCTTTTCAATGATGTCGCTGCTGTCTAAATCAGTGATTGGCAGCTGGCATGAAAGCGAGCAATAAGTTTTTTTAGGTGCGTTTTCTCTTACCGTAAATCAGGAATGTTATGACAACTAAACAAGCTCTTGCTGATATGCAGAATCAGCTGCCCGATCTGGAGTGGGTGACGTCGCCTATCCATATCAAACGTCTTTCAAAAGATTTCTTCTGGTTCAGTCCGTTACTGCAAGAACAACTGACCGGTAAGCATGCAGACATAGTCGTGCGACCGAAAAATGAGACAGAGCTGGCAGCGCTGATTGCTCATTGCGTCCGTGAGGGCATTAACATGACGGTGCGCGGTGGTGGTACCGGAAACTACGGCCAGTCAGTCCCGTTAAACGGCGGCGTGCAGATTGATATGAGCGGTTACGATAAGGTCAATTGGATCCGCGATGGTCTGGCCAGTGTACAGCCCGGCATTAAAATCGGTGACCTTGAAGACCAGGCGCGCGCGCAAGGTTTGGAAATGCGTTGTATGCCGTCCACCTACCGGATGGCAACCATGGGAGGTCTCTTTGCCGGTGGCTTTGGCGGCGTTGGTTCAATTAATTACGGCCCCATCAGCGCCCCCGGAACCGTACAGTGTGTGCGCGTAATGACCATCGAAGAGACGCCCAAGATTCTGGAGTTGCGCGGCAAAGAGGTACTGACCTTTCATCATACCTATGGCACTAACGGTATTATCGTTGGGCTAGAAGTAGCCTTGGCACCGGCACGCGACTGGGGCGAGTATCTGCTTGCTTTTAAAAGCATTGACAGCGCTTTTCAGTTCGCCAAAGCCCTGGCTAATAGTACCGGCATAGAAAAACGCGAAGTATCTCTGTATGACCCGGCAAGTGCCGTTCATTTCAGTGAAGCAAAAACCAATATGGACGCCGATGAGTACTTGGTAATCAGTCTTGTCGCGCCTAATTCCGTCGAGCCTATGGCCGAATTGTTAGCCGAAAACGGTGGCCGGATTGCCTGGTCGCAAACTTACGCTGACATGCAAGAAAGCCAGCACACGGTCATAGAGTATTGCTGGAATCATGCCACGCTGCACGCCATGAAAAATGATAAAGGTCTGACGCACTTACAAGCCAACTACCATGTTGATAGCGTCCTGGACCAGCTGTCCTCCATTAGAGAAGCAGTGGGTGGCGATGTTCAAGTGCATCTGGAATTTATTCGCCTGGCCGATAACAGCTTGTTTATTACTGGCCTGCCGCTGGTTCACTACAAGAACGCTGACCAGTTGGCTGACATCATGGCGCTGCATGAAAAGGTAGGTGTGAAGATTAACAACTCACACGTCTACACCTTAGAAGATGGCAAGCATGGCGGCTCGCTGGCTGATGCTATTTTGCACAGCAAAAGACAAAACGATCCCCACTTGCTGTTGAACCAGGGCAAGGTGCGCAGCGTTATTTGAACAAGCTGACTGGCACTTTGAGTAGAAGACCCCGATCACTCTAGTGATTGGGGACTCACGCCGGGACAGTTCCAGGGGTAAAGACAATGATAGGCAGGCCAGCACGCGCTACTCTCTCAAGCCGGGGCAGCCGATAAGAGAGGTTTTATTTATCCCCGATATGACTCAATGCGCGCCACTCGCTCACACTTTACCGTGGTGTATTCGATTAGATGGCAGAAACGTCGCGGCGTTTTGCCATGTGTTGCAATACCATTTACCGCACCCGCCTTGCCGTGTGAGACCACCCGATCGATATCCAATTTCGTCGGCACAGACTGTTTCGATAAATAAGCGGCAATAGCATCAACCCCAGTGAGTGTTAGCTCTGGCAATCGCCACCTAACAGTCTCAGCCAGCAAGCCTTGCAGGTGTTTCATATCCAGCATTTCCAGCGCCACGCCAATGCATTCCGTGGTGGTGTTTTTGGGTGAATTGCCGCAATCGGCGCTGCGATTTATCTGCGTCATACCCACCTGACTCCCTGCTGAAAATAATCAGTGTGCAGCGACCAGGTGTCGCATCGTCGCCATCAACCTTGGCTTTTTCGATGCGTTGATCGACGGCGTATGCAGCACCCGCATATCCATCAGATAGACATCACCGGCGCGACCGCACATCTCGACCAAGGACAGCTCGCAACCCTCGACGGAAATGGCATCACCACCGCTCAGTTCTTCAAGCCGCTGCTTGGCCGCTGTTGGATTGTTTAACCGATGCGAACCCGCTAACGCCAGAGTCGCGCCGCCGTGAACCGGCACATCATCCAGCAGCACAAAAGCCTGGATGCCGGGTATTGATCGTGTCTGCGACTGGGCAACATCGCGGTGCCAGTTCAGACCGGTCAGCGTCCAAGCATTTTTATGCGGTAACGATATTAACAGCGGAGCACTTTGCGCCGGCGCCAAAGGCCGTTGCACCAGTTGTTCCATGGCTGAACTTAAGGACGCGGTCATCAAGGTCTGGTGCAGGTCGGGGTAGGCAATCCACTGCCCCAGCTTGTCGGTCTGCTGAAAGATGGGCACGCCTTTGAGACGCTGCGACAGCGTACGGCCCGACGACCAGATATTGAGTCGTTTAAGGTCGTCCAATATCCGGGCCTTAATCGGTTTTACTACCTTTTTAGACAGGGCCCCACCCAGATAAAGGCAGCCCCTGACCTCAAATTCTGTGCCCTGTTCCGGCGTCATCAGCCTACCTCGGGTTAAATCTTAGCTATTTTATGGATTTCTTTGCTGGCCTTGTCGAATATGAAGCGGCTGATTCGACTCAACCAACAATAAAACCTTTCAGCACACCAAAAGGAGCAACCGATGGCCACTTCTCATTATCACGGCAGTTGCCAGTGTGGCGCTGTTCAGTATGACGTCGATGTCGACCTGGACAATACCATCACCTGCAACTGTTCACGTTGCCAACGGCTTGGACTGGTGCTGGCCTTCGCGCCCAAAGCCAGCTTCGAGCTGCAATCCGGCGAACAATCACTGACCGAATACCTGTTCAACAAGCACCAAATCCAGCACCTGTTCTGTTCGGTCTGTGGCGTGGAAAGTTTTGCCTACGGCAGCATGCCCGATGGCAGCGAAATGGCCGCCATCAATGTTAACTGCCTCGATGGCGTGGAACCCCGGCAGTTAAGCAGCCAGCACTTCGATGGGCGCAGCGCTTAACATCGAATTAGGCTAAAAATACCGACCAACGACAGTCGTGAAATCAACCAGAAGGATACTAACAATGACTCAGATGATTTTCGTGAATTTACCGGTTGCCGACCTCAATAAAGCCATGGATTTCTACACCGCCCTGGGCTTTACCAACAACCCCCAGTTCACCGACGAAACCGCCGCCTGCATGGTATGGAGCGAATCCATCATGGTGATGCTGTTGACCCATGCCAAATGGAAAACCTTTACCGACCGGCCCATTCCACCCAGCACCAGCAGTGAAGTCATGCTCGCCCTCGCCTGCGAAAGCCGCGACCAGGTAGACGCCCTGAACGAAGCCGCCACCAACAACGGCGGCACCGCCGACATCAACCCCAAACAGGACCTGGGCTTTATGTACAACCGCAACCTGGCCGATCCGGATGGCCATGTTTGGGAAATGGTTTGGATGGATATGGCGGGAATGGAAAGCGAAAGCTAAAAAACCTGAACCAAGATTGATAGCCAACACGCGCTATAACACAGCAGGGGACCCCAGGTGTGCTATCCAGTACCCGGACTCCCCTGCCCTTGTCGCGCCAACGCCACCTAAAGCGCAGTCACTCAGTAATGGTCCATCAACAGATAGAGCCAGCCGGCCATACAGTCCGGTGCAAAGTTCATCGCAAACTCAACATTGATTCATATTTCCAGACATTTGCGTCAATTTTCCTACACCTTGCCAATAGCCCATTTTCATAATGCCCAGGGAGACCGCATGGCGGATAA
Organism: Saccharospirillum sp. ABV4_185; assembly: GCF_056159245.1. NCBI lineage: Bacteria > Pseudomonadati > Pseudomonadota > Gammaproteobacteria > Oceanospirillales > Saccharospirillaceae > Saccharospirillum > Saccharospirillum sp. ABV4_185. The sequence goes on from NZ_JBSWUW010000001.1 coordinate 102,906, forward strand.
CTAAAAAAATCCCTGGAGTACAGAACCAATGAAAAAGCGCAGTCATGACCACAACGCATCAGCAGTACGGCACACTCATCTTCCAGCCACCCTGGTCCTGGGCCTGCTCGTCGCACTGGGCGGCTGTGCCACCGTGGCTCCGGTCGTTGAACCGGTATCACCCGAGAGCAGTGCCATCATGATCAAGGTGCCCAACCCCTGCCCGCCGCTAGCGGCCTGCAAAAACAAAAGCCTGACCTTTGCCCGTTTAACAGAAGACAACAATCTCCTTTCGGGAGAGCTGCAGCAGACAGCCGTCAGTTACGATGACCACTACTACCTGCTGAATGCTGAGCCCGGACAATACGTTGCCGTCGCCATCAGCTACTCAAGAAGCACAACCAGTTCAATGAATTCGGGAAATACACAGTTTGGCTTTTCGCGAACCTTGGGAGAAACCATCCTCTTATCTGAACAAGCGGTCGAGCGCAGTCTGGTGACGGTCTCTGCTGGCGAACTGGCCGTTATGGGCGCATTTGAACTGAACATTGAAGGCCGGGTGTCGCTAGCGCCAAGAGCCTCTGCTTTCCTGAGAGATGCCGATGCCACCCAGACCCATTACGCCTATCAAATAGATCCGGAACTTGAGAACCGTGGAGTGATATCGAGTTACAAATATTACCGGGGTACCTATCAGTCCGAAGATCGAAGTGAACAGGTTCTGGAAGAACTGCTAACCAAAGCAACCAAGCACATCGGCCAGCAGGGTTGGAGTACACAGATTGAAAATGCGCGGCAGTAGTTAAAGCCTTAGCCGGATAGGTTCGTTTGTTGTGAACCTGTCAGGGTGATTCTGAATATCAGCACGGGGCTGAAAAAAAACGATGCCCTGTTTTTTAAACCTGCTCATTTCCACCCTGAAAACCGCCCGGGATTTCTATACCGTCCTGGGCTTTACCACTAACCCATAATTCATCGACGACATCACCACCGGCATGGGCCGGGGCGGATCCATCATGGTGATGTTGTTAACCCACGACAAATAACGCTTCACCGAATGCAGGCTGCATCAATGCCGCTACGGCATCCTGAAAATCTCTTGCGCACACAGCCCTGGTCAATTCATGGCAAGGTCATAACAACGGGCCATCGCGTCGTAACAGGGGCATGAAACACCCTCAAGACCTTTGCGATCAAGAATGTCGATGTTGCCACGGGCATAGCTGATCAATTGTTGGTCTTGCAACGCCTCGGCCGCCAAACTGACACCGCTGCGGCGCACGCCTAACATATCGGCGAGCAAAACATGCGTCAGGTGCAAGCGGTCCTGGTGGGTGCGGTCGTGTGTCATCAGCAGCCAACGCGCCAGTCGAGAGTCGATGGTATGAAAATGCAGGCATGAACCGGCCAGCGTGAGCTGTTGCATTAACACATGAATGTACAACAACAACCTTCTTTTAAAATCCGGATTGTCCTGCAATGTCAGCAGAAACAGATCGGCGGGGATGGCCCAAGCTGTGCCGGTGCCTTGCACCAACGATTTTAAGGGCGCTGTGTCAGCCCCCAACACCAAACTGGTGCCAAGCATACCTTCGTTGCCGATCAAACCCACTTCCAGTGGACGCTGATCGGTTACAGTTAGCAAGGAGATGTAACCAGACAGCGGAAAATAGACTTGTTCATAGCGCTGGTTGACGTCGCAGATCACTTCGCCATAGCTCCAGTTTACCAGGGTACTTTGTTCTAATACCTTGGTGCGGATGTTGAGTGGTAAGGATTCGAGCAGAAGATTGGTGTCTGGGTTCGATCGCGATGGCATTTAACGGTCCTGCAGCACATAAGGCCGTAAGAGGCACGAAAAAGGTGCTCGGGCAATCTCGTAAAATGAGTATGAATATCGGTGCAGGGTAAATCTGTACGTTGGCACACCAAGTTTTCTTAGAAAATATCCTTAAAAAAAAGACAGTGCCAGTGACAGACCAGTTATCAGTCAGTAGATATTTTTTTGGGCAATAATCGATCAGTTTCCTGTTTCACTACGGAATAACATTCGCAGCACAATGTCTCTAACCGGGACCGATCCAGCACTTTAATGTGTCCGCGATGATAAGAGATAACATCGAGCTTTTGTAATTTCCCCGCCGCTTCAGTCACACTTTCGCGGCGTACGCCGAGCATATTGGCGATTAATTCTTGAGTCATGATGAGGTTGTTGCTGTCCAAGCGATCCAAAGATAACAGCATCCAACGACAAAGCTGTTGATCAATACTGTGGTGACGATTGCATACCGCTGTTTGCGCCATCTGAGTAATCAACGCCTGGGTGTAACGCAGCAGTAGCATCAACATTTCAGTATGACGACTGAATTCACTTTTGAATAAACGGGTTTCCATTCGATAGGCGTAGCCAGCACTTTGTACGATGGCACGACTGGACGTGCTTTCACCGCCCAGAAACAAGGCGGTGCCCAGTATTCCTTCGTTGCCAACCACAGAAATTTCCGCTGACGCGCCATCTTCCATCACATAGAGCATGGAAATGATGCAGTCAGTCGGAAAGTAAACATGGCGTAACGTATCACCAGATTCGTATAACACCGTTCCCAGTGGCAAAGTAACCAGTTCCAAATGCGGCCGAATGCGCTCCTGAACATCGTCAGGCAGAGCGTTCAGCAGATGGTTTACGCCAAAAAAAGGTTTAGCACCCAGATCGGTAATCTCGTTTCTATGCCGTAACAGCGCGGTCGACTTTTTCATTAAATACCCTTCCCATTCAGTCCCTTATGCGCATCATCAGTATCAAAAAAGGTCGCTGCTGAGCGGTTTGGATACCGAATAAGGACCGATGTTGACAGCGACGAATATGATCTACCGTCATGCTGTCACAGTCAGACGCTCAAGTCTGTACGCTATCGCACACTACTAACCCACAAGCCGACTTTACATATCAAGCGCCGCTGTTGGCGCTGTTGATGGCGAGCCGCTCAGCTCCGGACGCTGGTTGACTCTCCTTTTGTGTAAAGCAATGGCTGTATAGTAAATGGAAAGGCAGCGCCCGTAAGATAGACACGTTGCGCTGTCTTGTTAATACAGTGGTGGAGGTTGCGGGCTAAATTCAGTTTCATCTGCATCAATGCATCAGGCGAAGCCACTCTAGACAAATCCCATCATGCCAATGATAGTCAGAATAATGACCGAGTTATTTTTTGATATTCGCTTTACAGTCCACGTCGCTGGATGACTCTGACCACCAATAATACGACGGCAGTGATGATCAATAGATGGATATAGCCACCCAGGGTGTACGCTGAAAATAATCCCACGACCCAAAGAATGATCAGTAAAATTGCGATGGTTTCTAGCATTTTAGATTTCCTTGAAACAAAAAAGCATCAAAAAAATCTTACCTAAAGCATCATCATCAGTCTGTTCGCTATCACACCCAGTGATGCTTTATTCATTGTTGGATTCCATGTTGGTTAGCGCACGGTCAGAAAATTCTTGGTATGCCAGTATCGGTGTGGAGTTGAGATATTGAACAGCTTGACTCGGTCCTTAGGCTCTTATCAGTCTCGCAGAGCCAGCAAGGTGAATCTCAGCACGACATCAAAAGGTTACCATCATGAACATTCAAACATCACAACCCAATAAGACTCAAAGCGATCAACATAAAAAGGAACAGGCTAAGCAAGAACAGGCCAAGGGTCAGGAAAAACAGAAATTTCCTGGCGGCAGTGGTCCCGCCAAAGACTCTGGTAAAAAAAACTGATTCACCAGACGTCGATCTAATCGTGAGTGTTAACACTACACGATAATGGAACAAGTAAAAGCGAGTGGGATCCCACCCGCTTTTATTCTCTATTTTATTGCCCTGAGCATTTTCTGCATAGATTTCAAATCCTGCTTCAGTATCTGATAATCGTACCAATAACCAACCCCATTGCTATGCCACTTTAATGCCACCAATGGCCCCATAATTGTCAGGTGTGCGCACGCACCTTCAGTCAACGAAGCTACTGTTGGCGTCCATAACGGTAGCGCGTAAGCAACCTATACGCTGTGACCTGTGACTTTCATGGTGTCTGCTTCGATGAACGCAATGGAAAGCAAATAACCTTGATGTGCTCTGGCGGGTGGGAAATTCAGCCCACATCGTTGGCTTGGTCTGTACGCCAACGAACAGACGGCATCGATCATCTCGGTAGATAGTGGAACATCATCATCAGGATACCAACCGGTACGCCTCAGGTACGCAATGATGAGCGTAAGCGGTGTTGAATATTATTGTGCCGGAAACCTTCTCGACGGCCTGACAAGTTCTGACTCACTGCCAGCCCCATAGCCTAACGATCCAGAGGATGTTCCGACCGTTATCACCGTCGTCACATCCTGTGCAGGAGTGACCTCATGTCGTTACCCACCTTTGTCAAACGCTTCTGGCGCAAACGTTTTTATCACCAGTATTTCTTGCAAAAAATCTGGCCAAACTACAACCAGACCGGGCTGTGGGCCGACCCCAAGCCGATCCGCGAAGAGTTGTTTGGCATTGAATGGTTGGAACGCCATGCGCTCAGTCTGGCTCACGCTCAACAGGTGACTCCCCAGCCGAAGCGAGTGCCATCGTTGCATCGTCGGCTGAATCAAAACGCCGCTGTTTTATTGGCGGCTTATCGTGCCAGTGCCGAAGACCTCGCTCAGCAACGTACCATAGCACCGGCGGCCGAATGGCTGCTCGATAATTACCATCTGGTCGAGCGCCAGATTCTAGAAATCCATGACGACTTACCGCCCGATTATTATCGGCAACTGCCCAAACTCGAGGCGGGACCCTTAGCCGGTTACCCGCGCGTATTTGGTGTGGCTTGGGCTTTTACTGCTCACACTGACAGCCATTTTGACAGCGATTTTCTGTGCCGTTTTCTTATTGCCTACCAAAGTGTTCAACCGCTTACCATCGGCGAATTATGGGCGGTGGCTATTACCTTGCGCATTGTGTTGGTGGAAAACTTACGCCGGTTGACCGACCAAATTACGCAAGGTCGCCATCAACGCGACGATGCCAATGCCCTGGCCGACCGTCTGCTGACTCCGGGTCAAGCACGTTCGGCTTTAGAAGCTGACATTGCAGCCAGACCAGCTGGTTTGTTGTCGGACCACTTTACGGCTCAGTTGGCGAAACGCCTGCGCGATCAAGATCCAACTTTGACGCCTGCGCTAGCTTGGTTGGAAGAGCGTCTACAGCAACAGGGCCGCTCGGCTGAGCAGGTGGTACACGACAGTCAGATGGCATTGGGTGCCGCCAATTTAACGGTGCGCAACATCATTACCAGCATGCGCTTTATTTCCGATATCAATTGGGCCGATCTGTTCGAAAGCGTCAGCCTGGTCGATCAGCATCTGAGCGCAGCAACCGACTTTGCGCAGATGGATTTTGTGACCCGCAACCTTTACCGCAGTGCCATCGAACAACTGTCGCGTCACTCGGCGAAGAGCGAGCTCGACATTGCCGACTTAGCCATTGAATTAGCACAACAGACAACCGATCAAGCCGACGCTGCCCAACGTGACCCTGGGTATTATTTGATGGCCAGCGGTCGCGCTGAATTGGAACGACAATTGGATTTTAGGGTGCCTTGGCCGCTGCGTTTGCATCGGGCTGTGGTAGGGCTGGGGATTGGCGGTTACATCAGTTCGATTCTGCTGTTGAGTGTTGTCACGCTAGTGGCGGTGTGCTTTTTTATGGGCATGCTGAGCGTGTCGCAACCCGGGCTCTGGCTGGTGTTACTGGGGTTATTTTTGCCCGTCAGCGAGGTCTCGACGACGCTGATCAACCGCTTTCTGGCCTTCTGTGTGAAGACCCAGCCGTTGCCCGGTTTGGCGTTGAAGTCGGGCATACCGCAAGCACTGCATACGCTGGTGGTGGTCCCGACGTTACTGACATCTGAGCGCGATCTCAGCCGGCAGATTGAACAGTTGTTGGTGTATTTTCTGTCCGGCCCGCCGGGCTATATCAATTATGCGTTGTTGACTGACGGATTGGATGCCGACCAAGCCGAATCGGTTGACGACGACGCCTTGTTGGCGGCCGCCAGCCAGGCGCTGCAAGCGCTCAATGCACAGTATGGTCCTGGACCGGCCGGGCCGCGCTTTTTGCATTTTCATCGTCGTCGTCAATACAACCCAGCCGAACGAACTTGGATGGGCTGGGAGCGCAAACGCGGCAAACTGACGGAACTGAATGCCTTGCTGGAGGGTGCCACAGACACCAGCTTCGTGTCGCTCAACGGCGAACCGCTGCCAGTGCCCACGGCAGTGCGCTATGTGATTACGCTCGACGCCGATACCCGTGTGCCTCGCGGTTCCCTGCGTCGACTGATCGGCAAGATGGGCCACGTACTCAACCAGCCGATTTTCGATGTCGATCGGCAGCGCGTGGTGCGCGGCTACGGTATTTTACAACCCAGAGTCACACCGGCGTTGCCCATCGGCCGTGAAGGTTCCCGTTACCAGGCCATTTTTTCCAGCCCCGGCGGCTTAGACCCTTATGCCGCAGCGGCCTCGGATGTGTATCAGGATCTGTTCGGCGAAGGCTCCTACACCGGCAAAGGCATTTACGATGTGCAGGTCTTCCAACAGGCAATGCACGGTCGAGTAGCCGACAATAGGCTGCTCAGTCACGACCTGTTCGAAGGCCTGTTTGCCCGCGCGGGTTTGGCCTCCGACATTGATGTGGTCGAGGAATTTCCGGCTCGGTACGACGCCGATGCCAAACGCAGCCATCGTTGGACCCGAGGCGACTGGCAATTATTGCCGTGGTTGTTTGGACGCTTTCGTTTGGCGCGATCGGTGTCGCTGATTGGCCGGGGCAAAATACTCGACAACATGCGTCGCTCCTTGTTGCCCCCGGCTTATTGGCTGGCGCTGATGTTGGCGTGGTGTTTGCCGTTGGCGTCATCAATGCAACTGACGGCGGCGGTGCTAATCACCATGGCACTGCCCATTTTTTTGCCCGCTCTGTTGGCGGTAGTGCCGCATCGCAGCGGCGTCAAACTGAGCCGTCGCGCCAATAATCTGTTCAGTGATTTAGCGTTGGCCAGCCAGCATTTTGCGTTGGTTGTCGCCTTTTTGCCCGACCAGGCTTGGCGCATGCTGGATGCTATCGTGCGCACCCTGATTCGGTTGTTTATTACCCATCGGTCGATGTTGCAATGGACCACGGCGGCGCAGTCCAACGGCGCGGCGCGGTTAACGGTTGGCCAAACTTACCGCCATATGCTGCCCGCCTTGGCAGTGGTGACGGTGGTCGGTCTGGCGGTGCTAGTGCTAAACCCACCAGGGCTGGTTGCGGCGCTGCCGATAATCGGTCTGTGGCTGGCGTCGCCCTGGTTGGCTTATCGGGTTAGTTTGCCGCCGCGTGACGAACAACAACCGCTGAGCGATGACGATGCCCAAGCGTTGCGGCTGATCGGCCGACAAACCTGGCGCTATTTCGATACCTTTGTCAGCGCCGACAGCCATGATTTGCCGCCGGATAATTTTCAGGAAGACCCACAACCGGTGGTAGCGCAGCGCACCTCGCCGACCAACATCGGTCTGTATTTACTGTCGTGCCTGAGCGCGCGGGATTTTGGCTGGATCAGCAGCGACGAGATGGTGCGCCGACTGGAAGCGACGCTGGCGACGATGACGCAATTGCAGCGCTATCAGGGCCATTTTTACAACTGGTACGACACGCGCGATTTACGTCCCTTGGAGCCGCCTTATGTGTCGTCAGTCGACAGCGGCAATCTGGCCGGGCATCTGATTGCCCTGGCCAATGCCTGCGAGACGGACGATGGTATCGAACACCCGGCCTCACTGACGGCCTTGCACGATACTCTATGCTTGGCGCAGCAAGCCCTGGCGCAGTGCGAACCAGACGAAGCTTTGACGGGGTTGCTGAATCAGATGGCGCAACATCTTGATGCTTCAAACTCAGATGCCGCCGCCCAAACACAACTCGAAACCGACTTGCAGCGCTGTTTGGCGTTGCTGGAGGCGAGTCTGCAGACAACGGAGCCATTGGCCGATGTCGCTTATTGGCTGCGCGCCTTGCAGACGCAGTTGCACCGCCATCACCCAGCGACCGGTTCGGCATTGACGCCGCGCTTACAGGCCATTGCCGAGCAAACGCGCGCCATGGCGATGGCGATGAATTTCTCTTTTCTGCGCAATCGGCAACGGCATCTGCTGTCCATCGGTTATGCCGTCAGCGAAAACCGGCTCGATTCACATTGTTACGATTTACTAGCCTCTGAAGCGCGCCTGGCGTGTTTGTTTGCCATCGCCAAAGGCGACCTGAGTACGCCTTATTGGTTTCACCTCGGCCGCGCTTCGACGCCATTAGGCCGAGGCTCGGCACTGATATCCTGGTCCGGTTCGATGTTCGAATACCTGATGCCCTCACTGATAATGCGCGCGCCCAAGGACAGCCTGCTGGCACAAACCAATGCCTTGGTGGTGAAGCGACAGCAAGCTTACGGCCACAGCCTTGGACTGCCGTGGGGCATTTCTGAATCGGCGTTCAGTGCCCGCGATATGGAATACACCTATCAATACGACAACTTCGGCGTGCCCGGCCTGGGGTTGAAACGCGGCCTGGCCGACAACCGGGTTATCGCGCCGTATGCCACTGCCCTGGCGGCCATGATCGATGCCCAGGGCGCACGAGAAAATTTTCGTCGCCTGGAGCAGCTCGGTGCGCGCGGTCGTTATGGTTTTTATGAGGCGCTGGACTTCACCGCCTCGCGCCTGCCCAAGGACGAGCAGCGGGTGTTGGTGAAAACCTTTATGGCGCATCACCAGGGTATGACCATCGTCGCCATCGCCAACACCTTGCAAGGCGGTCGACTGCGCGACTTATTTCACCGCGAACCGATGATTCAAGGCTGTGAACTGCTGTTGCAGGAACGGCTGCCGCGCAACGTCGTCATCGATCATCCGCGTGCCGAAGAAGTGAATGCCTCACTGCGAGACGTTGATGTCGGCCCACCACGTCAGCGTCACTACAGTGCGGCCGACATGGCCGAACATTCCCGGCCCATTACTCAGCTTTTGTCGAACGGTCGTTACGCCGTGATGTTGACTGCCGATGGTGGTGGCTACAGCCATTGGCGCGGCCTTGCTGTGACTCGGTGGCATGAAGATCCAACCCAGGAAGCGTCCGGTTCTCGGGTGTTTGTGCGCGATGTCGACAGCGGTGATCGCTGGTCACCCAGCCTGCACCCGGAAGGTTGTGATGCACAGGGCAACTTGCACACCGGCGTCGACCGGCGTGGTGGCATGCCACGCGGATCGGCCGATCAGCGCGACAGCAGCATGACGGACAAGCTCACCCGAGCAGCACCGGAGTTTCAGAGTTACAAGGTGTCTTTCAGTGAAGACCACGCCGAATTTATCCGCCGTGACACCCGCTTGCTAACGCGCATGACCGTCCGGGTTTCCAACGAAGACGACGGTGAAGTACGGCGCCTGTCGGTGGCGAATTACGGTCGCAAGACGCGGTTGCTTGAAGTCACGTCTTACGCCGAACTGGTGTTGGCCGCAGCGACCGCCGACCAGGCGCACCCGGCCTTTACCAAGCTGTTCGTGCAGACCGAATATCTGCCCAAACTGGGTGCTTTGATCGCCACGCGCCGCTTGCGCGATGCCACTGAAACGCCCATTTGGGTCGCTCATCTGGCCGTGGTGGAAGGCGAACAAAGCGCGCCGCTGCAATACGAGACCGATCGCGCGCGCTTTTTTGGCGACCAGCGTCGCTACGGCTCTGTGGTCCGGCCCGGCATCGGCAGTGCGGCCGCTTTGCTGAGCGATGAACCCTTGTCCAATACGACCGGCACGGTGCTCGATCCGGTGCTCTCGCTGCGCCATCGACTGAGTGTCAGCCCGGGTTCGGTGGTGTATCTGACCTATTGGACGCTGGTCGCGTCGTCGCGGGCTGAACTGATCGCCGCCATCGAACGTCACCACGATCGCCACGCCTTCGATCGCGCCAAAACGCTGGCCTGGACTCAAGGCCAGGTGGAACTGCGCCACCTGGGCATCAGTGCGGCGGAGGCGGCTGACTTCCAGCAGTTGGCTGCGCCCCTGCTGTACAGCGATGTTGCCTATCGGGCACCGGCCGCCGCCATGATGCGCGGCATGGGACCGCAATCGGGCCTGTGGGGCATGGGTATTTCGGGTGATCGACCCATCGTGCTGTTGCGCATTGACGAATTGGCTGATCTGACACAGGTGCAGCAACTGCTGCGCGCCCATGAATACTGGCGCATGAAGCAGTTGGCGGTGGATCTGGTGATCATCAACGAACGTTCAATCAGCTACGTTCAGGATCTGCAAAATGCCATCGATGCAGCGGTTCGCAGCAGCCAGTCGCGACCACGTTTTGGCGTCGAACTGGCCAGTGGCAACGTCTATACCCTGCGCGCCGACCAGATGAACGTTGCCGGTCGTACGCTGTTGCAGGCCGTCGCCCGTGTCGCGCTGGTGGCCCATCAGGGTGATCTGGCGGCGCAACTGAAACGCTCAGACGCGGAAACCGCCAATCACGACCACGACCGCGCGTTACCCGTCGACGAGCCGAAGACCGCGCAGGCCAACACGGCCGTTGTGTTGTCTAATCCGAAGACAACGCTGGAGTGCTTCAACGGCCTGGGCGGTTTCGACCGCAACGGCCGAGAGTACGTGACGGTATTGTCACAGCACGTGCGCACACCCGCCCCCTGGATCAATGTCGTGGCTAACCCGGGGTTTGGTTTTCAGGTCTCAGCCGAAGGCAGCGGTTACACCTGGGCGGGCAACAGCCGTGACAACCAACTGACGCCCTGGTCGAACGACCCGGTGATCGATCCCAGCGTAGAAACCCTCTTTGTTCAGGACCACGCCAGCGGCGACTTGTTGACCGCCACCGCCACCTTGCGTGACGGCGGCCAGTACGTGGCACGCCACGGTTTTGGTTACAGTCGGTTCCAGCACGCCACTGAGCACCTGGAACTGGATCTGCTGCAATTCGTGCCGCTGGAAGATCCGGTCAAATTATCGCAGCTGACGCTGCATAATCGCTCGCGCGAGTCACGCCGGGTGACGGTAACCGCTTACCAGCAATGGGTGTTGGGCACTTATCGCAGCGGTTCGGGTGCGTTTATCACCACCGAAGTGGATGCCGACAGCGGCGCACTGTTGGCGCGCAATCTGTGGAGTACGGCCTTTCCTGGCCGGGTTGCCTTCGCCGATCTGCGTGGCCAACAGCAGCAGTGGACCGCCGATCGCACCGAGTTTCTGGGCCGCAACAACGCCACCGGCCTGCCCATCGCCTTAGTGAAACAACGGCCGCTATCGGGCGCGGTGGGGGCCGGTCTTGATCCGTGCGCCGCCTTGCAAGTCAGCGTTGATATCCCCTCCGGGCAGAGCATTACGTTAGTCGCCGTCTTGGGTCAGGGCGAAACGCTGGCCCACAGCCAGAGCCTGATTCGCCGATATCGAGAGGCTGACATCGACGCCCTGATGGCCGCCGTGGACGATCACTGGACCTCGGTGTTGGGTGCGGTCCAGGTCAAAACACCGGATCGAACGCTGGATATTCTGCTTAACGGTTGGCTGCTGTATCAGACCTTGGCCTGCCGCATCATGGCCCGTTCGGCGTTTTATCAGGCCAGCGGTGCCTATGGTTTTCGCGACCAACTGCAAGATGGCATGGCGTTGATGCTGACGCGACCCAACCACACTCGCGAGCATCTGCTGCGCGCCGCCTCGCGCCAGTTTGTCGAAGGCGACGTCCAACATTGGTGGCTACCCCACAGCGGCCAGGGCGTGCGCACGCGCATCAGCGACGATCGCGTCTGGCTGGCCTACGCCACGGCCCACTATGTACGCTGCACCGGCGATACCCAAGTGCTGGACGAACGGGTGGCGTTTATCAGTGGTCCGCGCCTTGACGAGCATGAGCACGAAGCCTTTTTCCAGCCGTTGACCGCCGACGAACATGAGTCGGAATCGTTGTTCGAACATTGCGCCCGGGCCTTGGATAAAACGCTGTCGCGCCTGGGCCAGCACGGCTTGCCGCTCATGGGCACCGGCGACTGGAACGACGGTATGAACCGAGTCGGCGCACTGGACCAGGGCGAAAGTGTTTGGCTGGGCTGGTTTTTGGTCGCCACCTTGGGTGATCTCCTGCCTATCGCCGAAGCCCGTAATGACCATCGCGTGCCTCTCTGGCGGCAGCAAATGACGGCCTTGCAACAGGCACTCGAACAACACGGCTGGGATGGCCAATGGTATCGGCGCGCCAGTTACGACAACGGTCATTGGCTTGGCTCACGCACAAACGATGAATGTCAGATCGACTCCATCGCGCAAAGCTGGGCGGTGCTGTCCGGGGGCGCCGATCCACAACGCGCAGCCACCGCCATGGCCTCGGTAAGCGAACGATTGATTGTCAAAGACCCGGGGCTGGCGCTGCTGTTGACGCCGCCATTCGACCAAACGCCGTTTGATCCGGGCTACATCAAAGGGTATCCGCCAGGTGTGCGCGAAAACGGTGGCCAATACAGCCACGCCGCCATGTGGGTGATCTTGGCGTTTGCCAAGTTACGCCAAGGCCAGGCGGCTTACGATCTGTTCGCATTGCTCAATCCCATCAACCATACGCTGACGCCAGATGCCGTGGCGCGCTACAAGGTGGAACCTTATGTGGTTGCGGCCGATGTTTACTCGGTGTCGCCGCACGCCGGTCGTGGTGGCTGGAGTTGGTACACCGGCTCGGCGGGCTGGATGTATCGCGCCGGTGTCGAGGGCATTCTCGGTATTCGACGCCAAGGTGCATCTCTGCTGATTCAGCCTTGCCTGCCCGATCATTGGGATGGTTTTGAAGCGCAGCTCCGCATCGATGCCACGGTTTATTCATTGGTGGTCAACATCAATCGAACTAACGACCAGCCTGATCGTGCCCAGTTAGATGGCGCCGACATAGCCATAACCGGGGGCGTTGTTAGTGTGCCGTTGGACGGTGGTGAACATCAGTTGTTGCTCAATTTTCGGGCCAATGCGGCGTCCCAGGCCGAGCCGGGCGAGGTGATCTGAGCATGTTCAGTGCCACGCCAGCCCTCGCTGATACCAAGCCTTGATGTCGACTCACCCCCAACCCACAGGCACCTCTCAACTGCCAAGAACGGTGGCCGGCAAGCTGAAACGACCCTTTGCCCGCTTCATGGACATTGAGTCCGCCGGCGGTGCTGTGCTGTTGCTGTGCACACTGGTGGGAATGTTATTGGCCAACTCGCCTTGGGCTGTAGGGTTCGAGCAACTGTGGCTGATGCCAATTGGGCTGGAGATTGGTCCGCTGAGTTATTTGCACAGCGTGCGCGAATGGATCAACGACGGCCTGATGACCCTGTTCTTTTTTATCGTGGCATTGGAACTCAAGCGCGAACTGATTCTGGGTGAACTGAATTCCCCACGCATGGCCGCTTTATCCATAGCCGCCGCGGTGGGCGGCATGTTGGTTCCCGCTGCGCTCTATCTGCTCATGCAATGGGGCCAGCCAGGACAGCACGGTTGGGGCACCGTTATGGCCACCGATACAGCCTTCGTCATCGCCTGTCTAGCCCTACTGGGGCGGCGCATCCCACAGAGTTTGCGCGTATTCATGCTCTCCTTGGCCATTTTCGATGACTTGGGTGCCATTCTGGTCATTGCCTTGGGCTACAGCAGTGACCTCGTCTGGTCCGCTCTATTCATTGCCGGTGCCGGATTGGCTGCGATTTACGGCCTCGGTCAACTGGGTTTCCGAAGCGTCCCGCTGTATTTCTTTTTTGGCATCTGCATCTGGTTTGCCATGGATGTCTCAGGCATCCACGCCACCGTTACCGGAGTTGTTCTGGGTTTGATGACGCCGGCCCAGCGCTGGGTCAACGACGACCGACTTTATGCCATTTTGAATCAGGTGATTGCTCATCCTCAGTTGGGCATCACCGCTGAAGACACCAAAGATCGACACACCTTACAGATTGCTGAAATTGCCGCGCGCGAAACACTATCACCGGTGGAACGCCTGGAAATCAGCCTGCATCCCTGGGTCAGTTTCTTGATCATGCCACTGTTTGCGCTGGCCAATGTCGGCCTTGCATGGTCATTTGAAAGCATTGACATCTCAATCACCCTGGCCATTTTCTGCGCGCTCGTGTTCGGCAAACCGATGGGCATTTTGTTGTTTGGTTGGTTGGCCGTGCAGCTAGGTATAGCGACACGACCACACAATCTTAGTTGGGGCCATATGGCTGGTGGCGCCTTACTCGGTGGCATCGGATTTACCATGGCGCTGTTTATTGCCAGCGAAGGTTTTACACCGCCCAATCTCGATAGTGCCAAGCTGGGTATTTTTATGGCATCAATCGCATCGGCATTGGCAGGCCTGTGTTTCTTATTTTTATTCAGTCAACGGACCCTCGCGAATAAACAACCTTCTTAACCACCGCCCTTCACCACGGTCTAAATCGACAGGGTGTAATTTCTCAAACCGTACGATAGCGAACAGACACAACCTGATGCAGGGATGAAGATGGGATGGTGACAGAAAGTCATTGTCAATTACTGCAATGGTTTACCCAACTAAGGAGGCGCAACAATGTACACCGAACAAATAATCACATTGGCACTACTCGTTCTCGGGGCAGTGCTGATCTTTTTCGGATACCAGAGTTCTCAAAACATGACCGGCCAGGTTTATGAAACATTTATGGGCCGTTTCAGAGACGCCACGCTGTGGTATTTCATCTTCGGTGGCGCGGCGATTTTAGTCGGCCTCGGAGTCTCGGCTATGCAATTACGCGGTTAATCCGCGCGCACCATAGCCATTGATTTTAGCCCTTCGATACAAGGATAAACCCAAATGATTGCCATGATACAACAACCCAAAATTGATCGAAAAATGCCTTTGTTAGCTGGCTTTATAATGATGATGACACTGGCACTGGTCATCAGCGGTTGCTCTTCGGCACCGATGGCTGGCGAAAAACTGGCCGATGCTGAAACAGCCGTTCAGAACGCCAACAGCAGCGACACCCACCAATATGCGTCAGCCGATTTAAAGCTGGCGATCGACAAGCTGGACCGCGCTCGACTGGCAATGGCCGAGAAGCAATATGAATCTGCCGGCCAGCTTGCGGACGAAGCCGCGCTCGATGCCCAAATCGCGCAGTTACATGCCCAGACAGCTCAGGCTCGGTTGGCCGCCAGAGAATCGGAACAGGCCGCACGTGCGTTGCGTCAGGAACTTAACCGCTTAAACGTTCAGCAATGAACCAGGAGCACAATATGAAAACTCAATTGTTTTTAATAACAGGACTCACAGCATCCATTACTGCATGTTCAGGCCTGCCGGCAAACAATGCCAACCTCGACAGTGCCCGAGCGCATTATCATCAGGCGGAGAACAACCCACAGGTCGTGATGCACTCTGAGCAAGAGCTGGAGCAAGCAGAAAAGTCGTTGGACGTGGCCGATAATGCCGTCAAGAAGGAGCAAGCCGCGCCTACCGTCGAACATCTGATCTACATGGCCGATCGTGAAGTGACGGTTGCTGAAAGCACGGCAACACTGCGAGCGTTACAGCAGGAAACACGTGCTTCCAGGCTCCAAAACAGCACCAACTCGGCCGCCTTGCGCAGCAGTAAGGACGCTCAGATGCAGCAAGAATTGGATCAGAAAACAGCACGGATTGCAGTACTGAATCATCGACTGCAGATGAGCAATACCCAGGTTAACGGTCAGATCATCACCCTGGGTGACATCCTGTTCGATACCGGCAAGTCGACCGTCATACCCAGTAGCTCTGCGAATCTCAAAAAACTGTCCGATGTGTTGAAAAATGATCGTGCATTATCGGTAGATATTAACGGTCACACCGACAGCACTGGCACGCGCGGCTTCAACAACACCTTGTCACAGCGCCGTGCCGACTCAGTAATGCGTGAGTTGATTAGGCTGGGTGTTGCCAACAGTCAGATTCAAACGCACGCAATGGGTCAGGACCATCCCATCGCTGATAACGGAACCTCGGCCGGTCGGCAAATGAACCGTCGCGTTGAGGTGGTTGTCAATCCCGGCATGGCTCGGCTGTCAGAGAGTTAATGAATAGTTAATGGATCAATTTTGATGCATGAACCGACGTTGCGCTCTACCGAGCGCATTTTTTTGTGAGTGCCGGTTTCCAAAGATCCATCCACAGCAAGTCCATGCCCTGCTCGTCACGTTCTTAGGTAGTAGTGTTTTACTAAGAGGAAGTAAAAGATAGCAACCGAAGAGAGACTCTAGTCATGGTTATGTCCAATACAACATTTGATGTTGGTGCTGATCAAACGATCTCACTCGATGCAAAGATTAAGCAACAGCGGGCCATGCTCAATCAATTACGCATTGAAGTGGTACAAACAAAAAAACAACTTCGGAAAGCAAAGAAAGATCTTCGCGATCTGGACATTCAACGGATATTTGACAACCAAACATCGGACCGCCTGGACGCCGCCCAGACTGAGCTTAAGGCGAAGGCTGCACTCAAACGCCTGTACCAGTTATCGCGTTACAGTCAGCACGACGTGCTGACCGGAATGCCGAATCGGGCGCTGATGATGGACCGACTGGAAAACGCCATTGCTCTGGCCAATCGCAATCACTATCGCATGGCGATTTTGTTTGTCGATGTGGATCGTTTCAAGAGCATCAACGATCACTACGGTCATACCATGGGCGACGAGGTGTTGAAGTGGTTGAGTGAGCGTTTGGTTGGCGCAGTGCGTCAATCCGATACGGTCAGCCGTCATGGTGGTGATGAATTTTTGATTCTCTTACCGCAAATTGAATCAGCCAAGGATGCGCTGAACATTGCCAATAAGGTGATCGCAGCCATCAACGAACGCTGCCACCTGAACGGCCAGTCACTGATGTTGGCAACCAGCATTGGCATTGCCATCTTCCCGGAACAGGGGGCTGATCCCGATAGTTTGATACAGCAGGCCGATAAGGCCATGTACCAGGCCAAAAGCAATGGCGGTCAACAGTGTCATCTGCTGTCGGAACCCGTCTTTTGAAGCCTGGTTTTCTGTCGTGATTGCTAATGCCGGTGGTTCCCACTCGGTCCGCCAGAACGCCGCCGCCGAAGGCAATGGGCAGAGCGGCGGGGCTACGTGCCAGGGCATTGGCCCGGTGTGCCAGACTGTCGAAGCACTGATGAACGAGGCGGGCCTGACGGTCAATATCCTCGCGCATCAGCGCCGCCTCTTTCTTTAATTGGCTGCGACGGGACACTAGGATTTGCGCCTTGATGCAGACAGCACCATCCCTGCGGCAAAGGCGAGGCCCAGTGAAATCAACGGGTTGCCCTGCACGAAGCCGCTGATGGCCTGCATCGTTTTACCGGAGCGCTCCTTGGTTTCCCGTCCGATTTCCTTGGCATGAGTTTTCGCCTCCCCGGCCTCATGGCGGATCCGCTCCTCGGCCTTACCCGACGTCCTGGCAATGCGGTCAACCGACTCATGGGCGCGCTCAGAGAGTCGATCTGTGGTGGCGTGGTCGCTATTGGTTGACTTGCTCATGGTGTTCTCCATTTCAAGGGTGTGGCATGGGTGGGTGCTGTTTGGCGTCCATCGCCAAGCAGGGTGTAGTCTCTCGCCAATGCCCACCGGTTGTATGGGCGGCAACGAACAGATCCGCTAATTAGCCACTATTACCAACCGAAAATACCAACGACATCACCAACGACATTACCAACGAAAGTACCAACCGAGACATTCCTGTTTTGCTTCCGTACCGAGTGATCAATTGACCGGCACCGGCCAGTTTGAGCGCTACGTACGCCGCCGCACAGAACGTTGCAACAACGGCTGTCATGATGCTGCTCAAACGTGCTGGAAATTAGGCAGGGCCTGAACAGTTCGGTTCGGATCCGGTGTATTTCAGCAACCAACCCCTAGGAGTTAAATAGATATGAAACTTGGTAAAACCTTTGCAGTGAGTTTGCTTATGAGCGCCCTGATGATCGGGTTATCTGCCTGTGACGACGGCGCTGCCGAAGAGGCTGGTGAAGAAGTAGACGAGGCAGTCGAGGAAACTGGCGATGCCATCGAAGGCGCCACCGACAATAACTGATCGGTAATCTCTGCTGGCAGGCTGTTCACATTCATGACGTTTCGTCAGCCTGCTACCAGAACCTATGTCCCAACATCCGTAACAGAACTCCACGCCTGGACGACCGGCGCTTCGGGCAAGTTGGCAAACAGTGATAAAAATAGAGCCAATGACAGAAGACTGTTCATTGGCTCCGATACCCACCGCATTGCGATGGGTGTTGTTACAGTGCTGCTATTCAGTCAGCGGCTCTGCGTTCATTCGATGTTGTAGCCAAGACCTACTGTATAAGCCCAGGCGCCGTCGTCCTGGAACGCATCGGACGCATTGCTGGCGCCTTCAAACAAGAACTGATACTCGATGCGAGAGAGGAAATAGGTTTTCGTTTGCACGTAATACTTTAACCCCGCTTCCAGACCGGCAAAGGCGCTGTTATTGACGCCATCGCCATAGATGCCACCAAGGCTGCCACCGACGAACGGCCGTGCACGATCATTCAGGAACTGATAGTTGGCGTAGCCACGGGTTGAGCCGTTCCAGAAATCGTTGGTAATGCTCTCACCGCTGATGTTGGCGTAGTTGACACTTTGCCGAACACCGGCAACCAGTTTCTCGCTCAAGTACCAGCCCAAATCACCGCTCACGCCGAAGGTGCCGCTATTGAAGTTCTGATCGTTGCTACCGGTCCCGGAGATGGAGAACTCCTTATCCTCCTGGTTTGGACCGTAGGTTGACGACTCTGCCAGTGCGGCCATCGGCAGTGCACCGAGAAGAGAGAGGGTGATGACTGCAGTGTTGACTTTGATCATGGTAAGTTCCTTTTGATGTTGTGCTGATTGAGTTTGCGATTGTGTTAGTGCTGTTGACCTGCCGCTGATTAAACGGAGCCATTGCGTTCAAAGTCTTTGATCTGTGTCTCGGCTTCATCCTTGGAAATACCGTAGGTGCTCTGAAGTTCTCCTTTTAATTGATCACGCTTACCGGCGATGACATCAAGACGATCATCGGTCAACTTGCCCCACTGTTCTTTGGCTTTCCCTTTATATTTTTTCCAATTGCCTTCAATAGTGTCCCAATTCATTTTGGTCTCCTATGGCACTGTTGATTCTATGTTTCGATGAATGATGTGGCATAAATGTGGACGGCTTAATACATCACCTCACCCAGCTACAATGACAACTATTTCGATCTTTATCTGTGCGTTACCCCACCTTGATGGCCACTATCGGTCCGCCGGATAAAGCCACCTCCGTCGTGCTGAAACATTCGTCTGAAAAACTGCGGCGGGCAGAGCGATTGGATATCAACTTGTTGTTGAACTGGACATTGAAGGTCGCATGGCAATCGCACCGAGTGCATCTGCTTTTTTTAAAGGACGCCGATCCCGTCCAGACCCACTACGCCCATCAAATGGACCCGGAACTTGAGAATCGTGGAGTAGTATCGAGTTATCAATATTACCGGGGCACCTACCTTTCCGATGACCGAAACGAGCCGGTTCGAGAAGAACTGCTAAACAAAGCAGCTAAGCATATCGGTGAGCAGGGTTGGAGTGCTCAGATTGGGAATGCGCGGTAGTAATTGAGGTCATCTGGGTAGTTCTGCCTGTTGTAAATCAGGCAGGGCTATCAATCAGCTCTGTATGAAGTTCTTTAAGACAATTACTTTGTTATCCAATAAGACTAACGGGCATCCGGCGCATTCTTATACGCCGCTGCAAGTTCATCTTCATTTGGTGCCTGCTTTGATAACCAATCCCAGTTAAATACTTCGTTTTGCGCAAGAGGCACATTGCCATCGGAGCTAAAACCACTGCCAGGCATACCCGACTCTTTTGATACAACCAAGCTGGTCAACGGTGGCATACGGTTTTCGATGCAGTATTGCTGAATAGGTCTTAGGTAATCGCCAAGGGCAGCGGCTGGTACACCGCAAGCTTTTCCCACTAGGTCGTAGGTTAGTACTTGTCGATTCTTAGCAGCCAAGACCAAAACACTCCATAACTGCTGTGCACGCTGCTCTCGTTTCATAATCTGCATCCTTGTATTTCAAATCGAAAATGAACCTATTTAAGACTGATTAACACTGAATGAGACTTCAGGGAAGTTCGCTTCGATCTTATCTATAAACTTCTGCACATTATGAACACCCCAGTTTCTTGCCACATAATAGCCTTGGCCCTCAAACACTATTTCAGGGTCTTTCGTGTAACGGTATTTAGAGTAGCGCTTTTCCGTCTCTGTCATTTCATCGACTGACTTCAACAAGCGGAAGCTACAGGACGTATCTTCTTTTAAGAACTCAAACCATCCCTCGCCCAGCCGACCTTTTTTCTCTAATAACTTGACTGTGAAATACCCAATATCTGACTTCTTAAACTGGTCGCGATAAAGTTCATCGAGGTAATAGATCGAGTAGAGCGACCTATCCTTTTGTTCGTTTCTTGAAACTCTTTCCTCTCGCCGTTTTTGCCGAACTTCAACTTGATAGCTCTCGGCTTCAGGCAACGGAATGATTTGATCGCAGTTTAGGACCAGTGCATCGTTCAAGCGATGCAAAGTGAGACGAACACAGCGAATGTCTAGGTCGCGCTCATTGAGCCACAAAACTGAGGTGGTTATCTCTTTAGAAAAATTGGCTGACGCTAAAACGATGCGCACACTCTGGGCGAAGTCATCTTCAATGGGGACATCCCAGCCTAAAAACTCGCATAGCTTAGGCTCGGCTTCGAAGTCTAGGCCGTTTTTTTCAAGATAGCGTTTAAAAGCACTAACAGCTTGATCCCAAGTCATATTCGCAACCATCGCCGCATAGCGAATGGCCTGAAGCTCTATATGGCCGCCATCGTCGGTGCGCTTCAGCTCGATAACGACTAAGTTGGCTTCTTTATCAACGGCCAGCAAATCGATACGGCGGCTGCTTTCATCCCAGTCGCCAAATTCTTCCGCTATCACCATGATTTCAGGGTCAATGGCTTCAATGTTCATCTTCAACAAACGTTGAAGGTCGCGCCGCTCCCATATCTGCTCTTGCTGGAAGCTTCGGGATTCCAGGGGTTTTAAGGCATCATCGCTTACTTGATAGAGCGGCATCTTATTTCCTTTTAAATTTTCAAAGAATGACTAAATGATCACCAATCAGCACCCACCTATCGCTTCTTCCACGGTCGGCTTCCAGTCTTTCTCCATCACCATCTGGAATTGAACCGGCTTATCCTGGCTCTCAAGTGAAAGTTGTCCAACTTCTGAAGTTACGTCAGCATATTGAGTCAATAGTTCAAATAGCTTTCGCTTGTATTCGGTATCATCGTTTCCTTTTAGATGATCGCCTTTAGTTTCCAGCACTGAGAACCGGAACTTACCTTGATCAGTTCCGTGCACACAAGCCAGTAAATCGGGATATACGCGGTGTTTCTGCCAGCCCTGTAAACCATAAGAGCGTTGGTTAACGGCAATTCGATGCCACCAATAGACACACTTATGCTCATCAAGGTACCAGGCTGTATTCTTTTCCAGATTGTTGAACTCTTTCTGATAAACCTTCTCAAATAAATTTTTTTCTAACGGCTCGCCATTCTTTCTATATAGTTGTTGATCAATATCTGCTAAATCAATCTCTAACGTTTCAGCGATCTTCCAGTTAAGTGCTGGATCATTTGATGACACGAGCCTTAAGGCAATCTCACCGCTTTCCAGTTTTTCGCGGAACAGTGATTCTGCCATTTCGTTAACCTGCTCGCGCAAATCTCGTTTCATCGACTGAACTAAATCGAGGCGATTGACAAAAACCTGTTCGTCACTAACACCTTGTGCTTTCAAGGCACTCAAAGTCTCGTCCAGTAAGCGCATGCCTTGCCAAGGGTTAGGCACCACATCCAATAATTGGCGCACAAGGTAGGGGACGTCTAGTCCTTCGTCCGGTCTAACTTCGATATCTTCTTGCTCAAGGTCAAATACCGTTTGCTCTGCACCTTTTGCTTTTCGATCCAGATTGACACGGGCAACTGTACGCTGGAGCTTTGCCTCATCCATTGTTGCCTTTTCAGCCGACAAGAATTGCAATGCATCCCAATTCAACTCACCCAGTACATCCCGCTCGTAATCTAATGGGCGATAACCATCCGATGCAGTCTTATCCAGATGCAAAACTCTCGGCAGAAAAATGGGAGGGAGGCCTTTGAACTTTTCGTTACGCCTTATGGTCTCACGGCGCATATTCCGAGCTTGACCACTGCTTGGGTCTACCGCTTTAACGCTGGAGGCTAAATCGGCCATGCCTTCATCCTCCAAGCCCTTGCGAACGCCATTAACCGCTTCGGTTACGTCTTGGTCGAAGGTGAAAACGTAGCACTCATCCAATGCTGCCACATGTGTGGCTTGGGCATAGGGCTGTCGCAGTACACGTCCTATCATTTGGGTTAATGCAGTTGTTGCGGTAGTGCGCGATAAAACAGCCAACACATAGGCAAAGGGACAATCCCAGCCTTCACGCAGTGCGTCTTTCGTGATGATAAAACGTACTGGTGAAGTTGGAGACAACAAATCCTCATCGGCAAGCTCGTCGTCGCTGGAGGTCTTAAGACGTATATGCTCTTCCTTCACGCCGAGTTGATCACGCAAATATTCGCGAGCATCTTCTGAATGAACGAAGCCAGCATCACGTTGTTCCTTGCCGGTACGCTCAACACGCACTACGACTATAGGACGAATATAGCGACCCGCCTTATTCTGATAAGCTGCACTAGACTCTTCTAGCTCGACTTGTTTTGCATGCGCTAGTGATAACGTATGTTTCCAATCGCCTTTGCCCTCGTTAATCACGTTGATGGGCAATTTAATCATTTCTTCATCTTTTAGATCGGCACCGGGCACATTCACTAAAACGTTAGATTGGTGTATGCCATTGGTGTTTGGGGTCGCCGATAGCTCCAAGATAAAACGCGGATTAAAGCCAGCTAAGGTATTACGGGCGGTATCGGAATAGGCTTTATGCCCTTCATCGACAACGACTATAGGACGGACCAACCGCAATACATTGCCCAAACTTTGCTTAACAGAGATCGTGCCCGGAACAACACCTTCACCGTAGCCGTAATCGACCAGATCGTTTTGATCTAAATTCGGTATATTCGTCAGTAACGCATTGTTGGCTTCGTAATCGTCTTCCAGTGGAAAGAAGGAGGTAAATCGACCACTGTCCCGAAACAGTCGCAATGTCTCTTTGGACTTTCTAGCGGCGGAAGGCAGCATCAGCAACATGACACATAACTGCCCTTCCACATCCTGGCGAGTAAACGCATCGGTCTTTTCCAGTAACTTCACCCGCCCTCCAGAAGCTCGTTCTAACATTTGCCGATAGGGATGTTCACGATTAGCCAACTGCTTCCAAGTCTGACGGTAGATAGCCTCCGAAGGCACCACCCATAACACCAACCCGGTTTGCCGCTTGAAATAATCGGTTTGCACACGCTCCAGTACAGCCGTTGCCAGTAAAGTTTTACCACCGCCAGTAGGCACTTTTAAGCAGATATTAGGAATCGAGTTACCCAATCCATCATGGCGTGATAAATAGGGTGCCACGATGGGGTCATCTTTTTGATACAGATATGGCAACAACCGCTCGGTATTAAGCTGATCCCAGGTATCTCGGCAATAATCCCCTAAGTTGGCTTCTTTGCCCTTGCTTTTCTGGAACTCTACGAAATCTTCCGCCTCTTCTCGCTGTTCCGCTAAAACCGTTAAGTAGCGCTCTAGCTTACCCAGTACGCCTTGCTGGTATTCTTTCAGTTCCATGTTCAGTCCCCTAAAATCCGGTGAACGGCGTAGGGCAACTGGCAGAATTCAATGCGTTTGGCTGTCAGTTCTTTTTGGCTCATAAACTTGGCCACGGCAAAAACAATGGTCCGTTTACCGCCTTTGTTACTTTGTTCAATGGCTACCAGCCGCTCGGCATTAAGCGCTGCTTCGTTAGAGCGCAACCAAGATTTATCTGGCTGATAAAAAAGGTGCACACGGAATAGTTCAGTTTCGCCAATAAAACCATCGGGAGCCGGTTTACCAACTTTTTCGAGAGATTGGCCTGTCGCCGTATAGAACACATAGCGAGCCAGTGCTTCGAAACTAGGCATATCTTTGCCCGTCAGCAGACTCTCGATATCAATCGGCTCACCCAAAGAACAGTAGGTAAAGCTGCCGCCCAATCCAGGCGCGGTTTCTGTTACTTCGCGTTCACCTAATACAGTGAGCACTCCGTCTTTTATTTGTTTACTAATCTTGTCGTATTCATGGCTATGTAAGTTTTCAATGGAAGTAATGTGACCCAAGATTTTTGATTGTTTCTTCTCGAAAGCGCTCCACGTAATACTATCCCGATATAGTTCATCTCGCTGCGTCCCTTTGAAGTGATATCCTTTGATAGCCCGACGAACACGCTCTGCCGTAAGCGAGTCAGCATAATCTTCACACTCGACTAGAATAAAGCGACGCTTACCATCATCTTCTATATTAGATTTCAATACACTATGAGCAGTAGTTCCCGAACCGGCAAAAGAGTCCAGTATTATAGAGTCTTCAAATGCAGCTAATTTAAGAACACGCTCCACCAACTCAACTGGCTTAGGAGTAGGAAATGGTGAGACGCCATCAAACATCCGCTTTAGGGTGTTATTTGCATGTCGAGTGCTTCCAACATCAGAAGAAAACCAAATAGTCTCTGGCGCTCTTTTCTCTTGGTCTTTCAAATAAATTTTTCGGATCACTCTAGTTTCATCGTCAACAAATCTAGCTTCTCCAGATTTTATTTTCTTTTTGAATGTCTCCTCTTTCCATCTCCATCCATTTTCTGGAGGATCAATATACCCGCCTGAAGGTGTGTCCAATCTATATTTTAGGTTAGGCCTATACAAAGAGTTACGTACGTCTCCTAATCTCCACGGCCCATTCGGATCATTATCGGGATTCGAATAATTAACATTGTCTTCTTCTCTTCTATCTAGCCCATCGAAGGAAAAATCTTCATTTCCATAAACAAGCATATGGTTATGATGGACCGAAAAAATATCGCTATAACCCTTACCTTGAACAGAATGCTGCCAAACAATATTGGCGACAAACCTACTTTCTCCCATTATCTCGTCTAATAACATTCTAAGTCGATGGGACTCATTATCATCTATTGTTATCCAAATACTTCCTCTTGAGGACAACAATTCCTTTAAGATATTAATTCTTGGCCACATCATACACAGCCATTTGTCATGACGTTCAAGATCATCTTTGTCGACAGGATTGGCTGACTTTTTAAGCCACTCCTTCATTAAAGGCGAACGTACATTATCGTTATAGCACCAACCTTCCTCGCCAGTGTTATAAGGCGGATCAATAAAGATACAGTCTACTTTTCCCGCATGGGTTGGCAGCAATGCTTTAAGCGCTTCTAGGTTATCGCCATGGATAATAAGGTTATCGTCCAATGAAGGTTGCTTTCCTTCCAACGGCAAAGATTTTTCCGGTACCACCTGTAATTCACGAAACGGCACACTGAGGTGATGCGAATAAACGAATTGCTTACCCTTAAATTCGAGCGTGGGCATTAACGACTCCTAATCCAATCGAGACACGCCTTAAAGGCGGGCATTTGTTGTTCAATCTGTTCTGCGTTCATAGCGCGTAACTGTCGCTCTTGCTCAATAATGGCGTCTTCGCCTTTGTCTGTCGCGCCGGTCACCTGTTCTATACAACCGACAGGCCAAACCCAAACTTGTGAGGCTTTTAGCTGCTCGTGGTTGTTTTGCGCAAGTTGCTTCCCTTCTTCATCCGATGCGAAACAAGCCCAAACATCAGCAGCGGTCCAGTCATTCCCTTTTTGGGGAAGGCCATTGTCGCTCAAACGGAAACCTTTTTCAGGTTGCAGGCGGTTGAGTACGGTCTTCACGTCCTCTAAATCTGCGCCTTCCCGTTCGAGTAAATCACTCGTCCGAGCGTTGGTATAGGCGAAATCAAGGTCCGCTATCGCACAGGCGCGAATACCCATGGCATTAAGCACGTCCAGCGCCTTGCCAAAACCTGAACAACTTCCAATAGATACAAAAGCGATATGATCTAAATCGGGTGAACGCTGGTAAAGCTGTTCATAGGCCAGAGGCAGTAACCTTCGGTCTGTCTTTCCCTCGCACAGTACAACGCGCTCGGCAAAGTAGATCTCGGTTAAGTTACCCAATTCAAAAAGCGTTTGTGATTGCGCTTCAGCGCCAGCAATAGCATCACGAACGGCCTGGCTCATTGGTTTCCTAGCGGTAACCCCTTCATCAGGAGTATTGCCCACAATAACAGTGTTATGGGCATTATCGCGGCTAAGCATCAGCGGAGAGTGGGTTGAAAACACCACTTGGAACCCCGCACCCGATAGCGTTTTCAAGGCTTCGCGCAAACGCCTTACGCCTTGAGGGTGCAGGTAGAGCTCGGGTTCATCAATTAAAAGTAGCCGACGGGAAAGCTGGTCATTTTCGGTACGCCGTATATCCGCCAGGTATCGTATTAGGGCTAGCTGTATTGCCCGTTGTGCGCCTGTGCCCATTTCATCAAAACGACGCCGCTCGCCATTGGTTGTGTTGGTAACACTGAGGTTGCCTGCTTTAAAAAACTCTTTCAGTTCTACGATTTGCAAATCCAGGTCTAGCGACAATCCCGGAAAGAAGTTATCTAGCGCGGTGGTAGCATTCGTATCGAATTGCTGCAAATGCTCAGAACGCTGTGCGCCATCTTTAGTTAAGATGCTTCGGATGGTATTAAGTGAGGTCGTCAATTCTTCATGGGCTGCCAATAATGGTTGCATAATTTCATCTAACAGCCCCTTGATTGTGGTACCCGCTTTGGCTTTGCCGAGGTCTTCACCAATGTCGTGCATAGCCAGCACATGAAGTGGCTCAGGTAGCAATGCCTTTACTGCCTGGGGAAGTCCAGTTGGGTAATTACGCCATTGCTCCGGGACTCCTTCTTGAGGGCATTCATCTACCTCCCAGACTTCCTGACTAATCGAATTCGCCCCAGTACCTGTTGCCAATACCCTTATCCAGAGGCGACCGTCGCGGCAAAATGGCTCTATCGCACGCCTATGAGCTGCATTGGGAATCAAGGCTATGACGTTTTCATCAACGCCATCTATGCAAGCTGCAATCACCACTGGTTGTTGAGGATCATTGAAATCGCCAGATTTTAAGGCACTAGGTTTTAACACCCAGCGAAGCGCTTCAAGGATCGTGGATTTCCCCGCGTTGTTCTGCCCAACAAGAGGGGTGTAGCTGTCTAGCTGGAGGGTAACATTTCGGCAAGCCTTGAAGTTTTCGATATGTATGCAACTCACTCGATGCATCTGAGGCTCCTTGGTTTGCTGAGTCCTTTGAACGTAGGAAACCTACAAGATGCGGCGCCTTTCAGCCAGAGGAAACAACAAAAAAGCCCCAACCACTCAACGTGATCAGGGCTCCTTTAAATTTGGTACCAGAGGCCGGACTCGACGGTCCGACGCTTCGGCCGGCACAGTGCCGGTTTGAGTCCGGTAGCGACGCCGAGCACAAAAAAGCCCCAACCACTCAACGTGATCAGGGCTATCTAATATGGTACCAGAGGCCGGACTCGAACCGGCACAGTGTTGCCACCGGGGGATTTTGAATCCCCTGCGTCTACCAATTTCGCCACTCTGGCATTGCTTTCGCAAGTGACGGGCATTCTAGCGAAAAATCCTTGCCCGTCAATGGCTTGTCTGGCTCAAGTTGCGCTTTTCACGCGCCAGTTGATGGTTTGGCCGGCCTGGAACGGGACGATCGTCTCGCCATCGGCCAGGTCGATCTGCGCTGGCAGTTGCCAGGGTTCGCGCACCAGGGTGACGGTGCCTTGGTTGAGCGGCAGGCCGTAGAAGTTGGGGCCGTGTTCGCTGGCGAAGGCTTCCAGTTTGTCGAGCGCGCCGAGTTCTTCGAACACCTGGGCGTAGAGTTCCAGCGCCGACCAGGCGGAATAGCAGCCGGCGCAGCCGCAGGCGGTTTCTTTTTTGTGGCGTTCGTGTGGGGCGGAATCGGTGCCCAGGAAGAATTTGGGTGAGCCGCTGGCGACGGCGGCGCGCAGCGCTTCCTGATGAGTGCGGCGCTTGAGCACCGGTAAACAATAGTTGTGCGGACGGATGCCACCAACCAGTAAGTCGTTGCGGTTGAGCATCAGGTGCTGCGGCGTGAGCGTGGCGGCGACGCGGTCGGGCGCGGCCAGTACGAAGTCGGCGGCGTCTTTGGTGGTGATGTGTTCGAAGACGACTTTTAAGCCCGGGTGACGCTCGACGATGCCCGCCAGATGACGGTCGATAAATACCTGTTCGCGGTCGAAGATATCAACATCGCCATCGGTGACTTCGCCGTGAATCAGCAATAACAATCCCGCTTCGGCCAGAGCGTCGAACACCGGGTCGAGGCTTTCCAGCGCGCTGATGCCTGCCGTGGAGTTAGTGGTCGCACCGGCCGGATAGAGCTTGGCAGCAACCACACCGGCGGCTTTGGCGGCCTGGATATCGGCAGCCGTGGTGCGGTCGGTTAAATAGAGCGTCATCAGTGGCTCGAAACTGCTGCCGGCCGGCCGTGATGCCAGAATGCGTTCGCGGTAGGCGCTGGCCATGTCGGCGCTGGTGACCGGCGGCGTCAGGTTGGGCATGACAATGGCGCGGGCAAAGCAGCGCGCGGTGGCGGGCACGGTTTCGGCCAGCATGGAATCGTCACGAAAGTGCAGGTGCCAATCGTCCGGGGTACGCAGGGTCAGTTGAGTCATCGACAGGGCCTAAATAGTGGTAACAGCAGTGAAAATAAGCGCGCCGGATTTTACCAGATTTCAACGCCTGGCGCTGTCATTGGGCGGTCATGGAACGGAGTTAGTCTGCGCTCGTCGTTAAAGCACTCGGCAACCGATCGTAGCGATCGGAGAACCTCGGAACCTTGGCCGGCCTCTGCCGGCTTTTTTTATGTCCGCTCTGCCCCTAAAATACGCGGCCCTTTTTCCAGGCCCGACGACCCGCATGGACGTTCGCGATTTCGATTTCAATTTGCCCGACGAGCTGATCGCTCGCCAACCCGCCGCCGAGCGCACCGGCAGCCGCCTGCTGTGCCTTGATGGCACTACCGGTGCCATAACGCATCGCCAGTTCCCGGACTTGCTCGACCAGCTCGAACCTGGCGATCTGCTGGTGTTCAACAACACCCGGGTGATACCGGCGCGGCTGTTTGGCCAGAAAGCCAGCGGCGGCAAGATCGAAGTGTTGATCGAGCGCATGACCGGTGAGCAAACGGCGCTGGCGCATGTGCGTTCGTCGCGCTCGCCCAAAGCAGGCGCTCGTTTGGAGCTGGAAGGCGGCATCGAACTGGAAGTGACTGGCCGTGACGACAACCTCTTTAAACTGCGCTGCCTGAACGAGACGCCGCTGGTTGAACTGTTGGAACAACACGGTCATATGCCGCTGCCGCCCTATATCGACCGCGCTGATGAGGCGAGCGACCGCGATCGTTACCAGACCGTCTACGCCGAACGCCGTGGCGCTGTGGCGGCACCGACCGCCGGCCTGCATTTCGATGAAGCGCTATTAAAGAAGCTCGCCGACAAGGGCGTGAACACGGCTTTCGTCACGCTGCACGTCGGCGCCGGTACCTTTCAGCCGGTGAAAGCGGACAAGGTTGAAGACCACCATATGCATTCGGAGTGGATTGAAGTTTCCGAAGCCGTGGTCGAGGCGGTGCGTGAAACCCGCGCGCGTGGTGGCCGGGTTATTGCCGTCGGCACCACCTCGGTACGGTCGCTGGAATCGGCCGCTGCCTCCGGTGAGCTACAACCTTTTACCGGCGACACCAACATCTTTATCTATCCGGGCTATCGTTTCGCGGTGGTGGATGCGCTGGTCACCAACTTTCATTTGCCGCAGTCGACGTTGATCATGTTGATCAGCGCCTTTGCCGGCCGCGATGCGGTGATGGCCGCCTATGAAGCCGCCATCGCAGAACGCTACCGCTTTTTCAGTTACGGCGATGCCATGTTTGTCAGCCGCCAATCCGAGGACACCGCATGACCCGCCAATGTTTTATGGACTTTGAACTCAAAACCACCGATGGCGCTGCCCGTCGTGGCACCCTGAATTTCCCGCGCGGTAAAGTCGAGACACCGGCCTTTATGCCGGTCGGCACCTACGGCACGGTGAAAGGCATGACGCCGCAGCAGATTGAAGAGATCGGTGCGCACATCATTCTCGGCAACACCTTTCATCTGATGTTGCGCCCAGGCACTCAGGTGATTGAAGAGCACGGCGACCTGCACGATTTCGCCGGCTGGAATAAACCGATTCTCACCGACTCCGGCGGTTTTCAGGTGTTCTCGCTGGGCAAGATGCGCAAGATCACCGAGCAAGGTGTGACCTTCCGCTCGCCGGTCGATGGCGCCAAGGTCGAGCTGACGCCGGAGCGTTCCATGGAAGTGCAGCGCGCTTTGGGTTCCGACATCGTGATGATTTTCGATGAGTGCACACCGCACCCGGCGACGCACGAAGTCGCTAAAAAATCGATGGAATTGAGCCTGCGTTGGGCGAAACGTTCCAAGACCGCCCACGGCGACAGCCCGTCAGCCTTGTTCGGCATCATTCAGGGCGGCATGTATGAAGACCTGCGCGATGTCAGCCTGAACGGCCTCACCGACATCGGCTTCGACGGCTACGCCATCGGCGGCCTCAGCGTGGGTGAACCCAAAGAAGACATGATGCGCATGCTCGACCACGTCACCCCGCAGATGCCGACCGATAAGCCGCGCTACCTGATGGGCGTCGGCACGCCGGAAGATTTGGTTGAAGGCGTGCGCCGTGGTGTCGATATGTTCGACTGTGTGATGCCGACGCGTAACGGTCGCAACGGTCACTTTTTCACCACCGACGGCGTGGTGCGCATCCGCAACGCCCGCCACCGTCACGACACCGCGCCGCTCGATGCGCAGTGCGATTGCTATACCTGCCAGAACTTCAGCCGCGCCTATTTACACCATTTGGACAAATGCGGCGAAATGCTCGGCGCCCAACTCGGCACGCTGCACAATCTGCGCTATTACCAGCGCTTAATGGCTGGTTTGCGCGGTGCCATTGAAGCGGGTAAATTGTCGGCCTTTGTGGACGACTTCTACGCGGCTCGTGGCCTGGAAACACCGCCGCTGACGCTGTGATCGACCAACAACCGAACACCCAGCCTTGAGGCTTGGCCAAACGGCCCCATCAAATGGGGCTGCTATGCCTATTTAACTGCCTCTGGCTTATTACAAATTCAATCAACCTCTGGCATTTCGGAGTTACACAATGAAAAAACTGCTCGCCGCCGCTGCCCTGGCTCTGTCCCCGGCGCTGGCCCTGGCTGCTCCTGCCGCTCCGGCACAACCGACCTGGCAATTGCCGATCATGCTCGGCCTGTTCGTGCTGATCTTCTGGTTCATGGTTTGGCGTCCGCAAAGCAAGCGCGCCAAAGAACACAAAGCGCTGATCGCTGCGCTGAGCAAAGGCGATGAAGTGACCACCGCTGCTGGCATCGCTGGCAAGGTCACCAAAGTCAGCGACGACTACGTCAGCGTTGAAGTCGCCGAGAAAGTTGAACTGACTTTCCAAAAACAGGCCATCGTCGCCACCCTGCCCAAGGGCACGCTGAAGGCCCTCTAATCGGCCGCAGCCAACGCCGCTTCTTCGGAAGCGGCGTTTTCAATTAAGCCGGTAGCTCGCTGGCTCTCTGGCCTGCTCAATCGCTCAGGAAACCCTCATGCTGAACAAGTATCCGCTGTGGAAATACGCCATCGTCGTCGTTGTGCTGGCGTTGGGCATCCTCTACAGCTTACCGAACCTCTTTCCCGCCGACCCGGCTGTCCAGGTGCGTGGCGCCGACGCCGGCATGGTTATGAACCAGACCAGTCTGAACCGCATTACCAACTTGCTCGACGAAGCCGGCATCGACCACTTTGGCGAGGAAGTCGTCGGTCAATCAGCACTGGTGCGACTGAATTCCAATGACGACCAGCTGGACGCCAAAGCCGCCATTCAACGCGGCCTGGGTAGCGACTACATCGTTGCCCTGAACCTGGCACCGACCACGCCCGACTGGTTGACCGCCCTTGGCGCGCAACCCATGGCTTTAGGTCTCGATCTGTCCGGCGGTGTGCACTTCCTGCTGGAAGTCGATATGGACCGCTTTATCGATACTCAGTTGAACAGCTACTCGGCCAATATCCGGCGCAGCTTCCGCGAAGAAAATATCCGTTATCGTGGCGTCGATGTGCTCGACAACGATTCCATTCAGATTCTGCTGGCCGACAGCGATTTCCGCGACCAGGCCGAAGACTGGCTGCGTGACAACCTGCCCGATTTCCAATACGAGAACATCGAAGCGCGTGGCCTGCCCGGCCTGTCGCTGACGCTGACCGACGCCCGCATCAATGAATTGCAGGACTACGCCGTCAGCCAGAACCGCACCACCCTGAACAACCGTGTTAACGAACTGGGCGTGGCCGAACCGCTGGTTCAACGTCAGGGTGAGAACCGCATCGTGGTGGAACTGCCAGGCGTGCAAGACACCGCTCAGGCGAAGAACATTCTGGGCAAGGCTGCCAACCTGGAATTTCGTCTGGAAGCCACCAGTGGTGGTGAAGTCTTCCCGATGCGTTCCAGCCAGGGCGGCCGTGGTACGGCGTCTCTGGAACGCGACGTCATCGTCACTGGCGACAACGTCACCGATGCACGTACCTCTTACGACCAGAACGGTCTGCCGCAGGTTCAGGTCAGCCTGGACGGCGAAGGCGGCTCGCGCATGGGTCAGGTGACGCGTTCCAATATCGGCCGTCCGATGGGCGTTTTGTTCATCGAACAGAAGTCAGTACTGCAGCGTTACGAACAGCAAAATGGCGAAGCGGTACCGATTTACGACAGCGTCGAAGAGAAAGAGATTATTTCGCTGGCAACCATTCGCGGCGCCTTCTCCAACTCGTTCGTGATCACCGGTCTGGACAGCCCGCAGGAAGCCTCCGAACTGGCGCTGCTGCTGCGCGCAGGTGCGCTGGCGGCACCGATGAGCTTTGTCGAAGAACGCACCATCGGCCCTAGCCTGGGCGCGGAAAACATCCGCCAGGGCACCAACTCAGCGCTGATCGGTTTCGCCCTGGTGGTGCTGTTTATGGTTGCCTGGTACAAGGTTTTCGGCATCTTCGCCAGCGTCGCGCTGAGCGCCAACCTGGTATTGATTGTCGCGGTAATGTCGCTGATGGGCGCTACGCTGACCTTGCCCGGTATTGCCGGTATCGTGCTGACCATCGGTATGGCGGTGGACGCCAACGTGCTGATTTTCAGCCGCATTCGTGAAGAGCTTGCTCAGGGACGATCACCACAAGCAGCCATCGACGCCGGTTACGGCCGTGCTTTCGTAACCATTCTCGATGCTAACATCACCACCTTGATCGTCGCGGTGATTCTGTTTGCCATTGGCACCGGTCCGGTCAAAGGCTTCGCGGTGACGCTGTCGGTGGGCATCATCACCTCCATGTTCACGGCCATCATGCTGACGCGTGCGCTGGCAAACCTGACCTTTGGTGGTCGGGCCCTGAAAAAGCTGCCGATCTGAGGACGCCAACATGAGTGAACCCAAAGTCTTTAACTTTATGGGTCGTC
Organism: Saccharospirillum sp. ABV4_185; assembly: GCF_056159245.1. NCBI lineage: Bacteria > Pseudomonadati > Pseudomonadota > Gammaproteobacteria > Oceanospirillales > Saccharospirillaceae > Saccharospirillum > Saccharospirillum sp. ABV4_185. The sequence goes on from NZ_JBSWUW010000001.1 coordinate 136,740, forward strand.
GCCATTGGGCGACGGCTTTTTCCATCACCCTGCTGATCATTGCCGTGGTGTCGTTGGCGGTGCGTGGCCTGAACTACGGCCTCGATTTTACCGGTGGTGCCCAGATTGAAGTCGGCTACGAGCAGCCTGCTGATGTCGAGCAGGTACGCAGCGTCTTGACCGAAGCCGGTTATCGCGATGTCGTCGTGCAGTATTTCGGCAACAACACCGACGTACTGATCCGCATGCAGGAAGACAACAACCCCAACCTGGGTAACGAGGTATTGGCGTTGTTGTCGCAAGAACGCGCTGACGTTGAGCTACGTCGTAACGAATACGTCGGCCCGCAGGTGGGTGAAGAGCTGCGTGAGAAAGGCGGCATCGGCATGATCGTCGCGCTCGGCCTGGTGATGGTCTACATCGCGCTGCGCTTCCAGTTTAAGTTTGCCGTTGGCGCGGTGGTGGCCTTGATTCACGACGTCACTATCGTGCTGGGGTTTTTCTCCGTCACGCAGTTTGCGTTCGACCTCACTGTACTGGCCGCGATACTGGCGGTGATCGGTTATTCGCTGAACGACACCATCGTGGTATTCGACCGGGTGCGTGAAAGCTTCCGTACCGTACGCCGTGACGACCCAACTTATCTGGTCAACCTTTCGCTAACGCAAACGCTGGACCGTACCATCATCACCTCTCTGACCACCTTGCTGGTATTGGTTGCCCTGGGTCTGTTTGGCGGTGAATTGATTCGCGGTTTTGCCGAAGCCTTGATCGTCGGCATCGTCATCGGCACCTATTCGTCAATCTATGTGGCGTCCAACATTTTGTTGAGCATGCAGCTCACCAAAGAAGACTTGATGCCGCCGGAAAAAGAGAAGATGGACGAGGAAGAAGTGCCGTCCTGGCTGACCGATCCGGACGAAGAAAAGTCCTGATCCGGCAGTGTTAAGCAACACCTTTCGAGCCCCGGCCACTGCGCCGGGGCTCTCGATTTTAGCGGCCCTTTCCGCTAAGGTTCGCCCTTCCTGTTTACAGCCAATCGAGAACTATCAGCATGACGCGCGTCCTGACCGGCATCACCACGACCGGCATTCCTCACCTGGGTAACTACGCCGGCGCCATTCGTCCCGCCATCGCCACCAGCCAAAACCCGGACACCGAATCTTTCTTTTTTCTGGCCGACTATCACGCTTTGATCAAATGTCAGGAACCGGAACGCGTTCAGGAATCGGTACGCGCCATCGCAGCAACCTGGTTGGCTTGTGGTCTGGACCCGGAACGCGTCACCTTCTATCGCCAGACCGACATTCCGGAAATCACCGAGCTGACCTGGGTGCTGACCACGGTCACCGCCAAGGGTCTGATGAACCGCGCCCACGCTTATAAAGCCGCAGTGCAGGACAACCTCGACGACAACAACGCCGACCCGGATCGTGGCATCACCATGGGTCTGTTCAGTTATCCGGTGCTGATGGCCGCCGACATCCTGATGTTCAATGGCGAAAAAATTCCGGTCGGTAAAGACCAGACTCAGCACATCGAAATGGCGCGCGACATCGCCGGTCGTTTTAACCACATCTATGGCGATACCTTTAAATTGCCCGAGGCGGTGATTGAAGAGTCAGGCATGATTCTGCCCGGTCTCGACGGTCGCAAGATGTCGAAGAGTTACAACAACACCATTCCGTTGTTCGAAGGCGAGAAAAAATTCCGCAAATTGATCAATAAGATCAAGACCAACTTACTGGAACCAGGCGAACCCAAAGACCCGGACGACTCGGCCCTGTTCGATATTTATTCGGCCTTTGCCAGCCCCGAGCAGATTGCCGACATGCGTCAGCAATACGCCAACGGCATCGCCTGGGGTGAAATGAAGCAGCAGTTGTTTGAATTCCTCAACGAGGAACTTAAAGACAAGCGCGAACATTATCTGACCTTGATGGACGATCCGGCTCAGCTCGACGCCATCTTAAAACGCGGCGCCGAAAAAGCGCGTGACCTGTCGGTTCCGTTGATGGCCGATGTGCGTCGCAAGGTCGGCATCGGCCCGATCGCCGGCTGAACATGACCACTTCGGCCGGCCTGGCACTGTTGCTCGCCCGGCACTGGCCGGAGCCAAATTCGACCGCTGCCGGGCGACGCACGCTCGACCTGATTGGCGCCTTGGAAAGTGCCGGTTACACAGTCGAGATCGCCAGTCCGGCGGAGGCTTCTCCGTTCCAGGCCGCTACCGGCCACCGCCAACACGCCATCGCTGTAAACGACTCGGGTTTCGATGACTGGATTGCGCAGCTTAAGCCGGCGCTGGTGGTGTACGACCGCTTCGTGATGGAAGAACAGTTCGGCTGGCGCGTGCATCAGCAATGCCCGGGCGCCATGACGCTGCTCGACACCAGCGACTTCCACAGCCTGCGCGAAGCGCGTCAGCAAGCACTCACTTCCGGCCAGCCGCTGAACCTCTTTAACGCCACCGCCGAGCGCGAATTGGCGGCTATGGCGCGCTGCGATCTGACGCTGATGATTTCTCAATTCGAAATCGAACTGCTGAAAACGCAGTTTCAGTTCCCGGCCGAGCAACTGCTGTATCTGCCTTTTCTGGTCGACCAATTGCCCGATCTGGACGCCCTGCCCGGTTTCGATGAACGCCAAAATCTGATGATCATCGGTGGTTTCAAACACGCGCCCAATCGCGATGCCGTCGCCTGGTTCCGCACTGCGGTCTGGCCTTTAGTGCGTCAGCAGTTACCAACCCTGGAATGCCACATCTACGGCGCCTATGCCGATCACGCCATCCAACAGCAACATCAACCCAAGGCTGGCTTTTATCTGAAAGGCCGCGCTGACGATGTGCTGGCAACGCTGAAACAATATCGGCTTAACCTGGCGCCTTTGCGCTTTGGTGCCGGCCAGAAAGGCAAGATTCTCGATGGCTGGTTGAGCGGCACCCCGACTGTCACCACGCCAATCGGCGCCGAAGCCATGGCGCCTTTGGACAACTGGGGCTATACCCTCAGCGACGATCCGCAACAGTTGGCGAACAACATCGTCGAGCTTTATTCGAACGCTGTTGCCTGGCAGCAAACGCAGCGATCCGGTGTGCAAGCGTTGAAAAGCGGCTTTTGGCATCAAGATTATGTTCCAGGCTTTGTTCGTCGCCTGCACAGTGTGGCGCTGGATCTGGCGCAGCATCGCAACCGTCAGATCTGGGGCCGCATCCTGCGGCGCACCGAGCACCGGGCCGAAGAGTTTATGAGCCGTTGGATTGAAGCCAAGAACAGAGGAAGTCATTAAACCGCGCTCATAGCGAAGACTCATCGGTCCGGCAGTGGACAACTGATCGCGCAGCTCCCATCTTGTAGGGGATGCGGACCAACGACGGAGGATTTTCGATGAGCAACAGCTTCAACGCCCTCGACAGCCTGGCAGTAGGTGACAAGACCTACCGCTACTACAACCTGCAGGCACTGGCCGATAACACCGACCTCGACCGCCTGCCCTTCTCACTGAAAATCCTGCTGGAAAACCTGCTGCGCAAAGAAGACGGCAAAAACGTCAGCGCCGAGGATATTAAAGCGGTGTGCAACTGGGACGCCAAAGCCGAACCCAGCCATCAGGTCGGTTTTTCGCCGGCGCGTGTGGTGTTGCAGGATTTCACCGGCGTGCCGGCCGTGGTCGATCTGGCCGCCATGCGCGATGCCATGAGCAAACTTGGTTCCGACCCATCGCGCATTAACCCGCGCTCCCAGGTGGACCTGGTGATCGACCACTCGGTCATGGTCGACTACTACGGCGACATGGAATCGCTGAAGAAAAACACCGACAAAGAATTCGAACGCAACAACGAACGCTATCAATTTCTGCGCTGGGGCCAACAGGCGCTGGACAACTTCCGCGTGGTGCCACCGGGCACCGGCATCGTGCACCAGGTGAACCTGGAATACCTCGCCGAAGTGGTGATGACCGAAGACAAAGACGGCGAAACCTGGGCGCTGCCCGATACGCTGGTCGGTACCGATTCGCACACTACCATGATCAACGGTCTGGGCGTACTGGGCTGGGGAGTCGGTGGCATCGAAGCCGAAGCCGCCATGCTCGGCCAGCCGATCACCATGCTGATTCCCGAAGTGGTCGGCTTTAAATTCAACGGCAAGCTGCCTGAAGGTGCGACAGCCACCGATCTGGTGCTGACCGTTACTCAGATGCTGCGCAAGAAAGGGGTGGTCGGTAAGTTCGTCGAATTCTACGGCGACGGCCTCGACAACCTGCCCTTGGCCGACCGCGCCACCATCGCCAATATGGCGCCGGAATATGGCGCGACCTGCGGCATCTTCCCAATCGACGACGAAACCCTGCGCTATATGGAACTCTCTGGTCGCAGCCAGCAAAACCGCGATCTGGTTAAAGCCTACGCTCAGCAACAAGGCATGTGGCGCGAAACCGGCGCCCGCGAGGCCGACTACAGCGATACGCTGGAACTCGACCTCTCGACTGTTGAGCCCAGCCTGGCGGGCCCAAAACGTCCGCAAGACCGCGTGCCATTGAGCAACGCCAAAGCCGAGTTCCTCAAACTGCTCGAAGAAAACGAAAACACCATCGCTTCCGATCAGGCCGATGGCCGCTTCCTCAGCGAAGGCGGCCAGACGGCGGTCGACAGCGCCAAGCTGCAGGACAAAGGCGCGGTAGAGTACGAAATGGATGGCAGCCGCCATCTGCTCAAACACGGCGCAGTGGTAATCGCCGCCATCACCAGTTGCACCAACACCTCCAACCCGGCGGTGCTGATGGCCGCTGGTCTGGTCGCCAAGAAGGCGCGCGAGAAGGGTTTGATGTCGCAGCCCTGGGTGAAAACCTCGCTGGCGCCGGGCTCGCAAGTGGTTCCGGCCTATCTGGAAAAGGCCGGCGTGCTGGCGCCGCTGCAAGAGCTGGGCTTTAACATCGTCGGCTTTGGCTGCACCACCTGCATCGGTAACTCCGGCCCGCTGGATTCGGCCATTTCCGAGGCAATTCGCTCGGGCAACCTCAAGGTATCGTCGGTACTCTCGGGTAACCGTAACTTCGAAGGCCGCATTCACCAGGATGTGCCGACCAACTATCTGGCCTCGCCACCGCTGGTGGTCGCTTACGCGCTGGCCGGTTCCATGGCCATCGATCTGAACACCGAACCGCTGGGCACAGGCAGCGACGGCAAACCGGTTTATCTGAAAGACATCTGGCCGAGCCAGCATGAGATTGCCGACTGCGTGAACAGTGCCGTCTCGTCCGGTCTGTATCAGGAAAAATACCAGGACGTTTTCGCCGGCACCGAAGCCTGGCGCAACCTGCCGGTGCCGGAAGACGAAATCTATTCCTGGCCGGACTCAACCTACGTCAAGCAGCCGACCTACTTCGAAGGCATGACCATGGAGCCCAAAGCTCCTGCCCCGGTCACCGGCGCACGCTGCCTGGTTAAAGTGGGCGATTCGATCACCACCGACCACATCTCCCCGGCGGGTGCGATCAAACCGGACAGCCCGGCGGGCAAATACCTTCAGGAAAACGGTGTCGAGCCCAAAGACTTCAACAGCTATGGCTCACGCCGCGGCAACCACGAAGTGATGGTGCGCGGCACTTTCGCCAACGTGCGGCTGCGCAACCAGCTGGCGCCGGGCACTGAGGGCGGTTTCACCACCCACTTTCCAAGCGGTGAGCAGACCAGCATCTTCGACGCCTCCATGCAGTACCAGAAAGATGGCGTGCCGCTGGTAGTGCTGGCCGGCAAGGAATACGGCACCGGTTCATCACGTGACTGGGCCGCCAAAGGCACCAATCTGCTGGGCGTGAAAGCGGTGATCGCCGAGAGCTTCGAGCGCATTCACCGCTCTAACCTGGTCGGCTTTGGCGTGTTGCCATTGCAGTTCCAGCCCGGCGACACCCACGAAAGCCTGGACCTGAGCGGTGCGGAAAGCTTCGATATCCAACCGATCGAAGGTGAGCCGGAAACACTGGAGGTCACCGCCACCAGTGACGAAGGCCAACAAACCCGCTTTACCGTTCAGGTGCGTATCGACACCGCTGTGGAGTGGGACTACTACCGCCATGGCGGCATCCTGCACTACGTTTTGCGGGAACTTGCAGCGCAATAAAAGACGCGCCCCGGGATCCTTCCCGGGGCCGTTAACACCCCAGCTTATGCCCATCCAATAGTTTGACATCCTGCCCCAAACTGACGTTACCATTACCCGAAACGACAATTTATTGACGCGACTTGTACTTTAAGGCGATATAAATCACACTTTCCAAGACGACTGAGTCACAAAACTTGGTCGATCAGGTTGGCCCTTGTAGGCTGCATTCTTTTATTTGAGTCGGGTAACCGGGATGTTTATCGACGGTCTTACAGAACACGAAAAGCACCAACTGGCCATTCATCTGCGTGAGCACGACCACACGCCTTTTATGGTCATCAAGCACGCCCATGCTGCGTCTGAATGCGCGAAACGCGGTATGGAAATTCATCCCATTGACGGCAAGTATTTGAAATTGCTGGATGAAACCATAGCCAGTCTCTACGACAAACATCGCCAAGGGTCGGGCCTGCACTACGCCATCGGCCGGTCAAAGCGTCGGGGTCTAGCTTGAGGACGATGCTGTTGCTAAACCAACAGTGATACCGCCACGGCCACCATCACCAGGCCAATCGCCGCATCGAAACAACGCCAGTGCCAGGGCGAACGCAGCCACTGCTGCAAATAGCGCCCCAGACCAGCCAGAGCGCTGAACCAGAACAACGACGCCAGAGCGGCACCCAAGGCATACCAGCCAGGTGCCGGCTGCTGGGTACCTACACTGCCGATCAACACCACCGTATCCAGATAGACATGAGGATTCAGCAGCGAGATCGCCAGTGCCTGACCTGCCAGCGTCCAGGCGCCCGTGGTGCTGACCGCAGGCCCCGCCAACAAACCCGAATTTCCCTGCCAGGCGCGCAACAGTGACTGCGCCGCCAAATAGAGCAACAGCCCCACGCCCAACCAGGTCAACACCGGCACCAGCGCCGGTACCAGACGCTGCACGCTGTCCAGACCAAACACCCCGGTAACAATCAGCACCGCGTCGACACCGGCACAGACCAAAGCCAGTACCAGCCGATGCTCACCGCGCAGGCTGCGGCTCAACACCCAGGCGTTCTGCGCACCAATAGCCACGATCAAACCCAGGGATACCGCAAAGCCCGTCATTAGCGACGACAACATAAAACAACTCTCAGCGAAAGAATGACTGGGCGCAGCCTAAGCGCTGCGACTATCATTAATCCAACGAATAATCTTAATGCTTAATTAGAGTTTCTAATGATCGACTACCGTTTGCTGGAAGCCTTGTCCGCCGTGATTGAAACCGGCGGCTTCGAACGCGCCGCCGAACAGCTGCATCTGACTCAGTCCGCCGTTAGTCAACGCATCCGGCAACTGGAAAACCTGCAAGGTCAGCCCGTGCTGATCCGCACCCAGCCACCGGTGGCCACCGACCTGGGCCGACGGCTGAACAACCACCTGCAACAGGTTCGTCTGCTGGAACACGATCTAACCCAGGCCGACCAGCCGCTGAGCATCCGCCTGACTGCCAATGCCGACTCCATGGCAACCTGGCTGCCGGCAGCACTGGGTATGGCCGAATCCAGCCAGCGGTTCAATTTCGACTTGATCGTTGAGGATCAGGACATTGGTTTGAAGCGGATGCGTGATGGTGAAGTCATGGCCTGCATCTGTGCGCAGAGCCAAAGCGTTAACGGCGGCCGCGTTCAGCCTTTGGGTGTGCTGCGTTACCGCGCCCTGGCCAGTCCCGACTTTATGCAACGCTACGGCTTAAGCGACGACAACGCCCTGAGCCAGGCACCCTGTCTGATCTTCAATCACGACGACCGACTACAGCACCGTTTTCTCGCCGATCAGGGCCTGGCCGGACCGGGCCGGGTGCACCGCTGTCCAACCTCCGAAGGCTTTGTACGCATGGCCCAGGCCGGTCTTGGGTTTGGCATGATGCCGGAACTGCAAGTGACCGATGCTCTTGAGCTGGGTCACCTGGTCGACATCCGCCCCGGCTATCATCTCGATGTGCCGCTGTACTGGCACTACTGGCAGACCGAAAGCGACGCCCTGGGCGAGCTGCGCGGGGCAGTAACACAGTACGCAGGACAAGTCTTGCGACCGATCATCAATTGACAATTATTATTGAAAAGATTCATTTTCAATCATAAAAACTATCGCCACCTTTAAAGCAATTCATTCGCCCTTATCTGATAGGTGTAAGACACTAGGCAGCAATTAAATTGAAGCCTGAATAGGAGGCAAACCATGAGTACCAATGCTATTGGCTTAAGCACCACCAGCGCCGAAAAACTGGCCAAAGGCCTGAATGAGTTGTTGTCTAACTATCAGGTCTTCTACATGAACGCCCGTGGTTATCACTGGAACATAAAGGGCGACAACTTCTTCGAACTGCACGTCAAATTCGAAGAGCTTTATACCGACCTGTTGACCAAAATCGATGAAGTGGCTGAGCGTATTCAGACTCTGGGTCACGAACCGCTGCACAGCTACAGCGACTACATCAAACAGGCATCCATTGAAGAGCACACTAAAATTCGTGACGGTCGCGTTGCCATTGGTCACATCCTGGAATCTTTCCAGTCACTGATCGGCAAACAACGTACCTTGCTCGCCGTCGCTTCCGATGCCGCCGACGAAGGCACCGCTGCATTGATGAGCGACTATATTCGCGAACAGGAAAAAACCGTCTGGATGTATCGCTCTTACATGGGTGAATAACGACGCTTCAGTTCCCCTTTGAAATAACCTTTCACGGCCGATGCACCCGCATCGGCCGCTTGTTTTAGACCACCCCCATCGCTAACATCGCGCTCGACAGAAAGCCGTCGGTGAACGGGAAATCAGTGCAAAGCTGATGCTGCCCCCGCAACGGTAAGAGGTGCGCGACGCAACCAGCCACTGCGATTTATTCGTGGGAAGGCGCCAAGCCCGATAAGCCTGCTTATCACACCTCAAGCCCGGAGACCGGCCGACGAGCTTCAACCTGTTGTTGCGGAGGGCAACAAGGTGGCTACCAGCGTGCATCAATTATGCGCTGCGCTTCTTTGCGCCTTCGTTTATTCAATCATGAATAACGAAAGGAACATTCCATGAAACATTCACTTCTGGCATTAGGATTAATTTCCCTGCCCATTCTAGCTTTGGCTGAAGATAATACGGTGGTGGTGACTGCCAGTCGGTATGAGCAGCCGATTACCAATACATTGGCGGCGGTTACGGTGTTGACTGAGGAAGATATTCAACGCTTTGGTGATAGCAGATTGACTGAAATATTGTCTCGTGTCGTCGGTATTTCCCAAACACCTACAGGCAGTTTAGGTTCTGCTGATTCACTGAAAATCCGAGGTGCCAGCACCAAACAAATGATCGTACTGATCGATGGCGTTCGGGTCGGCAGCGCAACCCTCGGGGGCGTAACACTTTCGGCAATTCCGGTGAATAATATTGAAAGAATCGAAATTGTTAGAGGTCCGGTTTCCAGTCTCTATGGTGCTGATGGCATTGGTGGTGTCATACAAATATTCACTAAAGCACCAACGCAAGAAGAAGAGGATTTATTCGTAGCCGCTGAATACGGCAGCTTTAATCAGCAGCGCTTCAGCACAGGTTTTACCGCCATAGCGGGGAACACCAGCGCTACCGGTGGCTTCAGTTACCTGACAACGGATGGCTTTGACAGCACCACACTCAACAGCAATGGCAATGAAGACAAGGACGGCTTCGAGCAATGGTCAGCCAATATTGGAATTGAGACTGACCTTACTGAAAACCTAAGTTTAGGGTTAGCACACAGCCAATCATTTGGTGTCGTTCAATTCGATGCTAGTGGCTGTAGCAGCAACTGTGATAATCAGTTTGAAAGTGAAACTACCCTGATGACCTCGAGTATCAACCTGAACTACCAAGCGGCCGACAATTGGCAGTTTAAAACTCAGCTAGGAAGACACTGGGATGATCAGTTCAACAAGGGCTACAGTTCTGAAAACACGACGGAACGTTTGTCCTACAGCATTCTGGCTGCAAAAACATTCAATCCCTCACTGAGCGCTAGCTTCGGCACCGATGGGTTATTCGATAGTATTGACAGCTCAAGCGATTATGACGAAACCGAACGAAATAACTTTGGCTTGTTCGGCCATACGCGCTTCAGCACAGGCGATTTTGCAATAGAAACATCAGCCCGAGTCGATGAGAGCAGCGCCTATGGAACCAAGCCTAGCGGTAATATTGCACTGCTAGCGAACGTCGTTAATGACATAGACGCCATCGTCAGTGCCGGTACGGCATTCCGCGCCCCCACCTTTGCCGACTTATACAACACCTTTGCACCCTCACCAGATCTGGATCCGGAACAGTCCAGGACGGTCGAGTTGGCCTTACGAGAAATCACCGATGCGAGCTACTGGCGTATCAGTCTCTACCAAACCAATTACGATGACTTGATTCAACTCGATCCAAGCCAAGATTACAAAGCCATCAACGTTGCCGAAGCGACAGTACAGGGCATAGAGGCGGAATGGTCGCTCACTTTCAATAGTTTCGATATGAACGTTAGTGCCGGCTATATTAATGCTCGAGACGGGGATGATGATCAGTTGGAGAACATTGCCAGCTGGAGCGGAGATGCTTCATTGGCACGCCATTTCGGAGCTGCTCAAGCCAATGCCGATCTTCAACTGGAAGGTGAGCGAAAATCTGGTGGCAAAACCTTTGATGGTTTCGTTTTACTGGGTTTAGGAACTCAGTATAACTTCGGCAGCCAGGGGAAAAGCCGTCTATTCGGTCGCATCGACAATGTGCTGGATACCGACTACGCCCTGAACCACACGACCAGTAGCACCGCTGACGACTTCGACTACAACACCCCAGGCCGAACCTTCAAAGTCGGTATCGAATACCACCTCTGATTAATCACCGATTTTAATCGGTTATCACAGCGCAGCCGGCACGCGTCCCGGCTGCGCGACTTCACTGATTACTACACTTAATGCATGCCATGGATCACCGGCGCGGCGGCCTTTGATGGTGGCGTCGATTTCACCACAGCGCACCAGGCAGTGTTGCCAGTGCTCGAGGCCGGCACGGCGAATGGCTTGTTGGTACGGGCCTTGGCGTTTGTCGAATATACGCAGTCGCTTGAATACCGCCTGCAGTTGCTGGCCGGCCTGTTGCGCTTCGGCCAACTGCACCAGATGACGCAGTTCGCGTGATAACACCCACAGCACGATAGGTGCTTCCACACCTTCGGCAGCCAGCCCTCTCAGCACTCGCTGGCTGCGCGCCAAGTCACCATTTAAAAAGGCGTCGGATAAATCGAAAATATCGAAACGGGCGCTGTCGGCGACGGACTGAATAACGGTATCGAGGTCGATACTGGTGTTATCGCTGAGCAGTAATAATTTATCAATTTCCTGACGGGCGGCGAGCAGGTTGCCGTCCACTTTATCAGCCAATAATGCCAGCGCATCATCGTCGATGGTCAGCCCCTGAGCTTGCAGTCGCTGACGCAACCAGGCGGGTAATTGATGGCGCTCTACCGGCCAGATCGGCAGCCACCAACCCTGGTCGATTACCTGATTAAACCACTTGGCTTTGCTTTGGGTGGCTTCCAAACGGTCCGACTGGACCAACAAAACATTATCGGGATTGGCGTTGGCGGCATAAGCCACCAAAGCTTTGCGACCATCATCTTTCAGTTTGGCGCTGAGCCGAACTTCCAACAGTTGACGGTCACCAAAAAGCGACATCGATTGATTGGCGTCTTGCAATAAATTCCAATCAAAGTTGGTGTCGGCATGAAACACCTGGCGTTCATTGACGCCGGCTGCGCGCGCCGCCATACGCACCTGATCGGCCGCTTCCAGCGTCAGCAAGGGCTCATCACCGCTGATCCAGATAATGGCTGGCAGGTTCTGCTGCAATTGCTGAGTCAGCTGTTGGGCGGTGATTTTCATCAGCGCGACTCCGGCACCCGGTTCAGTTCTGCGTCGGAAATGGCTTCAAGCTGGTCAAGCAAGCGCAAGGCAATACGCTGACGCAGGAAGGATTGGCGCTCGACTCGCGCCTCGTCTTCGTCGACTTCCGGGCTCAGGCTCAAGCGCGTTTCCGAACGAGTGCGGCGATGATCAATCACCGCCACACCCTGAGCATTCACCAGGCTCCATTCGACCTCAAGCGTCAGCACTTCGGCTTCGCTCAATTCAACGTTGGTATCCTCAACACGATGAATCTGCAACAGAGTATCGGCCGGTCCTTCCGACAGCGCCAAGCCATAAATGGCGAAGGTATCGCGGGTAATCAGGTAGAGCTCATCCTGATTACCACTGGCCTGCCACACCAAAGGGCTGAGGCCTTCGGCAAAACGGAACTGGCCTTTCAGCTGATAGCCGCAACCCGTAAGCACTGCGGCCAGCAACACAACCAGAATACTCTGTTTGATCAACGCATTAATTCGCAACGATGTTCACCAACTTGTTGGGCACAACAATCACTTTGCGCACCGTGGCATCGCCGATAAAACGCTGCACATTTTCGTCAGCCATGGCGGCGGCTTCGACGCTGGCTTTGTCGGCATCGGCCGGTACTTCAACACGACCACGCACCTTACCGTTTACCTGCAGCACATAGAGCAGGCTGTCTTTGACCAGCGCACTGTCATCGGCTTGCGGCCAACTGACGTCGAGGATCAAACCTTCATGGCCCAGCTCGTTCCACAGTACCTGAGTGATGTGTGGCACGATCGGCGCCAAAACGCGCACAGCGGTTTCCAGGGCTTCGCTGACAACGGCACGATCCTGGGCGTCTTTGGCTTCAAACTTGTTCACTGCGTTGAGCAATTCCATCACCTTGGCGATGGCGGTATTAAAGGTTTTGCGCTCGCCAAAATCGGCAGTGACACCTACGATGGTTTCGTGAGTTTTACGACGCAGTGTTTTCTGGTCGTCGCTGAGTGCGTCCACATCCAGCTTGGCAATATCACCGCCTTCAACCAACTGATGCACAGCACGCCACAGGCGCTGCAAAAATTTCTGCGCGCCCTGCACGCCTGATTCAGTCCACTCCAGAGTTTGATCCGGCGGCGCAGCAAACATGGAGAACAGACGCAGCGTATCGGCGCCATATTCTTCAATCGCCTGTTGCGGATCCTTGCCGTTGTTTTTCGATTTGGACATCTTCGCCATGCCAGCGTATTCCACCGGCAGACCAGTAGAAATCTGACGGCCGCCAATTACCTTGCCTTTGTCGTCGCGCTGCGCTTCGACATCGGTCGGCGCTACCCAGACGCGACCTTCATCGCCGGTGCGGAACCAGGTTTCCGCCAGCACCATGCCCTGACACAGCAAGTTGGTAAACGGCTCATCGGATTTGACCAGACCTTCATCGCGCATCGCCTTGTAATAAAAACGCGCGTACATCAGATGCATGGTGGCGTGTTCGATGCCGCCGATGTATTGATCGACCGGCAACCAGTAGTTGGCCTCTTCCGGTTCGATCATGCCGTCGTTGTAATGCGGCGTGGTGTAGCGCGCGAAATACCAGGACGATTCCATAAAGGTATCGAAGGTATCGGTTTCGCGTTTGGCCGGTTGGCCAGCCAAGGTGGTGTCTTCAAATTCCGGGTTGTTTTTGATCGGCGAACTGGCGCCATCGAACACCACGTCTTCGGGCAATACCACCGGGAATTCATCGGCCGGTTTGGCTTCGCCATCGACATAAACCATCGGCACCGGCGCGCCCCAATAACGCTGGCGGCTGACGCCCCAGTCGCGCAGACGGTAGTTGGTGGTGACTTCACCCAGGCCTTGAGCGGCCAGCCAGTCAGCGATTTTCTTGAAAGCTTCCTGACTGGTCAGACCATCGAATTCACCGGAGTTCACCACCACACCTTTTTCGGTAAAGGCTTCTTTTGTCAGATCGACAGTAGCATCGCTGCCGTCGGCCGGCGCGACCACCTGCTTGATCGGCAGACCGTAGGCGGTAGCAAATTCCCAGTCGCGCTGATCGTGGCCAGGCACAGACATAACCGCGCCACTGCCGTAATCCATCAACACAAAGTTGGCTGACCAGACCGGGATTTCCTCGCCGGTGATCGGATGAATGGCAACCAAGCCAGTGGCATGACCTTTCTTCTCCATCGTCGCCATATCGGCTTCGCTGGTAGTCATATGGCGGCATTCTTCAACGAATGCCTGCAGGCTGGGATTGTCTTTGGCGGCGGCCGTGGTCAACGGATGGTCGGCCGCCAGCGCCATATAGGTCACGCCCATCAAGGTGTCGGGACGGGTGGTATAGACTTCGACCGACTGGTCGCTGTCTTTCAATTTGAAACGCAAGGTCACGCCCAGGCTGCGGCCGATCCAGTTGCGCTGCATCGCCTTCACTTCTTCCGGCCAGCCCTCGAGCTGGTCGAGTTGCTCCAGCAATTCACCGGCGTAGGCCGTGGTTTTGACGAACCACTGGTCCATTTCTTTGCGTTCCACCGGCGTATCACAGCGCCAGCAGCAACCGTCGTGCACCTGTTCGTTGGCCAATACCGTCTGGTCCACCGGACACCAGTTCACCGCCGAGGTCTTCTTATAGGCCAGACCTTTCTCGACCAGGCGAGTGAAGAACCACTGTTCCCACTTGTAGTACTCCGGCGAGCAGGTGGTGACTTCGCGGCTCCAGTCGTAGGCAAAGCCCAGGGCTTTGAGCTGGCCGCGCATGTGGTCGATGTTTTCATAGGTCCATTTGGCCGGCGCCACACCATTCTGAATAGCGGCGTTTTCCGCCGGCATGCCGAAGGCGTCCCAGCCCATCGGCTGCAGGACGTTTTTACCCAGCATGCGCTGGTAACGGCTAATAACATCGCCGATGGTGTAGTTGCGAACGTGCCCCATGTGTAGCTTGCCGCTTGGGTAAGGCAGCATCGACAGGCAGTAGAATTTCTCTTTGCTCATGTCGACGGTGGCTTTGAACACCTGTTGCTCATTCCAGGTGGTTTGCACCTGGCGTTCAATCGCGGCCGGGGAGTAGTTCGCGTCCATCGGATTCCTGTTGTTCGAGGTCAAAGTTTAAGATCACAGTTTGGAGTCAAAGCTGAAACGGGTGGCAGGCACACACCCGGACGGCTGAGGATACCCGACCAGCGGGCTTTTTTCGACTGGCAGAACGGTCTGAACAGCCTTGGTGAGGATAAAAACGGCGTCAGCCCAGATAGCGCTTCAGCACAGCAACGACGGCGCCGTGATAGACCGCGCCAAAGAGGTTCAGATGGTTCAGCCAGTGGTACAGATTGTACAGCGGGATGCGCTCATCGAAGCCCGGCGCCAGAGTATTCTCTGCCTGGTACGCCCGATAAAACTCAGCCGCAAAACCACCAAAAGCATGGGTCATCGCCAAATCGGCTTCCGCCCAGCCGTAATAACAGGCCGGGTCGATCAGCACTGGCACTGCGGCGGCATCGAAAATCAGATTGCCGGACCACAGATCACCATGCAGTAACACCGGCTTCTGAGCTGGCAACCAATCCGCCAGCTTATCGACCAGACGCTCAGCTGACTGCACTTGCGCAGCGCTTAACAGACCGGCATCGCGGGCGCGTTGCAGTTGGGGTCGGTAGCGTTGCTGCTGATAGAACTCGACGCCGTCAGCACACCAGCGGTTGGTCTGGCGACTGTCACCACAGAAGGTATCGAGGGAAAAACCAAAACGCTCGGCGCTGACCTGATGCTGCTGCGCAAGCTGACGTCCGGCCTGTTGCCAACTCTTCGAACCGGGCTGGCCCAAGGCTATGGCTTCCATCACCAGACGATCGTCCGCCACCGACATCACCTTCGGCACTCGCCAGCCGGTATCGGCCAGAGCTTGCAAGCCGGCGGCCTCGGCGGCGTAAAAACCCGTCGGCGCGGCCTCGTTGTGCTTGACCAACACTGACGTGCCATCCGCCAAACGCTGACATTCAAGCCGGTTCATCGCCAAACCCCCCCGCTTTGCGCAGCACCACCACATCCGCTGCCACGGTCTCCAAGGCAGCAGCGCCCAACCATTGCGCCAGCCAGCGAAAGGTTGCCGGCGCATAGAAAGCAATATGGGTGGGGTCGTGGGTATAACGCCATTGCTGGAAAGCCGCCTGGTCACGTACCTGCTGGGTTTGAATCACCAGTAAACCGCCTGGCAGCAGTTGTTGCCATAAGCTCGACAACACCTGCGCCGGTTGCGCCAGATGCTCAATCACCTCGGTCAAGGTAATAAAATGAAATCGACGCTGTAAAACTTCGCTATCCGGCCGATAGAAAAGATCATATAGCGCAACCGGATAGCCGGCCTCTTCGAACATCGCAGCCAGCGCAGGACCGGGCCCGCAGCCGAAGTCCAGCCCCTGATGGCCTGATGGCATCCGATCGACCACCGCACAAAATGTGCGGCTCAGGAAGCGCCGATAGCCAGCGTCGTCTAGAGTGTTTTCATGTCGGTCGTATTCAGCCTTTTCCTGATCTGCCGAAATATGCTGCTGGATGGGCACGCGCACGAGCTGGCAATGTTGGCAACACCAGTAGTCACGTTTGCCCCGACGGTGCCAGTGTGACGCCTGTGTTGCACCACACAGCGGACATAGATGCGCCTCTGGGGCTGGAATTGGGTGCTTAATATCAACCATGCTAAGAGTCATTTCCGACAGGTCTAATAAGGCTACCAAGGAGTCCGGTATATACGCCATCGCTGCACGCTGCCGGTCTGGTTGGCTGACTTGGGGTCAACAAGGGAAACCCGCTATCGTGCCATTTCGTTCAGTACGTCGTCTTTGGGTAGTGCTGTGGCTTTTACTCGCTTGCACTGCGTTGCCAACCTTGCTCTGGGCTGAAGAACAAAGCCTGGACACACGCAGTTATTGGTTGTCACTGCCTGACGATTGGCAGCCGCAACGACTGGATGCCGAAACCCTGCGCAGCGTCCAGACTGACCTTACCATCAACTGGGATGGCGGTGTCGACTGGCATCTGATGACCTTGCAATCAGACCAGCCCATTCGCCATTTTTTGGACTTCCGTAATTCTTCCGTTATCGGCCTGTTTCATCATTGGGTATTCGATGAAAATGGCCAGCAGGTCGCTGAATTTGAAGGCGGTATTCAAAGCGATGTCTACAACCCTATCTTTCTACGCCACAGTCGCTTAATTGTTCTGCCGCCGGGTCGGTATCAAATCCTGACCCGACTCGACAGCCCCTTCTATCTGGCCGAACCGGTGCCGCATATTTTCCCCTTCGACGGCTATTTGAAGTCGATCAAAATTGGCAACGCCATCACTCTGATTGGCATGGGTATTTTTTTCTCGATGGGCGTCTATTACATCGTCCTGGGTTTAAGCCGACGCCGAATAGGCGACTTTTTTTACGCTGTTTTTATCTGGGGTAATTTCGTCTATAACGGCGCCGCCCTGCTGGTGTTTTCCGATCTGTTTCAGATCAAGAATTTTTATTTAATCAGCATCCCCATTGTGGCCGCATCCAACCCGGCTTATATCGCCTTCGTCATGGTGTTGCTGAACATCAATCGCTACACCTCGCGCACCTTGACGCGCATCGGGCACGGCATTATCGGGCTGTTAATGGTGTTTTGGGTGATCGCCCTGGTGCAGCCGACCTGGTCACTGGAACTGGCGCGTTATGGTGTCGGGCTGTTTGCGCTCTATGGTATCAGCGCGGGCATAACCCGGTTGATACAGGGCAACCGGACCGCGCGCTATTATCTGATCGCCAACATTGCTTTTTTTATTCCGGGACTGATGTCGATTGCCGTTTCCACCCTGGCATTTTCCGAAACCCTATTCGTCGAACACGTCGGGCTCTTTGCAGTCGCCATCGAAGTGATTCTGTTATCGCTGGTCATCAGCCATCAGGTCGGCATGGTTTATCGCGAAAAAGAAGCCGGGCTGTTTGCCACTCAGGAAGCACTGCTGGCCGCCAACCAGGCATTGGAAACCAAGGAACGTTTTCTGGCTAACGTCAGTCACGAATTACGCACGCCTTTAAATGCCATTCAGGGTTCGGTAGAACTGATCGATCAATACAGTTTACCGACCCGAGTTCAGCGTCATATTCAGGCCATTCATACCTCGTCTAATTTCCTGCTTTATCTGATCAACGACATTCTCGATCTGGCCAAGCTCAACGCTAACCAGCTTGATCTGGTCAACGAAGCATTCGATCTCGATGTCGCCATCGACGAACTGGGCGGACTCTATTGCAATGCCTTCAATCGCGACCGGGTTTGCCTGACCATCGATATCGATGCCCGGGTACCTCGGCAATTAACGGGCGATGAGAACCGCATCAAGCAGGTACTCGCCAACCTGCTCAGCAATGCTTTCAAATTCACCGAGCAAGGTGACATCCGCCTGACCATTCGACCACTGGATAACCGGC
This sequence comes from Saccharospirillum sp. ABV4_185, assembly GCF_056159245.1. Lineage (NCBI taxonomy): Bacteria > Pseudomonadati > Pseudomonadota > Gammaproteobacteria > Oceanospirillales > Saccharospirillaceae > Saccharospirillum > Saccharospirillum sp. ABV4_185. The sequence continues at coordinate 155,210 of NZ_JBSWUW010000001.1, forward strand.
ACCTGGAATTTCGCGTCAGCGACACCGGCATCGGCATCGATGCCGACAAACTGCTGAGCGTGTTTTCCGCCTTCACTCAGGCCGATGCTTCCATCGCCCGCCGCTATGGCGGTACCGGCCTCGGTCTGCACATTGCCTCGAAACTGGTCAACCTGATGGGCAGCGATTTAGGTGCCGACAGCGAACCCGGCCGTGGCAGCCACTTCTATTTTCAACTACCCGATGTTGGCCCTTTTGCCGCGCCGGCGACCACCGTTCAGCCGCTCGGGTTGATCTATGAAAATGAAGAACTGGCAACATTGCTGCAGCAAGATCTGACGCGATTCGGTATGGTACCGGCGGTGCATCTGGCTATCGCCGACCTGCCGGAGCAAAACCTGCCGGCGGTCCAACTGTGGCTGGTCATCGCCAAGAACTTTGACGCTGTGGTACACGAACGGCTGAGCGATACCGCTGTGCCGGTAAAATGGTATGTGCATAACGCCACCGGCTCGGAACACAACAACGACACCATCGATATCGAACTGCTGCCCTACGCCCGCATGAGTCTGGCGCATCTGTTGGAAACGCCGGCGGCGATCGAGCCACCGGAACAGGTCAACCGACTGCTCAGCCAGATGCAGATCGTGGCCGTCGATGACAACCTGGTGAACCTGAAAGTACTGATGGGCATGTTGCGCCGGCTGAATGTTGACTGCGTCGGTTTCGAACGCCCCGAAGAAGCCATCCGCTACATCGGCTCGAACTTCCCGGATATTGTGCTGATGGACGTGCAAATGCCCATCATCGATGGTCTGGAAGCCACGCGGCACCTGCGTCAACAAGGCTTTCGCCATCCGGTTATTGCCTTTACCGCCAACGCCTCCGATCATGACCTGGATAACTGCAGCTCGGCTGGCATGAACGATGTGCTGGTCAAGCCCATCAAACTGGAAGATTTGAAACGCATGTTATTGAAGTGGTCAGATTCGGTCAGCAAGCGCTGACTTCTGACTGGGAAGTAACCGTTGAAAAGGAAAGTCTATGAACGCTTCGAAGTGGTCACTGATCTGGCCAATGCTACTGACGTTTTTAGTTCCCATGGCCGCTGCCTGGTTTGCCTACCCGACGCATCTACCGCCGAGTTTTGGTATCTTCCCGCCGGTCCAGGTGCCCGGTACGCCTGGCTTTAACCTCATCTATTTTATCGCCGTCTCGGCGGTCGCCCTGTTTATTGCCGCGGTCTATATCCTGCCCAAGCGTTTTGGTTTTTCTGGTAGTGAACCGACCGCAGCACCAGCCAAAAAAAGCCTGCCCTGGTGGTTCTGGGCCGGCGGTGCGGTGATGCTGTTTTTCTGGTGGCTGATGTGGGCCCGACCACCGGCTCTGGGCACTCTGGTTTACTACGCCTTCAGCCCGCTGTGGTGGGGCTTTATTGTTATGCTCGACGGCATTAATTATCGGCAGAACGACGGCAAATCATTGCTCGCCACCAAACCGGGTTTGATGTCGTTCAGTGCTTTGACTTCGGTCGTCGGCTGGCTGTATTTCGAATTCTACAACTTCTTCGTGCAGTCCAATTGGTATTACCCCAATGGCCATATGGAAGAGCTGCCGCACAGCCTGATCGTGTGCATGTATCTGGTCGCCTACAGCACGGTGTGGCCGGCCATTATGCAATGGTTCAACCTGCTCAACAGCTTTCCCAAACTGGTGGCGCGTTACCAGAATGGTCCCAAATGGAGTGTCAAAGGCAATAACCTGATCATCTTTGGCGTCATCATTATCGTCCTGCTGGTGTTCTTCCCATTCGGCATGTTCTGGAGCATCTGGATCGGCCCGATGGCAGTGATCATCGGCATGATGCAGCGGCTGAATATCTGGACACCTTTCTCTGCCATGGCCGAAGGCAACTGGTCACCGACCCTGTTGATTGCGCTGGCGTCGATCTGCAATGGTTTCTTCTGGGAACTGTGGAACTACGGCAGTGCCAACCCCGACCTCGGTTACCCGACCAACCCGCATTATTGGAACTATGACGTGCCCTATGTGAACGTCATTCATATTTTCTCGGATATGCCGCTGGTGGGTTATTTCGGCTACTTACCTTTTGGTTTGCTGGTCTGGGTCTTTTTGATCTGGGCGGGCCAATTAATGGGCAAAAATACCGATCTGTATTTGCACGATCAGTCACGTTAGCCCCTGATCTCTGAATCCAGCCCTGCAATGGGCTGAGATACCTTCCCCATAAAAAAACGCCCGATACACCGGGCGTTTTTTTATTTTGCACAGCCGAATGAACCCAACGGGCGCGTTTTGTCTTAACCATCGGCCGAAAAACCAATTATTTGCGAAAAATCAAACGTTTACCTGAAAAAACAACGTTAATTTAAACGAAAAATCAAACGGGCGTGATTGAGAATGCACCAGTGCAGTCGCTGTTGCCTGAAACGAATGTCTGAAACGAACGCTCAAGCCGGTTCCAGTATGACGAAAACGGAAATGACGCTGTAGGCCCGGAGCTTGACCCGCGTCTAGAAGCACGCCGGCAATAACCACGCTATTTCAACAGAAAAATACCAAAAAAATGGGCCGCGATGGCGGCCCATTTTCATCATCGCGCCTAGCGTTATTTCAACGGGCTGCGACCTTTGCTCGCGGCGATGCGCATGCGCAAGGCGTTCAGTTTGATAAAGCCTTCGGCGTCTTTTTGGTTGTAAGCACCGGCGTCGTCTTCGAAGGTGGCGATGCTTTCATCGAACAGGCTGTCGTCGGACTGACGGCCGGCGATGATGACGTTGCCTTTGTACAGCTTGACGCGCACCTTGCCGTTCACGCGCTCCTGAGAGGCGTCGATCATTTCCTGCAACATGCGCCGTTCCGGGCTCCACCAGTAGCCGTTGTAGATGACTTCGGCGTACTTGGGCATCAGTTCGTCTTTCAGGTGCGCGACTTCGCGATCCAGGGTGATGGATTCAATGGCGCGGTGCGCCTTGAGCATGATAGTGCCTCCGGGCGTTTCATAGCAGCCGCGTGACTTCATGCCGACGTAACGGTTTTCGACGATGTCGAGACGGCCGATGCCGTTGTCGCCGCCGACCTTGTTCAGGTAGGCCAGCACTTCGGCCGGACTCATGCTCTTGCCGTCGATGGCGACGATGTCGCCTTTCTCGTAAGTCAGTTCCAGGTAAGTCGGGCTATCCGGTGCTGCTTCCGGGCTGACCGACCAGCGCCACATATCTTCTTCGGCTTCGGCCCAGGGGTCTTCCAGAATGCCGCCTTCGTAGGAGATGTGCAGCAGGTTGGCGTCCATGGAATAAGGCGACTTTTTGCCTTTCTTATTGAAGTCGACCGGGATGGAATGCTCGTCGCAGTAGGCCATCAGTTTTTCGCGTGAATTGAGGTTCCATTCACGCCAGGGAGCGATGACTTTCACGCCCGGTTTCAGCGCATAGGCGCCGAGTTCGAAACGCACCTGGTCGTTGCCTTTGCCGGTGGCGCCGTGGGCGATGGCATCGGCACCGGTTTCGTTGGCAATTTCGATCAGGCGTTTGGCGATCAACGGACGGGCGATGGAGGTGCCCAGCAGATATTCGCCTTCGTAAATGGTGTTGGCGCGAAACATCGGATAGACGTAATCGCGCACAAATTCTTCGCGCAGGTCGTCGATGTAGATTTCTTTAATGCCCAAGGCTTGGGCTTTGGCGCGCGCCGGTTCGACTTCTTCACCCTGGCCGATATCGGCCGTAAAGGTGACGACCTCGCAGTGGTAGGTTTCCTGAATCCATTTGGCGATGACGGAGGTGTCGAGGCCACCGGAGTAGGCCAGAACGACCTTCTTGATATCGGACATGATTGCTCCCAGGGCTTATTACAGGCGGTAAGAAAGGCGCCCTATTCTACGGCCTTGGCGGGCTGGCCTCCAGTGCATTCCCAGCAAGAGTGCATGTCACTGGAGGCTTTTGCGGATGGTTTTGGCGCTCAGTCGTCTTCTTCGACCGGCGCTTCCATCTCCATGTCCAGTTCTTTGATCTTGCGGGTCAGTGTATTGCGGCCCCAGCCGAGCAGTTCGGCGGCATCGCGACGGCGGCCGGCGGTATGCTTGAGTGCGGTTTCGATCATGATGCGCTCAAAACTGGGCACGGCGTTATCCAACAAACGGCGTTCGCCGCGCGCCAGTTCGCGGTCAGCCCAGTTGCGCAGCGCCTGTTCCCAGTTTTCGCTGGCCACCGGCGCCTGGGTTTCATCCAGCAGTTCCGGCGGCAGGTCTGACACCAGCACCTCACGACCGGACGCCATAACGGTGATCCAGCGGCAGGTGTTTTCCAACTGGCGGACGTTGCCCGGCCAATCGAGGCGGCTCAAATAGGTTTCGGTTTCCGGACGCAGGGATTTCGGCTCCACATCCAGCTCTTCGGCGGCTTTATGCAGGAAGAATTCGAGCAGGCGCGGAATGTCTTCACGACGATCGGCCAGACGCGGCAGATGGATACGGATGACATTCAGTCGGTGGAATAAGTCTTCGCGGAAACGGCCTTCTTTAACCAGGTTTTCCAGATTCTGGTGCGTCGCCGCGATGATGCGTACATCGACTTTAACAGCGGTATGACCCCCGACTCGGTAGAACTCGCCATCGGCCAGCACACGCAACAAACGAGTTTGGGTTTCTGACGGCATATCGCCGATTTCATCGAGGAAGAGCGTGCCGCCATCGGCCTGTTCGAAGCGACCCCGGCGCTGCCCCTGAGCACCGGTAAAGGCGCCTTTTTCGTGACCGAACAATTCCGATTCCATCAAATCGCGCGGAATGGCGGCCATGTTCAAGGCAATAAAAGGGCTTTCACGACGCGGGCTGTGACGGTGCAGAGCGTGCGCGACCAACTCTTTACCGGTGCCCGATTCACCGTTGATCAACACCGTAATATTCGATTGCGACAAGCGGCCGATGGCGCGAAACACTTCCTGCATCGCCGGCGCTTCACCGATGATTTCGGTGTTACCCAAGGCCGGCGCTGGCTCGGCCGACGCCTGCTTTTGGCGGGTGTGTTCGATGGCACGCTCGACCAGCGAGACGGCTTCTTCGACATCGAACGGCTTGGGCAGATATTCGAAAGCACCGCCCTGGAAAGACGCCACAGCGCTGTCCAGGTCGGAATGGGCGGTCATGATGATGACCGGCACCTGAGGATGATGATCGTGAATGCGGCTGAGCAGTTCCAGACCGTCGATGCCTTCCATGCGCACGTCGCTGATGATGGCATCGGGCGGATCCTGGTCGATCTTGCGTAACAGCGCTTCACCGGTTTCAAAGCTGCGGCTGTCGATGCCCTGCTTTTCAAAGGCTCGCTCCAGTACCCAGCGAATTGACCGATCATCGTCGACGATCCAGACGCGATTAAGACTGCTCATTGAGCCCCTCCAAAGGTAAATAGACGCTAAAACGAGTCGAACCCGGTACTGAATCGCACTCAATCACGCCCGCGTGATAATTGATAATCTGCTGGGCGATGGACAGTCCCAGCCCAGTGCCCGATGGCCGTCCCGAAATCATCGGGTAAAAAATCTTCTCCAACATTTCCGGCGGAATGCCCGGTCCGTTGTCCAGCACATCCAGCCGCACCACCAGTCGATAGCGATGCTGACGGATGGTGAATTGCCGCACCGTGCGTGTGCGCAAGGTGATGGTCGGCTTAACGATGTCGTTTTCCAGCAGCGCCTGGAGGGCGTTGCGGGCAATGTTCAACACCGCCTGAATCAATTGCGCTTCGTCGGCTTCCATATCCGGAATACTGGGGTCGTAATCACGCACCAGTTCAATCCGGTCGCCGCTTTCCACGTTCAACAGCGAATAGACCCGCTCGGCAATCTGGTGAATATTGACCGGCATCTTGTTCGGCACCTGATGGCTGCCCAACATCCGATCCACCAGATTGCGCAGCCGGTCGGCCTCCTCGATGATCACCTGGGTGTATTCCTGCAAGGAGGCATCGGGCAATTCACTGGCCAGCAATTGCGCCGCGCCGCGAATACCGCCCAAGGGATTTTTGATTTCATGCGCCACACCACGCACCAGATGGCGCGTGGTTTCGGTCTGTTCGATCAATCCCTCATCGCGGCTGATGCGCATGGCACGATCGGCCGGCAACATCTCGACGATCAGATGTAACTGCTCGTCTTCCATATAGGGCGTCACCATGAAATCGAGCGTCATGGCTTCGCGGTGTACCAATTGCCACTGCGCCGAGCGCACCGACAAGGTGGTACCTTCATCAACCGCCGACATCAGCACTTCCCGAATCTCAGTCGGGTTCACAAAGAGTGCATAGAAGGGCTGGCCGAGCACCTGCTTGCCCGAGCGGATAAGCAATAACTCCGCCGACGGGTTGACGTGTTCAACGATCAGCTTGTCGTCCAGTTGGATGACAGCGGTGAACTGATGATCCACCAACTGGCGAAAAAAATCGGTGTCTGGCACAAAAAATTCCTGTGGATCCAAGTGCGCTCGCGAGCCGCAGGCAGCTGTACGCAAGAAGCAGGCCATTGAACGCAGAGATTTAATGCACGATTTCGGGGCTTCTCAAAATTATAGTGCACCAAAAGTGCTCTTATTGATAAAAATTCGAACCAAAATGGTGCGTTTTGAGTTGAATTAACTGAGGACTGCTCGAAGTTCGAACTTACCGGCTTTCGTTTATACTCGAACGTCAATCCGCGACCGGTGTGCCAGATGGATCAGAAGTACCCGCTCAGACTGCTGGATAATGCCTGGCAACTCAGTGCCCGCGGGCAAGGACAAATCTTGCTGTTTGCTGATGCCAACGGTGCCAGCCTGGGCAGCTTGGTGAATGGTTTCCATCCCAACCCGACGCCGCGTCGCTTTCATTATCAACTCGGTCCGGATGCGGCTTTTTATGGCTATTACCCGCTGCTGGATGTGGTGTCGCACCTGTACAGCGAACGCGGCCCGTCCGATCTGGACAGTTGGTTTGCCGAACTCAACATTTACCCGCCCAATCGCACCATTTGGCGCCAGTTACTGGTCGATCACTACCTGCGCCGCCCGCCTTTGTTGCTCAAAGACCACGTTATTCAACAATCCTTAAGTATGGGTGACGATCTGGTGCGGCTGCTGGCGGCGCTCACCGCCGAGCGCCCGGTGTTGATTGCGTTAACCGGTGGTCACTGGGCGAGCACGTCGCTGCAACAATGGCTTGGCCGACAACGACCGACGCTGGCCGCTAAGGTGATGATCCTGGTCGCCAACGATGCCGACCAATTACCGCTGGTCGACAACATCGCCCAGGAAGCACCGCCGGGCCATGCCGTCAGCCAGGCGGGCTGGTTGATCGACCTGCCGCCGAGCAACAGCAGCCTGCCCAACTGGCCGCTGCTCGACCCGATCAAGAGCGAGAGCATTCCCACCCTGATTCAACAGGCACTGCAAAACCACGCCTTGCTGTGTCACGAAGAAACGCTGGCGCTGTGTGACCAGATCAACCAGATGCTGGACGAACGCCAGATCATTCTGGTCAACGATCACCGCTACGATTTACTGCTGCTCGAAGCCGAGGCGCTGTTCTACAGCGACCGTTACAACGGTGCCATCACGGCGCTCAATGAGTTGCTCGAACTGGCGCGTCAGGAAGGTGATGCGCTGTGGCAGTTCGATGCTTATCTGCGGCTGGCCTGGTGCGGTCTGCACAAATATCGCCTGGGCGATGCCTGGCAGATGATCAAACACGCTCAGTCGGCGTTGCAAAGTGTCGAGCGACAAAACGCCGATTGGCTGCTGCGCGAACGCCAATGGCTGCTGCTGCAAGCCCTGCTCTATGGCCAGGAACATCGGCGGCTGCCAGAGACCAGTCAGCATCGGCTGGAAGCCTTGCTGCCGATGGAGCGCAACGACGATTTCCTGTACGCCTTTCGCTTTGCTCAGGTCAGTTGGGCATCGAGCCTGAGCCCGAGTGAACTGACCTATTTGCGCAAGGCGCTGGTCGGCAGCCTGGGATGGGCCCGCCGGCTGAACAACAAGGTCGCGGCGATCAAGGTACTGCATTCGATGGCGACCCTGGCGTCACGCGTCGGCCGTCACAACCGCGCGCTGCGTTGTTTGTATCTGGCGCTGCATCTGGCTGAAACACTCGACTCACCCAGCCACGATGTACCATTGCTCAGTGCCCTGGGCTGGTTGCGACTCAACCAGAACGAACTGGCCGCCGCGCGCGATACCTTTCAGGCGGCGCTGCAACGACTGCAACAAACCACCAACTATCATCAGGTGGCGATCACCCTGAACAACCTGGCCTGGGCTTATTTTGTCGGCGCCAACCTGCCGGAATGCGACCGCCTGCTCGGCACCGCCATTCGCTTATGTCGCAGCCGCGGCTTCCGCAGCCTGCCCTACCACACGCTCGACGATTTATTGTTGCACCAGGCGCTGTGTCGTTTTTATCAGGGCAACAGTGTGCTGGCGCAACGCACCTTGCATGAGATTGACCACCGCCATCACAACCTCAGCGCCAAAGGTGAATTGCTGCATTCGTGCCTATCGCTGTATTTCGCGCGCGCCGAGAACGACAGCGCCGCCCTAGCCCTATTGACCGAGCGACTGAACGCCCAGATCGAAACCGAGCTGGAAATACCGGCCTATCAGGTCGATATCGTGCGCCATGCGCGTGGCGAACCCAGCCAACAGCTGACCTGGCTGAATCATGACATGAGCTCGGCCAATGCGTTGTCGAGCCGACCGGTTGATGTGGTGTCGCTGCTGCGGTCGGCAGAACTGGAAGGCGAGGTGGAAAAGCTGCAACAGCGGGTGCGTGATACGCGCTTGCTGTCGCATCTGAGTGCTCAGGCCAATGCCGCCACCGACGCCGGCCGGCTGACCGAAACCCTGGTCCGCCAGCTCAGCGCTCACCTCGACTGCGATTACGTCGCCATCGAACTGCGGCCTCAGGCTTATATGTCGCCCACTTTTCACAGCCACGGCCTGGATGACATCAACGCCGAGCGGCTGCATCAGGTCCTGGCGATGCACAAGCTGACCCGTGGACGGGTGCTGCTGAATTTGCGCGATCTGGATATGGAAGGCTTTGAAACCGGCGCGCTCTACATCAACTCGATCAGCCTGCCCAAGCACGACTTTGGCGACCTGGTGTTGATGACGCGTGACCCTCAGGGTTTTGAAGAATCGGTGTTGCGCACCACCGCCATGCTGGCGGCGCAATTGGCCGCCGCCATTCAACGACTGATGCACGAACGCGAGCTGCAGTATTTGTCGTCCACCGACATGCTGACCGGACTGATCAACCGCCAGGCGCTTTATCCGCGCTTGGAAGAAGAGTTATCGCGCACCCGACGGCACTCGAATTATCGGTTCTGCCTGGCGTTTCTCGATCTGGATAATTTCAAATACCTGAACGACCACTACGGCCATAATCTGGGCGATCAGGTGTTGCAGGGTTTTGCCAAATCGCTCGATGACCACAGCCGCGCCGAAGATTTGGTTGCGCGTCTGGGCGGCGATGAATTCGTTATTCTCTTTCCCGGCCAGACCGCCGATCAGGTGGAGCAATTCTGTCGCCGGCTGCTGAAACAATTCGGCAGCACCAAGGCCGTACAACAAACGCTGAAGCGCTTTACCGGCCAGTCTTTGAAGTTATCCAGCGAACGCCGTTTGGGCTGTTCAGTCGGCATTATTGAACTGGATCGTGACACCGTACCACGCTCCGTTGATGCGCTATTGAACCAGGCCGACCAGGCCATGTATGCGGCCAAAAGCCAGGGCAAAAACCAAGCCGTGGTGGTGCCTTTTAACGCAGCGCTGGACGATAGCGTTCGATAAAACCACGCACCTCAGTATTCACTTCAGCGGCCACCGCATAATCGGCATCGGCCAACACCAGCGCCAGCAAACGCTTCCCCACACCGCGACCCCGCGTCGCCGCCCGCACCGCAAAGCCAACAATGAGGTCATCCTGCAACATGGCCACGCCAACGATGCGTTCGTTAAAGCGGGCAACGATGAGCGCCACCGATGCCGGATCGGCCAGCCAGCTTTGCCAGGCGCGACGATATGACGCGCAATCGCTCTGTTCCGCCGCCAGGCGTTCAAGCTCGGCCAGATCGCGTTCAGTGGGTTGAGTCAGTGACTGTGCAGTGACCGGCATAACGGCCTCCATGGGTGGTTTGGCGCGCAGCATACCGATATACTGGCGCCTCGCAAGCGGGCGCAGACTTGCCCGCTCCCGTCGACCCAAAATGTAATTTCGAGAGTGTCCTATGAGTCGCCAGGCGACGATCGAACGCAACACCACCGAGACGCGCATCCGTGTCAGCATTAATCTGGATGGCGATGGCCAGGCCAAATTCGATACCGGCATGCCCTTCCTCGAACACATGATGGATCAGATTGCCCGCCACGGCCTGATCGATCTGGACATTCTGTGCCAGGGCGACAACCACATCGACGACCACCACAGCGCCGAAGACATCGGCATCACCTTGGGCCAGGCCATGGCCAAAGCCGTGGGCGATAAAAAAGGCATCACCCGTTACGGCCACGCCTATGTGCCGCTCGATGAAGCCCTGTCACGTGTGGTGATCGACTTCTCCGGTCGTCCGGGCCTGTTCTACGACGTGCCTTTTACCCGCGCCAGCGTCGGCGGTTTCGATGTCGATCTGTTCCGCGAATTCTTCCAGGGCTTCGTCAACCACGCCCAGGTATCGTTGCACATCGACAACCTCAAAGGCGCCAACTCCCACCACCAGGTGGAGACCGTCTTTAAAGCCTTCGGCCGGGCGCTGCGCATGGCATTGTCGGCCGACGAACGCATGGCAGGCGTTACCCCTTCCACCAAGGGTGTGCTCTAAGCCAACCGCAAACGGCCGGGCGCCAAGCCCGGCTAACACCATCACTTTTTGAATAATGAGGGCAACGTGAGCGCCACACTGCTGACCGTGATCGACTATGGCATGGGCAACCTGCATTCGGTGGCCAAGGCACTGGAACACGTTGCACCCGCTAACGTTCATATCGAAGTCACCGACAACCCCGAACGCATTCGTGAAGCCGAGCGAATTTTATTGCCCGGCGTCGGCGCGATTCGCGATTGCATGGCAGAAATTCGTCGTCAGGGTGTCGACTTACTGGTCGATGAAGCCGTGCGCGACGGCAAACCCCTGCTCGGCGTTTGCGTTGGCATGCAGGCGTTAATGGCGCACAGCCTGGAAAATAACGGCATCGATTGTCTGAACTATTTTGATGGCGAAGTGCGCCGCTTCCGCGATGGTGCTGTTGACCAACAGGGCCTGCCGATGAAAGTGCCGCACATGGGTTGGAACAACGTCGAACTGAACATCGACCACCCCTTATTGGCCGGTATTAACAGCGGCGATCGTTTCTATTTTGTGCATTCCTACTACGCTGATGCTCACCCGGAATACACTGCAGCGACCTGCGAATACGATGCGACGTTTGCGGCAATGATTTATCGCGACAATATTTTCGCCACCCAGTGCCACCCGGAAAAAAGTTTTCCCGCTGGACTGACATTGTTGAAAAATTTTGTCCGCTGGAACGGCCAACAATAAAAGCTGTATCGACACAGCGATGAGGAGTACCGATGCTGATCATCCCCGCCATTGATTTAAAAGACGGCCAGTGCGTGCGCCTGCAACAAGGCCGCATGGAAGACGCCACCGTCTTCGGTTCCGACCCGGTCGAAATGGCCGGTCGCTGGGTAGAAGCCGGTTGCCGTCGGCTGCATCTGGTCGACCTTAATGGTGCTTTTGAAGGCAAGCCGATGCACGCCGAAGTGGTCGCTGCGATTTCACGTCGCTACCCTCAGTTGCCGATTCAGATTGGCGGCGGCATTCGCAATATCGACATCATTGAAGCCTACGTCGAAGCCGGCGTCAGCTGGTGCATCATCGGCACCGCTGCGGTTAAAGACCCGGCTTTTGTACGCGAAGCCTGTGCTGCTTTTCCGGGAAAAATTATTGTTGGCATCGACGCTAAAGATGGCCTCGTCGCCACCGAAGGCTGGGCCGATGTGAGCACAGTAAAGGCCACCGACTTAGCGCGTGATTTTGCCGACGCCGGCGTTTCCGCCATCGTCTACACCGACATCGCCCGCGACGGCATGATGCAGGGCGTTAACCTCGAAGCCACCGTCGAAGTCGCCCAGGCCGGTGGCATTCCGGTCATCGCCAGCGGCGGTGTAACCGACATCCACGACATCGAACGACTGTGCACCGTCGCCGACAAAGGTTTGCTCGGCGCCATTACCGGCCGCGCCATTTACGAAGGCAAACTCGATGTGCGTGCGGCTCAGGCTTATTGCGACGAACAGACTGGAGCAAACTAAAATGGGTTTGGCGAAGCGCATTATTCCTTGTCTGGATGTTGACGCCGGTCGCGTCGTTAAAGGCGTTAATTTCGTCAACATCCGCGACGCCGGCGACCCGGTAGAAGTCGCCAAGCGCTACAACGACCAGGGCGCTGACGAAATCACCATGCTCGACATCACCGCCACTCATGAAGGCCGCGATACCATGGTCGACACCGTCAGCGCCATCGCCGGCCAGGTATTTATTCCGCTCACCGTTGGCGGTGGTATTCGCAGCCTCGACGACATTCGCACCATGCTCAACGCCGGCGCCGATAAAGTCTCTATCAACAGCGCCGCGATCAAAAACCCCGACTTCGTGCGCGAAGCTTCACAACGCTTCGGCGCCCAGTGCATCGTCGTCGCCATCGATGCGAAAAAAGTCGGCGATCACTGGGAAATTTTTACCCACGGCGGCCGCAACGCCACCGGCATCAATGCCGTCGAATGGGCGAAAAAAATGGACGACTACGGCGCTGGCGAAATCCTGCTCACCTCGATGGATCGCGACGGCGTTAAAACCGGATTCGACATCGAACTGACCCGCGCCGTCGCCGACGCCGTCCGCGTCCCGGTTATCGCCAGCGGTGGTGTTGGTAACCTGCAACACTTAGCCGACGGCGTCTTGGAAGGTCATGCCGATGCCGTATTAGCTGCGAGTATTTTCCATTTTGGGGAGTACAGTATTGGCGAGGCTAAAGAGGTGATGCGTGGCTGTGGGATTGAGATGCGGGTGTGACAGCCATCACCCGTACGTTCTTACCTTGATACCTCTAACCCATACGCCTAAACAACAATCATAAATTGCCATGGGAATTACGGAATTTCCTCAACATCCGGTTTGATAAACCCCTTCCTCGCCTCCTCAGAAAACAACCGTTCCGCCGAGTAATGCGTCAACATAATCTGCGTATCCAACATCTGCGGATGGCGATCGATCAGGTCGTCCGCTGAGGTAGCGCTGCCCGCTCTGTCCATAAAATGTTTCACCGCCAGTATCCAGGCTTTGGTCAGCGTCTCATGGAATTTAGCCGGATCGACGTTGTTGTGGATGAGGAAGTGGTTGAGGGTGTCGCGCATTTGGTCGGTAGCGGTGTCCGGATTGCTTTCACAAAGATAGACATAAGCCAGACGCAGGTGAGCGCGGTGGTTAAAGTCGGCCGCCGGGAAGGCACCGCTTTCCATTTGCTGTCGGAAGGTCTGGTCGTCGTGACTGGTGGTGAAGCTCATGGTGTCACCTCCTCGGTTGTCTTGATTCGGTCTTTCCTTTGGCTCCTCCAGGTGTTCTGGAGCCTAGACAACGATCGAGTCAAGATGTGATTAACATCCCACTTTTCTACAGCTGACTCAACCACCGTCTTGTAACGGCTACCGACAATCTCTGGGTTACAGCTCGGAAATCAGTTCTGCGGTGCTTTCCAGTCGCTCCCAGCGGGTATCGGTAATCAATTGGGTCTGAGGGTCCAGTTGCAGGTAGGTGCCTTCGATGATTTCCATACAAATCTCACCAGAGGGCGGAAAACCCTGGTCCTGTACCCATTGATCTACTTCGGCTTGAGTAAGATTGGTGATCTTGAAATCGGCGACTAAGGATTCTGTTTTGGGTGCGTTGTAATCCATCAAATAACAGGATGACTGCAACACCCGTATTTCATAGTGGTTATCGGCATTCGCTATCACGCTTTGCACGGTTTGATCTTGCAGTTCGCCAAAGTAAGCGCTGAAGTATTCACTCTCGAGGTTACCCTGCTCTATCCATAGACGGTATTTTTCAAACTCTTCCCCCTGCAAGGTTTGGCGATAGTAGTCCGTCAATTGCTGTTTGACGCCTGTTTCGCTGCTGAAATCGAGGCCCCAGAAATACTCATCCTGGTTCAACCAAAGTTCAACGCTGCGAGGCACAGCATCGGCGACGGCAAAGAGCGGCGTTACTGCCAGCATTGCTATGAAAGGTTTCAGCACGGCATACACTCCTGCCCTAGGGTGTTGTTAGTGAAGCAACTGTCAGCCAACGGCTTCGGCCCTGTTTTTCATCAAGACCAACAACGAGCGGTGGAAGTCGCGGAAAATAATTTCGCCCCAGAGCCGCGAATACCAGCCGAAATGGGTGTTATCGACCAGCGTGGTTTGCAGGTGCAATACCGTCTCACCCTTTTCGTTCTGGGTGATACGGTATTCCCCGTGCAAGGGTGAAAAATACTCGCCACCCAGTTTCACATGAGGGTCCAGCGCTTTGTCGGGAATTTTGTCCGGGTCGATATCGAAATCGTAAGCCATTCGCTGATTAGGTTCCCAGGCAGTGATGACTTCGTTAAAGACCACGCCTTTTTCCCAATAGCTGGTACGCACAGCGCCAACGCCACTGGCATCCATACGCGCTTCGACCGGCCGGGGAACACCGATCAATTGATTAAAAGACAGCGGCAATTCACCGTCTTCAATGATGGTGACGCTGGCGAGCTGGCGCCAAACGATGTCGGGCGATGCATTGATAACCACCTGATTGTGCACCTGGTAGGTTTGCGACGTGGACGGCAATTGAATCTCCAGCGGCCAGATCACCAGCGGAAATACAGCGACCGACAATAAGCTGCCATTCTTGCGCTGAAACATGACCCGATGAATCCAGCCAGCCAAGAGACCACCCAGGCTCGACAGCAACATAAACGCCGGCAGCGCCAAAGCGATGCAAATGCTGCCTTCAATAAAGGTCACAAAGGCCGCCAGCAGAAAAATAAAGATCGGCTGCCACGCCACGATGATCATGCGTTTCCAACGCAGGTCGGGGGTTTGCTGCAATTCAAAATGAATGCGGATATAGCCGATGGCGAAAGGCACACCGCAGAGAAACGAAATTGACACCAGCCAACCCACACCCGCGTTTAGATCGTCATCCACGGCGCTAAAAAGCCACATAAAAAACAACCGAAAAGAAGCGCCATAGAGCACACCCAATAAAATCCCTATGTGTTTTGGCTTCAAGCTCTGCTCCTTATCGGGCTGCGAATGCTTAGGTCGTTTGTACCGCTATGTATTGCCTGGGCGAGCATCCCATGCAGCGCTTAAAGGCAACGCCAAAGGCGCTTTCGGATTCGTACCCAACGGCCTGGCTGATGGCACTGACGCTCAGTTCGGTATCTTCCAGTAATTGGGCGGCATTGACCATGCGCCATTGCAGGAGGTAATCCATCGGCGTGCTATGAACCAGTGTTCTGAACCGGTTAACAAAGGCAGTACGTGACATGCCAGCGGCTTCACTGAGGCTGTGCAGTGTCCATTTCTGATTGAAATGGGCGTGCATCACCTGCAAGGCTTTACTGATTTTCGGATCGGCCATGGCGCTGAGCCAACCGACATCATCGAGATGCGAAAACTGATAGGCGCGCAGGGTGTAGATAAAAATCAGGTGGGATAAATAATCCAACACCAGGCCATTGCCGGCGAGTTGCGATTCGCACTCTTGAATCATCTGTTTAATGGTGTGCGTCAGCGGTTCGGTCGATTGCTCGGCGTAAACCATCAGTACCGGCGGCAGGACATTTTTTAGGAAGTCAGCCCGGGTTTTTTCGAAACCGAAGTAGCCGCAATACATCAGGCACCGACCACCACCTTGAAAGCTGTCCACCCGTTTTGCTGTGGGTGAACTCCACAGCAGATTACTGGGCATGTCCTCGAGGCTGAAGTCGTTGGCCAGTCGAAACGGCCGACCGCTGGTCAAAAGGACAGAGTCGCCAGCGGTCAACAACAGCGGTTCAAACCCCTCGACTGCTACCCAGCATTCACCATTAATAACGGTGTAGAAATACATGCCTTGGTGTTGCGGAAAATAGAAGCACACATCCCCACCAACATCGCGACCACCAACCAGGTAGTTTCTCGGTTTTGCCAAGCGGTAGATATGCGCCAAGGGATCCATGATTTTGTACTATCTCGATAATAATAAGCACTTTTAAGCATTATAAGTACACAGCGTGCGCTCTATAGTCAACGCCAACTTGGCTACGAACGATGGAGAAGCCACTGTGACAGCGCACAATAGCAATCTTGCTCTATGGCTCAATGACAAAGACGGAGACTTAGCTCTGGGCGAAGCCGCCATGGCAGAACCGGGCGAGTTGCAAATACAGATCCGCAACCAGGCGCTTGGACTGAATGTCTTCGATTGGATTCTCAGCCGACTCAGCGGGCTGATTGCGCCGTCGCTGCACTATCCCGCCATCCTGGGAACCGATGTGGCTGGTGAGGTGGTCGCGGTGGGGTCTGGCGTTAGCCGCTTTAAGGTGGGTGATCGCGTTCTGGGTTTGGCCTTGGGCAGTGACAAGAACGTCAATGCCGCCAGCCAGGGAGCCTTCCAGCAGTTCACCTTGCTTGAAGAAGCGAATGCAGCCCGGCTGCCGGATGATCTGTCCTTTGCTTCGGCGGCGGTTTTACCGCTGAGTTTTGCCACCGCTGCCAGCGCTTTACTACTCGATAATCAGTTGGGTCTCGATGCGCGCGGGCTATTTGCCGAGTCTCAACCGAAAGACGAAACGGTATTGATCTGGGGTGGCTCGACCAGCGTTGGCACCTGCGCCATTCAGTTGGCAACCGCCTGTGGCTACAGAGTCATCACCACAGCATCGCCTGCCAATTTCGACTATGTCCGCAGTCTCGGTGCCGCAGCCGTTTTCGATTATCAGGATGCCAAGGCCGTCGCCCAAATTGCCCAGGCATTAACGACTCCACTGGCTGGAACGGTGGCTATTGGTACAGGCTCAGTCGGGCGTTGCATTGAGGTGCTGAAACGCAGTTCTGGGGTCAAGCGTTTGGCCATTGCCAGTACACCGGTGCCGCTGGATGATCTGCCGGATGGCGGACTGCTGGGTTGGAAAAGCCGTACGCTACCAAAGCTAATGACGCTGATGGCCGCCCAGACGATACGTCTGAAACTCAACCGCATCCCGGCCAGTATGATTTGGGGCACCGACATCGCCCAACAAAACATCGGCCAGCGACTGTTCAGTAATTTTCTGGAACCAGCCTTGGCCAGCGCTCGCTTTCAGATTGCCGCCAAGCTGGTGGTGGTAGGCGATGAGTTGGCTGCTATTCCAAAAGCGCTGCGTGAACTGCGCAAACCCGCAGCCAACGGCAAGCGGGTGGTAACTCTGTAGCTCTTTAAGTGAGCGGCCTTTGTCAGAGCGTTGCTAACTTCGCCGACAAAGCTCGTTGAGCCTGGCGAGCACGCTTACCCATCACAGTGCGCAACAGAGGTGCCAGCAATCGGAACGTCCAACGAGTGTTTCGGCTGTAAAATGCCCAATCGATTTTGGTCCGGCCGCTGGGCGCAATCGACAGCCGAATTTCCATGCGCGGCTGAATGCCGTTGAGGTCACCTTCGGTCACAAACAAACTGGCCGGCTGATAATCCGCCACCCTGACGGCCACTGACTGAATGCCCTTGCCAGGCACCTTGACGTCTTCGAGCCAGGTTTTACCAACGCCGATCTCAGCGGAATCTTTTTCGGCGATGCGGATGACTTCAGGAAACCAGTCGCCGAAGTTGGTCATGTCAGACAGGTAGTCAAAGCTCGGTTCAATGGGTGTTTCGGTCAACAGGGTAAAGCTCGCCAATTTGATCACTCTTGCCTCAGTGCAATAACGCTTTTTAGGGAAGCCTGGTAGTGCGGCTGATTGCACCGGCATCAAGCGGCCAGAAGTCATTTTATGCCGTTTAATTGCCGATCACACTGCGTCCGCCGTAACGCCTTTGGCCAATAACACCAAAACCAGTGCCAATAGCGCACAACCGAGAAAACCCAGCGCCAGCGAATAGAGTGTTTGGTTGTAAAACTGTCCGACCAGCAACGCCACGCAGACAGAAATCAAACTGGACACCGAGGCAATCACCGACGCACCCAAACCCGCCACCCGACCCAGCCATTCCATCGCCAGCGCATTGATGTTGCCGAACAGCAAACCGACGCAGAAAAACAAGCCAAACCCCAATACCAAAAACGTCAGCAGGGATGGGTAACCATCGCCGGACCAAGACATCAATAACAACAAAACCGACAGCACGATCATGCCGACCAGGGCGGTGATGGTCTGGCGCTGCATACCAAGCTTCATCACCAGCCGGCCATTAGTGAAGGATGCCAGCCCGATGCCGGAAGCCAGAATGGCGAAGTAAATTGCAAAGCTCGCACCGGCGTTATAAAGGTCGCTGAAAATCGCCTGGGCGGTACTCAAATAGGTGACCTGGCAACCGAAAATCAAGCCCGCCACAGCGGTGTAAGCCATGACTTTGGGATGACGCACGATCAGGCCGGTATTGGCGGCAAGTTTGCCAAGCGACAGTGGAATGCGTCGCTCCTGACTGAGGGTTTCCGGTTGCCGCAGCAGCAACCAGGTCGCACCGATTGCCGCCAAAACGGCGTAGGAAATAAAGATGCCGCGCCAGTTACCGACGGCCAAAACCAACTGACCGAAGGCCGGTGCCACCATCGGCACCAGGATGATCAGCATCACTACAAAAGAAAAAATGCGCGCCATGGCATCGCCGGAAAACTGATCGCGAATCAGCGCCCGGGTGCCGATTTTGGGTCCGGCCACACCGATGCCCTGAATGATGCGTCCGGCCAAGAGCATCGGCAGACTGGTTGCCAGGGTGGCGATCAGCGTGCCAACCATAAAGATGCCCAGGCCGGTCATGATAGCTGGCTTGCGACCGTAAGCATCGGCCAGCGGACCAAAGGTCAGTTCGCCAAATACCATGCCCAACACCAGCATCGACACCACCAACTGAGTGTCGGTGGTGCTAACACCAAACTGCGCTTCGATGGCCGGCAGGCCGGGCAAGATGGCATCGAGCGATAAGGCCGTTAAACAGGTCAGTAACGCAAAGCCGGCCACCAGTTCAGGCAAGGATCGTGATGGCGGTTTGGGAATGGCGGACTCGGACATGGATTGCTCAACAGCCTGACAAACAGCCGACGAGACTACCGCAACTCAGTCACGTAACAGAAGCGCGGAGATAAAAGTTTTTGACATCTCGGTGCCCCTCCCGGATTATTTTTCGACTAACAAATTTAATAAGAAACGGGCGCAATCTATGTATCTCGGTATCGATCTTGGAACCTCTGGCCTGAAGGCCATCCTGCTCAATGAAAACGGCCAGTTGGTCGCCCAGGCAACCGCACCTTTAACCGTCAGCCAGCCGCAGCCCGGTTGGTCGGAACAGGCACCGGAAGACTGGTGGCAAGCCATGCAGGCCGCCTGCGCCCTGCTGGCTAAAGAGCAAGATCTGAGTACGGTGCGCTCGGTCGGCCTGTCCGGCCAGATGCACGGCGCGACCCTGATCGATGCCCAAGGCGACGTCATTCGCCCATGCATGCTGTGGAACGACGGCCGTAGCGGCAAACAGTGCACCGAGCTGGAAGAACGCCTGCCCGATTTCCGCGAGCGCAGCGGCAACCTGGCGATGCCCGGCTTTACCGCCCCCAAGGTATTATGGGTCGCAGAAAACGAACCCGAAGCCTTTAAGCGCATCGACAAGGTGCTGCTGCCCAAGGATTACCTGCGCTACCGCCTGACCGGTGAGTTCGCCTCCGACATGTCTGACGCCGCTGGCACTTCCTGGCTGAACCCGGCCGAACGCCGCTGGGACGATCAACTGCTGTTCGTCACCGGTCTGACCGAAGCCAATATGCCGCGCCTTTATGAAGGCCCGGATGTGACCGGCGTGATCAGTGCCGCCGCCAGTGCAGCGACCGGGCTGCCACAGGTGCCGGTGGTCGCCGGCGCCAGCGATAACGCCGGTGGCGCCCTGGGTGTGGGTTTGATTGAACCGGGCCAGTCGATGCTCAGCCTGGGCACCTCCGGTGTGGTTTTTACCGTCAGCGATGGCCACCGCGCCGCGCCCGAACAAACCGTGCATGCTTTCTGTCACGCCCTGCCCGGCCGCTGGCATCAGATGAGCGTGAATCTGTGCGCCGCCGAATGTCTGGCCTGGCTGGGCCGCATTACCGGTCGTTCGGTGCCCGATCTGATTGCCGCGGTGGAAGACAGCGGCCGCACCGAAACCAGCCTGACCTTCCTGCCGTATTTAAGTGGTGAACGCACGCCGCACAACGATCCGGGTGCACGCGGTCAGTTTCTGGGTTTGTCGGTCAATAGCGATGCCGTCGATCTGACACTGGCGGTGCTCGAAGGCGTTACCTTTGCCCAGGTCGATGGTTTGCATGCGCTGCACGCCGCAGGCGTCACACCGGCCGATATGAATCTGATTGGTGGTGGCAGCCGTTCGGCGTTCTGGCGTCAGT
Source organism: Saccharospirillum sp. ABV4_185 (assembly GCF_056159245.1). NCBI lineage: Bacteria > Pseudomonadati > Pseudomonadota > Gammaproteobacteria > Oceanospirillales > Saccharospirillaceae > Saccharospirillum > Saccharospirillum sp. ABV4_185. Next base: position 175,878 of record NZ_JBSWUW010000001.1, read on the forward strand.
TGCTGGCAGATGCGTTGAAAATCCCCACCCACGCCCGCGACGGCGGCGATGTCGGCCCGGCTTTGGGTGCGGCGCGTCTGGCACAATTGGCCGATAGCAAAGCCGAGTGGTCACAGGTCTTCACCCAACCCAAGCTGATGGAAACCTGCCAGCCAAACGCCAACCGGGCAACTTACCTGGATGCCCAACTGGCGCGTTACCGCGAGCTATACAAGGTCACTCGGCCGCTGCTGGGTTAACCCTGGTCAGACAACCACCGCAAGCCCGTTAGCTGTTCGCTTCGTTGCCACAGCTGACGGGCAACCTCTGGATTGCGCGCCCGACGCGCACAACCCACCTTGATCGCCCGGCCGCGCAATTCGCGAAATCCTCTTGGCCCGGTGAAGTCACCGCCACTGATGTCATCGCCCAGCGCCGCATAGAGCGTGGGCTGGGCGCCGGCCTGAGCGCTTTGCAAAAACGCCGGTCCCACAATGCGCATCAACCAGGCCGGTAAGTAACGTGCCAACTCGGTATTGGAAACGCCGGGGTGAGCCGCAACCGAGAGGGTCTGATAACCGCCTGACTGCAACCGCCGCTGCAACTCGAAAGCAAACATCAAACAAGCCAATTTGCTTTGGGCATAGGCCGCTACCCGCGAATAACGCTGGCGACTGTTGAGATCGTTCAGCTCGATGGTGCCCCCTCGATGCGCCAGTGAACTGAGTGTCACCACCCGTGCACCGGGCGTCGATTCCAGCCTTGGCAGCAAGAGACCGGTGAGCAGGAAGTGGCCGAAATAATTGGTCGCCATCTGTAACTCAAAGCCGTCTTCGGTCAGCGCAAAGGGCGGAAACATCACCCCGGCATTGTTGATCAGCACATCAAGCTGACCGTATTGAGCTAAAAACAGCTCTGCGAATTCACGTACTGACGACAGCCGGCTGACATCCAGCGGTAACACATGAAGCCTTGCCTCGGGCTGAGCACTCAGCAGTTGCGCGCGGGCGGCTTCGGCTTTGTCGGCGTTGCGACAGGCCATGATCACCGTCATGCCTTTCGCCGCCAGCAGGCGCGTGGTCTCCAATCCCAGTCCGGCATTGGCGCCGGTCACAATAGCCACCTTGCCGGATACATCAGCGACTGCATCCAATCTGAACACCATCGGCATCACCTTAGTCGTTGTGTCTGAGTCGTTCACTGCATCAGCTTAGCCCGGCGCTGTGAATGCGCTGAAAGTCAATGTTCTCAGAGGCGGACAGATGCGCACCTTTGACTATACTGATGGTATGGAACGGGGCCGATCCAGCGCCCGACAGGAGGTTTCTTTGCGTCAGTACATTCGCCATCCGACCGACGTGCCGTTAACAGTCCAGGCAGCCGATACACAGAACCCAGGCGCCCGCCTGAAAAACTTCAGCTGTGGTGGCCTCAGCTTCTGCAGCGACCGCGCCTTGACGCCGGGTCAGACATTGCGTTTGAGCATCGACATCGAAGAACCGCCGTTTGAGATCGATGGTCAGGTGGTCTGGTGTCATGTTCAGGATGACCACTATTTGATCGGCGTTTGCTTTCATAGCGATCAGGATGCGTTTTCGGTGCGCATGGTTGAGCAGCTTTGCCGCATTGAGGAATATCGAGACAAGGTGCAGCGTACGGAAGGACGCACGCTCAACAGAGACCAGGCAGCGCGCGAATGGATTGAACGTCACGCGGCTGAATTTCCCACCTGGCAGCCAGAAAGCACCGGCCGATAAACCAACCACGGCTCGATGCCTGGGGCTGGCGTTCAATGATGCAGGTCGAGCTCACGCATCAGGGTTTTCCACAGCGACTGAATATCACGCACGATGGGATGTCGTGGTTTGATTTCCGCCACAGCGCGACGCTCCAGCGCCATCTTTTCCACCTCAGTGGTGGCGCGAATCGACATGGGTGTCGGTGCATCAAACCGTTCGGAAAATCCGTCGATCGATTGCTGATGCAAGGCCAGCCGGCTGTTCACTCGATTGAAAAACGGCATCAGCTTATCGGCGCTGATGGCGTTGTCGTCGGCAAACTCCAGCACATGTTGATAACTTTCAAAACACAAAGGTGTCGGCGTTAACGGCACCAGAATTCGATGCGCCGCGCGATACGCCTGTTCGATCACCGTATTGATGCCGGGCGGGCAATCGATCAGCACCAGATCGTATTGGGATTTCAGCGAACGCAATAAACGCTTGAGGTGTTTTTCCGACGCTTCGTCGGTCATCAACCGATCGAGTTTGCGCAGGCTTTTGCGCGCCGGCAGCAAATAAACGCCGGAGTAACGCGAGGCTTCAATAAAGTCGTTCCAGTCGACACTGGTGCGCAACCAGTCGCGCGCTTTCAAACCTTTGGCTTCACCACCGGAGAGAAAATAACTGGCCGATGCCTGCGGATCGAGATCAATCAACAGCGTTTCAAAGCCGTACTCACTGGCCTGATGCGCCAGATGAATGGCCGTGGAGGTTTTACCCACGCCGCCTTTCTGACTGTGTATCGCTACCACTTTCATAAGAGGTCTCCCACCGTCAAACGGCAGTCAGGTTATGACAACGCCATGTCGATTCGATGACAGTGCAAACCGAATGTCGACATCGTCCGTATTAAGCAAAAAATCAACAGGCCACCGCATGACTGTAACGTTGAAACAAGCCCGCCAAAACCGCACGCCCTTTACACGCGCCGAGGTAGCGGCTCTGCAGGCGAGCTTTTACCATCTGCACCTGTTTCAGGGTGACCAGGGCCATTTGCTGGTGAATGAAGACGGCAAACCCCTGGTGCTGAAATCCTTACCGGCGGTGCGTCAGTTATTGGCACAATTGCCAGTAGCCGCAGCTGAGTTGGTGCACCGCAGCGCCTTCGGCGAAATGATTGGCCAGGCTGATGGTGACAACACCTTGAGACTGCCGTTAAACCTTCATACTGATGTTCAGGGAGAGCACGAATGACACCCAGCCGTATCATGTTGTTCTGGGGCCTTGGTGGCCTGGCCGTCTTTGTGATCCTGGCGTTGTTGCCCTGGGTGAACCCTGGGCTACTCGATTATTTCCACGATTTCAGCGCGCTTATTCTGGTGTTTCTGACCGGTTCAATGTGGCTGCCGGCAGTGACTGGCGAAGATCGCCATGTGCCCGCTATCAGTCTGTCCATGGCGCTCTTTGTGCTGGCCTGGGTCAGCTTCTATTTGCCACTGTGGCTGGCGGTACTGGTACTGCTGCCGGCCTATCCATTGCTGTGGTGGCAGGAACGTCGTTGGTTCGGCGCTACCCAACCGCTGGATTATCGCAATCTGCGCACTCTGCTCACCTGGACCGTCACCGCGCTGCACATCCTGGCATTGGCTGCGGTTATTTGACGCCGATCAAGCGGCTCGCTTGGCAACGGCAAAAGAACTCGCCAGTGCGATTGTAATTTTGTTACATTCTGTCGCGTTCCGGCACGGCCGGCTTGGATGACCAAAGGACACAGAGCCCGTGAGTCAAGCAGGCGAGATACGCAAAATAGGTGTACTGACCAGTGGCGGCGACGCCCCTGGCATGAATGCGGCGGTGCGCGCCGTGGTTCGAACCGCCCTGGTCAAAGGGCTGGAAGTCTATGGTGTGCGCGATGGTTACCTGGGCTTGCACCAGGACCGCATCGATCGACTCGAACGCCATCATGTTTCCGATCTGATCAATCGCGGCGGCACCTTCCTCGGTTCCGCCCGCTTTCCCGAATTCAAAGAAGAAGCCGTACGCCAGGAGTCCATCGCTAATCTGCGCAAGCACGGTATCGATGCGTTGGTCGTGGTTGGCGGCGATGGCTCCTACATGGGCGCCAAACGTCTCACCGAGATGGGTTTTCCCTGCGTCGGCCTGCCCGGCACCATCGACAACGACGTTGCCGGTACCGACTTCACCATCGGCTTTCATACCGCTCTGAATACCGTACTCGACGCCGTGGATCGGCTGCGCGATACCTGTTCGTCGCATAACCGCATCGCCATCGTCGAAATTATGGGTCGCTATTGCGGCGATCTCACCTTGATGGCGTCGATCGGCAGTGGCGCTGATTTCACCGTGGTGCCGGAAAAAGGCTTCGATGAAGAAGCGCTGATTCAATCGGTGGCCGATGGGGTGTCGCGCGGTAAAACCCATTCGATCATCGCCATTACCGAACACGTCACCGATGTGTCGGCGCTGGCCAAACGCATCGAAGCGCGTACCGGCCTGGAAACCCGCGCCACCATCCTCGGCCATATTCAACGCGGCGGCGTGCCCTGCGCTTTCGACCGCGTCCTGGCCAGCCAGATGGGTGCTTATGCGGTGGATTTGTTACTGCAGGGGCGGGGTGGTCGTTGTGTCGGTATCCAGAGCAACCAGCTGGTGCATCACGACATCATCGATGCCATCGAGAATATGCCGCGCCCGTTCAAACAGGACCTGTACGACCTGACCAATCTGTTGGCTTAATCGGCGCAACGTCTATCGGCAAAAAGTGCAATGCCGTCTTGCCCGCCTGCGGATGCAAGGCGGCGGCGCTTTGACGTAGAATGACCGGCCCATAACCGACCTGCGAACCTCGATGTCCAGCTTGACGCTCCCCGCTTTGCGCCACGCCCGTGGCGAAGTCCAGATTCCCGGCTCCAAAAGCCTGTCCAATCGCATTCTGTTGCTGGCCGCTCTGAGTGCAGGCACCACCCAGATCACCAACCTGCTGCGCAGCGATGATATCCGCCATATGTTGACCGCGCTGGAGCAACTGGGCGTCAGCTTTGAACTCAATGACGATGGCACCGAATGCACCCTGACCGGCCTCGCCGGTCCGCTGGCGCGCGGCCAGAATCTGGAGCTCTATCTGGGCAATGCCGGCACCGCTATGCGGCCCTTGGCGGCGGCGCTGTGCATCGGCGAAGGTCACTTTGAGCTGACCGGTGAACCGCGCATGGCCGAACGCCCCATCGGCGATTTGATTAACGCCCTGGCGCCATTGGGGGCAAGGGTTCATTACCGTGGCGAAACCGGCTATCCGCCGCTGGGTATCGACGCCGGCCAATTGCACGGCGGCACGGTGCAGATCGACGGCAGCATTTCCAGTCAGTTTCTGACCGCCTTGTTGATGGCCGCGCCGTTGTTGAATGAAGCGCTGACCATTGAAGTCGTCGGCGAACTGGTGTCCAAACCCTATATCGACATCACCCTGGATGTGATGCGTCGTTTCGGTGTGTCAGTCACCAACCGCGATTATCGCGCTTTCGAAATCGACGCTGGCCAGCGCTATGTCAGCCCGGGCCGCATTCAGGTCGAAGGCGATGCCTCCAGTGCCAGTTATTTTCTCGCCGCCGGCGCCATTGGCGGTGGTCCGGTGCGGGTACACGGCACCGGTACCGACTCGGTTCAGGGCGATGCCCGCTTTGCCGAAGTGCTGGAACAGATGGGCGCCAAGGTCACTTGGGCGCCGGAGTGGATTGAAGTGAGCAACAACGGACCGCTGCAAGCGGTTGACGTCGACCTGAACCACATTCCCGATGCCGCTATGACCATCGCCACCACGGCCTTGTTTGCGCAAGGTACAACGCGCATTCGCAACGTCTATAACTGGCGCGTTAAAGAAACCGACCGCTTAAGCGCCATGGCCACCGAACTGCGCAAGCTCGGCGCCGAGGTGATTGAAGACGAAGATGCGCTGACCATTACGCCACCGGCGCAAACCGCCAGCGCGGCCATCGATACCTATAACGATCACCGCATCGCCATGTGTTTTTCACTGGCCGCTTTTGGCAGCGGCACGGTGACCATTAACGATCCGGGCTGTACCTCCAAGACTTTCCCGGACTATTTCGATCGCTTTGCCACCATTACTGACGGTTAAGGCGACGGCCGATATAATCGGCGCACTTTTGACTTTGTACTCAAACTAAACGCATACGCGAACGCATCACCTAAAGAGGCCCAACATGAGCTATACCCAAATCCCTGCTGGCAAAGACGTCCCCAACGACATCTACGTCGCCATCGAAATTCCGGCCAACGCCAGCCCGATCAAATATGAAATCGATAAAGACATGGACGCCCTGATGGTCGATCGCTTTATGGCCACGCCCATGTTCTACCCGGCCAACTACGGTTTTGTTCCCAACACCCTGGCCGACGATGGCGACCCGGTTGATGTCTTGGTGGTCACGCCTTACCCGGTTGTGCCTGGCTCTGTTATTCGCGCCCGTCCGATCGGCGTGCTGGAAATGACCGATGAAGCCGGCTCCGATGCCAAAGTGTTGGCCGTGCCGCACAGCAAGTTGAGCTCGCTGTATGACGACGTTCAGGAAGCCACCGACCTGCCGCCGCTGTTGCTGGAGCAGATCAAGCACTTCTTCGAGAACTACAAAGATCTGGAGAAAGGCAAGTGGGTGAAGGTCGACGGCTGGGCCGACGCGGCCAAAGCCAAAGAAATCATCAACGAATCCGTCGCAGCCTATAACAAAGGCTGAATCGAACGGATATAAAAAAGCCGCCTCGACAGGCGGCTTTTTTGTGCCTGACAGTTAACCGTTCGCTAACAGTTCGCGCAGATCAATCAGCGCAGCATTAGCGCGTGAAATGTAGCTGGCCATCACCAGCGAATGATTGGCCAGAACACCAAAACCGCTGCCGTTCAAGACGATCGGCGACCACAGATGACGCTGGGTGGCTTCCAGTTCACGGATAATCTGTTGCAGGCTGGCGCGGGCATTTTTGTTATCGAGCACGGAACCGAAATCCGATTCGATGGCGCGCAGAATATGCAGTAACGCCCAGGTTGTGCCGCGTGCCTCATAGAAGACGTTGTCCACCTGCAGGCGCGGCGTTTTTACCGACTGCTCCTGTGCCGCAGGCGTCGACTGAGCCGCACCGCCTTCACGCGCCAGGTCAGTATTAACCCGACGCTGTTCAACCGAGGCACTGAGCCGTTGCGACAAAGAACCCAAACGGGTTTCCACATCGTTCAAATAAGCGCGCAGGTTATCGGCACGGGCGTAGAACTGTGCCTGGGAATTGGCCGGATCAGACAAGCGGTTGAGGTAGGAATCGACCAAGCGCAGCCCGCGACGATATTCGCCTTCGGTGGAGGGCAGAATCCAGCTGGAATTATCGAAATGGAACAGCGGCTCGGCCTGTGCCAGATCCGGGTCTTCGGTCGATTGCGATTGTGACCGGCTCAGATCACGGCGCATGGCCCGACTGAGATCACGCACCTGAGTGACCACGCCAAACTCCCAACTGGGCATGTTATCCAGCCAGACCGATGGCGGCGCCACATCGTTGGACAGGTAGCCGCCCGGCTTTTCCAGCAGCGTGCGCATCAGTTCGGTCAGGGTGTAGGTGGTGGCGTAACCCACCACCAGTTCGCGATCGTTAGCGCGCGCATGTTGCTCTGCACGGGCGACCGGATCGAAGGTGTTCGGCTCATTACTCCAGTACCAGCCGAGCACGATCAAGACCAACAGCACCAAGCCCAGTACAATACCGAGCCAGCGTCCCAGCCGCCGTGTTGGTATCAGCCCACCGAGACGACGGAAAAACCGACCCGGTCCTGCTGTCATTCGCGCCAAACGTTCACGCCACATAGCTTCACTCCTGTGAGTTTTGCCGCCAGCTTAACGACCTGCCCCGACCAAACCAAGCGACAAGGGTCACTTTAATGCCCGCCACCGCTGGCCGAACCAGCATCAATACGGCTAAAGTGCTCATTTTGATGATGAAAATTCACAACTAAAATTCGCCCACCCAGTTGTTCGGCGAAGTTAACGCCAATATCCTCTATATTTCCGGGCACGTTCACGGATATTTTTACGACAGCGAGGCAATTCAAGACCCTTTATGGCACAGCTGCTCCTGCTTAATGGCCCCAACCTCAACCTGCTTGGTACTCGCGAGCCGACCATCTACGGCCACACCGGGCTGGCTGATATTGAGCAGCACTTAACCCAGCAAGCCCAGGCGCTTGGACACTCACTGGATTGCCTGCAAAGCAATCATGAAGGCGAACTGATCGACCGTATCCATCAGGCTCGAACCGATGGTACCGCCTTTATCCTGATCAATGCGGGCGCTTTTACACACACCAGCATCGCGCTGCGCGATGCCCTCGGTGGTGCCGAAGTGCCCTTTATTGAGCTGCACCTGTCCAACGTGCATGCTCGTGAATCTTTCCGCCATCATTCCTATCTCGCCGACAAGGCTGTCGGTGTGATTTGTGGATTTGGGCCGCACAGCTACGATTTGGCGCTGCAGGCTGCACATCAACAATTATCTCGTTAGAGGAACGCATCATGGATATCCGTAAGGTCAAAAAATTGATCGAGTTGCTGGAAGAGTCCGGCATCGACGAAATCGAAATCACCGAAGGCGAAGAGGCGATCCGCATCAGCCGTTCGTCACGCGCCCTGCAAGCGGCGGCGCCGATGCAATACGCGCCGATGCCGGCCCAGGCTCCGGCCGCGGCCCCTGCTCCAGCAGCACCGGCCGAAAGCAGCGAACCGGCCAAGCCGGAAACCAGCGGCCACGCTGTGCGTTCTCCGATGGTCGGCACTTTCTACCGCGCGCCGTCTCCGACCAGCCCGTCTTTCGTTGAAGTCGGTCAACACGTCAACGAAGGCGACACCATCTGCATCGTCGAAGCGATGAAAATGATGAACCAGATCGAAGCCGACAAGAGCGGCGTCGTTGAAGCCATCCTGCTTGAAAACGGCGAGCCGGTTGAGTTCGATCAAGCCCTGGTCACCATTCGCTAACGAGGCCTGTCATGCTGAAGAAAGTGCTGATTGCCAACCGTGGGGAAATCGCTTTGCGTATCCTGCGGGCGTGCAAGGAGATGGGCATCCAAACCGTTGCTGTGCATTCGGTGGTGGATCGCGATCTTAAGCACGTAAAGCTGGCGGATGAATCGGTCTGTATTGGTCCGAACCCTTCCGTCAACTCTTACCTGAACATTCCTGCTCTGATTGCAGCGGCCGAGGTTACCAACGCCGATGCCATTCATCCCGGCTACGGCTTTTTGGCCGAGCGCGCGGATTTTGCCGAGCAGGTGGAAAAATCCGGCTTTGCCTTTATTGGCCCGACCGCCAACGTCATCCGCTTGATGGGTGACAAGGTGTCGGCCATTGAGGCGATGAAGAAAGCCGGCGTGCCAACCGTTCCTGGTTCTGACGGCCCACTGCCTGAAGACAAAGATCAATGCCTGGCCATCGGTCGTCGCATCGGTTATCCGGTGATGATCAAAGCCGCCGCCGGTGGTGGTGGTCGTGGTATGCGCGTGGTGCGTGAAGAAAAAGACCTGATCGGTTCCATTCAGGTCACCAAATCCGAAGCTGCTTCGGCCTTCGGTGACGGCACCGTCTATATGGAAAAATTCCTGGAAAACCCGCGTCACGTGGAAATCCAGGTCCTGGCCGACAGCCACGGCAATGCCATCCATCTGGGTGACCGCGATTGTTCATTGCAGCGTCGCCACCAGAAGGTGATGGAAGAAGCGCCGGCACCGCACGTCAATGAAGAGTCGCGTGCCAAGGTACTCAAAGCCTGTGTCGATGCCTGTGTCGAAATTGGCTATCGCGGTGCGGGTACTTTTGAGTTCCTCTATGAAGACGGCCACTTCTACTTTATTGAAATGAACACCCGTGTTCAGGTGGAGCATCCGGTCACCGAAATGGTTACCGGTGTGGACATCATCAAGGAGCAACTGCGCATCGCCGCTGGCGAACCGCTGAGCTTCAAACAGGATGAAATCCGCATCGTCGGTCATGCGGTTGAATGCCGAATCAATGCGGAAGATCCGCGCACCTTTATGCCGAGCCCCGGCAAGATAACTCAGTTCCACTCTCCGGGTGGTCTGGGTGTGCGCTGGGATTCGCACATTTATTCCGGCTACACCATTCCGCCCTATTACGATTCGATGATCGGCAAGTTGATCACCTATGCGGACACCCGCGAGCAAGCCTTGCTGCGGATGAACTCAGCTCTGGACGAGTTGGTGGTTGGTGGCATCAAGACCAACACGCCGCTGCAAAAAGAGCTGGTCAACGACAGTGGTTTCCAGCGTGGTGGTGTCAATATTCACTACCTGGAACACAAGCTCGCTGCAGAACAGTAAGCGTTTCGGTGGGCAACGAAGGCAGCCAATGGCTGCCTTTTTTATTGGCCCACCGCTGCTGGCCCAGGTGTCATTCGAGCAACAATCCAGTATCCTCGCGAGCAACTTCTGCACCGGCAAATGCTTTCATGCCCTGGCTACAAATCCGTATTCCAACCGACCCCAATCACACCGATGCCCTTGAAGATGCACTGCTGCTGGCAGGCTGTCAGGCGGTCACTCTGATCGACAGCGAAGACCAACCGGTTTTCGAGCCGATCCGGGGTACCACACCGCTGTGGCAACACACCACGGTGCAGGGGCTGTTCGAGGAAGACGTCGATGCGCTGGCCTTGCAAAAAAGCATCGAACAGTTTGCCGACAACGAAGGCATTCAACTGAGCGGTGCCATCCAGACTGAGATTCTCGAAGACAAGGACTGGGAACGTGCCTGGATGGATGCGTTCAAACCCATCCAGTGCGGCCAACGCTTGTGGATTTGCCCGTCCTGGCTGGAACCGCCGCAACCTGAAGCGGTGAATTTGCGACTCGATCCGGGCCTGGCCTTTGGCACGGGAACGCATCCGACCACCTTTTTGTGTCTGCAATGGCTGGATGAAACCATTGCTGGCGATGAGCGCTTGCTCGACTACGGCTGTGGCTCCGGCATTTTAGGTCTGGCCGCCATTCTGCTCGGCGCTAAACAAATGGACGGCGTCGATATCGACCCTCAGGCACTGGACGCCACCCGCGCCAACGCGTCCAACAATGGCATTGAGAACGACCGTTTTAATGTCTGGATCGACGATCAACAACTGGCACCCAGTTACGATTTAGTGGTCGCCAATATTCTGGCCGGCCCGCTGTGTGATCTGGCTGCGTCACTCTGTCAGCGTCTGCAAAGTGGCGGACGGCTGGCGTTGTCCGGCATTTTGTCGCACCAGGCTGAGGCGGTCATGGAAGCCTATCGCCCCTGGATCGACTTGGATGAACCGGTTGAACGCGATGGCTGGGTGCGACTGAGCGGAACCAAGGGAGCCTCTGAATAATTCCCCCGAGGCTCCCTAGTTGTGATCACTCGGTCGCTCTCATAAACTGAATCGTCCGGTGCTATCGTCAATCACCGGAATCCTTTTTACCGCGCACGGATGCCGATAACTCGAATGGCCATGGCTCAAACTTTCATTACTCAGTGCCCACATTGCAGCACCTCTTTTCGCATCACCGATGAGCACTTGGCGGTCGCCAACGGATCGGTGCGCTGCGGTGCTTGCTTGCAAGTGTTCAGTGCGCGCAGTCACATACTCAATGGCAAACTCAAGACCAAGCCATCGGACCCACCCCGCCCGGCTCAAAAAACGCCGCCCAAAACGCAACCCACCGCGGCCAGCGAGAACGACAGCGACGACTTTCTGTTCGAAGACGATCCCAACGATAACTTTGAAGAATTTATTTTCTCCGACGATGACTTGCTGGGCGAAGACAGCAACGACGAACTCGATGAACTCAGCGATGCGTTCTGGGACCTGAGCGACGACGCCCCGCAACAGCAGCCTGAGCCAAAACCAGCCCCGGCACCCGCCAGCAATAAAGCGGAAACCTCATTCGACATCAGCAGCGATAGCGATAGCGATGCCGATGAAGCAGAATCCAGCTGGTTGATGGACGAGGATGACGAGCCGGAAGACGATTCCGAACAAGCCGCCTCACCAGCGGGCGGCAACCGTGCCGCTCAACTGGCGCAGCAGCTGTCGGCAACCGACTTTGATTTCACCGACGAACAGGCCAGTCGCGGTCGCCGCTGGTTAAGTCTGGTGGTCATCGCTCTGTTGCTGGTAACCCTGGCCGGAGAACTCGCCTGGTGGCAAAAAGATCGCTACGCCCGCCTCGACCCCTGGCGCGGCATCTACCAGTCGGCCTGCAATGTGCTCGGTTGCGAACTGCCGCCTCAGCAGGATCTCACCAACATTCGACCCTCCAATGTTCTGGTTCGTAACCACCCAACGGTCGAGAACGTCAAACTGCTGGACGCCATTCTGACCAACCAGGCGCCCTTCCGTCAGCCGTTCCCAACGTTGATTCTGGAGTACACCGACATCAATGGTGAACGCGTTGCCGACCAGGCATTCAGCCCGGCTGACTATTTACGCGGCGAGCTGACTGGCATCAAACTGATGCCGACCAATACCCGCATTTACGTTTCGATACCCTTTCGTGCTCCGGGCAGCGAAGCAGTCAATTACCAACTGCGCACCGCCCCAGGCCCTGGCTGAAAAAACGGCGCCGATAAACACCGATGTCCGTTGCATGTCAATCTTTAAGTTCGACCGCTAAGTCAGTATCATTCCCCGCCCCTGAGCTGAGCAATTTTTAACCGCTTATCGTGTTTGCCATCGGCCCCTACCAGTTTGATCGCCCCACCGTCCTGGCGCCCATGGCCGGTGTGACTGATCGTCCGTTCCGCACTCTGTGTCGATCACTGGGTGCCGGCCTGGTGGTCTCCGAAATGGTGACCAGCGATACCCGGTTATGGCACACCACCAAGTCGCGTCAGCGGCTCGATCACGATGGCGAAGCCGGACCGATCAGTGTGCAGATTGCTGGCGGGGATGCGCAGATGATGGCCGAAGCAGCACGCGCCAATGTTGCCGGTGGCGCCCAGATTATCGACATCAATATGGGTTGCCCGGCCAAGAAGGTCTGCAACAAGGCCGCCGGTTCCGCGCTGATGCGTGATGAACCCCTGGTCCGCGAAATTCTCGAAGCCGTGGTCGCCGCTGTCGATGTACCGGTGACACTGAAAACGCGCACCGGCTGGGCACCGGATCAGCGTAACGCCATTCGCATCGCGCGCATGGCCGAAGACCTTGGCATTCAGGCGCTGGCAGTGCATGGCCGGACCCGTGCCGATGCTTATCGCGGTGAGGCCGAGTACGACACCATCGCCGAAGTGAAGGCCGCGGTATCGATTCCGGTGCTGGCCAACGGCGATATTGACGGACCGCTCAAAGCCGCCGAAGTGATGAATTACACCGGCGCCGATGGCGTGATGATTGGCCGCGCGGCTCAGGGCAATCCGTGGATTTTCGCGGCCATCAATGACTACCTGGCGAGCGGAGAATTACGACCGGCGCCAAGCCTGGACACCGTAGCCGAAACCTTGGCCGGCCATGTTCAGGAGCTGCACCGTTTTTACGGCGACTATCTGGGCGTGCGCATCGCCCGCAAGCACGTTGGCTGGTACCTCAAAGGCCAGCAGGTGGAACGACCCACCCTCAAAAATTTTAATGCCCTGGAGCAGCCTCAGGCCCAGCTTCAGTGGTTGAACCAGTTGTTTGATCGTTTGACTTCTTTAAAGGAAACAGCCGCATGAGCCTCGACACCTTCGTCACCGATTCCTCCAGTGCCCAACCACAATCCAACGACACCTTTCAGGTCGATGCATCGGTAGAACAGCCCCAGACTCTCAGAGACAGCGTTGAAATCGCCATGCGCAATTACTTCGCGCACCTGGAAGGCCAGGACGTTGCCAACGTTTATCAGATGGTGATGAGCGAAGTCGAAGCGCCCATGCTCGAAGCGGTGATGCGATTTTGCCGCGACAACCAGACCAAGGCATCCCAGGTGCTCGGCCTGAACCGCGGCACCCTGCGCAAAAAGCTCAAGCAATACGGCCTGCTCTAAGCGGCCACCAAAGGCGACCTCAGGGTCGCCTTTGGTTTTTCTGGACCTGTCATTTTCTGACCAATCGAACGACTTTCCGCCCGTGAGGACCGCATGACCCAAGCCCCCCAACGCGCCCTGCTCAGTGTTTCCGACAAAACCGGCATTCTCGATTTCGCCCGCGCCCTGCATGAACGTGGCGTCGAACTGCTGTCCACCGGCGGCACCCACCGCCTGATCAGCGAAGCCGGCATTCCGGTGCGTGAAGTGTCCGATCACACCGGTTTTCCGGAAATGATGGCCGGCCGGGTGAAAACCCTGCACCCGAAAGTGCACGGCGGCATTCTGGGTCGACGCGGCATCGACGATGCGGTCATGGCCGAACACGACATAGCCCCCATCGATCTGGTGGTGGTCAACCTGTATCCGTTCGCCGCAACCATTGCCAAGCCGGATTGCACCTTGGGCGATGCCATCGAGAACATCGATATCGGCGGCCCGACCATGGTTCGCTCTGCAGCCAAGAACCACAAAGACGTCGCCATCGTGGTTAACAGCGGTGACTACGACACCCTGCTGGCCGAGTGGGATGAAACCGGTGGCCTCAGTGCCGCCACCCGTTTTCGATTGGCGCGTTCAGCATTCGAACACACCGCCGCCTACGACGGCATGATCGCCAACTACCTGGGCAGCGTCGATGCCGAAACGGCACCGGCCAGCGTACCGGCACGCAGTGATTTCCCGCATACCTTTAACCAGCAATGGCAGTTGAAAGACGTCATGCGCTATGGCGAAAACCCGCATCAGAAGGCGGCGTTTTATGTCGACGCCCAGCCGTTGGAAGCCAGCGTCGCCACCGCGACCAGCATCCAAGGCAAGGCGCTGAGCTACAACAACATCGCCGATACCGATGCGGCCTTGGAATGCGTTAAAGCCTTCAAGGCGCCCGCCTGTGTCATCGTTAAACACGCCAACCCTTGCGGTGTGGCGACCGGTAGCAATCTACTCGATGCCTACAATCGCGCCTTCCAGACCGATCCAACCTCAGCCTTTGGCGGCATCATTGCGTTCAACGGCGAACTGGACGAAGCCACTGCCCAGGCGATCATCGAGCGTCAGTTTGTTGAAGTCATCATCGCGCCGAGCGTGTCCTCCGCTGCGGCCAAGGTTGTCGCCGCCAAACCCAATGTTCGCCTGCTGGCCTGCGGCACTTGGAACGACGCTGTTGCCGGTTTCGATTTCAAGAAGGTCAACGGCGGCCTGCTGGTGCAGGACCGTGATTTGGGCCGCATCAGTGTCGACGAACTTAAGGTCGTCACCAAGCTCGCACCCACCGATGCTCAACTGGCCGATCTGCAATTTGCCTGGTCGGTTGCCAAATTCGTTAAATCCAACGCCATCGTTTATGCGCGTGATGGCCAGACCATCGGTGTCGGTGCCGGCCAGATGAGCCGTGTTTACAGTGCCAAGATCGCCGGTATCAAAGCCGCCGACGAGAACCTGGAAATTGCTGGCTCGGTGATGGCGTCCGATGCCTTCTTCCCGTTCCGCGACGGCCTCGATCAGGCCGCTGAGATGGGCGTTAAAGCGGTGATCCAACCCGGTGGCAGCATGCGTGATGACGAAGTCATCGCTGCGGCCGATGAACACGGCATCGCTATGGTATTCACCGGCATGCGCCACTTCCGCCACTAAGACGCCCAAGGAGATCATCATGAAGGTTTTGATTATCGGCAACGGCGGTCGTGAACACGCTCTGGCCTGGAAGGTGGCGCAAAGTGCCCTGGTGGAACAGGTGTTTGTGGCACCGGGTAATCCGGGCACAGCGGATGAACCGAACATCGAAAACGTGGCGATTGGCGTTACCGACCTGGAAGCTTTGGCTGATTTCGCCGAACAAAACCAGATCGGCCTGACCATCGTCGGTCCCGAAGCGCCGCTGGTGATTGGTGTGGTCGATCTGTTCGAGTCGCGCGGTCTGAAGATTCTCGGCCCGACACAAAGCGCCGCTCAACTGGAAGGCTCCAAAGCCTTCACCAAAGACTTTCTCGCCCGCCACAATATTCCAACAGCCTTCTATGGCGTTTTCACCGACGCCGCTGAAGCCAAGGCCTATGTGGCGGAAAAAGGCGCGCCCATCGTCGTTAAGGCCGATGGGCTTGCCGCGGGCAAAGGCGTGATCGTCGCTCAAAGCGAAACGGAAGCCTGTGCTGCCATCGACGATATGCTCGCCGGCAACCGCTTTGGCGATGCCGGGTCACGCGTGGTGGTCGAGGAATTTCTGGTCGGCGAAGAAGCCAGCTTTATTGTGCTGGTCGATGGCGAAGAAGTGGTTCCGTTCGCTTCCTCTCAGGATCACAAAGCGCGCGACAACGGCGACACCGGCCCGAATACCGGCGGCATGGGCGCTTATTCGCCGGCGCCGGTGGTGACCGAAGCCATGCACCAACGCATTCTCGAGGAAGTCATCTATCCGACGGTACGCGGCATGAACGCCGAAGGTAATCGTTATCGCGGTTTTCTCTACGCCGGCATCATGGTGGCGCCGGACGGCACGCCCAAGGTGCTGGAATACAACTGCCGTTTTGGCGACCCGGAAACTCAACCCATCATGATGCGCTTGCAGTCCGATCTGGTCGAACTTTGCCTGGCCGCAGTAAACGGCGAACTGGCCAGTCATCAGACCGACTGGGATCCGCGCCCGGCGCTGGGCGTTGTGCTGGCCGCCGGTGGCTATCCCGATGACTATCGCAAAGGCGACGTCATCAGCGGTCTAAACGCCGATTTCGCCGCCGATACCAAGGTGTTCCAGGCTGGCACCGGCCGTAACCGGACCGGAGAAATCGTCACTCAGGGTGGTCGAGTGCTGTGCGTAACAGCCTTAGGTGACAGCGTCGCCGACGCCCAGCAGGCAGCTTATGCCGGCGTTCGACTGATCGACTGGACAGACTGCTATTACCGCACCGATATCGGCCACCGCGCTATCAATCGTCGCAGCAACTGACCTGGCTCAAAGGCAAGGCAAGTCCTCAGTTGGGACCACCGGCTGGGGACGCTATACTCACTTAACGATGTTTAAGTGAGATCACCATGCGTTGTAACGCCCTGCCCATGCGCCCTTTATTGGCCACCGTCTGGTTGCTGTTAATGGCTGGCGTTGTGATGGCCGATCCGGTCTTGCTGAACCAGGAACGCTATCGACTGAGCGTACTAAACGACGCCGATTACCTCGATGATCCCAGTGGTGAACTGCAACTGAGCGATCTCAACAAGCCCGAGATCGCCAACCAGTTCACCCCGGTGCACCAGTCCATTTTGCGTAACGGCGTTTTCGATGGCGGCCACTGGCTGCGACTGAGCCTGACCAACCCCGATGGCCAGCCCCAGCCGATTAACTTTCTGATCGACAGCCACGCCAATCACCTGATCGAACTCTACTACCCTGGCACCGACGGCCAATACCAAACCCTCAGTTCAGGCGCGTCTCTGCCGCTGGCCGATCGGCCGGAGCCGCTGGGCACCTATGTGCTGCCGGTGACCTTACCCGCGGGGACACACACCCTCTACCTGCGTCTGGCCTCGGAAGACCCGCTCAATACTCAGGTCTGGCTGATGGATCGGGCCAGTTTGCAAACGACTCTGGGTATCCAGCTGGGATTACACGCCGCCATGCTGGCGCTGCAGTTACTCGGCTTCGGCTTTGCCATTGGCGCGCTGGTGCGCTATCCGCACCCGGCTTTAGCCTGGGCCTGCCTGTTCAGCTTCGGCCTCATCTTGATGTCAGCCGGCTGGAATGGCCTGGCGGCGCCGCTGCTTCCCAACCTGGCGTTCGTCGATATCCATGCCCGCAATACCGGCGGTGTACTCGCTTTGCTGGGGCTCACAGGCCTGGTGGCTCAGATCCGCAGAGACCACTCTTCGCGCTGGCTCAGGGAATTCCTGCGCTGGGCGCTCCGCTCGCTGGTGTTGATCGCCGCCCTTGCTTTGCTGCCGATTGCGCGTGGTCTTAGCGTCTTCCTACTGACGCTGGCGCCCTTGGCCTTGATCGGCATCGCTTTAAGCTGGTTGCGTTATCGCCAGTCCAATTTGCGCCACGAGCACTGGACTCTGGCGGCCATCGCCTTTGCCAGCCTGGTGTTTCTGCTGGTAATCGGCTCCAGTGCCGGCCTGCTGTTAAGCGTCTCGACCAATGCCATTCTGCTGCATTTAACCGCTGTCATTGCCATCTGGATCGTCTTGCGCGCGGCTTACCACCGGGCCCGGTATCGCGATACCAGTCTGGTCGCGACTGGGCTCAACTTGCCGCTGCTGCACTGGCCGCTGATGCGCAAGCTCAATCATGAGATGCGCGGTCCGATCAACGGTGTGCTGGGGATGTCAGAGTTGTTGCAGGACACCAGCCTGTCCGCGCATCAACAGGAGTACGTCAACACCATGCAGGCGGCCGGTTTTTCACTGCTGCGCCAGGCCGACCAATTGCAGAACCTGGTGCGCATTGGGCTCAATCGCCTGCCGGACAATCAAGACGAGTTCGACCTCTACGATCTGCTCGAAGACGCCATCCAGCCCTATTCCCGCCTGGCCCATGCCAAACAGCTGGAGCTGGTGATGGATGTCGCGCCGGAACTGCCCAGTCGCTATCGCGGCAATGCCCAAATCATCACCCAGATTCTGTCTAACCTGCTCGACAATGCGCTGGCCTATACCGAAAACGGTGAGGTGCTGGTGCAGGTCAAACCCTGGAATGGTCATCGCATTCGCTTCAGCGTCACCGACACCGGTCCGGGCTTGCCTAAGGACATGAAAGACAGCCTGTTCGACTTCCCCACGCCGCCGGAAGACAACGTTCTGTCACCGCGCGAGGTTTATCTGGGTCTTCCTATCACCCGCGTCTTGGTGGGTTTGCTCAACGGCCAGTTATCATTCTCCAGCGAGTTGCGCATCGGCTCGACCTTCTGGGTCGACCTGCCGTTACCCGAAGTGGCCGACAGCGATGAAGCCAACGCCCAGACTCCGGGAGATCTGGCCGACATTCGCCTGATGGTGGTTGACGACAACCTGACCTGCCGCAAGGTCATTGAACATCTGGGTAAAAGCTGGGGTATGGAGGTGTTCAGCGTCAGTAACGGCCAATCGGCGCTGGCCAATCTGCACAACGAATTTCACAAGGGTACGCCGGTGGATGTGCTGGTGCTCGACCAGAATATGCCATCTATGACCGGTACCGAGCTTGCCGAACGCATCCGTGGCGATGAAGCACTCAATCGCGACATTCTGATCATCATGCTCACCGGGGTCGATGTCGGTCAGGCCGACCTCGATGAGAGCCGTCTCAATATTCAATATCTGTTAACCAAGCCGGTATCGGGTCGCGCGCTTAAGCAGACACTGATGCAGGCGATGCCAGACATCCTGCACAATCGGGAGCACCACCATGTCAAGAAGTCTCTCTTTTTCTGATCGTTTGTTCGACAAACTCGACAACGCGCTGAAGACCTTAACTCCCGGGGCCGTCGGCGCCGCCAACCCATCACCGGGGAAGCCTTTCCAGGCTCCGGAACTGAGCCATGAGGAGCGACGACACTTCGCCGGACTGATGCGCATCAACCACACCGGTGAAGTCTGCGCTCAGGCACTCTATCAAGGGCAGGCGACTACGGCCCGCTTGCCACAGGTGCGTGAATCCATGCAACAGGCCGCCGATGAAGAGCTGGATCATCTGGCCTGGTGCGAGCAACGTGTTAATGAACTGGGCGGCCACACCAGTCTGCTGAATCCACTGTTCTATGCGTTGTCGTTTGCGCTTGGTGCGGGTGCTGGTGTGGCGGGTGATCGCTGGTCACTCGGGTTTGTCGCTGCGACTGAAGACCAGGTCAGCGGTCACCTGCGCGATCATCTGGAACAGATTGGTGAGCGGGATCCGCGCAGTCGCGCCATTTTGCAGCAGATGCTCGAGGATGAAGAACGTCATTCGCACAACGCCATTGCCGCCGGAGGACAAGTATTTCCCGAACCGGTCAAGCAGCTGATGACCGCTATTTCCAAGGTGATGACGCGCAGCGTTTATCGACTGTAACGGGAGACGGGAGACGGGAGACGGGAGACGGGAGACGGGAGACGGGAGACGCTGAATACTAGCCGTCTCCCGAGGCGATTCAAGCGCGGATGGGAGCAGCGACCTCGCGCGAATCAAACAGACGACCGGCCAATTGCTTGATATCACGCAGCAATACCGGCTTGGAACGTGTCCAGGAATAAACCGATGCTTGTTGTTCCATCGGTAACTCATCCAGCCATTCACGCAGACGACTGACTACATCAATCGCCGACAGTTTGGACAGGTTATCTTCCAACGCCTGCAGTTCTTCCTGATAGTGATTCAATTGCTCGCCGTACAGAGAATTAAAGTACTGGCACAGCATCAGCAATCGGTGCACCGCCGGATATTGCGTCAGGGCATGGCTGGCGCTGCCGGCAAACTGGTCAGGATTAAACGCCTGCCAGGCGGACGACAGGGAACGGTCCAGGCCATCGCTGACCGCTTCTTCGCTGGCATAGCGATGACAGCTCTCTTGCTCTGAGCGCCAGGCGCGCGTGTGCAACCAACTGGTCATCGACATCAGGGTGTGACCGAAACGCGGATTACGCGCTAAAGCTTCAATGCCATTCAGAGCCCGCATCGCCTTGGCCTGTTGCAGACTGACCGCGATGTTTTCCGGCTCGCTGCGCGCATCGCGACTGAGCGCAAAGCACGCTGGCCACCAGGACACCAAAGGACGAATCGCTTCTTCAAGCCAGATCACCCAGGCGGTAAAACGCTGGCTGTGCTCGGTCGGCAGGATATCTTCGAACCATTCCATCTCGGTCTGAATATTGCCCAGTGTCACCAGCAGCGCCTGGAGGTGACGCCATTGCTGACTGATCCAGAACAGATCCCAGTGCGACTGCAAACGTTCCAGTTCATAACCCATCAACGCACAGAAAGCGCTTTCCATGCTTTGCTGGGCAACGATGGCCGGCAGCGGAATATTCAAAGAGGCATTACCATCCAACAAGCGGTAGCCGCGTTCGGCCTTGGACAAATCAGACGGCACCAGAGGTACGCTCTCGGTAAAATTCAATGCCAGATCCAGCAGCGCCGGTAACTCGCCGCTTTTTAGCTCCAGCTCAACTTCGCTGATCGCCTGCTGCTGGGTTTCGGTCAAAATTTTGCCTTCATCAAGGACCACTTCAATCTCCGCACCCTGGTGTGACACCATCCAGCGGTGGCGATGAAAGTGAGTAGCAAATAAAGGTTTCAGTTCGGCCTCGGTCACATTGGCGGGCAGTTGGTCGGCTGGCAAAACGGACAAATCCAGCGTGCCATCAGCGCGTTCAACTTCCCATTCATCGCGCTGATGCAAGCCGCCAATATTAGAGCCACGGGTTTTCAGAGTCTGAACCCACTGATCGGCTGATTTGCGCAACCGCAAAGCAGCGCCCGCGGCGGTTAAACGCTGATCGACCGTATCGTAGTAGCGGTTTTCCAGATATTGCGAACGGCTGTCCAACCCGGCCAAGAGCGGATGGGCTTTAAAAGCTGCCGTCGCATCCTTCTGGATGCTCAATTTCAGTTCAATTTCCTGGCCCATAGGATAGTTCGCTCCACAGTGGCTTATCGTTATTATGTTGTTGCCTCATGACGGTTTCCCTAACGCCGCCGAAGGTCACTTCCCCAGTTTACCTACCTCGCCCAGCCGGTCTACCACGGTTTGGCGATTCAGATCACACTTTACTTGCTTTGTCAGCGTTTTGTCAGTCTTTACCTAGACCGGACCCGGGCCATTGCTCATATTGCGCGAGTAAAAGATCTCCTGCATCTCCCGCCATAACGCTTGCATGATCTGTTTTTGCTCTGCCTCGGGGAACTCTTCCGCTCCACTGCCAAAGAGGTAATTATCCAGTTGGAAATCTTTCAGCAGCATTTTGGTGTGGAAAATATTCTCCTGATAGATGTTTACATCGATCATTTCGTAAGCAGCTTTAGTGTCTTGCGCCAGATAATTCTGGATGGAGTTGATTTCATGGTCGATGTAATGCTTGCGACCATCGACGTCGCGAGTAAAGCCACGCACGCGATAATCCATAGTGACGATGTCGCTGTCGAAAGAATGAATCAGAAAATTCAGCGCTTTTAACGGCGAGATAACTCCACAGGTGCTGACATCAATATCGGCTCTGAAAGTGGAAATACCATTATCCGGATGACTTTCCGGATAGGTATGAACAGTAATGTGGCTTTTATCGAGATGAGCGACGACCGAATCCGGCATCGGTCCGGGTGACGCCTCGCCATGGTCTTCATCAGCATCAACTGGATATTCGGAAATCAAAATGGTGACGCTGGCACCATGCGGCTCGTAATCCTGGCGCGCAACGTTCAAGACATTGGCGCCAATGATTTCCGTCACCTGAGTCAGGATGTCGGTTAGACGATCAGCGTTGTATACCTCATCGATATAAGCAATGTATTCGTCCTGATGCTGTTCGGTCTTGGCGTAATTAATATCGTAAATATTAAAGCTCAGCGACTTGGTTAGATTATTAAAACCATGCAAACGCAATTCGTCGGTCATCTGACAAAACTCCCACTGGTCAGCATGATGAATTCAGGACGACGGACCCTGGCTGACACCGAACAAAAAATCAAAGTTCAACCACCTCGAAGCTGTGAGTGATTTCAACACCCCCTTTTTCCAACATCATCGACGCTGAACAATATTTTTCAGCCGACAATTTAACCGCCCGTTCTACCTGGCTGGCTTTCAGATCATGGCCACTGACGATGAAATGAACATGAATGCGGGTAAAAACGGCGGGGACGCTATCGGCCCGTTCCGCTTCCAGTTGTGCCTGACAATCGACCACATCCTGGCGACCTTTACGCAGGATGTTGACCACGTCATAGCTGGTACAACCACCCAGACCGCAAAGCACCATCTCCATCGGGCTGGGACCACGACTGTCACCGCCGTCTTTGGCAGCGCCGTCCATAAAACCCTGATGTCCACTGTCTGATGTATATTTGAAAGCCTTATCGCCGGCCCATTGAATGTTTGCCTTCAATTTTCACTTTCTCCACTGTTAACGACATCTTATGTCAGCGAAGATTAACACAGCGTTGGGTTCGGATAGGACGGTATTAAGACAAATTCGTCGGAGCCGTAGCCAGAGAAGGACCCTTCGCCCATAATGCCTTGACAAGGCACGTTAGATACCGTCACTTATTCTATTCCGCTTGGATCGGCCCGGTTCATATGTAACAGCAGGCCCATCTTAAGGACAACAGGCCCCGGTCAGCATGCGGTCGCCCGGGCCATACGAAAACAGGAACGACTCGTACTATGGTCAAACAGCCACTGGAACATCCTCACCTCGATTATTTCCTGTCGCAATGTCACCGCCGACGTTATCCGTCAAAGACCACGCTGATCTATGCTGGCGACAAGAGCGACTCGCTTTTTTACATCATCAAAGGCACGGTTTCAGTCATCATCGAAGATGACGATGGCCGCGAGATGATCATGTCCTACCTCAATACCGGCGACTTTTTCGGAGAGTTGGGTCTGTTTGATTCTCTGGAAACGCGCTCAGCCTGGGTTAAAACCAAAACCGAATGCGAAGTCGCCGAGATTTCCTATAACAAGTTCCGCGAAATCACCCATGACGACGCGCGCATTCTGTATTTTATCGGTGAACAGATGGCCAGCCGCCTGCGAGCCACCACGCGCAAAGTCGGCGATCTGGCCTTTCTGGACGTCACCGGCCGTGTTGCCCGCACGCTGCTCGATCTGTGCCACCAGCCCGATGCCATGACCCACCCCGAAGGCATGCAGATCAAAATCACCCGCCAGGAAATCGGCCGCATCGTTGGCTGCTCACGCGAAATGGTCGGCCGGGTTTTGAAAAGTCTTGAAGAACAGGGCCTGGTCAGCGTTAAGGGTAAAACCATGGTGGTGTTCGGTTCGCGCGAATTCTTCCAACAGCGTTAAGCAGGCTCCCTAGTCCCCGCTGAATTCGTTATCATGGGCCTCCACACAGGAGGCCCTATCCCTTGACCGATTTCGTCCGACTCTTCCGCAACAGTGCCCCTTACATTCATGCCTATCGCGGCAAGACTGCGGTCATCTGGTTGCGTGGCAAGGTGTTGGATTCGGCCGCCATTCAGTCACTGGTCCCCGACCTGGCACTGCTCAACAGCCTGGGCCTGAAATTGGTCATTGGCTTCGATGCCGAAGACGCGGATGGCGCACGGCTCGACAGCGAAGCGCAGATCGACGTTGCCACCATGGATGAAATACTGGCGCGCATTGGTCACTGGCGTTCACGCCTGGAAGCGCACTTCACTCAGGGATTATCCAACTCGCCCATGCACGGCGCCCGCATTCGCGTTATTGGCGGCAACTTTGTCACCGCCCGCCCGGCCGGCGTCGTCGATGGCTGTGATTTGCAGGCACAGGGGCGGGTTCGGCGCGTTGACCATCAAGCCATTCGCACGCACCTTGATCAGGGCCATATTGTGTTGTTACCGCCGCTGGGCTATTCGGTCACCGGTGAGGTTTTCTATCTGGCACCCGACCATTTGCTGGTCGAGACCGCACGCCGTCTGGATGCCGACAAGTTGGTCATCATTGGCGATGACCCACTGCCCTTAACCGAACAACAAAAAGAACTGACTGCCTTCGAGCTGGGTCAGTGTCTGCAAAAGGCAGAGCCTAATCAAGCAGGCAGTCGCGAATTGCAGGCCGCCCTGGCTGCCAGCGATGCCGGCATCGGCCGCTGCCATGTCATCGACGGCCAACAGGATGGCGCCCTGCTCGCCGAACTCTTCACCCGCGATGGTGTCGGCACCCTGGTCGCACGCGATCGCTACGATACCTTCCGGGCCGCCCGCACTGACGATATCAACGGCATTCTGGCGTTGTTACAGCCGCTCGAAGAACGCGGCATTCTGGTACGTCGTGACCGGGAAAAACTGGAAAATGAGATCGACCACTTTTACGTCAACGAGCGCGACGGCATGATCGTCGGCTGTGCAGCGCTCTACCCGATGATTGATAGCGACCCGGCGGTTGCGGAACTGGCCTGTGTCGCAGTGCACCCGGACTATCGCCAATCCGGTCGTGGCGATGCGTTGCTGGCGGCGCTGGAAAAACGCGCTCGTCAGGCACGCATCGAACGACTCTTTGTGCTGACCACCCAAACCGCACACTGGTTTGCCGAACGTGGCTTTGAACCGGCCGAGGTTGGCGAACTGCCGCCGGGTCGGCAGCGGTTGTACAACTATCAGCGCAATTCAAAAGTCTACTTTAAAACGCTTTAACGCATCGGATACCGCATGACATTTATCGAACAACTTAACGCCCGCTGGCAGGCCGGCACTCAACTGTGTGTCGGGCTTGACCCCTTTCGAGAGCGATTTCCCGCCGCTGTGCAAGCGCAAGCCAATGCCATCGAGCAATTCAATAACGCCATCGTCGATGCGACCGCCGATCTGGTCTGCGCCTTCAAACCCCAGTTTGCTCACCACGCAGCGGAAGCCGCAGAAGATCAGCTGAAATCCAGCATTGCTTATATAAAACAGCAGCATCCGGAGGTCCCGGTCATCCTCGATGCCAAACGCGGTGATATTGGCTCTACTGCGGCGATGTATGCCCGTGAAGCCTTTGAGCACTACGGCGCAGACGCGGTAACGGTCAATCCCTATATGGGCGCCGATACCGTGCTGCCTTTTGCCGAGCATCAGGACAAAGGGGTGATCGTGTTGTGCCGGACATCAAATCCGAGCGCCGCTGATTTTCAGGACCGGTTAATCGATGGCGAACCGCTGTATATCCATGTCGCGCGCCAAGCTCAGGAGGTCTGGAACAAATACGGCAATCTGTGTCTGGTCGTCGGCGCAACCGCACCGCAAGAGATGGCGCGCATCCGCGCAGCCGCGCCGGATTTGCCATTACTGGTACCCGGCATCGGTGCCCAGGGTGGTGACTTGGAAGGTACCGTTCGTTATGGCCAGACGTCGCCAGGCCACGGACTGATGATCAATGCATCGCGGTCGGTCATCTATGCCAGCGGCGGTGACGATTTCGCCACCGCCGCCCGGCACGAAGCACAGACGTTACGCGACCGGATCAATGCCCTGTCGGGGCGTTAAAGCGGACAGACCGCGCCGGTGCCTTTCAGGCCGCAATAGCCCAGCGGATTCTTGTAGAGATATTGCTGGTGGTAGGTTTCCGCAAAATAGAAGGTCGGCTTGGGTGCCAGCTCCGTTGTGATCGGGCCTTTATCCAATCGATCCAATTCACTCTGGAACACCGCCTGCGTCTCCCGGGCCACCGCCAGCTGGGCTTCATCGCCGTAAACGGCTGAGCGGTACTGGGTACCGATATCGTTACCCTGACGCATTCCCTGAGTGGGATCGTGCGCTTCCCAGAACGACTTCAGTAATTTCTCCAGTGGCAATATCGCCGGATCGTAAACCACCCGAACAATCTCTGTATGGCCAGTACGGCCAGTGCAGACTTCATCGTAAGTCGGGTTAGGTGTTGCTCCACCGGCATAGCCGACGGCGGTATTGACCACGCCCGGCAACTGCCAGAAATGACGTTCAGCGCCCCAGAAACAGCCCATGGCCAGCAGGATTTCCTCGCACCCGTCCGGCGTTTCACGCATATCGATGTCCAGAACCATATGCTGATAATCAACATCCAGCGGCTCAGAGCGGCCTGGCAGTATGTCTTCCGCCTTGGGTAATTGGGTGGATCGAGCCATGTCAATACTCCTGACAGTCGAAAAATGGGCTTCGCCAGGCAAAGACTGCCTCGCGTTGCGCCCTAGATGCACGCCAACTATAGTGTTTTCAATACCTTCAGAGGAAGTCTTGATGACTAAAGAACAACGCCGCTTTCAGCGCATCAGTTTCGATGCCCGAGTGAGTCTCGACTTCGGTGAAGTGCAGTGCACTGGCGTACTGCGCGATATCAGCCTTAAGGGTGCCCTGGTAATGCTGAATGAAGGCGCCGGTCATATCGAGACCGGCCAGACCGGCGAGCTCAAGGTTCGACTCGATCAGGGTGACGTCGAAATGCAGATGGAAATCAGCGTCGCCTATGTTCATCCACAACGACAAGCCTGTGGGGTCAGCATCCTGTCCATGGACGTGGACACTGCTTCGCACCTGCGCCGACTGGTTGAAGTCAACCTTGGTGACGCCGAGGCGCTGCAACGCGAACTCAGCAAACTGATAGAAGCCATGGAAGCCGAATCCCAGTAAATCGCGCACCAAAACCGGGCAAGAGGCCGAATCGGACGTTATTTCTGTCCGAAAAAGGTGCTGATTTTCTTGCTCACATCATCGCCCATCGTCTGCAAAAAATCCGGTATAATGCGACCTGTAACCGATTTCGGGGACGAATCGGCTCAGTGGTTGTAGAATATGAAAAACATCGTTGATGTTTTTGAAAAGATATGACACTTTCACTGCTTTCCATTGGACGGGTTGGCTTATTTGGCCAACCCGTTCTTGTTTCAATTGTCGGCCTTCATAAGAGGCTGGCAGTCGTCAGTCACCATAAAGAGGATCATCAATGAAACCCATCGCTGAACAGTGGCGACTGAGCCTGGCAGCTGCGGTAATCGCAGGTATTGCCCTGGCCGGTTGCTCAAGTGACGAAGAGTCCACCACCGATACCGCCCAATCCAGCCCTGCCGCCACTCACCCGGTTACCGGTGAACCACTGGCTGCTGAACAAGTGTTCCGCTATCAGGCACTGGATGAAGTTTCTTCCTTCGACCCGCAAGTGGTTGAAGATGTTGACGGCTCCTATATCTCACGCGACCTTTTTGAAGGTCTGCTCAATGCCGACAAAGACGGCAACCCATCTCCCGGCGTTGCTGAGCGTTACGAATCCTCCAACAACAACCAGACCTGGACCTTCTATCTGCGCGATGACGCCAAATGGTCTGACGGCAAGCCGGTAACCGCCGGTGACTTCGTTTACGCTTGGCGTCGGGCGGTTGATCCGGAGCTGGCTTCTCCTTACGCCTGGTATATGTCCCTGATGGCACTGGAAAACGTCGATGCCGTTCTCGAAGGCGACCTGCCAGGTGAAGAACTGGGCGTCACCGCCATCGACGACCAGACTCTGGAAGTCAACCTGGAGCGTCCGCTGCCTTACTTCCCGCAGATGGTCATGCACTCCACCACCTTCCCGTCACCGCAATGGGTGATCGACGAGTACGGTAACGAGTGGACTCGCCCCGGTAACCTGGTCGGCAACGGCGCTTTCACCCTGACCGAATACGTTATTGGCGAGCGCACAGTACTGGAGCGCAACCCGGAATACTGGAACAACGACGAAAACCTGATTGATCGCGTAGAAGCCTACGTCATCAGTGACGAAAACCAGGGTCTGACGCGTTACCAAGCCGGCGAGATCGACAAGACTGATATCCCGTCCGGTCAGTATCCGCGCCTGGAGCAGGAAAGCCCGGAAGAAGCACATGCCGTTCCGGCACTGTGTAACTACTACTACGTCTTCAACAACGAAGTTGCACCCTTCGATGACGTTCGTGTCCGTAAGGCCCTGTCTTATGCCATCGATCGTGACATCATCGTTGAGAACGTCACCCAAGGTGGCCAGTTCCCGGCTTACACCTTCACACCGGAACTGACCGCAGGCTTCACACCGCCGACGGTTGATTTCGCCACCATGACTCAGGAAGAGCGTGACGCCGAAGCCAAGCGCCTGCTGGCTGAAGCCGGCTATGGCCCGGAAAATCCGCTGAGTTTCGAAATCCTGTTCAACACCTCTGAAAACCACCGTGGCATTGCCGTTGCTGTTGCCGCTATGTGGAATGAAAAACTGGGTGTTAACGCCACGCTGGCAAACCAGGAATGGCAGACTTTCCTGGAGACCCGTGGCAACGGTAACTTCGAAGTGGCCCGTGGCGCCTGGTGTGGTGACTACAACGAAGCCTCTACTTTCCTGGATCTGATGCAGTCTGAATCCGGTTATAACGACGCCAACTACGTTTCTGAAGAGTACGATCGCCTGTCTGCCGAAGCCAAAACCATGGCTGACCCGAGCGAAAACTACACCGAAATGGAACATCTGATCGCTGAAGACATGCCCAATGCTCCGGTTTATCACTACACCGAAGTATTCATGCTCAAGCCCTACGTTAAAGGCTGGCGCTATGACGACGTTCAACAGAACACTTACAGCCGCGAGCTGTACATCGTTGAACATTGATCGACTAGCGTTCTAAGTCCGGCACCGCCCTCGTGGCGGTGCCTTTCCTTATAAAGAAAGACCTTCCGCCACCTGATCCATGATTTAACCCTTGTTTGCATAGCTTTACGGCGCAGTCTCTGCGTATCCGAAGGAATGTTCGAAAGCTGGAGTAGGACTTTAGTAGAATAGGCGGCGTTTTTTTCAGCAGGCTAACAGCATGATCAACTTCATCATCAGACGACTGGGTGTCGCAATACCGACACTCCTGGTCCTGATCGTCATTTCCTTCATCATGATGCACTCGGCACCGGGCGGCCCGTTCAACAGTGAAAAGCCGTTACCGCCGGAAGTCATGGCCAATATCGAGGCCAAATATGGCCTGGACCGACCGCTTTACCAACAGATCGGCACTTATATCTACAATATCGTTACCGATTTTGATTTCGGCCCGTCCTATAAATTCAAGGACCGGACCGTCAACGACATGATTGAGAGCGGTTTCCCCGTCACCCTGACCTACGGCTTCTGGGCTTTTGTGTTTGCCGTCGTCCTGGGTATCTCACTGGGGATCATTGCCGCACTCAAACACAACACCAAAGGTGACTATTTTGCCGTCGGTTTCGCCATCGTCGGTCAGGTGTTACCCAACTTCGTGATGGCACCAATTCTGGTGCTGGTCTTCACGCTGCAATTGGGCTGGTTGCCCGGCGGTGGCTGGCGTGGCGGCCAGATCGAATACATCATTCTGCCAGTGATCGCGCTGGGCACCAGCTTCCTGGCCAGCATCGCGCGGATCACCCGGTCGAGCATGCTCGAAGTGCTGAACGCCAACTACATCCGCACCGCTCGCGCCAAAGGCATGCCGTTCCGTCATATCCTGTTTCGGCATGCGCTGAAGCCGGCCATGTTACCGGTGCTGTCTTATCTGGGCCCAACCTTCGTGGTCATGATCACCGGTTCGGTCATCATTGATGTGTACTTCACCACCGGTGGTATTGGCGCTTACTTCGTCAACGCGGCGCTCAACCGTGACTACTCGGTGATCATGGGCGTCACCATTTTGCTGGGCGCACTGACCATTTTGTTCAACACCATCGTCGATATTCTCTACGCCTGGATCGACCCCAAGATTCGGCTCTGAGGGCTTTATTTCATGTTGTTACGTTCCAAAAAAACCGCAGCACTTGCGGAAAACCTGGCCAGTACCGAAATGGCCGGCCGCAGCCTGTGGAAAACCGCCATGTTGCGCTTCGCCCGCAACAAGGCCGCCATGTTCAGTCTGTTTTTGCTACTGGCTGTTTTCATATTTGCCTATGCCGGCCCCCTGGTCGCGCAATGGGAATACGACAAGATCGACTGGAGTGCCATCGGTAACCCAACTGGAGCGGGTCGCCCTTCTATTGAGACCGGCCACTACTTTGGCACCGACAACGAAGGCCGCGACCTGTTCGCCCGAGTCGCATTAGGCAGTCAGATTTCGCTGATGGTCGGCATTATCGGCGCACTGATTGCGGTCATCATTGGCACTCTATATGGCGCCATCGCCGGTTATTTTGGTGGCCGCCTGGATAACGTCATGATGCGTTTTGTCGACATCATGATGTCCATCCCCTACATGTTCTTCCTGATTCTGCTGTTAGTCGCCTTCGGCCGCAGTATTACCTTGCTGTTCATTGGCATCGGCCTGATTTCCTGGATGGATATGGCGCGAATCGTACGCGGCCAGACACTATCACTGAAGAACAAGGAATTTATCGAAGCCGCCGTCGCCACCGGTCTAACCTCCATGACCATTGTGCGCCGTCATATCGTGCCCAACCTGATGGGCGTGGTGGTGGTTTTCGCCACCTTGCTGGTGCCCCAGATGATCCTGACCGAGTCGTTTATTTCCTTCCTCGGTTTAGGCGTACAGGAGCCCATGACGTCCTGGGGTGCACTGATCGATCAGGGTGCTGCCAACATGCGTTATGGCACGATCTGGCAACTGCTTTACCCGCTGGGTTTCTTTATCGCCACTTTGATCAGTCTGTTTTTTATCGGCGATGGGCTGCGTGACGCCCTCGATCCGAAAGACCGCTAAGGCAACGAATTATGAGTTTATTAACCGTGAACGACCTGAGCGTACGCTTCGATACTCTCGATGGCGAAGTGAGCGCGGTCAATGGCCTGAACTTTCATCTGGACGCCGGCGAAACACTGGCAATTGTGGGTGAATCCGGTTCGGGCAAAAGTCAGACAGCTTTTTCCATCATGGGTTTGTTGGCGCGCAATGGCCGCGCCGAAGGCAGTGTGCAGTTTGATGGCCGGGAAATTTTGAATCTGCCGGAGTCGGAACTGAACCACATCCGCGCCGACCAGATCAGCATGATCTTCCAGGACCCGATGACCTCGCTGAACCCTTTTATGAAAGTCAGCCAGCAGCTCACCGAGGTGTTGCGTCATCATAAAGGTCTGTCGCAAAAAGAGGCGCTGGAAGAAGCCATTCGCATGCTCGACGCGGTGCGTATTCCCGAAGCGCGCAACCGCATTCATATGTACCCGCACGAATTCTCCGGCGGTATGCGTCAGCGCGTGATGATCGCCATGGCGCTGTTGCTGCGTCCGCGTTTGCTGATTGCCGATGAACCGACAACGGCACTCGACGTCACCGTTCAGGCGCAGATCATGACCCTGCTCGCCGACCTGCAAAAAGAGTTCGGTACCGCCATCATGCTGATCACCCACGACCTGGGTGTTGTCGCCGGCGCCTGCAAGCGCACCCTGGTGATGTACGGCGGTCGGGTTATGGAGTATGGCGATACTGAGCAAGTGTTCGAAACGCCCAGCCATCCTTATACCCGAGGCCTGCTCAGAGCCATCCCCCGTCTGGATCAGGATGGCGATGAGTTACTGACCATTCCCGGCAACCCACCGAATATGCTCGACATGCCCGCTGGCTGTCCGTTCCAACCGCGCTGCCCCCATGCCGACGAACGTTGCGCGCGCGACATGCCCGCGCTGACCAGCCAGAACAGTCTGAACCGTGAACGTGCCTGCCACTTCGAACCGGAGGCCCTGCGATGAGCGAAGCGAAGCAAAAACTGCTGTCGGTTAAGGACCTGAAAGTCCAGTTCGACATCCACGCCAAGGGTGCCATGCCCTGGACCAAGCCGAAAAAACTGAAGGCGGTGAACAACGTTTCCTTCGATCTGTACGAAGGTGAAACGCTGGGCATCGTCGGTGAATCCGGCTGTGGTAAATCAACTCTGGCGCGGGCGGTGATCCGCATGCTGCCGGTCGAAGCCGGAGAAATCGTCTGGCTCGGTCAGGATCTGGCGCCGTTGAAAGATCGTCAGATGCGTCCGCACCGCAAAGACATTCAGATGATTTTCCAGGATCCGTTGGCCTCGCTGAACCCGCGTATGACCATCGGCCAGATCATCGCCGAACCGTTGCGCACCCATTATCCGAGCATGCCGCAAGCGGAAGTACGGGAAAAAGTGCAGGAGATGATGAAAACCGTTGGCCTGCTGCCCAACCAGGTGAACCGTTATCCGCACGAATTCTCTGGTGGTCAGTGCCAGCGCATCGGCATCGCCCGGGCGTTAATTCTGAAACCCAAGCTGATCATCTGTGATGAACCGGTGTCGGCTCTGGACGTGTCCATTCAGGCGCAGGTCGTCAATCTGCTGATGGAACTTCAGAAAAAGATGGGCCTGTCGCTGATCTTCATCGCGCACGATCTGAGTGTGGTCAAACACATCTCCACGCGCATCATGGTGCTCTATCTGGGTAATGTTATGGAACTGGCTGACGCCAAGGATATCTACCATCAACCGCGTCATCCCTATACCCAGGCATTGATCTCCGCCGTTCCGATTCCTGATCCGAAGATCGAACGCAACAAGGACATCATTCTGATCGAAGGCGATTTGCCGTCACCGATCAATCCGCCGTCCGGTTGTGTGTTCCGCACCCGCTGCCCGAAAGCTCAGGCAAAATGTGCCGATCAGATTCCGTCGCTGGATTACGCGGCGGGAACGCATCAGGTAGCTTGTCACTTTCACGACTGACCAGTGGCCAAAAAAAAACCGCACTCAAGGTGCGGTTTTTTATCACAACCACTTAAAAATTCAGTGGTAATTCAAGACCCACGTTAAACGAAGATGCGTCGAGTTCTTCGTTATCCGTTTCATAAGTCTGCTGCGAATAGCCCAGGGTAATAAAACGCCAACCCGCCTTCAGATTCATACCGATAGTGGTGTCGTATTCATCTTCACGGTCATAGCCTGCGCCACTGGCCGAATAGCTGGCGCCCAGATGTTTAACAGCGCCCAGCTCGGCAAAAAGACCATTATTCAATGAATAGCGTAAGCCCACTTCAACGGGCCAGGCGATCTTAGTGACGTCGACATTTTCAGCCTGAGAAGTGGAGAACTTAAAACCAAAAGTGGAGCGAAGCTGGGTGTTTTCCAGCGGCAGATCCAACAGCACACCACCATTAAAAACCAGTCCATTGCCGGCCTTGATGTCCTGATCAGAACCATCTTCATAGTTAATGGTTTGAATGGTGTCGCCACCAAACTGAGCGTCCAGACCGAACACCGGCGTTACTGACCATTCTTCTGCCGATGCCAACAGTGGAGCCACGAGGAGTAATACCGTCCAGACCTTCATCGTTATTACCTATCTGACCATAAGAATGGCTACATTTATCGGCTTTTAGCAGCCTGTTCAATCCAAAGCTCAAAGTCTGAAACAATCCATTGGCAATATTGCACTGTGTATCGGGTGACCCTTCAGTACAATGGCGCCACTAGAAATCACCGGACGGCGTCCGTGCCCCGCCCGACCAATGCAGGAAAACACCATGCCTGAGTATCGCTCGAAAACGTCCACTGCCGGCCGCAATATGGCAGGCGCCCGCGCGCTGTGGCGCGCCACCGGTATGAAAGATGACGACTTCCATAAGCCGATCATCGCCGTCGCCAACTCTTTTACCCAGTTCGTACCCGGTCATGTTCACCTTAAAGATCTCGGCCAATTGGTGTGCCGGGAAATCGAAGCCGCCGGTGGCGTCGCCAAAGAATTCAACACCATCGCCGTTGATGACGGCATCGCCATGGGCCACGACGGCATGCTCTACAGTCTGCCCTCGCGCGAAGTCATCTCCGATGCGGTGGAATACATGGTCAATGCGCACTGCGCCGATGCCCTGGTATGCATCTCCAACTGCGACAAAATCACCCCGGGAATGCTCAACGCGGCCATGCGTCTGAACATTCCAGTGATCTTCGTCTCCGGTGGTCCGATGGAAGCCGGCAAAACCAAACTGGCCGATCATGGTCTGGATCTGGTCGATGCTATGGTCATCGCCGCCGATCCCAACGCCGATGACGAACTGGTCGAGGAATACGAGCGTTCCGCCTGCCCGACCTGCGGTTCCTGCTCGGGCATGTTCACCGCCAACTCGATGAACTGCCTGACCGAAGCCATCGGCCTGTCTTTACCCGGCAACGGCAGTACTCTGGCCACGCACTCAGACCGCCGCCGGCTGTTCATCGAAGCCGGCCAACGCATCGTTGGTCTGGCCAAGCGCTACTACGAAGAAAACGATGACAGCGTGTTGCCGCGCTCCATCGCCAGCTTCAAGGCGTTCGAAAACGCCATGGCACTGGATATCTCTATGGGCGGCTCGACCAACACCATCCTGCACTTACTGGCCGCCGCTCAGGAAGGCGAAATCGATTTCACGCTGAGTGATATCGACCGGATGTCCCGTAAGATTCCTCAGTTGTGCAAAGTAGCGCCCAATAACCCGAATTATCATATGGAAGATGTGCACCGTGCTGGCGGCATCTACGCCATCCTCGGCGAGTTGGACCGCGCCGGCCTGCTGCACACCGACCTGCCAACCGTGCATTCCAAAACATTGAAAGAAGGTCTCGATCTGTGGGACATCATGCGCACCGACGATTCCGCCGTTAAGGAATTTTTCCGCGCAGGTCCAGCTGGCATTCCAACGCAGGAAGCCTTCAGCCAATCGACTCGCTGGCCAACACTCGATGGTGACCGCGAACACGGTTGCATCCGCTCGCTTGAACACGCCTACAGCAGCGAAGGCGGTCTGGCCGTGCTCTACGGTAACCTGGCCGAAAATGGCTGCGTGGTAAAAACCGCCGGTGTTGACGACAGCATTCTCAAGTTCACCGGCAAGGCGCGCATCTTTGAAAGCCAGGACGCCGCCGTTGAGGGCATTCTGGGTGATAGGGTTAAGGAAGGCGATGTCGTCGTTATCCGCTACGAAGGCCCCAAAGGTGGCCCGGGTATGCAGGAAATGCTCTACCCGACCAGCTACCTGAAATCCAAAGGCCTGGGTAAAGCCTGCGCCCTGCTGACTGACGGCCGTTTCTCCGGCGGCACCTCTGGCCTGTCAATCGGCCACGTTTCTCCCGAAGCGGCCGCCGGCGGTAATATCGCGCTGGTCCAGGAAGGTGATGACATCGTCATCGATATTCCGGGACGCTCCATTCGCATCGACATCAGCGATGACGAACTGGCCGCTCGGCGTACCGAAATGTCGACTCGCGGTGCCGCCGCCTGGAAACCGGCCGCACCGCGCAAGCGCAAAGTCACCACTGCGCTGAAAGCCTATGCTTTGCTGGCCACCAGCGCCGATAAAGGTGGCGTACGCGATGTCGAGATGTTGGGTGACTAACCGCAAAACGCTGAATGGAAGACGGGAAACGCTAGATGCATATTGAAGCCGACTGGTTTCAACAGCGGGTGCTGAACTGGTACGACCAACACGGTCGTAAAACCCTGCCCTGGCAGCAGAACAAGACGCCTTATCGCGTCTGGATCTCCGAGATCATGTTGCAGCAAACCCAGGTCAGCACCGTCATTCCTTACTTCGAGCGCTTTATGACGCGTTTCCCGACGGTGCACGACCTGGCGGCGGCCGATACCGACGAAGTGCTGCATCTGTGGACCGGCCTGGGTTACTACGCCCGCGCTCGCAACCTGCACAAGGCCGCCCGCCAACTGGTTGAAGAATTTAATGGCGAATTTCCGGCCAGCGTCGAGGCCGTCGCCGAACTGCCCGGTATTGGCCGCTCTACTGCCGGCGCCATTCTCAGCCTGAGTCGCGGCGTGCACGCGGCCATTCTCGATGGCAACGTCAAGCGGGTATTGGCGCGTTTCTTCGCGCTCGATGGTTGGACCGGGACCACCGCCAACCTCAAACAACTGTGGCAGTGGAGCGAGTCGCTGACACCCGCTAAACGCGTCGCCGATTTCAATCAAGTGATGATGGATCTCGGCGCCATGGTGTGTGTGCGCTCACGTCCGCTGTGCGATGCCTGCCCAGTGCAGAGCGAATGTCGCGCCTACGCCGAAGGCCGCACCGCCGAACTGCCGGCCTCCAAACCCAAAAAAGAAAAGCCGGTGCGCGACGCCTGGATGCTGATCCTGCAAGCACCAGACGGCCGAGTACAGTTGGTTAAACGCCCAGACAGCGGCATTTGGGGTGGGCTGCATGCCTTCCCTCAATTTGACAGTCGCGATGCCGCCGAACAGCAACTGGCGCTCAGTGGAATCAATGATCCGGCTGAAGACTGGAGCAGTTTTCGTCATACCTTCAGCCACTACCACCTCAACATTCACCCGCTGTTCGTGCCGCTGCGCAGCACACCACCGGCTGTTTCCGAACACGCCCTCTGGTACCATCCGGGACTCGCCGAGCAGGTGGGCCTGAGCGCCCCGGTCAAAGCGCTGCTCGAACGACTGTTCTAAACCAGATGGATCTTGTTCATGACCCGCACCGTCTTTTGCCGCAAATACCAACAGGAACTCGAAGGCCTGGATAAACCGCCCTACCCCGGCCCTCAAGGTCAGGATGTCTTTGAGCATGTCTCCAAACGCGCCTGGACTGAGTGGCAGGAACACCAGACCCGTCTGATCAACGAAAAGCACCTCGTAATGACCGACCCAGACGCCCGTAAATACCTCAAAGAACAAATGCAGAAGTTCCTCAGCGGCGGTGACTTCGATCAGGCTGAAGGCTACGTACCAGAAAGGTGATTGAAGGGGAATCTTTAAAAAAATCAAAGATTTATAAGTTAAAGACTTGACGCCCTTTGGCAAATTCCGTTTAATACTCGCCGTTCGTTTGGGGCGGCTTGTTTAGCGCTGAAAACAGAACATGCCATCGGGTCAAAGACCCGACAGTGTGATACCAAAGCCACTGTATAAAAGCTTGGTTTGAAATGCCCAGATAGCTCAGTCGGTAGAGCAGGGGATTGAAAATCCCCGTGTCGGTGGTTCGATTCCGCCTCTGGGCACCACTTAATTTTTCAAAGAAGCCTCGCACATGCGGGGCTTTTTTATGTCTGACGCTCTGCCAAATCGAACCAGCTTTCTACCTGAGTGGTTCGATGGATCAGCGCCTTCCCTGGCGCTACCCCTGCGGGCGGCTACGCCGTCCATCTTTGCTCCGGGCAAAGATGTCCGCCTCTGGGCACCACCTAATTTTTCAAAGAAGCCTCGCAGACGCGGGGCTTTTTTGTGCCTGAATAGTTCACCAAATCGAACCGCTTTTTACCTCGGTGGTTCGATGGATCAGCGCCTTCCCTGGCGCTGCCCCTGCGGGCGGCTGCGCCGTCCATCTTTGCTCCGGGCAAAGATGTCCGCCTCTGGGCACCACCTAATTTTTCAAAGAAGCCTCGCAGACGCGGGGCTTTTTTGTGTCTGACGCTCTGCCAAATCGCACCAGCTTCATCCGTCTTGGTAAACCGAATTGCAACAAACAGACGGCTGGTATCGCCACCCGTTCCGAGCAATCCGACCAGTGTCGCTTTTGGATTATCAGCACTCTGGGTTAGTCTGCGCGATTACTCGACACGTCCTCTTCTACCATCTGTTACTAATATGAGACCTGTAGATGCCTCATCACCCAGTTATCCGGCACTTGATCACTTTCGTGGCCTTTGTCGGCCTCTTTGTCGCCCTATCCCTGCCTAACCGGCTGGTCTGGATTACACCGTCCGCCTTTCTGTTTTTTCCGCTGGAACTGCTGGTAATCGGTTTTCTACTGCTGATTCCCGGCTTAGCCGGCCGTGGCGTACATGCTCTACTGGCGGTGATGCTCGGCTTGGGTTTGTTGCTGCGCGGCACCGATCTGGTCACCCACGAAATTTTTGCGCGCCGCTTTAATCCGGTTTTCGACAGCCATCTGCTGGCCGACGCCAGCCGTTTGCTGAGTGGCGTGCTGGGCAGCCTGGCATCAGTACTGGTAGCTCTGGGGCTGGTGTTGGTCGTCGCCCTGGTGTGCTGGCTGGCATATCTGATGCTCGGGCGTATTCAACACACGCTGCAATCTGCGCCACGGCTGTCCGCTGTAACGCTGCTGGCGCTGCTGCTGGTCTGGGGTGGGCTGAAAGCTGCAGGCTGGTCGCGGGCCAATACCTTTGCCTGGGATCAACTGGTCGCCCACGGGCGCGATACCCTTCACAGCCTTCAGGATATACAGGAATTTAACGCAACGGTGGGTGACGATGCCGCCGCTGACCTGCCCGCCAGCGGGTTGTTTTCGCGACTGGCAGGCAAGGATGTCTATGTTGTGTTCGCTGAGTCCTATGGACGGGTGCTTTTGGAGCAAGACCCCTTCCGAGAGTCGGTCACCAACACATTGAACTGGGCGGAGACTACGCTGGAAGCCGAGGGCCTGCAGATGCGCAGCGCCTTTCTGACCTCACCGACGGTGGGTGGACTGAGTTGGCTGGCCCACGGGACGTTGCTCTCTGGTGCCTGGATCGACAGCGAAAACCGCTACAACAGCCTGATGCTTAGCGAGCGGCTTACGCTGAACCGGCTGTTTCGGAAAGCCGGCTGGCGCACTGTGGCGGGGATGCCGGCGATCAGTCTGGCTTGGCCCGAAGGCGCTTATTTCGGCTACGACCAGATCTACAATGCGCATAATTTCGGCTACGAGGGACTGCCCTTCAACTGGGTGACCATGCCCGATCAGTACGTCTGGTCGGCCTTGCAGGCGCGCGAGCGCAGCGAACAAGACCGGCCACCGGTTATGGCCGAAGTGGCGTTGATTTCATCGCACGCTCCCTGGACACCCAACGCCCAGTTGGTGCCCTGGGATCAGGTCGGCAATGGCACCATCTTTAACGACCAAGCTCAGGCCGGACCCACTCCGGAAGAAGTCTGGAGCGATGTCACCACCATTCGCCAGTATTACCGCCAGTCGATCGAATACATGCTGGAGGCGCTGGTTTCCTACCTGCAGGAATACGGCGATGACAATCTGGTGGTGCTGATACTGGGCGATCATCAGGCTGCGCCGATGATCACCGGCGACCCCGACAACCGAGACGTACCAGTGCACCTAATCGCTCGCGACCCAGCGGTAATCGAAGCCATCGAAAGCTGGCACTGGCAACCCGGCCTGATGCTGGAGGCCGACGCACCGGTCTGGCGGATGGATGAGGTTCGCGACCGCTTTGTCGAGGCATTTTCCAAACCCGGTAAGGAGACCCACTGATGGCACAAACAACCTGGCGTGAGCGACTCGGCCTATGGCGTTCACTGCTGATGTATTACGGCATTCCCGGTCGACAGTCGCGGCTGCGCCGCTGTTACGGCCAATTTATTCACCCCGGCGATTTGTGTTTCGAAATCGGCGCGCACGTTGGCAATCGGCTGCTGGCCTGGCGCGCTCTGGGTGCCCGTATCGTCGCGCTGGAACCTCAGCCGCTGCTGATGCAAACCCTGCGGCAGCGCTACGGTTCCGACGCCAATATCACTCTGGTCGAAGAAGCCGTGGGTGCCGAACCGGGCGAAGCCACGCTGTTTATCAGTACGCGCACGCCCACGGTCACGACGATGTCGCAGGAATGGATCGCCCAGGTGCAACAGGATGCGTCCTTTCAGTCGGTACGTTGGGATCGTGAAGTGACGGTTCCGGTCACCACGCTCGATGCGCTGATCGAGCGTCACGGCGAGCCACGGTTTTGCAAAATCGACGTCGAAGGCTTTGAACTGGCGGTGTTACAGGGGTTATCGCGACCGCTGGCGGCGTTGTCGTTCGAGTACATCCCGGCCAGCATCAGCACTGCGCTGGCCTGCATCGATCGTTTGGAAGCGTTGGGCAACTACCAATACAACCTCGCCCCCGGCGAAACTCACCGCCTGCAATTCGAGCGCTGGCTGACCCCGGCGGAGATGAAACGCCATTTGGAAGCAACCCGTGAAGGCAGCGGCGATGTGTATGCCAGACGCTTGGGGGAATTTTCTTAACCCTGTTTCAGTGGCATTTGTCCGCATCGGCGACCCGGGGTGCTCCTGTGGGGTCGGCGTAGATCCGTCCATGGAGCCTAGACCGCAGCATCCATGCTGCGGACTCCCCCACAGGAGCACCCCAGGCCGCCGCCGCTGGTCTGCTGAGCCAATGCCGAGTTTTAAGTTCTCAAACCGGCAACGCTAAAACGTCTGTGTGCCCAACGCTGCAGGTACCCAAAGCAGCGCTGGCTTGGCGAAACTGCACCCAGTCTTCCAGCGCGCTGGAGTCGATGTCCGGGTGATCGGCAACCGCCGCGGCTATGCCGGTGATCAGTGCCGACACCATGGCCTGATCGGCTCCATCCAGCTCCCAGGGGCTGCTGGCGGTATGAACTGTAAAGCCGGCCTCAGTGAACAAGCGTTGCATAACCGCACCGGAATCGGGGCCCAGCGCCAGGCCAAAGCCCTTGTCGGTGCGCTGATCCTGATTAAAAGCCGCCAGCACAGCATCATCCAGCGGGTGTTGGGGTGTCCACTCGGTGGTGCCGTCGTAATTCAGGGCGGCATAAAGGCCCAATGGCTGTTGCTGGCTTTGGGCTTTCAGCTTTGTCGCCAGCGCATCGAGAAAATCCTCGGACACCAGATCGAACAACGCCGAGGCGGTGACCAGACGAGCGCCCTCGATAGGCAGTGATGTCAACGCTGCCAGATCCGCTGTGCAGGGCTCTATTCGGTGCGTCTGGCCATGCCGGCGTTCCGCTTCGCCGAGCAAGGTCACATCGTTATCGACCAGGCGCCAGATTAGTGATGGCTGGTTCGGTGAACTGAGCTGTCGCAAGGTGGAACCGGTACCGGCGCCCAAATCAACCACCACCGGGTTTTCAGCCAGTTCCAACCATTGTATTGCCTGATCCTTCAGGCCTTTGTCGCGGGCACGTCGGTCTGCGGCTTCACGCAGATCGAGCCAATCGATACTGAATCCACTCATCGTTGCGGTATTTCCTTATGGGTGTATGGCTTGAACAAGGCGAACCACCTGACCGGCGGTATCGGCCCAGGTGGGTAAGTTGGCGGCCGCGTTGCGGGCACCGGTTTGCAGTTGGCGGCGTAGGTCTTCTTCGGTCAGCAAGGTACGCAGTGCATCTGTTAGCGCGGCTGTGTCGTCAGGTAGTACCAGCAGACCGGCGGATTCAGGCACGACATCCGGCACGGCCCCGGCCCGGGCAGCGATAACAGGTAGGCCCGCAGCCAGCGCTTCGGCGAAGACCATGCCGTAGCCTTCGAACCTAGAGGGCAGCACGAACAGGTCGGCATTGTGGAACTCGGCCTTCAGGTCATCGACCGCGCCGACCAGTTGAATGCGGTCCTGTAGCTGCAATCGGTTCACCTGTTGTTGCAGGGCGTCGCTCCAGTCGGGGTCGAAATCCTTGCCGCCGACAAAGCGGGCCTGCCAGGGCAGATCGACCAAAGGTGCCAACGCATCGATAAGTACATCGTGGGCTTTACGCCGGGTCAGGGTAGCGACGGTCAGCAACTGCATAGGCGACCCGATGCACGGAGCAAAGGGTGTTGGATCAGTGCCGGGTTGCGCCACCACCACCTTTTCCGGTGGCATGGCAAACTGGTCGATCAGAATTTGTCGGGTGTGCTCGCTGGTGACCAGCGTAGAGCGAACGGTGTACAATGCCCGCTGCTCCGATGCCTGAAAACGCTGTTGCTGTGCCGGGTCCAAACCCGACTCCAGCGCCAGCGGGTGATGGCACAAAGCGATGATGCGAAGCCGCTGTGCTTCGGCTTCAGCAAGCTGATCCAGCGTGCCGAAGGCGAGCCCATCGAAGATCACCACCGCACCATCCGGCAGAGCCGCCAGTTTCTGGCGAGCATCTTCCAGCGCCTGGTTATCCGGGAAGGGAAATTGGCTGGAAAGAGCAATCGTTTGGACTTCTAAGCCCAGTTGCCGCAACTCGCGGATCAACCGGCGATCGTAGCGATAACCGCCCGTCGGCGTCGCCAGGTCACCGGGGAATACAAAAAACAAGGTGGTGAAGTTCAACAGAGTTGTGATCCGTTCCAAACAGGGGGGTCGTAACTTATTGAGTAGTGTCCGGGCATGAAAAGCAAGACGCCCAGACATACAAGGATCGTTATACCAACATTAAGAGTACCTCATGTCTATACCTGCCGTGACCCGTATGACCAGCACAAGGATCCCCACTGAATACGGCGATTTCCAGTTGTGCTACTACACCAATACCCTCGATAACAAAGAACACCTGGCTTTTTTTATGGGCGATATCGCCCACGCTGGGCCGGTTCTGGCTCGGGTTCATTCTGAATGTTTCACTGGCGATGTGCTCGGTTCCCGGCGCTGCGATTGCGGTGAACAACTCGACCGGGCCATGGCCATGATCGCCAACGCCGGCGCTGGCGTTGTGCTCTATATGCGCCAGGAAGGCCGCGGCATTGGGCTGCTCGACAAGTTGCGCGCCTATAATCTGCAAGATCAGGGCTACGACACCGTCGACGCCAATTTAATGCTCGGGCACGAAGCCGACGAACGCGACTATTCACTGGCGGCACTGATACTGAAAGATTTGGGAGTGGAGTCAGTACAGCTGATCACCAACAACCCGGCCAAGATCACTGCGCTGGAAGCCGAAGATATTACTGTTTCGCAACGGGTATCGCTGGCCGTCGCGGCCAACACCGATAACGCCGGCTACTTGCTCACCAAGGTGCAGCGTATGGATCATCTGTTGCCCATCGAACCCATCGTTAAATCTGTCAGCTCATGACGCTGAATCAGGACATCGAGCATTGGCTGCTGGCCGAGCAGAAAGCCGCTCAGGGTTCAGGTATCAGCCGCCAGCGCCCGCATATTACGCTCAGCTACGCCCAAAGCTTGGACGGCAGCATTACCACCGCGCCTGGTGAAACCCTGGCACTGAGCAGCGATGCCAGCATGCAGATGACACACCAGTTGCGCAGCCTGCACGATGGCATTTTAGTCGGCATTGGCACCGTCCTGGCCGACAACCCCCGCCTCAACGTGCGCAAATGGACCGGCAAGGATCCGCAACCCATCGTCCTCGACAGCCAGTTGCGCATGCCGCCCAGTTGTCAGCTGTGCCAGAGTGCCGAGCGCGGTTGCTGGGTGCTGACCACTCCGGAAGGCGCGGCCGATCGTGATGACTGTGAACTGATTGTCGTGCCCGGTGATGCCAACGGCCACGTTAACCTCCATGCAGCCATGGCTGTTCTGCACGAACGCGGTATTCGCAGCTTAATGGTGGAGGGCGGCGCTTCGGTGATTACCGCCTTTTTGCGAACGGCCCTGGCCGACGCCGTCATACTGACGGTTGCTCCAGTGTTTGTGGGCGGTTACAACGCCGTAGGCCAACTGGGCGGCGCCGATAGCCTGCCCTTCCCTCATATCGACGATCTGCACAGCCAGCAACTGGGCAACGAGTTGATTGTCTGGGGCCGGCTACGCTACCAGGGTGAAGACGGAACTGGGGTCGAATCATGACCGTTGCTCAGCTCTGGTTTACCGCGCCGTTTCAGGTTGAAGTGCGCAACGTATCTCTGGCACCACCGGCGGCGAATGAAGTTCAGGTGCGCAGCCGTTACTCTGCCGTCAGTCCCGGCACTGAATTACTGCTCTACCGCGGGCAATTGCCCGGTTCGATGGCACTCGACAGCTCGCTCGAATCGCTGCAGGGCGCTTCCCAATACCCGGTGCAATACGGCTATGCCTGTGTCGGAGAGGTACAGCAGGTCGGCGCAGATGTTGACCCGGCCTGGCTGGGGAAAACGGTGTTTTCCTTCCAACCCCACGCCAGTCATTTCACGGCTCGCCCAGACCAGCTGATTGCCGTACCAACCGACATTTCCGCCGAAGCCGCCGTCTTTCTGCCCAACATGGAAACGGCCGTTAACCTGGTGCAGGATGGCCAGCCGATGCTCGGCGAGCGGGTCGTAGTGCTCGGCCAGGGTGTGGTCGGTTTGCTGTTATCGGGTGTGCTGTCGCAATACCCCTTGGCCTCGTTGCAGGCCGTTGAAGGCCAGGCCAACCGCCAGACACTGGCTCGCCAACTGGGCGTACAGGCGGTCTTCAGCCCGGCAGACGCCACTCCAAATCAGCAACCCGATCTGGCCGATGCCGATTTGATTTACGAGATCAGCGGGCATCCCGACGCCCTGAATCTGGCCATTGGTCTGAGTGGTTATGCCAGCCGCATCGTGATTGGCAGTTGGTATGGCAACAAGACGGTATCGGTCGATTTAGGCGGCGAGGCGCATCGCAACCGCCTGCAACTGATCACCAGCCAGGTCAGCACGCTGGCTCCGGCTTTGAGCGGCCGCTGGAGCAAAGAACGCCGCTTCGACGTTGCCTGGGAAATGATTCGCCGTCTCGACCCAACCCAACTGATCACCCACCGGCTGCCATTGCGCAAAGCCGGCACCCTTTACCAGCAACTGCACGACTCTCAAGCCGACTCTCAAATCGAGATGGTGCAG
This sequence comes from Saccharospirillum sp. ABV4_185, assembly GCF_056159245.1. Lineage (NCBI taxonomy): Bacteria > Pseudomonadati > Pseudomonadota > Gammaproteobacteria > Oceanospirillales > Saccharospirillaceae > Saccharospirillum > Saccharospirillum sp. ABV4_185. The sequence continues at coordinate 220,697 of NZ_JBSWUW010000001.1, forward strand.
CCGCTGTTTGATTATTCCATTGATTAACCGATAAGGATTTCTATGTATACCGTTGCCGTTACCCAGGATTTTATTGCCAATCATTATCTGATTGGCGGGGACTGGGGTGCTGAGAACAATCCCCACGCCCACCACTACGTGCTCGAAGTGCGCATCGAAAGCGACACCCTGAACGAGCATGGCTACCTGGTCGATATCGTCGAAATCGAAGCCGCCCTGAACCAGGTGGTGGGTTATTACCGAGACAGCATGCTCAACGACAAACCGGAATTCGCTGGCCTGAACCCGAGCATTGAGCATTTCAGCCGCATCCTCAGCGAACAGCTGTTGGCCGACATTACCCCGCCCGGCACCGGTGCACTCACCGTCAAACTCTGGGAGAACGATACCTGCTGGGCGGCTTACCGGCATTCATTCGGCTGATACGGCTTTGCCTTTGCTGGTCAGCCGAGGGCGATGAAAGCTGTACAAACACGCCAAGCCCACCAGCAACACCAGCGCATCGCGCAGCCGGGTCAGTGCAATCAGCCCCAGGGCCGCACTGACCGGCAATCCCAGCAACTGGAACGACCACAACAGCGACGCCTCGATGGTGCCAATGCCGCCCGGCACCGGCAGCAACATGGCCAGCCGCATGCCCACCATGATGGTCAATAAATCGCTCAACGATGGCGAGAGATTAAGAAAGCGCAACAACAGCCACAACTCCAGCAACAACGCCACCCAACCCAGCAACGACAACAGCAAGGCGACCGCCAAACGCCCGCGGTGCAAAGCCAGGGCGCCCTGCATCAAGCGCACCAGCGCCTGCCAGCCGCCTTCTTGGTTAGAATCCTGGTCAGCCGAAGCGGGTCGCCAGCGTTGCACAAAAGGGCGAATCCGATTCGCCAGCCACAGCGGGTGGTACACCACCAGCGCCGCCGCCGCGACCAAGGCAACCAAGACCCCAGCCAAGATGGCCGAGACCTGAAGCCCTTCATCGAGCGGCACCACGGTGGTACCCAGCAGCATCAATACACCCGCGAGCAAGACAGCGATATTGGTCGCGGTCTCCACAAAACGGTCCAACCCCAGCATGGCGACAGCGCGGTGCAGCGGCTGCGCGAAAAGGCGGTGCAACCAGAACACTTGCAGCGGTTCGCCACCAAAATGCGGTCCGGGAGTCAGAAAACTGACCGCACTGCCCGCCTGGCGCATCCGAAATAAACTGACCAAGGATAACGGCGTCTGCACTGCCTGCCCCAGCAATTGCCAACGCTGAACGGCCAAATACAGAATGCCGCCATTGACCAGTGTCCATAGCAGCCAATTGTGCCAACTGAGCTGCTCAAGCTGGGCGGCTATGCTGTGCAGTGGCAACTGCCTGAGCGTCCAAACGGCCAGCGCCAGCGCCAGCAGCCACAGCACTCCGGTGGTGAGGCTCCATCGATTGAAGCCACGATGCGTTGTCATGCAACAGGCTCCCGGCGAGCGCCCAGCCAGCCGCTGACGTGAAGCCAATCACGACAGAAACCCAGCAACAGCGGGATCATCAGGGCAAAGCTTAGCCAGTGGATAACCGATTCAGGCAGAGGTGGCCACAAGGCAAACGCCACCAGCACCATTTGCGCCCCGGCCAGGTATCGACGCATCTGGCTTGGCGGCAGCGCATACACTGGCCGACCGCGTTGCGCCCGCCAGCGGATGCCCCACCGGAACAGGTAATAAGCCACGCTGACCAGCAAATAAACCGCCGGAAGCCGATCGGTAAAGACGGCAACCAGCGGCGCGATCAGCAAACCAAAAGCATCCATGGCGGTATCGAGTTCAGTCCCCAGCCGCGTGGTCTGCTGCTGACGCCGGGCGACATAACCATCAAGCCCATCCAAGGCGGCGGCCAGGGTGTAAAGTACCGCCGGTGCGAACAGCAACCCCGCGTGAAATTGAAGTGGGATGATTGCCAGAAACCCGGCCGTCGCACCAATCAACCAGCCGCGCAGCAGCGTAATACGATTGGCCGTACCCAGGCTGGTGAACACTCGGTTATCGAGGGTACTGACGTTCAAATGCAGCCGCGTGCGGCACTGCCATAACACAAACGCCCAGCCAGCCAGACTGCCAACTAACCAGCCCGCCGCGGTGACCGGCTGATCTGTAAACCATAAAACCAGAGCACCCGCCAGCAACACAGCCGTCCCCAACCAGGCGATGTGCACCCATTCACGCTGCAATGGCGATGACACCCGAGCGCTAAACATAGCGGCAAAACGCGTAAATGAACCCGACATAAGCACTCCGGCTAATGCGAAACAGGCGATAAATGATCATAATACGGACCCCGAAAAAGATGGGGCCGGAGTATACGACCCGAGCGCTGGAAGGGACCAGCGCTCGCAGCCTAACCGACCTCGTACCCTGTTTGAATACGCACGCATCACTCTCGACCCGCACTTGATGGAAAGGAAAAACATCATGCTACCTAGAAGTACCCGGCCCGGTTATTGGGCTGTGGCAGTCTTGCTATTGCTATTAATTGCCGGCCTGCTGTTGAGCCGGTCGCTTATGGCGCCACCGGCGTCAGAGTCCGACACCCCAGCATTTAACCAACCTTGGCTTGAGGACCAGGCCCGCAAATTGGCGAGCAAACCTTTCATACCCGATACCCTGGCCGACAACAGCGCGCTGCGCGCCTTGAGCTATGACCAGTACCGGAGCATCCGGTTTGATCCGAACCACGCCGTCTGGAGTGACGAACCCAGCCCGTTTCAGCTGCAATTGTTTCACCCGGGGTTCCTGCACAACTTGCCCGTTGGCATTCACCTGGTGGAAAACGGCGTGGCTCGTCGCTTGAACTTCGATACCGCTGTGTTCAACTACGACGACAGCACCATTGACGTGAACAACCTCAGCGCCGACGGCTACGCCGGCTTTCGGGTTCACCACCCCATCAACAGCGCCGAATACTACGATGAATTTCTGGTGTTCCTGGGCGCCAGCTACTTTCGGGCGGTCGCTAAAGACCAGTTTTACGGGCTTTCAGCGCGCGGCCTGGCGGTGAACACTGTCGGCGAAGGCGACGAGGAATTCCCGCACTTTTCTGATTTCTGGATTGAACAGCCAGCCAGCGACGACCGCGAAATCATCATCTACGCCCTGCTCGACAGCGCTTCGGTCACCGGTGCCTATCGCTTTACCGTCATGCCCGGCGAGGAGACCGTCATGGACGTCGATGCCAGCCTCTACCCGCGCGTCGACACACCGCGCATTGGCGTTGCCCCGCTGACCTCCATGTTTATGTTCGACACCACCAACCGCGCCCAGTTCGATGATTTCCGCAACGCCGTACACGACTCCGACGGCCTGCAAATTGTGCAAGCCAATGGCGAGCAAATCTGGCGACCCCTGGCCAACCCGGCCCATTGGCAAGCCTCGTCCTTTGAGACCGCAGACTCCGCCATGCCGACCGGCTTTGGGTTGATGCAGCGCCGAGACACCTTCGAGCAATTCAACGACAACGAAGCCCGTTACGACAAACGGCCGTCACTCTGGGTCGAGCCGCTGGGTGATTGGGGCCAAGGCCACGTCGAACTGTTGGAAATTCCGACCGACGGTGAATACCAGGACAACATTGTCGCCTATTGGCAACCGGCTGGTGGCTTGAAAGTCGGCCAGACCTACCGCTACCAATACCGCCTGCACTGGGGCGCGGCCTCGGCCTACGCACCGGAACAAGGGCGCATCACTAACACCGCTTCCGGCCGCGCACTGGGCAGTAATGACCGCATTTTTGTGATTGATTACAGCGACGGGCAAACATTGCCAACATCGGCCGATACCATGCGTATCCATGCCAGCACCAGCGCTGGCGAGATCACCGATGTCAGCGGCACCCTGATAGAGGCCACCGGCCACTACCAGGCCTACGTAAAACTCAACCCGGGTGAAGCCGATTTAGCCGAACTGCGCGTCGCGCTGGAAGTCGACGGCCAGCCCTGGGGTGAAACCTGGCTGTATCGGTGGACGCGATGACAACGACACTCACGCCACCGGCATCGCCCCTGTCCATGCCCACCCAACAGCTGTCACAACGCCCGAGCCAGTTTGCAAGCCGCCAAACGCTGACCACCTGGCTGGCGCGTTATTTTACCTTTGGCGGCAGCCTGGCACTGACCGTCGCCGCCAGTTGGCAAATGGTCCTAACCTTGCCACTGGGCGATGCCGTGACAACAACCGGCCACACCGACTTCTGGGTAACAACATTGCTGTGGTTACTGTTGGGCCTGTTCACCCTGACCTTCGGCTGGATTTCGCTGACAGCAACGTCCGCTATGGCGGCGCTGTTGTTCTATCGCGCCCACCCCGGTTCACGGCAATACCGAGCCAAACCCCATACCCCCTTGCGCGGCAAAACCGTGCTGCTGATGCCCATCTACAACGAGGACGCCGCCAGCGCCTGCGCGGCTCTGGCCTCCATGGGTGAGGACTTGGGCCGTCTGAAGCTGCAGTCGCATTTCGAGATATTTATCCTCTCGGACAGCAACAAATCCGACGTCGTCCGCTCCGAAACCGCCGCGGTGCAGTGTCTACGTGATCGACTCGATGATTGTCTGCCGGTCTGGTACCGCCGACGCACCCAGAACACCGAACGCAAAACCGGCAACATTCGCGACTTCATCAACCGCTGGGGCAGCGCTTACGACTACATGGTGGTGCTGGATGCCGACAGCCTGATCGCCGCTGACACCCTGGCCACCCTGGTACGGGAAATGGATGCCGACGCCAACACCGGCATCGTGCAAACGCTGCCCCGCCAATACGCCGGCGAAACCCTCTTTGCCCGGCTGCAACAATTTTCGAGTTTGGCCTACGGCCTGGTGTTCGCCAGAGGCCTGAGCGCCTGGCAGGGCGACAGCGGCAACTACTGGGGACACAACGCCATCATTCGCATCCGCGCCTTCGCGGCGGCCGCTGGCTTGCCCCAACTGCCAGGCCCACGCCCCTTCGGCGGCGAAGTACGCTCACACGATTTTGTCGAAGCCGCGCTGATTCGGCGCGCTGGCTGGTCGGTACGCATGCTGCCCGACCTGGACGGCTCCTGGGAGGAATGCCCACCCACCCTGCGCGACGCCGCCATTCGCGACCGGCGCTGGGCGCAAGGCAACGTTCAACACCTGGCCGTGTTATGCACTCGCGGTCTGCGCTGGCCGAGCCGCGCGCACATGATCATGGGTGTAATGAACTACCTGACCTCCCTGCTATGGCTCGCCATGATGACGGTAGGCTTGGTGCTGAGCACGCGCTTTGCGCTGCAACAAAGCCAGGGCATTGCCGGTGGCGCGCTGCCCCGGTTCGATTCAGACCGCATGGTCGGGCTGTTCGTGTGCACCATGGCGCTGTTGCTGCTGCCCAAAATGTTGGGACTGCTGGGCGGTTTACTGAGCAAAACGCGGCGCGGCGGCACCAGCCGGCTGAGGTTTTTGGTCAGTGCCTTGCTGGAATTGCTGTTCTCGGTACTGCACGCGCCCATTTTCATGCTGGTACACAGTCGTCACTTATGGGAAATCGCCCGCGGGCAAGATTCAGGTTGGTCCGCCCAGCGGCGGCAGGGACGTGGTGTCATCTGGCGACCGTTAATCGCCAATCATGGCGTGCAGGCCTTACTTGGAATAATGGTGCTCGGCCTGTTGCTGTGGCAATCGTCTTCATTGTTGTATTGGATGCTGCCCACGGTCATCGGGCTGATATTGGCCGTACCGCTTTGCGCCCTCACAGGCAGCAAAACGGCCGGCCAATGGCTGGCAAGGTGGGGTTTGCTGGGCATCCCCGAAGAGACGGCCCCACCTGAGATTATGCAACGCCGACAGGCGTTTCTGGAGACTTATTCGGTAGCTATTAATAACCGAGAAAACAACTCTCGATAATTAATACTCGATAAAAAGACGGCTGTTACAGCATGCGCCGAAACAAGCCGTCTTTATCGATCAGGTGTTTCATCGCCGCGCCAATATGACCGACGATCAATACGCCCAGCGATATCGCCAAGAAGCCGTGAATCGCAAACAAACGATTGGCCAAAGCTTCGTCCACAGGCACAAACGGCATAGCCGGTAACTGATAACCACCCAGGGTCACCAGTGCCGGATATGCGGTAACTCCGGCCCAGCCAAACAACGGCGTTAACACCAGCACGACATAAAGCAAAGAGTGCAAACTATGGGCGGCCAGTTGCAGGTGACGGGGCAACGTATCCGGATACGCAGGTCCCTTAAGCCATACCTTCATGACGATCCGCACCACCATCAGCAACAGAACGCTAAAACCGATCGCCTTGTGCCAGTTGTACAAGGTATTGGTCAAAGCTCCCCAAATATTAGCCTCGGCACGTTCGGCCATTACGATGCCGATGGGTATCAATGCGAAGACCATCAGGGCCATTAGCCAGTGCAGTAGTCGCCAAGCTAGCGGGTATTTTTGAATTTGAGGCATGGTTCAGTTCCCTTAATAAGTTTCAAAGAGGAGATTCGTTCCCTAAAAGACATAATAAAGGTTGTCTTTACTGGTGACTATCTTAAAGCTCGATGCTTCTCAGCCATAACACCTCTCGCCAGGCACTTACCCTGTTGAATGATGCGACACGAGGACTGCCGGTCCGGATGTTTCAGCCAACTGACTCCTCAGAAAAACCTGCTAGGCGGGCAGCTTCGCCACCATCTTAACGAAATGATGATCGAATAATTCCATGGTCCGTACTGTACGGATTATCGTCATCAATATGATCGTTCCAGATGCGGGTGTCCTGGTGTTTCCAGATCATATCCTGGGAATACTCAAAGAATTCTTCCGACACCAGTATGTGGTCCAGCACCCCTTTGTGACTGTTGTGTTCGTGGGTGTAATAGACGTCCCGGAAGGATTTCAGTTGCTGGAAAAACAAGGTGCTGTAGAGCGAACGGTCGGCACCACGAGCCCGATTCGATAGCGTTGGCTGATCGGTAATCAGACTCAAGGTATTGCTCAGCGGATCGTCATTTAAATCACCGATTACAACGACCGGGGTGTTGGATCCACGCAACTGATCGATCAACATCATGCGCAGGGCGGTTGCTTCTGCGGTGCGACGTATGGTCGAGAGGGCGCTGCCAATTGCACTTCGATATTGACTGGGCAAGCGGGTCACCCGAGCAGGCAGTTTGGATTTCAAATGACAGGCGTAAAGCGTAAAGGGTGGCGTATTTCGGTCCGATGAATGAGCAACCTGCGCCTTGATAATACTGCGTGAAAACTGATCAATACTAACGCTTACTTCGTCGTCTTCACCATCACCCTCATCGAGTTTCACTAACTTGGTGAACGGAAATTTTTTGATCACCTCAGCCGAGGTTATTTGCCAGGGAGGACGGACGATCATGGCCACCGCTATATTGTACCAACGGTCTGCGATGTATTGCGTTCGGTACCCGGATAATTCAGCGACCGACAAAACATCATCCAAGGCGTCCTTATGCCAAAGCTCCTGAAATACCACGATATCGGCATCCACCTCAATCAAGATGCGACGGATCCAATCCCGTTTACCTTGATATTCCTTCTGGGTAACAGGCGTGCTGGTATAAGTGGTTAAACCGGCTTTTTGAAAGTTATAGAGATTGAACGAAGCAAAGCTGATATCGGCTGCCACTCTGCGCCCTCCCCGGTTTCATTTGGCACTTTGACTATAGCCGCCAATACCGTTTTAGAAGGTTCCCGTTGCAGGTCGATGACAGATCAGTGTCTGACAGAGAACGATTTTATTGCGAATAACCAGCCAATGAGTGGGTGAAATTGAAGCTCGATGACGCATCGGATTGAGTGTTTGGCATCGCGAAAACAGCCAGCATCGTCACGACCACGACCAGCATCAATCGACGCAATGATGCTTCCAGGGTTTCTGTTTTGGTTAAAGGCATGGAACAAGCTCCGGCTGAGAAGGTTTCGTTATCCCTGTCACAACTTAACCTAAAGCCGCCCCAAAAGGTGTGAAAGGCCGCTCATTACCATAGCGGCCCAAATAAAAAGGGCACCATCTAGTGCCCTTGCCGATCATTAACAGGATTCGGCTTAGCCTTTGCGACCTTCAACGCTCAGACTGCCCGGGCCCATGGCCACCAGGAACAGGAAACCACCAGCGATGGCGATGTTCTTGTTGAAGGAGATCATTTGCATCTGATCGGCCGGATCGAAGTGGAACAAGAGGCCAGAAATGACGCAGAAACCAGCCAACAGAACAGCGGCAATACGAGTCTGATAGCCGATCAATACTGCCAAGCCACCCAGTACTTCAACCAGAATTGCCGGATAGATCAGAATGCCAGGCACGCCGACCATTTCCATATAAGCCTGATTGCCTTCCAGGCCAGTGATCTTGCTCAAACCCGACAGAATAAACATGTAGGAGATCAGCACACGGCCAACCAGCAGAGCCCAGGGAGATAACATTTTCATTGAAACAATCCTTTTTTGAGTTGGTTAGAAAACCCAAATCACTATAGAGAGACCTACAGGACCTGCCTATCTAAATAATTAGAGCTAGTTGATTAGAATTTCTGAAATAGTCGCTGAACGTTGGCGGAGGTCTGTTCCATTAAAGAAACAAGACTCTGAGATCGTGCCTGAGCAAGACAATCCGCCGTCTGCAACAGATCCAACAGAGGATTATCATGGTCTGGTTGCGCCGGACGCATGTCCGGGGCATCGGTTTCCAGCAAGATATGTTCAGCCGGAATACGGGCAAAGGCGTCACGGGTTTTAGCAGACTTCAATATCAGGCTACCGCAGCCGAGATACCAACCTTTATCCAGATAAGCCGTTGCCTGTTGATAAGGCCCCAAAAACGCATGCACCACACCACGGACGTCCGGATAACGTTTGAGCAGCGCCAGTACCCGATCATGAGCCTTCACCGAATGCACAATCACCGGTAACTGGTATTCACTCGCCAAGGCCAACTGGGCTTCAAACCAGCGCTGCTGTAATTCGGGCGAGGCTTTCGATGCATTTCCCGAATGGAAATCCAGCCCGATTTCACCCAGCGCAATGCACTGCGGGTATTCCGACAACATCGTTTGCAGGGACGTTAAATCAGGCTCAGTCGGTGGTAAAAACCAGGGATGGTGACCAAAGGCGAGACGGATTCGAGGGTCGGACGAAAAACGTTGCCCGGCAAGGTGCCATTGCTGTGGCTCAGTACCGGGCAAGATCCACTGAGCTATGCCAGCGGCCTGTGCTTCTTTTAAAGCGCCATCCGGATCAGGCAGGCTGTCCGGATGGCAATGGGCATCGATCCAGGCCATTAGAAGTAACTGAAACGATCCTCGAGCATACGCAACCGGGCTTCGGCGTCGGCAATATCACGAATCAACTGTTCGTTACGGCTGCGCAACGCGCCCTGGCGTTCGCGCAAACGAGTGATTTCGTTGTAGGTCGCGCGACGTTCCTCTTCACTCAGCGATTCGGAGAACAGCACCGCTTCCATTTCACTCAAACGACGCTGCGACTGCGACAGTTCATTCTCGTTACTGCGCTGTTCACTGCGCAGGCCACTGATTTCCGAAGTCACCGCGTAGATTTCCCGGCCAGCCTGATAGCCATCAAGGAACTCCGGCTCCAGTGACGGCGGGCAGATGCCGGTGTACTGGTAGCCATTGCGGGCGCGACTGAAACCGTTACGAGCGGTACAGAAGTTCAGCAAACCTTCGTCGTGACCATCCTGATACTGCCGCAGGTCCGGCGTAACACCGTGTTTGGCACAGGCTTCGCGATGAGCGCCGATGCGGTTGGCGGGATAACCATTAGCGCCGTCTTCAAAGCCAATGGAGAACCAATCAGCGGTCAAACATTCTTCTTCACTGAGGGTGGCACAACCAGACAACACGAGCAGGGAGGCCAGCAGAAGGGCCGCTAATCGCTTCATAATCAACTCCTGTGTCAGCGATTTGTCATTTTGATGTAAAGGATTCTGGCACAGAAAGCTGAACCGGTCATGAACCTTTGGGCATACCATGCGGCCGCTCGACCCAGAGATTGCGATCAGGCGCGATGGGCGCCGGCTCAGGTTCAATGGGCAAAGGCTGCGGTTGATGCAGTAAGGGTTTTAACGACACCCATTCGATATCGGGATAGTCAGCCGGGTCGAGGCCGGCAAAGAACGCCAGCGTTTCCGGATAGGGATGACAGATGATGGTCACATTGCCCTGCTTGCGCGCGATGGCCAACGCCTGCTGCCACTGCTGGGCAAGAAACTCCGGCGTGCGCTCATGATCGAGAAAGATGCGCCGCCGCGACCAGGGCACTCCCATGGCATCGGCGACCCGCCAGCCCTGGGAATCGGCAATGGTCAATGAGTCAAAGAAAAACAGCTGGCGCTCTTTCAACTCCGCCATCACCCAACCCATGGCTTCGGCATCGCGCGTCAGCTGGCTGCCCATATGATTGCTCAACCCTTCGGCAAAGGGCACGCCGTCGAGTCCGGCCAGCAGATTGGCTAACAACTGCTCACGCCCTTCGTTACGATCCAGCCCCAAAGGCCCCAAGGGCAACCCACGCTGGTTCGACATCGGCGCGTGCACGATCACCGTCTTTTGAGCCCGATGAGTTTCCTGTGCCAGCGCTTGAGTAAAAGGACGCCCGGGCATAATGCCGAGCGTTTGAACGAAGGGAATGTTGATGGCGCTGAGCCCCGCACGCCATTGGTTGCCCAGATCGTCAACGACGATGGCAACCTGCGTCGAAGCCTGAGTCAGGCCGGTCCACGCCAACAACAGGCACAGACCAACCCAACGCACGCCTTTGCTGCTGTTAACGTGCGCCATTCAAAAAGCGCATGCCTTTGAGCACTGTCAGCGCCTGATACAGCTGATAATCATCAATCAGCTGGGTATCGGTTTCAGTGCTGTCTTCGGCACGATCTTCACTGCCGTTTTCACCTTCCGGGTTAGCCAGGTGACCGGCCAGATCCGCTTCGGTGTAATAAGGATTGCCGTTTTCCTGCGTCAGTTTACCGGGACGAACTTCAATGTCCGGCACGATACCCTGCGCCTGAATGGAACGGCCTGACGGCGTGAAATAGCGCGCCGTGGTCAGCTTGATGGCATGGCTTTCATCCAGCGGCAGAATGGTTTGCACCGAGCCTTTACCGAAGCTGCGCGTGCCCATAATGATGCCGCGATGATGATCCTGAATGGCACCGGCAACGATCTCCGAAGCCGAGGCACTGCCACCGTTGATCAGCACCACCAGATTGACGCCTTCGCTCGGATCCTCAGAATGCGCGCGGAAGCGGCTGGCACTGTTGGGCAGACGACCTTCGGTGTAGACGATCAGGCCTTCGGAAATCAGCGCATCGACCACCTCGACCGAGGCTTGCAGCACGCCGCCGGGGTTATTGCGCAAGTCCAGCACCATGCCATCCAACGGACCGCCGTTTTCACTGCGCAAGGTGTCCATGGCTTCGACAAAGTCGCGACCGGTGCGTTCCTGGAACTGGGAGATGCGCACATAACCGAAGTTGTCTTCGAGCATGCGCTGGCGCACTGAGGTGATCTGAATAACATCACGCACGATTTCGATGGTCAGCGGCTGGTTCTCGCCTTCGCGCACCACTGTCAGTTCAATCGGATCGCCGGGCTCACCGCGCATCAGGGTGACCGCATCGTTGACCGTCATGCCTTTTACCGGGGTGTCATCGATCTGGGTGATCAGATCGCCCGACTGCATGCCCGCGCGAAACGCCGGGGTATCGTCGATGGGCGCGACCACACGGATAAAACCGGTTTCATCCAGAGTGATTTCAATACCCAGGCCGCCGTATTCACCCGAGGTGCTTTCGCGCAAATCGGCGAAGTCTTCCGGGGTCAGGTAATCGGAATGTGGGTCGAGACCGGACAGCATGCCTTCAATGGCACTTTCAATAAGTTCACTGTCATCAATCTCTTCAACGTAAGCCTGTTTGATACGATCCAGTACCTGAGACAGCATACGGACGTCATCTACCGGCAGGCGGGTCTGACTTTTTTCGGCGTGGACACTGCTGGCAATACCGATGGAAATACCAACAATCAAGGCCGTCAGTGCAGTCAACCAGGGGCTGCGAATCAACTTCATAAGGGTTCCTTTCGCGTCTGTGTTCGATGGCATAGCGTCACCCGGGGCGCGTTCTGCGGTGTCGGAACTGCCGCCATTCTAAGCAACCCTGGCTCAGTTAGCACGGCTGTTCGGTCACTAGAAGGTCTCACTGTTAACGCCATAAGACCCACTAACGATTCAGCAACCAGTCATCCGGATTCTCCGGACGACCGTTGCGGCGTAACTCAAAATACAGGCCTGGCTCGGTAAATCCACCGGATTGGCCCACCTCGGCAATCACATCGCCGGCGCCCACCCAGGCACCGACGTCGCGCAACAAGGCCTGATTACGCCCATAGAGCGTCATCAGACCATCGCCATGATCGAGAATGATCAACAGGCCAAAGCCATTCAACCAGTCAGCAAACACCACCCGGCCGCGATGAATGGCATGCACGGCAGTGCCGGTATTGGCGCCAATCCACCAACCTTGCCAATTCAAGCGCGAACCGTCGATGGGACGGCCAAAACCTGCCCGTAACGAGCCGTCAACCGGCCAAGGCAGGCGACCTTTAACCTCTGCCATATCGGAGCCTTGGGGAAAATTGAACTCCAGATCGGCCAATTCCGACTGCATGCGTTCAATCAACTCATTGAGCTGTTCCTGCTCAGCTTCCTTACGCGCCAGCTCTGCTTCGGCGGCTTCGGCCTCGGCATTGAGATTGGCCAGAATCTGGCTGCGCCGGTTCTTTTGCTGCGCCAGCTCGTCGCGCGTCTGCGCCAATTGTTGACGATCGTTCTGCAACTGCTCGGTCAATTGCTCTTGTTCGTCAATATTAGCCGACAGCCGCTCGGATCGTTCCACCCAAGCCTGCAAGGCGGCATTTTGATCCTCGTTGAGGATGGCGAAGTAGTGCATCTGCCGTGCCAGCTCTTCCGGGCGCTGGCCGGACAACAATAATTTGATCAGCGGCTGATTGTTTTGCTTATAAGCCAGACGCAGGATGGCACGAATGGTATCGCGCTGTTCCGCCTGCTTTTGTTCCAGATCGCGCTGTTCGGCGGTCAGCGCATCCAGTTGATTGCGTGCCTGAGTCAACCGCGACTCGGTTTCGCGCAAGCGTCGATTGTTTTCACCCAGACGTCGCTCAGTGGTTTCCAGGGCCTGGCGCTGTTCCGAGACATCGTTGCGCCGGGAACGCAATTCCGCTTCCAGCGCCTGGATCTGACCTTGCAACTGTTGCAGTTCGCGTTGCCGCAAGGTCAGATCATCTTCCGCCCAGGCCGACAGCCACAACGGTGCGACGAGACAGAACCCGAGCACACAGAAAAGACGGAAAAAAAGGAAAGGACGTACCAAGTCAGCGGAGCCCGGATTCAAATGCATTGGCATGGGCACAGCAGGCTACCCCAAGCAGACCAGCGACGCCAGGGGACCGGGCGGCCCCCTTTCGTCACCTTTACCAGCGGCCCGTTCAGGCGCTTAGCTTTCGATCAGACTGTGGCCAGTCATCTCGGACGGTTGCTGCAGACCCATCATCGCCAGCAAGGTTGGCGCGATGTCAGCCAAACGACCTTCAGCCAGCTTGGCGTTCTTGTTGGTTTCAGTGACATAAACCAACGGCACCGGGAAGGTAGTGTGACTGGTCACGGCACCGCCGGATTCCGGATCGACCATCAGCTCAGCATTACCATGGTCTGCGGTAATCAGTACTTCACCGCCAGCGCGCAAGGCCGCTTCGGTGACTTTGGCCAGCGCTTCATCAAGCGCTTCCACCGCTTTAATAGCCGCGTCCATCTTGCCGGTGTGGCCGACCATATCGCCGTTGGCGTAGTTGCAGACAATCAGATCGTAAGTGCCGTCATCAATTGCCTTAACCAGTTTTTCGGTCACTTCCGGGGCGCTCATTTCCGGTTGCAGATCGTAGGTGGCGACCTTGGGTGACGGCACCAGAATACGATCTTCACCGTCGAAGACGTCTTCACGACCACCATTAAAGAAGAAGGTGACGTGAGCGTATTTTTCGGTCTCAGCAATGCGCAGTTGTTTCTTGCCCTGTTGCTCCATCACCTCACCGAGCGTATTGCTCAGCAACTCCGGCGGATACGCCACCGGCGCGTCGATGTCGGCGGCGTATTCGGTCAGGCAGACAAAGGCGCCCAGCGTCGGACGCACCGAGCGATCCAGATCAGATTCCAGGCCATCATCGATGATGGCGCGGGTGATTTCGCGGGCGCGGTCGGGACGGAAGTTCATAAAGACAACGGCATCGCCGTCTTCGAGTTTCACCGCTTCGCCGCCTTCAGCACGGATCGAGGAAGCCGGCACGAATTCGTCGTCTTTATCCTGATCGTAAGCCGCCGACAGCGCATCCATTGGCGTACCGGCAACGATGTCGGCCTTGCCCTGGGTCAGCAGATCGTAGGCAGCCTGGACGCGCTCCCAACGGTTATCGCGGTCCATGGCGTAGTAACGACCGATCAGCGAGACGATGCCGCCAACACCCAGTTTTTCCAGTTTGCTTTCCAGCTTTTCAATCGACGGCAGGGCCGAACGCGGCGGTGTATCACGACCATCCAGGAAGGCATGAACATAGACTTTATCGGCGCCACGTTTAACGGCCAGATCGACCATGGCGTGAATATGATCTTCATGAGCGTGCACGCCACCGGGCGACAGCAGACCGAGAATATGCACCGCTTTACCACTGGATACAGCCTTGTCTACGGCCTTGGTCAGCTCGGGGTTTTCATAAAAGGCACCGTCTTCGATGTCTTTGGTGATGCGGGTCAGTTGCTGATAAACGATGCGACCGCTGCCCAGATTCATATGGCCGACTTCAGAGTTACCCATCTGGCCCTCGGGCAGGCCGACGTTCATGCCCGAGGTGTGAATCAGTGAATGCGGATATTCCTGCCACAACCGCTTCCAGGTCGGGGCCTTGGCTTTTTCGATGGCATTGGACTGAGACGTCTCACTGTGGCCAAAGCCGTCGAGAATCACCAGTACTGCTGGCTTTGCAACCGCCATGGGTCTACCTCCAACTTAATTATGAGTTCAATAATGTAGGAAAATTACATAGCGTTAGTGTACTGATTCCGCGGCCATCTAGCGAGTCTGACGACGGCCGGGTCTGGCTATCGCCACGATTGCTTGCCTGCGGCTATGGCTGGCCGGGTCGCTGGTGTATACTCCGGCGCTTAATTTTTCACCGTCTTTAGAGTCAGGACCTTATGCTCCAACAACTGTTCGAATTCGTGATCAACCATTGGATTTTGGCGGCCATCTGGGTGGCGCTGTTAGCAGCCCTGCTGGCGACCGAAAGCAGCAAAGGCGGTAAAGGTGTTTCGCCACAGCAGGCAACCACCCTGATCAACAGCCAGGACGCCAAAGTCGTCGACCTGCGCCCCAAAGACGAATACCGCAAAGGTCATCTGCCCGGCGCCATCAATATTCCCTCGCGTGAATTTGCCAACCGCATGAGCGAACTGGACGCCTATAAAGACAAGCCCATCATCCTGGTTTGCAAAACCGGCACCAGTGCCGGCGCCAGCGGCGCTTTGCTGACCAAGGCCGGCTACAAAAACTTGCACAAACTGCGTGGTGGCGTTCTGGAATGGCAAAACTCCAGCTTGCCACTGGTAAAGTCTTAATCCTATCTGTCCAAGCGAGTTAATCCTGATGGCACAGCAAGCAACAGTCACTTTATACACGACTCGCTGGTGCGGTTTTTGTGCCCGCGCCAAAGCGCTGCTGGAACATAAAGGCGCTCGCTACACGGAAATCCCGGTCGACGACGAACCGGAAAAGCGACAGGAAATGATGCAGTTAAGCGGCCGTTACACCGTGCCGCAAATCTGGGTTGGCGATGTCCATGTCGGCGGTTGCGACGAGCTTTATGCCCTAGAACACAGTGGCCAGCTCGACCAGTTGCTGAACCAGGAGAGCGACCCTCATTAACGCTTTGAGTATTTTTTAGCATTCAACACCGGAGTCATCATGAGCGAACAACAAAAACCACAATTCGGCATTCAACGCATCTACACCCGGGACGTTTCTTTCGAATCACCCAACACCCCAGCAATCTTTCAGCAGGAATGGAAACCTCAGGTCAAACTCGATCTGAACACCAAAACCCGTGAGCTGAGCGAAGGTGTTTACGAAGTCATCCTGGTGGTTACCGTGGAATCCAAACTGGGTGAAACCACCGCCTTTTTGGTCGAAGTTCAACAGGCCGGCATCTTTAACCTGGGCGGTTTCACCGAAGACGCCCGCGACCAGATGCTGGGCGCCTACTGCCCATCGCTGCTGTTCCCTTACGCCCGCGAAGCAGTCGATTCTGCCGTCACCAAAGGCAGCTTCCCGGCGCTGATGCTGGCGCCGGTTAACTTCGACGTGCTGTTCCAGCAGAGCAAGCAAAAGCAGGGTGAATCGGCGCAAGCCCCTAACTGATTTGTTACTCAGCTAACAACAAAAATTTGCCGGGAACGAGGCCGCTGTACGTCTCCCGCCACCTGGCCGCGCAAAAACGACGGCCTTTTCCGGCTCCCTGATGGAGTCGATGCATAAAGAGGGCTGTTCGTGAACCAGGGTGACAAGCGGTCACCTCTTCTGGCCGCGTTTCAACAAAGCCCCTCGCCCCAGGCAGTCTGTAACGGGACAGGGCTTATTCTCCAGGTCAATGCCGCTTGGCATTCCTGGTTTGGTTGCACCGACGATATCGTTGGTGCGCCTCTGCACACTTTTCTTCCAGCCCTGCACGACCAGTTCCTGGCCGGCCTGGAGAATCCATCTCGGCTGATTACCAACAGCGCCAGCAACCAGCGCGTTGAGGTTCGCCTGCTGGCGTTCGACGATGCTGGTGAACAGGGATTTATCGTCATCGTCGGGGCAGACCAGGAAGGCCGCTGCCTGCACCAGCGGCTGACACCGCTGTTTGAATCGAGCCTCGACGGCATTGCCTTTATCGGCACCGACGGTCGTTATCAACTGGCCAACCAGGCCTTTTTCGACATGCTCGGGCGCAATGCCAGCGACATCATCGGTCGCTCCTTTACCGACTTTATTGCCGCCGACCATCTGTCCGGTGATATCAACAGCCTGCAGCAAAAACTGCTTAACGGCGACGTCGGCGGCCTGTTCGAGATCCACTACAGCCACGCCGAAGGTCATTGGATACCGGCGTCCATACGCCCGGTTCCGGTCACCGATGATGCTGGCAATCCGGCGGGCGTCTGGTCGATCAGCCGCGACAGCAGCTTGCGCAATCAACTGATCGAAAGCCTGACCAGCAGCGAACGCCGTTTCCGCGCGCTGTTTCGCAACAGCCTCGATGCCATCGCCTTCTGGGGCAACCAGAACCAGCTGCGCTACGCCAACCAGGCCTACCTGGATATGACCGGTTACAGCCGCGAAGAGCTCAGTAACCTGGCATTCGCCGACCTGCTGCCACCGGGTTGGGAAGAAACCGAGGCGGAATTCCGTCAGCAACTCAATGAACGCGGCTACACCGACGTGATTGAAACCGAGATCATGCACAAAGGCGGACAAGTGGTGCCGATCTCCATCCGCGCCAGCGCCTTCCGCGACAGTCGCGGCGAGATCAACGGTTCCTGGTTTATTCTGCGCGACATCAGCAGCTATAAGCAGGCGCTGAATCAGTTGCGACACAGCCAGAACATGCTGCAGCAAACCAACCGCATGGCGCGCATTGGCGGCTGGGAATTCGACAGCCAACGTCAGCAATTCAGCTTCACCGAAGAGACTTACCGCATACTGGCCATTCCACAGGCCTACGACAAAGGCCTCGACAGCATCCTCAAGCTGTTCAATCCCGGCTCGCAAAAACGCCTGCTGCATGAAGTCGCACGCACCCAGGACAGCGGCCAGCCGACCGATTTCGAAGTCAGGCTGGATGGCTTTGAACCGGCACGCTGGCTGCGCATCAGCGCTCAGACCGCCATCGATTCCAGCGAACGCAGTTATGTGGTTGGCGCCATCCAGGACATTTCCGAGTTCAAAGCACGCCAGCGCAGCCTGGAAAACGACCGCGACACCTTCCAGCATCTGGCCTTCCACGATCCCCTGACCGGCCTGCCCAATCGGCTGTTACTGGAAGATCGCTTCCAGCAACTGAGCTTTGCGGCGGAGCGACGCGGCGGTCATGTTGCCATCCTGGTGATCGACCTGGATGACTTCAAAATCATCAATGATCAGCGCGGCCATCCGGCGGGCGATGCGTTACTGCGTGCCATTGCTGAACGGCTGCGCAACTGCGTGCGCCAGTCCGACACCGTGGCGCGGCTCGGCGGTGACGAGTTTATCGTCCTGGCCAGCCTCGACAACGCCAACGAGATCGAAACCATCGCCAGCAAGCTGTTCGAAGAATTACAACTGCCCATCGACTGGAGCGGCCAAACTTTCAACAGCCAATGTTCCATGGGCGTAGCGGTCTATCCGCACCAGGGTGGCGACTTCAACAGCCTTTACGAAGCCGCCGATCAGGCCATGTATCAAGCCAAGGCCGGTGGTAAGAACCGCTATCTGTCCTTTGTTGCTACGGATGAATAGCCGCAACGACTGAAACGTCTCAACGCATTGAGGCTGGCGCACCCATGAAACAAGTGTTTCAATGACGAAAGACTTGTTTCATGGACGCCCCATGCCACTTTCCGATCGCATCCAGCAACACTGGGCCGAACTCCCCCCTACCGAACGACGCGTCGCCGAATTCCTGCTCGCCGAAGCCAATCGTGCCGCCACCTATTCGCTGACCGAACTGAGCCAGTTGCAAGGCGTCAGCAAAGCCACTGTCAGTCGCTTATTCCGGCGCCTGGGTTTCGATGATTTCAACGCTGCGCGCGAAGTTTTACGGCAATCGCCCAACCCCGGCAGTCCACTGCTACCACGCGCCGGTGACGCCACCGACCTGGACAGCCATCTGGCGCAAGAGCGCAGCAACACCCAAACCTGGCTCGGTACCGATCATCTCGATGAACTGATCAGCGGCCTCTATCAGGCACGCCGACTCTATTGCCTGGGCTTACGCAACAACTTCCCGCTGGCGCTGCATGCTGAAACCCAATGGCTGCAACTGCGCGACAGCGTTCAGGCGCTGCCACGGCCAGGCCAATCGTTGTCGGAACAACTGGGCCCGCTCGACGCTGACGACTGGGTGGTGCTCTTTGGTCTGCGCCGACGCCATCAGGGCTTTCGTCGTTTAATCAGCCAACTGCTGGCCGGGCCAGCAACTCTGGTGCTGATCAGCGAACCCGGCTACCAACCACCGAATCGTCCCGAACATCATCTGGTATTACCGCTCGAATCCACCGGCCCTTTTGCCAGCTATGCCGCCCCCATGAGTTGGGTGTCGCTGATAGCCAACGGCATGATGCAGCGCTTTCCACAAGCAACGCGCGAGCGCATTGAACGCATCGAACAAAGCTATCATCGGCTGGACGAGTTGGAACCCTGATCAACCTTGCCTAAGAAACACTTGTTTCTTAGTATGAAATAAACGAAACGTACGTTACCGGAAACCGTGCCATGCCTTACGCCCTCACCAGCCCCCACTTTCTGGCCACCGAAGCCGGCGCCAGCGTTCTGGCCGATGGCGGCACCGCCATCGAAGCCATGGTGGCCGCCGCCGCTGCTATCGCTGTCGCCTATCCGCATATGAACGGCCTCGGTGGTGATGGCTTTTGGCTGATCAGTCCGGCCGGACGCAAACCCATCGCCATCGATGCCACCGGCAGCGCCGCCGCTGAGGCCAGCATCGATGGTTATCGTGCCCTGGGTTTTGAGAGCATTCCCGACCGCGGCGGTCGTTCGGCGTTGACCACCGCTGGCGCGGTTGCCGGCTGGCAGGCCGCGCTCGACTTACTGCCCAGCCACCGGCCGCTTCAGGATTTACTCGCACCGGCACTGGATCTGGCGCGCAGCGGCATCCGCGTCACCGACAGCCTGGCTGCAGCATCCGCCAAGGTGTCCGCAGAATTCACGACCTTCACCGGCTATCAATCGATCTACACGCCGGATAATCGCCCGTTGAACACAGGCGAGCAGTTGCGCAATCCCAAGCTGGCCGACACCCTGGAACATCTGGCCATTGCCGGTTTAAACGACTTCTATCAGGGCGATGTCGGCCAGAGCCTGGCGCGCAGCCTCGATAAGGCGGGCAGTCCGCTGACGCGCAGCGATTTGCAAAACTACCGGGTGCGCCAGCCGCAGGCGCTGACCACCAAAACCCGCGATGGCGACCTGTTTAACTTCCCGGCACCGACTCAGGGCCTGGCCTCGCTGATGATCCTGGCGCTGTTCGACCGGGTGCGTGATCAAGCCAAGAGCGAGGCCGACCGGGTTCATCTGCTGGTCGAATGCACCAAAGTCGCCTTTCGCGCCCGCGATCGTCTGATCGCCGACCCCGATCACCTGCCGCCGGCTTACTTCAATCAACTGGAAGGCGACAACCTCGACGCCCTGGCGCATCAGGTTCAACTTAACCGCGCCGCGCCCTGGCCTCACCCGGCCAAACCCGGCGATACCGTCTGGCTCGGCTGCGTCGATGCCGACGGCACCATGGTCAGCTACATCCAGAGCCTGTACTGGGAATTCGGTTCGGGCGTGGTGTGCCCCGACACCGGCATCGTCTGGACCAATCGCGGCCTCAGCTTCAAGCTCGATAACAGCCATCCCAACCGGCTGCGTCCCGGTGCCCGGCCATTCACCACACTGAACCCGGCCTACGCTGACCTGAGCGGTGGCGACCGCCTGGTTTACGGCACCATGGGCGGTGAGGGCCAGCCGCAAACCCAGGCGGCCTTGATGATGCGGCATCTGCTGGAAGGTCGTTCGCTGGAAGACAGCATCGCCGACGGCCGCTGGCTGCTCGGTCGCACCTGGGGCGACAGCAGCAACAACCTGAAGCTGGAGGCCGATCTGGCGGCGCGTATCGCCGGCGATCTGCAACACCGCGGCCACGATCTGGTCAGCGTTCCCGAACACAGCGAAATGATGGGCCATGCCGGTGCCATTCGTCGCTACGCCAATGGCCGACTCGAGGCCGCAACCGATCCGCGCAGCGACGGCCGCGCCCTGGTTCAAAACTGACCTTAGGAGAATTATTGATGGAAGCCTTCAGTTCCGCCCTGCCACTGATCCTTACCCTGGCAGCCACCGGTGTATTCGCTGGCATTCTCGCTGGCCTACTCGGCGTCGGCGGCGGCATCGTCATCGTGCCGGTATTGTTTTTCGTGTTTCAGGGACTGGGTGTTTCCGCCGACTCGGCCATGATCATCGCTACCGCCACCTCGCTGGCGACCATCATTCCCACCTCGCTCAGCTCCATCCGCGCCCACCACGCCAAAGGCAATGTCGATTTCGCCCTGCTCAAACTCTGGGCGCCGTTTGTGCTGCTCGGCGTGTTGCTGGCCAGTTATCTGGTGACCATCGCCGAAGGCGAATGGCTGACCACTCTGTTCGGGGTCATCGCCACCCTGGCGGCGCTGAACATGTTGCTGCGCGCTGGCAGCCCGCCGATGTTTCAACGCCTGCCCAGCAAAGCCGGGCAATCCATTATGGCGGCGTTAATCGGTTTGTTTTCCGCACTGGTCGGCATCGGTGGCGGTACTCTGAGCGTTCCCACCCTGACCGCCTGCAACTACCCGGCGCATCGTGCCGTCGGTACCGCCGCCGCCATTGGTCTGATTATTTCTCTGCCGGCCGCCCTCACCTTGTTGATTGCCGGCCAGACGCCGATCGATGCACCGGCCGGCACTTACGGCCTGGTCAATTTGCTCGGCTTTATCTGCATCGTGCCGCTGACGGTTTTGTTCGCACCGGTCGGTGCGCGTATTGCCCATGCACTCGACGCCACCAAGCTGAAAAAAGTCTTTGCCATTGTTTTGCTGATCACCGGTGTGCGCATGCTCGCGCAGCTGGTGCTCTGATCCTGAACTGAGGTTTTTCCATGCCCGCACCTGAACAGCAACGCCTGAACCCGCCACCGCGCCTGTTGATGGGTCCGGGGCCGATCAACGCTTATCCGCGCGTGTTGAATGCGCTGTCGACGCAACTGATCGGCCAATATGACCCGGTGATGACCGGCTATATGAACGATGTGATGGCGCTCTATCGCGGCGTCTTCGATACCCGGAACCGCTGGACCTTGATGGTCGACGGCACCGCCCGCGCCGGCATCGAAGCGGTGCTGGTCTCAGTCATCGAACCGGGCGATAAGGTGCTGGTGCCAGTCATGGGCCGTTTCGGTCATCTGCTGGTGGAAATTGCCGAACGCGCCGGCGCCGAGGTACACAGCATTGACGTGCCCTGGGGCGAAGTTGCCCAGCCGGAACAGGTTGAAGCGGCGATTAAAAAGGTGCGGCCCAAGCTGCTCGCCACCGTTCAGGGCGATACCTCGACCACCATGCTGCAACCGCTGGCTGAACTCGGCGCGCTGTGCCAACAGTACGATGTGCTGTTCTACTGCGACGCCACTGCCTCCATCGGCGGCAATAGGCTGAAAACCGATGAATGGGGATTGGATGCCGTTTCTGCCGGTTTACAAAAATGCCTCGGCGGCCCGTCGGGCATTGCGCCGATCACCCTCAGCGACCGCTTTGTCGAGGTGATCCGCAAACGCCACCACATTGAAGCCGGTTTGCGCGCCAGCGATAGCGACGAAGAACTCGGCCCGCGCATCCGCTCCAACTATTTCGACCTGCCGATGATCCTCGACTACTGGAGCGAAAAGCGCCTCAACCACCACACCGAAGCCACCTCCATGCTCTACTGCGCGCGCGAATGCGGACAGATCATGGCCGAGGAAGGCCTCGATGCCTGCGTCGAACGCCACCGGATGCACGGCAACGCCATGCTCGCCGGTCTGACCGCGATGAATCTAAAACCCTACGGCAACCTCGAACACCGCATGAACAACGTCTGCGCAGTCTTTATTCCCGACGGCATCGACGGCGAAGCGGTACGCGCTGTGCTGCTGAACGACTTCAACATCGAGATCGGCACTTCCTTCGGCCCGCTCGCCGGCAAGGTCTGGCGCGTCGGCACCATGGGTTACAACGCCCGGATGGATGCCGTACTCACCACCCTCTCGGCGCTGGAGCATTGTCTGCGCCGCGCTGGCCATTCCTTTACGGCAGGCGCCGCTATCGACGCCGCCTACCAAAGCTATCGGAGTCTTGCATGAGTTCCTTCGGAACGGGCGCACTAAAATGGTGCGACGAACTCGCCACCCTGACCGCCACTCCCGGCCAGATGGAACGTTGTTACCTGACTGACCAGCATCGCCAGGCCAATGCTCTGGTTGCCAGCTGGCTGCAGGCGGCAGATCTGCCTTCCTGGCAGGACGCTGCGGGCAATCTTTGGGGACGCTTAGCCGCCGATAATCCCGACGCTCCAGTGGTCATTCTCGGCTCGCATCTCGACACCGTTCCCAACGGCGGCATCTACGACGGCATTCTCGGTGTGGTGCTGCCGCTGTTGGTGATGATCGAGCTAAAGAATCAAGGCACCAAACTGCCGTTTCACCTCGATCTGGTCGGCTTCGGTGATGAAGAAGGTTCGCGCTTCAGCTCCACCTTGCTTGGCAGCCGCGCGGTGATCGGCCAGTGGGACCCGAACTGGGCCGCCATCAAAGACACCAACGGCATCAGCATGGCCGAAGCCTTCGAGCGATTCGGGCTCGACATCAACGCCGTCGGCCAGGCCAGCCGTGCCGGTGAATCGGTGCTGGCTTACCTGGAAACCCATATCGAACAAGGCCCGGTACTCGAAGCTGAAGACTTACCGGTCGGCATCGTCACCGCCATCGCCGGGGCGCGCCGCTTTAACATCGACTTCACCGGCATGGCTGGCCACGCCGGCACCGTGCCGATGCATCTGCGCCGCGATGCACTGGCCGCCGCCGCCGAATTTACGCTGATCGTGGAAAGGGTCGCCCGCGAGCACGGCGTCACCGCCACGGTCGGCCGAATTCAGGCCAAGCCAGGCGCGGTCAATGTCATTGCCGGCAACGCCCAGATCAGCCTCGACATCCGCAGCGAAAAAGACAACGAACGCGATTCCGCGCTGGATATGATCTGGGACACCGCCAAAGTCGCCTGCGCCGAACGCGGCATCGAGATGAGCTGGAAAGAAATTCACGCTGCACCGGCCGTTGCTTGCGACGACCAACTGCAAAGCACCCTGGCCAGCGCCATCGAACAGCTCGGCCTAAAACCGCGCTACCTGCACAGCGGCGCCGGTCACGATGCGATGGCCATGGCGTCTATCTGCCCGGTCGGCATGTTGTTCGTGCGTTGCGAAGGCGGCATCAGCCACCATCCGGATGAATCGATCACCGCCGAAGATGCCGAAGTGGCCGGGCAGGTGTTGAAAGATTGGCTGCTCGCGCTGGCAAATCGCCAGGGCTAGATGGTCATCCCGGAACGGCGCCAGCCGTATCCGGGATCTCCAGCGGGAAACCCAAAGGGGTCCCTCGCCGCTGAATTCGACTAACCGCGATACACCCCGACATTCGCAAAGCCAGCGTCCTGCAAATGCAACGCATGCAGCTTGCTCATTACGCCTTTATCGCAATACAGCAGGTATTGCTTAGCGCCATCGAGCTCGGCAAAACGACGGTTGAGGCTGTAAAACGGAATCTGCACCACTTCGCGATCAGCCAATTCCAACGGCTCGGCCTCGGCTTCGCTGGGGTGACGCACATCGATCACCACGGCATCGGCCGCGCTCAAACTGGGCAGGCTTTGGTTCAGCGATTCCTGATCGGTCCAGGTCAACTGATCAACATTCTCGATACGCCGCTCGGCGATCGCCGCTTCCAGCACCGCCATATCAAAAGCCGATTCGGCTTCAAGCAAAGCCGGTCGTTTGCAGGCTGCGTTCGGTTTGCGTGAAATCACGCCGCAGTATTCCGGCATGCGCTCAGCAAAGGACGCAGTTCCCAAAGCGCGTGCCTGGTCGATGATGGTCGGCTTGTCGGTGACGATCAGCGGACGAATCACCAAACGGTCGGTGACTTCGTCGATCAGGTTCAGGTTCGGCATGGTCTGGCTCGATACCTGCGACAGGCATTCGCCGGTCACCAGCGCCGGAATATTCTGCTCTTCGGCGATGCGCTCGGCCGCGCGCATCATCATGCGCTTGAGCACCACGCCCATATAGCGGTCTTCGACCTGAGTCAGAATTTCCTCGACCACGCCCTCAAACGGCGCCGAAATAAAGTGCGTCTTGTGTGAGGCACCGTACTTCTTCCACAGGTAATAGGTGACTTCCTTAACGCCATTTTCGTGCGCCGCACCACCGAGGTTGAAGAACAGAAAATGGTTTTTCACACCACGGCGCAGCATCTGGAAGGCCGCCACCGTCGAGTCGAAACCACCACTGACCAGGGTCAGCACCGATTCCTGAGTGCCCAGCGGATAACCGCCCAGACCCGGCCGCTTGTTCTCAACCACATAAAAACGGTTGTGTTTGATTTCCAGGCGGATTTCCAGATCCGGGTTCTTTAAGCGCACGCCGGCCGCCGCGCTTTGCTGATTCAAGCCTCCACCGACATAACGCTCAACGTCGATGGAGGTGAAATCGTGCTCGCCGATGCGTTTACAGCGTACACAAAAGGTTTTACCCGCCAGCGCTTCACCCCAAACCTCGAGTGTCGCCGCCACCATGGCATCGAAATCAGTCAGTGGAAATTCCTGTACCGCCTGAACCTGGCTGATGCCCGGCACACATTCCAGCGCCTGGGCGACGGCTTCGTTGACCACCTCGGCGGTGTCATCCGGAGTGCGCACTGAGATGGCGTCCCAGCTGTTGACCACCTTCACGCCAGCGCAGATAGGGCGCAGTACATTGCGCAGATTTTGCGCCAGACTCTTGGTCATCAGCTGACGAACCGGCTTGGTTTTAATGGTGATCTCAGGAAAGAGTTTGACAATAAACTTCATGGGTCTGACCAGACGGGTGGAGTCGGTAATTTGAAGGGCGCGGAGTATAGCCGGACGGCGCTTAATTTTCATCCGCAGTGCGGACTTTCAACTTCGCACCAAAATAGCGCACCATTGCTGAGCATTGCCATTAAAGACGCACCATATTAGTGCCTCGCTATTGTACAAAACCGGCATAAAAGCCCATGATAACGCCAATCTAACGGCCATTGACGCGTGGCATAAGAATTGCTGAAACGGACGACACTGTTCACACTATTGGTGCTTAGGCACCGGTTAGACAACAACCTTTGGTGGATCAGGTGCGCAAAACGGTAACCGTGCACCTTAAAGGTGCCGCCCCCGACCGGCGAAACCGAAACCGCACATTAAGCTCACCGGCCAAGATGGCCGTTCAACCTGGAGATACACAATGTCAGCGAAAACTCTGAAGCTGCTCAAAGATATCGACGCCAAGTGGGTCGACCTGCGCTTTACCGATACCAAGGGTAAAGAGCAGCACGTTTCTATCCCGGCCAGCGAAGTTGACGAAAACTTCTTCACCGACGGCAAAATGTTCGACGGTTCTTCCATCGCTGGTTGGAAAGGCATTAACGAATCCGACATGATTCTGATGCCGGACGACGAAGCCTCCTTCGCCGATCCGTTCTTCGAAGACGCCACTGTCGTGGTTCGCTGCAACATCGTTGAACCTTCAACCGGCGAAGGCTACAACCGTGACCCGCGTTCTGTTGCTCAGCGTGCTGAGGAATACCTGAAATCTACCGGCCTGGGCGACACCGCCATGTTCGGTCCGGAACCTGAATTCTTCATCTTCGACGACGTTAAGTGGGGCGCCGATATCTCTGGTGCGTTCTACAAAGTCAGCTCTGAAGAAGCCGCCTGGTCTTCTGAAAAAGTCTTCGAAGACGGCAACATGGGTCACCGCCCGGGCATCAAAGGCGGTTACTTCCCGGTTCCTCCGGTCGACAGCCTGCACGACATCCGCGCCGCCATGTGCGAAGCCATGGAAGAAATGGGCCTGGAAATTGAAGTACACCACCACGAAGTGGGCACCGCTGGTCAGTGTGAAATTGGCGTTGGCGCCAACTCTCTGACCAAGAAAGCCGACGAAGTGCAAATCCTCAAGTACGCGGTTCACAACGTTGCTCACGGCTACGGCAAAACCGCTACCTTCATGCCTAAGCCGCTGGTTGGCGATAACGGCAGCGGTATGCACGTGCACATGTCTTTCTCCAAAGACGGGGTTAACCAGTTCGCGGGTGATGACTACGCTGGCCTGTCTGAAACGGCTCTGTACTACATCGGCGGTATCATCAAGCACGCTCGCGCTCTGAACGCCTTTGCCAACGCTTCGACCAACTCTTATAAGCGTCTGGTTCCTGGCTTCGAAGCGCCGGTCATGCTGGCTTACTCAGCCCGTAACCGTTCTGCTTCTATCCGTGTGCCTTGGGTTTCCTCTCCGAAAGGTAAGCGTATCGAAGTGCGTTTCGGCGACCCGACCGCTAACCCTTACCTGATGTTCTCCGCCTACCTGATGGCTGGCCTGGACGGCATCAAGAACAAGATTCACCCGGGCGACTCGGCCGATAAAGACCTGTACGACCTGCCGCCGGAAGAAAAAGACAAGTACCCGACTGTCTGCTCCAGCCTGGAACAAGCGTTGAACGCCCTGAGCGCCGACCGCGAATTCCTGAAAGCGGGCGGTGTATTCGACGACGACATGATCGACGCTTACATCGAACTGAAGATGGAAGAAGTCACTCGCATCCAGATGACGACTCATCCGGTCGAATTCGACATGTACTATTCCGTCTAAGGGCAGTCGGTCTAAACCCACTGTTAAAAAAGTTTAAAAAAGAGAGTCAAAACAAAGCCGGCCTTGCGCCGGCTTTTTTGTGTGCTTGACGCTGCCATCCAGCCAGGAAAAGCGAAAATTTCCAAATATTCCCACGAATTTGCCGATTTTTCTCATATTACAACGTCGCTTACCACGATAAATCAAACGGCCGTCCTTTAAGCTGTTCGAGCTGGAAAAGCGAGGCATCGACTCGCCGCCTATATTCTCTCACAAGGACAGGGAAGATGATGACACACCACCCAAACTCCAAGCTTCACCGCGGTTTATTAATCGCCACTCTGGTTACCGCTGCTGCACTTGCAGGCTGTGACGAAACCACCTCAAAACCCAAACCTCCCGCCCCGGAACGGCCAAGCAAAGCCGCCGAACTGAAACTGCAACCCGAAGGCATCAAAGCCTTTCATTTCAGTTGGCAAGCGGTCGACGGTGCCGACTATTACCAACTGAAAGAAAATCGCGGTGCCGACCATATGGATTACGACAGCCTGGCCGGTGCCGAAAAAATTCTCGCCAGCGACGCCGACAGTGACGGCATTGTGCATTTCACCGAAACCGATGTGCCACTCTATGCGCGCAACAACCACACCTATTTGCTCAGCACCTGTTATCACCTGGGCAACGACAAGGACCATTGTGTCGATGGCGAAACACTGCCGGTCAAGAACAACCTGAATAATCTGGTCGATGCCATTGGTTATGTGAAGGCGAGTAATACAGCCGCTCGTGACCAATTCGGCTGGTCCGTCAGCCTGAACAAAGACGGCACGGTGATGGCGGTTGGGGCATACGGTGAAGACGACAATCCGGACGCAGGACAGGGAAACAACAATTTAAATAATTCAGGAGCCGTCTATATCTACACGAAAGACCCCGAGGCCGGTTGGCAAGCGCCGATCTATCTGAAAGCAAACGATGCCAGCGCCAATGATCTTTTTGGCAACTCAGTCAGCCTTAACGAAAACGGCACGGTTTTGGCGGTGGGCGCGCCCCATAAGGACGCTGAAACAGACAAAGAAGTCGGTGCCGTTAATGTGTTTCGTTACGATGAGAGTAAGAATGAGTGGCTGCCAGAGGCGACTTTGCGACCCGAAAAGCCTGTTGCGCGTGCCTCTTTCGGTCATTCCGTCAGCCTGGATGCCAGCGGTACCCTGCTGGCGATAGGCGCTAATCAGGATGGTAGCGCCGCCTATGTCTTTAAGTTCGAGGAAGATCAGGTGAGCGGGGAATGGCAATGGAAGCAACAAGGTGATGCGCTGAAAGGAGGCCGGGACAGCAGTATCAGCTTAAGCGCGGATGGTACGGCTTTGGCGGTTGGCTCGCCAAACGAAGATACCGTTTATTTGTACAGCCGCGAAAACAACAACTGGACGCAAAAAGGTTCCGTCAAAGGTAAAGCCACAGGCGATTATTTTGGTAACTCGGTCAGCCTTAACAAGACAGGCACTCTATTGGCGGTCGGTGCCTATCTTGAGGCTGGTGACACCAAAGGTGTCGATGGGCCTGAACCCGGCGATACAGGTGCTGGCGAATCCACACATTCTGGCGCTACCTATCTGTATGCCAAGAACGGGGAGCAGTGGGAGCAACAGGCTTACATCAAGGCCAGTAATACCGGACCGAATAATACTTTCGGCACCGTGGTCAGCCTGAGTGACGACGGACAGCGACTGGTGGTAGGCACAGGTAATGAATCTACAGAATCCGGCAGCGCCAAGGGCCTGAATGGTGACCAAACGCAGAATCCCGATTCTGATTCCGCTGGCTATTCCTCAGGCGCGGCCTACAGCTACATCCGGCGCAACAATCAATGGGAATTTGAAAGCTACATCAAAGCCGCCAATACTGGTGCGGGGGACTTCTTCGGCTACGCACTGGAGCTCAGCGGCGATGGCCGAACCTTGGCGGTCGGGGCCCCTTATGAAAGCAGCAACGGCAAAGGCGTAGGCGGTTACGATCTGGAAGCAGGCCAAAACGCCCACCCCGACGGTTATGATCCTTTAAAAAATAACGACGCTCTTGTTTCGGGCGCTGTTTACCTTTACTGATAGTGATTGTAAAAAAACCGGCTTCGCTGAAATGCGGAGCCGGTTTTTTATTTCCAGCTTGGCCGCCGGAAAAAATCAATGGGGGGCAGTCACTGAGCAGTAAGGTGCCAGCCTTTATGGCGTTACTGTGATGGGACAAAGCCTGAACCTCTGGTGGCACAACGTTTTCTCGTCAAAAACATTGCACCCCTTTGGTTCAGGCTTTTTTATTGAGCCGTCAACTGTGGGACAGCAGTGGCCTTGCGCCGGCTTTTTTGTGCGCTTGACGCTGCCATCCAGCCAGGAAAAGCGAAAATTTCCAAATATTCCCACGAATTTGCCGATTTTTCTCATATTACAACGTCGCTTACCACGATAAATCAAACGGCCGTCCTTTAAGCTGTTCGAGCTGGAAAAGCGAGGCATCGACTCGCCGCCTATATTCTCTCACAAGGACAGGGAAGATGATGACACACCACCCAAACTCCAAGCTTCACCGCGGTTTATTAATCGCCACTCTGGTTACCGCTGCTGCACTTGCAGGCTGTGACGAAACCACCTCCAAACCCGAACTGCCTTCCAAAGCCGCCGAACTGAAACTGCAACCCGAAGGCATCAAAGCCTTTCATTTCAGTTGGCAAGCGGTCGACGGTGCCGACTATTACCAACTGAAAGAAAATCGCGGTGCCGACCATATGGATTACGACAGCCTGCCCGGTGCCGAAAAAATTCTCGCCAGCGACGCCGACAGCGACGGCAGACTGCATTTCACCGAAACCGATGTGCCGCTTTTTGCGCGCAACAACCACACCTATTTGCTCAGTACCTGTTATCGCCTGGGCAGCGACAAGGACCACTGTGTCGATAGCAAAACACTGCCGGTCAAGAACAACCTGAATAATCTGGTCGATGCCATTGGTTATGTGAAGGCAAGTAATACAGCCGCTGATGACTACTTCGGCGGGTCCGTCAGCCTGAACAAAGACGGTACGGTGATGGCGGTTGGGGCTAACTTTGAAGGCGATTCTTCAGGAGCCGTCTATATCTACACGAAAGACCCCGAGACCGGTTGGCAAGCGCCGGTCTATCTGAAAGCGAACGATGCCAGCGGCCTTGCAGAGTTTGGCACCTCAGTCAACCTTAACGAAAACGGCACGGTTTTGGCGGTGGGTGCGCCCTCTGATCGCGACTTTGCCGGTGCGGTTTATGTGTTTCGTTACGATGAGGATAAGAATGAGTGGCTGCCAGAGGCTACTTTACAACCCGAAGAGCCTGTTACTAATGCCACTTTCGGTTATTCCGTCAGTCTGGATGCCAGCGGCACTCTGTTGGCGGTCGGTGCTTGGTGGGTAGACACCGCCTATGTCTTTGAGTCCAAGGAAGCTAACGGGGAATGGCAATGGCAACAACAAGGTAATGCGCTGAAAGCAGGCGAGGAAAGCAGTGTCAGCTTAAGCGCAGACGGTACGGCTTTGGCGGTTGGCTCGCCCTACGAAAATGCCGTTTATTTGTACAGCTTCGACAGCAACAACTGGACGCAAAAAGGCTCCGTCAAAGGTAAAGCCACAGGCGCTCAGTTTGGTATCTCGGTCAGCCTTAACAAGACAGGCACTCTATTGGCGGTCGGTGCCCATCTTGAGAATGGTGACGCCAAAGGTGTCGATGGGCCTGAACCCGGCGATACTGGTGCTGGCGAATCCACAAAATCTGGCGCGGCCTATCTGTATACCAAAAACGAGGAGCAGTGGGAGCAACAGGCTTACATCAAGGCCAGTAATACCGCACCGGATAATAGATTCGGCTCCGTGGTCAGCCTGAGTGACGACGGACAACGCTTGGTGGTAGGTACAGGTGCTAATGGCTTTGGTTCTGAATCCGGCAGCGCCAAGGGCCTGAATGGAGACCAAACGCAAAATCGCGATTCTGATTCTGCTGGCTATGAGTCAGGTGCTGCCTACAGCTACATCAAACGCAACAATCAATGGGAATTTGAAAGCTATATCAAAGCCGCCAATACCGGTGCGGGGGACTACTTCGGCAGCGCACTCGACCTCAGCGGCGATGGCCGGACTTTGGCCGTGGGGGCCGACGGTGAAAACAGCAACGGCAAAGGCGTGGGCGGTTACGATCTGGAAGCAGGCCAAAACGCCCACCCCGACGGTTATGATCCTTTAAAAAATAACGACGCTCTTAGTTCGGGCGCTGTTTACCTCTACTGATAGTGATTGCAAAAAGACCGGCCTCGCTGAAATGCGGAGCCGGTTTTTTATTTCCAGCTTGGCCGCCGGAAAAAATCAATGGGGGGCAGTCACTGAGCAGTAAGGTGCCAGCCTTTATGGCGTTACTGCACGCGCATTTCTGCGCTCACCGAGCCGTATAATTCGCCGATCATCGGCAACGCCATGGCGAGTAAAACGACGAACAACCCGGCGCTAAAAACCCATAAAAAAGGTTCATCGCAGATTAGCGGGAAAAAGGGGATGCGGTCCGAACGGGACTGGGTTGGGCGGCGCTGCCGTACTCCATGGTGCAACCAGACCTCGCAGCCAAACCTTTGGTGATGCACGGTCGTCTGGTCAATGGCGAGGTGGAAGTCTGGGCGCTCTATCATCAACGACGTCTGCTAAGCAGCAAAGTCACGGCCTTTATGGCCTTACTGCAAGCGGAGTTCGCGGCTAGCGGAAGGGAACAACTCGCGGATTATTTGAGCGGTTATAGCGAGTAATTTAGTGCACCTATAGATACAAAAAAGCGGGCCATGCCCGCTTAGTTCTTGCTATCTAAATCGATCGACTAAGCAGCGACTACAGCAAAACGTCCAAGCCTTTGCGATCCACCAGGTTCAGCAATTTCAGCGCGGCCCCGTTGGGTTTTTTCACGCCCTGCTCCCATTTCTGCACCGTCGACCGACTGGTATTCAAATAGGCGGCAAAAACCGCCTGGCTGGCTTTGCTACGGGTGCGAATCTGTTTAATTTGGCTGGCGCTGTATTGAGTAATCGGTGGCAGACAGAGAGCGTCAAATTCGCGCATTGTCATCTCATCCATCAGCCCGGCATCATGCAGTTCCCGAGCACTGTCGTGCACAACATCTAAAATAGAATCAGCCATCTGCTTTCACCTCTATCAAGACTTCTGCCGCTATGGCTTTCTCGAGCGCAGCGTCACTGTAGCCAAAGAGCTCCAATCCATAGCGACGCAGAGCACGCAATTCATCGACTCGAATATTCGCACGCGCATTTTTTGCAAAACCATAAATAAAGAAGGCTTTATCACCAGCCTGGTAGGCAAGTATCGTTCGGAAACCAGTTCGCTTCCCACCAGCCAGACTGGCAATGCGCTTTTTGAACAATTTCCCACCCAAAGAAGCGTCTACCAGACCTTACTCAATTTCCTGTACTGCTTGCCACAGCACAGCATCCGCCAGACTTTCCTTATCTGCCCAGCGCTGAAAACGACGGTTTTTGAAGATGCGCATCCTTGCCTCCTCATTACCAGCACAAAGTATAGCACCTGGTGATACACCAATATCAATCCTCAGGCACAAAAAAAGCGGGCAAAGCCCGCTTTAGTCGTCATCGCTGTGAGCGCTTACAAACTCAAACTCTTATCCCCACGCGCAATACCGGACACCCCGGTCCGCGCTACTTCCAGCACCGTCGAGCCGGACAGCGCTTCCAAAAAGGCGCTGACTTTCTCTTCGTTGCCGGTCACTTGCAGGGTGTAAGTGGTCGGCGTGACGTCGATGATCTGGCCGCGGAAGATGTCGCAGGTGCGTTTGACTTCTTCACGCTGAGCGCCGGTGGCGCGGACCTTGATCATCATCAGTTCACGCTCAATGTGCGAACCTTCAGTCAGGTCGACCAGCTTGACCACTTCGATCAGCTTGTTCAGGTGCTTGGTGATCTGCTCGACCACCTTGTCTTCACCAATGGTCACCAGCGTCAAGCGGGACAGCGTTTCGTCTTCGGTCGGCGCCACGTTCAGCGACTCGATGTTGTAACCACGCTGAGCAAAGAGACCAACCAGCCGCGCCAAGGCACCGGCTTCGTTTTCCATCAGCACAGAAATGATGTGTCGCATGATCAGGTCCTCTCCGTTTTGCTCAGGAACATGTCGGCCATGGCACCGTTCGGTACCTGCATCGGATAGACATGTTCGTGTTGATCAACCAAAACGTCGATAAAGACCACTTGATCACGCACTGCCATCGCCTCTTCCAACTTACCTTCCAGCTCGTCGGCGGTTTCGATGCGAATGCCTTTGTGACCATAGCTCTCCGCCAGGGCTACGAAATCCGGCAGCGAATCCATATAGGAATTGGAATAACGCGACTCGTAGTTCATGTCCTGCCACTGGCGCACCATGCCCAGATAGCCGTTATTCAGACAGAGAATCTTCACCGGCAAACCGTACTGCTTGCAGGTGGAAAGCTCCTGAATGTTCATCTGAATGGAGCCTTCGCCGGTGACACAAACGACATCGGCATCCGGGTAGTTCAACTGCACACCCATGGCCGCCGGGAAGCCGAAGCCCATGGTGCCCAGGCCACCGGAGTTGATCCAGCGGTTGGGCTTGTTGAACTTGTAGTACTGGGCAGCAAACATCTGGTGCTGACCGACATCCGAGCAGACGTAGGCGTTACCGTTGGTGATGCGGCTGAGCGTTTCGATAACGTGCTGCGGTTTCATGCGGTCGGAATCGTCGGTGCGATAACGACCGCCGTGACGCTGACGCCACTCGTCGATGCGCTCCCACCATTCGCCCAACGCTTCCTCGTCGACCTTCATCTTGGCCTGCTCGATCTGCTCCAGCATTTCCTTCAATACCGGTTTCACCGGGCCAACAATTGGAATGTCGGCGGTGACGGTTTTGGAGATCGACGCCGGATCGATGTCGATATGCACGATGGTCGCATCGGGGCAGAATTTGCTGGTGTTGTTGGTCACCCGGTCATCGAAGCGCGCGCCGACAGCAAGAATAAAGTCGGCGTTGTGCATGGTCATGTTCGCCTCAAAACTGCCGTGCATGCCGAGCATGCCGACGAACTGACGATCGGTGCCAGGGTAGCCACCCAGGCCCATCAGCGTATTGGTCACCGGGAAGTTCAAGGTTTTCGCCAGCGTGGTTAATTCCTTGCTGGCTTTGCCCAGCACCACACCACCACCGGCATAGATGATCGGCCGCTTGGCCTGCAGCATGGCGTGCACCGCTTTGCGAATCTGGCCGCTGTGGCCTTTCTTCACCGGGTTGTAGGAACGCATCTTGATGCGGTCCGGGTATTCATACGGAAACTTCTCGTTCGGCATGGTCATGTCTTTGGGAATATCGACAACGACAGGACCGGGCCGACCGCTTTCGGCAATGTAGAACGCCTTCTTAATGATGGTCGGAATATCCGCCGGATCGCGCACCGACATATTGTGCTTAACGATCGGCCGCGACAGACCCATCATGTCGGTTTCCTGGAAGGCATCATCGCCGAGCAGGTGACTCATCACCTGGCCGGTAATAACCACCATAGGAACCGAATCCATATAGGCGGTGGCAATGCCGGTAATGGCATTGGTGGCACCGGGACCGGAAGTCACCAGTACCACGCCGGCCTTACCCGAGGCGCGCGCGTAGGCATCGGCCATATGGGTAGCGGCCTGTTCATGGCGCACCAGAATATGTTTGACGTCGGATTGTTTATGGATGGCATCGTAGATATGCAGTACCGCACCACCGGGGTAGCCGTATACATATTCAACGCCTTGATCTTTCAACGAACGGATGAGCATTTCGCCACCGGAGAGCATTTCCGGCTCGGCGACAGAGGCGGGCTGTGTCATGACAAACACCTGTGTCTGAGACCCAAGAACGACGCTCTTCCCGAAGTTGGAGCGACTTCAGCCCGTATTCAAGTCACGCCGCCGGTAAGCGACGCCACCAATACAGCCGGCCGGTTGAGGGTAACCCTGCAACTCGGACACCGGCATTGCTGCCTGGATCGGGTTCAATGGACCACCGGTTTGGGGCCGGCGGTCTGGGGAGTGTAGCGGGTTGGGGGGCTGTGTGCCACAGCCGGGAGATGCTTAACGGGAGACGGGAGACGCTTAACGGAAGACGCCGAATACGGAGCGCCGCGCGCTCGCCAAACTGGCGTCTCCCGTCAGCGCAGCGTGCGTTAAGCGTCTTCCGGGCGTTCAGGCGCTCACGCCAACTGAAACCGCTCCAATTGCTGACGCAGTTGGTCAAACTCTTTGTTGGCGGCTTCCAATACCTGGCCGGTGCCTTTGATGGCGTCGGCACAGCTGTTGGCGATGACACCGATGTTCTCGGCATCGGTGCTGATCTGCTGACTCATCGCCTGCTGTTCGTGTGTGGCCGAGCTAACGCTGGTCATCATCTCGGCAATGGTCTGAACGCTGCGATAAATATTGTCCATGGTGCCGGCGTTTTCGCGCACCAGCCGGGTGGTCGATTCGGTTCGAGTACTGCTTTGCTGCATCGACTCCAAAGCTTTATCGCTGGCGGCGCGCAACTTGGTGGTAATCGCCTGCACCTCTTCGGTCGATGACTGCGAGCGTTGCGCCAGCTTGCGCACCTCATCGGCAACCACGGCAAAACCCCGGCCCTGATCACCCGCCCGGGCCGCTTCGATGGCCGCATTCAACGCCAGCAAATTGGTCTGTTCGGCGATTTCGTCAATGGCTCTGAGGATATCGGTAATGCTGGAAATTTCGTTCGACAGGGTGGTCACCATGGCGGACGTTTGCTGAATGTCGCTGTCCAGTGATTCCACATCGCTGTTCAATTGCCGCACGTTGGCCTGACCGCTTTTGTTCATTTCTTCGCTGGCCATCGCCTGCTCGTTTGCACCCTGAATGCTGCGCGCAATTTCATCGTTGCTCAGATTAAATTCATGGATCGCCGAGACAATACTGCCGATGCTGTCTTGCTGTTCGTCTACCTTGCTGATCGAACTTTGCAAAATATCGCGCGATTGATTGAGGGTGCCATAAACCGTACGCGACGAATTCAGCGTGTGCTGAATAACATCGACCATCTGATCCAGATGATGATTAATCGAACCGGCAATGTCGGCAATTTCATCGCGGCCACCCGGGTTCATGCGCAGGCTCAAATCCAATTCATCGGATACCCGCTGCAAGGTTTCGCGCATACCACCAATGCGCCGTGGCAATGAAATGCTCACCGCCAGCGCCAGAATGCCGCAAGGCGCCATAATAAAAACCAGCATGCCCAGACGGAACCAAAACCAGAGTTGTGCACTCTTTAATTCGGCTTCCGCGTATTCGCGAATGTCGACACCCAGGGTGTCCGACATCGATTTAATATCGCTAATGCGTTGCGTTGCCAGCGCAAACCAATTGTCGGGCCCGGTCACTCGGGACAAATCGGTTTGCGCCAGATACGCCTGAACCAATTGATCAATACGCCGCCAATGATCCTGCTCACTGAATTCTGCCAAATGCGTTACATAATGCTCGCCGGCATACTCATCAAATTGTTGCAAATAATTGCGTTCACCGACTAGGTAACCACGAATCTGCGCTTGCTGGGCCGAGTTACTATCACCTGATTTATAAATGTTATTCATCAAACCACGCACCTGACCGGCGCGTTCTTTTAACCACAGTAATGACAACCGCGCGCGTAACATCGAGCGCAGCTGTTTATTCTGAATGGGCGTCACGGTGGCATCGAGGCTGAGCAAGGCAGCCGAATTCAAATCGGAGTAATAACTAAAAGCGGGCACGCCCGGTGTTAACTGATCAACCTGAGCGCGGATTTGGGCTTTATCATCAAGCAACTCTAATACGGGATCTAACGCATTATGAAAGGTGCGTTCAGTAATGGAACTGAAATCACTCGGCTGGGCATTGCGCACCGCCGTTTCAGCCACATCGGCTTTGGCGCGTTGTTCATCGAGTGCGGCTCGGCCCTGGCTACCACCGGAGCCAAGAAAACCCGCTGTCAGTCCGCGTTCAACGGCGTGCTGATGCGCCACTGCATCAAGCAGTTCGGTGATGTGAGCCAGCTCCACCGCTTGCTCACTTTCCACCGAGGTCTGATGGCCTTGCGCAATAAGAATACTGAGATAGAGGGTGGCAATGACGATGGGCAAACCCGCCGTCAAAATCAATATTTTGCTGATCGATAAGCGTTGATGCAGTTTCATGAGGTGCCGGGCTCCCTGGCGTCACTGCATTGAGTCTAGACGGTTCTCAGGAAATGCAAGCGCAGTGCTGTGCACGCTAGACGGGAGACGGGAGACGCCGGTTAGGTAACCATGCTCGCGGTGCTCTGTATTTAGCGTCTTCCACTATCAAGCGTCTCCCGTCAGCGCAGCGTGCGTCATGCGTCTTCCAGCGCCAGCATACCGCTGGCGCAACACCTTCGCCGCCGACACCATGGCCGCCAAGGCCGGCTTCACCTCTTCCCAGCGACGTGTTTTCAGACCGCAATCCGGGTTCACCCAGAGTCGTTCTGCGGGAATCACTTGCGCCGCGTTTTCCAGCAACTCAATCATGGTTTCAACGTTTGGCACGTTGGGTGAGTGGATATCGTAGACACCCGGGCCAATGTCATTCGGGTAATCGAATTCGCGGAAGGCGTCGAGCAAGCGTTTATCCGAGCGCGAGGTTTCGATGGTGATGACATCGGCATCCATGCGCGCAATGGCATCGATGATGTCGTTAAACTGCGAATAACACATATGCGTATGAATCTGCGTTTCACTGACAACACCGCTGGCGGTTAAACGAAACGCATCGACCGCCCAATCCAGATAGCTCTGCCAGGCGCGACGCCGCAATGGCAAGCCTTCGCGCAACGCGGCTTCGTCAATCTGAATAATGCCAATGCCGGCCGCTTCCAAATCCAACACTTCATCGCGCAACGCCAGCGCAATTTGCCGGGCGGTTTCGGCGCGCGGCTGATCGTCACGCACAAAGGACCAATTCAGAATCGTCACCGGGCCGGTTAACATGCCTTTCATCGGTCGATCGGTGAGGCTGGCAGCGTAACGTGCCCAACGCACGGTCATCGCTTCGGGGCGGCTGACATCACCAAACAGCACCGGCGGTTTTACACAGCGCGAGCCGTAAGACTGCACCCAGCCAAAACGGGTAAACCCAAAGCCTTCCAACTGTTCGCCAAAGTATTCGACCATGTCGTTACGCTCGGCTTCACCGTGCACCAACACATCCAGATCGAGCGCTTCCTGAGCGGCAACCGTGGCTTTAATTTCTGCCTCGATGCGCGCTTGGTATTGCGCTTCGCTAATCACCTTTTGACGATAATCACGACGCGTCTGACGAATGGCATCGGTCTGCGGGAAAGAACCAATGGTGGTGGTGGCAAAGGCCGGCAACGGCCGCGCCAGTTGCTGAATTTCGCGCCGTTCAGAAAACGGCAATTCACGTGACAGCGGCAATGTCGCCAGGTCAGACAACCGCTTACGCACCGCGGCCTTATGCAGATGCGGCGAGCTCAAGCGGCCCCGGGCGATCTCGGCGGCGGCCTGTAATTCGGCCTGGGTTTGGGCATCAGGATCGTCCGCCAAAGCGCGTTTGAGCAAACCGATTTCACCGAGTTTTTGCACCGCAAAACTCAGCCAGCTATGCAGTTCGGCATCGAGTTCGGTTTCCTGATCGCGATCGACCGGAACGTGCAACAACGAACAGGACGGCGCCAGCCACAAACGATCAGCCAACTTGACCTGAGCGGCCTGAAGTTTTGCCAACGCGGCCTGCAAATCGGTGCGCCAGATATTGCGACCGCTGACGATACCGACCGAGAGAATCTTGCACGTCGGCAACCAGTCCGCCGCCAGCGTCACTTCGTCCGGCGCGCTGACCGCATCGATGTGCAGACCCGCGACCGGCAGGTTGCAGGCGAGCGTCAGGTTGTCTTCCAGACCACCGAAGTAAGTGGCCACCAACAGCTTAACGCGCGCGCCTTTAAGACGGTGGTAAGCCTGCTCAAAAGCAGAGCGCCAGCCTTGCGGCAAATCGAGCACCAAGGCTGGCTCATCCAACTGCACCCAGTCCACGCCCGCTTTTGCCAGACGCTCCAGCGCCTGGGCGTAAACATCGAGCAGCTGATCGAGCAATGACAGCCGGTCGAAATCGCCACCGACCGGACGCGCCAACCACAACCAGGTGACCGGACCAAGCAACACCGGCTTGGGCGTAAAGCCCGCTGCCTGGGCTTCAGCAACCTGCTCGAACAGAGCGTCGGTCGACAGTGCAAAACGCTGGTCTGCCGCCACCTCCGGTTGCAGATAGTGATAGTTGGTGTCGAACCATTTGGTCAGGGTACAGGCAGCGGCTTCGGTGCCGCTCGGTGCGCGACCGCGCGCCATGCGAAAGTAGGTATCCAGATCGACCTGACCGCCATTCCAGCCAAACCGCTGCGGCACCACGCCGAGCAAGGCGCTGGTATCGAGCACCTGATCGTAATAGGAAAAATCGCCGACGCTGACAAAGTCGAGCCCGGCAGCCTGCTGATGCTGCCAGTTCTGCAACCTCAGGGTGCGCGCCAGCTGATGCAATTCATCGGCGCTGCGACGGCCAGCCCAATAATCTTCGACGGCAAACTTGAGTTCGCGGCGGGCGCCGATGCGCGGAAAACCAAGGCTGTGAGCGACGGTCATGATCAATCCCTGCTGTCTGGAAGTATTGGCGACGAGTCTGACTTCCGGCACAATTCAATTCCAGCTCATGTTCTTCATGCTTTTATCAAAAGGGATTCATAATGTTTCTGGAACGCCGCCATCTGCAAAGCCTGCAAGCCATCGACGAAGCCGGCAGCCTGGCCAAAGCGGCCGAACGGCTGCACGTCACCCAGTCGGCGCTGTCGCACCAGATCAAAGGCCTGGAACATTATTTCGACGTCAGTTTGTTTTTGCGTCATACCAAACCGATCAAGCTATCGCCGGCCGGGCGCAAGCTGCTGGAACTGGCCGAAGCGGTGTTGCCGCGCATCGCCGCGGTGGAAAACGAAATGACGCGCCTGGCCAGTGGCGAAGCCGGGCGGCTCTATATCGCCATCGAATGCCACGCCTGCTACGACTGGCTGATGCCAGTGCTGGCGCGCTTTAAGCAAGCCTGGCCGGGGGTGGAAGTGGATATTCGTCTGGGCCTGAGTTTCGATTCCATCACCGCCCTGCGCGCCGGCGAACTCGACCTGGTGATTTCCTCCGATCCGATCGAAGCCGCCGATCTGATCTTCCGGCCGATGTTCAACTACGAAGGCCGGTTAATCCTGCCCGACGATCACCCACTGGCCGAACGCGACTTTATCCGCGCCGAGGATTTACAACAGGAACATCTAATCAGCTACCCGGTCAGCCGCGATCGTCTGGATGTGTTCAAACACTTCCTGACACCGGCCGGTATCGAACCTAAATCCCTGCGCCAATCGGAACTCACAGCGGTGATTTTATTGCTGGTCGCCAGCGGCCGCGGCATCACTGTCCTG
Source organism: Saccharospirillum sp. ABV4_185 (assembly GCF_056159245.1). Lineage (NCBI taxonomy): Bacteria > Pseudomonadati > Pseudomonadota > Gammaproteobacteria > Oceanospirillales > Saccharospirillaceae > Saccharospirillum > Saccharospirillum sp. ABV4_185. Next base: position 262,117 of record NZ_JBSWUW010000001.1, read on the forward strand.
CCCGATTGGGTGCTGCGTTATTCGCAACATCCGACCAGCCTGGTCAGCCGTCAGCTCGGCGAAAACGGCTTACAAGGCAAGATGTATTCGGCCATTCGCAGCAGCGATGCCAACAGTCAGTACTTGGCGGATTTTGCAGAATTAGCGGGAAGGTTTGGGCCGGGAGGAAAGCCGCCGGTAGAGGAACCGGCGGCGGTGGTTTAACGCTTAACGATAACGCCGCTCCAACCACTCAAAGACCGCGCGCATACCCATGGCTTCGCCACCACTGGGGCGGCCCGGCAAGGCGCGGTTGTTAAACGCCATCACATCGAAGTGCACCCAGTGGCTGGCATCGACAAAACGCTTTAAGTACAGCGCAGCGGTGATAGCGCCGCCAAAAGGCGTGGTCGGGCAGTTGACCAGATCGGCGACGTCGCTTTTCAGGAAGTCTTCGTACGGCTCGTGCAACGGCAAGCGCCACACCGGATCGTCAGCGGCCAAACCCGCATCGGTCAGCGTACCGGCCAGATCATTACTGCCGGTGAAGAAAGCCGGCAATTCAGTACCCAAGGCTACGCGGGCAGCACCGGTTAAGGTGGCAAAGTCGATCAGCAGGTCCGGGCCTTCGGTCTCGGCTTCGGCCAGCGCATCGCACAACACCAATCGGCCTTCAGCGTCGGTGTTATCGACTTCCACGGTCAGGCCTTTGCGGGTGTTGAGGATATCGCCCGGGCGGAAAGCATCACCGGCGATGGCGTTTTCCACGGCCGGAATCAGCACGCGCAAGCGCACCGGCAGCTGCATCGCCATAATCAGTTGCGCCAGGCCGAGCACGTGCGCCGCGCCGCCCATGTCTTTTTTCATCCAGCGCATGGCACCGGCGGGCTTAATGTCCAGACCGCCGCTGTCGAAACAAACGCCTTTGCCGACCAGAGTCAGCTTGGGCTGGCTGTCATCGCCCCAGCGCAAATCGAGCAAACGCGGTGCGTGGGTGGCAGCGCGGCCGACGGCGTGCACCGCAGGGTAATTCTGGGTCAGCAGTTCATCGCCGATGATTTCACTGAATTGGCCGCCAAAACGATCGGCCAGTTCAGCCGCGGCGCTGGCCAGGTTTTCCGGCATCATGTCGGCGGCGGGAGTGTTGACCAGATCGCGCACCAGCGCCGTGCCTTCAGCCAGATGACGCACGCGCTCCACCAGCGCTTGGTTGTCGATCACCAGCGTCGTATCCGGCGCCGGGTTTTGTTTGTAGCGGTCGAACCGATAAGCACCGAGCAACCAGCTCAGAGCACAACGTTGCAACACATCCTGGTCGTCATCGGCGAGCCGATAACGGCCGGCGGGCAGCCGATTGACCAGATCACCAAGCAACCAGGGCGCATGGCGGTCTTTCACCACCAGCAGCACTTCGGCCACCTCGCCATCAGCGCCGGGCAACAGCGCATGGCCGGGCGCTTTGAAGCCGCTGGATGCCAGCCAGCGTTGCGCGGCCTGCGGCCGTGCGGCCAGCCAGTTGTCGTAGTCGGATTGTTCAATCAGGGTCAGTGGCAGGCCGTTTGTGCCGGCCTCAAGCAAGGTTGCAGTGGTGGGCATGGAGATCTCTGTTAGTACGGGTCCGTTTGCCTCTATAGCGGCAACGGCGCAGGTTTCAAGAGGCTGGCAGCGATGGACTATGCGCTCAGCTGAGTTTGCGTTGGTTCTTGACGGTTTCGTAGGCCTGCTGAATTTCCTGGGTTTTTTCCTTGGCGATAGACATCATTTCCTCGGGCAGACCACGCGCCACCAGCTTGTCCGGATGGTGCTGGCTCATCAGTCGGCGATAGGCTTTTTTCAGGTCGGCATCGGTGGATTTTTCACTCACGCCCAGGACGCGATACGACTGTTCCAGACTCGGTCCACGCTCGCGTCCGGCCGAGCTGCCACGCTGACGGGAAAACTGAGCCTGGGCACGCATGCGCTGATTAATCAGTTCAAATTGCAGTTTATTGATGTTCAGCGCTTTGCAGATCAACTGAATAATGCGCTGTTCATTGGCGCTCAAAGCACCATCGGAATAGGCGGTCTGCAACTGCACTTCCAAAAACAATTGGCTGAGCGTGCTGCGCCGGCCAATGACTTCGTGCAGCTCGTCGAGCAGCGGCATGATGTCGTAATCCGGCGTCTTGCCTTCGTTAAACAGACGCATGGCTTCGAGCCGCTGCACTTCGTTCAGACCCATGCGCGTCATCACTTCACGCGCCTGTTCAATTTCCTGCTCGCTGACCCGACCATCGGCCTTGGCCAGCTTACCCATCACCCGGAAGGTCGCCTGAAAAAACACCGTTTGCAGCACGCCACGGCGATCGCCATCCAGCTTATTGGCCTGGCCTTGCGCAGTGCGATCGAAAGCATTACCCAGCAGCACACCCAGCGCGAGTCCAACCGGCCCACCGGCGTACAGGCCCAAGGCACCGCCGAGAATTTTGCCAACCCAAGCTTTCACCACTGCACTCCTCCAACCACCGACAACGTCAAAGCTTCGAAAACGACCAAGCCTCAGCTTAACCCTTCGAATGCCGGGCTACCACCGCCCTGCCCGCTTGGGTATCATGCCCGTTTTCCTGCGAACTCACACCGGGGTCTATGCCAACGCCCGCCCACGCACATGCCTTTCGGTTTTTGACCCGCCCGCTGACTCTGGTTTTGTCAGCGACGCTGGCGATGCCTGTTGTTGCAGATAAAGGTGTTGCCGAAAACAGTGCGACCGAAAATGCTGGCGTGCTGCGCGACTGGCGCCCCTACGCTGAATTACCCGAGGCCGAACGCCAGGACATTGCACCCTATTGCCCCGGCGGTTTTGTCGATCCGATGCGCCTGGACGACAGCATCGACCCAAGCCGACCCGACGAAGAATTCCCGCTGGTTTTCCACTTCGATGAAAGCGACAACCTCTCGACCGACTCAGCTCACCTCAGCGGTGATGTCAGCGCCAAGCGCAACGCCTTCGAAGTCTATGCCGACGAAATTCGCTACGAAAGCAGCAGCGGCCAGGGTGAATTGGACGGCCAGGTGCGCTTGCGTTCGCTGGGTGCACTGATCGCCGGCGAATCGGCATTGCTCGATTTTGAGACCGACGAAGCCACCATCAATGAAGCCGAATTCGCGCTGCATCGCGAAGACCTGCACGGCTCGGCACAAACGCTGCACCGCCAAACCCTGAGCCAATTTCGCGGCGAAAATATTGCCATCACCCGCTGTATGCCCGAAGACCCGGCCTGGGGAATTCGCGCCGCCTCGCTGACGGTGAATCAACAAACCGGCATCGCCCGCGCCTGGCACGCGCGCTTTGAAATCAAATCGATTCCGGTGCTCTATGTACCTTATTTATCCTTCCCCATCGACGAACGCCGTCGCAGCGGTTTTTTGCCCGGAACCTACGGTCTGGGTGAAGGCGGCGTCACCGAATTGGCAGTGCCTTATTACCTGAACCTGGCGCCCAATTACGATGACACCTTCACGCTGCATTATTTTGGCGAGCTGGGTTTACTGGCGCGTAACGAATTCCGTTTTCTGACCGAAGAACACAGCGGCATCACCGACCTGGATGTGCAGGTCACCCAGGAAGCGGAAACCACCGATAACGAAACCGCACCGCGTCGCTGGGCCTATCGTCAACGTCTGGCCGGCCAGTTGAACGACAAAACCGGTTACGATCTCGACACCCGCTGGGTCAGCGACCGCCGCTACGATCAGAACTTCAATAACGGCGGTGACAGTGTCGACGACCAAACCCTCGATCTGACCCTCACCCGTCGCATCCCCACCGGTCTGCTCACGGTCGACAACGAATTCACCACCCCGGTGCAGGATGGCAATTCCGATTTCCACACCGCCAGCATTGCCGCCAGCACCCGCTTTGGCGATTTACGCACCCGTTTGCTGACCGAATTCCAGTTGCCGGAAGAGGAAGATTTCATTCCCGGCAATCCACTCGATAAAGACGACTGGCCACTGCAACGCCTGCCAGAACTGGCGTTGACCTATCAGCCGCTCAACCTGCCCGGCAATCTCAGCCCGTCTGGTCAGCTGACCGCCAGCCGCTTCAGCCGGCAATTAACGCCGCAGCAGGAAGATGCTTTGCTGGCGAGAGCCGATAATTCCGACCTGGCCGCCGCCAACGAGACCAATCGGCTGTATGCGCGCACCGGCTTGAGTTATCCGCTGGCGGTGGAATGGGGTTATGTGCGGCCCCAAGTGGATGCGTTCTTTCTGGGTTACCAGCAAAGCAATCCGCTGGATTCCGATTTCAGTTTTGCCGACGACGACTTTGAACGCGATCCGTCCATCGTCACCGGCCGCTTCACCATGGACAGCCGCATCGTCGCCGAAAAACCCTATCGCACCGATTCCGGCATCATCGTGCATTCCATCGAGCCGCGTCTGCACTACACCTACACGCCGTTCGTCGACCAAAGCGACCTGCCCAACCTCAACACCGAAGCGGTCGATAACGACTTCAAGCTGTTCACCAACGATCGCTTCAGCGGACTCGATCGCATCGGCGATATGAACCGGCTCAGCGTGGCCATGGATTCGCGCTTTCGCAATAACCGCACGGGCGAAGAAGTATTGTTTGCCGGCCTCAGCAAAGGTTTGAAACTGTCGCAGGAACGCGTCACAGAAACCGGCGCATCGAGACCGGAAGATCCCGATTTCGAACCCGAATTCAGCCCGACTTATCTCGATTCACGCTGGCGCCCGGCGGCCGATGTGCAGGTCAACGCCTCCGCCCAATGGGCGCATGAAGACGGCACCCTGGAAGCCTATTCCGCCGACGTAACCTACCTGCCACGCGGCCGCCGTTTCCTGCGTTTGGGCATCACCCGCGAAGACGATGCTCAGGGTTTTGGCATGTCGGGCTATTGGCCGCTGCGCGCCAACATCGCTCTGGTTGGCCACCTTAACTGGGCGCGCCCTGTGGTCGACGACGAACCCTATGGCGACTACGAAAACACCGACCTGGTGGTTGGCATCGACTACGATAGCTGTTGCTGGAACGTCCGTGTCGTCGGCTTCAGCAACGAGCCGGACGAAGATGATGACGAAGACGACAATTCCGACAGTCTGTTTTCATCGCGTCCCGAGCGCGGTGTAAGATTCGAATTCACGCTGAAAGGTCTGGGCGGCAGCACCGGCTCAATCGAATCGCTGCTGGCCGACAAAGTACCGGGTTACCACGGACGTATTCATAATTATCGTTGAAGGGCTGCACCGCGGCCCTCATGACGGCAGGTGATGCAAGCCTGCCGTCCATCGCACCGCACTGATTCCAGGAGCCACATCGTGCACAGATTGACCCTCTTAACCCTCACCACAGCCCTGTCGCTGATGCTGGCCTGGCGTGCCGACGCCGCCGAGTTGCTCGATCGCGTTGTGGCCGTGGCCAACGAAGACATTGTCACCGCCAACGAGCTGGCACAGCGCACCGCCGAAATTCGTCAGCGCTACCAGAACAGCCCACAGGTATTGCCGCCGGGCGATCAACTGCAGCGCCAGGTACTGGATTCGCTGATTCTGGAACGGCTGCAACTGCAACTAGCCAGCAACATGAACCTGAATATCACCGACAGCCAGGTCAACGACGCCATCAACACCCTGGCCCAACAACGCGATATGACACTGGACAACTTCATCGCCGCGGTGGAATCGAGCGGCGACAGCTATCAGGACCTGCGTCGTGATGTGCGCCGCGAACTGACGCTGAACCAGGTACGTCGGCGCTACGTCGGCCGCGAAGTCAACGTCACCGAAGGTGAAGTCAGCCGCTATCTCGACACCCTGGCCGGCCAATCCATTCAGGACGTGAAATTCGAATTGCTCTACCGCCGTTACAGCCTGGAGCAACGCGATGAAGCCCAGGCAAAACTGGAACAACTGCAAGCCGGCGACCAACTGAGCATCGACGACAACACCCGCAACCTGGGCCTGCGCCCGGTCAGCGAATTGCCGAGCATTTTCCGCACCGTGGTACCGGTGCTCGATCTGAACGAAGCAGTGCTGATTGAAAACGGCGGCGCTTTGCATCTGGCCCAGCTGATCAACAAAACCGATCGGCAGGCGGTTCAGGTCGAGCAATATCAGGTCCGGCATATCCTGGTGCAGCCGAACGCCCTGCTCAATGCAACCCAGGCTCAGGCACTGCTTGAAGACCTGCGCAGGCGCATCATCGACGGCGACAACATGGCCAGCCTGGCCGACCAGTTCACCGACGACCTGGGCAGCAAAGGCAAAGGCGGCGCACTGGGCTGGCGTCAGGCCGAAGAGTTTGTGCCGGCCTTCGCCAACCAGGTTCGGCAGACGCCGATGAACCAGGTCAGTGAGGTGTTTGAATCTAACTTCGGTTACCACATTCTGCGCGTTGAAGATCAGCGCACCACCGATGTCGGCCTGGATGTGTTGCGCCAACAGGTGCGCGAATCGCTGGCGCAACGCAAGTTCGAAGAAGCGTTGCAACGCTGGCTGGTGGAGTTGCGCGCCCAGAGCTTTGTCGAGGTCAAATTGTGAGTCTGCCGCTGGCGGTCACTCCCGGTGAACCAGCGGGCATCGGCCCGGATCTGGTACTGAAACAAGCGCTGCTGGAGCACCGCCAACCCTGGTTTGCCATCGCCGATCCGGCGTTGATGACCGAACGCGCACGCCTGTTGAACCTGGACGTGCGCATCGAAACACTCGCCAGCATCGACGCACTGAAAGCACCGCAAGCCGGGGTATTGCCCGTCTTGCCGGTTGAGCTGAACGCGCCTTGCGAAGCCGGTCAGCTCGACGCCCGCAACGCCGCTTATGTACTGAAAACACTCGACATCGCCATCGACCTTGCCATGGCCGGTAAAGTCGCGTTAGTCACCGGCCCGGTGCACAAAGGCATCATCAACGACGCCGGCATCGCCTTCACCGGCCACACCGAATATCTGCAAACCAACAGTGGCGTTAATCAGGTCGTGATGATGCTGGCCACCCAAGGCTTGCGCGTGGCTCTGGTGACCACTCACTTACCGCTGTCACAAGTGCCCGCCGCCATCACCGCCGAGCGCATCGACAGCGTCGCTACGGTGCTGCAGCAATCTCTGCAACGCGATTTTGGCTGTGCTGAACCCAAAGTACTGGTCTGCGGTTTGAATCCACACGCCGGCGAAGGCGGCCACCTGGGTCACGAAGAAGGCGATATCATCGAACCAGCGCTGGCTAAACTGCGCGCACGCGGCTGGCATTTCGACGGCCCGCTGCCGGCCGATACGCTGTTCCAACCCCACTATTTGGACGACGCCGACGCCGTACTCGCCATGTATCACGACCAGGGTTTACCGGTGCTGAAATTCAAAGGCTTCGGCGCGGCAGTGAACATTACTTTGGGCCTGCCTTTTGTGCGTACCTCGGTCGATCACGGCACCGCGCTCGACTTAGCAGGCACCGGCACAGCATCGGACGGCTCACTCGCCGTCGCCCTGCAAACCGCCGCCACCATGGCGCAACACCGGCACAACACCGGCACAACAATGGTCAGTTAAACGACCCAGCAAATGGACAGTTGAATGCATAAAGCGCGTAAACGATTCGGCCAGAACTTTCTGCACGACAGCCGCATCATCGATCGCATCATCGCCAGCATCGCGCCCAAACCGGGGCAGCGACTGGTGGAAATCGGCCCGGGTCGTGGCGCCCTGACCGAGCCGCTGCTGGCCGGAACCGAGGGCGAACTCGACGTTATCGAACTCGACCGCGACTTAATTCCCATCCTGCGCGCCCAGTTTTTCGATGCCCAAAAGCTGCGTATTCACGAAGCCGATGCGCTGCGTTTCGACTATGGCCAATTGATCAACGGCGATGAAAAACTGCGCCTGGTCGGCAACCTGCCGTACAACATTTCCACGCCGCTGATGTTTCATCTGCTCAACTGGTCGGGCCAGATTCACGACATGCATTTTATGCTGCAAAAGGAAGTGGTCGAACGGCTGTGTGCCGCACCGGGCGACAACGCTTACGGCCGTCTCGGCATCATGATGCAGTACCACTGCGAAGCGCGTTATCTGTTCACCGTACCGCCCGGCTCGTTCCAGCCGGCGCCAAAAGTCGACTCCGCCATCGTCCGCTTAACGCCACGTGCCGAACCGCAAACGCCGGCCGATAACGTTGAACTGCTCGGCACAGTGGTGCGCACCGCTTTCAGTCAACGCCGCAAAACGCTGCGTAATAATTTAAAGCCGCTGATCGATGCCGCCGGCATTGAAGCGCTGGGATTAAACCCCGGAGAGCGCGCCGAAAACCTCGCCATTGCCGACTTTGTGAACCTGGCCAACGCCATCCACCGTCAGGAGAAAGCATGACGCTCTATGCCGTCGGTGACCTCCAGGGTTGCCGCAGACCACTCGAATTGCTACTGGAAACCGTCGGCTTCGATACCAACGTCGACAAACTCTGGCTGACCGGCGATCTGGTTAATCGCGGCGACGATTCACTCGGCTGCTTACGTTTTGTGCGTTCACTGGGCGCTGCCGCTGAAACCGTGCTCGGCAATCACGACCTGCATTTATTAGCGCTGGCACTCAGTCAGCAACCGATGAAAAGCAATCCCGACCTCGACCGTATTTTGAACGCCGAAGACTGCTTCGAGTTGATGGAATGGTTGCGCACCCGGCCGGTATTACTGCACGACGCCGAACGCCGCCTGCTGATGACACACGCCGGCATCCCGCCAATCTGGAGCGACAACGAAGCCCAACTGCACGCCAAAGAACTGGAAAGTCTGTTCGCCGACCGACCGCGTTTTCTCGGTTTTCTCAGTGAAATGTACGGCGACAAGCCCGACGTCTGGAGCGACGACCTAACCGGTATGGCGCGTTACCGCTACCTCACCAACGCCTTCACCCGCATGCGCTTTTGTGGCCCCGACGGCCGACTGGAATTCAAACACAAAGAAGGCATCGACGACTTCCCCACCGGCATGAGGCCCTGGTTCGACTGGCCGGTTAAACGCAACCACACCATCCTGTTCGGTCACTGGGCCGCGTTGATGGGTCGCACCGGCAACGACGATTTTGTCGCTCTCGATACCGGTTACGTCTGGAATAATTATTTAACCCTGATGAATCTCGATACCGGCGAGCGCTTGCATTGCGATACCGCCGGCATTGTTTTCTCGGTTTAACAACCGTCAGCAACAACATAAAAAAAGGCGCCAGTTCTTAACGAAAGCTGGCGCCTGTCGAGAGAGACTATTTGGCCTAGCAGGGGAATTACCAGGCCATCACCACATCATCCATCTGCAAATTCAAACGTTCGCTGCCAATCGCCAGTTCGGCAATGGCGAAGTGCGGTTGCACCTGTTTGACTTCCGCCACCAGGCGGGTGTCGCTCAATTGCCAGAAGGTATCGCCCTGGCGGTCGAAGTGCTGGCTGGTGCGATACACACTCAGGAAATCGCCCGGACGCAAACCGCTGCTGGCACCGGTATCGACAAAGATACGCTGACCATTGACCTGGCTGATCGCGGCCATAAAAGGCTGGCACTGAATGGTTTTCTGAATGTCTTCCACCGCCTGGTCGAGCAGCAGTTTTACTTCATGGCCGTAATCGGTACTGAAGAAACGACCGGTAGCGAAACCAACACGCGCATTACGCGGCTCGTTCCATTCGCCGTAAGTGCTGTAACGGCTTTGGAAAACCAGGGCGCCGGAATAGCCATCGTGTACGAAGATATCGAACACGAAATGACGAGTGCGTTCAGGGCGTTCAATACCAACGCGCGACAACATGCCATCCCAGATTTTCGGCTGGTCGGCGTGCGGGTCTTCCATCGCCAACTCGCGAATGGCGCCGGAAATGACAAACTGAGCACCGAGGTTTTTCGCAGCATCCACCGCACTGGTCAGTGTCATGCGCGGCGATAATTGCGTCGGCGCCGCATCGCTGTTCGGGTACAAAGTCATGGTGTTGGCGTTCAGCGCACGAATGCCGGCCATGCCACCAAAACCATTCACAAAATAAGCCGCCAGTTCCCGATCAACCGAACCCAGATGGCCCATGGTGGACTGTTCCGGATGGTCCATCTGGAAACCGGTCACCGCCACGGTTTTGCGATAGTGGTTGGCCATCACATTGGCGCAGACTTCGTTAGACGACACCCGAGCAGTAATGGACACCTGGTACATATTGCCCTGGCGGCCTTCACTCATGATGTGAATATCGGTCACCCGGGCGGCGCTGTTCACGCGCAGGTAATCGACCGTCAGATTGCCGTTTTCCATCACCTGGGTGGAATGCACCTGAGCACTCACCTGCACCGAGGCACTTTCGATCGCCTGGCGCAGTGCACGAATGCGGGCGCTGTCGGTATCGCCAAACTGAATTTCCGCTTCGCCGACGGCGTCAACCAGTACCAGACCATCGTTGGAAGGCATCGGTTCTGCTTGCGCCAGGCTGATCGCAGCCAGCGGGAAAACCACCGTGGCGACGAACCAACGCAGTGCCATCTTCAGACTCTGTTTTGTGCGCAACATGATGCTCTCCTCCCACCAACTCGATGCCGTTAGGCGATGCTGTTATTCGATACCGTTATTCGATGAAGTACAGACCGGATTCATTCGACTCCACGCCCTGACGCGTCAGCTGACTGCGCGTAATGGCATCGATGTCGTGAACCATGTCAGCGGCACAACTGGTGTTCTGACGACCGTTGGCACGGTTGGCCAGACAGTTGCGGAAACCTTCGTCGATCACCATCTCGACCATGGTTTCGTAACTGCCGTCAGACAGCATTTCCTGATAAATCACCCGCGCACCCATGATTTGGGTATCGACAAAGGCACGGTAGCGATCGCTCTGCACCACCATGTCTTCCACGGTAGAAGTACCGATGATCTGCGTGCCGTACACCCGTTCCGCCATGGTCCGGTAGGCATCGAGCTTGGAAGCGCGACGCGCAATCAGACGCTGCTGAACTTCGGTCAGACCGGCCGAGTTGGGGTTGATGGCGCCGTAACCGGAAGCCCGCAACACCATCGGCTCCATCGGAGGCAGTTTTTCATTGATCTGGCGCACTTCGGAGACAATGGCGGCCACCTGTTCTTCCTGGCTCGGCTCATCGCCGCCGAACATTCCGCAACCAGTGAGCAGCAGGGACAGGGCCGCCAGGCTGATCACCTGGCGCAGGGTATTCGCTTGCATAGGGCGCTCCATTTTCATATCGGCACGTGGCCTGACGCTGTTGTTTCCAGCTATCGGCCAGCGCAGAAATTACATTAGGGGCATTTCGGGAGTGGTGACCGTGGTGCGGTCGAGGAAGCCAGGTGATCAGGCTGTCAGCGGCTTGACGATTTTCAATCCAGGCGGCTGTAGCGCACGAGCAACGCCAATAAATTGACGAAAAATGTCGCTAATTTCGCCAAAAGACACACCAAAAGACGACTTCATCGATTATTGCATCAAGCTCGCTTTGCAAAGTGGTTCACATCCACTATTTTTAAAGCAACCCGCCAGCGGTATTTGGCCGCCCAACCAGAAATCACAGGAAGATCACTATGCAACGAAGTCTGCTTGCACTGGCCATACTGACGGCCGGCACCGCCTCTGCGACCCCCTTTACCGGCAACGACACCCGCTCCAATGCCATGGGTAACACCGGTGTCGCCTCCGCCGACTCCTTCGCCGCCAGCCAGTTCAACCCGGCACTGTTGTCGGCTTATGACGATGATGTGGATTTTGGTTTGCAACTGCCGAGCATCCGCTTTGCGATTGATGATGGGTATGGGTTTATTAAGGCGGCGAATGTTACTGAGGCGTTTGAGGATACGGATACTAACGAAATTATTCTGCAAATCGACGGCGGCAGTGGTGTTGATCCATTAAGCACCTCCGTAAGTGAGCTCCAAACAGCATCAGCGAACTTGGATGCAGACTTTAGCTCGGCTAACTTACAAGCTCTTAATGAGGCCAACGCTAATTTATCGACAAAGATCAACATTATCCAAACTGAAATGAATAACCTGGATGTCGCAATTAACGAAACTAATGACAGCCTTTCTACACTCGAAGACCGCCCGCTTTCAATACTAGGATCCATCGGAGCTGCTGTGGCAATCCCTCGCTCCGGACTTGGCTTAGCACTGCACCTTAATACCAGTGCCAACCTAGGTATGAGGGCCAACATTGCACAATCAGACCTTGATCAGATTAGCGCCATTGTCAGTGCCACCACGGGTTACACTGCAGAAGCGCAAGACCTTACAACGCTATCGTCCGCCGTATCATCCGCTGCTAACGGATTAGAACCATTTGCAGGCGTCGCCGATCCATGTGCGTCTGGTGACAGTGCTGACGCATGGGATGCATTTCTCGAAGCACAAGCGGACCTCCAAGCTGAAACTGGCGCCGGGGACGTTCCTATCGGTGCAGGGCAGGGATATTGTGGTGGCACTTATACCGGTCAATACGACGGAAATAACTTGGACACTTATAGTAGTGGCGGTATCTACGTAAACGGCGAACTCCAGGCTTCAGCTACTGATGGCCTCGGCGACGATTCCTCCGTCACCATCCTCGGCGCCAATATCGTAGAACTGGGCATCTCTGCCGCTCGTGAATTCACCTACCTGGGCCAAACCTTCTCCGTCGGTATCACCCCGAAAATCCAGTCGCTGCAGATTTTCGAAGACACCATCGCCTTCGACGAAGCCGGCTCTGTTGACTCCAGCACCCTCAGCCAGAACACCACCACGGCCTTCACCGGTAACCTCGATATCGGTATCGCCAAGAACTGGTACAACGTCGCCAAAGGCCAGGTGCGTGCCGGCCTGGTGGTGAAAGACCTGATTCCACAGACCTTCGAAAGTGCGTCCGGCCGCGAGCTGGAAATGGGTCCCAAGGCACGCATTGGTGTCGCCCATGAAACCCGCTTCAGCACCCTGGCGCTGGACCTGGACCTGACCGAAAACGAACCCCTGGGTTATGGCGTCACCACGCGCTACATCGGTGTGGGCGGTGAATTCGACGCCTTCAACTGGATGAAAGTCCGCGCCGGTTACCGCAATAACCTGAGCGTCGAAGACAGCCACGTCATCACCACCGGCCTCGGCTTCACACCCTTCGGTGTCGGCCTGGACATAACTGCCTGGCTCAGCCCTGCAACTGAATGGGAAGAAATCGTTCAGGACGCAGGTCTTGCCACCCAGTTCTCCATGAACTGGTAAGCCAAACCTCCGGTCGTCCCGGAGCGGTAGACACCCGCCGCTCCCCCAAAGCCCGGAAAGGTTGCGCAGCAGCCTTATCCGGGATCTCCCCTGGGCCTCGGCCCAAACATCCAACCAGCTCCCCCTGCTCAGCAACAACTCCGTTCTGAGACCCAGTCGTCAATAAGGCATCTATTCAGGTCTCACCTTCGCCCCTAAACTCCGGTTACATTCTTTAACGCCGCAACGGAAGCACCACGACCCAACCGAGGGTCGTTGACACCACAGGGAATCGAAACGATGGAACGCGTTTTAGTGACACTGGTGACCTTGATCACCACAGCGGCATCGGCCGCGCCTTTTACCGGGAATGACACCCGCTCGAATGCCATGGGCGGTACCGGCGTAGCATCAGCAACCTCATTCGCCGCCAGCCAGTTCAACCCCGCCTTACTGACCAACTTCGGCGAAAAAATCGACTTCGGCCTGCAGTTACCCAGCATGGTATTGGCCATCGACGACGGCAAAGGCTTTGAAGAAGCCGTCTCTGTCGTCAGTGAATTCAAGGAAGTCGATATCGCCGTCCTTACCACCCAGGTAGAGGGTAATGCCAACACTGTCTCCCTGGCCGAAGCGGTCAGAAACGTTCGGGATTCGGCTGATTTCAAAGACGGCGGAAGCCAGGAGGAATTGGAAAAATTCAGCGCCGCCAACGCCGCCTTAAGTGAGAAAGTCACCATCATTACAGCCGAGATGAACGACCTGGATGCCGCCGTAAAAAAATCCAGCGAGAGCTTTTCGACACTCAACAAAAAACCTCTGGCTTTCCTCGGCTCCATCGGCACCGCCATTTCCCTGCCTCGGAAAAAAACCAGCGCCGCGCTGCATCTTAATTCCAATATCAACCTCGGCATGTTGACGAAAATCGATCAGGGGGATCTGGATAAAATCAGCAGTATTGTCGCGGCCACCAATGGCTTTGCCAACGAGTCTCAACAAGTCACCCAACTGAACGCCAACTTCTCCGCGGCTCTGGCCACCTTCAACACCTTCGACACCTCGGTAGAACCGTGCACCTCGGGCAATGCCGCTTACCAGGCAGCGTTCAACAACTTGATATTGGCGCAGGCGTCGCTCTACGCCGAAGTCACCAACGAAGATCAAACCGCGGTAATCTGTGACGGCGAAGGCAGCTTTACCAACGAGGATCGATCCCCTATCGGCAACACCAACCTCGCCAGCTACACCAGCGAAGACGGCCTCTTCGTTGATGGCGAATTACAAAGTTCGACGCTCGAAGGTTTGGGGGATGATTCCACCATCACCATTCTTGGCGCCAACCTGACGGAACTGGGCTTGTCCGTCGCGCGCGATGTCACCTTTTTAAAGCAGGACTTTGCCATTGGCATCACCCCAAAACTGCAGCTGATTCAAATATTCGAAGACAGCTTCAGCTTTAACGAAAACAATGGCGTGGAAAGCGGCGACTTTATGGAGAACGTCAAATTCGTCACCACCGGCAATGTTGATGTGGGCGTGGCCAAAACCTGGCCCACCATTATCGGCGGCCAGATGCGCGCTGGCCTGGCAGTCAAAGACATCATCCCGCAAACCTTCAAAAGCACCGCCGGCCGGGAATTAACCATGTCACCCAAAGCCAGAATCGGTGCCGCTCACGAAACCCGTTTCAGCACCCTGGCGATGGACCTTGATCTCACCGAAAACAAACCTCTGGGTTATGGCTCGCCCAGCCAGCAATTCGGCATCGGCGCCGAATTCGATGCCTTCAACTGGGCCAAAATACGTGGCGGCTACCGCAACAACCTGGCCATCAAAGACCTGCACACCATCAGCACCGGTTTGGGTTTCACGCCCTTCGGCATCGGCCTCGATATCACCGCCTGGATGGTACCCAGCTTCGACCCACACAAGACATTCCGCGACGCCGGCATCGCCAGCCAGTTTTCGATGAATTGGTAGCCAGGTTAAGACGGGGTTTCAGCCGAAACCCCAATCCTTGCTTCGCTTAACGCTGGGCGGCACTGCATCTCCCGTAAGCTCAGCGTGCGTTAAGTGCCTACCAACCTGTCAGCCATCTGCCTTCAGCAGTACAATGCCCGAACATTCAAACACCTGATGAACAATGCAAACCTATTTGGTCGGCGGCGCAGTACGCGATGAACTCCTGGGACTGGCGGTAAAAGACCGCGACTGGGTGGTCGTGGGCGCGCACCCGGAAGAACTCGAAGCTGAAGGTTATCAGCGCGTCGGCGCCGACTTCCCGGTGTTCCTGCATCCGCACACCAAAGAGGAATACGCCCTGGCGCGCACCGAGCGCAAATCCGGCCACGGCTACACCGGCTTTGAAGTGCAATTCGACCCCAGCGTCAGCCTCGAAGACGACCTGCTGCGCCGTGACCTCACCATCAACGCCATCGCCAAAAGCGATAGCGGTGAATTGGTCGATCCTTACGGTGGCTTAGCCGACATCAACAACAAACAACTGCGCCATATTTCGCCCGCCTTCCGTGAAGACCCACTACGAGTACTGCGCGTGGCCCGCTTCGCCGCCCGCTTTGCCGGCCTGGGTTTTGAAGTGGCCAACGAGACCCGGGAACTGATGCGCGCCATGGTGGACGATGGCGAATTGCAGTATCTGGTACACGAACGCGTCTGGCAGGAAATGAGCCGCGCCCTGCTCGAACCCAATCCAGAATGTTTTTTTCGCGAACTGCGCGCCTGCGGCGCGTTAAAAATTATTCTGCCGGAACTCGATGCGCTCTTTGGTGTGCCACAAACCATGCGCTGGCATCCGGAAATCGACACCGCCATTCACACCTTAAAAGCGTTGCAAATCGCTGTGCAATTAAGCGACAGCCTCGACGTTCGCCTCGCCGTCCTGTGCCACGACTTCGGCAAAGGCCTAACCGACCCCAAATACTGGCCGTCACATCGCGGCCATGAAGAAAGCGGCGCCCAGGCGATTGCCAAAGTCGCCGCCGAACGCAAATGGCCGAAAAAGCCCGCACGCCTGGCCGAACTGACCGCGCGTTACCATACGCATTGCCACAAAATCGGCGAACTCAAAGCCGCCACCGTTGTGAAAACCTTGGAAG
Source organism: Saccharospirillum sp. ABV4_185 (assembly GCF_056159245.1). Taxonomy (NCBI): domain Bacteria; kingdom Pseudomonadati; phylum Pseudomonadota; class Gammaproteobacteria; order Oceanospirillales; family Saccharospirillaceae; genus Saccharospirillum; species Saccharospirillum sp. ABV4_185. The sequence continues at coordinate 278,414 of NZ_JBSWUW010000001.1, forward strand.
CCTTCGCCGCTTTTCGGCAGCCGGAAACCTTCGAACATTTCCTGCTTGCCTGCGAAGCCGATGCGCGCGGACGATCCGGTTTGGAACAACAGCCGTATCCAGAGGCAGACCGCTTCCGCGCTTGCCTCGCCGCCTGCCAATCGGTAAAACCGGCCGACTTAATGGCCCAGGGTTATGAAGGCGCCAAACTCGGCGAAGCCATTCACCGCGCGCGCATCAATGCCGTTAAGGATGTACAAAAAACATGGAACTGACGCTGAAATTAAAAGAGGCTCACCCGGCGCCCGTGGTATTGATTACCGGCGCAGCGCGTCGGGTTGGCGCACAGCTGGCGCGTACTTTTCATCAGGCTGGCTTTCGCGTAATGGTTCACTACCGCAGCAGTCAAAGCGATGCCGAAGCGCTGGTTGCCGATTTAAACCAACAAAGAGACAACAGCGCTCAGGCAATACAATCCACACTGGAAAACGCCGATAGCATTAACGAATTCGCTCAACGGGCCAGCGCCGCTTTCGGCCGCATCGATGTACTCATCAACAACGCCTCCGCTTTCTTCCCCACCGCTTTCGGTAAAATAGAAGAAGCCGACCTCGATCGGTTATTGCACTCCAACCTGCGCTTACCCATTTTGCTCACCCAAGCGCTAGTGCCCGAACTGACTAAAGCAAAAGGCGCCATCATCAACATGGTCGACATCCACGCCCTGCGCCCTTTAGCCGACCACCCCGCCTACGCCGCCGCCAAAGCCGGCCTAATCAGCGCCACCAAATCCATGGCGCTAGACTTAGCGCCCTACGTTCGCGCCAATGCCGTCGCACCCGGCGCCATCTTGTTGCCGGAAAGTCAGGGTTCGGACTACGAAAAACACCTCACCGCCCAGATTCCGCTGGGAGCAATGGGCCAACCCAAAGACCTAGCCGAAGCCGCGCTCTTCCTGGCAACAGCGCCCTATATTACCGGGCAGGTCTTAGCGGTGGATGGCGGACGAACGTTGAAGCAATAAAGCCGGCCAAGCCTCTAGCAAAGCGGTCACAAACGCGCCTGTCATCCTTGGACCTCATCACATAAAGCGGTACTCCTAGGCACAAACCCAATCCTTAGTGTGCCACGTAACTGGCCGGGTGGTAGCGTGACCGGAGCCTAAAGTCGTCGCTAGCACGACGCCTATCCAAGGTAAAACCCAGATAGGCGTATTTATATAGGCTGATATCCGGAATAAGCTATTAAGTGAGTCGAGCATGGAAGAAAATCTGCCAAACGAAATAAAAAAGCATCTACCCTTGGGTTATAACTCGGGGTTAGGTTCGTGGCTTGTTCTTCCATCCGAAGACCAAAAAGACAGAGATGGAATAAATACGCTTAATCGTTGGCTGCGAGAACAAGATTGGTGTCCTGGCGAGCATGGAAATATTCTCTAGTTTGGAGATGATGGTGCGGGCAATCTTTTAGGATGGGATCAAACCGAAATTATAGCCGTTCTTTGGAATCCTGCTGATGGGCCAGAGTGCTGGTATAAAAACGGCAGCCTGTCACTATGGCAATTTCTACAAAATGGATATGAGCCACCACTTAACAAACACATCAAAAATCGCTTCACTTCGTTGCGCTGGGCGTTAGGCTTTTTGATCTACAAACAACATGAGCTTTAAGGATATGAAGTCAGACTATATAGCACGTGAGTATTTGGAAGGGTTAGGGTATAGGGTTGAAGTTATACCAACGTCAGATAAAAAAGAAGCCGATTTTTATGTTAGCTATGATGGTCATGTCGCTATTATTGAAGCAAAGTTAAAAGAAGATGATCAAAAGGTTGCCGAAGAAAAAGAGCGGGCATTAGTCTCCGGTGAGATGTCCATCGTGGAAGGAAATCTCGGTCGAAGTGAAACCATTTCTGGAGTGATAAAAACTGCTGCAAAGCAACTCTTATCATCGTCTGATAAAGAGCATGCCTTTAAAATAATTTCATTTGTTGCAGTTGGGTCGAATGAAAGAACAAAGGCTGATCAATTTAAAGATACAATTTACGGTAGTACGAAAATAATTCATGGTTCAGACTGTAGGACTTGCTATTTTTACAGGAATTCAGATTTTTTTCGAAGAAAAATTATTGATGCCGCAATTGTTGGGTATGCTGTTAATGGAAAAATATGTCTAGAGTTATGCCTAAATCCATATAGCAACAACTATGAAATACTAAAAAACTCTAGCTTTCTGAAACCCTTCAAAAACGCGATAATCGATCCTGTGGAAATAGAAAGACAAGGACTAGCGTATATTCCAGACCAATGTGTAGAGCGAAAATTACACAGCTTCCACCTGCTATCGCCTATGTTCAATCCAATACTTTTAAATTTAGCAAAAAAATATGGTTTAGGTTTATTGATAGCCGCAGACTTTAACGCGCCAGAAATTTCAGTAAGGCATGAAGATTAACCGAGGCCTAACAATCGCAGTCACTGCGACAGCTTTTTCTTTGCGCCTTCGCCTTCATAACAACAAACAAGACACCCATAACAAGAAGCCCGAGCTAGAGTCTTTTAAGAGCTTCTGATCGTCCATCTTTATATGCTTCATAGCTATCAACAAACAGCCACCGACAACTAATATGCTGGCTGTCCATGCGAGTTACTTATAGGCTTAATAAAATGAGATTTCCCATTATCAGTAAAATCAAGGCCCACCAAACGCGGTCTGGAGCCGATTTTGGTCACCTAAAGTGTGGTCAGAAATACCAAGTTATTGAGTCCTTTACAGATTATGATGGTGTGCTTCATCCAATTGATGAAGTATGGCAATTTAACGGTAGTTACTTTCTACCCTACGACGATGGCCTTGCCTTATTGGTAACCATAGACCGAAGCAAGACAATAGTCAGACTTCAGTGGCGTGACAACGAGCAAGCAAAACTGATCGAACTTCTTGAGAATTACCTGAAACCCTGTCAGTAGAGCGAAATAACTATGGTCGATTGCTAATGAGCTTAATACAAACCATCAAAGAAGCCTGGGGCTGGATTGGTATCGATCCCGATAAGGTCGTTAGTCAAAACGAGTTCGGCAATCTGATCATTAAAGACACAGCAGGGAAATATTGGCGGCTTTGCCCGGAGGACCTCTACTGCAGCGTTATTGCGGATAGCCGGGAAGAACTGGATAAGCTAACGACCGACCATGAATTCGTACACGACTGGTTTATGCAGGCTTTGGTCGAACAAGCACACCATAAGCTGGGCCCATTAAATGAAGATGAAAAATATTACCTGGTGATACCAGGACCTTTGGGTGGTGCTTATGCCGCATCCAATATCCAAAAACTGCCACTCCACCAGCTTGTTGGACTGTCGGGTGATATAGCGCAGCAAATAGAAAATCTGCCGGATGGTGCAAAGATACAACTCAAAGTTGATGATTGACCAAACCTGGCCACCTTAAAGCCATGAAAAAAACCCTATTAAGCGCCGTAGAAGACTTGGCGATTGCTGTAAACACCAATCGTAGGTTAAGCAATGCCGAGGAAACGGTTATTGAGGCAACGAACAACCTGCCCTCAGCCAGCTTCAGCTTCTGGACCCAGTGCATTCGGGCCCGATTTAATGAATTCATCTGGACACCGCCGCCTACCCTCGACACAACATCCAGCTACACGGCTAACCGACCAACTTGGTTGGAGCTACTCTGCCGCAATGGCTACCGGCGTGAGCATACACTGCGTTCACTCACCGGCCCTGCACCCAACACCTTTTTATTAACGGTCGCCATTCGTATGCTCAATGACGGCGTTCCTCAAATTCGGGACGCTGCCAGAACGCAAGTGCCCCTCATCATTGCAAACTCCAATATTGAATGTGTTACCGGGGCCGTCTGTCAGGTGCTTACACACTGGAGAACCTGGGGCAGAATTACAGAGTTAGAGCGTCAGGTTTTGCTCAATACGGTCAGTCAAGAACCTCTGGCCGGTGCACTAATATGGAAGCTGATGACAACAGCTGCCGGCCCGATGCCTAGCCTTTTTTCACAGCTCGGCCGAACGTCAATGCTGGACCAGAGCCTTGAAGACATGGCTCAGCAGGCTGTACAACCGGCGATAAGAGCGAAGGCCTACCGAAGCTTGCTTGAAGGACGTATCACCTGGGTAGAAAAGAGAGAATGGCAGGTGGTCGACCGCACTTCGGGCAAGAGAGAACCGGTGACCGCTATTGGTGAGCGAACACTTCAGGTTAGCTCGGACTATTGGGAGTTACTGGAGCGATCATCAACAGATACCTCATCCGTCGTCAGGAGAGTCGCTGCGGAAGTGCTGATAAAAAATTTGACCAAGATCGGTGCTAAAGCCATACCACTAGCCAGTCAATTTGCAGCCGACAAGTCGACAGCCGTCTCTGAGCGAGGCGAGTTTGCCTTACGGAAATTGCGCCAAATGGAGTGGTTCTGAAAGTCACACAACCGTAAACAGAAACTGCCACCAAAAGCTGTAGAGTAACTTTAATGGACACCAATGATCTAAAAATAAAATCGGAAACCTACCTCACTTCATTGGGTATCCAGGTTCCTTCTCACCTGCCAAAAATAGAGAGCCTTGATGACGTAAACCCCAAGACGGCAACACAGATTGCTAGCCGACTCTGTGCACTGACTTATGTCATCGGTATGGGATTTGGAGCAAAGCACAATGATCTGCTTGATGATCTGCAAGCCTATAATCTGATGGACTTTGTCAGCCCTAAAGAACAGCAGCTTTTGAGTCAAGAGAGCTTAACTGAACAACAAAGAATCAACATGGCGTGGCAAGTCGAAGGTGCTCAAGCACTGGCATGGTGCATCGGGGTTGTTGGGTTCAATCACTTCAAACCCTGCGATAGTGACTTAGCACAGAAAATACCCTTTAAAACATCGCCAGAGCCTTTTATTCAGCACGCTGAGCGACGATCCATCGACGCCATTCAGGAACAATCCGATCTACTTTATCGGATGCACTGGTACGTCAAAAACTGCCGGCTCAGCGGTCAAGAAACCTTACTAAACGAAAGCGTGATAGCCGAACGCAGAAAGGCGATTGACTGGGCATACGGAGTTGCTGAGGATTGGGACAATGTCCCTATGGATACTTGAGAAACACAGTATTCCAAAGGGATACATGCCCAGATCTTTTCAAGAAGCAAACAAGGCACTCATCGCAAACGCCCCGAGATAGAGCCTTTAGAGCCTCTTGATCGCCTATCTTTATATTGTTTATGACTATCAATGATAACTACTATGATGGGTGTCCAGATAAACTTTAAAAAAACCAAAGAACTTAACTGGTCGCAGTAGAATGAAACAAGCCAAACAAGAACAACTAACTTCTAGCAAGCCATGAACAACCCAAGGTCCCAAATCTGCACATTGCTCAGATTTTTCATTCTAGCCATCTGTATCGGCCAGTCGAAAGCAGAAGAAACCCCACTCAACTATCAGACCGCGGCCATCCAAACCGAACAACTCAGTGGTCTTTTGTATCAACCCGCAAGGCAGCAACCATCGACAGCGATAGTGGTACTGGGTGGTTCCGGTGGGCGGTTGAATACTGTCTATCCCGAAATGCTGGCAGAACAGGGTTTTGTCGTGCTGGCGTTGGCTTACTTCAAGGCTCCGGGTTTACCCGCCACTTTGGATGAGGTTCCGGTGGAAACCGTGAGTCGGGCTTTGGATTTCCTGGAACAGCTTCCTGAGGTGAATCAGCGTGGGGGCTTTGGTGTTTTGGGCGTGTCGCGCGGTAGCGAATTGGCGTTACTGGCCGCAGCTTATGATCAGCGAATCCGGGCGGTTGCGGGTATTGTTCCTTCATCGGTGGCCTGGCATGGCCAGACCGGCCCAGCGGCCTGGACGGTTGATGCGCAACCCGTAAGCAGCCTGAGTTTTGCCAGACGCTCTGAGCAACCCATTCTCCTTCGGGCGCAACAGGCGTTGAGCACCGCACCTGCCGATCAAGCGCAACTGCCGGTGGAGCGAATCAGCGGGCCTTTGTTGTTAGTATCCGCGAGTCAGGACCACATCTGGCCATCAACAGCCATGGCCCGGCAATTGGTTGAGCGCTTGGAAACTCACGGCTTTGCTTACCCAGTGAACCACCTGATACTGGCGGATGATCACAGCCTTGATCAGCGCAGTGTTGAACAAATCAAACAACCGCTGATTGAACTGTTTTCGGTGTTGTCCACTGATTGATCCTTGGCGGGCAAGGCGGTGTTAATGACTTGGCTGTTATCGTAATCGGCTGTATATAGATCAGGGACTAACAGCAGATAGCAGCACATCTATGTACGGGTTTGTGGGCAAAATCAGCGCCTATGCGTTCAAACTGGTCCGAATTTCAACGCCAACAATGATAGGTGAGTATGGAACCTAGCAACATACTTAATATCGATACCCTCGATAGCAACTGGCGTGATAAAGACACGATTATGTTGCACGCGTGCTTTCAGTTATTGAAGGACTGCATCGAGAAAGAAAAACTTTTAGATGGTCATATTGACTGGGATTTTGATGAGAAGCATCGCCTAGCAAAGAAAGAAATTGAAGAACTTTATAATTGGTGGCTTTCCTATTCTTCATCCAGCACCTCAGACGATGAATATTACGAAATCGAAACAAAAATGCTGTTTCGATTAATAACAGTAAGGTGGGCGCTATGGACATAAATATTAATCAGATATAGCCATTCGCACCCTCGGGTGCTGAACCTTTCTGGCGTCATGCCGCTGTGCTTGTTGCCATCCGGTTAGAGATGCTGATCCACATCCATACTGTTGTGAAGAACTCGGACTATGATGACTCTGGATTCCGTTCCGGCTCGGTAATAAATGACGTGGCTGCCCTGACTGAACTTTTTACAACCTGGTTTTATGTCATCCGCATCGCGGCCAATATCCGGTTCGCGACCAAGCAATTTGAACGCATCATCAAGCTGCTTGAGGTATTTATCGCGCTGACGCTTGCCCCATTTTTCGGCGGTGAAACGGCCAATGTCGATAACGTCTTTTCGGGCAGCGAAAGTAAGCAGGTACGGACGCATCACTGAGCTTCGTCGTCCAGTTCGGCAATAACACTTTCAAGGGAATAATCGGTTATTCCACTCTGCTCGCCTTCATCCAATAGGCGTCGGAGCCGTTCGAGCTTAGTTTCCGTTTCTTCCAAAAGACGCAGTCCGGCACGGACTACCTCGCTCGCCGAGCCATAGCGACCATTTTTAACCTGGCTGACGATAAACTCGTCAAAATGTGGGCCTAGTGTAATGCTGGTATGTCTGGCCATGGGAGCCTCCTGTACCAAATATTGGTATATTGTGCCGAAGTGCTCATAGTCAGGCAAGGCAGGCTGAGCAATAACGCCTCGTCGCTGCGTCAGATAGAAATAAACCTTGTTGCTACCGATGCAGTAGCCTTCACTGCATCGGGCAATATTCCACTAACAGGAGAACATCCATGTACGGGTTGATTGGCAAAATCAGAGCGGTGGACGGGCAACGCGACGCTCTGGTCGACATTCTTGTTGACGGCGTGTCCGGTATGCCTGGCTGCTTGAGTTACGTGGTTGCTCAGGACCCGACCGATGCGGATGCAATCTGGGTAACAGAGGTCTGGGATAACCCGGACAGCCATAAAGCGTCGTTGTCACTGCCCTCCGTTCAGGACGCAATCGCGCGCGGTCGACCACTGATTGCCGGCTTCGATCAGCATATAGAAACGGTGCCGGTGGGCGGTCAGGGAATTTAAATCACCATGCTTCTCTACTACCTGGATTTAGCCGGCGTCGCTGTTTTTGCCACCAGTGGTGTACTGGCCGCACGGGATCGCGATCTGGATGTTCTCGGCGTTATCGTGATCGCCACCATCACTGCCATAGGTGGCGGTACGCTGCGCGATCTGCTGCTGAACCGGCACCCTATTTTCTGGGTCACCGACAGTTGGTATCTGGTCGTCATTATCTCGGCGGCGGTGCTGACGTTGGTCTATCTGCGCTTTAAAGAGGTTCCCGGCCCGGCGTTTTTAGTGGCCGATGCTTTCGGTCTGGCGCTGTTCGCGCTCTCGGGTGCCCAGTACGCTCAGCAAGGCGGTTACGATCCGCTGATTGTGATTCTGATGGGCACTATGACCGGCGTTACCGGCGGCATTATTCGCGATGTGATTACCGCCAAAGTGCCGCTGGTGTTGCGGCGCGAAATCTACGCCACAGCAGCCATTGCCGGCATCGCTCTTTATCTGCTGTTGCAGGCGTTGGGTGTTGCTCAGACACTGGCGTTCTGGATCGGCATCTTAGTTGTTGCCGGGCTGCGCTTACTGGCCTTGCGCTGGAATCTTCACCTGCCGGTGTTGTACAAACCCTGAATCTATTTATTGCACAACAGGCAGAGTTATATTGCTCACTGAGTTAAAAAGGAGGTTGAGATGTCGGGACATAAAATCTTCACCATGCCTTTTGCCAAGGTCTATCCAGCCTACGTTCAAAAGGCAGAACGCAAAGGCCGCACCCAAGCCGAGGTCGATGAAATCATTTGTTGGCTGACCGGTTATGACCAGGCCAGCTTGCAGCAGCAGCTCGAGCAACAAGTCGATTTCGACACCTTCTTCGCCCAGGCCCCTGCGATGAATCCCAACACGGCCTTGATCAAAGGTGTGGTTTGCGGCATTCGGGTGGAAGAAGTCGAAGATCCTTTGATGCAGAAAATCCGCTGGCTCGACAAGCTGATCGACGAACTTGCCAAGGGCAAGGCGATGGAGAAGATTCTCCGGCACTAACTAACAGCCCAGCCAGTCCATTCACTGGCTTCTCAACCGCAAACAAATAGTTTGCCATTTGGAAAACTGTTATCTATAGTTCGCCAAATGGAAAACAATACACACCAACTTGATAGGGCCTTTCATGCCCTGGCCGATCCTACGCGGCGTTCGGTTATCCAGCGGCTGATGCGCGGGCCGGCGACGGTGTCTGAACTGTCCGAGCCCTTTGCCATTGGTCTGCCAACCCTGATGAAACATATCAAGGTGCTGGAAAACACCGGCCTGATCCGTTCGACCAAAAATGGGCGCATCCGAACCTGCCGGATTGAGCCCACTCAGCTTGCGGCAGCCGAACGTTGGCTGTCGGAGCAGCGAGCCCTGTGGGAAAGCCGCACCGACCGGCTTGCCGACTATGTTGAAGCGTTGCACGCCAAGGAGCATTCAGATGACCAACTTTAGTTCCGAACTGTCGATTTCCCGTCTGATCCAGGCGCCACGTGCGCTGGTCTGGTCGGCCTGGGCAAGCCGGGAACATTTCCAAAAATGGTGGATCCCGGAACCCTTGGTTTGCCAGGTGGTAAAAATGGACCTGAAGCCGGGTGGTGGTTTCGAAACCCGGATGAGCGAGGACGGCAACGAGTTCAAACCGCATGTCGAAGGCTGTTTTCTCGACATCGTGCCGCAATCACGCCTAGTCTTCACCACCGTGCTGACCGAGAACTGGAAACCCCATGATCCCTGGCTGGCGCTGACCGCCATCATCAGGATGGAAGATGAGGGCAACGCCACTCGTTACACTGCCCAGGTGCTGCACAAGAATGCAGAAGACAGTCGCAAACACCAGGAGATGGGCTTCGAGGAAGGCTGGGGAACCACCATTGACCAACTTGCCAAGGTGGCCGCTGGGCTGGTTTGAATCGACCACTGAGAACTCAGTCGGTTTCGGTTTTACTCAGTGGAAAAGCCCATTTATTTCGCTGGAATTATTCACGGGATTGATGATGAACAACGCCGCTTTTGATGCATCCGACATCGTTTCACGTGCCATGGAAAACAATGGCCTGCTGCTCAATGAAACGGAATTGCCAGCGGCGTTTTTCACCCTCGGCAGTGGCATCGCTGGCGATCTGCTGCAGAAGTTCGTCAACTACCAACTGCCGCTGGCGATCGTGGTACAGGACGCCGCCATTTACGGCGATCGCTTCAACGAACTGGTACACGAACACCGCGGCCATTCCAGGGTACGTTTCTTTGCCGACCAGGAGTCCGCCGCAAGCTGGTTGTCGGCACAACGCTAGGGAGCCTCTGAACAATTCCCTGAGGCTTCCCGGTCAAATTGCCCCGGCCGCCAATCCCTGCTACAAAAGCGCCTCTCCTTTTTAATCAGCCCAAACCATGCCAGTACCCTTCGATTTCCTGCTGCAGTTCTTCGCCTTCTCGGCCGGCGCCGGCATTGTGCTGGTGTACGCCTATTGGCATCGAGTTGCACCCGATGCGCGCTTGCGCTGGGCGTTACTGGTACTGGTCTGTGCGGTCGTCAATTATCTGCTCGGGCTCTATGCCTTCGTGCTCGACGATGACCTGACCGTCAATGCCGCCAGCTATGTGCATTTTGCCTTGCAGAGCCTCACGCTGATGGGGCTACTGCTGGGCACGCAGCAGCTGTTGCGTCTGCTCGGCGCGCAGCCTGCGGTATGGCTGAGCAGTGCGATCTGGCTCAGCCTGGTGGCGATGGCCGTGCTCAGTATGGTGGCGCGGGCGCTGAACAGTCTGGCGCTGCAGGCCCTGGCCAGCGCCTGTTTCGTACTGACCGGTGTGCTGTTGCTGGTGCAGTTCTGGCGGTTTGCGCCGCAGCAGCCGTCGGGAAAGCGCATTCGTCGTCTGGCGCTGTTTGGTCTGGCACTCTTATTACCCGCCTTTGTCTTGCAATTGATCTTGCCCGAGCGCTGGCTGGTGGTGCATCCGGTGGATGCGATGGCTTATCTCTACGTTATGGGTTGCGCGCTGTGGATAGCGCTTGATGGCTTGGGTGCCAACAAACACCGGGTCGATAGCCAGGGCGAACGGCTTGCCCTGAGTACGGTCCAACAGCACTTCGACCTCACCGAACGCGAGTTCCAGGTGCTGCGTTTGCTGGTGCAGGCCAAGCCCTACAAGACCATTGCCGATGAACTGTCGATCTCTGCGCACACCGTGAAAACCCACGCCTCGAACGTGTACCGCAAAACCGGCACCCAGCGAAAATCGGAACTCAAACACCGCTTCAGCGACGATTGAGCGGCCGCCTCACCCGAATCTCACCCTTTTATCACCGCTATATCGCCCGTTTACACCCTGCTTTTTAGACAAGGTCCGAGCTTCAATAGTTATCGCCTGAGCCAAGACTCAGCTTCGACTCATTGATCAAGGACATTGCTATGAAACTCTGGTTAACACTCATTATTACCCTGGCGATGGCCGTCGCTGCGGGTCTGATCAGCGGCTGCCAGCCCGATGCTGAAAAAGCCCGGGCGGTGGAAGCGCTGATCGAAGCGCGCCTGGAAGAAACCCAGATAACCGGCCTTGCCGCCGCTGTTGTCTATCAAGGGCAAACGCTCAGTGCGCGCGGTTATGGTCTTGCCGATAAGGCCAATGATACCGCTGTTAGCGCCGACACCCGTTTCCAGATCGGCTCGACCACCAAGCTGTTTACTGCCCTGGCGGTCATGCAGTTGGTCGAAAACGGGCAGATACAACTTGATGACGACATCCGCACCTATCTGCCGCAGTTCAATCCCAAGGCACTCAACAGCGATGCGCTAACGGTTACGGTTCGCGATCTGTTAACCCACCACTCCGGCATTCCCAGCGCCTACCTGCGTTCGTTCATCATGGACGAACCTGACGCTGAATTGTTTATGCAAACCTCAAGCTGGCTGTCGGACACCTACCTCGTCTGGGAACATCAGCAAGTGTTCGCCTACTGCAATGTCTGTTTCAGTCTGATGGGCGAGCTGGTGGCCACGGTGAGCCAACAAAGTTATGCCGACTATATTGAGCAGCGTATTTTTGCACCGCTGGAACTGGATGAAAGCCTCGTCTTTGGTGTGCCCGGCGTGACTGAAAACACCTCCCTGGGTTACCAGGCGGGCGAGCCGACCGATCCGTTGCTGATCAAAGACGTGCCGGCCGGCAGTTTCTTAATGTCCGCCAACGATATGGCCAAGTTTGCGCTGGCACTGGTGCGCACCCAGCACGGCTATCCAACCAATGACTGGCTGAAAACCGACACCCTCGACGCCATGCTCGAACAGCAATTCCTCGGCTTGCCGATGAATGCGGACTTTAAAATCGGCCTGGGTTTCTGGCTGAATGATCATCGGGGTCGCACTCAGGTCGGTCATGGTGGCACCGTGCCGCCGTTTTATTCCGAGTTGAAAATTCTGCCCGAATCCGGCACCGCGGTTTTTATTGCCGCCAACGACACGCTGGGCAATAACGCTGTGCTGGATGAACTGGCGGCAGACATTTTTGATCTGCTGTTACCGCCAACCCAGAACCCGGAAACTCCCACCATCAACACCGCCACCCTGAACGATGGCGACTACAACCTCGGTGGTTTTGGACTGGTATCGATTAGCCACGACGGCGCTTCGCGCCAACTGGAATTACCCGGCATGGGTCGCTTTAATCTGACTCAGATTGACAGCGGTTGGTATGCGGCGGATCTGGATATCGAACTGCGTCCCTATAGCGGTTCAGCAACCGAGACTCTCTTGCCGATTGCTTTTCACGGTTACCTCAACGGCTACCTGTTAGGACCAGCGACGGCGCTTGAAACCCACAATGCCAGCGAGCAATACCAAGCCTGGCTGGGGCAGTATGAGTCGGACGATCTGGTTGAGAGTGTGCAACTGTATTACGACGACGAACGCCGCAGCTATCGACTGGATGCCAGCCTGGGCGCGCTCGGTGATGGTCTGGCGGTCACCCTGAAGCCGATCAACGACCAGTTGATGCAGGTGCAGGGTTATGGCCGTAACGTCGGCAACGTGATTCAGCTGGATCGGGAAAATGGCGAGCCCATTCTCCGCTATTCCGGTATTACATTCCGACACAAAACCGACTGAGTAAAACGCTCAGTTTCCAACTCTGCCCGCCGCTAACCTGATGTTGTACTGACATCGGCGGCGGGTTTTCTTCTGATCCGGCTATGTCAGCACAGACAGCCGGATCAGGAGATCAAGCGGATGAAATACATTCAGCAATTGATGGCGCTGTGTTTCGCGCTGGCCATCACCAGCTTCGCCTTGGGTCATTCCGGCGGCACCAATGCTCAGGGTTGCCACACCAACCACCGCACCGGCGATTACCACTGCCACACCCCCAAAACGCCACCCGCAAACAGCGTGCTTTATTGTCACCAGATCAACGGCGAATCACGCTGCGGTTATGCGTTGAGCACCTGTAATAATCTGGTGGCTCAATATGGTGGGCACTGTGTCAGACAGTAATCCAGCTTAGACAGATCGCGCCCAAACTAAGGTGGAAACCATCATTGATCCAACCGGCATGACTTTCTGAGCAAACACCTTTGACGCTGTCACCAAACCATAAATGTTAAACCGCGCTTATGCTGTTGCCTGCAGTTAACCCAAGCGAGGCAAATGATGGAAAAAGTGGTTTTGGTTACCGGAGCATCCTCCGGCATGGGCAAGGCAACCGCTCAGTTACTTATCCAGCACGGCTACCGAGTTTATTGTGCCGCCCGACGAGTCGAGAAAATGAATGACCTCCAATCATTGGGTGGCCGCGTTGTCGCTTTGGATGTTACCGACGACGCCAGCATAAAGGAATGCATCCGGACCATTGCTGACCGGGAAGGACGACTGGATATATTGATCAATAGCGCAGGTTTTGGCAGTCATGGCGCCATTGAGGAAGTTCCAATCGAAGAAGCTCGTTATCAACTGGAGGTCAATGTCTTTGGCACCATGCGTCTGATTCAGCTGGCGCTGCCCCTTATGCGCAAAAACAGCTTTGGCAAAATCATCAACCTGTCTTCTGTTGGCGGTAAATTAGCGGGTCCATTGGGTGGCTGGTATCACGCCAGCAAGTTCGCTATCGAGGGGCTCAGCGACAGCTTACGCCTTGAAGTAAAGGCTTTTGGCATCGATGTTATTGTTATCGAGCCTGGCGCCATCCAGTCCGAATGGGGCGCCATTGCAAAAGCCAACCTACTCAAAACGTCCGGTCAGGGGCCTTACCGCCGAGTAGCGGAAAAATTCGCTGGGGTCATAGACAATAGCGAAACTAAAGCAACCCCACCGCAGACCATTGCTAAACTGATTAAAAAAGCAATCGAAACCCCGCACCCAAAAGCACGATATGCTAAAGGATACCTGGCCAGACCAATCCTTTTGGTTAAGTATCTGGCATCGGACAAACTAATGGATAAAATTCTTACCAGCCAATTAAAGTAACGAGCAACGATGACCGATTTCGATATTCAACGTCAAAATGTGTTGTTATCCGTTGCCAGCAAGCAACAGCTCAGTCATCAGCAATTCTGGGAGGAGCACTCGCTCTACATCGTTCTCTCGGGTTCTGGAAAAATTTTCAACCACAATGAGACCCATCATTATTTTCCCGGAGCCCTTGGGTTCTTAAAAAAGAATCAGATTGCCCGGGCAGAAAAAATTCCCGGGCCTGATGGCGCACCTTTTAAATCCATTGGTCTGCTTTTGGACCAGCAAACACTGCAAGCCTATGCCACTGAACACGATCATATAGTCGTGGCTCCCCATACAGGTAACGGCCTTATTAAACTGGCCCCCGACCCGTTATTGACGGGATTTTTCTCATCACTGGTTCCTTATTTTGATTATCCGGAAAAACTAACAACTGCGTTGGTTAAACTAAAAACCATCGAAGCGATTGAGTTGCTACTGGAACATGATAAAAAATTCGCCAATATCCTGTTCGATTTTCATGAACCATTTAAGATCGACTTGGAAAATTTCATGCTCAGGAACTTCAGATACAACCTACCTATGTCGACCTTTGCTAAGTTGGCTGGACGAAGCCTATCGACGTTCCGAAGAGATTTTAAGAAAACTTTTGGCCAAACACCCGAACGTTGGCTAAAAAAAATTCGCTTGGAAAAGGCGCACTTTTTAATTACTGAGAAACACCAGAAACCTTCCGACATCTATCTCAATCTGGGTTTCGAAAATCTCTCGCACTTTTCAGCATCCTTCCGTAACCACTTTGGCTACAACGCATCAGTAGCTGACAAAGATCGCTAAGATTTCCGCTGGCTATCATCTTCAGGAGGATCCGCTTCTGCTTCCCGCTCAGCTTCGGCGTGTTCCGCCGCCCAGACACCAGCTGCCTCCACCGCCACTGGCGATGCCGTTGGCACCACGCCCAGATAATGTTCGCTGTCATCGACACTGACCACTTCGCGCAACGTCATGTGGTAGAGGGCGTAAAGCATGATCAGGATGAAGGTCAGTGCCAGCGTCGGCCAAAAACCGGTCGGCCCTATCCATTGCATGGCCGAGCCGGTTAACGGCGGCCCAGCGATCGCGCCCAGACCAAAGGTAAACACCAAACCACCCGAGGCACCTGGCATATCTTCGGTCGACAGCGAATCGTTGGTATAGGCCAAAAACAGTGAATAGAGCGGCGTGGTAACACCGCCGCCAAAGAACGCCGCCAGCACCCACAGCCAGAAATAACCACTGGCCAGCCAGCCAAGCAAACAGGACACCGCCCCAAGAGCAGCGGCACCGAAAATCACCTTGCGGCGATCAATCCGATCCGACAACCAGCCGATGGGATATTGCAGCACCACCGAGCCGGCAAAGAGGCTGGCCACGAACAGCGCAATCTGACTCGTGCTGAGCCCGACCTGAGTCCCAAAGACCGCGCCCATACCCGCCTGGGTGGCGTAGACACCGCCCAATAAAAAGATACCCACGGTGCTTAACGGCGAACTGGTCAACAAATCCCACAAGCGCATCGGTCGCGACACCGTCATCGATGGCGCCTGGGTAGCCGACAGCAAAATAGGTGCAAAGGAAATGGAGACCAGAATCGAGGCCCCGATAAACAACACCGAGGTGGCCGCGTCGCCGAGCGTCAACAAACCCTGAGCGCCAATGATGCCCAGCGTCTGGGCGATCATATAGGCCGATAACACCTTGCCCCGGGTCTCATTAGTGGAGGCATCGTTCAGCCAGCTCTCAGCGGTGACATAAATGCCCGACATACAGAAGCCGACCATAATTCGCAGCGGCGACCAGGACCACGGCTCGGCCAGCAAAGGAAAGGCAATCAACCCCGCCGACATAAAACTGCCCAGCGCAGCAAACACCCGCACATGGCCGACCCGCCGAATCAGCACAGGCGTAAAGCGCGCGCCGGATAAAAAGCCCACGTAATAGCAGGAGGTCACCACCGCCAATTCAACGGCAGAGAAACCTTCGATATCACCGCGCAGACCAATCAGCGTGAAGTGCATGCCGTTGCCGAGCATGATCAGCAGGATCCCCAGCAACAATGGCCAAACACGAGTCACAACGCTGATCACCACACACCTCCGCAGCAACAGGGAACTGTCACGCAGCATGGCACAGAAAACTCAGCAATAAAGCGATGACGACGCCGGTTTTATGATGTTTTGCGACATCTTCAATGCTCTGCCGTTGTGCAGTAAGGCCAGACTGTAGCCACTAACATCAACAACAGAGGTTGGCACTTTAGCGAGGTTTGCCACCCGGGATACATTTCTTCACATCACCCCAATTGTAACCCGAGGCGTTACAGGTTACGTTGATAGCCATAATAAGAAGCTTCAAGCACAAAGGATTGGCGCGCTTCTTCAAGCATGGCAATACAGCCGGAATTCAAGCCAGCCATGCCAAGCGTTTGCGATTAATACTGGGACGCCTGCACGCGGCCAGCCATATCCAGGACATGGACTTACCCGGTCTGCGCTTACATGAACTGAGCGGAAAACGACGTGGCGATTGGGCTGTCGAGGTCAGCGGCAATTGGCGGCTAACCTTTCGTTTCGACCAGGGCGATGCTCTGGTGGTGAACTACGAAGACTATCATTGAGGTACCCAGGATGTTGATGCATAACCCACCGCACCCCGGAGAAATCATCCGCGAGCTGTGCTTAGAACCCTTAGATCTGTCGGTAACAGCGGCGGCCAAGGCGCTGGGCATCAGCCGGAAAACCTTAAGTGCGGTGATCAATGGCAGAGCCGGTATCAGCCCGGAGATGGCGGTACGCTTATCCATCGCCTTTAACACCTCCGCAGAGAGCTGGTTGATACAACAAGCGCAATATGATCTTTGGCACGCCGAACAACGCCGCAACGACTTAAACGTTAAGCCGCTGGCCGCTGCTTGAGAGACGGTTGAGTTTAACCGCCCAATTGCAGTTTTTTTCGATACAGCGTCTGTAAGTCCGACCATTGCTGGGGCCGATAATGTTGCGGCTTTGGTTGCTTAAGTTGCAACGCCAGTGTCGCCGCTAACTCCGCTGTTTCAGCGTCTGCATGTGGTTCATCGCCTTCATAAAACACCGCCTCAGGCAAACACTCCGGGTAAGCCTGACGCCTGGGCACAATGCAGGTCGCACCGGCTTGCGCCAGCTCGAGCATCGCCAGCCCCTGAAAATCGTGCAGGGCGGTCGAGACGCCAATACCAGCCCGGCCCAGCCAGTATTCGTAGTCCGACTCGCTGGCCTCACCCCAGTGCACAATTCGATCCTGCAAAAGCTGTCGTTCTTTGGCAAAAGCATCGTCGCGGCCGCCGCCACTGCCGAGCATCGCTAAGCGAAAATCAACGTTGCTCTGTTTCAGTTTTATCAGCGCATTCAAAAAACGTTGCGGCTGTTTATCCCACTCCCAACGGTGGTTCCATACAACCAAACGGGAATCTTTTTCCTGTTCGCGTAGCGCACTAAAACGTTCACTAAGCGGCACCGCTAAAACATCACAACGCCGCTTCAACTTTACTAACGGATCACCCGGAATTATTTCAGGGAATTTCTTCAACAACGTTTCAGCACCGGCAAAAAACGTATCGCGATTAAAGTGCGTATTAAAGCTGATCCAGTCGGCACAAAACGCATTTTCCAGACTCTTGAATTGCCAGGCGGTTTGATGAGCCGCTTGTTGCTGATTCGACAATGGATGGGCAAATTGATTCTCGTGAAAATACAACCACAAAGGCACATCACGCAGCGCCGGGCATTGTGCTTTTAAGGTCACGACTTGCGTTAGGCTGGTGGCAATTATGAGGTCGTAGGATTGTTGAAAAGCAGCGTCATCGCCGAGCGCCCACAACCAGCCGGAGGCTTCAATGCGCCAGCTGAAATGGCGCGCCGGCTGGCTGCGCAGAGTCCAGTTGTGCTCCGGGAAGGCTGCCATCAGGCCTTCACACCAGTAACGGTGGCTGGCCGAATGATAGGCGCTGAGCAGCAGGATGTTCATAAGGCGGTGGGCTTTTGGGTTGGTGGTTTTAGTTGATGGTTGGGTGAGATCCCGGATAGCACCTATGGCACTTCCGGGATGACAATTTTTAAAGTTGCAACACTTCTGGGATGACGTTGTTTTAGTGGCGGATTGGCCAGGATTAGTGCAGTTAGTCGGTTCCACCCTTGGCATCATCCACGCCCCAGGGCGCTAGTAAATCCTGTTTGAAACCGGCGCATTTCAGAATGCGGGCGACGACAAAATCGATCATATCGTCGAGCGTTTTCGGTTGATGATAAAAGCCCGGACTGGCCGGTAAAATGACCGCGCCGGCGCGTTTCAGGGTGAGCATATTTTGCAGGTGAATTTCGTTGTAGGGCGTTTCGCGCGGTACCAGAATCAGGGTGCCGCTTTCTTTCATGATGACATCGGCGCCACGCTCGATCAGGTTATCGCACTGACCGGTAGCAATGGCCGCCAGCGTACCGGTCGAGCAAGGGCAGACGATCATCGTATCCGGTGCGCCCGAGCCGCTGGCAACCGGGCTCATCCAGTCTTCACGACCGGCGATGATCAGCTTGCCGCCTTCGCCCAAACGCGCGCGCAAATGGTCGTGTAATTTGTCGTGATTGGCCGGCCAGGGTTCGCCAGTTTCCACCGCCGCCACCATCAGCGCGGCCTTGGACACCAACAGATGCACTTCGCAATCGGCGGCCAATAAAAACTGCAATAAGCGTTCGGCGTAAGGCGCACCCGAGGCGCCGGTAATGGCCAGCGTAATACGACGACTCATGCATCCTCTCCGTGATAGCGGATCATGCCTTCCTGGGCGGTGCTGGCGACCAGCCGACCATTGCTGTCGAAAATCTGGCCGCGCACATAACCGCGCGCGCCGCTGGCGCTGGGGCTGTCGGCGACGTACAGCAACCAGTCGTCGAGTTTGAACGGACGATGAAACCAGATGGCGTGATCGAGCGAGGCAATGGTTAACCCCGGTTTCATTAATGAAATGCCGTGCGGCATCAGCGCGGTTTCCAAAAAGCCGTAGTCGCTGGTGTAGGCGAGCATCGATTGATGCACCAGCGGGTCGTCCGGCAGCGGCCCGTTGGAGCGGATCCACATATGGCGTTTGGCAATACCCAGGCGCGGCCGGAACGGATTTTGTGCTTCAACGATGCGGCATTCAATGGGCCGCTCGGCGGTAAACAGATCGCGCACCCGCACCGGAATTTCCTCGGCATGATCGCGATAGAGTTTGGCTTCCGGTTCCAGCCCTTCCGGGCCAGGCACATTGGGCATGGCGCCCTGATGTTCCAGGCCCTCTTCTTCTTTTTGGAAAGAGGCGGTCATCGCCAGAATGGGTTTATCGAACTGGCTGGCAATCACCCGGCGCACACTGAATGAACGACCATCACGCACCGCTTCGACGGCGTATTCGATAGGCGTATTAACATCACCCGGACGCAAAAAATAGGAATGCAGGGAGTGCGGCATGCGCGCGCTGTCGAGCGTCTGAATGGCGGCCGATAATCCCTGGCCGATAACCTGACCACCAAACACCTTGGGGTAACCCAAATCCTGCGATAAGCCGCGATAGCGCTGTTCGCCAATCTGCTCCAGCTTCAACAACTCAATCAAGCCTTCAACGACCGCTTTGGCCATCTGTGGTTCTCCTCTTACTTCTGCCAGTGCTTCCGCTCGTCGGGGCGGATCGATTCTTTCAGTGGCTGAGTATATCAACTGAGCGGCCCGGGCGTGGCAACCGGGACGAAACCTCGGCTATTCATAACTTTGCAGCAAAGATAACGCGCCGGAAGGTCAAACTCAGCCTTGCCTCGGCATGGGCACGCTTGGGAACGCAGTGCTGCCAGTGATGTTGCAAGGCGCCATCCATTAACAATAAATCGCCTTCGCCGAGTGCAACGCTGAGCGTCTGGCGGTGGTCGCTGTTGCGACGCAGACGAAAATCGCGCCGGGCGCCAAGCGACAGACTGGCCACCGGCGGGTTCAGACCTAACTCCGCTTCGTTATCGGCGTGCCAGCCCATGCGGTCGTCACCGTTGCGATACCAGTTGGCGAGGACGGCGTTGAAGGCCACTTCGGTTGTGTCGCAGACCGCTGCTATCAAGGGTTTAACAACCTCCGGCCAACCCTCGGCGACCAACGTCTGGCCGCTGTAGCGGTAGCGCACGCCGGGTGCACCAAACCAGCTTTCCAACCGAGGCGTGGCGTGCTCACGGCCATAAACCCGCACCTGGCCCTGGCGCCAGCTTAATTGCTGTTGCAATCGTTGCTGCCAGGACTCGGCGTCGGCGCACCAATTCCGGTACACTTGCAGCCGTCCGCTGTCATCATCGAATAAGGTTTCACCCATCACTATGGCTACCTCCGCTGCAAGCGCTCAACAATGGCTGAACGAACAAAAACCCGATCGCGCGGCGATTGAAGACGTGGTCGGGAAACTGGAAAAACGCATCGAACAACTGTCTGAAGAAGACCCGGCGCTGGCTGGCTCGGTCGATGCGCTGGTGTTGTTGCAAGATCATCTGGAACAACTGGACGCGCCAGCGGCCGACAGCGATGCGCCAGCGGCCAATCTGGACACCTCCGAACTGATCCCCGACGCCGATCCGATACAGCTGGAAGAGGATGTGAAACGCCGCACCTTCGACGAGCTGAAAAATCGCTTCAAGGATTTATAAGCCAGCCTTACTGGCTGTTTTCCAGCTCACGCGTCTGCATCCAGTTGCGCAGCTCGGCGATGTCACGGTTGGCTTCACGCACCACATCGCCGGCCAAAATTCGCAGTTGCGCATCGACGCTGTGGTTGAGCATCACCTGGCCCAGATTCACCACCAGTTCGTGGTGCCAAACCATGGCGTGGGCGAAGACGGTTTCGGCATCGCCATCCACCTGAAATTCACCACGGTCCTCGGCGAATTCATCGAGTACCGTCTGGTAGGTTTGGCGAATAAGTTGCGCATCATCATCCGGGTCGGGTTCGTCGTAGCGCTCCAGCCAGGTGTTAAAAGCTTCGATGTCATCGCGGTGTTTTTTGACAATCAACTCCGCTACACGACCGAGTCGTTCATTGTCGGTTTTATCCAGAACCAATTCAGCCATCTGCACGCCGGCACTTTGGTGGGCCACCATCAACTGAGAGAAATCGAAATCGACATCGCCGCTTAACGACACCTCAAATACCGCACTCATCAACTCAGTGCGCGCCTGCTGCAACGACACCTCAGCTGATTCTTCTGCCCCGACGGGTGCCATCATCAAAACACAGCCCATCAGCAGCGATACCAAAGACCCCATAACTGATTTCATGCTTCTCTCCTGAACCCTTACCGCTTAAGCCGGACATTGTACCGGATGAACCACGGGGTTCCGATGCGCCACTGGTCGCAAAAATGTTCGATCGAACACATAAAAGCGCAATGGAACTGTCAACGCCCTGCAATAGAAGCCACCTAAGGTGGGCTGCGAATTCAATGAGCGACGTCCCGGCATTGCTGGCACCTCAGGCATTACCGGGATTCGTTCGAACAATAAGCAGCCAACTTAAAGGATGTAACACCTCATGAAGAAGACGCTTCTTGCACTGACTGTCGCGGCGGGCATCAGCCAGGTTCAGGCCGCCACCGAAATCAATTTCTGGCACGCCATGGGCGGCGCCCTGGGTGAAAAAGTTGACGCCATGGTTGCCGACTTTAACGCCTCCCAAGACGATGTTGTGGTCAACGCCAGCTATCGCGGCAACTACAGCGAAACCATGACCGGCGCCATCGCCGCATTCCGTTCGGGCGAACAGCCGGACATCGTTCAGGTTTACGAAGTCGGCACCGCCACCATGATGGCCGCCGAAGGCGCGGTTTATCCGGTGTACCAGTTGATGGAAGAGTACAGTGATGGTTTCGATCAAAGCGCCTATCTGAGCACCGTGACCGGCTACTACGCCGATGAAAACGGCAACATGCTGTCGATGCCGTTTAACTCTTCGACGCCAGTGCTGTACTACAACAAAGCCGCCTTCGAAGCGGCGGGTCTGCCCGACCGTGGTCCGCAAACCTGGGAAGAGATGGATGAATTTGGTCAGGCCATCCTCGATGCCGGTTACGACTGTGGTTTCACCACCGCCTGGCAATCCTGGATTCATCTGGAAAACCTGTCGGCGCGCCATAACGTACCCTTCGCCACCAACGACAATGGCTTTGGCGGCCTGGATACCGAGGTGGTGTTCAACAGCGAATTGCAGATCGCCCACATTGAGCAGATGGCGCAATGGCACGACAGCGGCATCTTCAGTTATTCCGGTCGTACCAGCGAAGGCGCTTCGCGCTTCTACAGCGGCGAGTGTGCCATGTACACCGAATCATCCGCCGGCTACGCCGGGGTACGCGCCAACACCGATTTCGAATTCGGCGTCAGCCAGTTGCCCTACTGGGAAAGCCAGATCGACCAACCGCAAAACACCATCATCGGTGGCGCCACCCTGTGGACCTTGCGCGGTCAGGACGAAAACCACTACCCGGCCGTTGCCCGCTTCTTCGAATACCTGTCACAGCCGGAAGTTCAGGCCGACTGGCACCAGTTCTCCGGTTACCTGCCCATTACTTATGCGGCGGTTGAGCTGACCAAAGAACAGGGTTTCTACGCCAACAACCCCGGCACCGATGTGGCCATCAACCAGATGACTTCGGTGGCACCGACCGCCAACTCCCGCGGTTTGCGGCTGGGCAACTTCCCGCAGATTCGCGGCATCATCGACGAAGCGCTGGAATCCGTATGGAACGGTGACGCCAGTGCCGTGCGTGCGCTGAATCGTGCCGCCCGTCGCAGCAACGAACAACTGCGTCGTTTCGAACGCGCCAACCGCTAAAAAGTGGGCTCATCAGGCGATGCCATCATCGCCTGATTTCACACACGGCCGGGCGTCCGGTCGTGTCTTTTTGATTGGGTTTCAAGCCGGGTTTTACCCATGCATGACAAGACCGTTTTCCAGCATCAGCTGCTGCCTTATTTGTTGGTCGCGCCGCAATTGATCATCACCCTGGTGTTTTTTATCTGGCCGGCTGGCCAGGCCTTGTATCAATCGTTTTTAGTCGAAGACGCCTTTGGTTTCAGTACCGAATTCGTCTGGTTCGAAAACTTTATTTATCTGCTCACCGACCCCGAATACTGGACCTCGATTCGCGTCACCGCCCTGTTCAGTTTCTGGGTGGCCTCTATCGCTATGGCAGTGGCGTTATTGCTGGCAACGATGGCCGATAAAGTCATCCGTGGCTCGCGCTTTTACCAGACTCTGCTGATCTGGCCGTACGCCGTCGCACCCGTGGTTGCCGCCGTTTTATGGTTGATGTTGTTCAGCCCCAGCATTGGCGTGTTGCCATTCTGGTTGAGCAAAATCGGTTACCACTGGAATCATCTGGCGAACTCCGTTGAGGCTAATATTCTGGTTATTGTTGCCTCGGTCTGGAAGCAGATCAGCTACAACTTTATTTTCTTTGTTGCCGGCCTGCAGGCCATTCCACGTTCCCTTATTGAAGCGGCGGCCATCGATGGAGCACGTCCGTTCCGACGCTTCTGGCAAATCGTTTTCCCGCTGTTGTCACCGACCGCTTTTTTTCTGCTGGTGGTGAATGTGGTCTACGCCTTTTTTGAAACCTTCGGGGTTATTCATGCCACCACGCAAGGTGGTCCGGGTAACTCGACTAAGACGCTGGTTTACAAAGTTTTCGAGGACGGTTTTATCGGTCTGGATCTGGGTTCCTCATCGGCGCAGTCGGTGTTGCTGATGTTGATTGTCATCACCCTGACCGTGGTGCAGTTCCGTTACGTCGAGAAGAAGGTGCAATACTGATGGTTGAAAACAGACCCTGGCTGACGCTGACGCGTCATCTGCTCCTGCTGCTCGGCATCGGTGTCATCAGTCTGCCTATCTGGGTGGCACTGGTGGCGGCCACCCATCCGAGCAGCGCCTTTGTGTCCGGTATTTTGCCGTTGTGGTTTGGTGATCAGGCCGTTACCAATTTAATGACGGTGCTGAGTAACGACGGCGGTTTGGGCGTCTCGGTATCGGCCACGCGTATGCTGTGGAACAGCTTTGTGATGGCCATGGTCATCGCCGTCGGCAAGATTGTGATTTCCATGATGTCGGCCTACGCCATCGTCTATTTCCGCTTTCCCGGTCGTCAGCTGTGTTTCTGGCTGATCTTTATTACGTTGATGTTGCCGGTCGAGGTGCGCATTCTGCCGACCTACGAAGTGGTCGCGAATTTAGGCCTGCTTAACAGCTACGCCGGCCTGACCATTCCGTTAATTGCCAGCGCCACCGCGACCTTTTTATTCCGGCAGTTTTTTATGTCGGTGCCCGACTCTTTGCTCGAAGCCGCACGCATCGATGGCGCCGGGCCGATCCGTTTTTTCAAAGACATCTTGCTGCCATTGTCGGCCAATAATATTGCTGCTTTGTTCGTGATTTTATTTATCTACGGCTGGAACCAGTATCTGTGGCCGTTGCTGATTACTACCGACGATCAGTACTACACCATCGTCATGGCCATTAAACGCCTGATGACATCCGACAACGGTTTGATTCCGTGGAACCTCATTATGACCACCACCATTCTGGCCATGCTGCCACCGGTCATCGTCGTACTGGCGATGCAAAAACTATTTGTGAAAGGCCTGATTGAACAGGAAAAGTAAGGGGATACTGTGGCCAGTTTAACGTTGACGCATTTGCATAAAACATACCCGAACGGTTTTACCGCGGTGCACGATTTGAACCTCGATATTCACGACGGTGAATTTCTGGTGTTGGTCGGGCCATCAGGCTGCGGCAAGTCGACCACCTTACGCATGGTCGCCGGACTGGAAGCCATCAGCACGGGTGATCTGCACATTGGTGAGAGCCGGGTAAACGACCTGGAACCGGCCGACCGCGACATCGCCATGGTGTTTCAGAATTACGCCCTTTATCCGCATATGACGGTGTTTAACAATATGGCGTACGGTCTGAAAAACCGCGGTGAATCGCGCGCTGACATCGACCACAAAGTGCGCACTGCAGCCCAGACGCTGGACATTGAACATCTACTCGACGCCAAGCCCGCGCGTTTATCTGGCGGCCAGCGTCAACGCGTTGCCATGGGTCGCGCCATTGTGCGTAATCCACAGGTGTTTTTATTCGACGAGCCGCTGTCGAACCTCGATGCCAAGTTGCGCGTGCAGATGCGCATCGAAATCAAACGGCTGCAACAGCGCTTTGGTACCACCGCCATCTATGTCACTCACGATCAGGTGGAAGCCATGACGCTGGCCGATCGCCTGGTGGTGATGAACGGCGGCAAGGTGGAACAGGTCGGCCCGCCGATTGAGCTTTACGAGCAACCGGCCAGCCGTTTTGTGGCGGGTTTTATCGGTTCGCCGGCAATGAATTTTTTGACCGTCAGCCTGGAAAATCCGACCACGCTGGTGCTGCCCAATGGTCAACGCTTGCAGCTGCCGCAGGCGGTTGATCACAGCGGTGAGGTTATTCTCGGGTTTCGTCCCGAACATCTGGAGAGCTGTTCGCCGGAGCAATCCGACTTTACACTGAGTGTTGAAATCATTGAGCCACTGGGCGCCGATACGCTGCTGTACGGCAGCTTTCCCGACACCGATACGTTGGTGCTGGCAGAGCAATCCGGCAAAGCGCGTTTTCACAGCGGCGAACGCATCCCCTTGCGTTTTGACCGCCAGCGGCTACACCTGTTCGACCCACAAACGGAGCTCAGAATTGCATGATTGCCAGCCCCATTATCGGCCATCGCGGTTGCGCCCGACGCGCGCCTGAAAACACTCTCGGTGCCATGACCTTCAGTCGCGATGCGGGTCTGGACTGGGTAGAGATCGACGCCAATTTGCTCGGTGACGGCACTGCTGTGATGTTTCACGACAGCACACTCGACCGCCTGACACCGGCGCAAGGTAAGCTGGCCGATCAAAATTGGGCGGCGGTAAAAGATCTCGATGTTGGCAGCCACTTCAGCTCAGATTACCGCAGTGAGCGCTTACCCAGCCTGGAAGCGGCGCTGATTCATATTCGCGATCTGGGTCTGGGGCTGAACCTGGAAATCAAGCACTATCCGGACTTCAGCATCGACGCCATTACCGAGCGCTGCATCGAACTGCTCGACGCTCATTGGCAGGATTTTAACCGCCTGCTGATCACCAGTTTTAACGGCGAAATTTTGGAGCGTCTGCATCGCGCCCGACCGCAATGGCTGCGCGGTCATTTGTGGGTAACGCTGCCGGATAACTGGCAGGAAGTGGCGCGTATTCTCGAGTTGAGCAGCATTAATCTGGACCATCATCAGCTGACCGAAGTTCAGGCTAAGGCCATCAAAGCCGCGGGTTATGATCTGTATTGTTACACCGTCAATGACGCCGCAGCCGCCGAGCGCCTGCTGCGCTGGGGCGTCGATGGCTTGATCACCGACGACCCGGCGCTGATCCAGCCGGCATGAAACTGAACCAACGGCAGAAGCGCATTCTCGATTGGGTTCGCCGTGAAGAACACGTCCAGGTTGAAGCGCTGGCCGCCAACTTTAAGCTGACACCTCAGACCATCCGCCGCGACCTGACTCCGCTGTGCGAAGCGGGATTGTTAAGGCGGCGCTATGGGGGTGTGAGCGTGCCCTCATCGAGCGTGAACCTGTCGTTCAGTTCACGCCAGGTGATGAACGCCCCGGCCAAGCGCGCCATTGCCAAAGCGCTGGCAGAGCGGCTGCCCGACGACGCCTCGCTGCATCTGGGCATCGGTACGACGATGGAGTTCGTCGCTCGCGCCTTGATGGGTCGGCCCTGTAAAGTCTTGACCAACAACCTGAAGGTGGCTTCGGTGTTGTGCGCCAGCGATAACACCGAGGTGATCGTTTCCGGCGGCCATTTACGGCACAATGATGACGACGTCGTGGGCGCGGCCACTACCGCCTTCTTTGCCGACTTTTGCGCCGACTATGGCATCATTGGCTGTGGCAGCCTGGACCCGAACCGCGGTGCCATGGATTTTGATCTACGCGAAGCCGAAGTCAGTCGCGCTATCATTGCCAATGCCAGACGCCGCGTCTTAATTGCCGATCACTCCAAGTGGCAACGCCAGGCACTGGCTCGAGTGGTCGACTTCGATCAGCTTGACCTGTTTATCACCGACCAACTCAGCAACGATTTGCGGCACCGACTGCCATCCACGCTGGATATTATCGAAACCGAGGCTTAACCGACGGCATGACCAATCTGGATTACTCGCCGCTGACACTGCTGCTGACCGATGTCGATGACACCCTGACCACCCAGGGTCGTCTGTCCGCTGAAACCTACCACGCCCTGTGCCAACTGGCCGACGCCGGTGTCTCGGTGATTCCTATTACCGGTGGCTGCGCCGGTTGGTGCGACATGATGCTGCGCACCTGGCCGGTCGCCGCTGTGATCGGTGAAGGCGGTGCCTTCTATGGCTTGCGCAGCGCCACTGGTTCGGTTGAATGGCAATTCTGGGACAGCGCGGAGCAGCATCGTGCCGATCAGGCCGCCATCTTACAAACCTTGCAAGACATGCCGCTTTCCTTCGAAGTAGCGCTGGCCAAAGACCAGTCGCTGCGCTGGGTCGATGTTGCCATTGATTACCGCCAGGACGCACACCTGACCAAAGCCCAGGCCGATCAACTGTGCACCGCCTTTATCGACGCGGGTTTCCAGGCCAAATGCAGCTCCATTCATATCAATGTCTGGCGCGGCAACTTTAATAAAGCCGCCATGGCGAAACGGCTGTTGCGCGATGTGTTTAAACTCGATGAAGCTAGTGCCCAACAACAGGTGCTGTTTATCGGCGACGCGCCCAACGACGAACCCATGTTCGAAGCCTTTCCCAACAGTGTCGGTGTTGCCAACATCGTGCCGTATCTGGAAACCATGACTCACCAACCCAAGCAGTTAACCCAGGGCAAAGCCGGGACGGGCTTTGTGGAAATGGCAACGGCCTGGCTGAGCAACCTGAGGGATCGTCAAGGATGATGGTATTAATCGAACTGGCCGGCGCGGTGGCGTTACTGCTGTGGGGCATTCGCATGGTGCAGACCGGCTTTGCCCGGCTGCTCGGCAACCGCCTGGAGCGGCTGCTGCGTCGTACCACCAGCAACCGCGGCAAGGCATTTATCACCGGCGCCCTGACCGCTTTTATGCTGCAATCCTCCACCGCCGTGGTGTTGATGGTCGCCTCCTTCAGCGCCACCGGCATGCTCACCTTGATGGCCGCCTTGGGCACGGTGCTGGGCGCGGAATTCGGTGCCAGCCTGGCGGCGGTGCTGCTGAACATGGAGCTGAACAAGCTCGCCCTGCCGATCATTCTGCTTGGCGTCATCAGTTTTAAACTCGATTATTCGCGCGCCTGGAAACACAGCGGGCGCATTCTGATCGGCCTGGGTCTGGTGTTGCTGTCGCTCAATCTGATCGGCGATGTCACCTACTTATTGCGTTCCAGTGATGTGTTTTTGCTGATCAGCAACAAGGTGGAAAGCGATGTGGCGCTGGCCATCACGCTGATGGGATTGTTCACCTGGATGATCCATTCCACCCTGGCCGCGGTGCTGATCATCGCTCAGTTTGTGCAGGACGGTACCATCACCATGGACGCCGGTTTTTACCTCCTGCTCGGGGCCAACCTTGGCGGCGCCCTGCCCGCTCTGGTCAGTGGCTGGTCGTTGCAGGACTCCGGCCGTCAGGTGGTTCTGGGTAATCTGATTTTCCGCTTTGTTGCCGTGGCCCTGGGTTTACTGGCGATAATTTCCAGCGGCGATTTAATCCAGCAACTGTTACCCGAACGCGCCCTGGGCATCGTTATTGCGCACTCCGGATTAAACCTGCTCAACGGTTTGCTGCTGGTCGCCATTCTGCCCTTGCTGCTGCCGCTGTTTATGCCCGCACGCAACTCCAATGCCACAGACAATGACTTGTCGCAGCAGCAGGATCGGCCGATTTATTTGTCCATTGATGACATCCGCAATCCCGGTCGGGCGTTGGCAAACGCGCGTAACGAAGCACTGCACATTGCCGAGCTGGTGTATCGCATGCTGAACAATGCGCTCGATGCCTTTGATGATCGCGATCTGGTGAAACAGATTTCCGACCTGGACGACGACATCGATGCGCTGCACCGCGAAGCGCTGAATTATGTGTTGTCGATTGAAGACAGCGGCCAGCAGCAACAGCACCGGGAACTGATCAGTTTTATGACCAACCTGGAGCACATCGGCGACATCATTGATGAAAGTCTGATGCATCTGGCGCGCAATAAAATCCGAGAAGGTGTGCGCTTTGATGAAGACCAGACCAAGGTGGTCAATCATCTGCACGATCAGCTGGTGGATGCGTTCCGTTTGTCACAGGCGGTATTCACCAGCGACAGCGCTGAGCTCGCGCAGGAGCTGTTGGATGTGAAGCGTCAGTATCGCAGCGACATTCTGCAGGCCCGACAAAGTCATCTGGATGAACTGGGTGGCCACCATTCGGAAAACCTCTTGTCCACCCAGATATTTATTGATGTGCTGCGTGACTTGCAGCGTATTTGCTCACACCTGACCGCGGTGGCCTATCCGGTGCTGCAACGGCGTCGTGACTGACGCCGTCTCAGATCGCGAAACGCTCCACCAACTCGTGCAGTTTGTCGGCCAACTCGCTCATGCGTACCGCGCCTTTATTCGACTGCTGACCTTTTTCCTGACTGTCACCGGCCAGCTCGGTCACCCGGGAAAGCTGTTCATTAATGTGCTCAGCGACCTGGGACTGTTCCTCGACCGAAGCGGCCATCTGGTGCGTCATGCTGTTGATGTCCTTGACCACCTCGGAAATCTTACTGAGCGATTCAGCGGCATTTTCAATACGCGTCACCGCCTCTGCGGAAGCCTGCCGACCTTCTTCTGAAACCTGCTCTGCGCGACTGGTGCGTTCGCTTAATTGCGTCATGATGTCGCGGATATCTTCGGTGGTTTGTGCCGTGCGTGACGCCAGCGCGCGCACTTCATCGGCCACCACCGAAAAGCCACGACCATGCTCACCGGCACGCGCAGCCTCAATGGCCGCGTTCAACGCCAACAAGTTAGTCTGTTCGGTAATGTTCTGAATTAAAACGGTGGCGTTGGTAATGGCCTCGGTCTGCGACACCACCTCTTTAATGGTTGAGTCCAGAGTGTCCATTGTCTTGGCCAGAGTACGAATACCGTCACGTGACAACTGTACTTCACGCGCGCCTTCTTCGGCGATCTGACGTGAACCATCGGCTTGATTAGCCGTGTCCTGAACATTGCCGGACACTTCATGAATATTGGTGCTCATCTGGTTCATGGCCGCGGCAATATTGCTGGTCTCTGCCTGCAAACCATCAATGGACACCGATGACGACTCGGCCAGCCGCAGCGCTTCTTCCGACTGCTTGCGGACCTCCTTTGCCGAATCATCGATACGCGTCAGCACCGTGCGCAGACGCGCCATCATGGCGGTAATGGCCACCTCCAATTGACTGAGTGATCCCATGGAATCGGAATAGGTCAAGGCGACTGTCGCATCCTGAAAGTTATCTTCCATGCGGTTCAATACCCGCTGCACCAAACGACTGTTACGCATCCGGCCGTCGACTTGCAAAGCGACCATAGCGGCTATCGCTACAAAGATGGCCAGATCCTCGCCAGCCAACAGCCAAGAGGCCAGCACCGCCACCATAGCCAAGACACCAAAGCCATATTGAGCCATGGCAAAACGCGCACGACGCATTAATGAGACCGGTTTTTTGCCGGTGCGCATGCGTTTGTACAAGGCTTCAGCACGCTTAACATCATCTTCTTGCGGTCGGGTCCGCACCGATTCAAAACCGACGACGGTATTGCCATCGCGAATCGGTGTGACGTAGGCGTTGACCCAGTAATGATCACCGTTTTTACGACGGTTCTTGACGACACCCATCCAGGGCTCGCCGGCTTTCAGGTAGGACCACATATTGGCGTAGATTGCCGGTGGCATATCCGGATGGCGAACAATGTTGTGCGGCTGATCAATCAACTCATCGCGCGAAAAACCACTGACTTCAACAAAGGCGTTGTTGCAGTGCTTAATGTTTCCGGAGGTATCGGTCGACGAAATCAGCCGCTGATCGTCGGGAAATTCATAACGTTCCTGGGTTACAGGCTGGTTGTCGCGCATGGATGCCTCCTAAGCTGCACTTCACCGTTCTACAAAAAACGACACATCGGTTGTTAGCGAAGTACAGCCACACCTCTTCGCACCCTAAACCTAGTCGGCCATCGATTTTTTTCAAGCTCCTGGCAAGCAGGGAAAGACTGTATCGACTGGCCTGCAGATTGTTTGAACGATGTTCATGCGAACGCTATGTTCGCACTGCTGGAGCTCTTGTCCGGCAAACAACTATCAGTCCCATCTGGGCGCAAAACTGGGGTTGGCAAGGCGCTGTTGGCGATCAAGTTGCGCAATGCGTTGCATCTGGGCATCCGTCAACACCACGGAGATGGCATCCAGATTGGCTTGCAGATGCTCGGCTTTACGCGATGCCGGGATCGGTACGATGTTGCGCTGATGCAACCAGGCAAGCGCAACCTGGGCGGGCGTCAACTGATGCGCATTGGCGATATCAATCAGTATCGGATCATCCACAACCCGACCTTCCGCCAGCGGCATATAGCCGGTTACGGTAATGCCTTGTTGCTGACAATGGTCGACTATTGAATGGTTTTGCAAAAACGGATGCACCTCAATCTGATTGGTCAGCAATTCACCTTCACCGAGGAGTTCGATGGCCTGATCAATTTGCGCAATGGTGAAATTGGAGACCCCGATATGGCGCGTTTTCCCGGTGTCGCGCGCGGCTTTCAGGGCGTTCAATGTCTCCGCCATCGGCACGCTTTGCTGCGGTGACGGCCAGTGGATCAGCAACAGATCGACATGGTTGGTGCCCAGCCGTTGCAGGCTGCCATCCAGGCTGGCGTGCAGCGCTTCAGGCTCCAGGTCGGTATGCCAAACCTTGGTGGTCAAAAACAGATCCTCCCGCACCAGACCACTGTCAGCGATGGCTTCGCCCACAGCGGTTTCGTTGTCGTACATGGTGGCGGTATCGATATGACGGTAACCCAGCTGCAAAGCGGTGCTGATGGCTTTGCGGGCTTCATCACCCTTGAGTCGGAAAGTCCCCATACCGGGTATGGGCAAGGTTGAATAGGACATCGATTGGCTCCTCGTTAATGCCTCAGTAACTGTTAATACCTCAGTAACTACACCCAATCAGATGGGGCCGACAATGACCCTAACAACCAGTGCGTCACTTTGCATTGGTTGCGCCCATAAAAAAGCCCCGACCAGGTCGGGGCTTGTGCACGAAAAGTCAGTTAACAGAACTCAGTAAGCCGCATCGGGCTCGTAGAATTCATCGGCGTTATCAACGGTAATCAGATCAGCTGCGAGGATCAGACGCGACGGCACACCGTGATACATTTCACCCAGATGTTCGCCCATCAGACCATGCAGCGCGACCGCCATACCGGAAGCGATCATGTTCGGCGGATAGGTAACCGTGCCGGAAACAATGTAGTCGCCTTCACGAATCATACCGATCACATCTTTGGAACCGCCGCCGCCAACCAGCACGCGAATGTCGTCGCGGCCGGCTTCACGGATAGCCTGATAAACACCTTTCAGAGCATCGTCATCACCGGCCCAGACACCATCGATGTGCGGGTAACGCGCCAGCATATCTTCCATCACATTCAAGGAAGTTTGCGGGTTCCACTCACCGGATTGTGAATCGAGAATCTCCATATCCGGATGGCGTGCCAATTCGTCACGGAAGGCGTTAACGCGCTGAGCGTTAATGGGAATGGACGGACCTTCGATGATCACGATCTGACCTTCTTCATCCAAGGCGTCGGCCATGTATTTGGCGGCTTCTTCGCCCATGCCCGGGTTATCACCGGCGAGGAAAACATCCTGCGTCGGCTCTTCCAGTTCACGGTCAACAACAACGGTGTAGATGCCATCGTGATAAGCCTCGGCAATGACCTGCTGCAGGGTTGCCGGGTTGGTCGGCAGAATGACCAGCGCATCGATCTGGCGCACCATCAAGTCTTCCACGTCACCGACCTGAGCCGTGCCGGAATTGGCCGCCAGCACAGTGAATGTCACGTTGGGATATTTGTCACTCAGTTCGTCGGCAGCCTTGTTTGCCCACCACAGCAGACCGGCGGTCCAGCCGTGGTCAGCTGAAGGTACGCTGACACCGATGTGATAATCGTCTTCGCCGAGCGCGAGGAACGGCACGGTAGAAAAAGCGGCTAACACCGCCAGCTGCTTGAGCCATTTTTGTAGTTTCATGGTTGTTTCCTGTCGTTCGCTTGTTGTTGTTATTCGCCTCACTTGCGCGAGGCGCCGGTCCGATGTCGGAACTGGCCGACATCCTGTTACTTAAAAATTACTGACTGCGTTTGTATTGCATTAATACAGCGATCAGGATGACCGCCCCTTTCACCAAACCCTGCAAATAGGGAGACACACCCAACAGATTGAGCATGTTGTTGATGATGCCGAGAATCAGCGCACCGATAACGGTGCCCCAGATGCTGCCACGTCCACCGGCCAGGCTGGTGCCGCCGATCACCACAGCGGCGATGGCGTCCAATTCATAAAGCACACCGGCATCGGACGGACTGATCGAATTCAAGCGCGAGCTGAGCATGATGGCAGCCAGGCCAACACAGGCACCGGCGATGACAAAGCTCAGCAACACCACGGTGCGCACCCGGATACCGGAATAACGCGCCACCTGTTCGTTAGAACCCACGGCACACAGATGGCGGCCATAAGGCGTATGAAACAGCAACACATGACCGATCAGCGCCAGCGCAAAAAATGCCCAGACCGGAATCGGAATACCGAGCCAATAACCACCACCGATATCAGGGAAAATCGCATTGTTCGACACCACTTCACCGGCGTCGGTTAAATAGAGCGCCAGAGAGCGATAAATCGACATGGTTGCCAGGGTGGCAATAAAGGCAGCGATGCGTCCGCGCGTGACCAACAAACCATTGACCAGACCAAAGAGCGCGCCGACGACCAAAGCCGCACTCATGCCGACCATCACCGCCAACACCGGATCGCCCACCGCGTTTAAGACGAACAGCAGCAACACCCCGACCAACGCGACCATGGAGCCGACCGATAGATCGATACCACCGCCAATAATCACAAAGGTGACGCCGATGGCGATGATGCCGGTGTAGGAAACCTGGCGCAGAATGTTGGTCAGGTTGCGGGTGTTAAGAAAATATTCACTGGCCAGCGACGACGCGACCAACAGAACAATCAACGCCAACAAAGGCGCGACAATGGTCAGGTCCAACGGCAGTCGTCGCAGCGCTGAAACCAGACGTTGGCTGAGAGTTTGAGTGGCAGTCATGATTGTACTCCGGCTGGTGTACGCGCGCGGGCACCGGCGGCGTACAGCATGATGTCTTCTTCGTTAATTTTTTCATCAGCAAGTTCGGCGGCAATGCGACCTTCACGCACTACCAACACGCGATCACACAGACCGATGATTTCTTCGAGTTCGGAGGAGATCACCAAAATGGCGCGACCTTCGTCAGCCAGTTGGCGAATCAGTCGATAAATTTCGCGCTTGGTACCCACATCGATACCGCGCGTGGGTTCATCGAGCAGCAGAATTTTCGGTTCGATATCGAGCAACTTGGCCAGATACACTTTCTGCTGATTACCACCGCTCAATTGGCCAACCGGCGAGTTCAAACTGGCCGCACGAATATTAAACGTCTGCTGATAATGTTCAGCGCGTTCGCGTTCACGACGATGCGAAATCAACCCTTTCACATAACGTTTCAAACTGAGCAAAGTCATGTTTTCGATCAGATTGAAATTCATCACCAGACCACGGCCCTGTCGATCTTCGGACAGATAAGCCAGACCTTGCTGATGCGCATCGCTGGGTGAGCGAATATCGCAAGCGCTACCATCGATGCGAATGTCTCCGGCCGAGCGGTTGCGCAAACCCATAATGGCTTCGGCAATTTCCGTACGCCCGGAACCAACCAGACCAGACAAACCCAGAATTTCGCCGCGATGCAATTCGAAGCTGACCTCATCGACCTGGCCGGCAACACTGAGCCCGGCAACGCTTAATGCCACTTCATTCTGAGGCTGGCCTTTATCCGGATAGACCTGCGATAACTCGCGACCAACCATCTTGCGCGCCATGGCTTCTTCATCCAGATCGGCGGTGTCGCACAATTCAACCGGTGAGCCGTCACGTAAAATCAGCAAGCGCTGACAGAGGTTTTTAACTTCTTTCAATTTGTGCGAAATAAACAACACCGCGACGCCGCGTTTTTGCAATGCGCGGACGACGTTAAACAGCACCTCGACTTCACGATCGGTCAGTACTGTTGTTGGTTCGTCGAGAATCACCAGACGGGCATCGTTTACCAGCACGCGCGCCACCTCGACCATCTGCTTTTCGGCCACACTCAAGGCGGAAATCGGCGCGCGCGGATCCAGGTCACAATCGAGTGATGCCAGCACGCGAGCTGTTTCGGCACGCATCTGTTTGTGATCCAGCCAACCTTTGCGACGCAATTCCTGACCGAGGTAGACGTTTTCGTAAACGCTCAGCGTCGGCACCAGATTGAATTCCTGCGGAATCATGGCAATACCCAGCTGGCGCGCACGAATCGGATCGAGTCGGTCGTAACGACGACCATCGATTTCCAGCTGTCCTCTGGTTGGCTGATAAACGCCACTGATCAGTTTCAGCAGTGTACTTTTACCGGCGCCGTTTTCACCGAGAATGCCGAGCACTTCACCCGGATAAATATCGAGGTTGATATCGCGCAAAACCGTAACCGCACCGAAGCGTTTGCTCAGACCGTGCAGGCGAATGGGAGCGTCTTTCATGACTTACCTCCGACCGCCGTCCAGGCGCCATCGGCCTGGCTCGATTGCAAAGTGGCAGTGATAAAACGCAAACCATCGACGCCGGTTTGAACATCGGGCAACCAGCCACCGTCGGACTGGCCGGGAACACCATCGGCCAGCGCCTGATACAGATTGGCAAACCCTTCCAGATAACCTTCCGGATGACCCGGCGGAATGCGGATGCCACGAGCCGGTTCTGTGCCTATCCAATCGGCGCGACGGGTTAAACGTTGCTGCGGTTTATTGAGTGGCGCGAACCAGAGTTCGTTAGGGTTTTCCTGGGCCCAGGCGAGCGACGCCTTTGCTCCGATGACTCGAATGCGTAACGCATTTTCAAAACCGGGCGAGGTCTGGCTGGCCCACAACATGCCTTTGGCGCCACCTTCAAAACGCAGCAGCGCATGAACGTTATCGTCCAATACCCGACCTTCGACCATGGCCGACAAGTCGGCGCTGACCGCGGCTAATTTCAAACCAGAAATAAAACCCGCCAGTTGAAAAGCGTGAGTGCCGATATCGCCCAAAGCGCCAGCGGCACCGGCACGTTTTGGATCGAGACGCCAGGCCGCCTGTTTGTTGTCGGCGTCGGGTACCTCGCTGAGCCAATCCTGAACGTACTCAACCTGGACGCTGCGAATGCGTCCCAGCTCGCCGTTTTGCACCAGTTCGCGAGCGTGCTGTACCAGCGGATAACCGCAATAGTTATGCATCAATACCAAACGCGTATTAGCGTTGCGCAAACGCTGTTGCAAATCTTCTGCTTCGGCCAGCGTTACCGTCATGGGTTTTTCACAAACCACATCCAGACCGGCATCAATGCAGGCGCTGGCAATGGCGTAATGCGAATGATTGGGTGTAGTGATGGCGACGACCCGAGCGCCGTCATCGCGCCCGGCTTCGGCTTTAATCAAACTTTGGTAATCGTCGTAGCAACGCTCACCGGCCAGCTGCAATTGCGCGGCCGTTGCCCGGTTGGAGTCGGCCTTGGTGCTGAATACGCCGGCCACCAGTTCATAGCGATCATCAAGCCGGGTGGCGAAACGGTGCACCGCACCGATCATCGACCCCGGCCCACCGCCAATCATGGCCAGGCGCAGGCGTGGTGAAATGGACATTTTGTTATCCCCTTAATTGTCGTTGTTTGGGGTTATTCTTTTATAGGCCGAGCAATTTTCGGTTAGTGGCCTCATCGGTTCCGGCTGCGGCGAAATCATCGAACGCCTTGTCGGTCACCTGAATAATGTGATCGTTAACAAAGCGCGCACCTTCGGCCGCACCTTGCTCGGGATGTTTAAGGGCGCACTCCCATTCGATAACTGCCCAACCGGCAAAGTCATACTGCGCCAGGCGCGAGAAAATCCCTTTGAAATCGACCTGACCATCGCCGAGCGAACGGAACCGGCCGGCACGTCCAACCCAACCTTCGTAGCCGCCATAAACGCCCTGCAAAGCGGTTGGATTAAATTCAGCATCTTTAACGTGAAACATCTTCACGCGATCTTTGAAGTGATCAAGAAACGCCAGATAGTCGAGTTGTTGCAGCACAAAGTGAGACGGATCGAACAAAATGCAGCAGCGCGGATGATGATCGACCGCCGCCAAAAAGCGCTCAAAAGTTGCGCCATCGTGCAGATCTTCACCGGGATGGATTTCATAACACAGATCGACACCGGCGGCGTCGAAGGCATCGAGAATCGGCTTCCAGCGCTCAGCCAGTTCGGCAAAACCGGTTTCCACCAAACCCGCCGGCCGTTGTGGCCACGGATACAAAAACGGCCACAGCAACGCACCCGAGAAGGTGGCGTGAGCCTTGAGTCCGAGGTTTTTACTGGCTTTGGCCGCCAGCATTAATTGCTCAACGGCCCAGGCCTGACGCTCAGCCGGCTTGCCGCGCAAATGTTCCGGTGCGAAACCATCAAAAAGGTCGTCGTATACCGGATGCACCGCAACCAACTGACCTTGCAGGTGCGTTGATAGCTCGGTAATGACCAGGCCGTATTTGGCCAGGCGCTTCTGGATGTCGCGGCAGTAATCAAGATCGGTCGCGGCGCGTTCCAGATCGAAAAAGCGGCTGTCGCCGGTCGGCATTTGCACGCCTTTAAAGCCCAGACTGGCCGCCCATTCGGCAATGCTGTCGAGGCCGTTAAAGGGCGCTTGGTCACTGATGTATTGAGCAAGAAAGAGGGCTGGACCCTGGATGGTCTTCATCGTACTTCGCCTTCATTTTTGTTTTTATGTAATGGATTACATTACAGCAAAGGCGAATCGGGGCGTCAATGCTTGCGATGCAAAATTAAAAATACCGCTTTATATCAATGATATAGCGCAATTTACCGTTATTCCTGGCAAGTAGAACCCGGTTTGACCGCTGCTTCCTGCTCTTCGAATTTGTAAAATGTAACGGTTTACATTAAGTTGCAAAACGTCATCGTCGGGCTCGCTGTCGGTATAAAGCGGCCGGATCTTTCGATTCATGTCATCGTGGTATCATTCGCGCGATCCAATTTGCAGACCCAACCATGCCAACCATCAAAGACGTTGCCCTCGCCGCCGGCTGTTCCACCGCCACCGTTTCAAGAGCGCTGGCGGCTCCGGAAAAAGTCACCGAAGCCACCCGTCAACGTGTTGCTGCGGCCATTGCACAGGTCGGTTATTCACCCAATGTGGCGGCGCGTAATCTGCGGCGCAGTGAATCCAAAACCATAGTGGTATTGCTGCCCGACATCGCCAATCCGTTCTTTTCGGAAATTATTGCCGGGCTGGAAGAAGTCGCGCATCGGGCGGGTTATCAGGTTTTGTTGGGGGATTGCGAAAACGACGCCAGTCGCGCCCGGGGTTATTTCGATCTGCTGCCGACCAACCAGGCCGACGGCATTATTTTGATGACCACCGAAGTGCCACGCTCACTGGTGCAGGATCGCCAGGCCAGTAATAATTTTCCGCTGGTTATGGCCTGTGAGTACTTTGACGGCCTGGCGCTGCCAACGGTGTGCATCGATAACCGTCTGGCGGCTGAAAAAGCCGTCGAATATTTACTATCCCTCGGCCACGAACGCATCGCCACCATTACCGGACCGGGCAACAATCCCATCTGCCGTGATCGTATTCTGGGTTATCGGTCCGAACTGGAACGCGCCGGTCTCAGCGCGCCTGCCGATTGGATTGCCGAAGGCGACTTCAGTTTCCTGGCGGGCTATCAACAAGGCCGCTCCCTGCTGGACCGCCCTGCGGCGACAAGGCCCACAGCAGTTTTCTGCCACAGCGATGAAATGGCCATCGGTCTGCTCAAGGCAGCGCGCGATCTGCAGGTAAAAGTACCGGCCGAACTGTCGGTCATCGGCTTCGACAACATCGGCTTCAGCGAATATTGCGAACCGGAACTGACCACCATCAGCCAGCCGCGCGATGACATCGGCCGCAGCGCCATGCGTCTGCTGTTGGATATCCTGGCTAAAAAGCAGGTGCCGTTGCAGCAGACACTGACCACCCAACTGATCGTCCGCGACAGCACCGCCCGCTGCGCCGGCTAATGGCATACCCGCCCAGCGCTCGAACGCCAACAGCCTGGTTTTGCCTATAGAACAAGCTTGCTTTCCTCGCCTTAGATCGCCCGGCTGTTAAACTGTCGCACCCAGCTTGCTGATCAGGAAAGCGGATGAAGGCGTTGTTTCTCGCTGGTTTTATGGGCCTGGTTCTGTTGTCGCCGCCGAGCCACGCAGACGGGAGTAAGACCATTATCTGGGCAGCGACTGAATTGCCTGGTGTATTCGGACTGAGCGCTCAACAGGAAAACCCTCAATTGGAGGGGCTGGTGGGCGCTGTGCAGAATTATTTGTTAGATGGGCTGCCTGACGACTTTACCCTGCAGCCGGTTTCGATGCTGATTCCACGTATTGAACGAGAGATGCAAACAGGCGATAACGTCTGCACCGGCATCCTGCTGCGCACCGCTGCACGCGAGCGTTATCTGAACTTCTCACGGCCTTATATGGTGATCCCCACGCCACAGGTTGCTATGACCGCGAACGGCTGGGAAACACTGGGTCGCCCGCAGCAGATTGAGCTGAGCGAGTTGCTGAACCATCCGGAACTGCGCGGCATGCGCGTTAACCACCGCTCCTACGGTGGTTTTATCGACCAGCAGTTGGATGCCGCCACCAACCTGAATACGACGGTCACCGGTTCCACCAATGCCATGCGCATGCTCGCCGGCGGACGCGCAGACTTCCTGATCGAATACCCTGTGGTCATTGCTCAGTTACTGGCAGATCGCGCCGATCAACTTCACTTCGTAACCATCAGCGGCACCGCTCCCTTTTTGAACCTGGCGATCAGCTGTTCGCAATCCGAACTGGGTTCTGCCTTTATTGCGGCGGTGGATGCTCGCTTGCCAAGCCTGGTGCAGGATCCGGTTTATCTGCAACTCAACCTGGAGCTTGCCCCCAGACAACTGAGGGCAGAGCTGTCTGAGGTCTATCACCGCCAGGTGATGTCTGCTGAGCCCTGAGTCACCACATCAGGTCGTCAGGGATTGGGAAGTCTTTGTAGGGATCGTCTTCATCCGGCTCGCCAGCCTGATTGTCGGCGATAAAGATCACCGCATCGGCAAAGCGCTCGGCCACTTTGTCTGCCACATTGCGTGGCACCAGATAGTAACGTTCATCGTCTGCACAGATCGCCAGACGACCTTTCGCCAACTGCGCCTGGGCCGTTTCATCGACATACAGCTGCTTGATCTTGTTCACCCTGGGGTCGGTAAAGCTGAAACGCACTTCGCCCTTGGCTGCCACTTCACTTTGCCTGAGCATCTGCCAGGCTTGAGCGCGCAACGCCTTCGCTTGCTCGGCTTGTTGCCGTTGGCGGTTCAATTCCCGGTCACGCTCGGCTTTTTCTGCCCGCTCACGCGCTAACCGTTGCTGGGTTTCATCCGGTTCCGCCTTGCCCTTTTTTTGCTGGCGCGATGCTTTGCGTTTTTGCTGCTCGGCCTTTTTGGCCTTTTGCTTATCGACCAGGCCGGCATTGAGCAACTGGTCGGCGAGGGATTTTGCCATGCTAGATTCCTGTCAAACGGACCGGCCCGTCAGGACCGGTAAATCGGGCCTGATATTCTAACCTCGACCGCCTGTCGAGCGAACCTCAAACCTGCCGATCAGGGCGATCACTGCGTCATAAATTTGACATTTTTGCCCTGACAATTTCCTACAATTTCGAACTGGCGGACGGTCAAAGTCATTCTAGTCTTGCCGTGATTAATTTGTGATCTATCTCACACTTACTTTCTCTGCGGAGCCCCTGCCATGAATAAGATTCTGCGCGCTGTTGCTATCGGAACCCGGCTGGCAATCGTGCTCGGACTGATAGTTGCGCTGATGATTGCTCTGGGCGTGGTCAGTCTGATTCGACTGATGGACATCGACCACGACCTGACGGTTATTGACGAGCAACGTATTCCCGCCCTCCATGCGGCCAACCGATTGAACAGTCAGTTTCTGATCATGCGGGTCAACACAGCCAACCTGTTGTCGGCGCAAAACGCGACCGATCAACAGCGTTTTAACACAGCCTACAACGAAGCCCTGGCCCGCTTGACGGAAGCCCAGCAGCACTATCAGCAACATATCTTGACGTCCGCTGCGCAGGCCAGTTTCGACGCCTCGCTGGCTGAATTGCAGCGTTATCAACAGCTAAGGACAGAGCTCAACCGCCTGGTGGCCAACGACGATCAGGCAGCAGCAACGCTGTTCTCGCGCAACCAACTAGCCCCCGAAGCGCAAAAACTTTCCGCACACTTCACTCAGTTGATGGAACATCAGGAAATGCGCATCCACGAGGCGGCCGAGCACGCTCACGCCACCTACCGCAGCACTCAACTGAGTATTATCGAGATCATGGCGCTGGCCACTGGCTTGGCGATCATCATTGCCTGGCTGCTGACCCGCTCCATCACCACGCCGCTGCGCTCAGCAGTCCAGATAGCGCGCAGCATTGCCGACCGGGACCTGAGCCGTGAAATCCAGGTGCAGGGCCGGGACGAGGCGACCGAACTACTCGACGCGCTGAATGATATGCAGCAGGGGCTGCGCGCAACCCTGAGTGAAATCAGCGAATCGGCCGAGCAATTGGCCGCCTCCTCGGAAGAGTTGTCTCAGGTCACCAACGACACCACCCAGGGCCTGCAGCGGCAAAGCGAAGAACTGGAATCAGCGGCCTCGGCGGTGACCGAAATGAGTGCCGCCATTGATGAGGTTGCGGCCAATGCGACCAACAATTCACAGGCCGCCAAAGATGCCGAAGCTCACAGTCAGGACGGACTGGAACAGGTACGCACAACGCTGGCGGCGATTCAGAGCCTGGCCAGCAGCATTGAGCAAAACGCCAGCAACACCGAACAACTGGCCAACCGGGTCAGCGATGTGGCGGGCATGCTGGAGGTTATTCAGGGCATCGCCGAGCAAACCAATCTGCTGGCGTTGAACGCGGCCATCGAAGCGGCCCGCGCCGGTGATCAGGGTCGCGGTTTTGCCGTGGTGGCCGATGAAGTCCGCGCCCTGGCGCAACGCACCAGTCAGTCAACAACCGAGATAGAAAGTATCATCACGGCGGTCAACGATGGCAGTATGACGGTGATGTCGTCGCTGGCGGTCAGCCAGGACAATGCCCGGAAAACCCTGACCGCGGGCAGCGCCGCTGGCGAATCCCTGGAACGCATTGCACAACTGGTGGGCGATATTTCACAACGCACCCTGTCGTCTGCCAGCGCTTCGGAGCAGCAGGCCAGCGTCGCCAAGGAAGTGGACCGCAACCTGATCAATATCAAAGATCTGGCCGCTCAGTCTGCGGTGGGTGCAGAAGAAACTCAGGCTTCCAGCGTGGCACTGGCTCAGTTAGCAACCGGGCTGAACGATATGGTGGCGCGCTTCCGTTTTTAATGGCCAGCAAACAGCTCAGATAAAGATGTCGGCCAGGCGGTGGTCGCCGTCTTTATCTGGCGTATTCATTTGCATCAGTTGATATTGCGCGACGCCATTAGTTTGAGTTCTATCCAGCTCGCGCGCTTCACGGTATTCGCGCAGGCGCTCAGTCACCAGCTCATCAATTTTAGCTTTTTCTTCGGCGGGAAGTTCGTTGTATTCCTCGATCGTCATGCCTTTTTCAGCCAGCACGCCGTAAAGCATTTTCTCGGCTGGCGACATTTCCATGTACTGCTTGAACTCTTCGATCGGGTTGCGCGC
Source organism: Saccharospirillum sp. ABV4_185 (assembly GCF_056159245.1). Taxonomy (NCBI): domain Bacteria; kingdom Pseudomonadati; phylum Pseudomonadota; class Gammaproteobacteria; order Oceanospirillales; family Saccharospirillaceae; genus Saccharospirillum; species Saccharospirillum sp. ABV4_185. The sequence continues at coordinate 321,898 of NZ_JBSWUW010000001.1, forward strand.
CGGCAATGCTTCCTGCAGCTGTTCAGCGGGCTGCTTTTCGGCAATCCGTTTGTCTTCAATGGCAGCGACTTCGGCAAAAGTAGTGCCTGTCGACACGGACTTATTATCGGCCGCAGCCGGTATGAGTGGTACCGGGTTTAAATTGAGAATGGCGCTACTCAGCAGGTTCATCGGTTCAGCCTCGCTCCTTAATGGCAATCAATCCATAGCACGGAACGGACCAGATTTTTCCTGCCAAAAAACGTCAAAAACCGGCAAGCCCTGACCGAAGCGGAATTGCCAGCGGTCAAAACTTGCCGGTTTTTTATCCTTGCTGATTTTCAGAAGACCACATTATTAACTGCGGGCCGGATAACGGCTGCCGTTACTGACGGCCCGTAGCTCAACGACTTTGTCGTTCTCGTTCGACCCATATCTGATAAGTCTGATCCGGCCAATAAGATTGAACACCGGCGATCAGCTGGCGAATTTCTTCTGCGCTTAACCGACCGCGCCAGGCCGGCATGGTGCCACCCATGGGCGCACCACCTTCCAAGATCACCCGCTGCAACACCTCATAGGAATGATGCCAGGCGTGGGCACTGCCATTCAGCGGCGGCGGGTATTGGCCATTGCTGTTGGGCGTGCGCCATTCCGCCGTGCCAACCGCATTGCGGCCATGACAGCTGGCGCAATTGGTGGCGAACAACTGCCGTCCAGCCGCGGCTTCGTCCTGGCTATACCAGCGGCCGGTTTGCGGTTGAGCGGTTAAATCAGGAGGGTTGGCAGCCGCCTCAGCGGTAGCCGTTTGCGGCTCGGAATTGCAACCAGTCAAGATGACCAAACCCATCAGGGCGGCCAGAATTGGGAAGACTTTCATCGATAGCTCCGTCATTGCGCCCCGGTACAGACCGGGGCAATTCATGCTGTTAATTAAGCGATGCAATCAGACGGAAAAGGATGGCGGTCGTTCGAGTAACCGCTTATAGCCAGCATCGGGCGCAATCACCTGAGCTTGTGCCAGAACAGTGTGCAAAGCAGCCGGCCAGGGTTGAACCGCTAGAGCCAGCGGTACAGTCGCTGCCAGGCACCCGGCCAGACAATCGAGATCAACGCCATCCGGACAAGGGTGCTGCATAGCCATATCCGGGCAAGGCGCTGCGGTAATTGCCGGGGTTGCCATGGAATGGCTGGAAGCGGGCACGGCCAGGCCGAGCACTAACAGGCTCAGCAACACACTTTGGCACAGGCGGCGCAACATTCCGGCTCCACTCCCAGGGGCAAGAGCCCGCATATTAACGGAGCCGCCTCAGTTACACCACGCTCAGGCGGCGGCGCGCTGCTTTACCCAACGCTGCCAGTCTGCGGCATAGGCCAGAATGGCAGCGCTCAATTCGGATGGTGCAGTGGCCCGCGCCGGTGCGCTAAACGGCCAGTGGTTCACATCCTGGCCAAGCATGGCCGTGCCCTGAGTAGTGCCGGTGCTGTCAGTGCTGCCGTAAACCGCCTGATCGCGCTGCGCACAGAGGCTGGCGAGCACCGTCATATAGACGTCGTTAGCGGCGAAAGCGCCTTCGATAACCACATCGCCGCCGTTGTTCAACAGGCGCAGGCAGTGGTCGGTCATCAGCGCGCAGTATACCGAGGCGAGCGTGGTTTTGCCGGCGCCGCTTAAGCGCTCAACCGGACCGATCAGCCGGCCGCGCAGGTGCCGGAAAGGCCCACCCTGGTCGCTGAACGACGGCAGCGCAAACACGCCAGACTGCATCAGGTTGGGCAGTTCATCCAAGTGCGCCTGACCATCGCCGCGTAAGGTTTCCCATTCACGCCCGCCCATAAAACGAATGGTCGGCACCGCCGCTCCATAGGCGCTGACATTAAGCAGCATGTCCTGTTGTTCATGCAGGTTTTCCAGCGGTGCGCCGACGCCACAAATTACCGTCCAGGTGCCGCTGGAGACCACCGAAAAGGGTTCGGCACGGCTCAATAGATGCGGCACCAGAGAGGCGTTGCTGTCGTGGATGCCGTTCAGCACCAGGCAGTCTTCGGGCAGGCCAAGCTCTGCGGCAAGCTCGGCTTTCACCGGGCCGAGTGGCGCGCCGGTCGGTTGTACCTCGGGCAATAACGAACGCCAGCCGAGCCGGTCGACCAGCGACGAAAAATCGCCCGCCGCCGGATTCCACAAATCGGTGTGGCAACCCAGAGAAGTCACTTCTCCGGCTTTGATGCCAGTCAATCGCCAGCCCCAGTATTGTGGGTAAAGCAGAATGTCAGTGACCCGGGCGAAGTCTTCTTGCTGCGTTTGTGCCAACCAATACAGCTGCCGCCCCAGGTTCAGACCCGAGGTCAAAGCGGGGCTGCCGGTTTCAGAAAACGCAGGGCGCAGCGCATCGTATGGTTCACTGACGGCGGTATAGAGATCGCTCTCATAATCGGCAATCGGCAACGCCAGTTTATCGCCAGCCAGACAGGCCGCGGTGGCACCGTGGGTGGTCATGCCGATGGACAGCACATAATAATCGCGCGCCAGCTCAGCCAACGCCTGTTTGAACCATTGCCAGATGCCGTCGGTATCGACGTGCGGATAAGGCCCATCCATCACCACCGAATTCGGCCGGCGTTTTTCCACCAGCACATCGCCGCCGTGATGACCGGCGCGCACCGCGCAGACTTTAACGTTGGTCTTGCCGATATCCAGCACCGCCAGCACCGGCTCGCGCATTTCCAGTTGGCTCATGGCAGGTAAAACACCTCGGTCAGCGGCGTGGCCTTGGGTTCGGGCGAATCGCTTTGGGTTTGCATAATGTCAGCCATGGCGTGCCACCAGCGCTGCATTACCGGATGGTTTTTCAGGGCGTCGTCGTCGAGCGGCTCGTCGGTTTCAAAACTGGCAAACAGCTGCAACGTCTCCGGGTGCAGAAAGATATGGTAGTTGCGAATACCGCAGTCTTTCAGATGCGCTTCCAGCTCCGGCCAGAGCGCATCGTGGCGTTTGCGATATTCCTCTTCGTAACCCGGATACAACTGCATCACCGAGGCATACATCATGACTTGCGCTCCTGCCTCGCACGCCAGCGGCCGAGCAATATCGGAATGCTGATCACGCTGATCAGCATGGCGCCGATGATGATGCTCATGACAATGCCGGGCACGTTCAAAAGCCCCAGACCGAAGGTCACCAGGCCCATCAGAAAGACGGCAATCACCACACCCGCAATACTGCCGGCACCGCCGAGAATGCTGACGCCACCGAGCACCACCATGGTGACGATATTCAGTTCCCAGCCGAAAGCGATGGACGGCCGGGTGGAGCCCAAGCGCGACGTCAGCAACACCGACGCCAGGCCAGATAACGCACCGACCAGCACAAACAAAATCAACTTGTGCTTGTTCACTTTAATGCCGGAATAGAGCGCCGCTGTTGGGTTATTACCGATGGCATAAGTGCGCCGGCCAAAGTTGGTGTGGTGCAGCAGAAAATAGAACACCAGCGCCAGCGCCAGGAAGAGCACAAACTCGAAGGAGAACACCCAGTAGACATAACCCTGGCCGAAATAGGCGAACTCGGACGGGTAATCGGTATAGGCACCATCGCCGAGAATCACGTAAGTAATACCGCGATACAAACTCATGGTACCGATGGTGACGACAATGGACGGAATGCCAAAACCGGTCACCACCAAACCATTAAATAAACCGCAGGCGATACCGACAGCAATTGCAATACCGACCAGCGCACCAGTACCTAAACCGGCTTCGGCGGCCAGGCCCATCGACACCGACGCCAGTGCAATAATGGATGCCACCGACAAATCAATTTCACGACAGATAATCAGCATCGCCATCGGCAAGGCGATGATGGCTTTTTCGGTAAAATTAAAAGTCGCGTCCGACAGGTTCCAGGGGTCTAGAAAATACGGCGAAGCGAAGCTGTTAAACAGAAACACCAGCGCCGCGACCAGCAGCAAAAAGGTTTCCCAGCGCAGCAAATAATGGCGCCAGTTAGCGGACAAACGATTGGGAACAGCGGATTGAGTCATGGTATTTTCCATGGTCAGGCGGCCTCTACTTTTTGCGCACCGCGTGCGGTCACTGCACTGCGCAGAATGATGCGACCTTCGCGGCGTTCAGCGCTGGAATTGGCGATCACTGCGATGATGATCACCGCCCCGGAAATGGCCATCTGCCAGAACGGCGACACACCAATCACCGGCAGCGCATTGTTGATCACACCCAAAAAGAGCGCACCTAGGGCACAGCCGATCACCGTGCCGATGCCACCCATAATGCTGATGCCACCGATCACACAAGCAGCGACCACCTGTAATTCAAAGCCATTGGCGACATCAACATAGGCGACGGCAAAACGCGACACCCATAAATAGCCACACAAACCAGCCAAAGTGCCGGACACAACAAAGGCCTTGAACTGCACCTTGCCGACGTTGACGCCGGTGTAAAAAGCCGCGGTTGGGTCACCACCGGCGGTAAAGAAATCACGCCCGCTGCGCCAGTGGCGCGTGGCAAAAAACAGCAGCGCGACAATGGCGATGGCAATCCAGCTCATCATCGGCAGGCCGAGCACAATCTGACGCGGCAAGTCGATAAAGGATTCACTCATCTGGTGAGCATTGACCCAGGCGCCGTCGGACAGCAAAAACACACTGCCGCGATAAATGCTCATAGTGCCAAGCGTCACTACGATGGCCGGCACGCCAACGATCCAGACAAAGAAGCCGTTGATGGCACCGAGCAGCGCGCCCATCGCCAACGCAAACAACATCAGCAACGGAATCGGCACGCCGGGAAAGGCGGCGTTGATCATGCCCACGGCCATGCCGGTCAAAGCAACGTTGGCGGCGACCGACAGATCGATGCAGCGCGTTAAAATAACCAGCATCTGACCCATGGCCAGAATCATCAGAATGGACGTGTCATTAAAGGTACCGACCAGGCTTTCGGCCGACAGAAAGTCCGGTGTAATCAACCCCACGGCTAACACCAGAACGACGATCACCAACGCCAAAAAGCGCTCACGGTTTTTCAAAATAACGGACATCATGCGGCCAGTCCTCCGGTTGCAGCAGCGACCACAGCTTCGGCCGTGGCGTCTTCGCGGCTGAATTCACGCACCATCAACCCTTCGTGCATCACCATGATGCGATCGGCCATGCCCAGCACTTCCGGCAACTCGGAACTGACCATGATCACCGCCAGACCGTCTTCGACGAGTTCAGACATAAAGCGATGCACCGCGGCCTTGGAACCGATGTCGATGCCCTTGGTCGGTTCATCGAGAATGATCACCTTGGGCTGCGTCGCCAGCCATTTACCGATAACGACTTTCTGTTGGTTACCACCGGAAAGATTGGCGACTTTCTGATCCCAGCTTGAGGTTTTTACTTTCAGGCGTTCGCCATAAGCGCGCGCCAGTTCGTATTCACGCCGCTCATTAAGCACGCCCTTGGGGTTCAACTTGCTTAATTGCGGCAGAGAGATGTTCTGAAAAATCGGCAGATCGAGAATGGCGCCCTGTTGTTGGCGTTCTTCCGGCACATAGACCAGGCCGTCGGCGATGGCATCGGCCGGTGAACGAATCTGAGTGGTCTTGCCGTCGATACGCACTTCGCCGGTGGCGGCTTTCGACAGGCCGTAAAGCGCCTGCATGATTTCTGTACGGCCGGAACCGACCAGGCCATAGAAACCCAATATCTCACCGGCACGCACTTCGAAATTAATATCGGCGAATTCGGTGGGATGATTCAGGTTGCTTACCGTAATTACCGGTTCACCGATGTCGACCGTCTGCTTCGGAAAGGTCTCGCTGACACTGCGCGCCACCATCATTTCCACCAGCTCCGCTTCATTGACGTTGCTGATCAACCCTTCGCCGACAAAGTTGCCGTCGCGGTAGACAACATATCGATCGGCGATGGTAAAAATTTCATCGAATTTATGACTGATAAACAGAATCGCCTTGCCGGCTTTTTTCAGCCGTTCGACGATGCCGTACAACTCTTCAATTTCGTGATGCGACAATGCCGCCGTCGGTTCATCGAGAATCACCACCTGCGCATCGACCGACAGCGCACGGGCAATGGCGACCATATGTTTCTGGCCAATGCTCAAACCTTTTAACTGGGTTTTCGGGTCCAACGGCGCATCGATATCGGCGAGAATCTCGCGGCTTCGCTGGTACATGGCCGGCCAATCGAGCCTGTGCAGCGGGCCGCGCGTTAAGTAGTTACCGGCAAAAATATTTTCCGCTACCGAGAGTTCATCGAACAACACGGTTTCCTGGTGGATGGCGGTAATACCCAGTTGCAGCGCCACTTCCGGATCGCTGATAGCAATGGGTTCTCCTTGCCAAAACAGTTCACCACCGTCCGGCTGATAGATGCCGGTCAGGGTTTTTACCAGAGTGGATTTGCCGGCGCCGTTTTCGCCCACCAGGGCGGTCACTTCGCCCGGATAGAGATCGAGCTTGACGTTGTCGAGCGCCTTGACGCCAGGAAATACCTTGCTGACATCGCGCAGCGACAATACTGCTGAGTTCGTTGTCATAGTCGTTATCTTTATTGTTGAACCGACTGTATTCGGGTGCCCGTTTAGACACCCGTTGCTTCTTTTTCCGCAGGAAAAACTTCAGCTATTCGCTTAGAAAATGTCTGCGAAATCCGCCACATTGGAGGCGTCGTAGACGAACGGATCGGACATGGCAGCGTTGCCATCTTCATCCAATTCAGCCAGGCCCATGCGACCCATCTCGACGTAGTTCTCGTTGACGTCACCTTGCACCAGATTGTAGGCAATCATGGTCGCGGCATAGCCCAAATCGATCGGGTTCCAGATGGCGAAGTTATGGATGGCGCCGCTTTCAACGTGGCCCGCCAGTTCAGACGGCAGACCCAGGCCAGTCACATAGACTTCACCGATGCGGTCTTCATCGCTTACCGCCTGAGCGGCTGCAAGAATACCCACGGTGGTCGGCGCAACGATGACATCCAGGTCCGGGTGGTTGCGCATCAAAGCCACTGCTTCGCGATAACTCTTGTCGGCCAGGTCGTCACCGTAGACGGTATCGACCAATTCCAGCTGGGAAAATTCCGGCAGCGCCTTTTCCATTTCCTCGATCCAGATGTTCTGGTTGGTTGAGGTCGGCGTTGCACTCAGAATTGCCATCTCGCCAGAACTGACGCCCTTGGCTTCCAGTGCATCAGCAGCCAGTTTCACGTTCATGCGGCCGATCAATTCATTACTGGACGGGTTCAGGTGAATGGAGCGACCTTCCGGGGCAACACCAGAATCCCAGGAAATCACTTTAATGCCGCGCTGCTGGGCGCGTCTGAGAATCGGCACCAGAGCGTCCTGATCGTTGGCAGAAACGGCAATGGCGTCGACGCGCTGGGCGATCAGCGAACTGATCACTTCGATCTGGCCTTCGGCGGTAGTAGTGGTCGGACCGGTGTAGATGATTTCCACATTACCGAGTTCTTCGGCAGCTTCCTGAGCACCTTCGTTGGCGGCCTCGAAGAAACCAATACCCAGGGCTTTTACCACCAGGGCAATGCGAACATCGTCTTCGGCGTGAGCGGGTGAAATCAGGGCAATAGACAAGACCGCAGCGGCGACTGCGAAAAGGTTCTTACACATCTTGTTCTCCAATTATTGTTGTTTTACCCCGCCCGCCTTTGCTTGGAATTCAGCGGTTAATCGGGGTCGGCCGTATCGGCATTTTTATGGACGATCGTCAGCTGGCAACCAGCGTCTTCAATCATCTTGCGACTTTTGGGGTCGATGCCGTCATCGGTGATAACGATATCCACACGTGACAGCGGGCAGACAATCAGATTGCTGCGGTTCTCAAACTTGCTGGAGTCAACCAACAAAACTCGCTTGTCGGCCTGATCCATCAATTTCATCACCGCCTGTACAATCTGAGGGTCTGCTTCCATCACCCCCTGAGGACCCACGCCCTGAGCGCCGATAAACAGCATCGAAGCGTAGAAGCGACTCGACACATCATTCGGAAACGGACTCAGAATGATGTTTTGCTCGCGGTAGACACTGCCACCGGGCAAGGTCACTACACACTTGCTGCGTTTTACCAGCTGCTCGGCCATCACGAACGAATTGGTCAGCACCTGCAATTTGCGCGAACGCATGAACTCCGCCATAAAGTTGGTCGTCGTGCCGCCACTGATGGTGACCGACGTGCCGTCTTCGAGCAGATCCACCGCTGCGCGCGCTATGGCACGCTTGGCCTTGGCGTTAATCATCTGATTAACGGAGTAAGGCCGGCCGACCAAGGCTGTGTTGGCAGGCGGATGTAATGCCTCCGCCCCGCCACGGACCTTTTTCAGCTTGTGTTGCCGGTGCAGTTCATTGATGTCCCGCCTGACGGTCGCTTCCGAAGCGCCCAGCAACTCCACCAGATAACCCAGGGTGGCGATGGGCTTTTCTTCAACTTCCGCCAGAATGATCCGGTGGCGTTCAACTTCGTGCATCGGCTGTCCTCACTCGTCACTATATTTCACAATCGCTCACGTGCAAGCTATTTTTGATGTTTTATGATCGGTATTGACAGGTTGACGGTCCGGATTGATACTTTCTGTCAAATTCGATCAGCTGTACGCGCAGTCTGAGCTATTTTAACCAAAGATGACAGCCCGAACGGGCCTGCAAGCCGCGTCACAAGCGGCTATACCCAGATAAAACAATGCTGTCGCTATAACAACAGAGGTGCCTCGATGCCCACGCAGCCTGCCAATCAGATTCCCAATAACTGGGATGATGCCAAGGCCAAAACCCTGTCAGAAGCCGAATGTTTGCAATATCGCTCAAACCTGCTCGGCGCTGACATGCGCGTTACCAATTACGGGGGTGGCAACACCTCCGCCAAGATCGTTCAGCCCGACCCGCTGACCGGCGAAGATGTCCGGGTACTCTGGGTCAAAGGCTCCGGTGGCGACATCGGCAGCATGGGTCTGGACGGTTTCTCCACGCTGTATCTGGACAAGCTGGAAACACTGAAGCAGTTCTATAAAGGTGAAGAGTTTGAAGATGAAATGGTCGGCTACCTGCCGCACTGCACCTTTAACCTGAACAGCCGCGCCGCCAGTATCGACACTCCGCTGCATGCGTATCTGCCACACGCTCATGTCGACCACCTGCACCCGGATGCGGTCATCGCTATCGCCGCCTCCAAAAACAGCCGCGAGCTGACCGAGGTGATTTACGGCCAGGACATCGGCTGGCTGCCGTGGCGCCGCCCGGGTTTTCAGCTCGGTCTGGAACTGGAAAAAATCGCCCGCGAACAGCCGCATCTGAAAGGCGTATTACTGGAAGCGCACGGCCTGTTCACCTGGGGCGACAGCGCTAAAGAATGCTATGAAACCTCGTTGGAAATGATCAACAAGGCGCAGGCCTGGCTGGATAAGAAACTGGCCGGCAAAGCGGCGTTTTCCGGTGCACGTTTTGACAGCCTGGACGAAAGTAAACGTCGTGACGTCGCCGCCAAACTGATGCCGGTGATTCGCGGTAAAACCAGCGCCAAGCAACGTCAGATCGGTCACTTCAACGACGCCCCCGAAGTGCTGGAATTCGTCAACTCCAATGACCTGGAAGCGCTGGCCGAACTGGGCACCTCCTGCCCGGACCACTTCCTGCGCACCAAGATCAAACCCTTAGTCGTCAACTTCGACCCGGCCAACGACAACCTCGATGCCGTTATCGCCGGCCTCGACGATCAACTGGCCGACTACAACCGCGACTACGCCGCCTATTACGAACGCTGCAAACGCGATAACAGCCCGGCCATGCGCGACTCCAACCCGGTGGTTTATCTGGTTCCCGGCGTCGGCATGCTGACTTTCGCCAAAGACAAAGCCACCGCACGCATCGCCGGCGAGTTCTATATCAACGCCATCAATGTCATGCGCGGCGCCTCAGGTGTCAGCGAATATATGGGTCTGCCCGAGCAGGAAGCCTTCGACATCGAATACTGGTTGCTCGAAGAAGCCAAGCTGCAACGTATGCCCAAACCGAAAGCTTTGGCCGGCCGCATTGCCATTGTCACCGGCGGTGCCGGCGGCATCGGTCAGGCCACAGCGGCCCGGTTAATGAATGAAGGCGCCTGCACGGTGTTGCTCGACATCGACGCCGAAAGTCTGCAAACCGCTCAAGCGGAACTGGCCAAACAATTTGGCAAAGACAATGTTTCCATCTGCCGTATGGACGTCACCGATGAAAGCCAGGTTGAAGCGGCGCTCGCCCACGCCTGTGTCGCCTTCGGCGGTGCCGATATACTGGTGTCGAACGCCGGCATTGCGTCCTCAGCACCGCTGGATGAAACCAGTCTGGAGCTGTGGAACCGCAACCAGGCGATTCTGTCGACCGGTTATTTTCTGGTCACCCGTGAAACCTTCAAGGTACTCAAGCAGCAAAACATGGGCGGCAATATCGTTTTCGTCGCCAGTAAAAATGGTTTGGTTGCTTCGGCCAATGCCGCGGCTTATTGCACGGCGAAAGCCGCCGAAATTCAGCTCGCGCGCAGTGTCGCATTGGAAGGCGCGCCGCTGGGCATTCGCGCCAACGTGGTCAACCCGGACGCGGTATTGCGCGGTTCGAAAATCTGGACCGGCAAGTGGAAAGAAGAACGCGCCAGCGCTTACGATCTGAGTACCGATGAACTCGAAGATCACTATCGCCAGCGCAGCTTACTGAAGCTGAATGTTCTGCCCGAAGACATCGCCGAAGCGATCTACTTCTTCGTCAGCGATGCCTCGGCCAAATCGACCGGCAATATTTTGAATGTCGATGCCGGCCACGCACCGTCCTTTACGCGCTAACGCCGTCCTTTAAGGCGTTAAAACATAGCTATAAAAGCCACAACAAAATCACAGGTAAGCAGCATGACAACAACAATGATCTCCGCTGACCAAATCCAGACCGACAACGACCAACGTTCGGCCGACCTGAACAGCGACTACCAGGCACTGGGCGAAAAACTCGCCCGCCGTGGTGTACAAATCGACGCCATCACCCAACAGGCACAGCAACTGGAAGTGGCCCTGCCCTCCTGGGGCGTGGGTACCGGCGGCACTCGTTTCGCGCGCTTCCCCGGCCTGGGCGAGCCGCGCAACATCTTCGAAAAACTCGACGACTGCGCCGTTATCCAGCAACTGGGCACGCTGACGCCGCGCGTCTCGCTGCACATTCCATGGGACAAACCCAGCGACGCCAGCGAGCTGCGCGACTACGCCATCGAGCGTGGCCTGGGTTTCGATGCGATGAACTCCAATACCTTTCAGGATCAGGCCGGCCAGCAACACTCCTACAAATACGGCAGCCTGACGCACAGCGATGACGCCACTCGCCAGCAGGCGATTGAACACAACATCGAAGTGATCGAACTGGGCAAACAGCTCGGTTCGAAAGCGCTGACGGTGTGGATCGGTGACGGCTCCAACTTCCCCGGCCAGCAGCATTTTTCCGACAGCTTTGCGCGCTACCTCGACAGCGCTAAAAAAATCTACGGCGCCCTGCCGAATGACTGGAACATGCTGATCGAACACAAGATGTTCGAGCCGGCGTTCTACTCCACCGTCATCCAAGACTGGGGTTCGAACTATTTAGCAGCCAAAGAAACCGGCGAACGTTGCCTGTGCCTGGTCGATCTCGGCCACCACGCACCCAACGTCAATATCGAAATGATCGTCGCCCGCCTGGCGCAGTTCGGCAAACTCGGCGGCTTCCATTTCAACGACAGCAAATACGGCGATGACGACCTGGATTCCGGTTCTATCGATCCGTATCAACTGTTCCTGGTGTTCAACGAATTGGTCGATATTCAACGCCAGGATAAAACCTTCGCGCCCTTCTACATGCTCGATCAGTCGCACAACGTCACCGACCCAATCGAAAGCTTGATCTACAGCGCCGGTGAAGTGCAGCGTGCTTTCGTTAAAGCATCACTGGTTGACCGCCAAGCCCTGGCCGAATATCAACGCAGCAACGATGCGCTGATGGCGCAGGCTACATTGAAGGCCGCCTTCAACCTGGACGTCGAGCCCATCCTGCAGCAAGCACGTAAAAATGCCGGTGGCGCCATCGACCCGATTGCCAGCTACCGCGCCAGTGGTTATCGCCAGACTTGTGCTGAACAACGTCCGGTGGACGCCAGCCGTTCGGGCTCTGGCATCGTTTAACGCTCCGACTTTTCGTCGCTATTCTTGGCCGCCTGCGGGCGGTCTTTTTTTGGGAGAGAATAATAATGAAGCCCTGCACGATTGATGATTATCAGCAACTCGCCCGCCGCCGCGTGCCGCGCATGTTCTACGACTACGCCGATTCCGGCTCCTGGACCGAGTCGACCTACCGCGCCAATGAAACGGATTTCGATAAGCTGAAATTCCGCCAGCGCGTCGCCGTCGATATGACCAATCGCTCCACTGCAACGACCATGATCGGCCAAAAAGTCGCCATGCCAGTCGCGCTGGCACCGACCGGTTTAACCGGCATGCAGTGGGCCGATGGCGAAATCAAAGCCGCCAAAGCTGCGGAACAATTCGGTGTGCCTTTTACGCTGTCGACCATGAGTATTTGCTCGATTGAAGATATCGCCGCCCACACTGAAAAACCTTTCTGGTTCCAGCTGTACGTAATGCGCGACCGCGACTTTATCGGTCGGTTGATCGACCGCGCCAAGGCCGCCGGTTGTTCAGCTCTGGTCATTACCCTCGACCTGCAGATTCTCGGCCAGCGCCATAAAGACCTGCGCAATGGCTTGTCGGCGCCGCCGAAATTTACGCTCAATTCAATACTGCAATTAATGAGCAAACCGGCCTGGGGTTTGCGCATGTTGGGCACGCGTCGTCATGGCTTTGGCAACATCGTCGGTCACGTTTCCGGTGTGGAGGATTTGTCGTCGTTGTCGGAATGGACGGCGAAACAGTTCGACCCCAAACTGTCTTGGGATGATTTAGCCTGGATCAAAGAACGCTGGGGCGGCCCGGTAATTCTGAAAGGCATTATGGATCCGGAAGACGCCAGGTCGGCGGTGAAAACCGGCGCCGATGCGATCATCGTCTCCAACCATGGTGGCCGGCAGTTAGACGGCGCGCCATCGAGCATCGAAGCCTTACCGGCGATTCTCGATGCGGTCGGCAATGACATTGAAGTGCACTTTGACGGCGGCATTCGCAGCGGCCAGCAGATCTTAAAAGCCATCGCCCTGGGCGCACAAAGCACTTACATCGGCCGGGCGTTTTTGTACGGTCTGGGTGCGGCGGGCGAGCGCGGTGTTACCGATGTGCTGAACATTTTGCACAAGGAACTGGATATCTCGATGGCGCTCTGTGGCGAGCGGGATATTTTGAATGTCGGTAAACACAATCTGGTGAATCCGGACGTTTATAAATAGTTTCTTACCAACATAAAAAGCCCGGAGCACTGCTCCGGGTAAGCCCTTTCTTAACTTTTAAACGCCCTTTCTGACTAGCCTTTCAACGCACCGGATGTCATGCCGGACACAATCTGTCGGTTGAATATTAAGAACACAATCAACATCGGCACGGTAATCACCAGCACGTTCATAAACAGCAGGTTGTATGAGGTATTAAACATGCTTTGGAAGTTATAGAGCGTTAACTGAATAGTAACGTTATCGTCGCCCGGCAGGTAATACAGCGGGTGCACGAAGTCGTTAAAGATAATCACCGACAGCACCACGATGTTGGTCACCGTCACTGGCTTCAACAACGGCAGCATCACTTTAAAAAATAACGTCACCGGACCAGCGCCGTCCATAATGGCGGCTTCGTCCAACTCGCGCGGTATGGTCGAGAAGAAAGCGCGGTACAACAGAATGCCGAAGGAAATATTGTAGGCGACTTCCACCAGCACCATCGAATGCAGCGTTCTGAAAATCCCCAATTGCTGCAGCAGCCAAATGGTTGGCACGATGGCCGGCGGAATCATCAGGCCGGACAGCACCAGGAACATGATCATCTTGTTCCAGGAGGTTTTGCGTCGATTCAATACAAAACCAACCATGGCGGAAAACAGCACGATCAAGGTCACGCTGCCGACGGTGATGATGGCGCTGTTAATAAACGCCTGAATCATCATAAAGTCGCGCGCTTCGATTACCGCCACCAGGTTTTGCCACAGCTGAGTTTCAGTCGGCCAGCTCAGCTGCAGCAGCGAGGCTTCCTGCTTGGTTTTAACCGCCGTTAAGGCAATAAAAACAAAAGGCACGACAAAGAAAGCCAGCGCTCCGGCAAAGGCAACAACGGAAACAATAAGCCTGCGAGTCGAGGTCATCTTCAGCGCTCCTCTCGGTTCAGGAAAGCAACGATGGGCAGTGCCACCAAGGCGATTACCATAAATAAAATCACGTTGCCCGCCGTCGATAGACCATAAAAACCGGCCTGGTATTGTTTGTAGATTACCGATGCCAACACATCCGATGAAAACCCTGGACCACCGCGCGTCATCGCCCAGACCAGATCAAAGGTCCGCAGACCATCGATCAGACTCAAGGTAATAACAGTGGCAATCGCCGGGCGCGACAACGGCACGGTAATACGCCAGAACTGACGCCAGGCCGAGGCGCCATCGAGACGGGCGGCTTCATAAAAATCGTCGGGAATCGCCATCAGACCGGCAATTAATATCAAGGTTGCCAGGCCAACACCGCGCCAGATTTCCACCAGTGCAACCGAATAGATGGCCAGCTTGGGCGAGGTCAACCAGTGCGGGCCATCGATACCCATCAAAGCCAAAGCGCCGTTAATTACGCCGTCCTGCGGATCCATCAACACATTGAAGGTAATGCCGATGCCGATGGTGCTGACCAACACCGGAAAGAACACCACCGAACGCAACAGACCGCGCATATAAATATTGGAGGTCAGCAGCACCGCCAGTCCCATACCGACAATGACTTTGCCGGCCGAGGTGCTGAAACCGAAAATAAAGGTATTAACCAGACCCTTCAGCAAAAAGGGTTCGTTAAAGAATTCGATAAAGTTATCGAGGCCGATAAATTCCTGATTGAACAGGGTCCAGCGCGTCAGACTGAAGTAGAGCGACGCAAAGGTCGGCACTAAAAACATCAGGCCGTAAATCACGCCCGCTGGAATATAGAACCACAGCGGATAAAAGGACTGCAGGTTCAGAGGGCGGCTCTGGTTTACCAGAGCAGCGCGGCGACCGAACAACGTCATAACAGCCTCCAGGAGAGTGAATCATGCCCCGGCAAAACCGGGGCAATCCGAGGGCGTACTCAGTCCCAGCCATCCAGACCCAGCTGGCGGGCCTGGCGACGAACATCACGCTGGTACAGTTCAGCACCGGATTCGGCATCGCGGATGCCCGAACCAATTTCAATCAGAATCTGTTCCAGGGATGGACCTTTCAGCGGCGACAGGAATTCCAGAGCCGGAGCGTTACGGCTGGAGTCCTGAAGATAGCCCAACATATCGGCAACCGGTTGCGGCACATCATCGGGCAAGCCACAGGTTTCGATCAGGAAGGGACCAGACGCACCGATGGTGTCGACGATCACTTCACAGCCTTCCTGGCTGGCCACGAAGTCGAGGAACACTTTGGCTGCTTCCGGCTCTTCGCTGGTCTGCGACAAATAGATGGAACCCGGCATCCAGACGGTCAGACCATTGGCGTCGGCACTGTCACCCGGCACTGAGAAGAAGCCAAGATATTCCACTGCATCCGGATAGCTTTCCAGCAAGGCGGTCACTGCAAATGTTAGCATCGGATAGTGCGCGCCCTCGCCCATGGCCAGCATGCGCAGTGCATCTTCATAGGTCGCGGAAGCGAAATCTTCGTTAAAGTAACCGGCTTCATAGACATCCTGAATACGGCCAAAACTCTTCAAAATGGCGTCATTCTCTGACATCTCGATATTGCCGGCGGTAAATTCCTCGGCAAAATCCGGGTCCTGTTGCAGCACATTGTAGAAGTCCGCCAGGAAGAAAATCTGCGACGTCCAGGTGGCGCCAAAGGAACCCAAAACCGGAGCTATATCGGTTTTGCTGATGGCTTCATTGTTGGCCATAAATTCATCCCAGGTGCGGGGAATTTCCAGGCCAAGTTGTTCATAGACTTTGCGGTTGTACAGAATACCGCCGCCCATGCCGGCTTCACCCGGAACACCATAAACCCCACCCTTGCCATCGCTGACCACTGACTGGAAGGAAGGCGATACCCGCTCCATAAAGGGTTCATCGCTGAGGTCGATCAGGGTGCGGCTCGGGTTCAGCGCCTGCAGCAGCGAACCAGAGTTGTAGAAGAACAGGTCTGGCATGGTGCCGGTTGCCAGACGGGTGCGCACAATGTTGTCGCCTTCGGTGCCACCGGCGCGGGTTTCGACGTTGATGTCGATACCGTCGTGTGTCTGTTCAAAGGCCGCTTCCAGGGCATTGAACACCGCCACCGAGTTGGGTGAATTATCGGTGAGCAGTGTCACTTCGACGCTGTCGTGGGATGCACCGACCGCGACGCTGGACGCCGCCACAGCCAAGGCTGCGCTGAGGGTACGGAGGCTCTTTGTTGTTTTCATGATGATCCTCACTTGCTCTTTGGGGTTGGGGTTTTATGCAGTGGTATCGAGTGCCTGCATGCGGTTGGCCAAACGCGTCAGCCGGAAGTTAAGGTGGTGTCGGCCCGGGGGCAGCGATGCCAGCGCCGACTCGGAAGCCGTCTCGCCGTTGAGCGTCAGCTCGGTGACGGCCTCGTCGATAACAAAGCGACCCTGCACGCCCTCGGGAATGCTCAGCCGGTAATCAACGCGATCACCATCAACCGACCACTGCGCTTCAATGTCGCCGTGCTGACAGCCGTGACGGGCCGATACCGGGCCCAGTTTGGGCAGCACCACCGGGCTGAACTCGACTACGTCGAAGCCCGGTTGATCGGCGGCGGGACGGATGCCGGCAACGGCGGCGAACAACCATTCGCATACCGCGCCGTAGGCATAGTGGTTGTAGGAATTCATGTCCGGGTCGAAGATGCGGCCGTCTTTGGCGATGGCATCCCAGCGCTCCCATATCGTGGTCGCGCCCTGCTTCACCTGGTACAGCCAACCCGGTACCGATTCCTGCAAAAAGAGTGTTTCGGCAAGCTCCGGCTCACCGATTTTAATCAGCGCCGGCAACAACGCCGGGGTGCCGATAAAGCCGGTGCCGATGGTGCCGCCGGTGCGTTTTACCGCCGCGACAAAATACTGTTTTGCCGCTTCGCGATGTTGATCGGGCACCAGGTCGTAGAGGAAACACAGCGCGTAGGTGGTCTGGTCGTTGTAACCGATGCGACCGGAGGGTGTGATGAATTCGTGCTCGAACGCTGTCTTCACCTGCTCGGCTTTGGCCTGCAAGGCGGCCTCGGTTTTAGCATCGTTCAAAATCCCAGCCACCTGAGCGGTATTGCACAGTGCGATATACAGATAGATGGTCGCAGCGGCATCATCGCCGATGGTGGCGTTGGGTTTTTCGGTCGAACCACCGGGCTGCAACCAGTCGCCAAAGCTGAAACCGCGCTCTGTCATACCGCGCGGTGGCCGCACGATGGGTCCGCCGCTGATATTCCAGACGTAGTCGACCCAGCGCCGCATGGCCGGAAACGCCAGTTCCAGTGCCTCGCGGTCGCCGTAATGACGCCACAGCGTCAACGGCAAAACATGAATTACATCACCCCAGCCGGTGCTGCCGACGAAGTTGGGCAGCTTGGAGCTATCGCGCCGGGTCGGGTCGGGCACCACATGAGGAATGGCGCCATCGTCGGCCTGTTCGGCGACCACATCGGCTAGCCATTTTTTCAGAAAGCGATGGCTGTCGTGCAGGTAGCAGGCGGTGCCAGCAAATACCTGGGCGTCGCCGGTCCAGCCGAGGCGTTCGTCACGCTGCGGGCAATCGGTCGGCGCTTCAATAAAGTTGGCGCGCTGCGACCAGCGGGTGTTGCTCACCAATTGGTTAACCAGCGGATGGCCGCATTCGAATTCGCCTTTAACGTCCTGAACCGAACTGATCGGCACCGACTCAACGTTTTCCAATCGCGCCGAACCGCCGAGCGTGATACGCGCGTAGCGATAACCGAAAAAGGTGAAATGCGGCTGGAAGGTTTCGCGGCCACCGCCACGGCAGCAGTACCGAACCGTCGCTTCGGCGGTGCGGTAATTGCGGTTATCAAACTCACCGTCGGGGCCGAGAATTTCCGAATGCTCGACGATGATTTCATCGCCCGGCTGAGCGCTGACTTCGAACGCCACATAACCGGCGAGGTTCTGACCGAAGTCGATCAGCTCGCGGCCTTGGTCATCCTGCCATTGCTTGATCGGTTTGAAAGAGTCCAGTTCGCGTACCGGTGAACCATCGTGGGCGAACAGCAATGCCTTGTTGAACGGCATTACTTCAACGCCCTGGTCGTATGCGATGTGTTCGCGGCTGGCGTCGTAATGTTCGCCCAGATAGATGCCGCTTTTACGGATCGGTGTTTCGCCTGAAGTCCAGCTGGCGTCACTTTTCAGCAGCAGTTCGCCAGAAGCAGTCTGCATCTCGGCCAGCGCGCCGAGCTGGCTGCCCCAGGTGTTATAGATTTCCACCTTGATCCACATCATCTGCGAACGCAGCCAGCCATCGGCCAGCCAGATTTCGATGCGGTTTTCACCGCTGACCAGCAGATCGGACACTTCATAGCACTGATACGGCAGGCGCAGATCGTAAGCGGTCCAGCCCGGCGTCAGCAGATCACGGCCAACGCGCTGGCCGTTAATAAAACAACGATACAAACCCAGCGCACTGAGCGTCAGGTAAACAGAATCAATCGGGGCTTGTTGCAACTGGAAACGCTTAGCGACCGCCGGTGCGGCTTCGCCGACACCCTGATCAGACAGGGGATGAATCATCTCGGCGCGTGCAAAGGCAGAAAGACCACTCGGCAAGGAGTGATCGAACACTATCGACATGAGGTGAGCCTCTTCTCTTAGCCGCCGATCTTTAATTCAGTGATGGCCGACGGCGTTTTGTTGTTTTTGTATAACGTTCTACACGCTATGCTAGCCCTCGTCCGTAAAATTGCAAGCCTAAAATTTCAAAATCCGTCATTTTTCAATCATGATGCGTCAAACTACATCAAAATTCGGAACACCTTCACCATGACCAGCCGATCGAAACGCGTCACCATTCGCACCGTGGCCGAGGACGCCGACGTCTCTGTGGCCGCGGTTTCCAAGGTGCTGCGTAATTCCTACGGCGTCAGCGAACGCATGCGCGCCAAGGTGGAAGCCTCGATCAAAAAGCTGGGTTACCGGCCGCATATGGCGGCGCGCGGCATGCGCGGGCGCAGCTACACCGTCGGCGTGCTGCAGACCGACCTGCGCAACCCCTACATTCCGGATATCTACGACGGCATTTATGAAGGTTTCGAAGGCACCGGCATTCAGCCGCTGCTGGGGGTGGGTCGGTCCATGGTGCCGCTGGAAAGTGCGCTGGTGAATTCCATGATCGACCGCCAGATGGACGGTCTGATTCTGATTTCGCCGCGGCTGTCACACACCGAGGTCGACCACATCGGCCGGCAGATTCCGACCTGCGCTGTGGCCTTTCATCCCGGTGATGACAAAAGCTACGACACCGCTAACTTCAATGATCAGAATGGCGCACGCTACGCCGTGGAGCATTTGTTGACGCAAAGCTGTTGCAATATTCAAATGCTCAGCCTGGAGCTCAACGAACCGGAATCGACCAACGTTATCCGTCAACGGGAGATAGGTTTTCTGGCTGCCCTGGCAAACTTGACCGAGATGCCACTGGACGGTCGCATTCACTATTCACAGTTTGATGTTGATGCAACCCGTGCCCGGGTTCGTGGCATGCTCACCAGTGCCAATCGACCGGACGGTCTGTTCTGCTGGAGCGACATGATTGCGGTTCACGTTTTCGCCGAAGCCCGCGAACTAGGCCTGAGAATTCCCGAAGACCTGGCCGTAGTCGGTTACGACAATACCTATGACGACCAGTTCCGCCCCTTCGGTCTGACCAGCCTCGACCAACCTGGCCAACAACTTGGTCGAGAAGCTGCGCGTTTATTGATTGAACGAATCCAAGGCCGAAGCGAATCGGTTCATAGCGTATTCGAACCACAACTGCATATTCGTGGCAGTTCGAATCGCGACAATAAAAAAGACTGAGTAGTGGCTATAAGTTCAAGCCAGCACTTCGCACAAGCGATCTATCGCCCGCCGCACCTGCGGTAATTCCCTCGCCTGCTGGTGCACAACCAGCCAGCGATCATGGCTGAGCTCGGCAACCACCTTACCGCGACGCACTAACGTCGGTTGGGCATCACCGACAAAGGTTGGCAGCAGTGCCACACCGGCGCCAGCCAAAGCCAGATCCAGGCTGTTGCGTGGAGCATTGACCTCACACACAGCATCGGCGCCGGCATGCCGGTCTACCCAGCGTGCCGAAGGGGTATTGGCCAATACCTTTATCCATTGCAACGGCGCCTCTGCCAGTCCATAGGGTGCAAACTCGACCGGTGCCAGCTTGCGACACACCAGAGTTTCTTCTGTCGGTCGCTTATTGCGAAACCCGATAACAACTTCCCGGTGCGAGATATTTAAAGGTTCTTCTGCTGCCATAAAACGCAGCAAAATATCAGCCGGCTCACCCTGTAGAAAATGGATGTTCGGCATCAGCGCCAGCGTCGTCCAGCTACCGGCCGACAACTTCACCAAAGGGCGTTCAACTTGCGAAGATAATTGACCCAGTGGCTGCAGCCGATTTTCCACTTCGGTCAGAGAGGCCAGCAGCGTCTGGCCATCCTGAGTCAGTTCGTAGCCTCTGTCGTGACGAACGAACAACTCGCACTGCAAGGCCGCTTCCAGCGCTAACATCCGCCGACTGAGGGTGGCGGCACTTCGCCCCACTCGTTTTGCTGCCGGCGATAAGCCGCCTTCACGCGCTACGGCAAGAAACAACTGCAGATCACGCCAATCCATATCCTTTTCATTCATGAAAAGACCATTCTATTTCGTTTTATTCCAGCGCAGAGCATAGACCGATAGCCTGAGGCACTGTCAAGTTACGAAACCAAAGGCTAACTATGTTTGTGATAACACCCAGAGAGCGGAAACGCACGCCCACGCCTCACACCAGTGGACACTATAACCACCGACCCTTTAACGATGCGAAACCCAGCCAGGCATTGGTCGAGGAGGACGAATATTTATCTCGCCACGCCAATGACCTGCCGGTTTTTGTAAGGAAAATCCAATACAGTTGGAAGAAACTCAGACACTTACTCAGCCGGCCGGGTCCGCTCTAGGTCGGATACTGGGTATATCCGATTGTGGACCCGGCCGTTTTATTTACTCAAATAAATTGGAAAACAAATCGCCACTGACCTCTTTACGCCAAATAGCCATTGCATGACCACTTTGCCCCATGGCAATAAGCGGTTCGGTGGAATCGCCAGCACCATCGGCCTCTATTTGCTCTGGCATTCCCCAGCCACTGGCCGGTGTATAGGTACTGGTCCATATCGTCTTGTTACCCGCGATGGACTGCCGCCAGATCACGATGACGTTACCGTCGCCATCCTGAGCGATCTGCGGCTGATCACCACTCTCAACATCTTCTTCCAACGGAATATAACTCAGCGCTACACCTCTCCACTGGCCATTTGGTTTATGCGTAATAGCCCATACCCGATTAGTACCGAAACCATCATCCTGCGACCAGACAATCATGACCTGCGTGCTTTTATAGGCCATCACCTTAATACTGTCAGAAACAACGTTGCCCGAATTTTCGACATCCACCTCCACAGCGTTACCCCAACCGTTGGCATTGGTTGACGGGCTATAGGTGTTAATCCAGACACTATTGGATGCCTTGTCGACTCCCTGCTGCACCCAGGCGACTACAATATTGCCGTTGCCATCGATGGTCAGTTCAGGGGAAAATGC
Source organism: Saccharospirillum sp. ABV4_185 (assembly GCF_056159245.1). Taxonomy (NCBI): domain Bacteria; kingdom Pseudomonadati; phylum Pseudomonadota; class Gammaproteobacteria; order Oceanospirillales; family Saccharospirillaceae; genus Saccharospirillum; species Saccharospirillum sp. ABV4_185. Next base: position 343,868 of record NZ_JBSWUW010000001.1, read on the forward strand.
TGCTTTGTCTGCTTCGTCTGATTTGAAATTTATTAAAAACGCCTCATCATTTCCATTTCCAAACCAAGCCTTTTTCTCCGAGTCATAAAATTTTCCACGGACCTGATTAACATTGTTTTCATCCGCTTCCAGCCAAACAGCAACGGCATCACCATTGGGGTTCATGGCAACCTGCACGTCTGAGGCATCGCCCAGTCCGTCGTTGACTATTTCACCATTGGAAAAACCCCAGCCGGAATCTCGATCTGCGATAGCATAAAAGACTTGGTTATTACCAGTCTCAGCATCAGCTTGTAACCAAAGCACTATGACATCGCCCTGATCATTGGATGCCACCTTGGGTTCGGAGACATCACCTGTTTTAACAATTTGAGGCGGTTGAGTAATATCCTGATTATGACGGACAAAGAGTATTCTAGAGTCGCTCCCAACGTTGATTTCTTCCCAAACGACATATAAATCACGATCACCCTGGGAAGATAATTGCGGATTTATTGATGGACCCGATATCTCACTGTTTAATTGTTTAATCTCAAACCAAGTACCGGAATCCTCCTTGTAGAGATTCGCCCATATATGGGAATCATCATTGGTATCACTCTCCTGCTGCCAGACCGCAATGGCGTGTCGCTGATCGTCTTTATCTATTACCATCTTTGTGGTCTTGCTCGCCACCTTTTGAAAAATCGCCTGCTCTGTACGCCAGGAACGACAACGAACCTCTATATCATCGATATTTTTTTCCAACACAACGCCAGTGCCGTTCTGAACCTTACAGATCTGCACACCCGGTTGTTCAGCAACATCTACAGAGTATGAATCACCTTCCCTTAGTTCTTTTTTAAAAGAAAACTGGCGACCGATTACATCAACCACTTCGCCGCTTTGACTGACAATTTTCAACCCCTCGGCTGCGAGTTCTCCTGAAATAAACCCGCCAATCCGATAGGTATCATCGGAATAGGGTCGTGTCTCACAGCTGGCACACAACACTGTCATCAGGCCGATCAAGACCGCCTTACAAAGGACTTGAATTTTATTATTGACATGCATGACGCAACCTCCAACCTGTTATTGCCATCCTCAGGTACGTTCACTGAATCGTTGATGACGTCCTTAACCATCGGGTAGATAAACATCAACGAAACTTCGACGGTGAAACCCATGTACCTCGATCACTTCCAATAATCACCGGGTATTCCGATGAGGCTGTCAATCAAACGCCGACTTCCGAACTCCTTTGCATCCGCGCTCTTCGATCGGAACTGACTTCACTCACCAACAGGCTGCCCAATAAATACTGAGCAATGCGATAGGGATCTGCCTTGGCACGAGGGCGTTGATCAACAACATATCCAGATCGTTCCATCACCACAGGAGCTGGAATTCGAAAGGCTGAATGGCGGCTGGTATAGCCCGGGTTAAGGTCTTCAGAACGATAGAACTGCCGCTTAAACTCGTTACTGCCCCTGTCCACTATTTCCAGGTTTTCGAGCACAGATATGATGCGCTGAATCTCTGCGATGCCACCCACTTTGCCTCTCGTTTTTAGCGTTGAAATACTGATACTTAACGGTGCCGGCGCGTTTAAGCTGTCGTAGACAACGCTTTGATGGTCGTGTTGTGCAGTCTGCTCCAACAAGTAGCGGGCAACCCATAGATCATCGGCGACTTTCAATGGGTCGTAGTGACTACTGTCATCACGCACACCCAACTGAAATACCCAGTGATCTTCATGCGACGACAGATGCCAACTGTGCAGATGCAAACCGGCACTCAAACAGGCATTGGCATGAGCTTCAGCAATACGGGCACTGGTGCTGGGTTGCAGGTCTTTGTCAAACGTCGGCGCGCCGTTACCACCCTCAGTCTCATCGGCAACCAGGCTATAGTGCTGCACAAAACCCACCCATGGCTGGTGAGCTATAAGGCTAATGTTGTCCAGCAACAGTCGCAACCCGGAACGATGGCTGGTTGCATGTGCATAGCCAGTGGCATCGTTAACCTCGCACAGTACGAGGTAATTTCGCCCACCTTTAAAAGGATTGACGTACTGCCGGACAGGCACCAGGTGCAAATTTTCGTTGCCACCTTGGTCAGTCAAGCTGCCATCAAATGTCCAGCTGGGATAATCCTCGATCTGAGGTTCATCTGGTAACGACAGGATACGCCCCTTACTTCTAATCCTCGCGGCGTACTGATTTCCATCCACCCATATATAATCGACCGAACTGAAGTTGTTGCGATTAAATTTCGTCATCTTCTCCCTCACTTGTCTTTCACATACCCGGGTTGTTTTACGATCACTTTCCAGGTAAAAATGTTCGCCAGTTGATGAGCTTCCATGCCACTGTTGGCTCTTCAATACGTCTCTACATCAGTGTTTTCACCGCAACACCCCCTTCTCCTGAGATGCCCCGATACGAACGAAGATAACTTAAGACCGTTTAATTGAACGTTTAAACCATCGTTGTATTTCTTTGGCTTCGTTTGAAAAAAGCTCGGTTTTAGGTGTCTTTACACTTATGACCCAGGGGTTCTATATGACACTGACGATCAGAACGATGGGCGGGCTGTCGATTTTCCAGGATGGCCGACGCCTCGACCTGCCACGCTCACGAAAGACAAGAGCACTCTTGGCTTACTTGGCGATCTCGGAAAAAACCTTTCGGCGTGACCAGTTGTGCGAGTTTTTCTGGAAGGAACCGAACGATCCGCGCAGCACCCTGCGCTGGTCGCTCAGCAAAATACGGCCGTTGGTCAACCAGTCCGACAAGAAACGGCTGGTCGCCGACCGCGAGCAAGTATCACTGCTGACTTATGATGTCTATATCGACATTCGCGAAATGGAACTGAAAACCAATGACCCCTTCACCACCGCGCAGGAGCTCGAGAGCATTAGCGAGTCTCTGGAGGAAACTTTTCTGGATGGCACAGAGCTGCCCGACCAGGACAAGTATCAACGATGGTTGATGGTCAAGCGCCAGAGCCTGGTGCAACTCAAAACCAGAGTTCTGCACCGGCTATCAACCCACCCCGAACTGTCCACCATAAAACGCTTGCAATGGGCCCGGCGAAGACTGCAGATGGAACCATTCAGTCCCTCTGCCGCCACTCGTCTGCTAACGCTGCTGGAATCGCTTGGGCTGAACAAGGAACTGGAAGAGCAAAGCATTGAGCTGACCATTCGTTTCCGCAATGCCGGTATTGCCTGGTCCGCAAAGAAACGAGATGACAACGTCATTAATGGCTCACTCAACGCCGACTTACAGGACTATAAACAAACACTCAGCAACACCGGCCCGAAACAGAAGATCGAGTTCTGTACCACCAAAGACAATGTGCGCATTGCCTATGCTTCCGCCGGCAGAGGCAAACCGATCGTCAAAGTTGCAAACTGGCCAAACCACATTGATTACGATTGGGATTCGCCCATTTGGAGCCCTCTGTTCCAGGACCTGGCAACAGACCATCGTTTTGTCCGCTACGATCAACGCGGCAGCGGCCTTTCCGAGTGGGAAGTTGATGACCTGTCTTTCGAATCCTCTGTCAGCGACCTGGAAACCGTCGTAGCCGCGTCCAATACGGATCAATTCGCATTACTGGGTATTGCTCAGGGCGCCGCTGTGGCCATCGCCTATGCAGTAAAACATCCGGAAAAAGTGTCCCACCTGATCTTATTTGGTGGCTATGCGGTCAGTTCAGGGTTAACCGCCAGCGCCGATACAAAACGCGAGAAGGAAGCACTGATTACACTTGCCAAGTCCGGCTGGTCGCGCGATAACCCGGCCTATCGGCAGATCTTTTCTTCGGTCTATATCCCCAACGCCAACACCAACGAGCTGGCTTGGTACAGTGAATTCCAAAAAGCAACGACGTCCCCGGGGAATGCCGCACGCCTGCTGACCAATATCGATCAGATTGACGTTCGCGATCTCCTGGCGAAGGTGACGGTTCCCACTCTGGTCATTCATGCCCGAGGCGACCAGCAAGTCCCTATCGGAAACGGGTTAGAACTGGCGGCACAAATTCCCAACGCGGAATTTCTCAGTCTCGACAGCAGTAATCACTCACTGCTGGGAAGGGAGCCCGCTGCGAAAGTGTTTCTACAGGCCATTAGAAATTTCGTAGACAAAGAGTCCTAGTCAGATGTACGAAGTTTAGTTGTCACCAGGTATTTTCACTGAATGGTAATGCAACGACGACTACTGAGTTAGAGCGAATGCGTGATCACTAACCTCAAGTATTCGTCGTTGAATACCATCATTCATGAAGTACAACTCTGTTTTTTAAAGCAGCGCCAAGACAGCTACAGAGTGTTGAGCTATCCAGAAACTGAACGCCTCTTTATTCCAGTCCAGCACCTTTCAATCAGTTTTTGAATGCCGCTCCCACTCTGGTGGCTTCCACAGATGTTGTAACCGCAGCAGCCACGGACCACCAGGGGCGGCCATGGCTTTGAACAGGTCGCGGTATTCATGACACCAGTTGACGATCAGGTTATGGCTATAGACCGGGCGAGTGATGCCGTATTCCACCGGTTCGTCATCGCGCTCCGATACAAAGGTTCCGAAGCAGCGATCGAAAACAATAAAGACGCCCCCGTAATTACGATCGATATAGCCCGGATTTCTGCCATGGTGCACCCGGTGGTGACTGGGCGTATTGAACAACCATTCGATCATCGGATGCAGTCGGCCCACCAGAGTGGTGTGAATAAAAAACTGATACACCAACGACAGCGCATAGCACACGCCGATCCATACCGGATTAAAACCAAGCCACGCCAATGGCACATAGACCAGCCAGCCACCGTTAAAAATATTGGTCGCGTTCTGACGCATGGCAGTGGAAAAATTCATGCGCTCAGAGGAGTGATGCGTCACGTGCGCCGCCCACAGCCAACGCACGCGATGCGACGCCCGGTGAAACCAGTAAAAACAAAAATCGGTCAGCACCCATAACAGCAAAACCGTTGCCCAGTTCAGCGGAATATCCATCACCCGATAGTGATAAGCCAGCGCATAAACCGGGAAGGAAATTACCCCGGCAAACAACAGCTCGGTGGTTTGGTAACCCGCGCCCAGCATGAAATTACGGACTGATTCACGAGCATCGACTCGCACCGGGTCGTGACGGATTTTGAAGTATTCCCACAAGAACAGGCCAATAAAGAAGGGCGTGGCGACCACGAAAATCAGCTGCCGCTCATCAATGGCCAGCCAGGGTGCCAGCGCTTGCCACCAGCTGGCGAGACCGCTGTCGTGCCAAACCGCCTGGAACATCGGCATCAAGGTCATAGAGCATCTCCGGTCTTATTATTATAGGTTTGGCGACGCCACCGTTTCGGCGGACGCCCGTTCATCGCTGCTTTTCATCTCCCCTATAGTGCGTTGCACCACTGATGTTTAATTGACGAATCGTGCCTAGTTTTTGACAATTTGTGCCAAGGTCAACAAGGAGATCCAAGATGGCCACAAACATCCGTGTCACCGGTGCCTGGGTACAGTTATTAAGCGATTGGCTGGATCAGCAGAACCTGCCGGCGCCAGAGCTGCGTGCGGTGCTCGATAGCCGTGGCCCGGCCGATGTGGTGGCTTTGCCGTTGTGGCGAAGCTTGCTGGCAAACGCCGTGGCACTGCGTCCGCAGCAGTTGGCGCCGGGTTTGGCGATTGGCGCGCTGGTACAACCGCGGCATTTGGGTGTTCTGGGTTATCTCAGCCTGACCTGCCAGACCTTGGGCGAAGCCATGCTGGCGTATCAGCGCTATGAAAGCCTGTTTTACGGCCAGGATCTGGTCGAGGTGATTGGCGAGGCAGAGGTCATCAACCTGCGCTGGCCAGCATCGGCTTCGGTGGGCGACCTGGCCGACAGCGTCTCCATTGCCGCTCTGATCAGCTTTATACGACGGCTGGTCTCACAACCACCAGCACTGACCGGAGTCAGCTTCGTCTTTCCTGCCCCGGCACCGGCTGTGCAGCAGACCTATGAAGACTTTTTCGGTTGCCCGGTCAGCTTCGGGGCCAGCCACACCAGCGTCCGATTTCCTCAGGCGCTACTCGCCGTTCGCCTGCCACACAACGACGCCAGCCTGCGAACTCTGCTCGACCGCCAGGCTCAGGCGCTGCTGCAAGCCCTGCCCGACTCAGACAACTTTGACCGCGCCCTGCAACACGCCATGGTTCGCTTACTGCATGAAGGCCAGGTCAGTCTGAAACGGGTAGCGGCGCAGCTGCATGTCTCAGTGCGCACTCTGCAACGCCGCCTGGCACTGCGGCAACTCAGTTGGCAAACCCTGCTCGATCGCACCCGCGAACAACTGGCCAATCATTACCTGGCCGACGCTTCTTTAACGCTCAGTGAAATTGCCCTGCTGCTGGGATATTCCGAGCACAGCGCCTTCAGTCGTGCTTATCGGCAGTGGACCGGGCAGACGCCCGCCCAGGTGCGGCGTACGACGACTCAGCAGTAACGGCAGTATTTCTAACCGTCGACGATATTCCCGCGGCGTCATGCTGGCTCTGGCCGCACTGCTGTTCGCCACCGCCATTATTGCCATTGGCACTGGGCCAGTTGGTTTCATCCAACAACGGTAGTGCGCGTGCTCGGGCATGTGCTGTTCAATCACTCCGCCCAGGCCGACTGGCCCGCCAGCACTGAAGCCATTATCCGGATCAGCCGTTTGCCTCGGGTGTTGATGACCATGGCGGTGGCGCCGCTCGGTAACGAAGATGAGCAAGGAAGCTCAGTCGTTAAAGTCGTTCCTTCGCTGCATTTTAAACTGCCCGATGAAACATTAATGTTCATTCTTCGGACGCGGCGGCAAGAATCAAAACGGATAAAATAACATTACAACGCCGGGATAGAACTCGCGCCCTTGGAATATTTCTCCGCAAGACATCAAGTATTCATAAGCATCTTCTTGATTACTATCGTTAACGACAAATAAGTGCGGCACAAATCAGCTAACTAGCGGACAGATGTTTCACCAAACCGGACAGATGTGACTACTGATTATTTGCTTTCAAAAGCGTGCCTTGCTTACAGTTTTAGTGCACCGAATAGAGGCGAATCCGACTAAAGGACATTACTGAACAATAGATCGCGGTGAACAACATACTGAGTTTCGATGCGAAGGTATAAATCGATTCTTAAACTCTGAAAGGAGGTGAATAGAAACGAAACAAACCTGATAGGGATATCACCAATGTACATCACCACAATCATTGAGCTATATCTTTAATAAAGGGATAACATCATGAAAAAATTAACGACAACGCTGTTAACGATAATTGGCTTTTCAGCCGCTATCCTCAACGTAAATGCAGCAGAGCTCTCCCAGGAAGTCTACGACCTTTCAAGCGCGGTCGTCGGTAATGCCGGTCGAAGTAGTGAGAGTGTAGCGGAACCAACCTATGCGCCTTCTGAGCTTGCAATAGCAGCCTCCAACCCCTCTTACGACTCCACTACGGTAACAGTAGGGGCTCGCGGTAACTATTACATTGGCTATTTGGTCACTACAGCGCCTTTTGGTTCCACCATTGATGGTGTCGAATTTTCTCTTCAAATTTATGGCATCGATTCAGTGGATGAAGAACATCTTCTCGTTTACTTCTGCCGAGGCAACGGAACCAACTGCCGTCAATTTATCGGTGAAGGAAACATCACCACAGACTCCTATGATGGTACTGCCACCTGGGCCGGAGGAACTGAGCTTTCCCCGGGATGGGAAGTCTGGGTTGGTGTTCAGCCCTATGATGGCCAACAAGTCCCAATGACGCAGTTTAGTGTTGATGCTGCCGTGTGGATGGGCTGGGAAGAGTAAGTAATCTTGAAACGCCAGAGCGCTACCTAGTAGGCTCTGGCATGATCGTCTTGTTAAATCACAGTCATTTGCTAACCACTTTCTATCCATAGAAAGGTACTGCTCCGCTCTGAACAGGCAACACCAGTTCAATCCCCTTATCAGAAAGCAAACCAATAGACGGAAAAATATAATCGCTAATTAGAACTGATCCAGATATTCCAGCTGCGCGAGATAGAGACAAATAAAGGCATCCTTAACAGACGCCCTTATCGCCACTTTAAAACCATTAAGACGTTTAAAACCAATGGCGCCGACATAGCCACCCGCTGATGTCGTCTTAGAAACGTATGAATAAGGTTGATTATAAAAATCGGTTTGCATGAAAATTCAGCGTATCGAAGTCAGCCTAAAAAGGCTCACAACCGCGTACGATTGCGGGCCCAGACAGCCGTTTTTAGACGGTAAAACGATCGACAGAAAGCTTCAGCGATGAAGATAGATTCACCAGCTCTCTAATCAGGCTCGATGTTTTCTTCGAGCCATCAGACGTTTTGATGGCCAGCTCATTAACAACACTGACGTTCTTGCTGATGTCTTCAACCACAATACTCTGCTCTTCAGCGGAGCTCGATATCTGAATGCTCATATCAGAGATGTTTTGAATCGCTTCCTGCATCGACGAAATCAACGCATCGGTATTCTGTACGCTTTCACTCACTGATTGTGATTGGGCCTGGCTCGAACTCATTGATTGAACGGCTTCCTGCACCACCGTCTGCAAGTTGGCAATCATGCCATTAATTTCGTTAGTGGAATGGCCGGTGCGTTCTGCCAGGGTTCTGACCTCGTCAGCCACCACCGCAAAACCGCGACCTTCTTCACCTGCACGCGCCGCCTCAATGGCTGCGTTGGCCGTCGTTTGTACGCTGCTAGCCACTTCCCGAACCGTAGCACTCATTTCTTCAATGGCGGTTGCCACCTGAGTGGTTTCAGATACCTGAATGCTGCTGGCGTTACTCGACTCTTCAGAAATGGTGGAGATTTTTTCCGCTTCACCGTTAATTGTATCGGCGGCACGTTTCACATCTGAAATCAGCGCTTTCAACTGCTCCACCATGTTCTGCAAAGAGCTGTACAGGCTGTTTGCCGGCGCCTTGCGATTCACATCAATATCTAGGTTGCCGTCGGCCACTTTACCCAGCAAGTGCGCCACCTCGTTTGGCTCACCACCCAGGGTATTCAACAGTTCCCCTATGACGAAGAGACCAATGCCAATAGCGATCAGAAAAGCGGCCAAAATGCTGTACATCAAAACCCGCTCGGTCTGCAGAATCGTAGCGGCGTTTTGTTGTTCACGCGTCGCCAATAAATCTGATTCGATTTGTTTAAATTCAGCGACTAGTTACCGCACAGAGTCGAAGTAAACCTTGCCTCGGGCTTCTGCCACCCGGTCGACAATGCCCATCATCTGGAGCGGCGTCTGCACATTCCGACGCATCTGGATAACCGGCTCGGTCACGTTCGCCTGCCACTCAGTCATGGTGGTTTTGACGGTCTGCAACCGCTCAACCTGAGGCGGGTTATCTGAAACGGTGTTCATCAACTCGTCCAGCAGAGTGTAGAGCCGGGTTTCGCCGCCTTTGTAAGGGTCGAGGAATTGCTCTTGCCCAGCGAGCAAGTAGCCCCGCATGCCGGTTTCCATATCCACCGCGGCTGCCATAATTGCATCCGCCTTGGCAAGAACACGGTAGGTATGCTGAACCCAGACTCCTGACTGCTCTATTTTTTGGACATTGGTGAATATCAAAGCGCAGGCAGAGGCCATTAATACGAACGGCATACCAATGGCAAAAGACAGCTTTGCCTTGGTCGACAGACGCGTCCAAAACATCTTTGGGTTCCTCTAACTGGATTGACTGAGTTGAAAAGAATACGCACCGGATGTGCTGAGAGGAAAGTTAGAACAGAATTCAGAAAATGCTAATTTTCTAAATTGAAATTTGTTAAAAAAAGTTAGGTCCAGGTAGGGCGGCAAACTAACCGGTGGTCGAAGACCCCAAGGCTGGCGCAGAACCTTTACGACGGTGGTTGAAATGCACAGGGAATAAAAGATCCCACACTGAAATTTGGATGCAGTGCAATATCGTCTTACCACCGCTCAGACTGAGAAGCGTCGTTCAGAAGCTCGCTTGAATTAATCCAGCGATAGCGCTTGACTCGCCAAGCGAGCCGAAGCCAGCAACCTTGCTACGTCATGCCCTTCGCGGGCTTTTGCCGAAAGACCCGCCATGACCGTGCCGATAAAATCGGTCACGCCGTCCGCTGCCCCAGGAAAACGTTCTGCCACATAAGAGTGAATCCTACTTTCCGCTGTACGGTGGAAGGTTCTTGCGGCATCGCGCGCTTTTTGGTCGTGACAGCGCGTTCCTTCCAGCACCAGACAACCCGGCGTTTCAGGGTTACTTCCATAGCGACGGGCAGCGTGCTCGAGCAGACTTTTCAGACACTCACCAACTGGCCGATCATCACGAAGAATATCCGTGAGCGGAATGGCGTCGGTTTCAGCGTAGCGGTCCAGCACCCGGGTGAAGAGCCCGAATTTATTGCCGAACGCTGAGTAAAAACTCGGTGGTTTTATCATCAGCGCTTGCGTCAGGTCGTCGAGGCTGACGCGGTCGTAGCCTTTGGCATGGAACAACTGCTGCGCCGTCGCGACAGCCTGCTCTGGATCAAAACGCCTGGGTCTACCGGGCGTGCGCTTATATTTTGTAGTGCTCACTATAAATACCTTGACCCTGTTCTCAAGCCATTTATATAGTAGCCACTACAAAACATCAATGAAGGGCGTTCAATCATGTCAACAGCAAGATCAGTATTGGTCCTCGGCGGCAGTCGGGGCATTGGTGCGGCTATCGTACGGCGCTTCGCCAGTGACGGCGAAAAGGTGACCTTCACCTACGCCGGATCAGCAGAGGCGGCAGAGCAACTTGCCCGCGAAACCGCCAGCACCGCCATCCTGACCGACAGCGCCGACCGGGATGCGGTGATCAATTGCGTCCGCGACTGCGGCCCGTTAGACGTCCTGGTGGTGAACTCCGGTATCGGTGTCTTCGGCGACGCTCTGGACCAAGACCCGAATGCCATCGACCGGCTGTTTCGAATCAACATCCATGCGCCTTATCACGCTTCCGTCGAGGCCGCGCGATACATGCCGGAGGGCGGCAGGATCATCGTGATCGGCTCTGTTAACGGCGACCGAATGCCGGTTCCCGGCATGGCGTCCTACGCCGTCAGCAAGTCTGCGCTGCAGGGACTGGCACGTGGCCTCGCCCGCGATTTTGGGCCGCGCGGCATCACTATCAATGTGGTACAGCCGGGTCCGATCGACACCGATGCCAATCCGGCAGACGGACCAATGAAAGACCTGTTGCACTCCTTTATGGCGATCAAGCGCCACGGCCGACCGGAGGAAGTTGCCGGCATGGTTGCCTGGCTGGCCGGGCCGGAAGCCAGTTTCGTCACGGGTTCCATGCACACAATAGACGGCGCTTTCGGCGCTTAAATTAGGATTATTTTAAGCCAGGGCAAACCCTGCACTGGCAGTGCGTGGCAGAACCGTTGCGCACGTTTGGGAGAAACAGCAATGAACACCATCGGCATCATCGGTGCGGGAGAAGTTGGTAGCCAGATTGCTCGTGCCGCCATCAAACACGGCTACCAAGTGGTGATCGCAAATTCGCGCGGTCCGGAAACATTGCTTGACCTGGTTGCCGAGCTAGGTCCATCTGCCCGCGCCGCGACCGCAGCCGAAGCGGCGCTAAGCGGAGATTTCGTAGTCATCGCCGTTCCGCTCAAACTGAACAACGACATGCCGGTGAAAGAACTCGCCGGCAAAATTGTGCTCGATACCAACAACTACATGCCCTGGCGTGACGGCAACTATCCCATGATCGATTCGGGCGAAAAAACCGAACACGAACTGAGGCAGGAACAACTCCCCAACTCGAAAATAGCCAAGGCTTTTACCCATATCCAAGCGCCAAGGTTATTTATTTCGGCAAGCCCGGAGGGAACACCAGGACGTCATGCGCTTTCGGTGTCGAGTAATTATCCTGAAGCCGTGGCACTGGTGCGCGAGTTCTACAACCAGCTCGGTTTCGATACGGTCGACAACAGCCCTCTCAGTGAATCCTGGCGCAGTGGTCCAGGACAACCTGCCTGGCATGCGCACGCCCACCAGAGTAAAGAAGAATTGGAGGCTAACCTGAAGAAAGCTCGTAGATTGTTTCGTCGTTGAGGTAGGTCGGAAAGAACGGCTACCTGCAAATGTTTTATGTAGAAGCCCAGCAATAAATCACTAACATCAAATACAACTTCAAAACTGAAAAACTGGACAACTTGAATCGCATTGCGACCATAAACTGTCCGAAGCGGACAAGTTATGGTCGCAACAACAAGATATCTAAAATGCGCCTTTCATGGTGGGCCCAGCTGGACTTGAACCAGCGACCAATCGATTATGAGTCGACTGCTCTAACCAACTGAGCTATGGGCCCTTAAGATCAGCCAGCGAACGCTGGTCTGAAAACGAAGGGCGGCATTATAACGTGGGTGACGGCCAAGTCTAGGTTTGGGTGGGTAAGGGCGCGATCCCGGCTCCGCGCTGTGCGCGGGCCGGGATGACAAGGGATTGAGTCGCGCGGTCCGGTATATAACAGCGCAGCCCGGGGTGATGGGCTTTATAGTGCCCCGCCGGAACTGGCCTGTGACATCAACGGGTGTGAGTGGTCACTTGCACTTTCAAACCCTGTTTTAACGTATTCGAGGCGATGCAGCCGCGCTCGGCAATGGTGACGAGTTTTTCCAGGTCGTCGATGCCGGCCGGGCCGGTGACGGCCATGTCGATGGCGTTGAAGACCGGTGGTGTGCCGTCCAGGTGGCCGGTGATGGCAACGTCGACTTCGCCCAGGTCGATGTCACGAGCCGCCGCGGCCGCTACCAGGTTGGACATAAAGCAGCCACCCAAGGCAGCCAGCAGGGTTTCGCCGCCCATGGGGCCTTGGTCTTCGCCGCCTTTTTCGGTGGGTCTGTCCATCACCACACTGTGGTTGCGGATGTGCGCTTCGCTGGCGGTAGCGCCTTTGCGGTTCAGGCTGATTTGGATCTCTGGCATGGTCACCTCTGTGTTTTTGGTGTGGTTTATGGCACTGCCCGGCTTGATCGAATAGCCCGGCCTGTGCTGATATTCCGTGCTTCATGGTAGCGTCGGCTACTGTCTCACCAAAGGATGAAAAAAGGGACCCTTGTGATGATTCGCCAATGTCGTGTGATCACCCGTCTGCTCAAAAGTTCCGTTGTGATGTTGTCTTTGCTGCTCTCGGCTGCGCCGGTGTTGGCGGTGGATGCCCTGGCCGTGAGTGAACGTGCCTGGCAGATTACTCAGGTGCTGGAAAAGCACCTGGGCAACCGCATGGCCGGAACCTATATAGAAGAAGCTACCGCCGACGTGCTGGCCGGTGCGTGGGAAGAAGCCGGTTTAAACATTGAATGGCAGACGTTCGAGTTTGAGTTCGCCAGCCGCACCCGCACCAGCCGTAATTTGTGGGTGACCATTGAAGGCGCGTCCGATCGCCATGTATTGATCGGTGGGCATTACGATAGCGCTGGCCAGATATTCGAGTCGAACGGCACCACCGATAACGGCATCAGCGTGGCGCTGATGGTGGCGTTGGCCGAATACCTGGTAATGAACGGTGAGCAGCCGCCCTTCACGCTGACCTTTGCCTTGTTCGGTGCCGAAGAATTGGGCATGTACGGTTCGCAGGCCTTTGTGCGCGCCGGGCACGCTGAGGGCGTGGATGCCATGATCAACCTCGATACCATCGCCGGAGGCGATCTGCTCTATATTCACAGTGCGCCCAGTACGCCGTCGGAACATTGCGCTGATGCATCGACCTACAGTGCCAGTGCTGAACTGCGCGAAGAATTGATAGCGGTATCGGAACAAGCCGGTCTGGCGTTTATTGAACACCCCGGTTACCCCGGATATGCACCGGGCGAAACCGGCGACTGGTCCGATCAGCGTCACTTTGCCTGCTCGGGCCTTCCCATCGCCTATGTCGAGGCCAGTAATTTCAGCATTAATGGCAAAGAAGGCCACGATGGCTATTCGCAAACCACGCACGAAGCCCTGTGGGATTGTTACGACGCCGAAGCCCGTACTGCCTGCAACCGCGATGAAGAAACTCAGTGGGGCAAAATCATTCACACCCGCAATGACCAGTTAGAGCGATTGCTGGAATTGTTCGGCAACCGAGTGCCGCAGCAGATGCATCAATCGTCGCAACTGCTGGCCGCCTGGCTGGATCAATAAAACTCAATCACCGGTTGCGACCCGCTAACCCCTAGGGTGATTTTTGCGGGTCGTTACCGACTTGCTATCAACTCCGCACAATGCCCGCTTGAACCGCCCGGGCGGCGTGCAGTTTCTGGTAGCTTTCAATCAAGCGCTGATGTTTTTCCAAGCCGTCCAACTGCATGTTGGTTTCGGTAAGTCCATGGAAACGCACGCTGCCGGCGCAGGAGCCGATCACCGCGTCCATGGTTTGTTCGCCATACATCCGACGCAAATTAGGCTCGAAATCATCGAGCTCAAGATCGTCATCAAGCACAATTTCCAGCACGGCGTTAACGGCACGATAGAACAGGCCGCGTTCGACGGTGTTGTCGTTAAATTGCAAAAAGGCTTCGACCAGATCGAGCGCATCCTGATGCCATTCCAGCGCCAGGCAGATCAGCAGTTTAAGCTCCAGAATGGTGAGCTGACCCCAGGCGGTATTCTCATCGAACTCGATGCCGATCAAGGTAATGATGGTCATATAGTCGTCGAGCTGACTGGCTTCGAGGCGTTGCAATAAGTCTTCTAATTCTTCATCGCTTAAGCGATGCAGGTTGAGAATGTCGGCGCGGTAATCGAGTGCCACATTGGTGTTGTCTTCGATCAGATCTTCGACCGGATAGACTTCCGAATATCCCGGTACCAGAATGCGGCAGGCCGGTGCACCGAGAGCGTCGTAGTTGGCGACGTAGGCTTCTTTGCCCAGCTCATCGAGAATACCGAACAGCGCTGCGACCTCTTCGCTGTTGGTTCCGGAAAAATCCCACTCTTCGAATTCGTAATCAGCTTTACTACTAAAAAAGCGCCAGGAAATTACGCCGGTTGAATCGATAAAGTGCTCCACAAAGTTGTTCGGTTCCGACACCGCCAGGCTGTTAAAAGTCGGCTGCGGCACGTCGTTCAAACCTTCAAAACTGCGGCCCTGCAACAACTCGGTCAGGCTGCGTTCGAGTGCGACTTCGAAACTCGGATGGGCACCGAAGGAAGCAAATACACCACCGGTACGCGGGTTCATTAAAGTGACGCACATCACCGGAAACTGACCGCCAAGTGAGGCGTCTTTGACCAGCACCGGGAAGCCCTGCTCTTC
Source organism: Saccharospirillum sp. ABV4_185 (assembly GCF_056159245.1). Taxonomy (NCBI): domain Bacteria; kingdom Pseudomonadati; phylum Pseudomonadota; class Gammaproteobacteria; order Oceanospirillales; family Saccharospirillaceae; genus Saccharospirillum; species Saccharospirillum sp. ABV4_185. The sequence continues at coordinate 359,162 of NZ_JBSWUW010000001.1, forward strand.
CAGGCCAGCAATGCCCGCTTCGATATTCGGGTATTTGGCGAGCACCTCTTTAGGTACATCCGGCAGCACCATTTCCTGCTCGATAATGTCGCGTTTTACGGCGCGTTCGAAAATTTCCGACAGACATTGCACCTGCGCTTCTTCGAGGGTATTACCCGCGCTCATGCCATTGCTGAGAAAGAGGTTTTCGATCAGGTTCGACGGGAAGTAAATCGTTTCACCGTCGGAGCGGCGCACGAACGGCAGTGAACAAATGCCTCTATCAGTGCGGCCGGAGTTGGTGTCGTACAGGTTAGAACCGCGCAGCTCGCCATCGGGGTCGTAAATGGCGCGGCAATGGTCGTCGAGAATGCCTTCGGGCAAGGCGTCGTCTTCGCCGGGCTGGAACCATTGTTCATCGGGGTAATGGACGAATTCGCTGTTGGCGATTGCTTCACCAAAAAACTGATCGTTGTAGAAGAAGTTGCAGTTCAGGCGTTCGATAAATTCGCCCAGTGCCGAACAGAGCGCCGCTTCTTTAGTCGCGCCTTTACCGTTGGTAAAACAGGCTGGCGAGGCGGCATCGCGAATGTGCAGCGACCAGACATTGGGCACGATGTTGCGCCAGGACGAGACTTCGATCTTCATGCCCAGATTCGCCAGAATGCCGGTCATATTGGCGATGGTCTGTTCCAGCGGCAGGTCTTTGCCTTCGATATAGGTTTGGGCGTCGCCTTCGGGCAGGTTCATCAACAGGGCGTTGGCGTCTTCGGCCAAGTGCTCGACCGATTCGATTTCAAAGCTGGGACCGGTCTGCACCACTTTCTTAACCGTGCAACGCTCAATGGCGCGCAAAATACCCTGGCGGTCTTTGTCGGAAATGTCTTCCGGCAGTTCCACCTGAATTTTGAAAATCTGGTTGTAGCGGTTTTCCGGGTCGACAATGTTGTTCTGCGACAGCTTGATATTATCGGTCGGAATATCGCGCGCCTTGCAGTACACCAACACAAAGTAGGCCGCGCACAGGGCAGAGGACGCCAGGAAATAGTCGAACGGGCTGGGCGCGGAGCCATCGCCTTTGTAGCGAATAGGCTGGTCGGTGATGACGCTGAAGTCGTCGAACAGCGCTTCGAGCCTGAGGTTGTCGAGAAAACGAACGTTGATTTCCATGACGAGAATACCGGGTAATGGGGTTTGCCTGGGGCTTGAACTGCGCCATTGTCCAGATTTTCAGCCGTTCGTCTTCCCTCATTATGTTTCTGTGCGTCGCCCGCGGGCGCTGCGGCCGTTAAAAGCGGTAATCGACGGTCCAGTAAAGCCGGTCATTATCGGCGGCGAGGCTTGGTAAAGCGGCGTCGCCCTCGCGGTAAATCACCCAGCCGGCTTCAGTTTGCCAGTGGTCACTCACCTCCAATTCCGCGGAAGTGCGCATCACCTGGCCTTCGTCCAAGTCGTTACCGAAGCCGAGCAGCATGGCTTTTAACGTCAAGCGGTCGTTCCAGCGGTTGTGCTCCAGACCGATGGCCCATTGCTGTTCGAACTCCTCACCGATGGATGCCATGGCTGCCTCGTAGTCGGGCAAATAGCGGCTTTGGTGTTCGACAATCAGCCGGCTGTCGGCGGGCAAGGTGATGTCGGCGCCGAGCGTCCAGGCGAGGCGCTTGGTCGTTTCGCCAGCGAAGACCAGGCCGTCTTCCCAGCGCAATTCGGCTTTTAATACCGCTTGATCGACGGGCACGCTCAGACCACCACCGACCTGGGTCAGGCGTTCGTACTGGCGGCGGCCACTGCCATTATCGATATGGCCGGTGCTGTTAAAGCCGCGCCAAACAAAAGCGCCGACATCGGCACCCAAGAGCAAACCGCTAAGCCGAACGCCACCGGATAAAGCGTCTGGATCGTCAAAAGGAGTGTCTGGAGTCTGGTCATCGATAGCGGCTGGCCCCGGATAATAGTCGCTGCCGAAAACCGGTTGTTCGGCAACGGCGTTATCGAGGGCGATAACGCCCTGCACCGTCCAGTCGCCGATATAGTAACGGCCTTCAGTTAACCAACGCGGCACAAAGGCATCGTCCGGGTCTTGCAGACCGGGCTGGCTGCGCTTGGGCGGATTGACCGGTTCGTTGACCGAGAGCACGTCGTTAAAACCCCAGGCCAGGGTTTGTTTGCCGATGGAAGCAGCACCGCCCAGGGAGCGATAACTGAACGTGGCCTGTTCAATGTCGAGCCGGGTTTCGCGTTCGTCGCGGTAATCGTCTTGCCAGTCGACATCGGGTTTCAAGACGAAAATCCAGTCCTGTTCCAGGCGCACATCCAGGACCGCTTCCAGTGCATCGCTCGGTCGCCATTCCAGCCGAGGTTGCCAGCCGGTGGTCAGGCTCGATACACCGCGGTGGTCGGTTTGGCCGGCGCCCGGTTTGTCATGCGCGAGATTCAGTTGGCCGCGGGTGAATAGCCGATGTGACAGATGCAAAGACTGTTGTTCCGGGGCGTCGATGCGCACCTCCTCGAAACCCGAGTCGAAGGCATCGCCAAAGGGATCGTCTTCGGCTCGCGCCGACAAAGAGATCAGGGCGATCAACACAGCGGCGGTCATCGATTGCGTCGTTTTCACAACCCTTGCTCCAGACGTTGCACGGAAAATTCGGCGTCCGGCGCATCAACATTCAGATCGATATTGCTGAACGTCAGTTGAGTGCGATGCACCGTTTGTCCGCCCTCCTGGCTGACCACCTGCATCACCTTGGGCAACCAGTAGCCGTCGCGCTGTTCCCACTGCGGAATGTTCAGCAGCTTGCGCTGGTTGGTGCCGGTCTGGGTGTGAATGGCGCGAATAACGCGGTAATTACTTTGTTGCACGTAAAGCAGCGATTCGGTGTAGCCGGTCTGGTCGATAACCTCGTCGTTGGCGGCCGTGGCGTTGATAACCCACACCGCTTCATCCCCGACGCTGTCTTCACGCACCAGCTCGTAAGTCCAGTCTTCCAGGTTGCGCGAGGCCAGGTCGGCGTAGGATAAATCGGACCCCATAAAGCTGCCGCTCTGGTCACTGCCAGCGATGCGTTTCGATTTATTCAGGCTGGGCAGAAACAGCCATTGGTCGTCATCGCGGTCGGCATCGTGGTAATCGACCACTAAGAAACCGGTGCCGCGTACGTCGGAAGGTTCCAGGAAAAACAGCCGCTGGCGGTCCGCTGCATCGAAAGTTTTACTCAAAGAACGCAGGGATCGTACGCGCTGATTATTGTTGCGGTCGATCAGCGACATAATCATATCGGCGGCCATAACGGGTGGATCTTCCTGGGCATCAACCTGCGTCATGATATCGAGCCCGGTTTCTGCCTGAGCGCAAAAACTGAGTGCTGCGGCCATCAGGATGATTAATAGCGCAATAACGGGGTTGAGCGAAAAACGGGTCATGGTTAGTGCTCCTGTTGCGAAGAAAAATGACGGAGTAACACCGGCGCATACCAACGCAGTAGCACCGGTGTCAGCGTAAAGTTGGACAGCAGCGCCAGCAAAAAGGCGGTGCCGCTGAGAAAACCAAAATTGAAAATGCTCGATACATCGCTGAACAAAAACACGTAGAAACCGGCGGTTAATACCACCGCAGTGGTCAGCAAGGCTTTGCCGGCATTTTGAAAAGCGATGTCGGTGGCGCGGCGAATATCGCGCTGTTCAAACAGGGCGCGACGGAAGTGATGCGCGAAGTGCACGGTGTTATCGACGGTGATGCCGATGGCGATGGTCGCCACCAGCATAGTGAATAAATCGAGCGGTATGCCGCTGTGGTGCATCAGGCCCATGACCACAACTATGGGCGCCAGATTCGGCAACATGGCCACCAAACCCAAACCGACCGAACGCAGCAACACCATCAGCATGATGGCAATCACCAGAGCCGCCAGCGCATAACTCCAGGCGGTGGTTTGAATCACCGCATTGAGTGCTTCGCTGAGCAGGGGCAATAAACCGGTAACCGACACCTCGGCCCAGGGTTCGACGGCATCACCCAGACGCTGCTCAACCACTTCAATAAAATCCTGATAGGCGAGAATATCCTGCCAGGGCACAATTAAAGTCACCTTGGTTTCACTGAAAGCCGGATCGACCAGACGGCTTAATTCATCGGCACCGCTGTTTTCAAACAACAGTAATTCTTCAGCCAGTAAACCGGCGTCATCGGGCAGGCGATAGAAAGCCGGATCACCTTCGTTCAATGCCTGATGCGTGCCTTTGACAATATCGATCAGCGAATTAACGTGACCAATGCGCACGCCGCCTGGCGCGCCGGCCTGCAATTCAGTCAGGGCGTTATCGAGTGCCTGTAACAGTTGCGGGTTTTTAATGCCGTTTTCGCGCTCGGTAGTGACCACCACATCCATATTAATGGTGCCGCTTAAGCGTGAATCGACGGTCTCGGTGGCCTGGCGAATCGCCGAACTGGCAGGCATCCAGTTCAGTGGGTTAAAGGAAAAACGCAATTGCAGAACACCGACCATGGCGATGGCAACCACCACCAACCACAGGCCAGCAAAGAGCGCCCCAAAGCGCCGGTTCAGGTTCGCCAGGTGCTGCAGCAACTGCTCCTGCTGCGCAGAATGCGTTGCCGCTTTCGGTGCGGCCAATGGCCAGAGAGCTATTAAGGTTGGCAACACCACCAGCGTTAATAGCAGCGCCAACATAACGCCAATGGCCGAGAAAATACCCAAATTGGCGATGGGAATTAAATCGCCGCTGGCGAGCGTTGCCAGGCCGGCGGCGGTGGTCAGTGAAGTTAATAAAATCGGCAAGGCGGTAACGCTAATGGCGTGCCTCATGGCATCACTGCGCGCTTCACCGGCGTTGTAGCGGTTAAAGAAATGCGTCAGCAGATGCACCGAATCGCCGACCGCAATGGCCAGCAAAAACGATGGCACCAGGATCAATGGCATTTGTACTTGCTGTCCGGAAATTGCCAGCAGCGAAAAGGTGATGATGATCGCCAGACTCACCGCTGCCATCGGTGCGACGACCGCGCTGACGCGGCGGAAAAACAATACCAGTACAACAACAATCAAGGCGACGGTAAGACGGATAAACGTCAGCATCTCCGTCTTCATGGTTTGTTCCAATTGCTGATTCACCACCGGCATACCGGCAACGACACTGTTCAGGTTCGAGGCCGCCAGTTGTTGCTGCAAAGCATCGATCAGTTCGTTGGTTTTTTCGATGGGCAGGAATTCATCGCGGGTGGTTAGCGTTTTGGACTCACCTGCGTCGGCCATAAAGCCATCGCCAAAAGCATCGCCGAAGGCGTCGTTATCCTGAGCAACAGACTTGGGATCAAAGTCGTAGGTGAACGGTTCAATGACCAGGGTGGTAAAGTTGTGGTCGGCATTAATCACCATGCCTTCCAGCGTCGGCGTTTGCGCCAGTCGCGCTTCGATCTCTGACCGGCTCAACGTGGCTACCGGTTGCGGTATCAAATCATCGACCAGCAACGAATCGCCCCGCCCTTCCTGATAGGGCGCGTTGATCAGGCTGTTCACGCGCTTAACCCAGGGCACATCCTGTTCAATATGGCGATGCAAATCGGCCAGTTCGGTCAGCGTCGATTCGGCCAACACATCCTCAGCGCTGATGCCGACGACGATGACATCGTTGCGACCGTAGATGGTTTTGACTCTGTCGTAGGCCTGACGCGCCGGATTTTCTGCGCTGATAAAATGCTCCAGATTAGTATCGAGCACCAGCGTCGGTAACTGACTGGCCAGTGCCACGACGAGCACCAGCACGGTCAGCAAAATACGTTTGGGATAGCGCATCAGCGCATCGCTGTAGCGGTCGAGCCAGCTTGCGTGGGTGTTCATTGGTCGGCCTCCGGTGCGAATGCCCGATCGAGCAGCAAACCGAAATAATCGGCCAGGCCATCAAAAAAGGCGTCGTCCATCGGTTCACCGCGCACCGATTCAAGCAGCGTCTGGCCGAGGATGGGAAACACCAGCAAAGATTGCAGCGCCAGCCGCGCCTGCTCCGGTCGATGCAGCGGGCCTTCGGGCAAGACGCGGCCAAAGCGTTGCTCCACTTCCGCCAGCAAGGGCCGCAGCAGATGATCGAGAATCCATCGCCAGTTTTCGTCTGGTTCAAAGAGGGCGTTGCGGATGATCAGCCGCATCAGGTCGCGCGGCGCATAACGGAAGAAATAGCGGAACAGTTCGGCGTAAGTCAGTTCCGGCGTTTGCACCAGCCGTTCGAGCATGGCGTTGCGCAGCGGGTCAACGTAGCTGAACAGCACCGCCTGAAACAGGCCGTTTTTGTCGCCAAAGTAATAGGCAATCATCGCCGAGTTCACTTCGGCACGTTCGGCCAGTCGCCGGATGGAAACGCGGTGGTATTCCTGGCGCAAAAACAGAGTGCGGCCGGCTTGCAATAATCGCTCGCGGGCGTTGTCGTCATTGAGTTCGACCATGCTGACTCCACATTAATCGGTTGATTAACGCGACTTTAGTCAGTCCCTGGGACCTCAGCCAGCACTGTTGTTCATCAAATCTCACGCAATGATCAATACCATTGGCAGTGGTGCTGTCCGGCTAAAGCATGGACAATGAAGCGATAACCACAGGACGGATTTTCGAATGCTCAACCCCTTGATCACGGCCAAGCGGATATTGCAGGCGGCCGCACAAGCGACCGACAGCAGCGCGCTGGTGCGGCTGATCGTGGAGCGCATCCGCACCACTTTGGCGGTCGATGTATGCAGTCTTTATGTTATGAACGAAGACGGCGAACTGGTGCTGACCGCGACCCAGGGCCTGGCCCCCGAAGCCATCGGCCAGATTCGGATGACACCCGGCCAGGGTCTGGTGGGTACCATCGCCAAACGCCAGCATCCGCTGAACCTGGACCATGCCGATAAGCACCCGGCGTTCCGCTATTTCAAGGAAACCGGCGAAGAGCACTATCAGGGTTTCCTGGGTGTGCCGATGATTCATCTGGGCCGGACGCTGGGCGTGCTGGTAGTGCAGGTGCGCGAAACCCGCCGCTTCACCGAGGAAGAAGAAGCCTTTTTGATCACCATGGCGGCGCATCTGGCGGGCAGCCTGGGTGGCAATATCAAAAAGTCGGTGCGGCCGGTGGACCCGAACCCGACGCAACAATTGCCGGTCACCCGTTATCAGGGCATCAAGGGCGCGCCGGGGATTGAAATCGCCCCGGCCTGGGTGGTGAAAGACGACATTCGACTGGACGACATTGCCGAACGCAGCGGCAGTGGTGAGGCCGTCGAGCGGCGACGCATCCGCGACGCCATCGACGAGACCCGCGAAGAGCTGGATTCCGGTCTCGACCAGTTGGGCAACAGCGGCGATGACACCCTCAATTCACTGCTTGATGTCTACAAACTGCTGCTCGATAGCCCCGAACTAAGCACTGCGATTGAAGCCGAAATCGCCACCGGCGTCAGTGCCAGTACCGCGCTCAAACACGCCATTCAACAGCAGGTTGATGTGTTCGAGGCGATGGCCGATCCCTATCTGAAAGCGCGCGCTGAGGATTTGCGCGTGCTGGCGATTCGTATCTATCGGCGTCTGCAGGACGATCTGAACGAACGCATCGATCCCGAGCAACCGGTCATTCTGGTCGGTCGTGAAATCAATATCTCGCACTTCACCCGCATCGACCGCAGCAAGCTCGCCGGCATTGTCAGCCTGGAAGGCTCGGCCTTGTCGCACACAGCGGTGCTGGCGAATGCTTTGGGTATTCCCGCGGTGGTCGGTATTGGCGATGAAGACCTGACCAGTGTGAACGGCTCGGAAATCATTCTCGACGGCTATCGCGGCCAGGTCATCGCCCATGCTCCGGCCAGTCTGGTGGCGGAATTCGAGCGCATGAAGCGCCAGCAAAAAGCGCTGCAGGCGGACTTATCGCATTTGAAAAAACTGCCGGCGGAAAGCAAAGACGGCACCACGGTGCAATTGCACACCAACACCGGTCTGCTCGCCGACATCACTCCAGGTCTGGAACGTGGCGCCGAAGGCATCGGCCTGTACCGCTCGGAAATTCCCTTTATGGTGCACAACAACTTCCCCACCGAGGAAGAACAGTTGCGCATCTATCAGGGTGTGCTCGAAGCCTACGCGCCCAAACCGGTGACCATGCGTACGCTGGACATCGGTGGCGACAAAGCCCTGCCCTACTTTCCGATCCAGGAACAGAATCCGTTTTTGGGCTGGCGCGGCATTCGTTTCACGCTCGATTACCGTAATATTCTGCTCGACCAAATTCGCGCCATGTTGCTGGCCAACCTGAATACTAAGAATCTGAAATTGATGATTCCAATGCTCAGCCGCGAAGATGAGCTGCTGAAATTCCACACCATTGTTGATGAAGCCGTTGCCCAGTTGAATGAAGAAGGGCATGCCGTCAGCAAACCGCCGGTGGGCATTATGGTGGAAGTGCCGGCGGTGTTGTGGCTGCTGCCCAGGCTGCGCGACAACATCGACTTTGTCTCCATCGGCTCTAACGATTTAACCCAGTATTTGCTGGCGGTCGATCGCAATAATCCGCGCGTGGCGTCGTTGTACAGCCATCTGCATCCGGCGGTTCTGGATGCCTTGCAAGGCCTGGTTCGCGAGTGCCGGCGGCTGAATTTACCGGTGAGTATTTGCGGCGAAATGGCGTCCGACCCGGCCGCGGTGATGCTGTTGCTGGGGATGGGTATTCGTACCCTGAGTCTGTCGGCGTTTCACCTGCCGCGCATCAAATGGCTGATTCGCCATCTGCATCTGGACGACTGCGTCGCCCTGCTCGATAAGTCACGCGATTGCAGCACCGAAACCGAGTGCCGCGAATTGTTGAACGCCCATATTCGCAGCCTGGGTCTGGGCGCACTGGTTCAATAACGGCTTTCAGTCAGCGCTGGCGTAACGCTCGATCAGTTTATCCAGCGGTGCAACGCCGCTGTCGTCGGCTTGTTTGAGCGCCTGCAAAGCACTCTGAAAACGTTCAACCAATTGCGGATCCACCGCTGGATGAAAGCCAAAATACGCTTCAGTGGACGACAGCACTTCCAGCACTTGCCAGTCTTCATGGCCGGGCAAGGCATCGAGCCGGCGTTGCGCCGGTAACTCTCCATAAGCCCAGACGTCGATGCGTTCGGCTTGCAACATGCGCGCAATCGACGCCGGGTACTGGCTGTACACCAACTGATCGTGGCGGTGACCGGCGGCAGTAACCAGACGCACGGCAACGTCATCGCGCACCACCCCAATGCGCCATTGTTCTGCGGGAATCTCAGCGGCGGTGGGCAAACCGATCATGACAATACGAATCGGCACCACCGGCCCAGCCCACTGATACTGCGCTTCACGCTGCTCAGTTCGTGCCAGACTGAACAACACGGATTGATCGATGCTGCCAGCGTTATGCACGGCGCGTGACCAGGGATAGACCTCAATGGTGTTTGGGTCGACCGGCTCTTCCAGCGCAGCGCTAACCGCTTGCAAAACATCGACCATCAGGCCGCCGGCGCCTTTGCCTTGAGCGTAGTTATAGGGCGGGAAATCTTCGGTGAACCAGCGCAGCTGGTTAAGGGTTTGCGCCGATGAGAAGCCGACGAAAAAGGCGGTCAGACAGAACAGCCAGGCTTGCTTCATCGAACCGCGACTCCTTCAGTCAAGGTGAAATGGTTACAGCAACACGATCAGTCCTTGCAGTACTACCCAGGCAAAAACGCCGGCGATGACATCATCAATCATGATGCCAAAACCACCGGCGACGCGTTGATCGATCCAACCAATCGGCCAGGGTTTGATGACATCGAAAAAGCGGAACAACACAAAGCCGCCGACCAACGTCCAGGCATTTAATGGCACCGCGATAAAGGTGATCCACAAGCCGACAAATTCATCCCAGACGATACCGCCGTGGTCGTGCACGCCCATGTCCTGGGACACCCGCTCACATAAATAACAGCCGAAGCCGAACGCCAGGATGACAATCAGCACATAAAGCCACAGCGGCAACGGCGCCAACAGTAACAAGAACGGCATCGACGCCAGAGTACCAAAGGTGCCCGGCGCTTTGGGGAAGCCACCACTGCCCAGCCCAAACGCCAGGAAGTGAGCCCAGTGGTTGTACCAACGGCGTTGACCGGGTTCGATCATGGTCTTCCTCAAATTAAAAATGGCTAAAGCCCGGCCAGGACGACCGATAGTGGTTGCCATTATGCCGAATCGAAACCGTCGCGTCGCCTGCCCGAGCGCGACCGATGCAAGTCAGCGGCAGCGCCAGCTCACGGCTGAGTTCGAGCAGTTCGTTATGACGCTCAGCCGGGGCGGTAAAGGCCAGCTCGTAATCGTCGCCCCCGGCGAGCACCTTGCCGACAGCCTCATCAAAACCGAGCCGTGCTGTCAGGCTTGAAGCCAGGGGCAATTGCTCCACGGCCAATTCGATATGCACTTGACTGGCCCGCGCCAAATGAGTGAGATCGGCGACCAGACCATCGGACACATCGATAGCCGCGTTAGCCAGACCCACTAAATGCTGACCCAGCAACAAGCGCGGTTCTGGTTGCCAATAGGCATCGAGCCAATCGGAGGGTATATCGGTTTCACGTCCAGCCAGAACCGCTGGCAACGCCGCCGCTGCCCGACCGGGCTGACCCGAGACCCAGACCTCGTCGCCCGGCACAACACCGCTGCGTTTCAACGGCTGGGTGACGCGGCCATGCATTTGCAGACTGATCACCCGCGCCGGGCCGGCCGTGGTGTCGCCACCGGCCAAAACCAGACCGTATTGATCGGCCAGTTGCACCAGGCGCCGGGCAAAATGACGCGTCCAGTTTTCATCCATCGGAGTCGGCAGTGTTAACGCCAGGGTGAAGAAGGCGGGCGTCGCGCCCATAGCAGCGAGATCGCTCAACGCCGGCAAAAAAGCGCGTTGGGCGACGCGTTCGGGAGCGGCGTCTTCGGGAAAGTGGCGGCCAGCAACGGCGGTGTCGATCGACATGGCCAGCGGCGCGGCATCCTGCCAGACCAGGCAGTCATCGCCATTAGCGACGATCAGGCTGGCGTCGCGCACTACGCCACTGCGGAAGCAGGCTTCGATCAATTCAAATTCAGTCATGATCGAAGTTTGACGAGCCGCCTGGGCGAAGGCAAGGCTCGTCGGTTTTATCGTGCAGGTCGCTCAGCGATCAGCCTTGTGGACCGGCGGCGACAATGGCATCGGCGACGTCGTACTTGGCAAAGTTTGCTTTGAACTCAGCGACCAGCGCCGCCGCGCGAGCATCGTAAGCAGCGCCGTCGGCCCAGGTCTGACGCGGGTCGAGCAACTGGCTGTCAACGCCCGGCACGGCCACCGGCACATCCAGATTCAAAGCATCCAAGTGACGGGTTTCAACGCCGGACAAAGCACCACGGGTAATGGCACTGATCACTGCACGAGTTACCGGAATGCTGAAGCGTTTGCCTTGGCCGTAGGCGCCACCGGTCCAGCCGGTGTTGACCAGGTAGACATCGGTGCCAGCCTCCTCGATGCGCTTCATCAACAGGTCAGCATAGACGCCGGCCGGACGCGGGAAGAAGGGCGCGCCGAAGCAGGTGGAAAAAGTCGTCTTAATGCCGGAGCCCGCACCCATTTCAGTGGAGCCCACCAGGGCGGTGTAACCACTCAAGAAGTGATAGGCCGCTGCTTCCTTGCTCAGTTTCGATACCGGCGGCAACACGCCGTTCAGGTCGCAGGTGAGGAACACAACGGCGCTGGGTTCTTCCCCCTGATTGGTCGGCTGACGCTTATCGATATGTTCCAGCGGGTAAGCCGCGCGTGAATTCTGCGTCAGGCTGTCGTCGCGGTAATCCGGGTCGCGATCGGCGTCGAGCACGACGTTTTCCAGGATGGTGCCAAAGCGAATGGCATTCCAGATCACCGGCTCGTTTTCGGCCGATAGATCGATGCACTTGGCGTAGCAGCCGCCTTCGATATTGAACACCACACCCGGACCCCAGCCGTGTTCGTCATCGCCGATCAAGAAGCGATCCGGGTCGGCACTGAGGGTGGTTTTGCCGGTGCCCGACAACCCAAAGAACAGCGTGGTTTTGCCATCGTCGCCGACGTTGGCCGAACAATGCATGGGCAGCGTTTCGCTCGCCGGCAGCAAGAAATTCTGCACCGAGAACAGCGCCTTTTTCATTTCACCGGCGTAGTACATACCGGCGATTAATACACGACGCTCTTCGAAATTGATGATCACCGCCGCATCGCTGTTGGTACCGTCGCGGTCCGGATCGCACACGAAGGATGGTACATTCAGCACCTGCCAGACGTTCTTACCGCGCTCATTCCAGTGCTCGGGCACGATAAACAAATTGCGGGCAAACACCTGATGCCAGGCTAACTCGGTGGTCACAGTAATCGGCAGCGCATGCTCGGCGGCTGAACCGACTTCCAAATGGCTGACAAAGTGTTCGCGGTCTTGCAGATAGTCACTGACGCGGCGCCACAATGCATCGAACCGATCAGCCGGATAAGGCTGGTTGACTGTGCCCCAATCGATTTCATCGCGACTGCCGGGGGCGTCGACAATAAAGCGGTCCTTGGGTGAGCGTCCGGTGCGCTCGCCGGTCCGGGCAACGAAGGCACCGTTGCGGGCGAACTCGCCTTCTTCACGGCGAACGGCGAATTCGAGCAACAAAGGGGTGCCCAGATCGAGGTGAGCATTGGGGGAAAAAGCGGCCATGACGGTTTCGACTCCAGCGGTTGGTCCAGCGTGTTAGGCCCAACCAGTCTAAGCCGCAACGACCTGCGTCTTAAAACGACAAAACGTCAATATATTTTTGACAAAGCTATAAAGCGGAAGCCGCACTGAAAGAAAACCACATTGACGCCGCCCAGGGGGCAGACCAGGCAACGGCATAGGTCGGCGAAAAAGCCCGCAGCAAAAGCACTGATAGAAAATAATACAGCCAACCATCCGCCGTCAGCCTGTTACCGACACACTCCATCCGCGCAATAGACAGACAAAAAATGTCAGTGGCAAACGGCCATTTGTTGTTATGTTACAAGATTATGAGGTCGCAGCGTCGATTTTGGTAAGGGAATTTCAATGATGCAAATTTTGAAACACAGCCTTTAAACCGACACCTCAGGCTGACAACGACCGTTAAATCGGCCGGCTGCCATATTGGTTGGACGGTGCCTTGGGTGGGTCGGCACGTTTGCCGCGCTCGACTTCTTTCACTTCACCGCCGGCCGCCAAAAAGGCTTCAACATCGCTGGCGACCTTGGCGCGCAATTCATCACGACTTTTCGGGGCTTGGCCGCTGTCCTTCTGGGCCTCGGTTTTCGACGTAGACTCGGTGCTCATCTTCACCTCTCCTGATCACACCCGTTGAAGATTCCCTCTTTATAGACCATCAGCGCCAGTTCGCCATCAAAAACACGACAAAATTTTACCCATTGTCACAGTAAAACCGACTGACTTTGCTAGCGCAGCTCTGCATAACCCGCAAGGCAGTTTTGCAGCGACCACCATAGCCAGCGACGGCAGCGGCTATATAATGCGCACTGAATCTTTGCCGGAATCTCTTTGTCATGTCTGACACCAACAATAAGGACACCAACGCTGCCTGGGGTGGACGCTTCAGCGAAGCAACCGATGCCTTTGTGGCCGAATTCACCGCCTCCATCGGCTTTGACCAGCGCCTGTACCGCCACGACATCGCCGGGTCCGTCGCTCACGCCACCATGCTGACCGAAGTCGGTGTGCTGAGCGAGGACGAAGGCCGCACCATTGTCGACGGGTTAAAAGCGGTGGAAGCCGATATCGATGCCGGTCGCCAGCAGTGGTCGGTGGCGTTGGAAGACGTGCATATGAATGTTGAAGCGGCGCTGACGGCCAAGATCGGACCGGTCGGTAAAAAACTGCACACCGGTCGTTCGCGCAACGACCAGATTGCCACCGACATCCGGCTCTATCTGCGCGCGGCCATCGACGGTTTGGTCGGCGAACTGAACCGCTTGCAGCGTGGCCTGATCACTCTGGCCGAACAACAGGCCGATACCATCATGCCCGGCTTTACCCATTTGCAGACGGCGCAACCGGTCACCTTCGGTCATCACCTGCTGGCCTGGAATGAAATGCTGCAACGCGACGCCGAGCGCTTTATCGATTGCCGTAAGCGGGTCAATGTTCTGCCGCTGGGTGCCGCTGCTTTGGCGGGCACCACCTACCCGATCAATCGAGCGCGCAGTGCCGAGTTACTCGGTTTCGACAAGCCCACCGAGAATTCCCTGGACTCGGTTTCCGATCGCGATTTCGCCATCGAATTCACCCACGCCGGTTCGCTGCTGATGATGCATCTGTCGCGCATGTCAGAAGAATTGGTGTTGTGGACCTCGGCGCAGTTCGACTTTATTAACCTGCCGGATCGTTTCTGCACCGGCTCATCGATCATGCCGCAAAAGAAAAACCCGGACGTGCCAGAACTGGTGCGCGGTAAAACCGGCCGCGTCTACGGCCATCTGATGAGTCTGCTGACGCTGATGAAAAGCCAGCCGCTGGCGTACAACAAAGACAATCAGGAAGATAAAGAACCGCTGTTCGACACCGTCGATACCCTCGCCGGCTGCCTGCGTGCGTTCGCCGATATGGTGCCGCACCTGGAACCGAAAAAAGACAGCATGCGCGCTGCGGCTTTGCGCGGTTACAGCACCGCCACCGATCTTGCCGACTACCTGGTAAAAAAAGGCATGGCGTTTCGCGATGCCCACGAAGTGGTCGGCAAGAGCGTCGCTTACGGCCTGCAAGCCGGCAAGGACTTGAGCGAGATGTCGCTGCAAGAACTGCAGCAATTCAGCGACACCATCAGCGACGATGTGTTCGAAGTATTAACGCTGGAAGGTTCGGTCGCGGCTCGCGATCACCTCGGCGGCACAGCGCCGAATCAGGTGCGCGCGGCGGCGAAGCGTGCCTTGGCGCGGCTCGACGCCTGACGGGAGACGGGAGACGGGAGACGGGAGACGCAAAACAGCGTCCTGCGTCTCCCGTTCAGCGTCTCCCGCCGAGGGCCCTACAGATTCCGCTGCAACCACACCACCAAATCATCCGCCGCCAACGGCTTGGAAAAGTAGTAACCCTGAATTGCATCGCACTGCATTTTAACCAGCTCAACCAGGGTGGCTTCGTCTTCCACCCCTTCGGCGATAATTTCCAGACCCAGATTGTGAGCCATCTTGATGGTCGATTCGACAATGATGCGATCCTGAGGGTCTTCCAACAGATCGGCGATAAAACTCTTGTCGATTTTCAGCGCATGAATGGGCAAGGATTTTAAATAGGCCAGGGATGAATAACCGGTGCCAAAGTCGTCCACTTCCAACTGCACGCCCAACTCCGCCAACTGCTCAATAATATCGACCGCGCGCAATGGATCGGACAGCAAGGTGCTTTCGGTTAATTCCAACACCAAGGCTGAGCCGGGCAAATCAAAATCGTCCAGCAACGCCGCGACCTGTTGCGGCAACGCATGGTCGAGCAAAACGCGCGACGATAAATTCACCGCCATATAGAGATCCGGTTTTACCTGTCGACGACACTGCGCCACCATGGCCAGACTGGTGCGCAGCACAAAGTCGGTAATCTGCCGGATGCCCTGCCCCATTTCCGCGATGGGAATAAAGTCAGCCGGCGACAATTCACCCAGCTCCGGATGACGCCAGCGCACCAGCGCTTCCAAACCGGTAACCCGGCCATCGCTGGAACAAATAACCGGCTGATAGGCCACCCATAAATCACCGGCCTGCAAGCCCTGATCGAGCTCGGACAGTACCGCTATACGTTGCGGCGTGCTGGCATCGAGATCGGCATTAAACACCACCACCGCCTGACCTTTGCTTTTGGCGGCGTACATGGCAACGTCGGCGCAGCGCAGCAGTTCGTGACCGTCCTTACCCTGTAGCGGGTAATGCGACAGTCCAATGCTGGCCTCGACCTGCAACTTCATGGTGTCGATCAAATAGGCTTCGCGCAGCGCTTCACCAATTAATTCAGCCAGCGCCAAAGCCTGCGCCGGTGTTTGGTCGGGCAGAAAAACCGCAAACTCATCGCCACCGAGACGAGCGATGCCCCAGGTGTCATCACGGTTCAATACCTCAACAATGCGCGGCCCAATTTCGCACAGCAGCCGATCGCCAAAGTGATGCCCGAGGGTGTCGTTGATTTCCTTGAAGCGGTTTAAATCGAACAACAATAAGGATGCCGTCTGTTCCGGTTTCTGCTCCAGAGACTCCCGGATCCAACGATGCAATTGCGCCCGATTCCCCAGGCTGGTCAAGCTGTCTTGCATCGCCTGCTGATGCAAAGTCAGCCGCTGCATCAGATTGTCGAATGCCAAACTGATGGTCTGGTACAACAAATCCATAAACTCACGGTCACTAAAACCCGATTCGCGGCTGCCGATCACCAATACAGCAACCGCCGTACCGCTATCGAAAAGCGGCAAATAAACCCAGGGTTCCGGTCCTTGCTGCAACAGCAGTTCACCGCTATTGATGACGCTCTGAATGGCTTGGGTGTGATACGCCAGGCTGTGACTGGGTTGTTGCGGATCGTTTAAATTGTGCCGCCACACATCGCGTTCTACCCGGTAATAAGCCACCTCACGGCAGCCATCCTGGCGCAGCAATTCCTGCAGGCAGGCGTGCAGGAAATCGTTCAAATCGCCCTGACGTTCGAGTTCGGTAGCCAGGCGCACCAAACCGCGCAAGCGACTTTGGCGTTCATTCATCAGGCGGTTTTGTTCCGCCAATACCAGTTCAGCTTTAAGTCGGTCGGTGATGTCTTCGATGGTCAGCAGCGCGCGCTCGGTCTGATTCATCATGGTGGGTGAGATGTGCAAGGTCACCGTCAACTCACGCCCACCCAGAGTGTGCATCTGCCATTGACTGGGCACAGCGCCGCTGTGGCGAGCTTCACGAACCCGACGCAGTAATTGATAGAGCGAACCACGACCATCGGGTTGATGACGCGGCAACAAATCAGCCAGTTGCAGATCGTCTCCGTCACCGACTTCAAACAGGCGTCGCACAGCCTGATTGAAGTTGGTCACCCGGCCGTGCGGATCAATCACCAGCGCTGGCTGCACAGCGGTATCAAAAAAGGCGCGATAACGCGCATCGCTTTCCTGTAACTGACGCTCCAGGCCGAGCCGCTCAATCTCGGTAATGGCCCGGTCGGTATAAAGCTCCAGCACCCGATCGAGTGTCTGACTGGTGGTAAATGGCTGATCATGTAACAGCAGCAAGGCGCCCAGCCACTGGCCCTGATGATTGTCGAGTCGGATAACGATGGTATGCGTCAGCTCATCTAGATTACTGAACCCCTCCAGCATAGAAGCGTCGAGTAAAAATTCAGCACGAGTCTGCTGCTGGATCACCGACAACTGGGAGGAACTGGTCAACACCGTATAGGGGGCAATCAATAACCCATCGTGCACCCGAGCCAGAGTTTCCAGATTGTTGCCTTCAACCACGCGCATGATGGCAACCTGACGAATGCTCAACAAATAGGCCAGGCGACGGCACAGGCTCTCCAAAAAAGCCTGACCGGTGGCAATAGCGACATCGGCATTGAGGTTTTCCAACCCCGCATCCAATTGAGCATGACGTTTCGACTGGCGCTGCAACTGATCGGCATCGAGCAAAGCGCCATAAGCATGCAGTTGCCCCTTGGCGTCACGTTTGAACGACGAGCGCTCTTCGACGACTCGATAGCCGTCATCGCAGTGTTTGATCCGGTAACGCAGACTGATCGGGCTTTCGGTAATGCGGCTGCGATCATACTCAGCCCCTACCCGAACCCGATCGTCCGGATGAATCATTTCATAGAGGAAGCGAGTGGGATGGGCACCAATAAAGTCCGACGCCGGATAACCGGTCAGCTCTTCCACCGCCGGGCTGACACTCAACAGGCGCCATAAATCAGGATTGTGTTCAGAAACCACTGCATCGTAGAGCACCAGTGGCAAATGCGTTAACCAAACCGAAGCGTCTATTGTCGCCGTCTGATTGTCACCGCTGTCAGCAGACTGTTTTACCTTCTCCACCATGCTTATCCGTACTGTTTGGCTACATCCTGTTTCGGCCAGAGTCTAGCGAGTCATTAGCGGCTTTGCTGATTTTTTGTAATTGGCAGGCATAAAAAAAGCGTGGCCGGAAGCCACGCTAAGGGTTTGCCTATCATTCGGCACGAACACCTGAACGGCGTTCGCCAGTGCTTAGATGCGGTTTTCAGTCTGAGCGTCGAAGAACACCGCCTTGCTCATATTGAACAGCAAGTCCATCTGTTCTCCCGGCTTGCCCGCTTCAGTCGGGTGAACCCGGCATTCGCATTCCTGACCGTTGATATGCGTCAGCACCAGAGTGTCGGCACCGGTCGGTTCAGTGACTTCGATCTTCACCGGCACGCGGGTGACAAACGGCTGGGTTTCAACATGCGGCATCACGTGTGTGATCTGCTCTGGGCGAATACCCAGCACGACGTTCTTGCCTTCGTGTGCAGACAGGTCGGCCTGACTCGGATCAACCGGCAGTTCGAAGTTTTTACCCTGAGATTCGATCTGTACCGCAAAGCCGTTCGCCGTTTTAATCACAGCGCATTCCAGGAAGTTCATCGACGGCGAACCCATAAAGCCAGCGACAAAGATGTTGGCCGGATCGTCATAGACTTCCTGGGGCGTGCCAAACTGCTGGACGATGCCGTCTTTCATCACCGCGATGCGATCGGCCAGGGTCATGGCTTCGATCTGATCGTGGGTCACATAAACGATGGTGGTGCCCAGACGCTGGTGCAGTTTCTTCATTTCGGTACGCATCTCGACGCGCAATTTGGCATCGAGGTTCGACAGCGGTTCGTCGAACAGATAGGTCTTGGGACGACGCGCCAAAGCACGACCCATGGCAACACGCTGACGCTGACCACCGGACAATTGCGACGGCTTGCGATCGAGCAGGTTTTCAATCTGCAACAGCTTGGCAACACGTTGCACTTCGGCAGCAATTTCGTCCTTCGGCATCTTACGGATTTCCAGACCGAAAGCGATGTTCTTGCGTACATTCATGTTCGGATAGAGCGCGTAGCTCTGGAACACCATGGCGATGTCGCGATCTTTCGGCGCGGCATAGGTGACGTTGTCGTCACCGATCATGATGTCGCCGGAAGTGACGTCTTCCAGACCTGCGATGCAGTTCAGCAGCGTCGATTTACCACAGCCGGACGGGCCGACCAGGATGATGAATTCACCGTCCTGGATATCCAGGTTGATGCCCTTGAGCACATCGGTGGTGCCAAAACTTTTATTGACGTTCTTGATGTTCAGTTCAGCCATGAGGGAACTCCATTAACCTTTAACAGACCCGGCCGTCAGGCCGCGTACGAAATACTTGCCGGCAACGACATAGACGATGATGGTAGGCAGCGCGGCGATAATGGCGCCGGCCATATCCACGTTGTAACGCGTCTCACCGGTGGTGCTGTTGACCATATTGTTCAGACCGACGGTCACCGGCTGCGATGACGGATCGGAGAACACCACCCCAAACAGGAAGTCGTTCCAGATCTGGGTGAACTGCCAGATTACCGTGACCACCAGAATCGGCGTCGAGATCGGCAGAATGATGCGGAAGAAAATGGTCCAGAAACCGGCACCGTCGAGCTTGGCCGCTTTGACCAGTTCGTGTGGCAGATTGACGTAATAGTTGCGGAAGAAGAGGGTGGTAAAGCTCACCCCGTAAGCCACGTGCGTCAACACCAGACCAGGAATGGTACCGCCCAGATTCAACCAGCCAAGCAATTGAGACTGCGGCAACAGAATGGCCTGGAA
Source organism: Saccharospirillum sp. ABV4_185 (assembly GCF_056159245.1). Taxonomy (NCBI): domain Bacteria; kingdom Pseudomonadati; phylum Pseudomonadota; class Gammaproteobacteria; order Oceanospirillales; family Saccharospirillaceae; genus Saccharospirillum; species Saccharospirillum sp. ABV4_185. The sequence continues at coordinate 379,000 of NZ_JBSWUW010000001.1, forward strand.
AGGCACAAAGCAACCGAGCAACAGCGCAGCAAAAAAGAAATCACTGCCGCGGAATTTGAAGAAGCTCAGCACATAACCATTCAGTGCACCCAGGATGGTGGAAATCGCCACCGCCGGAATCACAATCTTGATGGAGTTAAGGAAATAAGGTTTCAGACCGGTATCGCTGCGCGCACCGATCTGCACTTCACTCCAGGCCTGACGCCAGGCTTCGAGACTGAACGATTCCGGCCAGGCAATGAGTTGCCCCATGCGGATGTCTTCCATCGAACGCACCGATGTCAGGATCATCAGAATCAGCGGCAACAGATAATAAGCGGCCACAATAATCAGCACACCGTAGAGGATGGCGCGCCCGGTAACGGGTTGGTAACGCTTGCTAGTATCACGCATCTTTTGGCTTCCTCAATTCGGAGTACAGATAAGGAATCAGAATGGCCAGGATGGTCATCAACATAATGACCGCCGACGCCGCGCCCACACCCAGACGTCCACGCTGGAAGGAGAACTGATACATGAAAATAGCCGGCACGTCGGTGGCATTACCCGGACCGCCGCCGGTCAAGGCAACGATCAAATCGAAACTCTTGATCGCCAGGTGCGCCAGCATAATAAAGGCGGAGAAAAACACCGGTCGCATGGACGGAATAATGATGCGCGAGTATACCGAAAACAGGCTGGCACCATCGAGCTGGGCTGCCTTGATGATGGAGGTATCAATACCACGCAGACCGGCCAGAAAGATCGCCATGACAAAACCACTCGATTGCCAGACCCCTGCGATCACCACCGTGTAGATGGCCATATCCGGGTTAACAATCCAGTCGAACTGGAAACTTTCCCAACCCAGGTTATGAACAAACCGCTCGATACCCACGGTCGGGTTCAGCAACCATTTCCACACCGTACCGGTGACGATAAAAGACAGCGCCATCGGGTACAGATAGACAGTTCGCAAAGCACCCTCAGCACGAATCTGCTGATCCAGCAGGATGGCCAAAACCAATCCCACCAACATGCAGACACCGATAAACAGAGAACCGAATACCACCAGATTCCACAGCGAAGATAACCAGCGCGGGTTCTGGAACAGCTTGATGTACTGTTCAAAACCAACGAAGTCGTAACGCGGCAAAATGGTCGAATCGGTCAGCGAAATCACGCTGGTCCAGATAATAAAGCCGTAGATAAAAATGATGGCAATGGCCACCGTGGGCGACAACACCAGCTTGGGCAGCCAGTAGTCCAACCCCTTTTTGCTTGTTACCGACATAAGTCTTCCGTCCGTTCACACAAAGCAGATTCAAAAAGTAGTTCAGCAGCGCAAAGTCAGGTTGGCCGACTGAGCCCTTTTTGAAACAGCCTGGGTATAAAAAGGCGGCGCGGATGCGCCGCCTTGTATCACTGCGTTATGGCAGTGTTATGTCACTTACTGAGCCGCACGGATAGCGCGAGCCATTTGAGTGGCAGCTTGTTCAGCAGTCATGCTGCGAGAGTTGAAGTATTCAGTCACAGTATCGAAGATCGCACCCTGAACGCTGGAGCTGGTAGACATGCCGTGTGCCATGGAAGGAACCAGACCACCGGTTTCAGCGGTTGATTTGAAAGCATCCATCGCTTGTACCGCACAGCTGTCAAAAGCGCTCATGTCCATATCGGTACGAACCGGGATAGAACCTTTGTTCAGGTTGAAGGTCTGCTGGAACTCATCGGACAGTACCAGAGCAGCCATCGCCATCTGAGCTTCGGTGCTGTCTGCGTTCGGCTGTTTGAACATCGCCAGAGAGTCGATGTTGAAAGTGAACGCATCTTCAGTACCCGGGAACGGCGCACAGACGTAGTCAGAGCCCGGCTCCATGCCAGCGGCGGTGAATTCACCCTTGGCCCAGTCGCCCATGAACTGCATAGCGGCTTCGCCACGGATAACCATGCCAGTCGCTACGTTCCAGTCACGACCCGGAGCACCCTGGTCGATGTAGTTGCTGACGCGCTTAAACTGTTCCAGCGCTTCAATCATGGTGTCGCTTTGCAGCGCGTCCTGATCGTGGTCAACAAAGACGTCTTCGAAGAAGTCCGCACCACCGACAGCCAATACAATGCTTTCGAAGGTAGTCGCGTCCTGCCAGGCCTGACCGCCGTGAGCGATCGGAGTAACACCGGCCGCTTTCAGGGCGTCAGCGGCTGCCCACAGTTCGTCCATAGTGGTCGGGATTTCAACACCAGCACTTTCGAACACAGCCGGGTTCGCCCACATCCAGTTGACGCGGTGTACGTTAACCGGAGTCGCGACGTATTCGCCGTCGTGCTTCATGTAGTCAGCAACGATGGTCGGCAGTTGCTCGTCCCAGTTATTTTCTTCAGCCACGTCATCCAGGCTGGCCAGGAAGCCGAGGTCGCCCCATTCCTGAATTTCCAGACCTTTGATCTGGGCCGCTGCCGGCGGGTTGCCAGACACAGCGCGTGAACGCAGTACGGTATAGGCGTTTTCACCGCCGCCACCAGCGACCGCGAAGTCGATCCAGGTATGGCCTTCGTCTTCGACCATTTCTTTCAATACGGAAATAGCGCGTGCTTCACCGCCGGAGGTCCACCAGTGCATCACTTCGATTTCACCAGCTTGAGCGCCAGCAGCCAGGGTGCCACCCAGTGCCATTGCCATCATAGTTTTCTTAAACATATCGCTCAGTCCTTCTGTTGTTGTTGTGACTAGCTGTTCTTACTAGTTTTCGAGGCAAACCGAACCGGAATTGCCGGTCCAGCGCTTGGAAAGGGCATCGTTCGGACTCGGTACAACCGCCTTCCAACACCGGGACTCTAGTTGCAGCGAAGGTCAATGACACGTCTAAAAAGGCAACCGAGCGTAACAAAGGCTAACAGGGAGAGGGCAAAGCAAAGTGTTACCGGTGTTACTGTGAGTGACACAATATTTAGCCGTCGCCAACAGGCACAGCATTGGGTGGTTATTGGCGGAGCAAAACGGTGCAGAGGGTAACAGCCGGTAACGATGGTTACCGGCGCCATGTAACAAGGCTGTTACACTTGTGAAGTTTGAAACAGTTCACTGCACAGGCTGGCGATGGCCTGTAAGCCTTCGACGTCGGCTTCGGTGAAGTCATCAAGCTGGTCGCTGTCGATGTCCAGCACGGCAACGACATCGTCATCGACCAAAACCGGCACCACCACTTCCGAACGTGACTGGCTGCTGCAGGCAATATGACCCGGGAAGGCATCGACATCGGGCACCCACTGAGTGGTCGCTTCCTGCCAGGCCGCACCACACACGCCCTGGCCGAAACCAATGCGCGTACAGGCGATATCGCCCTGGAACGGGCCCAGCACCAGTTCATCGCCATCAACCAGATAAAAGCCCACCCAGAAGAAACCAAAAGTCTGACGCAAAGCCGCCGCCAGATTGGCCAGGTTGGCGGTGCGATTGGGTTCGCCACTGATCAGGCCACGCAATTGCGGCAATAAGTCAGCGTACTGCTGCTGACGATCAGCAGCGCGGTTGATGTTGAGAGTCTCAGCCAAGGTTAGGCGCTCCAGGTGCGGCGGCCTGCTGGGCCGCCAGTTGTTTGTAGATAGTCAGGGCGCGGTCTTTGTCACCGCGACGCTCATACAGCGCCGCCAGTGCCTGGCCAGCCTGAACCGACGGTTGTTGTTGCCAGGCCGCCTGCAAATAGTTTTCCGCCTGCCCCCACAGCGCCTCGCGCTCACTGAGCAAACCCAGGACCGTCTGCGCCGCAGCTGACGGCTGGCGGGAACGGGTCATAACCGACTCACCCAGACGCAAGGCATCGCTGTTGTTAAAGGGCAGCTCGGCCAGTAACTGCCAAAGCTCGTCCGCAGGCGCGCGCTCCAGGGCTTTTTTCAGCCGCTCATAGGCTTCATTCAAGCGCTCATGCCGCGCCAGACAACGCACTTCTGTGGCCACCAGGCCAGGCTTTTGGCGCATGCCGCGAGGCAAGGCTTTCAACACCGAACTGTTCGGCGTGCCCGAGGCGTAGGCTTGTTCGACCAAAGCGCGGCCGGCCAGCCGTTGCCACTGTTCACGATCGTCCGGGTTCAACGTCGGCGCCGCTTCGATACGACGCAGTGCTTTGTCGGCTTGGCCTTCATCGATCAGCGCGCGCCAATAAGGCGGCTGAATAAAACGCACCGCGGCCAGCTCCGGCTGACGTTCAACCAGATCGACCAGCGCCTGGCTGTTGCCGTGCTGAATCAGTTGATTAGCCTGCAGCGACCAGGCCGCCAACGCCATGCCCGGATCGGCTTCAATAAAGTCGGCCAGCCGTTCCGACCAGCTGGGATGATTACGATCGGGAACCAACGTCATCAAACGCGGCAGGCGCTCCGAACCGCCGGCTTTGACGACCTTGTTCAACGCCGACAAGGCAGTGGCATCGTCGCCGGTCAGCCAGGCACGCACCGCGCGCTCGGTTTCCACCCGGGCGGCGCGACGATCGCGATGGTCGCGATAACGCCGCACCAAGCGCACCGGATTCACACCGCGCCACAACCGCAGTACCAGCCACAGCGCCAGCAAGCCGACGACCAACAGACCGAGTGCCGCCCAGAGGGTGATTTCGACCATCCACTGACCCCAGGCCAGCATGACGTAACCCGGGTGACGCACCATAAAATGCGCCAGCACACCGGCGGCTAATAACAACAGGAACCAAAGGACGATTTTGACGACAAGACGGCTCATTGGTCAGCCTCCGTCGTGGCAGAACGGCTTAGATAATTCTCCAGTGCCTGAACGCTGGCGTTGATATCCGGCAAGTCCGGGTTCAATGCCGTGCCTTCCAATTCAGCCAATTGCTCAAGCAGCGGCTGCACATCCAGTTCCTGACGCATCGGCGCTAATTGTTCACTGAGCTGACGTAAGGCGGCATCGAACAACGCCTGCTCGCGCGACAGCAAGGCCAACTGCACTTCTTCGAGCAACAGACGGCTGTGCTGACGCCAACGTTCGAAATCATCCAGCAGCGGCGACGCCTGATGATCGGCTTCCAGACGGCTGATGGTCACCAGGCTGCCCAGGCTGTTGCGGAACGCGGCCCAGGGTGAGAGGTCTGCTTCGGTGTCTTCTTGCTGCTCCGGTGCCAGCCGTTGCGCGGGCGTCCATTGCAGGCCGGCCAAGCGTTCATCAATGGCATCGAGCCGGAAATAGAGTCCGTTGATATCCGGCGCATCGATGGACTGCAACGCCAGACGGTCCTGCGCAATTTGCCGACGCACCGGCAACACCGCAGCAGCGCTCAGATCAGCCAGTACCTGATCGGCGGCATCGAGCAGGTTCATGGCCACCTGAGCATTGCCGTCCAGTTGCAGGCGACGCTCGGCCAGGCGCAGCAGCGCCAGCGCTTCTTCCAACGGCCATTGGTCGGCACTCAGGTCTTCGCGGCGCGACAGGCGCTGAGCGGTATCGACCACCAACTGCTCCATCTCGTCGCGAGCGTTATTTAATTCGCTGCGCAGATCATCGCGCGCCTGCTCGGCCCGGTTCAGTTCATCGTTCAGCCGCGACACTTCAGCAGCCAGGCCAGCTTGCTGTTGTGGCAGGCTGGTCCAGGCGGACCACTGCACCATAAACTGCTGATAATAAGGACGACCCCAGTAGTAGCCGGCGGCGGCTAACAGGCCAATCACAATCAACAGCACCAGCACAATACGCCAGCCGCGACCACCGCCGTTGCGGCCCTTGGTTTTACGGGGTTTGGCTTTTGCTTTGGGTGGCGCTGTGGCGGCATGAGCTTCCGCGGTTTTGGACGACGCTGGCTCTGGCGTATCAGTCGTCGTGGTCTGCTTATCTTGATCGGTCATGGGCTCGCTTCAATCTCCGCTGGGCCGGGCACCGGCACAGTGTACGAGGTTCGACAGCAAGTCGTCACCTCAGCCTTGCTGCAAATAGTGCGCAACCAGTTCCAGCGCTGCACCACCGGTGTCTTCGCCATCGATGCCTTGTTCCTGCGCCCAATCGAGCAAACGCGCCGAGCTGAACAACCAACGACCGCGCCAATCACGCCAACCGGCATCCTGCGCCAGCAAGCCTTCAGCCAGGGTCAGCGATGACACCAGCACAGCGTCTGCCTGAGCACGCTGCGCGGAAAGCTCGATCAACGCCTCGGCTTTCAGTGCGCGTCGATAGACGGTCATTTCAGTCACTTCCGCGCCACGACGCTGCAGGGTTTCGGCAAAGACCGAACGGCCACCCTCACCTTTGACCACCAACCATTTCTGGCCGGCGACCTCGCGTGTGGACGGCAGTGTCAGCACCGCTTCGGCGGTGTTGGCCGAGTCCGGAAATTGCGCCGCCAGATCGGCTTGCGCCAGCACCTCGGCCGTGGCCGGACCGTTGCACAGCCAATGCAGGCGTACCGGCGGCATTGGCCAGTAGCGATCCAGCGCCTCGGTTAAGGCTTCGGCGGCGCGACGGCTGACGCAGATAACGCCGGCGAACTGATCCAGTTCCAGCCACAAACTGCGCTGAGCAGGCGTTTCTTCAAGCCGGGTCAGTCGCCATGGATCGACCAGCATCAGCTCAATGTCCAAAGCCGCCAGACCGTCGCGCCAACGCGACCAGTCGGTTTCCGGCTTGGGCAATAACAGACGCATCAGTCAGCCAACTGTGCCAGGATGGCATCGGCGCCTTGATGGATCAGCTCTTCGGCCAGCGACAAGCCGAGTTTTGACGCCTGATCCAGACGTTCGGCTTCGCTGGCCGCCAGAGCGACTTCGCCCTGAGCGCGCAGCAACGTCTTGCCATCGGGTCGACCAACGCGGCCTTCCATACTCAGACGACCATTACCCAGCACGGCAAAGCCGGCGATCGGCACCGAGCAACTGCCTTCCAAACGGCGGTTCATGGCGCGTTCAGCGGTCACACGCAAACGGGTATCGGCGTGCATCAACGGCAGCAGACGCTCGCGCACGGCCTCATCGCCGGCACGAATTTCAATGCCGACAGCGCCCTGGCCGACGGCTGGCAGGCTGAGCTCGGTATCGATGGTGTGACGAATACGGTCTTCGAGTTCCAAGCGGCGTAAACCGGCCGAAGCCAGCACGATGGCGTCGTAATCGCCGTTATCGAGTTTGCCCAGGCGGGTGCCAACATTGCCGCGCAAAAAGCGGATTTCCAGATCCGGCCGCGCCGCCAGCAATTGCGACTGACGCCGCAGCGACGAAGTACCGACGATGGCCCCCTGAGGCAAATTATTCAGGTGCGCATGGTTGTTGGAAACAAAGGCATCGGTCGGGTCTTCGCGTTCGCAGATCACCGCCAGTTCGAAACCTTCCGGCATCACCATGGGCACGTCTTTCATGGAGTGCACGGCGATATCGGCCTCGCCCTTTTCGATGGCGCGCTCCAGCTCTTTGATAAACAGGCCCTTGCCACCGACCTTGGCCAAAGGCTGATCGAGAATCTGGTCGCCGCGCGTGGTCAGCTTGACCAGTTCAATGACGAGATCACTGTGCAGTCGCTCCAGTTCCTGTTTAACGAACTCCGCCTGCCACAGAGCGAGTGGGCTTTCCCGGGTGGCGATGCGCAAGATCTCAGACATAAAAACGGCTCCTTTCAACAAGGCGCGCAGTGTAACAAATTCATGCCCGGCGACGGAAAAGCAATGACACAAATGCTGTGACCACCTACCACCCATGGCACTACGCCTCACGCCGTCATCCCGGACGAAGTTTAGTGAGGTGCCTTAAATTTGTTTATCCGACATACCAGCCCTGGACTATTTAGCTATGGACACAAAAAAGCCGGCACGTGGCCGGCTTGTTCATGCCCGACGCGATCAGTCGCGCAGCGTTTTCATCGCCCCGGTCCAGGCGACCAGTTCGTTGAGCATGGCGGTCAACGCATCCAGCTGCATGGCTTGCGGCTTGAACTCGCTGAAGTTTTCGAAATCGGTAAACAGGCTCAGTTGCACCTGGTCACGGACATGCGCCATGCGCAGTTCAGAGGCGATCTGACGCAGATGTTCAACCGCACGCACGCCACCCGCGCTGCCGAAACCGACAAAGCCGGCGACCTTGTTGTTCCATTCAGCGTTCAGGTAATCGAGGGCGTTTTTCAGCGCACCCGGCACGGTGTGGTTGTACTCGGGGGTGACAAAGACATAGCCATCGTACTGGGCGATTTCCGCCGACCAGGCTTTGGTATGTTCTTTGGTGTACTGCTGCATCATCGCCGGTGCCGGTTCGTCCAGCAGCGGCAGATTAAAGTCGGCAATATCGACCAGTTTAAATTCAGCGTCGCTGCGCTTGCTGGCTTCGGCCAACACCCAATCAGCAACGGCTTTGGCATTACGACCCGGGCGAGTGCTGCCCAGAATAACGGCGATCTTCAACATGGTTTGGCTCCTTTTGGCTGGCTGAGGTCAGCCTAGCGCTATTCATCAAAGCTGTGCCCGCAATATGACGGCTACCGAAAAGCAATCAATACTATTAAAATTCACGCAACATTTCCTGACAGGAAACCTTATGGATACCCTGACCAGCATGAAAGTCTTCGCCAACGTGGTGGAAGCCGGTACCTACGCAGCGGCAGCCCGGCAAATGGGACTGTCCAAAGCCATGGCCAGCAAGCACGTCATGCACCTGGAGCAGCGGCTGAATGCGCGCTTGTTGAACCGCAACAGCCGCCATCTGAGCCTGACCGAGTCGGGTCGGTTGTATTACGAACGCTGCCAGACACTGCTGGAAGATCTCGATGAAATGGACGCCATCGTCAACCGTTCGGCAGTCACCCCAAGTGGCACCATCCGCCTGACCGCCCCGATCTGGCTGGCCAATACGCGCTTTACCAGCCTGCTGGCAGACTACCGGCGGCTGTACCCGGAAGTGACCTTCGATCTGGACATCAGCGGCCGTTTCAGCGACATCGTCGAAGAAGGTTTCGATCTGGCATTGCGCGCCAGTAATGATCTCAGCCCCAACCTCATTGCCCGACCGCTGGCGGTACTGGGTTTTGCCCTGGTCGGCGCGCCGGATTATCTCGACCGTCGCGGCCGCCCAACCGCCATCAGTCAACTCGAGGAGCACGATGCATTGACCTATTCGCTGGTCAAACAGAGCGATCAATGGAGCCTGGAAGGACCCGAAGGTACAGTGCGAGCACCATTAAAACCGGTGCTGACCAGCAACAATGAAAACCTCTTGCTGGCGGCAGCCCAGGCGGGCATGGGCTTGGCCTTATTGCCGCGGGAGATGGCGCGACGTGAATTGGAAAACGATCGGCTGGAGGAAGTGTTGCCGGCTTATTCGCCCACACCAGGGCAGCTCTATGCGGTCTACACCAGCCGGCGTTTGCTGTCGTCCAAGGTGCGCACCTTTATTGATTTTCTGGCCGAGCACATGCCCGACCAGTGCGATGAGCAGTTGGGTTAGTCGGCATCCCGGCTGCCACTGGTCACCCGATTGACAGCGTCGGTGACCGCCTCACGGGTTTCGTCTTCCATCTTGGCCAAGGCGCTGACGGTCAGAAAGAACGCCATATCCACCGAGTGGCGGTAGTAGCGCGCCGGCAGATTGCTCAGCGCCAGGCAGGCGATGTCGGCCAGCGTATCTTCATCGAGTGAGCGCGCTTCTGGTCGTTTCAGCAGGTCTTCCACCACCAGTTTTTCATAGTAATTGGCAATCTGACTATCCAGGCTCATTGCGCCTTCTCCATACGTTTAAGACGGCCTACGTAGCGGACACCGCAGGCGATGCCCAATCAGCTTAGCGTTCGACATCCATACTCGCCACGCTTTGGAAACCGCGCGGCAATTTATTACCTCGGCGACCCCGCTCACCCAGATAGTGCTCCAGATCAGCGCCTTTGAGTTTCAATTTGCGTTTGCCCGAATGCACCACCAGGGTGTCATCCGCACCGAGCACCACAACAGCAACCATAAATTCTTCGTGCTCCGCCGCCCGCGACGCTGGCACGTTGATAATTTTGTTGCCCTTGCCTTTGGCCAGTTCCGGTAAATCGCGCACCGGGAACACCAAGAGGCGGCCTTCGTTGGTCACCGCAGCCAGATAATCACTGGCCAATTGAGTGATAGGTGATGGCGGCAACACCTGAGCGTTGGTCGGCAAACTCAGCACGGCCTTACCGGCTTTTTTATTGCCGGTCAGATCGCTCAATTTGCCAACAAAACCATAGCCCGCGTCCGAGGCCAGCAGGTACTGTTTATCCGGTTCACCGATCAACAGGCCTTTCATTTCTGCGCCCGGCGGCGGGTTAACCGTCTTGGAAATCGGCTCACCCTGACCCCGCGCCGACGGCAAGGTATGAGTCGGCAAGGTGTAGGTGCGACCCGTGGAATCGAGCAGCACCGTCGGCTGATTGCTCTTACCGGGGCCGGCAAAGGCGAAACCATCGCCGGCTTTATAGCTCAGACCGTGCGGATCGATATCGTGGCCTTTGGCGGCACGAATCCAGCCTTTTTTCGACAACACTACTGTGACCGGTTCGGACGGCAGGATCTGATTTTCGTTAAAGGCCTGAGCCTCTTCGCGCACCACCAAACGGGTGCGACGGTCATCGCCAAACTGATCGGCATCGGCAAGAATTTCTTTCTTGATCAGGGTGCGCAGACGCGCTTTGGAGCCGAGTGTTTTTTCGATGCGATCGCGTTCAGCCGACAGCTCATCCTGCTCACCGCGAATCTTGATCTCTTCCAGTTTCGCCAACTGCCGCAAGCGAATTTCCAGAATGGCTTCGGCCTGAATTTCGCTCAACCCGAAGCGCTTGATCATTTCCTGCTTGGGTTCGTCTTCGGTGCGGATGATGTGGATCACTTCATCGATGTTCAGATAAGCGATCAACAAACCATCGAGAATATGCAGCCGGGCGAGAATCTTATCGAGCCGGTGCTGCAGACGACGCGTCACCGTCGTAGTCCTGAATTCCAGCCACTCGCGCAGGATGTGATCCAGCGATTTCACCTGAGGACGGCCATCGATACCGATCATATTCAGGTTGATGCGGATGGTTTTTTCCAGGTCGGTGGTGGCGAACAGATGGTTCATCAGGTCATCGACATCAATACGATTCGAGCGCGGCTCAATCACCAGACGGGTCGGGTTTTCGTGATCCGACTCGTCGCGCAGATCCGACACCATCGGCAGCTTTTTGTTCTGCATCTGCTGGGCAATCTGCTCGATCACCTTGGAGCCAGAGACCTGATAAGGCAGCTCATAAATCACGATGTCGCCGTTTTCGACCTGATAGCGGGCACGCATCTTTACCGTGCCACGACCACTTTCATAGATTTTGCGGATGTCGTCGCGCGGCGTAATCAGCTCGCCGCCGGTGGGGAAATCCGGGCCTTTGATATGCAGCATTAAATCCGGTACCGAGGCATCGGGCGTATCCAGCAGATGCACGCAGGCCGCGGCGATTTCCTTGATGTTGTGCGGCGGAATGTCGGTGGCCATACCCACGGCAATACCGGTGGTGCCGTTCAGCAGAATATGCGGCAGGCGCGCCGGCAATACCGCCGGCTCTTCCATGGTGCCATCGAAGTTCGGCACCCAATCGACCGTACCCTGGCCGAGCTCTTCGAGCAGCAGCGCTGCGTGGGCGTGCAAACGCGATTCGGTATAACGCATCGCCGCGAAGGATTTGGGATCGTCCGGCGAACCCCAGTTGCCCTGGCCGTCGACCAGCGGATAGCGGTAGGAGAACGACTGTGCCATCAGCACCATGGCTTCGTAACAGGCGCTGTCACCGTGCGGATGGTACTTACCGAGCACATCACCGACGGTCCGCGCCGACTTCTTATATTTGGCCGAAGCGCGCAGCCCCAGCTCGCTCATCGCATAGACAATGCGCCGTTGCACCGGCTTCAGGCCATCGCCAATGTTCGGCAAGGCCCGGTCCAGAATGACGTACATGGAGTAATCCAGATACGCCTTCTCGGTGAACTGGCTTAACGAGAGGGTTTCAGTGTATTCGGTGCTTTGATCGGTCATTCGCGCGCCTCAGAGGAAAACAGCTCGGGCGGCCAACACAACCCGCCCCGGCAATTCAGGCAGAAGTGTCGCAATTTCAGGGGGTTATGACAATCGGGAAGGGCATTAGTTTGCCAGCTCCAGCAACGGCAGAGGGCGCCGGTCGGCCAATGGCATCATCGATGAATGTGGGCATAATCGACGACAGACAAGCGACTAAAGGTTAAACAGCCCGCCATGTTTCAAAACGGCGCTCTATTAATTCTCGCCGGTGGTCGCAGCCGCCGTATGGGCAGCGACAAAGCTCAGTTGGTGGTGGCTGGTACGTCTTTGCTGAACTGGCAGCGCGAACGCTTGAGCAGCTTGGAACTGCCGGTCTGGCACAGCGGGCCGGATGGCATAACGGATCAGTGGCCCGACTTCCAAGGGCCGCTGGCCGGGTTACACAGTGCGCTGCAAAAACATCCTGAAATTGGCTTTTGGTTACTGATGCCGGTGGATATGCCCGCGCTGCCGGTAGCGCGATTGCGTCAACTGGCAATGAGCATAATGGACAAAGCGGTACCAGTGGCGTTCCAGCATTCACCGCTCCCTTTGGCGGTTCCCGCCAGCACCCAACTTTTCGATACGCTAACCAACTGGTTGCAACAGGTCGATGGCCCGAGGTCGATTCGTGCCTTGATGACAGAATTTAACGGCTGCTGGCTGCAAGAATCGCTCAGCGAAAACGAGCAACTCAATGTGAATACCCCGGAAGACTGGCAGATGTTTTTGCAGGCTGTGAAATAAAAAGGTTACAACAAACGCACTGCCTTAGCGGCCAATCTATTTAATTCACAGCCATCATTTTCCAGATAATCTTTGATGTCTGCGCGCATCGGTGGCGCCCAGAATTTTGTGACGTGTGCGGCCACAACCTTGGCGGCGTTTTCTTCGCCATCTTTAAGCGGGGTGTGATCGGCGATCTGATTGATCATCTTGATCAGGTTTTGGGTTCGGTGACTCATGCTAATCACTCATTCAAAGACGGATGCTGTTTTATCAGCAATAAACCAACTGACGCTGATCACGGGCAAAACCGACCAGACGAATGCCGTAGTTTGTCGCCTGTTGTACCGCCAGGCTGGAGGCGCCACTGACGGTCACCATCGCGCCCAGATCACACTGGGCGGCCTTGGCAATCAGTTCAAAACTGGCGCGGCTCGACAGCAATAAAAAACCGCTGTCGGTGTTGATCTGTTCGCGGCTTAACGCGCCGATGAGTTTATCCAACGCATTGTGTCGACCCACATCTTCACGCGCCGCTTTAATAGTGCCCGTTTCATCGCACCAGGCCGCGGCGTGAATGGCGCCGGTCAGTTGCTGCAAAGGCTGATGGTGCCGCAGATGATTTAAAGCAGCTTGCACTGACTCGGCCGTCGGTACCGATCTTGGTGTGACCTTCGGCAAATCACGCATCACCTGATCGAGCGAATCCTTACCGCAGAGACCACAACCGCTGGGACCAGCCATGGTTCTGCGTTGCTGTTTCAACGCATCCAGGCGTGCGCCGTGAATATGCAGGTCGAGTTCAAGGCCTTTGTCGCCGTGATCAACAAGGTTCAGATCGTAGAGCTCCTTGGCGTTTTCGATAATGCCTTCGCTCAGGCTGAAGCCCAGGGCAAAGTCTTCCAGATCCGTCGGCGTTGCCATCATCACCGCCTGGGTCTGGCCGTTGTAACTGAAGGCAACGGGCAGCTCTTGCGCCAGGCTGTCATCCTGCTGAGTTTCATTCCAGCCCCGATCAGCGCGGTGGCGCACGCCTACCTGAGCGATTCGGTAACCCCGGTGGCCGGTCTCTTTCAGTGCCTTGATCGCCATCTTTATTTCACTGCGGTCGCGTCGGCTTCAACAGCGGTTTTCAAAAAGCCCCATTGCTTTTTATGGTGTTCGCGATGGCGCTGCTGCCAGGCACTGGGGTTGGCGACTTTTTCACATTGCACTGCGGTTACCTTGTATTCCGGGCAGTTGGTGGCCCAATCGGAATTATCGGTAGTGATCACATTGGCACCGCTGACCGGGTGATGGAAGGTGGTATAGACCACGCCCGGTTGCATCCGTTCGCTGACCTTGGCTTGCAGCACGGTGTCACCGCTACGGCTGGTAATGCCGACCCAGTCACCGTCGTTAATGCCGCGCTCGTCAGCGTCGTGCGGATGAATTTCGAACCAGTCCTGATCGTGCCAGCTTTGGTTATCGGTGCGCCGGGTCTGAGCACCGACGTTGTACTGACTGAGAATTCGGCCGGTGGTGAGCAGCAACGGAAAACGGCGATTGGTGCGTTCGGTCGTGGGCACATAATCGGTGACCACAAAGCGGCCTTTGCCGATGGGGAAATCCTGTTCGTGCATGATCGGTGTGCCATTCGGATGGTCGTCGTTGCACGGCCACTGAATGCTGCCCAGTTCATCCAGCTTTTTATAAGTCACGTTTTTAAAAGTCGGCGTCAGGCTGGCGATCTCGGCCATGATCTGCTCCGGGTGCTGGTAATTCATGTTGTAACCCAGCGCCTTGGCTAAATCCTGAGTGATTTCCCAATCGGCTTTGCCCGCTAAGGGTGGCATCACTTTGCGCACGCGATTGATGCGGCGCTCGGCGTTGGTGAAGGTGCCATCTTTTTCCAGGAACGACGAACCGGGTAGTAAGACGTGCGCGAACTTGGCGGTCTCGTTGAGAAAAATATCCTGAACAATTAAACATTCCAGCGAACCGAGTGCTTGTTCTACATGCTGGGTATTGGGGTCGGACTGAGCGATATCTTCGCCCTGCACATAGAGCCCTTTAAAGCTGCCGTCGATGGCGGCGTCGAACATATTGGGAATGCGCAAGCCGGGTTCGTGATCAATAGTTACGCCCCAGGCGGCTTCAAAACGCTGACGCGAATCGTCCTGCGCCACGTGCTGATAGCCCGGCAATTCGTGCGGAAAACTGCCCATGTCACAACTGCCCTGGACATTATTCTGACCACGCAGCGGATTCACGCCGACGCCTTCGCGACCAATGTTGCCGGTCGCCAAAGCCAGGTTGGCGATGCCCATCACCATGGTCGAACCCTGGCTGTGTTCGGTCACACCCAGGCCATAATAGATGGCGCCATTACCAGCGGTGGCATACAACCGCGCGGCTTCACGGACGCGCTGCGCGGGCACGCCGGTAATGCTCTCAGTCGCTTCCGGTGAGTGACGTTGTTCGCGAATAAAAGCATTCCAGGCGGCGTATTCGTCGGCGTCGCAACGCTCGGCAATAAAGCGGCGATCTTCCAGCCCTTCGCTGACCACCACATGCGCCAGCGCATTGACCAGAGCAACGTTGGTACCCGGACGCAACGGCAGATGCAAACCTTCGGTTCCGTGCGGCGTTGTTAGCAGATCGATGGCGCGCGGATCGGCAACAATCAGCTTGGCGCCCTGGCGCAAACGACGACGCAATTGCGAGCCGAATACCGGATGCGCATCGGTCGGGTTGGCGCCGATGACGATGATGCAATCGGCCTGCATGACCGAATCGAAGGTCTGAGTGCCGGCGCTTTCGCCGAGCGTCTGTTTCAGGCCATAACCGGTCGGCGAATGGCAGACGCGCGCGCAGGTGTCGGTGTTGTTATTGCCGAAGGCGGTGCGCACCAGTTTCTGTACCAGATAAGCTTCTTCGTTGGTGCAGCGCGAACTGGTAATGCCACCGACGCTGTTGCGTCCATGTTTAGCTTGAATGGATTTAATGCGTTCGGCGGCGAACTGAATGGCGTCTTGCCAACTGACCGGCCGCCAGGCTTCGTCGATATGATCGCGAATCATCGGCGTGGTCAGTCGATCTGGGTGCGTCGCATAACCGAAGGCAAAGCGCCCCTTCACACAGGAATGGCCATGATTCGCCTGGCCGTCTTTGAACGGCACCATACGCACTACCCTGTTGCCTTTTAGTTCGGCCTTGAACGAGCAACCGACGCCGCAGTAGGCGCAGGTGGTGACCACCGAACGATCCGGCTGACCCTGTTCGATGACCGAGTTTTCCATCAGCGTCGCGGTCGGGCAGGCCTGCACGCAGGCGCCGCAGGAGACGCATTCGGAAGCCATAAAGTCTTCGTCCTGGCCAGCGGCGACGTGCGAATCGAAACCACGGCCGTCGATGGTCAGCGCGAAGGTGCCCTGCACTTCTTCGCAGGCGCGCACGCAACGCGAGCAAACGATGCACTTGCTGGCATCGAAAGTGAAATAAGGGTTGCTGGTGTCTTTGCCAGCGTCTAAATGATTTTTGCCATCATAGCCATAACGCACTTCACGCAGGCCAACGGCACCGGCCATATCCTGCAATTCGCAATCGCCATTGGCGGAACAGGTCAAGCAATCCAGCGGGTGGTCGGAGATATACAGCTCCATCACATTGCGGCGTAATTTGGCGATGCGTTCGTTCTGAGTGGTAACGCTCATGCCTTCAGCCACCGGTGTGGTGCAGGACGCCGGCAAACCGCGCCGACCTGCAATTTCGACCGCGCATAAACGGCAGGAACCGAAGGCGTCGAGATTATCGGTGGCGCACAGTTTGGGAATCTGAATGCCGGCGATGGCAGCGGCGCGCATCACCGAAGTACCTTCGGGTACGACAACGCTTTGACCATCAATACTCAGCGTAACGGATTGACCCGTTTCAACCGGCGGCGGTGTACCCAGGTCGCGGTCGGAACGGGTGCCGGGATCGTAGATATGCAACATGGTCAGGCCTCCGTGACGCGGGCTGCGTCGCGTTGGAAATCGTCGGGGAAATGGTTGAGCGCGCTGCGCACCGGATTCGGTGTCATGCCGCCCATGGCACAGAGCGAACCGTCTTCGAGGGTGTCGCACAGATCGCGCAGCAAAATAAGGTTGTTGTCGCGTTCGTCATTGGCGCGAATGCGATCGATCACTTCCACGCCGCGCGTCGAACCGATGCGGCACGGCGTACATTTACCGCAGGATTCCACAGCGCAAAACTCCATGGCAAAACGCGCCTGCTTGAGCATGTCGACGCTGTCATCGAACACCACGATGCCACCGTGACCGACCACGGCGCCGACCTCACCGAAGGCTTCATAATCGAGCGGGGTATCCCACTGACTTTCTGGCAGATAAGCGCCGAGTGGTCCGCCGACCTGAACCGCGCGCATGGGCCGACCGGTTGCAGTACCGCCGCCGTAGTCTTCCAGTAATTCACGCAGCGTGACGCCAAAAGCCAGTTCAACCAGACCGCCGCGTTCGATGTTTCCCGCCAACTGAAACGGCAAGGTGCCGCGCGAGCGACCCATGCCATAGTCGGCATAGGCCTGACCGCCATTGGCCATAATAAAGGGCACTGCTGCAAAGGTGAGGACGTTGTTGACCACCGTCGGTTGACCGAAAGCGCCATGCAATGCCGGCAATGGAGGTTTCACCCGTACCTGTCCGCGCTTGCCTTCCAGACTTTCCAACAGCGACGTTTCTTCACCGCAGATATAGGCACCGGCACCGAGGCGAACTTCCAGATGAAAAGCGCGACCGCTGTTAAGGACGTTCTCGCCCAAATAGCCCGCGGACTCTGCTACCGCTATAGCTTCATTCAAAATCTCAAACGCAACCGGGTATTCCGAACGCAGATAAATAAAGCCGGTGTCAGCACCCACCGCCAAGCCCGCGATGGTCATGCCTTCGATCAGCATAAAGGGGTCGGCTTCCATCACCAGCCGGTCGGCGAAGGTGCCGGAGTCGCCTTCGTCGGCGTTGCAGACAATAAATTTGCGGCCGGAATAACGGCTGTGTTCGCGACTGGCATCGGCATCCAGTACCGTCTGCCATTTAATACCTGCCGGGAACGCCGCCCCGCCACGACCACGCAGGCCGGAGGTTTTTACTTCCTCGACAATCTGCTGCTCGGTTTTATGCAGCGCCTGGCGCAAGCCAACATAACCACCGTGCTGACAGTAATCATCCAGCGACACCGGGTCGGTAATGCCGGCACGGGCGAAGGTCAGGCGTTGCTGGTTTTTTAAATAGGGGTGCTCTTCAATCGGTCCCAGATAGAGCGCGTGGCCGGGCTGGCCGTCGAGCAAACCGCTGTCGAGCAAGGCCGGGATGTCTTCAGGTGTGACCGGGCCATAGGCGACGCGACCGGCGTCGGTTTCCACTTCGACCAGAGGCTCTAACCAAAACAGGCCGCGCGAACCGTTGCGCACCAGATCGAATTCAGCGCCGCTGTTCAGCAGGGCGGCCGCCACTTCATCGGCACCGAGCGATAAAGCCGTGGTGTCACGCGGCACAAATATACGCGTCATGCTTCCGGCTCCTGAATGATCAACGGACGAGTGGCAGCCTGGTCCAGCAAGGCATCCAGCCGCTGATTCGTCACCCGGCCATAAATGCGGTTGTTCAAGCGCACCGCCGGGCCAGTCGCGCAATTACCCAGGCAATAAACCGGCTCCAGGCTCACTTCACCATCGGCCGTGGTCTGATGGAAACCAATGCCGAGTTTTTCCTGAACATAGGCTTCCAGCGACTGGCAACCGCGCGCTTGGCAGGCCTCGGCCCGGCAGATTTGCAGGCGGTTACGACCGGTCGGCTGGGTATGAAAATCGTGATAAAAACTGATCACCCCATGCACTTCGGCGCGGGTGATTTGCAGACCCTCGGCAATAACCGGCACCGCCGCTTCGGGGATATAACCCAACTGGTCGCGGATGCGGTGCAACAGTGGCAACAGTGGTCCCGGCCGGGCTCTAAAGGCCACAATTTCGGCGTTTAACCAGTCCAGCGGAAAATCCGACTGGGCGGGCGAAGATTGAGAGGCATCAGACATAATGATTCTTGTACGGCACGGTCGTTATTATTGTGAATGGCGCTTATCGAATGTGGCGATCACGCTGTAGCAGTATAGCTGGGCCAGCTGAGCAACACCGCGCTATTGTGATCCGAACACCATCGCAAAGCCCGACCCCGGCCGCAAATAGACCGAATAGCGTCGGTGCTGAGCATCCCGGCCGCAGTGTGCCACGCCGGAATGCTCTGGCTTCGGTTTTAAGCAGCCACCGAACCGTGCGGGTCAATCACAAACTTCTTCGCCGCCCCGCCGTCAAAATCGGCATAGCCTTGCGGCGCCTGGTCGAGGCTGATCAGCTGCACATTCACGGCCTCGGCAATCTGCACCCGATCGAATAAAATCGCCTGCATCAGCGCGCGGTGGTATTTCATCACCGGGCACTGGCCAGTATGGAAGGAGTGCGACTTGGCCCAGCCCAAACCAAAACGCATGCTCAGTGAACCCTGCTGAGCAGCCGCTTCGGCCGCGCCCGGATCTTCAGTCACGTACAAACCCGGAATACCGATTTCGCCACCGGCACGGGTGACCTGCATGGCCGAGTTCAACACCGTGGCCGGTTGCTCAACATGGTGATGATGGCCGCAGGCATGCGCTTCGAAACCAACGCAATCAACAAAGCAATCGACTTCCGGCTCACCGAGAATCTGCTCCAGCATCTCGGGCAATTCGGCATCCTGTTTCAAATCGATGGTGGCGCAACCAAAACTGCGCGCCTGGGCCAGCCGCTCATCGATCATATCGCCGACAATCACACAGGCCGCGCCAAGCAACTGCGCACCCGCCGCCGCAGCGAGACCAACCGGACCGGCGCCGGCAATATACACCGTTGACCCCGGACCAACACCGGCAGTCACGCAGCCGTGGAAGCCGGTCGGAAAAATATCGGACAACAACGTCAGGTCGCGGATTTTTTCCATCGCCTGATTCGGGTCAGGAAATTTCAGCAGGTTAAAGTCAGCATAGGGCACCATCACATATTCGGTCTGGCCGCCAACCCAGCCGCCCATATCGACATAACCATAAGCAGCACCCGGACGTGCCGGATTCACATTCAGACAGATGCCAGTTTTGCCTTCTTTGCAATTCCGGCAACGGCCACAGGCAATATTGAAGGGTACCGACACCACATCGCCGACGCTCAGAAATTCCACATCACGGCCGCACTCGATGATCTGACCGGTAATTTCATGGCCCAACACCAGCCCCTGAGGCGCAGTGGTACGGCCGCGCACCATATGCTGATCGGAGCCGCAGATATTAGTAGTGAGCACTTTCAGAATAACGCCGTGATCGCAACGGCGCTTACCGATGGCAAGCTCGGGAAAGGCAATGGATTCGACCGAGACCTTGCCCGGACCCTGGTAAACAACACCGCGATTAGATGCTTGAACACTCATCACTGTGATCTCCTGTCATTATTGTTGTTGTCGGCGTATCGAGCCTAACGGGGTGCCGGGATCAAACACCGAAGCTGCATACTAGAACTTTGAGTGCCCGCGAAGATTCCGCAAACGACATTCCTGCGTCGTTTTATTCCCCTAAACGTCATCCGTGGAAACGGCATTCAGACAGCTGGATAAAAGAGGAATTAAAACGACCCGGCCGTGATAAGTGACCGCTGTTCGAACCCAGCAAAAACGCTCCTTTCTATTAGGGCGAGTATTGACCTGTTTGAAGACTAAAGTGGCCGTTCAATTTTCATAAGCAAGGAACCCGATGAGCAACGCAAACCACTTCCCCAAACCCAGTTTTGTTTCTGTTAATGGCGTGGAACTCGAGGTCTTCGAAGCCGGCCAGGAAAACGCCGGAAAACCAGTCGTTCTGTGCCACGGCTGGCCAGAACTGGCCTACACCTGGAAAGAGCAAATACCGGCACTGGTCGACGCCGGCTACCACGTCATCGCTCCCAACCAGCGCGGCTTTGGCAACTCCTCCCGCCCCAGCGAAGTAACCGCTTACGACCTGGAACACTTGAGCGGCGACCTGGTCGCCCTGCTCGACCACTACGACTATAAAGAGGCCGTCTTTATCGGCCACGACTGGGGCGCCATGGTGGTGTGGGGATTGGCGTTGTTGCACCCGACCCGCGTCAGCAAAATCGTCAACCTGAGCGTGCCCTATATGGACCGCGGCGAAATGCCCTGGATCGACATGCTCGAAGCCATCATCGGCGCCGATTACTACATGGTCGACTTCAACCGAAAGCCAGGCGTCGCCGATGCCATTTTGGAAGCCAATACCGAAAACTTCCTGCGCAATCTTTATCGTAAAAACGAACCCATGGCCGCTCCAGCACCGGGCAATATGATGAGCAACCTGGCTCAGTCCGACAGCCCGGCCGGCGAGCCGTTATTGAGTGACGAAGACCTGAGCGTCTTTGTTGAAGCCTTCAAAACTTCTGGCTTCACCAGCAACATCAACTGGTACCGTAACCTCGACCGCAACTGGCATTTGCTGGCCAACGTCGACCCCATCATTCAAAAACCGGCGCTGATGATTTACGGCGCACGCGATATGGTTCAGCCCTCTCCGACGCTGGCGAACTCTGTGCCCCAGGTTGAAGTAACAACCCTGGACTGCGGCCATTGGATCAGCCAGGAAAAACCCATCGAAACCAACCAGGCCATTATCAGCTGGCTGGAAAAGAACTAACCCATCCCCGCAGCAACCCTAGTTAAAGGTTTGGCGCTCTCTTTCACAGAGAGCGCCACAACCATTTATTTCATTTTTTAAATAAGGAAATTCCGCTTTGGAAGACGCCATTTTCTTCGCCAGCCAGGAAGAATTCAGCCAATGGCTGGAACAACACCATCAAAGCGAAACGGAAGTCTGGGTTGGCTATTTCAAAAAAAGCACTGGCCGAGCCACCCTGAGCTGGTCAAATTCTGTAGACGCTGCGCTGTGCATCGGCTGGATCGACGGCATCCGAAAAACGGTTGATGCTGAACGCTATAAAATTCGTTTTACGCCGAGAAAAGAAGGCAGTGTTTGGAGCGCGGTTAATGTTAAAAAGGTAGAGGCTTTGATCGAAAGTGGGGATATGCGACCTGAAGGATTAGAGCTGTTTTACGCCCGCAAAGATGCTGAGGGGTACTCAGTTGACAGTATGAATGTAGAACTGGCCAAAGCGTATCAAGATCGCCTCAAAGCCAACGCAAAAGCCTGGGAATTTTTTGAAGCACTGGCGCCTTCTTATCGAAGACAGTCGGTTTATTGGGTAATGAGTGCAAAGCGGGACGTGACTCAATTACGGCGACTGGAGACATTGATTGCGTCGTTTGAGGCTGGGGAGAGAGTGGGGGGTCTGGGTTAAGTCACTGAGCCTATATTTTAAGATAGATACCGCATGAATTAATTTTCTGACAGCGATGAAATAGATTTCACTATCTGCATTACGCTTTCAGTCGACGGATCTTCGAGATCATCATAAAACACATGTAGATATTGAGGGTATCCTATAGTGTCAGAGAAATCAGCAATAACGCTCCCACTACTACCCAAGTCGCTATCCCATAAAAATCCATAAACCAGGACTTGGTTATGCTCCCACTCTACCACTTCAACATCTTGCGACGGTGGATCTGGAAGATTTGGCTGATTTCCTACGTAGAAATTAACATAACCACCACCTTCCAGAACCGCATCAATCAGAATAAAATCATCTAATGGATGACGCACCTCTGCCATAACAACTGGATCTAGATATATAGAAATACCGAGTTCATTAAAAAGACTCGCCAATTCCGATTGACTTAGTTGCTGGTTATTTATTGTGTCACCAGCAGTCACATAGCCAATCGATAGAAAAAGTATCAATAATAAATTTCTTATAAACATCGTGAGTACTCCATCATTAACTCCTGCAATTTTATAGAGTCATAATAGTTACCCTGATATTTTCCTTCCTTATCGGCGAGCATCAAGGTGCACCAGGCCAGTAACTGTAGAGCAACAGGTGGCGTTGACTGGCAGCGCTCGTGCATTGCTATGAATGCATTGACGGTCGATCGGGCCGACCGCTAGAGCGCACTTAGCAGCAGCGCTGTGCCGCTGAGGTAAAGCAGTATCAACACCACGCTCTCAACCCCAATCCGCCCCGGCCCCAGACGTTCGCGCCGGAGTAATCCCATCATCAACACCGCAGCCATCAACAGCGTCAAAGAGACCCAAAGCTGAGCCGATTTAGTCATGGTGTGATAGATCGAGCCATCACGATAGGCGATGTCTGAAGCCGCCATAAAAAGCGTA
This sequence comes from Saccharospirillum sp. ABV4_185, assembly GCF_056159245.1. Taxonomy (NCBI): domain Bacteria; kingdom Pseudomonadati; phylum Pseudomonadota; class Gammaproteobacteria; order Oceanospirillales; family Saccharospirillaceae; genus Saccharospirillum; species Saccharospirillum sp. ABV4_185. Next base: position 402,061 of record NZ_JBSWUW010000001.1, read on the forward strand.
TCGAAGGCGTTACCACCGATAATACCGCCGACCGCCAGAGTCAGGGCGCCTCGTCGAACCGCCGCTATGGACGTCACCAGTTCAGGTATGGACGTAGAAATAGCCGTCAACATCACCCCAACAACGGTCTGGGTTAAACCCGTCTTTGCTGCGATCACAGTCGCCGCCGGTTCGAGCGTCCACCCCGCCAAACCGAGCACCACAAATAACAGCGTGAATTCAACCCACAAACGCACCGTCGACGGCATACGGCTGGTATCGTCTGGCTGGTCTGCACGGGTTTCCCGGGTTTGAGTCGGCGTCCACATCGGTTTGTTATGCGCACCCTGCGCCAGATGGAGGCCATACACATAGAAAATAAACAGCAGTGGGGAGGCAAAATGCACCTGCCACAGAGTGACCTCAGGCAGCAGAGGCGTAATCATAATTAACGCCAGCAACATGATCAGTAATGCATTCTGGATCATGTTGGGTACCGAAGCCGCCGCGTGTTCCAGATTGGCTCGGCGGTAGACCATATCGGCTACGGCCAGAAAGAAGGTTTGCACGGCGATGCCGCCCAAGGCGTTACTGACAGCCAGTTCCGCATTGCCGTTCCACGCAGCGGTGACCGACAATACCGAGCCACCAATAGAGGTGCTAAAGCCAAGCAACACCGCCCCTGCTGCCGCTTCACCGATGCCGGTACGATCCGCCAGTTGGTCAACCACCGCAGTGATACGAGTACCGGCCAGAGCAATAACCAGAGCGCAGCCCGCAAAGACCAGCAACCCTTGCACCAGGGTCCAGCTGTCAGGATTCAGCAAGGAAGCGCTCCTTCTTTGACTGGAAGAATTTGGGTAAGTGGCGTGATACCGATAGAGGCAGGCTAACCGTGGCTATGCCCGGTGACAAGTCCGCCGTCAGCGTCCCCCGAAGCATCTTATTAGGAGGTGAAATAAATAAGACCTTCGGAGAACCAGTACTCTCAACTCTTATCTTATGTCGTTCAGGTGTTCTCTTCAGATTGAGAGTCTGTTTTGGTTTTATGCGTTTTGAAACCCCTCGCCAAAATAAACAGAAACACCGGAATCAGAAAGTAAGGCAATGCGATTACAAACGCCAAGGTTTCCGGATCAGACTCGCCACGCGATCCAAAATAAGCGTTGATGAAACCGACGGCGACGCCTCCGATAAAATTACCGATCGCAAAGCGTGTCACTGACATCCCTGAAAGACCAGCCACGCAAGCGAGAATCTCTGGCACCCAAGGCAAGAGACGCGAAACAGCGATTGCCCACATACCGTAATGCTCGAAGAATCCGCTCAATCGCTTTATCTCACTCTCGCTGGCAATCCAAGCGGCAGCGCGTGGCCCAATGGCTCGGCACAGAGTAAAGGCTAAGAATCCCGACAGGAAGCTGGCTAAGGTTGCGAGCAAAGCGCCCGGCAAGAAACCATAAATAAGCCCCAGCCCTGCCATGATAGCGGGCCCTGGCATCGGTACAAAAAGGTCAGCACATACCAGCGCAATGCCGACGATTGCAGCCCAGGGGCCTTGTGCGCGGAGATATTCAACAACGTTAGTGCTGTCCCAATAGCGTTCAATTTGCTCACCCCAGAACATATAGGGCACAGCCAGAACGGCGACGACAGCGAGAATTAGGAGCAGGATTCGAACAGGACCGCTTTGAGGAAGTATCGTCATTATATGTTTACTCCAAACAGTTTTTGAGCATTTCGGAACGCAATTTTTTCTTTGACTTCACGAGGTAAGTCCACGGCCCGGAACCAATCGGTTTGTTGCTTCATGTCTGCAAACGGATAGTCGGTTGCAAACATGACTCGGTCTTCACTGATGTAACTCAGCAAAAGATGGAGCAAATTGTCTTGAGGGAATGCGCTGGTGGTGTACCAAAAGTTATCGTTAAAATATTGTTCGATGGGTTTGTTGAGCGAGTGTTGAGTCTTGTCACCCAAGTCTTCTTTGATACGCTCGAAGAAGAATGGAATACCTTCTCCCATGTGACCCACAATGAACTGCAGCTTCGGAAATCTGTCGAGTACCCCGTTTAGAATCAGTCGCAGGCATTGAGTGACCACCTCTTGATGCCATCCATAACCTGATCCACTGAAAATGTAATCTTGGTACTGATCGTTGTATTCCGGCCGCGACATTCGGTAGTAAATGTTAAAGACGTCGTCTGGCGGAAAAGCAGGATGCAAATACAAAGGCGCTCCGAGCGATTCAGCGCGCTCAAGCAGAACGTCAAAATCCGGATCATCTAAAAATTTCTTATTAATAAATCCGTTGATCATGGCTCCCACAAAGCCGTCTTCTCGCATAGCCCGTTCCAACTCATCCGCTGCTGCACCTGGCGTTTGCAGTGGCAAGGTTGCAAAGGCCTGGAACCGACCTGGGTAATTGACCATCGGACCCTCGGCAATCGCCTTGTTGAGACGATGCGCCAAATCAATCCCTTGTTGACCGGGTATGTGTTGCACACCCGGCGAATGCACAGAAAGGATTTGAACATTGAGCCCTGCTGCGTCCATCGCTTCTAGGCGGGCTGGACCTAATTCACTGAGTCCAATTTTCTTAAGATAGTTAGCGTGCTGATCGTTGATGGCGACCAATTGCATCAATTCGTCGGTGGAATAAGTTTCTTCCGTACCGATGAACGGCAGGTCTTGATCTCGCAGCGAGATACTTGACGGCTGTTTCGATGCCTGTCTTTCTTGGTTTTCACTCTGTTTCATATCAATGTCTTCTCCGGTATTGCCGCAATTAACAGCGCCACTTAGCTGTTCACAAGCAGCCGTTGCGCGCCTAGATGTCGGAGGATGTTCCGGCCGAACAATAGGGTTAGCCTCCTCGCGACTTATCCAGGACGCAGTAAGCCCGTTTGTTGGATTGAATTGGGTTTTGTTTTATTAAGAAATATTTCGATGCCTGAAACTGTACGAAACATCCGTAGTCAGGCTTTGGCGAGGAAGTGATTCAGTGCAGATCATCGCTTTATAGTCGAGGTCGTAGAGTAAGTCGATACACCAAGGCGGCGGCGACTGATGCTTGGCAGGTCGGTACAGATTGAACGGAAAACCTGGCTGAAGTTGAACGGTCAGAACTTGGTTAAGGTGCGTCTTAGCCGATAACACGAAAGGCTTGGTTTATAAGCAAATTCTAATTTGGGGGCAGTTCGATCACCGCGGTGAGTCCGGTTGGCTCCCGCTGGCTTAAGCTGAGTTGTCCACCATGACCTCTCACAATGTCCTGAGCAATGGACAGCCCCAAACCGAAACCAACATTATGAACACTTTGCCTGGCGGGATCGGCCTTAACGAAGGGTTCCACCACCTTATCCAATAGATGGGCGGGCAGGCCCGGACCATTATCTGAAACCGCCAGCCGGATGCCTCCGTCTGGTAGAGGCATCAGCGAGACCTCTACTTGATCACCGTATTTAATGGCATTGTCTATTAAGTTCGAAATGGCTCGAGACAACATTTTGGGACGACACTCATAGCTGAGTCGCATCGGGCCAGAATAGACCACAGAGAAACCATCGTCGGAATATTGCGAACAAAGGGTTTCGAGGAGACTGGGCAAATCCGATTTTTTCAGCGGCTTGGTTTTACTGTCGTTACGTAAATAATCGAGCGTCTCGTCGATCATCTCGTTAATTGCATCTATGTCTTTTATCAAGACGCTGGCGCTTTGCGATGACACTGAACGTTCGACTCGTAACTTGAGTCGCGTTAGTGGCGTGCGCAGATCATGACTGACGGAGCGAAGCATGGTCGTTCTCTCATTCAGCATAAGATTAAGGCGTCGTTGCATGTCGTTTAGCTGTCGAGCAAGGTCACGCAGTTCACGTGGGCCCGATTCATCAAACGCCGAAAATTCCGAGTCGAAGGTACTTTGGTTAAGCGCTGCTGCTGACAGCTTAGCGAGTGGCGAGGCAATCAACTGCGCAGCGTAAAGTGAAAGCAGTATGATGGGCGCTGTTATAAGCAATACATAGAGAAGAATGTTCACAGCATTTTCATTCAGAACAGTTGCCGGCCCCTCAGCCGGAAGAGTAATCAAAAGCTTTTTACTGCCGGCTTCAACAACAATTCCAGGAATCCCGCCTGACGACAATACCGCCCAGGCTTGTCGACGGTGAATGTCATTCAGCGCAGAGATCAGCGGTTCTTCAAAGTCCGAATTGGCGTGTTCGGTGGCATCAATACCGCTATCTACCACCACAACATCCAACTCGGACTGCCGGGTCGTTTCTATAATATCGGAGACGACTTGGGTAGAAGAAGCGTGCTCTATTTGATCGGCAAGCAAATCAATTTTTGCTGACAGTATTTCAGCGCGTGAAGGCTCTATTTCTTCCGAAAACAGCGGCTCAGTCAGTATGCCCAATGCACCAACAAGCACGACCGGCAGCACGGCCAAGGTGACAATTTGCCAGCGTATTGAGCCTTCGCGAAACTTTTGAAACATCATTCTGACTCCACTTTTGGAGTGAAGATGTAGCCACCCATACGAACGGTTTTGATCAGAACCGGATCATGAGGATTCTGTTCAATCTTTTGTCGAACGCGGCTGATGTGGACATCAACACTGCGCTCCACTGGGCCGGCAATGCCGACATGCGTCAGCGCCAGTAGCTCCGAACGGCTGAGGATCTGCTGTGGCTTCATGCAGAATGCGAGCAGTACATCAAATTCTGTAGAGGTCAGAGAGATTTCTACGCCTTCAGGATCGATCAATTGCCGCGAATGCGGATCAATTTGCCAGCCATCGAACTTCATCACCGAAGGTGACTTTCTTTGTTGCTCACCCAAGGTTGCTCTGCGCAGCAGAGCACGAACCCTAGCAAGCAGCTCCCTGGAGTTAAACGGCTTGGTCACATAGTCGTCAGCGCCAAGCTCAAGCCCTAATATGCGATCCAAATCTTCACCCAGTGAAGTAACCATTATAATGGGCAATGAGGATTGGGACCGAATGCGTCGGCAAATACTCAAACCATCTTCGCCTGGCAACATAATATCGAGCAACAGCAAGTTGAAAGAGGAATCCTTCAACATCAAGTCCATTTCTCTGGCAGAGCCCGCTACAGCGGCCTCGAAATTATGCTCGCGGAACATAGCAGCAAGCATCTCAGCGATCTGCGAGTCATCTTCAACAATTAGGATGCGGCTTACTTGGTTCGACGTCCCGGGCATGGTGATAAAGCTTTAGAAATCGTGAGGGATGACTTTATATATATCTGAATCACCACCAGTTTGCTAGAAACCGTCCATTCATACAAAAAAGCTAACAGAACTCCCAAATTGATTATCAGCTACCTGTTAGAGAGCAACGCTCGCGCTAATGTAGTGTCTGGATTGATGGACCTGCCTAAACCAAGGATGAGCCCGGTCTCATCCGAGGCAATGCCCTACTCAGGTAATAACCGTGGTGGAACAAATTTTGGAGCGATACCGCGCAGGCCGACGGTTCCAATTTCTCAAAGCTTACGATGAGTTTCCTGCTGATGGTTTATGAATCGCCACTTAAATTGACCTTATCCAGTGAGTCACACTCACGTTAATCACTTCTGCAGCCCGTGGATATTGGCACGTCAGAGTTCAGGGGTTGATGACCTGACAAGATTTTCGCTCAACAGCATTTGCACTATGGCGTCGGCTTTTTCTCGATCGGTACCACTGCTAATCACCTGACCTCCCCGGCCTGCGGGTTTGGCAGTCGCCGCTTTAAATCGGTCTGCGGCGTTCTTGGCTTTGACGACGTTGAGGCGTTTTGGTTTGGCTTTGGCGGGGCTTTGTTGCCATTCCTGGCGAGTGGTATCGACCGGGGCATCGACAGCTTGCTCGGTGATGGTGGCGCGGCGGGCGGCGCCGAAGGCGGATTGGCGAGGGGTAGCTGCGGCGTTATCGACGCTGGCGATGAATGGCAGTGGCACACGCAGCAGGCGGCGCTGGCCGCGTGGCAGGGCTTGTAGAACTTCGGCTTTACCGTCGGCAATTTTTTGAATATCGGCGATACGATCGACGATGGGCCAGCCGAGTTTTTCGGCGAGTTGATAAGGCAATAGGCCGGAAGCTTCGCCATTTTCAGCGCGGATTCCGGTCAGTACTATATCCGTTGTCGTGGTTTTTAAATGATCCAATAACACAGCCGTTGCATCTGAATTTTCAGCTGCTGTCAACAGAGTTAATTCTGGCAGGCCCATACCTAGGTATTGCTTTAAGGCGGCGTTTTGGTGAGCACCGACATGCAGTAATTTGACCTGAGTGCCGACTAATTTAAGACCCAGTTCAACTGCACGGGCATCCTGACTGGCGCGTTGTTCGCGGCCAGATTTTTCATGTTGGCCGATGCTGACCAAGGCAGTCACATTCAAAGTTGCATCAAGCGACATGACGGGTCTCCGAGTCTGCGGCGGATGTTTCGGTTGCACTCTCACCCAACAAATTTAATAACTCAGCAAGGATGGCCTGACTGTCACCGATCACCGACAAGTCTGCACGTTTCACCATATCGCAACCCGAGTCCATATTGATGGCGATAACCTTGTCGCACTGGCCGATGCCTTGCAGATGCTGGATGGCGCCGGAAATACCGACGGCAATATAGACCCGCGCGGTCACCCAGGTACCGGTGGCGCCCACCTGGCGGAAGCGCGGCATATTGCCATCGTCGACGGCGACGCGGCTGGCGCCTTCGGTCGCGCCCAGCACGCGGGCAACTTCATGGAATTGATCCCAGTCGCGCACGCCGTTACCGGCCGAAATAATGAATTCGGCTTCGGCCAGGGCGATCTGGCTGGGGTCAACTTCGACCGGACCGAGGTCTTCAATTTGAGCATTAATAGCCGTCACCATCGGCGCGACAATCGGCTTGGCTTCATGACGTCGTTCACTGACGGGCATGGCGCATTCTTCGGCCAGTAGCAGCAAACGAGGTGTGGAGCGCTGCCAGTCGATTCGGTCACGACCACCGCGACTGATCGTCGTACTTACATCCACCTGCCAGGCATGAGTAGCGGCACGAATATCCAGACGGACAGCAAGACGGCGGCCCAGGTCGGCACCGCCTTGAACGGAATCGGGGAACAGCCAGAAACGGATTTCGTGTTCGGCTTCTAGCGCTTCGAGCACGGCCAGTTTTTGTTCGGGGCAATAGCCGCTGTAGTCCGGCAGATGCAACAGACGGTCGGCACCGGCGGCGGCGAAATCAACTTCGCGGCTTTCACCAAAAGCAATGGCCAGCACCGCGCCTTTTCCACCTAATTCAGCCACAAGTTGATGCGCCTGGCCGAGCACATCTTTGTCGTGGCCACTTAACCGACCGGCGGCTAAATCGACCACCACCGCAATACAATAATCCGGCGCATCTACTTTATGTAATGGCAGCTCAACAGTTTTTGTGGAAGCCTGTTGAGCAGAACGGCGCATCAAAACATTCATGCCGCCTTTGGCACTGCTATCAATGCGCTTAATCCCATTCGGGCCAATAAAACCCACAGCGTGTGGATTCTTGCGCAGCAAACCGGTTGGCCCACGCACCTCGCCGACCATCGTTAAGGCGGCGTGTTGAGGATGCAGACGATTACGCGCTATGCGTTCCAGGCGCGGGTCGCGACGAATCACATCGGCCATCAATGCACCTCCACAATTTGCTCGGCCACCAGCTCGGCCAGGTCGCGAATCTGCGGTCGTGGTTCGACCACGCCTTCGAGCATGGCGGTGCATTGCTGGCAGGCTACCGCGATCGTTTCAGCCTGCACTTCGCGGGCATCATCGACGCGCATATCGGCAATGCGTCGCTCGCCGGGCACGTCGGTTATGGGTGCACCGCCACCGCCACCACAGCAGCGCGAACGATGACCGGAGCGCTGCATTTCGCTGACTTCTATACCGAGCGCACTCAAAACCGCTCGTGGTGATTCGTACTCGCCGTTATAGCGCCCCAGGTAACAGGGGTCGTGATAGGTGACGGTACCGCCATTAAAACCATCGAGTTTTAACTGACCGTTTTCGATCAGTTCGTTAATAAACATCGAATGGTGCAGCACCTCATAATGCCCACCCAGCTCGCCGTATTCATTGCGCAACACATGGAAGGCGTGCGGATCGGTGGTGACGATACGGTTAAACTGATAACGGCTCAGCGTCTCGATATTTTGTTTCGCCAGTGACTGGAACGTTGCGTCATCGCCCAGGCGGCGGGCGACATCGCCGCTGTCTTTTTCTTCATCGCCGAGTACGGCAACATCGACCTTGGCCGCGCGCAGAACTTTCACAAAGGCTCGTAAAATGCGCTGGCTACGCATATCGAAAGCGCCGTCGCTGACCCAGAATAAAATATCGGTTTTTTGTTTATCTTTCATCAGCGGTAAATCCAGGTCCGCTGCCCAGTTGGTGCGACTGGCTGGATCGAAACCGTTGGGGTTATCGGTAGCGATTAAGTTCTCTAATACTTCGGCACCCTTGTTCGGTGTTTCACCACGCTCCAGTGTTAAAAACCGACGCATATCGACAATGGCATCGACGTGCTCAATCATCATCGGGCATTCTTCGACGCAGGCTCGACAGGTGGTGCAGGACCACAGAGTTTCGGCACTGACCAGACCATCGACAATCACCTGCCCGGGCCCACCCTTGGCATCGCCGATTGACTTACCCGGGTAGGGACTACCGGCGTAGTTAGCATCACTGCCACCGGCCAGGCCGACCACCATATCCTGAATCAGTTTTTTCGGGTTCAGCGGCTGGCCCGCAGCGAATGCTGGACATACAGCTTCACAACGACCGCATTGCACGCAGGCATCGAAACCAAGCAACTGGTTCCATTTAAAATCCTTGGGTTCGGCAACACCCAGAGCGCCATCCAGGTTGACCGCTTTCAGGCCAGTGGAACGACCACCGCCAAAGCGTTCCGGGCGACGATGAAACGCCAGGTGCAAGGCGCCGGCAAAGGCATGTTTCATCGGCCCGCCCCAGCCCATGCCGAACATTAACTCTGCCAGACCGAAAGCCACGCCAATTAACAAAACAACGGCTAACACCGTGCCGCCAAAATTCTCAGGCAGCCAGCCAGAAGCAATTAAGGTGAGTAAGAAAAACGACGCGGAAAACGCCAGCAGGTTTTTCGGCAAGCGCATCCAGGGGCCTTTGGATAAACGCTCTGGCGGGTTAATGCGGCGGCGCGTTACAAAGAGCGCACCGATAAACATTAAGGCTGTGGCGAGCAACAAAGGCGCAATCAACAACGGGCTACGCAGATCGAATAAGTAGACAGGAAGAATCAGCAGCATGGCCAGCACATAGCCACCGGCCGTGGCCACATGCGTGCGCGACATGGCTTTATCGCGGTCGACCACATGGTGCAGATCAACCAGATAACGGCGCGGCATGGCCAGCAAACCGGCCAGTAGATTTACCGACTCTGGCTGGCCCGCCCGCCATAAACGGATGCGGCGTAACGCTCCGAGCAACAGCAATAACAGCGCGGCGATCAGTAAGGTTGGTAAAGCACGATCAAGCATTGGTTTTCTCGCTTTGCTCGAATTGGAAGACGCCTGATGGGAGACGGGAGATGCTGGTTTAGGTGTTGCCTTTGCGTCTCCCGTCTCCCGTTCAGCGTCTAGCGTCAAATCACAAATCCTTGCACAACCGCAACGCATCATAGATGGCCGCGTGCGTATTGCGCTGCGATACGCAATCACCCAGACGCCACAGAATCATGCCGTCTTTGGCCTCGCTGAGTACCGGCTGAGCAGCGCTGTCGAACAGAGCTTCAACATCGATCTGGCCTTTATTAATCGAATCGGCTTTCAGTTCGTAATACAGCGCTTCGTTAGGACGCGTGCCATTCTCAACAACGATTTGATCGACCACCCGCTCCTCTTTCTGGCCGGTGTATTCGTTCTCCAGCACAGCGACTTTCTTGTCACCTTCGGCGTAGACTTTTTCCAACATCATGTCGGAGGTCATCACCACTTCGCGTTCGTACAGACTGCGGTAATAGGTTGGGAAAGTCGTACCGCCGATACCGACGCCGGGTTTGATGTCGTCGGTGACCAGCTCGACCAAACTGCCTTTGCTGGCCAGGTAATCGGCGGCCGACATACCGGAGAATTCACAGATAGTGTCGTACACCAGCACGTTTTCGCCCGGCTCGACCGCACCGCTAAGAATGTCCCAGGTCGATACGACTAAGCCTTGGTCGAAGCCCCATTCCGGGTTCTGTTCGAGGAAAGGCGTACCGCCGGTCGCAAGGATGCACACATCCGGATTCAGGTCGCGAATTAGGGCGGCATCGGCAGCGGTGTCGAAGCGCAATTCCACCTTCAGCCGCGCCAGCTCTAGAGCGTACCAACGCGTAATGCCGGCAATCTGATCGCGCTGCGGGGCTTTGGCCGCCAGCGTAATCTGGCCGCCCAGCTCACTGCCTTTTTCAATCAGCGTCACCTTATGGCCACGCTCGGCGGCCACACGCGCGGCTTCCATACCACCCGGTCCACCACCGATAACAACCACCTTACGAATCGGCCCGGTGGTTTTTTCGATAAGGTGCGGCATGCCCATGTATTCGCGCGAGGTGGCCGCGTTCTGGATGCACAACACATCGAGGCCCTGGTACTGGCGGTCGATGCAGTAGTTGGCGCCGACGCACTGACGAATCTGATCGACCTGATCCATTTTAATCTTGGCAATAAAATGCGGGTCGGCAATGTGCGCCCGAGTCATGCCCACAAAGTCGACGTAACCGGCTTCCAGGATACGCTCAGCCTGGTTCGGGTCTTTGATGTTCTGAGCGTGAATCACCGGTACATCAACCACTTCCTTAATACCCGCCGCCAGATGCAAAAACGGCTCCGGCGGATAGGACATATTGGGAATCACATTGGCGAGCGTGTTGTGGGTATCGCAGCCGGAACCGACGACGCCGAAGAAATCGAGTTGGCCAGTGGCGTTGTAGTATTTGGCGATTTCTTTCATGTCGTCGTGGGTTAAGCCATCGGGGTGGAATTCATCACCACAGATGCGCATGCCGACGACAAAATCGCGGCCGACTTCAGCGCGTACGGCCTTTAATACTTCCATACCAAAGCGCATGCGGTTCTCGAAGGTGCCGCCCCATTCATCGGTGCGTTTGTTCACCCGAGGAGACCAGAACTGATCGATCATATGCTGGTGCACGGCCGAGAGTTCGACGCCGTCTAAACCACCTTCTTTGGCACGGCGCGCGGCCTGAGCGAAGTCGCCGATCACGCGCCAGATTTCTTCTTCTTCGATGGTTTTACAGGTAGCGCGATGCACCGGTTCACGAATACCAGAAGGTGACATCAGGTTCGGCCAATTCTCGCCATCCCAGCGTGAGCGGCGGCCCATGTGGGTGATCTGAATCATGATCTTGCCGCCGTGCTTGTGCACGGCATCGGCGAGATTTTGGAAGTGCGGGATAATGCGGTCGGTCGATAAATTCACCGAGCTCCACCAGCTTTGCGGACTATCGATCGATACCACGCTGGAGCCGCCACAGATGCACAGGCCACAGCCGCCCTTGGCTTTTTCTTCGTAATATTTCACGTAGCGATCGGTAGTCATACCACCGTCGGTCGCGTACACCTCGGCATGAGCCGTACTGACAACGCGGTTACGAATGGTGAGCTGATTGATTTTCAGCGGCGTGAACAGTTTTTCAAACTGGGACATAACACGGCTCCCGGTGAACCTGGCCCAGGGCGAACTGAACCGGTTAATAGTGATTCAAAAATTACAGGGGCGTCACTTCAAACAGGCCGTAATCGACACCCGTTTGCGCAGCACACTGAGTTTGTTTGGCTTGGGTTTTAATCGTCAGGCCTTCGGCTTGCGCAATCTGATCCATGGCACCGGCAAACCAGCCGGTAAACATATAGTCGACCATGCGATCGACCTTGCCGTAGAAGTACACAAAGGCCGAATGGTCGAGACGAACCCGGGCAGTGCCAGCGGCGATATCGAGCTGTTCAATGCTGAACAAACCCCAGCCACGTTGCGACAGACGGCGCATGTAATGCTCGAACACCTCGGCGCCTTTCATGCCATGCAGTTCGGCTTCTTTTTCACACCAGTGCCAGGCCGATTTGTAACCGGCTTTATAGAGAATTTCGGCGTAACGCTCTGCGCCGATTTCCTCTTCAATGGCCTGATGATTGTTGATAAAGAAATGCCGGGGCACGTACAGCATCGGCAACGCATCGGTGGTCCAGACGCCGGTTTCGTCGTCGACCTGGATGGGCATTTCGGGCGCATGATGGGACATTTTATTTCCTTCGGAATGCTAGACGCTTAACGGGAGCGGAACGCCGCCCGGACGAGAGAAGCTAAAAGCATTAGGCCTCGCCCCAGACTTCGCCCAGAATCCGCAGCCAGTTTTCACCCATGATTTTTTGCGTGACGCGTTCGGAGAAGCCGTTGCGTAACAGCGCTTCGGTCAGGTTGGGGAATTCGCCGACGGTACGGATGCCTTCGGGGTTGACGATCTTGCCGAACTGGGTGAGTTCGCGGGCATAGCCTTTGTCGTGCACCAGATAGTCGAAGAAGGCTTTGTCCTGGCCCTGGGTGAAGTCGGTGCCGATGCCGATCTGGTCTTCACCGACGATGTTGAGGATGTAGGCAATGGCTTCGACATAGTCGTCGATGGTCGCATCCGGACCTTTGGCCAGAAACGGCGTGAACATGGTGACGCCGACAAAGCCGCCGTGGTCGGCAATAAACTTCAGCTCTGCATCGGATTTATTACGCGGGTGTTCTTTCAAACCGGACGGCAGGCAGTGCGAATAGCACACCGGTTTTTTCGATTCGAGAATCACTTCTTCGGAGGTTTTACTGCCCACGTGCGACAGGTCGCACATGATGCCGACGCGGTTCATTTCGGCGACCACTTCGCGGCCAAAACCAGACAGTCCGCCGTCGCGCTCGTAACAGCCAGTGCCGATCAGGTTCTGGGTGTTGTAACACATCTGTACGACACCGACGCCGAGATCTTTGAATATCTGTACGTAACCGAGCTGGTCTTCAAAAGCATGGGCGTTTTGAAAGCCGAAGATGATGCCGGTCTTGCCCAGCTCTTTGGCTTTGCGGATATCGGCGGTGGTTTCGACTTTCATTACCAGATCGCTGTTGGCTTCAATCAGCCGGTTAACCTGGACGATGTTATCAACGGTGTCTTGAAAATCTTCCCAGACTGAAACAGTGCAGTTGGCCGCCGTCATCTGGCCTTTGCGCATATCTTCGAACAGTTCACGGCCCCATTTGGCGATGATCAGGCCGTCGATAATGATGGAATCCTGGTGCAGTTTGGCGGCAGTCATGGCGAACCTCTGGCGTCTTAAAATACGGTTATGGCTGGCAGTGTATCCAGCGTCTTTAGGGTCAGGGTCACTGGAAGCGACAACGGCAAACCCAAAATCGGCATGGCAACGCGCGACTAACCTAATAGCGGCCAGCCAATAAAAAGCCCGCCATAAAGGCGGGCCTGAATTTCACACTGTAGAGTCAGCCGGAAACCGCCAACGCTGGCTCTGGTTTCAACGGATTCGCAGCAAAATTGACCGCACCGTAAGTCGGTTCCGCCTGAGCCAGACGCAAGGCATTGACCGAGGAAGATGGCAGTTCGGCAACATTGTCGGTCGAGCTGGTTTCCAACGGCCCAATCGCCCAGATCGCCAGGCGTTCTTCTTTAGGCGACACACCGATGTACTTGCGGTAACAGCGACTGAAATGCGGCGCCGATACAAAACCACACATGGCGGCCACTTCGATGATCGAACAACTGGTCTGTTTAAGCAGCTGACGGGCACGGTCCAGTCGCAATTTCAGGTAATAGCGCGATGGTGTGCAGTTGAGATGTTTGAGGAACAACCGCTCCAGCTGGCGGCGGGAAATACCGACGTAAGCCGCCAACTCTTCCAACTCAATCGGCTCTTCGATATTGGATTCCATCAGCTCGGTCACTTCAGCCAGCTTGGGCTGAGCGCTGGTCAGAAGACGCCGCAGTGGCGCGCGTTGCTGTTCGCTGTCGGCGCGTACGCGGTCGCACAGGAACATATCACAGATGGCAGACGTCAGGGCTTTGCCGTGCTGACGACTGATCATCGACAGCATCATATCCATGGGCACGCCGCCGCCGGTGCAGGTCATGCGGTCGCGATCGAGTGAATACAGATGATTGGTGCAGTTCACGCGCGGGAAACGTTCCTGCAACGACGCTAGGCATTCCCAGTGCGCGCTGCAGTTATAGCCGTCGAGCAAGCCAGCGGCGGCCAACACATAAGCGCCGGTGCAGACCGCGCCCATCAACACTTTTTTATGCGCCTGGGATTGCAGCCAACTGATCTGGGCTGGGGTGTAAGAACGGGTAATGTCGACGCCACCGACGACAATGACAATATCGAAGGCGTCGGCATCGGCGATGGAACCATCCGGGGCGATGGCAATGCCGTCGCTGGCTTTGGTGATGCCGCCATCAGCAGAGATCAACCGCCAGGTGTAGAGTTCACGACCGGTCAACTGGTTGGCCATGCGCAATGGATCAATGGCCGAAGCCAACGCCACCATGGTGAAGTTATTGATCAGCAAGAAACCCACGCGATAAGGCGCGGTGCTCATCACACCAGTGGGAGCTGCAGCGTTTGCATTCATGGACTTACCCCTCTGTCTTTACCGTAAGCCCAGTCGCCGGTTCAGTTGCGACTGTTTGTGTTTGAACTCGGGGGTCGCCATGGCGTTGATGCCTGGTCGAGTACCCCCTTCACGGGATACACATATTGCCTCTATTCATTTGAGGAGAGGTTCAGCACCGATGACCATTGTCGTCGTCGGCCGACGCCTCTACCGTGATTTCGCATAGCAAGTCCTGGGCCATTTTATTGTTTTGGTATCACCCGGAAAGCCGCATGCTAGACAGCCGGGACGCCTGCGCCCCGAACTGCCAAAAACAGCTGAATAGCTGCGGCGAATGCGTCCATGGTATGACGGGTATGGGCAGGGAAGTTATCTAAAAACGTCACAAAAACGCACGCAAACCGTCCACAAACGACACACGGCTTGCGCGCTGGTAACAGCTATGGTCCCACTGATGAACCTAACGCATTAACACAGTTCGAATTTCGTTCTGTGCGTCATCAATGCGCCTAGCCTTCGATGGCCAGGTCCGACAGTGGCGTACTGCAACAGGAAAGAATGTAGCCGTCGGCCAGATCATCTTCGGTGATACCACCGTTATGCTGAATATCGACCTTGCCGGATTTTTTCATCACCTTGCAGGTGCCGCAGATCCCCACACCACAGGCCTTGGGAATGTTCAGCCCCAGACGGCTGGCCGCCACGTGTACGGTTTCACCCGGTGGCACCTGAACACTCATGCCGGAATTCACGAACTCGACGGTGAACAGATCGCCCTCTTTGATTTCCTCGGCTTCTTTGACCGCTATCTCGGCCTGTTCCAGCGCTTCTTCGGATACAGCCACCGGCGTCGCCCCGAAGGACTCTTCGTGATAACGCTCCATGTCGAAGCCAACGTCTTTTAAAAGCGCCTTAATGGTGCGCATATAGGGCGTCGGTCCGCAGCAGAAAATGCGCCGGCTCATAAAGTCCGGCGCAATCATTTCCAGCTTCGACAAGTCCAGATAACCGCGATAGCCGTTCCAGGCCTGACCGACATCTTTGCGCTCACAAATAACCGACAGCTCGAAGCCCTGAACCCGCGAGCACATGTGCTCCAGTTCGCGCCAAAAAATAATGTCGTCGGGTGTGCGAGCGCTGTGCACAAAAGCCATATCAACATCGGTGTTGGTATCGAAAAACCAGCGCGCCATCGACATCAGGGGCGTGATACCCACGCCGCCGGACAACAGCAACACCTTATCCGCCGGATGGTCGATGCAGTTGAAGTTACCGACCGGACCATGCACCGCCAGTTCATCGTGCTCTTTTAAGTTATCGTGCAGCCAGTTCGATACCTGGCCGCCGGGTACGCGTTTGACCGTAATCGAAAAACTGTAAGGCACCGAAGGCGAACTGGAGATGGTGTAAGACCGCATCACCTGTTCGCCTTCAATCTCCAGCTCGAGCGTGACGAACTGGCCGGGCTTGAAGAAGAACATCACCGGCTGCTCGGCATTGAAGCAGAAGGTCTTCACATCGGCGGTTTCTCGAATCACCCGCACACAACGAACCTGGTGACGGCCATTGGCCCAGACTCGGGTATTGAGTGGGTTAAACGGGGCCAGGGCGGATTCTGTGCTCTGCACTTCACTGGTCATCTGGTTGTTTTCTCCGGCAAGGCAAAGGCCGTCGGCGACGGTCGATGCTCGCATTCTCGGCAAAACCGAAAACGACGAGTTAACCAAATACGACATTCTGTTGATCAAGTCGTCCACTGCTCAGGCCTGTACGCGACATCAGCCGGGGCGGCGTCGAAAAGAAATCCTCGAATGTCGTGATTGGATAATTACCACTGTCATGCCTTACCGAGAATGAGCGCATTGATTAACAGTGGCCGAACCCGATAGCAGGTAATAGTTGCCCAGGTACCCACGGCCACGCTCAGGCACTGTTGTCCTTACTGGAAGCACACTCATGACCGAAACCGACCTGCTGAACCTGTCTTACTCCAACATCGATGAAGCCCGCCAGGCCATGGACAGCCGGCTTAAAGAGCGTTCGCGTTACCTGTCACTGCCACGGGAACTCTATAACGACCCGCTGCTGTTCCGCGTCGACATGGAAGAAATCTTCTTAAAGGAATGGTTGTTCGCCGGCATGACCTGTGAAGTGCCGGACCCGGGTTGCTATATGACCATCGAGATCGGCCAGAACCCGGTGCTGATCGTGCGCGACCGCGATGGCGAAGTGCGCGCCTTTCATAACGTTTGCCGTCACCGCGGTTCACGCGTCTGCACCGGCGATAAAGGCAAGGTTGCCAACCTGGTGTGCCCCTATCACCAATGGACTTACGACCTTAAAGGCCAGTTGTTGTTCGCCGGTAACGAGATGGGTGACGACTTCGATAAAACCCAACACGGCTTAAAACCGGCGCACTGCAAAACCGCCGGCGGCTTTATTTACATCAGTCTGGCCGAAGGCGAACCACCGGAAATCGACGACTATCTCGCCGCGCTGGCGACCTATATGGAACCCTACGATATGGAAAACGCCAAGGTCGCCGTCGAATCCACGCTGGAAGAAAACGCCAACTGGAAACTGGTGATCGAGAACAACCGCGAGTGCTATCACTGCTCTGGCTCGCACCCGGAATTGCTGCGCACCTTGCTGGAATGGGACGACACCAACGACCCGCGCGCCACCCCGGAATTTCTGGCCTTATGCGAAACTCAGGCCGCTGCCTGGGACGCCGAAGGCATTCCCCACAAGCACGTCGAGTTTGGCTTGCGCAATCGCATGGTGCGCATGCCATTAAAAGAAGGGACGGCGGTGATGACCATGGACGGCAAGCCAGCGTGCCGAATCAATATGGGCCGGATTGAAAACCAGACGCTGGGCTCGCTGCGCATCTTGCACCTGCCGAATTCGTGGAACCATATGCAGAGCGATCACGCCATCGTCTTTCAGGTGCTGCCGATTTCAGCGCAAAAAACTCTGGTGACGACCAAATGGCTGGTGCACAAAGACGCGGTGGAAAACCACGACTACGCGCCGGGCAAACTGCGTTACGTCTGGGACCAGACCAACCAGCAGGATCGCACCCTGGCCGAGCAAAACCAGCGCGGCATTAATTCACTGGCTTACCAGCCGGGCCCTTATTCGAAGACCTTCGAGTTTGGTGTGATTAACTTCCTCGACTGGTACAGCGCTGCGGTGCAGAAAAACCTGAAGGGCTGAGCCGTGCTGCTTTAACCGAGGTTCTTTTACGAGACTCTTCACGACGATCTTCACGAAACCCCAGCCTGAGGCTGTCGCAAATCAGCGCCGGGGTGTCGTGCCAAAGCAGTTAGCCAGAACGGGGCGGCCCTAAGATGAGCAGCATCCATGCACTCATCACAGGACGCCGCTCATGTTCAGCCGCACTCGCAAACTGGCCGATTACGACGCCGCACTTTGGTCGGCGATCAGCGCCGAAACCGAACGCCAGGAAGACCACCTGGAACTGATTGCCTCGGAAAACTACACCAGCCCGCTGGTGATGGAAGCCCAGGGCACGGCCTTGACCAACAAGTACGCGGAAGGTTATCCGGGCAAGCGTTATTACGGCGGTTGCGAGCACGTCGATGTGGTCGAAGAACTGGCGATTGATCGCGCCAAAGCCTTGTTCGGCGCCGACTACGCCAACGTCCAGCCGCACTCGGGCTCCCAGGCCAACGCTGCGGTTTATATGGCCTTGTGCGAACCGGGCGCGACGGTACTGGGCATGAGCCTGGCGCACGGTGGCCATTTGACTCACGGCGCCCACGTCAGCTTTTCCGGCAAGCTTTATAACGCCATCCAATACGGTCTCGATGAAAGCACCGGCGAGATCGATTACGACCAGGTCGAAGCGCTGGCGAAAGAACACAAGCCGGCGATGATCGTCGCCGGTTTTTCCGCCTACTCTCGTATCGTTGACTGGGCGCGCTTCCGGAAGATTGCCGATGCGGTTGGTGCTTACCTGATGGTCGATATGGCACACGTCGCTGGCCTGGTCGCCGCCGGCGCCTACCTCAGCCCGATCCCGCACGCTCATGTGGTCACCACCACCACGCACAAAACCCTGCGCGGTCCACGCGGTGGTCTGATACTGACCAAAGGCCAGCCGGAGCTGGAGAAAAAACTCAACTCGGCCGTCTTCCCGGCCGGTCAAGGCGGTCCGCTGATGCACGTTATCGCGGCCAAAGCCGTGGCCTTTAAAGAAGCCGCCGAAAGCGACTTCCGCGATTACCAACATCAGGTGGTACGCAATGCTCAGGCGATGGCTGATGTTTTTGTGAAGCGCGGTTACGACGTCGTCTCCGGCGGTACCGACAACCATCTGTTCCTGCTCAGCCTGGTCAAACAAGGTCTGACCGGTAAAGACGCCGACGCCGCTTTGGGCGAAGCGCACATCACGGTGAACAAAAACGCCGTGCCGAACGATCCGCAGTCACCGTTCGTGACCTCTGGTCTGCGCATCGGCTCGCCGGTGATCACCACCCGCGGTTTACAGCAAGCCGAATCGGCCGAGCTGGCCGGTTGGATTGCCGACATCCTCGATGCCATGCAAGCCGGCGATGCCACCAGTGTGATTGCCGAAGTGCGCACCAAAGTCAGCCAGTTGTGCCGAGACTTTCCGGCGTACGGTTAACTGACTAAAAGCCTGACTCAGAGCCTAACGACAGCCTCCGGGCAAGCGCTGGCAGTCCGGCCAGTTCGTTAGAGGATGTCCGCAGCATGGATGCTGCGGACAAGGCCCCAGGGAAGGGTTCACGCCGACCTCTAACGGACTGGCCGGGCTGCAAGCGCGAATTCCACCTCCATCACTTAATCAACAGCCGGAGCAAAATGCCATGGCCATCAGCCTGTTCGACATGTTGAAAATCGGCATCGGCCCGTCCAGTTCGCACACCGTCGGACCGATGGCGGCGGCCTACCGTTTTGCCGAAGGCTTAAAAGACGACGGCGACCTGACACGGGTGCAACGCATCGACATTCAGTTGTATGGCTCACTCGGCGCCACCGGCAAAGGCCACGGCACGGGACCGGCGGTGTTGATGGGACTGGAAGGCCACCTGCCCGATCAGATCGATCCGACCATTGTCGGCCCGCGCACCGAAAGCATTCGCGAACAGTGCGAATTACTGCTCGGCGGCGAGCATGCCATCGCTTTTAACGAACGCAATGATCTGACCTACCACAAGCGCGAGACACTGCCTTATCACCCCAACGGCATGACCTTTTTTGCCTTCGATGGCGAGGGCAACAGCGTGCGCGAACGCACCTACTATTCGGTGGGCGGCGGATTCGTGGTCGATGAAGATGCCGCCGGCGCCAATCGCATTGTCGAAGACAAAACGCCACTGCCCTACCGATTTAAAAGCGGCGATGAGTTATTGCAGCTATGTCGCACCCATCAGTTAAGCATCGCCCAAATCATGCTCGCTAACGAACAAGCCTGGCGCAGCGAAAGCGAGGTGCGCGACGGCATTCTGCATATCTGGCAGGTGATGCAGGAGTGCGTGCAGAACGGTATTAAACATGAAGGCGTTTTACCTGGCGGGCTGAAGGTGAAGCGTCGGGCCGCCATCCTCTATGCATCGCTGACGGCACATGACCGCCTCGATCTGATTTCGCCGTCATTAAGCGCCATGGACTGGGTCAATCTCTATGCATTGGCAGTGAACGAAGAGAACGCCGCCGGTGGTCGTATGGTCACCGCGCCAACCAACGGAGCGGCCGGTATTATTCCGGCGGTGCTGCATTATTACTGGCACTGGTGCCCAAACGCCGACGAAGAAGGCGTGATCCGCTTTCTGCTCACCGCCGCCGCCATCGGTATTCTGTTCAAGGAAAACGCCTCGATTTCCGGCGCCGAAGTCGGCTGCCAGGGTGAAGTCGGTTCGGCCTGCGCCATGGCCGCCGCTGGCCTGGCAGCCGCCACCGGCGCCACACCGGAGCAAGTGGAAAATGCTGCTGAAATCGGCATGGAACATCACCTGGGCTTAACCTGCGACCCGATCGGCGGACTGGTGCAGGTGCCGTGCATTGAGCGCAATGCCATCGGCGCAGTCAAAGCCATTAACGCGGCGGTGATGGCGATGCGAGGCAACGGCGAACACTTTGTGTCGCTCGATAAAGTGATCCGCACCATGCGCGATACCGGTCGCGACATGCTCGATAAGTACAAAGAAACCTCGCGCGGTGGTCTCGCCGTCAACGTCATTGAGTGCTGAGTCATTCTTCACTTTAGGGCCCCGTCTTTCGGGGCTTGTCGCAAATCAACACCCGGGTGTCGTCGCCAAGCAGTTGGTTTAGCCCGCGCCCGCCTACCATCGCTTCAAACTGCGTCGACCCTGGCGCTTGGCTTGTTGAACTCTTGTTGAAGAACAGCCGAGTCGCTAGGGTCGACAAGCGGCCACTTCAGAGGACCCGAGATCATGCAGAAGTATTCCGGCTTCGGATTGCTCAAACACGCCCTGAGTCATCACGAAAACTGGCAGCGGGTGTGGCGTAACCCCAAACCGAAAAAACACTACGACGTTATTGTTGTCGGTGGCGGCGGCCACGGTTTGGCGACCGCTTATTACCTGGCCAAGGTGCACAAGGTGAGCAATGTTGCGGTGATCGAAAAGGGTTACCTCGGGGGTGGCAACACAGCTCGTAACACCACCATCGTACGCTCCAATTATTTGTGGGACGAAGCGGCCTTTCTGTACGAACACGCGATGAAATTGTGGGAAGGTCTGGCGCAGGATCTGAACTACAACCTGATGTTTTCGCAGCGCGGTGTTTTGAACCTCGGCCATACTTTGCAGGATATGCGTGACATCGAACGACGCGTCAATGCCAACCGCTTAAACGGCATCGACAGTGTCGCGCTCGACACCCAAGGCGTGCAGGACATCGTGCCGATTATGGATTGCTCCAGTCGCGCGCGTTATCCAATTCTCGGGGCCTCCTGGCAACCGCGCGCCGGTGTCGCGCGACATGATGCCGTGGCCTGGGGTTTTGCCCGCGCTGCTGATGCGCTGGGTGTCGATCTGATTCAGCAATGCGAAGTCGACGACATCCTGATGCAAAACGGCAATGCCGTTGGCGTCAACACCAAGCAATACGGCGAGATTCACGCCGACCGCATCGGCTGTGTGGTGGCGGGCAATTCCGGTGTCGTCGCCAAGATGGCCGGCTTTGAATTACCGGTCGAATCGCATCCGCTGCAGGCACTGGTCTCCGAACCGATCCGCCCGATTCTGGATACAGTAGTGATGTCGAATCAGGTGCACGGTTACATTTCCCAGTCGGATAAAGGCGACCTGGTCATCGGTGCCGGTATCGACGGCTACAACGGTTACGGCCAGCGCGGTTCCTACCCAACCATCGAACACACCTTGCAAGCCATCGTCGAAATGTTTCCGATTTTCAGCCGGGTGCGGATGAATCGTCAGTGGGGTGGCATTGTCGATACCACGCCCGATGCCTGTCCGATTATTTCTGACACGCCCGTTGGCAATCTGTTTTTCAATTGCGGTTGGGGCACCGGCGGTTTCAAAGCCACGCCCGGTTCCGGTCATGTCTTTGCCGAAACTCTGGCCAAGGGTGAAGCCAACGAGTTGGCGAAACCGTTTTCCATGTTCCGTTTCCACAGCGGCGCTCTGGTTGACGAGCACGGCGCCGCTGGCGTTGCCCACTGATTCAGGAGCGCATCGATGTTTTATATCCATTGCCCTTATTGCGATGAACACCGCGAAGAGGAAGAGTTCCACGCCAAAGGTCAGGCACATATTGCCCGGCCGTTGGATCCGGATGCGTGCAGCGACGAAGAGTGGGGAAATTTTTTGTATTTCCGCGCCAACCCCAGAGGCATTCATCATGAACTTTGGGTGCACGCCGCTGGTTGTCGCAAATTTTTTAATATCACCCGCGACACCCAGACCTACGCCATCCTCGAAACCTATCGCTTGGGTGAACAACCCAGCGTGACGTCCCAGTCGTGAGAGACGCCCTATGACTCAACCTAATCGTCTCAACTCCGGTGGTCGCATTGATCGCGATCAGCCGCTGCAGTTTGAATTCAACGGTCGCCGTTACAGCGGTTATCAAGGTGATACTTTGGCGTCAGCGATGCTCGCCAATGGTATCGATCTGGTCGGCCGCAGTTTTAAATACGGTCGCCGTCGCGGCATTGTTGCCGCCGGTGCCGAAGAGCCCAATGCCATCTTGCAACTGGGTGCCACCGAAGCTACACAAGTGCCTAACGTACGCGCCACTCAGCAAGAATTGTTCGATGGTTTGGTGGCGCAACCGACCTCGGGATGGCCATCACTGAACAACGACGCACTCGGTATGGTGGGCAAAGTCTTTGGCTCACTGTTGCCGCCAGGGTTCTACTATAAGACCTTTATGTTTCCGCGTTTCGGCTGGAAGCTGTACGAAAAATACATCCGCAAAGCCGCCGGTTTTGGCCGTTCGCCACGCGCTGAAGACGTCGATCAATACGATCATCTAAACCAGCACGCCGATGTACTTATTGTCGGTGCGGGGGCTGCTGGTTTGGCCGCTGCTTTATCCGCTGCCCGGTCCGGCGCGCGCGTTATTCTGGCCGATGAACAGTCGGAAATGGGTGGCGCTTTATTGCACAGTCGCGACCTGATCGGTGGTAAACCGGCCAGTCAATGGGTCGTCACTACGCTGGCGGAACTCAGTGGTCGCGACAATGTTTTGTTGTTGCCTCGTTCAACCGTCAACGGCTACCACGACCATAATTTCCTGACCATTCACGAACGCCGTACCGATCATCTTGCCGACCGGGCGCCAGAAGGTATGAGTCGGCAGCGCCTGCATCGCGTTCGCGCTCGCTGGGTGGTGTTGGCTACCGGTGCGCACGAACGCCCGCTGGTGTTTGCCAATAACGATCTGCCTGGCTGCATGTTGGCATCAGCAGTCTCGACTTATATCAATCGTTACGCCGTCGCGCCGGGAGACAAGCTGGTATTAATGACCAGTAACGATTACGCCTACCGCACCGCTTTCGACTGGCAAGACGCCGGCCGCGATGTTGTCGCCATTGTCGACAGCCGCGCCGATGTCAGCGGTCACTATCAGGATGAAGCCAAGCGCCGTGGCATTGCTTTAATGCTGGGTCAGGGCGTGATTGAAGCACGCGGCGGCAAAAAGGTAACTGGTGCGGTAATAGCACCGCTCAATGCCGATGGTTCCGCCGTCACTGGCGGCAGCCGCACACTCAGTTGCGACCTGATCGCTTCCTCCGGTGGCTGGAGCCCGGCGGTGCATCTGTCGGCTCACACCGGCAGCCGTCCTGTCTGGAACGACGACATTCTCGGTTTTGTTCCCGGCGAAACGCTGCAACAAATGAAAACGGCTGGTGCGGTTAAAGGCAGTTACGATCTGGTAGCCTGCCTGCGAGATGGCGCTGAGCAAGGCGCCGAAGCGGCCAAGCTGGCCGGTTTCGATGCCACCCCGGTTATGACTCCGGACGTCGACAGCTGGCCAGAAGCCAAAGCCATGGCGCTGTATTGCATTGCGCATACGCAACCGAACAGCCGAGCGCCCAAACAGTTTGTCGATTTGCAAAACGACGTGACCGCCGCTGCTATCGAGCTGGCAACGCGCGAAGGTTTTGAATCCATCGAACACGTCAAGCGTTACACCGCCATGGGTTTCGGCACCGATCAGGGCAAGCTGGGCAACATCAACGGCATGGCGATCGCTGCTAAATCCTTGGGCCAAAGCATTCCTGAAACCGGCACCACCATTTTCCGACCGAACTACACCCCGGTCACCTTCGGCGCCATCGTCGGCCGTCATTGCCGCGATCTGTTCGAACCGGAACGTTACACCGCCATGCACGAATGGCATGTAAAAAATGGCGCTGAATTCGAAAACGTCGGCCAGTGGAAGCGTCCCTGGTATTACCCCAAAGCGGGTGAAACCATGCAGCAGGCGCTCGACCGTGAATGTCTGGCGACGCGCGAAAGCATCGGCATTCTCGATGCATCGACGCTCGGAAAAATTGACATTCAGGGCAAAGACGCACGCGAATTTATTGGCCGCATCTACACCAACGCCTGGGCCAAACTCGCCGTCGGCAAATGTCGCTATGGCTTAATGTGTCACGAAGACGGCATGGTGTTCGACGACGGCGTCACCTCCTGCCTGGGCGAAAACCACTTCCTGATGACCACGACCACCGGCGGTGCGGCTGGCGTGCTGGAATGGTTGGAGTTGTATCACCAAACCGAGTGGCCGGAGCTTGAAGTTTATATGAATACCGTCACCGACCACTGGGCAACCATGACCATCGCCGGTCCCAACGCGCGCAAATTGCTGTCTGAACTGTGCGACGACATCGACCTCGATAAAGACAGCTTCAAGTTTATGGATTGGCGTCAGGGCACTGTTGCCGGCGTGCCGGCGCGTGTGTTCCGCATCTCCTTTACTGGTGAGTTGTCGTACGAGATCAACGTTCAGGCGAACTACGGTTTGCACGTTTGGGAAAAATTGTTCGAGCACGGCGAGAAATATAACCTGACGCCATACGGCACCGAAACCATGCACATTTTGCGCGCCGAAAAAGGTTTTATTATCGCTGGGCAAGATACCGATGGTTCGGTGCACCCCTACGATCTGAATCATGGTTGGGCGGTAAAAGAAGACAAACCATTCAGCTTTATCGGCAAGCGTGGCATGAAACGCCAAGACTGTGTGCGCGAAGGTCGTAAGCAACTGGTTGGCCTGAAGACCAAAGATCCGAAAGTTGTTTTGCCCGAAGGTGCGCAAGCGGTGGATGATCCGAAACAAGCTTTGCCGATGGCGATGCTGGGACATGTAACCTCGAGTTACTACAGCGCCAACCTGGGTCGTTCCATTGCTATGGGGATGATCAAAGATGGTCTGAATCGCACCGGCGATACCGTCTACTATCCACTGTCGAACGGGCAAGTTGTGGAGGCGGAAATTTGCAGCACTGTTTTCTTCGATCCTAAGGGAGACCGCCAGAATGTCTGACACCCTCATTGCCATCATGGATCAACTGCCCACCGCTGAGGTTCCGGCACGCAGCCCGCTGCACCCAAAAAACACACAGCGCAGCGATGGCTTGCAGTTAAGCGAAGAGGCGCTGGCCACTCACCTGGTTATTCGCGGCAATGCTGCTGATTCAAGCTTTGCTCAAGGCGTGGAAAAAGCCACCGGGCTGGCACTGCCCGGCAAGCTGCACAGTGCATCAAATAACGACTGGAGGCTGCGCTGGATTGCACCCGATGAATGGTTGCTCACCGGCCCTGGCAGCGCTGCTTTTACTATGGAAACCGCGCTGCGCGACAACCTCAGTGGCCACTATGCGGTGATTAACGTCAGCGGCGGCCAGACTCTGGTTCGCCTGAGTGGCGCCAAGGCGCGTACTGTGTTGATGAAAAGCTGCCCTTACGACGTGCACGACCGTAACTTCCCGGTCGACAAGGTAGTCTCCACCGTCTTTGCCAAGTCACAAGCGGTCGTGTGCCGCCTCGGCGAAGACGAATGGGAACTGGTGGTACGCCGCAGCTTTGCCGATTACATTTGGCGCTGGCTGGTCGATGCCGGCCAGGAATTCGGTTTGAGCGAGCGCGCATGAACAGCAAAGAAAAACTCTGGATATTAACCGCCCAGTGCCCCAGTCGTTTGGGCACGGTCGATGTGGTGACGCGCAGCCTGGCGGAAACCGAAAACTATGTGGTGGCGATGAACTCCTTTGATGATCGCGCCACCAACAGCTTCAGCATTCGCGTCGAATTTCGTCCGCAAAAAGGTGAAGAGTCGTTGCAACAACTGCGCGAACTTTTCACCAGCCGGGCAACCGACTTTGACATGGACTGGCAGATCACCGAGCCAGAACATCGCACCCGCGTTGCTATTCTGGTCTCGAAATACGATCACTGCCTGAATGACTTGTTGTACCGCTATCGCACCGGCGAACTGGCGATTGATATCCCGCTGATCATTTCCAACCACCCTGATTTGCAACACCTGGCCGACTGGCACGGTATCCCTTATCACCACTTGCCGATTACGCCGGATACCAAAGCCAAACAGGAAGCGCAGATCTGGAATCTGATCACTGACGCTCAATGTGAACTGGTGGTATTAGCGCGCTATATGCAGGTGCTGTCGCCAGAAATGTCAGCCAAACTCGACGGCTGGGCAATCAATATTCATCACTCTTTATTGCCGGGTTTTAAAGGCGCCAAGCCCTATCACCAGGCCTGGGCGAAAGGCGTCAAACTGGTCGGTGCGACTGCTCACTACGTGAATGATGATCTGGATGAAGGGCCGATTATTACTCAGGGCGTGCAGGCCGTAGATCACAGCCATTATCCGGAAGAACTGGTTGCCAAGGGTCAGGATATTGAAAGCCAGACTCTCGCCAAGGCGGTGCGTTATCACATCGAGAAGCGCGTATTTTTGACGGGGAATCGGACGGTGGTGTTTCCGGATTAGCCAAGCATTAAAATCCAGGCCCTGTCTAAGTATATCCACCATTGCTCACTTTTCTGCGGGGAGCGCAATCATACGTCACCCCGCAGAATATAGGTTAGAGCAACCGACGTTATAACTTCAGCTCAGCTTTAATACCAAAGGTGAACGCCCCTGCCTCAAGACTTGAGTCATCTTTATCTTCGGCTTTAACGTATTGGATTAACCCACCTACTTGAGTATGAGGCGAAGTTTCATATCCAACACCAACAATAAAAGCCTGCCCCAGACCGTTAAAAACATCAACCGCTGCGTGAGAAATGTTACCCAACCCGAATCCAGCTTCAACATATGCGCCGCCTTGATCACTTAGGTAATAAGTTCCGCCCAAACCCATTAACCTAGAGAGCACCAGATATGAGCTGTCAGAGCTATTTAAACTGTCATCTACAAATAGAGACTGTTCCATTTGATAGTAGAGGGCCAGGTTTTGATTTACATAGCCGCCTAATTTAAAAGACGTACTGATACCACCAAAACTATCGTCCGCTTCATTGCCATTCTGAGACAGTGTGAGGCTGGTCCGCTGCAATCCTAATCCGCCACTTAAATAGACTCCAGACCGGTCATCAGCAATGGTACTTAAGCTCAACACCAACAATATCCCTGCCAATCCGAACCTTACAACATTGTTTTGCATAGTGACTCCATATCTCTATTCATTTAGAGGGGTTTTCGGGCTCTGTCCACTTATCATTATATTCACATTAAAACCCAATATACACTTAATGGTGTCGCTTCTTTCTGCGCTGTCATGCATGCGCAGTAATCAAATAGGAAGCAGGAACAGCCGTAGAACTCTCTACTAAGTGGCTGGAAATTTAAAGGATCTGTTGATTTTCATACTTTGTTATTAAGATGATTTTTTACAATAAAACCTTCCATACCAATCCGTTAATAGAAACGTCAATAATACGCCATCTGAGTAACAAAATGTTTCACAGAGTTCTTTAGCATATTCGAGCATGTCTATTACCGCTTCCTCTACATCTAGCTCGTGGGCTTCACTTCCCCCTCCTAACATTTAATGACCGGATCAAACTGGTACTGACTTTGATAACTATCCTGATGACGGATGGCGCTGCTTCGGCGTGCGGTTTTACTTCTGTTTATAAGGCGTACGTCAAGAATCGAGGGTGACGGGGAATCGGATGGTGACCTCCAGACTGAAGCTGCACAACGGGCACGTCCTTATAGTGCCGAAGTATATCCACTCAGTTGACAGATTATTGCGTACAACGCGACCTTGCTGAGAATCAGCTAATTCTTACTACTTTTTCTTGGCCTTCAAATTATTGATGGCGAAATTCTTTTCGATTCCTATACTGGGTCGGTGGGTAAGACTCACATCCCTCAAAAAAATACAGCAAGGAGTGTTTATGAAGTCGATTAAACTAGCTCTGGCCTTTGTTGTCGTCCTGTCTGCGGCAAATACGGCATCGGCGGCGGACCGCAGTTTCGGGGAAATGTACGTAGAGTGTGGCTTCGGTGCGGCAGTAAACCGTGTTTTCTTATTGGACACTGTGGAAGGTTCAGGCGCCGTCGCAGTGTTATTAAATTTATTTACCTTATCAGGTGGCTTGGCTACAACTTCTGGTTTTACCACCCCTAGGCTCTGTTTAGGTGGTCGCGCTCAAATGGCGCAGTTTATTATCGAAACCCACCCGCAAATTGAACAGAACCTGAGCGTAGGCTCTGGTACTCATCTAAGCTCCATGATGACCATGATGGGTTGCGGTGATAACTCTGCGGCAGCGGCAATCGCTCTGCGTGCTGAATTCAGCAAATCCATCGCTGAAGATGGTTACTACGAAAACGACTACCTCGGAAAATCAGAGCTGCTGTTCAACGCCGCTGTCGATGTTTCCACCCAGTATTGCACCGTCTAATCCACATTAGTAACGCCCTGATGGATATTACTACGCCCCCAAATTGGGGGCGTTATACTCTATGAGCTATTGTATTCGCTGTTTCTTGTTGGTTTGTCTGAGCGGGTTTGTACTACCAACACTGGCATCAAACACTGCCATTCCAAGTGAGAAAATCGTCGCCCTTGCTGAATCGGATAACTGGTATCGACAGTTATATCTTAGCAACACTGAACCCGGCCCTTCTGCCCCACGGATCCAAGATGATCAGTTCTACTTTTCGCCGGGTCCGATCATCGATCCACTCGAAGAATTGAGGGCAACACTTGGTGCTTTTCGCTCCAACCTAGATTCGATTGACGATGCCCACCCTATTTGTCGGTTCCCGTCACGCTTTATTTATCTACAGCGCCAACTGAACTTGTTTCCTGATGTCGATGTACTGCAACAATGCCCAACTTTTGCGACCTGGGCCGACTTACATCCAGATACCCATGTAACAGTAGTGATGGTCGATGGTTACTACGGCAATCCTGCCTCTTCATTCGGCCATTTGATTGTAAGAATTGGCCGGGATAGCCCAGGGCGGGCTCTACTGGACACTAGCGTCACCTACGGTGCAGAGACTCCCGCAGACGAAGACATCCTTACCTACCTGACCAAAGGGTTAATAGGTGGCTATCTGGCTGGCTTTACAGTCGAAGATTTTTATCACCAGGATTTGATCTATACCCGCACTGAATTTCGCGATATGTGGAATTATCAGCTAGCGCTTTCTGCCGAACAGAAACTGCAATTTACTGCCCATATTTGGGAGGTTCTGGGTCATCCAACAACCTACTATTTCGCTAAAAACAACTGCGCCTACGCGATCGCGGAAGCTCTTGAATTCGTGCTCGATACAGAAATCATCGATCGCAACGTTCACTGGTACGCACCAGTTACCCTTTTGCAGGAATTAGAACAACTCGACGCAAAAGATCCTGGCCACATCATCGCGCGGCGAGAATTTATACCATCGAAAATGCGTCAATTGGAAAACCTGCTCTATGCATTAAACCCGGTTCAAGCTCGGGCAGTGCAGCAGTATCTATATACTGAGGGGGAGAATTTAGACGAACTTTTATTGTCTCTCGACGATACCGATTCAGCCATCACCCTGGAAGCCTTGCTCGTATACCACGACTACCTGATTCGTGGCTATCCCGAGCTCGGCACTGACCTCTATGATCGTCGCCAGCAATTGCTGATAGCACGACTTGCGCTGCCACCGGGACAGCGATTAGAGGTTGAACCCATCGAGCCGGGAATGCCGGCAGGACTGACCGCTCGAACATCGCGACTCAGCCTGGGGGCTGCTTACCGTGATGACCAATTGCTTACGGTCCTCGGCTTTACTCCTTATCAACAGACAGCAACCGATCTGGGTAACGATGATCTTTCGGAACTGACCGCCTTTCATACCGAAATTGCGTTTGATGACGAACACATTGATCTCAACCGCTTCACTTTTATTCGTATATCGCAACGCAGTGACTGGCGTCGTCGCTTACCAGAACAAAGGCCTATCAGTTGGGACTTAGGCGTGGCTGCAGATTGTCTTATCGACTGCCAGTCATCAGAAGGTATTCAGCTCGAAGGGGGGTTGGGACAAAGCTTAGGTTTTGGGCCGTTGCTGTTCAGCGGACTGGGTCGAGCCAGCTTGACTGGGCGCGAACTTCAAACCGGTTTCGATCTGGAAGTCGGCTTACCGGAGCGCTTTGGCTGGTCAGTGCAAAGTTCCGTCGGTTATTGGTTGCCAGTAACCAATAACGCCATCGATGGCTGGCTGGCGCAATCCGATCTTCAGTTTTCAGCTAACCAGAAGCACAGCTTCCTGCTTAGCGCCAACCTTACTGACAACGATTGGCAGGCTCAGCTCAACTGGCAATGGCATTACCGCTGATCGCTCAGCGGTGATACTTCGGACTCAACTCCACCACCGCCTCAACATAAGCGCCGGCGTGTTCCGGGTCGATCTGCGGATGAATGCCGTGGCCCAGGTTGAACACATGGCCGCTGCCTTTGCCGAATTCGGCGAGGATACGTTCGACTTCGTCGCGGATGCGTTCCGGAGATGAATACAACACCGCCGGGTCGAGGTTGCCTTGCAGGGCGACCTGTTTACCGACCCGCGCGCGCGCGGTATCGAGCGGAGTGGTCCAGTCGAGGCCCAGTGCGTCAGCGCCACTGTCGGCCATCGCTTCCAGCCATTGGCCGCCGCCTTTGGTGAATATAATCACCGGGACTTTTTTGCCTTGGTGAGTACGTTTCAAGCCGGCGACGATCTTACTCATATAGGCCAGCGAGAAGGTTTTGTAGGCATCGTGCGCCAGGGCACCGCCCCAGGTATCGAAGATTTGTACGGCTTGGGCGCCAGCTTCGATCTGAGCATTTAAATAGTCGGTCACCGCATCGGCCAGTCGGCTGAGCAGTGCATGCAGCACCTCTGGTTGATCGTAGAGCATGCCTTTGGCGTGGCGGAAATCTTTGGAGCTGCCGCCTTCAATCATATAGGTCGCCAGCGTCCAGGGGCTGCCGGTGAAACCGATCAGCGGTACATCGCCATTCAATGCCTGGCGAATGGTGCTGACCGCTTTCATGACATAACCCAGATCGGTTTCCATCGACGGCGTTTTCAGCGCTTCAACCTCGGCCATGGAGCGGACAGTGCGTTCAAAACGCGGGCCTTCACCGGTTTCAAAATACAGACCCAGACCCATAGCATCGGGGATGGTGAGGATGTCGGAAAACAGAATGGCGGCGTCGAGCGGGTAACGGCGCAGCGGCTGCAATGTCACTTCGCAGGCCAGCTCAGCGTTTTTGCACAGACTCAGAAAATCGCCGGCCTGAGCACGCGTATCGCGGTATTCTGGCAGATAGCGACCCGCCTGGCGCATCATCCATACCGGGGTGCGGTCTACGGATTCGCGCAACAGGGCGCGCAAAAAGCGGTCGTTTTTCAATTCAGCCACAATCACTTATCCCACTCATCAAAGTGCGCGCATTATACGCATGCAGGCCTGCGCTGACGAATGCAGTGACCGCCCAAGGGCGTGTTAGACTGACGCCAATCAAATTTCAGGAGCAGCGGTGAACTTTCTCGGCCACTGGTTATTTTCCGACCCGGATGCAGATTCTCTGCTGGGCAGTCTCTGGCCCGATTTCGCGCTGCGGCCCGATCCGAACGATGTTTCATCCCGTTTTATCGATCATTTCGATCGCCACCAATGGATTGACCGCACCACCGACGCCAGCCCGGAACTGGAATCGCTGCGCCAGCGCTTGCGGCCCAAGCTGCGCAAAACCACGCCCATCGTGGTCGACATGCTGCTCGATCACCATCTGGCGTTGCACTGGACTGACTACCATCGACAAGCGCTGGCTGTCTTCACCGAAGAACGCTATCGCGAAACTCGCCGCTTCGACACGCTGCCATTACCGCCTCGTTTGGAACGAACGCTGCATTGGATCATTGAAGACGATTGGCTGGGTGGCTACCAACGGCCAGAGAATATCGTCCGGGCGCTCGGCGGTTTGTCGCGCCGGCTAAGGTTTGCAGATGAGATGGAAGCGCAGGGATTTTGGGCGATTGAGCAGCTGTTGCTTGAGAGAACAGCGGTCGATGAGTTTATAATGCGGGTGATGGGAGAGATCCCGGATAAGCCTGACGGCTTTCCGGGATGACGGTACCTGGGGTTGACGGCTTTCTAGGATGACGGCGTCTGTTTCAGACGCCTTGGTTTAGCTGACGCTTAAACGCCCAGATAATCCAGAATGCCATCGGCTGCCTGACGTCCTTCCCAGATGGCGGTCACCACCAGGTCGGAACCGCGCACCATATCGCCGCCGGCGAAAATTTTGGCGTTGCTGGTCTGGAAAGCGAACTCCTGTTCTTCCGGCGCTTTAACGCGTTTCCAGTCGTCCAGTTGAATCTCGGCTTTATCGAACCAGTCGGCCGGGCTCGGCTGGAAACCGAAGGCAACGATGACCGCATCGGCGGGCAGAATTTCTTCCGAACCAGGTACCACTTCGGGGCGACGGCGACCGTTTTCATCCGGCTCACCCAACTGAGTGCTCACCAGCTTAATGCCTTCCACCTTACCATCACCAACGATTTCAACCGGCTGGCGGTTGAACAAAAACTGCACGCCTTCTTCTTTGGCGTTGGCGACTTCTTTGCGCGAGCCAGGCATATTGGCTTCGTCACGACGATAGGCACAGGTGACGCTCGCCGCCTGCTGACGAATGGACGTGCGGTTGCAGTCCATGGCGGTGTCACCACCACCAAGAACCACCACGCGCTTGCCGGCCATATCGACAAAGTCGGCCGGGTCTTTTTCCCAGCCGTGACTGTGATTGACGTTGGCGACCAGGAACGGCAAAGCATCATAAACACCGTCCAGTTCTTCGCCGGGAAAACCACCTTTCATAGAGTTATAGGTGCCCATGCCCATAAAAACGGCATCGTATTCGGCGAGCAGGTCGTCGAATTCAACGTCGACACCGATCTCAGTATTCAGCCGGAATTCCACGCCCATGCCTTCGAACACTTCACGGCGCCGCGCCATGATGGATTTTTCCAGCTTGAATTCGGGAATGCCGAAGGTGAGCAGGCCGCCGACTTCCGGGTAACGATCGAACACCACCGGTTTAACGCCATTGCGCACCAGCACATCGGCGCAACCGAGACCGGCCGGACCGGCGCCGATAACGGCGACTTTTTTATCGGTCCAGACCACCTTCGACATATCCGGCTGCCAGCCCATGGCGAAGGCGGTGTCGGTGATGTATTTCTCGGCGTTGCCGATGGTCACCGCACCGAAGCCATCGTTCAGCGTACAGGCGCCTTCGCACAGACGATCCTGCGGGCAAACACGACCGCAAACTTCTGGTAGGGAGTTGGTCTGGTGACAGAGTTCCACCGCTTCGAGCACATTGCCTTCGCTGACCAGTTTCAGCCAGTTGGGAATGTAGTTGTGCACCGGGCACTTCCACTCGCAATAGGGATTGCCGCAGTGCAGGCAGCGATGCGATTGCTCAGCCGCCTGTTTTTGCGCGAAAGGTTCGTAAATTTCCACGAACTCATGTTTGCGGGTGTGAATGTCTTTTTTGGCCGGTTCGCGACGGCCAACATCGACAAACTGAAAATCGTTGTTCAGTCGTTGAGTCATCTTGGTTTCTCCGTCGGTTATTCCGGACGAGCCCGGGTGTTGGACAACAAATCCGACAGGCTCGATGCCTTCGGTTTGACCAGCCAGAAACGACCGACGTAGTCGTCGTAGTTATCCAGCAATTCCGCGCCCCAGGCGCTCTTGGTGTCGTCGACAAATCGGCCGATCACACCAAATAAATGATCGCGATAGGTTTCCATGCTTTCGGTGCCGATGCGCTGGATATCCACCAGTTCGCGGTTGTATTTATCCGGGAAGGTGTTTTCCAGATCGAGCACGTAAGCAAAGCCACCGGTCATGCCCGCACCGAAGTTGCCACCGACATTACCGAGCACAGCCACCATGCCGCCGGTCATATATTCGCAGCAGTGATCGCCGGCGCCTTCAATGACCGCGACCGTGCCAGAGTTACGCACCGCAAAGCGTTCGCCGGCACAGCCAGCGGCGAACAAGGTACCGCCGGTCGCGCCGTACAGGCAGGTGTTACCCATGATCGACGTCTGCTGAGTTTCAAAAGCTGAACCCTTGGGCGGACGGATGACGATCTTGCCGCCGGTCATACCTTTACCGACGTAATCGTTGGCATCGCCATCGAGCACCATATTCAAACCACCGGCATTCCAGACACCAAAACTCTGACCGGCAATGCCGTTGAGTTTCAGCGTGATCGGCCGGTCGGCCATGCCTTGGTTGCCGTAGCGCTTGGCGATTTCACCCGACGCCAGTGCACCAATAGAGCGGTCGCAGTTACCGATATGGAATTCAAATTCGCCACCGGTTTTGTTTTCGATCGCCGGCAAAATCGCCTTGAGAATTTCGCGCTGTTTGCCACCTTGGTCAAACGGCTTGTTACGCTCAACCTGACATTGCTGCGGCTTGCTCGGATCGATCTGATCGTTCGACAAAATCGGCGACAAGTCCAGGCTCTGCTGCTTGGGCGTCTCGCCTTTTTTGACGCTGATCAAGTCGGTACGACCGATAATTTCGCCCAGGCTGCGATAACCCAACAAGGCCAACTGCTCACGCACTTCTTCGGCGACAAAACGGAAATAATGTTTGACCATTTCCACGGTGCCACGGAAGTGTTGATCGCGCAGATTATCGTCCTGAGTGGCAACACCGGTGGCGCAGTTATTGAGGTGGCAAATACGCAAGTACTTACAACCCAGCGCAACCATCGGCGCTGTACCAAAGCCGTAGCTTTCGGCGCCGAGCAGCGCGGCCTTGATAACATCCAAGCCGGTTTTCAGACCGCCATCGGTTTGCAGGCGAACTTTGTCGCGCAGGTCATTGCCGCGCAGCGTTTGCTGCACTTCGGCCAAACCCAATTCCCAAGGCGAGCCGGCGTGTTTGATCGAGGTCAGCGGACTGGCGGCGGTACCACCGTCGTAACCAGAGACGGTGATCAAATCGGCGTAGGCTTTGGCCACACCGGCGGCGACGGTGCCGACGCCAGGCTCACTCACCAGCTTCACCGAAATCAGCGCGCTCGGGTTGATCTCTTTCAAATCGAAAATCAGCTGTGCCAAATCTTCGATCGAATAAATGTCATGGTGCGGTGGCGGTGAAATCAATGTCACGCCGGGCACTGAATAGCGCAGCTCGGCAATCAGTTTATTAACCTTGCCGCCGGGCAACTGACCACCTTCGCCGGGCTTGGCGCCCTGAGCGACTTTGATCTGAATAACG
The DNA here is from genome assembly GCF_056159245.1 of Saccharospirillum sp. ABV4_185. Classification (NCBI taxonomy): domain Bacteria; kingdom Pseudomonadati; phylum Pseudomonadota; class Gammaproteobacteria; order Oceanospirillales; family Saccharospirillaceae; genus Saccharospirillum; species Saccharospirillum sp. ABV4_185. Next base: position 438,026 of record NZ_JBSWUW010000001.1, read on the forward strand.
TCAGCGCTCATCAGATAAGCCGGCGTTACGCCGAAACGACCGGACGCCACCTGCTTGATTTTGGAGCGGCGATTGGTGCCGTAGCGTTTCGGATCTTCGCCACCTTCACCCGAGTTGGAGCGGCCGCCGAGTTCGTTCATCGCCATCGCCAGCGCTTCGTGCGCTTCTGGGGACAGTGCGCCGAGTGACATGGCGGCGGAGTCAAAACGCGGGAATAATGCTTCGGCCGGTTCGACTTCTGAAACCGGTATGGCTTTGCGATCCGACTTCAATTCGAACAGATCGCGGATGGTCGCGACCGGACGCTGGTTGACGTAGTTGGCGAAATCGCGGAAGCGCGCTTCGTCGCCATTTTGCACCGCGTCCTGCAGCGCCTTGACCACATCGGGGTTGTAGTTGTGGTATTCGCCGCCGTGGACGTATTTCAGCAAACCGCCCTGTTGGATTGGCTTGCGCGGCTTCCAGGCGTTGTCGGCCAGGGTGCACAGGTCGTCGTGAATATGCTCAAAGCGCGCGCCCTGAATACGGCTCTGCACGCCTTTGAAACACAGATCGACGACATCGGAATGCAATCCAACGGCTTCGAACAACTGCGCTCCGCGATAGGACGCCAGGGTCGAGATGCCCATCTTGGACATGATCTTAAACAGACCTTTATTAATGCCCTTGCGGTAATTTTTGTGCAACTGGCGCGGGTCACCCTGCAGCTCGTTGGTGCGGATCATGTCGTCCAGCACTTCGTACGCCAGGTAGGGATAGATCGCCGTAGCGCCAAAGCCAATGGCGACAGCAAATTGGTGCGGGTTACGAATATCACCAGTATCGAGCACGATATTGGTATCGCAACGCAGGCCTTTTTCCACCAGACGGTGATGCACTGCGCCGGTTGCCATCACGGCTGGAATAGCGACCTGGCCGGCTTGCAGATCGCGATCCGACAAGACGACGATCTTAACGCCATCGCGACTGGCCGCTTCGGCGGTATCGCACAGCGCTTCGATGGCCGCACGCAAATCACCGTCAGCCGCGTAAGCCAAGGGCAGATGCTGATGGCGGAACTCAGGCGCTTCCTGATGCAAAAAGTTTTGATACTTCAACGGCGATAACACCGGCGAAGTCAGGATCAGGCGTTTGGCGTGATCGGCGCTCGGCTGGAACAGATTGCGTTCCGGGCCCAGACAGGTTTCCAGCGACATCACCACGGCTTCACGCAATGGATCGATCGGCGGGTTGGTCACCTGGGCAAACTGCTGACGGAAATAATCGGTGACCGGACGTACCTGGCGCGACAACACCGCCATCGGCGTATCGTCGCCCATGGAACCAACCGCTTCCTGGCCGCTTTCGGCTAGCGGGCGCAACACCTGGTCGCGCTCTTCAAAGGAAATATGGAACAGCTTTTGGTAGGCCAGCAGTTGTTCCGGCGACAGCGACGAACCGTTGACTTCCTCAGCCAGTTCCAGCTTGGAACGCAGACGCACGGCGTTGGTTTTCAGCCAGTCTTTATAAGGATGAGCGCGTTTGAGGCGATCGTCGATTTCTTCGGTTTGCAGGAATTCACCGGTCTGGGTATCAACAGCAACGATACGGCCAGGACCGACACGGCCTTTGGCGACCACGTCTTCCGGCTTGTAATCGAAGGTGCCGATTTCTGACGCCAGGGTGATGTAACCGTTTTTGGTAATAACCCAGCGCGCCGGGCGCAGACCGTTACGGTCGAGCATGCACACCGCATAACGACCGTCGGTCAGCACGATGCCGGCCGGGCCGTCCCAGGGTTCCATATGCATGGAGTTGTATTCGTAAAAGGCTTTCAGATCGCCGTCGATGTTTTCGACGTTATGCCAGGCCGGTGGAATCATGGTGCGCGCAGCACGGAACAAATCCATTCCGCCGAGCAACATCAACTCCATCATGTTATCCATGCTGGAGGAGTCCGAACCGGTGGTGTTCACCACCGGCTGCAATTCATCCAGGTTGGGCAAATAAGGCGAGGCAAACTTGGACGCGCGCGCCTTGGCCCAGTTGCGGTTGCCCTGGATGGTGTTGATCTCACCGTTGTGCGCGATCAACCGGAACGGCTGCGCCAGCGGCCACTTCGGCATGGTGTTGGTGGAAAAGCGCTGGTGGAACACGCAGATGGCGGTTTCCATGGTCTTGCTGGCGAGGTCCGGATAGAAGGCCGGCAAGTCGACCGGCATCATCAGGCCTTTATAAGACAGCACGGTGTCGGACAGCGAGCAGATATAAAACTCTTCGTCGTGCGCCATGGCCTGTTCGGCTTTGCGACGGGCCACATAGAGTTTGACGGCCAGGCCTTCACGCGATTCCGCGCGGATAAACACCTGCTCGATGGTCGGCATACAGGCCAACGCCATCGGACCACAGACCGATTCATCGGTCGGCACCAGACGCCAGCCGAGAACCTCCAGACCCTGATCGGTCAAGGACGACTCCAGCGCCTTGCGACCTTCGGCGGCGCGGCTGGTTTCGGCGCTGAGGAAAATCATACCGACGGCGTAGGCGTCGCCCAAGTCAGCATCAAAATGCGTTTTGGCTTCGGCGCGGATAAACGCATCGGGCATTTGCAGCAACAGGCCGCAGCCGTCGCCGGTTTTGCCATCGGCAGCGATACCGCCGCGGTGAGTCATGCAGGTCAGCGATTCGATCGCCGTTTGCAGCAGATCGTGGCTGGCCTGGCCTTCCATGTGAGCGATAAGGCCGAAACCGCAGTTGTCGCGAAATTCAGCCGGATTATAAAGACCGTTTGTCATTGTAATAGAGCCTTGCTGGGCCGGTGACCGAGCGCTGCCTTCCCGTAAAACTGGGGGCATCACAGTGCGCAAAGGAAACCGGGGGTTGAACGGCCGGGTACAGAAAAATCCCGACGCCCCTACTGAAGGTTTGCATCCGAGTCTATTCAGTGACGGACGTCACACAAACAATAACGGTATATTAAGAGGATGAATTATAGAATTGCCCGATTTTCGCTCATCTCAGTTGTTACGCAGACTGCCAAAAGTCCGCGCCCAAGGCTCCTGATCGCGAAAACGGGCGGGCAACCTGGCGATGTCGGCACGGGCTGCGGATGGCCCGGCATAACGGCCGTGAATCAGCACATACCAGGGGCGGCCCTGATAGCTGGAAGTGACGATGTCGTAACGCTCGGCATTATCCAGTTCCGCCAGGATGGCCTCGACTGAAGCGCGATTGCGCACCCCGACTAACTGCAGGGTGTATTCATTATCGGCAGCGCTGGCCAGCAAACTCTGTGACGTGGCCGGAGTGGGTGACGCGGCCGGAGTGGGGGCAGGCTGGGATGCCGCCTGTGGTTCAGGTGCGCTTGGTGGTACCGGTTCAGGTTGTGGCTCTGGGGACGGCGTCACTTCGTTCGCTGCCGCGTCGGCTTCTGCCTGAGCGGCCGCTTCGGCGGCTGCGGCTTCCTGGCGACGCGCCTCCACCCGGGCGACGGCATCGGCCAGGCGTTGCTGAACTTCAGATTCCAGCGGCTCCTCGGCTTCTGGCGTCAGCGGCTCGATTTCCGCCAGTTCCACGGCATCGTTGGCCTCATCCGGCGAACCACCCTGGTTAGAGTAGAGCACCGTCAAAACGATCAGCGTTACCACACCCGCGCCAGCCAACACATGCGTCAGCGGAAAACCCTGCTTGCGCTCGGTGGTTTTAAAGGTGCCGGCGATCAGGTAATCGCGCACCACCTGGTTCAGTTCACCGGGCAAACCACCGGCCAGATCATTGAGCCGGGCAACATCGTTGTCGCCGATGGGCGTGCCATTGGGTTGACCGGACGCGGCAAAGCGATCATTAAGGTAAACCACAGCATCGGCACCGCTTAAAGGTTCCAGCACCAGGCGATACCAGTGATCGTCGTTATCGGATTGGGCGATTGCGGTGGCCGAGCTGGCTAACCACAGCTGCCGCAGACGACTTTCGGTACGCGGCGCCAGAGTGCGCATCGACTGCAGCCAGGTTTGTACATCGGCTGGCAGCAAGTCCGCTTGCTGAACAATCAACAGAAAGTTTTCGCCATCTTCCGTGCGCTGCGCAATGGCGTCGGCCATATTGCGATAGAGGCTGGCGGTATCGCCGTCGGTTTTCAGTCCCAGCCCCAACTGACCAATGAGTTCGCGGCTGGCGCCGTCGAGGCGATCGATCTCGCCGCCGTCGATCCAGGCAATGCGCCAGTCGTCATCCAGCAAGCGAATCACCTGATGGGAAATGGCGCGCTTGCCGCCACCGGTGGGCGCCATCAATAAACAATCCTGGGGGCTGAAGCTCAACAGATGACGTATATGCTCGGCCAACTCCAACCGTTCACCAGCGCCGCTGAATACCGAAGCATCCACCAGTTCACCGAAAGGATCCTGGTAAAGGCCGTAGTAATCGAGCATGCGCTGGGTCTGGTCAGTAAAGTCTTGCATAACATCCACCTGGACGAATGAATTCCGTTTTAACGATAAAGAGTAACGATAACGAGAGTTACGATAACAACAGTACCGATCTCAATCGCTGAATTAGCTTTGGACCAAGCGACTGAGTTCGTCAAGGTCGCAGCATCAAAAGCGTGCCGTCAGACACGCCTGTAACTGGTTGGCATCGAAGTCTGCGGTGACCACAGCCCGACCCAGCGCCTGCAACAATACCAAACGCAACTGGCCGGATTCGACTTTCTTATCGCGACTCATCTGATTCATAAAATCATCGGCGCTCATCGTCGACGGTGGCGCCACCGGCAAGCGTGCGCGTTCGATCAGGGTGCGGGCGCGATCAAAAACCGATTCATCAATCCAGCCCAAACGCCGCGACAGATCACACGCCATGACCATGCCGGCACCGACCGCCTCACCATGCAGCCAAGCGCCGTAACCTTGTTCGGCTTCGATGGCATGGCCGAAGGTGTGCCCCAGATTCAAAATAGCGCGAATGCCTTGCTCGGTTTCATCCGCTGCGACCACCTCGGCTTTAAGCTCACAAGAACGAGCGATGGCCTGAACCAGGGCTTCGGGTTCTTGCGCCAGCAATTCATCCAGGTGCTGTTCGAGCCAGACAAAGAAGTCGGCATCATAGATCAGGCCGTATTTAATCACTTCGGCCAGACCGGCGGATAATTCGCGCTCAGGCAAGGTATTAATCACCTGCGGATCGATCATCACCGCGATCGGCTGTTTAAAGGCGCCGATCATATTTTTGCCCAATGGATGATTGATGCCGGTTTTGCCGCCGACCGAGGAATCGACCTGCGATAACAGTGTGGTTGGCACCTGAACAAAGTCGATGCCTCTTTGATAGGTGGCCGCCGCATAGCCGGTCAGATCACCAATAACGCCTCCGCCAAGGGCTACCAGAACCGCCTTGCGTGAGAAGCGTCGCTCCAGCAAAGCGTCGTAGATCAGGCCAAGAGTGTCGGCATTTTTGTGCGCTTCACCGTCCGGCAATACCAGACTTTCCAAGCGCCGACCCGGAGCTTCCAGGGTTGCCAGCAACGCGTCCAAATACAGTGGCGCCACGGTTTCGTTGGTAACAATCAACACTTCGTGGTGCTTGACTAAAGACTGCCAGGCTTTGGCGTCGGCGAGAATTCCAGATTCAATTATGATGGGATAGGAACGATCACCCAGATCGACACTCAGTTGCATGATTCAACGCTTCAATTTTAATTGTTTGATGATTTCCCGGACCACTGCCCGGGGCGATTGGCCATTGGTGTCAATGGTCAGATGAGCGGTCGCTTCATAAAAAGGACGCCGTTCACTGGCCAGGCGACGCAAGGTCCCTTCCGGGTCCGGACCGTTCAGCAGCGGCCGGTTGCGATCCTTGGCGGTGCGCACCAATTGTTGCTCCACCGAGGTTTTAAGATAGACCACCTGTCCTTTGGTTTTCAGCAGTTCGCGGTTTTCCGGACGAATGATAGCGCCACCGCCGGTAGCGATCACCTGACGACCCTCGTCGACCAATTCTGCCAGCACCGCAGTCTCACGGTCACGAAAACCGGACTCGCCTTCAAGATCAAAAATCCACGGAATATCGGCGCCGGAACGGGCTTCGATTTCGCGATCGGAATCGATAAAGGGCAGCCCCAGGCGCGTCGACAATAATCGACCGATGGTACTTTTACCCGATCCCATAGGACCAATGAGAATAATGGAAGTGTGATTCATCGCGCCAGTTTATCACTGTCCGGCAGACAGGTAACGGTTCAGCGCCGCATGAATGGGTGCAGGAAAGAAAGGTACGATTAGGAGGGCGTCAGTTTGCGGCGATGTAATCGGCAACCAGACTGGGCGTAATAAAGACCAGCATCTCAGTTTTCTCTTCCGCCTCAGAAGTGCGACGGAACAAGCGACCGAGGACGGGCAGATCGCCCAGCCAGGGTGTCTTTTCCACCGTAGTCACCGTCTCGGTTCGATAAACACCACCCAGCACCAGGGTTTCGCCATCGTTGACCAATACCTGAGTGGTCACCGAATTGGTGTCGATGGCACCGCCACCGGCGGCCAACGAATCCTGAGTCACGACCAGATCGAGAACGACATGACTGTCGGGTGTGATCTGGGGCGTAACACGCAACGACAAGCCAGCATCGACAAAGGTGGTGCCGCCTTCAGCACCATCAAAGGCGATGGTCTGGCCGGAATTGATAAAGGCTTCCTGGCCGTTGGAGGTCACCACTCGAGGTTGCGATATCACTTCGGCCGAGCCTCGGGTTTCCAGTGCAGACAGCTCCAGATCCAACGCATAATCAAAGGCAGCAACGCCGATGGCGAAGGAGGTTGCGCTCGGATTGACCACCGGCAAATCGACCACCAACGCATCGGGATATACCTGTTCATAAGAGGTACCGCCGGAGTTGTGCAAGGCGCTGCCGATGCTGGATGTTGACTCCACTGACCCGGACGCCACCAGCGGGGAACTGCCGCCGCTGTTGATGTTGCCACCCCAGCGAACGCCGAATTGCTCACCTACCGAAGTGCGAGCTGCAACAATACGAGCTTCGATCAGCACCTGGCGCACCGGCACATCAAAGTGTTCCACCGCGCGACGAATATCGGCCAGGTTGTCCGCTGTATCGCGGATGATCAACGTATTGGTGCGGGTATCGATGGACACAGCGCCGCGTTCAGACAAAAAACCCAGACTGGTCTTATTAACAGCACCTTCCTCGCTATCGGACGGGTTATTCAGTATGCCCAGAATATCGTCAGCCTTGGCGTAGTTAACCTGAATAAAGTCGGTTTGCAGCGGCGCCAACTGCTCGGCTCGTTGTTGATTTTCCAATGCCAACTGTTCCTGCTCGGCCAGTTCCTGGGCCGGCGCAACCAAGAGCACATTACCGTTCAGACGTTTGTCGAGGTTTTTGCTGCGCAGCACCAGGTCGAGAGCTTCCTGCCAGGGTACTTCCTGCAACCGCAACGTCATCCTGCCCTGCACCGAATCGGCGGCGACCAGATTCAAGCCGACATAGTCAGCGATCTGCTGCAGCGCAAAGCGCACCTCAACATCCTGGAGGTTCATGCTCAGCCGGCTGTCGTCATCGACCGCAGTGGAGGCTTCCAGCGCACTGGCAATAGTGGTTTCCGGTTGCAAGGCGAGAGTCAACACACCGGCTACCTGATAAGCCTCTAGTTCAAGTTGACGCGACAACTGCAGCTGGATGACCGCATCGTCGTCATCCTGAAACACATCCATCGACTGAACCGCAGATGGCAACGCCAGGGCGTCCCAATGCTGAGCCACGGCCGGCGATACTCGATACTGGGCCAGACGCAGCTGCACGCTATGACCACTCTGGTAAATCCTTGCCTGGGCCCGATCATTCGACAGCTTCAGTTGCAATTGCTTGTCGCCGAGCCAGTGGGCAGTCAACAAGCTCGGCGCGGGTTCGGCCGAGGTCGGCGACGCCGACGAATAGCTGACTTTCGCAGAGTGCGGATTAACCACATCTTCGAGCGGCGGCATTGAATCGTTCAACCGACTTTGTTGCACGCCAGGGCCAACAACAATTCGAACACGCCGACCCGAAACCGTCGTGTCGTAGGGCATCAACGTTGCCATACTGAGCACCAGTCGGGTGCGATCGGCGGTCGACACCACTACCGCATTGCGTAAATTCCCGCTACCGATGGGAAAGCGCTTTTGCTGCAATCGGTTTTCGGTGCCGGCAAAATCCAAAGCGATACGCGCCGGACGCTCAACGCTGTAACCGACCGGTTCTGGCGCGGGGCCATCGAAGGTCATTTCCAACTGAGTTCGACCCGCTGACAAGGCGGAAACATCCAGTTTGATCAGCGCCACAGCCTCGGCCTGCAGACTGATTGTTGCCAGAGTTGCCGCTGCTGCGATAGAGCGCAGTATTTTCCTGAAAATCATGAGTCTCTTCTTTTGCCTTATGCTTTGTTATTAAAAATCTGACGGTTTTTGCTGCAACAGTAAAAAGGTTCGTGGTTGTACGATCCAGCCACCGTCTTCCTGCGGTACTTTTTCCAACAGCTCCACCCGGGTTTCGCTAACCGCGACGATGCGAGCACTGTTGGCTCCGATCACATCACCGACTGACAAGCGATGAATATGACCATCGCCATCACGAAACAAGGCTTGAATCGAGGCTGACTGTATACCGCTCAAGGTTCCCACCATGGTCAGCTCATCCAGTTTCATGGCCGCTGATTTGGCTTGATCGGAAGGCCCAACCGGTTCAAGCGATGTCACCGCAGAAGGTTGTAGAAGTTGCGGCTGCGGTGTCGAGGTCAGAGGATTTTGAAAAGGTGAACGCTTATCTTGCGCAGCGTATTGGATCTTTCGTCCGGCCTTCCCGGATGCAGCGGCGGTTAGCTTAGCGGAGGCAGGAGCGTCAGTCTCGGCTACCAGCGCCTGCAGATCCGTCATCGCCGCCTGGCGTTCGCAACCTGATACCAATGCAGCGAGTAAGACGATCATTAACAGAGCACGCATTATTCCTCACCTGCTGATGTCTGGCGATAGGCTCGCGCTTCCAAAGTAATAAGCAATGGCCCCGCCAAGTCGGTTGTTTGTTCGCTGACACGGGTACTGGTCATCGTCAGTTGGTGCAGACTGATCTGTCCAGGCAAAGCTGACAGCGCAGCGATAAAACCACCCAGTTGATGATAACCACCGCGCATCACGATACGCATAGGAGTTTGAGCGACAATACTCTGCTGGTGTTCTTCACCGGGGGTGATTTGATCGATTATCAGGCCGGCTGCAGTCGCCGCTCGACTGATATCGTCAATCAGCTCGGGCAAATCCAGCTGACTTGGCAATGACGTCAAGGCAGCATCGATGCCCTGTTGCAGGGTTACGAGCTCAGCGCCAAGCACTTCAGGGTGGTCGGTTTGACCGAGTTGCTGTCGATATCGCTGCTGTAATTGCACCTCGCTCGAGACAGCACGCGCCAGTCGTTCCTGGTGGTTAGCCAACACCAAAAACCAGCCAGCGCCCAGCATCAGTACCACGATACCCAGCAACACCAACAGCCGTAACAGCCGTGGCCAGGAACCCAGATTATCGACATTGAGGTGTTGATAATCGAAGCGCCGCACTTCCTCAACCAGAGCCGCCATTCCCTGTCGTCTCATTCAGCGCTCTCCTGTGCCAGGTCGATGCTGCGCACTTCCAATCTGAACTGACTGTCAGCGGCCGAGGTTTGCGCATGATCGGTTTCAAGCGTCACCAGAGTTGCGTCCGATATCAGGGTGGAAGCACCCAGATTGCGCAACAGGGGCGTTAAACTGGCCGGCTGATCAACCCGCCCGGCAATTTCGATGCGCTCGCCCGACTGCTTCAAAGCCGTCAGATAGACGTCTTGCGGTACTGCCCGGGCCAGCGTTTCCAGCAACTGAACAAAAACTTCCGGGTTACGTTGCGCCGCTTCGAGTTGTCGCTTTTGCTGCGTCAGTACAGCGAGCTGCTGTAGCTGTTGCTGCTGTTTTTGATAGCGTTGCTCCAACTCAGCCAGGTGTTGCTGTAAAAAGGCATTACGTTGTTGTTGATGATCTATTTGCTGACTGATTTGCCGGTGCCAAAGCCACAAGACGGCCAGCGTCAGTAATGCCACCAGCAACAGGCTGCGCATAAACTGTCGTTGCTGTTGATAACGCTGACGTTCACGCCAGGGCAGCAAATTAACGGTGGCCATGATCAAAACTCCTCAATGCCAAACCGCAGGCAACCAAGAGCGCGCTGCTGTCATCTTTTAACTGATGGCGATTAACCGCAGCCGCACACTCCAGTTTGGAAATCGGGTCGACCAGAACGGTCGGTAGCGCCGTTGCCTGCGCCAAAGGTTCGGCCAACGCAGCCAGTGCCGGGTGATCGCCAGCGAGCAGAACGGCATCCAGTGGTCCCGATTGCGAGGTGGCATAGAAAAACTGCAGGGTCTGTTGAACGGCCTCACTCAAGTGCTGCAGTTGAGGGTCCGGTTGATCCGACTGATCGCCATCAGCGTGTTCCGAATCGCTGAAGAATGGCACCGTCTCGGTAACGCCGATCAGCGGTTGCTCTCGACGATTCAGCGACTGCTCACGACGATAAAGTGTCTGCTGAGCTTTAAACACACTGAGCGTCAGGCGGTTATGACTGATATCCAGCAGAGCAACGGCCTTATCCGGGTTAGTGTCATACTGATGGCGAACCAGGGCCAGCGACCGCTCCAGCGCCAGGGTTTCCACATCCACCAATTGCGCATCCAGTCCGGCCGACTGGAGCACATCGTCCAGGGCATCAACCTCCTCGCGCCGGCTGGCGGCCAATAACACCTGTAACCGACCGGGTTGACCAGGCGCCGGGCCCAGGACATCAAAATCGAGCGCAACGTCTTCCAGCGGATAGGGAATATGCGGCGGCGCCTCCAACTGAATCAGCTGTTCCAGTTCGAGATCGGTGGGTAAGTCGTCCACCTCAATCACCTTGGTAATGACCGATGAGCCGGACACCGCCACCGCTGCCTGCCTAATGCGACTGCGTGAACGCTGCACCAGCCGGGCGATCGACTGTCCCAGCTGTTCAGGGTTTCTAATGGCCCGCTCTACCACTATGCCGTCGGCCAAAGGCTCGCAGGCATAGGCCTCAACACGGTGTGAACGACCGGAAACACTTAGCTCAACCAGGCGAATAGCAGACGAACTGATATCAATGCCGAGCACAGGCGCCGGCTTTTTGCGGAATAGAGTTGTCACTGATAATCCTTTCAATAACAATCACTTAGAGATGTTGTATATCCATATACAGCCTTGATTACAGCGTACGTAAAATCAATTCGCAATGTATAAAAAAGACGCGATTCCCCCTATAATGGCCGGCCGTTAAGGCGTCATGCTGCTAACCCTTTCATTTAATTGGGAAAACATGAAGTTTCTGGCCAAAAGCACCAAATTCATTTTGTGGACGCTCTATGCCCTGATTTGCGCCCTGGTTCTCATTTCTGCCAGCGTCTACCTCTATTTGTCTCCGACGCTGCCTGAAGTGGAAACACTCAGAGACATACGCCTGCAGACACCGATGCGCATTCTCAGCGCTGATAACGAGCTGATTGCTGAGTTCGGTGAACAACACCGCAGCCCCTTGCATTACGAGCAGATCCCCACCCAGTTTATTCAGGCACTGACCGCGGTCGAAGACAGTCGCTTCGAAGAACATTTTGGTGTGGACCCGATTGGTTTTACCCGTGCCGTACTGACGGTGCTGATGACCGGCGAGACCGACGGCCCCGGCGGCTCAACCCTGACTCAGCAGGTAGCGCGTAATTTCTTCCTGACTCGCGACAAAACCATCACCCGCAAATTCACCGAAATTCTGCTCGCCTTCCAAATGGAGCGCGAACTGACCAAACAGCAGATTTTCGAGCTGTACGTTAACAAGCATTTCCTCGGTTACCGCTCTTATGGCATTCAGGCCGCAGCGGATGTCTATTACGGTCGGGATATTAACGATCTGACCCTGCCAGAACTGGCGATGATTGCCGGCCTGCATCAAGCGCCATCGGCGGCCAACCCGCTGGCCAATCCGGACCGCGCTATACGCCGGCGCAATTTCGTATTGGGCCGCATGCACGAGATGAACTATCTCTCCGATGCCAGCTACGAAGCGGCAATAAGCCAACCGCTGACGGCCCAATATCGCGGCAACGGACCCGGACTGGAAGCCGCCTATCTGGCCGAGATGGTGCGCGCCTTTATGATCGAACGCTATGGCGATGCCGCCTACAGCGATGGTTATACCGTCCACACCACCCTGAATTCGAAACTGCAAGAAGCCGCCACCCGCGGTCTGCGCAAAACCTTGAGCGAATACACCCGGCGTCACGGTTATCTCGGCGTCGAAAATCATTTTGCCGCCGCTGGCCGTACGCCGCCGGAGGCCTACGCCTACTGGCGCGAAGTGGTCAATGGCACACCGCGTTTCGGCGGCCTGACGCCGGCCATCGTCGTGCGTGCCGAAGACCGCCGCCTGTGGATTCTGCCGCGCGATGGCCAACTCACGACGCTGGCGCTGGACGACATGGAGTGGGCGCGCGAACGCATTGATGTCGATACGCTCGGACCTGCGGTGACCACGCCCTTCTCCATTGCTGTGCCGGGCGATCTGATCCGTATCGAGCAGGTCGACGGCCGCTGGCAGCTGGCGCAGATCCCGGACGCTCAGGGCGCCATGGTGTCACTGTCACCGAACGACGGCGGCATCCTGGCGCTGGTCGGTGGCTATGATTTCCTGCTGTCAAAATACAACCGCGCCATCCAGGCCAACCGCCAACCGGGTTCCAACTTCAAACCCTTCGTTTATGCCGCCGCCCTGGATAAAGACTTTACTCCGGCAACCATCGTCAACGACGCACCCATCGTGCGCGCCGATGATGCCTTGGAAGATGTCTGGCGCCCACGCAACTCCGGCGACCGCTACCTGGGGCCAATCCCTTTGCGCCAGGCGCTGTATCAGTCGCGTAACCTGTCGAGCATCCGGGTGCTGGAATCCATCGGCGTCAATTACGCGCGCCGTTACGCCGAGCGCTTTGGTTTCGATCGCGACAAAATGGCCAACGATATGACGCTGGTACTGGGCAGCACCGTCGCCTCGCCGCTGGAAGTGGCACGTGGTTATGCCGTTTTTGCCAATGGCGGCTATCGCATCGAGCCGTACTTCATCTCCAGCATCGAAGACAACAACGGCAACGTGATTTTTGAATCCAATCCAGCGGTTGTCTGTCGGGGCTGTCCGGAAACGCCAACACCCTATTGGGATAACGAAAATACCGCAGCCGCCAGCGCTACCGGTGTCGACATCGCGCCGATCGAGCTTGATCTGGAAGGCGAAGTCGAAGATCAGCCACAGCGCGCCGAACGCCGCTATGCACCTCAGGTACTGACCCCACAAACCACCTACCTGATCGATTCCATGCTCAAGGATGTGGTGCGTCGCGGTACTGGTCGGGCAGCTTATCAGGCGCTGGGACGTGACGATCTGGGCGGCAAAACCGGTACCACCAACGACGCCGTCGATGCCTGGTTTACCGGCTATAACGGCGATGTCGTCGCCTCCACCTGGGTTGGTTACGACAACAACATGGGCCTGGGGCAGATCGAATTCGGTGGTCGCGCAGCACTGCCAGGCTGGATCGAATATATGAAGACAGCGCTGGATGGTCAGCCGAGCAACAGCCTGTCGCAACCGGTCGGCATTGTTCGAGTGCGTATCGATCCACAAACCGGCCTGTTGGCACAGCCGGGTCAGGCCGGCGCCATCTTCGAGATATTCAAAGCCGAAAACGCACCGACCGAATACAGCCGTGAAAGCGTCACCATCGATTTCTCTGGTGGCGAAGGCAGTGACTCCGGTAATGGCGACGACAACATTACACCGCAAATGCTGTTCTAAACAGAACACCCGCCACGCAAAAAAAAAGCCACCCTAGGGTGGCTTTTTTTATCCAAACAACCGATCAGATTTTATATTTTTCCGGCAATGGCGCCCGCGCTACGCCAGTTTCAACCGCTGCCCGTGCAACCGCACCGGCGACACGATCAAGCAGACGCGCATCCATCGGCTTGGGAATGATGTAGTTACGACCAAAGGTCCACTGCTCGCCGCCATACGCCGCCACCACTTCCGGCAATACTTCTTCACGCGCCAGATCTTTGATGGCGTAAGCCGCCGCCAGCTTCATGGCTTCGTTAATCGCCGTAGCACGCACATCCAGCGCACCACGGAAGATGAACGGGAAGCCGAGGACATTATTCACCTGGTTCGGATAGTCCGAACGGCCAGTGGCCATCACCAGATCATCGCGCGTTGCCAGCGCCAGCTCCGGACGAATTTCCGGATCAGGATTGGCGCAGGCAAAGACGATGGGGTTGGGTGCCATCTTCTTCAGTTGCTCGGCGGACAACATATCCGGGCCGGACAAACCCAGGAAGATATCGGCGCCGTCAATGGCGTCATCCAGAGTGCGGGCTTCGGTAACCGGGTTGGCAAACTCAGCCTTGTATTGGTTCAGGTCGTCGCGACCGGCGTGAATCACCCCTTTACGGTCGACCATCAGAATATTTTCCAGCGGCATGCCGGCTGACATCAGCAGACGCGAGCAGGAAATGGCCGCAGCGCCCGCTCCAAGCACAACCAGCTTGGCCTCGGTCAGCGATTTACCTTGCACTTCCAGGGCGTTCAGCATGCCCGCCACAGTGACAATGGCGGTACCGTGCTGGTCGTCATGGAAGATCGGAATCTTGCAGCTTTCGATCAGACGACGCTCAATTTCAAAGCACTCTGGTGCTTTGATGTCTTCCAGGTTAATGCCGCCAAAGGATTCAGCGATCAGTTCCACCGTACGGACGATTTCATCAACATTCTCGCTGTCGACTTCGATGTCGATGGCATCAACATTGGCAAACCGCTTGAACAACAGTGCCTTGCCTTCCATCACCGGCTTACTGGCCAAAGACCCCAGGTTACCCAAGCCGAGAATCGCCGTACCGTTAGAAATCACCCCAACCAGATTGCCCTTCATGGTGTATTTGAAGGCATCTTCGGGATCTTCGGCAATGGCTCGTACCGGTTCGGCAACGCCCGGACTGTAAGCCAAAGACAGGTGGCGGGAAGTTTCCGCCGGCGTGGTGATCTCGATACTTAGTTTTCCCGGCGTTGGCAGGGCGTGGTATTCAAGCGCGTCGCGCTTTAAGTCATCCGACATGTCCGTCTTCCATCTGTTCTTATTGGGTGGGGGAGGCTAGGAAACTAAGTGAAGCTAGCATAAACAACGCACTAAAGCCGCTCAAGCCAGCGGCCGCGCTGTTCGTGCATGACTGTTTTGCCTGTCAGGCAAGGCCCGACCAGACCGCGTGATTCGGCCCCTTAGGTCAGCTGCGACAAGCGTTCCAGGGGATGTCTGCTGTGTCCTGTGCTGGAGCCGTCGAGGCGGGAAAAATAACGGACATAAAAAAACCCGGCGATGCCGGGTTTTCGATAACGCAGACTCAGTCTTACTTGTTGATGCTGCGCGCGCCGAAGCGAGACTTGAAGCGATCGATACGGCCGCCGGAGTCAACAATCTTCTGCTTACCGGTGTAGAAAGGGTGGCAAGCCGAGCAAACGTCAAGGTGCATTTCACCGCCACGGGTAGAATGAGTCTTTATAACGTTGCCGCAAGAACAAGTAGCGGTCAGTTCTTCGTACTTAGGATGGATGTCAGCTTTCATGGGTCACCTCGCTGTGCCGCCACCCGGTCGTTATTGCCGGGCACCGCAACTTTGACGTAAGAATCGGCTTCGGGGCACAATGCTGCGGCCTTATTTCGAACAGATCGCGCATCAGGCCCCAAAAATGGGAGCGCAATCATACCAGAGTCTTCCCGATTGACAACCACCGCCGTACGTATCGCTGATATTGTCGTTCCCGGCCCTTTTGCCGGCCCTCTCAGCTATCGAATTCCCGATGATCTGACGCCTGAAATAGGCGCGCGTTGCCAGGTTCCGCTGCGCAACAAAACCGTGCTGGGCGTCCTCGTTGGACTGCGCGAGGCTGACGACGGTGACAAGCTCGATAAACTCAAAGCCATCGAAGCCGTCCTCGATACTGAACCTCTACTCGACAAGGCCCTGCTCCAGGTCGCCCAATGGATGTCTCGCTACTATTTATACGACGCGGCCAGCGCCTACTTATTAGCCCTGCCCGCCTTGCTGCGCAACGGCGAAGCCGCCGAACTGGTGACCGAGGCGCGGGTGGAACTGACCATCGCTGGCGCACACCTGGAAGCCGATCAGCTCAAAGGCAAACGCCAGCGTGAAGCGCTGCATTGGCTGCAAACTCACGGTGCAGCGACGCCTTCCGAACTGCGCCGCCACGGCATCGACCGTGCGCACTGGCGCGGGCTGGTCGAAAAACGTCTGGCGCACGAAGTCGCTCTGAGCACCGAACCGCGTCAGCCCAGCGGCCAACTGCGCCAACAACCCTTGGCTTTGAATGCTAACCAACAAAGTGCGTTGGACCAACTCAGCGACGACGCCTTCAATGTGCTGTTGCTCGAAGGCGTCACCGGCAGCGGCAAAACCGAAGTCTACCTGCAAGCGATGACCCGTACGCTGGCCGCCGGCAAAAGGGTCCTGGTGCTGGTGCCGGAAATCGGCTTAACGCCGCAAACCCTGGAACGTTTTCAACAGCGCTTTGCCGATGAACTGGTCGCGCTGCATTCGGGCCTTACCGATAAAGAACGCCACAACGCCTGGCTGCGCGCACAACATGGCGAGGCGGCGATCGTGGTCGGCACCCGTTCGGCAGTACTCACGCCCCTGCCCGATCTGGGTTTGATCGTTATCGACGAAGAACACGATGCGTCCTTTAAACAGCAGGATACGCTGCGCTATCACGCTCGCGATGTCGCCATTTTTCGCGCCAATCAGGCTGGCATTCCGGTGATCTTAGGTTCCGCCACGCCCTCTTTGGAATCGCTGCATAACGCCCGCAATGGTCGTTATCGTCATGCTTTATTAAATGAACGCGCTGGTGGCCGCTCGCGGCCCCAGCTGGAAACCATCGACATGCGCCGTCAGCAACACGAGCACGGCATATCCGAACGCCTGCGCTTTCGCATCGGCGAGCATCTGGAGCAAGGCCAGCAGGTGTTGCTGTTTTTGAATCGACGCGGCTATGCGCCAAGCTGGTTCTGCAGCGCCTGCGGCTGGATGGCCGATTGCCCGTTCTGCGATTCGCGGCTGACCTATCACCGCGGTCGTCACCAGACGATCTGCCATCATTGCGGTTACCAGTCGCGCCCGGAAACGGTCTGCCCGGATTGCGGCAGCCACGAGCTGATGCCGCTGGGCGCTGGCACCGAACGTGCCGAAGAAGCGCTGGAACAATGGTTTCCGCAGGTGCCGATCATCCGCTTTGATCGTGATGCCATCACCAATGCCGATTCGCTCAATCGGCAACTGGAACGCACCCGCGAAACCGGACCTGCGATCCTGGTCGGCACCCAGATGCTGGCCAAGGGGCACCATTTCGAGAAGGTCACCCTGGTCGGCATTCTCGATCTGGATGCCGGGCTGTTCAGTGCCGACTTCCGCTCGCGCGAGCGCACTGGTCAATTGCTGGT
Organism: Saccharospirillum sp. ABV4_185; assembly: GCF_056159245.1. Classification (NCBI taxonomy): domain Bacteria; kingdom Pseudomonadati; phylum Pseudomonadota; class Gammaproteobacteria; order Oceanospirillales; family Saccharospirillaceae; genus Saccharospirillum; species Saccharospirillum sp. ABV4_185. The sequence goes on from NZ_JBSWUW010000001.1 coordinate 455,640, forward strand.
GCAGGTCGCTGGTCGCGCCGGTCGTGGCGATGCCGCTGGTGAAGTCTTGCTGCAAAGCTGGCACCCGGATCATCCGTTTTTCGAGCCCTTGCTGAAACAGGATTACCAGCGTTTCAGTGACCAGCTGCTCAGCGAACGCCAACCGGCTGGCCTGCCGCCCTACGGTTTTCTCGCCTGCCTGCGCAGCGATTCGGCCTATCCGCAACAGGCCGAAGCCTTGCTGGCGGAAATGGCCGACTATTTATTGCAGCAAACCGGCATCCGGGTGTTCGGTCCGCTGCCTGCGATTCTGTCACGCCGCGCGGGCAAGCATCGTTTTGTGCTGGTGGTACAGAGCGATAAGCGCAGCCAATTGCACAACGCCCTGGAGCCCTTGGTGCGACATTACCCCCGCCAGCAGCGCCAATTGAGCTGGCATCTCGACATCGATCCGCTGGAAACGCTCTGATCGAGCCGCAGCATCGGTGGTTGAGACACCCCATTTTGTGGATAATGCGGCCCTTTCCTTTTCTTCGCTCGATCCGGAGTAGCCAGACCCATGAAAGACGCGGTTGTTGAACTTTTGAACCAGGCCGTAGCGCGGCTGAAAGATGATGGCGTGATCCCGCAGGATCACCCGGTGCGCGTGATGGTCGACAACAGCCGAGACAAAGCCCATGGCGATCTGGCCTCCAACCTGGCACTGACGCTGGCCAAGCCGTGCGGGCAGCCACCGCGCAATCTGGCCGAAGCGGTGATCAATGCCTTGCCCGAAAACAGCCTGATCGAGAAAGTCGAAATCGCCGGCCCCGGCTTTATTAACTTTTATCTAGCCAGCGAATCTCAGGCGGAGATCGTCAAAGACATCCTCGCCGCCGGCAAAGACTTCGGTCGCAACCAAAACGGTCAGCAGCAAAAGGTGCAGGTTGAGTTTGTCTCTGCCAACCCGACCGGCCCGTTGCACGTTGGCCATGGTCGCGGTGCAGCGGTCGGTGATTCACTGTCGCGGGTGCTCGAAGCCAATGGCTGGGAAGTCACCCGCGAGTTTTACTACAACGACGCCGGCGCCCAGATTCAGAACCTGGCGCTGTCGGTTCAGGCACGCGCCAAGGGTCTTGGCCCGGATGACGCTGGCTGGCCGGAAGACGGCTACCGCGGCGATTACATCAGCGACGTCGCCACAGCTTACATGGACAAAGCCACCATCGATGCCGACGACCGCCATGTAACTGGCAGCGGCGATGCCGATGACCTGACCGCCATCCGCGATTTCGCCGTCGCCTATCTGCGCCGCGAACAGGATCTGGATTTAAAAGCCTTCGGCGTCGAGTTCGATGTGTTCTATCTGGAATCCTCGCTCTATGAGACCGGCAAGGTCGAAGCCACGGTCAAGCAGTTGATCGAGCAAGGCCACACCTACGAACAGGATGGCGCGCTGTGGCTGCGCACCACCGATTTCGGCGACGATAAAGACCGCGTCATGCGCAAACAGGACGGTCTCTACACCTACTTCCTGCCCGATGTTGCCTACCACAAAGACAAATTTGAGCGCGGCTTCAAGCGTGTGATCAACGAACAGGGCGCCGACCACCACTCCACCGTCAACCGCGTGCGCGCTGGCTTGCAGGCGTTAAACGAAGGCATCCCCGACGGCTTCCCGGATTATGTGCTGCACCAGATGGTGATGGTCACCAAGGGCGGCGAAGAGGTAAAACTGTCGAAGCGTGCCGGCAGCTATGTGACGCTGCGCGATCTGATCGACGAAGTCGGCCGCGACGCCACCCGTTATTTCCTGGTGTCACGCCGTGCCGATTCTCAGCTCACTTTCGACATCGACCTGGCGCGCAGCCAAAGCAGCGACAACCCGGTTTACTACATCCAATACGCCCACGCCCGCGTTCATGCGCTGCTGCGCAAACTGAACGAACAAGGCCATGATTACGATCAGGCAGCCGGTATCGAAGCGTTGAGTCAGTTGGAACTGGATGACGAACGCGAGCTCATTACCCAGTTGCGTCGCTACCCTGAAGTAGTGGAACATGCCGGTAACAGTCTGGAACCAGCCGTCATTGCCACCTATCTGAAAGACTTGGCGGCGCTGTTCCACGCTTACTACAACAACAACCGCATGCTGGTCGAAGAGGCATCACTGCGTAACGGCCGTGTCGCCTTGTCGGTTGCCATCAGCCAGGTGTTGTTCAACGGTCTCGACCTACTCGGCGTCAGCGCCCCGGAGACAATGTAAGTGGCCAGAGATTACGCCAACAAACGCCAGCCCGAACCACCGGAACGTTCCCGCGTGCCGCGCTGGGTGTGGATCTTTACCGCCTGCGCGTCCGTCGCCTTTGTCGGCTTCCTGTATTACTTAAGCCAGGTACCGAGCGAAGGCGGCGGTGGCACGGCCCTGCGTGAGCGCCTGAAACAGGCACTGCCGGAAACCACCACCCGCGATGGCAGCAGCAGCGGTGAAGTTGAAGGTGAAAGCGCGGTGCGCACACCCAGCCTGGAAGAAGCCTTCGAGTTTTATCAATTACTCAAAGACGACGAAGTGCCGGTTCCTGCGCCGCCGGCACCATCGGCCAACAGTGGCAGCAGTTCTTCACCGGCGACGACACCCTCCAATCGCCGCTGGGAAATTCAAGTGGCCTCATTCAGCGACGCCTCCGATGCCGAACGTCTGCGCGCCGAACTGATCATCAACGGTCTGACCACCACCCACCTGACCGAAGCGGACCTGGGTGATCGCGGTGTCTATCATCGCGTTATGGTCGGCCCCTTCAATGACCGCTCCCAACTGAATAAGGCGCAGGACATTCTGGTCGGCCTGAATCATCAGGTGATGGTGCGCACCCTCAACTGAGCACCACCACCGAAAGCGGGTCTCTTTAATCGGGTCAAAGGTCACAGCTTGACCCGCTCTCCCTTTGAAATCCTATCCCTGCCCCCACCTAGCTGGCTTGAAGTCAACTCTTGACGTCAACTTTTAAAGTCACCCAAGGTAAGTTCGCATGACTACGATTGTTTCTGTGCGCCGCGATGACGCTGTTGTCGTCGGTGGCGACGGCCAGGTCTCTCTCGGCAACACCGTCATGAAAGGCAATGCGCGCAAAGTTCGCCGCCTTTATAACGACCGCGTCATCGCCGGGTTCGCCGGCAGCACCGCCGACGCCTTCACGCTCTTTGAAAAATTCGAAGGCCACCTGCAACAGCACAGCGGCCACCTGACCCGCTCCGCCGTCGAGCTGGCCAAAGAATGGCGCAGCGATCGCGCGCTGCGGCGGCTCGAAGCCATGCTCATCGTCGCCGACAAAGACGCCACTCTGGTGATCTCCGGTAACGGCGATGTGGTCGAGCCCGAACACGGCATCACCGCCATCGGCTCCGGCGGCAACTTTGCACTGGCCGCAGCCCGCGCTTTGCACGAGAACACTGAGATGGGTGCCGAAGAAATCACCCGCAAGGCGCTCGATATCGCCGCCGATATCTGTGTGTTCACCAACCACAACGCCATCTACGAATCGCTCTGAGGTCTCATTGATGTCGATTATGACTCCCCGTGAAATTGTCCATGAACTGGACAAGTTCATCATCGGCCAGGACAACGCCAAACGCGCTGTCGCCATTGCTTTGCGTAACCGCTGGCGTCGGATGCAACTCGACGAGAGCATGCGCGAGGAAATCACCCCCAAAAACATTCTGATGATCGGCCCGACCGGTGTCGGTAAAACCGAAATCGCCCGTCGCCTGGCGAAGCTCGCCAACGCGCCTTTCATCAAAATTGAAGCGACCAAGTTTACCGAAGTCGGTTACGTCGGCCGTGACGTCGAAAGCATCGTCCGCGACCTGGTCGAAACCGGGATAAAAATGTTCCGCGAACAGGCCATGCAAAGCGCCCGACCGCGCGCGGAAGATGCCGCCGAAGATCGCATTCTCGACATTCTATTGCCGCCGGCACGCGACAGTAATTTCGGTGACGATGGCGTGGAAAAACCCAAGGCCGACAGCAATACCCGGCAGATTTTCCGCAAGAAACTGCGCCAGGGCGAACTGGACGACAAAGAAATCGAGATCGAAGTCGCCCAACAAAGCATGGGCGTGGAAATCATGGCACCGCCGGGCATGGAAGAAATGACCAGCCAGTTGCAGAACATGTTCGCCAACATGGGCGGCCAGAACCGCAACACCAAAAAGCGCACCCTGAAAGTGAAGGACGCGCTCAAGCAACTGATCGAAGAAGAAGCCGCCAAGCTGGTCAATGAAGACGAACTGAAGCAGGAAGCGGTGAAAGCCGTCGAGCAAAGCGGCATCGTCTTCCTCGATGAGATCGACAAGATCGCCAAGAGTGATCAGCGCAGCGGCGGCGAAGTCAGCCGCGAAGGCGTGCAGCGCGATCTGCTGCCGCTGATCGAAGGCAGCACCGTCAGCACCAAGTACGGCATGGTACGCACCGATCACATTCTGTTTATCGGCAGCGGCGCCTTCCACTTCTCCAAACCCAGTGATCTGATCCCGGAACTGCAGGGTCGTCTGCCGATTCGCGTCGAACTCGATGCGCTGACGCCGAACGATTTCAAACGCATTCTGACCGAGCCGGATTACTGCATCACCGAGCAGTACAAAGCCTTGATGAGCGCTGAAGGACTGACCATCGAGTTCGCCGACGACGCCATCGAAGCGCTGGCGCAAACCGCCTATCAGGTCAACGAAAGCACCGAGAACATCGGCGCCCGTCGCCTGCACACCATTATGGAGCGGCTGTTTGAAGACCTCTCCTACCGTGCCAGCGAAATGGGCGGCGACAGCGTCACCATCGATGCCGCTTACGTGGAAAAATTCCTCGGCGAACTGTCGAAGAACGAAGACCTGAGCCGGTTTATTCTGTGATATGAGCCAGACACCCACTGCCCTCAACTATCGCCGCGCCGACACCGTCCTGGAAATCACCTGGCCGGACGGCCTGGTGCACGAGCTGAGCGCCGAGTACCTGAGAGTGCATTCGCGCTCTGCCGAAGTGCGCGGTCATGGTCCAGGGCAGGCAGTGTTGCAGCACGGTAAAAAAGGCGTTGGCATCAACGCCATCGAACCCACCGGCCGTTACGCGGTGCGGCTGGTGTTCGATGACGGCCACGATTCCGGGCTTTACGATTGGGACTATCTGCGCGAACTGGGCGTTCAGTTTGAAGCCTACTGGCAGGCCTATCTGCGCGAGCTGGAAGCTGCCGGCAAAACCCGTGAGCCAATGTTTATTCAGGCGAAGCAGCTTTAGCCCGACCTGTGTCATTGGTCCGGTATGAAGCACTGGACCAGTTTCTCGGGGTCGGCATAAACCCGTCCATGGGGCCTAGGGCTCCACACCTCCATCGGAGGCAAGTCGCGGTTCTAAAAATCAGAATTCAGCGACAATCGTATTGATCAAAGTGTGGTCGAACCATGGCGGAGGGGGTGTCGGCAACATGGATGTTGCCGCCTAGCCTACAAGGACGTATTTACGGCGGCCCCCGGAGTCATGGTTCGACCGCACTTTGATCGAGCACCATCACAACCCTCTCGACTTCATTGCCAACCCGTAACACAGTAGCGCTTAGGCAATAGCGACCAGAATCCCCATGAATCAGGAAATCGTACACTTCGCGTTAGTCGTTGATGATTACGATCGCGCATTGGATTTCTACCTCAATACCCTCGGCTTCGATCTGATCGAAGACAGCTACCAGCCAGAGCAGGACAAACGTTGGGTTACGGTTGCGCCGAAAGGCTCGAAAGGCGTATCGGTATTACTGGCACGGGCGTCTAATGCAGATCAAGAAAGTTATATCGGCAACCAGACCGGCGGCCGTGTCACCTTCTTTTTAAACACCGATGATTTTTGGCGTGATTACCACACCTACCGTGAGCGCGGTGTGGAATTTGTACGTGAGCCCAAAGAAGTCGAATACGGCACCGTCGCGGTTTTCAAAGACCTGTACGGCAACCTTTGGGATCTGCTGCAACTCAAACCAAGCCACCCCGTCATGCAACGTCTGAAATAAGCCTGAACCGGCCAGAGGTTTGGGCTTTGCACCTCAATGCATTAGCATTGTCCGTCATCTTCCCAAGCAGTGACCTTCCGATGAAATACCGCGACCTGCGCGACTTCCTCACCGGCCTTGAGCAACGTGGCGAACTGCTGCGCATTACTGAGCCGGTCGATCCCAAACTGGAAATGACCGATCTGTGCGACCGGGTGTTACGCAAGAACGGCCCTGCATTGCTGTTCGAAAACCCGACTGGTTTCGACATGCCGGTGCTCGGCAATCTGTTCGGAACACCGGAACGCGTGGCCATGGGAATGGGCGCCGAATCGCTGCAGGACCTGCGTGAAATTGGCAAAGTCTTGTCGTACCTGAAAGAACCTGATCCGCCCAAGGGTTTGAAAGACGCCTGGGACAAAGCACCGCTGTTGAAAAAAGTACTGTCGATGGCGCCAAAGACGGTGCGCAAAGCCGCCTGCCAGGAAGAAGTGTTTGAAGGCCCGGATGTCGATCTGGGCAAACTGCCAGTCTGGACCTGCTGGCCCGAAGATGCCGCCCCGCTAGTCACCTGGCCGCTGGTGATTACCCAGGGCCCGCAAGGTGGCCGGGTGAACCTGGGTATTTATCGCCAGCAGGTGATTGGCAAGAACAAACTGATTATGCGTTGGTTGTCGCATCGTGGCGGCGCGCTCGATTTTCAGGCCTGGCAACAAGAAAAACCGGGCGAGCCGTTTCCGATTGCCGTGGCGCTCGGTGCCGACCCTGCGACTATCCTTGGCGCGGTCACGCCGGTACCGGATTCGCTGTCGGAATACGCCTTTGCCGGCCTGCTGCGTGACAGCCGCACCGAACTGGTCAAATGCGGCATTCACGATTTAAAAGTGCCGGCCAGCGCCGAGATCATCCTCGAAGGATTTCTGTACCCGGGTGAAACCGCCGAAGAGGGCCCTTATGGCGATCACACCGGTTACTACAACGAAACCGAAACCTTCCCGGTGTTCACCGTTGAGCGCATGACGCATCGCACTAATCCCATCTACCACTCCACCTACACCGGCCGTCCGCCGGATGAGCCGGCAGTGCTGGGTGTGGCGCTGAACGAAGTCTTCGTGCCGATTTTGCAAAAGCAGTTCCCGGAAATCGTCGACTTCTATCTGCCGCCGGAAGGCTGTTCCTACCGTCTGGCCGTGGTCAGCATGAAGAAGCAATACGCCGGTCACGCCAAGCGGGTAATGATGGGCGTCTGGTCGTTCCTGCGGCAGTTTATGTATACCAAGTACGTGATCGTCGTAGACGACGACGTCGATGCCCGCGACTGGAAAGACGTTATCTGGGCAATGACCACGCGCATGGACCCCAAGCGCGATACGGTGCTGATCGACAACACCCCCATCGATTACCTCGACTTTGCTAGCCCGGTGGCCGGCCTCGGCTCCAAGATGGGCATGGACGCCACCAACAAATGGCCGGGTGAAACCGACCGCGAGTGGGGTCGCCCCATTGCCAAAGACCCGCAGGTGTCCATAAAAGTGGACGAATTGATGCTCAAGCTGGGCCTGTAATAATGCCGGTCCGATCTTGATTTCCCGGCACTCAATATTAAAATCCTGACCGCTTGTTCAAGTAATACGGTTTATCAACAACAGTAGGGAAGCTCATTTATGCAGTGGTTAGAAATTTACGGCTACATCGGTTCAGTTTTAATCGCCATCTCTTTGATGATGGGCGACATCCGCAAACTGCGCTGGATCAACCTGATCGGCGCTGGCACCTTCGCCAGCTACGGCTTAATGATTCAAGCTTGGCCGGTGGCCTTGCTGAACGGCTTTATCGTGCTGATCGACATCGTGCATCTGTGGCATATCTATCGCCGTCCGGCGCCGCTCAGCCAGGTCGATTTCGACGCCAGTGAAGCCTATGTGCAAAACATCCTGGTACTAAGCCTGCCGCAAGCTTCCGCGCTGCAACCCGGCCAGCGCATTCGCGTCAGCTATCGCGGCAGCCAGCCAGTGGCATTGGAATTGCTCGAGCAGCACGCCCCGGGTTTGCAGCACAGCGAATCACTCGCTGCCTGATCTAATCAAGCCCGATTCAGCGCTTCGTTTGGCTGTGTATAATGTCCATTGACATTGTCCAAACGGAGCGTTTTTTGTGTCCGATCCCCAGCTGCACACCGCCACCCTCCACGACCTTAAAGCCTTAACCGGCGACGTCTGGCAGGTGCAACTGAAACCGCTCGACGATTACCCGTTTGAAGCGGGCCAGTACCTGGAATTACGGGTTCCCGGCTTCAACGATCTCTACTACACCATCGCCTCGGCCCCCAAGAACCCCTGCATCGAACTGCATATTCAGGCCGGAACCGATCAGGCCGACGCCCTGATCAACTGGCTGAAACAGGCCGAATCCATCGATTTTACCGCGCCCGGCGGCGAAACCCGGCTGAGCAACCTTCCCACCGAGACCGGACCACTGCTGTTAATTGCCTCCGGCACCGGCTTCAGTCAGGTCAAATCCATTCTCGAAGACCTGCTTGCCCAGCGCGCCAGGCGACCGATCTATCTGTACTGGTCCGGCCACCGGCTGAGCCAGTTGTATATGCTCGAACGCGCAGAAAACTGGGCCGATCAATACGCCAACGTCCATACCTCAGCGCTGATTTTCGAACAGGGCCACTGGGACGATAAACACCAGATGCTGGTACACGCCATCCACGGCGATCACGACAATCTGCAAGCCTGCCAGGCGATCTGCTGCGGCTCTCCGGCCATGGTCTACACCCTGCTCGACGCTTTGACTGAACACGGCTTTCGCCCCGACGCCATGCTCAGCGACGTGTTTCAATTTGCCCCGAGGACAGCCTGATGAATACCGCTGACGTACTGCGTACCTTTGGCCTGGAACCACGTGAGACGCGCATTTATTTAGCGCTGCTGCAGTCGGGCCCGGCATCGATTCGCGACATTGCCGACCGCGCCGGCATCAACCGTGGCACCACCCATGAGTTGCTCAAACGCATGCAACAAAAAGGCGTGGTCAGTTATTTTCCCAAAGGCAAACGTCGCCATTTCAGCGCCGAGCCGCCGAAGCGACTGAAAGAGCTGGCGCTGAATCATCAGCAGCAAGTCAGCGAAGCCATGGAATTGCTGGATGAAAAAGTCATACCGGAACTGAGCCATCTGCGACCGGCAACCGGCAACGCCGATGTGCATTATTACGAAGGTGACGACGGCATCGAACTGGTGCTCAAAGACATCCTTTCCACCGTCAGCGAACAGGAAGACCCGTCTTATTGCATCTACTCAGCCAAGGCGATTCGCAAATACCTCTACCGGCCGTTTCCGAATTACACCCGCCAGCGCGTCAAGCTGGGCATCAATGTGCGGGTGATTGCTATTGGCGAAGGGGGTGAAGAAGCAGCGTTGGCGGATCGCAAGTGGATCGACGAAGCCTCCAGCGAACACGCCGGCAGTTACATCGCCATCTATCCGCCGAAGATAGCGATGATTTCGTTAAGTCACGGCGATTTACCAACCGCCGTGGTGATCAACTCACCGACCATCGCCAACACTCAGCAGACCATTTTTAATACGCTGTGGAACTCGCTCTGATCTGAGCCAGGATGGACCTTGGCCTTTTACCTGGTCGTCAGGTTGTTGGAAGCTGCACCTTCCGTCAGTTGAGTCTTGGGCCCTGACCGGGCTATTTGCCCAGGGCTGTCACAGGCTGCCAGGGAAAAAATCAGTAACCACACCAGTCCACAAAAACCTAACCGCCTTCCTGGCGGTAAGCTGATCAGTCGCATCCGGTTGCTCCTGCCGATGTCCAACACTGGCAGTCATGCTTAAACCGAAACGACCTTGCAGCCGATTCACGCCAAGGATAACCGCCATCCGACCGTTATCCTTACAGACGCTCATTGAATTCTTCGTTTGAAAGACCGTGGTTTTTTGCCCGGATCGATTGAATATAGGCCAATCATTGAGTCAGCCAGTCTTAACCGGGGGGTTCAGGTGGTACAGCCTAGACCGTAAAACGTTCGGTCTGACGACGCAGCCGATCGGATTGTTCGGCAATTTCATGCACACCGGCGACGGTATGCTGTGCCTGGTCGGCGACCTGGGAAATCAAGCTGGCGATGCTGGTGACACTGCCATCAATCGAATCGGTGGCTTCGCTCTGTTCCTGCGTCGCCTGGGAGATGTGTTCGTTGGTGGCGCGGATTTCCGCCACGATGGCGAACACCCCGTCCATCACCTGACTGGCCTCTTCACTGAGCGCACCGGCGGCTTCAGCCGACTCAACCGCATGCCCCATGGCCTCGACCGTGGTGCCAACTTCGGCGGCAAACTGCTCAATCATCGTCTTGATTTCGGCAGAAGAGTTCTCGGTCTTCTGCGCCAGAGTGCGGACTTCCTCGGCGACCACGGCAAAGCCGCGGCCATAGTCGCCAGCCCGCGCCGCTTCGATGGCGGCATTTAGCGCCAGCAGATTGGTCTGTTCGGAAACTTCCTGAATGACATCAATCACCGCCTGAATATCGCTGGCGCGTTCCGCCAGGCGATTGAGATTGGTCGAAGCGGTGCTGATCTCGTTTTGCAGGCGCGCTTCCTGTTCACCACTGGCGCGCGAGCGCTCCGCCCCCAGACGACATTCCTGCTCGGCTTGAGACGCTCGTTCCGCCGCTGCCGAGGTGCTTTCGTTAATGCCACGTACCGTCGCCGACAGCTCGTTAATGGCAGCGGCAACCTGCTCCACTTCTTCGTTCAAGCGATCGAGAATGCGGCCCACTTCTTCATTGGCGCGACTGTTATCGTCAACCCGTTCGGCCACGGCGCCAGCGCCCTGGCGGACGTCGCGGATAATATCGCCGAAGCTTTGCAGCATGGCGTTGACGCTCTGGGCGATCAGGCCCACCTCATCCTGGCGCTTCAGATGAATCCGCTCGGTCAGATCGGCAGTTTCATCAATGTGCTTAATGGAGCGCTGCAACTGCAACACCGGACCACTGACCGAGCGCGACAGCACCCAGCCGACGGCCAGAAACAACACGCCGATAACCGCCAGGGTGATCCAGCCCTGAACGCCGGTGGCATCGGCCTGTTCAACGACGGCCTCAATGTCGGTCACCAGGCTGCTGCCAGCTTTGGCCACACTGGCTGCCGCCTGCTCAACATCCAGCACCGTCGCTTCGAGTTCCTGCAGCGAGCTGGCCACCCGATCATTGGCCGCCACCACTGCTTCATTGGCCATGTCAGCCACTACTTCGGCCATGGTGTTCATGGAAATAAAGGGTGACTGGGTGGTTTGCACAATACGCCGGCCCCCGGCGTCATCGCCGGCCCGGAACGCTGCGATGGCGTCACTGATGCGTTCGTTAAAGCTGTCGAGATCGAGCAGGAAGACGTCCATGGCCTCGCCCAAATCGGCATCCAGATCCGACAGTACGGCCACGGCCTCACGCAGTTGTTGTTCGGCGCGATCGCCTTCACCGATATCGGTCTCGGACTGTGAGGCGGTCGAGGCGAAGCGCCAGAATAAAAATTCGGGATAGAGCTGCAATACCACGCTGGCCTGTTGCTGCAGCGCCAGTGCATTGCGTTGATCTTCCAGGGTTTGTTGTTGCTGGGTGAGTTGCGCTTTCTGCGCCTGCACGACCTCGTTCTGGTGCGCCAGGGTTAGCTGCTGCTGGTCGACGCGTTCGATTTGCTCGCGGTTGCGCTCCACCAGCTGCTGCAAACCAAACAACACCCAGGCGAAGCCAATGGCCAATAGCAACACCATCAATGCAACCAACACCTGGGTACGCACAAACAGCGACCAACGATTGGGATGCAATGATTTGACTGACAACATGGTCGACCTCGTCTGGGGGATACAAAACGCCCAGTTTATCAAAGCCGGACGCCAGCAGGCCTGAAGCGACGGAGAATTAGCCGATCATTCGCTACGTTCAAGTCAATTCAGGTCTATTTCGGTTGTTATCGACCCAAATTTAGCCAACTTGATCATTGCGCTCAAAAAAGCCCCTGCCGCCACAGCGACAGAGGCAATACCCTCGAAGACAAGGGGGAGACTTTTGGACAATTACAGACCGAGGTGGCTGCGCACGGCGGCCAGGCCCGGCTTGCCGTCGACGGTTTCAACACCATCCAGCCAGGTTTCCAGCACTTGCGGGTTGTCAATCAGATAAGCGCGGGCAGCACTTTCGGCATCGGCATCACCGCTGAGCACTTCGCCCATCACGCCGCTTTCCATATCCAGACTGAACTCCAGGTTGGCGAGCAGTTGGCCGACGTTAGCGCATTCATCGCTGAAGCCTTTGCGGGTCAGCGTATAAACCGTAGCGCCGCCGTAGTTGGGGCCAAAGTAGTCGTCACCGCCAGACAGATAAGCCAGATCGAAACGCAGGTTCATCGGATGCGGCTCCCAGGCCAGGAAGACGACAAAGTCTTCGCCACGAACCTGACGACCGACCTGATTGAGCATGGCCTGCTCGCTCGATTCCACCAACTCCCAATCGTTCAGTCCGAAATCGTCGCTGTCGATCATCGCCTGGATGGATTCATTGGCCGGCGCACCCGGTTCGATACCGTAAATATAATGATCGAATTCTTCACCGTATTCGGCCAGGTCGGAAAAGCTTTCCACGCCAGCGTCCTGCACGTATTGCGGTACTGCTAAGGTGAATTTGGCGCCTTCGAGGTTGGCGCGAACCTGATCGAAACCATCGCGGTATTCATCGAAAAAACCCTGCTGGGCCGGCATCCAGTTGCCCAGGAAAACGTCGATTTCGTTACTGCCCAAGGCCTGAAAACCGATCGGCACGGCCAGCAGGCTGACGTCGGTTTCATAGCCGAGACCTTCCAGGACAGTGGTGGTCATGGCGTTGGTGACACCGATATCGGTCCAGCCCGGATCGCTGAAACGCACTGTCTGGCATTGCTCGGCCACCTCTGCCTGAGCCGCCGTCGCGACGGCACCGGCGCAGATGGCCAGGGAGATCAGCCCCGGGCGAAAGTAATGTTTCATGATGCTTCCTCTTGGTTGGGTTGGTCGGTCTGAATAGCCTGACCTCAGTCGGCCAGGCGTGGAAAACGAGCGCGCCTCTCCAGGTCGCCCAGATCCAGGGTATTGCGCATGTATTGAACGCTGGCGTCGGTATGCGGCTGATGGTCCCAGGAGGTGACCTTGCCTTTGCTCAAAGCGCTGGCGACCAGACGCCGGCGGCGCTGACTGTCGAGCACCTCCTGATGGACGGCATCCAGATCCCAGTTGTCGGCGATTTCCTGCCGCAAGGCAGCAAGGCGTTCAGCTTCTGCCGGGTCATCAACCAGGTTGCGGATTTCCTGGGGATCTTCAGCCAGGTTGTAGAGTTGATCGGGGTCGATGGGCGAATGGATAAACTTGTAGTCACCGCGGCGAATCATCAACAGCGGCGCGGCCGTGCCTTCACCCATATACTCACCGATCACTTCGTCATGACCACCGCGACCGCTGAGATGCGGCACCAGGCTGCGACCTTCGAGGTCGGTGGCGTAATCAATGCCACCACCGGCCAGCTCCACCAGAGTGGGCAGCAGATCCATGGTCGAGACGCTTTCTTTTACCCGCCGGGCTGAGAACTGCTTGGGCGCGCAGACGATCAACGGCACCCGCGTCGACCACTCGAAGAAGCTCATCTTGTACCAGAGGCCGCGCTCGCCAAGCATGTCGCCATGATCGCCGCAGAACACGACGATGGTGTTATCGGCCATGCCGGTTTCTTCCAGCGTATCGAGCAGCGTGCCGATCTGGTCATCGACGTAACTGATGGCGCCGTAATAAGCACGGCGGGCGTTGCGGATCTGCTGCTCGCTGATCTCAGTGGTGTCGGCCTGATAGAGGGTGCGCAAGCGTTCGGAATGAGGGTCGCTCGGTGCGTCGGCGTAGCTCAGCGACGGCAGCTTAATATCTTCTTCGCGGTAGCGCTCCCAGTACTCCTTGGGAATGGCGTAAGGATCGTGCGGGTGGGTCATCGACACGGTCAGACAGAAAGGCCTGTCGCCAGCGTCATCACGCGCCCGATCGTAGAGGTAACGCTTGGCGTGAAACACCACCTCGTCGTCAAAATCGAGCTGGTTGGAGCGCACACAAGGCCCGGCCTGAGTGACCGACGACATATCGTGATACCAGGTCGGACGGCTGGCATCGCCATCCCAATTCACCGCCCAGCCGTAATCGGCCGGGTAGATGTCGGTGGTAAAGCGCTGCTCGAAGCCGTGCAGCTGATCCGGGCCGCAAAAATGCATCTTGCCGGACAGCGCGGTCTGATAACCGATTTCGCGCAGATAGTGCGCGAACGTCGGTACATCGGAGCGCAGCTCGGCGGCGTTGTCATAAGCGCCAATTTTCGATGGCAGGCGGCCGGTCATAAACACAAACCGCGACGGCGCACAGAGCGGACTGTTGCAGTAAGCCGAATCGAACACCACGCCACGATCGGCTAACGCCTGGATATTGGGCGTTTGCACCGGGCTGTTGGCATCGTGAATCGACAGGGTCGGCGCGGCCAGTTGGTCGGCCATCAAAATCAGAATATTAGGTTGGCTGGCGGTCATCTCGGGTCACTCAGACTATAAGAAATTCAAATGGACGGTCATCTCTTCGTCATGGTGTTTGGCTAAGCAACCGCTGTAAACTGGCCCTCAACTTATAGAAACCATAAGTTTTACTTATGCACCAAAAAAGCAATCTACCGCCTTTAGCCGCCCTGCAGGCGTTCGAAGCTGCAGCGCGACTGGGTTCCTTCACCGCCGCTGCAAGCGCACTGGAAAGCACTCAGCCCGCCATCAGCCAACACGTGCACCGCCTTGAAGCAGATTTGGGATTGCGTTTATTTGAACGCCAACCGCGCGGCGTGCGCCTGACCCGCTCCGGCCAACAACTCTATGAGGCCGTGGCCGATGGTTTAAGCCGGCTGGCCCAGGGTTATGCCGATGCGCGCCAGCACAGTGGCAGCGCGGTGATCAACCTGGTCACCGATTTCGCCATCGCCACCTACTGGATTTTGCCGCGCCTGCGCCGTTTCCGGGACGCCCATCCGGATGTCGATGTGCGCATCATCACCTCCCAACAACCACTACTGCCGGACCAGGCCGAGGCCGACATCGCCATCCTGTTCGCGCGCGGCTCCACCCTCCAGGCACCGGCACGTCAGCTGTTCAGTGAGGCGGTCACGCCCGTCGTCAGTCCGCTGCTGCTTGATCGTCTGCAATTACCAGCCCGGTTGGAATCACTGACCGAATTGCCGTTATTGCAACTGGAAGCCGACTATCACAGCGGCTGGTTTGACTGGCCGGCGTTATTTCCCAGGCTGGGACTGGGTCGGGTACCGCGCGAAGCCGAGCTGATCTTTAACAACTACACTCTGCTGCTGCAGGCGGCGCTGGCCGGTCAGGGTGTGGCCATCGGCTGGTCACCCTTTATTGAGCCCATGTTAGCCAGCGGTGGACTGGTCGCCTTAACGGATCACCTGCTCGGCGGCGATGATGACCTGGGTTATTACCTGGCGTTTTCGAGCCACCAGCGATTGGCACCGCAAGTGCTGACACTGGCCGATTGGCTGCAGGCAGAAAGCCGGTCCAAACGAGGCCCGTCTTAGTCGCCATGGACTGAGTCGCCTTGGTCTGAGCGCCCGAGCCCAGTATCATCGCTGAGCGATCTGCGCCTACCGACCTTATTCAGACAGGAGTTCACCCCAAGGTGACCGAGCGAATCGGCTTTATTTTGCTGCCCGGCTACTCATCCATGGCATACGTCTCGGCCATGGAACCGCTGTTGGTGTGTAACGACCTGACCGGTGAAGACCGTTTCAGTGCCTTTACCGTGGCCCTATCGGGCAACAAGACCCACTCCAGTCTGGGCAACCGCATGGACACTGCCTATTCGCTGGAAGACGCCCCCGAGGCCGATGTCTGGATTGTCGCTGGCACCTCGCCGGCACGGCATCCGGCGACGCCCGGGCTGGACGATTTTCTGCGCGCCCGGCCTGCGCATTGCGCGCTCGGCGGACTGGCATCGGGCAGTTATGTGTTGGGCAAAGCAGGTTTATTGAATGGCTATCGCGCCGTGGTGCACTGGCTGGGGTATGACGAACTGCTGAAGCAGCATCGCTCTATCATGCTGGCATCGGAGCAGTTCTGCATCGATCGCAACCGCCTCACCTGCCGCGGCGGCAGCGCCAGTCTGGATATGATGCTGATGTGGATAGCGCGCAGTCTGGGCGCCGACACCGCCGAAGCGGTATCGCGGCATTTCGTCAATGAACGTTTAGGCGTTCCGTCCGACAGCCTGCCGCAACAACTGAGCGAGCGCACCCGCGCTGAACAGCCCAAGCTCGCCGAAGCGCTGGAACTGATGGAAGCCAACATCGAAGAACCGCTGAGTACCGACGATGTCTCTTACCACGTCGGCATCAGCCGGCGACAGCTGGAACGCTTGTTCAAAAAATATCTCAACGCCGTACCCAGCCGCTATTACTTACAGATCCGTCTGGAAAAGGCGCGCACCCGTCTGCTTTCCCACAACGACAGCATAGCCGATATCGGCTTAAGCTGCGGCTTCAGTTCCGGCGCGCATTTTTCCACCGCCTACCGCAATCAATATGGCCTGACGCCCTCGGAAGATCGCAGCCTGCATCAGCAGATGGCGGTGGATAAATGAAACCGTCAAATTAAGACGAAACGAATGGCATAGCTTTAATGACAAAGGCAAGAATTAAGCTAGACAAAACTGTAATTGAAAAAAATGCACGCCTTTCGTGATGCAAAAACAGATAGGCGGTGAGTGCTGTCAAAATGGCGCCAATAAACACCAGAGCAATGACAACTAGAATTTTCGCAAACATGGCAGTCCAATATTCTTAGGTATCTAGTCCCTCTATAGTCAGATATTCAAAAACAGTAAGTCTTTTTGCCTAGGCAAAAAAAACCATCGTCAGCTCATCCGTCGAACGGAGATGACGATGGTTAGTGGACGGGATGGGCTAGGGCAACACCACACTGAGCACCACGCCTAAAAACATCAGCAGGCTAAAGCGCTTGTTATACAAAAACGCCACATGCACCAGATACAAGGGCCAGGCTTGTTCGGGCCAGTCTTCGGGGCAACGGTCTGGGCGCGGCTGGCGATAACGGCGCCAGGCTTCAAACAACTTGGGCAGCGCCAGCCCGATAATCAGATAAGCCCAGTGCAAAGCGCCGAGCAAAACGCCCACCGTCACGCCGACATACTGAACCAGCCACAATCCCAGAACGCTGGCGCGACTGATGCTCTCGCCCAACTGCACCGGCAACGTACGCACACCCTTGGCGGTGTCTTCTTTTAACTTGTCGATGTGTTTGCCGAACACCACCGTAGTCGGGCCAATTCCGTACAGACACGAGACCCAGATCGCGGTACTGCTGTAGTCACCCGACACCACCAGCGACGACGCCAGCACCATCAGCGGTCCCCAGACGATCCACACCGCCGGTTCGCCCAGGCCGATGTATTTCAGCGGCCAGGTGTAGAACAACACAAAGAAAGCGCCGGCCAGCATCCAGTAGAGCGTTTGCAATTCGCTGCGCGCAATCAGTACCGCGCCCACCATCATCGCCAGGCCGCCGGTCAGCGCGATGTAGCCAAACAACTGGCGTTCGCTGAGCAGACCACTTTCCAGCGGTTGCGGGCCATATTGGGTGCGAAAGTAGTTGTTTTTATCGACGCCTTTTTTGAAATCGGTCCAGTCGTTAACCAGATTATTGGTGGCGTGCGCCAGCACTAAACCGAGGCAAACCAGAACAGCGTTCAGCGCATCGAAGTGCGCATTGGGAATGGCGAGAAGTATGCCGATCAGGGCAGAGAACAGCGTCATCACAAAAACCGCCGCCCGGGTGGCAACAAACCAGCGCTTGAGCAGACCCATGGCCTGCCAATCGCCGGTTTCCAGGCGCGGTATTTTGGTCAGTACTTCGTGCCAGCTGGGAATCATCGCAAGCTCCGTCAGTTCAGTGTTAAACCGTCAATCACTGTACCAAAGTTACCCGACAACACAGCCGGCCCAAAGTCACTACGACTCAGTCGGCTGCGGGTTTGCGCCGTTTCATCGGCGCCGAACCATCGCGTTCCGCCGGGGTTGAACGTGGCCGCTTGGGTGCTGGTTTTTTGTTTTTCGCCTTGGCTTTGGCCTTGGCTTTGGCATCGGCGTTCTTCTTCGGCTTTTTCTTGCCGTAAGCTTTGCCCGAGGCTCGCACCTTGGCCGGCCCCTGATAGGAGCTTTTCAAACCGGGCAGTTCAATGCGTTCAAAAGTCTGGCCGGTGTAACGCTGAATGCTGGCCAGCAGATTCCAGTCGTTGGAGGCAATCAGACTGATCGCTTTACCGGCCTCACCGGCACGACCGGTGCGACCGACGCGATGCACATACTCATCGCCCTTACGCGCCAGGTCGAAATTGATCACCATAGAGACATGAGGCAGGTCGAGACCGCGGGCCGCTACATCGGTGGTCACCAGGGTTTTGAATTTACCACTGCGCAAACCGCTGACCACGGCATTGCGTTCATCCTGAGACAGGTTGCCGTGCAGCAAGCCACAGCGCCGATCGCCATTGCGCAACCGCGCCTGCAACCGTTCGGCCTTGGCGATGGTGTTGGTGAAAATAATCACCGGCTCTTTGCCGGCGGACGCCAACAGCGCCAGTATTTGTTTTTCCTTAAAAGCATCGTCATCGGTGAGCAGATATTGCTGAGCGATGTTTTCCGGCACCGCCCGCGCTTCGTGCAGCGCGATGGTTTGCGGCTCGTGCAGTAATTGTTTGGCGAGGCCAGTGACGCCCCGGTGATCGAGGGTGGCAGACAACAATAACGTCTGCCGCTGCGCCGGGCAGCGTTCGATGATACTCAGCACATCCTCACGAAACCCCATATCGAGCATGCGGTCGGCTTCGTCGAGCACCAGACATTCAATATCACTTAAATCGACCGAACCCTGCTTCAGGTGCTCCAGCAAACGACCCGGCGTCGCGATCAAAATATCCGGCACTTTGCGCAGCGCTGCGTTCTGCTCTTTAAAGGTCGCACCACCGGTCAGGCTGAAACTGCCCACACCAATACCTGATCCCAGTTGGCGGCAGACCTGATGAATCTGCCGCGCCAGTTCGCGGGTCGGCACCAACACCAAAGCACGAATACCGGTGCTCGGCGGCGCCGGCTGGTTATAGCGCAACAACAGCGGCAGCGCGAAGGCGACTGTTTTACCACTGCCGGTCTGGGCGCTGACCAATAAATCCTTACCCTCGATCACCGCCGGAATAACGGCTTGTTGTACGTCGGTCGGTTCAGTGATGCCTTGCTTGGTCAGGGCGGTGGCAAGGGGCGGTGGCAATTGAAGACGGTCGAACACGGCGCGGATTACCTGCAAAAAGCGAATTGGAAGTCGTGGTTTATCGGGCGCGACTATAGCAGAGGCGACCCGCCTTGAATGCTTTTAGCGCGCCTTAACAGGACAATCGGCCTATTAAACCCCGTCCCAGCCATCGACCATACTGCCGAACGGGGATCAGAATTTAACCACTAAGGATCGTTGCCATGACTTCACTAAAGGGCATTTACTCATTGGCAGCGGCCAGCGCTTTGCTCGCCGCTTGTCAAAGCACGCCACCCTCGACGCCAGCACAGCTCGATCAAACCGCCACCGAACTGATGCAACGCTACACCGTACCGGGCCTGGCACTGGCACGCATCGAAGACGGCCAGCTCAGCTGGACACGCAGCTACGGCCAGGCCGGTGCCGACCAGCCGTTAACCGACGACACTCTGTTTAATGTCGCCTCACTGACCAAGCCGCTGTTCAGCGTCGGCTATTTGCATCTGGTCGATGATGGCCGGACTGACCTGGATGAGCCGCTGGCCGACCACTGGGTGGATCCTGACGTCGCCGACGATCCGCGTCTGCCGCAACTGACCGCGCGCCTGGCACTGAGTCACCAAAGTGGCTTCCCCAACTGGCGCGGAGACAATGATCTCTACTTTATGTTCGCACCGGGTCAGCGCCATGAATATTCCGGCGAGGGTTTTGAATACCTGCGCCGCGCGGTGGAGCGCCAAGTTAGGGCACCCATGCCGGTCTGGCTGCAACGCCAGGTACTGGAACCGGCGCAGATGACCGATACCTATTTTGGCTGGCACGACGAACTCAGCGGTCGTCTTAGCGCCGGTTACGATGAAAGCGGTGAACCGGTCGATCTGGGCCCGACCGAGCGCCAGCCCAACGTCGCCGCCAACACCTTCACCACCATCGGCGACTACGGCCGCTTTGCCGCCTGGGTCGCCAAAGGTGCCGACCTGGACCCGGCCCTGTTTGCGCAAATGACCACACCGCAAGCCGCGCACCCCAACCCCATTGAATTCTGGGGGCTGGGCTGGCGAGTGGTGCAACTGCATAATCACCGGGTGATCGAACATGACGGCCGTGAACCCGGTATCCGCACCCAGGTGTTTATCGATCCGAGCAGCGGCGACGGCCTGGTGATGCTGAGCAACAGTTCCAACGGCGAATTGATCGTCCGTGATCTGCTCAAAGCCACCTGGCCCAATGCCGCAGCGTTACTGAGGCAACGCGACCAGGACACCTGGATTTATCTCACCAGTCTGCCGGCACCGGCCCTGCCTGGCCTGCTGGGTTTTATCGCCCAGTCGCCGTCGTTCAGCATGAAGCTGGCGTACGCTGCCAAGGCCGGATTAATCGACAACGCCGGTTTAAGCGCCACGGAACTGGCTCAAGCCGACGCCCGTCTCGCCGCCCTGATCGAACATCAGTTTGACGGCCAGGTAACGCCCGACGCCATGCGCGACCTCTTTATGCAATTGGGTGACCCCACCGACCAGGGCTTTGCCTTTGCCGACAGTCTGAGCGCCGCTCAGGCCCGCGCCTGGCTGGATGCCGCCGAAGCACTCGCCAACGCCCGCTAGCCAGGCCGCGATGCCCTAGCGATATAACCGCATGTCGCACCGACGTAACCGCTGGGCATCGCTTATCCTTAGAATGTTTCATCCAAACTGGGTGGCCCGCTGCAAAGCAAAGGGCCACCGCTGTCTCCCACACTACTACTGGAAGTCGATATGAGCGCCATTACCCGAGAACAGTTCGATCAAGTCATGGTCCCCAACTACGCGCCGGGAAAAATCATTCCGGTCCGTGGCCAAGGTTCACGAATCTGGGATCAGGACGGCCGCGAATACATCGACTTCGCCGGCGGCATTGCCGTCAGCGCGCTCGGTCACGCCCATCCCAAACTGGTCGCGGCCTTGACCGAACAAGGCCAAAAGCTGTGGCACCTAGCCAATGTGATGACCAACGAACCGGCCATCGAACTGGCGCAGAAACTGACCGACCTGACCTTTGCCGACAAAGTCTACTTCTGCAACTCCGGCGCCGAAGCCAACGAAGCGGCGCTGAAGCTGGCGCGTCGCCATGCTTACCTGAACGTCGGCCCGGAAAAACACGAAATCATCTCCACGCTGCAGTCGTTCCACGGCCGCACGCTGTTCACCGTCTCCGTCGGTGGCCAGGCCAAATACAAAGAAGGCTTTGAGCCCACGCCGGGCGGCATCAGCCATGTGCCTTATAACGATCTCGACGCCATGGCCGCGGCCATTTCCGACAAAACCGCAGCTATTATTGTTGAGCCGATTCAGGGCGAAGGCGGTATCACCCCGGCCGTAGAAGGTTATCTGCAAGGCTTGCGTGAACTTTGTGACAAACATGGCGCCTTGCTGATTTTCGATGAAATTCAGTCCGGCGTTGGCCGCACCGGCTCGCTCTATGCATACCAGCGTTACGGCGTAACGCCCGACATTCTGACCACCGCCAAAGCCCTCGGTGGCGGCTTCCCGATCGGCGCCATGCTGACCACCGATGCCGTGGCACCAAGCCTCGGTTTCGGTACCCACGGCTCCACTTACGGCGGCAATCCGCTGGCCTGTGCGGTGTCTTTGGCGGTGCTCGATGTGCTGACCAACGATGGCGTACTCGATGGCGTCGCCGCCAAATCGCAGCGTTATTTCGACGGCCTGGCGCGCATCAATGAACAGTACAAAGTGTTCAAAGACATTCGCGGCATGGGCCTGCTGATCGGCTGTGAGCTGACCGACGATCGCGCCGGCCAGGCCAAAGATCTGCTCGCTCTGGCGCTGGAAGAAGGCCTGCTGTGTCTGGTTGCCGGCCCCAACGTACTGCGTCTGGCTCCAGCGCTGAACGTACCCGATGCCGACATCGATGAAGGCCTGGCTCGCTTGGAAAAAGCCGTCGCCCGCTTTGTAGGCTAAGTTCACTTTCTGGTTAGTTTGGGCCGCTTCGGCGGCCCCTTTGCGCAAGAGCAAGAGGAACCATCATGCTCGTCGTCCGACCGAGTCAATTCGCCGATCTACCCAGCATCGAGCGTTTGCTGCACGCTACCGACGCCCGCGTCACTACCTTGCCCAAGGAACGCGACAAGCTGTCGGAAAAAATCACTGCGTCCGAAGACGCCTTTGCCTCCGGTCTCGATCAGGATGGCCCGGCAGCCTTTCTGTTTGTGCTCGAAGACAGCGACCAACAGCAACTGCTGGGCACCTCCGGACTCGATACCGAAGCCGGCGGCGGCTATCCGTTTTTTAACTACCGTCTTGATGAAGTGGTACACGCCTCGCACAACCTCAATGTGAGTGCCAAAGTACCGATTTTGTTTTTGTCACATGAACTGACGGGCAAAACCTTGCTGCGTTCGTTTGCCATCGAACCGAAGCTGAAAAAAACCGACGCCTTCGAATTACTGTCGCGCGCCCGCCTGTTGTTTATCGCCTGTCTGCCGGAGCGGTTTCAGCGTCAGGTGATTGTCGAGATACAGGGTATTTTCGATGACAAAGGCGACTGTCCGTTCTGGGATGGTGTCGGTCGCCACTTCTTCGGCATCGACTTTAATACCGCCGATTATTATTGCTCGGTTAAAAGTAAAACTTTTATGTCCGAGCTGATTCCGCAGCACCCGGTTTACGTACCGCTGCTGCCGGAACGCGCGCGTAACACCATCGGTCAGAACCAGGAAGCCGCCAACCGTGCCTGCAGCCTGTTCTATCGTGAAGGCTTTGCGAAAACGCCCTTTATCGACCCGTTCGATGGCGGCCCGGTGTTGTCTGGCGAAGTGCGGGATCTGCATACCATTAAGCAGGTACGCTTCAAAAAAGCGCGGCCCAGCGATGTGGTCGGCGGTTTGAAATACCTGATCTGCAACCGCTCGCTGAAAGACTTCCGTTGCACCATCGGCACCCTGGTCGATGGCATCGGGGAAACCATTCGTCTGCCCTTGGATGTCGCCGAAGCACTGGGCGTCTCCGAAGGCGACCCCATCGCCTACGCGCCGCTGTAAGGGAGGCTGCTATGTATATTCGCCCCGTCACACCGGCCGATATCGATTATCTGTATTTGATGGCCAAAAACTCCGGCGTCGGTGTCACCACCCTGCCTGACAACCGCCAGAAAATGCAGGCCAAACTCGACAAAGCCGTCGCTTCATTCAAGCGCGATCTGGAAGAAAAAGATCGGCTCTATCTGTTTGCCATGATCGACCCTGAAAAGGATGAGATTGCTGGTATCTGTGCGCTCGAAGCCAGCATCGGGCACGACGACATCTGGTACAACTACCACGTTGGCAAAACCGTTCATATGTCGAAAGACATCGGCGTGCATAAAATTACCCGCACGCTTTATTTAAGCAACGATCTGACCGGCAGCTCGGAAATCTGCACGCTGTTTTTGATGCCGGATTATCGTAAGAACCAGAACGGTCAGTTGCTCAGTAAATCGCGCTATCTGTTCCTCGCCGAGCATCCACAATTATTCGGTCGCGACATCATCGCCGAGATGCGTGGTTACTCCGACGAAGAAGGTCGTTCGCCGTTTTGGGAAAGCCTGGGCCGACACTTTTTCCAGATGGAGTTTTCCGACGCCGACTACTTAACCGGCCTCGGTGACAAAGCCTTTATTGCCGAGCTGATGCCCAAGTTTCCGATCTATGTACCGATGCTCTCTGCCGATGCGCAGGAGGCTTTCGGTCGGGTACACCCGGACACCGAACCGGCGCTGGCGATGCTGCAGGCCGAGGGTTTCGACTTCAACGGCTACATCGATATTTTCGATGGTGGTCCGACCGTCTCAGCCAAGATCAAAGAAGTCCGGGCGGTACGTGACAGCGAGTTGTACAGCGTCAAAATTGACGATCAGGCACCGCAACCGGACCTGACCCGTAAAGCCGGTTTAACGCTGGTATCCAACCGCGGCTTCGACAACTTCCGGGTGCGCCTGATCGCCACCAGCGCCATCAACGAATCCACCCTTCACTTAAGCGCCGCCCAGGCCGAAACACTGCAAGTCGCCGAGGGCGACTCTGTCCGGGCTGTGTCGCTGCGACCGGAGACGACTCATGTCTGAATCCAGCCTCTTTATTAACGGCACCTGGCAAGACGGCCAGGGCGAACTGCTCGAATCCATCGACCCGATCAGCCAGGCGGTCGTTTGGTCGGGTAATACCGCCAACGCCGACGATGTTGACCGCGCCATCGACAGCGCTCGCTCAGCCTTTCGCGCCTGGCGCAAAACGCCACTCGAGGTACGTCTGGCCATATGCGAGCGTTTTGCGCAATTGCTGGAAACCCACAAAGAAGCCCTGGCCCATTCCATTGCCAGCGAAACCGGCAAACCCTTGTGGGAAGCGCGCACCGAAGTCGGCGCCATGATCGGCAAGGTCGCTATTTCCGCCAAAGCCTATGACGAACGCACCGGCGAAAAACACTCGGAAATTCCCGGCGGCGAAGCGGTCTTACGGCATCGTCCGCACGGTGTGGTGGCGGTCTTTGGTCCCTACAATTTCCCCGGCCATCTGCCCAATGGCCATATCGTTCCGGCCTTGATCGCTGGCAACACCGTCGTATTCAAGCCCAGCGAACTGACACCGAAAACCGGCGAAGAAACCCTGAAACTGTGGCAAGCCGCTGGTCTGCCGGATGGCGTTATCAATTTGGTTCAGGGCGCCAAAGAAACCGGTATTGCACTGGCCGGTCATCCAGGTATCGACGGTCTGTTTTTCACCGGCTCGTCCAACACCGGCGAGCTGTTGCATCAGCAATACGGTGGTCAGCCCGGTAAGATTCTGGCGTTGGAAATGGGCGGCAATAATCCGTTAATCGTCGACGACAACATCGACGTTGACGGCGCGCTGCATCATGTGCTGTTCAGTGCCTTTATTTCTGCAGGCCAGCGCTGCACCTGTGCGCGTCGTCTGTTCATTCCACGTGGTGACACGGGCGATGCGTTTTTAGAGAAACTCATAGCGGCCACCCGTAAGCTCACCGTCGGTCACTGGGACGCTGAAGAACAACCCTTTATGGGCTCAGTGGTGTCTTTGGCGGCGGCAGAAAATCTGCTCACCGCTCAGCGCAATCTGGTCGATCTGGGCGGCAAAATTCTGCTGGAAATGAAATCAGCCGAAGCCGGCACTGCCTTGCTGACACCCGGCATTATCGATCTGACTGACGCCCGCGATGTGCCCGATACCGAATATTTCGGCCCACTGCTCAGCGTCTATCGTTACGATCATTTCGAAGATGCGTTGATGGGCGCCAACAACACTCGTTATGGTCTGTCGGCCGGCTTGCTGTCGAACAGCAAAGCCAAGTACGACTGGTTCCTCGAAGAAATCCGCGCTGGCATCGTTAACTGGAACAAACCCATTACCGGCGCCGCCAGCACTGCCCCTTTTGGTGGTATTGGCGCCAGCGGTAACCATCGTGCTTCGGCTTATTACGCCGCCGATTATTGCTCTTATCCGGTCGCGTCGATGGAAAGTGAAACGCTCGAAAAACCCGTTCAGACATCGCCGGGTATGAACCTATGACCGCCTTTGAAATGAACCTCGATGGCCTGGTCGGGCCGACGCACAACTATGCCGGTTTGTCGTACGGCAATATTGCTTCGCTGTCGAATGAGCAGTCGGCATCAAACCCCAAAGAGGCCGCCAAACAAGGTTTGCGCAAAATGCAAGCGCTGGCCGACCGGGGTTTGCGCCAAGGCATTCTATTGCCACACGAACGACCGGCGATCTGGGCGCTGCGTAACCTGGGTTTCAGCGGCAGCGATGCGCAAGTATTGGAGAAAGTCGCACGACAGAATCCGGAAATTCTCAGCGCCGTCAGTTCGGCTTCGTGCATGTGGACAGCCAATGCCGCCACGGTTTCTCCCAGCGCCGATACTCTGGATGGCAGGGTGCATTTCACCGCCGCCAATCTGAACGCCAAATTCCATCGCTCGATTGAACACCCGACAACAACACGGATGTTGCAGTCGATCTTCGCTGATGAACAGCATTTTGCGCACCACGACGCCCTGGCTCCGGTGAGTTTTTTCGGCGATGAAGGCGCGGCTAATCACACCCGTTTCTGCGGCGATTACGATGCCCCGGGCGTTGAACTTTTTGTTTATGGCCAGGCCGCCTTCAATAATGCCGCACCGAAACCCAATAAGTTCCCAGCGCGGCAATCACTTGAAGCCAGCCAGGCCATTGCCCGTCTGCATGGTTTGAGTGATCGCCATGCCGTCTTTGCCCAGCAAAAACCCGAGACCATCGATGCCGGCGTCTTTCATAACGACGTCATCGCCGTTGGCAACCGCAATGTGCTGTTTTATCACGACCAGGCGTTCGCCAAGACGCAGGCGGTGCTGGAGGAAATACAGAATAAACTGGGTGATGTCGAACTGATCGCCATCTGCGTTTCCAGTGCCGAGGTGTCATTGGATGATGCGGTGCGCTCCTACCTGTTCAACAGCCAGTTGTTGAGCATGGATGATGAAACCATGACCCTGGTCGTACCGGGAGAGTGCCGCGAAATTGCAGCGGTTTCCGACTACCTGGATCGCCTGGTGGCAGACGCTCATAACCCCATCGATGCGGTGGAAGTATTCGACCTGAAACAGTCGATGCAAAACGGCGGCGGCCCGGCCTGTCTGCGCTTGCGCGTGGCCTTAAACGAAACCGAATATCAGGCCATGAACAGCGGTGTGATTCTTACCAACCGGCTGTTTAACGACCTGAACGCCTGGGTCGATCGACACTATCGGGATCGTCTGACGCAGGCCGATCTGGCCGACCCACAATTGCTGCTCGAAAGCCGGACCGCCTTGGATGAATTGACTCAAATCACCGGACTCGGATCACTCTATCCTTTCCAGCGTTAAGGCTTGGCCGAGGCTTATATCAGGTCGATTTCCATAACAGTGGTAAAAAGTCTCACGAATTAAATGCAAAAACGCGCTTTTTTCGAAAAATACCACTGAGAATAAAACGCTTACTCAAACGATGAGGGCGTATGCTTAATAGCCCACGCCAAAGGATTGGCGGACCTTAGCGTTAACGAGCGCCGCAGGCAGCCAATCCGATCGAGGATATTCGCCTGATGCACAGAGTTACGACTTCGGTTTTTCATCAACTAAGCAGTTTGGTGTGTTTTTTTATCAGCCTTTCGGCTGCCGCCGAAACCCCTTACTACCCCAAAAAGCCCAGCACCTTTCCCTCACAGACGGAGCTCAGTCTGGACTTTGACGAAGAACATGCCTTGCATTTCCAATGGCAGGCAGCGCAAGGGGCGACGCTCTATCACCTTCAGGAAAGAACAGCAGACAGTGACCACTTTGTCGACCTGGCCGCTAATTTGCCAGGCGATCTGTTGCACTACCGAATGTCGCTGCCCCTTTACGGTCGCTCAACCCAAGACTACCGCGTACTCAGTTGCAATATTGCCGGATGCAAACCATCCAATACCTTAACCTTGCATCACAACGCCATGATCAATCTGGTGGAATGGTTACCTCCTCAGCCCAGTGATCTTTTCGGCGCTACCTTAAGCCTGAATAAAGATGGCACTGTGTTGGCCATCGGCGCGCCATCCAGTCAATTCCGCGGCATAAAAAATGGTAGTGGTTCAGCGGGATCGGTATATCTTTTCAACCATTCGGAAGGCCACTGGAACCCGCCGGTAATATTGAAAGCATCAAGCACTACCGATCACTTTGGCTACCACGTTCAGCTTGACGCCGACGCTCAGGTATTGACTGTTGGCAGCCGCAAAGGCCAACGCAGCCTTGCTCATATTTTCACTCGTAAAGGCGTGGATAAATGGCATCGATCCGACGATGCACCTAAGTTTGATGACATCCTTGCCGACTACCCAATTCTACCGACCAGCTTAAGTCAGGCTGGCGATGTGTTAGCCATTGCCAACCAGTACGAATTTGTCAATCACCCTGTTAATGCAACCAATAATGATCCTGGGCAATCAACTGGCCCACTGCGTTTTGTCCAGATCTTTGAACGCGACCTGACCGGCTGGCAGGAACCAACAATCATAGGGCCCAGCCGCTACAGTTTTGAATCCGCCTTTGGTTATGCCATCAGTCTCAGTGGCGATGGCCAGGTGCTGGCTATTGGCGCTCCGGTATTGATCGACAGCGATGAGCAATATCCGCGCATCCGTGGCGCCGTTCATCTGTATCAACGGTTAGCCAGCGGACGCTGGCATCTGCAGGAAACATTGCGGTCAACGGCGCCATACAACGCCAACTTCTTTGGTCATTCGGTCAGCTTGAACGGTAACGGCCGGGTATTGGCTATTGGTGCTTTCGAGCGCAGTAGTAAAACGCCCAGCCAGGATCTCGGTAGCGGCCTGGTCCAGGTTTTTACCCGAACGGCTTCAACGAACTGGCAGCTCAACCAAGTCTTCAGCGCACCTGGCGATCAGCAAAAGACGGTGACACTGGCAGACACTCAGCGCAAAATTCCTTGATTAACCGGCAGAGAGTTTGTCTTTGCAACAGGCTTTTATAACATCTAAAAAAGCCCGCCGAAGCGGGCTTTTTCAATATCAAGTCAGGCTTTTTCGATGGGGATATGTCGACCCACATCGACCCGACTCTCATCGCGCGGCACGGTTACCGTCAGGACGCCATTACGGAAGCGCGCGCTGATGTCATCGACCAAGGCATCATCTGGCAGACTCAGCACCCGCCGGAACTGACCATACCGACGTTCAACTCGGTAGGCTTTGTCGCCCTCTTCGCCTTCGCTGCTGTGTTGCAGCTTCTCACCACTGACGACCAACTGATGGCCATCGACTTCCAGCTTAAGATCAGACTCCTCAACGCCAGGTACTTCCACACTGATGCGATACGCCTTGTCACCTTCGTGGATATCGACACTGGGCATCAGCATCAACGACTCTTCACCAGCAAAAGGATCAATTGCCCGTTCGCTTAATGGCCAGCCGAAAGTACGCAGGGCATCATCAAACCAACGATCCATTTCCTCGTGTAGACGCGAAACCGGAAAACCATAGGACCGGCTCGGCATTCTCTCGTCAGCTTGTCGAGCTTCGTGCTTGAACCAATTCCGGGGCGCGAATTTTGAAGCTGACAACATTTTATTGCTCATAATTGCCACCTCCTTTGCTATCACTGCCAACTTTGGCAAGGCGAAATATAGGTGCGACCGCCAGGCCTTCAAGTGGCGAACTGATTATTTTTTGACCTGCATCAATGGCGGCGCCTGAGCTGTCGAAATGGCATCTCATGCCCTGATTTAAGCCATCAGCAGCAACGACACTGAGCCTGATTTCCGGCTATACTTGAATTGAATTCATCCATGGAGCAGGCTTATCCAACGCTTACCGCCACTGAACAGTCTGCGCAGTTTCGAAGCCGCCGCTCGCCTGGGCAGTTTTCAGCAGGCAGCACGAGAGCTGTTTGTCACGCCATCGGCGATCAGCCACCAGATCAAAACGCTGGAATCCTTTCTGGAAGTGGCGCTGTTTATTCGCCAGACCCGGCGCATTGAATTGACCTCGGCTGGCAAGGACTATCTGAAGACCATTCAAAAAGCGCTCAATGACATCGACAAAGCCACCCAAAAACTGACCGCCAGCCACAACAGCGGCGAGTTGACCCTGGCGGTGGCGCCGGCCTTTTTAACGCGCTGGGTGTTACCTCGCATCAGCCGCTTTTATGAGCAACATCCCAATATCGAGCTGGATATATCAGCATCGGTAGACCGCGTCGATTTTTCCCACAGCAATACCGACATGGCCGTCTATTTCGGTGATGGTCGTTGGGATGACGTTGAATTATTGCACCTCAAAGATGTCGCTCTGGTGCCGGTATGCTCACCCGAATTACTTGCCGAACGGCCGATCCGCCAACCCAGCGATCTGACCGCCTTCACTCTGTTGCATGTCATGGAAAGGCCGGACGAATGGCCCGCCTGGTTTGAAGCGGCGGGCACTGTGTTTCAGGAAAGTCGTAAAGGCCAGCACTTCTCCAGTGGCTTGCTGACGGCTCAGGCGGCAGCGCGGGGGCTGGGGATAGCGCTGACCGATTTAAGTCTGGTCAGCGAAGAATTTCAAAGCGGTCAGTTGGTTGTCGCCTGGCCTTTGCAACTGGAACTGGGCAAAGCGCTCTATCTGGTTTACCAAAAAGACCGACCGATGAGTTTCGCCATGCGTCAGTTTCACGATTGGATTATGGCCGAGATGGCGGCCGACGCCGCCCTGCCCGATGCGGAATAAACCGGGTCCTGCACCCGCGTCTTGCCACCGGTACAATGTTCCCCGCACGGCATCGACCCACTGAACGAAACACATGACTATCGACCAATTGCTTAATAGTTCGGTACCGAATAATATTTAGTTCGGTAGCGAACCTTGGAGGTTTGCTTGGATCATCTGCAACATCACCCTGCTGGTAAATGGATAAAACGCTATCAACTGGCCAGTCGCGCTTTTATGGAGCGCTTACTGCGGCCTTACGATCTGGGTTCCACTCAATGGTTGGTCCTGTTCCACCTGGCGCAGAATGAGGCGATGCCTCAACGCGACTTTATTAAACTGCTTAAGGTCGAAAAGCCAACGTTAAGTGACATTGTCAGCGCATTGGTGCGTAAGGGTTTTATCAATCAGTCACCAGATCCCAGCAACAAACGACAACGGGTGTTGTCACTGACCGAGCAAGGGCGGCAGCTGTGGGAAAGGCTTCCTAATCCCATTGCCCAGATCCGAGAAATCGCCTTCAAAGATGTGGATGAAGAGACTCTCAATCTGATCGCCAACGTACTTCAAACCGCTACCGAACGTCTGGAACATTACCCAATTGGAGATAGTGAAACATGACTATTTTAATAACCGGT
Organism: Saccharospirillum sp. ABV4_185; assembly: GCF_056159245.1. Taxonomy (NCBI): domain Bacteria; kingdom Pseudomonadati; phylum Pseudomonadota; class Gammaproteobacteria; order Oceanospirillales; family Saccharospirillaceae; genus Saccharospirillum; species Saccharospirillum sp. ABV4_185. The sequence goes on from NZ_JBSWUW010000001.1 coordinate 486,911, forward strand.
AGCACAGGTTTGGTGGGCTCGCGTTTACTCAAACGCCTGGTGGCTGATGGTGTCGATTGTCGCGCACTGGTTCGCCCTGGAAAGTCTATTGAAGAAGACGTCGCCATTGTCGAAGGTGACCTGCTCGACCCATCAACCCTGCCCGATGCTGTTCGGGGTGTAACCGCCATCATCCATCTGGCCGCAACCTTTCGTACTCAAGATGAAGACCTGATCTGGAAAGCCAACGCCGAAGGTACCCGGAACCTGATTGCAGCGGCGCAGCAGTTCGCACCCGAAGCGCGGTTTATCATGGCGAGCACCAGCAACATCTACGACAAAGACACGCCACGTCCAGCCCGCGAAGACGACGAGGTTGCACCGGTTTTAGCCTACCCCGCCAGCAAACTGGAGGCTGAGCGCGCGCTGCGCGCCAGTGGCTTGAACTGGTCGATTCTACGGCTGGCATTTGTGTATGGCGATGATGACGGACACATCGATATGGTCGCGAATCTGGTCGAGCGATTAGGCTGGCATCCGGCCACCCGGATGAGCATGGTTCACCACCGCGACATCGCTAACGCCGTGAACTTGGCTTTAACCGGGGTCATGGACCAAAAAGTGGTGAACATTGTCGATGATGCGCCGATGACGATTTACGAACTCACCGCTTTGGCCGGTTCACCCATAGCCCCATCGGCCGCCCCTCTGGAAAACCCCTGGTTTTTGCAGGCCGATGGTCGTTTAAGTCGAGAGCTGGGTTTTCAACCGGCGGTTGCGACGACGTATCAATCCTATCGCGAAGGCACGCTGTAATCGTGATGGCGGTAAAAAAAGCAGTGGCTTCAGCCACTGCTGTTTTTAGCCGATTAGTCGACCGGCACAAAGTGCACCGAATCGGCAATAGTGCGTCCTAAGTCACTCGCCGCGTCGATGGATACACGGTTATTAGCCTGGTCGTTGGCGTCAAACCAATAGCTGCCCAGCGACTGCCAGCTGTTGCCGTTAATGGTCTGGTTTTTCCAAACCTCGGTAACCTGGCCTTGGTGATAAACGCGATACAGAACCGCATCCGGTCGGTTGCTGTTTGCACTCCACCGGGCGTAAACCTGATATTCACCACTGGTCGGCAGCGTCGGTTGCCACACCGCCCAGACATCCGCATCGGTACCGGCGTTTTCATCGACCAGATAATCGGTGCCCCAGTAGCCATAGGTGGAGTTACTGCTCAACCAGCCGCTACTGCTGCGTAGAAAATCGGCGCTGTCGTTGTCGACAACGATGCCAAGATCGGCGGTCGGTGGTGGATCACTTTCATTGGCATAACCGATCTTCTGACTCAGGCGCGGACCCACCGAATAGAACATATGCCACTGGCCATTTTCATAGTGCAGGAAGGGCTCGGCGGCCTTGTTGTATTCAGGGCCGATGCTGGCCGGATCGTAGAAAATTCCATGATGAATTTCCTGATCGAAATTAGCGCCCACTTCGGTGTAATAAATATTGCTGGCACCGTGATACAGCACATAGTGCTTGCCGGCGTCCTGCCAATAAAAGGCACCGGAAATATGGCTTTGACCATCGGGCCCGGGCGATACCAAGGCACCGTCGCGCGGCGTGAAATGCTTGCCGTCGTTGGAGGTTGCCAGAGCAATGCTGCGGGTGTTGTTGCGGTTAACCATTAACACCATGGTGTAGCGATCGCCCCAGGTTGGAATGGTGTATTCGAACACCCGCGCGTAGGAGGTTTCGGTGAAACCGCTGCCAAAGGCGGCGTTAAAATCGGCCGCCGTCACGGCGATGTTGTCGTTTGCTATCGTCCAGTTCAGACCATCGGTCGACCAGGCCCAGCGCGTGGTGTTGTTTTCGCCATGGAAGTAGAGGAAGTATTTGTTGTATTGCTCCATCCAAACAACATTAGGGCTGGACACGTGCGAAACCGCCGAGACACCTAACTTGCCCTGACCGCTGTTGTCGATCAGCGGGTTGCCGGCGTATTCGGTGTAAGGGCCTTCGATGTTATCAGCGTAGGCGACTTTAATATCGCCCGGCGCATCGTGCGGCGCGAAATACAGATAATAATTACCCAGCGGATTGGCGACATGATCGGCCACCCGCAGCAGGCTTGGGAAAATAATCTCGCCGGTGTCATCTTCAGCCAGATTGGCCGGATCAACAACCACACTTTGGTGGTTCAGATTGGGCGGTGCCGCGTAAACATTGGCCGCCATTACTGCACCGAGTATGCAGGTAAAAAAATGCTTCGAAAATATTGTCATTGTTGTGTCCTCGAAGTGGGTTTAGGTGAAAAAATTGAGTGAGTTGCCTCCTTTTCAGATGAAAAAAAGCGGCGACCCGAAAGCCGCCGCCAAACTTTACTGCTTCAGAGTTTCAGCTTGGCGCCCTGATCCTGCAGCGCTTGTTGCACCGCCTTGGGATCAACCTCGGCGACGCTGACCTTGCCTGCCGCCGCCAAGGCCGCAGCGGCACCCGCAGCCTGACCGATGGACATGGCAATGGGCGTTACCCGTATCGCTGAAAACGCATTGTGATCGGCACTGATGCAACGACCAGCCACCACCAGGTTGCTTATCTGTGGCGCATACAAGCAACGCAACGGAATAAAGTAGGTGTGGTTGGGTGACAGGTGAATGGATTCGGTGGCTTCTTTATCCGGTGAATGCACATCGATCGGATAAGCCCCCTGCACCACGGTGTCGTCATATTTCACCTGATTCATGACATCATCAGCGGTCAATACATAAGCGCCTTTGATGCGTCGCGAATCACGCACGCCGACGTGATAGGGCGTCGACAACAGCACACTGTTTTCAAAGCCAATGGCTTCGTCTTTCAGGAAGCGATAAATCTGATAACACTGCCGACGGCCTTCGATTTCAGCGCGCGTCACATCCCAGGGATTTGTGGCATCGAAGCCCTGCAAACGTGACGAGTTAACCACCACGGTGCCACGCTCATGGGTTTCGAAAAACAGGATGTATTCGCGTGGAATGGTGACGTTATTGCGACGGCGATAATCCATCCACTGCTTGCCGAAAGCCTTCAGACTGAGACGTTCGGTTGCCAGGGCGCGGCGTACACCCTCTTCCTGGCCAAGGTCGAATTCATAGTTTTCCGGGTGCGCCTGAACATCGGCTTTGATGCGCTCGATATCGACACCGCCGATCTTCACGTTCATCGTCATCGGCTGAGTGGCATGATCGCCTTCGCGACCCATTTCGAACGGAATACCCGCGCGCGATGACAGGTCGCCATCACCGGTGGCATCGATAAAATGATCGGCGGTCACTTCCGACAAGCCGCCTTTGTTGCATACCACCAGATGCTTAATGCGATCGCCTTCAACTTTCACATCGGCAAGCATGGTGTGGTAGAGAATATCGGCACCGGCCTCGACCACCATTTCTTCCAAAACGCGCTTCAAAGCTTCGGCATCGAAGGGTGTGACCGTAGAACAATAGGTAATTGAGTCGACGACATGACCGGGTGACGCACCCAGCGCCTTGAGCCGTTCGACCATTTCATCCGCCAGTCCCCAGACGACCTGTTCACCGGCCGGATTGTGAAAGGTCATCATCGGACTGACGCCCATCATGGTTAACGTGCCGCCGAGAAAACCGCCGCGTTCGATCAGCAAGGTTTTCACGCCAAGACGCGCGGCCATGGTTGCGGCCATAGCACCGGAAGGCCCACCGCCCATTACCACCAGTTGATAATGCGGTGCTGGTTGGGTGGCCACGGTAGTGGTTTTGGTTGCTTGAGTCATGCTTACCCCTTAACGCCCGACATCGCGAAACTTTCGACGATTTGTCGCTGGGCGATGATGTACACCAACAAGACCGGAATCACCGACAGCGAGGTTGCCGCCAGTTGCAGATGCCACAGAGGTAAACCGTAAGCATCGGAGAAGTTGGTCAGTGCCAGTGGTACGGTGAATTTGTCCAGATCACTGAGGAACACCAAAGGTTCCAGCAGCAGATTCCAGGAATGCAGGAAGGATATGATGGCGACCGCCGCAAGCGCCGGTTTCGACAAGGGCAGCGCAATGCGCCAGAAGATGCCGAAGCGACTGAGGCCATCGAGCTTGGCCGCTTCTTCCAATTCCACTGGCAAAGCCGCGAAGAACTGGCGCATCAAAAAGGTGGCGATGATGCCTTGCGAGCCGAACACCGGCAGCAGGATCAATGGCCAATGGGTATTCACCAACCCCAGATGTTTCATCCAGTAAAAGTTGGGAATGATGGTGACTTCCTCGGGCATCATCAGCCCCATTAACAGGAAGACGAATAAGAAATTACTGCCGCGAAATTTCAGCCGCGCGAAGGCGTAACCGGCCAGCGAAGCGACGGCAAGAATCAGCAGCGTGACCGCCGCCGCAATGTACAGCGAATTAAAATATTGCTGTGCAAAGGGCTGGTAACTGAAAATCTCGACGTAGTTTTCCCAGGCCGGACTTTCGGGAATCAGCTTGGGCGGAAAGGCGGTAATTTCACTCTGTGTTTTCAGCGATCCGGACAGCATCCAGATAAAGGGAAACACGAACGGAATGCTCAGGCCGATCAACGCCAGATACCAACAGATTTTTTTCAGCGACAGGCGAATTAACCGGCCACGGTCGCCAGCCTCATAGGAGCGCGAACTTTGAACCAAGCTAGTCATCTCAGTTGCTCTCCTTCTTCATAAACCACTGCGCCAGGGTGAGACCCAGGGTGACTACAAAGAGCACCACAGCGAGCGCACTGGCGTAACCGACTTCGAAGAATTCGAAGGCGCGTTCGTAGATGTAATAAGCAAGCACCAGAGTGGCATTTTCCGGCCCACCACCGGTCATCAGATAGATGTGATCGAACACTTTTAACGAACCGACCACGGTGACGATGCTGATCACCAGCGTCGTCGGCGCCAGCATTGGCCAGGTCAGATGACGGAAAATATGCCAGCGACCAGCGCCATCAAGCGTCGCGGCTTCGGCGTAATCGCGCGGAATGGTTTGCAAAGCGGCCAGATACAAAATCATATTCAAGCCGACGTTTTTCAGCACCCGGGTGACGATAACGCTGAACATGGCCCAGTCCGGTTGGCGCAACCAGTTAGGACCATCGATGCCAATCAGCGCCAGCATCTGATTGATGCCGCCGGATTCTTTTTGCAGCAAAAAAGTCCACACAATGGCCCAGGCAGCACCGGCAGTGACCACCGGTGCGAAAAACATAGTGCGAAACACAATAACGCCGTGAAAAGCGCGATTCAGTGCCAACGCCAATACCAGAGCGAGCGCCACATTCAATGGCACCAGGCCGGCAGCGAACACCAGGGAGTTGCGCAGCACTTCCCAGAATTCAGGATTCTCAAAGAGGATGTCGCGATAATTTTCCAAACCAACAAAGCTGGATTGTTGCGACAAAATATTCCACTCGGTCAGCGAGTACACAAAGATGGCAATCAAGGGACCGACAAAAAACAAACAGAAACCGGTCAGCAACGGACTGATGAATAACCAGCCCGACAGGCTTTCGTGAAAGCGCGCCGAACGATTCATTGTTGGTGCGGTAACGACAGGTGTCGAAGACATAGCTCTTACCAGACGAAACAAAACAGGGGACGCCGGCTGTTGCCGACGTCCGTTTGACTCAGCACGCGCGCCAATTACAGCTCGCGTTCGATGCGACGGCAGGCATCGCTCAGCACTTCAGCCACATCGGCATCAGGCAACCACAGACGATCCAGAGTGCCGCGTGTGGCGGACTTGATCATCGGCAGACGCTCATGCGCCGGCAGCACCCGACCGTGCTCAATCTGCTCACCGACCACGGTCATCATTTGCTCATTCAGACGCGGGTTGGAGTTCAAAAAGGCGGTCGATGCCAATACCGAGGTACGCGCTGGCGGGAAATATTCGGCCATGCGTTCAACACCAATCTGGCTGGTCATATAGGCCAGGAATTCGGTGGCGAGTTCAGCATTCGGGCTGCCTTTGAACACCACGATGGCGGCCTGACCAATGATCGGGCTGGCGCCGGCCGGGCCGGATGGCATCGGTGCGATGCCCCAGTCAAAATCGGCGTCATCGAGTTTGGAGGCGCGCGAGATCTGGGTGTAAGTCAGGGCTGACTGACCGTTGAAGAAGTCGCCCATTTCACCCGGCGGAACTGCCGATTGATCGGCAAAGATCATGTCGTGATAGAGCTCAACCGCTTGCACGGCTTCAGGGCTGTCCAGGGTGCAGCTGTCGCCTTCCCAAACATCGCCACCGTAGGCACGAATCAGCGGTACCAGGGTGTCCCAAACACGGCTGTCGTAACCCTGGCCGTCCATGGATTCAAAGCCGTAACGTCCGTTGCTGGCATCGGCCAGTTGGGCGGCGGATTCACGCAGTGTTTCCCAGGTCCACTCACCACGGGCAGCCAGTTCGGACGGGTTATCCAGACCAGCGGCTTCGAACAGATCGGCGTTGTAGAAGACGACGAAAGGCGACGTGGAAAACGGCACGCCATACAGAGCGTCGTCCTTGTACCACAGGCCCATGGCCGAGTCGGCGAAGTCATCCAGTTGGTATTCTGTGTTGGCCGTTAAGGTCGGGCTGATGTCCTGCAGGACGTTGGATTCGATAAAGGTCGGGGCGGCGCCTTCGAGCATCCAGCCCAGATCCGGTGGGTTACCACCGCCAATCTGCAAGGTCAGCTTCTGGATGTAGTCGCCGAACGGAATGGTTTCAAACTGAACATTCACATTCGGGTGGGTTTCACGAAAGCCATCGGCAAACTCATTGAGCATACCCAGATGAGCGGCACTGCCGGTCCAGACGGTAAAACGCAGATCTTCCGCCTGAGTGTGAGAGCTGATCGCCAGGCCAAGGCCTAAGGCGAAGGTAGTGGTTTTGATTAAGCGCATTATCATTTAAACCTCTTTGTTGTTTTTGTTGCTGGTGGACTCCGCTGTCCGCTGGTTTCCTGGGGTTTAGACTGTCAGGCGGTAAGCGCCGGACAGGGAGCCAGTGTGGCTCCGGGGTGGAAGGTGCAAGGCAACGTCACTTGCATGGCGGCTTTCGCCATGGGTCGTTCCAACCGCGACAGCAGCGAGATAAAAGCCTGAAAGCCCATCTCCTCACGCGGTATGGTGAAACCACACCAGTCCAGATTCAGGTCGGTCGGCGCATCGGGCTCGCCGAGCAGACCAATAGTGAAATCATCCGGCACGCTCAGACCACGATCCGTTAACAAGCGAAACAGCTGCTCCGCTTGCAGGATGTCTTCAACCACCGCAGCGGTGGCGCCGGCGGCCAAAACGCCCTCGAGCCAGGCGGCGTCCAACTGGGTGGCCGCTCGGCGATGGCGTAACGAGGCATCGCTGTCGATCAGCTCGCGCGACAGCGCATCCTGATAGCCAGCTTCGCGATCATGGTGGCGCTCACTGGGTTTGGCTTCGCCCAGGTAGAGCACACGCCGGTGGCCGTGCTCGCTAAATTGTTCCAGCACATCCAGGGTGGCGTGGCGGTAATCGGCTGCCACATAGCTGAGGCTTCGCCCTGGCGCGTCTTTACGACCGATATAAACAAAGGGAAAACCTTCGTCGTCGAGCCGTTGCAGGTCTTCCGGCGCCGGGTTGCGACCCATCAATACCACCCCATCGGCCAGCGCCAGACGGTTAATGCCGTCGCTGTAAATAGCGCGGCGACCGTTTTTCACCGGCGCTGAAGTAAACAACATCAGGTCGTAGCCATTGGCTTCGGCGGCCTTTTCGACACCGAGCAGGAACGGCCGGAAGAAGTCGTTCTGCTCTTTGGGGAACACCGCTTCGAAACTGAACAGGCCGATGATACGGCGCTTGCCGCCGGCCAAAGTCTGGGCCACCACATCCGGCACGTAATTGAGTTCTTTCATGGCCTCAAGCACGCGCAGCCGGGTTTCGTCGCTGACCCGGATATTGTGGTTGCTCTTGCCGCGAATCACCGTCGACACCACGGCCGGAGACACGCCTGCCAGGCGGGCGACGTCGGACTGAGTGGCGCGTTTACGGGTGTTGGGCATGGCGGCAAGTCACCTGGGTAACATCAGTACGGTTGTTATTATTCGCTTATTGCCGCGAAGATAAAGCGCTTTATCAACCCTGTCAAATCCTGCTCAAAAAAAACCCGGGCAGTGCCCGGGTTGCGTTTATCAACGACTCAGTGGCCGACGGTAAAGACGATCTGATCATCCCGAACATCGGCCTCAATGGCGTCGCCATAGCCAAAATCACCGCGCAACAGCGATTGCGCCAGGCCATTTTCCAGCTCACGCTGAATGGTGCGTTTGAGCGGACGAGCGCCATAAACCGGGTCATAACCGGCGGCGCAGAGCTTGTCCATGGCAGCATCGGTCAGGTGCAGTTTCAGCCCCTGGTCGGCCAAACGCTTGCGCAAGCCGTCGAGTTGGATAGCGGCAATGCCACGAATCTGATCTTCAGCCAACGGGTGGAACACCACCACTTCATCGACCCGGTTGATAAATTCCGGCCGGAAATGCTGGCCGACGACCTCCATGACCGCCGACTTCATCGACTCGTAATTTTCCTCACCCGCCAGCGACTGAATGATGTCGCTACCCAGGTTGGACGTCATGACAATAACGGTGTTGCGGAAGTCAACGGTGCGACCCTGACCATCGGTCAGACGACCATCGTCAAGCACCTGCAATAGGATATTGAACACATCCGGGTGCGCCTTTTCGACTTCGTCGAGCAGTATCACCGAGTAAGGCCGGCGGCGTACTGCTTCGGTCAGATAACCACCCTCTTCATAACCGACATAGCCCGGCGGGGCACCGATCAAACGCGCAACCGAGTGTTTCTCCATAAACTCGGACATGTCGATGCGTACCATGGCGTCTTCGGTGTCGAACAGAAAACCGGCCAGCGCTTTGCACAGCTCGGTTTTACCGACACCGGTCGGACCGAGGAACAAGAAGGAGCCATTGGGTCGGTTCGGATCGGACAGTCCTGAACGCGAGCGACGAATAGCGTTGGCCACGGCTTCAACCGCCTCGTGCTGACCGACCACCCGACCGTGCAGATTGTCTTCCATGCGCAGCAGTTTTTCGCGTTCGCCTTCGAGCATCTTCTCGACCGGAATACCGGTCCAGCGCGCGATAACGTTGGCGATACTTTCGTCAGTCACTTTGTTATGCAGCAACTGCATGTCCATCATTTCCGCCTGGCTGGCCATATCGAGCTGCTTTTGCAGATCGGGAATGCGGCCGTACTGCAGCTCGGACATCCGCGCCAGATCACCGCTGCGGCGGGCATTTTCCAGCTCGACGCGAGTTTGTTCCAGCGCTTCTTTGATTGACTGGGTGCCCTGCACTGCCGCCTTCTCGGTATTCCAGATTTCTTCTAAGTCGGCGTATTCGCGCTCCAACTGTTCGATGGTGCTGTTCAGTTGGTCGAGCGTTTTGCGGGTCAATTTGTCGTCGTCTTTTTTCAGCGCTTCGGCTTCAATTTTCAACTGAATCAGACGACGCTCAAGCTTGTCCATGCTCTCCGGTTTGGAGTCGATTTCCATGCGAATACGGCTGGCGGCTTCATCGACCAGGTCGATCGCCTTGTCGGGCAATTGCCGGTCGGTGATATAACGTTGCGACAGTTTTACTGCGGCAATAATGGCCGAGTCGGTAATGGTGACACCGTGGTGCACTTCGTAGCGTTCTTTCAAACCGCGCAGGATAGCGATGGAGTCTTCTTCGCTCGGCTCGTTAACCACGACCTTTTGAAAACGCCGCTCCAAAGCACCGTCTTTTTCGATGTGCTGGCGGTATTCGTTGAGCGTGGTGGCACCCACGCAATGCAGTTCGCCACGCGCCAAGGCCGGCTTAAGCATATTGCCGGCGTCCATAGCGCCTTCGGCTTTGCCGGCACCAACCATGGTGTGCAGTTCGTCGATAAACAGAATGATCTGACCTTCCTGTTTCGACAACTCGTTCAAGACTGCTTTCAAGCGTTCTTCGAATTCGCCGCGGTATTTAGCACCGGCCAGCAAGGCGCCTAGGTCGAGCGATAAGACGCGCTTATTCTTCAGGTTTTCCGGCACTTCACCGTTGACGATACGCTGCGCCAAACCTTCAACGATGGCGGTTTTACCGACGCCGGGTTCGCCGATCAGCACCGGGTTATTTTTGCGACGGCGCTGCAATACCTGAATGGTGCGACGGATTTCGTCGTCGCGGCCAATCACCGGATCGAGCTTGCCGGATTCGGCGCGTTCGGTCAGATCGATGGTGTAACGCTCCAACGCCTGACGGCTTTCTTCGGCTTCGGCGCTGTTCACCGATTCGCCACCACGAATGGCATCGATGGCCGCTTCCAGCTTGGCGCTGGTGGCACCGGCTTCTTGCAGCAACGAAGCAATGCGCGAGCGATCCTGAACCATGGCCAATAGCACCAGTTCACTGGCAATAAACTGGTCGTCGCGTTTTTGCGCCAGCTTGTCAGCCAGGTTCATCACCCGGCCGAGATCGTTGGACATATGCACTTCGCCGTCGTGATTGTCGATCACGGCGAGGCCATCCAGATAATGACCCAGCGACTGCTTTAACTGACCCAGATTAACGCCGGCCTGATTCAGCATCGGCACGATGGACGAGCCTTTTTGCTCGATCAGCGCCTGCAGCAAGTGCGCCGGTTCCATAAAGTTGTGGTCCCGCCCAAGCGCAATGGATTGGGCATCTGAGAGCGCGACCTGCAGTTTCGAGGTCAAACGATCAATACGCATGAGGTGTCCTCATCGAGGTTTCTGTTACCCAAGCAGATAGGGGCATAGGACGCAATAACAAGCGCTTGAAATGCGGTGCTTTGACCTTAGTCAAGCAGCACTTTATTTGGCGGCAATCCAGATCAGATTAGCCATGCGGCCGGTGCGGCCATCACGTCGGTAGGAATAGTAGTCATCGCCCTGCACAAAGGTGCATTCGCCGCAGCAATACACCGTTGCAACTCCAGCTCGCTGTAACCAGGCCGCAGCCAACGCTGGCAAATCGGCCAGCCATTTATTGGCCTTGCCGGTAGGCTGAAAAGCAAGATCGGCATTGGGCCAACCAGAGAAGGCGTCGACGACATCAGCGCCAACTTCAAAAGCGGTCCGACCGATGGCGGGACCAAGACCACACTGCACCTGCGCCGGATCATCGAATTGCGCCAGCGTATTCGCCAGCACGCCGCCGGCCAAGCCGCGCCAGCCAGCGTGGGCGATGGCGACCTGACGGCCATCCTGCTGCCAGAAGAACACCGGTAAACAGTCGGCGGTCATCACGCAGGCGGCGAGCCCGGGTTCAGAGGTAATAGCCGCATCGGCAGGCTCACCGTTTTGACTGAGGCAGACATCTTTGACATCGGTACCGTGCACCTGGCTGAGCCAGCGGATATCGGTGCAGCCGGGCAGCGAAGTGAGCAGTTGCTGACGGTTGGCATCAACAGCGGCGGCATCGTCACCGACATGATGCGCCAAATTGAAACTGTCGAATGGTGCCTGGCTGACACCGCCAGAGCGTTGCGTCCAGGCTAAGCGGACACCTTGCGGCAACGGCCAGTCCGGAAAGGTGACACTCATGGCAAATCGCCTTCCACTTCGGCTTCCAGTAGCGCCAGCAAATCAATCAGATCGTCCGGCAATTCCGATTCCCAGGCCATCACCTCACCCGTTTTTGGGTGCTGCAGTTCCAGTCGTGCTGCGTGTAATGCCTGACGCCCGAAGTTGCGCAAGGCTTCGGCCACCTGCGGATGCACACCCTTGGGCAGGCGGTGGCGACCGGCGTAGAGCGGGTCGCCCACCAGCGGATAACCGATGTGCGACAGATGCACACGAATCTGGTGAGTGCGGCCGCTTTCCAGCTTGCAGCGCACCAGCGTGTGGTTACGAAAACGTTCCAGCACCCGATAGTGAGTAACCGCTTCCTTACCCACCGGGGTCACCGCCATCTTGACGCGCTGGGTCGGGTGACGACCGATTGGCTCGTCGACGGTACCGCCACCGGTCATCACGCCACTGGCTACCGCCTCGTATTCGCGGCCCATGGTGCGGGTTTGCAATTGATTTACTAAGGAGGTGTGGGCGGTCAGGCTGCGCGCCACCACCATCAAGCCCGTGGTGTCTTTATCGAGTCGGTGGACGATGCCAGCACGCGGCACCTGCGCCAGTTCCGGGTAGTGATACAGCAGGCCGTTGAGCACCGTACCGCCGGGCGTACCAGCGCCAGGATGCACCACCAGGCCGGCGGGTTTATCGATAACAATGAGGTCATCATCGGCGTAGACCACATCCAATTCGACCGGCTCGGCTTCCCAGCGCTCGTCGGCCTCAAGCGTTGCATCCAGATGCAGGGTTTCACCACCGATCAGTTTGTCTTTGGCTTTGCGCACCTGGCCGTCGACGCGCAACTCGCCGTCTTTGATCCATTGCTGAATGCGCGAGCGGGAATGCTCACTGAACAGAGTGGCGGCGATCTGGTCAAAGCGTTTCCGGCCCAGTTCCAGAGGAACCTCAACCGTTTCGATCAGGCGCTCGGCGGATGCGATCATTGGTGCCCTTAGGTGACTGTGGTTACAATAGCCGCCCATTGTACGTCACCGGCCGGATTCAACCCATGCCTTCGTTGTTCACCAAGCTCCTTACTTTGTTCATTTTAGTGACCGGCCTGGGCGGCTGCGCGCTCTTCGGTTCCAATGATGCCGAATCCGAGCAGGCGCTCTATGAACAGGCATCCGACTACATTGACCGCCAGAGTTATGATTTGGCGATTGATACGCTGGAACAGTTACAGAACCGTTTTCCCTTCGGTCGCTACGCTCAGCAAACCCAGCTTGATCTGATGTACGCGCGCTATCGCAGCCGCGATTTTGCTCAGGCCGTGCTGGATGCCGATCGCTTTACCCGCCTGAATCCGGACCATCCGAGCGTCGATTACGCCTGGTACCTGAAAGGCATGAGCTATTACCGGCTCTATGAAGAAAATGCCGGCATCACCGGACGCGGGGATTTGGCGCAGCGTTCGCAGCAGGATGGTGAACGTGCCTTCAGTGCACTGAAAGACTACACCGACCGTTTTCCGACCTCGGCCTATCGTAGTGAAGCCATCGATACGATGATTCTGCTGAAGGATGCGCTGGCACGCCACGAACTGGTGGTGGCCGACTACTATATGCGTCGCGGCGCCTGGATTGCCGCGGCCGAGCGCGCCAAAGTCGTACAGACACACTACCCGGGCGTCAGCGCGCAAAGTGATGCCTTGGTGGTGCTGATCGAGTCTTATGAAGCGTTGGGCCGTCCGGATGACCGAACACTGGCACTGGCCCAGTTGCGCGAGCAGTATCCTGATCACCCGACGCTGCGCAATGGCGAATACCACTCACCCTACATCGAGCAGGAACGCTGGTGGGTTAAGTTGCTGACGCTGGGCTGGTTTAGTTAGCAAACGCAAACCAGGCTGGCACGAATCGCCGCCAGCAACTCATCCGGCGTGTTAACCAGGTGGTGCGCGCCACCCTCAAGCAAAGCGTCGTTTTCGCCATAACCCCAGGCAACGCCGATGGCGGTCAGGTCATTGGCGCGGGCGGCTGCCATATCGTAATGGGTGTCGCCGATCATCAGCGTTTCCGCCGGACGCAAGCCTTCCTCCGCCAGCAAATGTGCCAGCAATTCGGGCTTGTGGCCCAACGCACCGCCCTCACCCGAGCCATAGACGTCGATAAACCAGCGATCCAGACCGGTCAGTTTCAACAGTTCACGAGCGACCGGCCGGTACTTGGCCGTCGCCACAAACTGCTGACAACCGGCTTCGGCCAGCGATTCAAGCACCGACTCAACGCCGTCAAACACCGGAATATCAGCCAGTGTTTCATCGCAGATCGCGCGGTAATGACGCACCGCCGCGTCAATGCGTTCAGCGTCGTCGGTGTTCAGAAAGTGCGCAAAGGTCGGATGAATGGACGGGCCGATAAAGGGTTTTAATTCGGCAAAGGGTAACGCAGGCAGATCGTACGCCCGGCGGGTTTCATTCATCGCCTGCACGATCACCGGCATGGAATCGACCAGCGTGCCGTCCAAATCCCAGAGAATATTCATAGTCCTGGTTTCCACCCTTGGGTAATGGGGTAGCGCCGATCCCGGCCGAAACCGCGCGGAGTCACCCGCACGCCTTCCGGTGCCTGACGGCGCTTGTATTCGTTGATGTCGATCAGGCGAATAACCTGAGCGACGACGTCGCGCTCGAAGCCGGCGGCAACAATGGCTTCGAGGCTTTCGTCGCGTTCGACATAGCGCTCGATAATGGCGTCGAGGATGTCGTAGCCGGGCAGGCTGTCTTCGTCTTTTTGATCCGGCGCCAGCTCGGCCGACGGCGGTCGGGTAATCACTCGTTCTGGAATTGCTTCGCCTTGAGTGTTGCGCCAGCGCGCCAGGCGATACACCCAGGTTTTGGGCACGTCTTTGAGCGCGTTGAAACCACCGCACATATCGCCATACAGCGTGGCGTAACCGACCGCCATCTCACTCTTGTTGCCGGTGGTCAGCACCATGAAACCGAGCTTGTTGGAGAGCGCCATCAGAAACAGGCCGCGCAACCGCGACTGCATATTTTGCTCGGTGGTATCGACGGCCTTGCCTGCAAACATAGGTGCCAGGGTAGTGTGCGCCGCTTCATAGGCATCACCGATGGGCAGCACTTCATAGCGGATGCCCAGCAGTTTGGCTTCGGCTTCAGCGTCTTCCAGGCTCATCTTGGCGGTGTATTGGTAGGGCATCATCACCGCCATAACCCGATCCGGGCCGAGCGCATCGACAGCAATGGCCGCGCTCAATGCCGAATCGATACCACCGGACAGACCCAACACCACGCCCGGAAAACCGTTGCGATTGACATAGTCGGCCAGGCCCAGTTTCAGTGCTTCATAGAGCGAGGCTTCAATCGACAAGACCGGCGCCTTGACCGGCTCGGTGACCCGCCAGCCAGACTCGGTGCGTTCCAGATCGCAGCTGTGCAGACATTCGCGATAGGCCGGCAAGGTCAGGCTGATGCGGCCATCGGCTTCGGCAATAAAAGAGGCGCCATCGAACACCAGTTCGTCCTGACCGCCGATGTGATTGACGTAGACCGTGGTCATATTGGTCGAACGCGCCACCCGCCCGACTTGCTCATGGCGCTGGGCTTCGCGATCGATATGATAGGGACTGCCGTTGATGTTGATGTTGATCTCGGCACCGGCTTCGGCGGCGCGACGGGCCGGGCCGTCGTACCAGATGTCTTCGCAGATGGTCAGCGCAATCCTGGCGCCTTTGAATTCGAACACGCAGGTTTCACTGGCTTTGGTGAAATAGCGTTTTTCATCGAACACCTGGTAATTGGGCAGATGCTGTTTGCGGTAGTCGGCGATAACCCGGCCATGCTGAACCACCATGGCCTTGTTGTAGAGTTTGCCCGCTTCACGTTCCGGATAACCCACCACCATGGCGATGTTCAGCTCAGCCGTCTTCAGCCGTTCAATCGCCTCATTGATGCGCAACTCCAGACTGGGACGCAGCAGCAGATCTTCCGGTGGATAACCGGCCAGGGTGAGTTCGGGAAAAACGATCAGGTCGGCGCCATCGGCCTGGGCCTCGCGCGCCAGATCGAGCACCTTGTCGGTGTTACCGGGAATGTCGCCCACCGGGAACCGGAACTGGGCCAGAGCGACGCGCAATGTCATGAAAGGCGAACCCTTGTCGCGAGCGGGGCGGTATTGTCCGGCAAAGACCGGGTCAGGACAAGTCCGAGCCCTTAAGCGCGGGCTTACCAGCAGGGATCGTCCGGCCCGGCCTGGTTTTGTTGACCGTTATGATCGTAGGAACGTTTGCGACTGAGATGGTCGAGGGTGAAGATGGCGCAGTCGGTATCGGCTTGCTGACTACCCCCGGCGACGGCAATCACTTTGAAACAGGGATCGGCGGTGCAATCGAGCTGCACATGAGATGACCCAGTCGAAATATTCAGTGGGGTCTCGCCACCCACAACCATGCTCAGTTGATAATAATCCTGCTTCAATAAGGTCGTATCCAGTTCGGCGGTATCGCTGGTGAAATGCCCGGCACGGGTTTTTAATTGTTGTTGCAAACTGGCCACAGTCGTTAACAAGCTGACCGCTTCAGTACGTCGCGATTGACGCACCGTTTGCTGGTAGCCCGGAATAACCAGCGCTAACAAAATGGCAAGAATGGCCATAACCATCATTAGCTCGATCAGGGTAAATCCCCGTTGTTTGTGCATCTCAATCCTCCTTGATTGAAATATCTCAGGGTGCAAAACGCAGCGGTATTTCACGCCAGCCAAAACGACCTTTACCTGGGCTATATAAAACCTGGGTCATCACTCGCGCCTGTTCGCCGCGGCCCAAGGTATAAGCGGTGATACGGAACAACGGCTGCCAGTGACTGAACTGAAATTGATGAGCGTTGTTGACGCTCGGGTCGGTGTTGTCGATGGGTATAAAACAGCGCCATTCGATCAAGCCATAGACCGGTACCGAGTCGGCGGCGGCAGAAAATTCGAGTTCCGACTGCTGATTCTGACCTGAGCTTAACCAGCGAGACGGATCCTGAAACCATTCATCCTGCGCACTGCGCGCCGACAAAATACATTGATCAGCCTCATCAGCTTCGAGGGCGGCATTGTAGCTGCCATCGAAGCATCGTCCTTGTAGACACTGGCTGGAAAAACAATGATTGGAGTCAGTTTCACACAGCTGACCGGCCGCATTGATCTCAAAATCGGCCAGCCTCAAATCATCGACGATGTTCGTCAGTGCCGCTTCTGTCCACTGCAAACTGCGATTGCGCTCACTCAGATGACCGCTCAGTTGCTGCTCCATAGTCGCCAACTGCATGGCCGCCACAGCGGCAATACTGAGCACCAACATAAACACCAGCACCAGAATCAACACCACGCCGGATTGCTGTTTGACTGCACGCATCACCAGCCTCCATTGTGCAGATAAACGCTGCTGGATAACGTCGTAGAAAGCGTTGTGGAAAGTGCCTCGTCGCTTTCTAGCGAAGACTCCGAGCTGACCGTGACGCTTAGCTCAACGACCACAAGCTGAGAAAAATCCAACACGCTGGACGCCTTAATCTGCTGGGCATCAACAAAGCGGTCGACGATGCCATCGCGAGGGTTGTCGGTGTCCAGGCCATACAGCAGCTGTAGATCATCGACACCTTTGAGCAGCATCTCGTCGTTTGCGGTGGTATTGATTTGCCCCAGCTCGTTACCGGCGTTGTCTTTATTGCGAATTGCATAGCTACGCTGCTGCAACGGATAGAGCATGGAACCCGGTGCATAGGTTGGCTGAACGTCGGCATTGCTGGTATCTGAGCAGGTAAAATTGCCTCTCAACCGATGCGTGCAATTGTAGTTATTACGTTCGTTTGACTCCGGCGGTAAGGTCGTTACTGCTAGCGAGGTATTGCTAATCCGGGTGGCCCGGAAAATGGCCATATTGGTACAGTTGCTATCGACCAGCACCATAATCTCACCATCGTAACCGCTGTCGAAGCGGCTGCCGCTGGCCAGAGTGAGATAGGTTTCGCTGCCATTACTCGTCTGATTTTCGACACTGAAGGCGGCGTCGGTTTCGAGCAAAGTCAGGGTGATGACATCGGTGCCAACTACGACATCATGATCAGGATCGTCGATATCATCTTCAGCGCTTATTAAAGGAAACAGTGAGAAATAATCTTCGCTGTCGGGTCTGACCAAATTGGCAATATTCAATAGACCGGATGGGCAACCCACGAAACCGACCTGTTTTAAGTCCGCCAAAATAATATCCATGGCCAGGCGCGCTGTTTCCTGCAACCGCCCTTGCTGTTGCAACAAGGCGTGACTGCGCTGACTGTTGATCAAAGCCAACGTCACCGTGCTGATGATCAGCAACGACAGCGCCATGGCGACCAGCAATTCAATCAAACTAAAACCACTAGCGCCTATTGTCTTGGGTGAAGATTGCATCCCTACCCTCACTTACAGCCGGGTGATAAAGACCGCCGCTGGCTGACCCTGTCCGCCTTGGCCGGGCCAATCCATCGATAACTTAAAACGGTGCCCCTTACGCTCTAAACGGGCGCTCACTCCGGGCAGTGTGCCCTTGAGTTGCTCCAGCCAAAGCGCCAGATCGCGCTGGGCAATTTGCGCTGCGCTGCAATCCTGGAGGTCACAGTCTGGCTGCGACGGCAGGTTGCCCTGGCCGTCGTAATTAAAAAGGTAGTCATTGCCGTTAAGCGCCTGGTGACGATTTGCTCGTAATCGCTCGAACAAAGACTCCGCCATTACCGCAGCGCGGCTTTGATAAAGCGCTTCGTTGCTGATTTGCAAGGCCCGGGTTTGTAACTGGGCATAACCGAGGAAACCGATAGCGAGGAGCACGACGGCAATCAAAACTTCAATCAGCGTGGCGCCATTCTGTCTTGCTGAAACCTTCATCTCAGCTTGCCTGAGCACTGCAGTGTCTATCACCAGCCACTTCAAAACGAAAGCGCCCGGTGCTCGACACCACCACACATTGCAAATAGCCAATATCGTTGTTGCGTACCTGAAAGGTGCCGTTATTGCCGGGACTGCGACCTTGGCGGTTAAATCGAAGGGTATAGGACTGGTTATATGTCAGGTCAGCATCGGCGGGAGTGTCTTCATACACCGACAGCACTCGTTCAGCTGGCTGATGTTTGCGATCTTCATTTAAATCAATAAACACAAACCAGCCAGCGGACCAGTCTTTGGCCGGGCTAATGCAGCGTAAATCAGCCGGTTCGGCAGTAAACAGATTATTAGCAGCCCCACAGATAGTGACGGGCAAACCCAGGGTCGTGGCCTGATTACGCGCCGACATCAAGGCGGCAAACAAATCATCACGCAACCGATCGGCACTTTGAAATTGAATCAATTGACGGTAGCTGGGTAACGCCATGGCGCTCAGTATTGCGAGCAGTGCCAGGCTCACCAGCAATTCGATCAGCGTCAGTCCTTTCGCTGTGTGCATGCCTTTCATCCGTGTCAGGCGTGGAACAAACAGGCTAATCGAGCGGTGGTCGAAAGGGCAGCGGTGAGAGACGGTCAGCCGTTAAATTTGCCAACCGTTTCATGTTTTGCGTCGAGAGAGTCCGGTCTAACCCAGATCCTTCATGCGCAGTTCGCGGGGGATGGAGAAGGTGATGTTCTCGGGGATGCCATCCAGTTCGATGGGAGCTTTAGCGCCGATGGCTTTTAATCCATCCAATACCTGAGTCACCAGAATTTCCGGAGCGGAAGCGCCGGCTGTCACGCCAATGCGTTGTTTGCCTTCGAACCATTTGGCCTGCAACTGGCTGGCGTCGTCGAGTAGATAGGCTTCGCAACCCATGCGTTCAGCGAGCTCGCGCAATCGATTGGAATTGGACGAATTCGGGGAGCCAACGACCAATACGATGTCGCATTCGGCAGCAAGGGTTTTCACCGCGTCCTGGCGATTCTGAGTGGCGTAGCAGATGTCGTCTTTGCGCGGTCCCTCGATCAGCGGGAAACGCGCACGCAGGGCATCGATGATACGAGCGGTGTCGTCCATCGACAGGGTCGTCTGGGTGACATAGGCCAAACGGCTTTCATCACGCACCGGCAGAGTGGCGACGTCGTCTTCGTTCTCGACCAGGTAAATATCGCCGCCCTGGCTGTGATCGTACTGACCCATGGTGCCTTCGACTTCCGGGTGGCCACGGTGACCAATCAGAATGCATTCCATACCGTCGGCGCTGTAGCGCGATACTTCAAGATGCACCTTGGTCACCAGTGGGCAGGTGGCATCGAACACTTTCAGACCGCGCTTGTCGGCCTCGGTCCGCACTGCCTGCGACACGCCGTGAGCAGAAAAAATCACCAGTTGATTGTCCGGTACTTCGTCCAGCTCATCGACAAAAACAGCACCGCGCTGGCGCAGATCGTCGACCACGAATTTGTTGTGCACCACTTCATGACGCACGTAGAGCGGCGCACCATAAAGCTCCAATGCCCGGTTAACGATATCGATGGCGCGGTCGACTCCAGCGCAGAAGCCGCGCGGATTGGCCAGTTTAATGTCCATCAGTCGCGCTCTCTATAGCGAGAATTTCCACTTCGAAGTCCAGCGATTTGCCGGCCAAAGGGTGGTTGAAGTCCACTGTAACAAAGTCGCCTTCGATTTCCGCAATAACGCCGGGTAACTCATTGTTACCGGCATCAGCGAACGACATCACCATGCCCGGCTCGATGTCGGCGCCGAACTGGTCACGCTTGAAGGTCTGGAGGTTCTGCGGATTGTGCTGACCGAAAGCATCTTCCGGCTCAACACGGACGGTGCGATGGTCGCCCACCGCCAGGCCCAGCAAATGACGCTCAAAGCCTTCCGGCAGGTTGCCATCACCGATGGTCAGCGTCGCTGGCGCTTTCTCAAAGGTGGTGTCCACCGTTTCGCCGCTGTCCAGACGCAACGCAAAATGCAGGGTGATGGTGGCGTTTTCCTGAATCACGTCCATGCTCAACTCACCGCTCCGCGACGTCGTTTTTCCAGCCAGAAGGCATCAATTAATATCATGATGGCACCAACGGTAATGGCGCTGTCGGCAATATTAAAGGCCGGAAAATAGCTATTGCCCCAGTGGGCGTGGATAAAATCGACCACGTAACCCAGCGTCACCCGGTCGTAGAGATTGCCCAGCGCGCCACCGAGAATCAGCGACAGCGCGATGGACACCCAGCGATCGGTCGGCTTGAGCCGCATAATCCAGAGCACCAGCAGAATCGAGACAGCCAGCGCAATCAACACAAACAACCAGCGTTGCCAGCCACCGGCCGCGCCCAGAAAACTGAACGCCGCGCCGCGATTATGCAGCAAGGTGAAATCGAGCACCGGCAGAATCGGCACCGGCTGACGATAGGTCAGCAACTCCACCGCCAGCGATTTGGTCCACAGATCGACCGCTATAACGATGGCAGCAATCACCAACCACAGCAGTTGACGCGGACCGTTTGGAAACAGCTTATTGAGCTTAGGCAAAGTAACGCACCTCACCACTGCCAGCGACGTTCTCGACGCAGCGACCACAGAGCTCCGGGTGCTCCGGATGCAGGCCAACGTCCGGACGCTGGTGCCAGCAACGCTCGCACTTCGGTTGTTCGGAGGCGACGACCGCCACTTTCAAACCTTCCAGATCGGTATCGATGGCATCGGCCGGCGCATCTTTCAAATCGGCCAATTTGGCTTCACTGGTCAAAGTGACAAAGCGCAACTCTTCACCCAGTTCCGCCAGGGCAGCCTTCAACTCACTGTCACAGTAGAGCGTGACTTCCGCTTTCAGACTGCCACCAACACGGCCTTCGTTACGCGCCAGTTCCAACACCTTGTTGACGCCTTCTTTGGCGGCCTGAACCTGGGCCCAGAAAGCGCCGTTCATCGGTTCGCTGTCGGACAGCGTGGCCAGACCTTCATACCAGGTTTGCTCAAACACGCTCAAACTGCGTTCGCCAGGCAGATGCTGCCAGAGTTCGTCAGCGGTAAAGCTGAGGATGGGTGCAATCCAGCGCACCAGAGCTTCCAATACGTGATAGAGCGCGGTCTGGCAGGAACGGCGCGCCAAGGAATCGGCCTGGGTGGTGTACTGGCGATCCTTGATGATATCCAGATAGAAACCACCCATATCCAGCACGCAGAAGTGATGGATCTTCTGGTACACCTGAACGAACTGGTAGTTGTCGTAGCAGTCAGACAGCTCCTGTTGCAAGCGGTAAGCGCGATCTACGGCCCAGCGATCCAGCGCCAGCATCTGCTCCGGTTCGACCTGATCTTGGGCTGGATCGAAACCGCTCAGGTTGGAAATAAAGAAACGCGCGGTATTGCGGATGCGCCGATAAGCATCGGCGGTGCGATTGAGGATTTCCTTGGACATCGCCATCTCGCCGCTGTAGTCGGTCGAGGCGACCCAGAGCCGCATGATGTCGGCGCCCAGGGTGTTGAAGATTTCTTCCGGCTCGATGCCATTGCCCAGCGACTTGGACATCTTGTGTCCTTTCTCGTCGATGGTGAAACCATGCGTCAGCACCTGCTTATAAGGCGCGCTGCCATTGATAGCGACGGCGGTTTTCAGCGACGACTGGAACCAGCCGCGGTGCTGATCCGAGCCTTCCAGATACATATCCGCCGGATACTGAGCCAACTCCGGCCGCTTGCGCAACACGGTGTCGTGGGTGACGCCGGAATCAAACCAGACGTCGAGCGTATCGGTCACTTTCTCGTACTGATCGGCATCGCTGATGACGTCGGCCAGATCCAGTTCCCACCAGGCATCCATACCTTCTTTTTCGACGCGCTCGGCAACCGCCTCGATGATGCGCGGCAGTTCCGGATGCAACTCGCCAGTCTCTTTATGAGTCACAAAGGCGATCGGCACACCCCAGGTGCGCTGGCGCGAGATACACCAATCCGGGCTTTGTTCCATCATCGCTTCGATGCGGTTCTGCCCCCAGCCTGGCACCCAGCGCACGCCCTTGATGGCGTCCAGCGCCTGGCCACGAAGGTTTTGCTTGTCCATGCTGATAAACCACTGCGGCGTGGCGCGGTAGATCAGCGGCGTTTTGGTACGCCAGCAGTGCGCGTAGCTGTGGGTCAGTTTGCCTTCGCTGAGCAGGCGGCCATGTTCTTTGCACACTTCGATGATGTGCGGCTCGACTTTATAAACGTGCTCACCGGCAAACAGCTCAACGTTGTTGCGATAGACACCACCGTCATCGAGCGGATTCAGCGTTTCAATGCCATAGCGCTGACAGATCAGAAAATCGTCCATGCCGTGATCGGGCGCGGTGTGGACCAGGCCAGTACCGGCGTCCAGAGTGACGTGATCGCCGAGCAATACCGGGATGTCACGCTTGTAAAACGGATGGTCGAACAGCAGTCCTTCCAGCACCTGACCTTTGGCGCGAGCCAGCACTTCGACCTTGTCCAGACCCTGGCGCTCAGTCGCTGCTTCGAGCAGACCTTCGGCGAGGATCAGCCGCGCCGGCGCGCCATCGACCTCGGTTTGCAGCAACACATAATCCAGTTCCGGATGCACAGAGATGGCCTGGGAAGCCGGTAAGGTCCAGGGCGTTGTGGTCCAGATGACCGCACCGATCTCACCTTCGCCCGCATCAGTACCAAAGGTTTTCAGGACCGCAGCCGGATCCTGAGCCGCATAACGCACATCGATGCTGAACGAGGTTTTATCTTTGTATTCGACTTCGGCTTCGGCCAAAGCTGAACCACCCACCACACTCCAGTACACCGGTTTAAAACCGCGCACCAGATGACCGCTCTCGGCGATCTTGCCGAGCGCGCGAATGATGTCAGCTTCGGTCTGATGATTCAGCGTCAGGTAAGGGTTTTGCCAATCACCAAAGACGCCCATGCGGATAAAGCCTTTACGCTGGTTGTCAATCTGACCCAGCGCATAAGCACGACATTCGGCGCGGAAGGTTTTGAAGTCGACTTTGTCGCCGGCACGGCCGATGGTGGTCTCGACTTTATGTTCGATCGGCAGGCCGTGGCAGTCCCAACCCGGCACATAGGGCGCATCGAAGCCGATGAAGCTCTTCGACTTGATGATGATGTCTTTGAGGACCTTGTTAACCGCGTGGCCGAGGTGCAAGTCGCCGTTCGCGTACGGCGGACCATCGTGCAGAATGAACTTGGGACGACCTGCGCTGGCAGCGCGAATACGCTGGTAAATGCCGTTCTGCTCCCATTGAGCCAGCATTTCCGGCTCACGCTTGGCCAGGTTGCCGCGCATCGGGAAATCCGTCTGCGGCAAATTCAGTGTCGCTTTATAGTCAGTCATGGAGGTCGGTCACTTCGGTCAATGGGCCTGTCACAGGCAACCGGGGGTTGGAAGGATTCATAAGCCGCTCACATCAGCGGTTTCTAACCAGGCCCGTGCGGCCTGGATATCGGTCTGGATCTGGTTTTTCAGGGCGTCAAGACTAGCAAATCTTTCGATGCCTCGCAGCCGCTGCCATAGCTGCACATCGAGGCGCTGGCCGTACAAATCAAGGTCAGCATCGAACAGGTGCACTTCAAGCCAGTTACGTTCATCACCTACGGTCGGTTTAGGCCCCAAATTGGCAACGCCCGGCAACCAGCGATCGCCCACCCGGGTGCGCACAGCAAAGACGCCATTAGTGGCCAGCTTGGGATGATTCATCAGGATATTGGCGGTTGGCACTCCAATAGTGCGGCCCAGTTTACGGCCGTGAACAACCCGGCCGCTTAGCGTATAGGGCTCGCCCAGCAATTCGGCGGCCTCCTGCAGATGGCCCTCCGCCAGGCTGGTGCGAATGGCTGTACTGGAGACACGATCATCACCCAGGCGTTGTGACTCCAACTGCTGCACTTCGAAGTCGTATAGGCGCAGAAAATCGACATCGCCGCGGCGGTCATTACCGAAGCGGAAATCATCACCCACCTGAACCCAGCGGGCATTCAGGCCGTCAATCAACACATGCTGAACAAAATCGGCAGCCGACATGGCGCGCAAAGCGGAATTAAAAGACAGCACCACGAGCTGATCAACGCCCATGGCACCAAGCCGCCGAACTTTGTCGTTCAAGGCGGCCAGACGAGCTGGAGCGCCCTTGGGATCAAAGAATTCGCGCGGCTGAGGCTCAAAGGTGACAACAGTGGATGCCAGCCCACGAGAGTGAGCCGCTTCATTAAGCGCTTCGATTAAGCGCTGATGTCCCAGATGAAGGCCATCGAAACTGCCAATGGTCACGGCGGCCGGCTGGCCGAGTGGTCGAGGTCGACGACTGATACGCATAGCGATCTGTGGTGGCGAACAGGGCCGCGCAGTATACAAAAAAGTGCCGATGGCGTCTTCCGTCAACGCACAGTTTCAGTGCCCCGATAAATGACGCGGACGCCCACCAACCAACCACCAGACGATGGCAAAGACCAATAGACCTTCGACAACCAGCAGCGATACCCGCCAGATCCGTCCTGAAATGTCAGCCGGCAACGTCATCCACTCCTGG
The DNA here is from genome assembly GCF_056159245.1 of Saccharospirillum sp. ABV4_185. NCBI lineage: Bacteria > Pseudomonadati > Pseudomonadota > Gammaproteobacteria > Oceanospirillales > Saccharospirillaceae > Saccharospirillum > Saccharospirillum sp. ABV4_185. The sequence continues at coordinate 511,972 of NZ_JBSWUW010000001.1, forward strand.
CTCATCACGCCGAACAACGCCGCAGCCATGACGGCCGAGGCAAAGAGCGCACGCAGTGTGGCAGGCAACCAGAGTGCCGTTTTGGGTAATCTGCGCTCGCGCGCCAGAGTCCAGGCCAACATGCCAGCGTTCACCCAGGATGACAGCGCCGTCGCCAAAGCCAAACCAACGTGCGCCAACGGCAGGATCAGTAAGAGGTTGAATACCATGTTCAACGACATCGCCCAGATGGCAATGCGCACTGGCGTGCGAGTGTCCTGACGCGCAAAGAAAGCGGGCGCCAGTATTTTGATCAACATAAAGGCGGGCAGCCCAACCGCGTAGGCCATCAAACTGGCCGCACTGCGGCTAACGTCATAAGCCGTAAAGGCCTGATATTGAAACAAGACCGTCAGTAAGGGTTCCGCCAAAACAACAAGTGCCGCCATGGCGGGTAAACCGACGGTCAGCACTAATGCCAATGCCCAGCCCAGCGTTCGCTTAAAGGCATCCGGATCATTGGCGCTGGCCTGACTGGAAAGTCGCGGTAAAAGCACCGTCCCGATGGCAATACCGATCACACCCAATGGCAACTCTGAAAGACGATCGGAATAATACAACCAACCCACTGAACCGTCGGCCAGCAAGGAAGCCAGGACGGTATCCAACAGCAAGTTGATCTGACTGACTGAGACTCCAAACAACGCCGGTACCATCAGCACGGCTATACGTCTAACGCCTGCATGACGGGCACGCCAGTTGAGCGGCTGCCAAACGCCCAGGCGGATCAGCGAGGGCCATAACCAGAGCCATTGCAGCGCGCCCGCCGCCAGAACACCTATGGCAAGGCCAGTCATCGGCACATCGAACTGGGGCGTTAACCAAAACGCAGCGCCGATCAAACAAAGATTCAGAATGACCGGGGTAATGGCTGGCGCGGCAAAACGATTGTAGGTGTTGAGTACCGACTGCCCTAAAGCAGTCAATGAAATAAACCAAAGATAAGGAAAGGTAAGCCGGAGAAAGTCGGCTGTTTGCGCCAATTTGACGCCATCGTCATGAAAACCAGGGGCAAACAGCCAGGCCACAACGGGCGAAGCAACCATGGCAACGACGGTAATCAGACCCACCACCGAACCCAGCGCCACCTGAGTGGCTGCGACCAGACGTCGCACGCCAGCATCACCTTCTTCCTGCCGAATCTGGCTCAGTACCGGGATAAAGGCCTGGTTAAAGGCCCCTTCTGCAAACAAGCGCCGCAAAAAGTTCGGCACTTTAAAGGCAACAAAGAAAGCATCCATGGCTCCGCCGGCACCAAACAGCACGGCGAAGACAACATCGCGTGCCATCCCCAACACCCTTGATGCCATGGTCGCGGACGCTACGACAATCGAATGACTCAACAAGCCTTGTCGGCCTTTAGTGCGCTTTGAGTCGGCTGCAGCCATGTCGATTCGATCCGTGGTCAGAAGGGCGAAGCGGCCCAGTCTAGCCGATCCAAGCACCCGGCCGGAAGCGAAGAAGCAAGTCTACGCAGGGCAGCATTGACAACAACCGAGTGAAACCCTAGAATCGCGCCCCTCGAATTTGACCCTCAAGACAGTTGAAAGGAGCTGCCCGTGGCAAACTCTGCTGGTTCCAAGAAACGTGCTCGTCAGGCAGTGAAGCGCCGGGCGCACAACGCCAGTCAACGATCCATGGTTCGCACCTACGTAAAGAAGGTTGTGAAGCAGATCGAAGCTAAGAACTACGATGAAGCGTCCAAGGCCCTGACGACCGCACAGCCGGTTATCGATGGCATGGCCCGTAAAGGCATCATCAGCAAGAACAAAGCGTCTCGCACCATGAGCCGCCTGTCCGCTCGCGTTAAAGCACTGAAAGCTGCTTAATTACCGACCGGAAACGAAAAAACCCGCCTCGGCGGGTTTTTTTATATCTGAACAAGACGTCTGGTCGGCACTCAGAAACGACCTTCGTTGAAATCCGTAATGGCCTGCTGGACCTCTTCAACGGTATTCATCACGAAAGGACCGTACTGAACCACGGGCTCGTCAATCGGATCCCCCGCGACCACCAGCAAACGGGTATCCGGCGATAACGAACTGACCTCAATGTAGTCTCCCTCACCCAGAATACCCAAATGACGTTCCGGCAGTTGCGTTCCCGCCAGCTCAGCAGAGCCCTGGTAGACATACACAAAAGCCGACTTACCGAGCGGCACTTCGACGCGCTGACTGGCACCATCGTGCAGATGAAAATCCAGATAGAGAGGATCGGTCACCACGTCCTCCACCGGACCTTCGACTCCCTGGAAGTTACCGACCAGCACTTTGACCACGCCATTATCCAATTCAACTTCAGGCACGTCTTCCGGCCGGATGTCCTGATAACGCGGCGCGGTCATCTTGTGCGTCGACGGCAGGTTCACCCATAGCTGAAACCCCCACACCGGTCCATCTTCCTGGTTAGGCATTTCCTCATGGACGATGCCGCGCCCGGCCGTCATCCACTGAATGGATCCTGGCGCCAGATAGCCAGTATTGCCCTGATTGTCCCCGTGGCGAAAGGCGCCCTTCAACATATAAGTGACGGTTTCAAAGCCCCGGTGCGGGTGCATCGGAAAACCGGCCATATAATCCGCTTTATCGTCGGACTTGAATTCATCCAACATCAAAAATGGATCCAGGTTACGGACGTATTGGTTACCGATAACCCGGGTCAGTTTGACACCGGCACCGTCTGACGTCGGAATACCTTTGGCAATTTGTCGAACACTACGCTCTTGGCTCATCTCGTTCTCCTGCCGTTTATTGAATGACACCAAAGTAAGCATTTGCAGGCTCGGCTGTAAGCGGAATATATTGCCCCTTCACTTCAAAAATACTGAATGCCATGGCTCATAACCCTATATCGCTCGACCTGCTCCGTGCACTGGACGCCATTGATCAACGCGGCAGCTTTGCCGCCGCGGCACAAGCGCTGCACAAAGTGCCATCGGCACTGACATACACCGTTCAGAAAGTTGAGCAGGACTTAGGCGTCGACTTGTTTGATCGATCAGGTCATCGAGCCAAGTTGACGCCAGCAGGACGCCTCGTTCTGGAAGAAGGCCGTGACATCCTGCGTGATATGGACAGCTTGGCCAATTCAGCCAAGAAAATTGCCAGCGGCTGGGAACCCGAACTTCGCATTGGCGTAGATACTTTCTACGAAGCCAGCCGGTTATTCCCTTTGATCGGCGCATTCAACAACGAACACCCCTATATCAAGATTCACCTTCTGCACGGTTCGCTATCCGGAACCTGGGAAATGCTGATCAACGGCACCGCGGACATGATTCTATCTGCCAGCAACCTTGATCCTAAGCTGGAAGGCTACGAAACCAGAGAACTGGGCGAAACCAGGATGATCTTCGTTGTCGCCAGCGGACATCCACTTGCTGAACGCGCTTGTGAAGTCGTGGTCAAAGAGATTGAAGAATTCCCAACCATTGTGGTTCGCGACACCACCCAACTGATGACACCCAGAACCGTCGGCTGGACCCGACAAAACAAAGTCATCACGGTGCCGACCATGAGCGACAAGATTGAGGCTCAAAAGGCAGGACTGGGTGTTGGCTACTTACCTTTGCATCGTATTCAGGAAGAACTAAATAACGGAACACTGGTACAAGTAAAGGTCGATGCCCCGGAGAATAAGGACACTGCCATCGTGGCGTGGAGAAAAGGTGTGCGCGGGGAAGCTTTGAAGTGGTTTTTGGAACGGATTGATGGCGGGCAATTAGGATTGTAGTCGCAACACTTTCCGAGTGTATCTTCTGAGTATCGCTCTGCACCGGAACTGGCGAAAAGCAGGACTTCAATTTAGAACACACCGCAACCAGCGTTTTAACGGTAATTCTTTAGCATTATTCCGGTCGATAGACACAAAAAAGCCGCCCCTAAGGGCGGCTTCGTTTTTAAGTTTAGACTCGGTCTAAATTAGAATGCGTAGGAAGCGCCAACTTTCAGCTTGTTTTCCACGATGCTAAAGACAGAATCTTCACCATCTTGGAAGTCATAGTCAGCAGCGTACTTCACACCGTTGTCTTGAGTATAGGAAACGCCAGCACCCATCTGAGGACCAAGGTCGTCAGAGAAGTCTGCTTCAGTGTAGAAAGTAGCGTCAACATAGGCACCGATCGGGCCATCTGCATAGGCAACTTCAACCATTACACTATCCATATAATCAATCAGATCGATATCAGTGAAATCAGCAGCATTCTGATCAGAATCGCTGTTCAGAGTAGAGAACAGGTACTCACCAGTTACAGTGATGGTATCGATAGTATACGCAGCACCGACCAACAGCAGCATGCTGTCATCAACGTTAACGCTGGAAGCGTCCAGGTCCATACCTTTAACATAAGCAGTCAAGGCAGCCATCGGAGTCACTTCAACTTCGAAGCCGTATTCAGAGAAAGTTTCTTTCTCTTCGGAATTACCGGCACCAGGAAGACCATCTGCAGTGTTAGGTGCTACATAGGTGTTATAGGCCGCTTTCACAGAGAACATGTCAGCAGTATAAGTTACACCAGCACCCACATACACGTAGGCATCAGCACTGTCAGGAGCTTCGTCAGAAGCGCGGAACTGAGCTTCAGCACGGTAAGACAAAGCATCAGCTGTACCCGCATAGGCAGCAGCAACACCGTAGTCTGTACGGGCAGTGTTTGCTGCGTTGTTATCCTGACCTTCAATCTGAACTTGCAGGCCGTTCATGGTGTAACGAATACCAGCATCAACAGGTGCGCCTTCGTCCAGCTCTGTATCAGTACCACCGATGATGTTCTGAGAGTCACCCATGTCGTAAGCATACTCATGAGTTTCAATCAGACTACCAACTTGACCGAAGGAGATTGCACCATCAGTTACAATCAGATCTTCGATAACGAGACCGAACTCACCATCGTCTGAAGTGTCCGCATCACCAGAAGCATCGTTTGCAGTCAATACGATGTTCGCAGAGAACGGACCGTTAGTTACAGTATTGGTGACTTCCAGACCCCAGGCTTCACCGGCAGTCTGAGAATCGAAGTCATCGCCTTCGTCCAGATCTACGTCTTTAGTTTCGCCTTCGAAATCGTATACAAACACAGCTTCCATGGAGCCAACGGCACTCCAGGAAAATTCGGTGTCGCCTTCAGCGTGTGCCTGAGCAGAGATAGCAGCAGCCAGTGCAGAAATCGCTACACCAGAAGCAATTTTGATCGCTTTCATTCAAGATTCCCCTTTTTTTATTTAACTGGTTTGGTGACCAGACTTTCTCGATGAATCATGACTGACACTTGAGTCGGTACGCTACCGATTTGGCAACCAATAACGACACACGAATCTAACGTCAACCAGGACCCTTGTTATCGTTGTATCCTGCTATACGTATATTACAACCGCATTGCAGAGTCAAAACGTTACCGGAGGAAAACGTCTCTGCAGCTAGGCTACTCCGGGCGGACAGGCGATTCAACATCGGCTCCTGGTAGAGTGCACTAGTGCATTCGAGGGTAAGGCAGATTGGTAGCTGTCGATTAGTAAATCGACATCGCACCGAAGCCCTTCCACCCCGGTTCGCTCCTTGCTCCGGGCTTGATCGAGAATGCCTCAATCAACGTCCGAGGCCTATCAAACCAGAGCCTCAGAGGGTGGTCAACCCATTTTTTTGCGTTTTTTTGACGTTCGTCAGTCGAATTTTCATTGGTTGTCCAAAAACCAGAAAATGGCCTGGAAGCCGCATGGAATCTGGATTGCACTCAATCGACAAAAATCGCCATCGACAGTTGAGCAACGACTCCTGAGGTTTTGACGGCTGACAAACCATTAAAACGTGCCGCATACAATGGCATTTCGGACAAATTCAGGCCTGCATTTCAAGCGCCTGAACGCTTAATTTTTCAATGCAAGTACGTCTTCCATGTCGTATAAACCGGCCGGCTGATCGACGAGCCAGGCAGCCGCTCTTAATGCGCCGCGGGCAAAGGTTTGCCGGCTGCTGGCCTTGTGGCCAATCTCTAGGCGCTCGCCTTCACTGGCAAACAAGACAGTGTGCTCACCAACAATGTCACCGGCTCGGACAGTAGCGAAACCGATGGTGTCATCACGACGAGGACCTTCCTGCCCTTCCCGACCATAAACAGCACAGTGTTTCAAATCGCGCCCCAAAGTCTCGGCCACTGCCTCCCCCATCCGCAATGCTGTGCCGCTCGGCGCATCCACTTTATGACGATGATGGGCTTCAATAATTTCAATATCACTGTCGTCACCCATGACCCGGGCAGCGGTCCGCAGCAGCTGCAACGCCAGGGTGACACCAACACTGTAATTTGCGGCAAAGACAATACAACGCTGTTTAGCGTGCTGCGCCATTTGCTGCAGTTGCTCATCGGTAAAGCCGGTCGTACCGATAACTACGGCCACATCGGTGCCTGCTAATTGATCCAGATGATTCAACGTCGCCTGCGGTGTCGTAAAATCGATAACCACATCAGCGGAGCGAAGGGCCTTAATGGCTGTTTCAGTAGCAACGCCCAATCGACCAATACCCGCCAACTCACCAGCATCGACACCGGCAAGGCTCGACGTCGGCGATACGGTTGCTGCTACCAACTGGGTTGCATCGTTACTGGATACAGCTTGAATCAGCGCGCGGCCCATACGGCCAGCGGCGCCGGCAATGGCAATATTCAACATCGGAAGGTCCCCAAACTCTGTGCATGACTGACAAACGAAGGGGGATTATAAGGAAGGGTAAAGCTTCCGGATACGGCCCAGAATGAGCCGATCCGGACAGGTCAGCACAAGCCGACCTTAAAGGATTACATTTCTTCGAAGAACTTTTTCACACCATCGAACCAACCTTTGGTCCGAGGTGAATGCTTCTTACCGTCATTAAGACTGGCGCTGAGTTCTTCCAACAGCTCTTTCTGGTGCGCAGTCAGATTCACTGGTGTTTCCACAGCAACCCGGCATAACAGATCACCGGTAGCGCCACCACGCACCGACTTAACGCCTTTGCCGCGCAGACGGAACAACCGGCCGGTTTGTGTTTCAGCAGGAATCTTCAGTTTCACACGACCATCGAGTGTTGGCACTTCCAACTCACCACCGAGGGCGGCTTCTGCAAAACCAATCGGCACTTCGCATAAGAGGTTGGTGCCTTCACGGTCAAAAATCTCATGCTTCTTAACATGTGCTTCCACATAGAGGTCACCGGCAGGCCCCCCGTTACGTCCCGCTTCGCCTTCGCCAGACAGACGAATGCGGTCACCGGTGTCGACCCCGGCCGGAATTTTTACGTTCAGGGTTTTGGTTTCTTCTTTGACACCACGACCATAGCAGCTGGTGCAAGGATCCTGGATGATCTGACCGGTACCGGAACAGGAAGGACAGGTTTGTTGCACCGCAAAGAAACCTTGCTGCATACGCACCTGACCCATGCCGTTACAGGTTGAACAGGTAACTGGCTTAGTACCCTTTTTGGCACCGCTGCCTTCACAGACATCGCAGTTAACCAGGGTTGGGATATTGAGTGTCTTCTCGGTGCCACGGACGGCTTCTTCCAGGGTCAGCTCCAGGTTGTACTTAAGGTCTGAGCCGCGCTGCACACTAGAACGACGGCCGCCACCGCCGCCAAAGATGTCACCAAAGACATCGCCAAAAATATCGCTGAAGCTGCCGGCGCCAGCACCGCCGCCACCGCCAAAGCCACCCTGACCATCAACCCCAGCATGCCCAAACTGATCATAAGCCGCCTTTTTCTGCGGGTCGGCCAAAACCTCATAGGCTTCCGACAGTTCTTTAAACTTGGCCTCACTTTCGGCATCGCCCGGATTGCGGTCCGGGTGATACTTCATCGCCATACGGCGATACGCCTTCTTAATCTCTTTTTCGTCCGCACCGCGTTCGACACCGAGGACTTCGTAGTAATCTCGCTTGGACATTGCCGCTTGAGCCTTTGTTCAGCTGATATTCCAAAAACAGGACGGCTCCGGAGCGCAGAACACCCCGGAGCCGATGCGGCTGCAACCGCAGTTGCAGCCAGTCGCCAGAGGCCGACTTACTTGTTGTTTTTTACTTCTTCAAACTCAGCATCAACGGCATCGTCGGAAGAAGCCGAAGAAGCGTCCGCACCAGCAGCTGCGGCATCCGCACCCTGCTCGGCATACAGCTTCTGAGCCAGAGCAGCAGAGGCTTCACTGAGCGCTTCGGTCTTGGCATTGATGGCTTCAATGTCATCACCTTTGAGCGCTTCTTCCAGCTCTTCAGCCGCTTTTTCGATGGCCGCTTTTTCCTCGTCAGTTGCTTTGTCGCCAGCATCTTTCAAGGTTTTACGCGTAGCGTGGACCAAGCCATCACCGGTGTTACGGGCCTGCGCCAACTCTTCGAACTTACGGTCATCCTCAGCGTGTGCCTCAGCATCTTTCACCATACGATCGATTTCGTCGTCGTTCAGACCTGAGCTGGCTTTAATAACAATCGACTGCTCTTTGCCAGTTCCCTTGTCTTTGGCAGAGACGTTCAGGATACCGTTAGCGTCAATATCAAAGCTGACTTCGATCTGCGGTACACCGCGCGGTGCTGGCGGGATATCGGCCAGATCGAAACGGCCCAGCGATTTATTCTGGCTGGCCATCTTGCGCTCGCCCTGGACCACATGAATGGTCACAGCGCCCTGATTGTCATCGGCAGTCGAGAACACCTGGCTCTTCTTGGTCGGAATGGTGGTGTTCTTCTCGATCAGAGACGTCATCACGCCGCCCATGGTTTCGATACCCAAGGTCAGCGGAGTAACGTCGAGCAGCAGCACGTCTTTGACGTCACCTGACAGCACAGCACCCTGAATAGCAGCACCAATGGCAACGGCTTCATCCGGGTTCACATCACGACGCGGCTCTTTACCGAAGAAGTCAGCAACACGCTTCTGCACCAATGGCATACGGGTCTGACCACCGACCATAATGATTTCATTAATGTCGGAGATTTCGTGATCGGCATCCTGTAAGGCAGCTCGGACCGGTTCCAGTGAACGCTCAACAAGATCTTCAACCAGCGATTCCAGCTTGGCTCGAGTCACCTTCACATTCAGGTGTTTCGGGCCAGACTGGTCGGCCGTGATGTACGGCAGGTTAACGTCGGTCTGCTGGCTGGAAGACAGCTCAATTTTGGCTTTCTCAGCGGCTTCTTTCAGACGCTGCATCGCCAGCGGATCGCCTTTGAGGTCGATGCCGGAATCTTTCTTAAAGCTTTCTGCCAGATATTCGATCAGGCGCAGGTCGAAATCTTCACCACCGAGGAAGGTGTCACCATTAGTGGCCAGCACTTCAAACTGGTGCTCGCCATCGACTTCAGCGATTTCAATGATGGAGATATCGAAAGTACCACCACCGAGGTCATAGACCGCCACGACACTGTCGCCACGTTTTTTGTCCATGCCATAGGCCAGCGCAGCTGCGGTTGGCTCGTTGATGATACGTTTGACTTCCAGACCCGCAATGCGACCGGCGTCTTTCGTCGCCTGACGCTGAGAGTCGTTGAAGTACGCCGGTACGGTAATAACCGCTTCGGTCACTTCTTCGCCCAGATATTCTTCAGCCGTCTTTTTCATCTTTTTCAAGACTTCGGCGGAAATCTGCGGCGGTGCTTTCTTGTCGCCTTTTACCTTAACCCAGGCGTCACCGTTGTCGGCTTTGACGATCTCGTACGGGACCATCTTGATGTCCTTCTGGACAACATCGTCCTCAAAGCGACGACCGATCAAACGCTTAACAGCGTAGAGGGTGTTGGTTGGGTTAGTGACGGCCTGACGCTTAGCCGGTTGTCCGACCAGCGTTTCATCATCATCGGTGAAGGCCACAATGGACGGGGTGGTACGATCGCCCTCGGCGTTTTCGATCACCTTCGCCTTGTCGCCTTCCTGAATGGCCACACACGAGTTGGTGGTTCCCAAGTCGATGCCTATGATCTTGCCCATTTTAACTGACACTCCGTAGTTCGTTTAACTGCTTGCTTGGCTATATGTGAGCGGCTGTTTCGAATTCAAGACCCTGCACAGCGCAGGGTTATTAAGCGGTCTCATTAATACTCTGGCCACCACCGCCGGAACCTTTGCTGACCATCACCATGGCCGGGCGTACCAGACGCTCGTGCAAGGTGTAGCCTTTTTGCATCACGGCGATAACGGTATTCGGCTCAACATCCGGGTTTTCAACCATGGACATGGCCTGATGCAGCTGAGGATCAAAAGGATGACCCTGAGGATCAATCGCTTCGACATTCAGCTTATCGAAGGTATCGAGCAGCCCTTTCAGGGTCATCTCTACACCTTCTTTTAACGGTGCGATCTCATCGGTCTCGGTTTCGATAGCGGCCAGCGTACGTTCAAGATTGTCCGCTACCGTCAGCATTTCCTTGACCAGTTTTTCCTGCCCAAACTTGTGAGCATTTTCAACGTCTTTTTCTACCCGGCGACGCAGGTTGGCCATTTCAGCTTCAGCACGCAGGTATTGTTCATGATTTTCCTTAGCCTGCTGTTGAGCAGCAGCCAACTGCTCTGCCAGCTCGGACGTTGCGGCCTCCTCAGCGGCGGCTTCCGGGGCAGCCTCTGCAGGTGCAACGTCTTCCTGGGTCTCTACTGATTTATCTTCGCTTGCCATCATCGGATCCCAAATTTAAATATTCCGAACTTATCCGGCCGTGACCGGGCGATAAAACCACCCTCCACACTGCATCAGTGCGAAGTGATTGGTGAGTTAGCTGGCCGAATTAATTGGGACTGGACCTGCTATTTCAAGGGAATAGCACCGCTGTTAATAGCGCTGCTTGAAATCACGCCAAGAACACTGTACATATAGCCAGTATTCGACCTATCTGGGGAGCACCCATGCTGCAGAGTCTGGTTATCCGTAATATCGCCATCGCCGACAATATCGAAATCGAATGGCAACGAGGCATGACCTCCATTTCCGGCGAAACCGGTGCCGGCAAATCCATCTTGCTCAACGGCTTATCACTGGCGCTGGGTGAACGTGCCGATTCGGGCATCGTTCGCCACGGTGAAAAACGCGCTGAAGTCACCGCCAGCTTCCATGTCGCCCGTATTCCGACGGCCAAAACCTGGTTGTCGGAGCGCGACCTCGACCAGGGCGACGACTGTATCCTTCGCCGTACCGTTTCCGCCGAAGGCCGTTCACGCGCCTACATCAACGGCCAGCCTGTTCCGTTAAGCGAACTGAAGGCCCTGGGCGAATGCCTGATCGACATCCACAGCCAGCACGCCCATCAGTCCCTGTTACGCATCGATACCCATCTGCGCCTGCTGGACGAATACGCCGGCCAGGAAGAGTTGCGCCAGTCAGTCCGCGAAGCCTGGATCAGCTGGCAAGGACACGCCCGCAAATATCGCCAGCTTAAAGACAACTCCGATGAAAACGCCGCTCGCCGGCAATTGCTGGAATATCAGGTCGATGAGCTGCAACAGCTGGCCTTACAGAGCGGTGAAGTGGAGGATCTGGAACAGGAGTTCAAGCGTTACAACCAGACCGAGAATCTGGTTAACGAAAGCTATGCCGCTCGACAGTTGCTGGAAAATGAAGACGGCAATGATGCGCTCTCCGCGTTAAAAAACGCCCTGCAACGACTGACCAGCCTGGAAGATCCCCACCCGCGCTTAACTAACGCCATCGGCCTGCTGGAAAGCGCCTTAATTCAAGCGCAGGAAGCCAGCGGCGATCTGGACAGCTATCTGGAAAGTTTCGAAGTGGACGCAGCGCGAGTACAGGAAGTCGAAGACCGTCTGGACCGTATTCATAGCCTGGCCCGCAAACACCAGATTCGCTCAGAAGCATTACCTGAGCACAGCCAGGTATTGGCCGAGGAGTTGCACAGCCTGACCACCGATGCCGAAGATCTGGAAGGCATGGCCGAGGAAGTTAAACGACTGGAAGCTGAATACCGCGATCAGGCAACGGAACTGAGCACACAACGACGCCAGGCAGCCGAACGCTTTGCGGCCGAAGTCATGGACAAGCTGGATCAGCTCTCTATGCCCGGCGCCCGCTTTGCGGTGCTCTGCGAATCACTGGAAAAAGCCACGCCGGACGGTCTGGATAGAGTTGAGTTCCAGGTCAGTATGAACCAGGGGCAACCGCTACGGCCGCTGGCCAAGGTCGCGTCTGGTGGTGAACTGTCACGTATCTCCCTGGCCATTCAGGTGATCTGCGCGGAACACTCCACCATTCCAACACTGGTATTCGATGAAGTGGATGTCGGCATCAGTGGCGCCACCGCAGAAATCGTCGGCCTGATGTTGCGCGCTGTGGGTGAGCGCGGCCAGGTCATCTGTGTGACGCACCTGCCACAAGTCGCAGCCCTGGGTCACCATCATTGCGTCGTCACCAAACAGCAGGAAAGCGATCGCACCCGCACGGATATCCACCCCATTCAGGACAGTCGGCGCATAGATGAAATCGCCCGCATGTTGGGCGGCATCGACATCACCGCTCAGACTCGCGCGCACGCCGAAGAAATGCTGATGCGCCATCAGCGGCAACATTGATTGTTAGCAGCAATAGATAGGTTCAACAGACAAATAAGAAGAGAGTATTCACCCTGGCTTAACCAGGAAAAGCAGCCAGGGTGAATTTAAAGCAGCTTACTTCTTGGAACGAACGTACAGCACCAGGCTGTGATCGACCAATTCAAAACCATGTTCTTTGGCAATGGCATGCTGACGCTCTTCGATAACGGAATCGACAAACTCCACCACTTCACCATTCTCAATATTTACCATATGGTCGTGATGCTCTTCGCTGGCCAGTTCATAGACTGAATGGGTGCCATCAAAATTGTGCTTCATCACCAGACCAGCAGACTCAAACTGAGTCAGCACCCGATAAACGGTTGCCAGCCCAACATCCTCGCCACCGTCCTGCAGCGCTTTATAGACTTCTTCGGCGCTCAGATGACCATCCGGATTGCTTTCGAACATCTGAAGAATTTTCAGCCGGGGTAAAGTCACCTTCAGACCCGCCTTTTTGAGCTCCTGATTTTGTGTTGTCACTTATCGTCTCCTTGGGTCGGTGTTACACTGCGCTGCGCCCGAACAGGGCACTTTATATATTGAGGATGATAACGATTTGAACCTGAAAAGCACAAAGTTAATTGCAATGGCGATCATAGTCATCACGCTGAGCGCCTGCAGTTTCTTTCAGCCCTACCAGCCCGAGTTAAAGCAAGGTAACTATATCCGCCCGGAACAGCTGCAACAGCTGGAAACCGGCATGACTCCGGATCAGGTGCAATTTCTGCTGGGCACACCCATGCTGACCGGCGAACGCCCTCAGCAGCGTTGGGTTTATCCGCTGCAGCAAGACGATGGCCAGTTTGAACATCTTGAAGTTGAATTTGAAGGTGGCCAGGTCAGTCGGATTAACCGCAGCTAGTCATCCCTATTAATCTGATTTTTCCTGACGGGCCTTGGCTGCTCGATTGAGCCGGGCCTGTTTGGGGTCGATCAGCAGCGGCCGATAAATTTCCACACGATCCCCTGCACTAAGCTCTGTCCCCTCCGGATCCGACAGTTTACGGCCGAAAATGCCCAATGGGGCGACCGCGATATCCTCATCGGGAAACTCCCGGGCAATACCACTGAGGCGAACAGCCTCGGCAGCGTTGGTACCGGCCGGCACATCCAGGGAAACGATCAACTGCTTTTCGGGTGTCGCGAACGCCACTTCAACCGCAATACTGTCCATAACCTCAGCCATAGAGTTCATCGGCGCGCTGCACGAACGCATCCACCATGCGATCGCCCAACTGGCGCAATATTGGCCCAAACGCCATCGCCATCAAACGTCCATCGGTTTCGAACGACATATCCAATGCCACCCGGCAGCCTTCGTCGCCCAGCGGCGTTATGGTCCAAAGGCCGGTTAAACTTTTCAGTGGCCCTTCCACCAATTGCAACTCGATGCGATGCGGTCGCTCCAGTTGATTGCGCGTTACCAAGGTCCGTTCAATTCCGGCTTTGCGAACCACCAGGCGTCCGACCATGTGCGTCTCGGACGATTCAATTTCCTGCGCATCGACAATGCCATCCAGAAACTGAGGATAGGCCTCAACATCGTTGATCAGGTTATAGAGTGTTTCGGCGGAATGAGGCACCAGGGCGGTGCGATGAATCTCTGTCATGACAACCTGTCTGGCCAGAAGCCCGCAGCGGGGCCTTAAAAGCGAGGATAGATGGATTGATGGCGCAGCCAGTCAAACAATCGCCACAGCACCAACAGCAGGATGGCCACAGCGAGTATTTGAGTGGGGCTGGCACCGCCAAAGCCCAACGTAGCGCGCACGAATACTAACGCAACCGCTACCGGGATCAAAACCTTGACCGCCAATCGCCAGGCCAAATAGCGCCCGCCAGTACGGGGGTTTACCTGCTTAAGAACCTGATTGGGCGATAATCCCCAACCGACCCAAAGCGTCGTCAGCAACGCCATGGCCGGCGCCACCAGCGAAAACGCAAAGCGGCTGAACAGCTCGGTCAACGGCAGGCCATACCAGGTCAGACGCGGTTCAACCCGGGCTGACAACTGCAGCAGCAGCGCCAGTACCAAGGCCGCAGCCAGACCGGCAATCAGCCAACGCCGGCTGCTACGGCCGGTATGCACCAATGAAAAGTGCAGCAACAACGGCAAGCTGCCGAGCGCGCCGACAACCGATCCAACCGCCACGAAAGTCGCCCAGGTCGGCGACAGACCATCACTCTGCGCCAGTTGAGCGACCAAAGCCTGCAACACTACGCCGGCTTCTGAGCCGGTGATATCAGTCTGTGCCAAGCCCGTATGCAAGGTCGCAACAATCACCAGCCCCAAACACAGATCAAACAGCTGAGCTGCCAACACCCAGCGTCCAGTGGGCAGACTCAGCGGCAGACGGCTGCCGATCAGATACCAGACCATAAAGCCGGCCATCGAGGAGGTCAGAGCGTATTGCAGCGCCTGTATGGTTTCGCCGACCCCGATCGGATGCCAGTTCCACTGTTGCAGCAAAGCCACCACTTCGGGCAGTTGCACCAGCATCAAAATCAGACAGAGCGGCAATACCAGGGCATAGACCAGGGCCGCGCCCGTCCAGGCAAAGATCGCCACGGCGCCCAGCAGCATAACCTGCAGAAAAATCAGGGCGATCAGACGCTCGTTCTGCAACCCCAACTCGTACCAATACAGCACCCGATCCAGACGATCGAAACCAGCGACACGACCGGTCAAACCATCCCAACCCACCGCCAAGGTCCAACTGGCGTTGTAGAGGTTAATCGCCAGCACACACAACACCGCTGCCAGCAAACACACCAGCAAGGCTCGCGCCCAGGGGCGACCGCGGCGTTCAGTGGCCAACTCAACAGGCGACACACCCTGATAACGCCCGGCCACCAACTCGGCATGCAGCAGCGGTAAGACAATCACCAGCTTGAACACGGCGTACAGCAACAAAAAGCTAAGCTCGCCGGACCGGGCCGCGTGCACAGGCAACAACAGGAAATCGGATAGACCGATCTGACTGCCGAACAGGATCAGCAAAATAAGCATTTGATTCATGGTCGCCAGTATAAGCGTCCTGCCTTGCGCAATGACAGTCGGCCGTCCACAGTGAAAGCCATTCGTATCATCGCCGGAGACCCCTATGCTGACGCGCCTGCTGATACTGATCAGCCTGATCACCAGTCCACTATTAGTGAACGCCGCCGCCATTCTCGACGGTCGCAGTGCCGGTCAGGCATTTGTGGTTGAGCAGGTTGCCGACAACCTCGGCGTCCCCTGGGGCCTGGCCTTTGTCAACGACAACACCTTGATCGTCACCGAGCGCAGCGGTCGCGCCTGGCGCATCGACAGTGACAGCGGCGAACGCCAGGCACTGAGCGGATTACCCGAAGTCGCGGCCCAGGGTCAGGGCGGTTTACTGGATGTGGCGCTCAGCCCGGATTTCGCCCAAGAGCCCTGGCTCTACTTCACCTACAGCAAGCCACACAACGGCCAGGCAGCAACCACCCTCGCCCGGGCGCAACTTAACGGCACCGAACTGACCGACTGGCAGGACTTACTGATTACCCGCTCGACCACCTCAACCAGCCGCCACTTCGGCAGCCGCATCAGCTTTGACAGCGACGGCCATGTTTTCTTTGGCATTGGTGATCGAGGCGAACGCCCCAACGGCCAGGATCGACAAACCCATGCCGGCAGCATTCTGCGGCTGAATCTCGACGGCTCGGTTCCGAACGACAATCCGTTCGTTGGCAACAACGACGCACTTGATGAAATCTGGAGCTACGGTCACCGCAATCCGCAGGGACTAACGTTCGATGCACGCAGCGGCCGACTTTGGGAAATCGAACACGGGCCGCGCGGGGGCGATGAAATCAACCTGATCGAAAAAGGCGCCAATTACGGCTGGCCGGTGGTGTCTCAGGGCCAGGAATACTGGGGACCGGTCGACGTCGGTGACGACTCGCAACCGGGTATGCGCAACGCTGTGAAAGTCTATATTCCGTCCATCGCACCGAGTAGCCTGATCGTCTATCAGGGCGACGCCTTTCCCGCCTGGCAAGGCAATCTCTTTGCCGGAGCGCTGGTGTTACAGCACCTGAATCGAGTCAGCCTCAATGCCGCCGGCGAACCCGACAATGAAGAACGTCTGCTGGGCGACCTCAATGAACGAATCCGCGCGCTGGCGGTCAGCCCAGCCGAGGGCTGGCTCTATCTGAGTACCGACAGCGGCCGGTTGCTGCGTCTGCGTCCGGCCGACTGATTAGAAGCGCAGCAAACCATTGGCCACCATCGACAAGCCGGTGAGCAGCAACAGCACAAAGATAATACGTCGGAAAGTCGTCACCGACAGTCGGCTGCGCGCCCGGTGACCAAGCCGCAGCCCAATCAGAGCCGGCACCACCACCAGCAGGGACAACAGCGCATCGGTGTGACTGACCAAACCCTGGCCGCCCAAGCCGATGGCCAGAACCAGACCACCCAGTAAAAAACTCAGACTCACCGCAAACACAAAGTCGTCTTTTTCCAGCCCGCATGCCACCAGCGTCTGCAGCGCCGGAAAACCAAAGAACGACGTCACTCCACCAAGAGTGCCGCTGATCGCACCACTCAAACCCAACATCCAGGGTTGCCAGCGCAGCGGAATCTGCAGCGGTTTGGCCAATTGAGAAGCGACCGACACCAGCATCATGCTGCCAACCAAAATCGACAGCACCGACGAACTCAAGGACGCCAGCAGCTGTACCGACACCGCCAGCATCACCAACATACCCAGCACCAGCGGCCAAATACGCCGGAATACCCGGCGATGCGACCAATGCTGAACAATCTGCACCACATTGGTGACAAAGACCGGCACCAGCGCCCAGCCCATGGCCTGGGGAATCGACGCGCCCAACACCAGGGTTGATACCGGAATCGATACCATCGGCATGCCAAACCCAGACAGGCCTTTAATGCCGCCGGAAATAAAGTAAACGCCGATCAATACCCCGATCAGCCAAAGGTTCCATGTCATAGGATCTTGCATCATCACTGTTCACTGCAGACTCAAATACCAAGAGCGCCAGCCTAATCGACCGACTGGCGCATTACCCTGTTTGACGACCGAACGCACCGTTCAGCAGCCATGCAGCGGTAAACACCGATCGCTACCAGAACCGGCAACTTGCAACACAGCGTCCATACGGATTAACCCTCCCAAGCTGCACCGATGCTATAAATGACGGTATTCTGAAGCGGTCACAGACCCCCATAAAAACAAGATTCAGGAGCGACAGACTCATGCGTATTGCTGTAATTCGCTACACCCTAGTAATGATCACCACCCTGCTGGCCGGTACGGCTCTGGCCGAAGATCGCCTGTCCATTGGCACCGGCGGCACCGGAGGCCTGTTCTATGTCATCGGTGCCGGTATGGCCGACACCATCAACCAGCACGTTGATAACACCACGGCCCGGGCCGAAGTCACCGGCGCCTCGGTGGAAAACATTCGCCGCGTCTCCGCCGGCCAGATGAACTTCGGGTTGTCATCATCCTCGACACTCTACGAAGGCAAGAACGGCATCGGCGCCTTTGATGGTCAGCCCATGGATGTGGCCGCCGTGGCCTATCTATACCCGGCCGTGCTGCAGGTCGCCACCATCGACGGCACTGGTATCGACACCCTTGCCGATCTCGCGGGCCACCGTGTTTCCATGGGCCCTCCGGGCAGCAACGCCGCTGTGCTGGCGCAACGACTGTTCGAAGCCTATGGCGTCTTCGGCGACATTGAACCGCGCTTTCTGTCTTATAACGAAGGTGTCAGCGCACTGATGGATGGTCAGGTCGATGCCACCGTCGCTCTGGCCGGCGCGCCCACGGCTGCCCTGATCGACCTGGATTCCCAGGAAGACATGAAACTGCTGGCCGTTGATGCCACCGCCGTTGTCGACATGCTGTCCGAATACCCCTTCTATCAGCTGTATCAGGTTCCGGCTGGCACCTATCCCGATCAGACCAGCGCCGTGACCATGATCAACGATCCGGCCACCTTGTTTACCGCTGCTAGCGCTGCTGATGATCTGGTCTACCGCATCACCGCCGCCCTGTTCGACAATCTGGATCAGCTCGGCAGCGTACATCCTCAGGCGGCCGCCATTGCCAAGGAAACCGCGCCCAACACCCCCATTGCCCTGCATCCGGGTGCGGCTCGCTACTTTAGCGACAACTGAAGCGACCACTGACCATGACTGAAGCTTCTGTATCCCCGACCCTGGCGCTCGACAGCCGGGTCGGGCCGCTGGAAACCCGGATCGTCTCCGGGTTATTTGCGTTAATGGCCGTGGCGGTTTCCGCTCTGGTCATCTACGGCGCCTACTTCGGCGGCATCACTGCCTTATTGCTGCGTTCGATGTTTTTCTCCGGCGTTGCCGCTGCCGGTCTGACCGCCGCTGCCTTGCAGTTGCGTTGGCCCGGTTGGCGGCTGCTCTGTTACCTGCTGGCACTGATCGCGCTGATTCCCGGCCCTTATCTGTGGCACAGCTATATGGACATCATCATGCGTGGTGCCATGTCAGTGCCGCTGGATGAGTGGATCTTTATCGGTCTGGTCGCCGTGGTGTTTGTCTTTGTCCGCCTTACCCTGGGTTGGGCGCTGGTCGTATTGATGGCCCTGGCGTTCGCCTACGCCTGGTTTGGTTACCTGATTCCCGGCAAATACGGACACGGCGGTTACGATCTGGCGCGCCTCACCTCAACGCTGATGCTCTCGACCGAAGGCTACTTCGGCGTGCCCATGGGCGTGGCGGTGGAGTACATCTTCCTGTTCGCCCTCTTTGGTGCGCTGCTCAGCCGCATTGGCACCGGCGAAGTCTTTGTCGATATTGCCCGCGGTCTGACCGGTCGTGTCAAAGGCGGACCCGGGCTCTCAGCCGCCTTGTCCAGCGCACTGATCGGCTCACTCAACGGCAGTGCCGTGGCCAATGTGGTCACCACCGGCACGTTCACCATCCCGCTGATGAAGAAGGTCGGCTATACGCCACGCCTGGCCGGTGCCATCGAAGCTGCCGCATCCTCGGCCGGGCAAATCATGCCGCCGGTCATGGGGGCTGCAGCCTTTTTGATGGCCGAAATCATCGGCATGCCCTACCCGCAGGTAGCCCTGGCCGCCTTGATTCCCGCTTTGCTCTACGTCTTTGCGTTGATGCTCGCGGTGCGCCTGGAGGCCGGCCGGCTGCAACTGGAACGCGACACCGAGGGCGGGCTTACCTTTCTTGGCCAAACGCTGCGTGAACGCGGCTATATGTTGCTGCCGTTGATCGCGCTGATTGTGTTGATGGTCAGCGGTCAGTCCCCCACCCACGCGGCGGTCCTTGCCATCGTCGTTGGCTTGCTGATCAGTCCGTGGCGCCAGGACACCCGCCTTGACGTCAAAGGCCTGATCGCCGTCTGTCAGCAAACCCTGGTAGCGACTGCCCCTATTGTTGCGGCCGTTGCGGCCGCCGGCACCGTTATCGGCATTCTGAACCTGACCGGTATGGGCCTGATGGTATCCAGCCTGATCGTCGAAGCCGGCGGCAGCAGCCTCTGGGGTGTACTGGCGCTGACTGCACTGGCGTCCTTTGTGCTCGGCATGGGCTTGCCGACCTCGGCCGCCTACCTGCTGCTCGCTGTCCTGGTCGCACCCGCCTTAACGCGTCTGGGCATGGAGCCTATCGCCGCTCATATGTTTATCTTCTACTTTGGCCTGGTGTCCGCCATCACGCCGCCCGTGGCGCTGGCAGCCTATGCGGCGGCGTCCATTGCCGGCGCCTCGGCCAACGCCACCGCGCTGGAAGCCATCCGGCTCGGCTTCGTCAAATTGCTGGTGCCCTTCCTCTTTGTCACCATGCCTGGCTTGTTGATGATTGGCTCTGCCAGCGACATCACCGCCGCCATTGTCCTCGCCGTTCTCGCCACCGGCGGCCTGACCATTGGTCTGGCCGGCTGGCTGGGTCAACCACTGCAACCCTTGCAACGCCTGCTCTGGATAATTGCTGCGCTTGGCGTCGCCTGGCCGGCTCCAGTTGCTGACCTGTCACCGCTGGTGCTCGGCGCCCGGATCATCGGCATCGCCTTGCTGATCATGCTGCTGTGGCGCAGTCTGTTGGTCGGCAAGCGCCAGCCAGCGACCAACTGAAACGACTGGCGGCGCTGTCTGAGGCAGCGCCGCCAGCTTATCCTCCGCACTCCTGTTGCCAAGGTTCGAGAACCGCTACTGACTCAGCAAAAAAAGCTGGACATCGGTCAGGTACGGCACTAAGTTTCTTTCCAGAACAGCCGTTCTGAAAAGAGTGATTCATGCCAAGACAACGCCAATTCAACGAAACCGATGTTCTGGAACAGGCTCTGCCCGTGTTCTGGAAATCGGGCTACAGCGCGACATCCATCGGCGATATCGTTCAGGCCACCGGCGTCAATCGCTATGGCCTCTATTCGGCATTTGGCGAAAAACACCATCTCTTCGCGCAGGTGATGGATCACTACTCCAACAAAAACATCAGCTTTATGCTCGGCCCCATGGAGCGCGAAGGTGCGGGCATGGAAGCGATAGAGCGCTATTTCGATATCCTCACCGAAACCATCCCCAGCCACGACAAACGACTGGGCTGCCTGATCGGCAATGCCTCTATCGAACTGGTCAAACCTCATGAACAGATTGCCCGACGCATCGGTGCTCATTTTGAGCGCATGCGTGCTGCCTTCGAAAACGCTCTAACCGGCGCTTACGCGTCACGTACCGATGTTCTACCCCGGGTTCCTGAGCTTGCCGACTATCTGGTTGGTGTGGCTATGGGCTACCTGCTGTGTTCCAAAGCTGGCTTTTCGGAAGAGCATATCCGCCGTTTCGTGGATACCTCGATCGAATTGCTCCCCTAACCTGTTCGTTTTTTTTATTCGTTTCAGAACGATCATTCTGAAAAAGGAGCTACCATGAAAAAGATCGATCCGCATTACTTTGGCCCCTGGGCGGTCATCACCGGCGCTTCATCCGGCATTGGTCGGGAGTTCGCGCGTCAGTTGGCAGCAAACGGCATCCATGTTGTGCTTATCGCCCGGCGCACTGAACTGTTGAATCAAATCGGGGCTGAACTGCAACAAAGCTACGGCGTCGACTACCGCGTCGTCACCGCCGACCTGGCCCAAGCCGACAGTCTCGACATGGTACGCGACGCCACCGCCGATCTGGATGTCGGTCTGTTTGTCGGTTCGGCAGGCACCGGATCCCCGGCAGCCTTTCTCGATGAAACGCCCGCCAAGCAAAGCGATGTCATTCAGGTCAACATCAGCGCGCAGTTGGCACTGACCCGCCACTTTGCCGAACGTTTAGTAAAACGCGGGCGCGGTGGCATTGAGATGGTCTCGGCCATGGGTGCCGATCTGGGTTTGCCGTTTATGGCCAACGAATCCGGCACCAAGGCCTATCTACTGATGTTGGGTCGCGCCCTGAATTGGGAGCTGAAAAGCAAAGGCGTTCACGTCAGCGTGCTGCTGCCGAGCCCGACCGACACCCCCATCATCGAAGCCTTCGGTTTCTCCAAAGACAGCATGCCAATGGCGCCGATGAGCGTAGAACGCTGTGTCGACGAAGGACTGGTGGCACTGCGCAAAAACCAGTCGTCGGTGTTAACCGGACGGATGTTCCGGGTCTTATCAGCGCTACTGCCTGCGCCACTGATGCGCGCGGTCAACGCCCGCATGCTCGGCGATGCGGCCAGACGTCGGGTGGAACTGGGCTTGGTGTGATTGCAGCGATAACCCGCAGCGCCAAAGGCGTCTGCGGGTACTCCAAGATTCAACGGTTGAAGTTAGCGGCAATCCGCTGCTGCAGATAATCCGCCGCGGTAATCGGCGGATACTTGCCCTGAGGGCCTTCAATCATCACCTCACGATTGGCCTGGCAAAAAAACGCCATGCTGTAGCGCGCGCCACGGTGTTCATCCTCACGCGGCATCCGTACCCGGTGCAGCGTCGACTTCAAGCGGTCATCACTCCAGCGCATCAGCATGTCGCCAATGTTGCAGGTGATGATGCCATCGCGCGCTTCCACACTGGTCCAGGCCTGCTGACCCTGTGCGTCCTTGCCCGGGCACAGTTGCAAACCGCCCTGGCCGGTACGCTGAAACACCATGGTTAAACAATCGAAATCGGTATGAGCCCCGGCGCGCCAGATACCCGGTCCGGTGTCAGCCTTGGCTAACGGCAGGTAATGCAGCAACCGCAGCGTGCTTTGGTAATCCGGCTGACGCCAGTCGTGCGCCTGGGTGAAAAAGTCCGCCGCAAAACCCAGGCGCTGCGCTAAACAGCTCAATACCCGCATACCCAGCGTCCAACAGGCGTGTTCGAACGCCAGCAGGCGCGGCTGAAAATCTGGCATTGAGGACGGCCAGATATCCGCCATATGGGGCCGGGTGATTTGATACGACTCTTTTTGATCGAGCGTTCCGGTCGAGGGGCGCTTCTGAGTGCGGAATTCCCAGCCGGCATTCAAGCCAGGCTTTAACGCACAGTCGGCTTTTTCGGCCTCCGGCAATGCAAAAAACTGCTCCGATAACGCAAAGGCGTCATCGATATCCGACTGCGCCAGACCATGGCCGGTCAACTGAAAGAAACCCACTTCGCTGGCCGCCGCCCAGAGCGCATCGCCAATCGCCTCGCTGTCAGTGTCGAAATCGCTCAGGTCGATTAGCGGCACAACGCGATCGTCCGTCTCCACGCCATCGCCACCCAAGGTGGATTCAAAGCGCAATTCTTCCAGGCCGTATTCCGGTGTGTTCATGGTGATTCTCCATCCTGTTGAGGAGCAATGCCTGACGCAGAGGTCTGCCGCTTCTACCCCGAAGTGTTGAGTCAGCCATAAAGGAGGGAACGACAAGGAAAGGTTTGCTGGTGCTGGAATACATGAGTCAAGCAAGCCACCCGGTCCGACCCGTCCACCACTGCGGCTGACGATCCGATACAGAGCAATGCCCGGGTTCAACGAACCTGACCGCTTCTACTCAAATGCAACCGATATACAGCAACGCTCATGCCAGCCACGACCAGGACGTGATTTCCAGCGCACCGGAGCATCGCTTCCGATACACTGCCCCGCCTGACAGCAAATAGCCGTCAAAGACGCACTAAAAGAAGGCAAACCGATCGGGTTGCCGACATCAAAATACTGTATTAATATCCAGTATCGAATATCGAACCAAGGGCAGCGTTGTCATTCGCTGCCTCCATCCGGGAGTTGGAACGTGGATTATCAACTGATAGGAAAGACCTTGGAAAACGCCGGCAAAGACATCCAGAAACTGAACAACAAGCTCGACAAAATCCTGGAAAAGCTGCTTGAAGTCGAAGCCATCGAAGAGCGTAAAAGCGAAGCGGTGGAACACATCCAGGCCGACCGCATTGGCGATGCCATCGAGCTGCTCAAACTGGTTGAGAAAGATCAGCTCAAAGCCGAAAACCTGAAAGCTGAAGAAGCCGAGTTGCGCACTCAATTAGAAGCAGCTCGCGAACTGGCAGCCAAAGCCGCCACCGGCGACGTCGAAGCCAGCACCTTAAAAGCGGTACCGGACGCTGACAGCAACGCCGCCTGATCAAACCGTCTGCCATCCCCAGGCCGCATTAGCGGCCACCCTATCCCGGAGCGACCTTATCGCTCCGGGATTTTTTTATCCGCACTTGTTAATCACCCAACTAAGCGCGCCAAAATTACAAAGACGCCATCGCAACCGCCAAGGCCTCGGCAATGCGGGTGTTGAGTTTTAAATCCACCAACGGATCGGCCCGGGTGCGACCCAGGTTCAACACCGCCAGCGACTGCCCCGCCTTATGCGCCTGACGGCAAAAGCGGAAGCCCGAATAGACCATCACCGACGAACCAACCACCAACAAGGCATCCGACTGCTCCAGTTGATCGAACACCTGCGCCACTCGCTCGCGCGGCACATTGTCGCCAAAGAACACCACATCCGGCTTGAGCACGCCGTCGCAGTGCGGACAGGCCGCCACAGCAAACTGACTGAAATCGACTTCCAGATCGGCATCACCATCCGGTGCCGCCTCCGCGCGGTAATGATGAAACGCCGGGTTCAGTTCATGGCAGCGCTCGTGCACCTCAGTCCGCGTGCACTGATAACCGCAACTCATGCAGATCACCGCATCAGCACGGCCGTGTAAATCGATCACTTTGCGGCTGCCCGCCTGCTGATGCAGCCCATCAACATTCTGCGTCACCAGGCCGGTCAACAGACCGCGCTGTTCCAGTTCCGCCAGATGAAGATGCGCCGGGTTAGGGCGCGCCTGGCTCATCACCGGCCAACCGATCAGGCTGCGGCCCCAATAACGCTGGCGCATGGCCGCATCGCTCATAAAAATCTGATGCTGGACCGGCGGCTTGCGCTTCCAGCCGCCCTGGTCATCGCGGTAATCGGGTATGCCGGAGTCAGTGCTCACTCCGGCTCCGGTCAGTACCAGAGTGCGCGGATGGCGCTTTAGAAAGTCGGCCAGTTGTTCACCCGCGCTCTGGCTGTCGAGCAGCGGTTCCGGTTCAAGCTGAGGCGGCAGCTGCACGCTGCGTACAGGCGAATGCAGAGTCATAGAGTGTCCGTTGGCGAGGCTGATCGAAGTCTAGGGAGCCTCTGAATAATTCCCTCAGGGCTCTGGCTTATCCGAGGGATGTTGCCACAAGGCAAACTCATGCAGGAAGGTCGAGACCTTTCAAATGAGTTTAACGCAGTGGCAACGTTCCTCGGAAAGCCCCGGAGGGCGCGGCTAAAACGTCCTGCCCCGGCGTTGCACTTCTTGACAAGGGCTACGGCCATTGCGCTGCGAAGTGCGTCGGGGTGCCGCATCACTTGTGGCAGAACGTTTTAGCTCGCGCAGAGCCCTGGGGGAATTGTTCAGAGGCTCCCTCGTTAATAAGGTCAGTTACGCTCAGGTCAATTCTACGGATGACCATCCATCACCTCACACTCGCTTCCAATACGCTGCTAGCGATGATTTTTGTTAGGCTTGCCACTTCGCGCCTGAGGAGAGTCTGGATGAGCAGTTCTTATACCCAGTTGGGCCTGACCATTTTGGCCGTGGCCGGACTGTTGATTGTCGCCGCCGTCATCATCTTGTGTCTGGTTTTGATCTATCTGTATATCAGCGACCGTCGTCAACGCATCCACACCATCCGCCGCAACTACCCCATCCTCGGGCGCTTCCGTTATCTGTTCGAACATCTGGGCGAATTCTTCCGCCAGTACTTCTTTGCCATGGACCGCGAGGAACTGCCGTTCAATCGCGCCGAACGTTCCTGGGTGTATCGCGCCGCCAAAAATCTCGACAACACCATTGCCTTCGGTTCAACGCGCTCACTGGAACCCATCGGTTCCGTCTTCTTTATGAACGACGCCTTCCCGACACTGGAAGATACCGCCGACCACCCGCTGCCCATCACCATCGGTCCGGATGCCAAACAGCCTTACCAACCCAAATCCTTTTTCAATATTTCCGGCATGAGCTACGGCGCGCTGTCGGCACCGGCGGTGCGAGCCTTGTCGTTCGGCGCGGCCAAAGCCGGCTGCTGGATGAACACCGGCGAGGGCGCGCTGTCGCGCTTTCATCTGGAAGGCGGCTGCGATCTGGTGTTTCAGATCGGCACTGCCAAATACGGCGTGCGCGATAAAAACGGCAATCTCAGCGATGAAAAGCTGCGCGAAGTGGCCGCTCACGAACAGGTGCGGATGTTCGAAATCAAACTCAGCCAGGGCGCCAAGCCCGGCAAAGGTGGCATTCTGCCGGGTGAAAAAGTGACCGAAGAAATCGCCCGCGCCCGTGGCATTCCTGAAGGTGAAGATTCGATCAGCCCGAACCGTCATCTGGACATCGAAGACGGCGACGACCTGCTCGATATGATCCAGCGCGTGCGCAACGTCACCGGCAAGCCGGTCGGCTTTAAATGTGTGCTCGGCGAAACCGGTTGGTTGGTGGCGTTGCTGCGGCGGATAAAGCAGCGCGGCCTGGAATACGCGCCCGACTTTATCACCCTCGACAGCGCCGACGGCGGCACCGGTGCCGCGCCTCAGCCGCTGATGGATTACGTCGGTTTACCGATCAAGGAAAGCCTGCCCTGGCTGATCGACACGCTCAAAGCCGAAGGCCTGCGCGAGCGCATCAAAGTGGTTGCTTCGGGTAAGCTGATGGTGCCCTCGAAAGTGGGCTGGGCGCTGGCCACTGGTGCCGACTTTATCGTCTCGGCACGTGGCTTTATGTTCGCGCTCGGCTGTGTGCAATCACTGCAGTGCAACCGCAACACCTGCCCGACCGGCGTCACCACCCACAACCCGCGCCTGCAACGCGGCCTGGTGCCGGCCGACAAAGCCGAACGGGTGGCGCATTATCACGCCCAGATGGTGCATTTTTTAGGGATTCTGGCGCATTCCTGCGGTGTCGCCGGGCCGCGCGAACTGGCGCGCAAGCACGTGCGCATTGTCACTCAAAGCGGGATTTCCATGCCGCTGGATACCTTCTATCAACGCCATATTCCGTTGACGATGATCGAACCCAGCCAGAGCCCGGAACAAACTCAGGTGCCGAGCCAGCGCTAATTGCGCGCCAGGCTCAGCCAGACAATGCCGCTGAGTACGATGGCGCCACCGACAATCTGCAATGGCGATAAGGTCTGACCAAGTACCACAAAACCCAGAATCAGCGACGCCACCGGTTCAAAGTTAACCACCGGGGCGTTGCGCGCCATATCCAGACGCGGCACCAACACAAACAACAACGTCGAAGCGGTGCCATAGAACAGCGCCAGCAAACACAGACCGACCCAGCCGGTAGCGGTGGCCGGCAAATCCAGACCGCCGGGCACCAGATTCATCACCCCGGCAATCAACATCACCGCCAGCACCGTCATCATGGTAAACACCGAGCGCACTGCGCCGGGCATGCCGGACAGCTTGTTGTCGGTGGTCCAGATCGCCACGGTAAAGAAGCAGGCCGCGGCCAGCGCGAAGGCGACACCAGGCTGCCAATCCGGTCCCATGGCAGCCGGGTCGGCCAGCCAGGCGGGCACGTCCAACACCAGCACCACACCGACCAGAATCATCAACATGATCACCACCAAGCGCAGCGACGGCGGCCGACCGGTCAACGCCCAGTTCAGCAAAGCCAGTAAAATCGGCCAGGTGTTAACCATCAACAAGGCCACCGCCACCGGCACTCGCGCCACCGCCGAATACAGACAGATGCTCTGTCCCGCAATCATCAGCCCCAACAGCAACTGCCAGCCGCGCTTGCCTTGAGGAATGGCAAAGCGATGCCGCTGCCACACGGCCAGCAGCGTCATGATGGTGAGCGCCACCGCACCGCGCGTCAGAATCGCCAGCATCAGGCCGGTGCCATTATCGAAGGCCAGGCGCGCCGAGACATGGTTGGAGGCAAACAGCGTCGAAGTGGTCAGCAGAATCAGAATGGCGAGCGGGCGGGCAATGGGCGTGGACATCTCAGTTCCTTCAAACGAATGGCGAGCAGCCTAGCATGAAGCGTTCATAGAGAGGCCGAACCCAGCGTTCATAACGCCAGCCTAAGCACCCGCCACCAGCCAGAGGCTATAACCGACATAGACCACCAGCAGCAGCACCGCTTCCCAGCGGTTGATGCGTCCGGCGCGACCACGTCGGCCCATGCCCAACAGAAACAGCGCCAGCGTCAGCGCCACCAGCACCAGCAGATCGCGCGACAACAACTCAGGTTGCGCCGTCAGTGGCCGGATCAGCCCGGCCAGGCCGGTCACCGCCAGCGTATTAAAGAGGTTGGAACCGAGCACATTACCCAGCGCCAGATCATGCTCACCCCGGCGTGCCGCAACGATCGACGACGCCAGTTCCGGCAACGAAGTACCGACCGCGACGATGGTCAAACCTATCACCAGTTCGCTGACGCCCAGGCGAGTCGCCAGCGTCACAGCGCCCCACACCAACAGGCGTGAACTGAGCACCAATAACAGCAAGCCTAATACCAGCCAGAACAGCGCCCGACCGCGCGATAAGTGCTGCGCCGCCAGGTTCTGATCAGCCTCCGCCGCCAACGCATCTTGCGGCGAACGACCGGCCTGCCACAGCATCCAGCCGATCAGAGCAGCAAACACGACCAGCAGAATCAGCGCATCGAAGCGGCTCAAACTCAGGTCGCGCAACAACACCACGGCCAACAAGGTCACCGCAGTCAGCATTGGCAGCTCAAGGCGCAACACGCCCGAACGCACAGCAATCGGACTGATCAGCGCCGTTACGCCCAGAATCAACGCAATATTGGTGATGTTAGAGCCGATGGCATTGCCCAGCGCCAAGCCGCTCTGACCTTGCCAGGCCGCCAGCGCCGACACCGTCAGCTCCGGCGCCGAGGTACCAAAACCGATCACCACCATACCGATGATCAGCGGCGACCAACCCAGGTAACGCGCCGTCACCGAGGCACCCAGCACAAACCGATCGGCGCTCCACACCAACAGCGCCAGGCCCAGCGCGATCGCCAGAAACGACAGCAGCATCATTCACCTCAATGGTTAAAATTCAGACCAAACCCATCGCACGTTAAACCGAGCAACGTCAAGCCGGCGTCTGTTCAGCAAGCCCTGGCGCCATTGCCTCGGAACGGCGTATCGCCCGACCGGTCACCAACACCAGTAACGCATTGATCAGGATCACCGCAGCGCCGACAACCGGCACCCAGCTCATGTTCAACCCCAGACTGATCACCACGCCACCCAAAGCCGCGCCGATGGCATTGCCCAGATTAAACGCACTCTGGTTCAGCGTGGACGCCAGATTCGGCGCCTCACCGGCCTGATCGACCACCAGCAATTGCAGCAACGGCACAATCGAAAACGACAAGGCCGCCCAAGCAAAAATCGCCAACACCGCCAAAGGCAACCAACCAATCACCAGGGCCAACGCCAGCAAAGTCGCCGCGATGCCGAGCATCAACTTAACCAACACCGGGATCAACGCACCATGCCCCAAACGGCCGCCAAGAATCGAGCCGGCAGTCAGACCGAGACCGAACACCCCCATCACCAGGCTGATCCACAAACCACCGATGCCGGTCACATCGCGCAGCATCGGTTCAATAAAGGTCACCACGGTAAACATCGACACCGACGCCAGCACACTCAGGCCCAAAGCCAGCAACACCGGCGCCTGTCGCAGCACTCGAAACTCACCGGCAATGCCACCGGTACTGGGCTGCAAGCCACGCGGCAACCAGCGCATCATGGCCAGAATCGCGACCAGGCCGATCACCACCACGCAAGCAAAGGTCGCGCGCCAACCGAACGCCTGACCGATAGCCGCACCCGCCGGCACCCCCAACACATTGGCCAGCGTGAGGCCGGCAAACACCAACGAAATCGCCTGAGCGCGCTTACCCGGCGCCGCCAGACTGGCCGCCGTGACCGCCGCTATGCCGAAAAAGGCACCGTGCGACAAAGCCGTCACCACCCGCGCCACCATCAAACTCCAATAGTTTGGCGCCAGCGCACACAGCACATTGCCGACCACAAAAATGCAGATCAGCACCATCAACGTCGGCCGCCGCGACCAACGCGCCGTCGCTACCGCCAGAATCGGCCCGCCGACCACCACGCCAATGGCATAGCTCGACACCAGATGACCCGCCGCCGGAATGCTGACGTTCAAGTCAGTCGCAACGGCAGTCAGCAAACCTAAAATGACAAACTCGGTGGTGCCAATGCCAAAAGCGGCAATGGCCAGGGCGATAATAGGGAGGGACATGCAAGCCTCATAACTGCAGATAAGCCAGGACGGCAAAGACACCCTGTGTCGGTCACAAGGGCGCGTCATTCTACCACGATGGCGGATTCCACCAATGCAACGCAGCGTTAATAACAACGCCAATAACAACGCCAATAACAACAGCGCTGAACTGCCGATGAGGACAGCATCGACACCCCGGCGTGGACAGCATCATCCTAGCCGGAGATCATGGCGCTTCTGCGACACCACCCCAACGGCAATTCTCACCCGACCATGAGCCCATCCAGCCACAGCAAAATCCTGGTATCAAAACACCCAATCCGACTGTTTCTCAGCGGCAAAACCACGCGTTTCCACCGCGACGGCCGACGCATCAGCATCGATCACCTCGGCAAGCAATCGCGTGACGTCATCGCCGCCTCCCTGACCGACGATCAGGTTCTGGAACAAGGCATCTGGTTCGCCACCCTGACACTGCAAACCACCCAGGGGCGATACACCCTCAAATGGCTCAACAAAAGCCAAACGCAAGCAGTGTTGCATTGGCTGAGGTCCGGCTGGCTGAATGCCATTGAACAAGAGGTGATTGACTCGGCTCATAGCGTAAGAGAACTGCTGGGGCAGAACTACCCAAGACAGAGCATTCTCGACCAGGCACAAAAACTGGCCACCGAAGCGAGTGCATTATTCGGCCAGGTACCCAAAGCAAGTTGGTGCAAAAACCTCAACCTTTCAGCCTTTCGCTATGTTAGCCGTATCAGTCAGATGAACGACGACGAAAGGCCCCAAGTACAACAACGTTATCTGCAACAGCAACTCGAACAATACGCCGACTATTTCGACAACGTCGAAAGCATGCCGCTCACCCGTCGGCAGCGCGAAGCCTGTGTTATTAATGAAGAAAACAACCTGGTGCTGGCCGGAGCCGGCACTGGAAAAACCAGCGTTATGATCGGCCGCGCCGGCTACCTGATAGCCAGCAACCAAGCAAAATCCGCCGACATTCTGATGCTCGCATTCGGCAGCGATGCCGCCAAAGAAATGCAGCAACGTGCCGATAAGCGACTGGGAAAGGACGAAATAACCGCCAAAACCTTTCATGGTTTGGGGTTGGAAATCATCAAAGCCGTTGAGGGTAACAACGCACCCGGTTTATCCGAACTTGCTGAAGATGAAATCAAATTGAACAAGCGCGTGGACGACTGGTTTGAAGCACACCTGCAAACCCGTCAATACCGCAAACTGGTCAACCGCTATTTTTGCTATTACCTCCGCCCCGACATCAACCCCTTCGATTTCAAAACCAAAGGCGAATACCTCGAATACGTCAGAGCGAACGACTTACGTACCCTGCAAGGTGAATTGGTCAA
Organism: Saccharospirillum sp. ABV4_185; assembly: GCF_056159245.1. NCBI lineage: Bacteria > Pseudomonadati > Pseudomonadota > Gammaproteobacteria > Oceanospirillales > Saccharospirillaceae > Saccharospirillum > Saccharospirillum sp. ABV4_185. Next base: position 543,676 of record NZ_JBSWUW010000001.1, read on the forward strand.
AAGCCTGGGTGAATTACAAATTGCTAACAGCCTCTACAGCCAGGGCATCAACTACATCTACGAAAAACGGTACAAAGTCGACACCGCCACCCCAGGCTATCGGCAATATTACCCGGACTTTTATTTACCGGATCAGGATATCTACATCGAGTTCTACGGCATCAACCGCCAGGGCAAAACACCGCCCTTTATCGACCAACAACGCTACACCGAATCAATGCAGTGGAAAAAACAAACCCACGAAGAAAATGGCACCCAACTGATTGAACTGTTCCACTACCAACGCACCGAAGGCACGCTGGAGGCCGACCTTGCCAAAGCACTGGAACTCTACAATATCGAAGCCACACCCAGACCGGATGAAGACCTGCTGGAAACGCTGCGGGATTTGGGCGACATCAAGAAAATCGCCGACCTGCTCAAAGCACTGTTACAGCGTTACCGTGGCAACTGTTACGACCTGGAAAAGCCCGCACCCACTTTCAACGACCCGAAAGACGCCGCGTTGCAGGCCGTAATGGAACTGTTGATGCCCATTCTTGCCGACTACGAAGCCGAGTTGGAAAACACCTGCAGCATCGATTTTAACGACATGATCGGCAAAGCCATCCAATACATTCGCGACGGTAAATACCAACCCAAATGGCGCCATATTCTGGTTGATGAATTCCAGGATATTTCCGAGCCCAGGGCGCGCCTGCTGCAATGCTTAAAAGACCACGGGCCGGACAGTTCACTGTTCTGTGTTGGCGATGACTGGCAAGCCATCTACCGCTTTACCGGCAGCGACTTAAATTACACCACCCATTTCGAACAACACTTTGGCACCACCCAGACCACCAGCCTCGACCAAACGTTTCGCTTTAACAGTTCCATCGGCGACATAGCGGCGCGCTTTATTACCCAAAACGCCAAACAGATACAAAAAACGCTGAGTTCGTTAACCACCGTTGAGCACCCCGCTGTTTCGATATTGAAAGCCACCCGGCCAACCGGCAAAGATAACGACCCTCGCCTCGACACCGTTTTGGCACGGCTGGAACAGATTGCCGAACCGGGCAGCAGCGTTTATCTGCTGGCCCGTAATAAGTTTACTTACCCGAAAAAAAGTGACATTAAATCACTGAACCGTCGTTACCCCAGCCTGACTCTATCGCGCGATACCATTCACAAATCGAAAGGCCGGGAAGCCGACTATGTGGTGCTGATCGGGCTGGAAAGTGGCGACTACGGCCTGCCCTCCCAGATACAGGAAAACGCTCTGATCGCCGCCTTACTACCGCAGATGGAAAGCTACACCTATGCCGAAGAAAGACGGCTTTTTTATGTGGCGCTGACGCGTGCCAAACATCGGGTATATCTGATTACCGACATGACCGTCACCTCGGAATTTATTATCGAATTACTGGATGACAACTACCCAGTGGAAACTGAAGAATTCGACACCTCAGTCAGCCAAAAACTGTTCCGGATGATGAAGTGCGTTCGCTGCAAAACCGGCAGCATGGTGTACCGTAAAAACAGCTATCACTGCACCAACGGACCGCTGTGCAACCATACCGAAACCGCCTGCCGAACCTGCAAAAGCCAGATGTATCGCCAGGGACGTTTTCGTCTATGCACCAATGCCGATTGCAAAAGCTGGGTACCCACCTGCCCCAAATGCGCTGCTGACTTAAAGCAAAGAACCGGGCCATACGGTGAATTTTGGGGTTGCAGTCAATACGGCGACAAAGAAACGCCCTGTAACCATACCGAGCAACATATTGAGTACAACTTGAACTGGGGTGAGGCGAGGGAACCGACTTTCTAATGAGTGGTCGGCAAACTCGTTATTGGTTCAGTGTCATCGCCACAGTCTCGGGCTTATTCGTTGCCTGCACGACTATTGGCCGACAACGATCAGTAATAAAAACTAAAGCTCATCGCTCTCATCATGACGTGCTTTGGGCACAACGGTGATGGTGGTTGAGGGGTTGTTGCGCGGTCGGGTGGTGTCGTCGTCGCGGGCACCTTCCAGTAAATCCATTCGGGCACGGCGGTACTCTTCCTTGCTCAGAGTCCCGTTGGCGTATTGGCGCGATAAAGTCTTAAGGTTCGCTGGCATTGTTATTATTTCCAAATCAACAGTTATTATTCCCGACGCTTAAAGTTTTCATTTCCGACGCTAAAAAACAGTTACTGACTCACCGTCTGCAAGATAGGCGGCTGTACATTTTCCAATAGTAACCGGAACCCGGTCAGGTTATCGGCCGCGCCTGAATATTGTCGACTGAAATCCAGCCCGCAATCGGCATGCGGATCCTGGAAGGAACCTCCCACGGCCAGTTGACGATTCCCATCAAACACCACTTCCTGAGCGTTGCCAATAACGTTCTGCAAACCCCAACCGTTCTGGTGACCGGTCGAGACGCGGTTCATCTGGTCGCCCTTCAGAATCTGCCCTCCCAGGCGTACCCGGCAATTATAGTCGCGCGGTGGCGGCTGGCCGGCGGCATCGGCGGCGTAATGCCATTCGTCCAGAGTCGGCAGGCGATACGGCTGGCCGGTGCGTTCGGCAATCCACTGCACGTATTCATTGATTTGGGCGTAGCTCAAACCGGTGCGTGGCAGGTCTTTATCGGCTTCTTCGGCGACTGGACACTGGCCGCTCAGGAAACAGTATTTATTGTAATCCTCGTTGGAAATTTCGTATTTGCTCATCGCAAAACCGGACGTTCCCGCGCTGCCAGGCACCACCACCATCAAAGGACCGCGCACCTGATCGTGTAACATATCAAAACAGATCGCCCGGGCGCGGCGACCATAACCGCCCAGCTCTTCAGTGCAGGGACGCGAGCTGTTGACCGGCGCCCAGGCCTGGGCGGAAATATCCGCACCGGTCAGCTGCGACTGATCGCGCAGCGTGCGAATGTCCACATCGCGCTGCAAAATCCGCCCTTGCCAACGTTGCTGCGCCATCTGTTCACTGAGCGTGGCGATGGCGCTGCGATAATCCAGATTGTCAGTCCACATCTGCCGCGCTGCGGATAATTCACTCCGTGCCTGATCGTATTCCTGCGCTTCCAGACTGGCTTCGAACAAAGCGAACTGTTGTTCGGCCTGTTCGATGCGCGCGGTTAAATCTTTTTCGAAATCGAGCACTTCCGGATGGTCGGGTAACTGCGCCTTGGACGCTTCCAGAATATTGCGCGCTTCCGACAAACGCCCGGTCTGCAACGCTACCCGTGCAGTACGACCGTCGGTCCACGGTGCCGGCGCCAGTTCAGCGCGCAGCTGCGCTAATTGCGTACTGCCGGGAAACAGAATACTGGCGCGCGTTGCCAGACTTTCACCCTGCTTGCGATCGGTATCGGCCAAATCCATCACCCGTTCGACCAGCATCACGATGTACTGACGTTCCAGATCCGGGTAACGCGCCGGCGCAAAGGTGCGGATTTCATCGATCATCACCTGGGCCGCGGGCGTGTCAAAATGATCCGACTCCGCAAACAAACCATTGAGCTGTTCAATATTGCCTTCCACCAGATATTGCTCGCGCGTGTTCTGCAACAGCAGATCATTCGGTGAAATATCCAGACCGCGATCGGCCATGCGCACCGCCTCCCGGTAGTCGCCGTTCGCGCCCAACTCTTCGGTTAATTCCAGGTAGGCTTCGGCCATGGCGTCGGCCGCGGTGATGGTAAGAAAAGGATCGTCACTGTCGAGATAGAGCCGTAATTCGCTGAGTGTTTGCTCGGCTTCATCCACCGCCCGCGCTTCGGCCTGCACCAGCAAATCGCTCTGCATACCTTGAATACGCGCCTGTTCAGCGGCGGCTTCACGTTCGATCAAAAATTCGTTGTAGGCGGTTTGGATGCGCGTACGGGCCGAGCTTAGTTGTGGCTCGTTTAAGGCAAAGCGATCGATGCGATCGAGCACCGCTTCGGCCAGGCTATAGCGACGTTCGTCTTCCAATTGTGCGATGTAATCGAGATACAAAGCAGCAACGTCTTCACGCGCCTGCACCAGCGTTGGATCGTTCGCGCCCAGCAACGCCTGCAAACGATTCAAGACGCCATAAAGCTGAGCTTCCCAAAGGGTATCCATTTCCGCTGTCTGCAGCTGTTGTTGCAGCCGCTGCTGCCATTGTTCGATGGCCTCAGTGCGCGGTAAATCCGGATGCGACAGATTCAACGCCAACAGCAAATCCTGATTGTCCGGTTGCAGCACACTCTGGGCATCGAGACTGTTATTGGCCTGCGGCTGCGCCAAACGTGACAACGCCTGCAAGGCGCGATCGCCCGGCGCCAGTTGCGACAGTTCAACAATGGCATCGTGCTGTTCGACAAAATCCTGCCAGCTCACCGGCAAGGCGGTCTGCTCACCAAACTGCTGTTGCAGCTGGGCAATGCGCGTTTGCCGTTGTTGTTCCTGGCGCGCCAACGTCAGCCGGTCGCGGGTATTGATCAGGTCGATGTCGTCGGGCATGTGCGTCATGCCGACATCCAGATATTGCGCCGCGGCATCAAGCTCGTTCAGGTTGATCGCTTCCTGGGCGACCGTGGCGTACAAATCCGGCACCCGAGGGTCACTCAGCAAGGCGTGTTGCGGGGCGACGGCGGCAACTTTATCGAGCACATCACCGATGCTGTCGCCGTCATCCGTTGGCAGCAAACGTTCATCGGCCAGCGCCTGGTTCAACTGCTGGCTAAGTTGATGCAGATAGCGATTGCGCTCCAATTCCAAAGCGCTGCGTTGGGTTTCCAGTGCGACGGAATCCGGATACAGCCGTTCCATGCGCGCCAGTTCGCGCTCGGCCTGATCGAAGCCGTAACGCTGTTGATCCAGGTTCACCACCTGTTCGATGCGGGTGCGAAAATACTCCTGGAAAATATCGCGGCCGCTGTCGGTGATGCGGTTCTGGGCGTTGATGTCGAGTCCCGACAACAAGCCAATAGTACTTTCCAGAACCTGAGGTTCGCCGGTCAGCACGTCGTCGATGATGCCTTCGATGCGTCGGTTATCGAGATAATTCATCACCGGGTTGTAGGCGGCGATGGCAAAAATCAGACTAAAAGCCGGACCTAAAACCCAGGGGTTGCGATACCAGGTCGCCTTGCCTTCCAGCTCTTCGAGAAAATCATCGACGGTTTCGGTGCGGTTTTCTTTTTCGAACGCCAAGCCATGTAACAGGCCACGCCACTGACGCTTTTTCAGGCCTTTAATCGGCGCCGGAATCAGGTTGGCATCCATCGCCTTGGCGGCGGATTTTTTGTTGAAAGGGTGATAGCCGGTCAGCAGTTCGTAGGCGACACAGGCCAGCGCATAAAGATCGTCCTGAGTGGACGGATCTTTGCCCTGCAACATTTCCAGCGAGGCGTAAGCTGGCGTCAGTGCGCCCAACGAACCGGCATCGAAATCGTCTTCCAGCTGAGTGGTGCTCTGGGTGGTGGTGGCGGTTGTAGTGGCGGTTGTAGTGGACGTTGTTGTTGCGTCGTCGTTGTCGCCGTCAAAGGTTTTGGTTGCCGTGGCTGACGCATCGCTGGTCGTGCTTTCGTCATCGTCCGAGACGCGCACGTTGATCGCCCGGGCGATACCAAAGTCGAGCGTTTTAACAATGCCGTCGTCGCATAAAAAGGCGTTACCGGGTTTGAAATCCGAGTGCACAATATTGCGCTGGTGCGCGTACGACAACGATGCACCCAGCTGTTTAATGATCGGAAAGGCTTCTTCGAACGGCAGCCCGCCGCGCGGCCGCACCACCTTGCGAATAAACGAATCGAGCGGTTTACCGATCAGCAATTCCATGGTGATAAACACCTGGGTGCCGGTCATGCCGATGCGGTCGAAATCGTAAACGGTAACGATGTTCGGATGCGCCAGTTTCTGCTGACGGCTGGCTTCGCGCTGCAACGCAACGAAGGCTTTGGGGTGGGCGCGGAAGTCTTCGGTTAACACCTTCATCGCCACGAATGGGTTGTTGTCGCTGGCTTCAACCTTCAGCAAATCGCGCGCCTGGAACACCTTACCCATGCCGCCGGCGCCGAGCACTTTATCGAGAATAAAGCGGTCTTTAATGATCGAACCCGGGCCGAGGTTTTGTAATTGCGGATTGGTTGAACCCGGCACATCCCAGGAACGTTGCGAGGTGCTGGACGTGGTCGGTGCCGAGGACTGACTGGTGGCGCTGGTGTTGATAACGGTGCGGTCCTCATCGCCGTCATCTTCCTGCGGTGTGGCGATGACCGTCATCTGGGTGTCATCCGATCCATCGCCCTGTGCGCCCGGATCGGCCAAAACCGTCAGTTGGGTGTCGTCGGGCACCTCTTTATCGACCGGGTTGGGATTGGCCAGAACCGTCAGCTGTTCTTCATCGGGTAAATCATCTGCTGATTGCGGTGGCCGGGCGAGTACGGTTTTGTCTTCGCTCTCGTCGTCATCGTCGTTACCATTTTGTGGCGCCCGATGAGCCGCCGGATGCGCAACAACAGTGGCGTCTTCAGAATCTACTTCGTCATCGTTGGAGGCCTGTCGTGCCTGTTCTTCGGCGCAGGCAACCCGCACTCGTTCGGCGAGCGTCGGCGATAACCAACCTTGTGCCACAGCTTCATCCAGCGCAGCCGACCACTGGGCATCACTGAACGCACCCTGCTTCATCAGGCTGGGCAACATGGACTGCAATTCCGGCAGCGCCAACTCGTTGGCGGACAGTTCTTGCAGCAGTCGGTGAGGGGTAACCATGGTGGCTCTCGCTCTAATTAATCTCGACGACAACGACCGTCACGTTGTCTTTGGCGCCGCGTTCCAGGGTCAGATCGACCAGCGATCGACACACCGCTTTCGGCGCTTCATTAGCCAGCAGGCGACCAATTTCGTCGTCTTCGACATGGCGGTTCAGGCCGTCGCTGCACAGCAGATAGCGATCGCCCGGTTTGAATTCACAGACATCGGCTTCCAGAAAGAGTTCATCCTGGCTGCCGACGGCGCGCGTAATCACATTGCGTTCCGGATGCGAACGCGCCTGCTCGCGGGTGATGATGCCCTGGCGCACATAGGACTCAACCTGCGAATGATCGGTCGATAATTGCGTCAGGCTGTTGTCACGCCAGCGATAAATGCGGCTGTCGCCCGCCCACAAAATAGCGCCCATGTGCGGGTTTTCTGCAATCAGGATAGCAATGGTGCTGCCGATGATATGACGCCGGCCGTCGTCCTGACTGGCCCGGCTGAGCAAATGCTGATTGACCTGTTCAACAGCGTCTTCGATGCGATCCATACGCTTGGCCAGCGAGCCTTCCAAGGGTGTGCTGCGCAGCGTTTCGACGATCATCCGGCTGGCAACATCGCCAGCGTCATGACCGCCCATACCATCGGCAACGACCCACAGGCCCTGCTGCGGCAAATCCAGAAAGGCGTCTTCGTTAACCTCGCGCACGAGCCCGCGATCGGTCAGACCGCAGGAGCGGGAAAACTCGGTTTGAGTGGCGGTTTTGATGTCGGTCATGGTGTAACCCTCCGTGGCATCAGCCGTCCAGTTGGAACCGAATCAGTTCCTGCGGATCGTTATCCAACGCCCGCCCCAGACTGATCACACCGGTGCCGGTGAGCACCATCTCATCACGCCGCACGTAAACCGGCTCGGCGCCGTCAAGCTGAACATAGGTGCCATTGGTGCTTTGGTCGATCAGCACAAAACGATCGCGCCGCAATTCAATGCGCACGTGCTGACGCGAGGCCAGCGCTTCGGCGACCGGAATATCGCAGGTGGTGCTGCGTCCAAGAATGGCCGATTCGCGATCGTGATTGAGTTTAATCAGGCTGTCCTGGTAGACCAATTGCAATTGCGCACTCTGACCCATGCTGGCCGACACCGAGGCCACATCCACCTGCATGCGGGTGACGTCTTCCTCCTGCCAGATGATCTCGGCAATTTCCATTTCGCCCTTGCCTTTGATGGACGCGTAATCGACCACCCGGGCGTTTTCACGCAGCATGGCGGGCAGCAGTTTGACGCTCTCCGCTGTGGTGATGATCTGCCGCGATTTGGCCTGCGACGCCATGCGGGCCGCGACGTTAACGGCATCGCCATGCACATCGCCGTCTTCAAGCACGCAAGAACCGAAGTGATAACCCACTCGAATCGTCACCGGGACTTCGTTGACGTTATCGGCAATCGCCTCTTCCATGGTTTCCTGCATATCACAGGCCGCTTTGGTGCCGGTTTCGACATCGTCAAAGGTGCACATGATTTCATCACCAATCATCTTGATGACGGTGCCTTTATAACGCTCGACCACTTCGGCCAGCAGATCCAGAGTGACGCTGACAATCTGTCGCGCACGTTCATCTCCCAGAGTGTCGTATAGCCGGGTGCTGCCGACGATGTCGGCAAACAAAATGGCTAACTTTTTGGTTTGGGCAGACATGGCTTGTGTTTCCTTCGTGTTCTGGCCCTACTCTATTGGCAGGGGCTGGTTAAGATCTTCGAATCGGCTCAGGGTGATGTCCGCATTGGGGAATGGCACCTGAGGTCCGACAACGATTTCGTCAATTTCAAATTGATCCGACCAGGCGCCATCCAGGGCATCACGATCGATATTCGCCGTCACCTGAGCGACGGTTTGCTGCAACTGCGTCTGTTCATCGAGCAAGGCCTGATAGCGCTCGCGCAGCGGGTCATCCACTGCTAATTCACGATCCGCCATCAACTCGCTCAAATCATCACGCATGTGCTGCATTTCCTGTTCGTTGAGCGCGGTCACGCAATGCGCTTCCTCTTCGCATGCCGCCAATGCCAATGCCAAACCGGCCTGGACGTCTTCCAGCAATTGGATTTCCTCGGCCAAGGTTTTCCCCGGTGTTACATCTACTTCGGCCTCGTCTGTGGCGGTCACTTCTGGCTGGGCATCGCCCGCTTCCTGTTCATCCAGCACAGGCAGTTCTTCCGCCCGCACCAGCGACAAACACATCCAGATCAGAGCACAGACCAATCGCTTCATATCAATCCAACAACACTTCCAGTTCGGCTTCGGCTCGGCTTGCCACCGCCAGCGTGCTTTCAATGATTTCGTTCAGCCGGTCCTCGGTTAAATCCAGCCCGGTGGTTTCTGCAAAGTGCGCCCGTCGTTCGGCGTTAAATTGCAGATTTTCCAGGAATCTAACCCGAGTGTAGATGGTCTCGATCACCGCCAACTGACGCTCCACCGCTTCCATATCGATTTCGTCGTCAGTGCCGAGCTCTTCATCCATCAACTCTTCAAAACCGGTGAAGGATTGCAGGTCAGCCTTATAGGTTGCGAACTCCGATTGCTGGGCACGGAAACCGGCCAGCAGAGTCTGAATCTGTTCGCGCCTTGCGGCATCGCTGGTGGTGGTTAATTCACTTTCCAGTTGATCAATCCGCGCCTGCAATTCATCGATCGACGCCGTCAATTCTTCCGAACTGACATCCGGCGTACAGCCTTCAATTTCCTCACACTGGGCGAAGGCCAACGCCACGCCTTCACCCAGACGACCGAACAGTGTCAGATCTTCTTCAAACAACGCCAGGTCGATCACTTCGATGGCACGCACGCCCAACACCGCAGCGGCCGGGTTGCTGAAGTTCACGGCCACGCTGACCAGGTCCAAACCCAACCGATTAATAAAAGCGTTGGTGTTTGGCGTCAGCACAATGCCTTCGGCATCGGACAGACTGCTCGGCTGGGAAGTCAGCTGTTGTTCCTCACTGACCGCCAATTCAAAACCACCGCCGCCGAAATCCAGAATCAGATTATCGGACTTGCTGACACCACCCGCGGCGATCACCTGACCACCCTGGGCTTCAACCAGTGTTTCAGCGTTGACGATGAGGTTGCCCGAGCCGGAAAGCCCGCCACAGACCGCGCAGTCGTCACCGACCGCAACAAAGCTGACGCCGTCGCCAGCGCTAATGGATGCACCCGTCAAAACTATTTCTGAGGCCAGCAAAATCAGGTTGCCACCGGTTTGAATAGCATCGCTGATGGTCAATCGGTTGGCGTTAATTTCAAGGTCGGTATAAGCCGCATTCAACGGCAATGATCCGGGCGTAATCAGCGCGCCAATAAACAAATTGCCGGTGTAATTAAGCAGATCCGGCAACGACAGATCGCTACTGCTAACGTTCATATTGCTGACCACATCATTGTTGATGCGATGCGGAATAATCAGCGCGCCCTTGCCGAGTACCTGACCCAGAGTCAGCTTTTGTCCGGCGGTGTAGTGCCAGCGATTATCATTGCCACGCAGTTCGATATCGCCGGCATATTGGCCATTGGAGGTGAAGGTGTTGGTGCCGCCAGTGCCGCTGATGAGGTATTCAAAACCGTCGAAGGTAGCAGTGCTACTCGCTTCTATTGTACCGCCCGAGGCGCTATTGAGCGTCCAGTCCGTAGTGCCGCTGGCACTGCCTTGCAGTTTATCGCCCGCACCACCGATCAGATGTTGAATGTTGCTGAAGCCCTGGCCAAAAACCAAGGTCACATCGTTAGTGGTGCCGGATACATTGTAGGTGTTGTCGCCGCCAGCGCCGTTAATCTGACCGGTTATCTGACCGGTACCGGTGCGAGTAAAGGTATCGTCGCCAGTGCCACCGAGCAGGCTGGAGAAGCCGGAGAAATTGGCAGGGTTGCTGACAAAATTGTTATCCAACGCACCCGTATTATTACCGGTAATTTGCCAGTCATTATTTTCGCCATCATGGCCCTGCAAGCGATCCGAGCCACTGCCGACTAATTGAATGTTGCTGCTGTTAAGCGTCAGGCCGTTCAGATCCAACGTCTTCGCCGCACCACCGGCCTGATTGATCGCCAACGTTAACGGATCACCCGCAGTCAAGGTCGTGCCCGGGTCAAAAATCAGATCGTTCTGTGCCAGCAATGACAAAGCGCCATTGGTGCTGATGTCGGTGAAGGTGATGTCGCCGGCGTTGACGTTGAGGGAGGCCAGTTGGACAGAGCCGCCGATGATGTCATCAAAGATAACGTTGCCATTGCCGGTGTTGATGGTCAGATCTTCATCGCCATTCTTGCCATCAATGGTGCCAGTGAACTGGATGTCGGCGTTGTTGGTTTGCAGGTTGGTGGTATCTGCCAGCGTTACATTGCCATCGTAAGTCTGGGTACCAGCGCCAGTATCTACAGCAGCCCCCAGAGTAATGCCGCCATTACCAGAGTTGAGCGTCAGGTTATGGTTACTGGTGTAGTCACCCTTAATGGTAATGCCACCTGCGCCTGTATTGGCAAGCGCCAGGTCGTAATTCGCGGTAAATCCATACAACGTAATGTCACCGCTGTGATTATCTTGCCCAACCTGGAAGCTAGCCTCACTGTTAAAACTAAAGCCGTCGCCAATATCGAACAAAGCGCCACCAGCAACAGCATTGGAACAGGATGACCCGCTGCACAATTGAAGGTGCGAGGCACTGTTCTGCGGTGCCAGGGTGATTTTTCCGGTACCGGCTTCCATTTCCAGATCACCGCTCAGGCTCAGATCGTCGGTGATCAGATCAATATTGCCATTCGCTGTGGTGGTCAAGGTAATGGTCGCACCGCCGCCGGAATTAATGGTGGTGGCGTTCAGTACGATGTTGGCGGCAGTCAGTGACAAACCGTCAACCAACAACAGTGTGCCGTCGGCGTCTTGCAGGTCGAAATCGCCACCAAGGTTGACAGTGCCGCCGAGGTTTACGTCATTTGCATGGGTAATAGTCAGGCTGTTCGAACCGGTCACCGAACCCGTGAAATTAATGTCACCGGAATCACTGGTGAGCTGGAAAGCGTCAGTGAGTTCAACGTTGGAAGAATAGGTCTGATCAAATTCCGTGTGGACCTCACCGCCATCAAAGATGGCATCGCCCGAGCCCGGATTTATTATCAGTGCACCGCCATTGGAGCCATCGAGGTTACCCGTGATATTGATATCGCCGTTATTGATCACCAGCAATTCGTAGTTAAAAACAATGCCTTCCAGGGTAATGTCTGCGGTGTGATCACTGTTGCCATACTGAATGGCACCGGCGGTGATCGACAAATCATTCAAGTTATAAACTGTTTGGTAAGCACCTGTATCACAGGCACTACCGCGACAGATTTGTACCGTATTGGAATTGGTTGATGGCGCCAAAGAGACCTGGCCGCCACCGGCAACGATACTGGTGCTGCCGCCAACCGTTAAAAGGTCATCCACATTGAGGGTTATATCGCCATCGGTAAGACTGGTATCCAGACTGATACCACTCAGCAAGGTCAGCCCACTCACGGTCATATCGATGGCGCTTGCATCGATAGCGCCACCCAGGGTCGTGGTACCGTTGCCATGGTTTTGGATGAAATTACCCTGCACATAAGTCGCGTCGCTGGTCAGGGAAATAGTGCTATTAAAAGTACTATCGTTGGCACTCTCGATGGTCAGGTTTGTCAGCGCATGAGTGCCACCCACCGCGCCGGTAATTAGAATGTCGCTCTTGTCTTCGACCAGCGTATTGCCAGCATTCGTATCCAGTATTAACGCTTGCGCATCGTCTGCCGCACCATCGACTGTGCCGTCGATGGTGATGTTGCCGCCATCTGTCGTTGCCAAGGTCAAACTGTCATTCAGCGTGACGGCACCGGTATAACTCTGGTCACCACTGGTAGTGACATCACCACCCAAACCAATATCAGTGCCGCTGACATCCAGTCCCGTTAAACCGGCAATCGCTTGCGCGAAATCGACTGCGCCATTGTTCGCGTCGATGATTAAATTGTGTGCGCCATTGACGGTACTGCTGAAGCCAACATCCCCATGGGCATTCAGAGTGACATCGTCGGTCAGTGTGACGGCACCGTTATAGTCTTGTCCGCTGGAAGTGGTGACATCGTGATTCAGGTCGATGTTATCGGCGTTGATTTCCAGACTGGTTAACGCTGCATCGCCACCAATGTCATCGCCAAAATCAATATCGCCAGAACCGGCAGTCAGCACTAACGCACTGGCGCCGTCGATGGTGGAGCCGAAGGTGATATGGCTGGTGTTGGAGGTGCTTAAGGTTGCGTCACCTGTGAGCGTTACAGCTTGCTCATATTCCTGTTGATTAAGCGTCGTAACATCGCCGCCTAATTCGGTTTTGCCATTAACGTCCAGGAACTCAAGTTGGTTGGTGCTACCCACGTTATCGGTGAAGGCCGCCGTAGCGTTTTCAATATCCAGCGTCAGTGATTCGGTGCCGTCACCATTGCCGTTAACGGTGCCATCAAAGGTAATATTGCTATTGCTGGTATCCAACGTCAGATCGTTCATCAACGTCACATTACCGGTGTATGTCTGGCTGCCGGTGGTGCTGATGTCCTGACTCAGTTGAATATCGTCTTCGGTGATGGCGAGGTTGTTCAGGCCACCTAACGCTTGGTAACTGAAATTGCCGGAGCCAACATTAACGTCGAGACTATTACCAGCACCGATCAGGTCATTAACGAAGGTAATGTTGTTGTTATTACTCAGCAGATTGACGTCGGTGCCCAAGGTAATGCCACCGGTATAGGTCTGGTTGCCCGAGGTCGTGGTGATGTCGTCATTCAGTACGATTGAACCGGCGGTCACATCCAGGCTGCCGATTGAGACTGCATCGCCATCGATCAGGTCACCGAAGGTTGCGGTGCCTGCCGCGCCTGCTGCTAATGTCAGGGCGTGCGAACCGGAGTCGCCGACACTGCCATTGAAGTTAATGGCACTGTCCGTCGTGGCCAGCGTCAGGTCTGCACCTAAAGTAACGTTACCGTTGTAGGTCTGATCCCCTGTAGTAGTGATGCTTTGATCAAGCGTTAAATCGTTTTCGTTAATGGTCAGGTTATTCAGACCATTAAGGCCGGCATAGCTAAAATCGCCGTCGCCGACGCTGACCGTTAAGTCGTTACCGGCACCGGTCAATGCGGAATTAAAAGTGACGTCGCTGTTGGTCGTGGTTAAAACGACGTTGGTACCAAGAGTGACGTTACCGTTATAGGTTTGGCTGCCTGCCGTTGTAATACTTTGACCCAGCGTGAAATCATTTTCGGTAATGGTCAGGTTATTTAAACCATTAAGCGCGACGTAATTGAAATTACCATCACCAACGCTGACGCTCAGATCTTGTCCGGCTCCGGTCAACGCTGAATCAAAGGTCACGTTGCTGTCTGTCGTCGTTAAGGTAACACCAGCACCCAATGTAACGTTGCCGTTGTAGGACTGACTACCAGTTGTGGTAATGCTTTGATCGAGCGTGAAATCATTTTCGGTAATGGTCAGGTTATTTAAACCATTAAGCGCGACGTAATTAAAATTACCATCACCAACGCTGACGCTCAGATCTTGTCCGGCTCCGGTCAACGCTGAATCAAAGGTCACGTTGCTGTCTGTCGTTGTTAAGGTAACACCAACACCCAATGTAACGTTGCCGTTGTAGGACTGACTGCCGGTTGTAGTAATGCTTTGGTCGAGCGTGAAATCATTTTCGGTAATGGTCAGGTTGTTTAAACCGTTGAGGGCGACATAACTGAAATTACCATCGCCAACATTGACGCTCAGGTTTTGTCCCGCTCCGGTCAGTGCCGAATCAAAGGTTACATTACTGTCAGTCGTCGTTAGCGTAATGCCAGCACCGAGAGTGACGTTGCCGTTATAGGTTTGGCTGCCTGCCGTTGTAATACTTTGACCCAGCGTGAAATCATTTTCGGTGATCGTCAGGTCGTTTAAACCATTAAGGGCGACGTAACTGAAATTACCGTCGCCGACATTGACGTTCAGGTTCTGCCCTGCTCCGATCAGCGCCGAATCAAAGGTCACGTTGCTATTAGTGGTCGTCAACGTAACGCCTGCGCCCAGAGTGACATTGCCGTTGTAGGACTGGTTGCCGGTTGTGGTTATGCTCTGACCGAGCGTTAAATCATTTTCGTTAATGGTCAGGTTATTCAGACCATTAAGACCGGCATAGATGAAATCGCCATCGCCAACGCTGACCGTTAAGTCGTTGCCTGCACCGGTCAAGGCAGAACCAAAAGTGACGTTGCTGTTGGTCGTCGTCAAAACGACGTTGGTGCCGAGAGTGACGTTGCCGTTATAGGTTTGGCTGCCTGCCGTAGTAATACTTTGACCCAGCGTGAAATCATTTTCGGTGATCGTCAGGTCGTTTAAACCATTAAGGGCGACATAACTGAAATTACCGTCGCCGACATTGACGTTCAGGTTCTGCCCTGCTCCGATCAGCGCCGAATCAAAGGTCACGTTGCTATTAGTCGTTGTCAGAGTGACACCAGCACCGAGAGTGACATTGCCGTTGTAGGACTGGTTGCCGGTTGTGGTAATACTTTGATCAAGCGTTAAATCATTTTCGTTAATGGTCAGGTTATTCAGACCATTAAGACCGGCATAGATGAAATCGCCATCGCCAACGCTGACTGTTAAGTCGTTGCCTGCACCGGTCAAGGCAGAACCAAAAGTGACGTTGCTGTTGGTCGTCGTCAAAACGACGTTGGTGCCGAGAGTGACGTTGCCGTTATAGGTTTGGCTGCCTGCCGTAGTAATACTTTGACCCAGCGTGAAATCATTTTCGGTGATCGTCAGGTCGTTTAAACCATTAAGGGCGACGTAACTGAAATTACCGTCGCCGACATTGACGTTCAGGTTCTGCCCTGCTCCGATCAGCGCCGAATCAAAGGTCACGTTGCTGTTAGTCGTTGTCAGAGTGACACCAGCACCGAGAGTGACATTGCCGTTGTAGGACTGGCTACCAGTTGTGGTAATGCTTTGATCGAGCGTGAAATCATTTTCGGTAATGGTCAGGTTATTTAAACCATTAAGCGCGACGTAATTGAAATTACCATCACCAACGCTGACGCTCAGATCTTGTCCGACTCCGGTCAACGCTGAATCAAAGGTCACGTTGCTGTCTGTCGTCGTTAAGGTAACACCAGCACCCAATGTAACGTTGCCGTTGTAGGACTGACTGCCGGTTGTGGTAATGCTTTGATCAAGCGTTAAATCACTTTCGGTAATGGTCAGGTTGTTCAATCCATTGAGGGCAACGTAGTTAAAGTCACCATCACCGACACTGACACTTAAACTATTGCCAGAACCCGTCAACGCTGAATCAAAGGTCACGTTGCTGTCAGTCGTCGCCAGCGTAATGCCAGCACCGAGAGTGACATTGCCGTTATAGGTCTGACTGCCTGCCGTGGTGATGCTTTGACCCAGTGTGAAATCGTTTTCGGTAATGGTCAGATTATTCAGGTTATTCAATGCCTGATAACTGAAATCTCCGCCATCGACATTCACCGTCAGGCTGTTGCCGTCGGCATCCAGATCGCCGTTAAAAGTGACGTTGTTACCGCCGCTGTCGAGCGTGCTATCGGCACCCAACTCAACAGCACCGTTATAAATCTGATTGCCGGTGGTTGTGGTGACGTTGTCATTGAACAGAATGGTGCCGGCGGTCACATCCAGACTGCCGACATTCACTGCATCGGAGTCGGTACCATCACCGAATCTGACCGTGCCGGTGCCTGCGGTCAGCGTCAGATCGACTGCGCCACCGAGTGTGCCGTTAAAGAAGATATTACTGTTGGTTGTTGCCAGCGCACTGTTATTCAGAGTAACGCCGCCGTTGTAGATCTGGCTGCCGGTGCCGTCTGTGGTGGTGGTAATGTCGTCGTTCAGAATGATCGAATCTGCAGTAACTTCCAGGCTGCCGACGTTCACGTCATCGTCATCACCGCCATTGCCGAAGGTAACGGTATCAGCCCCGGCGTTTACCTCCAGATGATGCCCACCACTGACCGTTGAGTTGAAGGTGATAGCGCTGTCGATGGCGGTCAGTGTGACTGCATCGCTCAGCGTTACCGCGCCGCCATAAGTTTGAGTGCCTGCGGTTGAAACATCCGCGCCCAGGTTGGCACTGCCACTGACGTCCAGGCGCGTCAGATTACTCAATACGGCCAAGCTGCTCTGGTCCAGGTCACCATTAACGTCTAGTTCGCCGATATTGCTGGTCGCATTATTCAGCTCGAGATCGCCATTAATATCCAGATCGCTGCCATCGCCAGTCAACTCACCCATAAAATTCACGGTACCGGTACCGCTACCGAGCGTGCGCTCACCACTGAGCGTGACATTGTGGTTATAGGTTTGCGTGCCGGTGGTAGTGACATTCGCACCCAGTTGAATGCCATTGGTAGCGCCACTCATGGCAACCGCACCGCTGCCTGCATCAATGGCCGAATCTACGTCCACCAGCGCCCCGGTCAGCGTTATGGCGCCATTCTGGCTGTTCAGACCAGAGCCACCAATCATCAGCGTGCCATTGCCGTCACTGCCATTGGCATCGGCATTCAAACTGATATCGCCGCCGTTAGTGGTGATGCCGCCGTTCAGAGTAATGTTGCCACCAGCATCCAAGGTAATACTGGTGCCGCCGTGAGTGATGTTGATGGAAGCGTTGGCATCCTGAGTAATTTCATCCGCTGCCTGCAGTAATACGTTGGCGGTTTGCGCACTGATGGTGCCGGCACCAATCACAAAGTCGGCGGTACCACCATCGGCAAACAAAACCTCACCGTTATCAGTCAGTTCGGAATCGTCCGTACCGCTACCGGCCACGATGGTGATGTCATCCGGGTCTAACAACAGCACCCCAAACTCACCCACCATGGCACTTAAATCGGCATGGCCGCTGTATGCCAGATTCTTTTTACCCGACACCTCGGCAAAACCACCGTCGCCACCTTCAGCACCACCGCGCGCAGAAAGTGAGCCGGCAAAGCGCGTCCAGTTATCAGCCCAAACAATAATGCGGCCGCCATCGCCCGAACGGTTGGCATCGGCATTCAGCAAAACGCCCGAACCAACGATCACTTTCTCGGCGTTGGGAATATCCGGATTCTTACCTTGATAATCGCCACCGATAAGAATTTCGCCGCCGCCCAGTTCGCCGCTGACGTTCACTTCGGCATCGCCAGTCAGGGCAATTTGATCGCCCAGTAAATGAACCTGGCCGCCTTGCTGATTGTTAGAGTCGGCGGTAATTCGGCTGCCATCTTGAACCAGCAAGGTTGAATCTTCGGCGTGCAGGGTGATCTGGCCGCCGTCGCTGTCAGCGTCCAAAGCCGAGGCATCGATCTGGCCGCTGTTAACCACTGAGCTGTCGCTGCCACCGCGGCCCACCAGGCTGATCACACCGCCGCTGTTGTCGATACGACCGGCTTTGATAATGCCTTCGTTGTTAACGACCTGAGCAAAAATATCCTGGGCAACCTGGCCTTCCAGGACGATGGTGCCGCCGTTGGCGAGCAAGTCGCCGCTGTTGGTGATGGCGCTGTCGGCGCCGCTGAAATTTTCCAGCAAGGCTGCGTCAACGGAAAAACGCATCAGTCCATCGCCATCGAAATCCAGCGCAATGCGATCGCCAACGGCCAGGTTAATCCGCCCGGCATGGGCAACTATATAACCGTGGTTTTCTACCCGGCTGCCGAGCAAGGTGACGCTGCCGCCGGTCGCGGCTTCGATGGTGCCGTGGTTAATAACACTGCCTGCGGTACCGTCCTGGCGCTCGAAATTCAGTTCGCCGTTAAGAAAGTCGGCGGTCGAAATAGCATGGCCGGATGCCACCAGCGAACCGACGCTCAACTGGGCCGTCGAGCCAAAATACACACCGTTAGGGTTAACCAGAATCACCTGGCCGTTGGCGTTGATCTGGCCGCGAATAACACTGACATCGCCGTTCAGAATCTGGTTGAGCACCAGGGCATCGGAGGACGGCTGGAAGAAGTTGACCGCTTCGCCGGTGTCGACATCAAAGCTTTGCCATTCCACCACCAGCTTGTCGGAGTTCTGCTGCACATTGGTGGTGCTGGCGTCGGGCTGGGAAATACTGCCGCTGCCGGCGACCACTTCACCGCCGGTCGGGCCCGCGCGGCCAAGCGAAGCCGTTGCTGCCAGAATGGCCGTAGCCAGGGCAGCACGGGGAAAACGGGTGCGGTCAAAAATTCCAGGCAAGGTCAAACCACAGCCGTGGCTGTGCCTCCTCATCATCGTTTTCGCTGCCATCGATCACCGGCACCGCCAATTGCAGACGCGATGTCAGTTGATCGGGAATGCCAAAACGAACGCCCACACCCAGGGTCGATAGCTGGAACCAACCATCGACTTCGCTCAATAACGGATCATTTTTCTTACCGGTGCTGTGATCGTAGAACACCGATAGCTGCAGCAGGTCGCGCCAGCGCCAACCGCCGAAGGCATCCAGATCGCCAATCTTTGGCGCCTGAACAATGTACTCCAGCGACAACAAACCGCCGGTGTCGTACAACGCATAAGACGACGGATAACCGCGCACATGGTCGGCGCCACCCACGGCATATTGTTCCATCGGCACCAGCAAGTTGGACGAGTACTGGAATTCGCTGCGCGCTAAAATCGATGAATTGTCGGTGATATTCTGCAAACGCGAATAGAACAGCAGCGTTTTAAAGAAACCGCCTTCGGCGTAATCGCCACTGGCACCACGCCGGCTGGGGCGCTCATCGCTGGGCAGTTCCTCGGCACTGGCGGAGTCGCCCATGGCACCCAGCAGGTCATTAAAACCGGTGGTGATTTCCACGCCGGCGTAATTCAAACCACCGTAACGGGTATCGACCGAATCGTAATCGGCCGCCAGGGTCATCACCGTCAGCTGGTCCTTGTTGGCTTGTTGGCCGAAGCGTTCAGTTGTCGCCTGTTTTGAAGCCAGCTCAATCCGGGTGGAAAGATTACGCTCCCGGCTGCGCTGCCATATGCGTTCGGCACCCAGGCCGATTTGGCTGGAATCGCCGCCGATTTCCAGATTTTCAAAGTCGCCGCCCACCGAAAAGGTGTTGCGGTTAACGTAGGCACTGGCGCGCCAATCGCGGTCAATCACAATCTGATAATTCAGTTCAGCAAAAAGGCTATTCGCCGGCAGCACCGAATGCTGCAGCGTCAGCCCCAGCTGGTCGGCGTTACCGGTCGGGTTATTCCATTGCGCGCTGGCGCGGCCACGCCAAACGCCGGTAGTGTCGGAACCGTGGTTATCAGTACGCACAGTGCCGGTAAAACGCTGTTCATTGGGCACCCGAATCAACATATTGGTTTCACCCACTCGCTGTCCGGGCTGGAACATGCCAAAGGCCGTCAGGCCGGGAAAATCGGTTAATACCAACAGGGCCGATTCGGCTTCCTGCTGGCTAACCGGCTCGCCGATTAAACGCCGAAACGGACGCTGCAGAGTGGCCTCGGAATATAACTGATTCCCTTCCGCCAGAACGCGGCCCAGGCGACCTTCTAACACCTCAAGCTTCACGACTCCCTCCGTCACCGTCTGCACTGGCAAAATCGCCTGCGCCAATATCAATCCACGGCTGCGGTAGTAGTTGACGATGCGGTCGGTGACCGCCTCCAACTGACCAATGGTGAAGCCTTCGGGCCGCTCCATGCGGGCCGCCTCCACCAGTGCCTCAAGTTCTGACAGGGCGATGTCGTATTCGGGCAGGTCTCTGGCGTTAACCAGCTCAAAGCGCGAGACAACAATACGTTCGCCTTCATCGACCGCCAGTGGTCGTTCAACGACGGGCGGGATTTCCAAAACCGGATTAACCGGTTCCGGTGGTATACGGGGAGAGGATTCCGGGCGCACACCGCCGGGCTGAACCTGGTCGGGTATCGGCTCCTGCGCAGAAGGCACTTCGGCGAGCGCAGAACACCAGAGCCCACTGCCAACCAAAAGGTATAACCACACCCCGGCCAACAGTTTCAAACGGCTGTTACAACGCCAACCCATCTGCAAACAACTCCCCTTTGAATGCACAGAATCCTTTAATTCCGCTAATAAGTTGGCAATTTGAGCAAACGAAATATGAATTATGTCACAAAATAGATTGACAGTTTTGAGCGGAAACGGCAACGGAAATTACCAACTAAACGGTCAGCATTTAAACTTTTTCCCGATCGATCATCGGTCGAAAACAACATAATTGAGGGATGAGCTGGATTTTTTGGAAAAATGGTCTATCGAGGACTGACTTCGATCGCGACGGTGAGATTTGCGAGCAAGCAAAGAGCCTGCAGAGCAGTGTCAGAAAAGCAGGCTCAAGCGAGCAAATGGCTATGCATTAGCAACGATCACCAGCTTTCCCTTAGGCAGGCCGGTTGTTTCAAGTTCGACGATCGCCGGGATCGCCTCAGCAAGCGGAACGACCTGACCAATCGCCGCGACGAGCTTGCCCTGCTCCATGGCCTTGGCGATACCGCCCATGCTGTGCGGGTTCGGTTGGCCGAACACCAGATGATGTCTCGATGGCAGCAAGCAGCCCATCAGCTTGGCGGGCGTGGGGACAATGTGCAGCGACTTGCCGCCAGCTTTGAGCATCGCACCACACTGGCGCAGCGACAAAGCGCCCGCCGCGTCGAAGACGACATCGAAACGATGGCGATAGTGCCCAGCATCGAAGGCGCGATAATCGACCACTTCGTCCACACCCAGAGCAACCGCCTCCTCACGCACGGACGCGCTGCAACTGCCGACGATCCTGGCGCCAACCAACTGTGCAAGCTGCACCGCCGAACGACCAACCCCGCCCAGACAGCCGCTGATAAAGACCGACTGACCGGCGCTGAGCTTTGCCTTCTCCATCAGTCCGCTCCAGGCCGTTATGCCCACAATGGTCAGAGCAGCGGCTTGCTCGAAGGTGACCGAAGGCGGCTTAAGCCAAAGGCTTTTCTCTTCTACAACCAGGTACTCGGCAAAGGCGCCCGCTTGGCGGATGGCGCTGACACCGAACACTTCGTCGCCGACTTTGAACCGATCCACATCAGCACCGAGCGCTTCAACCACACCGGCGAAATCATGTCCCAGGCCGCGAGGAAAGCGGGATCCGGACATAAACTTCATCTCACCGCGACGGATCTTCCAATCCATCGGATTGACCGAGGCCGCTTTGACCTTCACCAGAACCTGTCCTTGCCCCACTTCAGGGATTGGTTGTTCGCCTAACCGAAGAACATCCGGAGCACCGTAACGGTCATACTGAATAGCCTTCATCATCAATCGACTCCCTTGGCCGTCATTCGCCCAACCACACCCAAATGAAACCGACCGTCACCACCGCCTCTGCAACAACCGAGGCGAAAATACCGGCGCGAGCCCGCCCGGACAGGAATTCGAAAAGCCCAAGCCCTGAAAGCACCGCAGTCACTGCAGCGGCAATCAAACAGACCGCACTGCGGAAATCGGAAGGGGCCGCATGACGACCAAAGAAGAACAAGAGGGCGACGCCAAGATAAAGAGCGCCTATCCGGCGGCATAAAATAAGCGAGCCAGTGGTCGCTTCCTGGCCCCACTCCTTGAGCACAGAACCACCGGCGAACAGGAAGCGCATGCCAAGAATAATAGCGGCGCCGGTCATGATGAATGCCATAAGTTGAAAGGTCATGTTGATCTCCATTGAGCAAGCGACCGAGGTCACCCTGCTTCAACCAGGTTATGTCAGTTGCTGACATGGACTAAAATGCGATACAAAATGAGTCATGTCAATGACTGTCATCAAGGCTATAAAAGAATGAGTCGGTGGGAACCCAATGCCCGGGGCAGGCTTGAGCAGGCTGCGCTGGATCTGTACCAGGAGCGTGGTTATGACCAAACCACGGTAACGGAGATAGCAGCACGGACAGGGCTCACAGAGCGAACCTTCTTCCGGCACTTCGCTGATAAGCGAGAGGTGCTATTTGGCATGCAAGATGGCCTGCTTGAAACCTGCGTGCATGCCATCGAAGCGGCGCCGAATAGCGCCACCCCTATCGAAACAGTCATGTCCGCCATGGAAGCCCTGGCGCCCATGTTTCAAGAACGACATGACATCACCCGCCAACGCCAAGCGGTGATTGAAGCCAATCCACCACTCCAAGAACGGGAATTGCTAAAATTTGCGACCTTCACCCAAGCCATGGCGGATGCGTTGAAGGAACGAGGAATAACCGACGCGGAAGCAAACCTCGCCGCCAATACCGGCGCTCTGGTTTTTAGAATGGCTTACGCTCGTTGGTTGGCTGAGCCAGATGAACCCGATCTTTTGAAATTGACGCAGGATGCGTTTAATCAACTTAAACAAATTTTGGTCGATTAATTTCTGAGCCAGGGTGGTTAAAAGCTCGGGTTTAAATTGATGGGTGTCCTACTGGCTGTTACCGCCTTGCAGAAGCCTTTCTATGCTAATAGATGGCAAAACGGCCGCGAGCGCAGAACACTCACAGCCCACAAACCTTATCGAACAATAGTGGCGGTTTTCGGCGGCACCAGACGGCGCAGCGCTTCCGAGCCGAACAAGATAGAAAGACCGTAGACGACCAGGAAATACGGCAGGTAGCTAATGGACGTCATACCCGCCACCAGACCAAACAAAGGCGGCAAGGCGGTCGCGCCGATGTAGGCGAAGGCCATCTGGTAACCCATGATCGACTGGGAACTGGCCTGCCCAAAACGCGCCGGGGTTTCATGCAACATGCACGGGAAGATCGGCGCGCAGCCCAGGCCGATCAACACATAACCACAGAGCGAGAATGGCAGTGAGAGCGGCAGCCACATCAACAGCACGCCCACCGCTATTACCAGCGACCCGGCCCGAATCATCGCCAGGTTGGAAAGCCGATAACTGCCAAAACCGGTCGCAAAACGACCCAGGGTGATGCTGGCGTAAAAGATCGATACCCAATAGGCAGCATCCGCCGCGGCCAGACCCCGCGTCTGATAGAGGTAGGATGCACCCCACAAACCCATGGTCAGCTCCAGCCCGCAATAAAACAGAAACACCACCATGGCGAGCCCAACCCCTTTGATCCGCAGGGCCTTGCTTAACGACAGCGGCCGTTCGGACTCATTGGATGAGTGATCAACGTCCCGCCGAACCTTGACCCGACTCCACAGCGGTATGGACAGCAACAAGACGACCACCAACGCCACCTGGAACACCGCAATGCTGCTGTAACCGAGCCGCCAGCCCCGTTGCTCGGCGAACAGAATGGACAACAACAAAGGCCCACCGAGCGCACCCACGCCCCAAAAACTGTGCAACCAGCTCATATGGCGCGACGCGTAATGGTTGGCAACATAGGCATTCAACGCAGCATCCACAGCACCGGCGCCCAAGCCCAGCGGCACCGCCATCAGGATCAACCAGGCAAAGGCCGGAGCAGCAGCAAAACCAAATAAAGCGACGGCGGTTAAAGCAACGCTGAAGGCGGTCAACTTGCCGGTACCAAAACGGGCCAGCAGTTGGCCGGCAAACATTGAAGACACAATAGTGCCGCCAGAAATAATCAGTTGCAGCAAACCCGCGGCACTGAAAGGCACGCCCAGTTCTGGCTGCATAACCGGCCAGCCGGCACCGAGCAAAGCATCGGGCAAACCCAGGCTGATAAAGGCGACATAGATCAACAGCAATAACAGCGTAGCCATAAATAAATCTCTTAATTGAGGACCAGATTGAGGGTCAAAGTCGCCAGCCCGGTTTGGTAATCGGCGCTGAAATCCTTCGACAAACTCAGTTGCGGAGTGATGTTTTGCGGTAAGCGGGCGCGACATCTTTGTTCGATGTGCGCCAGGCCCTCGGCGGAAAAACCTTCGCGATACAGCACAATGGAATCGGGATTCAGGATGGCGGTTAAGCACAGCACCACCTTGGTGGCCGCCTCGACAAAGGCGTCGTCCGCAGCGTCGGCCAGTGCCTCCCAGGAAAGATCCAGCGGCAACAGATTCAGCTCGCCCGCAAAATGATTGCGCCCTTTAACCAGTTCACCCTCAATGCGAAGACCGGCACCAGGGCCATATTTGCGCGGGAAATACAGATAAACCTCGCTCCGCGGCGTATCCGCCAACTGCCCTCGCCCCAGCACTGCCGCGTTAACATCATTCTCGAACAAAACAGGCAGACCAAACCGCTGCTCGAAACGCGCCACCAAAGGCACGCCGATAAAGGCCGCGTAATCCAGAGTGACAATAGCGCCCTCATACTCAACGCCCGGCAGACCAAAACCGATCGCCGCCACAGCCGGATACTCGGCCAAATGCTCAGCGATGATCTGCTCCAGCGCCTCCGGCGTTGGTGACGCCAAAGGGTGCTCGGCAGAGGCAATGCTTTGCCCATACAGATCGACAATGCGCACACAGAGCGCATCCAAGCCATCGACTTCGCGGCTAAAGGCAATCAACACCAACTGATGCCGCTCGTTAAAACGATAACGGCGCGACGGCCGACCGCCACTCGAAGCCAGCGGCTCATCTTCGAAGACCTGGCCCTGCTCCAGCTGTGCTTTCAAAACGCTGCCAACGGTAACCGTGCTCAAACCAGTCTGGCTGGCCAGTTCGCGCACCGTGGCACGGCGCTGCTGGCGCAGCGCATGGCGCACCAAACGAGCGTTGGACAGTTTGACGTCCTGCGTGCTGGCAGGCTGGGGGGTGTTGGTATCAGGCTTATACATAAATACTTTATAAAAGTATTTAATTAACTACGCAAGCCCCTGTTTGATGAGCTTTCGGCCGAACGCGAGCGGATTAACTCTGCGCCGTCGGCCGGATGGTGATATCGCCGATCTCTACCGCAGCCGGTTGAGCAATCGCAAAAGCGATGGCATTGGCCACCGACTCCGGCGGCAAACCAATCTCACCCATGCGTTGTTCAATGGCCTGGCGCACACCCGGATCGGACATCGAGCTGGCGAAGTTGGTCTGCACGAACCCAGGCGAAATATTAGTCACCCGCAAATTCGGACCGGATTCCGTCCGCAACCCCTCACCCAGGGTGCGCACCGCATTCTTGGTAGCCGCATAGACCGACATCTGCGGCGACACTCCGTGCAACCCCGCCACCGATACAACATTGATCAGGTGACCACTGCCCTGCTGCCGAAACACCGGCAGCGCCGCTGCAACCGCATTGAGCGCACCTTTCAGATTGATATCGACCATGGCATCCCAGTCGTCCAGGCGCAGATCATGCAACGGCGAAATCGGCCCAATACCGGCGTTATTGATCAGCACGTCCATCCGGCCGAACCGTTGGCAGGCCTTATCCACCAGCGTCTGAACCGACGCTCGGTCACGGACATCGGTCTCGAGAGCGAGCACCTCACCACCACCAACCTCAATCTCATCAGCCACCGCCTTCAATCGCTCTATGCCACGCGCACCCAGCACCAGCTTTGCGCCCTGAGCAGCTAACGTCAGAGCGGTCGCCCGACCAATGCCACTGCTCGCCCCAGTAATAACAACCACCTTATCGGCTAGGTCTTTCATGATTCCTCTCCTGGCATTACACGTCGAATGTTGGTGTGGGCGCGGCCCGCCCACCCTGGAAATCGACTGTAATTGCCAGAGTGCCGTTCTCTCAATATCATAACGTCCGTATTTCTGTCGCCATCGTACGGTTTATGCCCGACACCCTGAGCTCGGTCTTTCATCTACTTAACCTGCACACCGCCCGTTGCACCCGACTGGAAGCTGGCGGTGACTGGTCGCTGCGCTTCCCTGATCGGCACGTCCTGAAGTTCGCCGCCGTTATTCAGGGAAGCTGCTGGATGATCCACCCCGATCACCCGCCGGTACAGTTGCACACAGGCGACGCCTTCCTGCTGTGCCGAACACCGGCCTATGTACTGGCCAGCGATCCGGCACTACCGGCCCAGGACGGCTCAGTCGTGATCGACTGGTCGGCATCAGACACCGGCCACTATGGCGGCGCCGATACCGTCTTACTCGGCGGCGCCTTCGAAATGAATGCCCTGCACGAAAACCTGTTGCATGAAGCCCTGCCGCGACTGATGTTACTGCGCCGCGACACCGCTTCGGCCAACGCCATTCTGCGCACCCTCGCACTCATGGAAACCGAATTCCACAACACCACCATGGGCTCGGAACTGATCCGACATCACCTGGCCGACATGCTGCTGGTACAGATGCTGCGCACCTACGCCACCGGCAAACACACCGATCCAGCAAACAACAAACCCAGCGCCCTGATCGGCGCGCTAACTGACCCACGCCTCGGCAAAGCCCTAAACCGCATCCACGCCGAACCCAACCACCACTGGACACTCAACGACCTCGCCGCCATCGCCGGCATGTCACGCACCGCCTTCGCCGAAGCCTTCCGCCGCGCCATCGGCCGCGCGCCCATCGACTACGTCACCCACTGGCGCATGCAACTGGCGGACGACTTACTGCATCAAGGCATCAGCGTCACAGCCGTTGCGGATCGGTTGGGGTATTCAACGCAGAGCGCGTTTGGGGCGGCTTATAAAAGGGTTAGGGGAAAGTCGCCGGGAGGGGTGGCGAAAGAGCGGGGGTGATAGAAATTTGCGCAAAAAAGGGCTCGTCAGAGATAACGAACCCCATAGATACTGCTAGCCATTTGAAGCAGAAGCGTGAGCTTTCTCAAACTGCGACGCTGATGCTCCGAAGCTCCTTCTAAAACCTTTGCATATACTCGCTTCTTCTTGCCGGAAGAAGCATGCCGGATAAAGTCAGAAAAGGGAGTAGAGGCTACTTTGCTTGGACTGCGGAACATCGGGTTCGAACCCCTGCTGATAAAGCTGCCTTGATTTTCTGGGTCCATGGAAACCCATACTGCTCGTAAGACACTATACAACAGAGGCAACGGTGGTGTTGATCTCTTAAAAAATAGGAATAATATTTGATAAAAGTCACTTTAGTAACTTCAAAATTTTTCCAGTATGTTTTTAAGTTGAGATATCGCCTCTGACGAAAAGCGCATAGACTGGCTTTTCTTACCTTTTAATTTTCGACCTATAGAACCATAGGTATCAATCTGCAAGAATTTTTCACCGTTGTCCCCAACAACCACTGAAAAAGTAGCATCGACCTCTGTATGTTTCGCGTTTTTATAAACTTCCATCTCTTCTAGTTTTCGTATAACCGCCATAGACCCTCCCCTTAATATAAATGATGCACCCAAGTTGAGTGGTATCTAAATGATGCTTATGAATTAAACTAACGTCACCTAAAGATGAACTACGTTTAAGTATCCTCAATGATGTATACATTTTGACATGGCCAAAAAGTAGATTTGGACATTTCATGCTAGCTTCCTATAGATGGACAATCACCGGAACGCCACCCCTGCTGAGTAAGATCCGACCTTCGAAATCGATGGCGTTGTTTTTTAAACCTCTATATTGCAAAGAGCGACTTTAAAAAAACAACATCTAAAACATAGATATCTAATTAAACTAGAGTCAGCTTACATATCAACTTGTCTATGCTTCTGCCACTGGCTACTCATCAACAAAAGAAAATGCCAGGAGCATATCAATTTCTTCAGGCGGCAATGAGGTTAGCTCGGTAAGATCAACATCAAAGCGAACATTCTCGATGGGGGATTCAGAAGATACTTCCGGGACTGGTATGGCCAAAGCATCAAAAAAAATCAAGGAAGTTCTACCTGGAAGCACGCCTAATTTGAGAGTACTGCGATAGAGGTCGCGCCCTCCCTTTAACACGCATTGCGCTAGAAAACGTGCTCGCAGATCATCGTTACGAATTTTACCGTATAAATCATCCATGAGGTCGCTTGCTGTATAGCCGGAATTAAGTTCGACTACTGCCAATGAAGCAATATAGACACGGAATGAACTAGCAGGCCGTAACTGTTCGAGGGAGAAGCGGTGCTTTCGCCGGGATAAGACCGTTGTCTTGGCCTCAAGGGCAAAGCCCTCTGTCACATAGTCATATTTAGCGTTTTGGTTGAGGCACCAACATTGGACAGCGGTTTCCAAATTGCTTGCACGTGTGAGGATATAGAGTTCCCCCCACAACCCTACAATGTCCCGAGAAGAATCCCCAAGCTGCTTGAAAAGATCGGCTAACTCCTGGATTCGGATGGCAATTTCTTTATTAGTATGGATTGTTGTAGACGTGCAAAATGCCTCTTCCAGCAAGCGGAGCATAATGCGAGTGATATCTGGGTTATTCTCGTTTAAGCGCACTATCGTATATACGCCAGAAGCCTCTTGACCATCGGTAGCCTCGATCACGCATTCACGCGAGAAAAGGACTGAGACAGACCGCAGTTCAATATCACTTCGTATTTCCGAACGATGTGCAGCAAATAACAGTGATGGATAGGAATCGCCATCTACCGAAAGCCATATCGATTTTTCTGGTGTTAACGCCTGCCCATATAACTGATCGAAATCACTAGGCATATCGCCTACTAAATTTGTATATGCCTCAAAAAGCATAGAAAAAACTACCTTTCTATCCAGACACGTTCCATCAGATGGTCAGGAACATAAACGGCTAGGACCGGAACGTCCTTGATCGTCCGCTTCTTGTCCGCAGTCTGGATATCGTAGCGATGTAGTTGGAACGTGATTTTCTCAGCGGATATAAGAGCTCTAGCACCTGGGTAGTTGGTACTAGCATTCTTACCCTGAAACAGGTTCTTAATCTTCGAGGAAGGAGGATCACTTAGTGTACGTACTGCGCTAACCCCTGACCAAGGCCCTGATAGTGCATAGAAACTACATCGAATATCCGGCTCCTTAATCGTCAAACGTTCAAGTCCTAGCATTAGAGCAGAATGCTGCAAATTATCATCTGGCAATTTGTAACGAAGTTGTCCAATCTTTGCGAGCACATCGACCAGCCTGATATCATCACTAAACGCTGGAACGATCTGTTTTTTATTCCAGCCCGCTTCGCTATAGGATATAAAATCAAAGTCAGTCAGAATTGCTTCTACCACCTCCCGATTATCAGAAACAACTTCCGAGTCCTCAAAAGGGTGGTCAGGTACAATCCAGCCACTACGCCCTTTTGATTGGTACATTTCGAGCAAGATAACAGAGCTACGTGTGGGTTTAAGAGTCTGATCTAAGAAGTATGTTCGTCGCCAATCCTTCAGAGTCTTGCCGTCCTCAAGATGACTACGGATCGATCCGCGAATGGATTCCTCATGTTTCACATATTCAGTGAACGCGTCGATATTGCTCGGTGTCAGGTAAATCCTGCAAAGACCGAGATAGCTTTTTTTGTATCCAAAAAACCGCGCGCGTTGCTGAATGTTGTCTGCATTGCCAACCCCGGTTGAACGAGGCATGTAGCTCACAGTCAACCCCTCAACCGTAAACCCTCTATCAAGACCAATCCCACCGACCAGAATCCAACTGTACTCGCCCTTCCAATCTATCGTAGGGATACGGTTTTTCTCGCGGGTGTTGAGTTCAACCACCGCAGTTTCTTCTATCGCATCGAATAGCTCTGGCAGCACTTCATCGAAGGTAAGGCTGGTATCATAGGTCTTGAATAGGTCCAGTGCCGATGCTTCAAATGCAGAAACTAAACCCTGGTAGTCGTCATGAAACTTATCTTGAAGAATGACAGACCAGTTTTCTTTAGTCTGCTTAACCCACCGTGCAAACATCAGGTGCTCATCCTTCGATACGGCAGGGTGAATCATCATGGAGCGATTACGTCCCTGCTGATCATCCCCCTCTAGCAACCCAATAGCTACTCCGATGAAATATTCCCTCAAGGCAGACAATAGGCTTCTCGGTGGGTCAGGCGGAGGATCATTTTTATCGGGCACATCGCTAAGTGGAATCGGCTCAATATACCGGGCGGCACCATCGACAAAGAATTCTTGCCCACCAACATACTTACTACCGGGCGTGAGTACTCGTCCGAAATCAGGTGACAGCATATCAATTCGACTGATCAGCAGTGGCGCCTGAGGTGTGGCGGTATATAGTAAGTAACTGTGATGCGGAAACAACCGGCGAAGTTCGACTATCCGTGAGTAGGTCGTGCTCTCCTCATCCTGCTTGGCGCGAGTATTAATTCCTGCCTGATCGCCTTCATCGTCGATAATTAGCGTTGATACATCGGAAAGGTCAGAATCGGATAGCAACTTCGCTAGGTTGTCGAGATGCTGGTGCTGCTTCATGGAAACGATAAGGATGGTTCGAGCACGTGTACTGCCCCGTCGCCACCTTGCGAGTTCCATATTCACACGATCTAGTTCGCTTTGCTGAAAGCCTTTCTGCTGCGTCGAGAAAAGCTTCCATTCACGCGTACCTTCTATGTCTAGATCGTCTTTGAGCCGGGAATGGGACTGGTCGACCAAGTTATTTGTGGTCCCTGCCAACAGAATCACCATGCGATACTTATTATCGCGTGCTAGCGCTGCCAGCCCCGTAAACGATAGGGTCTTACCACTCTGGACATAACCGATGACAAGGCCGGTATTAATATCACCGGTTTTCCCTGGCTCGATACATTCACTCAAAATTGAGGTTGTTTCTTCGACGAGCCGCTCTTTTTCTTCATTAGAGAGAGCACTATTAGAATTCAGCATATCGGTGAAAGCACTGCCTTGCACAGGCATCCACCGCCCTTCAACTATCGGTGCGCCTGGAGCAACCCTGATCATGCTATTCGTCTCAGCCACGCATTAACCTCTTTGACATCTGGTTTTTGAGGATTTCGTTGGTATAACGACGGACCGCGGTCGGATTTCTATCAGCAAGTTCTGCAGCTACCACTTCGGCAAGCGCCATAGCCGCAGCAATATTAAGAACAGCCGTAAAGCTATCAGAGTCCATCGTCGGGAACTGCGCCATAAAAGGGTGCAACATTGCAACTCGCACAGTAACCTGACGCGGCTCTGGATCGGTAATCGAAGGACGGTCACTAATGGTCAGCCAATCTGCTGTGTCATCGGCATAAGACAATTCTATAGAAACTAGCCATGTTTCTTTTCGAAAACGCAATTTTAACTCGGCCAGTTCTTTATCTGCGTTATCCAGTTCAGGTAGATCCTTGTCCTGTGGCGCTACACTGTCCAACTGCAATGAGGTATCAGATGTACTATCAGGAGTCCGATCCTCCCCTAGCGTCGAATCTTGGAGATTGGAAACAGTGGTATTAAGCGCGGAAGTAGCATCCTTCCTAGTTGCCTTAGCACCTGCCTTAGTGCGATGCTCACGAGCTTGTTGTAAAAGCGGAAAATCTGCTTCAGACAAGGCCTTACGTAACTTACGTAGAAACTCATCCTCGCTTTCCTCCCACTTGATGCCGTCCTTAGTGTGAGAAACAAAGAAACCTCTTAGATGAATTTCTCCGAATATTCGTTGATAAGGATAGGTGTTTGAGCTTCCGAAGATATCTTCTGGGCGATATGCCTCATCCGCACTACCCATAATAAGGCGCTTACGTCGAAACAGAGCAAGCCCAGCTAAACGCGTACTCGCTGTTTCACGAATCGCAACAAATCCAGATGCTGACTTGCCATCACCAAGGTCGAAGTCTACCGCGAGTTTCCATTCGAGAGGAGGGCCTTCTGGGTCTCGGTAGCTAGGTGCATTTAGTATCGCTGGTTCTTCATAGGTCATTTCCTGGCCATCGACAAAAATAGCAAGAGAGCCCTCTCGAATATAAACCCTGTAGATACTGGACAAGTGCTCCTTGATTTTCTGGACAGTTTTACCGCGCGGAAAACGGTGGATGTCTTCAAGACGAATCTCAGTGTAATGTTTGTCCTCTGAAACGGGCATGGATAGCACGTTAAGTTCTTCGGTGCTGTCATGGACGATCTCGTCAATATTAAATATTACTGTGCGTTCGACATTCTCACCGAGTGCGCTAGACCGTACGCTCCAGTTTGGAGCAAACCAGCATGCCGCGCTCTTCATTCCCATACCGAATTCCGATAGGCCTGAAGCATTAGGTGGAACCTCTGCGGGACGAAACGCACGCTGATAATCACCTGAAGCAATGCCAGCGGCATTGTCTTTTATGGTGATCGTTTTGGCGTGCATGTCGAAATTAATTTCGACATGCAGCTTATAAACGCTCCCGTCTAACGCATTTAACGCCTTCAGATTATCAATACTGCTCTGAATAGAATTATCAACAAATTCCGCGAGCGCAAACCAAGGCTTATAATTCAGGTGAGGAAGAACAGAAAGAACATTTACTCCGGGTCTGATATTTACAGAATTAACTTGCCGCATCATGCTGCCGCGACCGCTATAGTTTCATGTTCTTCGATGTGAGGACGATTAGTAAGTGCATCAAAAATATGAAGAACCACGTCTACATTTACTGCATTGCCAAAGGCTTTGTAGGCTCCGTTCTTGGAATCAGGCAAGTGTTCGAGTCGACCCATGCTCTGCAGCCTACTGCATTCACGTGGAGTCATGTAACGCTGCTGCCAGGCAATAATCGGCACCTGGCTCGTGGTCATAGCTATTAAAGAGGGCGCTGTATCGGCTTTTTTAACACGGATTCCGCTAGCTCTAAATTGTAGTAAATGCTGCCAAATATCTCTCTCACTACCTTTGCAGTTCCACTCTAATTTTTGAAAGCTCGCAGGGAAATTTTTAATCTTAGATAACCAAGGATCAATCATTGATTTATGTCGCGCATAGAAATCGCGATTTTTCTGAATAAAATCGATTTTCCAGTCTGGAAACGTATCAAGCTCAGTTTGGGCATACCCTGGCAGCATCTCTTTAACCACTCCCGCGCGCAACCCTTTTAGAGGCTGGCCAAATGCGCCTTTATAAGCTCCTAGTCTCTTGTATCCAAGTTTATGCGGGGTAGGCCCGTCCAGCGGATAGTCGGCTCCAAACTCCATTGCCCATATCGGAAATGATGGTAGTTCCTCATCTGCAGGGAATGCCTGAACGAATTCCTGCCAAGCCTTCAAATAGGATATGTGGTTCTTATTAAGGGTATGTGCATCAGCAGGGTCATCATCAAGGATCGAACGGATAGATATTTCTGGCAATGATTCTGGCAACTGCCAATCAAACCCATCAAGACCTTTCCTATCTCCAACAATGAACGCACGCTCGCGTTTTTGAGGAACACCAAACATATGCGGCGACAGCCGGGCAAAATCGATGGTGTAGTACTCGCTTAGTTGAGTGCATATCATCTGCCATGTCTCACCACCTTTATGCTTAATCAGGTTGGGGACGTTCTCAATAATAAAATAACGTGGTTGCTTTATTTTTAGAATTTCCACAACGTAATCAAACAAATTCCCCCATTGCGGACACTCAAGTCCTTTTTGATCACCAGCCTTTGAAAACGGCTGACAAGGGAAACCAGCACACAAAATATCGTGATCAGGGATAGAGGACAGATCAACAGCACGGATATCACCATGAGGCTTTATACCAAAGTTCTTTTCATACAAAGCCGACAGGTTGGTATTGAGCTCTGAAGCGAATACGCACTCGGCTCCACGCTGCATTAATGCCTGATGAAAACCGCCCAACCCAGCGAAAAGATCGATGAATTTCATAACTTAGACTGTCCTGAGATTATTTATAAGACTCACTATATAACGGCCTTCTTAAATAGGTGCTGGCTGGCCGCCTGATGCATTAGTATTGTGGGCCCTCAGCAACAAATGGTCTAGCAGACGCGATTATCGTGAACTATCGATTCACGCTCCCACTACTGCATGCTTTGAAACCAGCATACTAACTCCCTAAGCACGCTTACCCAGTCGGAACAAGTACACGTCAGAAAGGTTCAGGTATTGGAGTCCGCCAGTACAGGCTTAGAATGACTCTTTTCTGTGATGGAATTCAAGGCTAATGGGTGCATTTGTGTCCGCTTTTGAGTTGGAGGTTAGGCATGACGAGACTGCGGGGCTTTCTGTGGCTCAGGCCGTACAGTCCCGACTGGTTTATAGCTCCGGGGATGCTAGGAGGTTATGGGCCGGCGGCGGGCAGGATTCGGCCCATTCTGGGCCTCACCCCTTCGGGGCGCCCTTTGGGCGTCCAAATCGGCAGCTCGCCGATTTGTCGAACCCGACGCGGTGAAGCGAACGATTCCCGCGTTTCATGAACACAAAAAAAGGGCCCACCTTTTGGGGTGGGCCCTTTTTTTGTGTTGGTGGAGGCGGCGGGGATCGAACCCGCGTCCGCAAGTCCTCCATTCTCGGTCCTACATGCTTAGTCACTTCTTTAATTTACCCTTGCCGTTACCGAAGGACAGGTGCGACTCGGGGAGCCTGGGATGTTTGTTTAACAGCTCCGGCCCAGACAACCTTCACTGCGATCCTGAATTTTTGACAGTCAGTTGAGCCGTTCAGGCACAGCCCAGTGACTGCCGGACCGGTTAAGGGGTCCAGTTTTGAAGGATTAGGCTGCTAGAGCGTAACCTTCGTAGTTGTCATCGTTTGCAACTATGAGTTTGCAGCTTTGGTTTTACGAGATTCGCTACCATCTCGGCATGCACCTTGAACTTTGTAACCCGCGTCGAAGCCATGTCGCCCCCGAAAACGGTTCACCGAAAGTTCCGGTGGTGTCGGCTTAATGCTGCCGACGGTCGCGGATTTCAAGGGCTTGGTGACCCTGGAAAACGCGAGGTGGCGCAGTCTAGCACGCCACCCTCTGTTAAAACATCTTTCAAAACACCTATCTTTCAACACAACTATCAATACACAGCCAAAGCAGGCCGCGTTCGCGCAATCAGGTGTTATAGGCTTTCATCACCCGTTCTTTCTGGCGGTTCCAGTCGCGCTCTTTCATGGTGGCGCGCTTGTCGTGCAGTTTCTTGCCTTTCACCAGGGCGATATCGGCTTTCACTTTGTTGCGTTTCCAGAACAGTGACAGGCACACCACGGTGTATCCCTGCTGTTCGGACTGGCCTTTCAGCTTGTCGATTTCGCGGCGGTGCATCAGCAGTTTGCGGGTGCGCGTTGGATCCGCGATCACGTGGGTGGAGGCGGTGTTCAGCGGCGTGAAGTGTGCACCAATCAGCCAGGCTTCGTCGTCTTTGAAGATGACGTAGCTGTCGACCAATTGCGCTTTGCCTTCGCGCAGGCTTTTGACTTCCCAGCCCATCAACTGCAGGCCCGCATCGACTTTTTCAGCGATCTCGTAGTCGTGGCGTGCCTTCTTGTTCTGGGCAATGGTACTGCTGCCGGGTTGCGGCTTTTTCTTGGCTTTACTCATAACCGTCCATTATACAGGCCCTGATGCCGCCAGGGCTATACGGCGCAACACTGTCTTCGCGCATTTGCCAGGCCCAAACGCAGCGATTCAGCCACAACTTGAGGCACAATAGGCGACGACTGCGGGAGGTGCGCTATGTTGTTCGGGTTTCTCATACTGATGGTTTACTGGCTGGCCGGTGAGCTGATTACCGCAGCCATTGGCTGGCCGGTGCCGGGCAATGTGGTTGGGCTGCTGCTGCTGTGGATCAGTCTGACGATCTACCGTCGAGTGCCCGAAGGCCTGGCCGATGCCAGCCGTTCGCTGATCCGTTACCTCACCTTGCTGTTTGTGCCCGCCGGGGTCGGCCTGATTCAACATTGGGACCGGCTGATGAGCAATGGCCTGTGGATGCTTCTGATCATCACCATCAGCACGGTGGCGGCCGCCTTGGTGATGATCGGGCTGTTCAAACTGCTGAAGGCACCCGGCGCATGATTGCTTCTATTCAAACCTTGTTGGCCATCAGTATGACCGTGGGCGTCTATCTGGCGGCTGAGCAGCTGTATATCAAGGCCGGTCGCAATGCTCTGCTGCATCCGGTCATTATCAGTATTTTCAGTTTGATGGGTGCCATCACTCTGCTCGGCTGGGATTACCCCCAGTACCAGCAGGACACCCGCTTTATTCATTTTCTGCTCGGCCCGGCCACGGTTGCACTGGCAGTGCCGTTGCACGAGAACATGGCGCTGATTCGCAAGATGGCAGTGCCGTTATTGCTGGCCTGTTTCAGCGGCGCTTTGGTGGCGTCGGCCAGTGCGGTGATCTTGGCGTGGTGGATAACCGGCGATGAGATACTGGCACTGAGCATGAGCGCTAAGTCGATCACCACACCCATCGCCATCGGCATGGCCGACAGCCTGGGCGGCAGCGGTTCGCTGGCGGCGGGTCTGGTGTTGCTGGCGGGCGCCGTTGGCACCCTGATTCTGCCGGGGCTGATGCGGCTGTGCCGCCTGCACGACCATGCCTTATATGGCTTTGTGCTGGGGGTGACCGCGCACGGTTTCGGTACCGCTCAGGCGTTCGAAAAATCGATTACCTGCGGTGCCTTTGCTGGCCTGGCGATGAGTCTGACCGGGGTCATTACCGCCTTTCTGGTACCGCCGCTGGTGCCGTTCTGGCTACTGTGATTCTGCGTTATTAAGACAGCGCCCGCAGCATTAACCCAGCACGCTGGCCGACCGGTACTTTGGGGTTCGGAAAGACGATGCATTCGGGCTGTTCACCGACGCGATATTCGTGTTCGCCATCGCGCCAGATCAAAGTGCCCGGTTCATATTCGGTGAAGTTCAGCGCATCGTCGGGCACAAAAAATTCCCACTGATCGCTGGTCACTTCAATGCTGTGACACACCTCGAACTGAGTGACCGGTCGCTTGGGTTCTGCTGGCAGTGGTTCGCCGGCAATCAGTTCGCGCAGCGCGTAGTCGATGCCGCTATAACGTTTTAAATCGTTCTCACCAAAGGGCTTCACCTGGCCCAGTTCCAGCGTGAAACTTTCGGCGCTGTATTTCAGTGATGAGAACGACGAAAAGGTATTGCCCTCTTCGTTCTGCAACAACACGGTTTCAATATCCGAACGCGACAAAAATGCCTGCTGATTCGCTGGCAGGGTTCGGCCCGGCACAAATGGATAAACCGCAAAACGTTCGCGCTGGCTGCCACGAATGGCGGTGTGCAAATCGTAGTGATAACGCTGCTTTACCGTGACCGGTTCGCTGGCGTAAAAATTAGCAACAAAGGCTTCGAGTTTCGCCGCCCGTTTTACTTCTTTTAAGCCGGTATCGTACTGCTGCCAGTCACCGGCAAAAAGCCGGTTCATATTCACATCGGTAAAACGTTTGGCCGCCTGCATCGCCCAGGGGTTGCCGAGAATAAAGAGCACCCGCTGGCCGACTTTCTGTTCTTCGTCCAGCACGTCACGGACGATGTCGCGGACTATTTCAATCGGCGCGGTTTCATTGCCATGTACACCGCAGGAAATCACCAGGGAGGTATCGCAGGCGGTATTGGGTTCAACGCGCAGTACGCCGCTGTCGAGCAGTGCGACTTCGGTGCCGGCGCTGAGAATTTCGAAATTGGCATTGACCTCGGCATCGGCGGTCGCCAGGCAATGGTCCAGAAAATTTTCGTAGGAACCGAACACAATTGACCTCTATTAAAAAAGGCCGCGATGCGGCCTGTACGTCGTTACCCTTAACGCGGCCGTAAATGACCGAGCATGCGTTTTTCCAACTGCTTGAAGAAATAGAAGATGGTAAACGTCAGGCACAGATAAATCAGCGCAACAAAGATATACGCCTGGAAGGGGGCGTAAAAGCGTGCATAAATATCGCGGGCGGCACCGGTCAGATCGATGATGGTTACCGTCGAGGCGATGGCGCTGGAATGCAGCATAAACACCACCTCATTACTGTAAGCCGGAATGGCACGGCGGAACGCACTGGGCAAAACGATGCGGCGCATGCGCTTGGCCGAACTCATGCCGTAGGCCTTGGCTGCTTCAATTTCACCACGCGGTGTGGCTTCGATGGCACCGCGAAAAATTTCGGTGGTATAGGCGGCGGTGTTGAGCGTGAAGGCGATCAGGCAGGGATAAAAAGCGCGTTCGAAAATCACCCAGAATACCGACTCCTGTATGCCATCGATCAGGGTCACGCCGTAGTAAATCATATAGAGCTGAATCAACAGTGGTGTACCGCGAAACACATAGGTAAAACACCACACCGGCCAGTTGATCCACCATTTTTTCGAGGTGCGCATAATGGCCAGCGGCACCGCCAGACACAAACCAATGACCAGCGAAAGAAACACCAGTTGGACAGTATTAACCAAACCATCCCAATAATGTTCCAGGGTGGTGGGAGTGAATATTTTGAAGTACTCAAGCAAAGCATCCAGAAATTCCATCGATCAGCCCTCCACCACGCCGACGCTGTAGCGGCGTTTTAGTTGAAGGAAGACCCATTCCGATACAGAGGTCAAGGCGAGGTAGACCAGAGCAACCGGAATAAAAAAGATGAAGGGTTCGCGGACTGTTTTGGCTGCTGCGGTGGCCAGGTTCACCATATCCGCCAGGCCGATCACGCTGACCAGGGCGGTGGTTTTTAATAGCACTTGCCAGTTATTGCCCAGGCCCGGCAAAGCGTGGCGCATCATCTGCGGAAACATGATTCGACTGAACACCTGCCAACCGGTCATGCCATAGGCTTTGCCGGCTTCAATCTGACCGTTTTCCACGGCCATAAAAGCACCCCGGAAGGTCTCACTCATATAGGCACCGAAAATAAAGCCAATGGTGGCAACGCCGGCCACGAAGGGATTTACCTGGAAGAAAACATCTAATTTGCCGCCGCTGATTTCATACACCCAATCAGACAGGGCGTTAATGCCGATCTGGCCGCCGAAATAAATCAGCATCATCAACACCAGATCGGGGACACCGCGAATAACGGTGGTATAGAGCGTCGACAACCAACGCAGGGGTCGCTTTGCCGAGAGCTTTCCGCTCGCGCCCAGCAAGCCCAAAATAACGGCGATCAATAAGGATAGAAACGCCAACTCAATGGTCAGAATGGCGCCTTTGAAGATGGACGGGCCATAACCGTGTAGGTCCAGCATAGTGTGTGCTCTGTGGTCTCAGTGTCGGGCTTAATTTTTGTTATTCAGGCCCGATAAAAAACGAGTCGGCTTGCGTTTGGTATTCATCCACGCCAAACGTAAACCGGCTAAGGGTCTGGCATCCGGCCAGACCCTCTTCCAAGCTAGCGCTTAGATTTTGATGTTGGAGTCGAAGTATTTCTCCATGATGGCGTCATAGGTGCCATCGTTTTTGAACTTCTCCAGCGCTTCGCTGACGGCTTCTTCCAGCGCAGTATCACGCTTGCGGAATGCAGCACCAACACCTTCGCCGAGGATGCTGGCCGGCTCGGAGAAGTCTTCGCTGACCTGGCTGATGCCATCGGTACCTTCGATCAAACCGTGACCGGCCAGGACGTCGATGAACATGGCGTCCAGACGGCCACCTTCGAGATCGACCAAAACATCATCAGCAGTGGTATAGCGAACGATTTCAGCGTCGCCGTGCAATTCAGTCAGGAAGGTGTCCTGAATGGTGGCACGCTGTACACCGATGCGGGTGCCGGCGGTGTTTTCAGCATCGAAATCACTGCCATCAACTGCAAAGAAAGCGGACGGAGTGGTGTAGTACGGATCGGAGAACAGAACGCGCTCGGCACGCTCAGGGTTGATCGACATGGACGAGAAGATCATGTCGTATTTACGCGCCAGCAGGCCCGGAATAATACCGTCCCAGGCTTGAATAACCCATTCGCAATCCTGACCGGTGATTTCGTTGCATACGGCGTTGCCCAGTTCGATTTCGAAACCAGTCAGCTCACCGTTGGGATCGCGGTATTCGAACGGCGGATAAGGCGCGTCCACACCCACACGAATCACATCGTAGTCTTCTGCTAATACCGTTGTGCTCAGGGCCAGCATAGCGGCCACTGTCATCAGTGCTTTTTTCATTCTCGTTGACTCCAGTTGTTATCATTCGGTCAGTGATGGCTGACCTTCGTCGTTAAAACAAAACGCCTTGTGGGCGCTTGCGCTCTCTCGGTTTACAGCTGTTACACCCATCCGCACAGGACAAGCTTAGCCTTTCGATTGCTGAGTTGAAGTGGCTCAGTAACTCGGTGATATAAACTGCTTGAAGCGTTCGGATTTGGGGTTCTTGAAGACTTCCTGCGGATCGCCTTCTTCTTCAATCCGGCCCTGATGCAAAAACATCACCTT
Source organism: Saccharospirillum sp. ABV4_185 (assembly GCF_056159245.1). Classification (NCBI taxonomy): domain Bacteria; kingdom Pseudomonadati; phylum Pseudomonadota; class Gammaproteobacteria; order Oceanospirillales; family Saccharospirillaceae; genus Saccharospirillum; species Saccharospirillum sp. ABV4_185. Next base: position 584,520 of record NZ_JBSWUW010000001.1, read on the forward strand.
ATTCGAAACATCCCGGGCGAAGGCCATTTCATGGGTCACCACCACCATGGTGCGACCCTCCTCGGCCAGACCACGCATCACCTTGAGCACTTCACCGACCAACTCAGGGTCGAGTGCCGAGGTGGGTTCATCAAACAGCATCACTTCGGGGTTCATCGCCAGCGCCCGGGCGATGGCGGCACGTTGCTGCTGACCGCCAGACATATGGGCTGGATAATAATCGCGACGGTCATAAAGACCGACCCGATTCAGATGTTCTTCGGCGCGCGCCGTGGCTTCAGCGCGGCTGACGCCGAGCACGTGAATCGGCGCTTCAACAATATTCTGCATGACGGTCATATGCGACCAGAGATTAAAACTCTGAAACACCATCGACAGCTGTGAGCGGATGCGTTCAACCTGGCGGATATCCGCCGGTTCACGCAGACCGTGACGATTGGTTTTAAAACGGACGCTGTCACCATGAACCCGCAACTCGCCGGAAGTGGGGATTTCCAGCATGTTCATACAACGTAGAAACGTACTTTTACCGGAACCGGACGAGCCGATAACAGAGATAACGTCGCCCTTGTCCGCTTCCAATGAAATGCCTTTGAGGACTTCGACATCACCAAATTGCTTATGGATGTCGGTGGCCAACAGCGGGGCGATTGCCTGACCCATCTGATTCTCCTGGTCGGTCTCTCATTTGGACTGGCAAGGATCTGCTCGCCAGAAGGTCCTTCGAGAGAGGATGGTTTATTGTTCATTTCTGGCGCAAGGATAGTGCGCAAAGCCCCAGGTCGATGCAAAACACTCTGGGGCCGCCGCTTTTCATCATAGCGACGCCATCAGTTGGCCGCCCCGTTCGCCGGTTGCCCAGGGCGGGCCAAGCAACTCTTAAGCCAGATTCGAATTTCTAGCATAATTAACAGCACCGCTCCATTACTAAGCCACAGACAAGGCGCAGCTTTTACTGACAGAATCCTGTCAGACTCCAAAAGCGCTTCATTATTGCCCTGAACGGGCCTAATAACGGCGACCACTGGCCGCAGCAGTGCGTTTGCCCTATTGTGAGGCTTGTTTTATTCTCACGCACCAATTTGAACCAGTTATAAGCTTATAACACGCTCAAACGGCCCACTCATATGGTGGCCCTGTTTTTGCTGTTGGCTTTGGTTCATGGGCGCCGTCCTCACCGGGGTCCGACTTGCTCAAAGCCCATCGTGGGCTGTTCATCCATCTAGGAGAGTCATAATAATGAAAAAAGGCATACCCATTCTTGTGGTAGTCATCGCTATTCTGGCCGCCGCTGTTTGGTGGTTCAGCAGCTCTGACGACCAACAGGTCGCCGAAGCCACCACCTTTGTTTACTGCTCTGAAGCCAGCCCTGAAGGCTTTAACCCGGCGTTCTACACCTCCGGTACCACCTTCGATGCTGCTGGTCGCACCATGTTCAACCGTCTGGTTGAGTTCGAGCGCGGTGGCACTGCTGTCGTTCCGGGCCTGGCTGAAAGCTGGGAAATTTCCGACGACGGCCTGACTTACACCTTCCATCTGCGTGAAGGCGTTAAGTTCCACACCAACCACGGTTTCGAGCCAAGCCGCGACTTCAACGCTGAAGACGTGCTGTGGAGCTTCAACCGTCAAATGGACGAAAGCCACCCGTACCACGGCGTATCCAACCAGGATTACTCCTACTTCGGTTACATGGGCATGGCGGACGCCATCGAATCGCTGACCGCTCCGGACGACATGACCGTTGTCTTCCAGCTGAGCGCACCGAACGCGCCTTTCCTGGCGAACATGGCGATGGACTTCGCCTCCATCGGTTCGGCTGAATACGCCGATGCCATGATGGAAGCCGGTACTCCAGAACAGGTTGACCAATTGCCGATCGGCACCGGTCCGTTCATGCTGACCGATTACCAGCAAGACGCCGTTATCCGTTACACCGCCAACCCGACTTACTGGGAAGGTGCTGCTGACATCGATCGTCTGGTGTTCTCCATCACTCCGGACGCCAGCGTGCGTTATGCCAAGCTGAAGTCAGGCGAGTGTCACCACATGGTATTCCCGAACCCGGCCGACATCGCTGAAATGCAGGATGACCCGAACATCAACGTCATGTCCGCTCCGGGCCTGAACGTGGGTTACCTGGCGTTCAACACCGAAAAACCGCCGTTCGACAACAAGCTGGTGCGTCAGGCGCTGAACATGGCCACCAACAAAGAGTCCATCCTGGAAGCGGTTTATCAGGGCGCTGGCGAAACCGCCAAGAACCCGATCCCGCCGACCATGTGGTCTTATAACGACGACGTTGTCGACTACGAGTACGATCCGGAGCGCGCCCGTGAGTTGCTGGCTGAAGCCGGTTACCCGAACGGCTTCTCCACCGATATCTGGGCGATGCCGGTACAGCGTCCTTACAACCCCAACGCTCGCCGTATGGCGGAGCTGATCCAGGCTGACTGGGCCGCTGTTGGCGTTGACGCTGAGATCGTTTCTTACGAATGGGGTGAATACCTCGACCGTACTTCCAATGGCGACCACCAAACCGCCATGCTGGGCTGGACTGGCGACAATGGTGATCCGGATAACTTCCTGAACACCCTGCTCGGCTGCCAGGCTGCGGCGACCGGTGGCAACATCGCTTTCTGGTGCAACGAAGAGTTCAACACTCTGGTGAACGACGCTCTGCGTGTTGCTGATCCTGAACAACGCACTGCGCTGTACGAACAAGCTCAGTTGGTGTTCAAAGAAGAAGCGCCGTGGATCACCGTTGCTCACTCTGTTGTATACGAACCGATGAGCCCCGCTGTTCAGGGCTACAAGATGAGCCCGTTTGGCGTACACCGTTTCTATGGTGTGAGCCTGGCCGAGTCTGAATAAGACCGGTCAACAATAATGACAGACCTTCACAGGGCGGCAGTTCTACTGCCGCCCTTTCTCGTTTCAGGTTAGCCACATGCTGCAATTCTTTTTCCGACGCCTGGGGATGGTGATCCCAACCTTTATCGGGGTGTCTTTGTTCGCCTTCGCCCTGATCCACCTGATCCCCGGCGATGTCGTCACCATCATGGGTGGCGAGCGCGGTGTTTCTCCCGAGAAACGCGCCGAACTGGAAGCCATGCTCGGTCTTAACAAGCCGCTCTGGCAACAGTACTTCATCTACATTGGTAACATTCTCCAGGGCGATCTGGGCACGTCCTATGTCACCGGCAAACCGGTGCTGAGTGAATTTATGGCCCGCTTTCCAGCCACATTGGAACTGACTTTCTGCGCTGGCGTCTTCGCTGTCGTCGTCGGCCTGACGCTGGGCATTCTGGCGGCCATCCGTCGCGGCGGCTGGCTCGACCATACGGTGATGACCATTTCTCTGGCCGGCTATTCGATGCCCATCTTCTGGTGGGGTCTGCTGCTGATTCTATTGTTCTCGGTCACCCTCGGCTGGACGCCGGTTTCCGGTCGTATGGACGTGATGTTCTGGGTCGAGGACGTCACCGGCTTTATGTTGATCGACACGCTGTTATCTCCGGCCAAGGGCGCCTTTACCTCGGCGCTGCAACACCTGCTGCTGCCAGCCATTGTGCTGGGTACCATTCCCATGGCGGTCATTGCGCGGATGACGCGTTCGTCCATGCTCGAAGTGCTCGGTGAAGACTACATCCGCACCGCCCGCGCCAAAGGCCTGAGCAAAGGCCGCATCGTCGCCAAACACGCCTTGCGCAATGCGCTGATTCCGGTGATCACGGTGATGGGTTTGCAGGTGGGCATGTTGCTTTCGGGAGCGATTCTGACCGAAACCATTTTCGCCTGGCCGGGCATCGGTAAATGGCTGATCGAAGCCATCAACCGACGCGATTACCCCATCGTTCAGGGCGGCCTGTTGTTGATCGCAACGCTGATCATCCTGATCAACCTGCTGGTTGATCTGATGTACGGCGTGGTCAACCCGCGCGTCCGCCACAGCAAATAAGGAGCCGGTCATGACCCAAACACTTGCTACCAAACCGGTTTCGCCGCTGGCCGAATTCTGGTCTTATTTTTCCAGCAACAGAGGCGCTCTGGCGGGCCTGGGATTTATCCTGGTCATTGTGCTGCTGGCGATCTTTGCCGACTTTGTGGCACCGCATCACCCGCACGAACAGTTCCGCGACTTTATTCTCACGCCCCCGTCCTGGACTGACGGCGGCACCAGCCAGTTTCTGCTCGGCACCGATGGCGTTGGCCGCGATATTCTGTCGCGCCTGATTCACGGCGCCCGGCTGTCGCTGCTGATCGGTCTGGTGATTGTCACCCTGTCGCTGGCCATGGGCATCTGCCTGGGTCTGGCTGCGGGTTTCTTCGGTGGCGCCATCGATAGCGCAGTGATGCGCGTGGCCGATGTGCTGCTGTCCATGCCGCCGCTGCTGTTGGCCATTGCGGTGGTTGCCATCCTTGGGCCCAGCATCGTCAACTCCGGTCTGGCGCTGTCGCTGGTGTATCTGCCGCACTATGTCCGCTTAACGCGGGCGTCGGTGCTCAGTGAAATCAATAAGGATTATGTGGTGTCATCCCGCGTCGCCGGGGCATCGTCGTTGCGACTGATGTTTATCACCATTCTGCCCAACTGCCTGGCGCCCTTGATCGTTCAGGCCACGCTGGGCTTTTCCAACGCCATTCTCGATATGGCGGCACTCGGCTTTCTTGGCCTCGGCGCTCAGCCGCCGCTGCCGGAATGGGGCTCCATGCTGGCCACCGCGCGCGAATTTATCCAGAGCGCCTGGTGGGTGGTCACCTTCCCTGGCCTGGTGATTCTGCTGACGGTACTGGCATTCAATTTGATGGGCGACGGCTTACGCGATGCCCTCGACCCCAAACTCAAACAATAGGAGACCGCAGTGACAGATCACGCTAACAACCTGCTGTCGGTCGATCAGCTCAGCGTTACCTTCGGCACCGGTAAGAAGCCTTTCACGGCGGTCGATCGCATCAGTTATCAGGTCGATGCGGGCGAAGTCGTCGGCATTGTCGGTGAATCCGGCTCGGGCAAGAGTGTGTCTTCATTGGCACTGATGGGCCTGATCGATTTCCCTGGCAAAGTCAGCGCTGAAGGCCTCAGCTTTAAAGGCACCAACCTGCTGACCCTCAGTGAAAAGCAGCGCCGCAAAATCACCGGCGCCGATATTTCGATGATCTTTCAGGACCCGATGACCTCGCTGAACCCGGCGTTCACCGTGGGCAATCAGATTATGGAAGCCATTGAAGTGCACCAGGGTGGCACGCCGGCCGAGCGCCGCGAAAAAGCCATCGACCTGCTGCGCCAAGTCGGCATACCGGCACCGGAAAGCCGCATCAACAACTTCCCGCATCAGCTCTCAGGCGGCATGAGCCAGCGCGTGATGATCGCCATGGCCATCGCCTGCGACCCCAAACTGCTGATCGCCGATGAACCGACCACCGCTTTGGATGTCACCATTCAAGCGCAGATCATCGAACTGTTGCTGAAACTGCAGCGCGAAAAACAGATGGGTCTGATCCTCATCACCCACGACCTGGCGTTGGTGGCCGAAGCCGCCGATCGCGTTGTGGTGATGTACGCCGGCCAGATTGTCGAAACCGGACCTGCCAGCGAAATATTCAAGGCGCCGCGCCATCCATACACCCAGGCGCTGATGCGCTCGCTGCCCGAATCGGCCAGTGGCGCCGACCGCCTGCAAGCGCTGCCCGGTGTGGTACCCGGCGCCAACGACCGCCCCAGCGGCTGTCTGCTGAACCCGCGCTGCCCGTACGCCACCGAGCGTTGCCGCAACGAAGAACCTGGTTATATCGGCCCCGAAGGTCGCCAGGCCAAGTGCTTCTACCCATTGGATGATAACGGGAGGCCCGCCGCATGACGGACACCCAAAACACCCGCCCCATCATGCAGGGGCTGGGTTTGAAACAGCATTACAGCGTCAGCCAGGGCATGATGAAGCCCAAGGGCACCGTCAAGGCGCTCGATGGCGTTAACTTCTCGGTTGAAGCGGGCAAGACACTGGCCGTGGTCGGTGAATCCGGCTGCGGTAAATCGACGCTGGCGCGCCTGCTGACGATGATCGAGGAGCCGACCGAAGGCGCGCTGGAATTCGACGGCCAGGATCTGCTCAAGCTCGATAAAGCCCAACGCAAGGAACTGCGTCAGCGCATCCAGATCATCTTCCAGAACCCCTATGGCTCGCTGAACCCGCGCAAGAAGGTCGGCACCATTCTGGAAGAACCGCTGGTGATCAACACCCGCCTGAGCAAAGCCGAACGCAAGGAAAAGGCCATCGCCTTGTTGCAGAAAGTCGGCCTGCGCCCGGAACATTACGACCGCTATCCGCATATGTTTTCCGGCGGTCAGCGGCAGCGCATCGCCATTGCGCGCGGCTTGATGATGAACCCGAAAGTGGTGGTCGCCGACGAACCGGTATCGGCATTGGATGTGTCGGTGCAGGCGCAGGTGCTGAACCTGATGATGGATCTGCAGGATGAACTGGGCCTGGCCTATGTGTTTATCTCCCACGATCTTTCGGTGGTTGAACACATTGCCGATGAAGTGATGGTGATGTATCTGGGCAAGGTGGTGGAATACGGTTCCACCGAGCAGATTTTCGGTAATCCGCAGCACCCTTATACCCGAGCCTTGCTGTCGTCGACGCCGCGCATCGAACCGGAAAAACGCATCGACAAGATTCGTCTGACCGGCGAATTGCCGTCGCCGCTGAACCCGCCATCGGGCTGTGCTTTCCACGGCCGCTGCCAGTTCGCCAACGAACGCTGCAGCGCAGAAACGCCGGTGCTGAAGGAGCAGAGTGACGCCTCGACGGTGGCCTGTTTTGGCGTGGATGAAGGGCGTTTACCTTATTTGGTGAATGCTTAACGGGAGACGCTTGACGGGAGAAGCTGATTAGCGGCGACGGGTTGGGCCCTTCGCTAACCGGCGTCTCCTGTCCGGGCGTCTCCCGTCTCCCAGGTGCAAAGCACCCAAGCGTCTTCCGAGGGTGCTGCAAAGCACCCTCACTCACATCTCCCAAATTCGCACGCCTGCGCCCTCGCCTGGCGTGCACCTGCCACATTACCCTGCCCTGATCGAGCCTGAGCGATGGCGTGCCACAGTCGGGCGCTGCGTTCTTCGTTACCGGAATTGACGGTTAAACCGCGCAAGGCGATCTGTTCGGCGGCGGCAAAGCGGCCCTGGCCCAAACGCACTTCGGCGATTTCGGCGTACAAATCTGCCTCGCGACTGTCCAAACGCAACGCCCGTTCGAGCAACGCAGCGGCTTTATCCCAATCCCGGTTGGCCTGGGCGGCCTGGGCTTGCAAGCGCAGGTTATCGACCGCCGAGCGTGGTTGCGGTGCTGTGGCTTGTTCATCAAGATCCGGTGTCAGTCGTCGCTCCTGCTGGATCATGCGATCACTCGGACCAGGCTGGCTGACACAGCCGGCCAACACCAGCGCCCATAACAACAACCATGAACGCATTAACTGAACAAACGTTCCCATATTGACGGCTTCTCCTCATCGCTTTCGCTCGGGTCGCTGCCGGGTACATCGGCATTGCAGCGACGCTGGGGTTCAGGCTCGGAGCCTTTAATAAAGGCCAGGGATCGGGCGCCGTCACAGCGTGCCGGTACCACGGCGCCACGCTCATTGACGTGCAGATATTCCACTCGGGCCGGCTGACCCCGCCGCTCTTGCAACGGCGCCAGTTCGGTCATCAGTTCCGCCCAGATCGGCAAGGCGCCGGACGATCCGGTCAGGGCCATCGGCGCGTTGTTATCGCGACCGACCCAGACCACCGCCTGGCGATCGCCACTGTAGCCGGCAAACCAGGCATCGCGGTTGTCGTCGGTGGTGCCGGTCTTGCCGGCCAGCCACCAGTTTTGCGGCAATCGCCATTGCAACGAACGGGCAGTGCCGGTGAGGGTGACCTGATGCAAGGCATCCTGCAACAGGAACACCTGCTCCGGATCGAAACGTTGCTCAACGCTCAAATCAAAGCGCTGCAACACACCCTGTTGCGGATGCACCACGGCGCGAATGGCGTTCAGCGGCGTATAGAAACCGTTGCCGGAAATGGTCTGATAGAACTGCGCCACCTGATAGGGCGACAAACCATGCGCGCCCAGCATCACCGACGGCACCGGCGGCGGGGTTTCATCGATGCCAAGCCGGTCGATCACATCGAACACATTCGCCAAGCCGACTTCCATACCCAATCGCGCCGTTGCCTGGTTGTAGCTGTTCGACAAGGCATCCACCAGCAAGGGGGTGCCATGACTTTCTTTATCGTAGTTACGCGGCTGCCAGAGTTTGCCGTCGGCGCCGGAAACCGTAACCTCAGCATCGCTGACCGGCGTTGCTAGCGTATAACCCTGCTCCAGCGCCGCCAGATAGACCGCTGGTTTCATCAAGGAGCCCACCGAGCGACGCGCATCCAAAGCCCGGTTAAAGCCGGCGACTTCCGGGCGGCGACCGCCGAGCATGGCGAGCACATCACCGGTGGATGGACGCGATACCAGCGCCGCCGTCTCCAGAGCTTCACCCGGACCCGCGGCCGCTTCAATGGCCGGCAAACGCCGCTCGACCGCGCGCTCCAGACCCGATTGCGCCAACGGATTTAAGGTGGTGAACACCGTCAGCCCTTCGGCCAGCAAGTCTTCTTTGCGATAGCCTTCGGCCAGTTGCCGGCGCACCAGATCCATAAAGGCCGGATAGCTGGCCTGGCCGGGCGCGGTGCTGATATCGAGCGGCTGATTGATCGCCTGCTGGTAATCGAGCTGCTCGATGATGCCGCTTTCATACCACAGTCGCAGCACCAGATTACGACGCTCTAAAGCGCGCTCCGGATTGCGTCTTGGGTTGTAATAAGACGGCCCCTTGATCAAGCCAACCAGCATCGCCTGCTGATGCAAATCCAGGGCGGGCAGTGGCGTGCCGAAGAAAAACTGCGCGCCCAGGCCAAAGCCATTGACCGAACGCTGCCCCTGCTGGCCGATATAAACCTCGTTCAAATAGGCCTCAAGGATGGTGGCTTTGTCGTAATGCCACTCCATCAGCAACGCCATCAGCGCTTCGTTGCCTTTGCGCCACAAGGTTTGCTCCGGCGACAGATAGAGATTTTTGACCAGCTGCTGGGTCAGCGTACTGCCGCCCTGTTCGATGGAACCCGAGGTCACATTGGCCCATAACGCACGCGCGATGCCGGTAATGGACACGCCGTGGTGTTCAAAGAAGTGACGATCTTCAACCACGATCAAGCCAGCCACCAAGGTTGGCGGCATCACCTGCAACGGCATCAGCAAACGATCTTCGCGATTGCCCGGATAGACCTGACCGATAAAGAGCGGATCCAATCGCGCCAGCAGGATCGGATCGTTACTGATATCGCGAATGCTCTGCAGTGAATCGCCGCTGAAATCCAGCACCAGAATGCGCGACGGCTCGACCTCATCCCAGAAATTAAACCCCCGGGTATGAACACGTAAGGTCTGGCCGCTGCGCTGATAACGCCCGGGTTGATCGATGCGACTGGAAGTGCGGTAACCCAGTTGCTCGAGCAACGCCTGCGCCTGGTCCGCACTGAGCGGCGCACCGGCGTAGAGCTCCTGAGCTTCACTGTAGACACGCGCCGGAATGGTGAAGCGCTGGCCTTCAAAGCGTTCGCGCACCACGGCGTTGAGATAAAACATCCAGGCAATCAACACCGCCAGGCCGATCAGACAGGCCTGCAATATTCGCCAGCGCCAGCGACGCCAGCGACTGTCGGGTGAAGATGACTTGGAAGATGAAGGACGACGGGGAGAGTTTCGATTCGGCATGGCGCGGCATTATAAGGCCGGCTTTATGACTTGTCTGCGACCTTCATCCAGGTGGCGTGGATCAAACAGCGCTACGGATCACAACTTACTGCGCTGCCGAGCCATCGGTGTGCCGAACCAGCGTTCTCACGGCCCGGCACCGCTCGCTGATCAAGCATCACATCGATTGTATTGGTATTTATTAATAATACCTTTTAGATATTTTTTGAGACAAAAGTCACATTAAACGCCACCAAAGCTGACATAATCGCAAAATCTGATACCTTACCAACCCTCAAAAACAGACAAGTATCTTCATAATAACCTTACCGAGTAGTAACCCTTGTTTTACCCCTATCTGAATTCTCAGGTCGCCGGAACGCTGCGCTTTCCGCTGGACGACTTTGTTAATGCACTGCGTCTGTTCCGCATCTGGATGGCGCTGGGCTGGAACGACATCCTGGCACGCTATCGACGGTCGGTACTCGGCCCGCTGTGGCTGACCATCAGCATGGCGGTGACCATTGCGGCCATGGGTCCGCTGTACGGCAGCATCTTTAACATCGAACTGAAAGATTTCCTGCCGCACCTCAGCCTGGGGTTGATCGCCTGGGGTTTTATCTCGGCGCAACTGATCGAGTTCGGTGAAATCTTCCAGCATTCGGCGCATTACCTGCGCAACATGAAGCTGCCCTTGTCCTTGTTCATCCTCAGAGTTCAATACCGTCAGCTGATCATCCTGGCGCACAACCTGGCCATAATTCCGGTGCTGTTTCTGATCCTCGGCCGGCCCGTCAACCTGAACCTCTTGCTGCTTATTCCCGGCCTGGCTCTGATCACCATCAACTGCTTTTTTTTGGGCCTGATCATCGGTTTTTTCTGTACCCGCTTTCGCGATATGCAACCGGTATTGACCAGCCTGATGAACCTCTTCTTTTTCGTCACGCCCATCGTCTGGCATCCCGATCAATTGTCCGGTCAGCGTCGACTGATCGCCGAACTCAATCCGCTGGCCATCTATGTCGATCTGATTCGCGCACCGCTGATCGGCCAGGCACCGGCGAGTCACGACTGGGGTTTTGCACTGGGTAGCGCGCTGTTGTTGATGTTGCTGGCCGTCTATCTGCTCAAGCGCAGCGGCCATCGACTGGTGTACTGGTTATGAGAAAACGCATGAACATCGCTCTGCGCCAGGCGCATATTCGCTTCCCGATTTACGAGTCCGACGACCGCTCATTCAAGCGAACGCTGCTGTCGGCGGCCGGTGGTCGCATTCTCAAAGGCGACAAACACCGCGTCGAAATTGAAGCCCTGAACAACATCAATCTGAGCATTGATCAGGGTGAAAAAGTTGCGCTGCTCGGCCACAACGGCAGCGGAAAAACCACCTTGCTGCGCGTGCTTGCCGGAGTCTACACACCGGTCTGCGGTGAGGTTGTCATCAACGGGCGGGTCACCAGCCTGCTCGATTCCATGCTCGGTATGGACGCGGAGTTGACCGGTCTGGAAAACATCCAGATGCGCCTGCTCTTTATGGGCAAAAACAAGCAACAGACTGAGGCACTGACCGACAGCATCGTCGATTTCAGTGAACTGGGCGACTTTATCTACATGCCGGTACGCACCTATTCCAGCGGTATGGTGCTGCGTTTGGCCTTCGCTATTTCCACCAGCGTACCCGCGGACATTCTGTTGATGGACGAATGGATGAGTGTGGGTGACGAACAATTTCGCGACAAAGCCGAAGCGCGGCTGAAAAGTTACGTCGATGCCGCCGGCATTCTGGTGATGGCAACACACGACGAACAACTGGCTCTGCGCTCCTGCAATCGAATCATCCGCATGGTACATGGCGCCATCGAAGAGGACCGCGCGGTATGACCCGCCTGCAACATTTTGAGTTCAACGTTGAGCACATCGACAAGCGCATACTCTTTGCCACCGAATCCTTTCGGCCGCTGATTCGTGGCCGTCGTGGTCTGAATATTCCGCCGCAACAGGACATCAGCCTGAATCAATTGGCGCACTGTTTCCCCAATCATCACTTTGCCCGCTTTACCGACATTCAGGCCATCCAATTGCGTATCTCCCGGGTGATCGGTGACGGCCATATTCAGGTCTATTTTGTCGACGCTTTGGGCACCAACACCCTGGTACTGAACTGGGCAGTCAGCCACGGCGAAAATCAAGTATCGCCGGATATTAATTTGCGTCACGAAAGTGGTTACTTTTTTGTTCATATCAGCACCGGTTTAACCCGCCTGGAAATCTGCGATCTGGCCTGGGTGGCCACACAGATTCCCGAACCCAACAGCAAACTGGTGATCGGCGTCACCACCTTTAAACGCGAACAATATTTACTGCCCAACCTGGACAAGTTGGCCGGATGTCCGGAACTGGGTCGGTTAAATCTGGACATTGTGGTGGTCGACAACGGCCGCACGCTCAGCAAAGACGACCTGCCAACGGGCGTGCATCTGATCAGCCAGGATAACCTCGGTGGCACCGGCGGTTTCATGCGCTCACTGAACTATGCCAAAAGTATCGACGCCAGCCGCATTCTGTTTATGGATGACGACGTCGAAATCTATCCGGAACTGCTGTACCGCGCTCTGGTTTTTTCCAGCCTGACTAAAGATCCGGTAGCGCTCGGCGTGATGATGATGAGCGCCAGTAAACCCTGGAGGGTCTGGGAACAAGGCGGCACGCCCGACTACAGCTGGTTCTATCGCATCTATCCGCACAACAGTGGTCTGAATGCCAAACGCCAGCGCTCACTGCAAAAGCTCAACAGCGTTCATCAAGTCGGTTTTACCGGCTGGTGGGGCACGATATTACCCGTCAAGGAAACGCCCTATCTGCCCAATATGTTTATCAAAAGCGACGACATTCTGGTCGGTCGGATGCTCGACTATCAGGGTGTGCCATCGGTGACCTTGCCGCACGCTTTTTTATGGCATGAAGACTTCGATAAAAAACCCTTCAGCTGGCAATTTATCTACGAGATTCGCAACGCCTGTTATATGCGCTTTCTGAGTCAGGAAAAAACTCAGGCGGTGCCAATGCTGCTGTCTATCGCGCGCATGTTTGTGAAATTCCTGATGCTCGGCGATCACTACCGTTCATCGATGGTTTTATGGGGCTTGCAGGAAGTCACCCGCCTGAACGATGACTACTTCCTTGACGCCGACCGCCTGGCAGCAATCCATCAACGCACCATGAGTCATTTTCCGATGCAGGATATTTCCGGTCTGCTGTCCAGCGACAAGGAAGTTATGCGCCAGCGCAATCTGCTCGACAAACTCAAAGTCGTCGTCTGCGGCTTTGGTTATCTGCCGCTGTTGCGTCGTCGCAATCTGGCCGACGGCAAACCTTATCCCGTTGCCATGACCGACTCAACGCTGGCTGGCGCCGGTCGCTTCCGCAACCTGCTGTTTTTTGATCCCAGCACTTTTAAAGGCTATCGCAGCGAACGCCGCTTTTTTGTGCTGTGCAAACAAAGTCTGGTGTTTTTTGCCTACTCAGTGCGTTTTCTCTGGCGCTTCCGCCAGCTGAATAACCTCAAGCTGAATGTCCCTGAGAATTACTGGGACTCTTATTTCAACACCGATCATTGAGTGAGGCTGGATCAATGAAACATTTTCTGATGGTAGGTGCCGGCTTTTCCAATGCGGTCATCGGACGACAACTGGCGCAGGCCGGACATCGCATCAGCATCGTTGAACGACGTGACCATCTGGCCGGTAATTGCCATACCGAACGCGACCAACAAAGCGGCATCATGGTGCATAAATACGGGCCACATATTTTCCATACCGATGATCAACGCACCTGGGATTACGTCAACCGCTTTGCGGAATTCAAACCTTATGTAAACCGCGTTAAAGCAGTCAGTAACAACCAGGTTTATTCACTGCCCATTAATCTGCATACCATCAATCAGTTTTTTGGCCAGAGTTTCAATCCGCAACAAGCCAAAGACTTTATTGCCGAGCAGAGCGATCGTCGCATTGATCAGCCTGCCAACTTTGAACAGCAGGCATTGACGTTTATCGGCCGCGATCTGTATCAGGCCTTTTTCTATGGCTACACCAAGAAACAATGGGGCTGTGAACCCAGCGAACTCCCTGCCAGTATTCTGAAACGTCTGCCGGTTCGCTTTAATTACGATGACAATTATTTCAACCATCGTTATCAGGGCATGCCGGCTGAGGGCTACACCCAACTGGTGGCCAACCTGCTTGATCACGCCAATATCAGCGTCAGCCTTAACACCGATTTCGAACCGGCTATGGCGCAGGATGTCGATCACGTCTTCTGGTCGGGGCCTCTCGACGCCTGGTTTGATCATCGCCTCGGGCGGCTGGGATATCGCACTCTGGATTTCGAAAAAATCACTGCTCAAGGTGACTATCAAGGCAACGCCGTCGTCAATTATTGCGATGCCGAATACCCCTACACCCGCATCACCGAGCACAAACATTTCAGCCCCTGGGAAAACCATGAGGACACCCTTTGCTATCGCGAATACAGCCGCGAGTGCGGGCCTGACGATGTGCCTTATTACCCCAAGCGCATGGCGACCGATAAACAAATGCTCAATGACTATCTGTTGGCGGCCAGTGCCGAAACCGGCGTGACCTTTGTCGGCCGTCTTGGCACCTATCGATACCTTGATATGGACGTAACAGTGCGCGAAGCACTGGAAGTGTCTGACCGGGTTATTGAAGCGCTGGCCAAGCACCAGCCATTGCAAACTTTTTATCACCAATGACGCTGCGTATCTGTGCTGTTGTGGTGACCTTCAACCGCAAGGATGCGTTGTTGAATTGCCTGCGTCATATTCGCCGGCAAAGCCGACCTTTAGACAGCATTGTCATCATCGACAACGCCAGCACGGACGGCACCACCGAGGCATTGCAACAGGCCGGCTGGCTGGATGAGCCAAACAGCCACTACCTTCGCCAGGCCACTAACACCGGCGGCGCCGGCGGATTTTATCGTGGCATTCAGGCCGCCCTGTCTCAGTCAGCTGATGCCATCTGGCTGATGGACGATGATGGCTACCCACCTGAAAACTGCCTTGAACAATTGCTTCGCTACTACCAAGCGTTCGATTTTTATGGCCCCTTGGTTATAGACGAAACACAGCAGCTGAGTTTTCCGATTCGTCTGGCCGGAGAACTTCAATCATTACAGCATTGGAACGAAGCCAGCCAACGCGCCAGCGATGGTGTGCTGCCCGATGTGCTGATTCCTTTTAACGGGGTGTTATTGAAACGCCAGCTGGTGCAGAAAATCGGCCTGCCACGGCGGGAATTTTTTATCTGGGGCGATGACATCGAATACCGCTTGCGCGCTCAGGCGGCCGGCGCCCGAATTGCCACTCTCAGTGAAGTGCCATTTTTTCACCCTTACCAAGGTGGCGTCGGTGAGAAAATGCTGTTCGGAAGACTGCATTTCAACGACGGTCGAAGCCAGATAAAAATCTATTGCCAAAGCCGTAACGGCTTTGCCAACGCCCGTCGTTACCACGGCTGGATGAATGCTTTTTTGTTTGTCGCCAAACAACTCTGGTTCTACAGCCTGACCCGACCCAGCCCCAGAAATCTGGCCTTGGTATTGCGCGGATTATTTGACAGCTGGCGCGGCAATTTCACCCGACATACTCACTATATTGGACGTTAATTCTATGACTGAAGTAGCTGTCGTGCTGGTCACCTTTAATCGCTTGTCGCTGTTACAGGACACGCTGGATGCATTAGCCATGCAAACGCGACACGTCGATGACGTCTATGTCGTCAATAACGCCAGCACCGATGGCACAACGGAATTTCTCGAGAGTTATCGCGGACCATTACGTCTGCATCACCTGTCGATGATCGACAACCTGGGCGGCGCCGGTGGTTTCTCCATTGGCGTTGAGGCGGCCTATCGTGACGGTGCCGATCAGCTGTGGCTGATGGACGATGATGTTGTGCCCAAGGCCGATTGTCTGGCGCAATTGCTGGCACAGAATGACCCGGTCATGGCCTGTCTGCGCGAGGACAGA
Organism: Saccharospirillum sp. ABV4_185; assembly: GCF_056159245.1. Lineage (NCBI taxonomy): Bacteria > Pseudomonadati > Pseudomonadota > Gammaproteobacteria > Oceanospirillales > Saccharospirillaceae > Saccharospirillum > Saccharospirillum sp. ABV4_185. The sequence continues at coordinate 600,357 of NZ_JBSWUW010000001.1, forward strand.
AACGGCCAACTGGTCGAACGCGCCGGCCTGAATTACGACCTGGAACGTTGGTGGATCGCCAACCCGCGCCGCGACAGCATTGAAGATTTGTACCTCAACTCAGACTCGGTGCCGGAAAGTCTATCGCTCGCCTTCGCCACTTTCGAAGGTTTGTTCATTCATCGTGACGTCGTCAAAGCGGTTGGCTGGCCCGACCCAAGGTATTTTATTTTTCTCGATGACGTCGATTACAGCCTGCGCATTCGCCGTGCCGGCCATCAAATTAAGCTCGCCAATAAAGCCATCTTACGACGTCAACTGGACATGGTGGATGTCACTGAACTGAACTGGAAAAGCGGCTATATCTACCGTAATTTTTTCTATATCCATTTCATTTATGGCAACAACTGGGCGGTACGCAATAAACCCTTATTACTGGTACTGGCCGCGACGTTCGTTAAGCCTTTCACGCTCAATGGTTACCGGGAATTACCGATTATTTGGCGGGCTTTGTTCGACGCCTGCAAGATGAGCTCCCGGCCCAGACAAAGCCGTATCGAAGCGTCGTTCTGTAACGACTAAAACAGACTCAACTGTTCATCGACCAACTCAGTAAAGCTGGTGCCGACAAAGTGTAGAATGCCATCGGCAATGGGTTCCAACTGGCGTTCGATATAGTGCTGGTAATCAATCGCTGAGCGGATAAAAGGATCCGGTTCTACGCCATTGATGGTCATCAGATAACGGATTTCACGACCATGCCAGCTGGGTTGCTCGGCGCGTCGCTTCAAGGCGGCCTGAACGTGCGGTGGTTTTTGTTTTTCATAGCTGTCCAGAGAGCGCCGCAGGCGGCGCCGGTAGATCAGACGATCATCGCGCTCACCGGCCTTGAGCGCTGCGACTTCCTGACGCACAAAGCCGCGATAATCCCGACCCAGAAACACCCGCCGATAGAGTTCTTCCTGAAATTGCTTGGCCAGGGGCGTCCAATCCGAGCGCACCGCTTCCAGCCCTTTAAACACCAGTTTTTGTTCATCCTGTTGTTCGATCAAACCGGCGTAACGTTTTTTGGAACCGGTATCCAGGCCACGAATGGTCGGCATTAAAAAGCGGCGATAATGCGTTTCGAATTCCATTTCCAGATGGCATTCGAGCTGAAAATCAGTACGCAGTTGTTCGCGCCACCAGTCGTTAAGATCGCTGGCCAGTTCGCGGCCCAGAGCTTCCGGGTCGTTATGGCCGGCGGCCCAGACGAAAACCGAATCGGTATCGCCATAGATTACGCTGTAGCCGCGTGCCTCGATAAAGTCGCGGCTGCGATTCAAAATCCAGTGGCCGCGCTTGGTAATGGAGCTTGCCAGGCGCGGATCAAAAAACCGACACTGCGGACTGCCGAGCACGCCGTAAAAGGAGTTCATCAGAATCTTAATGGCTTGCGACATGGAGGCATTATTCGCAGCCTTGGCGACATCCCTGGCCGCCCACAGATGGTCGATAATACCGGGCAACAGATGATCGGTACGGTGATAGCGCGCCTCCAGAAAACCAGCCACGGTGTCGGCTTCGTCACTTTCCAGGCCGCGATGCAGTCCAAGCGGATCAATCAAGAAGGTACGAATAATACTGGGGTACAGACTTTTAAAATCGAGCACCAGAACGTCGTCATAAAGACCGGGCCGACTGTCCATCACAAAGCCACCCGGGCTGGCATCGGTGAGTGACTGTTCACCAACCGAGGGCGCCACGCGACCGGCACGATGCAGCCGAGGTAAATACACATGGCTGAAGGCGGCAGCGCTGCCACCAATTTTATCCAGGGTGAGACCCGTCAGTTCGGCGCGCTCGATTAAGAAATGCCACAGGCCGGCGGTGTCGAAAATATCGAGCACCAGTTGGGCGTCTTCACGGTTATAGGTGTAGAGGTCGATCGGCGCATCGCGATACAGCCGTTCAATTTCACCGACGCGATCGTCGCTGTCTTCAATCGCCTTGCCGCGTCCCAACAGACTTTGCGCCACGAATTCCAGCGAAAAACTTTCCAGATACCAGGCCGCCGAACGCAGCGTGCCGGGGCCATCAACCACCTGCCGGCCTTCAATTTCGATGCGCTGGCGGTTGCCTCCGGTCGAGAACCAATGCACCGGCGTCTGCGCCCGACCCAGGTTCATTTCGATACCCAGCCGATCGGCGTGTTGCTGCAAAACGCTGAGGTCGAAATCGACCACGCTCCAGCCCACCAATACATCCGGATCGTAAGCCTGCATCCAGTCGATAAAGGCACGCAGACAGTCGGCTTCGCTGGCCACCCAATGAAAATCATCGGGCCACGAATCGGTTTTGCCTTGACCGCGATCGACCACCCAGACGGCACTGGCATCGGCCGCAACCACGGCAATGCTGTACAGATCCGGACAGCGACCGGGCACAAACCAGGCGGTTTCGATATCCAACGAGACCACCGATAAATTGGGTTTAAATTCGGCCGGACGGGCACGATCGCCACGACGTTCCAGACCAGCGGTAATCAACCGCTCCATTAAAAACCGATCGGCCGGCTGGATGTCGTCTTCCCAGGCGCGCAATTGCTGATCACGACCGCGCCGCACCCAGCGGCGTTGTTCAGAAAAGGTCTTGGTATAGACAGCCAGCACCGGCTCACCGTCCAATGACTTAAGCCTGCCAGCGTCACCGAGCCGGACCTTGGCATCCAACTGGCTCCACACTCGCTGCCAGGCATCGAGCTGCGCATCGGGGATGAAACAGACCGACTCAAAACCGTCGAGTGTCCAGCATTCAATGCCCGCTTCGGTTTTGAGCCAGTAACGCAGCTGCAATCCCTGGTCGACTTCGCTCCAGTGGCGACTCAACACAAAGGCGGTGGTGGATTCGGCGACAGTCATAGAGTTCGTTCAGGTCGATAGCGAGTGCGCATTGTATCGGTTTTGCTCGGCAAACGGCGGGTTGGCAAGCATGCTTTGTAGGAGATCTCTTACAAAGGTTGTCTGTAAACACGGCTATAGCAAAACCGCCGTGCCGCCGATACTAGCGCCAGGTTTAGGACGAACCGCGAGCGCCGGACTGCGCTCTCTACAGGACGTGATACCACTTATACCCGGTTATCTGGACAACCGACGGAACACTCAGTGGGCAGCTGAGCCGGCCACGGTAGGCCACTCCTTCCTTACCCCTCTTGCTACTTTTCAGCCCTTCTTGCAACAACCATTGAGATCAGCCTCGCCGCCACCCATGTTGGGAGAACATCCTGTTCAGCGACGTCATCATGTCCCGGCCCAACTCCGAATCCGCTCCCGCCTTCGACAGCCGCTATCCACGTGAACTGCCCGGCACCTTTGAACGGGTGATTCCAACGCCGGTCTCGAACCCACATTGGGTGTGTTGGAATGCCGCTTTGGCCGAACAACTGAATCTGCCGATCGAACCGGATGCCGACGCCTTAAAGGCGTTTTCTGGTGCAGGCTTGTTCGCCGGAACCGACCCCCTGGCCGAGAAATACGGCGGTCATCAGTTTGGCGTCTGGAATCCGGATTTGGGCGATGGCCGGGGTTTATTGCTCGGCGAATGGTCCGATGCGGATGGGCGTGCCTGGGAGTTCCATCTTAAAGGCGCTGGCAAAACGCCCTTCAGTCGCTTCGGCGATGGCCGCGCCGTCTTGCGTTCATCCATCCGCGAATTGCTTGCCAGCGAAGCCATGCATGCGCTGGGCATTCCCACCACCCGAGCCCTGGCTTTGATCGGTTCGGACGAGCCCGTGCAGCGCGAGCAGCGGGAAACCGCCGCCATGCTGACCCGGGTATCACCCAGCCATATTCGTTTCGGACACTTCGAGTGGTTTGCCTACAGCAATCAGCCGGAGCAGGTTGCCAAGCTGGTCGAGCACTGCCTGACTCATCATTTCCCGCAGTGCAGTAACGCCGCTGAGTTTTTTAATGAAGTGGTTGAACGAACCGCCCGACTGATCGCTCATTGGATGGCCTACGGTTTTTGCCATGGAGTGATGAACACCGACAACATGAGCATCCTTGGCGAAACCTTCGACTACGGCCCTTACGCTTTTCTCGATGCCACCATCCCGGACTTTATCTGCAATCACACCGACGCTCAGGGCCGCTATGCGTTTCATCGTCAGCCGGAAGTCGCCTTCTGGAATCTGCAATGTCTGGCGCAGGCGTTGTCATCACAAGTCAGTTCGAACGACTTGAAAGCGGGATTGAATCGCTATGCCAATACTTACAACGACCACTTTCTAAAGTTGATGGGCGAACGACTCGGCCTCGCACAAGTGACAGACAATGACCAAAAGCTGATCAGCGATTGGATGCATATTCTGGCCAGCGAAGGTCGCGACTATCATCACAGCTTCAGAGCGCTCGCTGATTACCAACCGGATGATTGGGCACAGCTGGATAATGACTTTATCGACCGACCGGGCTTTCAGCGTTGGCGCAGCGCTTTGGCCGAACGACGGCGTCAGGAAGACAATCAGGGCATGACGCTGGCCCAGGCCCGCAATCCGGTTTCGGTGTTACGCACTCACCTGGCGCAGACGGTTATCGAAGACGCAAAAAAGGGAAGCTATGCTTCCCTGAACGACTATCTGGCGGCATTGCAATCGCCATTTGAGCGACGTGAGCAATGGACTCGCTGGAGCGAAACGCCGCCTGTGGATTATCAGGCAGCGCCGCTCAGTTGCAGCAGTTAAACCCGGAAACTGCCGACGACCGAGGTCAGTTCATCGGTATGGCCTTTGAGTTTTTCGGCCAGATCGCTCAGGCCGCGTGACTGCTCGGTACCTTCGCTGGAGAACTCCGAGATCAACTGCAGGTTCTTGTTGATCTCTTCGACGACGTGAGTCTGCTCTTCAGTCGCCGTAGCAATCTGCATCGACATATCAGTGATGCGAGTGATAGCACCCTGAATGGTCTCGAAGGATTCAGCGGCGCTGGCCACGTCACCGACGGTTGCATCCAGCATTTCAATACCGCTCTTCATTGCGTTAACCGCTTCATCGACACCGCCTTGCAAGGTTTCGATACGGCCCTGAATGTCTTCGGTCGATTGCTGAGTTTTACTCGCCAGGGCGCGCACTTCGTCGGCCACCACCGCAAAGCCACGGCCCTGTTCACCGGCACGCGCCGCTTCGATGGCCGCGTTCAATGCCAGCAGGTTGGTCTGCTCGGCGATGCCGCGAATCACATCCAGCACCGTACCAATGTTCACGGCTTCGTCGGCCAAACGACCAACGGCCTCGGACGAACGATTGAGGCGTTCAGACAATTGCGCTACGCGCTTGTTCGACTCACGCGATACCCGCACACCGGTTTCCACAGATTGGTTGGCTTCGGTGGCAGCATCGGCACCGTTGTTGGAGTTGGAGGCAATTTCACGCGCTGCGCCGTGCATTTCTTCAACAGCGGTTACCACCTGATCGACCGTTTCGTGTTGTTGATCGGCCATGCGGATGTTGTTGCCGGCCGCTTCACGCAATGATTCAGTACTTTGTTCCAGATGGAAATTTACCTGCTTCACAACCGTGATCGACTTCTGCAATTTTTCAATAACGCCGTTAAAGGCACCGGCAACCTGGCCCAGTTCATCTTTGCTTTCCACCGCCAGGCGCGCGGTTAGATCGCCTTCGCCCTGACCAATATCGCGCATGCGATCGCGCAGTACTTCGATCGGTTTAACCAGGAAGTAAGGAGCAAGAAAACCCGCAGCGGCGAAGATGACAACCAGAATCGCCAGCTGCACCAACTGGGCAATGATTTGACGGTTAACAATGGAACTGGCCAGGGTTGATGATTCGCCGGCTAATTCGTCCACCCGCGCACCGAGGTTGTCGAGCAGAGTTCGAGGGGATTCGAACAGCTCCATATTTTCAACCTGAACCTGACCGGCCACCAGTGCATTGGAATGCTGCAACCAAGCGTCCATTTTCTGCACAAAATCTTCGGCGTGGCCCGCAGCAATATTAGTGCCCATACGCTCGATCGCTTCCAAACCACGATCCAATGTCTGTTGGTGGTTTTCCAAGCGTTCCTGATTCAGCTCTTCAAGGCGTGAGGCACTTAACGTCTGACGTCGATCCAAAATTTCGCGCAGTGCAAGCAGGCTTTGATAGAGGTCCCTATCAGCGTTCAGCACCAGCGAAATGGATGGCAGATACTCAACATCAAAGTCGTGAACCTGCTCGCCAACCGATGATGTGGCCTCATAGGACGACCAGGACATCCACAATAAAAAGGCACCGACCATAACCAGGGGCACACGAATCTTATTCTTGATCGACCAATTTTTAACAAACTTCATATTCCGTTCCTCACACTGAAGTCACACATGCTGGTATCGCCATGACTTGATTCCTTTCTTTGTTTAAGTCGAAACGTCTTTCCCTTGCGGTTATGCGCTATCACGTGGTCGGCTGACCACGGAATTACATTAGCGATTGCCTATATTCAATGAAGTTTAGCCAAGCTTTGAAAAAGCGTCGGAGAAAATGCAAAAAAAACTGACACCCTGTCACAGAGTGTCGGTTTTTATTGATCAGCGATCAGTGGATGAGAATCGTTACTTAAAACAACTCAGCCGAAGGCGACATCAGCGTCTCACTGCCGGCGATGACCTTGGCATAGTAAGCATCAGTTTCGGGCAGCAGTCGCTGCATAAAAAACGCCGCCGTGGCACGCTTGGCACGGTGGAAGTCGTCGTCCTTGCCAGCTGCGGCCTGAGCCATCTTCGACCACATCAGAGCGTAAGCAGTGAGGCCAAAGAGGTTCAGATAATCGCAACTGGCAGCGCCGACGGCGTTGGCATCTTTAGCTGCAGCATCCAGTAAAAAGACAGTGGCAGCACTGAGTTTTTGCAGTGCCTTTGCCAGTGCTTCGGCCAGGCTGGCGTCATCCAAATCGTCGATCACTGTTTGGATTTCGGCGCGGAATAATTCAAACCAGTGCCCACCATTTACGGCGACTTTTCGTCCGGCTAAATCGAGCGCCTGAATGCCATTGGTACCTTCGTAAATCTGCGCGATACGCGCGTCGCGCACGAATTGCTCCATGCCCCATTCGCGAATATAACCGTGACCACCGAACACCTGCTGACCGAGAATCGTCGCGTCCAAACCGCGATCGGTGAAGTAGGCTTTGGCAACAGGCGTCAGCAAAGCGACCAGGCCTTCGGCCTTTTTACGTTCGGCTTCATCCGGATGTCCCTTGGCGATATCGAGCCACATGCCAACATAGGCCGCAAACGCACGACCGCCTTCGTTATAAGCACGTTGGGTGAGCAACATGCGACGCACATCCGGATGCACGATGATCGGATCGGCCGCTGCATCTGGCTGCACAGCACCGGCAGGCGCGCGACTTTGAATACGGTCTTTGGCGTAAGCCACGGCGGATTGATATGACACTTCACCGAGGCCGACGCCCTGCAAGCCGATCGACAGTCGCTCGTAGTTCATCATGGTGAACATGGCCGCCAGGCCTTTGTTGGCTTCGCCGACCAGCCAGCCCTGAGCGCCATCGAAATTCATCACGCAGGTGGCAGACCCTTTAATGCCCATCTTGTGCTCGATGGAACCACAGGCCAGAGCGTTACGTTCACCGACAGAGCCATCGTCATTAACCAGAAACTTGGGCACCACAAAGAGTGAAATGCCTTTGGATCCGGCTGGTGCATCGGGCAGTTTGGCAAGCACCAGGTGAATGATGTTCTCGGTCAAATCGTGCTCACCACCGGTGATAAAAATCTTGGTGCCGGTGATGTTGTAGCTGCCATCGTCGTTGGGCACGGCTTTGCTTTTCATGATGCCCAGGTCGGTGCCGCAATGCGGTTCGGTCAGGCACATGGAACCGCTCCAACGACCTTCGTACAGCGGTGGCAAATAGGTTTGTTTCAGTTCATCGCTGGCGTGGCGCAGCAGACACAGACTCGCACCAGCACTCAACACCGGGTAAAGCGCGAAGGAGGTGTTGGCGGCATAGACCATCTCTTCGAACATCACCGTTAACATCTTGGGCATGCCCTGACCGCCGAATTCCGGATCGCCACCCAGGCCCACCCAGCCACTTTCGGCGTAGGTTTGGTAGGCGTCTTTGAAACCGGTCGGCGTAGTCACTTCGCCATCGTTCCAGGTGCAGCCTTCTTCATCGCCGCTGCGGTTGATCGGGAACAGCTCGTTCTCGCACAGCCTGGCGCCTTCTTCGAGAATGGCCGACACCAGATCGGGCGTGACTTCAGCGGTATGCGGCATGCTGGCCCAAAGTTCGTCGGCCTTGAAGACATCATTCAACACGAACTGCATGTCTTGAATGGGTGCTTTGTATTCCGCCATGGTGATGAACCTTTGTTATTTGGATTTTGGTTAACAGCGCAGAGCACAACAGGAGGTCCGGGACGGCGGGTTGCCTTATCCAGGGGAGTCGGCGGCCATGGACGGCCGCCGCCTAGCGTACAGGGACGTATTCACAGCGACCCCGGATAAGGCGGCCCGCTGGCACGGACCGGCCCTTTACCACGATTTACCAGAACAGCAGACAATCAGAACGCGAAATGCGCCTCGTCCAGATCCATCATGCTATCAACACCGGCCAGCATCGCCTGCTTGTGGCTTTCGATGCGCGGCAGGATGCGCTCGAAGTAGAAGGTCGCGGTCTTGATCTTGGCGTTGTAGAAATCCACTTCGCTGCTGCCGGCATCAATTGCCTGCTGAGCTTTTTCCGCCATCAGCGCCCAGTAGTAACCGAGGGTGATATAGCCGGAATACATCAGGTAATCGACCGCTGCACCGCCGACTTCTTCGCGGTTCTTCATCGCCTTCATGCCCAGTTTCATGGTCATGTCGCCCCACTCTTTATTGGCTTCCGCCAAGCGAGCAACGATGGGTTTCAGCGCGCCTTTAGCGGAGCTTGCTTTGCAGAACTTGTGCACGATCTTGGTGAATCTCTTCAGCATCTCGCCCTGGCTCATCAACACTTTACGACCCAGCAGGTCGAGCGCCTGAATGCCGGTGGTGCCTTCATAGAGCTGGGCAATGCGGTTATCGCGCACGATCTGCTCCATGCCCCATTCCTGAATATAGCCATGACCACCGAATACCTGCACACCATGGTTGGCGGCTTCGGTGCCGACTTCGGTCAGGAAGGCTTTGGCGATTGGTGTTAAGAAGCTGAGCAAATCGTCGGCGTCTTTGCGGGCGTCTTCATCCTGGCTGCGCTTAACGGTGTCGACCAGTTGGCTGGCGTGCATCAGCATGGCACGGCCGCCTTCGGCGAAGGCTTTCTGGGTCAGCAGCATACGACGCACATCCGGATGCACGATGATTGGATCAGCCGCTTTTTCCGGCGCTTTCGGGCCAGACAGACTGCGCATCGCCAGACGATCTTTGGCGTATGCCAGTGCGCCCTGGAACGACAATTCAGCCGAAGCCACGCCCTGCATGGCGGTGCCCAGACGAGCAAAGTTCATAAAGGTGAACATGCACTTCAGGCCCTGGTTCGGCGGGCCGATCAAAAAGCCTTTGGCGGCATCGAAGTTCATCACACAGGTGGCGTTACCGTGAATGCCCATCTTGTGCTCGATGGAGCCACACTGAACTTCGTTGCGAGTACCGTCCGGCAGAACCTTAGGGACGATGAACAGCGAAATGCCTTTGGTGCCTTCCGGCGCATCGGGCAGGCGGGCCAGGACGATATGGACGATGTTATCGACCATGTCGTGCTCACCGGCGGAGATGAAAATCTTGGTACCGGAAATCGCGTAGCTGCCGTCGGCTTGGGGTTCGGCTTTGGATTTCAGCGTACCCAGGTCGGAGCCGCAATGCGGTTCGGTCAGACACATGGTGCCGGTCCATTCGCCGGACACCAGCTTGGTCAAATAGGTGTCTTTCTGCTCATCCGTGCCGTGCAGTTCCAAGGTGTTCATCGCACCGTGCGACAAACCCGGATACATGCCCCAGGCCCAGTTCGCAGTGGAGACCATCTCGGAAACCATATTGCCGATGGAATCCGGCATACCCTGACCGCCATATTCCACCGGGTTCGACAGTGACGGCCAGCCGTTTTCAGTCCACTGTTGATAGGCTTCTTTAAAGCCGGTCGGCGTAGTCACCACACCATCCTTCCAGGTGCAGCCTTCTTTATCGCCAACCTGATTCAACGGCGCCAGCACTTCTTCACAGAATTTGGCGGCTTCGCCCATGATGGCGTCGACCATATCGCGACTGGCGTCTTCAGCACCGATGGCCTCGTAATGAGCTTCACTGTCGAGCACTTCGTGCAGCACGAATTGCATATCACGCAAGGGCGCTTTGTATTCTGGCATGGTGTCACCTCTAATCGATAACAGGGCCGGTATCGGCCAGACCGACTGCGGCAGCAGCAGGTCGGAAAGGGGTTCAAACGAGCGTTTGAAACATACGTTCGGCTTAACACGGTGTCAAGCGCTGGCTCACCAGATTCACAGGTAGCCTAGACCAAGTTGGGATTGGTGCCTGGTGGGAAAGATTAGAAGGCGGAATGACGGAGTAAATGAGCAAAGTCAGCTGCTGGGGTGAAGGCCCCGTGATTCATTGGGAAAGTAATGGATGATGACATTCACGCTCAGCACGAACGGAGCCAGGGCCCAAACTGGGCTTCAAACCGGCCGTCGGTCGCCATGGAGGGCGACCGTCGAGCGTACAGGGATGTACTTGCAGCGTGCCGGTTTGAAGCCCAGTTTGGGCCCTGGCGGCACTGAAACGACCAACCTCTTCGGTGTCAGTACTCTCTAGACAAATCCACCGGAAACAACGGCGTTTCGCCGGCGCGATGCCTTTTCAGGTTCTCAGTGGCGAGCGCTATCACTTCAGAAGGCTCACTGGTCGAGGCGATATGAGGCGTGACCCGCACCAGCGGATGCGACCAGAAGTCGTGGTCGGCCGGTAAGGGTTCGGTGTTAAAGACATCAAGGATGGCACCACTGAGCTGGCCGTTATCAATCGCCGTTAGCAAGTCGGCATCGACCAGACTGCCGCCACGGCCGACGTTCATCACCACCGGTTTTTGCTGACAACGCCGAAACAGGTCGGCGTTTAAAAAGCCGCGGGTGGCTTCGGTTAAAGGCAGCAGATTAATCAGATAATCACAACGCGCCAGCCCCTCGCTTAAACCGGCGTCCCCAGTCAGCGCTTGCACACCCTCTATGGTACGGCCGGAGCGACTCCAGCCATCGACCGCATAACCCTGAGCCAATAACGCCCGAGCCACGGTCTGACCGAGTTCGCCCATACCCAGCACCAGCACGCGCTCGCCATAGGTGCCGTCGTGCCAGGCCCACTGGCGCGCATCTTCGGCGCGAAGCAGGCGCGGCATATCGAGCTGCCAGTTATTGAGTTGCGCGCCGACGTAACGCGCCATCCGGTCCTTCAGGCTCTGGCTCATAAAACGCGCCACCGGCCAGTCGGTCGGCAAACCCGCGCTGAGCAGATGATCAACGCCGGCGCCAAAGCTTTGCACCAACGGCTTATTAAAGGTCGACCAATCGAGCATGTCGGGCTTCCAGGCGACGATCATTTCCACCGCTGCCGAATCAAACGCATCGGCTGCGGTCCAGACCGGTTCATTAAACCCCTGGTCAGCGAAATCCTGGGCGATGGCATCGAGACGGCTTTCGGAGCCGCTCATCAGAACAAGAACAGACATGGACAAACCAAGGTACGAAGTGAAGCCTCACTTTATCACAGCGAAGCGGTGCTCAGCCGCCCAGCAAACGCTGGTTTTCACGTTCGATATATTCGTAGAAATCGACGTCTTTCAGGCCTTTAGCCGCAGCGCGATCGAGCACCAGCGTTGCGCGTGGATGCATCTGCAAAATGGAGGCTGGGCAGCGTGCCGCCACCGGGCCTTCGACGGCTTCGCGAATGGCATCTGCCTTGGCTTCACCGGTTGCCAGCAACAAGATATGCCGTGCTTCCATGATGGTGCCGATGCCCATGGTGATGGCGAGGTTGGGTTGGAATTCATCCGCTTTAAAAAAGCGTTTATTGGCTTCGACGGTATCCGGCGTCAGGGTTTTTACGCGAGTGCGTGAGGCCAGGCTGGAGCTGGGTTCGTTAAACCCGATATGGCCGTTACGGCCAATGCCGAGCAGTTGCAGGTCGATGCCGCCAGCGTCTTTGATCGCTTTTTCGTATGCTTCGCAGGCGGCCAGCGGATCTTTGGCAGCACCATCGGGTACCTGGGTATTGGCCGGGTCGATGTCGATCTGGCTGAACAATTCACGGTTCATAAAGTGGCGATAACTTTGCGGATGCTCGCCACTCAAACCCAGATATTCGTCGAGATTAAACGAACGCGCCTGAGCAAAACTGACCTCGCCATTCTGGTAACGGCGAATCAGTTCGCGGTACAGCGCAATCGGTGTAGAACCGGTTGCCAAGCCCAGGACGGACTGCGGTTTTTTCTGCAAACGGGCAACGAATTGATCGGCGCCATACTGGGCGACCGCTTCGGGCGTATCGAGGATAACAATCTGCATAAGAGCGTCGAATTCCGTGCGCTATTGAATCAGTACAGCCGTTTACCGGCGCGCCAAAGTCCCTGGACCTTGAGATCGTCATCGAACCAGCTGACGTCGGCGACCCGGCCTTCGCGCAAGCTGCCAAAGCGCTCATCGATGCCCAGGTATTCGGCCGGATAACGACTCGCCATGGCGACCGCTTCGTCGAGCGATAGTTTCAGGGTGCGCACGCAATAACGCACCGCATCGACCAGCGAAATGGCGCTGCCCGCCAAACGACCGGCGGCATTAACCAGACGGCCGTTTTCTTCATGAATCTGTTCGCCGTAAAGCTCGAAGGTCTTGCTTTGCGCACCGAGCGTCGCCATCGCATCGGACACCAGATAGAGCTTGCCGCGCGGTTTGGCGTGCAGAGCCAGTTGCACCGAAGTCGGGTGGACATGAATGCCATCGGCGATGATGCCGCACCAGCTGTGTTGATCCGCCAGCGCCGTGCCGACCACGCCCGGTTCGCGGCCGGTCATCGGTCGCATGGCGTTATACAGATGCGTAAAACCCGACAGCCCGGCATCGAGGGCGCGGCGCACTTCATCGTGCAGCGCATTGGTATGACCAGCGCTGACGCGCAAACCGAGCGCCACCATGCGTTGAATATCGATCGGGTCGATTTGCTCGGGCGCTACAGTGATGATGGCCGGCACCTTGGCAGCCTGTTCCAGCCAGGCCCAGTCGGCGTCATCGAGTCGGCGCAGCCAGTTGGGATGGTGCACGCCATTGCGTTCCTGGCTGAAAAAAGGGCCTTCAACGTGCACGCCGAGAATGCCCGAATGCGGATCCTTGGCGGCCTCGACCGCCGCGGCAACGCCGGCTTCAGTCACCGCCAGGCGGTCACTGATCAGCGTTGCCAGAATGCGTGCGACACCGGCACTGGCATGACCTTCCGCCATGGCTGCCAGGGCTTCGGCATCGGGCTGATTATTAAACAGCACACCGCCACCGCCATTGACCTGCAAATCGAGCAGGCCTGGCGTCACAACGCCATGGCTCAGTTCTTCACGCTGATAGTGCGAAGGAACCTCAGACACCGCCACGCGCCCGCGCACTGTCTCACCCTCAATCAGCAGCGCCGACGGGCCGTGGCGCGTGACGCCATCGAAGAGACTGGGGGCAATCAAGGCAGTGTGCATAAGGATGTCCTTCCGCCGGCTGGCGTTTAATCAGTACTGACCGACAGTTCGGTCACAAAGTCATAGATGTCGCCGCGATACCAGGACCGGGTAAATTCCACCGGCCGGTTGTTGGCATCAAAGCCCTGGCGCTCGATGTACAGCACCGCGTCACCCGGAGCGATTTTCAGATAGCGCGCCACCTCGGCGTCGGCGTTGTGCGCGGTCATGGTTTGCAGGGCGCGCACCGGCCGGGCGCGGACCCTATCGAGTGCCTGATACAGCGAATCGCCGACTTTTTCGGCGTCGCCGATGATGCTGGTCGGCACCGTTGCAATCTCATAGGCCATCGGCGTTTCGCTGGCAAAACGCACGCGGGTAAAACGACCGATGCGCGCACCGGGTGACAGATTCAACGCCATCGCCTCACGCGGTGACGACTGCAACGTCTGCCGGCTGACCCAGCGCGACGAGGGCCGCATACCACGCATGGCCATGTCTTCGGTAAAGCTGTTGAGCACCGACAGGTTCTTGTGAATCGATTGCTTACCACCGGAAGTGACCACGGTGCCGGCGCCCTGGCGCTGGCGCAGCAGACCTTCGCTGACCAATGTTTCAATTGCCTTGCGCACAGTTACGCGCGACACGCCAAGCGCTTCGGCCAGTTCGCGTTGCGGCAACAAATAATCACCGTCCTTGAGCAGACCTTCATGAATGGCCTGACTCAAGGAGCGCGCTAACTGGGTATAGAGCGAGCCGGCCTGATTCGGATCCGGAGTCAGAAAGGCGATCAGTTCCCGATCGCCACGTACCGGTATGGATGACATCAGCGAGCACTCCCTTGTCGTTGCGAAAACGGGTTCGAACGTCGAGCCAGGCGCAAAGCACCATCAAGCGCATCACCCTGGGGTTCACGCAAACGCTCGCGATGCCGCGCCGCCAGACGCGCCGATACAAAGTCAGCTAAACCACCCTGCACAACCAAAGGTTGCGGTGGCTGCTGCAAGGCATCCAGTAACTGATCGAGCACCTGGCTTTGCTCGTCGACAATGGCCTGGGCATGAGCATCGCCTTGTTCAAAGCAACGCACGACTAAGGGCGCCAACTCACCATAATCGACCGAGCGGGCTTTTTGGGCCCAGCCAATAAGACCACTGTCAGAACCCTCAAAACGCGCCCAGACGGCCTCGGTCAATGCAGAGGCTGGCGCCAGACCATCGCGCTGCGCCAAGGCCCGGCGCACCGCCTGCAAACCGAGCCAGGCGCCACTGGCGGCATCATCGAGCGGAAAACCCCAGCCCGAGACACGGCGCCAGTCACCGCCACTGTAATTAAAACCGATGATACCGGTACCGACGATCAGCAAGGTGCCATCGGCACCACCATGGGCGCCGACGCAGGCAATCTGACCATCGTTGAATAAGTCGAAGTGGGCAAAGCCATGATCACGCTGCAGAAATTGCTCGGCGGCGGAGGCGAATTCAGACCCGGCCAAACCCGCTGCGACCACAATCTGCCGGCGTGCCTCGGCGGACAGCCCGGCCTGGACAAGCACCTCGGTGGTGGCAGCATCGATCGATTGCCAACTCACCTCAGCGCTTTGAAACACATTGGCACTGCCGCTGCGGGCCTGTGCCAGAACCCGGCCGTCGGCGTCCGTCAGGCGCACCCGACAAGCGGTGCCACCACCATCAATGCCCATATAAAAAGTCGGCAACGAGGTTCCCGTGGTCATCGAATCGAAGCTTCCTGTATTCGCGTGTCATTCTTATGCCGACCCCAAAAAATGAAGTCGCTGTTGAATCGGTAGATTACAACCTTTCACTACCCACAACAATACCAATATAATACCTTTAACTTTTGCAATGCCAGCAACCGGACTGAGGACAACACTAATGACGCTCAACGCCACTGCCGACATTCGACCGGTCGCCGAGGGCTACCAAGTCACTCTGTACTGGCCGGCCCAGGCCGCCAAATTCACCGCGACGGAACTCTGTTTCAGCCTGCTGCACCCGCTCGATGCAGCCAGTATCGAAGGCGCTCAGTTGGTCGAGCGCCAGGGCGACTGGCATCGGCTGCAGTTGGACAGCGCCTGGGACGGAACCAAGCCACTGCGCATCCGTTTTGCTGGTGCCGGCAGCCTGCGCAAACTGACCGACCGACCCGATGGGGTTTATCTGCAAGCGGGCAAGCAGCGCGCTGAGGTTATCCTGCCAGGCGAAGCCGAACGCAGCACCTTCCCCGTGCAGCCAATGCCGGAAGGCAAGCTGATGCTGCTGCCACAGCCGGAACATCTCAAGCTTGAGCCAAGCCTACTGCCTTGCCCAGCCGCGTTGAATTTCGCCGGCGAGCGCTGGAACTCTGCCTGGCTGCAACGCCTGTACGGCCGACTTAAGGCAGCGTCAGTGCCGACGCTCTCAGCGACCGGCTTGACGATTGCTGAGCAGCACAAACCCGACCTGGTCAGCGACTTTCATCTGCAAATCACCGGCACCAGCATCGACCTGGCTTATCGCGACGAAACCGGTTTTCAGACCGGTCAGGCCTATCTGATGCAATATCTGCTGCAGTGGCCCCTGGCCGGCTCGCTGCCCGCTGCCGAACTCGCCGGTACGCCGCGATTCAGCTATCGAGGCGTGCATCTGGATGTGGTGCGCCACTTCTTTGAGGCCGAACCGATTCAGCAATGGTTCGATCTGTTCGCGCTGTTCCAAATCAATCACTTTCATTGGCACCTCACCGACGACGACGGCTGGCGCGTGCCCAGCACCGCCTATCCACAGATCGAGCAGATCGCCGCCTGGCGCGGGCCGGACCAGGCCCTGCCACCGCAAATGGGCACCGGCGCCCAGCCTTATGGCGGCTGCTACAGCGCCGACGAGATTCGCGCCACCGTTCAGCGCGCCAAGGAGCTGGGTATCACGGTGATCCCGGAAATGGATGTGCCGGGCCACTGCCGGGCGCTGCTCAAAGCGCTGCCCGAACTGGTTGAAGCCGAGGATCAATCGGTTTATCGCAGCGTCCAACATCATAACGACAACGTCATTAACCCAGCGCTGCAGGCCACCCAGACAGTGATTCGCACGCTGATCGACGAATGGTGCGAACTCTTCGACGGCCCGCTGTTTCACCTGGGTTCAGACGAAGTGCCAGCCGGCGCCTGGCTCGGTTCTCCGGCGGCAAAAAGCTGGGCGCAGCAGCAACAGCGCCAGCCGGAAGATCTGCACGGTGTCTTTATGGCCGAGCTGGAACAGGTGGTACAGGCGCATGGCAAAACCGCTATGGGCTGGGAGGAGATCCGCACCGGCAATGCCGTCAGCGCGAACACCTGGATTCTCTCCTGGCAGGGCGTCGAGGCGGGTCAGGCTGCGGCCGAAGCCGGTCATCCGGTGGTGATGACACCCGCGCAGCACTGCTATTTCGACCTGGCGGTCAGCGATCGGCCGGAAGACCCGGGTTATTACTGGGCTGGCACCGTCGATCTGAGCACCGTCTGGCACTACAACCCCAGCGCCGGACTGTCCGACGCCGCCACCGGGAATATCCAGGGCGTTCAGGCCTGCCTGTGGAGCGAAGTCATCACCAGCCCCGAACAAGCCGAATTTATGTGGTTCCCACGCTTGCTGGGCCTGGCGGAAGTGGCCTGGGGCTCTAACCAGAACGGTGATTTCACCGATTTCGAAGCCCGCGCCCGGCACTGGATGGCATTACTTGCCCAGTTGGGCGTTCAGGGTCGTGACACCGCCCTGGGTTGGTAAAACGACGCAAAAACGACAGAAAAACAACGAGTTAGCTGAGAACGTCGGCAAAAGAAGCCAGTATGCCTGCTTGGTATTGCCTGGTCCTATTATTGGTACTATATTGGGCTTACCATTCCGCATGGCCCATTTTGACATAACAACAAACGAGGTTCGTATGAAACTCTTTAAAAAACCTTTGCCGCTGGTCAAGCACTCCCTGGCACTGGCCACCGCTGCGGCCACCCTGGCGAGCAGCCAGCTGGCATTCGCTGAAGACACAGTGGTGGAACTCTATACCTGGCGTGTTCAGGACGAAGCCCTGTTCGACTACATCAATGAAAAAAATCTGATTCCCGGCGTACAGGTGAACCTGAACGTTTATACCGAGGACATCGAATCCAAACTGCGTATCGACATGCAGACCAATCGCCCAGACCTCTATCACGCCAAAGCCGGTTCGGCCTGGATGCAGCCCTGGATTGATGCCGGCGTTGCCGCTCCGGTGTCCGAGCTGGGTCTCGATATGAGCGCCTTCGGCGAAGCCGCTCTGGCCGGCGCCACCGGCAGTGATGGCGAAGTCTATGGCGTACCTTTCGTGATGCAGATGGAATCCATCCTCTATAACAAAGCCGTTTTCGATGGCGCGCCGACCACCCTGGACGAACTGGAAGCCGCCTTTGCTGAGCTGAAAGATCAGGGCATCGTGCCAATGCACGTTGACGGTCGCGATGGCTGGTACCTGAACCAGGTATTGCACGAAACCATTCTCGCCGGTATGACCAGCGATGACTGGGCACAGCAAGTGGTCGCCGGCGAAGCCTGCTTTACCGATGATGTCTATGTCGATGCCATGGAACGCTTCAAATCCTGGCAGGACGCAGGCTACCTGAACCCCAACCCGCTGGCCGACGACTACGGCGCCATGCGTACCGGCGTTGCGCTGGGCACGTCGGCAATGATGATCGACGGCATCTGGTCAGCCACACCGGCATCACCGATGTACCAGATCGACCCGAGTCTGGAACTGGGCTTTATGGCCATACCAGGTAACGCCAACAAGGTGTACGGCTTCACCGATGCGCACCTGGCCTACAACCCGAATTCGGACGACATCGACGCCGTCAAGAAGGTGATGGAGTTCTACACCACGCCGATGTTCGCCCAGCTGTTCGCCGATATGGTCGAAGCGGTTCCTGCCTCCAACCATCCGGTGGATGTGAACAACGAGCGCGTTCAGGCGGCTGCGGAAATGATTTCCAGCAACTCTTTGGCGGCTCAGCCATTCTTCCACGATGCGCTGATCAGCGTTGATCCGGGTTATCGTCCGCTGGTTTCCGAAGGCATGCAGCAACTGCTGGCGGGTGAAATCACTGCCCGCGAACTGGCCGAGCATATCCAGAGCGGTCTGAACAACGCCGGTTACATCGGTGCTGACCACTGCGCACTGTGATCGTTGCGCTAACCTGACCGGGCTTGCCGGTCATCGAGGCGGGTCGATTATCGACCCGCCCCCTGCTCTTCCCCGACCCTCTGCCCGTGTGACTTTCAATCATGACGCGATACTCTGACTCTGACCCAACAACGGATTTCCAATCCCGCTCCTGGCTCAGCTATACCGCCCTGGAAAAAATTCAGCGCACCCTCTTATTAACACCTGGCGTGCTGCTCTACGGCATTTTTAATTTTATTCCGCTGATGGCGCTGTTCTCACTCAGTCTGGTGAAATGGCCGGGCATTGGCCCGAAAGAATTTGTCGGCTTTGATAATTTTGCCAAGGTGCTGACGCAAGATTATTACCGCGACCAGATGCTCAATGCGCTGGTGCAAAACGTGATTTTTTTCATCGTTATTATCGGCTCGTTTCTGATCATCGGCACTGCCCTGGCGTTGCTGTTGAGCTTCAAAACCTGGGGCCGGAAAACCTATCAGGTTTTGTTCTTTTTGCCCTACCCGATGGCCGGTGCAGCCGTAGCCTATCTGCTTGATTTGTTCGTCCATCCACGCGGTCCGCTCAACGCTTTTCTGGTGCAAACCGGCCTGGTCGACAGCGCTATTCCGTTTTTAGGTGATCAGGATACTGCCCTCATTACCATGGCGATGTTCTACACCTGGCATCGTATGGGTTTTGCCATCATGTTGATTTTGTCCGGCATTCTGGCGGTACGTTCCGACCTGCTCGAAGCCTCGATGCTCGACGGCGCCAACCGCTGGCAATCGATCCGCAATGTGGTGCTGCCAGTGCTCGGTCCGGCCTTTGTGCTGATCACCGTTATCGTTATGGTCGATGTGTTTAACAACGCCGACTACGTACTGCTGATCATGGGACCCGAAGCCGGCCCGCTGCGCTCAACCGACATCATGGGCACCTTCCTGTTCCGCACCGCCTTCGGTGGCAATGCCGATACCACCGACACCAACTTCGGCATGGCAGCAGCCATCGGCCTGATGACGGCGTTGTTAATTTTACCGGCCGCCATCTTCCTGGCGCTGAAGAATCTGCGCAGCAGTTGAGGATGACGCATGGATAAGATTTTCAAACTCAATAAGCGCGAACAGTTAGTGGTTCAGTTAATCATGCTGGCCTGGGTGGTCGTGGTGCTGGTGCCGTTCGGCGCTGCGGTTTTGAATTCACTAAAACCCAACGTCGGCCAGGTATTTCGCGAACCCTTCGGCCTGCCCGATCCGGTCACCTGGAGCAACTTTGCCAAAGCCTGGGTCAATGCCAATTTCGCCCAGTATTTTTTGAACTCGGCAATCATCTCCATCAGCTCGGTGATACTGGTGACCTTCTGCGCCAGCACCACGGCCTTTGTATTGGCGCGCATGCCGTTTCGCGGCAGCACCTTTATTTTTATGCTGTTTCTGGTTGGGGTGATTATTCCGATTCGGCTGGCGTTGGCGCCGCTATTCGACATCGTGCGCGGGCTGGGTTTACTCGATACTTTGCTCGGGGTCATTCTGGTACAAAGCGCCAGCATGATGCCGGTGGCGGTGTTTATTCTGGTCAGCTTTATGAAGAATATTTCCACCGAATTGGAAGAGGCCGCGAAGATGGATGGCGCACTGCCCTTCACCATCTACCGGCGCATTATTTTTCCGCTGGTGCGCCCGGCCATCGCCACCATCGCGCTGCTGACTTTCGTGCAAGCCTGGAACGAATACTTCCTGCCGCTGATCTTTTTGCAAAGCGAAGCCAACTATCCGTTAACGCTCGGTCTGCAACGTTTTAACCAACAGTTCGCCATTCAATGGCACATGATGTTCGCCGGAATTCTGATCATGATGGGGCCGACCATCATCGCCTTTATGCTGGCATCGAAGCAGTTTATTGCCGGCCTGACTCAGGGCGGAGTCAAAGAGTAAGCCATCCTGCATGGCGTTGTTCTGGTGGTCATCGCACAGCGCAACGCCGTCTTCGTTCTTGCCCTCCTTGTGAGGGCTTTTTTATGGGTTTCACGGACTAGAGCGAAGAACCTCTCATACCCCCCACAGCACCCGCTTCACAACACCGACCGCACAACCCAAAACTCTGGCTTCGCTTTTGTGACCCACCACTCAGTTTCCCGCCAATTAATCGACTTATTTTTATAAAATAAGTGTCAATATATTGGCGAATGTCGAGCGCGCTGAATCCCGAAAAACCCACTCGGCTCGGCTGTATCACCCTGTTATGGAGAACAGTGATATGAATAACACCTTATTATGGCAACCCTTGAGACAGGCCCCGCGGGCGGCACCTGGCTTAGCCCTGCTGCTCAGCCTTGGCCTGGCCGCCTGCGATTCCGGCTCGTCTGGTTCGCGCACAACGCCAATCGATACCTTTGACGGCAACCTTGAACTCAGTGGCTGGATAGGCACTGAAGACAGCCAGTTCACCATAAGCGGCGACTTCGATGGCTCGGAAGGTTTGACGTTCTATATCGGTCGAGACCCGGATTGCGATGCGGTCGCCGATGGCGAAAGCTGCGCTCACCAATACCGCCTGACCGAACAGCCCTTTGCCATTGATGCCGACAACGCCTTCACGCTGCTTGAAAAAGATCTTGGCTTCGAATTAAACAATTACGCTTACGCCCGCTTGCGCCAGGGCAAACAGGAAGCCACGACTTTCCTGAGTACGCAGTGGCTTCCAGTCCATAGCAGAATGCGGGCCGCCTATTTTCAGGGGCGTTTTTGGTTGATCGGATACAATGAATCTAGCGAACCGAATGAGGACCTCTGGTCCTCGGCGGATGGCGTTAACTGGCGAAAAGAAACCTCGGTCGACCGCGACCATCCCGGTCAAGAACATCTGTTCCGTAACCGCGAAGGCCATCAACTGGTGGTTTTCGACCCTGCTGGCGATGAACCGGAACAACTGTGGCTGATTGGGGGAGGTTTTTTTGAATCTTACGAACCTTCCGGACCTTCCGGACTTTTAGAACCTGTCTATTCATATAAAAACGACATCTGGTCGTCGAAAGATGGCATTCACTGGAGTTTGCGCCAACCCAACGCCGATTTTTCCGCGCGCATGAACCACCAAGTCACGGTCTTTGATGCCGATGGTAACGGCGAACCCGAGCTGTGGTTGCTGGGCGGTAATGATGGCAGCGCCCAAGGCGATGTCTGGACCTCGACTGATGGTAAGCAGTGGAATCCGGTTACATTGACTAATACCGAGGCAGGCGCCGAGCTGTTTTCAGCGAGGGACAACCATCAGCTCGTGGTGTTCGACGAGGGTAAGGGCGAGGGCGAGCAGTTGTGGTTGATTGGCAGCGATGATGTCTGGTCGTCCAACAACGGCTCGAAGTGGACTCAGGTTCTCGAGGCAACGCCGTTTCCCACCTATGACACTTTCAGGGTAGCGGTGTTCGATGCGCAGGGCGATGACTCAAAAGCACAGCTTTGGTTGGTTGGAGGTGATATTTCCGGCAACGATGTCTGGTCCTCCCCCGACGGCAAGGAATGGACACCGCACACCGAACCGACCGACCCGCCGTTTCCCGGCCGCCGCGAGTTGGTTGTCGTCGACGCCGACCACGATGGCAATGATGAACTCTGGGCATTGGGCGGTTATCCAATAGATGGTAGTGCCAATGGTGCTGCAAAAACGGATGCTTGGTCGACCCTCGATGGCGACCACTGGACCCAACAGACCCCCTTAGGCGGATTCAGTGCACGATTTAATGCACAAACCGTCAGTTTTGATGCCGGCCAGGGCGAACGGCTTTGGATGGTAGCCGGGGTGAATAGCAGCAACGGCGCTACCGTGGAAAACGATGTCTGGTCCTCCGCCGACGGTCTTCATTGGCAACAGATGCAAGCGCGCAACAGCATAGAAGGTGGCCCCCTGTTTGCGCCGCGATCCCAACATCAGCTGGTGGTATTCGACGCCGAGAACGACGAAAAAGGCCCACAACTGTGGCTGATTGGTGGTAAGGATGCCGGCGAAGACGATGTCTGGTCCTCACCGGATGGTGTGCTTTGGACCCAGCACACACTTAAGTGTGGGGATGATAAAGACACGTGTTTTGGCATTCGGCAAGGCCATCAGGTGGTGGTCTACGACGACGACCCCAACGACACTGAGGGTGAAAAGCTCTGGCTGATCGGCGGCACCTCGGGTAGCGATAAAAACGACGTCTGGTCGTCGGAAGATGGTGAAAACTGGGTCGAGGAAACCGCCAGCGCCGACTTCGGACCGCGCAGGGATCACCAGGTCGTGGTGTTCGATGCCGACCCTACTGACTCAACGCCGGCGGCCTTGTGGCTGGTGGGTGGAGAGGGGTTGCCTCTCCCTGACTCAGAGACAACCGAATACCTTAACGATGTCTGGACATCCACGGATGGCAAAAAATGGGACCTCGCCGACTGCGACCCCTGCTTCAGTGGCCGCAGTAGCCATCAATTGGTCGCCTATACACCACCCAACCAAACCCAACAGCAGCTTTGGTTGATTGGTGGCGCCAACGCTACTTCTATCTTCGGCGACATCTGGACCTCCGCTAATGGCACCAAGTGGAAGGAGATCAGCAAGGAACACCCTGCGCCATTTACGGGACGTTACAGCCAGAACCTGGTGGTCTTTGGTGACAATCCTGATCAGCCCGAACAGAAGGCGCTTTTGCTGATCGGCGGTCGGTCAGTGACTACTGGCCTCAGCAACGAAGTCTGGCGCTCAACCAATGGCACAGACTGGCGCTTAGGCTTTAAATCGCCGTTGCAAACGTCGGCTCTGGCGGGTCAGTAGTAGGAAACAAACGCACCCAACGCACAAAAGGCACCCCAGGGTGCCTTTTCTTTTTTTCAATCAGTGCCCACCGCATGGTTTTCCACCTTGCCTCTGGCAAGATGGCTAGCGCCGCTGCGTTCCGGGCTGACCCATACCACAATAAAAGGTTCGTCGCGGGCTAGCGGGACAACAGAGTAACGCCGGGTGCCAAGGTTTATGCCCGGTTTGCGCCAACCCTTCTTACTCAGCCCGAAGGCGGCTGCAACGGCTCGCTATAGCCGCCGGCCAATCCCTCCGGCACTGGCACCGCGCCCACCGCTTTGCGGTAGAAATCCACCGGCCCGGCATCGCCGATAAAGCCGTACACATAGCCGCGCTGCTTTAGACGGTGCAGCGCTTCTACCAATAAGGCTTTGCCCAGACCCAAACCACGCGCTGCTTCACTGACGCCAGTCGGGCCAAAAAAGCCGGGAAAGGTGACATCGAAACAGGCAAAGCCGAGCAGTTGCGTGCCACGGCGCGCAATCAATACCCGGCTGGGATGACCGCCTAATCCATTGGCCACTTCACTGGCCCAGCCAGCGCCGAATTCACGGCGCACCCAATCGACAATCAGCTCCCGATCCCAGGCCTGGGCGGACTGTATTTGATAACCCTCCGGCAAGGCAGGAGTGGCCGGTAGTTGCTGCAGTGACACGATCAGATCAGACATTTTGAGTTCCTGGGACCAGAGCGAGGCTACTTTAACAGCAGCCTTAACGGCTTGGAAAAGCAGACCATTGGTTGCCATCGCCGCGCCAAAGATGACCACCAGCACTGTTACTCACCGATCCGCTGTTATTATGGTGCTCACCTTGAGCATCCGAACCCGAAGAGGATAGAACATGCGCCCGCTGTTGATTGCGCTTTCAGCCCTGGTTATCAGTCCATGGTTGATGGCTGAAGAAGGCCACTTTAATGCCAGTGCCACAGCGCGCGCAGCGACCGTTGCAGAGGCGTGTGAAATCGCCTTTAACCAGGCGGAAGCCGACGCACTGGCCGATTTTGAAGCGGCCTTTCTGGCCGAAAACCGGCCCCAGGCAAGACGCATCGAATTGCGCTCGCGCACCGACGAACGGCTGCCGGCCGATGCGCTGAATGCCCAACCGGGTTGCCGTGTCGAAGCTCGCTGGGCGGCCATCGCGGTGGCATCGGACGACGGTGCTGCTGAACCCGAACCACTCGATGGACGCATCGAAACCATTGACGGTGAATACAGCGCAGAATGCAGCAACGCCGATGAAGCCGCTGCCTGCAAACGTCGTATTGAAACCCAGGCCGCCAGTGATTTACGCAGCCAGTTGCAGGCTGATAATCCGCAACGACTGAACGGCTATCGGCTGAGCTTCGATGGCTTCGAAGGCGACCAGTCATTCACCTACAAAGACGACCGCGTCAGCCTGACCATGAATGGCCAGTTCTATTTCCGCCTCGATCAGAGCGATTTCGGTCCGGTCAAACCCGCGCCCGGAACCCACGGCGATTTGCGCATTGAGCGCAAAGAAAAAGACAGTCCTTACGACAACCTGGACTTCACCCTGTTCTACACCTGGGACGGCAATAACTCGGCCGACCCGGGCGATCTGGCGCTGAGCACCAACCGCTGGGGGCTGGGTTTGTGGGTCGATAACCGCATCGGCGTATCGACCTTCTGGGGCGAAGAACGCGCCGGCATTGCCAACAACAACCACTACGTCCACAACGACAACAGTCGCTACGACGTATTCGGTGTCGGCATCGGTTATCGGCTGTTCGATAACCGCGACATCACCGTCGAAACCAGCCTCTATTACGTCGATGCGCAGCCCTTTAGCACGAGGCTCGATAACGACCGGGAGTATGAAGCCAGGGATTACGCCCAGACCAATATCAACATCAAGACCAACTCCGCCTCCGGCCCCAATGTCGGTTGGATGTTCACCTGGAAACTGCGTGAAGACCTGAGCAACTACAACAGCCTGTCCGGCGGCTGGTATGTGGAATGGCAATTCTGATCGACGCACACTGACAACGTTGCAGCCAGCGAGCTTCCCGCTTAGTCTGGCTCGCCGCGTTATTATTTGTCGCTCTTGTTCGTCGCAAAGTCGTCCGCCGAGGTTATTGCATGTCGTCCGAACGCCGCGCTCTGGGTTACGCCCTGATCGCTGTCCTGCTCTGGTCCACCGTCGCCACCGCTTTTAAAGTTGCCTTGCAGCACGTCAGCGTCAGTCAATTAATGGCTGGCGCGGCGCTGTTTTCTGTTGTCGCACTGATGGCGACACTGGCGCTGCGCGGCGAGTTTCAAACAGCTTTACAACGACTCTGGTCCGACCGCTATGCCGCCTTTCGCCTGGGCTTAATCAATCCTGTCTTGTATTACGCGGTGCTGTTCGAAGCCTACGACCGATTGCCGGCACAGGTAGCGCAGCCGGTGAATTACACCTGGGCGATTACGCTCGGTTTGTTGTCGGTGCCCTTTCTCGGTCACAAACTGACGCGCTGGGATTTAATCGGCATGCTGCTCGGTTATTCCGGCGTGGTGTTTATCTCCATTGCCGGGCAAAACGTCAGCGGCTCGCTCGATTATTTCGGTCTGTTTCTGGCGTTGGCGTCGACACTGCTCTGGGCCGGTTACTGGCTGGTCAATACCGGTGATGAGCGTCCGCCGATCATTGGTTTGTTCCAGAACTTTGTTTACGCCTTGCCAATACTGGTGCTGTGGATGCTGTGGCGCGATGGCCTGCCGGCGCTGAATGAATGGCAGGTCTCGGCCAGTCTGGCTTATGTCGGAGTGTTCGAGATGGGCATCACCTTTGTGTTCTGGCAGTTGGCAATGCATCACACCAACAACGCCAGTCGCATCGGCACACTGATATTTCTGTCGCCCTTTATCAGCCTGTTTCTGATTCATTTTGTGCTTGGCGAACCACTGCAATGGCTGACCTTTGGCGGCCTGGGTTTGATCGTTGCGGGGCTGTGGATTCAGCAAAGCAAGGCGAGGCGGCAGGTCTCGTGAGCAATTGAGGCTGCCGATTATCCAATTAGTTGGGCTTATAGACAGGCCGGCCGTGGCCAACTTTCACAACCGTTACCACAAGCAGCTCGTCCGTCACTTCATAGATGATCCGGTAAACACCCTGCCGGATTCGGTAACGTTCTTGTCCTGACAGTTTTTCGCTGCTGATCGGCCGGGGGTTCTCCCTCAACCCCTCAATACATTGCAGAAGGCGGGCGACATCCTTGTTGGGAATGGACCGAAGGTCTTTGGCGACTGACTTCCTGACAACCAGCTTATAGCTTGCCATGTGCCTTCAGGTCATTCAGCAAAGCCTCGTAGCTCATGGTTGGCTCGGCGACTCGGTCCTCGAATGCCGCCAAATCTTCCTGATCCTCAGCCAGAGCCGCACGAACGGCATCGTTGACGAGGTCCGACAAGGAACGGTGCGTATGGGCGGCCTTCAACCGCAAGGCAGCGTGCAGCTGAGGGTCAAAATAAACCGTGGAACGCTTCGATATCTCGCTCATGGCGCTCTCCAGACGATGCAATGAGTTAACATCATGATGTCATAGCGTCAAAGCAAAAAAACGGCTTATGCTGGACGAGCCATTCCTGTTGTGTTCCGCCTCGGCAAAATACGGCACCGCCCTGGCCGGCCAGGTCTTGGGCTGCAAATCCTCCGGTCGATCCAAAGCCAGATACCAGACGATGACCATGCAAGCTGCCTAGGGATCCGGAAATTCTTCGGTCTTGAACAGCTTAAAACCACGCGCTTCGTAGTTGTTGCGCGCACTGGGATGATCGTCGGAACAGGTGTGCAACCAGACCCGCTCGGGGCGTCGGCCCTCGGCATCGGTCCACTCGAAGGCAACCTTCAAAGCTTCGGATAACATCGGCCCGCCCAGGCCCTGACCGATAAATGGCTTGGCCAGACCCACGGAAATAAACTCAACCTGATTACCATCCTGGCGCTCCATTTCCACGTAACCGGCGGGTGTGCCACGCACCGTTAATAGCCAGATACGATGCTCCGGCCGCTCGGTGTGTTGGCGCCACTGCTCCAGCGACCACTCCAGTTTCATAAACCAGTTCCAGTGCTGGCCAATCCACTGATACAAAAAGCGGTTGAATTCGCCCTGTTTCACTTCGACTTCCTCAAAGCGCAACGGCACATCGGCGGGCCAGAGTTTGGCGTTGATGGCCTCGGGCGAAGTCAGTTCATAGGACCACTCAGTCACCATCAGAACAGCTTCTCTTTGCTGACCAGGATGCCGGTTTCGTCGGCGTACAACCACATACCCGGCTCGATGGTAACGCCGGCAAACTCGACCGGCACATCGACATCACCCAGGCCTTTTTTCTCGGTACGTACGGGAATGCTGGCCAGCGCCCGCAGGCCAATCGGCATACGGCGCAGTTCGTGAATATCACGCGCGCAACCGTTGATTACCACGCCCTGCCAGCCATGATTCACCGCATCGAGCGCGATCTGATCGCCGATCAAAGCACGGCGCAAGGACGCGCCGCCATCGACCACCATCACCTTGCCATCGCCGTCGGTGCCGGCCAGTTCTTTGACCCGGGAATTATCTTCGTAACAATGCACCGTCACCACCTGACCAAAGAACGCCGGCTTGCCGCCAAAATCCTGGAACAAAGGTTCGAGTACCTGAACGGCATCGGGATGATCATCACAGAGGTCAGGCGTATTCCACATAGGGTAGACTCGCTTATTCGACTGGGGAGTGAGGTTCAGTGGTCATCATGGATGGCCAACCGAAGGCTGAATTCTGATCGTTGATAAGCTTCGTACAAGGAACGCTTTTATGACTGTCAAACTGCAAACGCCGCGCCTGACAGTGACCGGCCCGGCGGGGATTCGCGGTCGCGAACTGCATCGTTACTACCAACGCAACGCCGATCATTTTGCCCAAGGGGGCGGCGATTTGCCAGCCAGAGTGGGACTGACAAGAGCCCGGCTCAAGGCGCAGAAACGCCTGTGGAAACAAGGCCGCGGCTACCGGTTTTATGGTTTTAAAGACGGCGAGCTGGTGCTGGATCTGGGTCTGACCAATGTGGTGCGCGGCGCTTTTCAGGCGGCCCATCTGGGCTACCGCACCGCCCAGGCGCACCAGGGACAGGGATTGATGACCGAAGCCTTGGTCGCCGTGGTCGGTTACGCCTTCGATACCCTCAACCTGCATCGGCTGATGGCCAACTACCAACCCTGGAATGTCGCCAGCGGTCGGGTGCTGGAAAAACTCGGCTTCGAACGCGAAGGTCTGGCGAAAGATTATTTATTCATCAACGGCCAGTGGCGCGATCATGTATTGACCGCTTTGGTGAATGATCGCTGGTAACCGCACTGTAGCGGCGCGGTTAGCGGCGCCGGGGTTGCTAGCAGGGGTGGTCCGAGGCAAGGATGCCGAGGCCCAAGGCTACAGGGATGTATTTATGCCGTCCCCTGCTGGCTGCCCCGGTGCCGCTAACCCAACCACCTCTAATCAGCAAAAATCTACTTCGCCGCGATATCCACCATCGCCTGGAAGCTTTGCTTCGACGGCCGACCGAATTCGATCGACCGTTTCAAGCGGTGAATACCCTTGATAAAACGCAGCGAACCGGACTCGGCGCGAATCACAATCGAGTGGGTGGTGATACCGCCATCGCGATCGTAATGCACGCCATCCAAAAACGGACCGCCGGTAATGCCGGTGGCCGCAAAGAAAGCATCGTCGGCAGCGATCAGATCATCGAGCCGTACCACCTGGTCCAGATCGATATCCAGTTCCACCAGCTTGCGTCTTTCACTTTCCAGTTGCGGCGCCCGCACGCCTTCCATGCCGCCGTTCAGGGCTTTCACGGCAGCGGCGGAAATCACCCCTTCGGGTGTGCCTCCAATGCCCATCAGCACATCGACGCCGGTGCCAGGAATGGCTGCCATCAGCGCGCCCATCACATCACCATCGGTATGCAGTTGCACCCGCGCACCGGCAGCTCGGATTTCTTCGATCAGGCTTTTGTGGCGCGGCCGATCGAGCACGAAAACGGTGACTTCGTTGACCTTGCGCTGCAATGCTTCGGCGATGGAATACAGGTTACGAGCAACCGATTGGGTGATGTCGATGGCGTCGCGGGCGTCTTCGCCGACGACGATCTTGTTCATATAGAAGGAAGGACCCGGATCCCACATGGCGCCGCGCTCGGTGGCAGCAACCACAGCGATGGAATTGGGACGACCGGTGGCCAGCAGGCGAGTGCCTTCGACCGGATCGACAGCGATGTCGAGTTTGGGTTCGGCGCCGGTACCGACGCTTTCCCCGTTATAGAGCATAGGCGCTTCGTCTTTCTCGCCCTCGCCGATGACTACGACGCCATCCATGCTGACTGTTTGCAGTACAGCACGCATAGCGTCCACGGCAGCGCCGTCGCCGGCCTCCTTATCGCCCGCGCCCATAAAGCGCGATGCGGAAAGAGCCGCCGCCTCAGTCACCCGCACCAACTCCATGCCCAGGTTTCGATCGGGCTGTTGCTTCATGGTGTTACCTGCGGCTTCATGGTGTTACCTGAGAATTGTTAGCTGATAGGCACCGGTCGGGCGCTCCGTGGCCAGTATGCTGGCTCTTCTCAAGGGGGGAATCTGACCGACCGGTAGCAGCGACTATACCGGCGCCAAAGGGTGGTACAAGCACGGAAAACGGTTTCAGGTGGAAAAGAAATTTAATGACGAAAAAGGCCCGGCGATCGACCGGGCCTAAACGTTTAAGTTGTAGTTTTATTTCCGCTTTTTGACCGCTCGGTCAGCCCAGACCGTCGAAACTGAAACCGTCCGGAAGCAGTCCGGTGGCGGTCCATTCGCGCAGACCATCGACGTCGTTGGTCGCCCAGATTTTGCCATCGGCGGGCATAAATTCAGCGATCACCTGACGGCAGCCACCGCAGGGCGAAAACAGATTGGTGCCCGGCATATAAACCACCAGTTCGAGGATTTCGCCGGGCCGCACACCCGCCGACGCCGCCGTACCAATGGCGGTGCGTTCACCACACATGCCCAGCGGATAGGAGCGGTTTTCCACATTGCAGCCGCTGAAGATGCGGCCGTCGGCGGTGCGCAGCGCAGCACCGACCGGAAATTCGCTGTAGGGCACGTAAGCATTGGCCGCCGCCGCTTTGGCCGCCGCTTTCAGATCGCCAGGAGCTGCCATGATTACAGACTCACAGCCGCTTTGAGGGCGATCTGGATCATCTCGTTAAAGGTGGTCTGGCGCTCGTCCGAGCTGGTCGCTTCACCACGCACAATGTGGTCGCTGACGGTCATAATGCCCAGCGCTTTAGCGCCGTATTCAGCAGCCACGCCGTACAGGCCAGCCACTTCCATTTCCACCGCCAGAATGCCCATCTTGCGCAGTGTCGGGATCAGCGCTTCTTCAGGCGAATAAAACAGATCGGAAGTAAACACATTGCCGACCTGGGCTTCGACGCCGGCGTTACGCGCGCTGTTTACCGCCGCTTCAAGCAGCGGATAACTGGCGGTAGCAGCGAAGTCGTAACCGAGCAGACGAGTGCGGTTGACGCCGGTATCGGTACTGGCGCCGCTGGCGATGATGACATCGCGCAGCTTGATGTCATCACCAATACCGCCGCAGGTGCCAACGCGAATCAGGTTTTTCACGCCGTATTCGGTGATCAGTTCTTTGGCGTAGATGGAAATCGATGGCACGCCCATACCCGAACCCATCACCGACACCGGCTTGCCATCAAAGCTGCCGGTATAGCCAAACATGGAACGCACATCGGTGACGCGCTTGGCGTCCTGCAGGAAGTTTTCAGCGATGTATTGGGCGCGCAGCGGATCGCCCGGCATCAGCACGGTTTCGGCGAAATCGCCGGCCTTGGCATTGATATGGGGAGTAGGCATAGAGTCCTCGTGAATTTTCTGACCAAATGTTCAACTTGCAGCACTATAACGGCTTGCCGCGAGCGCGACCAGCCACTCAGCATCAGGCGACCATTCACCGTCTTGGCAACAACACCGCCGCTTCCAGACCCGAACTGATGCGGTTGCGCAGTTTCAACTGACCGCCGTGAGCGTGGGCAATATTGCGCGCGATGCTCAAGCCCAGACCGGCGCCGCCGGTGTTGCGGTTGCGCGAAGTTTCCAGACGCACATAGGGTTCGAACACCTTGTCGATCTCGCTTTCAGGAATCCCCGGGCCGTTATCGACCACATAGATTTTCAGCTCCTGTCGGCTGTCGACAATCTCCAGCTTTACCTGGGTGCCATAAAAAGCGGCGTTGTGGACCAGGTTCGACAGACAGCGTTTCAGCGCCAGCGGTTTGCCGTAAAACGGCCAGCGCGCCATGCCGCGAATCTCCAGCGGATAACCGAGCAAGGCCAGGTCATCCTTGAGCGTATTGACCATCTGGTTGATGTCGATCGGATGGGTATTTTCGTGCACATCGGTGCTGCGCCCCAAATCCAACGCGCCCTTGACCATGGCCTCCAGTTCTTCCAGATCCTTGATCATGCTGGGTTTGACGCTGTTTTCGTCATCCATCATTTCGGCGCGCAAGCGCAACCGGGTGATGGGGGTTTTCAGATCGTGTGAGATGGCCGAAAACAGCCGTTCGCGATCGTCGACGAAACGCAGCACGCGCTCCTGCATCAGGTTGAAGGCGCGCGCGGTCTCCTTCACTTCACGAGTGCCCTTTTCATCCAGCGGCGCCAGATGGATATCGGTCCCGAGTTGGCGCGCCGCCGTGGCCAGATCCGACAAGGGCCGGGTCATCCAGCGCACCACAAACCAGGCGATAGTCACCAGCACGACCAACAGAATGATCAGAAAAAACAACTGCCCCTGATCGAGGTATTCGTTTTCAGACAGGAAGTAGGGATCGGGCAACAAACCCGCCAGATACAGCCATTCGCCTTCTCCGACCGGCACTTGCGCCACCAGCACCGGTGGCGGATCGGGCTCCAGAATCAGGGTGTTCTGCGCCCAGCGCGGTGGCAGGTCGACCAGACGGATGTCGGCTTCATAGACGTGCAGCAACCGTGGATCGGCAAATTCGACGTTCAGGTCGGCCAGGCGCTGACCAAGTTTTTCTTCAATGGAGCGCTGAAACTGATCGAGAAACTGCTGCTTGGCCAGGCTGTCGCGAATCGGTTCGACCGGAATAAAGTTGTCGTTCACCGACACCAGAAAGCGGGAGCCGCCCATATCGCGCAACTGGTTGATGATCAGGTGCCGATAGTCGCGTGGATAGGCGCGGATAAATTCCATGGTCGAACCCACCGAAAACGCCATATCGCGCGCCATCGATTCGCCCTGCTGCTGGCGCTGACCTTCGAGAAAATACAGCCAGACGTAGTTACTGAAACTGAAGGCGCTGATCAAACCCAGCACCATCAGCGCCAGCAGGCGGCTGTATAAAGAAGTGAAGCTGAAGCGCGGCATTATTCAGGCGAGACCGGCACCGTCAGGATATAGCCGGCACCGCGCACGGTTTTGATCAACTGCGGTGACTTGCCATCATCGTGCAGGCGCGAACGCAGGCGACTGACCTGAACGTCAATGGAGCGATCGAAGGGTGACGAATCGCGGCCGCGCAGTTCGTTGCTCAAATCATCGCGACTGAGCACCTCGCCCGGCCGGCTGACAAAGAGCCGCAATAAATTGAAGTCGGCACCATTGAGCGAATGGGCGGTGCCGTCCGGGTCGGTGAGTTCGCGGTTGGTCAGATCGAGCAGCCACCGACCAAAGCGCAGCCGCTGACGGGCATCGAGCGGCGAACTGTCCGGGGTTTCGTCATAGCGCCGCAACACCGCCTTGATGCGCGCCAGCAATTCACGCGGATTAAAGGGTTTGCCGACGTAATCATCGGCGCCCAGTTCCAGACCGATAATGCGATCGGTTTCATCGGAGCCGGCGGTCAACATGATGATGGGAACGCGCGAACGTGCCCGCACTTCCTTGCACAGGGTGAAGCCATCGTCACCCGGCATCATGATATCGAGAACGATCAGATCCAGTCGTTCATGCGGCCAGTACTGGCGCATTTGCTGCCCATCGGCGGCGGTGACGACCACAAAGCCATTCTTCTCAAGATACTCCTTGAGCAGATTGCGGATATCTTCGTCGTCGTCCACCACCAGGATGCGCTTTTGTTGTTCTGCGTGCATCTTGGTCCCACTGCTTGCCGTTCACAAAGCCAGACTTGGCCCGGCGCGAAAGTCTAACGGTGCTCGCCGGCCATTTGGACCGCAAAGTATATCATTGCGACCACGAATGAGACGACGGCCTCGGTTCAAACGCAAAAAATGAATTACACTGGAGGACTGTCTGCCGCGTATTCGAGCTCAGTTGTGGTCAAAAAAGCTCAGGCCGCCCCGGCGCCCGCCCAACAATCTTTGCGCACCTATCGCGATCGCTTTCTGGCCATCAACGAGGGCCGTTTGACGCGCCTGCGCGAAAGCCTGCAGACCAAACAGAAACAATGCCTGGAACTGCTGCCGCTGCTGTTCCACACCCATTTGCGCGGTTCACCGGGCTATTTTGTCGAACCGGACGTGCCTACCGGCGTAATTCAATACCAGCCCACCCAGGGCACACTGAATCTGCTGCAGGCGATCAACTTCTCCGCCCGGCCTGGCACCGCCCGCGCCCTGAACCCGCAAATTTCCGGCCTCTATCTGATGGGCTCGTCTGGCTCAGTGGCGCAATCGACCAGTTCCGACCTGGATATCTGGCTGTGCTACCGGCCCGATTTGACGCCGCGCCAGATCGATCTGCTGGAAACCAAAGCCGAGATGATCAGCCTCTGGGCCGAAGGCTTTAATCTGGAAGTGCACTTCTTTTTGATGAACTCCCAGCAGTTTGAAGCCGGTGATCAGCGCTCGCTGACCGGCGAAAACTGCGGCTCCACCCAGCATTTTTTGTTGCTCGATGAATTCTATCGTACTGGCCAATTGCTGGCTGGCGCGCCACCGGCCTGGTGGTTTGTGCCGTCCGATCAGGAGGATCGTTACGAAACCCTGGTCCGGGAATTTCGCGGTCGTGGCGTCGCCCGGCTGGAAGAGTCGATCGATTTTGGCGCGCTGCCATCGCTGCCGGCTGGCGAATTTATCGGCGCCGGCATGTGGCAGCTGTACAAAGGCATCGATTCACCGCACAAGTCGGTGCTCAAATTGCTGTTGCTGGAAGTCTACGCGCGCGAATTTCCCCAGGTCACCAGCCTGGCGCACCAGTATAAAAGCGCCATTCATCATGGCTCCGTCGAACTCAACGAACTCGATCCCTACGTCATGCTGTACCGGCGCATCGAACGCTATTTAAGCGAGCAAAATGAAACCAGTCGGCTGGAACTGATCCGCCGTTGTTTCTATTTCAAAGCCGGCATACCGCTGTCGAAACCGGCCAAGTCGAGCACCTGGCGCCGCGCCCTGATGGCGGAGCTGACCAAGGAGTGGGGCTGGCAAAGCGATTACCTGGCTTATCTGGACGGCCACACCGGCTGGCCGATTCAGGACATCATGGCCGAACGCAAACTGCTGATTAATGAGCTGACGCGGTCCTATCGTTTCCTGACCAAATTTGCCGCCGAGCATCAAAGCAATCATATGATGAGCCAGCAGGATCTGCTGATTCTCAGCCGCAAACTGCACGCCGCTTTTGATCGCCGGCGCGGCAAAATTGACTTCATCAGCTTCGGTCACGAAGTCGACCTGAGCCACGAAAAAATCCGCATCAAGGAAGTCGGCCCGCGCAAAGGCAAGCCGTCTTACTGGGTGGCGCACAGTCAGTTACCCAACGGCCAGATCGGCAGCACCCTGAAAAAATCCAGTGGTCTGCTGGAGACCATGCTGTGGTGTCACCTGAACGGCCTGCTCGCGGCCCACCTGCACATACCGGTGTTTTCGCAATACAGTTCGGTCACCAACTTTGAAGTGCGCAAGACGCTCGCCGATCTGCGTCAATCGCTGCCGCTGGGCATGCCTCCAGTGCCGCAAGCGAGTTTTTACCGGCCGGCACAGGTGGAACGCGTCCTGCTGTTTTCCAACCTCGGTTGCGATCCGCTGCAGCATCTGACCCGGCGCGGACTGCAGAAAATTTCCGCCCGCTCCAACAGCCTCGATTTCAGTTCCTTGCGCGAAAACCTGGTCGCCAGCATCGATATGGTGGTGATCAATTCCTGGGGCGAGGTGGTGGTGGAACATTTCGATCAGGTCGATGCGCTGCCACAGTCGATTCATTTTTTGCTGTCGCTGCTGGCGCGGCAGAAATACGTGCACCGGCCGTTGCTGGAATCCTTCTGTCATA
Source organism: Saccharospirillum sp. ABV4_185 (assembly GCF_056159245.1). NCBI lineage: Bacteria > Pseudomonadati > Pseudomonadota > Gammaproteobacteria > Oceanospirillales > Saccharospirillaceae > Saccharospirillum > Saccharospirillum sp. ABV4_185. The sequence continues at coordinate 636,311 of NZ_JBSWUW010000001.1, forward strand.
ACCAGACCCGACCTTCGGCCATCGCCAAACGCATCCAGGATCTGTTCGAGGATGCGGTTTCAGCGTTGTATGACGTGGCGCGCCGACAGCCCGTGCGTTTTCTCTACAACCTGGGTGAGCAGTATCAGGCGCTGACCATCAACAAACGTCAGCTCAACAGTCTGAGTTTCGATACCGAGGATGAGTTGATCGACTGGCTCGGTCAGGAGCAACCAAGACGCAGTCGCCTGTTGCCGGACCGCCATTTCGAAACCGATAAAAACCGCCTGCGTGCGGTTATCGATCAGCAGGAAGAGGAAGGCGTTACCCTGGTTTATCAGGTGAGCAAACGCATCGCGACGGTCTATGTCATCGATGAAAACGGCTCACTGTTTTGCTTCCGCCAGGCGGTGCTCAGCAAAACCAGTCTGCTGGCCTCGCTGCTGCGTTTTCTGAAGGTGACTGAGCATCGCTTGCACGCCCACGACAGCGATTTGCCACCGGGCACCACGCCCATTCAATGCTACGAAATGACGCTCTTGCCGAGCGGTATTCCCAGCATGAAACGGATGCGCACCTCGACCCTGCTGGAAGCCAAGTACGACACCCATGTGCCGGCGGTGATGGAACTGGGAGCGGATGGCAGCCCGGAATATCTGCTGTTGTGTAACGATCAGGAATTTTCCAGCCAGGAACTGGGCGATGAATTCTTCACTCAGGTCGCCGATCAGGTGCGGCGTTCACGTGACCCCGGCGCCCCTGGCCCACTGCACATTACCGACTTGACCCTGTCCGATCGGGTTATCGCCAGTCTGCCCAATGGTCAGGCGCAGAGCATTCACTATCTGCGTTACAAGCTGCGGCTGGAACACCGCATCAATGAAGCCATGCAACAGCAGGCATCGCCTGAGCCGACAGACAACAACAGGCCGGTGCCGATCCAATCAGCGGCGCAGCGTCGCCGCTAACTCCGCCAACGCCTGCAGATCAGGAATACTGGCCTTGCCCAGCTGAGTGATCACCGCCATGCGTTGCATCGGTGCCCGATGCGCCAGGCTGTCTTCCCTCACTTCGGCATCACTCAACCGCAGCAGCCGCGGTATGCCCTGAATGCGCAGCCCGAAAAACAGCGCTTCGTTCTGTGCGGATAAAACATTGAATATCGCCAGGCGAGTGCCGGCTGAATCGGCTGCCAGGGTTTGGCCGTTGGCCATTTCATAGCTGATAACCGGTACCGACTGAGCGCGCCAATCGAGCCAGCCCAGCAACCAGTCCGGTGCCTTAGGGTCGGGCGTGAGATCGGCATTGGCGATGACTTCAGCAATGGCCACCTGCGGTACCACCAGACTTTTTTGCTGCATCGGCACCCAGAAAGTCGCCAGCCGTTCATCAGCTGGCGGTGCTGTAAATTCAGTTGTCATCGCGGGTCACCGGCGCGCAAAGGCGCGCAATACAGTCGAGCAGCACATCTTCCTGAAAGGGTTTGCCCAGGTATTCATTGACGCCAATCGACAGGGCACGCTGGCGATGTTTAGCGCCGGTGCGCGAGGTGATCATAATAATCGGCAACCGCTGCAGACGTTCATCGTGACGCACCTGTTGGGCGACTTCGAAGCCATCCATATTGGGCATTTCGATATCCAGCAGCATCACATCGACAGGCTGCTCCTGGAGTAACTGAATCGCTTCCAGACCGTCTTTGGCCAGCCAGACATGCCAGCCCTGACGCTCCAGCAACCGACTGGTGACCTTGCGCACCGTGACCGAATCGTCGACCACCAGAATGTTCAACGTCTGGCTAGCTGATGTCGGCGTGGTGTTTTTGGCGCTGCGGCGCAGCAACGGCGCCAACTGGGATGCATCGACCGGACGATGCCGCAACAGCGCCGCCGGATCGAGAATCACCACCACCGAACCATCGCCGAGAATGGTGGCGCCGGAGACGCCGGCCAGGGCGCTGAATTGCGGGCCCAGAGTTTTTACCACGATCTCGCGTGAGCCCAGCAACTGATCCACATAAAGCGCCACCGGCTGGGTCGAATCGCTGCCGGGCACCAGAATCAAGGGCACCGCTGTGTTGTCGGCGCTGAGCTCAGCGACCTGACCGGCATCGAGCAAAGCGCCGAGATAGAGCGTTTGGTAACGGGTACCGGCGTAATCGAAACCGGGCTGTTCCCCGCGCGCCATGGCATCCAGCTGTTGGGCTGGCACCCGCACGATGCCCTCGATGGTGCTCAGCGGCAGGGCGTAAAAATCGCTGTCGATACGCACCATCAGGGCGCGATTGACCGACACGGTAAAGGGCAGCCGGATGGTGAACTGACTGCCTTCGCCCGGCCGGCCAGAGATGCTCATGCTGCCGCCGAGCTGTTTGACTTCGGCGTGCACCACATCCATGCCAACGCCGCGACCGGACACCTGGGTCAGCGCTTCGGCGGTGGAAAACCCCGGTTCGAGGATCTGCTGGATAATGGCGTGATCATCCAGCGCGGTGTCTTTGTTGATCAGCCCCATTTGCTCGGCACGCTGGCGAATGCGCTCAACATCGAGACCGGCGCCATCGTCGCTCAGCCGCAGCACGATGTCGCCGCCTTCGCGCGCCAGGCTTAATTCAATCTGCCCCTGCGCTGCTTTACCGGCATCGCGGCGCTGTTGCGGTGTTTCGATGCCGTGATCGACAGCGTTGCGCAGCATGTGTTCCAGCGGCGAAATCATCCGCTCCAGCACCGTCCGGTCGACCTCGCCTTCGGCATTGGCAACGCTGAATTCGACTTCCTTCTCCAGCTCGGAAGACAGCTGCCGCACCATGCGCCGCAGCCGCGGCACCAGTCGGCTGAACGGCACCAGCCGCGTTTGCATCAGGCCTTCTTGCAGTTCCGAATGCAGCCGGCCCTGCTGCTGCAATAAGGTTTCGGTATCGCGGCTTTTATCGGCCAGGGTGTCTTTCAAATCGCTGAGGTCAGAACTGGCTTCGAGCAGCGAGCGCGACAACTGCTGAATGTGCGAATAGCGATCCATTTCCAGCGGATCGAAGTCGGCATCGCCTTTGTCGATGGCACGCTCCTGACGGAACAGCACCTGCGCCTCGGTTTCCATATCCAGATGCCGCACCTGCTCACGCAGCCGCTCCAGCGTGGCGTCCATATCGGTCAGGGTGAACTGGAAATCGCTGACTTCCTGTTCCAGCCGCGCCCGCACAATGGAGGACTCTCCAGCCAGATTCACCAGTCGTTCGAGCAGGTCGGCGTTTACCTTGATGCTGTCCTGGCTGGGTGCGCGCGTCACTGGCGCAGCGGCGACGTCGGGAGTGGTGTCCAGGTTGGGCGATGTCTCCGCTGCCTGTGGCATAACGCTGGGGCTGAAATCGTGCGGGCTGTCATCGCGACTGAGCAGGGTGCGCATGCTGTCGACGCCCTGCACCAAGCGGTCCTGGCGCGCCAGCATGGCGGCGAAAAAGGCATCATTGAGCAGGCTTGGGTCGGCTTCGGCCTGTGCCACCTCGGTCTCGAACTCATGGCACAGATCAGCCAGGCGTTTCAGCTTGGACAGGTAGGCGCCGCCTTTGAGGGTGTGCAGCACCCGCATCAGCTCCGCCGGCGGTTCGGCATCGGTGGGATCGGCCTGCCAGGCTTCGAGCAGTTGTTCGATTTCGACCAGTAACTCAGCCGCTTCATCGACGAAGATGTCGAGAATATCCAGGTCGACCTCATCGGCCGAGCCCTTTACCCCAGGCGCAACAGACACAGCGGTGTGCGCACTGACATCAGCTTCGGCCAGTGGCGCCGTCGTCGGCTTCTTCGTCGTCTTCAACGTCGGTTTCGTCCGGCTCGGCGTCGCTTTGCTGTGTTGACGAATCGTCTCCATCAAGCTCTTCGCCGACCGGCAGCTCCGGCTCGTGGTGATCTGCTGGATCATCGTCGCCAGTTGATCCTGGCTGCGTTGCATCAGTCCCAGCAATCTCTTGCTGGGCTGCAACTTTCCCTGACTAAGGCCCTCGTACATCGATTCCATCTCGTGCGCGAGCTCCGACACCGGTTCGATCTCGGCCAGGCTGGCGCCGCCTTTCAGGGTGTGCAGATCGCGCTGCAGGCCTTCCACCGCCAACGTATTGGTGGTGTCGGCTTCCCACTGTTCCAGGGCCGTCTGCATGCTGTCGACCAGATCGCGGGCTTCTTCGAGGAAGATATCCACCAGTTCGCTGTCGCCGCTGACCCGGAAGACTTCTTCGGCCTCGCTGAGGTCGGGCGTTGCTGCACTCGCATCGGCGGGCGGCTGATCGCCGGTTTCGGGAATCAGGTCGTGACGGATCATGGTGTCCATCGGCGTCAATCGCTGTGGCGGTTGATTCAGCGGATCGGCATCAGCCCGGTAGCGGCGCAGCTGGGTCACAAAATCGCTGTCAACCGAGACATCCTGACCGGCGGCCAGCTGATCCAGCTGTTCGATCAGTTTTTCCTGACCACGCTGGGCCAGCGCAAAGAAATCATCATCGGGCTCGACTTCACCGGCCAGCGCCATTTCGATCATCAAGGCCAGGCCGCGACTCATTTCCACCACCGGCGGCAGATTCAGATCGCGCCCCTGTTCCGACAGCCGGTTCAATTCATGGCCCAGCGTTTCCACCGCCTCGCCCGGCTCGCCATCCGTCTGCCATTGCTGAAAGGTGCGCGGCGCTTCGAGCAGCGTATCGACGCCCTTGGACATCAGCAGTGAATTGAGGTCGGTGGTCGGCGGCTCGGCCGGCGTTTCGGCGTCGCCGGCTGCTTCTGCGTCAAACTCTGCTTCCAGCTCGGTTGCCGGACCGCTGGCACGCACCACCCGGTCGATAAAGTCCAGATCGTCCGGTTCACCGCGACCGTCGGCCGCCGCCCGCAGTCGGCGCACGCCTTCATTGAGCAGTTCGATCATCGGTGCATTAAGCGGCTGGCGTTGTTCGTTCAGTTCGCGCACCCGCTGTTCCAGCGGCAGTACCAGATCGGCAACGGCGTCGACACTGGCCATCCGTGCCGACCCTTTGATGGTGTGCAGTGCGCGATGCAAACGCTCCGGCACCGGCTGATCGGTATCGGCTTCTTCCAGGAAGTGCTCGACAAATTCCAGGTGTTCGTCCAGTTCCTGCTGGAACACCGCCAGCAGTTCGTCATCGGATTCGGCGGTTTGAGCGTCTTCGTCAGCGTCGGGCCCGGCAGCATCGGCCTCGCTGCTGGCGTTCCAGTCGACTGGCTGACCGCGCGCCAGCAGATGTGCTTTGTCGGCCAGATCGTCAGCGCGGCGGGCATCGGGCGCCTGGCGTTGTTGATAGGCGGCCACCAGCGCCGGCAATTCGTCGATCACGCCTTCGAGCACCTGCAACAGGTCATCACTGCGCGAAATAGTGCCGTCGATCAAGCGGCTGAGCATGTTTTCCACCGCCCAGGCGGTTTCGCCGATGACTTCAGCACCGGCCAGTTCGCCACTGCTTTTCAGGGTGTAGAAGGCGCCGCGCAGTTCGCCCAGCGCTTCGCTGTCATCCGCCTGATCGCGATAACGCGGGTAATGTTCGGCCAGTGTATCGAGCACTTCGCCGACTTCTTCGATAAAGATGTCGACGATATCGGCGGCAACCAGGTCGGCATCGATGGCGCGTTCCAGCGCCAGTCCATCCAGGTCGCTGGGGTCCAGATCGGTCGGTTCCAGATCGCGGGGATCGAGGTCAGTCAGGCCGGAGTCTGGCGTATCGAGTGAGCTTAGGTCGTCATCGCTGTTGCCCAGGTTGGCCAACTCCAGGTCGGTCAGCGGCAGGTCTTCCAGCGCCAGCTCTTCGTCATCGACTTCGAAGGCGTTGTCGATGGCATCGGTTAAGTCGAGTTCCTCGTCCTCGTCGTCATCGTCCAGAGCGGCGGCGGCCAGGGCCGCTATTTCATCGAGTTCGTCGGCGCTGATGGCGTCTTCGTCGTCATCATCGTTTTCCAGCAGTGCGTCAAGATCGGCGAGGTCATCAAGGTCTTCGCCATCATCGTTCAGCAGATTGGCTACGCCGGCTTCGTCGAGTTCGTCAACGCGGTCCAGACTGCTGTCATCGTCGCTGGAATCGTCGCCGTCTTCGCTGAGCAGATTATCGAAATCGGCGGCGTCGTAGTTGCTGCCTTCTGCCTCTGTCTCAGCGGTGGCATCCACCGAGCCGCTACCCATCTGTTCCAGCGCGGCTTCGTCGGCGGCGGTTTCGTCATCGCTGTCATCGCCGTCGATATCATCCAGTTCCGGATCGGTGGCAAAGCTCGATTCCGCTTCGGCCAACCAGCTGTCGATGCCGTCGATATCCAGCGCTTCGACAGCCTCGTCGCTGTCATCCTCCGGGCTGTCTGCGTCGTCAGCCGGGCCGCGCACATCGCCGGCGTCCATTTCCAGGCTGGTGAGCGCATCGGGTTCTTCGTGCGCCGACGCCGCGTTAAAGCCGTCCAGATCATCGAGCACCGAGCTGAAATCGTCGTCCGCTTCCATGGCGCTGAACACGCCATCAAGATCCTCATCCAGATCACTGCCCGTGGCGGCCTGCAAGTCAGCCGGAAAGCCCAGGGAGGTGATGGCTTCGGCGGCGTTTTCCAGCAGACCGACATCGGCCGCGCCTTCACGCGCCAGCTGTTCCAGGTAGTACTGGACGCCGATGATGGCATCGGCCAGGGCGTCCATATCGGTGGCTTCAGGCACCTCGTCGTCGACCATCAGCTGCTGGCTGATATAGCCATCGATGCAGCGCAGCACTTCATCGGCTTCCGGCAGCGGCACTTCGTCGAGGTCAGAACGCAGCGAACCCATCTCGGCCGGAATGGTGGCCAGTGTTGCGGTATCCCAGCGGGATTCGGCAAATTCGGCCAGCGCATCCTTAACGCGTTCCAGACCAGCGCTGGCGTCCTGAATGATGGCGTCCTGGGCCGGGCTCAGCCCGGACGGGCGGTTTTCATTGGCGGCCTGAACAGCGGCCGGGGCTGTTTCGGTCGTCTCTGGGGCAGGCTCTGCTTCGGCTGACGGCTCTGCATCGGCGGACGGCGCTGCGGCCGGGGCTGATTGTTCACTGTCGGCCTGAGCCAGTTGATAGAGCAGTTCTTTGAGCAGGTCATCATCCGGCGGCAGGCTGACCACTTCCACCGGGTTTTCCAGCAGGTGTTTGAGTTCGGTGTCGAGCTGGCGTAATAACTCGACCACCGCCGCGCTGCGCGCCAATCGGCCGGACGCCAGTGCCGAGGTAAAGACATCACTGATGCGCCACAGCGCAGCAACTGGGGTTTTCTCTGTCAGCAGCGCCAACCGCGACACCGCCTTGCCGAGATAATTCAGATTGGCCTCGACATCCAGCTCACGCAGCCAGCCCAGCAGCGCCAGTTCGTACATCTGACGCAGCTTGCGCACCAGTTGCAGCACATTGTTTTGCCGGAACAGTTCGATGCCGGAGTGGTCGCTGGTGACATTGGCCGCATCCAGATCCGGATGAAACAGCGCCGCTTCGCTGAGTTCGTCTTCGCCACGTGCGGCGCGCAGCTGATTAACGGCCGGTAAGATCAATGCCCGGCTGTCGTCCTGGCCTTGCGCCAGACGATCGAGATAAACCGGCAATTGAGCGCTGGCGTCGAGCAGCCTTTGCACCGCGTCCGAGGTTGCCTCAACTTCGTCATCAAGCAAGGCCTGGTTCAGGTGTTCCAGCTCTTCAGCCAGCAGCGAGGCGCTGTGGCATTCCACCATCTGCAGCGAACCGCTGATCTGGTGCAAGGCCTGGGCGCTGCTCTGTAAGGCAGCGGGATCGGGCGTATCGAGATGGCGTTGCAGCGCGTCCGTGGCCGTTCGCAGGGTCTTGTCGATCTCCCCCCGAACCCATTCCAATGCTATGTAATCACGGCGCTCGACCATGCCGTTACCCCTTGTATTGCGTATCGATTATCCGCCCATCGACGCAGGCAGACTTAGCGGTGGTAAAGCCTGTTTCAGCCGCCTGGCGTCCATGCCAGGCGAGCGTCTTGTTCGCACTTAAGCCGGTATTCTGACTCAAGTTCAGCGCTCTGCCCAATTCAACCCGATTGGCTCGGTTCGACACTGGGTTATCGGCGCCAGTTGCGCTGGCTGTAATGCGCGATGGCGTTTTGTGAGCATCGCCGGCAATGCCATCAGCGCACCGTGCCATCATCATCCAGCGCCGGCAGGAAGGGCACCTCGGGGTATTCCTCTGCCGCTGGCAGTTTAAAGCCGGCGACCGAGGAGCGCAGATCGCGCGCCAGCTGCGCCAGATTACCAATGGAACGCGCGGTCGCGTTGGTTCCGGCCGAGGTCTGAGAGGTGATTTCCTGAATTACATTCATGGTATTGGAGATATGCCCGGCCGACGACGCCTGCTGGCGCGCGGCATTGGAGATGGTCTGAATCAGGTCAGCCAGATTGCGCGATACCGTTTCAATTTCCTCCAGTGCAACGCCGGCATCCTGTGCCAGGTTGGCGCCACGCACCACTTCGGCAACGGTCTGTTCCATGGAGATCACCGCCTCATTGGTGTCGTTCTGAATGGTGCTGACCAGCGCTTCAATCTGGCGGGTGGCCGCCGAGGAGCGTTCGGCCAGGCGCTGAACTTCATCGGCGACGATGGCAAAACCACGGCCGGAGTCACCGGCCATAGAGGCCTGAATGGCGGCGTTCAATGCCAGGATGTTGGTCTGGTCGGCGATGTCGTTGATCAGCGAGACGATATCGCCAATCTCCTGCGACGACTCGCCCAGCCGCTTGATGCGCTTGGAGGTGTCCTGTATCTGCTCGCGAATGTTGTCCATGCCGCTGATCGTCGCCTGAACGCCATCGGCACCCTTCTTGGCGATGCCCACCGAACGCTCGGCCACACCCGCCGATTCCAGCGCATTGGCCGATACCTGATCGATCGACGCCGCCATCTCGTTGACCGCCGCCGAGGCGCCGGCAATTTCATGCGCCTGATGATCGGACGCTTCCGCCAGATGCATGGCCGTGGCCTGCGTCTGCTGGGCCGCCGACGACACTTCCACGGCGGTGGAATTAATGGATGAGACCAATTGGCGCATCTGGTCGATGGCGAAGTTGATGGAATCGGCAATGGCGCCGGTAAAGTCTTCGGTCACCGACGCCTGGGTGGTCAGATCGCCATCGGCCAGATCGGTCAACTCATCGAGCAGGCGCAGGATGGCGTTCTGGTTTTGTTCGTTGGCCGCTGCGGTTTCGCGCAAGTCACGCTGGGTGTCGCGCACGATGACAAAGACCGCCAGCATCACCAACATCAGGGCCAGCACGCCCAGGCCGTAAAGCAGCCAGGTGCTGCTGAGCGGACGCTGATTGGCTTCCTGCTGAATGCGCGCCGCCAGTGCCGAGGTTTCTTCCAGCAAACGTTGGGAATCGATAAAGATAGCCGCGGCCGAAGCACGCACCGCAAACAACTCCGGCGAAGTGGCAATGATCTCATTGACCGACAGCGACACCCGATCAAACAAGCGGCCGATTTCATCGAGCGTTTCCCGCGCCGCCGGATCGTCAACCCGGACGATACGCGGCCGGTCACTGCCAACGCGCATGCCGTTCAGCACCTGCTGAAAGCGAGCGGCATCACGTTCGAAGGTATCGGCCGCAACCACCGCACCTTCGCCGCCCACCCGCACGCGGTTGATGGAGCGCATGATGCGTTCGGCCAGCCAGATCTGCCGGGTCGCCAGCGCCACCTGTTCCGGTTCGGCATCGCCGCGCAGCATGATATCGACCACTTCGTCATACTCGACCTGCATTTCCGGCACCCGCGCTGCCAGCACTTCGGCGGTGGCAAGCAGGTTCAGAATGGTCTCGCGCGATTCAATAATGCGGCTGGCGTTGTCGCTGACCGGTCCCCAGACCCGCGCCAGCTGGTCGGTATCGATGTTGGCCGCGTGCTCAATCAGCGCTGGCGTTTCGGTGCTGTCATCGCCGTCGAGCACATAGTCGTAACGCGCCTGGAAGTTATCACGGGCGCGCTGCAGCAAGGCAAAGGCATCGGCCTGGCCGGCCGAGGCTTCGGAGGCGTTCTTGGCAATCTCCTGCGACAGCACGCGCATTTCGCCGACCTGATCAAGCAGATCCTGATCAAAGCGATTGAGCCGGACGTTCTGCACCACCAAAGCCACCAAGCTCAGAATCACCACCAGCAAAGCCACCAGCAGCAGACCCAACTGACGGTTGGTGCTAAGAATGGCCAGAACGTTGCCGGAGTTATGCTTCATCATCGGGCCTCAGAATGGCTAAACGGCTGGCACGAACAGGGCAGATAGCTCATTACCTTCACGACAGCGCCACCGCCTGAAAACGGTGATCGGCATAGAGCGCTGCCAGGCTGATCAGCGCCCAGCTGCGCTGATCACGTCGGTATTGGCCGCGAACAAAAGGTTTTAAGCGCTCATCAACTTCAGGTAACGCAGCGCTGAAATCGGTGTCGTCAAAATGCTGCACGCCATCGAGCGCCTCGACCAGCAGGCCGTCGGTCTGCTCACCCTGCTCCATCACCAGCACCGGCTTGCCGATCCGGCTCGGACCTGCATCACTGAAGCCGAAAAAGCGGTTCAGATCGAGCAGCGGAATCAAGCGGCCGCGCACATTGGCGACACCTAAAACCCAGGGCTGTACATTGGGCAGGCGAGTGGTTGGCGGCGCCTGGAGGATTTCACTGACTTCGGACATGGCCACCACCAGTGACTGCTGCCCGAGGCGAAAACCGATGCCGTGCCAGGCGGCATCCATATCGGTGCCTTCGGGCAGGCCGGCGGCCTGAAGGTGACAGCGCTGCGCCATATCACGCAGCAGTTGCAGGGGCGTCTGGTCCGCCATGGTGGCGCAATCAGTCCTGGGTGTTACCAGTCAGCGCACCGGCAATAACGGCAGCCAACTGATCTTCGGTCACCGGCTTAACCAGATAACCACTGGCGCCCTGGCGTTTGCCCCAGACGCGATCGGTTTCCTGATCTTTGGTGGTGACGATGATGACGGGGATATGGGCAGTGTCGCTGCCCTTGGTAAGCTGGCGCGTGGCCTGGAAACCATTGAGGCCGGGCATGACGATGTCCATCAACACCACATCCGGCAATTCCTGGCGCGCCAGAGCAACGCCGTCGGCGCCATTATCGGCGGTCAGCACCTCATAGCCGTGCTTTTCCAACATGCCCTGGAAGGCATACGTCTCAGTTGGGGAATCGTCTACTATCAGAACACGTGCCATGAGCTTCCTATTGATTCGATCGAAGCGGGCACCGGCCCGCAAGTACAGAGGTTAGTATCTTCGTTATTGAACGTAATCGCGAATGGCCTGCAACAGATCCGCATCGGCACAGGGCTTGGTCAGGTAATGATCACAGCCAACAATCTTGCCCTGCGCCTGATCGTACAAACCGTCTTTGCTCGACAACATAATCACCGGCGTTTCGCGGAACCGGCTGTTGTTCTTGATCAGCGCACAGGTTTGATAACCATCGAGTCGCGGCATCATTACATCCAGAAAAATTATGTCCGGCTTGGAATCGGCAATTTTGGCCAGCGCATCAAAACCATCGGTAGCGGTTACCACCTGGCAGCCAGCATCCAGCAACACCCGGCTGACACTGAAGCGGATGGTTTTGGAGTCATCAATGACCATGACCGTCAGACTCTCGTAGCTGTAATCCATGGCATCATCCCAGGGCGACTGTTGCCTGACGTTGTCGATTCGGCGCATTCAAGCGGGCTCAACACCCCCTTTCTGCCGTCAAAGCGGTGGCAGAAAGTGCTGCTAAAGCGCGTCTAAAACCGTCAATTCTTGTATCACAGATCGCCCGCTTTCGCTATATGAAGGCCGCGCCAGCACGCCCTGACAGCAAAGCAGTGCAGCCTGAGAAAGGCAAAAGCACGCAGTTGTTTTTGCCATCGACGGCATCCATTACCATAGCCCCCACATTAACGCTTAAGGCAAACCTACAGATGAGTCTGAACATCGGCGTCGTCATGGACCCCATCGAAGCCGTGACCTACAAAAAGGACAGCACCCTGGCCATGCTTTGGGCCGCCCAGGACCGAGGCTGGAACATCCACTATATGACGATGACCGATCTCTACCTGGACAACGGTAAACCCATGGCGACGACACAGCCATTACAGGTGCACCGCAATCCTGAGCATTTTTACGACCTCGGTGAGTCGACCACCACAGCCCTGGCCGACCTCGACGTCATCCTGATGCGCAAAGACCCGCCGTTCGACAACGAATACATCTACGCCACCTATATGCTCGAACGCGCTGAGCAGCAAGGCGTGCTGATCGTCAACAAGCCGCAAGCGCTGCGCGACTGCAACGAGAAGTTCTACGCCACCGCCTTTACCGACTTCACCCCGCCGCACCTGATTACCCGCGATGCCGCCCGGCTGAAAGCCTTTCACCAGGAGCACGGCGACGTCATCTTCAAGCCGCTCGACGGCATGGGCGGCAGCTCCATCTTCCGTTTAAAAGCCGACGATCCCAATGTTTCGGTGATCATCGAAACGCTGACCGAGCACGGCCAGCAACAGACGATGGCGCAAAAATACCTGCCGGAAATCAAGGATGGCGACAAACGCATCCTGATGATCGACGGCGAACCCATCGACTACTGCCTGGCGCGCCTGCCCGCCAAGGGCGAAACCCGCGGCAACCTGGCCGCTGGCGGCACCGGCCGCGCCCAGCCGTTGAGCGAGCGTGATCGCGCCATTGCCGAGCACATCGGACCGGAGCTGAAAAAACGCGGGCTGATCTTCGTCGGCCTCGACGTCATCGGCGACTACGTCACCGAAATTAACGTCACCAGTCCGACCTGCATCCGCGAAATCGACAACGCCTTCGACACCGACATCGCCGGCAAGCTGATGGACGTGATCGCCGCCAAGCGAGGCCTGAACTGATGGCAGTCAGCGTCGGCGCGGTCGACCGCCTCAGTTTTACGCTCTTCTTGGCGGTCGGCCTGCATGCGCTGGTGATTTTCGGCATTGGCTTTAGCAATCCCGAACCTCGCCAACTGCCGCCGACGCTGGATGTAACGCTGGCGCAACACGCCAGCGACACCAGCACACCTTTAGATGAAGCCGACTTCCTGGCCGACGCCAATCAGCAAGGCAGCGGCACCCAGGAAGACAAAGCTCAACTGACCTCGACCGAACAGGCCGAGATCGAAGACAACCGGATTTTCCGCACCACGCCGGAAGTCCAGCAAATCAGTTTCGCAGCGCAGGATGCCCAGCGCGCCCTGGTGACTACAACGGGCGACAGCGAACGCAGCATCAACAACCAACCCAGCGAAGAAGCCATCACCGACCCTAGCCAGGCCAGCGACTCCGCCCTGCTGGTCAGCCAGGTCAGCGACATCGCCACGCTGCGCGCCATGCTCGACGAAAGCCGCCAGAACCTCGCCAAGGCACCGCGCACCCGAACGCTGACCGCCGTTTCCGCGCGCCAGTCACTCGATGCCGCTTACGTCTACAGCTGGCTCGAAGAGATTGAACGCATCGGTAACCAGAACTACCCGCAGGCGGCGCGCCAGCAACGCCTGACCGGCAACGTCCGTTTAGCGGTGACCATTCGCGCCGACGGCAGCCTGGCGAATGTCAGTGTGACCCGCAGTTCCGGCCACGCCGTGCTCGACCAGGCCGCGCAGCGCATCGTGCATTTAGCCGCACCGTTCGAGCCATTTACGCTGGAGATGCGCCAGGAATACGACCAGTTGGAAATCATCCGCACCTGGCAGTTCCGCACCGACAACCGCTTCGGCCGGCAGGACTCATGAGTAACGACGGCCGCTGGCTGGGTTTCGACTTCGGCCTCGCCTGGATCGGCGTCGCCGCCGGCCAGCATCTGACCCAAACGGCCAGCCCGCTGCCACCGCTGCGCGCCCGCGATGGCATTCCCAACTGGGACGACATCGATGCTTTGGTCAAAGAATGGAAACCGGCCGGTTTTGTCGTCGGCATTCCCTACAATATGGATGGCAGCGACAGCGAAATGGGCACCCGCGCCAACAAATTCCGCAAGCGCCTGCACGGCCGTTACGGCCTGCCAGCCGAAGCCGTCGACGAACGCTTATCCAGCCGCGAAGCCCGCGCCCAACTGGGCGAACGCGGCAAAAGTTTAAGCAAGGCACGGCAGGCACAGGTGGATAGCATTGCGGCTCAGTTGATTTTGGAAACCTTTTTGCAACGTGCCAAAGTCGACTAACGAGACCGGCACTGTCAGCAGCCATTCCTGCAGGGGGTGTCGGCAGCATGGATGCTGCCGTCTAGCGTACAGGGAGGTATTTACAGCGGCCCCCGGAAGGAATGGTCGCTGGCAGTGCCAGCACCACCGAACGTAGTGGCTGCGCCAAAACCACCAAAGGCTCCGGCTCGGGTAGACCCGGCGCTTGAGGAGGGTGTCGGCAGCATGGATGCTGCCGTCAAGCTTACAGGGATGTATTCACAGCGGCCCTCGTCAGGCGCCGGGTCTGCCCGAGCCAGCACCACCGAACGTACCGGCTTGGATGAGTACGGCGCCTACAGGGGTGTCGGCAGCATGGATGCTGCCGTCTAGCGTACAGGGATGTATTTACAGCGGCCCCGGAAGGCGTCGTACTCATAAAAGCCAAGCACCACTGAACCGAATTTCCGCCCTATGCAACAGCAAACGGTCCCACAACCCGACCTGCCCACCGGCTACTACAAGGACAACTTCGACCGTCTGCTGGCCACCGTTGTCGAGCGCTACGACGACCTGCTGTCGGATGAAGACCGTGCTTTTGTCAGCGCCTACCAAAGCCTGACGCTGCCCAGCGCCCGCTTACTGGTCCGGCTCTATACCCGCAAAGGCCCGACCTTCCGGCAAAGCAAACTCAGCTACGCGGAAATCCCCAACCTCGACCGCGCCATTGATGAACTGGCCGATAGCGTTCTGCTCGACGCCGACCCGCAACTCACTGCCGCAGAAATCGCCCAATTGCTGACCCTTGCCGAACTGCGCAAACTCGATTGGGTTCCCAACCCCAAACGCCCAAAAAACGAATTATTGGCCGAGTTAGCCGACTGGGACGAAGCTCGTTGTGCAAGCAACTGGCAGTTAGATGAACGCCTGATCCAACCCCAACACTGGCTGACACTGCGCCGCCTGCAACTGCTCTACTTCGGCAACGAATACCAAAGCCTGACCGACTTTGTGCTCTCCGATCTGGGCCTGTTTCAGTACGAGAATTATCCGCTCGGCAAAGCCAATCGCTGGTTCGAACACAGCGACGAACTGCACCACCATCTGCTGATCGGCGAACTGAAAAGCGCGGTGTTCGAGGCGCGCGAAGCGGGCGATGTCGAAGCGCTGGCCGAACTCGCCGAACCCATTCTGCAAATCGACTGGCTGGGCAGTGCCCGCGCCCGCGCCGACCGTCTTGCCAACCGGTTGGGTTTTCGACTGGAACAATGGGGCGAACCGCAACTGGCGCTGCAATTATTTCAGACCAACGATCAGCCTCCGGCACGTGAACGACGTTGCCGGATTCACTACAAAGCCGAGCGTTTTGTTGCCGCCCAGGAAGAGCTCGACGCCATTCGCAGCGATCCCAAAGACGCCACCGAAGCGCGTTTTATCACCCGCTTTGCGCCGCGACTGGCGAAAAAACTCAAGCTCAAAATCGAACCGATTCCGGCGCCGGTATTAAGCGAACAAACCCATTCATGGCCACAAGGCGAAGGCAGCGTTGAACAGCAAGTCTGTGCTCGGCTCGACGATGCCTACTGGCTGGAAAATTTATTGCCGTTGGGCGTGTTCGGATTGATTCACTGGCAATGGATTTTCCAACCAATTGCCGGCGCTTTTCACCATCCGTTCCAGCAAGCGCCAGCGGATTTATACGAGCCGGATTTTCTAACCCGGCGCGGCACCAGCACTCAACAACTTTATGGCGAATTGACCGCGGCCCAGGCCCGGCAATTGATCGCCGAAAATTGGGACGCCAAAGTCGGCCGACAGAATCCTTTCGTGCACTGGGGCGCACTCGACAAAGAATTAACACTGCGCGCCTTCGATGCCCTGCCCTGGGCCCAGTGGCTGACCATATTCAAACACCTCTGGCTCGACTTAAAACGCCATCGCGCCGGCTTCCCCGATCTGTTTCAGTTCACCGAAACTGGCGGCCGTTTTATCGAAGTCAAAGGCCCCGGAGATCGCCTGCAGGATAACCAGCGTGACTGGCTGGCGGTGTTCGAACAGGCCGGCATCGCTGCAGAAGTCTGGTATATCCGCTATGAATAAGCAGGCGATTTCCAAAGTTCGGTTTAAAGTATCGGTGCGCGCCCTGGCGGATTTTTGCCTGGCCGAAGGCGATCTGGTTTCGGGTTTCAGAGTCACACCCAGCGCGCTCGAAGGTCGGGAAATTCACGGCCTGGCGCAGAAGCGTCGGCAGCCGGATTATCGTCCCGAACAAAAGGTCGAACTGCTGTGGCAACAGCCGGAGTTTGATCTGGTGGTCGGCGGCCGCATCGACGGCGTCTGGCCCGGCGGCATCGAAGAAATAAAAAGCTGCCGCGTACCGCCGGAAGAACTGCCGGACTCAACCCGCGCCCTGAACCGTTTGCAGGCGCAACTCTATGCGGGTCTGTGGGCGTTGCAGCACACCGATCCCCAGCAGTGGACCGTCCGGCTCAGCTATATCCACAGCCAGACGCAACAGGAATGGCCGCAGGACGAAACCCACTCGCGCCACGATCTGGTGGATCAGTTAATGGCGGCGCTGGCGCGCTACGACGCCTGGCTGCAACGGCTGCTCGAACATCGCCGCGCACGCGATGCAGCGTTAAACAAACTGAGCTTTCCGTTCACCACCATGCGCCCGGTGCAGCGGCAGATGGCCGAAACCGTCTACAAAGCGCAGGCGACACATCGACAAACCTTAATCGAAGCACCCACCGGCACCGGTAAAACTTTGGCCGCCTTATTTCCGGCATTAAAAGCGCTCGGCGAAAGCCATCATCAGGGCGTCTATTACCTGACTATGAAGACCACCGGCCAGCCGCTGGTGCTGGAAACCGTCGAGCAATTAAAGATCGACGAAGGCCGGCTCAACACCGTCAATCTGCACGCCAAGGAACGCCTGTGCCTGAGCCCGGACACGCCCTGCGACGGCGCGCTCTGCCCTTTTGCCCGCGACTATTTCGGCAAACGCCAACGGCTGCGCGAACGACTGTTCGAACGCAACCGCTGGGACCCGACAACATTGAAAGAACTGGGCGAAACCGAGCAGATCTGCCCCTATTACCTCAGTCAGGACTGGGCACTCTGGGCCGATCTGGTGGTGGGCGATATCAACTATTTGTACGACACCACAGCGGTGCAGCCGTACCTGCTAAAGGAAATCGATAATCAGGTCGCCGTGCTGATCGATGAAAGCCACAACCTGATCGACCGTGGCCGCGCCATGTACAGTGCTGAACTGACTGGCGCAATCATCGAAGCGCTGCAGCAAAAAGCACCGGACGGCATCAAGAAATCGCTAAAACCAGTGCGCGATGCGTTACGGCGTTGTCAGCCAGAGGTGCCCGGCCTGTCCGATCAGGCACCGGAGGCTTTGGTGCAAAGTCTGCGCACCTGGCTGCAAGCCAGCGCGCGGCTGTTGCGCGAATCACCCTTCTGGGAACCGCCGCCGGAATGGCAACGGCTGATCTTCGACGCCGGTCGCTTTATCCGCATTCACGAACTGTCCGACCCGCGTGATTTCTGCTGGCGTTATACGCCGGGCAAACCGGCCGAGCGCGGCGTCGAAACGCTGTGCCTGAATCCGTCGCGGTTGCTCGGTGAAAAACATCGGCTGGTGAATTCGGTAGCGGCGTTCAGCGCCACGCTCGCGCCCTGGCATTACAGCCAGGCCATGACCGGTTTGGCCGAGGCAGTGCCACTGGCGCTGGCATCACCGTTCCAGCCGGAACAATTTCAGGTCACGCTGGTAACCGATGTGTCGACCCGTTTTCGCGACCGCCAAACCTTGTCGCAACAGGTCGTGCCGCTGATTCAGGCGTTCCGAAAAAGCACGCCCGGCAATGCGCTGGTGTTCTTTTCCAGCTACCGCCAACTGGCCGATTGCGAAGCGCAACTGGCGAGCGACCCGGGCGTCATCGCCCAGCGCCGCGACACCACCTTATTGGAACGCCTGGCGTTACTCGATCGATTGCGCACCGAACGCGGCTTAATGGTGTTGGCACCGCTCGGTGGCGTGCTCGGCGAAGGCGTGGATTTACCGGGCGATGCGCTGACTGGCGTCTTGGTCATCGGCCCGGGTTTGCCGCAGGTGAACGATCTGAACGATCGCATTCGCGGCGCGCTCGATGCCGACGGCCAGCCCGGTTTCGATTTCGCTTATCGCTTTCCCGGCCTGCACAAAGTCTTACAGGCGGCCGGTCGCTGCGTGCGCAATGAGAGTGATCGTGGGGATATCTGGCTGGTGGATGATCGGTTTCGGCGTTATCAGCAAAGCGGCTGGCTGCCGCCGCACTGGACGATACGTCATGCCCGCCGTGCCGACTTAGTCAGCGGCACTGCAACTACGCCAGAGTAACGCAGTTACGGCCCGCGGCTTTGGAGCGGTACAAGGCCTGATCGGCTTCAATCATCCAGTCTTTATAACGCTCATAGCGGCTGTGCCAGCCGGCCACGCCCAGACTAATAGTCACCTGCAGCGGATCCGACTGCTCATGCTTCACCACCAGCGCTTCAACCTGCTCACGCAGTCGTTCTGCTAAACGCACCGCATCATCCGGTGGTGTGTCCGGCAAGATCAGGGCGAATTCTTCGCCGCCGAAACGGCCGGGAAGATCGCTGGCGCGAATGGTTTTACGCACCACCTCGGCGACCTCCCGCAGCATAAGATCACCGGCCAGATGGCCATTAATATCGTTGAGTTGTTTGAAGTGATCGATGTCGAAAATCACCAGCGAGGTCACCTGCTCCGCCCGCTTTTGCCGCCGAAATTCCTGCTCCAGTTGCGTCTCCCAATAGCGGCGGTTGTACAGACCCGTCAGGCCATCGAGTCGAGATAATTCTTTCAACTGAGCATTGGTGCGTTGTTGCTCGATCTTGTTGACCGCCTCGTCGGTGACGTCATAAATAATGATGCATAGACTTTCGACTTCGCCGCGAATATTGGTCACCGGAATAAAGGTGCAGTTCTGATACATAAACTCGGCCGAGCCGGTTATCGGCCGATTATTTTTGAAGCGCAGCAAATAAGGCCGTTGTTCCCAGGTGGTGAAAGCGCGGTTTTTTAATTGCACCACAGTGCGCGATTTATGTTCGAACCATTCGCGCGGCAGGTCGGGGAAAACCTCGAACAAATCCTGGTCGATGGCGTCATCCGGAGAGATGCCACTGTGGTTCTCCATAAAGCTGTTCCAGGCCAGGATGCGGTTGTCGAGGCGCACCACCAGAATGCCGACGTCGATGGTCTGCAACACATCCATCAGCCAATGAAACTCGGCCAGATTTGAATCTGCGGTCGACATCCTTACTCCATCAAATAATGAATCTTATCTTCGAGCACCTTGATGCTGTCTTCGGTAAACAGCAGCAACAGGTCGCAATCGACACTGTGACCTTCGAGACGATAGGGAATTTCCACAGTCAGCGCACGCTGCCAGCCGGTCGAGGAATTGCGCACCAGATCTTCGATATTCACATGCTGACCAAGCAACACCGGCTGGCCCTGACTGAAGGTTAAATCAAGCTGCTCAGCCAGGCCTTTCAAGCAGGCGCCAATCAAAATATTGGCGATGTCCATGAGCAATTCCAGCTCGATTTCCGGCGTAACATCGCCGCTGTAACTGGTTAATTCTGCGATGTCGGAAAAGCTGGTGTCGTTGAAAATCAGCAAGGCTTCGCCGGAGATGCGCGAACCGACAAAGCCCTGGCAGACGGCGCTGACCGAAGAGACGCTGCGCAACGACGACAGCGCCATATTCAGCTCCGACCGCTCCAGCAGATTCACCACCGGAATGGGCAGCACCACATAAGTATCGAGCAGGCGCGCCAGCAGATCAGCCGCCCGGCCCATGGCGACATTGGTGACTTCGCGCAAGGCGTCGCGCAGTTCGTCATCCAACTGGTAATCGCTCATGCATCACTCCGCATAGAGTCCGAAATCGCTCAGCACCTTGGTTAACTGAGCCTGGTCCACCGGTTTTTTAATAAATTCCAAAGCGCCCATTTTTTTCACGCGGCTGACGGCTTCAGGTTGGATATCGCCGGAAATCACAATCACCACCGAAGGCAGATCTTCGGTTTTAATCACTTCCAGAACCTGGTAGCCATCCATCACCGGCATGGTCAGATCGAGAAAGACCACCTCGCCTTTGCCTTCGCGAATGGCGGCCAAACCTTCCTCACCATTGCCGGCAAATTCGACCGTCACCTCCCAGCCGGGTGGCAAAGCGCGTTGTACCTGCTTGCGGGCAAAACTGGAATCGTCACAAATCAGCACTGGGGTCGACATGCCTACTCCAAAGATCGGCCCGGTCCTAACCGGGCCAATAACGTCAGTAAAGTTGATGGTTAGACAAACAGCAAACCAGAAATCGGCGGGCTAGCCAAGCCGCCGATGCCAGTCGCTCCACACCGGTTGATAGTGCTGATTGCGCAACGACTGCACCACCTCGGCGACCGGACGCTGATCGTCGGTACTGAATTGTTCCAGCGCGGTTCCGGGCTCGACAGCATAGCCACCGGGACGGGTCGATGACGCAGCGCTGAGACTGGTCACGCCCAAGGCAACCAACCGATCGCGCAGCGCCGGTGATTCACGCGTCGACAGCGTCAGCTCCAGATCCGGTGCCAACAACCGCCAGGCGCAGAGTAATTGCACCAGTTGCCGATCACTGACCGGGGCCGGCGCCTTAAAACCACCCTCGGCCGGACGCAGGCGCGGAAAGGACAGCGAAAAACGGCTGCGCCAATGGCGTCGGCTCAGCCAGAGCAAATGGTGGGCGCACTTTAAGGTGTCGAGCCGCCAGCCGGTCAAACCGAGCAACACACCCAGTCCCAGTTTGTGCACGCCAGCTTCGCCTGCGCGGTCGAGCGCATCCAGCCGATAAGCGAAATCCTGCTTTTGGCCACGGGTGTGCAATTGCTGATAGCAGGCGGCGTCGTAGGTTTCCTGATAGACCAGCACGGCGTGCAAACCGACGTCGCGTAAGCGGCGGTAATCATCCATCGCCAGCGGCTGCACTTCCAGGCTCAGTTGGGAAAAATCCGGCTGCAATGCCTGCAAGGCGCGATGGTAATAATCGACCCCCGCCACCTTGGGCGCTTCCCCGGCGACCAGCAGCACATGCTGAAAGCCACGCTCGCGCAGCGCAGCGGCTTCAATGCGAATCTCGTCCACATTCAGCACCTTGCGACGAATCGGGTTGCTCATCGAAAAGCCGCAATAGAGACACTCATTAGCGCAGGCGTTACTCAGATAGAGCGGCGCGAATAACTGCTGCACGCGGCCAAAACGTTGCAGGGTTAATGCTCGGCTGCGTTGCGCCATGGCTTCCAGATAGGCATCGGCCGCCGGGCTAAGCAGCGCTTTGAAACGCGCCAGCGGTTCACCCGCTCCGGCCAGAGCGCGCTCAACATCCGCCGGGCTCTGGCTGTACAGCGATAAGCGTTCGGCGTTCCAGTCGATGCTGTTCAGGTACTCAGCGAAGCCCATCGTCGGTCTCCAGAAAATCGGTCAATGGACTGGACGCCGCGGCGCCAGGAATGGCCCCGGCCAACCCGGCCAGATAGGCCGCGCGCCCCGCTTCGACCGCCTGAGCAAAGGCCGCCGCCATCGCTACCGGATCGGCCGCCGTGGCAATGGCCGTGTTCACCAGCACCGCATCGGCGCCGCGCTCCATGGCTTCGGCGGCTTGCGATGGCCGGCCGATACCGGCATCGACGATCACCGGCACCTGGCTTTGTTCGATGATGATGTCGAGAAAGGCGCGGCTTTCCAGGCCACGATTGGAACCAATGGGCGCACCCAGCGGCATCACCGCCGCGCAGCCAACCTCTTCCAGGCGTTTGCACAGCACCGGGTCGGCGTGCACATAAGGCAGCACCACAAAGCCTTCGCGCACCAGTTGCTCGGCGGCGGCCAGGGTTTCCACCGGGTCGGGCATCAGCCAGCGCGGGTCGGGATGGATTTCCAGTTTCAGCCAGGGCGTGCCCAGCGCTTCGCGCGCCAGCCGCGCCGCCTGCACCGCTTCGGCGGCGCTGCGTGCGCCCGAGGTGTTGGGCAGCAGGCGATAACCGGCCTGGCTCAGCGGCTGGAAAATATGATCGCTGTGCTGCGGCTCCAGCCGGCGCAGCGCCAGCGTGACCAGTTCGGTGCCGCTGGCTTGCAGGGCCTCGATCATGGCCTGCGGATGACTGAATTTGCCGGTGCCGGTCAGCAAGCGGCTGGACAATTGAGTATCGGCGATGGTCAGCATGCTTAACCTCCGGCCACGGCGTGAAACACATCCAGGCGATCGGCCTGATTCAATTCGGTGCTGGCCCAGTCGGCACGTGGCACCACCAGTCGGTTCAGCGCCACGGCTAAGTTATCGCGTTCGCCATAACGTTCCAGCATCAAGGCGGCCAGCGTTGTGCTGCCCTCGAGTTGCACCACCTCGCCGTTCACAAAGAGAGCCATAGGTTTCATCGGCAAACCTCCTGCCAGTGTTGATTCAGTTGTTGCCAGGCCGCGACCGGATCGGCGGCTTCGGTCACGGCAGTGACCAGAGCCACGCCTTCCACGCCGGTCGCAGCAACCTCGGCAAAGTGCTGTTGTTTGATGCCGCCGATGGCGAGCGTCGGGCATTGCTCGCCCACCTGACGTCGATACATCGCCAGCCGTTTCAACCCTTGCGGTTGACTCGGCATCTGCTTGGTCTGGGTGGCAAAGACATGGCCAAGCGCCAGATAGGACGGCCGCAGCCGCTGCGCCCGCGCCAGTTCAGCGTGACCATGAGTCGATAAACCCAGACGCAGACCAGCGCGGGCGATGGCGTGCAGATTTGCCTCGGCAACGTCTTCCTGACCCAGATGCACACCAAAGGCGCCGGCGTCGATGGCCCATTGCCAGTGGTCATTAATGAACACCTGAGCGCCATAACGTTTGCCCGCGGCGACGGCGCGTTCAATGGCGGCTTTAATCGTCGCGGGCTCGCCGCTTTTGAGGCGCAACTGCACCGTGGTCACACCAGCGGCGCACAACGCTTCGAGCAGATCGATATCGGCCACCACCGGATAAACACCGATGGGTGCTTCCAAGGCGGGGAAAACGCCCAAATCCGGCGGATCATCAAACAACCGAACCTGAGCAAAATCGCTGACTTCCGGCCAACCCGGCCGCGCCAGAGTGCCGCTGCCTTTGCCGGTCGGATAAGCCTGCGCCAGCGCCCGACGCAGATAGGCGTTGGCGAGGAAAACGGCGTCTTCAAGCGGCCAGTTCTGCGCGCAGAAAGCGGCGATGGCGCTGCTCAGCGTGCAGCCGGTGCCGTGGCTGTGCGGCGTATTTTGACGCGGCTGCTCAAAACACCAACAGGCCTCAGCGTTGATCAACTGATCCAGGCTGCTATCGGCATTATCCAGATGCCCGCCCTTGGCGAGCACGCGGGTGCCGGTTGCCTGCATCAGTGCTTCGGCCGCGCGGCGGGCGCTGTCGGTTGAGCTGATGCGATGGCCGGTCAGTTGTTCCAGTTCCGGTGTGTTGGGTGTGATCAGATCAACCAATGGCAACAGTTGTTTCAGGCCATCGCGCAATTCAGCGCCGGCCAAGCTGTGGCCGCTCGATGCCATCGTCAGCGGATCGAGCACGACCGTTAAACCGGGCCAACGTGACCGCCAACCGGGCAGGCGCTGCACCAGGATTTCCAGCTGTTGCACCGAGCCCAGCAAACCAATCTTGATCGCCGCTGGCGCCAAATCAGCCTCCAGCGCTTCGAGCTGAGCCGCGAACATCTCCGGCTCAACTGACTGCACGGCTTGCACGCCGAGGCTGTTTTGCGCGGTCAGGCTGGTAACCACGGTGCACGCATGCACACCCAGATCGACCAGCGTTGCCACATCGGCCTGAATGCCCGCGCCACCGCCGCTGTCGCTGCCGGCGATGCTCCAGACGATGGGCCTGGCCTCAGCCATGATCGGCATCCTCGCCCACCGGCTGATAGAGCGCGCCGCCGCTGGCCTGGAATTCGGCGGCTTTGCGCGCCATGCCGTCGGCGGCGTCTTCGGCCAGGGGAATGCGCTCGGCACGGGCAGCGTCGCGCACTTCCTGGCTGATCTTCATCGAGCAGAATTTGGGCCCGCACATGGAACAGAAATGCGCCACCTTGTGGCCTTGCTTGGGCAGCGTCTGGTCGTGGAATTCGCGCGCCCGTTCCGGGTCGAGACCGAGGTTGAACTGGTCTTCCCAGCGGAACTCGAAGCGCGCCCGGCTCAGAGCGTTATCGCGCCGTTGCGCGCCGGGAAAACCCTTGGCGAGATCGGCGGTGTGAGCGGCGATGCGGTAAGCGATCAGCCCTTCTTTAACGTCATCCCGGTCGGGCAAGCCCAAATGCTCTTTGGGCGTGACGTAACACAGCATGGCGCAACCGTGCCAACCGATCTGGGCCGCGCCGATGGCCGACGACAGATGGTCGTAACCCGGGGAAATGTCGGTGACCAGCGGGCCCAAGGTGTAGAAAGGCGCTTCGTCGCAGCTCGCCAATTGGCGCTGCATATTTTCTTCGATCAAATGCAGCGGCACATGGCCCGGACCTTCAACCATCACCTGCACATCGTGCTGCCAGGCGATGCGGGTCAGCTCGCCCAGCGTATCGAGTTCGGCGAACTGGGCGGCGTCGTTGGCATCGGCAATGGAACCCGGGCGCAAGCCATCGCCCAGGCTGAAGGCGATGTCGTAAGCCTGCATGATGGCGCAGATGTCCTCGAAGTGGGTGTAGAGAAAACTCTCGCGGTGATGCGCCAGGCACCACTTCGCCATAATCGAGCCGCCGCGACTGACGATGCCGGTAACGCGATCGACCGTCAGCGGCACATGGTGAAGCCGCAAACCGGCGTGGATGGTGAAGTAATCGACGCCCTGCTCAGCCTGTTCGATCAGCGTATCGCGGTAGACCTCCCAACTGAGGTCTTCAGCCACACCACCCACTTTTTCCAACGCCTGGTAGAGCGGCACCGTACCAATCGGCACCGGTGAGTTGCGCAGTATCCATTCGCGGGTTTCGTGGATGTTATTGCCGGTCGATAAATCCATCACCGTATCGGCGCCCCAGCGCGTCGCCCAGACCAGCTTGTCGACTTCTTCCTCGATGCTTGAGGTCACCGCCGAATTACCGATATTGGCATTCACCTTCACGCGGAAATTACGGCCAATGATCATCGGTTCGCTTTCCGGGTGATTGATGTTGGCCGGAATAATGGCGCGGCCACGAGCGACTTCGTCGCGCACGAATTCCGGGGTAATCCAGTCGCGCAAGCTGGCACCACGAGCATTGCCCGAATGCTGATGCCCCACGTCTTCCTGCGCCGCCCGGCCTTCGTTCTCGCGCAGCGCGATGTATTCCATTTCCGGCGTGATGATGCCCTGGCGGGCGTAATGCAGTTGGGTGACGTTGTGGCCGGCTTTGGCCCGGCGCGGCGGCCGGTTCTGGGCAAAACGCAGAGGGTTTTCAGGTTGATCGCTGGCCGGTTTGACGCTCGGCGCGGTCAAGGCTTCGCTGTCGCCACGCGCTTCAATCCAGCTTAAGCGCATGGGTTCGAGGCCACGGCGCAGGTCGATATCGATGTCCGGGTCGGCGTATGGCCCGGCGCTGTCGTAGACGTAAATCGGTTCGTTGGGCTGGCGGCGGCCATCGCTGAGCAGGCTGTCGCTTAAGTCGATGGCGCGCATGCCGACGCGAATATCGTCGCGGCTGCCGTGCACATAAACCCGGCGCGAACCGGGCAAAGGTTCACGTGAGGCAGCGCTAATGGTTTGGACGCGTTGGCCCAAATCGGTTCTTTGAGAAGAGGTCATTTCGGTCGTTCCTCGCTGGTTGAGCGACGGAGCGACCGCACCGGGGCAAAACAATATGAAAGGTACGCGCCAACAAAAACGACGCAGTTTGGGCGGCGTTTTTGTCGACGCGGACCCAAACAAGCGGTTCACCTGTAGCGAACCGGAGGCGGCACAATAAAGCTGAATGACCACCTCGACTTGTTCCCTTCGCGAGCCTTAACTCGATCAGGTTCCACGGATCCCGCTGATGCGATCTCAGCCAGGTTATCAACCCGGCACTCCGACAAGACCGCGCCAGAGTAACGCCGCCCCCGCACCGGGAGCAAGTTGTACAGCCCAAAAATCGGCGGTTATGATCGCAGCTTTCCGTTTCACCACTGCCGAGTCGAACTTCTCATGCCCAAGGCGTCCATTGTTTCCTCCGCCCACCTGAGCGAACGCAGCAGCGAACTCAGCGAATTCGAATACGCGTTAATCACCGCTGAAAACACCTTTTCGCGCTGGCTGGTGCACTGCATGACCGCCGCCGGCAACGAGGAAATGAGCCCCATCGATATTCTGGTGCTGCACAACGTCTACCACCGCCAGCGGCCCAAACGCATCGCCGATGTGTGCTTCGTGCTCAATGTGGAAGACACCCATACGGTGTCTTATTCGCTGCGCAAACTCGGCAAGATGGGCTTGGTAGAGAGCAAAAAAGTCGGCAAGGAGACCTTCTACACCACCACCGCTGAAGGCGAAGCCCTGTGCCTGCGCTACCGCGATATCCGCAACGACTGCCTGCTCGACTGGCTCGAAAACCTGGGCATCGACGCCACCGAACTGAGCGACATGGCCAAGAAACTGCGCACGATTTCTACCCTCTACGATCAGGCCGCCCGCGCCGCTGCGTCGCTGTAAAAAAACCCGGCGCTGCGAGGCAGGGCCGGGTGGGTTTAGCTAGGGTAGGTTCTGGGGTTAACCACGCAGCTCAGTAGAGGTAGACCGCACCAGATAAAGGCATCGTGTTGTCGGCCAGAGGGTCAAAGCCCTCAGGCAGGTCGTCGCCGTCCAAACCACCCACGCCTTGGCCTTTGCTGTCTTCACCTTCCGCGCCCACCGCCAGGGTTTGGCCGTCACCACTGAGGGACAGGGCCTTGCCGAAATAATCCGCTCCTCCGGTATTGGACGCCTTAAGATAGCTTTCAAACTGCCAGCTTCCGTCGGGCTTGACGACGTAGCTATAGGCGGCACCGGCATAGCCAACCGTATCATCCTCGTCGTTACCATTCAGGCCGGTGGCGTTGCTGCGCTCCCCCTTCGCCCCCACGGCCAGTCGCTGGCCATCGGCGCTAAGGCTGACGGAGGTGCCGAAGCTGTCCCCCTCGCCGGTATTGCTCGCCTTGATATAAGCCTGCTGTTCCCAGGTGTTGTTGCTATCCAGGCCGAACAGATAGACCGCACCTGAATCAGGCGCGTCGCCATCGCCGGTTTCCGGTGGTGAGAGATGGACGCTTTGAGCAGAGTGATCTTCATACTGTGCCCCCACTGCCAACACCCTACCGTCGCCGTTCAGGCTGACGGAAATGCCAAACCAGTCGCCCTCGCCGGTATTGCTGGCCTTGATGTAGGCCTGCTGTGTCCAAGCGCCGTTGTCCGCGCCAAACAGATAGACCGCACCTGAATAAGGCGCATCGTTATTATTGTCGTCGTCTTTCGTTGTTGGTTGATCGTCACCGACCAATACGTCTGTAGCCGAGCTGTCTTCATACGGCGCACCCACCGCCACCAAGGTACCGGCATCGTTCAGACTCACGGAACCACCAAACAGATCATCAGGTTCAGCATTGCTCGCAGAGAGGCTGGCCTGTTGCTTCCAGTCTGTGGTGTCTTCAGGGGTTTCGTCATTGGGTACGAAAATGAAGGCGTAGCCAAGTTTAGTGGCACTTCCAGCTAGACCGTCTGCTCCCACCGCCAGCACCGTTCCGTCTTTATTCAGGCTGACGGAGATGCCGAATCGGCCATAATCGCCATCGTCATCGTCATCGACCGTGATGACGGTCTGTTCCTTCCAAACCCCCTCGCTGTCCGGGCTGAAAAGATAGACGGCACCGTTATTTTTATTTTCTCCAGACGCCCCAACCGCCAACACATCGCCCGCATCGTTCAGACTGACAGAGGCGCCGAAGTTATCGAATGTCGTCGTATCCTTTGCCCGGATAAGCTGCCGCGCTTGCCAGTTGCCCTGGGCGTCCTGGCTAAAAAGATAGACAGCGCCGGAGTACCACGCATTATTGTCAGCGCCTCTTTCATTGACCGCCCCAACCGCCAGCACCGTGCCGTCCTGGTTCAGGCTGACGGTGTTTCCAAATTTGTCTCCCTCCCCTGTATTACTCGCTTTCAGGTAGCCGATGCCTTCGACCAGATGGTTGAGCTCGGGATTGCCATCGATCATCAAAGCCCGGCCTTCGGTGCAGCCATCTTCGTTACAACTGCTCAGCAGATACTGGGCGTGGGCGCGCGCATAGAGCGGGACTTTCAGGCGGTACTCGTGGGTATCGGCGGGAAGTTCGGCCAACATCGTCCAATCTTCGGGGCCGGCTTTGCCATCCGGGTCTTCGTGGAGTTGGTAGTGGGTGGCACCTTCAACCGCCGGCCAACGGAAGTGGAAGGTTTTGATGCCGTCCAACTTAAGACTGAACTCAGTGACCGGCTCTGTTGGGTCTGTTGGATCAATAGGTCCAGTAGAGTCGGAATCGCAGCCACTCAGCACGATGGCGAGCAGCAGGGCGCTGATTATTTTGGGTGGGGTGAGATGCTTCATAACGTGCCTCAAAACAGGGTTGAATGGGCCCGGCCAGTGAGTGACCAGAGGGTTATTCAGAGGCTCTGTTATAAAGCACAGTCGTTGTATTTAGGGTTTGAATAAACGTGTTATTTTTCAGGAAAATCGGCTAAATCGTTTGAAAAATCGCAAATAGTTGGTTTTGGTTGAATCATGACGCAAACGCCGTTTGGGCGGCGGCGTTATCCGCCCAGGCTGGCTTAAAAATGGTGCGATACATAGCGTGCCTCAGAGCAGGGCTGACGTATCCCGAGCCAGGGTGTTATTCAGACCTTCTGCTATAAAGCAGAGTTGTTTTATTCCTCGGTTAGATAATCGCAACGGGTTGCCATTGGCTGGAAGACGAAGCCTCGGGCAATCTTCTCGACGCTGAAAACGACGCCCTTTGCCTCTGCGCGCCATTGAATACAATTTGTATTCAATTTTTATTGACTCTGAATTTTATGACTGTTTATAGTGACCTCACTAGAAAGAAAAACCGCAAATCACGCCTTAAATCACTAAAAAGATTCCCGACGAGGAATCACCAATAACGATAAAAAAGCGATCCGTGAGAGGCGTCAAAACCAATGACCTTGCACCAACTGCCAACCCGCCATGTCCGGCTGACCCTTACTGCGGTTAACCGTCTCAATGTCGTGGTTCGCCGCTGAACGATCGCACCTTGCACCCTTCGTTCGCTGCGGCGGACTCAATTGATGACTGAGGATTCGGACATGAAACAACTGATCAAACCCCTGGCGCTCAGCGCCATCACCGCTCTGGCTGCGGCCACCGCCCAGGCCGACATCAAGTGGGACATGCCAACGCCTTACGCCGACGGCACCCACCACACCCAAAACATTCGCCAGTTCGCTGAAGATGTGGCTGCGGCCACCGACGGCGAGATGGAAATTGTCGTGCACTCCGGTGCCTCCCTGGTAAAACACCCGGAAATTCACCGCGCCGTGCGCTCCGGCCAGGTGCCGATTGGCGAAGTCTTTATGGGCTTGCTGGGTAACGAAAACCCGCTCTACCAGGCCGACAATATTCCCTTTTTGGTCACCAGTTTCGATGGCGCCAAAGCATTATGGGATGCCACTCGCCCAGACGTTGAAGCTGCTCTGGCGGAGCAAGGTCTGCAACTGTTGTACGCTGTGCCGTGGCCACCGCAGGGTTTCTACAGCAAAGAAGAAATCACCAGCGGTGCCGACTTCGAAGGCATGAGAATGCGCGCCTACAGCGCCTCGACGTCGCGTATGGCTGAACTGCTGGGTGCAACCCCGACCACCGTACAGACGCCGGAAATTCCGCAGGCGTTCAGCACCGGCATCATCGAAGCCATGGCCACGTCGCCGACCACCGGCGTTTCCAGCCAGGCCTGGGACTACACCGATTACTACCTGGACGCCCGCGCCTGGATTCCGAAAAACATGGTGTTCGTGAACGCCCGTGCCTTCAGCCGTCTGCCGGCGGAGGTTCAGGAAGCCGTTTTGGAAGCGGCTGCCGCTGCTGAAACCCGCGGCTGGGAAATGGCCATCGCCGAAACCGATGCCAAGACGGCTGAGCTGGCCGAAAACGGCATGACCGTTTACAGCCCCAATGCCGACCTTACCGAAACGCTGGGCAATGTTGGCCAGACCATGACCAATGAATGGTTCGACGAAATGGGTTACGACAGCGATAACCCCATCGCCGATATCGTCGGTCAGTAACGCAACACGCCGGCCGGCCAGAAACCCTTTCGCTGACCGGCCGTTTTCCCTTGGGGTGTGCTCCTTTTGGAGTGTATTGCGCCCCGCTTTTTCTCGGAGCCAACGCCATGATTAATCGTTTGCTCAATGGCCTCTATGCGCTCGGTCTGGTGCTGGCCGCTTCCAGCCTGGCGGGTATCGGCCTGCTGATTCTGGCGCAAATTGTCGGGCGCTGGTTCGGCATCATCGTGCCCTCGGCTGAAGACTTCACCGGCTTTTTATTGGTCTCGGTGTTGTTCTATGGGCTGGCTTACAGCTTTCGTCACAACGCCCATATTCGAGTGGTGTTGTTGCTCGAGCGTCTCGGCAACAAGCGCCGCTTTGCCGAAATTTTCGGTCTGACCTTGCTACTCGGTCTGACGCTCTATCTGACCATCGCCTTCAGCCGTTTTGTGCTGGAAACCCACGCCTTCGGCGACGTCAGCACCGGCATGGTCGCGGTGCCGTTATGGATTCCGCAAAGCTCCATGGTGTTTGGCATGGCGCTGTTCTGCCTGGCCGTTTTCGAAGATTGGCTGCGCGCCATCAGCGGTCGAACACCCAGCTACATCCTCGCCGAAGCTAGCGGCGAGGGCACCGAATAGAGGCCGAAAAATGGACCCCATTGTTATTTCCATCATTCTGGTCGTCGTCCTGTTCACCCTGCTCAGCCTGGGTGTGTGGGTAGCCGGCTCGCTGTTTTTAATCGGCTTGCTGGCGCTGGTACTGAACGACCAATTCGCCATCGGCATGGTGGTCTCGACCTCCACCTGGGGCGGCAGCGCTTCCTGGACTTTAGCAGCCTTACCGCTGTTTATCTGGATGGGCGAGATCCTGTTTCGTACCCGTTTATCGGAAGATTTATTCAACGGCCTGGCGCCCTGGCTCGATAAAATTCCCGGCGGTTTGCTGCACGTCAATGTGCTCGGTTGCAGTCTGTTTGCGGCGGTGTCCGGATCGTCGGCGGCGACGACAGCAACCGTCGGCAAATTCAGTTTGCAGGAACTGAAAAAGCGCGACTATCACGAGTCGATGGCCATCGGCACCCTGGCCGGTTCCGGCACGCTCGGCTTTTTAATTCCGCCGTCGATTATTCTGATCGTCTACGGTGTGTCGGCCGAGGTTTCGGTATCGCGGTTATTTATGGCCGGTGCGTTGCCTGGTTTGATGTTGGCGGCTTTGTTTATTGCTTATGTGGTGCTGTGGTCTTTGTTGAACAAAGCCAAGGCCGCACCACTGGGCGAACCGATGAGTTTTATGGAAAAACTCAAGCAATCACGCCGGCTGTTATCCATCGCCACGCTGATCACTTTTGTTATCGGTTCCATCTATATGGGTTGGGCCACGGCGACTGAAGCGGCCACGCTCGGTGTGCTCGGTTCGCTGATTCTGGCAAAGCTCGGCGGCAACCTGAACTGGACGCTGTTCCGACAATCGCTGATCGGCGCCACCGGCATGTCGTGCATGATTCTGTTGATTCTCGCCGGTGCGCATCTGCTGACCACGGCCATGGGTTTTCTGCGCATCCCCGCCATGCTCGCCGAGTTTGTGGCCAGCATGGATTTGTCGGTCGCCATGTTGCTGATCGCCCTAACGATTCTCTTTGTCATTCTCGGCTGCTTTCTCGACGGCATTTCGGTGGTGGTGCTGACCACCTCGGTGATCCTGCCATTGGTGGATGCTGCCGGCATTAATCTGCTCTGGTTCGGTATTTATTTGGTGCTGGTGGTGGAGATGTCGCAGATCACCCCGCCGGTCGGTTTTAACCTCTTTGTTATTCAGTCGCTGACCGGTAAAGACATCTTCACCGTCGCCCGTTATGCACTGCCGTTTTTCCTGATACTGATTTTGGCCGTGGTGCTGATCACTGTGTTCCCGCAGATCGCCTTGTGGTTACCGACGGTGCTGAACAACTGATCGTGAACAGAATTTTTTCGGAGAATATTTCGCTATGAGTACGCCAAGCCCTGCAACAACACCCTGGTCTTTTTGGGTGGACCGTGGCGGCACCTTCACCGACATAGTGGCGCGCAAACCCGACGGTGAATTAATCAGTCATAAACTTTTGTCCGACAACCCGGCGCAGTATCGCGATGCGGTCATCCAAGGCATTCGCGACCTGATGGGATTGGCAAAAGGCGCGCGCATTCCGGTCGAACAGATCGATGCCATCAAGATGGGCACCACCGTCGCCACCAATGCGTTACTCGAGCATAAAGGCGAGCCAACCTTGCTGTTAACCACGCGCGGTTTTGCTGACGTTTTGCGCATCGGTTATCAATCGCGGCCGGATTTGTTCGCCATTAATATCGAACTGCCGCAGATGATTTATGCCCGGGTCGAAGAGCTCAACGAACGCCTCGATGCGCAAGGTCAGGTGCTGGAAACGCTCGATCTGGAACAGGCGCGCCGCGTGCTGCAAGCCGCATTCGACGACGGCCTGCGCGCCTGCGCCATTGTGCTGATGCATTCCTATCGCAACGGCAGCCACGAACAGCAGGTTGCGGCGCTGGCAAGAGAGATCGGTTTTACGCAGGTGACGGCTTCCAGCGAAGCCAGCCCGCTGATGAAAATTGTCAGCCGTGGCGATACCGCTGTGGTCGATGCTTATTTATCGCCCATTCTAAAAAGCTACGTTAATCAGGTGGCCAGCGAACTCGACGATTTCGTCGACGAACCCGGCCGCCTGATGTTTATGCAATCCAACGGTGGCCTCACCGATGCGCAGTTGTTCAACGGCAAAGACGCTATTTTAAGTGGCCCGGCTGGTGGCGTAGTCGGGATGGTAAAAACCGCTGACCAGGCCGGTTTCGATAAGCTGATCGGTTTCGATATGGGCGGCACCTCGACCGACGTTTGCCACTATCAGGGTGAATACGAACGCGCCTTTGAAACCAAGGTCGCCGGCTTCCGTTTGCAGACACCGATGATGTCGATTCACACCGTCGCCGCCGGTGGTGGTTCCATTCTCAATTTCGACGGCAGCCGCTTCCGCGTCGGCCCGGATTCCGCCGGCGCCTTTCCCGGCCCGGCCTGTTATCGCAATGGCGGCCCGCTCACCGTCACCGACTGCAACGTTATGCTCGGCAAATTACAGCCCGATTATTTTCCCAAGGTATTCGGCCCCAATGCCGACCAGCCATTGGATGTCGACGCTGTACGCCGTGGCTTCACCGAGATGGCCGCGAGCATCGAACAGCAGACCGGCCAGAGCTACACACCCGAACAAGTCGCCGAAGGTTTTCTGACCATCGCCGTCGACAATATGGCCAACGCCATCAAACACATTTCCACCCAGCGCGGTTACGACATTCAGGATTATGTGCTGTGCTGCTTCGGTGGCGCCGGTGGTCAACATGCCTGCCTGGTGGCCGAAGCGCTGGGCATGAAGAAGGTGTTTTTGCACCCCTATTCCGGCGTGCTTTCTGCCTACGGTATGGGGCTCGCCGATGTGCGTGATCTCAGTGAAGTCAGCGTCGAATTGCCGCTCGATGACGACAGCGTTGCCAAGCTGGATAGGCAGCAAATTGAACTGGCCGATAACGGCATCGCCAAGCTGGTCGATCAACGCGTTGCGCCTGATGCCATCGCAACCATCAGCCGGGTGCACGTGAAATACCAGGGTTCGGACACCACCTTGCTGGTGCCCTTCGGCAGCCGCGCCGATATTCAGGCCGCCTTCGAAGCCGAACATCGGCAGCGTTTTGGTTTTATCTCCGAACAAACGCCGCTGATTATCGAAGCGCTGCAAGTGGAAGCGCTCGGCGGTGGCACCGAACTGGGTGCCAGCGCATCGCCAAATCAGGCCGACGCCTCGGAACCGGTCTGCCACAACCTGACCACCGGTGGCGAGCAGTACCAGGCGCCGTTCTATCAACGCGATCAGTTAAAGGTTGGCGCTGCTATTAACGGGCCGGCGGTGATCATCGAAAAGACTGCGACCCTGGTGATTGAACCCGGTTGGCAGGCGGTGCTGACCGCGAACAACGACATCCTGCTCGAGCAGGTTGCCGTCACCCGCAGCACCACGCCCGACACCACTGAAGCCGACCCGATCACGCTGGAAATTTTCAACAATCTCTATATGCACATCGCCGAACAGATGGGCTTGGTACTGCAAAACACCGCCACCTCGGTGAACATCAAAGAGCGACTGGATTTCAGTTGCGCCATCTTCGATGCCGAGGGCGAACTGGTCGCCAACGCGCCGCATATGCCGGTGCATTTAGGGTCGATGAGTCATTCGATCAAAACCGTTATCGCCAAGAACTCCGGCAAGATGCGTGAGGGCGATGCCTACATGCTCAACGACCCTTACAACGGCGGCACCCACCTGCCCGACATCACCGTCATCAAGCCGGTGTTTATGGAGGGCGAAGTGGCGTTTTATGTCGCCTCGCGCGGTCACCACGCCGATGTGGGTGGCACCAGCCCCGGCTCGATGCCGTCTGACTCCAGCCACATCGACCAGGAAGGTGTGCTGCTCGATAACGTCAAGGTGGTCGACAGCGGCACCTTCCAGGAAGCCCTGGTGCGCGAGCTGTTCAGCGGCGCGCGTTATCCGGCGCGCAACATCGACGTCAATATCGCCGATCTGCGCGCCCAATTAGCGGCCTGCGAAGCCGGCATGCAAGCGCTGCATTCTGTGGTGAAACACTATGGCCTGGAGGTGGTGAGCGCTTACATGCGCCACGTTCAGTTCAACGCCGAAGAAAGCGTGCGCCGGGTCATCGACGTGCTCAGCGACGGCTCATTCGAGTATCCACTGGACGATGGTTCCGCCATCGCCGTATCGATCTCGGTCGACAAAACCAAGCGCGAAGCGACCATCGATTTCACCGGCACCAGCGGCCAGCATCCGCACAACTTCAACGCGCCTTTGGCGGTGACACACGCGGCGGTTTTGTACGTGTTCCGCTGCCTGGTCAACGACCAGATTCCGCTTAACGGCGGTTGTTTGCGGCCGCTGAACATCGTCGTGCCGGAAGGCTGTATGTTGAACCCGGTTTACCCGGCGGCCGTGGTGGCGGGCAATGTGGAAGTCTCACAAGTCGCGGTCGATGCTTTGTTCGGCGCGCTCGGTGTCGCGGCCGCGTCGCAAGGCACAATGAACAACCTGACCTGGGGCAACGACCAGTTCCAGTACTACGAAACCCTGTGCGGCGGCAGCGGCGCCACAGCCAAGGCCGATGGGGTCAGCGCGGTGCACACTCATATGACCAACTCGCGCTTAACCGACCCGGAAATTCTGGAGTGGCGTTTCCCGGTACGACTGGAAGAATTCCGCATTCGCGCAGACTCCGGCGGTAAAGGTCAACACAGCGGCGGCAACGGCGTGACCCGACGCATCCGCTTCCTGGAAAAAATGGATGTCAGTATTCTCTCGAACCGTCGTGAAGTTCCGCCTTACGGCATGGACGGCGGCGAGCCGGGACAGCAGGGTCACAATACCGTGATTCGCGCCGATGGCAGCGAAGAAACCCTGGCCGGAAAAGCCAGTACGGTTTTGGATGCGGGTGATCAGTTGCAGGTGGAAACGCCTGGGGGTGGTGGCTTCGGGAAAATTTGAATCGAAATCGCTGCTGGAGCGACGGGGTTGGGCAGCTCTGTCGGTGGGCGTTTGTCGCCATGGATGGCGACAACCGAGCTTACAGGGATGTACTTGCGGCGTCCCACCGGCAGAGCTGCCCGAGCTCGGCGCGGCCCAACAACCTCACAACAAGGAAACCAACCAATGTCACTTCACACCTGGTTCGCCTTCTTAAGCGTCGCTTTGATGGTGACATTTTCACCCGGCCCAGCGGTTGTATTGGCGCTAAGAAACGGCGCTCAGCATTCTTTCGGTTCAGCGCTGATCGCCATCACCGGCAACCTCAGCGCTATGCTGTTTTATGCGTTAATTGCCAGCGTCGGCGTGGTGGTTTTATTTGAAGTCTTTCCAACCGTCGTGCACTGGGTGCAGATATTTGGCGGGCTTTATCTGGTGTGGATCGGCATAAAACTCATTCGTGCCAGTTGGCAGCGCGTGCACCAAAAAGCGTCCTCGGTACAAGCACCCAAAAGCCGACTCAAACTCTATTTGGAAGCACTGTTGGTCGGGCTATCCAATCCCAAAGCCATCCTGTTTTATTCAGCGCTGTTTCCGCAGTTTATTGCGCGCGATGGCAATGTCGTCGGCCAGTCGATGCTGCTGGCATTTACCTTTGCAGCCTGCTCTTTTACGGCGCTCAGTTTTTACGCCTGGAGCGCGCGGACGCTAACTTCAAAATTCAGCAACGCAGGCTACAAAGCAGCCGCCAATGGCGCAACTGGCGCGGCCTTTATCGGCTTCGGCGGTGCGCTGATTTGGAAGTCGGCCTAGCGCAACATCAAAGGCGCTGGCCACTTTGATTCCACCCAGCGGATTCCATGGCGTGAATTTCCGCCATCAACCACCGGTGGAAAGCCTCAACCCGACTGTCTTGTTCAGGGCGCTCCAGACTGATCAGTACATAGTCGTATCCAGTCGGCACCATACCGAAAGGTGCAATCAGCCGACCGGCCATCAGGTCATCGTACACCAGGGGTAAAGGTCCGATCGCTGTGCCCAGACGATTCACCGCCGCCTGCAGCGCAAAGAAAAAATGATCGTAATATTGCTCGCTGGCTGCTGTAAATGAATGGCCGCTGGCGCGCTGCCAGCTATCCCAGGCGTCCGGTCGAGTGCGGCTGTGCAACAGCCGGGCATTGCTCAGATTGCGCTGTAATAGATTTTCCCAGCAATTCGGATCACAAACAGGACCCGCGACTTCCGACCACAGCGGCGTTAGCACAGCGTCATCCGGCAAACCAAAGTCGGTACGTCGAATGGCCAGATCACAGCCTTCCGCCAGTAAGTCGATCGGCCCTCCGGCCATGCGTAAATCAATGTTCAACTCGGGATGAGTGTCTCGGAACCGACCCAGTCGTGGCATCAGCCAACGCATCGCCAGGCTGGGCTCGCAGGAGATGGTTAACAGCGGCGAAGCGCTGTCGTGCAGATGCAAACCCTCGACCGCCTCGCCTAACTGATCCAGCGCGGTAGACGTGGCTCGCAACAGTCGCTCACCGGCCGGTGTCAGCCAGACGCGACGATTGCGGCGTTGAAACAGCGTCACGCCAAGCCGGTCTTCTATCTGCGCCACGGCCCGGCTGATCGCACCGTGTGTCAGGTGCAGCTCTTCAGCCGCTCGACTAAAGCTTTGGTGACGGGCCGCAGCTTCAAAAGCCGGCAAGGCCGACAGCGGAGGAAGCCGTCGCTTATTGTGAGTGTTGCTCACCATTTATCCCATTATTTTTCGTTTTAATCGCGTTAATGGGAATTTTAATATCGATTTACTCACCAATAAGCAAGGTTAATTAAACGTTATGGACATCAGTTTCTGGGAAATCACTGCCGTCGGCGTCATCACCTTATTGGCCGTTATCAGCCCCGGTCCCGACTTCGCCATGATCACCCGGTTGACGCTTGGCGGCGGCCGCCGGGCAGGACTGTTCGGCGCGCTGGGCATCGCTTGCGGCATCTCCGTTCATCTGAGTTACACCCTTATTGGGCTGGGCGTCTTGCTGGCAGAACAGCAGTGGCTGCTGACAACCTTGCGCTATCTGGGCGCGAGCTATCTGATCTGGCTGGGATTGGCCGCGTTTTGGCCGGACATTCGCGCCTGGGTGCGAGGGCAGCCCAGAGCAGCGGAACAGAACATCGACGCTGGCAGCCTGACTATGCGACCGGTAAAAGCATTCTGGCTGGGATTCGGCACCAATGCGCTGAACCCGAAAACCATGCTGTTTATTGTCGCCATCTTCAGCCAAGTGACTTCGCCGCAGACGCCGCTCTCCATCGAGCTGGCTTACGGTCTCTATATCGCCATTTGCCACCTGCTCTGGTTTGCCCTGGTCGCCACAGTACTAAGCTGGGCACCGCTGCGTCACAAAATGACCAGGATCAAAGCGCAGATCGAAAAGGGCGTTGGTCTGTGCTTAACCGCTTTTGGTATTAAATTGCTGGCCGGTTAGAGCAACACCTGATGACACAACATCCCCAATACAAACCCCAACACTGCGCCTAAAGGCGGTGTCCAATGGCGGCGTACCCGGGCTTGTGGAGCGATGTCCTGAAACACCAGATAGAGAATGCCACCGGCGGCAAACATCATAATGCTGGCGGTGATAACGGAACGTTCCTGCAGCAGAAAATAACCCAGACTGGCGGCTATCGGACCGAGAAAACTGAAGCCAAAAAAGATGATCAAAACCGGCCGGGCGCGCAGTCGGTTATGGCGTAATTCGCGATAGGCATTAAAGCCTTCCGGCAGGTTTTGAATACCGATCATCAAGGCCAACAACCAACCCAAATGCGGGTTGTAACCGAAGACAGCACCCAGACTGATGGCCTCGGGAATATAGTCCATCAACATGGCCATTAATTGCGCCATCGAACCACGCCGTTTCGACAGCCAGATGTCCATGCCACAGAACACACAGCCACCGGCGATAAACACCAACGCCAGGTGTAAGGGGCTCAGCTCTTTGATGCCCTCGGGCGTTAGCGCAAAGGCCACCGAGGCGAGCAAGATACCACCACCAAAAGCAATGATGCCGTGGATGACTTCACGCTTAATCGGGGTTTCGCGAAAACGCTCCAGACCGGCGATCATAGCGCCTACAAAGGCGCCCAGGCCCGACAACCAGGCGACCAGCAAAATATTGAACAGCGTAGCGTTCATAACGATTTTCTAGCGAACCTCTGAATCATCGACCCGCTCAACATACGCCATATCACTCATCAACATCTTGCGTTGGATCAGTGCGCCGCTTCCCAGGAATCGCCGATGCCCACATCAACGATCAAGGGCACATCCAGATGGGCACAATGCTGCATGCGGAAGCGAATGCCTGCGCACACTTCATCGAGTTCATCTTCGGGCACTTCAAACACCAGTTCATCGTGCACCTGCATCACCATTTTCGCTTTGTATTTTCCCGAGTGCAGCCAGTTGGCGACATCGACCATGGCCAATTTAATGATGTCGGCAGCGGTACCCTGCATCGGCGCGTTGATGGCGGTGCGTTCGGCGGCGCGACGCAGCATTTGTTTGCCGGCGTTGATGTCGGGCAGATACAGACGACGACCGTAAAGCGTTTCCACATAGCCAGTTTCGGCGGCCTCGGCACGGGTTTCATCCATATAGCGACGCACGCCCGGGTAACGTTCGAAGTAGGTATTCACATAGGTCTGGGCATCGGTGCGGCTGATGTTTAATTGCTTGGCCAGACCAAAGGCCGACATGCCGTAAATCAAACCGAAGTTAATCGCTTTCGCCGAGCGGCGCTGTTCGTTGCTGACCTCGTCTTCGGCGAGACCCATTACTTCGGCGGCAGTGGCGCGGTGAATATCGCGACCTTCGCGGAAGGCGTTGATTAAAGCCTCGTCCTGCGACAGGTGCGTCATGATGCGCAGTTCAATTTGCGAGTAGTCGGCGGCCACCACTTTGCAGCCTTTGGGCGCAACAAAACCACGACGAATCGAACGGCCTTCCTCGGTGCGCACCGGGATGTTTTGCAGGTTTGGATCGGTCGATGACAAACGGCCGGTTTGCGCGCCGGTCTGGTTATAAGAAGTATGCAAACGACCGGTGCCATCTTCGACCGATTCCGGCAGCGGATCGGTGTAGGTACCAACCAGTTTCGACAGATGCCGATACTGCAAAATCAGCGTCGGTAATTCATAACCCTGCTGCGACAGTTCGGTCAGCACTTCTTCGTTGGTCGAGGGCGCGCCGCTGGCGGTTTTTGAGACCACCGGCAGTTCCATTTTCTGGAACAACACCTCGCCCAACTGTTTCGGCGAACCCAGATTAAATTCAGTGCCCGCCAGTTCATGACACTGCTTTTCCAACTCGGCCAGACGCTCTTTAAAATCGTGACTGAGTTTGCGGATATAGCTGGTGTCGAGCAGGGTGCCGTTGTCTTCGACTTCGGCCAGCACTTTCGACAACGGCCGCTCGATGTGTTCATAAACGCCGGTCAAATCACGGCTGTTCAAACCCTGATCGAGCCATTCGCCCAAACGCAACGTCAGGTCAGCGCGTTCGGCAAACCAGGGACCGATTTCCGCCGGGTCGGCACTGGCGATCGGCAGCTGGCGCTTGCCGAATTTGCCGAGAAAATCTTCGATGGTTTTTGGTTCTTCGGCCAGATATTGCAGAAACAAATTATCCAGACTGAGCGGGCTGAAATGATTGCTTAAGCGGTTGTCGCGACGCACCGTGCTGTCGTAAACAAAAGCCATCAATAACGTATCGCGACCCAGATTGCTGGCCTTCAGTTTGCGCGGCGTCAGCACATGCCAGAAGGATTTAAAATCGTAGCCGGTTTTGCGCACCGAAAAACTGCCCAGGCGCGGCGCCAGTTTATCCCACAGATCGCTTTCACTGAGGGTCTCGCCCTGCTCGGCTTTTAACGGCACATAAGCACCGACACCGGCTTTAACGGCCAGCGCCAGGCCGACCAGATCGGACTGGTGATAGT
Source organism: Saccharospirillum sp. ABV4_185 (assembly GCF_056159245.1). NCBI lineage: Bacteria > Pseudomonadati > Pseudomonadota > Gammaproteobacteria > Oceanospirillales > Saccharospirillaceae > Saccharospirillum > Saccharospirillum sp. ABV4_185. The sequence goes on from NZ_JBSWUW010000001.1 coordinate 677,392, forward strand.
GGCCAATTTCACGCACCGCCAGTACCGATAAATGACCGCTGTCATCGGCCAGTTTGAGGAATTTTTCCAAATCGTCAGCGTTGCTCAGTACGCTGTAGTTGGTCTCTTTGGGCGCTTCCAGACTGGGCCGGGTATCGGTTTTTTTCGTGCTATTGCCCGATGACGATTGTTGCGCGGCTTTGGCGGCCGCCGGGTCCTCGCTTTCGCCGGTCAGCTCGCGAATCCAGGTTTTGAATTCGAACTGACGATAGAGCGCCAGCAGCGCTTCGTTATCCGGGTCGGCCGGCGCCAGTGCATCGAGCGTGATATCGAGCTCAACGTCCAGTTTGATGGTCGCCAGATCGTAGCTGAGGTACGCCATCTCGCGGTGTTCTTCGAGCTTTTTCGCCATCGTTTTGGCACCGCGAAAATCAAGCTCAGCGATTTTGTCGAGATTGGCGTAAATATCGTCCAGGCCACCCAGGCCTTGAATCAACGCCAAGGCCGTTTTCTGACCGACGCCGGGCACGCCGGGAATGTTGTCGACCTTGTCGCCCATCAGCGCCAGATAATCGATCATCAAATCAGGCGGGAAGCCGTATTTGTTTTCCACGCCGGGAATGTCCAGCGTTTCGTTTTTCATGGTGTCGATCAGGGTGACGTGCTCGCTGACCAACTGCGCCATGTCTTTATCACCGGTGCTGACAATGCACTCCAGGCGTTTTTCGGTGGCTTCGCGCGCTAAGGTGCCGATGACATCGTCGGCCTCCACACCGCTGATCGACAACAGCGGCAAACCCAGCGCCCGCACCAGGGTATGAATGGGTTCAATCTGCTCCCTCAGCTCTTCCGGCATCGGCGGCCGGTTGGCCTTGTACTGCTCGTACATCTCGTTGCGGAAGGTGGGGCCTTTGGCGTCGAAAACGACGGCGATACAGCTGTCCGGATATTGATCGACCAGGCGCCGCAACATAGAGATCACGCCTTTGATGGCGCCAGTCTGGCGACCTTCAGAGTTGGTCAACGGTGGCAGCGCATGGAAGGCGCGGAACAAATAAGAAGAGCCATCCACCAGCACCACGGGCCCGGTTTTGTTGTCAGCCATAGCAGCAAATTCCTTGATGAGACCGGCGGGCATGTTAACACGCACGGCCGGACCTGACGCCCTCGATAAAGCAGATGACGCTTTCAAGTCTGGGCCGCACGCGCCCGGCCGTTTATACTCGCGGTCCCATTCCAGCCGACGGTACGGTATGTCCGTTTTTACCGAGCTGACACGCTCCGATGTTGAAACCCTGCTCGACCAATACACTCTGGGTCGCTACAGCGATCATCAGGGCATTTCGGCGGGCACGGAAAACACCAATTACTTTATCGATACCAACCTGTCGCGCTTCGTGCTGACCATTTTCGAGACGCTGCAGGCCGATGAACTGCCGTTTTTTCTGTCGCTCGGTGAACACCTGCACGACGATAACTGCGCCGTGCCGCAACCTTTTCGCACCGCCGAAGGCGAGTTGCTGACGCTGTTGAAAGGCAAGCCGGCGGTGATGTTCGAACGCGTCATTGGCGAGCATCATCGCGCCAGCCCGAAGCACGCTCAAACACTGGCGCGCGCTCTGGCCAATATTCACGTCAGCACGGCTAAATTCAGTGGTCAACGTATTCACAGCCACAACGCTGACTGGATTCATCACCAGGCCAGCCAGTTGGCGGCAGGCTTCGACAGCACCGACCAGGCGCTGCTGAATGACGCCTTGCGCACTATTGATCAGCTGCCGCGCAATCTGCCACGTGGCGTGATTCATGCCGATTTATTCCACGACAACGCCCTGTTCGACGGCGATGAACTGGCCGGCATTATCGATTGGTATTTCGCCGGTATCGATCATTACGCGCTCGACATCGCCGTCTGTCTGATCGACTGGTGCCTCGATGCCGATGGCCAGTTGGACTGGCAACAAAGCCTCGCCTTTGTGCAGGCTTACCATCAGCAACGACCGCTGCAGCGCGACGAAATAGCGGCCCTGCCCAGCTTGGTGGTGCAAGCCGCGACTCGCTTCTGGCTGAGTCGCGCGCTGGCCTTTGATGAGCACGCCGACCCCAGCCAGATCACCATCAAAGACCCGCACGCCATGAAAATTCTCGCCCGCCAGGCGCTGGCACAAAACGCGAAATTCGGCGAGATGCTGCTGCAGGCGCTAAACTAAAGGACCGGGCGATCAAACCTTCGCCATCCATGCAGTACGCTCACAGGAAGACTGAATGCAACGTGCCACACTAAACGCCTCTGTTACTCCCAAAGGCAGCCTGGAAGTGCTGTCGCAACGTGAAGTCCACAAGCTTAAATCGGTCGAATTCGGCCACTACGAATTGTTCCGTCGCTGTGCGCTGGCCATTTTGAATACCGGCTCAGACAGCGATAACGCCAAAACCATTCTGGAAACCTACCCGGATTTTTCCATCGAGATCGTGCAGCAGGACAGAGGCATTCGCCTGAACCTGAATAACGCACCGGCCGATGCTTTTGTCGATGGCGAAATGATCGCCTCGACCCGCGAAATGCTGTTTTCGGCGCTGCGCGATATCGTCTACACCCAGAGTGAAATCGAAAGCAAACGCCTCGATCACGACAGCGGCGAAGGCGTCACCGATTACGTCTTCCATCTGCTGCGCAACGCCCGCGTGCTGGTGCCGGCGCAAGAGCCACGCATGGTGGTGTGCTGGGGTGGTCACTCGATCGGCCATGAAGAATACGAATACACCAAGGATGTCGGTCACGAGTTGGGGCTGCGCGGCATGGACATCTGCACCGGGTGCGGACCGGGTGCGATGAAAGGCCCGATGAAAGGCGCCACCATTGCCCACGCCAAACAGCGCATTCGTCATGCCCGTTATCTCGGCCTGACCGAACCGGGCATCATTGCCGCCGAAGCGCCCAATCCCATCGTTAATGAACTGGTGATTCTGCCGGACATCGAAAAACGCCTGGAAGCCTTCGTGCGCGTCGGTCACGGCATCGTGATCTTTCCCGGCGGCGCCGGCACGGCCGAAGAACTGCTCTATCTGCTCGGTATTCTGCTGCACCCGCAAAACGCCGACTTGCCGTTTCCGCTGGTGCTCAGCGGGCCAAAATCGGCGGAACCTTATTTCCAGCAACTTAACGACTTTATTGGCCGCACCCTGGGCGATGCCGCTCAGCGGCGCTACAAGATCATCATCGGTGATCCATCTGAGGCAGCGCGTGAAATGGCGCAAGGCATTGCCCAGGTGCAGGCGTTCCGACGCTCCCACACTGACGCCTATCACTTCAACTGGCAGCTGCACATCGATCTGGAATATCAGCGTCCGTTCGAGCCGACGCACGCCAATATGGCCAAACTGGATTTGCGCAAAGACATAGCCGTGCATCTGCTGGCCGCTAATTTGCGCCGGGCCTTCAGTGGCATCGTCGCTGGCAACGTCAAAGAACAGGGCATTCGACTGATTGAAGAACAGGGCCCTTATGATTTGCACGGCGATGCCGACATTCTGGAACCCTTGGATGATTTGCTCGAAGCCTTTGTCCGCCAGCAACGCATGAAACTGCCGGGCAGCGAATACGTACCCTGCTATCGGGTGCGTCGCTAAGAGCGCAACTCTGGTGACCCCAGTGCGACCGCTTGATTGTATTGCCAACCACCGCCTGCTCTACGGTGCTGCCCTCTGTCTGGTTCTGTTAATCGACCAGACAGAGGCACACGAGCACGCCCCGCCGCTGTCGTGGCAGGGCGAGGATCGGTTATGGCTGGACGGTCATCTGGAGGTCGCGGTGCAGCCGCCGGGTCAGCTGCCTCTGGCCGGTGACTGGCTGGCGCACCAGGACCTGGAAGCGTCGCGTTTTACCGGCCAGGATGTGCGCCTGCACTTTCGCGCCCAGTTGCACAACGCCACCAGTGAGGCCACAACGCTGTGGCTGCATATCGATGAGTCGACGCTCGATACCATCAGCTTGAATATCGGTGGCAACCAGCACTGGCACACCGGTGATCACCAGTCCTTTGACTCCCGCCCCATCGCCCACACCAGTTATTTGTTTCCTCTCCTGTTGCAGGCGGGCGAAACCAAGACCCTGAGCGGTTGGATTGAAAGCCGGCAGATTCGTTTGCCGGTCTCGGTCTGGCGCCCCGATGCCTATTTGCACTGGGCGGAAAAACGCACCATTCGCAATGGTTTGTTTTTCGCCACCGTCATCGTCCTGGCCAGCCTGTGTCTGGTGACCTACGGCGCCACCCGGCTGCCCGCTTATCTGGCCTTCGGCCTGTTCAATATCGCGGCGATGTTGTTTTTCCTGCAGGTGTTTGGTTACGGCTTTCAGTATCTGTGGCCCAACACCATGGCCATTAATCGCTTTGCCGGACCCGTGACGACCTACCTGCTGGCGCTCAGTTTCGGCTGGATGGCGCCCACCATGCTCAGCGGACGCCATCATCGGCCACGCTTGTCGGGCGTTATTAAAGGCTTGCTGGCGTTGTTAGTGGCCGGTGGCCTGGTGTTGGCCTTGATCGGCCAGCGCACCTGGCTGATGCAGTTCGCCATCTATTGGCTGTTCGTCATCCTGGCGCTGATTGTCGCCATGCTGATCTTTGAAGTGCGTGGCGGTTCACGCCGGGCGCGGCTGTTCGCGCTGATCTGGTCGCCCATGCTGGTCTCAGCCTTGTTGCTGTTGCTCGCCTGGCTCGATTGGATTGACTATACCGACGCGCTGATCACCCTCTGTCTGGCTGGCCTGGGCCTGACCTGTCTGGGCTTCTTCGTACTGCTCGGTTTTCAATTACGCTATTCCATACTGCGGCGCCAGCGCCTGGAGCAGGAATCGCTGGAGCTGAAAACGGCCCAGGCGGATCGGCTGGCACAGGAGGTGGAAGAGCGCACTCAGCAGCTGGCCGAGAGCAATCGCCGGCTGCGCCAGATGGCCTTGACGGACCCGCTGACCGGCCTGCCCAATCGCCGCCAGCTGGACGATTTCGGCGAACTGCATCATCGCCTGGCACGGCTGACTCAGGCGCAATTGCATGCTGCTATTTTCGATCTGGATCACTTTAAACAGGTCAACGACACCCACGGCCATCCGATCGGTGATCTGTTTTTGCAGGCAGTGGCGCGCTGTCTGGAAGCGCAGTTGCTGAGTAAGGATCACGATCAACGGCTGGTTGCCAGGCTCGGCGGGGAAGAGTTCGCTTTGCTTTGCTACGGCCTCGACGACGAGCAACTGCCGCCCATGCTCGAAGCGGTGCGCGAAGCGGTCAGTCAGTTATGCCTGGAAGAAGCGCCGCAGGTGCAATTGACGCTCAGCATCGGTTGGGCCAGCGGTCAGGCCGATCAGTCATTAACGCAGATTTTCCGGCGCGCCGACCAAGCGCTGTATCGCGCCAAAGACGCCGGTCGTAACCGGGTGGAAGCCGGCGATGCCTAGCACCCAGCGATGGTATTTTCAGTCCCGTTGTGGGTTGCGCAAAAACGCCAGAGTACGCTGCCAAGCCAAGTCTGCTGCGGCTGGCTGATAGGCCTCCGGGCGCGACGGTTCGGCGAACCAGTGGCCGGTTTGCGGATAACGATGCAGCAGCAAAGGCCGCTCTGCAGCTGCCAACGCGGCTTGCCAGGCATCGATTTCAGCCTCGCTGGCAAAGGGATCGGATTGCGCCATATGCGCCAGATATCGAGCCCGCGCCGAGCCGTAATCGTCCGGCCGGGCGGCGTAATAACTGACCACCGAATGCAGCCGCTCGGGATGGTTGATCGACAGTCCCAAGGCCAGATAAGCCCCCAACGAAAAACCCACAGCGGCGACACCGCTGTGCTGCTCGCCGGTCTGCTCGGCCAGCCAGTCGACAGCGGTAACCAGAGTCTGGCTGGCCTGAGCATGGTCCAGCGCATCACTGGTGGCCTCGGCCGCTTCGATACTGGTCACCACCTGCCCCTGATACAGATCGGGCGCAAAGGCGCTAAAGCCGGCCTGCGCCAGGGCGTTGCAGTAGCTACGGACATCGTCGTTCAAGCCCCACCAGGCGTGTAATACCAACACGCCGGGCGCGTCACCCGAGGCGCTAAAGGCGGTGTAACCATCCGGTTGTGAACTCATGTTAAAAGCCTCCTGCGGCTGACTCGGTGTTCCAGGGTCACCCTATAGCAAACAGCTTCCGACGCCATCTTCAGGCATAGCCACCGGCGCGATAGTCCGGATATTGCCAGTGAAAACCGCTGTCCACCAGGCGGTCCGGACGCAATTGTTTGCCACCACCGACCGGTGGCACCTCGGTTAGCGGCGGCAAGCCTTCCGATTCACGCAGGTAATTGAGCACCTCGAACAGCGGCGTCGGCTGGCGATCGCTGACCAGATAGCAGTCTTGCGGCTGCTCAACATCCAGGGCCAGATGCACCAGTGCCGCTGCGGCATCTTCGATATGAATGCGATTGGTCCAGTGATTGCGCGCCGGTGGCTGGCTATCAGCCTGGCGCGCCTGGCGTCGTAACCAATCGCGCCCCGGACCATAGATGCCACTGAGGCGTGCAACGATGGTCGGCACCGGTAAGTCGGCCAGCCGTTGTTCCATTTCCAGCAAGGTTTCACCGGCCCAATCCGAGGGATCCGGCGGGCTGTTTTCATCCAGAACCTCGCCATTATCGACGCCATACACCCGGCTCGAGCTGACCACCAGAACCCGCTGCGGCGGTTGCTGCCAGCTTTCCAGACTCTGCGCCAGGCGCTTGATCGGCTCGACATAGGCACGTTGGTATCCCGCCGGGGTGCGTTCACCGGCCGACAGCGCGACGATGACGGTAGCGGCCGAGACATCCGGCCAGTCATTTTGCGCCAGATCGACAGAACGTTGTTCAAAGCCCAGTTGCGGCTCTGCAACGCGTCGGCGCAGACCGATGACGCCCTGGTTACGTTCGAGCAAACGTCGGGCGACGCGGCGGTTCAGATCGCCCACACCGGCCAACAGATGAACAGCTGTCATATCATTATCCACTTGTATTAAAAACCGTTTTTCGATAGCTTACGCCTTAATAGCCTGAGCGCTATTTAAACGGCATTCAAGCCTATTCAATTCTAATTTCGCTAAACCCGCCGACCCTCGGCCGGCCCGCATCGGACAACCCTGCCATGACATTGACCGAACTGCGTTACATCGTTGCCCTGGCCCAGGAACGGCATTTTGGCAAAGCGGCCGAGCGCTGCTTCGTCGCCCAACCGACTTTGAGCGTCGCCATCAAAAAGCTCGAAGACCGACTTGGCGTCGCCATCTTTGAACGCGGCAAGAGCGGCGTTCAGGTCACGCCCATCGGCCAGCGCATCGTCGAACAGGCGCAGCGCGTACTCGAAGAAAGCCACAAGATTGAAGACCTGGCACACGCTGGCAAAAACCAGCTGTCCAGCCCGCTGAAACTGGGCGTTATCTACACCGTCGGTCCTTATCTGCTGCCGCATATTATCCCGCAACTGCGTCAGTTGGCGCCGGATATGCCGCTGGAAATCGAAGAAAACTTCACCGGCACCTTACGGCAGCGGCTGCGCGATGGTTTGCTCGACGCCATCATCATCGCCCTGCCGTTCAAAGAACCGGATGTGCTGACCAAGCCGATGTTCGATGAAGACTTCGAAGTGCTGCTGCCGGCCGATCATCCGCTGACCAAAGAAAAAGCCATTCCTGCCGAGCGATTGATCACCGAACCGCTGTTACTGCTCGGCGAGGGCCACTGCTTCCGCGACAATATTTTCACCGCCTGCCCGAACATCGCCTCGGCCTCGCGCGACCCCAAAGGCCACGTCCGCACCATGGCCGATGGCAGCTCGCTGGAAACGCTGCGTCATATGGTGGCGTCCAATCTGGGACTGACCATTTTGCCGCAATCGGCCACCGGTTCAGCCTTGTACAACGACAAGCAGGTTGCGGTACGGCCCTTCGCCGGCAAAGCACCACGACGCACCATCGCTTTGGCCTGGCGCGCCAGCTTCCCGCGGCCGAAGGCGATCGATCTGCTGGAAACCTGCATCCGTCAATGTAAGACACCTGACGCCGCCTGAGCGCGGCCAGGTTCTCCCGATGCAGCTCGACCAACCTCTCGAAAAGCTCAGCGGTATCGGCCCCAAACTGGCGGAAAAATGCCAGAACCTGGGGCTGAACAGCGTCGGCGATCTGCTGTTTCATCTGCCCTACAAATATCAGGACCGCACGCGCATCACGCCCATTGGTCGACTGCGTTTTGGCATGGCCGTGGTGATTGAAGGCGAGGTGCGCGGCACTCAGGTGGTGTTTGGCCGGCGCCGCTCGCTGATCTGTCGGATTCAGGATGGCACTGGCCTGCTCAGCCTGCGGCTGTTTCACTTCAGTAAAGCGCAGCAAAACCGCTTACGCGCCGGCACTCGCATTCGCTGTTACGGCGAAGTGCGCCAGGGTTCCACTGGCATGGAGATGATGCACCCGGAATACGAGGTGCGCGATGAAGGCGATTTTCCACCGCTCGATAACGCCCTGACGCCGCTCTACCCCAGCACCGATGGCCTCAACCAAAACCGCTTACGCGCTCTGGTCGACCAGGCCATCGATGCGCTCAAACAACAGGGCGGTCTGCCCGAATGGCTGCCGCCAGACTGGCTGAGTCACTGGCAATTACCCTCGCTCACCGAAGCCTTGCTGACCTTGCATCATCCCCAGGCCGACAGCGATACCGAAGCGTTGCTCTCCGGCCAGCATCCGGCGCAACAACGCCTGGCGCTGGAGGAACTGCTGGCGCACCACCTCAGCCTGATGCAGATGCGCCAGCGCACTCAGGCCGAAGGCGCAACGCCACTGCCACCCAGCCAGCAACTGGTCAGCGCCTTGCTGAAACAACTGCCGTTCACCTTGACCGGAGCCCAACAACGCGTACTGGGCGACATTCAAACCGATCTGGCCAGCAACAAACCCATGCTGCGGCTGGTGCAGGGCGATGTCGGTTCGGGCAAAACGCTGGTCGCGGTTTTGGCGGCGTTACAGGCGATCGAAGCGGGCCATCAGGTCGCCATGATGGCGCCCACCGAACTGCTCGCCGAACAGCACTTTCGCACCCTGAGTGGCTGGCTCGAGCCTCTGGGTCTGAACTGCGGTTTGCTGACCGGAAAATTGGGCAAACGCCAGCGCGGCGAAGTGCTCGATGATCTGGCCAGCGGTCGGGTGCAGCTGGCCGTCGGTACTCACGCCTTGTTTCAGGAAGCGGTGCAGTATCAACGGCTGGGACTGGTGATCATCGATGAGCAACATCGCTTCGGCGTGCATCAACGGCTGGCGCTGAAAGAAAAAGCGGTGCACGGTCTGCCGCATCAATTAACCATGACCGCCACGCCCATTCCCCGGACCCTGGCGATGACCGCTTACGCCGACCTCGACGTCTCCATCATCGACGAGCTGCCGCCGGGCCGCACGCCGGTCACCACCACGGTGATCAGCCAGGAACGGCGCGACGCGGTGGTACGCCGCGTCGATGCCGCCTGTGGCGACGGCCGTCAGGTGTACTGGGTGTGTACGCTGATTGAAGAGTCGGAAGAGCTGCAGGCCGAAGCCGCCGAAGCCACCGCCGACGCCTTGCAACGCGCTCTGTCCAGTCGGCGCGTCGGCCTCTTGCATGGCCGTATGAAGCCGGCGGAAAAGAACCGCATCATGCAGGCGTTTAAAGATCAGCAGCTGGATATTCTAGTCGCCACCACAGTGATCGAAGTCGGTGTCGATGTGCCCAATGCCTCGGTGATGATCATCGAAAACCCGGAGCGTTTGGGCCTGGCGCAATTGCATCAGCTGCGCGGCCGGGTGGGGCGCGGCACCGTCGACAGTCATTGCCTGCTATTGTTCGGCTCGCCGCTGTCGGCGCAAGGCCAGCAACGCCTGGAAGTGATGCGTTCGACCAGCGACGGCTTCCGCATCGCCGAAGAAGACCTTAAACTGCGCGGCCCCGGTGAGGTGCTCGGCACCCGTCAGACCGGCGCGCTGGAATTTCGCGTCGCCGATCTGGAGCGCGACCGCCATTGGCTCGAGGTTATTCCTGAGCTTGCCAAACGCTTGACGGCAGAATACCCATCCCACGTCGAACCTTTGGTGCAGCGCTGGCTCTGGGGTGCCGACCGCTACGCCCAAGTGTGACCAAATCGGCTTTTTCAGCGCCGCGTCATTTTTTACTCAGCTTCAAGGTTGCGGAACCACCAAACGGCTACCATAGTTTGTGGGCTGTTGATCACGGATGACAAAAAGGAAGCATTCCATGCAGAAAGTCATGGCAGAAGCACAGCTTGCCGACCTGCCCTTTCTGGTAAAACAACACCTTCGCAAACACGGCATTCAGCCTGAAACCGGACCAACTGGCGTCAAAGACATGCGCGCAGAAGTAACCCTTTTGAGAGATACCTTTGGCCTGGTCCAGGTATTTTTCCGCTCCGATACGTTACTGGATTTGGAAAAAATTCAGCGCCAGACCGGTCGCAAACTCGAACCGCTGGCCACCACTGATATCGACCGTATAAAAGCCAAGTTATCGGTGAGCACTCTACCGGCGTTCGATGATCTGGTGGACGCCGAAACGCTGATCGATAAACGCCTGTTTAATGCCGAAAATTTTTTCGTGCACTCAGGCAACAGCGATAAGTTGATTCGGGTCAGCAGCGGCGCCGAACTGAAACACAAAGACAGCACCCGTATTTTTGATCTGTGTGTCGACCTGCCCGGCGCCTTGCCGGACACCGATGATCTGGGCGTGTTCGCGCACGATCAGGTGGAGATCGATCGCGCCGTGACCAGTTTCACTGCACTGCGCATTCGCCAGCGACTGTCTGAAACACTGGAAATTCCGCCGCTGTCAGAAACCGCCCAGTCGATTATTCGCTTACGCGCCGACCCCGATGCCGACATCACCAAACTCAGCCGCATCGTCGAAAAAGACCCCAGCCTGGCGGCTCAGGTGGTCAGTTGGGCGAGTTCTTCCTATTACGCCGCGCCCGGTTCGATCAAGTCGGTGCAGGACGCCATCGTGCGGGTGCTTGGTTACGATCTGGTGATGAACCTGGCGCTCGGTCTGGCGCTGGGTAAAACGCTGGAAATGCCGGACGACCAGCCCGAAGGTTTTTCGTCTTATTGGACGCGGGCGGTGTTTGTAGCCGCCGCCTGTGGTTCGCTGCTGGCAAAAATCCCGCGCGAATTCCGTCCTGGCTTTGGTCTGGTTTACCTCACCGGCCTGCTGCACAACTTCGGTTATCTGATTCTGGCGCACGCCTTCCGGCCGCACTTTTCCGCCACCTGCCGGATGATGGAAAGCAACCGCCATCTGCCGCACCAGCATATTGAACAGCACCTGCTGGGCATCACCGGCGATCAGATTGCCGCCTCCTTATTGCACTACTGGAAAATGCCCAATGAGGTGTGCCTGGGGATTCGTTATCAGATTGAGCCGCACTACCAGGGCGCGCACGCCGATCATGCCCAACTGGTCTATCTGGCCAATCATCTGCTGCAACAGCACGGCCTGCTGCCCGGCGCCGCCCAGGAATTCGACCCGGCGGTCTACGACTACCTGCACCTGACCCCCGAAGACGCCGAAGAGGCGATCCAGGAAATCCGCGATGCGCGCGATCAGTTGGCGATTATTGTGCAGGGATTGGAAAGCTGAGCGGATCGCTCAGCTTTGGGAGACGCTAAACGGGAGACGGGAGACGCCAGCTAGGTTTTCCGCTAACCAGCGTCTCCCGTCAGCGCAGCGTGCGTCCTGCGTCTCCCGATCTGGCTTACGCCAGATCCTCAAGCAACGCCTTCAGCAATTCCCAGAATGGTTCCACGGTAGCGATCTCCAGACGCTCGACCGGGCTGTGGGCGCCCAGGATGGTCGGGCCGAAGGACACCATATCCAACTCCGGTTTTTTACTCTTGAGAATGCCGCATTCCAGACCGGCGTGAATCGCTTTTAACTGCGGTTCGCGGTCCAGCTGTTGGGTTGCCAGAGCGCGGGTGCGCGCCACCAGGTCACTGCCGAAATCCGGGTTCCAGCCGGGGTAATCCAGAATCACCTGCGGCACCATGCCGAAAGTTTCAAACAGCGCTTCCAGATGTTGTTTCAGCGGCCGGGCTTCGTCGGCGTTAAAAAAGCGCAGGCTGGTTTGCACTTTGAATTCATCTTCGCGCAGCGACACCGTGGCCAGGTTAACGCTCAAATCCACCAGATCAGCCGGTTGATTCAGGTTATAACGCTGGGCGCCGTGCGGCATCACGCTGATCAGGTTCAGCAAGGTGCGGGTATCGGCGCTCGAGGCGACCAGAGGTTCATCGACTTCGACCGGCTCCAGGCTCCATTGCAGGCCATGATCGCTTTCCGGCAAAAAGCTCAGCCAGCGTTCGCGGGCGGCATCGGCTAGGCGTTGCCAGTCATCGAGTTGATCGGTATTTAAAAACAGATCCGCCGAGGCTTCGCGGGCGATGACATTATGCGCCACGCCGCCGCGCATCCGGCTCAGTTGCCAGTCCAGCTCAACGGCGTCTTTAAGCAGCTCAGCCAGGAGTTTGTTGGCGTTGCCCAGCTGCTGATGAATCTGGATGCCGGAATGCCCACCGGTCAGCCCTTTCAGATGCAGGCGGTAGCTGACCAGCCCCGGACGCGGCCGTTTCATCATGATCTGCCGACCGGCGGCATAGCCGTAACCACCGGCGCAGCCGATGTAGATTTCCGGCCATTCTTCGGTATCGAGGTTAATCAGGCGGGTGCCTTTCAGTAAGTTGGCATCCAGGCCGAGCGCGCCGTGCAGGCCGGTTTCCTCTTCGGTGGTAAACAGCAGTTCCAGCGCCGGGTGAACTACCGTCGAATCGGTCATCACCGCAAGCGCAGCCGCCGCACCCAGACCGTTGTCGGCGCCCAGCGTGGTACGATCGGCTTTCAGCCAGCCGTCTTCGACTTTGAGTGTCAGCGGATCGTTGTCGAAATCGTGTTCTTTGTCGCCGGTTTTCACCGTCACCATATCGAGGTGGTTTTGAATCACCACCGTCGGCGCGGCTTCGTGGCCTGGCGATGCCGGCACATAAACCACCAGGTTGCCGGCGGCATCGCCCGCGTGTTCAAAACCGTGTTGTTCGGCCAGCGAGACTATATGCGCGCGGATGGCTTCTTCGCGGCCGGACGGACGTGGTATCTGGGTGATGGCGTAGAAATGACGCCACAGGTGTTCAGGCTGAGTCGGATAGTGCTCGGGAATCATGGTCATACCGGTTTTTGAATAGGGATAAAACGCTGCTGGCCCCGGTATTCCCTACCAGTGGCTTTAAAGGCTCCGTAGCTTACTCATCCGCAGCGAAAATGACCACTTTGGCTAGGTGTTTAACGCCCCTAACGCGGATGCAAATCATTTTTATTGTGTCACAAAAAGAGTACACTGCGCGCCCATTTGACGGCCGGGTAGTCCATGCAGTTATTGGCAATCGTTTTCCGACACTTCCGTCTGGCGTTCAGCGCCATCCTCTTGCTGAACCTGCTCAGTGCCGCTCTGGGCGTCGCCGTTATCGCCTTTATCAACACCCGCCTGATCGATCACCCCGAACCCAGCCTGTGGTTGCTGCCGCAATTTCTGCTGCTGATTCTGGTGTTGATGGCGGTCACCCTGGCGTCGCAATGGACCTTAACGCGCCTCGGTCATCACTTCGTTTATGACTTTCGCGGCCAGTTGGTCAAACGCATTCTCGACACCTCAGTGCTGCAACTCGACCGCCTCGGCAGCCCGAAACTGATCGCCAGCCTGTCGTCCGATATTCGCGCCATCACGCTCGCCTTTGTGCGCCTGCCGGAACTGTTTCAGGGCGTGGTGCTGACGCTCGCCGCCTCGGCCTATCTGTTCTATCTGTCGCCACCGCTGTTGCTGGCCGCTGCCGCCTGGATTGCCTTGACCATCGTCACCGGCAGTTGGCTGGTGGCGCGCGTCTATCGTCATCTGGAAGCGGTGCGCCACAGCGAAGACCGGCTGTTTCAGGATTTCGAAACGCTGGTGCTCGGGCGCAAGGAATTACGCCTCAACCGTCATCGCGCGCACCGTCATTACACCGATGATTACGACAGCAACGCGCGCGACTATCGCGACCACGTCATCAGCGCCGATACCTTTCATCTGAGCGCGGTAAACTGGTCGAACATCATGATGCTCGCTGCCATCGGCTGGGTGTTCTTTCTCGCCAACAGCCTGGGTTGGGCCAACACCACCGTCGCGGCGACTTTCTCATTAACCTTGTTGTATCTGCGCACGCCCTTGCTGCAAGCGGTCGGCGCTTTCCCGACCTTGCTCAGTGCTCAGGTTGCCTTTAACAAAATCGACAGCCTGACGCTGGCCGAATATCGCGAATCCTTCGATCTGGACGCCCGTTCAAAAACCGATTGGCAGCGCATCGAATTCGATCAGGTGCGTTTCGACTATTCAGACGACTATTCAGCCGACAAGTCAGACAACAAGCCGGCCGACGACAACGGCCGCAGCTTTAGCGTCGGCCCGCTTAACCTGCACATCGAACGCGGCGAAACGCTGTTTATTATCGGCGGTAACGGCAGCGGCAAGTCGACGCTGGCGATGCTGATCACCGGCCTCTACCAGCCGGGCGCCGGCACCATCCGGCTCGATGATGAGGTCATCGACGACAGCAACCGCGCGGCCTACCGACACCACTTTGCCTCGGTCTTTACCGACTTCCATCTGTTCCACCGCCTGACCGGAAAAGACGATGCCGCAGCCGATGAAGCGCAGGTCGAAGAATGGCTGCGCCGCCTGGAAATCGATCATAAAGTCACGCTTAAAAACCACCGTTTCGATCATCTGAAACTGTCACAAGGCCAGAAAAAACGCCTGGCGCTGATGCTGGCACTGGCCGAACAACGCTCGGTGTTGCTGCTTGATGAATGGGCCGCCGATCAGGACCCGCAATTCCGCCGCACGTTTTATCGCGACATCCTGCCGCAGCTGAAACGCGACGGCATCACTGTCATCGCCATCAGCCACGACAATCAGTATTTCGATCAGGCCGACCGTTTGATTCGCATGCAGCACGGCCAGGCCGAAGAACTGACCGGCCGCCAGCGCGACGATGCGCATCAGGATGTGATTCGCGAGCTGTAACGGCTGTAGTCACTGCTTGACACCCCGCTGCACAAAAAAACAGACAGCAGCGATGCGCTTCGCTATACTCCGCGCCCCTTTGCCCCCGGCCCGACGAAACGTCACAGCGCCAGGGGTTGGTAAGGAGCCCGTTAGTCGACCCCGCTTCGGCGGTTGTGCCCGATACGTTTCCACCTTGTATCGCCCTCGAACACAGGCTCCTGTCGCAGTCTGTATCCGGCCGAGGCCGGACCTCGAGGAAAATAGCATGACAACTGAAAGCCCCCATTTCTCTGAACTGGGCCTGGCTCCGGCGTTGCTCGAAACTCTGAGCCGCCTGGGTTACGAAACCCCCACGCCCATTCAGCAACAAGCCATTCCCGCCGTTTTGGCCGGTCAGGATGTGCTGGGTTTAGCCCAGACCGGTACCGGTAAAACCGCCGCCTTTGCATTGCCCTTGCTCAGCCGCATGGACACCAACACCCGCGAACCGCAAACGCTGGTACTGTGCCCGACGCGCGAACTGGCGATTCAGGTCGCCGAAGCCTTCCAGGCTTACGCCAAAGACCTGCCCAATTTTCATGTGCTGCCGATTTACGGCGGCGCCGATATGCGCAATCAGCTGCGCGGTCTGAAGCAAAACCCGCAAGTGATTGTCGGCACACCGGGCCGGGTGATGGACCATTTGCGTCGCAATTCACTCGACCTGTCGAGCCTGCGCCATCTGGTGCTGGACGAAGCCGACGAAATGCTGCGCATGGGTTTTGTCGAAGACATCGACTGGATTCTCGAACACACCCCGGCGGAAAAGCAGGTCGCGCTGTTCTCGGCAACGATGATGCCACAGGTTAAACGCCTGACTCAGCAATACCTGAAAAACCCGACGCGCATCGAAATTCAGGCCAACGAAACCTCGCTGGGCAATATTGATCAGTATGTCTGGCACGTTGGCGGCATCGACAAACTGGATGCCCTGACCCGTATTCTGGAAGTGGAAGAATGGAACGCCGTCATCCTGTTCGTGCGTACCAAGGTGGAAAGCCAGTTCCTCGCCGAAAAACTCGCCGCCCGGGGTCATGCCTGTACCGCCATCAGCGGTGACGTCGCCCAGAAACAACGCGAAGACATCATCAACCAGTTTAAGAAAGGCAAGCTGGACTTGTTGATTGCCACCGACGTCGCCGCGCGCGGTCTGGACGTTGATCGCATCAGCCACGTCATCAACTGGGACATTCCCGGCGATGTGCAAACCTATATTCACCGCATCGGCCGCACCGGTCGTGCCGGTCGCTCCGGCAAGGCGATCATGTTCGTCAAACCGCGCGAGCGTCGTTTGCTGCGCGATATCGAACGCGTCACCAAAGCCGTGATCAAACCCTATCCGCTGCCCAGCGCATCGGAATTGGGTGAGCATCGCGCCGCTGCTTTCCGCGCCGATCTGGAAAACCGCATCGAAACCGCTGATCTGGGTTTCTTCCGTGCGCTGGTCGATGGCTGGACCGAAGGCGACGGCATCGAGCTGCGCGATCTCGCTGCTGCCTTAACCATGATGGCGCAGGAAGATCGTCCGCTGCAGATTCCTGAAGATCCGAAACCGCGTCCGCAACGCGAACGCGCTGAGCGTAGCGGCAGTGACCGTGGTGATCGTCCGCGTCGTGAGCGCGGTGAACGTGGCGAACGCGCACCCAAGCGCGACAAACCGCTCGATTACGATGCACAGAAATACCGTCTGGATGTGGGCCGTAAAGACGGCGCCGAGCCGGGTAATATCGTCGGCGCCATCGCCAACGAAGCGGGCATCGAAGGTCGTTTTATCAACAACATTTCGATCCGCGACAACTACACTTTGGTTGATCTGCCGAGCGGTATGCCGAAAGAAATTTTCGAGCAACTGCGCAAAACCCGTGTTAAAGGCCGGCCGTTGAACATGCGAATCTGGCATGAGGATGACAAAGAGTCACCCCGTGCCGATCGGCCGCGCAGTGATAAAGGGGGTGCGCCGCGAAGTGACAAACCGAAAGCGCCGCGTAAGCCACGCAAGGCAACGCATCGGAAGGGTAAAGACGCTTAACGCAGAACGGGAGACGGCAGACGCCTGATACAGACCGCAGCATGCTGCGGTCCCCCTAACGGGCGTCTCCCGTCAGCGCAGCGAGCATAATGCGTCTCCCCTTTTTTTAAGCCTCTGGCTTAAAAAAAGAAATACCGAATCGCGCTGGCGATCAATACCAGTGGCACCAGTATCATGATCCACTTGCTGTATTTTGCCATCTGCTCTTCAGAGACTTCCGAGCCACGTGCCGAGGTCACCTTAAGCACAATCACGATGGCGATCGCTAAAACCAGAAGAATGGGAATGATAGGTGGCATCAGGCAACTCCAAATAATTCGTGCAGACGGGCGCCGGGATCGTCGGCGCGCATAAAGGCTTCACCGACCAGAAAACCGTGAATATCGTGCGACTTCATCAGCTGCACATCGGCAGGTTCGAGAATACCGCTTTCGGTAATCAGGGTGCGGCCGTCATCGACCATATCCTTCAGCGTCAGCGTCGTATCCAACGTTAAATTAAAGGTGTGCAGGTCGCGGTTATTGATGCCGATCAAGGGCGTCGACAGCGTCAGTGCCTGACGCATTTCCTCAGCGTTGTGCACTTCCACCAGCACATCCATACCCAGCTCCAGGGCCTGGTCGTGCAAGGCTTTTAATTGCGCCGGTTGCAGTGCTGCAACGATCAATAAAACACAGTCGGCACCGATCGCCCGTGCTTCGGTAATCTGATACGGATCAACCAGAAAATCCTTGCGGATCACTGGCAGTGAGCAGGCCACACGCGCGGCTTTTAAATAGTCTTCATGACCCTGGAAAAAATCGCGGTCGGTGAGTACCGACAAACAGGCCGCGCCGCCCTTTTCATAACTTTGTGCAATGGCCGCCGGGTCAAAATTTTCACGTAAGACGCCTTTCGATGGCGAGGCTTTTTTCACCTCGGCAATCACCGCCGACTGAGCGCGTTGCACCTTCTCGCTGATTGCTCGGGCAAAACCACGCGGCGCCGGTTGATCATCAAAACGCTGCTCCAGTTCGCGGCTTGAGACCTGGGCCGAACGCTCGGCAATTTCTTCGGCTTTGCGCGCCAGAATCTTTTTTAAGATCGTCGGAGTGTCGTTCATCAGGCCCCTGCCAAAGCGTCCGTAAAGGCCGCCAGTTCTTTCATTTTCTCAAACGCCAAACCGGTGGAAATGGCATCCTGCGCCATCGAAACACCGGCTTCCAGGCTTTGCGCAACGCCGGCAATATAGATAGCCGCGCCGGCATTAAAGGCAATTAAATCCGCAGCGCGGGCAGCGACTTCATCGTCAGCACCGGTCAGCGCTTCGCGAATCAATTGATAACTTTGTTCGGCCGAACTCACCGCCAGACCCGACAAACCCTGAGTCGCCAAACCAACATCTTCCGGGCGCACCGTGTAGGTGGTCACGGCGCCGTCTTTTAACTCTGCCACTTCGGTAGCGCCGCCAATGCTGAACTCGTCCAGACCATCGCGCGAGTGCACCACCAGCACATGCTCACTGCCCAGACGATGCAACACATTGGCCAGCGGCTCACACAGATTGGCGCTGAATACACCGATCACCTGACGCTTCACGCCCGCCGGATTGGTCAAAGGGCCGATCAAATTAAAGATGGTGCGCATGCCCAGTTCTTTGCGCGGGCCGATGGCGTGTTTCATCGCCGAGTGGTGGGCGGGTGCGAACATAAAGCCGACCCCGACCGAATCGATAGCGCGTGCAGTCTGCTCGGGCGTGAGGCTGATATTAATGCCGGCCGCTTCCAATAAATCGGAGCTGCCGGAACTGGACGAGACACCACGATTACCATGCTTGGCGACTCGCACGCCGGCAGCGGCGGCGACAAAGGCAGCGGCGGTGGAGACATTAAACAGATCCTGGCCGTCACCGCCGGTGCCGCAGGTATCGATCAGATGATCACCATCGACCTCAACCTTGGCCGAGAGTTCGCGCATCACCATCGCCGCACCGGTGATCTCTTCGATGGTTTCACCCTTCATCCGCAAGCCCATCAGGAAGGCGCCGATCTGAGCATCGGTGCATTCGCCAGTCATGATCTGACGCATGACCGCCTGCATTTCATCCTGGCTGAAATGCCCGTGTTCCGAGATGCGTTTTAACGCGGCTTTGATGTCCATGACGACGGCTCCTGGCTGGCTCGAATCGATAACGACCGACTATATCAGATCGCATCCCCCAGGTTCACTCCAAGGCGGTTTTGGCTTCGACCTGACGCAGAAAATTAGCCAGCAGGTCATGGCCAGCCTGAGTCAGAATGGATTCAGGATGAAACTGTACGCCTTCGATCGGCCAGTGCCGATGGCGCAGTCCCATCAAAACAGCGGTATCACCCTCATCCACCCAGGCGGTGGCTTCCAATGTGGCCGGCAGGCTGGCGGCATCGACCACCAGAGAGTGATAACGCGTCACTGTTAAAGGCATCGGCAAGCCAGCAAAAACGCCGGCCTGCTGATGTCGAACCGCGGAGGTTTTACCGTGCATCACCTTGGGCGCGTGAACCACACGAGCACCATAGAGTTGAGCGATGCACTGATGCCCCAGGCACACACCCAGAATCGGCATACGGCCAGCGCAGTGTTCGATAGCGGCCATTGAAATACCCGCGTCATCCGGCATTCCCGGCCCAGGTGAAATCATCAGAGCATCAGGTGCCAGCGCATCGATGTCGTCCAGAAGGGTGGCATCGCTTTGCTGCACCACCACCTGTGCACCCAGCTCCTGCAGGTAATGCACCAGGTTGTAGGTGAAGGAATCGTGGTTATCGAGCATCAGGATGCGCATAAAAACAGTCGGGCTGGGGCAAACGGCTGGCGAGTTTAGCACTGGCACAAAGACTGCTAAAGACTGTCTTAGACTGGTATAGAGTCTGTTAGCAACGATTGCCTATGCCTTACCAGGCAAGGCTTGCACGCCGATCCATCAATAACGCACCAAAAAAGGGCAAGGAGCGCCCCCTAACAACACTAACGAGCCGATGGCATGACCGCCTCCCAGAAGATCTTCAAGGTACGCCGGCACTACAACAAGTGGGTCGCCAACCAGACACTGGAAGACTACGCCCTGCGTTTTACCGCCCACAAAGGCCGGCGCATGAGCATCGACCGCGTCGGTCACACGGCACTCGGCGCCACCGCCTTTTTAGCCCTGGAAGGCATCGCCGCTGCGGTGACCCTCAGCTACGGTTTTATTAATACCGTGGCCGCCATGCTGGTGGTCTGCGCGCTGTTCTTTATCACCGGTTTTCCGATCACCTACTATTCCGCCAAGCACGGCCTGGACATCGATCTGCTGACCCGCGGTGCCGGCTTCGGTTACCTCGGCTCGACCATCACGTCGCTGATCTACGCCTCCTTCACCTTTATTTTCTTCGCCATCGAAGCGGCCATTCTGGCTTCGGCACTCAAAGCCTTGCTCGGCATTCCTTTGGCGATTGGCTATTTGCTCTGCGCGGTGGCGGTAATTCCCATCGTCACCCACGGCATTCGTGCCATCAGTAAATTCCAGGCCGGCTCGCAATGGATCTGGCTGGCATTGCAGTGCGCGGCGCTGGCGGTGGTTATCGTGCATGACTTTAATTCGATACCCGACTGGACTCAGTTCGCGCCGGCCGATTTACCGGCGGCAGGCGAGTTCAATATCCTGCTGTTCGGCGCCGCCGCCTCAGTGTTTTTTGCGCTGGTCGCACAGATCGGCGAGCAGGTCGATTACCTGCGCTTTCTGCCAGAAAAAACCGCCGCCAATCGCAAACGCTGGTGGTTCTGGTTGATCCTCGCCGGTCCCGGCTGGGTGTTCTTCGGCGTCATTAAAATGCTGCTCGGCTCCTTTCTGGCGTTTCTTGCCATTCGTCAGGGCATACCGGCAGAAACCGCATCCGACCCGACGCATATGTATCAGACGGTGTTTTTCTATCTGACTCAATCCGATGCCATGGCGCTGATTCTGGCCGCGCTGATGGTCATCCTCTGTCAGATGAAAATTAACGTCACCAACGCCTATGCCGGCTCCATCGCCTGGTCGAATTTCTTCTCGCGCTTAACCCACAGCCATCCCGGCCGGGTGGTCTGGCTGGTGTTCAACGTGACCATCGCATTGATCCTGATGGAGCTGGGTATTTACCAGTCGCTGGAAGCCATTCTCGGCGTCTTCGCCATCGTCGCGGTCAGTTGGTTGTGTTCACTGTCGGCCGATTTGCTGATCAACAAACCGCTCGGTTTAAGCCCGGCCCACGTCGAGTTTAAACGCGCCCATCTGTACGACATCAACCCGGTCGGCACCGGCTCGATGTTGATTGCCACCGCTCTGGGCATGCTGGCCTATTTGGGTTTGTTCGGTGAGGTTGCAGCAACGCTGGCGCACTTTATCAGTTTGGCGACCTGTTTCGTTTGTGTGCCCGCCATCGCCTGGCTGACCAAAGGTCGTTATTACCTGGCGCGACAATCACCGGAATTGATTCCGCTGGCGCGGCATAAAACGACGGCGACGCATCAGACCTTAACCTGCGGCATTTGCGAGAACGATTTCGAAGTCGAAGACATGAGTTATTGCTCGGCTTACCAGCAACCGATCTGTTCGTTGTGCTGTTCGCTCGATGTGCGTTGCCTCGACAGCTGCAAACCCCAAGCACGTTTGTCGCAACAATTAATCGATTCACTGCGCCTATTATTGCCGGTCAAAGCGGTGCGTTGGGTAAATTCACGCCTGGGTCGCTTTGTCGCCATTCTGCTGATCATCAACCTATTAACCGCCGCGCTATTGGCACTGATTAACCGCCGCATGTCACCCACCACAGCCGGTGAGGTTGCGCTGCTCGATCAAACCATGGGCACTTTGTTTTTTACCTTGCTGATTGTCTCCGGTGTCATCGCCTGGTTGTTTTTATTGGCACACGAAAGTCGCGTCGTGGCACAAAAAGAATCCAATCGGCAGACACAAAAACTGACTCGGGAAATTGAAGCCCACCAACGCACGGATTTAGAGTTGCAACGCGCCAAAGAACTGGCCGAACGCGCCAACGCCGCCAAAAGCCGTTACCTGACCGGTCTCAGCCATGAACTGCGCACGCCGCTGCAATCCATCCTCGGTTATGCCCAGTTGCTGGCCGATCGCAACGACACTCCAACCAGCCATCAACACGGTCTGGCGACGATTCGCCGCAGCGGCCAATACCTGACCGATTTGATCGAAGGCTTGCTCGATGTGTCGAAAATTGAAGCCGGACGACTCGATCTATACCGCAACCGAGTGCAGTTACCAGAGCTGATCGATCAGTTGGAAACCATGTTCGCCATGCAGGCCGACGCCAAAGGCATCGAATTTTTTTGCATCCGTCATGACCCCTTGCCAAAGACCGTTATCACCGACGAAAAACGCTTGCGGCAGATTTTGATCAACCTCTTATCCAACGCCGTTAAATACACTCAGTCGGGCTCAGTGACCGTCGATATACACTACCGAAATCAGGTCGCCGATTTCTCCATTACCGACACCGGCGCCGGCATTCCCGATACCGCCCTGGAACGAATTTTCGATCCGTTCGAACGGGTCCGAAATGCCGACACTCCTAACCTGCCCGGCACCGGCCTGGGGCTCACCATCGTTAAACTGCTCACCGAAATTATGGGTGGTAATTTAAACGTAGAAAGCGAGCTGGGTACCGGCAGCCGGTTTAATGTCAGCCTGATGTTGCCCTGGGTCACCAGTGAAGCCGACGCCACCGATCAGCCACGCCGCATCGTCGGTTACGAAGGCTTGCAACGCACACTTTGCGTGGTCGATGACGATCCGGTATTGCGCGGTTTGCTCGCTGACTTGTTAATACCGCTGGGCTTCACCACCTTGGAAGCACACGACGCCGAAAGCTGTCTGACCATGCTCGATAAAGTCAGCCCCGATTTGTTTTTGCTCGATGTCTCCATGCCGGGCATGAACGGACTGGAGCTGGCACGAGCGCTGCGCGAACGCGATATCGAAGCGCCCATCGTTATGCTCTCGGCCGATGCACAGGAACACCAGCGCGACCCGAGCTATCAAAACGCTTACGACGACTACCTGGTCAAGCCGGTCAGCAATCAGCGACTGCTCGACAAGATCGCCTTGCACCTGAAACTCGACTGGACCTACCAGCAGGATGACGACCCGGTACAGCAGTACCAGCCTGACCAGGCACCGCCGTTAACCAAACCGATGCCATTACCCGACCATCCACTGTTACGGGAATTAAAAGCCTACGCCGAAATCGGTCATCGGCGTGGCGTTTTGACCACCCTGGAACGATTGGCCGAAGCAACGTTAATTCCAACCGAAGCGCAACAACAGTTCGAAACGCTGGCCGGACGGCTGCAATTCGATAAGCTGGCGCAACACCTGGAGTTCGAACCGAAATGACCGATCGCAACGACCTAGTGTTAGTCGTGGACGACTCGCCCGATGCGCTCGGGCTGATTCACGATGCCCTGGAAAGCGCGGGTCTGGAAGTGCTGCTGGCACTGGAAGGCAAACAGGCGCTGAGCATCGCCAAACGTATCCGCCCGGACATAATTTTAATGGATGCGCTGATGCCCAACATGGATGGTTTCACCGCCTGCGAAGCGCTCAAGGCCGACCCGGCGCTGGCCTCTATTCCAGTCATTTTTATGACCGGCCTGACCGACACCGACGACATCGTTCGCGGGCTGGAAAGCGGTGGCGTCGACTACCTGACCAAGCCAATCAACCCCAACGAATTACTGGCGCGCATGCGCGTCCATCTCAACAACGCCCGCCTCACCAGCAGCGCCCAGTCCGCGCTCGACCGCACCGGCCAGAACTTACTGACCGCCGACAAAGACGGCCAGATTCGTTGGGCGACACCCCAGACTCACGCGCTCTTTGCGCGCGCCGGCGCTAACGAAGACTGGCTCAGCGATGAGCTGGCGCCACGCCTGAGCGACTGGCTCAACCGCCAGCCCGAACCTGGCCACAGCCTGTCACTGGAACACCCGGATTATCCGTTGTCGTTGCGCTTTGTCGCTCGTCCGGCAGAGGACGAAGCCCTGCTACGCCTGATCGACGGCGAACGAGCATCGGGTGCCGAGGTGTTAAAAGCCGAACTGCCTTTGACCGATCGCGAAGCGCAAGTGCTGTACTGGGTTGCCAACGGCAAAACCAACCGTGAAGTGGCGCAAATTCTGGAACTGAGTCCGCGCACGGTGAACAAACATCTGGAACAGGTGTTTACCAAACTCGGGGTCGATAATCGCACGGCGGCGGCGGGAATGGCGTTGAAGAAGTTGGCAGTGGCGGAAGCCTAGAGCGCGTCAATAACGATCAATAAAGTCTGCCAACATGGACTGGCTGACTTGCTGGTAAATCTCATGAATTTGGTGCACTTCATGGTCCGTATCGGTAGCTGAAAAACGCTCGTTAAGCGCAGCAGAAAAATCGTCATCCAGATGATCGGCGATGTGTGCACGCTCAGCAAAGTAATAGGCCACATCAGCCCAGGTCCGAATATTCCAATCCAGCCTTTGCAATTGGTGACGTACTTGCCGATCGAAGGTTTCGCGATTTAAATAACGGTCAATGTCACTCTCCAATTGAGCAAGCCGCCGGCCTGTCATTGAATCTTTCAAGGCATAACGCGCTTGCTCTGCCAGGTCATCTGCAAACTCATAACTGGGAATGCTGTACAGCAGCAAATTTATAAAGAACGGCCGATCGAGATAACTTTGGGGCTGCTGATTGGATTCCTCCGCAGCCCAATACTGATACAACCGAACCTCAGGATCATAGGGGCGAATAGCCAAAGCACGACGATAGGCACGACCCGCCGCTAAAAAATCATCAGTGTCATAGTACATATGACCCAGCCTGGCCCAGCCGTCAAAGGAGGTCGGGTACCGCTCGGTATAACGCTCAGCCGCGGCCAAGGTCTCCGACAACTTAAAGCCATAACACGGACATAATGACATGGCCAAAAAGCGCTCGTTATCCGGTGCCAGCGCCAGCCCTTGCAACACCGCAGTGCGTGCTCTGTCCGGCTGATCCAAATGGTAGTAGATATCGGCCAATTCGATGTACAGTTCCAGCCAGGGAGGTCGCTCCTCCACTAAAGGTTTAAGTAGGATAAGCGATTGCGCGGGGCTGTCTGCCAGGCCATAAGTATCCCGGATATCCTGAGCGCGGATAATTCTGTGATAGTCGATAAGATTGGAAAGATACGGATAACGATCCACATTTTTCAGATAGGTCTGTATGACACCTTGCTGCGTCTCCAAGGATTCGCCAAAACGCAGCCGGTAAGTTGTCAGCACCTCCATCGCCACCGAAAAACTACCCGGGACCCGTTCGATCGCCTGATGACGAAGCTGAATAATTTCCTCATTGGTGCCCGTCCAAAGCAGGTTACGTAGCAGCCTTTTATAAGCATAAGGAAGACTTGGATTAACAGTCAGCGCTGCTTCGAGAACGTCATGATTTTGCTCGCGAATCAACCCTGCCTGATAGATATGTAACGGATGAGTTTCTTCATCAGACTTTAACCCCTTCTCTGCGCTGACCGACAGATTAAGCAACTGGGATTTGAACATTAAAGCGTGATAGTTTTCTGGTTCAATCAAAAACCAGTTTTCTATGACTGTGCGAAATTCCTCATCGAGAACAACGCTGTCCTCGTACCATCGAATACAGCGAATTTCAGTTGAATAATCGATTCCTTCAGGATCTACGCAAGGCGCCAACATCGATTCTACGGCACTTAAATTACGCGCCCGAAGCAACTCAGTTAATCGTCGAGTTTCCTCGCTGAGGCTGGTCTGATCGTCATAATAGTATCCAGCCAGATCGGCACTGAAAGTACCGATACTTGTTGCCATTGCGGCATAAAAAGAAACTCGAACGAGTGCTAACAATGATCGACAAGACCGCATGCCAGTGGCCATCCTCAACTGGTCATCCCACCACCGGTCAGCGGTAACTCCTGACTCTGCCGATAAATAAATTCCTGCACCAGCGCATTCACTGTTTGACGAAATAGATGGTCGAGGTCAGCCACCGCATGGCCGTCCTTATCAACCGGAAATCGCAATCGAACCCGCTGGCGATAATCAATATCCAGATCATCGGCAATGCCTGCCTGATCGAACAAAAAAGTACTGACGGCATGCCAGGTTTCAAGATCCCAGGGCAGCGTCTGCAATTGTTCATTCAACCTGGGTGCCAAACTGGCAGCGTTAAGATGATCGACCAAAGCGCGGTCAAAGGTTTTTAATTCATTGACGCTCAAGCGCGCTTCGGCCTGGCGCCGAACATTGTTGCGCACCTGTGCCATCTGCAATTCCAATTGCAGGCCGTCGAGCACCAGCGATTGATAAAAATCGACTGAAGGCTGGCTCGGTTCGGGTTGCTCCAGCATCGCCAGCGCACCACCTTGATAACGCTGCATTTCGGTATCGAGCGGCCGCAATATCAGCGCCTGTCGCGCAGCATTTAAGGTTGCATGGTAATTGCCCTGATTCAGATAATCGCGCGCCAGATTACGCCAGCCATAGAATGCGCTGGGGTAACGCCCCACGTAACGTTCATTCAAAGTAATTGCTTCATCCAGACTCAAACCAAAGCAAGTACAGGCGGCGGTCGCTAAAATAAATTCGTCGTACGGCGCAACTTCAACCGCGGTTAACATCGAATCGCGCGCGGCGCTCATCTGCCCCAGCCGCGCTTTCACATCCGCCAGTGCCCAATGCAAACGCGGCCAGTTATAGCCCTGATCGGCTAAGGATTGCAGTTGCCCGAGTGCATGACCTGGGCTTTGAAATAAGGCCCCATTCATGGGCGTATTCCAGGCCTGCAAAAAGGTCGCGTAGTCGGCCACCCGATTGGCGGTGCTTTCGTCGACCTGGCGGCGATAATCCGCCACTACCGCATCGAGCCGACCATAAACACTCATACCGCCGGCCTGGTTGGCATCCAGGTAGGCTTTGGTCACCACCAGGCTGGCAGGCACCCAAAAACGGGCGCGCTGATAGACGCTTTCCACACTGTCCATTTCATCTTCATCGCTGAGCAGATGAATAGCACCGGCATAGGCGTAGGACAAATCCGGACGCAGTGACATGGCCACTTCGAAATGCAACTGCCCTAAAGAACGCAAGGCGGTCGCACGTTGGCGATAAAAGGATGGCGTGTTGCGTGGGTAATGTCGGCCCTGCTCGGCCCAGGCAGCATGCGCCTGAATTTCACCCATCAGCAAACGCGCGTGGTAATTGGTGGGTTCGGTTTGCAACCAGTGTTCTATACCGCTCAAAAAAACTTGATCAAGCACGGCTGTTGCAATGTAGAGTTCAGCGCAGCGCAGTTCCAGCGCCGGATCCTTGACTGAACTTGCCAGACAGGGTGCCAGTTGTTGGTTGGCGGCTTGATAATTGTGTTGGCGGATCTGGTCTTGCAATATTTGAGTTTGAGCCATCAGGTCGATCGGACCAAAGGCATCGGTGGGCGTCAGCGTTGTTTTAACCGGGTTGCTTTGACAGGCCGTCAGGCAACACAGAATCAGCGCAGCCGACAGCAGCCGGCCAGAGTGAATACTCACGCTCATAGTCACCTAGAGGGTGCCGCCGGTTTGCAAATAGGCTTCCAGCTTAGGCGCAAATTCCATGGCCATTTGCCGTACCACCAACTGATTCAATGCCATGACCTGGCGCACCGAACTGGGCTGGCTCAGGTCGCTGAATTTCTCCCGGATTCGTTCACGCTCTTTACTCGATTTATGTCCGGCTACATGGGAAAAATCGGCAAAATACAAACTGGTCTCGTACCAGGTATCGCGATCCCAATCCAGGTTATCCAACTGAGCGCTCAGCAAGGTTTGGAAACGTTCCAACGTCAGCTCCTGCTCGGCCAGTTGGGTAACACCCTGCCATTGTGCTGCAGAAATCTGCGGCCTCATATTGTCTTCAACATTGTCCATAAAATGACTCAGATAGAGGCTGCCACCGACGGTATAGACCGTCAGCTCTTTGAAGTACTCAAGCGTTTCAAAACTCTCGACCGGCATGCCCAGTTTGCGTTTCGCCCACTCAATATCGTACAGCGTTTCCGGAGCCCAGGGACGCAGTGCCAACGCACGTTCATAGTGACGCAATGACTCTTCATAATGACCGTGGTCGTACAGATAATCACCGCGTCTCGCCCAGCCGTAATACATATCAGGATTACGCTGCAAATGCCGTTCGGTAATGGCCAGAGAATCGGCCGGAGTCATGTCATAGCAGCGGCAATAGCCAATATTAAGTGCCGACTCGCTGAACGGATTATCCTGATACATCCTTATTAAATAAGGCCGTTCATTTTCTTCACCGCTGCGCCCACCGAGCCTGGCCATTAACGAGTTGGCTTTGTAGTCGTGCGCATTACGCGGGTAGATCGATAACAGCATCGTCCTGGCCTGCTCTGTATCCACCGGGCCACCGACACCGTCGTCCAGATCCTCGACTTTAATCAAAGTAATGTAGTCGCTCAGCTCCTGCAGATGTTCAAAACCCGGCTGAGCAGCATAGTGTTGATAGATGGCATCCATTTGTTCGTTGGAGCCACCCCAGCGCGGCTGACGGGCGTGCACAATTTCTTTGGCAATCATCAAACTGTTGGGCACAACCCTTTGCGACTGAGCGTAGGTTGCATCGACCAGAGCATCCCCGTTATCGCCCAGGGTGGAATAAATGCCGATCAGCTTTCGATAGGCATAGGGCAGATCATCACGAAGCTGCAGGGCGCGTTCAAAATAACGCCGACTGTGATTTTGTTGCTGCCTGAATTGGTACAGATAATCCGGATGGATGCGATTAGCAAACCGATGACCGCGAAGATTCCAGGCCTGGGTTGAAACCAGCTCGCCCATGATCAGCAAGGCGCTGTAATTGTCCGGTTCCAGTTCAATCCAACGCTGCATCGACTGAACAAAAGCTTCGTCCGTGGTGGGCACATCGAAGAACAGCGAACTGCAATCATCTTCGGCAATGGCATCGCTGGCATCGTAGTCTAAACAGGACGCTAACAACGCCTCGGCGTCACTATAACGCTGCGCCCGAATCAACCGCTCCAGTGCCACTACCTCGCCTTGCCAGCCATCGTATTGATCGGGGTTGAGATGCAACTCATTGGCTGCGGCATCGACCTCAGTCGGTGGTGGCAAAGGTGGCATGCTTTGGCATCCCGCCACGACAATACAGACAATTAACAGCGCAGATAATCGCATATTCAGATCCCTTACTGCGGATAAACCAACGAATAGGAACCTTCAGCTTCGCAACCGCACCGTCTTTTGTCCAAACCAACTGGCATCGAAACAGGACAATTTCGACACCTCTATCGACATTACGGCTTGTAAAACAAAGGCTTAAAAATCTCTTGAAAAAATGCCTCCGTTTTTATCGGCGCATCAAACTGACCAGTCTTTGACGCATCCAGCACTATTTATATAAAGCGATGCACCGAATGACGACTTTCCGACACTCCAGATGACCGTTTAATCGCACTCCTTAGTCACGCTCCTTAGTCACGCTCCTTAGTCACATTCTGGCAGGGCCGGATTGGTCTGATAATGTTCAACCACATAATCGATAAAGGCACGCACTGCTGGCAACAAACCACGCCGCGATGGATACACCAGATGCAGATTGCCCGACGGCAAAATCCACTGCGACAACACTGTTTGCAGATGCCCTCGCCGCACCCAGGATTCACCCAATTTTTCGGGCAGCATCACCACACCCAATCCCTGGCCAGCGGCTTCGCGCAGCAGGCCCATATCGTCACCCACCAATACCGGGTTATGGCGAATCGTCAGGCGGTTGCCATTGGCATCGGTCAGGTCGAATTGATAGCGGCCGTCGCCATACATCATCGACAAGGTCGGCCAATGGCGTAACTCATCGGGGTGTTTGGGTGCGCCTAAGCGGGCAATCAAATCCGGATGGGCATAGAGATGGCTGACATCCGACGTCAACGGTCGCGCAATCAAGGTTGAATCTTCCATGCGCATGCGCACGCGGAACGCCACGTCAATCTGTTCGGCCAGCAAATCGACCGGCTGATTGGTGACCACCAGTTCCACCCGCACTTCCGGATACTGTTTCATAAAGGCTGGCACCAAGGGCGTGAGCAGCAAATGCGATAACTGATAGGGCGCACTGATGCGAATGGTGCCGCGCGGTACCTCCTGCACAAACTGCGTCACCTGATCAGCCGCTTCGGCCGCAGCGAGCAATTCCTGGCAATGCACTAAGAAGGCCCGGCCCACATCAGTGAGCGATAGCTTGCGGGTGGAGCGGCGCAACAACTGCACCCCCTGACGCCGCTCCAATTCGCTGATGCGCCGGCTCAAGGTCGATTTCGGCATGCCCAGCGCACGCGCTGCTGCGGTAAAGCCGCCGTGCTCCACCACCCGCGCGAACAACGCCAAGCTGGTGAGATCTTGCATGGATTGCTTGAACATGGACTCGCTCCACTTTGTTCCAAAAACTGAACAATAAAGCCAATATTAGGCTACTAATCGCAAAACAAGAACATCGTTATGCTGCGCTCCGTTCAACTTAATCAGGAGCTTGCCACCATGAACATTCTGCATCTCGACTCGTCCATCCTGGGTGACCAGTCCGTTTCCCGCCAACTGTCACAACAGGTAGTGACGCGGCTG
Organism: Saccharospirillum sp. ABV4_185; assembly: GCF_056159245.1. Classification (NCBI taxonomy): domain Bacteria; kingdom Pseudomonadati; phylum Pseudomonadota; class Gammaproteobacteria; order Oceanospirillales; family Saccharospirillaceae; genus Saccharospirillum; species Saccharospirillum sp. ABV4_185. The sequence goes on from NZ_JBSWUW010000001.1 coordinate 708,257, forward strand.
ACGCAAGACCGTGCCAACGCCAAAGTGGTCTATCGCGATCTGGTTGCCAACCCGATCAACCATCTTGATCTGGGTGCCTTATCGGCCAGCCAGATGCCCGCCGACCAACTCAGCGCTGAGCAACAAGCTCAGTTGGCACTCACCGAAACACTGCTCGATGAATTGTTCGCCGCGGACGTCATCGTCATCGGTATGCCGTTCTATAACTTCGGCATGCCGTCGCAACTGAAAACCTGGATCGATCACATCACCGTGGCAGGTCGTACATTCAGTTATACCGAGAGCGGCCCGATTGGCTTGGTGACCGGTAAGAAAGTGATACTGGTGTCTTCTCGCGGTGGCGTGTACAGCAACAGCCAGACACCCGGACTGGACTATCACGAAAGCCATCTGCACGCCGTATTCAGTCTGCTGGGCCTGGACAATATCACCAACATTCGCGCCGAAGGCTTGAAAATGGGTGACGACTTTAAAGACAAAGCGCTGACAAGCGCCGGCGAGAAAATTGACCAGCTGAGTCTTGCTGCCGTCTGATTCGTTTCAGTCCTGCCGATATTATTCCCTGATAAAACCCTTGCCCCGGCGGATATAAAACCGGGGCTTTTTTTCCGCCAAAGGAACCTCATTTGTGCAGTAAACCGGTACAAATGAGTGAAAAATGATGCGACGTCTTGGCGTTATCTTATTGTTGTTATCCACGCTCAGCGCCTGCACCCAACCGCAACCCCTGGCTGAAAAGACGGACACCATAGACCGCAGTCTGAACGGCGCCATTGCATTAGTGCACGACTATTACGCCGATGTGAACCGGGGTGACTACCACCGTGCTTATCAGCGCTGGGGCGAAAGCGGGCCACCGCAAAACAGTGTCGCTGCCTTTACTGAACAGTTTTCTGATATTCGTTCGGTCAAATTAACGGTGCTTGGCGAGGCTTTTATGGAAGGGGCTGCCGGTTCTGTTTACGCCAATATTCCCATCCGGCTTACATTCAACAACATCGATGGTTCAACCCGACCCTGGCACGGTACCGCCATCGTGAAACGCGTTAATGATGTCCCCGGCGCCAGCGACGCTCAATTGCACTGGCATCTGTATCGCCTGGACTTACAACCCGGCTGAGAAAAGTTCAACAAAAGCGTACTGCGCTGAGGAATAAAAATGACCGATGTCAGCAGCAGCCTGGACCACCTGCCTCATCAACAACGCTTGCTTGATCAATTTATAAAAACCTTTGAACCGGAACCCGATGTGGTCGCGGCCGTGCTGTTGGGTTCATTGGCCGCTGGTACTGGCGATCGCCTTTCCGATCTCGACCTGATGGTCTTCACCCGCAACGGTTTTCATCGCCACAGTGCCGCAACCCATCAACGCTTTGAGCGGGCGTTCAATGTTCTGTATCGACTGGAAGGCGATCACAACGAACGCGCCCGTTTTAAAAAATACATCTTCGATGATTGTACCAGCGCCGAGATTCACTGCGCCGATCTGAGTGAGCCGTTTGACATCGCCCGCCCCTTTCAAATCCTGTTTGATAAAGACGGCATTGTTGCCACACGCCTCACCGACAAAGCCGCGCCGGCGCATGGGGATTTTGCGGTCTATGAAAAGGGTGATGCCGGCTTGATCTGGGAACTGCTCAGTTGCATCAAGTGGTTAAGCCGTGGCCAGACCGAACTCGCGAAAAGCTACCTAAAACGGTTGACGGCAGCGCTGTAACCCAACGCAACTGAGTTCAATCCAGGCCTTTTTTGCCCGGCGCCCAATAGGCCTTGGCATGAAGCCGCGGATTGCTGACGCCATGAATTTTCAGCCAGCTTCGAGCGCGCTGAATGGATGATGCCTTGCCAGCCAACATAAAATGGCCGCTGTCCTGATCCAGTTTCAGAATTTCCTTTTCCATTTGCTGCCAGTGGTTGTCGCCCGGTTCGCGTTGCACCAGCACTGACTGCTGCACGCCCAGTAAATCCAGAACCGTCTGACTGTTCGCCACCTGGCCAACTTCAAACAGGCATCGCAATTGCGGCAGGTCCTTTAAAGCGGCAGCCAGGCCGAAACAGCTTTCATCACCGATCAACAGCAAAGGGCCATTATCGGTCGGCGCCGCCAGCGATTTTCTGGGCCCGAACAGACGGTAATGTTCGCCTGGCTTGGCGCTGCGCGCCCAATCGCAACCGGGGCCTGCGCTATCGTGCAGATACGCCAGAATCTGAAAACGGCTCTGACTCTCATCCCAGTTGAAGGGCGTGTAAGTACGCGCCACAAAGCCGGAACCAAGGACAATCTGTACTTTGTCGCCCGGCGTCCACTGCGGCGGTTTGCGCGAGTCGATGTTCAGATCGATCAGGCGGAAACCCTCAGCCACCGGCGTCACCTGTTCAACGGTGACCGGATCCAACATCCATTCTTTGATCAGTCGGGCAAAGCGGCTCTCGGTTTTATCGACGGGTGGGCGTTCACGGTGTTGTGTCATTGCTATCTCCCAATGCGTGTTCAGCACATGGCCAGTCGCACCAGACCGCCATGCCCCCAAAAAGTCATCCACACTATATCCCGCCAACGCGCTGGCTAAATTGGGCAATAAAGCCATAATATTTTGCATTTCAGCCAAACCGAGTGCCTGATGCCTTTTATCGAAACGTTCGAACAGAAGGACGACGTTCAATCGCCCGATGAGATTGAAGGTTCAGTCGTCTTCGGGACCCGGATGATGCAGCCGATCGCCAGCTTTGAATTGGAGCCGCATCGCCACGACCGAGGTCAGTTGCTGTTTGCGCGGCAAGGCTCACTGACCTGTGAAGTGGCGGACGGTCTCTGGCTGGTTCCTTCACACACCGTCCTGTGGCTGCCACCTCAGGCGCTGCATTCGATCAAATTCAGCGGCACGCTGGAGTGCTACAGCGTGTTTTTGGCGACTGAACTCACCACCGATCTGCCGCAACATCCCTGTACCTTGGCCGCGACACCACTGGCGCATGCTGTGGTATCGCGCCTGGCACCCATGCCAGTGCCCTACCCCAGGCAGGGACCGGCGGCCCGGTTACTGGCGGTGTTGATGGATGAAATCGCCAATGCGGCGATAGAGCAGCTGAACCTGCCAATGCCCCAGGACCCGCGTTTGCAGCCGCTGGTCAGACATCTGATCGCTCACCCGGATGATCACCACTCGATCAAAACCTGGGCACAACGCCTAAGCGTGAGCGAGCGCAGTCTGGCCCGCATCATCAAAGCCGAGACCGGCATGAGTTTTGGCCGCTGGCGGCAACAATGGCGCGTCATGATCGCGCTGCGCCAGCTTTCCTGTGGCGCCAGCGTTAAACAGGTGGCACTGGAACTCGGTTACGAAAGCGCCGGCAACTTCATTACCATGTTCCGCAAATTACTGGGCTGTTCACCCAGCCGTTATATGGCTCGGCAGGGCCAATCGGTGATTGATTGAACGTGGCATCAATTGACCCGTACCTTTGGCTAAAAGTCACTTCACAAGCGCCTCGCTTTTGCTATTGTGGCGCGGCTTACCGCTTGTTCTGCGCCCCATTCCGGCGGCGCTTTTTTTGGGAAAGGAATGTTCCATGAAAAAACTTCTGTTACTGACGCTGCCACTGGTTTTGGCTGCCTGCGCCAGCCAGAGTCCGGCGATTCAAGACGTCGAAGCGCCGGTTTCTGCCGAACAACAGCGTGCCGCCCAGCAAGCTGCCGCCACACCAACCCGGCTGGCGCTCAAGCGTAAGATCGCCGTCGGCCGGCTGTCGAACGAAACCACCTATGGCCGCAGCCTGCTCGGCACCAACGCCGGCGATAGCATCGATCAGAAGATCACCGATATGTTTGTCCAGTCGCTGATCAACTCGAACAACTATCTGGTGTTCGAACGCCCCGATGTCGCCTTGTTGGAACGCGAATCTGAGCTGTCCGGGCAGAGCGTCAATATCGTGGGTGTCGATACGCTGGTGATCGGCTCGCTGACTGAGTTTGGCCGCTCCACCACCGGCGAATCCGGCTTTTTGTCTTCCTCCAAACGCCAGGAAGCAACCGCGACTGTTGATCTGCGTCTGGTCGATACCCGCACCGGCCAGGTCACCGAATCGGTCACCGGCACCGGCTCATCTTCTACCGAAACCGCCAGCACCATGGGCTTTGGTTCTGTCGCCAGTTACGACGGCAGCCTGAACGACCAAGCCATCGGCGCCGCGGTGAACGCAGCGGTGGAAAAACTCACCCTGCTGATGCTGGAAAAACCCTGGTCGGCCGATGTGCTGGCGGTGGAAGATGGTCTGATTTATATCAGCGGCGGTGCCAGTCAGGGCATTCGTCCGGGCATGGTGTTCGATGTGATGACCCGTGGTCGCCAGGTTACTTCCCAAACCACCGGCGGCATCATCACCTTGCCGGGTAACAAAATTGGCGAGCTGCGCATCGACGGCACCTTCGGCGACAGCGAACTGGAAGAAGGCGCTTATGGCGGTCTGATCTCCGGCTCCATCGCCGGTCAGGATCTGAATCAACTGGAAGTCCGGGAGGCCAACTGATGAAAGCATTCAACGCAGCACTGCTCGCTCTGGTCACGGTTGTCATGCTGGCCGCCTGTGCCCAGTCGCCAACGCAAGTCACCACCACGGTTGATGATCGCCCACGCATCGCCTTTGAATTACCCGAAGGCACATCGGCCAACGGTTATCAGGTGGTGATCGATGGCATCGAATACGGCGACATGAGCCAATACCTGGCAGGCACTCGTTCGGCCAGTGCGGTGCGGGTTATTACCGGCCGGCATGTGGTCGAAGTCTGGTACAACGGCCAGCGCAAACTGAGCCGCGAAGTCTTCCTCAGTGACGGAGACACCCGCATTCTGAAGGTCACGCCATGAAACGCGCCTTATGGTTAATGATGCCGGCACTGCTGTTGGCCGGCTGCGAATCCACCCAGTTGTATAACTGGGGCAGCTACGAAGAAGACCTCTTCGTTTACTACACCGAACCGAGCCGGCAGGAAGCCGTGGTCGCCGATCACGTCGAATTTCTCGATAAAGTGATGGCACGTGGCCAGACACCGGCACCGGGTTTATTGGCCGAAGCCGGCACCTTCTATTTGCAGGCGGGTAACACCGAGCAAGCGCTCGAGTACTACCAACTGGAATACGACACCTGGCCGGAAAGCCGAACGCTGATGGGTTCGCTGATTGAAAACCTGGGAGGCAACCAATGAGTTCAATACGTGTGTTATTGGCACTCAGCCTGGCCACCCTGCTTGCCGGTTGCGTCAGCTTTCCCTACAGCGATCCGTTAGCGACCTACCACGCGGTCAAACCCACCTCCATTCTGGTGGTGCCGGTGGTCAATGAATCGGTCGATGTGCAAGCACCCAGCTCGGTGCTCACCACCTTGCCGAAACTGCTCGGCGAAAAAGGCTATTACGTCTTTCCGGTGAACACCGTGAAAACCATCCTGGAATACGAAGGCCTTTATGAGCCGGCGGAAATTCATCAAATGGCCGCAAGCGACCTGGCCAGCATGTTTGGTGCCGACGCCATCCTGTACGTCACCATTCACGAATGGACCTCGCGTTATGTGGTGATTTCCACCACCACCGAAGTCGATTTTGAGTACCGCATCGTCGATAAAAACGGCGTGGAACTCTGGACCGCTCGCGAAAACCTCAGCTACACCCCCCAAAGTGAAAACAACGGTGGCGGTATGGCCGGTTTGCTGTCGTCGGCCATCAACGCCGCCGTCGAACGCGCTGCGCCCAATTATCTGCCGCTGACCCGCGAAGCCAATGCACAGGCATTTAACTACGGTTATACGCCCTTACCGCCCGGGCCTTACTCGCATTATTACGACAGTTACTACCAGCAGTTGGCCGAAGAAAAAGCCGCGGCCATGGCAGCCGAATAAAGCCTGCCCAATCAATACGCCAGCCCGGCCATTGTGCCGGGCTTTTTTATGTTCCATGCGAATTAACGGGAATATAAATACAGAGCTCCCAAGCCGGGCTGCCAGCACCTTCATCCCAGCAACTTCATCTAAGACTATCTGCTCAACCAGGCGCTCTCTATAACTGTTTAAGAGTGACCGGCCAATCACTCACGTCCTGCCGCCAATCCGCAAGAAGTTTTTGTCCAAACCCCGGCCTCGCTTTGTGACCCACCACTCAATTCTCAGCCAAAATATCGACTTATTTTTATAAAATAAGTGTCAATATATTGGCGATTGTCGAGCGCGCTGAATCCAGAAAAACCAACCCGGCTCGGCCAAATCACCCTGTTAAGGAGAACAGCATTATGAATAACAGCTTATTTAGACACAGCCCGTGGGCCGCGCCTTGCTTGAGCCTGCTGCTCAGCCTCGGCCTGGCCGCCTGTGATTCGGGCTCGTCAGGTTCGGGCACTCGATCCACCACCCCAACCCCGCCTGAACTAAGCGCCTGGGTGGGGGCTAAGGACAGCCAGATCACCGTCAGTGGCGACAACGATGTTTTGGAAGGTTTGAAGTTCTACCTCGGCCAAGACCCGGACTGCGACGTTGAAGCCCTGGGCGAAACCTGCGCCCGGCAATTTAACCTCGACAACCCGCCTTTGACCATCGACACCGATGAAAGCCTCACCCTCAGCCAGCTCAGCTACGCCCGCCTGCGCCAGGGCGACCAGGAAGCCACCACCTTGCTGAATACTCAGCGGTTTTCGGCAAGGAGTAGCCACGAAGCGGTCTATTTCAAGGGCCGCTTCTGGTTGGTGGGTGGATACGGCGTCACCGACGATCTCTGGTCGTCGAGCGACGGCATCAACTGGCGGCAGGAGACCTCGGTTAACAGCAACAACAGCAATGAAACACATCTCTTTGTTGGGCGGGGTGCCTCTCAACTGGTGGTCTTCGACGCCGTGGACGATAGCCCCGATACCGGTGAACAACTGTGGTTATTGGGCGGCGATCAGGGCGGCGATAAAAACGATATCTGGTCATCGTCCGATGGCATCCGCTGGACCTTGCAAAAAGCGGCGACACCAGCTGGTGATGACCACCAGTTTTCGCCCAGGCATGACCACCAGGTCGCCGTCTTCGATGCGGATGGCAATGGCCAGCCCGAGCTTTGGCTGCTGGGCGGGACTAATGGCGGCGATGAAGTCTGGACCTCAACTAACGGCGTTGATTGGAATCAACAGACCAAGCTGAGCAATTCGGTGGCCGGCGAACCGATCTTTTCCGCCCGCCGTGACCACCAGCTGGTGGCGTTTGACGGCGGCGACGGTGAGCGGCTGTGGTTGATTGGGGGTGACGGTTTAAACGATATCTGGTCCTCACCCGATGGCCAGACCTGGACGCAGCACAACAGCGACACCGAGCGATTCTCAACACGAAGAGGCTCCCAGGTCGCTGTCTTTAACCCCGAAAGCGATGCCGGCAAAGCCCAGCTGTGGTTGGTCGGTGGAGAGTCCGTCTCAGATGGGCACATCTGGACGTCCAATAATGGTATTGACTGGTTCCGTCGCGACGATCCTTCCTTTATAACCCGCTTCTATCACCAACTGGTTGTCGCTGACACTGACCACAACGGCCGTGACGAATTATGGGTGTTGGCAGGCCAAGGTGAGCAGGCTCAGCTCAACGACACCTTGTCCACTGTTGATGGCCGCCAGTGGACACACCAAAGCCCCTATGCCGATTTCAGCCCACGCGAAGCCTCCCAGATCGTCCGTTTCGATGCCGGCGACGGCGAGCGGCTTTGGCTGGTAGGCGGGCGTGATAACCAGCTCACCAACGATATCTGGTCGTCTGTCGACGGCGTCCATTGGCGTCAGGAAAACGCGCATAACCGCGACGAGAAACTGCCTCTGTTCGCCCCGCGAAGCAACCACCAACTGGTCGTTTTCGACGCTCAGGGCGATCAGCAAGGCCCGCTGCTCTGGCTGATTGGTGGCAATGGTGGGTCTTCTGGACTTTTAGGCGATGTCTGGTCCTCACCCGATGGCCGTGAGTGGACCCAGCAGGACCTCGGTTGCGATACCAACGATTGCTTTGGCGGCCGCTATGGACATCAGGTAGTCGTGTTCGATGCCGGCCAGGGTGAACAACTTTGGCTGATCGGCGGAGAGTCCGATTCGGCCAATTACAACAACGACGTCTGGTCATCGTCCAATGGCAAGGATTGGCATAAAGTGCCGGCCGATAACAGCCCCATCTTCGATCCCCGCAACGGTCATCGAGTCGCGGTGTTCGACCCCGACCCGAACGACCAGACCCCGGCGGCGATGTGGCTGATCGGTGGCTATGTGACAAGCCTCGTAGAGGGAGTTCCCCAGTTCAAAAATTTCGATGATGTTTGGTCATCGAACGACGGTGCAACCTGGACCCAAGAGTCACTCGTTTGCGAACCCTGCTTCTCTGGCCGAAAGAATCATCAACTGGCGGTCTATGCCGCACCCGGCGACAGCCAGCCACGGCTGTGGCTGGTGGGCGGTAACTCCAGCGGCGGTTACCTGAACGACATCTGGTCATCCAGCGATGGCGTACAATGGGACCAGAGTACCGATGCCGCGCCCTTCCCACCAATCGTAGGCTCCCAACTGGTGGTATTTGGCGGCGAGCCCGATCAGCCGGACAACCAGGCGCTTTGGCTGATCAGCGGCGCTACCGACCAGGGCGCCAGCAACCAAGTCTGGCGCTCAACCGACGGCGTTGATTGGCGCTTATCCATCAAAACCCCGTTGCAGTTGCCGGCTCGGGCCGGGCAGTAAGGCGGCACGAAAAACCCAAAAGGCGCTACGGCGCCTTTTTCTTTTTTCTGCAACCAGACCCACCGCGTTCCACTGTCAATACGTCAAATACCCCACCCCTCCCCGCCAATCACCCACTAGGCCCCTTTGTCTTGCTCGCCCACCATCGACTGTGCTGATGCCTTCAGTGAACCCGTTCACAAAAAAGCGCGGGTTCTAACGAATCGCTGATCCGTTTCCTACCTAAAAAAGAGCAAGGGGAGTCCTAACATGAATACCAAGCATTTATTGCCCGGCCTGGCGCTGGGTTTGAGTGCGGTCATTGGCGGCAACGCCCTGGCCGAAGAAGATCCGATTAAAGTCGGCGTTTTGCATTCACTGTCCGGCACCATGGCGATCAGTGAAAGCACCTTGAAAGACACCGTATTAATGATGGTGGAACAACAAAACGCCGCCGGTGGTCTGCTCGGCCGTCCGTTGGAAGCCGTCGTCGTTGACCCGGCATCCGACTGGCCGTTGTTTGCCGAAAAAGCGCGCGAACTGCTGACCGAAGAAGAAGTCGATGTCATCTTCGGTGCCTGGACTTCGGTATCGCGCAAATCGGTATTGCCGGTGGTCGAAGAACTGAACGGTCTGATGTTCTATCCGGTTCAGTACGAAGGTGAAGAATCTTCCGAAAACATTTTTTACACCGGTGCGGCACCGAACCAGCAAGCCATTCCTGCCGTCGATTATCTGATGAACGACCTGGGTATTGAGCGTTGGGTTTTGGCCGGTACCGATTACGTTTATCCGCGTACCACCAACAAAATTCTCGAAGCCTATTTGATGGATCATGGCGTTGCCGAAGAAGACATCATGATCAACTACACACCGTTCAGCCATTCCGATTGGCAGTCGATTGTGTCTGACATCAAAGAGTTCGGCAGCGCCGGCAAACCGACCGCGGTGGTTTCTACCATCAACGGTGATGCCAACGTGCCGTTCTACCGCGAACTGGGTAACCAGAATATCGATTCTTTCGAAATTCCCGTAGTCGCTTTCTCGGTCGGTGAAGAAGAACTGTCCGGTATCGACACCAGCCCACTGGTTGGTCACCTGGCGGCCTGGAACTATTTCCAAAGCGTCGAAAGCGATGCCAACGAAGAATTCATCGCCGCCTGGCATGAGTTCACGGGCGACGACAGCCGCGTCACCAACGACCCTATGGAAGCCACTTACATCGGTTTCAAAATGTGGGTGCAAGCGGTTGAACAAGCCGGCACCACCGATGTGGATGCGGTAGAAGCTGCGATGATCGGCCAGGAAGTACCAAACCTGACTGGCGGCATGGCGGTGATGAACGCCAACCACCACCTGAGCAAGCCGGTATTGATTGGTGAGATTCAGGACGACGGTCAGTTCGAAGTGGTGTGGAGTACCGATGGCGTGGTCGCCGGTGATGCCTGGTCCGACTTCCTGCCGGATTCCAAAATGCTGATCGCCGACTGGACCGACCCAATCCATTGCGGCAACTACAACACCGAAACCGAAACCTGCTCAGGGCAGAATTATTGAGGGATGGGTTTTAGGTTAACGGTGAGTGCCGTTGCCCAGGTGAGATCCCGCTGGGCCGGCACACCGGATACGGCTTCACCGTTCCGGGATGACAAATTTACCCTGTTACATTAATTGTCATCCCGGACGAAGGTCCGGCTGGGCCGGCAAACCGGATCTCACCTGGGACACCCAACTCCCCACCAACCACCCTCAAAAAAACTCAAGTTTCTTAAGCCCGACTCTCTCGTTTACGGGCGACCCAGTCGCCCGCTTTTTTGCTCTACTTGGAGGTTTCGCCGTGAGACGTCTTTGCCTTTGGGTCGCACTTTGGTTGTTGACCAGTTCGGCGTTAGCCGAGTCACTGTTTGAACAACGCCTCGGTGAATTGACCGAAGCCAGCCTGGCTGAAACCCAATCGTTATTGGAAACCCTGGAAGCCGAAGGCGACCCACGTTTATTGCCATTGTTCGATGCCTTGTTTAACGGCAACCTTTATTACAGCGATGCCGATCAAACTCTGGTCGCCGCCGATCCGGCTTCCGGCGCAGCGCCCTTTACCGGCATTCTCAGTGGCGAAGTTATCGCCTCGTTAAGTGCAGAGAATGTCACCAAGGTACGCGTCAATAATCGTCTGCGCCGCTACCTGAATGATTCCTTGGCGCGCTTAAAACTCACCGCGCCCGACCCGGCCATTCGCATCGCGGCGATCTATGAATTGCTGACTCAACTCAATGCCGACACCGTTGCGCAACTCGATGCACTGCGTGCCGACGAACAAAATATCAAAGTTCAACAAGCACTCAATACGGCGCTGAATTTATACACCGCTCAAAGCAGTGATGCCGTGGGTGAGCGCGTGCAAGCCATCGATGAACTCAGCGACAGTTTGCAAAACACCGTGCGCAATGAATTGGCCCGTTTGGCTGAAGATGAAGAAGCACCGGCAGCGGTGCGAACTGCCGCCGCGAAATCTTTAAAAAGCATCGAGCAGAAATTCACTTTCTACAGTTACGTCGATCAACTCTTTTTCGGCCTGAGCCTCGGCTCGGTGTTATTGCTCGCCGCCTTTGGACTGGCCATCACCTTCGGCGTCATGGGCGTGATCAATATGGCGCACGGTGAAATGCTGATGCTCGGCGCCTACACCACCTTTGTGGTGCAACAACTGATGCCCAATGCGATTAACCAATCAATCTGGGTGGCCATACCCATGGCGTTCCTGGTTGCCGGCAGCGTCGGCGTCTTGATTGAACGCTGCGTCATTCGCTTTTTGCATGGCCGGCCACTGGAAACCCTACTCGCCACCTTCGGCATCAGTCTGATTCTGCAGCAACTGGTGCGCACCATTTTCTCGCCCTTAAACCGCCGCGTGATTGCACCGGATTGGCTCAGTGGTTCCTGGCAAATCAACCCGGCGTTATCACTGACCTATAACCGTCTCTTCATCCTGATCTTCGCGCTGATTGTCTTTGCGCTGCTGGTACTGATCATGAAAAAAACCTCACTCGGCTTACAGGTGCGTGCTGTCTCACAAAACCGCGCCATGGCCAAAGCCATGGGTATTAAAACCGACTGGGTCGATGCGCTGACCTTTGGTCTGGGCTCCGGGGTGGCCGGTGTCGGTGGCGTGGCGCTAAGCCAGCTTACCAACGTCGGGCCGAACCTGGGTCAGTCGTACATTATCGACTCGTTTATGGTGGTGGTGTTCGGTGGCGTGGGTAATTTGTACGGCACTTTGGTCGCCGCCTTCAGCCTTGGCATTGCCAATAAATTCCTGGAGCCCATTACCGGCACGGTGCTCGCCACGACGCTGGTTCTGGTGTTTATTATTCTGTTTATTCAGAAGCGGCCCAAAGGCTTATTCCCTCAACGCGGGAGGGCCGCTGAATGAATGCCGTCACGCATTTTCTCTCGCTTGGGCGCGCGCCGGGCAGCAAAACCCTGCCCTTCGTAGCGATTCTATTTGGCGTCACCTTGCTGGCGTCACTCGGTAATCTGTTGGTACCCGAAAGCTCCGCGCTGCATATTTCCACTTACACCATCACCTTACTGGGTAAGTACCTGAGCTATGCCTTGCTCGCGCTTTCAGTCGATGTGATCTGGGGCTACTGCGGCATTTTAAGTTTGGGCCACGGCGCTTTTTTTGCGCTCGGTGGTTACGCCATGGGCATGTATCTGATGCGCCAGATCGGTGACCGCGGCGTTTACGGCCATCCGGTGTTGCCCGACTTCATGGTGTTTCTGAACTGGGACGCACTGCCCTGGTTCTGGCTGGGCATGGATCAATTTTGGTTCGCCATGCTGATGGTGGTCTTGGTGCCCGGATTGCTCGCCTTTGTGTTCGGCTGGCTGGCGTTTCATTCGCGTGTGACCGGTGTGTACTTATCCATCATCACCCAGGCGTTGACCTATGCCTTGATGCTCGCCTTCTTCCGCAACGAAATGGGCTTTGGTGGCAACAACGGCCTGACCGATTTTAAAGACCTGCTCGGTTTTGATCTGCAGGCCGACAGCACCCGGGTGGCTTTGTTTGCCATCACCGCACTGATACTGGGTTTGGTCTATGTGCTCAGTCAGGCGATTTTAAAATCGCGTTTCGGCAAGGTGATCGAAGCCATTCGCGATGGCGAAAACCGGGTGCGTTTTCTGGGTTATCGCACCGAGCGTTATAAGGTCGGCTTATTCGTTTATTCCGCCGTTATTGCCGGCATTGCCGGGGCGCTCTATGTGCCCCAGGTCGGCATCATTAACCCTGGCGAGTTTGCACCACTGAAGTCGATTGAGCTGGTGGTTTGGGTGGCCGTTGGTGGCCGTGGCACGTTGTACGGTGCGGTGGTGGGTGCGCTCTTGGTCAACTACGCCAAGACGCGTTTCACCGCCATCCTGCCCGACGGCTGGCTGTTTATTCTCGGCGGCCTCTTTGTACTGGTTACATTGTTCCTGCCCAAAGGTCTGGTCGGACTGGTGGGCCAGTTGCGCTCCCGTTTTAAACCATCGAAACCGACTGAGGAGCCAACCGCATGACTGCTCATCCTATGCTCGACCACAATCATGTCTGGCCATTTTTAGCACCGACTCAGGTACCCATCGATGTGTCGCATCAAGTCATTTTGTACGTTGAAGGTTTAAGCGTCAGCTTCGATGGTTTTAAAGCGCTGAACGATTTGAATCTCTACGTAAACGATGGTGAATTGCGCTGTCTGATCGGCGCGAACGGCGCTGGTAAAACCACCTTGATGGATGTCATTACCGGCAAGACCGCCTGCGATTCCGGCCGTGCTTTTTTCGGTCAGACCATCGACTTGCTCAAGCACTCCGAAGCCGAAGTCGCCCAGCTCGGCATTGGTCGGAAATTCCAGAAGCCAACCGTCTTTGAAGCTCAGACGGTATTCGACAACCTCGAACTGGCGATGAAAAGCCAAAAGGGTTTATGGCCCACCTTGATGGCCCGGCTGTCGTCTTCGGACATCGATCGCATCGACTCCGTTTTAAAAACCATTGGTCTAACCGGACAACGGATGATGCTGGCAGGCAGCTTATCGCACGGCCAAAAACAATGGCTGGAAATCGGCATGTTGCTGGTGGCCGATCCGCGCCTGCTGCTGATTGACGAACCGGTAGCAGGCATGACCGCAGAAGAGACCGACCGCACTGCGGAATTACTGACCTCGCTGGCCGGTGAGCGCACGGTGATCGTGGTCGAACACGATATGGCCTTCGTGCGTTCCATCGCTCGCACCGTCACGGTATTGCACCAAGGCTCGGTACTCGCCGAAGGCACCATGGATCAGATTCAGAATCACCCGGATGTAATCGAGGTGTACCTGGGGGAAGAAGCATGATTGATATTCGCGACCTCAACCAACTGTACGGCGGTACGCAAATCCTTTGGGACCTGAACCTCGACATCAAACCCGGTGCCTGCACTTGCATCATGGGCCGCAACGGTGTCGGTAAAACCACCTTGCTGAAATGCCTGATGGGTTTATTACCCATCAAAAGTGGCGAAATCCTCTTTAATGGTGATTACATTCATCACCGTTCGGCTGAAAGCCGCGCGCGTACCGGCATCGGTTATGTGCCACAAGGACGGGATATTTTTCCGCTGTTAAGCGTAGAGGAAAATCTGCGCATCGGCCTGAAAGCGCGGCCGGATAAAGCCAAGAAAATCCCTGAAAAAATCTTCGAACTGTTTCCGGTCCTGGCGGAAATGATGCACCGCCGTGGTGGAGATTTATCCGGCGGTCAGCAACAGCAATTGGCGATCGGTCGCGCCCTGGTGCTCGATCCGAAAGTGCTGATTCTCGATGAACCCAACGAAGGCATCCAACCCAACATCGTCGCCCAGATCGGCGATGTCATTCAGCGCCTGCAACGCGAGGACGGCCTGACGGTCATTCTGGTAGAGCAGAAACTCGGCTTCGCCCGACGTGTCGGTCAGGAATTCCGGCTGATGGAAAAAGGCCGTATCGTCGCCAGCGACCAGATGGCGAATTTAACCGACGACTTAATTCGCCAACATCTGGCGGTGTGACCATGAACAGTCGTGTCGACTTGCCAACCGCCGCTGTCGCCAGCCATTGGGATGCCTGGCTAAGCCTGGGTTTCGCCAGTGGAACGCGCGGCACGCGCCTGGTTCGCTGTCGGCATCAGGGCCCGCTCTATGTGCAAAAAGCCTTTTATCCGGAAGGCGCCGACTGTGCCCACGTCTACCTGCTGCATCCACCCGGTGGCCTGGTCTCGGGCGATGATTTGCGCATCGCCATTAAGGTCGAGCCGCAAGCCCATGCGTTGATTACCACACCCGGCGCCGGGCGCGCTTATCGCGCCCGCAGCGATGGCGCGCTGCAATATCAGCGCAATCAGTTAAGCGTTGCCGCCGATGGCGTTCTGGAATGGTTACCACAGGAAAACATCATCTATCCCAATGCGCGGGCACGGCTGGATACCGACGTCGAACTCGACGCCGGGTCGCGCTTTATCGGTTGGGAAATTACCAGCCTGGGTTGGCCCGCCAGCGCGCGTGATCTGGAGGCGGGCGAACTGCAACAACGCTTGCAGATACGTCAGGCGGGCAAGGTGGTGTTACGCGAACACTTTGCCTTGCAACAAGCCAATCGCGATGCCGTCTATGGCAGCGCTGGCCTGCGTGAGCAGGCGGTCAATGGGTTGTTAGTCGCCGGTCCTTTTGCACACGAAGACAGCGAATTACTGGATGAATTACGCGCTTTATGTCAGCGCGAAACCTTGGCCGGTGTCAGCCAGGTGGGCCATTTTATAACGGTGCGCGCCCTGGCAAACCGGGCGGAACCCTTGCGTGAATTATTGACCCGTTGCTGGTCGCATTTGCGGCCGGCTTTGGTTGGCGTGTCGGCTTGTCCACCCCGGGTCTGGAATACCTGAATAACCGTTTAGGTCGAGGAAAACGTTATGGAATTGTTGCCCAGAGAAAAAGACAAACTGTTGGTTTTTACCGCTGGATTGCTCGCCGAGCGACGCCTGGCGCGCGGCTTGAAATTGAATTATCCGGAAGCGGTAGCCTACATCAGCCTGGCCATTGCCGAAGGCGCGCGCGATGGCAAAACCGTGGCCGAATTAATGAGCGAAGGTAAAGAGCTGCTCGGTGTTGATCAGGTGATGGATGGCATCGCCGAGATGATCGATGAAGTGCAGGTTGAAGCCACCTTCCCGGACGGCACCAAACTGGTCACCGTTCACCACCCCATCGCCTGAGGAGACGCCGATGATTCCCGGAGAAATTCAGGTCGCCGAGGGCGACATCGAACTGAATGCTGGCCGCAAACGGCTGACCTTAACCGTCGAAAACAGCGGCGACCGACCGGTGCAGGTTGGCTCGCATTACCACTTCGCCGAGACCAACCCGGCGCTGCAATTCGACCGCACCGCTGCCCTGGGTTTTCATCTCGACATCGCCGCTGGCACCGCCGTTCGTTTTGAACCCGGGCAGTCACGCACGGTCACTTTGGTGCCCTTTGTTGGCAAACGCATCGTCCATGGTTTTCGCGCTGAAGTGATGGGTGCTTTACCGAAGGAGGCCAAATAATGAGTTCGATCGATCGTCAAAGTTACGCCCAGATGTTTGGCCCGACGACGGGTGACAAGGTTCGCCTGGGCGATACCGATTTATGGATACAGGTGGAAGCCGACCACAGTCATTATGGCGACGAAGTAAAATTCGGCGGCGGTAAAGTCATCCGCGACGGCATGGGCCAGAGCCAGGAAAGCAATGCCACGGCGGTTGATCTGGTGATTACCAACGCCCTGGTATTGGATTATTGGGGAATCGTTAAAGCCGATATCGGTATTCGAGGTGGGCGCATCGAAACGCTTGGCAAAGCCGGTAACCCCGACATCATGGATGATGTCGATATCATCATCGGGCCCGGTACCGAAGTGATCGCTGGCGAAGGCAACATTGTCACCGCCGGTGGCATCGATGCGCACATTCATTTTATTTGCCCGCAGCAGATTGAAGAAGCGCTGATGTCCGGTGTAACCACCATGATCGGCGGTGGCACGGGCCCGGCCACCGGCACCAAAGCCACCACCTGCACACCCGGACCCTGGTACCTCGGCAAGATGCTGCAAAGTACCGATACCATGCCAATGAACCTGGGTTTTCTCGGCAAGGGTAACGGCAGCCAACCGGAAGCTTTGGAAGAGCAAATTATTGCCGGTGCCTGCGGCTTAAAACTGCACGAAGACTGGGGTACCACGCCGGCAGCCATCGACAACTGTTTGAGCGTAGCCGAAAAATACGATGTGCAGGTTGCCATTCACACCGACACTCTGAACGAGTCCGGTTTTGTCGACGATACCCTCGGTGCTTTTAAAGACCGAGTGATTCACACCTACCACACCGAAGGCGCCGGCGGTGGTCACGCACCGGATATTATTAAAGCCTGTGCGCGCGCTAACGTGTTGCCGTCATCCACCAACCCGACGCGACCTTATACCGTCAACACCATCGACGAACACCTCGACATGTTGATGGTGTGTCACCACCTGGATGCGCGCATTCCCGAAGACGTCGCCTTTGCCGATTCGCGCATTCGCAAAGAAACCATTGCCGCTGAAGATCTGTTTCACGACCTCGGCGCCTTCAGCATGATCGCCTCCGATTCACAGGCCATGGGTCGTGTTGGTGAAGTCATCACCCGCACCTGGCAAACCGCCGACAAGATGAAAAAACAACGCGGCTTACTGGCCGAAGACTTAGACATCGGTTGCGACAATTTCCGCGCCCGTCGCTACGTTGCCAAGTACACCATCAACCCGGCCATTACCCACGGCATCGCCGAAGAGGTCGGCTCCATCGAACCGGGGAAACTGGCCGATCTGGTGCTGTGGAAACCGGCCTTTTTTGGCATTAAGCCGGCGATGATTTTAAAAGGCGGCATGATTGCCGCCGCGCCGATGGGCGACCCCAATGCGTCGATTCCCACACCCCAGCCAGTGCACTACCGGCCGATGTTCGGCGCTTATGGTCAGGCCGCCGCCCAGACCTCCATCACCTTTGTCAGCCAGGCAGCGCTCGATGCCGATATCGGCAAGCAATTAGGTTTAACGCGTTCGTTAGTGGCTTGCAAAAACACCCGCACTATCAGCAAAAGCGATATGAAACTGAACGACTGGCAACCGGATGTCAGCGTCGATCCGCAAACCTATGAAGTGCGAGCCGACGGCGAATTACTGACCTGCGAACCGGCTACCGAACTGCCATTAGCGCAGCGGTATTGTTTATTTTAAGAAACAAAAATTGGCTACCAGGAAGCTCTGCAACGGAGTGCAATTTTTTCGACCGTCGGCAGCAGGGATGCTGCCGTCGAGTTCCCAGGGAAGGGTTCACAACGTGTCGCAAAAATTGCACTCCGTTGTAGAGCGGCCCAATCACCACAGGACAAAAACATGCTCAATATCCATGAACGCTTAGGCACCCACACACCCGTCGATTCCGAAGCCGGTGTCACCCTGACTTTCGAACAACGCGAGAAAGGACGCCTCAGAGTATTCGCCGATAACGGCGAGGAAGTGCGTTTATTTCTGGAACGCGGTCGCCCATTGGCAGTCGGCGAAATATTGAAGAGTGAATGCGGCCGGCATCTGCAAGTGAAGGGCGCGCTGGAAGCAACGGTGATTGCGCGTTGCGACGACTGGCCAACTTTCGCCCGCGCCTGTTACCACCTGGGCAATCGTCACACCAAAGTCGAAGTCGGCGAGCGCTGGTTACGCATTCAACCCGACCATGTTCTGGAAGATATGCTGCATGGCTTGGGTCTAACCACCGAAGCAGAGATGGCGGTTTTCAATCCTGAATCTGGAGCTTACCGCCATGGTCATCACCACCACTGATGGCAGCCTGTTACGGCTGTTGCAGCTGGCAAGTCTGAGTTTACCGGTCGGCGGTTTTTCCTTCTCGCAAGGTTTGGAAAGCGCCATCGAAAACGGCTGGCTGACCGACCGCGACAGCACGCGGGATTATCTCGCGGCGCAGATGAAACTGTCGCTGGCGCGGCTGGATTTGCCGTTGTTATTGCGTGCCTTGAGCGCCAACGAAAGCGGCAATGTCGACCAACTTAGTGAATGGAATGACCTGGCACTGGCGTGCCGCGAGACCAAAGAACTGCGATTGACCGATACCGCCATGGGCGCCGCCCTGGCAAGACTGCTGCGCCATCTGGATATGCCGTTGCCTTTTGCCCCGGCGGCCGAGCTGAGTTTTGTCACGGCCTTTGCCATCGCCGCATCGCGCTGGGGTATTAACGCTCAGGCGGCAGCGTTCGGCTACAGCTGGGCCTGGCTGGAAAACCAGGTCGCAGCGGCGACCAAACTGGTGCCTTTGGGCCAGACCGATGCGCAAAAATTACTTGGTGAATTGCAGCAGGAAATACCGGCCGCCCTGGCCACTGCGGAAAATTTAGCCGACGACGCTATCGGCGCCGGCCTGCCTGCGCTCGCCATTGCCAGTGCACAACACGAACATCAATACAGTCGACTGTTTCGATCATAAGGAGACAACAATGAGCCAGAACAAACAAACCTTACGCGTCGGTGTCGGCGGCCCGGTCGGTTCCGGAAAAACCGCGCTGTTGCGTTCGCTTTGTGCCGCCTTGCGCGAGCACTACGACATCGCCGTGGTCACCAACGACATCTATACCCGCGAAGACGCCGACTTTCTAACGCGCCATGAAGCGCTCGATGCCGATCGCATTCTGGGTGTCGAAACGGGCGGCTGCCCACACACCGCCATTCGTGAAGATGCGTCCATGAATTTGGCGGCCATCGATGAACTGGTGGCACGACACGGAGCACTCGATGTCGTTTTCGTAGAAAGCGGCGGCGACAATTTAAGTGCCACCTTCAGCCCGGAATTATCCGACTTCACCGTCTATGTAATCGACGTTTCCGCCGGCGACAAAATTCCGCGCAAAGGTGGACCGGGCATTACTAAATCCGACTTGCTGATCATCAATAAAATCGATCTGGCTCCGTTGGTTGGGGCTGACCTCGATGTGATGGATCGCGATGCCAAAAAAATGCGCGGCGATAAACCCTTTGTGTTCTGCAACCTGAAAAAAGCTGAAGGTCTAGACGCTGTCATCGACATCATCGTGCGCGAAGGCATGCTCGAATCGAAAACCCTGCCACCGGCGCAGGCCGTTGTATAAATCCAGGAGAAACATCATGAAAGCTCTGCTTCGAATCAGTCTGACGTTAGTCGCGGTTTTGCCATCGCTGGCACTGGCACACAGCGGCCATGGTGAAGCCAGTCTGGCCTCCGGTTTTGGCCATCCGCTCGGTGGTTACGATCATCTGCTGGCGATGGTTGCCGTCGGCATCTGGGCGGCTTACTTAGGTGGTTCGGCACGCTTCTGGGTGCCGGCCAGCTTTGTAGCGGCGTTGTTGTTTGGTGGTGCTTTGGGTATGGCGGGATTGAGCCTGCCGGCCATCGAACCAATGATCCTCGCTTCGAGCGTCGCTATCGGTTTGGCGCTGGCACTCGCTGGACGGGTCCCGACTGTTCTGGCCGCTGCCGGTTGCAGTCTATTTGCGGTCTTTCATGGCTTGGCCCACGGCCTGGAAATGCCGGCCAACGGCAGCGCCTTGGGTTACGCCGCCGGCTTTGCCTTGGCCACCGTCTTGTTGCACCTGGCTGGTTTAGCCAGTGGTGCACTCAGCCAGAAACTGGCCGGTCGGAAACTGGAGCGTTGGGCTGGCGCGGCCATTGCAATACTGGGCGCCAGCCTGAGTATTGGCTAAAGAAATTACCGGCCTGCCGCGCCCAGGCGGGCCACTTTTTCTAACCAACGCTGGCGTTGTTGTTCAGTGGATTGCACCACTGGCCCAAAGCTGGTTACCCGCACCGGCTTGATACCACAAAACTCCATCGTTGCGGTTTTAAGCAAACGCACGCCCGGTTTTTTCAGCACCAACCGGTCGTACCAGATCGGCGTATCCATGGTCAGAATCAAGCGCGCGCTGCGGCCGGTTAACAGGCGTTCAGGTAGCAACGAATTGGGGCGGTATTTAAAGCCGAAGCCAGGGTGCAGTGCCCGGTCGAATAAGCCTTTTAATTTCGCCGGAGGACCACCCCACCAGATGGGCGCGACGACAACCCAATGATCGGCCCACTGTAATTCCGTCTGGAAGATTTCCAGGTCGGTCTCCAGAGGTTGGGTTTGCGAATAGCCTTCCATCAGATCCGGCTCGAAATCCATCTCACCGACGCTCAGTTGATGCACTTCATGCTGCGCTTTGGCAGCACTGACGTAGCGCTCGGTCAGTGCCCGACTCAGGCTGTTGGTTTTAGGGTTGCCATTTAACACCAGTATTTTACGACTCATTGCGATAACTCCTTAACCAATGAACCGTCAGTCTGACGTCTGCCCCTAAGGGCAGAGTCAAGCCTCAGTGCATCTTTGCCAATCGTTCAGGCATTGATTGATGGCGTTGAGTGATTGCTGGCGTTGTTGGATGTCATCGAGCAACGCCTGACGTTTGCGTTGCAACAAAGCGGCAACGCCGGTCGAATAGGGTGCTTGCGGATCGACCGGCCCGGCGCTGCGAATTTCCTTCAACGTCAGCCCCAGCGCCTTGGCGGACTGGATCAGCTCGACGTAATAACGATGCTCATCGCTGTAGTCACGGTAACGGCCACGTCGCCTGGGCGTTGGCAAGATGCCCAGACTTTCGTAATGGCGCAGTGCCTTGGGTGTGGTGCCGGTGCGATTGGCGAGTTCTCCGATGTACATCCTGGTGCCCTTACTGGTGATAGCTCGATATTTCAAATGGGGGAGCGCGCGGCGTTTTCCAGTTGGATGAGGCTTATTGCGAAAACGGTTTTAACTCAACCTGATGGGCGGCTTCCAGGGCTTGCGCCACTTGTTGTTCAAAACCACTGTCGGTCAGGCTTTGCAAGGCAGCCGCACTCACGCCCTGATAACCGATCAGCGCATCGACCATGGCGGTCGGGTCGGCGCCTTCATGCAACAACAGTTCACTGCCACCGGCCAGCGTATGCAGCACCGCCTCGAGCGCGAGGTCGTCAGCCAAACCCTGAGCTTTAGCGTGAGCCAACATGGCTCTGCCCAGCAAAGCCGGCAGCGCCGGACCTGGGCCAGACAAGGCCGCCAGATAACTGAAAGCAGCTTCCGTTGGCACTTCACTCGCCCTGCCGCAGCTGGACAACAGATGCTGCACGTCCCGGCGGTCTGCTTGCGACACCGTTTCGCTCGCCCACCAGGGATAAAACGCCCGGCCGATTTCGGCGGCGGCATTGGGCATGGCACGCACAAGGCGGTCGGTTTTCAGCTGCTGCGCAAGCTGATCGGCGTCGGTCATCGCCAGCAAAGAAATCACCGTTTTGCCCTGAGCATTGATGCTCAGCTCGGATAAATCCTGCGGGCGAATCGACAACACAATCAGATCGGCCATCTCGACCAATTGCTGGTTATCGGTGGTGATCTCCACACCTGGCCAGTCGGCATAAACCGCTGCTTGCGGTGAACGCGACGAAACCATCAGTTGGCCGGGTTCAATCAGCCCTCGAGTTAACACCGCCCGGCCCAGCGAACGCCCCATCCAGCCGAAACCACCGATAATGCCGAGGCGTTGATGATTTTGCATTTGCCAATCCTCTGCAAAGCTGGGAATTTATGGCGACCGACCAACAGCCTGGAGCCGATCATGACTGACATTCAATACCCGCTTAAGGGTTCGTGCCAATGCGGTGGCATCACCTACGAGTTGTCCGAGCCACCACTAAAAGTGATTGCCTGTCATTGTCGGCAGTGTCAGAAGCTGTCGACCAGTGCATTTAGCGTAACGGCTATGGTGAAAGCCAGCGCGCTCACCTTTCATGGTGACCTGAAATTCTGGGAACGCCAAGCCGACAGCGGCAACACCAACGGCGCTGCGTTCTGCCCCGATTGCGGCAATCGCATTTACCATTTCAACCCGGCCGACCCGGACCACATCAAACTCAAACCCAGCACCCTGGAAGACACCCGGGTGATTCAACCGACGATGCATGTCTGGGTCAGTGAGAAGCAGGATTGGTTTAAATTGCCCGAAGGCGTTGCGGTGCACCAACGCCAGTCCTGAGGTTCATTAGTCGTCTTCCAACCAGGCTTGCACGACCTGCTGTTGATGGGTCTTTAACCAGCCTTGCGGATCATCGTGATGGCGCGCGACAAAGCGCGCCAGATCGTTTCCGCTGCACGTTCTTCCAGTAAAAACCCGCACATACTCCACCATGCGAATGAGCCGTTCACTGAGGTTTTCCTGAGTGCGCATCGAGATATAACCGATCTGCGTTAAATAAATAGTGCGGGCGCGAACATCGGCCTCACCGTCTGGAAAATCATAGCGTTTAAGCATAACGCGCAAGGCTTGCAAGCGGCGTTCATCGGCCTCCTCGACGGCGTCCGCTACCGACTGCGAATGCAGTGCCCAATGGCGGATCGCATATTCAAAATCGGCATCGAACAAGCGTGGTTCCAGCCAGCAATCGAACACATTCAAAATGGCTTCCACGACGCTTTCGGCGTAGCGCTCAGTCTGCTGAATCAAACCCTGGGTGTTGGTGTTTTTCCAACGCTCAATCAGTTGATCGAGCAAGGCATCGCGATCTTTGAAGAACCAATAAAAGCTGGTGCGCGAAGTATTCAGTGCTTTTGCTAAAGGCTGAATTTTCACCGCTTCAACGCCGGAGCGGATCAGCCGGTCATAGGCCAGATTAAGCCAGTCTTCGGCCCGGCCCTTATTGGCACTTTTATGGGTAGTTCTCTCTGTCTGACCAGTCATGATGTTCCATAAACGACACACAATGTACATCAGTGTCTTACATCTTGACACCAGTGTACAGTCATCGCTAAGTTGACGGCTCGCCCACCCGAAGCCGAGGCTTGTCATGGCACTCGACCCGTTGTTGCAGCCCTATCAGCTCAAGCATCTGACGCTGAAAAACCGCCTGATGCTGACCGCCCACGAGCCAGCTTACCCAGTCGATGGCATGCCCAAAGAAGCCTATCGGGCTTACCATGTCGAGCGCGCCAAGGCCGGCATCGGTCTGACCATGACTGCCGGCTCCGCCTCGGTGGCTAAAGACAGCCCGCCAGTGTTTAACAACATCCTCGCCTATCAGGATGAAGTTGTGCCCTGGCTGCGCGGCCTGGCCGATGAATGCCACGACTACGGCACGGCGGTGATGATTCAGTTAACGCATCTGGGCCGGCGCACCCGCTGGGACAAAGCCGACTGGTTGCCTACGATCTCCGCCTCCAGCCAACGCGAAATGGCGCACCGCGCCTTCGCCAAACAGGTGGAAGACTGGGACATTGAGCGACTGATCCGCGATTACGCCGACGCCGCCGAACGCATGCAGGCGGCTGGTCTCGATGGCTTGGAATTGCAGGCCTACGGCCATTTGATGGACCAGTTCTGGTCGCCGCTGACCAATACGCTCGATTCCCCTTATGGCGGCAACCTCGACAATCGTCTGCGGTTCACCTTTGAAGTCTTGGCCGCCATTCGCGAACGCGTCGGTGAAAACTTCTTGCTTGGCGTGCGTTACACCGGGGATGAAATGCTCGACGGTGGTCTGAGCGCTGAAGACGGTTTGAGTATTTCACAGCGGTTAAAAGACAGCGGCCTGGTCGATTTTCTCAACGTGGTGCGCGGCCATATTGATACGGATCCGGGTCTAACCGATGTGATACCGGTACAAGGGATGCGCAGTGCACCGCACCTGGAATTCGCCGGTGAGATTCGTAAGCACACCGATTTCCCAACCTTCCACGGTGCCAAAATTCAGGACATCGGCACCGCCCGTTATGCCATTGAAACCGGCAAGGTCGATATGATCGGCATGACCCGCGCGCATATGGCCGACCCGCACATCGTGCGCAAATTAATGGCCGGTCAGGAAGATCGTATCCGTCCCTGTGTGGGGGCCAACTATTGTCTCGATCGCATCTACCAAGGCGGCGCGGCCTATTGCATTCACAACGCCGCAACCGGTCGCGAAACCACTATGCCGCATGATATTGAGCCGGCCGAGGTGGCACGCAAAATCGTCGTTATCGGCGCTGGTCCGGGTGGTTTGGAAGCGGCCCGAGTTGCTGCCGAACGCGGTCATAGCGTGGTGGTGATGGAAGCCATGAGCGATGCCGGTGGCCAGGTTCGGCTGACCGCCCAAAGCGAACGCCGCCGCGAAATGATCGCCATTGTGGATTGGCGTGTGGCTGAGTGCGAACGACTCGGCGTTGAATTTCGCTACAACTGCTGGGCCGAAGCAGACGACGTATTAGCTGAAAAACCGGATGCGGTGATTGTCGCCACCGGCGGTTATCCGATTGATGATCAGCCCAGTGACGGCCACGAATTAACGGTATCGAGCTGGGATATTTTATCGGGCCACGTTAAACCTGGATCGCGCGTTTTGCTATTTGACGAAGCCGGTGATCACCCTGCCCTGCAGGCTGCCGAAATCATCGCTGCCAGCGGATCGGAACTGGAAATCATGACACCGGACCGCAGCGTATCTCCAGAAATTATGGCGATGAACCTGGTGCCTTATATGCGCAATTTACAGCGCGACAATGTGCGTTTTACGCCGACCTATCGGTTGACCTCGGTAACCAAAGACGGTTCCGAATTGGTTGCAACTGTCGGCAGTGATTACCTGGACATCGCTCAACAACGTCACATTGACCAGGTAGTGGTTAACTACGGCAATCGCCCGCTGGATGATCTGTATTTCGAGTTAAAACCGCAGTCATCGAACGGCGGCGAAGTGAATTACGATGCGCTGATCGCTGGCGAAATTCAGGAAGCCATTCGTAACGACGCCGGCACCTTTCAGCTGTTTCGCATCGGCGATGCGGTGTCGTCGCGCAATACCCATGCGGCTATTTATGATGCGTTGCGGCTGGTGAAAGATCTTTAATCAGCCGTACGTGGTGGCACCAGAAAATTATTGTGGCTGGGTGCATCGAGAATGTCGCTGGCTGAATCATCTTTCAGTTTGACACCGGAATAACCCAGCTTGGTCGCTTCGCGCATCAGCCAACATAAACGCCGGCTGGCTTCGGCAAAAGCGAGGCCTGCCGGACGGATATTCGACAGGCAATTGCGGTCGGCGTCGCTGCTATCGGTGCCCGCATGAAAGGTGTAATAAATACCCAGACTGTCGGGTGAACTCAGGCCGGGGCGTTCGCCGACCAGCAGAATTAAATGCTCGGCGCCGGTGCGCTCGGCAATGTCATCACCGATGCCAACCCGACCTTGATCGACACGGCAGATTAATTCCGTAGTCAAATTAAGCTTGGCGAGATCAGGCAATAGTTGCTGCACCATGGCCGGGGCCTGAGCTTCGACAGCGGTGGTCGATAAGCCATCAGCAATAACAATCGCCACCTGAGGCGCAGGGTGTTGTTCACGCCAGCGCATCAACTGCTGTGCCGAATCGGCATTGAGCTTTCTACCGAGATCCGGCCGCTGTAAATAATGGTTTCGGTTCTGCGCCTGGCTGTGCAACGCCAGGCTGGGAATGCGCGTCGTTTTAATAACCGCATCCAGCTCCGACCAGTCGATGGGGCGTTTAACGGCGTCACGCGCTGCGGCGTGCGCCAACTGAAAATCCAGATGATGTTGGGTTGGCAAACTGATGCCGCTGCGACCCAAGCCAATACGCGCATCGGTGTACTCACGCAACCGCTGCCACCGATTTTCCTGGACGGTCTTTTGCTGATCAGCCATTAAAAATCATACCCCAGTGTTTTCTGAAAGGCTGGCGGCAATTGATCACCAACCGCTAGCCGGCCAGCATCCGAAAAAATCCCCATGCGCTGCAGCCAGGCATCGAATTCCGGCGCCGGTTTCTTACCCAGTACTTCACGGACATAGAGCGCATCGTGAAAACTGGTGGTCTGATAATTGAGCATGATGTCGTCGCTGCCGGGAATGCCCATAATAAAATTCACGCCGGCGACCGCCAGTTGCGTCAGCAACATATCCATGTCGTCCTGATCGGCATCGGCGTGGTTGGTGTAGCAGATATCACAGCCCATCGGGAGGCCGAGCAGTTTGCCGCAAAAATGATCTTCCAGACCGGCGCGAATAATCTGTTTGCCGTTAAACAAATATTCCGGTCCGATAAAGCCGACCACCGTATTGACCAGCAACGGATCGAAAGCCCGCGCCACCGCGTAAGCGCGGACTTCGCAGGTCTGCTGGTCGACGTCATGATGGGCATCGGCCGAAAGCGCACTGCCCTGGCCGGTTTCAAAATACATCACATTATTGCCGACCGTGCCGCGCTTTAATTCGAGTGCGGCCTGATGCGCTTCGCTTAATAACGCCAGATCGATACCAAAACTTTTATTGGCTTTTTCGGTACCGGCAATGGACTGAAATACCAGATCGACCGGCGCACCTTTTTGCATTGCCTGCAGATGGGTACTGACGTGAGTGAGCACACAGGATTGCGCCGGAATGTCGTAATGCTGGATCACATCATCGAGCATTTTCATTAACGTTATCACCGC
Source organism: Saccharospirillum sp. ABV4_185 (assembly GCF_056159245.1). NCBI lineage: Bacteria > Pseudomonadati > Pseudomonadota > Gammaproteobacteria > Oceanospirillales > Saccharospirillaceae > Saccharospirillum > Saccharospirillum sp. ABV4_185. The sequence goes on from NZ_JBSWUW010000001.1 coordinate 735,573, forward strand.
CTGCGGACTGTCGGTGGCGGGGTTAATACCGATCACCGCATCGCCATTGCCGTACAGCAAACCATCGAGCACGCTGGCGGCGATACCGGCCGGATCGTCGGTGGGATGGTTCGGTTGCAGCCGTGTCGACATGCGGCCCGATAAACCAACAGTATTGCGAAAGGCGGTGACAACTTCGCATTTTTGCGCCACCAGAATCAGGTCCTGAACGCGCATGATTTTACTCACCGCCGACACCATTTCCGGCGTCAGACCTGGCGCCAGTGAGCGCAGACTCTCCGCGTTAGCGGCATCCGAGAGCAGCCAGTTGCGAAATTCTCCGACGGTCAACGACGCCACCGGGGCCATGGCCGCGACATCGTGCGTATCGACGATTAATCGACTGACTTCGTCACGCTCATAAGGAATCACCAACTCATTTAAAAACGTTTTTAATGGCAAATCCGCCAGCGCCATCTGCGCGGCCACTCGTTGCTCGGCCGACTGCGCCGCCAAACCCGCCAATTGATCACCCGACCGTAACGGCGTGGCCTTGGCCAGCAGGTCTTTGAGGTCTTCGAAGTGCCAGCGGTTGCCGTAGCAATCAAACGAATAGGATGCCATCTATTGATGCCTTAATTAACGTAAAACGCCGGAGTCGAAACTCCGGCATTTTTCTTTCCGGCGGTTTAATCCTGGTAATCAATATAGCTGTGGTTCTCGTGGCGGAAGGTCGAGATGATGACCCCCACCGTCACGATGACCGACAGTACAAAGATGCCAAAAACAACGGTCGGCTGATCGGCAAAGGTGAAGACGGCTTCGGCGCCTTCCCAACTGGTGATAGGACTGGCCATGATCAATCTCCTTAAGCAGTGACAGCAGCGCCAGCGCCACTGTTATCGGGTTTATAAGCCGGGACGGCTTCTGGATAGGCTTCCAGCGGTACTTCCACCAGATCGAGACCGGCAATTTCTGCCTTAGGCGGTACGCGCAGCACACCAAACTTGGCCATGATCAGCGACAACACATAGCCGGGAATAAAGCCAAGAGCGGCCATCACGCCAGCACTGGCCAACTGACCAAAGAAGCTGACGTCCGGGCCATTCACATTCGGATAACCGGAGAAAATACCCAGGCTGACCACGCCGATCAGGCCACCGATACCGTGCACCGAAAAAGCGCCGACAGCGTCGTCCAGTTTGAACTTCGAGGTGATGAATTTATCGGCCAATGGCGTGACTACACCACCAAGAATACCGAGCAAAAATGCCAGCGGCGGGTAATACAAGTCGAGGCCTGGCGCGGCGGAAAAAATACCGGCCAGCGCACCGGACATCATCCAGAACGGCTGACGGGTAATACAGTAGGCACCGATGATGCCACCGGAAAACGCCATCAGGGTATTAAAGCTGACCGCGGATAAAGTGGTCGGCGTGCCGAAGATGGTGGTCCACTGGGCGCCAGTGTTGTAGATGATGCAGCCACCCAGGAAACCGAAGAAGCCAACGATGATCAGCATCAAACCGATAATACTCATCGGTGCGCTGTGACCTTTAATCATCACCGGTGTACCGTCGGCTGCAAAACGACCGATGCGCGGACCCAGATTGATGATCACACCCAGCGCAAAGAAACCGGCCACCATATGCACACAGCCAGCGGCGCCGAAATCGTGGAAGCCCCATTTGGTAGTCAGCCAACCATCGGGATGCCAGCCCCAGGAGGCACCCAGAATCCAGACGCCGGAACCAAGAACAATCGCCAGAATAATAAAGGCACTCATGCGAATGCGTTCAATCACCGCGCCGGAAAAAATCGACGCTGTGGTGGCGGCGAACAACACGAAAGCACCCCAGAAAATTCCGGTGCCGTTATCGATCAGGTTAGGACCCATGGCCGACAACCAGGGTACACCACCGGTACCGGCTTCGAAGTCGGGAATAAAGCCGCCGTACATGGCCAGATAAATCCACCAGCCGAAAAAGAAAAACGTCGGGATAATAAAGGCGAAGGCGAGGATGTTTTTCACGCCCGACGCCAAGGCATTTTTCAGCCGTGACGCACCCATTTCATAAGCGAGAAATCCCGCGTGAATAATGACCATCAGCCCTGTACACCACCAATAAAAAACTTCCATATTGATGGTGCCGGACATTTCGATCATCGCCTGTAATTGTTCCGGGGTCAGTGCCATTTCCGTCATACCGAGTTCCTTTTGTGTGAGCACGGTGAGGACACACCGCCAATGCCTACGACCGACAGCCGAGCAAAGCAATAACTGCGCCCTGGATTAAAAAGCGGTTAGAAAGCAAACACTTAAGCTTTTCCCGGGTCGTCAATGCACCGATTCAGGCACTAGGGTGAACCCCGATCGAATGGCTCTGGCGCCTTTGCAGTGCATAACTTTGATGGTTTGCATGTAAAGGCGGCTTTTGGAATTTAAGCAACGGGATCAGACAGTGACCCGCTTGCACGCACATCCATGCCGGATAACAACTTTGTGAAAGCGTTCACCAATCTGGACGCTTCTCCAGGGGTTGGCTATTCTCAATGGCCGTTGAACACTGAACGATGCTGGTCACTGTTAGATCGCGCACTGAGCCGATAACAGTCACCGCCCTACGCTTTGGAGCTTGCGTTCGATGAATTTGCTTTGGATACCACTGTTAACCCTGATCGGCACAGTGGTTCCGCCGCTGACCATTCGCTTTGGTCGTAGTGCCTGTGCTTTTTTCACTGCTCTATTGCCTGCGGCGGCGCTGGCTTTGGTGTTGTCCAATCTGCCCGCGGTTTTCGCCGGTGAAACCCTGGTTTCAACCATCGACTGGGTGCCGCTGCTGGGCCTGTCGGTATCGGTGCATCTGGATGGTCTGGCCTTGCTGTTTGCCATCCTGGTGCTGGGCATTGGCCTGCTGATCATTCTCTACGCCCGCTATTACCTGTCTGAACAGGATTCCATGGGCCGCTTCTACGCCTATCTGATTCTGTTTATGACCGCCATGCTCGGCATCGTGGTGTCGCACAACCTGATTCAGATGTGGGTGTTCTGGGAGTTGACCAGTCTGTCCTCCTTCCTGCTGATCAGTTTCTGGCATCACAAAACCGAGGCCCGCAAAGGCGCGCGCATGGCGCTGACCGTCACCGGTATGGGTGGCCTGGCGCTGCTCGCCGGTGTGCTGTTGATCGGCAAAATCGTCGGCAGTTATGAACTGGGCGATGTGCTCGCCAGCGGTGATCTGCTGCGTGACCACGCGGCCTACCCGATCATCATTGCGCTGGTCCTGCTCGGCGCCTTCACCAAGTCGGCGCAGTTCCCCTTCCACTTCTGGCTGCCCCATGCGATGTCGGCACCGACGCCGGTCAGTGCTTACCTGCATTCGGCCACCATGGTTAAAGCCGGCATCTTTTTGATGGCGCGCTTTTATCCGGTGCTCGCCGGCACCGAACTGTGGTTTTTGGTGGTCAGCCTGACCGGCTTGCTGACCATGCTGCTCGGCGCCTATACCGCCTTGCTAAAACACGACCTGAAAGGTTTGCTGGCTTATTCGACCGTCAGTCATCTGGGTTTGATCACCCTGTTGTTGGGCATGGGTTCGGATCTGGCTGCGGTGGCGGCCGTCTTTCATATCATCAACCACGCGGCCTTTAAGGCATCGCTCTTTATGGCCGCAGGCATCATCGACCACGAATCCGGCTCGCGCGATATGCGTCAGTTAAATGGTTTGTGGAAATACATGCCCTACACCGCGACGCTGGCGATGGTGGCGGCGGCGGCGATGGCCGGGGTGCCGTTATTGAATGGCTTCCTGTCCAAGGAGATGTTCTTCGCCGAAACACTGCACCAAAGCTCGCTCGGTTCATTGAGCTGGATGATTCCGGTGCTGGCGACCATCGGTGCCGGTTTCTCAGTCGCTTATTCGTTACGCTTTATTCACGATGTGTTCTTCAATGGCGAGCCGATCGATCTGCCCAAAACCCCGCACGAGCCACCGCGTTACATGCGCTTGCCGGTGGATGTGCTGGTCGCACTCTGTTTGCTGATTGGCATCTGGCCGGCGCTGGTGGTCGGTGATTTGTTGGCCTCGGCGTCGCTGGCGGTAATCGGTGGCGATAAGCTGCCTTACTACGGCCTTTATATCTGGCACGGCTTTAACCTGCCGCTGCTGATGAGCGGCCTGGCCATGGCCGGTGGCGCTTACGTCTATATCAATCGCCATAAGTTGTTTCAGTTCCAGGCGCAGTTCCCTGAGGCCAACGCCAGTTTGATCTTCGATAACAGCGTCAAATGGCTGATGCGCAAGTGCGCGGCCATCCAGGGCTGGTTCGATAACGGCTCGCTGCAACGCTACACCTTCTTCCTGGTGGTGCTGGCGCTGATTCTGATGGCCGCGCCGCTGTTTAACCTGAACGCCACCGCCGGCCTGAAACCGCAGATTCCGGTCGATGCGGTGATGCTCTCCGGCGCGGCTCTGCTGGCGTTCTGTTCGCTGGCGACCATCATCTGGCATCGCCAGCGACTGGTGGCGCTGCTGATGCTGTCGGTGGTGGGGCTGATCGTGTCGCTGGCCTTCGCGCTGTTCTCGGCGCCGGATTTGGCGCTGACCCAGCTGTCGGTCGAGGTGGTGACCATCATTCTGCTGTTGCTGGCGCTCTACTTCCTGCCGCAGAACACGCCCAAGGAATCGTCGCCAAGACGGGTAGCGCGTGATCTGTCGCTGGCGGCGTTGATCGGTGGTGTTATCGGGACGCTGAACTACGCCCTGCTGACCCGGCCACTGGACAGCATCTCCGATTATTTCCTGGCCAACGCCAAAGAAGGCGGCGGTGGCACCAACGTGGTCAACGTCATTCTGGTCGACTTCCGGGGCTTCGATACGCTCGGTGAGATTACCGTGCTCGGCATTGCTGCGCTGGGTATCTACAAGCTGATTTCACGCATGCGGCTGTTCAAACCGACCGGCGATTCCAGCGGTCGTCCCTGGGCCGAAGACAAGCATCCGATGATGCTGGCGGTGATCTCCCAGGGCTTGTTGCCGCTGGCGCTGCTGGTCTCGGCTTACATTTTCCTGCGCGGTCACAACCTGCCTGGCGGCGGCTTTATCGCCGGTCTAATCACCTCCATTGCGCTGATTCAGCAGTACATCGCTCACGGTGTCGACTGGGTCAAAGACCGGCTCAAGCTGGATTACCAGAAGGTGATTGGCAGCGGTCTGTTGATCGCTGTGCTGACTGGTCTGGGTGCCTGGATCTGGGACCGGCCGTTCCTGACCTCCTGGCACGATTACCTCTACTGGCCAATCATCGGCAAGTTTGAAGTCGCCAGCGCCATGGCCTTCGACCTGGGCGTCTACCTGACCGTCGTCGGTGCCACCTTGCTGATCCTTGCCAACCTGGGCCAGCTCACCACCGGTGAGCGCGCCCGCGAGACGGAGCATCAATAATGGAAGCGGTATTCGCTTTTTGCGTCGGTTTGATGACCGCCTGCGGTGTTTTTCTGACCTTGCGCGGACGCACCTTTCCGGTGGTCGTCGGCATTACGCTGTTGTCCTACGCGGTCAACCTTTTCCTGTTTTCCAGTGGTCGTTTAACCATTAACGGCGCGCCGATTCTGGGCAATGGCAGTTACGCCGATCCACTGCCGCAAGCGCTGGTGTTGACGGCCATCGTCATCGGCTTTGCGATGACCGCCTTTGTGGTCATCCTCGCCATTCGCGCCCGCGCCGACCTGGGTAACGATCACGTCGACGGCACCAACCCGCCTTCGGAAGAACCCGCCAGTGCGGTCGCCGACAAGGAGAAGCGTTGATGTCTCATCTGCCGATCCTGCCCATCCTGATTCCACTGTTGATGGGCACTCTGATGTTGCTGCCACCGCTCGGTGGCGGTATTCGCCGTCAGCGCACCACCAGCGTGATCAGCCTGCTGGTGTTGATCGCAGCGGCTTTCCTGCTGCTCCAGCAAAGTCTGATTCAAAGCCAGATTTATGTGCTCGGTGACTGGCGTCCGCCGTTCGGCATCATCCTGGTGGCCGACCGTCTGTCGGCACTGCTGGTGCTGCTGACCTCGGTGCTGGCGTTCGGCGCCCTGCTCTATTCCCTGGCTGGCGACGACAATAAGGGTAAGTATTTCCACTCGCTGTTTATGTATCAGTTGATGGGCATCAACGGCGCCTTTCTGACCGGCGATATTTTCAACCTCTTCGTCTTCTTCGAAGTGCTGCTGATCGCCTCTTACGCCTTGTTGATTCACGGTGGCGGCAAACAAAAAACCCAGGCGAGCGTGCATTACGTCACTCTGAACCTGATCGGCTCGGCGTTCTTTCTGTTCGCGCTGGGTATTCTGTACGGCACGCTGGGCACGCTGAACATGGCCGATATGGCGTCGCGTGCGGCGGGCCTGTCACCGGGCATGCGCATTCTGGCGCAGACCGGCGTGCTGTTGCTGCTGCTGGTGTTTGGTCTGAAAACCGCCATGCTGCCGTTGCATTTCTGGCTGCCACGCACTTACTCAGTGGCCAGCGCGCCGGTAGCGGCGCTCTTTGCCATCATGACTAAGGTGGGCATCTACGCCATCTTCCGCATTCACACCGTCGTCTTTGGCGCTGGTGCAGGCGAACTGGCATTCGTTGCCGTGCCGTGGATCTGGCCGCTGGCCATCGGCACCATAGTGGTTGCGTCCGTCGGTGCGCTGGCAGCACCGACGCTGCGGCTGCTGATCGCCAATCTGGTGTTGATTTCCGCCGGCACTCTGCTGCTGGCGATTGTCTTGCTGAACCCCGAGGCCTTTATCGCCGGGCTCTATTATCTGGTACACACCACCTTGGTGACCGGCGCGCTGTTTTTGCTGGCTGATCTGATTGCCACCCAGCGCGGCCAGGCGTCAGACCGCTTTGTCGTCAGCCGTCCCATGGCGCAAGCACCGGTTCTGGGCGCGCTGTTCTTCGTGGCCGCGGTCACCGTGGTCGGCCTGCCACCGCTGTCCGGCTTTATCGGCAAAGCCCTGCTGCTGCAAGCCGCCGATACCGCCACCACCATGGCCTGGGTGTGGAGCACTATCCTGCTCAGCAGTCTGGCCGTTATGGTGGCGCTGTCGCGCGCAGGTACCAATCTGTTCTGGCACTTGTCGGGTTCCAAACCCAGCGGTGAAAAAGCCGCGCCGGTGCAATTGGCGGCCATTATTTTGCTGTTGCTGGCATCGCCGCTGCTGGTCATTTTCGGTGGTTCAGCGACCGAGTTTGCCGCTGGCGCCGTGGCGCAGATGGAAGCCATCTATCCCGATGTCCAGCCGCTGCTGGAAGGAGGTCGCTGATGAACCGCCTGTTGCCCCATCCCTTCCTGAGTCTGATTCTGTTTGTGGTCTGGTTGCTGTTGAACAACTCCATCGCCCCGGGCCATATTCTGTTAGCCGCGATTCTGGCGTTGGTGATTCCCAAGCTGACCACACCCTTGCAGAAAACCCATCCGACCTTGCGTAAACCGGTATTGGCAGCGCGCTATGTACTGATGCTGTTGTGGGACATTGTGTTGTCCAACGTCGAGGTAGCCATTCAGGTGCTCGGTCCGCTGCGCAAACTGAATCCGGGTTTTATTGTGATCCCTCTGGATACCACCGAGCACCTGCCGGTGACCTTGCTGGCGTCCAGTATTTCGCTGACGCCTGGCACCGTGAGTGTTGAGGTGAGCAAAGATCGCAGCCATCTGTATGTGCATGTGTTGAACCTGGATGATGAAGCCAAGACCATCGCCACCATCAAGCAACGCTATGAAAAACCGCTCAAGGAGATGTTCGGATGCTGACGTTGATCGTGCTGATCTGTTGCGCCCTGGTCGGCCTGGCGCTGCTGCTGAATCTGTATCGGCTGATCCAGGGACCGAGCGTGCTCGACCGCATTCTGGCGCTCGATACCATGTACATTAATTCCATCGCGCTGATCGTCTTGCTGGGGCTGTTTTTCGGCTCACCACTGTACTTCGAAGGCGCCCTGCTGATTGCCATGCTCGGCTTCGTCAGCACCGCTGCGCTGTGCAAATATCTGTTGCGCGGCGACATCATCGAATAACGCAAAGGACGGATTAGCACCATGAATGCTGTCACCGAATGGATCGTAGTAGCGCTGCTGCTGTTAGGCTCAATTTTTCTGCTGGTCGGTTCCATCGGCCTGGCACGGCTGCCGGATTTTTTCACTCGCCTGCACGCCCCGACCAAGGCATCGACGCTGGGTATAGGTGGGATGTTGATCGCATCCTGTATTTATTTCAGCTTCGATCAGAACGGTTTGAGCGTGAAAGAACTGGTGATCACCCTGTTCCTGTTGATCACCGCGCCAATCACCGCGCACATGCTGGCCAAGGCGGCGCTGCACCAAGACAGCGAACCGCTGGAACGGACCCGCAATACCAACCTGACTTCCGATGCCAAAGAACGCGATAATCCGCAGTCATAACCGGAACACAACATCCGAACAGCGTGCGGCTTGCTTTGGTACGGAGCGTCCCTAAACCAGCCGACGCTCTGAACGCCGCACCCGTTCTCGCTTTGCTCGACAGACCACCGGAAAAGACCATTATTTAGCCCCGCCCTGGCGGCTTCCACTAGCGCCTGGACTAGGCTGAACTACGCTTAATGAACCCTTGTCCACTCTGGTCATTCCGCCAATGAAAAACTTGTCTTTGCGGTTCAAATTACTGCTGACATCCACTCTCTGCCTGATCATTTTGACGGCTACTTTGCTCTGGCTCAGCCTGTCCAGTCTCAGTTCCAATATTAAACAGACGCTCGACCACGATGTTGATCTGTTCGCTACCGCCTTTGCCGAACGCGTCGGCGCCTGGCTGGACGATCGCCGCAACAGCATCAAGGAAGTGGCGCTCGCCATTCCGCAAAACCCCAATGTTGAGCCTTACCAGTTTCTCGATCTGGTGGTTCAGGGTTTGCAATTGTCGCTGGCCTATTATGGTACTGAACAAGGCGAGATGTATCGCAGTACCCGCACTGATATTGAAGGCTATGACCCGCGAGTACGCAGTTGGTACAAAGGAGCCATGGCCAATCAGGGCAGCTTTCTGGCCGACCCCTTTACCTCGGCAACCTCAGGTGAGTTTGTGGTCACCCTGGCCGAACCGGTACGCCGTAACAATCGCATCATTGGCGTGGTAGGCGGCAACCTGACCCTGGATACGCTGACCGAGAACGTCAACGCCCTGAAAGTACCGGGCGACGGTTACGCCATTTTAATCGACCGCAATGGCCAGTTGGTGGCACACCCTAACAGCGATTGGCAACGCAAACCGGCGGTCGATTTTTCGCCCTTTCTCAGCCAGGAAAGACTGCAGGAATTAACCTTGGCCGATGCCCTGGTCGAAACCGATATTGCCGGTCAGCAAAGTTTCGTCTTTTCCGTGGGCATCCCCACCACCGAATGGACACTGGTGCTGGTGATGGATAAAGCCACCATGATGGCACCGGTGACTCGTCAGTTGTACATCCAGCTGGGCACTGCCTTACTGATCGTGGTGGTTGCCGTGGGCGCGCTGTTGGCGTTATTCAAAGTGCTGTTTAAGAGCCTGGAAACGGTGTCCAGTACCTTGCATCAGATTGCCAGTGGCAATGGTGATTTAACGCAACGATTGCCGATTCATAACAATGACGAAATCGGTCAGTTATCGGGCAATTTCAATCGCTTTGTCGAACAGCTGCACGGCATCGTTTCGCGTTTGGTGACTGCGGCCAACGAATTGCGCAGTCAGGCCGACGCTGCAGCGCTGTCAGCGCAAAAACAACACGACCGGGTACAACGTCACAAATCGGAAATTGATATGGTGGCGACGGCTGTGACCGAGATGTCATCGGCGACTCAGGAAATTGCCGGCAATGCCGAACGCACCGCAGACTCAGCCAGAGACACGGTTAAGCTCAGCAACGCAGGCCAACAACAAGTCGATAAAAGCCAGCAATCGATTGAAACGCTGGCCCAGGAAGTCAGTTCGGCAGGCAACATCATTGCCGAATTGAACCAGCACGCTCAGCAAATCAATTCCATTCTGTCGACCATTTCCGGCATCTCCGAACAGACCAACCTGCTGGCGTTGAACGCGGCTATCGAAGCGGCGCGTGCTGGAGAACACGGCCGCGGTTTTGCCGTGGTGGCCGATGAAGTGCGCATGCTGTCGAGCCGCACGCACGAATCGACCAAGGAAATCGAAGAGATGATCAGCGCCTTGGGTGCAGCCACTGAACGCGCGGTGGATTCGATGAACAAAGGTGGCGAGCTGGCATCACACAGCGTGGCCGATGCGGTTAAAGCCAGCGACAGCCTGAAGCAAATTGCCGAGGCTATCAGCGCCATTAACGATCGTGCGACGCAGATTGCAGCCGCTGCAGAAGAACAGGCTTCGGTGACGGTAGAGATCAACCGCAACACCGAAACCATTCGTGAAGTCGGCGATGAGATGGCAACCGAAAGTGAAGTGGCCAGCAATACCGCCAAACGTTTGTTGGAGCTGAGCAATCGACTCAACGAAGACGTGCTGCGCTTTAAAGTCTGAATAACTTCCACACACGCCCGCCGCTTTAAACCACCGGCGGGCGTTTTTGTTCAGGCTTTCTTCACAAATTCCGACTTCAGTTTCATTGCACCGATGCCATCGATTTTGCAATCGATGTCGTGATCGCCATCGACCAGGCGAATGTTTTTCACCTTGGTACCAACCTTCACCACTGACGATGATCCTTTCACTTTCAGGTCTTTGATAACGGTCACGGTATCGCCGTCGGCCAGCGGTTGACCGTTGGCATCGGTAATAACCGGCGCCTCATTTTCTGCAGCGGTCTCGGTCGCAGACCATTCATGGCCGCATTCCGGGCAGACCCATAGACCTCGATCCTGATAACTGTATTGGCCCTGACATTGCGGGCAGGCTGGTGTATCGCTCATGGTAAACCCCTTCAATAAAAAAGCCCCGGCCATAACGGCCAGGGCGAGCGACTATAACCCAGACAACGACAAAAGCCCTGCTTCAGGTCAACGCCTTAGACTTGCGCTCTCGCAGTAACAGAGTGGGAATCATCGTCAGCACAAATAAAGCACCGACCAGCCAGAAGCTGTCGCGGTATGCGTGGATGTTGCTCTGCACATAAACCATCTGGCCCAGATAACTCATCACCCCAACGCTTTGCGCATCGCCACTCAGGCCGGCCTGACCGAGCAGCGCTGATACCTGCCCCATCAATTCGGTGGTCGAGCTGTTGGCGGTGGTCTGGGCGGCGGCCAGATGGCTGGCATACACCTGAGTGCGGGTACTGAGATAGAGCGTCAACAGATTCACACCGAAGGCCGAACCCAATTGCCGCACAAAGTTGATGGCACCGGTGCCCTGGCCGACCAGCTCCGGCGGCAGCGCCTTCAACGCACCGGCGTTGAGGCTGGGCATGATAAAGCCCAGACCAACCCGGCCGAGCAAAGTCCACCAGGCCAGCTGCCAAAACGACGAACCGTAATCGATATTCGATTGCAAAAACGACGAAGCGGCGAACAAGGCCAACCCAACCAGAATCGTCAGATAGGCCGGTACCCGATCCGACAACCGACCGGCGATAGGAAACACCACGCCCATCGCCAGACCCGCCGGCATCAACAGCAAACCCGACAGCGTTGGCGTATAGCCCTGGATGGTCTGCACAAAGAGCGGCATCAGGAAGGTAGAACCGAACAGGCCGGCACCGAAGATAAAGGAGATCACCGAGGCGCTGGCGTAAGTCGGGTTGGCGAACAAACGAAAGTTCAGCAGCGGTGCTGATGCCGTCAGTTCACGCATCACAAAACCGGCGGCGGTGAGAATCGACAAGGTGAAATAGATCAGAATGATGTCGGAGGTCCAGCCATCACGCGAGCCGTTCGACAGCGCTGTCAGCAGCGACACCAGAAAGGCGATCATCAGCGCAAAACCGGTCCAGTCGAAACGCTTGATCGCCCCGTGCGTCAGGCGGCCGGGCATATAAAGCATGCCCAGCATGACGCCAGCGACACAGAACGGCAGCGGCATAAAGAAGATATAGCGCCAACTGAAGCTGTCGATCATCAGCCCGCCCAGCGTCGGCCCAAGCGCCGGCGCCAGCACCACACCGATGGCGTAAATGCCCATCGCTGAGCCGCGTTTTTCCGGCGGGAACACCATAAAGATGGTCTGCATCGCCAGCGGCTGTAACACCCCGGCTGCGGCGCCCTGAAGGATGCGCGCCAGAATCAGCACACCGCTGCTCGGTGCGATACCGCCGAGAATGGAGGCAAAGGTGAAGATGATCACCGAGGTTAAATAGGTGAAGCGCTGGCCGAAGGAGTCGACCATCCAGGCGTTGACCAGCATGGTGCCGGTCATCGCCGCCAGAAAACCGGTCGACAGCAACTGCGCCTGATCCTGGCTCATACCCAGCGCGCCCATGATGTCCGGCAGCGCCACATTGACGATGGTCGCGGTCAGGATGGTGGCGATGGTGCCCATCATGACGGTGGCCGTCACCAGCCAACGATAACCCGGACCGTGCCGTTCGAAGCGCGCCGCCAGGCTGTCTGGAGCGCTGTTAGCCACCGGTGCGAGTCTCCACTTCCACCATCATGCCCGGTTTGAGCAGGCCATCGACCTGATCGATGGCAATGCGCACCGGCAGACGCTGGCCGACCTTGGTGAAATTACCGCTGGGGTTGGGGCTGGGCAGCAATGCAAACTCGCTGGTCGCGGCCTGACCGACGGTCTCGACGCGGCCTTCAAAGACCCGGCCCGGCAACGCATCAACGGTGACCTGTACCGCTTTGCCAATCGAGAAATGCCGGATATCGGTTTCCTTAACGTTGGCTTCAACGCGCACCTTAGCCGGGTTATGCACCAGCAAAATACGCTGGCCGGGCGAGACAAATTCGGCGTTATCGACAAAGACCTGATCGATCACGCCATCGACCGGCATGGTGATGCGGTGATCGTCCAACGCCAGCTGGGCGCGTTGTTGCTGCGCCTGCAACTGAGCTTCCTGGGGCGCCAGTTCAGCCAGCTGACGCTCCAGTACAGTCAGTTCTTCACGACTGGCGGTCAATTGCGTCAAGGCTGCCTGGGCACTTTCCACCTCGGCTTCAGCGGTTCGGACCTGCTGTCGGGCGGTTTCCAGCGCCAGGCGCGCCTGATCCAGACTTTCATGAGTAACCACGCCCTGCGGCGCCAGGCGCTCGGCCCGATCATCATCAGCACGCGCCTGCTGCAGATGCGCCCGCGCCGCGGCCAGATTGGCTTCGGATGCACGAATGCGCGCGCGTTGGGCATCCAGGCTGGCCTGAGTCTGATGATCAGTCAGGCTGATGCGCGCCTGCATCTCATCGCGGCGTGCCTGCAAACCCGCCAACTGAGCATCGAGCCCGGCCAGATTGAGTGTGCTGTCGCGATCATCCAACTGCGCCAGCACAGTACCGAGCGCGACCCGATCGCCCTGGCCGGCGTTCAGGGCGGTCACCCGACCAGCCACCCGACTGCTGACCGAAATCATATCGGCAGCGATGCGCGCATCGGCGATGTTCACATGGGTCAACTGCTGATACAGCCAGGCACCACCGGCGGCGACAACGACCAAACCGAGTGTGGCGAAAATCAGCGGGCGATGCCGCCGGACGGATACAGCATCCGCGTCAGTCATGAGGGTGTTCTCCTAAAGGCAAGGCGGCCACTTCGTCCAGACGTTGGGCGAGGCGGTCAAAGACGTTGAGGCAATGCAGGATGTCTTGCGGGTCGATGCCGACGAACAGCTGCGCCCGAATACTGCGTGCGGCCGACTGAATCTGTTCCAGCGCCGGTTCAGACTTGGCGGTCAGATGAACCGTTTTGGCGCGGCGGTCATCGGCCGTGGCGCGGCGTTCGACCAGCCCTTCGCGTTCCAGCGAATCCAGACTGCGCACCAGCGTCGGCCCCTGAATGGACAGCGCATCGGCGAGTTCCTTCTGGCGCAGCGGCTCAGTGGCGCGTTTCAGCGTCAACAGAATCTGCCAGCGGGATTCGGTCAGACCGTAGGGTTGCAGTCGGCGATCCAGCTCGGCACGCCAGCGACGCGCGACCTGGCCAATGGTGCGGCCCAACTGCTCTTGAACGTCGGCGGAATGATGAGGCATAGCAACGACCCGATGAAAAAGGAGCGCTATCCTAGCCAACTATTAATTAGCTTGCTATCTATCTAAAGTCACAAAGCACTGTTTGGTGCCTGCCTGGTGCACCGACGGTCGCTGTGACGAACAGGAAAAGGACGTTAAGCGGCCTGATGCAGTCGCTGTAACAGTTCCGCGCAGCGGGCGACCTCACCAAATTCATAGGCGAAGGTGGTCAGCGCCACCTTCTGGACTTCTTCTGCCGAGACTGCACCAAAGCCCAGATCCGGATAGGGCATCGCCGCCATGGCATCGCTCAACGCCACCACCTTGTATTCCCGGTGCACCGCATCGCGAATGGTGGTGTCGCAGCAGACATTGGTAACGGTGCCGCAGACCAGGAGCGTATCGATATCGCGGGCGCGCAGAATGGTGTCGAGATCGGTGTTGTGGAAACCGCTGTAAAACAACTTATCGACAATGATATCGCCCGGCTCGGGAAGCAGTTGATCGATGATCGCAACATCAGGATTGTCACGCGCCAAAACCTGATCCACGTCCGGGTACAGATCGCGCATCCGGCCGCTATCGCTGCCATCGCCACGCAAGATATGGCGCAGATAAATCACCGGTATTTGTAGCGCGCGGCAGGCATCCGCCAGATGTTGTATCGGCCCGATGATCGCCTCGGTCGAAGGCACAAAAAGGGCGCCGTCCGAGGCACAAAACACCCGCTGCATATCGACAATAATCAGCGCGGTGCGGGCTTTGTTAAGCGGCCAGGGCTGAGTTAACAACGGCATGGTTCAGGTACGCTCTTCACGAATAAAAGCACTGCCCAAAGCACCCGGCTGACTGCTGCTGTCGCGCTTGCTTACCGCAACCCAGACCATCACGCCGAGGGTGATCAGATAAGGCGCCATAAACACAAAGTACTGCGACAGCTTAATGCCCGAGGCTGCCAACTGCGGAATCAGCGCTTCGATGCAGCCAAAAAGCAGCGCACCCGCCAGCGCTTTCCACGGCGACCAGCGGGCAAAAATTACCAGAGCGACAGCAATCCAGCCACGGCCACCGGTCATATTGGCGATCCACAACTTAGTGCTGAGTACGGAAATAAAAGCACCGGCCAAACCAATCAAGGCGGAGCCGATTACGATGGCCGCGAGCCGATAACCGAGCACCGAAATACCCGCCGCATCGGCCGCCTGCGGGTTTTCACCAACAGCGCGCAAGCGCAAACCGGCCGTGGTGCGATACAGCGCCCAGACACTGAGCAAAAAAATCAACGGCGTTAAATAGACCACGGCATTTTGAATAAAGACGCGACCGATAAGCGGAATATCCGCCAAGCCCCAGATTGCAAACTCACTGAGGCCCGGCACCGGTCGATTCACCCAGCCAAACTGGCTGCCAATCCAGGTACTCAAACCCTGGCAGAAAAACACCAGCACCAGACCAGAAATCACCTGGTTGATGCGCATCACCAACACCATCAAGGCAAACAACAAAGACACCAAGCTGGCGCTGACCATGGCGACCATCAGTGCCAGCGGCGTATTACCAAACCCCAGATAAGCACCGATGCCGACCACGGCGCCAACCAACATCAAGCCTTCAGCACCGAGCGCCAAGACGCCCGACTTTTCGGTAATGATTAAACCCAAAGCCGCTAACGCAAAGGGCACGGCAAACTCTGGCGTATTACCCAGCCAACTGCTGATCAAAGCCATGTTCAATCGCCTCCTTGAATACGACGAATGCGATGACGAATAAAGAAGTCCGACGAAGCCACGCAGATCACCAACACCGCCTGAATCAACTGCACCATGGCAAAGGGAATTTGGTAGAACACCTGTAAGCTGCGACCGCCGACAAATAAGGTCGCAATCAACAGGGCCGCGCAGGTCGCGGCGATGGGATTATTCCGCGCTAAAAATGCGATCAAAATGCCGGAAAAACCGTAACCGACATAAAACGAATGCGTCAGCCGGCCTTCCTGACCGGCCGCCACCATGAGCCCAGCGAGACCTGCCAAAGCACCAGAGAACAGTACCGTCAGTAAAATGATTTTTGCCGTCGGCACACCGAGTGCGCGAGCCACACCCGGGCTTTGATCAACGAAGCGCAAATACAAACCCGCCCGCGACAGACTGACGAACCAGAACACGATGACGGCAATAATCAATGCCAATGGAATCGACAGGCTGATGCCACCCAATACATCTGGCAGTAATTCAAAGGCTTCAAATTTGGGCGAATAAGGGAAGGCATCTTTAGGATCTTTCCAGGCTCCATACATCAGATGCAATAGAAAATTAATGGCGACGTAATTGAGCATCAAGGTTGAGACAATTTCGTTGACGCCCAGCTTTAAGCGCAACAAAGCCGGCACCAGCGCCCACAACAAACCGCAGACCAACGCCGCGATAATCATCAGCGGTAAGCGCATCGACGGCGTGCCGACTTCCCACATTGTTATGGCAGTCGCACCGATGGCGCCGAAGATCATCTGACCTTCCAGGCCCAGGTTCCAAAAGCGCGCCCGAAACGCCAGGCAACCGGCTAGGCCGACTAATATTAATGGCGATGCCTGAAAGATAACCGATTGCAGACTTTGTGCATCGAGCAAGGTGTAGAGCACAAATTCGTTGAGTAATTCACCGGCCGGAACACCGGCGGCGACCAGAATCGCACCGGAAATTAACAAGCCGATCAGCAAGGATGCGGACAAGATCAACGCCTGCCAATACCAGGCCATTTGTTGACGAATTTCCAGCGCGAACTTGTAACCTAACAGCGGACGTTTTACAGCAGTTTCAAACATGATTCACCATAGCCTGACCAATGGCCTGACGATCGGCCGGCTGAGAAAACTCCTCGACAATGCGACCGGCAGACATCACCCCAATACGATCGGCCAATGCCAAAACCTCCTCCAGATCTTCACTGATCAACAACACCGCCGCACCCTGATCGCGCGCTGCTTTTAAGCGCTCGCGCACTGCCAGCGTGGCTTTCACATCCAGCCCGCGACTGGGGCTGTGAGCGAACACCAGCCTGGGGGGTTGGCTGAATTCACGGGCGATCACCAGCTTCTGCGCATTACCACCGGAAAGCAGCGCCGCCTTCTGTTTTTGCGAGCGCACGCCTTGCACATCGAACTGCAACACCGCTGCATCGGCGGCTTTTTCGATGGCACTTTGGCGCAGCCACCATGAAGGCCCGTAACGTCCGGAATGAATGTCACCCATGGCAAAGTTATCGGCGATGGATAATGGCCCGGCCAGCGCCGCGCCGTAACGATCAGCGGGAATAGAGGCGATGCCGAGTTGGCGTCGCTGCCCGGCACTGAATTCCGACAGAACGCCTTCGCCAATCCATTCAACCTCGCCGTCGACGGCTTCAGGTAACCCCATCAACACATTGGCCAGTTCACTCTGGCCGTTACCACCGACACCCGCAATGCCATAAATCTCACCCCGGTGCAGTGTTAAGTCGACGCCGTTTAACGGCGGATGACCGTTACTGACCCGGCTGACCAAGTGACGAACCGACAACAAGGCTTCGCCAGGTTCAGTGCTGGCGACAACTGGCTCAGTGCGCGCGGCAGACTCGCCAACGGTCAGCTTCACCAACTCGTCCACCGACACCGAATCGGGCTTTAACGAAGTGATGGTTTGACCGGCGCGCATAATGGTTACCTGATCGGCATAGCGCAGCACATCGTTCATCTTGTGGGTGACCAGAATCACCGCAGCGCCTTCGCGCGCCAGGCCTTGCACCGTCGTCAGCAAGCGCTCGGCTTCGGCTTCGGTAAGCACGGCGGTCGGCTCATCTAGGATCAACACCTTGGCTCCAGCAAGCAGCACCTTGACGATTTCCACGCGCTGTTGTTCGGCAATAGACAACCGGCTGATGCGTGCGTCGGGGTCGATGTTAAAGCCCAGTTTTTCTGCCATGGCCCGGATATCGTCCGAGACCTGGCGCAGCCGCTGACGATGCCAGCCGCTGCGTTGTTGGTGACCGAGATTGAGCAGAATATTCTCAGCCACAGTAAAGGGGGTGACCAGTTTAAAATGCTGGTGCACCATGCCAATGCCGAGCCGGGCTGCCTGTTTTGGGCCCTTTAACTCGACGGCATTATCATCGATCAACAGCGATCCACTTTCCGGCCCGTAAAGCCCCGCCGCTATATTCATCAGCGAGGATTTACCAGCGCCATTCTCACCGAGCAGCGCATGAACCTCACCCCACTTGGCGGTGAAGTCAGCGTCCACCAAAGCGCGAAAGCCATCAAAGGTTTTGCTGACGCCGGTCAGTTGGATCGCGTTGTCTGGCTTCATTGCTGAGTAATCACTCCGTCGACAAACCAATCCATTTGCCACAGATCGCCATCGGAAACCGTTTCGCCTTCAGCGGCAATGACGTTACCGTTTTGATCAGTCAAAGGACCGGCATAAATATCGAGTTCGCCGTTCAGCAGTTTTTCACGCGCCGCCATAATCTTGGCTTCTTCTTCGGCATCGACGCCCGGACCACAGCAGGCGATGTCGGTGCCACCTTCTTGCATCGACAGCAGTGCGCCGTAAGGATTCGGTTCCCAGTTACCGGCAAAGATTTTTTCCAGTTCGTCTTTCAGGAAACGATCCCACACCCAGACCGAAGAACAGACGGTCGCTTGGGGTGCAAACTCGCGGAAGTCACGATGGTGGCCGGTGCCGTAAACGCCGTTCTCCTGCGCCACCAATTGCGGCGTCGGGGTATCAACGTGCTGGCCGATGACATCAGCGCCCTGGTCGATCAATGCCTGAGTCGCAGCGCGTTCTTTGGTCGGGTCGTTCCAGGCACCGGTATAGACCACGGTAACCGTGGCTTCCGGATTCATTTCCCGGGCGCCCATGGCGTAGGCGTTGATGGTCCAGTTGACCTGGCCGAACGGATTGGCGGCAACGAAGCCGAGCTTGCCGGTCGGGGACGCAGCACCGGCAGCCATGCCACACAGATACTGACTTTCATAAGTACGACCATAAAACGCCAAGAGGTTATCGCTGTTGGTGGTACCCGAGCCGTTCAGGAAAGCCACGTCTGGGTATTCTTCAGCCAGGGCGGCAAAGGTGTCGGAATAACCAAAAGCCGTACCGATAATGATGTTGGCGCCGCGTTGAATTAAACGCGCGACAGCCGGGCGAATGGCCGAGGCGGTTTCCGGTACGCTTTCAACATACTGAATCTTCACATCCAGTTCATCTTCGAGTTTCTGGCGGGCTTCGTCGAACGCCTGTGTCCAACCACCGTCGTTAGTCGGTGAGATATACAGCATAGCAATTTTCGGTTCTTCACTCAGGGTAAAGCCTTCGGCAAAACTTAAATTGGCCAGACCAATAAGGCCTGCCAGCACCATAGCGGCGCGGATTGCAAAGTGTTTCATGAGGATGTCCTTTGGGGCGGTTTAGGTTGGCTACATCATGTAGTTGATTCGGAAAACATTGCCTTCCGGGTCCAGCAAAACAGCCTGGTACCAGTGGTAATAAGTTTCGTAAGGCTCCTTAATTAAGGTTGCGCCGGCAGCCACCGCTTTGGGCACGTACTGATCGACTTCTTCCTTGGAATCGACATCAATATTGAGCAAAAACTTGCAGCCCTGAGTGTCGGAGTATTCATCCAGATGCAGCAGTTCATAAGCATCGAGAGCATTAAAACCAATGCAGGATTTACCGGTATCCAGACCGCGAAAAATCGGCGAACGAATCTCCGGGATTTCTTTAAAGCCAAATAAATCCCGATAAAAAACATTCTGTGCTTCGATGTCTTTGGCGAAAACATTGACGTACGACAGCGTGCTCATTCAGGCCACCTCGGTTTTACTGCCACCAAAGGTGGTCTGTTTGACGAACTTGGATTTCAGATGATCACCGGAGGTGACTGGCGGATACTTGGCCTGGCCGTTGGCGTCGAGACAACTCGGCAGACATTCGATAACGGCGTCGTAATTCGGCTGGTGGAAAAACACGATCGACTGACGCGGGTGTTCGGCACTGGCATCGAGCGGTGGATTGACCACCCGGTGCAAGGTGGAAATCCACTGGTCGTTGGTCCAGCGCATCATCAAGTCGCCAATATTGACCGCAAAGCCGCCTTCGACATAGGGCACGTCAACCCAGTCGCCGTTGTGATTGCACGCCTGCAGGCCACCGGGTGAATTGTCCGGGCGGACGATGGTCAGGCTGCCATAGTCGCTGTGTGCGCCAGCGCGCATCTGACCGGGTTCAATCTGATCGCCGACATTCGGATAGCTGAGCGTACGCAGCATGGAGATTTCTTTATCGATTTTGTCATCGAAAAAGTATTCATCGAGCTTTAACGACAGCGCAAAAATACGCATCAGCGAACGCGCCAAATCGCTCATGGCAGAAAAATAGTCGGCGTAAGCCTGTTCAAAACCGGGAATATTCTGTGGCCAGACATTGGGCGCAAAATGCGGCCCGGCGACGTCCAGACTGTGGTAGTCATCGTCTGGCACATCAACCGGACCGATGGAGAAACTTTCTTTTAAATCGCCCGGTGCAGCTTCTTCGAGTGAATAAGACAAACTCTCTTCGGCGACAGCGCTGTAGCCACGCACCATGTCGGCACGCGGCCGGTCTACTTTGCGCTTTTCTGCCATGGGTTGATTGAAAAATTCACGACTTAATTGGTAAACGCGCTCCACCAGTTTTTCATCAATACCGTGATTAACGATGACCAGAAAACCAATGTCTTTACAGGCCTGATCAACCGCTTGAGCGACCTGCTGTTTGCCCGCTTCGGTGCCGTCGAAATAGGGCGCCAAATCGATGGTGGGTACCTGCTCTAACTTCGTCATGTTGTTTGCCCTCGAATGACTTCAGTTCACAGCGAGGCCATGCAACCCATCCCTTTTGGCTGAGTGCTCGCTCGGGATTGGGCAGAGCAGTAAGCGTGCCAATAATTAAATTGCAATAAAAACAAGGAGTTATTTTTGGCGGGAACAATGATGTGGATCAAATGGTCCAAATTAGAGCTTATGGTCTGCTCGAAGGCACGAATTGGGGGCAAAGATGTTCGATAGTGACGAGGATAGTCAGTCGGACTTTTCAGCCAACTGCAATAAATGCCGGGCGTGATTGGCAACGGCGGTGCGTAACTCAGCCGGCTTTTCAATGCGGAAATCGATCGATAGCGAACAGAGTGACACCGCCAGCCATTCCAGGTTGGGCGTGCAGGTGCGTAACAGCAGGCCAGCTTCGGTGGGAATATAAACACCACCAAACCAACCCAACTGACGTGACACACTTTGTGATTGGGTATAGAGCATAATTTCGATGTCCCAGAGATTTTCCTGACCGGCAAACAAACCTTTTAGGCTGTCCGACAGATAACGGGCGGCATCGAAATCGGCGGGTCGTAAAAAGCTTTCCGGCAAAGCGCTGACACTGGTGACGCGATCCAGCCGGAACGAGCGCAGGTCCTTGCGCAGATGGCAATAGCCACTGACGTACCAGTAGCCGGTGCGAAACACCAAGCCATAAGGATCCACATCACGCAGGGAGACCTCGCCATCAACGCTGCAATACGTCAGACGCACGCGTTGTTGTGCCAGGGAAGTTTCCGTCAGGGTAATAAAAACACCTTCGTCGATATCGATCCGCGCCGGCGCGCGCGCCATCTGAGTGGTTTCGCCAATGGCGCGCACCCGCCGCTTCAGGCGTTCGGGCATCACTCTTTCCAACTTGGCGCGCACGCTGGTAACGGCGACTTCGTTTTCCGACAAACCCAATCCAGAAGCCGCGACCAAACCCAGCGCCACGGCCAGGGTTTCTTCATCAGTAAACATCATCGGCGGCAGTTTGAAACCCGCAACCAAAGCATAACCGCCATCACGGCCGCGTTCGGCCACCACCGGCACGCCCATCTCTTCGAGCGTCTGGATATAGCGGCGCACGGTGCGGCCATCGACCTCCAGACGACGCGCCAGTTCGCTGCCACTGAGGCGGCGATGCGTCTGCAACAATTCCAATAGCGCCAGAACTCGGGTGGTGGGACGGGTCATAACAGCCTCCAGAGCGAGGCTGTCAGAGTGACACTGAATTAGGGCGTAATCCAGCCTATTTGACTTTTAAGCTGGTGCTTCCATTCACCCAGCGGAGCGAATATCCATGCGTACCACCCACAACGGCAGTTGTCATTGCGGCGCAGTCCGGTTCGAAGCCGACATCGATCTGAGCGAGGGCAGTGGCAAGTGCAACTGTTCCATCTGCACCAAGACACGCGCCTGGAGTGTCAGCCTGAAGCCCGAGCAGTTTCGCCTGTTATCCGGCGAAGCGGCGCTCAGCGATTACCAGTTTGGCGAGGTGATGCATCACCTGTTTTGCAAACACTGTGGCGTGCGTCCATTCGGCCGCGGCACTTTGGATGTACTGGGTGGTGACTTTGTCAGCGTCAACCTGGCTTGTCTGGATTCGGTCGATGCGAAGCAACTGGCGGAAATTCCGGTGCGTTACAGCGACGGTCGCCACGATAACTGGTTCGAAGCGCCGGCACTGACTCAGTATCTTTAACGGGAGAGTTTTATGTCACACCCATCAAGCTCGCCACTCACCAAACGACGGTTACAAAGCGGCTGGTATCAATGCAGGCAATCGGATACCCAGCGCCAGCTTCACCATTACCGCTTACGCAACCAGCCCATGCCCGGGCTGATTTTATCGATAACGCAGAGAGGACGGTCTGAATGTTAACTGCATTAAACTGGTGGGCTGTGCTCGCCGCCTTCGTACCTTACTTTGTATTGGGCGCGCTCTGGTTTACGGTATTTTTTAATAAGGCCTATCAACAGGCTCTGGGTCGCGGCGCGGATGCGGCTCCGGCAAACGCACCGATTTTTATTATCGGCCCGGCGCTTTGCACCCTGGTCGTCACCGTCGCTATGGCTCTGCTGATGCAGTGGCTGGCGATCAACAGCACGGCTTCGACACTCGCTATTGCGCTCTTGGTTGGCATCGGTTTTTTAGTAGCCAATACAGTAAATATCGCTATCAACCCGAACATACCGAGACCGTTATTTTATAGCCTGATTACCGGCAGCTATCATCTGATAGGTATAACGATGGCGTGTTTTATTTTGTTCGCCTTGAATTAAACGAGATCAGTTTTCGCCACAGCTGACACGCATAGCACGCCATTGGCGGTTGTATTGTACGCCGATGTCATCGCTATACATCATGGCGTAGATCCAGGTAGGGTCGTAACGGTGCACGCCGTTGCGTACGTCATAATGTTTACCCAGTCGCGCTTCGATGGCGCTGCTGGGTAAACCCTTTGCCTGCACACAAAAGTCATAAGCGCGTTCGGCCTGACTGGCCGCCAGTAAATACAAACCCAGCGCCATCACCAGCGCGATTACTAGATACTTCATGCCAGTCCAACATTGTCATTGATTGTTTTAAAAGTAGTCAGGTATTGGCGCCACCGAAACACTGTCGTCGAGTTTGTTTACCATACAGTGGCTGCCAGGCTGCACGCATTCAAAACCGAGTCGGCGATAAAAGGCGGGTTCAATATCGCTATGCAGATAGACCGCCCGAGCCTGATCACGCTCGGCTAACAAATCGACGACCGCGTTAATTAACGCAGTGGCATAACCCTGACCACGCTGGTCGGGCGCGGTGGCAACGGAGCCGATACCATAACAACCGCTGGGCAACTGGTAGCGATTTTTAAAAACAATCAAAGATGCTACCGCTTGGTCTTCTTCATCCCAAACAAACCATTCTCCAGCAGCGTATTTCTCACTGGTACGACAATCGTGTAGATGAGTAGCCTCGTCATCGCCATCACCCCAGGCGTCATAGCCCATCATATAGACTGCATCCATCTCAGCTGATTCCGGCGCTCTGACAGGCATCGGCATGCACTCCTGTTGAGTTAATACTATTCGATCAATACAAAGGAAGATCACTCTGAATCGAATAGTGATCAAAGACGGACAGATGTGCACCCCTTTTGCAAAGAGCGCCAGCGCTTAAACTACCCTTTACCAATGTAACGATAGTACCATCAGCCAAAGCATCCCCATGGCCCCAGGGTCGCCAAGGCTGCAATAACCTTACCGTTGAAATGCTTCAAGGAGAAATCGATGTTACGCCAGATAAGCCTGTTAACGCTTGTGATGTTGGTGCTGGCTGGTTGCGCCACCGGGGGTGGTATGCACAGCCGGGAAAATCGGATGAATATGATCGAATCATCCTATGGCAAGAAATACATTGCAGAAATTCCCAGTGCCGGAAACAACGTCAGCGACTCCTTGCTCGCCACCAGCCTGAAGATGGGGCCTACAGTTCCTTCTGATAACCTGCTGGCACATCTGCAACAGGTGGAGCCGGGGATTCCCACCATCGTCACTTCAGATTCGGATGTGCTTGCCGCCGCTACACTTGAGCGCGCGCTAAAAGACGGCGAAGGTTCCATCGATGGTAAAAAAGTGGTCTTTGTTGGCGGTGCCCAGTTTCAGGAAAACCTGACCGAAGCAGCCAATCAGGCCAATGTTGAGTTGGAATTTCTGGTTATTCCTGAGTCCTAACTGCTGATCAATTACCTAAAACCGGGGCGCCTGCGCAAACCACTACCCTTGGCGCCCCACTGATTGTTTTGTCTTATAGTGATTATTGAGGCTAACGATATGCATATCGCCGAACCATTGATCTGGGGAAGCGGACTGCGTCGCTTCGAAGTCTTTCTCGAGCCCACCTGCCCGTTTTCGGTTAAAGCCTTTAATAAACTGGACGCATTATTAGCGCACGCTGGCAGTGATCAGATCCGTGTGCAAATCTGGTTGCAGTCACAGCCCTGGCACTTATTTTCCGGTGTTATTGTGCGCGCTGTGCTGGCGGCTTCGACGCTCGACAACGGCCGCGACCAGGCCCAAAAAGTATTGCAGGCGGTGGCCGATCATCGCGAAGAGTTCGAATTCGAACATCATTGTGTGGGCCCGAATCGTGATGCCACACCCAATGATATTCTGGCGCGATTGGAAACTTACAGCGGCG
This sequence comes from Saccharospirillum sp. ABV4_185, assembly GCF_056159245.1. Lineage (NCBI taxonomy): Bacteria > Pseudomonadati > Pseudomonadota > Gammaproteobacteria > Oceanospirillales > Saccharospirillaceae > Saccharospirillum > Saccharospirillum sp. ABV4_185. Next base: position 760,737 of record NZ_JBSWUW010000001.1, read on the forward strand.
TTAAATTAACCGCCGCTTTTGAACAGCACGATCTCGATCAACTGATCAAGCGGCACTGCAAATACGCGCGCCAAAACGGCATCCATGTATCGCCGACCTTTATGGTCGATGGTCTGGTGCAACCCGCGATGGGCAGTGGCGACAGCGTCGAAGAATGGGCTCAGGCAATGGTTGGCTAAGACGATTATTGTTCAGTCATCGCCAGCTTTACCCCCAGCGCCGCAAAGCTACCAGCAAAGATTTTTTGCAACACCACACCAGCGCGCTGGGATTGCGTCACCCACTGGCGGAATTGATTGGCAAGCAGTCCATAGCCGATAAAGATCACTAGCGTCATCAGCATAAAGGCGCCGCCGAGCAGCAGCATTTGTATCAACGGCTGGCCTGCCTCGGGCTGCACAAATTGCGGCATAAAGGCGAGGAAGAAAATGGACAGCTTCGGATTGAGGATGTTGATCAGCAGTCCTTTCAAGGCCACTGACAAGGCGCCTTTTTCAGGACCACCTTCAGCGACGCTCATCGGTCCGCTGGAGCGCCACATCGTCCAGGCCAGATACAACAGATAAATCACCCCGGCGTACTTGATGATCTGAAACGCCAGCACACTGGTGTGAAAGATCACCGCCAGGCCAAGCACACTGGCGAGCAACGGCGGCACGATGCCCAGTGTACAACCGGCCGCCGCATAGAAGCTGGCACGACGGTTAACAAACAGCCCGGTGGCGACGGTGTAAAGTACGCCGGTGCCGGGAATCAGCACCACAACAAGAGAGGTCAGTAGGAATTCAACGCTGATCATCATCATCTCGCTTTCATAGACGCAGCGTGTCAAAGCTGACCTTTGGCACGGCTTGCGCTGACCATTGACGACCCCATAACAGGGCCAAGTTCGTATCCCATCTTATAGCGGGATTCGCCAACCGCCCAGTTTTGGAGCTCTTATGACTGCCTTTTCCGTCCTTGATCTTGCGCCCATCACCGAAGGTTCCGATGTGCGCCAGGCGCTGCACAACAGCCGCGACCTCGCCCGCCACGTTGAACAACTCGGTTACACCCGTTTTTGGATGGCCGAACACCATAATATGACCGGCATCGCCAGCGCCGCGACCTCGGTTGCGCTCGGCTTCGTTGCCGAAGGCACCGAACGCATTCGCATTGGCTCCGGCGGTGTCATGCTGCCCAACCACTCACCGCTGGTGATCGCCGAACAATATGGCACTTTGGCCGAGCTGTATCCGGGTCGGGTCGATCTGGGTCTGGGCCGCGCTCCGGGCACCGATGGCGCCACCATGCAGGCAATGCGTCGTGACCCCATGTCGGCCGCCGATCGTTTCCCCGATGATGTGCAGGAATTGCTGGCCTATCTGGAACCGTTGCAGGAAGGCCAGCGCATCAAGGCGATTCCCGGCGCAGGTACGCGCATTCCTATCTGGCTGCTTGGCTCCAGTCTGTATTCGGCGCAACTGGCGGCGGCTTTGGGTCTGCCCTTCGCGTTCGCCTCGCATTTCGCGCCGGACATGCTCGACCAGGCGCTGGCGATTTATCGCGAACGCTTCCAGCCTTCGGCTTATCTGGACAAACCTTATTGCGCGGCTGCGGCCAATCTGTTCGCCGCCGATACTGACGCCGAAGGCGAACGGCTGAAGACGTCGATGATGCAACAGTTTGTCGCGCTGCGCCGAGGCACACCGGGCAAGATGCCGCCGCCGGTCGATGACCTGGACAGCATCGGTTCGCCGATGGAACGCATGCAAGTGGAGCACGCTCTGGTGGAATCTGCGGTGGGTTCACCGCAGAGCGTTCGGCGCTGGCTGGCGGCCTTTATCAGCCGCACCCAGGTCGATGAGGTGATTTTAACCGGGCCGATCTTTGATCACGCCGCCCGGCTGAAATCGTACAGCATCGGCGCTGAAGCGATGCGGGGGCTATAAGACTGAAGCGCCTATCAATAAAAAAGACCGACAGCGCTCACACTCTGCCGGTCTTTTTAGGGTGTTTCTTAATCAACGATACCTAGCGGAAGAACATACCGGTAATCCGTTTATTATCGGCCTGGTCACCGATCCATACCACCATGGCTTTGCCGTTCCTATCCATTGCAATCTGGGGCTCAGGATCGTAATTAAAAAAGTATTCAGTGTTCAGGCTGTCACCTATTTGGCTATCACGCAAGGAGATCCAAGTCGGTATCGTTTTACCATTCGGATAAACCAAATCAACAAGCGCCTTACCCAACACTCGATAACCTTGATAACCTGCTTCTGGGATTAACTCAGACCAGACCACCATGGCTTCGCCATTGTCTCGTATGACGACCTGGGGACGGCGTATATTTTTTGTTCCATCACCGGGGCCAGCATCGCCCAATTTTCTGGGGTTACCCCAGGCATCTGCTGAAGGATCATAAACAGCCGCAAAAACCGATTGCTCTTTATTCCATTCATCCTGCAACCACACAGCGATGGCACGGCCGCTATCCGACACTGCTATTGCTGGCCGATAGGCAGAACGAGTATTAAGGCTCAGGTCTTGACCTGCACTCCACTGACCAACCCCAAGCACATATCGACTGGTTCGGATCACTACTTTGCCATCGTTGGCACCGCCAATATTGAGATGCTCCCATATCGCCATTGCCTGGTTATTATTGTTGATAGCCACCTTGGGATGCCCCATTTCGGCGCTGACATTGTCCAGCGTACCTGCCGTCTTCTGCATGAAATCGAGTGACCGGGTACCCAACCAGTCCTTCTGATCGCCTTTGCCATAATACACATCGGCGTATATGCCATAACCGCTGTTGTCCGGCTTACTTTGTTGCCACACAACAACGGCATTATTCTGATTATCTACTGCAACATGCGGATCTTTCGTCGGGTGTTGCGGGTATACAGAGTCTAACCACCCAACCGGGTCCCAATCGGTCGCATTGTCCGCTAAATTCTGACGACGCACGCCAACTCGCTCTGCACTGTTCTCGTCGGCTGAATAGTAACTGCCCCAGACCGCGAAAACCTCACTGCCACTGCGCTGTTTGCTGATGGCCACCTGTGGGACGCTGAAAGTGGTACCGGGATCCGCAGCCATATAAATAGAAGGCGGCGGCGATGAACCATCTTGGAGCAGTCGCCTTGACATAATTCGCCGCCCAAAGGGACCTTTACCCGCCGGCCGGTGCGGTTCACTCCAGACCATAACAGAGTTACCCTCTTTATCCGTCGCTATCTGGGAGCCATATGTGTCTTGATCTGTACTGAACCCGGATTGTTCTTCACGGAACAAGGGTCCCCTAGTAGCATTAGGTATATTAATGGCCCTTGCCATCTGCCAAGATGTAACTTTCTTAGGGCCCCAATAATTATTTTGTAAGCGCCATATTACATGGCCCAAGCCATTCTCCCCCACAGACACCCTCGGTTCTATGCGATAGAAATATTCTTCACCTGTGGAGTGCGGCACTTCGAATTCATCAACAATAAATTCATGACTCCAACTGCGGCAATAAATTGCCACGCTTTCAGAATTATAGTCTTCCACCCGACCCGTAGCCCCTTTCTGAATTTCGCAAAGCTGGTTTTGGGGCATGGCTTCAATAGCGAGCTTATAGCGGGCGGATTTAGAGACTTCCTTCTCGTCAAAGTTAAATCGAACCACATTATTGAGGTCTGAATTGATCGAGAGTGACTCTGATATCACGAAAAAATCTGATGAAGATTGGTCTTCAAACGCGAGTTGCAGCTTCAAACCATCATTCTTTAAACCCGTGACGTCCCCTGATAACGACAGCGTCGTAGCAGTAGCAGATAGTTTACAGGTGACATTGAGCTCATTGAGATTAAAGGTTGTGATAGTACCTTCATTATTCTTGATATCGCATTCAAGGGTATTGGGTACTGACATTGCCTGTATCACAACTTTATAGTGACTACCAAAGGCAATGGCCGGGTTGAATTCATAGCGATTATTTTCAACGACCGGTGAGTAGCCCTGGGTTACACTACCAACAGTCAACTCAAGTTTCAGCGGGTTCCCCCCCAAACCGGTAACCGAGCCACCCAGTACAATATCGTGGCAACTGATATCAACAGTCACATTAGCTGAGCCCACGGTGTCAGTCACACTGCCGGCACCGCCAATCTCACAATAATAGCCTAGCGTGGTCTGATCCACGGTAATGGTGTATTGGCTACCAGTGAACAGCTTGGCATCAAAGGTAAGGCCACTGCTGCCGACGTCCTTTATCTCCGGACTGCCATCCAAGCTCGGCGAATCCAACGTCACGCTGACCTGACTGCCCAAGCTCTCCAACCCACTCACCGCGATTTTGATACTGTATTCAGGCTTGCACTCTACTGTGACGATGATCACGCTGGCACTGCTCACCGTACCGTCGCCACCTCCAATAACCGAACATTGATAGCCCGCAGGGGATTGACTCAGGGTCACTGTATATTCGCTACCTCCCGCAAGGTCCGCACCAAAGGTGGAGCTCTCATTGGCAAAACTCTGAGTCACCGAACCTTCACTAAGGCCAGACGATTTCAACTCCAGACTGACCTGCTTATCTGCACCCAGTCCATCCACCGCAACGCCGATACTGTATCGGTTTTGGCTGCAGCTCACTTTAACCGAGGTCAATTCATCCGCATTTACGGTACCGCTGCCACCCGCAGTAATGTCGCATTGGTATTCCGACAGGGGCAGCACGGTAACGATGTAGTTGTTTCCTATCGTGAGGCTCGCGTTAAAGGTGGAGTCACCATTGCTGAAGTTCTGTACCACGGGACTTTCATCCAGGCTCGGCGCTTCCAGCTGCAAACTCACTTGGATGCCTGCGGCCAGCCCATCGACAGTGACGCCAAGCTTGTAAGGTATTAGGCTGCACTCCACGTGAACTGCTACGTCCTTACCGTCCACCACTCCACTACCGTCCTCAACGGTGCATTCATAGCCTTCCGGCGAGAGAGATACCGTCACATTGTATGAGTTCCCATCAGGGACTTTACTGTTAAAGCTAAAGCCCGGTTCTCCAGCGGGAATGGTCAGTTGCTCTTCACCGTTTAACAGCACAAGGCCCGTTGCATCGGCAGGCAGCCCATTCACCACACCACCAATCACGTAACTTTTCACTTCTTCCTGGCCCGAGCCGCCTTTCCGGCCCGAATCCCCGGACTCCGAATTACAGGCCGCGAGGGTTATTGCGGCCAATACGGTCGCAATAATTGAATACCCGAGTCGTAACTGCATCGCGAATCCCCCTATAACAGTTACTGACAGAATCAGCTGAGAAGACACTCAACTTCCGAGCATGCAATCTATGTCCTCAGCGTTGTATTTATCGTTGTAAAAAAACGTTGTATTTTTATTTTGTTATCAAATATGCGAACTAAATCACTTTTAATAGACGGATAACCCACGGAATTACGAGTTATAAGTGGCCTGTTTCGAGGAGGAACGGAATAGGAATCGAACGAGCGAATCGTGTCGATAAAAGATGCAAACCCGGTCGATGATCTCGGCCAGATCGACTCGCCAATAAAGCGCCGATCAATAAAAAGACCGACAGAATACAAACTCTGCCGGTCTTTTTAGGGTGCTTCTAAAACAACACTGCTTAGCGGAAGAACATACCGGTGACCCGTTTGTTATCGGCCTGATCACCGACCCATACCACCATGGCTTTGCCGTTCCTATCCATTGCAATCTGGGGCTCAGGATCGTAATTAGAAAGATATTCAGTATTCAGGCTGTCACCTATTTGACTATCACGCAGGGAGACCCAGGTCGGTGTCGTTTTACCTTTTGAGTCAACCAGATCAACAAGCGCCCGGCCCAACACTCGATAACCTTGACGACCTGCCTCATTGATAAACTCAGACCAGACCACCATGGCTTCGCCATTGTCTCGGATGACGACCTGAGGACGACGCATACTTCGTGTTTGATCACCAAGGCCGGCATCGCCCAATTTCTCTGGCGGACCCCAGGCATCTGCCGAAGGATCATACACCGCAGCCCAAACCGATTGTTCTACAGGCGAACTGAGGTACAACCAACTCGATTCACTCTGCAACCACACAGCGATGGCGCGGCCGCTATCCGACACTGCTATTGATGGCCGATAGGCATAACGGGTGTCAGGACTTAGGGCTTGACTCGTACTCCACTGACCGACCCCAAGCACATATCGACTGGCCCGGATCACTACTTTGCCATCGTTGGCACCACCAAGAATCAGATGCTCCCATACGGCTATTGCCTGGTTATTATTGTTGACCGCCACCTTGGGATGCCCTAGTTCGCTGACGTCAAGGTTTATCTTATTGCCCCCTGCCGTCTGCGTGAAATCGAGTGACCGGGTACCCAACCGGTCCTTCTGGTCGCCTTTGCCATAAAACACATCGGCGTATATGCCATAACCGCTGTTGTTGACCGCCCTGCTTTGTTGCCACACAACAACGGCATTATTCCGATTATCTACTGCGACATGCGGATCTTTCGTCGGGTGTTGCGGGTATACAGAGTCTAACCACCCAACCGGGTCCCAATCGGTCGCATTGTCCGCTAAATTCTGACGACGCACGCCAACTCGCTCTGCACTGTTCTCGTCGGCTGAATAGTAACTGCCCCAGACCGCGAAAACCTCACTGCCACTGCGCTGTTTGCTGATGGCCACCTGTGGGACGCTGAAAGTGGTGGCGTCATCTCTTGCAGCCAGAAAAGTAGCTTGCTCTAAGGATGCAGAACTATTCTGGGTCAGTCGTTGTGACATGATTCGCCGTCCAAAGGATCCTTTACCCGAAGGCCGATGCAGATTACTCCAGACCACAACAGAGTTACCGTCTTTATCTGTCGCTATCTGAGGGTTATGTGGCACATTTAATATATTCGTTTCGTTTTCGATATACTCAGAAGATATACCATCAAGTTTCCACAAGTCAGACATAGTACCATTAGGTATATTAACGGGCCTTGCTATCAGCCAAGATGTAAATTTATCAGGTCCATGATTTTTGTTTCTCATACGCCATACAACATGGCCCGAGCCATTTTCCCCCACAGATACCCTTGGCTCCAAATCATAGACTTGTTTTTCATCTTCGGGGTCGCCTGTTCTGATTAAATTATCAACAGTAAATTCACCATTCCAACTGCGACAATAAATTGCCACGCTTTTATCCAAATAGTTTTCCACCAGATCCGTAGCCCCTTTCTGAATCTCGCAGAGTTGGTTTGGGGGCATGGCTTCAATAGCGAGTTGATAGTGGGCGGATTTAGGGATTTCTTTATTTTCAAAGTCAAATTCGCTTGACTTGACCTCAAGAGAAACCGGGTCCTCGATAAGATCGACTAATGACGCGTCTGCAAAAAACGCCAGTTGTAACTTCAACCCGCCAGTCTTTAAACCCGTGACGTCCCCTGATAGCGACAGCTCCATAGTCGATACTTTACAGGTGACATTAATATTTTTGAGATTATTGAGATTTGAGGTTGTGATAGCACCGCTTTTATTCTCGATATCGCATTCAAGGCCGGGTACCGACTCTGCCGGAATCGCTATTTCATAGTTACTACCAAAGGCAATGGCCGGGTTGAATTCATAGCGATTATTTTCAACGACCGGTGAGTAGCCCTGGGTTACACCACCAACAGTCAACTCAAGTTTCAGCGGGTTCCCCCCCAAACCGGTAACCGAGCCACCCAGTACAATATCGTGGCAACTGACATCAACAGTCACATTAGCTGAGCCCACGGTGTCAGTCACACTGCCGGCACCGCCAATCTCACAATAATAGCCTAGCGTGGTCTGATCCACGGTAATGGTGTATTGGCTACCAGTGAACAGCTTGGCATCAAAGGTAGAGCCACTGCTGCCGACGTCCTTTATCTCCGAACTGCCACCCAAGCTCGGCGAATCCAACGTCACACTGACCTGACTGCCCGAGCTCTCCAACCCACTCACCGCGATTTTGATACTGTATTCAGGCTTGCACTCTACTGTGACGATGATCACGCTGGCACTGCTCACCGTACCGTCGCCACCTCCAATAACCGAACATTGATAGCCCGCAGGGGATTGACTCAGGGTCACTGTATATTCGCTACCTCCCGCAAGGTCCGCACCAAAGGTGGAGCTCCCATTGGCAAAACTCTGAGTCACCGAACCTTCACTAAGGCCAGACGATTTCAACTCCAGACTGACCTGCTTATCTGCACCCAGTCCATCCACCGCAACGCCGATACTGTATCGGTTTTGGCTGCAGCTCACTTTAACCGAGGGCAATTTATCCCCATTTACGGTACCGCTGCCACCCGCAGTAATGTCGCATTGGTATTCCGACAGGGGCAGCACGGTAACGGTGTAGTTGTTTCCTATCGTGAGGCTCGCGTTAAAGGTGGAGTCACCATTGCTGAAGTTCTGTACCACGGGACTTTCATCCAGGCTCGGCGCTTCCAGCTGCAAACTCACTTGGATGCCTGCAGCCAGCCCATCGACAGTGACACCGAGCTTGTAAGGTATTAGGCTGCACTCCACGTGAACTGCTACGTCCTGACCGTCTACCACTCCACTACCGTCCTTAACGGTGCATTCATAGCCATCCGGTGAGAGAGATACCGTCACATTGTATGAGCTCCCATCAGGGACTTTACTGTTAAAGCTAAAGCCCGGTTCTCCAGCGGGAATGGTCAGTTGCTCTTCACCGTTTAACAGCACAAGGCCCGTTGCATCGGCAGGCAGCCCATTCACCACACCACCAATCATGTAACTTTTCACTTCTTCCTGGCCCGAGCCGCCTTTCCGGCCCGAATCCCCGGACTCCGAATTACAGGCCGCGAGGGTTATTGCGGCCAATACGGTCGCAATAATTGAATACCAAGATTGTAACTGCATCGCGAATCTCCCTATAAACAGTCACTGACAGAACCAGCTGAGAAGACACTCAACTTCCGAGCATGCAATCTATATCCTCAGCGTTGTATTTATCGTTGTAAAAAACGTTGTATTTTTATTGTGTTATTAAATATGAGAACTAAATCACTTTTAATAGACGGATAACCCACGGAATTTATTCACTGACCCGATCGTTGCAGTTGGGTCATGGGACTTTTCGCTTAATTCGGAACCGAGCGGCATTCAGATTTCGGGCTGTCCACCGATCAATATCGGCTCCACGGGTTATAAGTGGCCGGTTTCGAGGAGGATCGGAATAGGAATCGAACGAGCGAATCGTGACGATAAACGATGCAACCCCAGTCGATGATCTCGACCAGATCGGCTCGCCTATGAAACGCCTACAGGTAGAACCCGTGCTGACCAAATCGGCTGTGGGTTCGCCGCAAACGGCTCGTCGTTGACTGGCACTTTTATCAGCCGAACTCAGGTTGATGAAGTGATTATGAACGGCCCGATTTTCGTTCAGGCCGCGCATTTGAAGTCGTTCAGCATCGCGGCCGAGGTGATGCGGGGGCTTTAAAATCGAGCCGTGTTAAAAGCTGGCAGAACGAATGGCGGCGATCAGGTCGGCGCGTTGCGCGTCGATCAGCTTTAGCAGCGTAGCCACTCGCGCTTTATCGAAATGATCGGCCACATCCAGACAGTTCACCGTGCCGATCACTTCGCCGCCATCGACGATGGGCACGTTGATCACCGACTCACAGCCCAGTTCGTTAATTAAGGCGTGGTCCGGAAATACATCGGCAAAACCAGCGGTGCTGTTGGCGATAAAGCACCGCTGCTCGACCAACACCTGCTGGCTCCAGCGATCTTCCTTATGCAAAGGTTTGGAGCCGGAGGTCGGGTATTGTTCTGGGTGGGAGGTGTAAGCCCGGCGCGACAAACCGGCCTCGTTATCCACCACCATTACGGTAAAGAGTTTGACACCGATGGCCTGGTCGGCCTGCTGGTGGAACTGCGTATACAAGGTTTCACTGTGCACTGTGTTGTTTCCTGTACAAATATCACTGATGCAAAAAAATGAAGGCGCCGAAGCGCCTTCTGGTGTTGCCCATGGCTCAGTCTTTTTCAACCAAGCGGTAGTAAACGTAATCTGAAATAGCGCCGTTGACGAAGCCACTGACGCGCTCCGACATGGCCACCTGCTTGGTCGCCTGGAACATGATGACGATCGGCGAATGCTGCTGCACTTCAACTTGCAGATGACGATACATATCCAGACGCTTGTCTGAATCCTGCTCGGTCAGCGCTGCCATGGTTTCCTCATTCAGCTCGTCCGACGGCTGCCAGGCATTACGCCAGGTGGTGGTGCTCTGGTAGTGGTCGTCGGAGTTGTCGGCGTTATAAGAGAACGCCTTGGCGTTGGAATGCGGGTCCATAAAGTCCGGACCCCAGTACAGCAACATGGCTTCGTGAGTACGGGCGCGGTACTTGGTGATCACCTGCGCACCGGTGCCAGGAATGATGTCGAAGTTGATGCCCACGGGCGCAAAGGTCGCTTGCAGCGCCTGCGCCATATCGGTGAAGGGCGCGGCGTTGATCACGTCCAGGGTGACGGTAATCGGCAGTTCAACACCGGCGTCTTCGAGAATTTCACGCGCGCGGTCCGGGTCATAGCTGTAAGGCGTGTCTTCCACAGCACCGGGGAAACCGGCTGGCCAGAACGCCTGATGCACTTGCATCTGGCCATTCAGGAAGGAATCAACCATACCTTGATAATCGACCAGGTAACGCGCTGCTTCCCAGAGGGTTTCTGAGGTCAGTGCCTCGTTTTTCTGGTTAAACGACAGGAAATGCACCGCTGCCTGAGGGTAGGTTTCGGTGTTAACGTCGCTGTTGTCGGCCATGCCGGCAATCTGATCCGGCGTCAGGTTCATCGCCATATCAACGTCACCGGCTTCGAGCAGCAGACGCTGAGTCGCGGCTTCGGCAACGTGACGGATAATAACGGTGTCCATCTTCGGTGCACCGCCGAAGTAGTCCGCATTGGCATCCATAATCAACAATTCAGCCGGGCGATAGGTGCGCAGTTTGAACGGGCCGGTACCGGCTGAGTTGCGGTTCAGCCAGCCGTTGCCCATATCGCCGTCGACTTCATGCGAACTGACTTCGACCGCATCAACCACCGCAGCCGGGCGTGACGCCAGGACATTCATTACGAATGAAGGCGCGAAATCACCAGCGTACTGAACCACGACCTGATCGCCATCGGCGGTAACCATCTGCTCGACGTTATCCGCCGTCCAACCCAGCTGAGTCAGAATAAAGGCTGGCGCCTTGTTCAGCTTGACCACACGAGTGAAGGAATAGACCACGTCTTCAGCGCGCAGCGGGTTGCCGGAGTGAAAGGTGACGTCATCACGCAGCGTGAAGGTGATGGTTTTGTTGGCGGCGTCGATGTCCCAATCAGTCGCCAGGCCTGGCGACAGTTCGGTGGTGTTAGTCGCATCGTACTGCACCAACTGGTCGTAGCTGTTGGCGACGTATTCACCGGAGGAAAACTCGTAGGCCTGGGCCGGATCGATGCTGACGATGTCGTCGATATTTTGCGCCACTACCAAAGTGTTGTCCGGTGTCGCAGCGTGCAGTTGTGTGACCGGCAGCAGCGCTAAGGCTGCGGCCAGGGTCGTGTGGATGACTCTCTTCATGGTTATTGACTCCCAACTTTCTATTAGAGTTATGACTCGCGTTTGAGCGGGGTTTGTTTTGGTCCTCGTAAGCGAGGGGTGGTGCCAGTCCAGAGTATTCGTGCCGGGGTGTCGCCGGTGTTCGCAAAGCTGTGTGGGGTGTCACCCATAAAGTGCAGCGAGTCGCCGACTTTCATGGCAAAGCTGCCTTCGCCCAGCACCTGCTGCACTTCACCTTCGAGCACCACAATCATTTCTTCACCTGGGTGACTGGTCAGCTCAGAGGCGTAACCGGCCGGGATATGGATGATCAAGGAGGTGAGCGTGCCACCAGGCAGATCGGTGGACAGCTTTTCGTATTGCAGGGACGAATCGGCCACGGCGAAACGACTGCGCTCGTCAGCGCGGGTATAGCTGTCGGTCACCTTGGGCGTGGCGATAAAGTATTCGATGGACACTTCCAGCGCCCCCGCTAATTGCGCCAGGGTGCCGAGCGACGGCGTCGCTTTGTCGCGTTCGACCAGACTCAAAAACCCCACCGAGATACCGGCCAGGTCACTCAGTTGCTGCAAGGTCAGATTGGCGCGTCGACGGGCGTCGCGAATGCGCCCACCACTGAGTAGTTTTTTCTCGCTGTCTGGTTGGGCGTCGGGCAACACCATGAGTCATCCTTCTATAAATCGCCGTTTATCAGAGTTCGTCATGAACCCTGTTTGACACTGTTGTCTGTGAAACCAATTTGACACTTTTATTAAAACCAGTTTGACACTATAAAAATTTTTTAGTTTAGTCAAAAAACATTTTTATAGAGTAAAAGGCGCTTTTACCATGGATCAGGGAGCCCTTTGGCGTACCCGCTTACCCTCGCTGCGGCGCTGGTTGCTGTCGATTTCCGGCGTGCTGGCTACGGTTGCAGCGACCTTTCTCGGGCTTCTGGCGATTACCTTTTTAATCGGCCGAGTCGTGCCTATCGACCCGGTTTTGGCCGTGGTCGGCGACCGCGCGCCCCAAGCTGTCTACGACGCTGCCCGTCTGGAAATGGGCCTGGATGATCCGTTGATCGTGCAGTTCATCCACTATGTCGGCTCGGTGCTCAGCGGTGACTTAGGCGTGTCGGTCAGCTCGCAAAGACCGGTCGCCGAAGAACTGGCGCGGGTGTTTCCGGCGACGCTGGAAATGGCACTGATCGGCATCATCATCGGCGTCGCGCTGGGCGTTCCGGCCGGCGTCATCGCTGCAGCGCGCCAGGGTTCCTGGCTCGATCAAATCATCCGCGTGATTGGTCTGGCCGGTTACGCCATTCCGGCGTTCTGGTTAGGTCTGGTTGGTCTGGCGCTGTTCTATGCGCATCTGCATTGGGTGGGTGGTCCGGGCCGCATCGATATCTATCTGGAAGGGATGGTGCCCAGCCGCACCGGCTTGCTGTTAATCGACAGTCTGCTGGCTGGCGATTGGATGGTCTGGCGCAGCGCCTTCTCACACATCATTTTGCCGGCGACGATCCTGGGCTTTTTCAGTCTGGCCTACATAGCGCGCATGACCCGCTCTTTTATGCTCGAACAACTCAGCCAGGAATTTGTCACCACCGCCCGGGTTAAAGGCGTGCCGGAATATCTGGTGATCTGGCGACATGCGTTTCGACCCATTCGGGTACAACTGGTGACCGTGATCGGTTTGTCTTTTGCGCAGTTACTGGAAGGTTCGGTGATGATCGAAACGGTGTTCTCCTGGCCAGGTATCGGTAACTTCCTCACCAATGCCTTGCTCAACGCCGATATGAATTCGGTGCTCGGTGCCACTCTGGTAATCGGCGCGGTTTTTATTGGCGTCAATAAAATCTCCGATCTGCTCTACCGCTTGCTCGACCCGAGGGCCCGCTCATGATGTTGTCGAAAAGCTGGCTGTTGGATGACAGCCCAGAAACCCGCTGGCAGGCGAGCCTCGGCCAGGGCTATCGCACGCTGCGCAACCTGATGCGTAATCCACTGGCGCTGATCGGTTTATTGATCATTATCGCGCTGCTGTTAGTGGCAGCTTTGGCACCGCTGATTGCGCCCTATTCTCCCATTGCCAGTGATCTTGGCGCGCGTCTGCAACCGCCCTCGGCGGCACACTGGATGGGCACCGACGAACTGGGCCGCGATATTTTGTCGCGCATTATTTATGGCTCGCGCATTACGCTCTTTATTGTGCTGTTGGTGGCGGTTATTTCCGCGCCCATCGGTTTATTGATTGGCACTGTCGCTGGTTATTTCGGTGGCTGGGTTGATCGTATTTTGATGGGCATCACCGATATTTTTCTGTCTATGCCGCGACTGATTTTGGCATTGGCGTTTGTTGCCGCTTTAGGGCCAGGCATTGAAAACGCTGTTATCGCCATCGCCATTACCGCCTGGCCGGTCTATGCGCGTATCGCCCGCGCCGAAACACTCACCTTCCGGCAGGCAGAATTTATCAGCGCCATTCGCATGCAAGGTGCGGGTCATCTGCGCATTATTTTTCGGCACGTTATTCCGCTGTGTATGTCGTCGACCATTGTGCGCGTCACCCTGGATATGGCCGGCATTATTCTCACCGCCGCCGGCCTCGGTTTTCTCGGTCTCGGTGCGCAACCGCCGCTGCCGGAGTGGGGCGCGATGATCTCCAGCGGCCGCAATTACATTCTCGATCAATGGTGGGTTGCCACCATGCCGGGCTTCGCCATTCTTATCGTCAGTCTGGGCTTTTGCCTGTTTGGCGATGGGCTGCGCGATGTCCTCGATCCGCGTAACAGGAGCCACTGATGCCTCTTTTAGAAGTCAATAATCTGCGCGTCAGCTTTCCTTCGGAGCAGGGCCCGATCGAGGTGGTCAAAGGCGTCAGTTTTGAACTGGGTCGGGAACGCCTGGGCATCGTCGGTGAAAGTGGTTCGGGTAAATCCATGACTGGCCGTGCACTACTGCGACTGATTCGCGCACCGGGAAAAGTCAGCGCCGACGCGCTGCGTTTTAATGGCGAAGAACTCACCACGCTCAGCGATCGCGCTATGCGCAAACTGCGCGGCGCCAAACTGTCGATGGTGATGCAGGACCCGAAATATTCGCTCAATCCGGTGATGCGCATCGGCGAACAGATGGCCGAAGTGATGGCGGTACACAGCAAGGTATCGCGCCGCCAACGCAAACAAAAAGTGTTGCAGGCACTGGAGTCGGTGCGCATTCACGATCCCGAACGGGTCTATCGGCTCTATCCGCATGAAGTCTCCGGCGGCATGGGCCAGCGGGTAATGATTGCCATGATGGTGATACTGGAACCCGATTTAATTATCGCCGACGAACCAACATCCGCCTTGGATGTGTCAGTGCAGGCTCAGGTGCTCGATATTCTTGATGACCTGGTTAATCGCAACGGTATGGGACTGATTTTTATCAGCCACGATCTCAACTTGGTGGCGCGTTATTGCGACCGTATTTTGGTGATGTTTAACGGTCACATTGTCGAAACCTGCGCCGCCAATGAACTGCATCTGGCGCAGCATCCTTATACCCAAGGTTTGCTGGCATCGATGCCAACTCTGGATGAAAACCGCGACCATTTGCCGGTATTAAATCGCGCCGATCTGGAGGCATACAGCCAATGATCGAACTGAATAATCTCAGCGTTTCCTACGGCGATACCGAGGTGGTGAAGTCGGTCAGTCTGGATATCGCCAAGGGCGAAAGTTTTGCGCTGGTGGGCGAAAGCGGCTCGGGGAAATCGACCATTTTGAAAGCCATTTCCGGCCAGGAACGCCATTGGACTGGAGACATTCGACTGAATCAGCAAGCGTTGCGCAAGACACAAAATACCGCTCAGGTAAGGCTGTGTCAGATGGTGTTTCAGGATCCTTATGGCTCGCTGCATCCGCGCAAAAGCGTCGACACTATTTTGTCGGAACCCTTGGCGATTCATGGCATTGGCAACCACAGCGAACGCGTTTTAAAAGCGCTCGATGATGTCGGCCTGGCGCAGAAATTTCGTTTCCGGCTACCGCATCAGTTGTCCGGCGGACAACGTCAGCGCGTTGCCATTGCCCGGGCGCTGATGCTCGATCCGAAAATTCTGCTGCTCGACGAACCAACCTCGGCGCTGGATGTATCGGTGCAGGCTGAAGTCTTGAACCTGTTGAAGACGCTGCGCGCAGAACGGCAGTTGACCTATTTTCTGGTCACCCACGACCTGCCGGTGGTGTCCTTTTTATGCGACCGGTTGGGTGTGCTGCGCCATGGCGAATTGGTTGAAGTCGCCGCTGTCAGCCAATTGAAAACCCGCCAACTCGACAGCGATTACGGCCAGGAATTGCTGTCGAAAAGCCACTGATTAAAGAGAGATAACGGCATGACATCCCACTATCAAGCACACCTGCAAACGCTGATTGAGCGTTACCAAACCGCTCTGGAACGACATGGTTACGATGCTGTGGTGATCAGCTCTGGTCCGTTGCTGACCATCGCCGAAGACGATCGCACCTTTCCCTATACGCCGCGCGCTTTCGCGCAACAATGGTTGCCTTACGACCTCGATCCGGACACCTTCGTCATCTTTCGTCCCGGCGAAAAACCGCGACTGTTGTGGCCGGCCCGGGCCGATTTCTGGCATCTGACGCCACAACAACCCAGCGGTGATTGGACCGCTTTGTGGCATATCGAAGCGGCAACGTCGGTGGCCGATTGGCTGCCGCAATTAACCGGACGCATCGCCTGGATCGGCCCGCAACACCCCGATGCCGGTCAGGTTGAAGTCGACCCATCAGGTCTGAAAGCCGAGCTGAGTTATTACCGCGCCTATAAGACCGATTTCGAAATCGACTGCATGGCTGCGGCCAGTCGAAAAGGCGTTAAAGGTCATCTGGCTGCTCAGCAGGCCTTTGCAGAAGGTGGCTCTGAAGCACACATCTACCGAGCCTTTTTAGGCGCCAGCGAACAGTTGGAAATCCAAGAGCCTTACAGCGGCATCGTTGCGCTGAATGAAGCGGCAGCGACCTTGCACTACGAGCGTCGTCGCTTTGCGCCACCGTCGCAACATCGCACTCTGCTGATCGATGCCGGTGCCAAGGTTAATGGTTATGCCAGCGACATCACCCGTACATACAGCGCCGATAGCGGTTTGTTCGCCGACTTGTTGAGCAGCATGGATGTGTTGCAACAGAGGTTGTGTCAGGCAGTAAAACCGGGTGTCGCCATGCCGGACTTGCATCGGCAGGCGTTGGCGGGCGTGGCCGAGGTGTTACACCAACATAAACTCTGCTCGCTGTCCGTAGAAGAACAGTTAGCCAAGCGCGTTCCGCACGCTTTTTATCCGCACGGCCTGGGGCACTTACTGGGTTTACAGGTGCACGATGTGGGCGGTCACCAACAGGATATGGCAGGCACTCTTAAGCGCGATGAGGACTCACCGGCGTTGCGTCTGACCCGAACATTCGAGACCGGTATGGTGACCACCATCGAGCCCGGTCTGTACTTTATTCCCATGCTGCTGGACGAACTGATGCGTCACCAGGCGCAGCATGGTTTGGATGTCGAACGGATTGAGCAGCTTAAAGCCTTCGGCGGCATTCGCATCGAGGACAACCTGGTGGTGACCGCTGAGGGTCAGCGTAACCTGACCCGCGAAGCCTTTGGCCATTAACCGCAAAAACGCTTAACCAAACAGCTGATCGATCAGGCTCGGCGCTCTGCTCATGGCTTTATAGGCCTCAATAGCACTGTTGCTGCTGGGGCCTTTTTCACGCAGGAAATAGAGGTCGCCGTTTTCAAAGGCTTCGCGAATCTCGTCATCGGTCATGTTCGCCAGGGCGTCTGCTTGTTCTTGATTGAACCAGTCCGGCACTTCCTGGTTATCGGCCACCAGTTGATAGGCATTGAACAAGGCTTCGGACGGTTGAGTGCCGTTGGCTTCGTGTTCGGCCATGGCTTTGCTGATGGCATTGTAAGCGGCATCCATGGTGCCAGGGGCCAATTCCAAACCCTTGGCGCTCCACTGTTCCATCTGGCCGCCGCCAAACACCAAACGCGCCAGATGATTCTTCGAGGCAGCGCCGGATAACATGGCTTGTTCAGCCGCCGCCTGTTCTGGTGTGCGCTCAATCGGTTCGATGTCACCGGCAGCTTCTAGCCGCCGGGTTTCCACCGTCTGGATAAATTGTTCCGCCCATTGCGATAAAGAACCGGAAATATTCATGGCAACGCCTCTGTGAGTGATCCACGGTCAGTGGTCATTTCAAGAGACATGCCAGTTTCAGCAGGCCTGGCTGCGAGAAATAAAACAGTAAACGGCGTCGATCAGTCGGCGGCTTCGGCCGTATCACCGGGGCGAGTCGGTGACCGACGGCCGTTACCCAGCCACTGATAGCTGATGCTGAACACCAGCGTCTGGCGGTCGCGATTATCCAACAGCTCGGTTACCGGGCTGTCCGCAGCATCACCAATATAGTGGCTGTGACTGAGCACCGTCACCGCCGACCAGCGTGGTTTGAAGCGATAGGCGGTGACCAGGCTGAGGCTCAGATCCTGCCAACCGGCTTCGGCATCAAAGGCATCAACACCGGCGCGACTGGCTTCGCTGCTGTCGAGAGAAAAGAAACGGTCGGCGTAGCTATCGCTGAAATAGCTGGCACTGGCGTTACTGATCAGTGTCAGCTTGTCAGTGGCCGGCCATACCCAGCCCAAATTCAGTTTGCCATTGGGCGACTCATGGCCTCCGGGCCAGGTCGTCACGATGTCACCGCCCAGCGTTGCGATACCCGGCAAAGGCACGCCAATCACTTTCCAGGGAATGCCGGTACCTGCGGCCAGGCCAATTTCCGCCGACGCGGGAATATCCGGCACCTGGGCTTCATCGCGGCCGCCGCTGTAACGCACCAGGGGACCCAGACTCAGCAGCGGGCTGGGAACCAGATCGGAGCCAATGCCCGGACCTTGCGAGGACACCGAATAACCCTTGGCCTCATAGCGGAAGGACGGTGCCGGAAAAACCCGCCAATCGTCATCGCCCACCGGCGGCAACAACGCTACACCGAGCCCTACCGAAAGGTCGGCCGCCTGAACGCTTCCGGCCACCGCTAACCACAAACCGCACCACCATCTATTCAACGTTTTGTCATCTCCATACAAGGCCAAGGGCAACCTTGGCTGACCCTATCGGCCGCACTTATACCAGGCTTTTGTGACACTGGATCACTGCAGCAAGCCTTGGCAGATTGCCCACCAAAGGCCGTTATTCATCGGTTGTTTGTGACCTATATCACAATGTTGGGCAGACTGACCGCTAAGCGCTCAGCAACCGCCTATTTTTTGTACGGATTGGAAGGATGCATACGCCCTGTCTTGCGCACCCGGTTCAAGGATGGTCCGAACGCTCAAACGTCGCTTTTCGACGCAGCGTGGTCATTCTTCTACCTCAGGTTTCTCTGGGCCAATTTACCTAAACCAACGGTAGCATGCGATGTTCCTGGCCGATGTGACCCAAGTGATCACCTCTGATTACGCACTTTTTCCACCCTTTGAACGTCTTAGGCGCTGTCATTGACGGCTCTGCTGTTACTAACGATGCAACTCTGACCCAAAGGGGAACGACGCTTTAGCGTGGATACTCGTGTCTTGGTGGTACACCACCATCCGCTGCTGCGTTACGGCCTGGTGGCGCTGATCAACGCCACTGCCGGGCTCTGCCTGGTGGCGGAGCGGTCGCAACCGCGAGGTACGGTGCGGGTTTTGCGACAGCTTGAAGTAGACGTAGCGGTGATTGAACTGACCACTGCTGACGGCGATGCCTGGCGTTTGATCGACGCCATCAAGGTACGCGGCCTGGCCGTGCGCGTCCTGTTGATGACCAGCCAGCCACGCGGCGATCTGGTGTACAGAGCCCTGACCGCCGGTGTTGCCGGTTACATCACTGCCCAGTCGTCACCGGAACGCATTGTCGAGGCAATTCGCAGCGCCGCCGCAGGCGAGGTGTGTTTGTCACCCGAAGCCCAGGCCAGCCTGCAGGCCTTTCTGGAAGACGGCAACACCATCATGGCCGAGCCGGAACCCTCGGCACCACCGCGGTTGTCGGAAGTCGAGTACGAGGTGCTGTACTGGATTGCCCAAGGCCTGTCCAACAGCGAAGTCGGCCGAGTGCTGCATCTGAGTCCTTCGACGGTTAAAAACCATCGCCAGAATCTGTTCGCCAAACTCGGTGTCGCCAATGCCCCAGCGGCGGTTTTTCGCGCTATTCAAAGTGGCCTGCTTAAACCCTGAACCAGAGCTTAGGCGACTTGTCCGAAAGTCTGGCTGTTCGACCCATGGTCGTTCAAATGCCGCCTGCCTAGGGTGAAGCCACATTCCAGCGCAGGAGGCGTTATGTCTCTCAGCCAAGCCAAAGCCAGTCGTCCCAAGCAGCAACCCTTTAGCCGCAGCCGCGTCATCGGCCTGCTGCTCGGACCTATGTTGTTGCTGATCACCCTGCTGTTGCCGCTGTCACTCAGTTGGCCGCAGCAGGCGTTGCTGGCGATCATCCTGATGACCATCACCTACTGGATCACCCAGCCGATTCCGATTCCGGTGACCTCCATTCTCGGCCTGACGCTGACCGTGGTGTTGAACGTCGCCCCGGCACGAACGGTCTTTGGTGCCTTTTCGTCGCCGACGCTGTTCCTGCTGATCGGAGGCTTTCAGATCACCCTGTCGATGGTCAAATACGGCCTGGGGCAGCGGCTGGCGTTAGGGGTGTTATCACTGCCCGGCATTGGTCAGTCGACCACGCGCATCATCGCCGCTTTCGGTTTACTTGCCGCCCTGCTGTCCGGCGTTATCGACAACGGCGCGGTGGCTTCCATGCTGGTGCCCATTGCCATCGGTCTGGTGCAGGCATTATCGCCCGACATCTACCAACGCTGCCCGGACTTGCCCGACCACCGGCCGCTGCGCTTTGCCACAGCGCTGATGCTGATTACCGCCTACGGCGCCACCGTCGGTGCGCTGATGACGCCCTTTGGCGATGCCTCCAACCTGGTCGGTCGCGAATTCATCCTCAGCGAGTTTGGCTTACTGATTTCGGTGGGCACCTGGATGTCACTGGCGCTGCCCATTGTCGCCGTGCTTTTCGTGCTGCTGGTGACGCTGGTGATCCTGATGAACCGCCCGGAAATCGGCCGCCTGCCCAATGCCCAGCAACACCTGGCGGCGCATCGTAACAAGCTCGGCCGCATGAGCCAGGGCGAAATCAACACCGCTATTGCCTTTGGGCTGGCGGTCTTTCTGTGGTTATTGCCGGCGATCGTCGCGGTGTTTTTTGGACACGGCTCGGCGCCGCATCTGTTTTTGGCTCAGCGCCTGCCTGCACCCGTGGTTGCCATTCTCGTCGCCTGCAGCCTGTTTCTGATGCCGGTCAGTCGCGACAAGGGTTTCACGCTGCGCTGGCGCGATGTCGGCGCCATGGATTGGGGACCGATTCTGTTGGTCGGTTCGGCTCTGGCGCTGGGCAACCTGATGACCCAGACCGGCCTGGCAGAGGTGTTCGGCAATGCTCTGGCGGCACACGTCGGCAACGTTGGCCCTCTAGTGGTGAGTTTTATCGCTTCGGCCACGGCCATCCTGTTTTCCGAAATCAGCACCAACCTGGTCAGCATCACCGTGCTGGTGCCAACGCTGCCACCGGTCACTGAAGCTGGTGGTGGTGATCCGTTAACGGTGGCGCTGATCGCAACTTTTTCTGCCATCTACGGCTTTATGCTGCCCATCTCCACCTCGGCCAACGTCATCGTGTTTGGCTCGGGTCAGGTGCCGGTGTGGCGCATGATCAAAACCGGTTTTCTGGTCGATCTGTCTGGAATTCTGGTCATCGTGACCGGCGTAACGCTGCTGATGCGGCTGGTGCCGGTGGCGGCTCTTTGAGCTCAAACCTGAGGAGGTGAACCATGAGTACCGGCAACAGCAGCACCAACACAAACAGCAATACCGATACCGGCAACGACCACAACGAAGCCGAAGACAGCCAACAGGCCAAGTCCAAAGGTGAGCCGGTGGTCGATCGCGCTGAACACGCCGTGGCAACTTCGGCGGTCACCGCCGAAGCCGAGCAAGGCGATGGCCCGGCCTCGGCCAGTGCGGCGAGCTCGGCGGTAGGCGATGGCGTGGCCCAGACCAGTGCGGTCTCGGTCAGCGTCAGTGGCGATTATGCCGCTGCGGCGTCCGATACCGTGGCCGTGGCGGTCGGCCCTTATGGAGCGGCGGCGGCCGGTCCGGTCGGTGTGGCCGTGGTGGCACCCGATGGCGCCAGTGCCAGCAGCAACGCCGCCAATGCCAGCAGTACCGCCATCCAAGCCAATGACAGCGCGAGCGAAGGCGACAGCGAACGAGCAACACCGAGTCGCCAGCGCAGCGCGTCCAAGCGTCCCAAATCCTGATGCCAGAAGGCATTGGGATCGGACATCCGTAAATGGCAACATCAATGGAGGAAACCATGACTCAACAAAGCAATGCTCAAACCGACGCCATCCTCTCTGTGGTCAAAGAGATCAAGACGATGGTGATGGCCGAACGGCGCGAAGCTCAGTTCGAGCAAATTCACGACGAACTCAACGCCATCGGTCGCCAACACGAATCAATTCGCAACGACCTGCGTGAGGTGCTGATGCAGTTGGCACAAAGCCAGACCGCAGCGGACTGACATCGTGATGTCCGAACCAGCCCCGGCGGTGCAACCGGCCGGGGCTTTTTTGTCGCCGCTGATTTTTATGGCCGCAGTGCTCGCCCGATACTGGTCAGCTTCGACCCTTACCGGTAGAGTGCAGACTTTGTTGTCTTGCCTTCGACCGTCATGCTGAACCGTTTGCGGCACTCCACGCACCACGCCGTCACCCTCACTCGCTATGCTCTGGTTGCCAGTCTTATCTCGGTCATCGATGCCGGTGGTCTCTATGCGCTGCATGAAGGTCTGGGTTGGAACGTCTTTATCTCGCGCGTCTGTTCCTATCTGACGGCCATGACCACCGGTTACTTTCTGAACCGGCAATTCACCTTCCATAACCACCAGCGCGTACATCGGCTATCGGTTGAGTTGGCGCATTATTACGGCGTTCACTCCACCGGTGGTCTGATCAACTATGGCGTCTTCAGTCTGACCTTACTGGTCGGCCATCAGTTGTCGCTGGCACCGGCCTGGGATTTCTGGCTGCCGCTGCTAGGGGTCTGGCTCGGTGGCATCGCCGGAATGAGCTTTAACTACAGCCTGTCCAACAAACTGATCTTTCGTCGCCACCGCGAATAACCCACCTAACACAATCAAGGCTTGACTCCTCGGCCAAAATCAATACCGTACTAGTACATGAGTACAGCATCTGATTACAAAGCCGAGTTGCTCGACTACCTGCTCGCCATCGACGACGCCCCAAGCCTGGACGCCGCCCTGGAAAGCCTGCTGACACCGGCCGAATACACCGAGATCACCAAGCGTCTGCAAATCTTCAAGATGCTGCGCGCCGGTGTTCCGCAACGCAAAATCGCCGAAACCCTGGGTGTCGGCATTGCCACAGTGTCACGCGGCGCCCGCGCCCTGCACGACGACAACCACTGACTTCAGGAAGTATTCACCATGTCCGAGCGCCCTCAGCCCTTCGTGTTGCCGCGCAAACCGCAGTACATCAAGCTCGCCGATGACTGCGACTTTTTTGAACTGTTCAAGAAAATAGAAAAGCGTTTCGATACCTGCTTTATGCTCGAATCGCTCGGCGAAGACAGCCATATCTCACGTTACTCCATCATTGGTTTCGATCCGGAATACAGCCTCTACGCCAATGGCCGCACGCTGAGCATCGAAGACCGCGACGGCCAGCGCAGCGATTACGACAGCGACAATCCCTATCAATTACTGCGCGAAATCATGCCGCAGAATATTATCTCGCGACGTTACGCCGGCGGCCTGACCGGTTACCTCGGTTACGATGCCATGCAGTACTTCGAACCGACCCTGCAACTGAAACACAACGACGATTTTGACACCTTCCGTTTCGGCCTCTACAAAGACGGTTTAATTCTCGACAAGATGACCGGCGAGATTATCTACTTTCATTACGGCGACAGCCGGGTGGATTTTCTCGATGCATTAATCGATACCGACTATGAAGGTAACGGACCGCTGCACATCGAATTCGAAGGCGACACCATGAGCCAGGCCGAACACGCCCAAGCCGTCGCCAAGGTCAAAAACGACATCATCAACGGCAAGATTTTTCAGTGTGAAGTCGGCTTTAAAAAACGTCTGAAAATCGACGGCGACACCATCAATATTTATGAGCAACTGCGCGAAGTTAACCCCTCCCCACAGATGTACTACGTCAAATTCGGCGAACAAAAATTAATCGGCGCCAGCCCGGAACTGCTGTTTCGCTTGCGTCAGGGAGAGATGGAAACCTTCCCGCTGGCCGGCACCACAAAACGCGGCAAAACCGACCAGGAAGATACCCAATACGCGCGCGCCCTGCTGAACGATCCCAAGGAAATCGCCGAGCACAATATGATTGTCGATCTGCATCGCAACGACATCGGCCGGGTGGCACGCTTTGGCACCGTTAAAGTTCGCTCCTTGATGGACATCAAGCGCTTCAGTCATGTGCAGCATATTTCCAGTGAGATTGTCGGCATCATTGACGAAGACGAAGATATGTTCAGCGCTCTGGCGAGTAATTTCCCGGCCGGCACGCTGACCGGCGCACCAAAAATTGAAGCGATGAAAATCATCGACGGTTTGGAAACCGATGGCCGTGGTCCTTATGGCGGTGGCGTCGGTCATTTTTCCTTTAACGGTGACTGCACCTTCGCCATTCCAATTCGTACTGTCTTCGCCAACGGTAAGCGTGCCTACGTGCAAACCTGCGGTGGCAATGTGTACGACAGCAACGCCGAGGATGAATACGAAGAAATTCGCCGCAAGTTCGCCGGCACCCGCATGGCGTTAGCACCTTTTATGGAAGGAGAACTCGAATGAAGGTTTTGATCATCGATAACTACGACTCCTTCACCTACAACCTTTATCAATATATCGGCGAAATTCTTGCCACCGCCAAGCGCCATAACCGCTTAGAAGATTTCCAGGTGTTGGTTAAACGTAACGACGAGATCAGCCTGACCGAAGTACGCGACCTGAACCCGGATCGCATTATAATTTCGCCCGGCCCCGGCTCACCGGATGACGAAAAATATTTCGGCGTTTGCGCTTCAGTCATCACCGAACTGGGCCCGACCATTCCGTTGCTCGGCGTTTGTCTGGGTATGCAAGGCATCGTCCATTGTTTCGGCGGCAAGGTGGTGCTGGCGCCGTTGCCAATGCACGGCAAAATCAGCCCGGTCACTCATGGTGGGGCTTCTGTTTTCGCCAATGTCCCGGATAAGCTGGAAGTGATGCGCTATCACTCTTTAATCGCCGATGCCGCAACGTTACCGGAATGCCTGAGGGTGACCGCTGCGGTTGGTGACTTAAGCGCAGACCAGTTTGACGACCGCAAGGCATTGAAAAGCGCCGGTGATTTCGAACTGATGGGCGTACAACACCGGGACTTTCCCATTCATGGCATCCAGTTTCATCCGGAGTCCTTTGCGACCGAGGGTGGAAAGGAGATGTTGGAGAACTTTATAATGTCCCCCTGATATTGATGGCGGACAGATGCGACACCTAGAATTGAATTAATAATTGTTACGTAAAAAACAATTTGATAGATTCCAGCACCGAATAATGCTCTAGCGCTCGAAATACCCCGACGGACCATTTCATGTCGTAATGGTCAACTTTCAGAGAGACGCCTCAATGTCTAAGAAGTTATTTGTGGCTACCGCAGCCATGTTAATGAGTACCGCTACTCTTGCCGAGAGAAACAGTTTTGTATTGTCAGCTGGTGCTGGTTTTGGGATGAACAATCTTGAGATTGACAATTCTTTTAACCCTGAGACTGAAGCTTCATCAGGCTTCATTCGTTCTTTCAAAATTGGCGGCCTGATTAACCAGCAAAATGCTCTATATCTTCATATTCAATCAACTCGTTTTGAAATTGACTACGAAGATTCTAGTGGCTCTGCTACCTTTGAAGGTAACTCAGCGGGCCTTCTCGGTCTCGGATATACTTATTACCTCAAGCCAGAAGTCGGCTCCGCGTATGTTGAAGCTTCTGTTGGCCGGGGTAACTTTAATATTGACGATACAATTAATGGTCAAACTATTGATGTAGATTCGTCCGGCATGGCCTTTTTGATTGGCGCAGGCTACGAGTTTAACGAACATGTTCAATTAGGTGTTAGCTACCAAATGGGCAACACTGAAAACGATGAAGGAAGCATCGACGAATCATATTCCTACAGCACCTTGGGCGCGAAGGTAGAAATTAAGCTCTAATATCAAAATAAGAGATGGCTGTTCTTCAGCCATCTCATTTCAAATAGCTACAAATATCAGCCCGAGATATTTCATCTGAATATCTGACCTTAGTTCTCACCAATTTCATACCCTTTTTATCCGTATCCTAAAAAGTTTCGTTGGATATGGCTTATATTCCGTAATAACTCCTGAAATTTAGAAACGATCTCTTACACTCTAGAGTACGATCTCCACTCTTGTGAGTTACTAGTATAGAAGGTGTATGCTTTCTATCTAACATCCGTAATGTCAGCAACCTTTACCGCCGACCTCATCACATCCCGCGTCCAATACAGACTTGTTGTGAACTGTTTCACTGAGTACCCCCCGATTCGATCTGTAGCGTCTCGTCACATGATCGCTTCATGTTGAAGTGATTGAGACTTGAAAAGGGATAATGATCATGACTCAGACAATGACTAAGAAATTTTGTATCGCCGGTGTCGCAACAGTCGTTCTAGGCACCAGTGGTGTCGCGCTGGCAGATCGTACGCCACTTTATCTGTCGGCCGGTGCCGGTATCGGCGCTAACAATTTAACCTCTGACTCCTCGCTGGGTGAGGTTGAAACGGAAGCCACTTCCGGCCTGCTGCGCTCTCTGAAAGCGGGCTTTATGTTAAATGACCGCAATGCTCTGTACGTGCACGCACGCTCTTCTGGTTTCGACTATGAAACCGAAGACACCAACATCGAGTTTGAAGATGCACAGACTACGCTGATCGGTTTAGGCTACACCCACTACACCAGCCCGACCGCAGGTTCGCCTTATTTTGAAGTAACAGCAGGTATGGCGGGATTTAACGTCGAAGATAACAGCTTCGATATTGAGTCAAGCGGCAAAGGCATTCTTGTGGGTGCCGGCTATGAGTTCAACAAGCACCTGCAAATGGGTGCGGTTTATACCATGGCTGAAACCGAAGATGACGATGACAGTGATACCACTTACGCCACCAATTCTCTGGGGCTCAAAGTTGAACTGAAACTTTAATAAGCAACACCAAAAACGGGAGCCATTTGGCTCCCGTTTTTTTATCGTCAGTAAGAAAAAATCACACCATCAATTCGATAAACCCTGAATCACACTGCCCGGTAAATGATTCCCTTCGGCATCGGCCACCACCGCACAATTCACCACCATGTCCGTTGCCGTGATACTGACCCAGCCATTGGCTTGCGCATCAAAGAGTGCTGATTCAGACGTCAGTTCCCGACGCTTAGAAACATCAAGCCAGCGCACTTCATAGATTTGCCAGATGGGACTGTAGGGTCGGTTAACACTGGTGGCACCAATGGGATCGGGTGCCGAGGGGAGAATGGCTGGCTGGTCGCCTTCGGGGAAACCGTAGATACGCTCAATGACCGTCTTTAATTCCGGCGGTTTCGGACGAGGTGGCAAAGCATCGTTAAGTCGTGGTGCGAAATTGGCATTCTTGTCGATGGCCGCTGCCACCGGCGACGCATCGGTGGTGATGTAATAAACCTTGCGGTCATCGAACCAGCCGGGAAACAGCGGCATGGTGATACTGGGTTCGCTGACCGGGCTGGAACCCAGACTGGCGCAACCAGCCAGCAACAGGCTGATCAAGCCCGATCCCATCCAACGTTTTGTCATTGCTGCCACTCCCTATCCGAATTTGGTCAACTCAGTATAGGGAGTGGCAGCGAAGACGAAAGTTCTATCGGCTGGCGAGTTGGCTGGCAATACCTGCCGCCAGACGGGCGTTATTGAACACCAGCTGGATATTGCTGGCCAGACTGTCACCGCCCGTCAATTCAGCAACACGCGCCAGCAGGAAAGGCGTCGAGGCTTTACCGGCAATACCCTGTTCCTGGGCTTCGCTCAATGCCTGTTCAATGGCGGCATCGATGGCCGCCTTATCCATGGCAAACTCAGCCGGAATTGGGTTGGCGATCACCACGCCACCGTCCAGACCCAGCGCCCATTTGGCGGCCAGGAAGTCGGCAATTTCGGCGTCGCTGTCGAGGCGATAGTCGACTGTCTCGTCGCTGTCTCGGGTGTAGAAAGCCGGCAGTGTTTCGGTCTGATAACCAAGCACCGGTACGCCCTGAGTTTCCAGATATTCGCGCGTCAGCGCCAAGTCCAGAATCGATTTAGCGCCAGCGCAGATCACCGCCACCGAGGTATGCGCCAGTTCCTGCAAGTCGGCGGAAATATCGAAGCTCTGCTGAGCACCGCGATGAACGCCACCAATACCGCCGGTGGCGAACACACGAATACCAGCGAGATCGGCGATGATCATGGTGGCAGCAACGGTGGTCGCGCCGTGCTGACCGCGAGCGATCACATACGGCAAATCACGACGCGAACACTTGGCGACATCCTGACCGGCCTTCGCCAGCACCTGAATTTCGGCGTCCGACAGGCCGGCTTTTAAGCGGCCATCAAGAATGGCGATGGTTGCCGGCACAGCGCCGGCATCGCGAATAATCTGCTCCACCTGGCAGGCGGTTTCGTAGTTCTGCGGCCAGGGCATACCGTGCGAAATAATGGTGCTTTCCAGCGCCACGACCGGTTTTCCATCGGCCAGCGCAGCGGCGACTTCAGGGCTGATATCAAGATAAGAATTCATCGGTTTGCGATCCATTGTTGGACAGAAGTTTCGGTTAAGTCGGGATGATTGGCGCCGTCGGTTTCCAGCGTAAGGCCAGCACAGGCAAGACCAAAGGCGGCTTGGTCGGCCAGATCATCGCCGCGCAAAGCGGCGTGCAGAATGCCGGCAAAGAGCGCATCGCCGGCGCCGGTATCGCTGTGAATATCGACGCGATACGGCGCTTGTTGATGCTGCTCACCGGCGCGGGATAACAACACGCCATCACGGCCCAGGCTCAGCACCAACTGCTCGACACCGGCTTCATGCAGGCGCGTCAGCAATTGCTCATCATCCAGGCCGGTCTCATCAAGGATGGCAGCGGCCTCAGAGCGGTTCACCTTCAAGGCCGCCAAATTCGGCAGCAAAGGTCTTAATCGCGGCGCTTTCGTAGCAGAGACCGCATCGGCATAGAGCCGACCGCGCAGCGGCAAGGTGCCGATCCAGGCCAGCGTCTCGGCCGACAGATTGGCTTCGAGCACCAGCGTATCGGCAGCGACCAGCCGTGATTGCAGCGGCGCTAAGCGCTGCGGCGTCAGCGCATCGATAATGCCCATATCGGCGATCGCACCGATCAACTGACCGTTGGCATCGTTCATTGCCAGGTAGGTACTGGTTGGCAAGTCCGGATCACGCAGCACGCCATCAATGCTGATGCCCGCCAGACGAATACGCTCACTCAGCCAATCGCCACCCGGGTCACGGCCAATCAGAGTGATCAAACTGACCTTGTGCCCGAGCCGAGCCAGATTCTCAGCAATGTTGCGACCCACGCCGCCTGCGCTCTGGCGCAGAGAGCCGGGGTTGGAATCGGCCGGCAGAAAGGCCGCATTCGATTGACCGGTCAGATCGACATTGGCGCCACCGAGCACGACAAAGCGCTTGTCGTCCGGCAGCAAATAGCCCTTGCCCAGAATACGACCCTGACGGGTCAACCGCATGATATGCCCAGCCACCGATTCCCGGCTGATACCCAACTGAGTGGCCAAAGCCTGTTGGCTGGCAAGTGGGTTTTGGCGGATGGCGTCGAGAAGCTGTTGCTCGGTTGGGTTCATGGCGATTTAACAAATGTTCATAATTAAACTTTTGTTATAATGCCGGAGACCCTCCGGCTAAGCAAGCCATCCGCCCGGCAGATCGGATCAGCGCTGTAAGACCCGGCGAGTTACCCAGGGCGGAATCACTCGACCGAGAATAAAGGCGAGCACAAAGGCCATCGGCCAGGCCAGCAAAAAGCTCCGCCCCCAGGCTTGCAGCCAAATCAAGTTCGTCCCCAGCGCCAGCCAAGAGAAAAAGCCCGAGAAAAAACCTGCCATAACGAAAGACATCAGGGCAGAAATGAGCAGTCCGATTTTCAGTTCAGGATGCATAGCAATCTCCAGTTCAAGGCGATTTCGGACTGGGTATTGCCGCTTAAGGAAGGTTCGATCCCACAACAACACCAGACCCGAAACCAGTTCAGGTTGATGCCGTGGGCTCGACGAATCGATGCAGACCTGCCAACGCAGGGGCCGGGATTACCTAACCGGCCAGATCTTTTTCGGCGCAGCTATTCTAGCCCGCCAAAGACTGAGATCAAGTATGGAAGAGTATTATCGTGCGATGGTGCGGACGGAGAGACTCGAACTCTCACACCTTGCGGCACCAGAACCTAAATCTGGCGTGTCTACCAATTCCACCACGTCCGCATGGAAGGACGGAGGATACTAATGATTTCACGTCGCCGGGGCAACTGCCGATCGACAAAAGCCCTACTGTCGCGATAACCGCCGCTGCTCAAACCATTCGATGGCTTCACTGAGCGGGCGCGGCCGGGCATAGACAAAACCCTGAATCAGATGACACCCCAGGCCAGCGACGGCATTGAGTTCGGCTTCGGTCTCCACGCCCTCGGCCACCACCTGAATCGACAAGGACTGACACAGATCGACCACGGCGCGCACCACGGCCATTTGTTTATCGGATTGCGGCAGGTCATGAATAAAGGTGCGGTCGAGTTTGACCACCTGGAACGGCAAATCGGGCAGGCGTGACAGGTTGGCATAGCCGGTGCCGAAATCATCCAGCGCCAGGGTAATGCCTAACTCACAAAAGGCTTCCAGCAATTCACGGAAGTCGGCGTTTTGGTCCGGCAGTTGATGTTCGGTGACTTCCACTTCCAGATACCGCAGCACTTCCGGGTGACGTTCGTGCCAGGCGCGCAAATAATGCAGCGTATCGCGGTTAACACTCTGCACGCTGAAGTTCACACCCAGCGTCAATGGTTGAGCGCCCTCGCCCAGCTGACGGGCGATCAGCATTAAGGTCTGCTCCAGCACCCAGCGATCGAGTTCACGAATGGAACCGTTGTGTTCAGCCAGGTCGATAAAGTGGCCGGGATAAATCAAATCACCGCCTTCGTTTTGCAAGCGCACCAGACTTTCCAATGCCTGAATTTCACCGGTGCGACAATCGATGCGCGGTTGCAGGTGGATCTCCATATCGTGTTGTTGCAAGGCGCGCGTTAACGTCTGCGCTTTATTCAACCGACGCTGCGCCTGATCCTCATAACCACTGTGATACCAGTGCACCTGATTGCGGCCGAGCTTTTTGGCATTAAACAAAGCCACACCGGCGTTGCGATGCAACTCACCCGCGCTGTCACCATGGCGTGGTGAACGCGCCGCACCGATCGAGACAGTAAACGAATAACTGGCGCCACCAAGGTTAAAGGGTTGCGTCAGTTGGACGTGCAAATCGTTAAGACGTTGCTCGCGGTTATCTTCACCCTGATCATCTTCGTGCGGCCCCTGCCAGAAGACGACAAATTCATCGGCGGCCACGCGCGCCAGGAAATCACCCTGATCACTTTGTTCCGATAACCGCGCACCCAGTTGTCGCAGTAATTGATCGCCGGCTTCACCGCCCATGGAATCGTTCAGTACTTTGAAGTGATCGATGTCGATGTGCAGACACCAGAGGTTGGTCGCCTCTTCGTCATCCAGGCGTTCCATAAAGCTGCGCAAACCCGGCTGGTTGGCAAAGCCGGTCAACGGATCGAGCCACTGGTCGGCGCGCAATTGCGCATCGGCTATTTTGTAAGGCGTGATGTCGAAGGCAACGCCGAGCACCGCTACCGTTTCACCCTCGGCATCCAGCCAGGGATGCCACTCCAGACGAAACCAATGCGCACCCTGGTTCGGCGCTTCCATCTTCAGTTCGTTTAACTGCACCTGACGATTGGCCCAGACGGCAGCATCGCTGTCTTCAAACACCTCAACCAGGTCGCGGTGCAGCACCTCGGCATCGCTGCGTCCGGTCGGATCGGCGCCATGACTCCACTGGGCGCGAAAGGCGGCGTTGGCGGCCAGATACTGACCAGATCGATCTTTTAACCAGGCCGGATAAGGCAGCAGTTCAAAGCTTTGCAATGACAAAGACGAAGGCGGCTCGGTGGCAACAGCCGCGGCCGGCGCACGCAACAGAGTCCAGGCTTGCATGGCGGCGGCAATCGCCAACAGCAAGACAAAAACACCGGCCGCCGTTGCCACCGCAAGCTGTTGCAAGGTAAAAAACCACAGCCCTAGTGCTACCGCCAAACCGGTAACAAAGGACAGCAGACTGAGCTTTTTCATGGGCAGCATCAAAGCGCGACGCTGATCTCGAGCGGCCTTAGCTTCGGACTTCATCAGCACGCACTTCCCCGTTACTGAATGCGTTTGTATTTGATGCGCTTGGGACCTTCATTGCCAGTCCGCTTGCGATAATCCGCATCGTATTCGGTGAAGTTGCCTTCGAAGAAAACCGCTTTGGAGTCGCCTTCGAACGCCAGGATGTGCGTCGCCACCCGATCCAGGAACCAGCGATCGTGCGAAATCACCATGGCCGCACCCGGGAAAGCGAGCAAGGCTTCTTCCAAGGCACGCAGCGTTTCGACATCGAGATCGTTGGTCGGTTCGTCGAGCATCAGGACGTTGCCGCCCTCTTTCAGCAACTTGGCCAGGTTCAAACGATTGCGTTCACCGCCGGACAGTTGCTTAACGTATTTCTGCTGCGACGAGCCTTTGAAATTGAAGCGGCCGATATAGGCACGCGAGGGAATTTCATAGCCATTCACGCTGAGAATATCCTGACCGTCGGAGACTTCTTCCCAAACGGTTTTGGAACCATCCAGTTCGCGCATCTGACCGACGTAGGCCAGATCGACGGTTTCACCGACTTTAATCGAACCGGCGTCCGGTTGTTCCATACCGGCGATCATTTTAAACAGCGTCGACTTACCGGCGCCGTTACCGCCGATGATGCCGACAATGGCGCCCGGCGGTACCGCAAAGGTCAGATCTTCATACAGCAAGGTGCCGTTGAATGACTTGGATACGCCTTCGGCCTGAATCACCACATCGCCCAGACGCGGGCCCGGTGGAATGTAGATTTCGTTGGTCTCGTTGCGTTCCTGGAATTCGCGCGAGTTCATTTCATCGAACTGACGCAGACGCGCCTTGGATTTGGCCTGACGCCCCTTGGCATTCTGACGCACCCATTCCAATTCCGCCTTGATGGCTTTTTCGTGCGACTGCTGTTGCTTAGCTTCCATTTCCAGGCGTTTTTCTTTCTGTTCCAGCCAGTTGCTGTAGTTGCCTTCGAACGGAATGCCGTGGCCGCGGTCAAGTTCCAGAATCCAGCCGGCGACGTTATCGAGGAAGTAGCGATCGTGGGTGATGGCCACCACAGTGCCGGAGAATTCGTGCAGGAAGCGTTCGAGCCAGGCGACGGATTCGGCATCCAAGTGGTTGGTTGGTTCGTCGAGCAACAGCATGTCGGGGTTCGATAACAACAAACGACACAGCGCTACGCGGCGGCGTTCACCACCGGACAGATGTTCGACCTTGGCATCCCAGGGCGGCAGACGCAGCGCATCGGCGGCCTGCTCGAGACGGTTTTCCAGATTGTGACCATCGGCGGCGGCGAGCAGGTTTTCCAGTTCCTGCTGCTCGGCGGCGAGCTTATCGAAATCGGCATCGGGTTCGGCGTAGGCGGCGTAGATTTGCTCCAGCTTGGCCTGAGCTTCAGACAGATGCGACAGCGCTTCTTCGACGCTTTCGCGCACGGTTTTGCTGTCGTCCAGTTGCGGTTCCTGCGGCAGGTAACCGATGTTCAGGTCCGGCTGCGGCCGGGCTTCGCCGATGTAGTCTTTATCGACCCCGGCCATGATGCGCAACAGCGTCGATTTACCGGCGCCATTCAGACCCAGGACACCGATCTTGGCACCCGGGAAAAAGGACAGCGAAATGTCCTTGAGAATTTCAGTTTTGGGCGGAACCACCTTGCCCACGCGGTTCATGGTAAATACGTATTGAGCCACCAGTGCACCTTTGCCTTGATGAAATAAATGAGGAAGTGCGGCGGATGCCAAACAGCGAGCGAATAAAAAAGCGGCTCACCGGGTATCCATAATGAGCGACTAGGGTAGAGAAAAGCCCTGACTATGGGAAGGCTGGCTGCGTTTTGGCGGTGGGAAAACGGCGTCTGTTATGTACAATAACGCCCCTTCGCGAAAGGCCCGCTGTGGCTGAGCCAAAGCTGATCTTGTGGTCAGTTTCGGTCATCCCCATCGATACGCTTTCGTTAGCTGGCCAAGGCCAACCTGCCCGAGGATATTGCCATGTTCGAGAAGACTCAAAACATCGCCGATTACGATGCCGACCTGTGGGCGGCTATGGAAGCCGAGCGCAAGCGTCAGGAAGAACACATTGAACTGATCGCCTCCGAGAACTACACCTCGCCACGGGTGATGCAGGCGCAGGGATCTCAGCTGACCAACAAGTACGCCGAAGGCTATCCGGGCAAGCGTTATTACGGCGGTTGCGAGCACGTCGATGTGGTTGAAAACCTAGCTATTGAACGTGCGAAAAAACTCTTCGGTGCGGGTTACGCCAACGTTCAGCCGCACTCCGGTTCTCAGGCCAACGCTGCCGTTTATATGGCGTTGTGCGAACCTGGCGATACCGTTCTGGGCATGAGCCTGGCGCACGGTGGCCACCTGACGCACGGTGCTTCGGTGTCGTTCTCCGGCCGTATCTACAACGCTGTGCAGTACGGCCTGAATCCGGAAACCGGCGAGATCGATTACGAACAGGTTGAGCAACTGGCGCGCGAGCACAAGCCGAAGATGATCGTTGCCGGCTTCTCGGCCTATTCCCGCGTGGTCGACTGGGCGCGTTTTCGCAAGATCGCCGACGAAGTGGGCGCTTACCTGCTGGTCGATATGGCGCACGTCGCCGGCCTGATTGCCGCTGGCGTTTACCCGAGCCCGGTACCGCATGCTCATGTCACCACCACCACCACGCACAAAACTCTGGGCGGTCCGCGCGGCGGTCTGATTCTGGCCGAAGAAAACGAAGAGCTGAACAAGAAGCTCAACTTCGCCGTCTTCCCGGAAAGCCAGGGCGGTCCGCTGATGCACGTGATTGCCGGTAAGGCCGTGTGCTTTAAAGAAGCCATGGAGCCGGACTTCAAGGCGTATCAGGCTCAGGTGGTGAAAAACGCTCAGGCGATGGCAGCCACCTTTATCGAGCGCGGCATCAATATCGTTTCCGGTGGTACTGACGATCATCTGTTCCTGGTCGATCTGATCGGCAAGGAATACACCGGTAAAGACGCCGATGCGGCCTTAGGCCGTGCCAACATCACGGTGAACAAAAACGCCGTCCCGAACGATCCGCGCTCGCCCTTTGTGACCTCAGGCTTGCGCCTGGGTACACCGGCGATAACCCGTCGCGGTTTCACCGAAGCCGAATCGAGCGAGCTGGCCGGCTGGATTTGCGATGTGCTGGATTCGCTGGAAAACGGCGACAGCGACAGCGTGATCGAGACGGTAAAAAACAAGGTGCTGGCCATCTGCGCCAAGTTGCCGGTTTATCGCTAAGCGCGACAGGGTTTGAATCCAGCCCCTTGTCGCGCTGCGGCAAGGGGCTTTGTTGTTTTACAGGGTCAAAAAAATGAGGTCGTGCCATGCCGGATAATGTCACCCTGCGCGCTCATCTGGCGCTGCTGCTCGCCATGTTGCTCTGGGGTTCTTCCTTTATTGCCCTGAAGCTGGCGGTCACTGAACTGTCGCCGATGATCGTCGTCTTCCTGCGCATGTGCGTCGGCGCGCTGGCATTTCTGGTGGTCTGGCCCTGGTTGCGTCACGGCTTTAATTATCAAAAAGGCGACTGGAAGTTGCTCGCTGGTATGGCGTTGTTTGAACCCTGCCTGTATTTCATCTTCGAAGCTCAGGCGCTGCAATACACCAGCGCCGGTCAGGCTGGGATGATCACCGCCATGTTGCCGCTGATGGTCGCCGTCGCCGCCTACTTTTTATTAAAAGAACGCACCCTGCCGCGCCAGTGGGTCGGTTTTGCGATAGCGGTGACCGGGGTCATCGTTATGACACTCGCCGGCGAAGACAACGACCAGGCGCCCAACGCCATTCTCGGCAATACGCTCGAGCTGCTCGCCATGGCGGCGGCGGTCGGTTATACGCTGATGGTGAAAAACCTGACCCGGCGTTATTCCGCCTTCTTTATTACCGCCTTTCAGGCGTGCGTCGGATCAGTCTTTTTCTTCCCGCTGGCGTTGATGTCCGACTGGCCGCAGCAGATCTCGCTGAGCACCTTCGGCATCATCGTCTACCTCGGTCTGGTTGCCACGCTCGGCGCCTACGGCCTGTACAACTATTCACTGACCTATCTGAAAGCCTCGGTCGCCGCTGGCTACACCAACCTGCTCCCGGTGTTTACCCTGCTGTTTTCGATGGCCTTGCTGGGCGAGCGCGTCAATCTGTGGCAATGGATCGCTATCGTATTGGTCTTTGTGGGCGTCTATCTCAGCCAGGAAAAACGCCAGCCATCGGTACCGCCGGAAGCGCCGCCACCGATCACCGGCTGACGGCACTCAGTCGGCAAAGCCGCTCAACACCAACTTACCAATAGTGCGCTGACTTTCCAGCAGCGCATGAGCGCGCTTGAGGTTAGTCGAGTTAATAGACCCTAATTCCTCAGCCAGGGTGGTGCGAATGTGGCCAGCGTCGACCAGTTGCGCGACCTCGTTCAGCAACTGCTGCTGGCGAATCATGTCGTCGGTGCCAAACAGCGGCCGGGTGAACATCAGCTCCCAGTGCAGTGACAAACTCTTACGCTTGAGTTTGCGTACGTCGATAAGGTCCGGGTCGTCGATCAACGCCAGTTTGCCCTGAGGTTTCAATAGCTCAATCAGTGCATCGAAATGGCGGTCGGTGTGGGTCAGGCTGATGACATAATCAACCGGTTCCAGCCCTGCCTGTTGCCAGGCCTGATCAAGTGGCTGACTGTGATCGAGCACCATATCGGCGCCCAGCGAAGTCACCCAGTCGCGGCTTTCAGGACGTGATGCGGTAGCAATCACCTGCAAATCAGTACGCTGCTTGGCCAGCTGTATCAGGATGGACCCGACACCACCGGCCGCGCCAACAATCAACAGCGATTGACCATGAGTGTCGCGTCGATCCAGTTCCAGCCGATCAAACAGCAATTCCCAGGCGGTGATCGCCGTCAGCGGTAAAGCCGCAGCCTCGGCATCGCTCAACTGAGACGGAGCAGTACCGACAATGCGCTCATCCACCAACTGATATTCGGCATTGGAACCCGGCCGGGCGATGCTGCCGGCATACCAGACCCGGTCACCCGGCTGATAGGCGGTCACCTCGGTACCTACGGCCTCAACAACACCAACCGCATCATAACCCAGCACCCGAGGCTCACCCGGCTGCGGTAGTGCACTGCTGCGCACCTTGGTATCCACCGGATTCACTGCAACGGCGCGCACCGCGACAAGCAGATCATGCGCGCCGGGTTCCGGCATCGGCAGGTCCAGGTCAATCAAGGCCTCGGCCTGATCGATGGTTTGGCTTTGGGTAAAGGCAACGGCTTTCATTTAATAATCTCCACTTAATGGTTCAGGACGCTCAGCATGGCAAAGCTTTTTTTATAGAAATAGAGCAAAATACTCGTTTCAGTTTCTATAGATTATTGAAAATGGTGCGACTGGATGATTTGCAGGTTCTGGTACAGGCCGCCGAACTGGGCAGCCTTTCTGCTGCTGCCCGCGAACTGGACATCACTCCGGCCGTAGCCAGCCTGGCGATCAAACGACTCGAAGCGGAACTGGATTTACGCCTGCTGGTGCGTTCCACCCGCAATCTGCGCCTGACCACCGAAGGCGCGCACTACCTGGAACACGCCAAAGCCGCCTTAAATGCCATAGAGGCCGGCGAAGCGGCCATCAATCAACAGCGCCAACGCATTGCCGGCGAACTGACGGTTGCCATGCCATCGGATATCGGTCGTCATCTGTTATTGCCCTGGTTCGATGACTTTATGGCTCTCCATCCGGATTTACGCCTCAGGTTACGCGTCAGTGATCGACTCAGTAATTTTTATCGCCAACCGGTCGACCTGGCCTTGCGCTATGGCCTACCGGAAGACTCCAGTCTGGTCGCTTTGCCGTTGCTGACCGATAACCATCGCGTTTTGTGCGCCTCAAATAACTATCTGCGCCAGCACGGTACACCGGCAAAACCCGCCGACCTGAACGAGCACAATTGCCTGCGCTTTTTGCTGGGTGATCGTCTCCACGATCGCTGGCGTTTTGGTGACCAGACGGTACGCGTCAGCGGCGACCGCAGCAGTGACGACGCTGATTGCGTGCGGCGCTGGGCGATTCGCGGTCAGGGCATTGCTTACAAGTCGGCACTCGATGTGCAAGCCGATGTGCAGGCCGGTCGGCTGCAAGTTCTGTTACCCGACTGGCCCACCGAAGCGACGCCCTTGTATCTGTTGTGTGCGCATCGTTTGTCATTAACACCGGCAGTAACAGCCTTAAGGGAATTTCTGCAACAGCGATTAACGACCTATCGCCAGTAGACTGGCAACACAGCCATACAGTTTATAGCGGACTGAACCAAGGCACGCAGATCGACAAGGCCAACTTCAGCAACAACAATGCCCAGCTAACCACTCCCATTCGGAAGCTGATCGATGCAACCCTATTCAGTACAGGATCTGTTTAAGGTCGGGCTTGGCCCATCGTCGTCACATACTCTCGGGCCGATGCGCGCGGCTGAACGTTTTGTGCTGCATCTGCAGGAGAAGGCTTTGCTCGACCAGGTCGAACAATTGCGCGCCGACCTCTATGGCTCGCTGGCGCTGACCGGTGTTGGCCACGCCACCGATAAAGCGGTGGTACTGGGTTTTTGCGGTCTGGATGCGGCCACTGTCGATCCGCAGGAGGCCGATCAGACTTTCCTCAAAGTGCGCACCGAGCAATGTCTGCCGCTGGCCGGGCAGCATGAGGTTCGTTTCAATCTCGACGAGAGCGTGCGTCTGTTTAAAGACGTCTTCCTGCCCGAGCATCCCAACGGTATGCGTTTTACCGCCGAAGACGCCAACGGCATCGTCTTACTCAGCGAAACCTGGTATTCGGTCGGCGGCGGCGCCATTGCCAATGAGCTGGCGCGCGATTCGGCGCATCGGGATTTGCTCGAGGAATTTCCCGACAGCCGGCCTTATCCCTTCTTTAACGCCACCGAACTGTTAGCGCAATGCAACGAGCATCAACTGAGCATTGCGCAACTGATTCGCGCCAACGAAAACGGCCTGGGTAGTTCCGACACTGAACTGGCTGCCTGGAGCAAGCTGATCATCGACGCCATGTTCGCCTGCCTGGATCGAGGCATGACCCTGACCGGCACCCTGCCCGGCGGTCTGGACGTTCAGCGTCGCGCCGCACGAATGGTCAAGGCGCTAAAAGAAAAACCAGCCACCGATGAACTGGCGTTGATCGACTGGGTCAGCGTCTACGCTTTGGCCGTGAACGAAGAAAACGCCGCCGGTGGCCGGGTGGTCACCGCGCCCACCAACGGTTCGGCCGGGGTTATTCCAGCGGTACTGGCGTATATCCGCTTTCATTTACCCAGCCTCGATCAGGCCACCGAAACGGACTTCCTGCTCACCTGTGCCGCCATTGGCTGGTTGTACAAGCGCAATGCCTCCATCTCGGCTGCCGAGATGGGTTGCCAGGGCGAAATCGGCGTGGCCTCGTCGATGGCCGCCGCCGGACTCGCGGCGGTGCTCGGTGGCAGTCCGGCGCAAGCCGAACACGCAGCGGAAATCGCCATGGAACATCATCTGGGGATGACCTGCGATCCGGTCGGTGGACTGGTGCAGGTGCCCTGTATTGAGCGCAACGCCTTTGGTGCGGTTAAAGCCATACAGGCAGCGCGGCTGGCACTGCGCGAACCCGGTGATCACAGAGTGTCGCTGGATCAGGTGATCGAAACCATGCGCCAGACCGGCGAAGACATGACCGCTAAATATAAAGAAACCGCGCTCGGCGGTCTGGCGGTCAATGTGGTGGTTTGCTGATTGGCGTGCGGGCTTTAAGCTGAACCCCCTGACGTCTATTTTTAGGAACATCCATGGCCCTCAGAATTATCAGTACGCTGTTTATTGTTCTGCTCTCCCCGCTGGCGCTGGCCGACGGCGATATTGATGCCGGGCGTGATAAGTCGCGCCTGTGCGTCGGTTGTCACGGCGTCGCCGGCATTTCCAATGCTCCGGTTTATCCCAACCTTGCCGGCCAGAAAGAAGCCTACCTGGTGTCGGCGCTGCAGGCCTATAAAAGTCGCGACCGCCAGGGTGGTAACGCGGCGGTGATGTGGAGCCTGGCCGCAGGTCTGTCCGACGACGACATCCGTAACCTGGCGGCCTATTACGCCAGCCTGGCGCCGGGTCGCTGAGCGCTGAAAACCGGCCGGTCCGCCTGCCATGCTGGCTGGCCTCATCCATCCACAGAATCTGTGGATAAAATTGTGCACAGCCTCTTTATAGCAACGCCTTAGTGGCATGACACTGTTGTTGCAATTTATTGATCAAAAAATAACCAACAATAAAAAACTCATTAAAATCATAGAGTTGCTGAATTGATCATAGATTGATCGACGCTAAGACAAGACGTCAAAAGCACTGAGACGGTGCACGCCCACCATGTGAATAATCATCACCCGCCAAGCCCGATTCCTGGCGGACTCGGTAAAAGTCAAGACGCTAAAAAGGGTGAATTGATCGCCAAAAGTGTGCATTGCCAGTACACTACGGCGTTCAAATATTTACCCCCATTCACGCATTGAGTCAGCGCAGCCGTCATGCATTGCCCCTTCTGTAAAGCTCAGGACACCAAGGTGATCGATTCGCGTCTGGTTGCCGAAGGCGAGCAGGTGCGCAGGCGTCGCGAATGTCTGGAATGCGGCGAACGCTACACCACCTACGAAAGCGCCGAGTTGTTGATGCCGCGGCTGATCAAACAAAACGGCAACCGCGAAGCCTTCGATGAACTCAAGCTGCGCGCCGGCCTGCAAAGAGCGTTGGAAAAACGCCCAGTCAGTGTCGAGGATGTGGAAGCCGCCATCGCCCGTATCAAGCAGGCATTACGTGCCACTGGCGAGCGTGAATTGCCCTCGCGCCGTGTTGGCGAAGCGGTCATGGATGAATTGCGCGATCTCGATCAGGTCGCCTATGTGCGCTTCGCCTCGGTTTATCGTTCCTTCCAGGATCTCAGCGAATTTCGCAGCGAGATCGACCGTCTGGAAAGCAAGAAGCCCTGATCGTGCCCGATTACCGTCATGACAGCATCTGGATGGCCCGCGCGCTGCAACTGGCTGCACGTGGGCTGACCACCACCAGCCCCAACCCTCGCGTCGGCTGTGTGCTGGTGCGCAATGGCGAAGTGGTCGGCGAAGGCTTCCATCAGCGCGCCGGTGAAGCTCATGCCGAAGTTCATGCTCTGGCCGCTGCCGGCGACAAAGCCCGCGGCGCCACCGCCTATGTCACGCTCGAACCCTGCAGTCATCATGGTCGCACCCCGCCCTGCGCCGATGCTTTGATTAAGGCCGGTGTAAGCCGTGTCGTTACCGCCATGCAAGACCCGAATCCGGATGTGGCTGGCCGTGGCCTGGTGCGACTGGAAGCGACGGGCATCGAGACTCGCACCGATATACTGCGTGCCGACGCCGAAGCAC
The DNA here is from genome assembly GCF_056159245.1 of Saccharospirillum sp. ABV4_185. NCBI lineage: Bacteria > Pseudomonadati > Pseudomonadota > Gammaproteobacteria > Oceanospirillales > Saccharospirillaceae > Saccharospirillum > Saccharospirillum sp. ABV4_185. The sequence goes on from NZ_JBSWUW010000001.1 coordinate 802,404, forward strand.
TGAACGCCGGCTTTCTTAAACGTATGCGTAAAGGCCAGCCCTGGCTAACGCTAAAGCTCGCCGCCAGTCTCGATGGCGCAACGGCGCTGGCTAACGGCGCCAGCCAGTGGATTACCAGCGCCGAATCACGCCACCATGTGCAACAGGGCCGGGCGCGCAGCTGTGCGATTCTCACCGGCATTGGCACGGTGCTGGCCGACGATCCAGCGCTCAATGTGCGGCTGGACAACCACTGGCGTCAGCCCGCCCGCATAGTGCTCGATACCCACCTGCGTACGCCCAGCAATGCCAAAATACTCGGTCTCGACGGCGAAACCTGGTTGCTGCATGGCCCGAACGACAATCAGGCCGCGCAACAACAACTGTTGGACGCTGGTGCCCGACTGCACGAACTACCGCTGAACATTCACGGCCAGCTCGATTTAACCGCCGTCATGAACTGGCTGGGTGAACAGAGCTACAACGAAGTCTGGACAGAAGCCGGCGCGACGCTGGCGGCCAGCCTGCTTGATGGCGGCTGGGTCGATGAAGTGCGGCTCTATCAGGCGCCGGTTTTTTTGGGCTCCGCCATCCGCCCGCTGTACGCCACCGCTCTGAGCCAACTGAGCGATGGCCAGCAATTTAATGTGATCGAACGACTCAGCCTGGGCACCGATCTGTGCTGGCGGCTGCAACCGCGCTTGAAAAGCCCGAGCGCTACCCTAACCTGACAGCGAGCCTGGCCGCGCTGCGGTCGCTCTTTTACAACGACGAGGTCCCGCAGTGGCACTGGACAGTATCGCAGACATCATTGACGACATTCGCCAGGGAAAACCGGTCATCCTGATGGATGATGAAGATCGGGAAAACGAAGGCGATCTGATTGTTGCAGCCGAAAAAGTGACGCCCGAAATCATCAACTTTATGGCGTCCAAGGCGCGCGGTTTGATCTGCCTGACGCTGTCCGGCGAGCGCTGCGATTTCCTCGGTCTGGAACCCATGGTGAAGAAAGACAATGGCTCGGCCTTTGGCACGCCTTTCACCATTTCCATCGAAGCGGCGCACGGCGTCACCACCGGCATCTCCGCCGCCGATCGGGCGCGCACCATTCGCGTCGCCGTCGACCCGGCGAGCAAGCCCGAAGACATCGTTCAGCCCGGCCATATTTTCCCGCTGCGCGCCCAGCCTGGCGGCGTTTTGAGTCGCGCTGGTCACACCGAAGCCGGTTGCGATCTGGCGCGCATGGCCGGTCTGATTCCCGCAGCAGCGATCGTTGAAATCATGAAAGAAGACGGCGAGATGGCGCGCCGGCCGGACCTGGAAGTCTTCGCCAAAGAACATGGCCTGCGCATCGGCACCATCGCCGATCTGATTCACTACCGCATTCTGAATGAACGTACCATTGAGCGTGTTGAGACCAATCGTCTGGACACCCGCAACGGGCCCTTCGATATGCAGGTGTTTCGCGATGGCGTTAGCGGCGGCACCCATCTGGCGCTGACCTTAGGCGGCCCCTTTGATCCTAACGAACCAACCCTGGTGCGCGTGCACGTCGCCCAGACGCTGCGCGATTTATTGGGCGTCGCGCCACCACGCGGCCATGGCTGGACGCTGGATGCTTCACTTAAACGCGTCGCCGAAGAAGGCGCTGGCTGTGTGGTGCTGCTCGATGTGCAGCAAGCGCCGGATGTGCTGACCGAACTGGCGCAGTGCAAGGGCGAACCCAATCGACGCAATCCCAAGGTCGATAAATACGGCACCTATAACACCATCGGCACTGGCTCGCAGATTCTGCGTGAGCTGGGCATCGGCAAGATGCGCTTGCTGAGTTCACCGATCAAATTCGGTGGCATTTCCGGCTTCGACCTGGAAGTGACAGAATATATCGCTGCGGCCGGCGACTGACCGGCCACATTAATTTTTGCCTGGAGCAATCGCTCCACCAACAGGATAGGACGATGTCGACACTCACCTCTGCACTGAAAACTCTGGAAGGCGACTTTTCGCCGAACGCGGCGCAATACGCCATTGTCGTGGGTCGCTGGAACAGCTTTGTGGTTGAAAGCCTGCTTGACGGCGCTGTCGATGCGCTCAAGCGCCATGGCATCAAAGACGACCAGATCACCATCGTGCGCGCTCCCGGTGCTTATGAATTGCCGCTGGTGTGTCAGAAGCTGGCAGCGACTGATCGTTATGACGCCATCGTCGCGCTCGGCGCAGTCATTCGTGGCGGCACACCGCACTTTGATTTCGTCGCCGGTGAAGCCGCTGGTGGTCTGAGCTCGGTGTCGCTGGCCACCAACGTACCGGTGATTTTCGGCGTGCTGACCGTCGACTCCATCGAACAGGCCATCGAACGCGCCGGCACCAAGGCTGGTAACAAAGGCGCCGAAGCCGCTCAGGTCGCCCTGGAAATGGTCAACCTGTTCAAGCAGATCGAGGCCAGCGAATGAGCGAACGTCCTTCCATGGCGGCCCGCCGCAAAGCGCGGCGACTGGCTGTGCAGGCCTTGTATCAGTGGCAGGTTTCGGCCTCGCCAATCAGTCAGATCGAAGCCGAGTTCAATGCCGATCACGATATGACCAAGGTCGACGGCGAATACTTCTCGGAACTGCTGCGCGGCGTCGCCACCACCAAGGCCGACCTCGACAGCCAGATCGAACGCTTCACCGATCGTCCAACCCGGGACATGACCCCGGTAGAACTGGCGATTTTGCGTATGGGCAGCTATGAATTGGTCCACCGACTGGACGTTCCGTACAAGGTGGTGATCAACGAAGGTGTCGAGCTGTCCAAGGTGTTCGGTGCCAGCGAAGGCCACCGCTATGTGAACGGCGTGCTCGATAAACTCGCGCAGCATTTACGCCAACCGGAAGTTCAGGCCGGCCGTAAGGGCTGATCAGGCAAAATTCAGGTCCTTCCCTCAACCGCATCCGGCTGCAATCGAGCCGGGTGCGGCCCACCACGTTCAAACGATTTCGCGTCGCTTGAGGCGGAAATTCAAACGCAACGCAAGCCCCCTGATTCAAAAGCCTGACGGGGCTCACGAACCAATGCATTCAACTTTACCATTTGAAGATGCCTGCCTATAGTTCCCGCTTTGCTGAGCAGCTAGGCAGACCTGGCTGTGAACTATCCCCCAAGGAGATGTATTTCATGATCAGCCGCCTGAGCGCAACTCAACTCAGGGCGCGTCGCCCACTGACTGGCCTGAGCCTGGTCGTCACCCTGAGCGCCGTCTTTGCCTCCCCGTCATTCGCTGAAGAAGTCCCTGTCTCAACACTGGGCGACAATCTGCGCGGTGAACTGACCTCGGCCAGCCCGGTCAACCTGAACGATGGCACCCGCTATTCCAGTCATCGCTTTTGTGCGGGCAATGGTGATGCCATCGCCTTGTATCAATTCCAGGGTCCATTCAGCGCTCGGTTGTCGCTGATCGATGAAAACTACAGCCTGATTGGCGCCGGCAACAAAGCGACCGGTGCTGAGGGTGGCCTGGTGCTGATCGATCCTCCGGCTGAACAGTGCGTAACACTAATCGTCAGTGGCCAGAACAGCAACGCCTATGGTCCCTATCAACTGAATGCGGTCAGCGCCTCGGACTCGACTCGCCGTCTGGAAGCCGGCGAATCCATTCTCGCGGAAATGGGCGGCAACAAGCCGATGAATTTACCCTTGAACGTGGACGACGCCACCGAACTCGACCTGCAATTGATCGATACCAGCGGTCGCCTTGGTCTGAGCATCAGCGGTGATAATTTCCGCGATCAGGCCCTGGCTTGCGGTGATAAAGAGCTGCGCATGACCACCTATCTGGAACCGGGCGATTACCAAATCTCTTTGATTCCTGGCCAGCGCCCCACCAACAACCTGCCCGATGATGAGTGCGCCGCTGTCGCCACGACTAACGGCCAAGCCTTCTACCTGAAATCCACCGCCAGTTTGATGCCCGAAGGCATGCGCAACGGTGGTCCCTTGTCTAACGGTGACGAAATCATCGGCGTACTGGGTAACGGTCGTGATAACGAATACCGCTTTACGCTCGATGAGCTGGCTCAGGTGACCCTCAACCTGGCGTCGTCTGAATTCGACACCGTGCTGGAACTCCAGGGTCCCGATGGCGATCAGCGCAACGACGACTCCGGCAGCGGCACCAACTCGGAAATCGATTCCCTGTTGCGCCCGGGTGATTACCGCGTGCTGGTGCAATCCTTCGGTTCTGGCAGCGGCGGCCAATATGACCTGCGCGCCCGCATTGAGCCGTTCAGCGGCGACCTGACCAACGGCGGCGAGATTGAGCCGGGTGAACAACTGACGGGTCTGCACAGCGGCACCGACAACACCTACAGCCTGGTCATCGAAGAACGCTCTGAGATCACCATCAATGTGGGTTCAGACAACTTCGACACCCTGATCACTCTGGTTGGTAACAACGTTAACCTGCGCGACGACGATGGCGGCGAAGGCACCAACTCACGCATTGAAACGCTGCTGGAACCGGGCACATACAGCATTCAGGTATCGGCTTACGGTGACGCCGGCGGCGTGTTCGACCTCAGCGTCACTCAGGCCGAAGCGGTTGGTCGCCTGCAGGACAGCGGCGATGTGGCGCCCGGTGATGTGGTCTACGGTCAAATGACCAATGGCCAGCCGCTGACCTATCGTCTGACCGTTGACAGTGCTCGCACCGTCAGCATCAGCGCCAGTTCCGGCTCCATCGACACCGTCCTGACGCTGAGCGGCGGCGGCCTGAACCTGGAAGACGACGATGGCGGCGAAGGCAGCGACTCGCTGATCGAACAGTTCCTAACGCCGGGTGAATACACCATCCAGGTGCGCGACTTCGGCAACAGCCGCAATGGCACCATCCGCCTGGAAATCACTCAGGCGACTGGAGTCACTTCCTAAGTCTTAAACCTCAAAAGGCGGCTGCGGCCGCCTTTTTTGTTGCTGCTGATGCTTCCTGCAGCGATCAAGCTTCCTGTAAAAGAGACCACTGCTCGCGCAACGCCAGTAAGTGATCACTCCAGAAGCGCCCACTGTCGAACCAGGAAAAGGCGCGCGGAAAGGCCGGGTCTTGCCAACGCTGCGCAATCCACAGGGTGTGGCGCACCATATGCACCGTGCGCAAGGGTTCGAGCAGGGCCAGATCTTTTTTGGGAAAGGCGCGGAACTGCTCATAGCCTTCTTCGAGTTCGCTCAGTTGCAGGCGCTGTTCATTCACATCACCGGACAGCAGCTTCCAGATATCTTGAGCGGCCGGCCCCATCACGGTGTCGTCCAGATCGACGATCAACAACTGATCACCCCGACTGAGAATATTGCCGGCGTGAAAATCGCCGTGGATGCGATGCACCGGCAGATCACGATAGATCGGCTCGAAGCGGTCACTCATCAAGCGCAGCAAGGGTTCCAGCGTGGCCAGATAATTGGTGCGCAGATCGTCCGGCAGCAGCGGACTGTCGGCAAAGAAGCTCTGCGCCTGTTGCAGCGGCTCCAGTAGCGACAAGCGCGGGCGATGGGCAAAGTCTGCCACGGCGCCGATGTTATGCAGTCGACCCAGATGCTGACCAATACGATACAGCTGATCGGGGTTATCCAGCTCAAAGGCGTGACCGGCGCGCATCGGGAAACAGGCGAAGTAGAAACCGTCGCGTTCGTGCAGCACATCACCGGCAATTTCCAGCGCTGGCACCACCGGCACATCGGCCTCGGCCAACTGAGCGGTAAACAACAGCTCCTCGCGGATTTGTGCTTCGCTCCAGCGCCCGGGTCGATACACCTTTACCACCATCGGTTCGGCGTCTTCGATGCCTACCCGATAGACCCGGTTCTCGTAACTGTTGAGCGGGTAAAGTCGATAGTCCGACCACAGGCCGAGTGACTCGATCCAATCAATCAGCCGGTCCTGGCTCAGAGCATCGTAAGGGTGGGCGCTTGTGGTCATATCACAGCCTGGCGGGAAAATGTCGCCGCATTGTAGAGCAAAGGCAGACTGAAGTGCGGGGTTAAGAGTGTGGCACTGCGCTTAGTCACCCAGCGGCGTTCGCGCCAGCGTCCAGACTTCGAGCTGCTGAGCACCACCCAGCAACAGTTCGCGACTCAGCTCGCTCAGGGTGGCACCGGTGGTCAGCACATCATCGACCACAATCAACCGCTTCGGCACCGGCCCGGTGACCTTAAACACACCGCTCAACGCCGCCTTGCGCTGACGCCGGTTCAACCCTTCCAAAGCCGGCGTCGAACGCAGCTTATAAGCGCCCTGCCAAAGAGGAATTCCCAGCAGCTGCGACCAGATCGTGGCCAGCCACTGCGCCTGATTAAAGCCGCGCTGGTTCAGCTTGCTGCGGTGTACCGGCACCGCCAGCAAAGCATCGGCCGACAGATCCAGCTGAGCCTGCATCAATGACAGCCATTGTTTCGCCAACACCCGGGTACTGGCGTAATCCTGGTGGTACTTCATTTGATGGATCAGAAACCGGCATGCTTCGGCAAACGGCCAGGCGACTCGCAGTTGCTGCCAGGGTGGCGGGCGGCGCTGGCAACGGCCACACAGCGACACCAGAGTATGGGGTGCCCCACAACCACGGCAGGGATCGGACAGAGGTTGCAACCAGCTGCGGCATAGCTCACACAGCTCCCCGGCAACCGAGGATTGCTCGCACAACGGACACTGCAGCCCGATAACGCGATTCACCGCAGCGCCAAACGCAACCGCAGCCGGATGAATAAAAGAAGGGAGTTTTGATGGCATCCGTGCCTGCTCACTCGGTTCAAATCGCCGAATACTGTAAGAAAGGCCGGCACTGAGGCGCAATAACCAGTGTTGCAAATGCACGGATTGGGGGTCGAACTGTGATTAAGTCGGCAAAATGACCATTAAATTGAGCTTTTATAACAATTTGTTACAACAAGGCCTCCAATGCTGGTTAAAATATGCTCAATTCAAACGTTTCAAACGGATTTTCAAACGCTTGAACCCATTGATCCAACCGTTTTCGTTGTAACTTCAGGGACATCATCCCGGAGCATGAAATGATAGGTTCAGTCTTCAGCAGTGCAATTTCCGGTATCCATACCGGCATGAACTCTCTGGCTCGCAGCGGCCATGAGATTGCGCGTGCCAATATTCCAGCCGAGGAAGGCGGAACTGAAGACCTCGCTCCTCCCTTAGTTGAACAGATTGAAGGCAAGACTCAGGTCCAGGCCAGCGCTCGAGTTGTCGAGGCCGGCTCAGCGACCTTAGGCAGCTTGCTGGATATCGAGGTTTAACGGAGTACAACGATGTCGACAGTCAGCGGCCTTACCCCAACTTCCGTAACGCCCAGTGTTGCCCCACTGAACGATCCTGATCAGCAGGCGCAGTTGCGTCGTCGCAATGAAACGGCAGTGTTTTCTCCGGTGGAAGAAAGTGAGGCGACCGCGGCCGGCCAAAACCGTCCGGACCAGGATGTGGCCCAACAGCGCCGCACCCAACAAACCAACGATCGCTCATCACAGCGCACAACCGGGGAGCCAGCAACGCCCGTCGAACAAGCCCCCCGTGCAGCGCAACAAGATCCATCTGAAGACGATCAGCCGCAAAACCTGACTGAGCGTCGCAACGAAGAACGCATCCAGAAAGAACAATTGGAAACCATCCGCGACCTGGCTCGCCGCGATCGCGAAGTGCGCAGTCACGAACAGGCGCACCAGACCATCGGCGGTCAGCATGCCGGTTCGATGAAACTGGATTACACCACCGGTCCGGACGGTCGTCGCTATGCGGTATCCGGCGAGGTTCCAATTGATCTGTCACCGGTACCGGGCAACCCTGAAGCCACTCGCTTAAAAGCACAACAGGTTCGCCAGGCGGCTTTGGCCCCGGCCGAACCGTCCAATCAGGATCGTGCCGTTGCCGCCCAGGCTACTTTGTTGGCGTTGCAGGCCCAGGTTGAACTGCGTCAGGAAGAGCGCATTGAGAGCGCCGACAGTGAAAATGAAGTCGAAGAGTCCCGCTCGATTGAGCAGGAATCGGAGAACCGGACGGAGCGCTCCGGTGAGCGCAATAACGAAGTCAGAGAGCAGGAAGTGGATAACGCTCGCGAGCGCTTCGAGGCCATTTTCGAGCAGAGCCGTGAGGTCAACGATCAGGCTCTGGTGCGCGAACAGTACCGCGATCAACAGGCGACTGTCGGCCGCAACCTGGACTTCATCGTTTAAGCACCCGGCGCCTTCATCGCCGGGTCGAACAATCAAAACTTCTTGGTAATAGGTCCACGGCGCATCTGCGTGAAGATGCTCAATTCCCAGGGACGCATCGCCAGTACCAGACCGGTGCCGAAAATATCGTTTTGCGGCAACCGAGCATCGTCCAGACTTAACTCATCAAACTCTTTGGCCAGACGGCGAATCGCATTTTGCATGCGTTGGTTCGATTCGCGCGACAGCATACCGCCGACAAACACCAGAATTTCACCCAGGCGTGGATCAAAGTTGCTGTCAAAAAACTCATCCGAGATGTGCTGCCGGAAAAACTGATACACCGGTCCGTTGTGAATCCAGCGAAAATCGCGCGAAATCTTGATTTGAATCTGCTCGCCCGGCAAGCGCTCAATTACCCCCATCCCATCCAACTGCTCAAGCAGTTTGCAGGCTTCTTCTTTTTCAATCTGATAGGTGGCCAGGATGTCTTCATACGACCAGCGGTTGACCATCAACTGCGCCATCAACAACAGTTTCGGATTGGACACCAACTCGGCTTCGCTGGCCTCACTCAACTCATCCAGATTCATCGCCCGCTCGTGCATACGGGTCATCAGATAACCCAGGTCGGTACCCGCCAGAGCGCAGATTTCTTCCAATCGCGCCAAGGTAAAATGGCGTTTGGAGAACATCCGTTTGACGTTGGCTTCACTAAGATCCAGATGGCTGGCCACATCGGAATAGGTGATTTTGCGTTCGCGCAGAATGCGTTTGAGGGTGTCGACGAGTTGGGCTGTTTGAGACATGGTGGCGGCATTGTTTGGTAGCACTAGACGCTACCAATCGTCGCACATCCCACCACCATTTACCTAATGAACGGACTGTTCGCTAGTCTCCCTGCGACGCCAACATAGCTCTCAGCGACTCATGAATGCCCGGCGTACTGATCAACCAATGGCGCCCCTCAAGTTCTTCCGGCAAGTCACCATCGCCCGGCAGAAAATGACTCAGACTGGCGCCGGCTTCGCGCGCCACTAATTGACCGGCCGCGCCATCCCAGGGACTGATCGATTCGTAATAGGCATCCAGACGACCGCTGGCCACCCAGCAGATATCCATCGCCGCCGAACCCAGGCGCCGCACATCAGCGCATTCCGCCAACACCCGACTCAGCCGTGGTAACAATTCCGCCCGGGCGGCGCGATCATAGGGAAAGCCCGTACCGACGATAGAACGCGCCAGCTCAGTCTTACCCGAGACCTGAATCGGTTGACCATTAAGCCAGGCACCCTGGCCACGAATGGCGGTGTAGCATTCGTTCAGAAAGGGGTTATAGACCACCGCGACTTGCGCCTCGCCGCCGTCGTACCAGGCCACCGAGACTGCCACCATATTGTGACCGTGGGCGTAATTAACGGTGCCGTCGATGGGATCGATGACCCAGAGCGGGCCGTTCAATTCAGCCTGGCTCAGCGACTGGTTGCTTTCTTCAGCCAGGATGGCGTCCTTCGGATAGCTGGCAGCAATGGCATTGGTGATCAACTGCTCCGATGCCAGATCGGCATCAGTCACCAGTTCAATGCCACCTTTGAAATTGGTATTCAGATTGCCGGCTTCGCGGCGCTTGCGGATCAACTGACCGGCCTGAACGGCCAGGTCTTCAGTAAAGGACAGACGAGCATTTAACGACATGGTCGTTCCTCTGAAAGGCATGATTCACGGCCCAGTTCGGTGGACAGCCAGGCTGCTTCTTGGGTAGAATCCCCGAAATTTGGGCACGGCACCCGGATCGCCGGCACAGCAAAATCAGACGTTTGCGTCTAAGCTGCTGAGCACAGGTCGCGACTTTGCACATCGCAAACGAATTCCGAGCGGGATGGAGGCTACTTCATCTCGCTTTTTTGCGAAAGAGGCCAGGACTATTGTCCATCCGGTCAGGTTGCTAAACAGCAACCATCAAGGTGCCGATACCCATGACGTCCACTCGCTTTAACCAGAGGAACGGATCTTGAGTACGCCAGCCATACTTGCTCTCGCCGACGGTAGTCTATTCCGGGGGGTCAGTATTGGCGCTCCTGGAGAATCGATCGGTGAGGTGGTGTTCAATACCGCCATGACCGGTTACCAGGAAATCCTGACCGACCCATCCTACGCCCGACAAATCGTCACCCTCACCTATCCTCACATCGGCAATACCGGCACCAACGATGAAGACAACGAATCCGACCGCGTCTGGGCAGCCGGCCTGGTCATCCGCGATCTGCCGTTGCTGCATTCGAACTTCCGCAGCCAGGGTTCGCTGAGCGAATTTCTGATCGCCAATAACGTCGTCGCCATCGCCGATATCGACACCCGTCGTCTGACCCGGCTGCTGCGTGAGAAAGGCGCCCAGAACGCCTGCATCGTCGCCGGTGACAACATTGATGAAGCGGACGCACTCGCCAAAGCACGCGGTTTTGCCGGTTTGAAAAATATGGATTTGGCCAAGGTCGTCAGCGTCAAAGAACAGTACGACTGGCGCGCCGGAAGCTGGCAACTGGGCCACGGCCACAGCGAAAAAACCGAGGCGGAACTGAACTACCACGTTGTCGCCTACGACTTCGGCGCCAAGCGCAACATCCTGCGCATGCTGGTCGATCGCGGCTGCAAACTGACCGTCGTTCCGGCGCAGACCCCAGCCCAAGACGTGCTGGCGATGAACCCGGACGGTGTTTTCTTATCGAACGGACCGGGCGATCCTGAGCCTTGCGATTACGCTATTGAAGCCATTCAGCAGATTCTGGAAACCGAGATTCCGGTATTCGGCATCTGCCTCGGCCACCAGTTACTGGCACTGGCCAGTGGCGGCAAGACCATGAAGATGGCGACCGGCCATCACGGCGCCAACCACCCGGTGGAAACCATCGCCGACAAGACGGTGATGATCACCAGCCAGAACCATGGCTTCGCAGTCGATGGTGACAGTCTGCCGGGCAACGTCGAGCTGACACACCGCTCACTATTCGACGGCACCGTCCAGGGCATTCACCGCACCGACAAGGCAGCGTTCGGTTTCCAGGGACACCCGGAAGCCAGCCCCGGCCCGCACGACTGCGCGCCCCTGTTCGACCACTTTATTGAGTTAATGGATCACGCAAAACGCTGAACGGAAGACGCTGGACGCTGACCTGCGTCTCCCGTCTCCCGTCATGCGTCAAGCGTCACAAAGCGAAGCGACTGACCCATGCCCAAACGCACAGACATACAAAGCATTCTGATCCTCGGCGCTGGCCCCATCGTCATCGGCCAGGCCTGCGAATTCGACTACTCCGGTGCCCAGGCGTGTAAGGCCCTGCGCGAAGAGGGTTACCGCGTCATTCTGGTGAACTCCAACCCGGCCACCATCATGACCGACCCGGCCATGGCCGATGCCACCTACATCGAACCGGTGGTGTGGACCGAAGTGGCCAAGATCATCGAGCAGGAAAAACCCGATGCGCTGTTGCCCACCATGGGCGGCCAGACCGCGCTTAACTGCGCGCTCGATCTGGAAAAACACGGTGTTCTGGAAAAGTTCGGTGTACAGATGATCGGTGCTAACGCCGACACCATCGACAAGGCCGAAGACCGCGAACGGTTCGATAAGGCGATGAAAGCCATCAACCTGGAAACGCCGCGCTCGGGCATCGCCCGCTCCATGCAGCAAGCCTGGGACATCCTCGACTGGATCGGTTTCCCGGCGATCATCCGGCCGTCCTTCACTATGGGCGGCAGCGGCGGCGGCATCGCTTACAACAAAGAAGAGTTCGATGAAATCTGCGAACGCGGTCTGGACTTATCGCCGACCAACGAACTGCTGATCGACGAAAGCCTGATCGGCTGGAAAGAATACGAAATGGAAGTGGTGCGCGACAAAGCGGATAACTGCATCATCGTCTGCGCCATCGAAAACTTCGACGCCATGGGCGTGCACACCGGCGACTCCATCACCGTCGCGCCAGCGCAAACGCTGACCGACAAGGAATACCAGATCATGCGCGACGCTTCGCTCGCGGTGTTGCGTGAAATCGGCGTCGAAACCGGCGGTTCCAACGTTCAGTTCGGCGTCGACCCGCAGACCGGCCGTATGGTGGTCATCGAAATGAACCCGCGCGTCAGCCGTTCCTCGGCACTGGCGTCGAAAGCCACCGGCTTCCCCATCGCCAAGGTCGCAGCCAAATTGGCGGTCGGTTATACGCTCGATGAACTGCGCAACGAAATCACCGGTGGCGTCACCCCGGCCTCGTTCGAGCCGAGTATCGACTATGTGGTCACCAAAATTCCGCGCTTCGCCTTCGAAAAATTCCCGCAGGCGAACGACCGCCTGACCACCCAGATGAAATCGGTCGGCGAAGTGATGGCCATCGGCCGGAATTTCTCCGAATCGCTGCAGAAAGCACTGCGCGGATTGGAAGTGAATGTCGGCGGTCTGGACGCCAAGATCGACCTCAATGCCGAGGGCGCCATCGACACCATCGTGCGCGAACTGAAAGAACCCGGCGCCGAGCGCATCTGGTACATCGCCGATGCCTTTCGTGCCGATTTCAGCGTCGAGGAAGTGCAGCGTTTAACCGGCATCGATCCATGGTTTTTGGTGCAGATCGAAGACCTGATCAACGAAGAAAAAACGCTCACCGAATCCGGCCTGAAAGACCTCGACGAAACCCGCATGCGCCAATTAAAACGCAAAGGTTTCTGCGACGAACGCCTGGCGCGTCTGGTCGGTGTCAGCGAACAGGAAGTGCGCAAAAAACGTTGGGCCCAGGGCATTCGCCCGGTCTACAAACGCGTCGACACCTGCGCTGCTGAATTCGCCTCCAGCACGGCCTATATGTATTCCAGTTACGATGAGGAATGCGAAGCAGCGCCGAGTGATCGCGATAAAATCATGGTGATCGGTGGTGGTCCCAACCGTATCGGTCAGGGCATCGAATTCGATTACTGCTGTGTGCACGCCTCGCTGGCGGCGCGCGAAGACGGTTTTGAAACCATCATGGTCAACTGCAACCCGGAGACCGTCTCCACCGACTACGACACCTCCGACCGCTTGTACTTCGAACCGATCACGCTCGAAGACGTGCTGGAAATCATCGAACTGGAAAAACCCAAGGGCGTCATCGTTCAGTTCGGTGGCCAAACACCGCTGAAACTGGCGCGCGATCTGGAAGCCGCCGGCGCACCGATTATCGGCACCGCACCGGACGCCATCGACCGCGCCGAAGACCGCGAACGCTTCCAGGTGATGGCCGACAAACTCGGCCTGCTGCAGCCGGAAAACGGTCTGGCGCGCAGCCACGAACAGGCGCTCGCCGTGGCGGCAAAAATCGGCTATCCGCTGGTGGTGCGTCCGTCTTATGTGTTGGGCGGCCGGGCCATGGAAATCGTTTATGAAGAGAGCGAACTTGAGCGCTATATGAACGATGCGGTGCGCGTTTCCAACGACGCCCCGGTGCTGCTCGACCACTTCCTCGATGCGGCCATCGAAGTTGATATCGATGCGGTCAGCGACGGCCAGCAAGTAGTCATCGGCGGCATCATGCAGCACATCGAACAGGCCGGCGTTCACTCCGGTGATTCCGCCTGTTCATTGCCACCTTACAGCCTGCCACAGAAAGCGCTCGACCTGATCCGCGAACAGGTCACCGCCATGGCGCTGGAGCTGAATGTCATCGGCCTGATGAACGTCCAGATGGCCTGGCAGGACGGCCAGCTGTACATCATCGAAGTGAACCCGCGGGCGTCACGGACGGTGCCGTTCGTGTCCAAAGCCATCGGCGTATCGCTGGCGAAAATTGCCGCTCAGGTCATGACCGGCAAAACCCTGGCCGAACTGAACTTCACCCAGGAACTGATCCCGACCTATTACTCGGTCAAAGAAGCGGTGATGCCGTTCAATAAGTTCCCAGGTGTCGATCCGATTCTGTCACCGGAAATGAAATCCACCGGTGAAGTGATGGGCATCGGCGAAACCTTTGCCGAAGCCTATGCCAAAGCCCTGCTCGGTGCTGGCACACGTCTGCCGGAAACCGGCAAGGTGATCGTTTCGGTTAAGGATCGCGATAAGAAAACCATTCTGCCGACGGCCCGTGCTCTGGCCGAACTGGGCTTCGAATTGTGCGCCACCAGCGGCACCGCCAAGTTCCTGGAAAGCGAAGGCTTGACGGTCAGCGTGGTCAATAAGGTGAAAGAAGGTCGTCCGCACCTGGTGGATATGATCAAGAACGGCGAAGTCGCCTTTATGATCAACACCACCGAAGGACGCCAGTCGATCATCGACAGCTCCGCCATCCGCCGTAGTGCATTGCAACACAAGGTTTACTACACTACGACGATGGCCGCTGCAGAGGCCTCGGTCATGGCGCTACAGTTCGTCCAGAACACTGCCGTGCGCCGCTTGCAACAACTGCACGAAAAGCACATCGCCTGATCCGACAGCGCCAAGCGATTTAATTAAGGGCGCTGCGGCGCCCTTTTTCTTTGCCATCAGGCAAGCACCGAATTTGAATCATCAGCCGCGTCGGTTTAACCGTCCGGTTCCAGTACAGGAAGCACTCAGATGCAACGTCACCCGATGACACTCGAAGGCGAAATCGCCTTACAAAATGAGTTGAAAGACCTCAAACAAAACAAACGGCCCGCTGTCATCAAAGCCATTGCTGAAGCGCGGGAACATGGCGACTTAAAAGAGAACGCCGAGTACCACGCGGCGCGCGAACAGCAGGGTTTTATCGAGGGTCGCATTCAGGAAATCGAGAGCAAATTGTCTAATGCTCAGGTGATCAACATTCACGATATTCCGCACAGCGGCAAAGTGATTTTTGGTTGCACCGTCACGCTGCTCAACCTGGAAACCGACCAGGGCGTCACTTACAAAATCGTCGGTGAAGATGAAGCCAATGTGAAGGTCAATAAGATCTCCTACAGCTCACCCATTGCCCGCGCCCTGATCGGCAAAGAAGAAGGCGACGAAGTGGTGGTGAAAACCCCCGGCGGTGATGTTGAATACGAAATTGAGCAAGTTCAACACAAATAAATCCGCGCAATAAGTACAACAATAAACAGCAGTGCGTTCGTGAAAACGGACGCCCCACCACGGGGAAACCGGGATGAATGCGATCATCTGGATTGTTGTCGGCATCCTGCTGATTCTGTCTGAATTATTGGCGACCAGTGTCGTCGCTGTGTTTATCGGCCTCGGTGCTTTGGTGACCGGCATTTTGCTGTGGCTGGGTTGGATCGATAGCCTGACCTGGCAGTTATTAACCTTCAGTATTGTCAGCCTCGGCTCACTGGTTCTTGCCCGCCGTCGCCTGAAAGCCTGGTTCGGTGGCTTCACGACTGACCAAGGCGAAAGCCACAGCGCTTTTCGTCAGGATTTGGGCGAACGCGTCACCGTAGAACACGATTTCAATCAGGGCGCCGGTCGCGTCATTCTCAATGGCGTCGCCTGGGACGCACTGAGCGACGACGACCTTAAAGCCGGCGATGTTGCCTGGGTCGTCGCTAACGAAGGCATCCGGCTGACCGTCAGTCGCCAGCGCCCCAACTGAATCCCCCCACTCAATAAGGACATCCCATGAACGGCTTTCTCGATATCGGCACTATTCTGGCGCTGGGTATTGCCCTCGCTGTTATTGTCGTCATTCTCAAGACAGCGCGCATTGTTCCGCAGCGTTCCAACTTCGTCGTCGAGCGTTTGGGTAAATACTCCAAAACCCTCGACTCCGGTTTTCATATCCTGATTCCCTTTATCGACAAGGTCGCTTACCAGCACACCTTGAAAGAGGAAGTCATCGACGTTGCCCAGCAGGACTGTGTCACTAAGGACAACATCCAGGTTGGTATCGACGGCGTGCTCTACATTCAGGTTATCGATGCTCACAAAGCCAGTTACGGCGTCGACAACTACCGCAACGCCGCCAGCCAGCTGGCACAAACCACCATGCGTTCGGTGATCGGCCAGACCGACCTCGACAAAACCTTCGAAGAACGCGCCAAGATCAACGAAGTGGTCGTTAAGGCGTTGGACGAAGCCGCTGCGCCCTGGGGCATCAAAGTACTGCGTTACGAAATTTCCGACATTTCCCTGCCGGAAAGCATCAAGGATGCGCTGGAACAACAGATGCGCGCCGAGCGTGAACGTCGCGCCGCCATCGCCAAATCCGAAGGCGAACGTCAAGCCATGATCAACGTTTCTGAAGGTCAGAAACAGGAAGTCATCAACCTCTCCGAAGGTGAAAAACTCAAGCAGATTAACGAAGCTGAAGGCCGCGCCAAGGAGATCGAACTGATCGCCATCGCCACCGCCGAAGGTCTGCGCAAAATCGCCGAAGCAATTCAGACACCGGGCGGCAAAGACGCGGTCAGCCTGCGCATCGCCGAGCAGTATGTCGGTGAATTCGGCAAGCTCGCCAAAACCAATAATACGCTGATCCTGCCCGCCGAACTGTCAAATATTGGCGGTGCGGTTGCGGGTCTGTCGGAAGTGTTGAAGAAGGCGGGTAACTGAGTATTTAGCACGCCGTACCAATACAAAAAACCCGGAGCCGAGTGATCTGCTCCGGGTTTTTTATTGCGTTCCGTTAAACGACTTATTTACCAGTTATAGCTAACGGTTGCGGTGATTTCACGACCGGGGTTGTAGTAATCGGCAGTACCGGAATTAACTACATGTTGTTCGTCAAACAGGTTGCTGACGTTAACGGAAAGATCCGCATTGGTGAACAATTGATAGCCAAGAGCCGCATCGAAGATGATGGCTGCATCGCTTTTACCGGTGTTGTACGCATTGTAGTAATACTCGCCGACATAGCGTGCCCCTAAACCAAGGCTGGCGCTATAGGTCGGCAGCGAGTAATAACTCCACAGCGATGCTGTGTGATGCGGAGCCGTCGCTAATTCATTGCCCTTGACCGATGTACCTCTAACCGTTCCTTCAATAACTTCTGACTGCATATAGGAATAGGCAGCGGTCAGGCTCAGGTTTTCAGTCAACTCCGCCTTGGATTCAAGATCGATCCCATAAGCTTGAGATTCACTGAGCGTTTCACGAGAGATGCTGCCATCGTTCTGCACCACGGCAATGCTGTTGTTGCCTTTGGTCAAATGGTACACCGCCGCTGAGAAGATAGCGTTCATGTTTTCTGGGGAGTACTTAGCACCCAGTTCGTACTGACGACCCCGTTCCGGCTCAGTTCCAACCGACGGTGGCTGCACCGATTCAACCATGCTGACATAGGTAGAAACCGAATCGCTGACGATGTAGGTCAGAGCACCACGCACGGAAAATTCCGAAAACGTATCAGAGTCGGTGGTATCGGCCAGCTTATCGGTTTCGGACAGATCCAGCATGTCATTACGAATGCCCGCAGTCACAATATAGCGATCCAGAAATGACAAGTTCTGCTGTAGGAAGATGGCACCGGAGAGGTATTCATTTTCCTTAACACTGTAAGGCGTTAAACCGGTTGGGGCGCCGGTATAATTAACATCGTCTAAATCGATGGTTCCAGCGGCGTGATAACCATAATAACTGGAGCTTTCGCTAGTGGCGTTGCGATATTCCAACCCAGCAGTGGTGCTACTATCCATCCCATCAAAGCGCCTATCGTATTGCGCCATCAGGTTACCGATAAACTCCTGACCAGACTGCTCCGAACCGAAATAATCGCGTTCGGCACCGGCCGTCGCGGTGTCGTCATTTAAGTAGACATATCCGAAGTCGTCAGTCAGGTCGCTGTAGCGCAGGTTGCCTGTGACTTTGAGTCGGTCACTGAAGATGTGGGTAAAACGACTGGTCAGTGTAGTACGCTCAACGTCATGGAAGTTATAGTCTGGCTCACCGAAAAAGTCGCTGCGATCGTATTCTTCGCCAATCGGATAACCACCGCTGTTTGGTGTGCTGTCGGTATTCAAGTAATCGACAATAACGGTAGCAGTGGTGTTGTCGGTCGCATCCCAAGTCAGACCGCCCATAACAAAGCCAGAATTATCGCGCGAATAATCGTACTCGCGCTCACTGTCTTTAATTTTTCCGGTTAAACGATAAGCCAGAGTTTCGTCTTCATTAAGAACATCGCCAAAATCCACACCAGCTTCGAGATGACTGAACGATCCCACCGTCAGGTAGGTTGAACCAAACTCTTCGAAACGCGGTTGCTTGCTGACGAAGTTAATGGAACCACCCGCCTCGGCTGGGCCAAACAAGGTTGAGTTAGCGCCACGTAATACTTCAACACGCTCAAACGCATAAGGCTCTTCACGCACACCGCGCATGGAACCCAGGGTCATACCATCGCGATAGGTGGTGGCGTTGAAACCACGAATCTGGAAATAATCATTACGGTCATCTGTGCCCCAAAAATCCGAAATGGCGCCGGCTGTATATTCCAACACTTCTTCAGTGGTGCTCGCTCCGCGCTGCTCAATTTCTTTCTGCGTAATCACCGACACTGAAGCCGGGGTATCGAGAATACTGGTGGCGACTTTGCCGCCGACCCAGAGTTCCTGGGCAACGGTGGATTCGGCATCGTCATCGGCCTGCACCTGGGCGTTAACGATGATGGGTGCAAGACGGAAGCTTTCTTCTTCGGTCTCATCCTCAGTCTGCTCGGCCTGAACACTCAGCGGTGCAAACACCAACGGAGTACAACACAGCAGGACAGAGGTGGAACGTTGACAGCGAGTCCATGCTGAAATCATCCGGGGTTTGGGTTGGAACATGATAGACATCCTCGGTAGGCCGAGCATCGGAGGATGCCTGCGACCAGTTGGTTATCAGGGGTGTCATAGTGTGTAAGGAGGGGCTTACTTAGTCAATGCTAATGGGAATTATGCTCATTTTCATTTGCTGTTGACTTTTATCTCAATTCGTACCACGCGACAAACGATGCCGGCCAATGGGTAACACCATCGGTTTGCCGGAGACCGGATCGGTCATCAGTTGACTGCGCAACCCGAATACCGACTCAATCATCGCTTCATCCATGACCATCTCAGGCGAACCCTGGGCGTATAAACGCCCGCCCTGCAGCGCCACCAACTGATCGGAATAACGCGCCGCCAGGTTCAGATCGTGCAGCACCATAACGATGGTGGTGCCCCGGCTCTGGTTCAGATCGACCAGCAAATCAAGCACTTCCACCTGATGGCTGACATCCAAAAAAGTGGTCGGTTCGTCCAGCAGCAGCAACGCTGTTTCCTGCGCCAGCGCCATAGCGATCCAGACGCGCTGGCGCTGACCTCCAGACAGTTCGTCGACATCGCGGTCCATCAGCTCAGCGGTCTTGGTCACTTCCAAGGCCTGGGCCACCGCTTCGTCATCACGCCTGCCCCAACGCGACATCAAACCGTGGTGGGGATGACGACCCCGGCCGACCAAATCAGCCACGGTAATGCCTTCCGGCGCGATGGGTGACTGCGGCAATAAACCCAGCGTTTGGGCGAGCTCACGAGTGGGTCGCTGATGCACCGACTTACCATCGAGCAATACTTGCCCATCTGTGGGTTTTAACAACCGCGACATGGTGCGCAATAGCGTTGATTTACCACAGGCATTAGCACCAACAATGGAGGTAATGCGACCGGGAATAACATCGAGATTTAAACCATCAAGAATAGTCCGTTCGCCATAACCGGCCGATAATTTCTCCACCACCAAACGATGATCCAGCGTCACAACGAACCTCCTGCACGGTTCACGCGAATGATCAGATAAATCAGATAGGGCGCGCCCAACGCACCAGTGACCACACCAACCGGATAGCGGCTGGGTAATAAAAACTGTCCGACATAATCGCCCATCAATACCAGGCAGGCACCGATTAAAGCCGAGGGAATTAACAACGATCCTTTACTGCCAACAAGGCGTGCAGCGATCGGTCCGGAGAGAAACGCAACAAAGGCAATGGGGCCGGTAACAGCGGTCGCCACAGCGATCATGCCGACCGCACAGACAATGACCATAACGCGAGTAATACCCACCTTCACACCGAGCGCTGCTGCGGTATCGTCACCCATACGCAACGCATCCAGATCTCGCCGCCGGCTGAGCAGAAGGCCACCAAAAACCAGCAACGAAACCAAAACCGGCCAGGCCTGATTCAATTGCGCCGCGTTCACGCTGCCGGTCAGCCAGCGCATGGCTTCCTGCAAATCCCAGGCGGGGGCGCGCAGCAAAACGTAACCGATAAAACTCTCGATCATCGCCGCAACGCCGATGCCAATCAGAATCAACCGGCTGCCGGCGGCACCGTTTTTAAACGACAACCCATACACCAACAAGGCAACACCCAGCCCCGTCAGCACAGAAAAAACTGTCACCACGGTGCCGTCCCATTGCAGCACGACAATGGCAAAAACCGCTGCCGCACTGGCACCGGAACTGACACCGATAATGTCCGGACTGGCCAGGGGATTGCGCAACATAATCTGAAAGGCAACACCGCCCAGACCAAAACTCAGCCCCACCAGAATCGATAACACCGCGCGCGGCAAACGCAGCTGACCGACGGTAAAGCTGGCACCGGGAACCGGTTCTCCTAACAACACGCGCAGCACATCCGAAGGCGGCGTAAAAGATTGACCCAATGACAAGGTCAGCGTGAAACCAAACAATAAAATCAGCAAAAAAATCAGCGCGATAAAACGCCAGCCCCGGCGACGTTGATGTCGCTGTGCAACAACACGATCAAGCACGTCAGAGGTTGTGACAGTCATAAATCACGCACTCGCTGGCGCCGCACAATCCAGATAAAAAATGGCGCGCCGATAAAGGCAGTAACAATGCCCACCGCCAGTTCACTGGGCCGGGCGACAAGGCGCCCAACGACATCAGCAACCAGCAATAAACCTGCCCCACTGAGCGCGGAAAACGGTAATAACCAACGATGATCAACACCGACCAACAAGCGGCATAAATGCGGTACCACCAAACCGACAAAACCGATCGGTCCGCAAGCCGCCGTGGTTGCACCACACAAGAGGATGGCACCAAAACCCGCGCTTAATCGCGCCAGCATGACGTTTTCACCCAAACCAGCGGCGAGCTCGTCACCCAGCGCCAGGCTGTTTAATTTGCGCGCCGATAACAGGCAAATCACCAAGCCAACGACTAAAAATGGCAGCACTAAACGAAGCGTATCGAAGGTGGCGCCACCGACGCCGCCAATCTGCCAGGAGCGCACGCCACCGGCGATGTCGTTACGCGGCAACACCACAGCAATAGTAAAACTGGACAACGCAATAGACGTCGCCGCGCCGGCCAGCGCCAGCTTCAAGGGTGTTGCCCCACCCAGGCCCAGCGAGCCGATGGCATAAACAAAAACCGCGGTAATGCCAGCGCCAAAAATGGCCACCCAGACATAGCTGTGCGCCAGGCTCATACCAAACCAGGCCAGACCGATGACCACCGCCAAAGACGCGCCGGTATTGATGCCCAGAATGCCCGGATCGGCGAGCGGATTACGCGTCACGCCCTGCATGACGGCGCCCGCCAGACCCAGGGCGCTGCCGGCGATGACCGCCAACAAAGTGCGGGGAATTCGGGTGGCGACGGCGGCTTCACCGACGCTGTTAATCTGGCCCTGCAAAGCGGCAATAATTTCCGCCCAGCTGACGTCGCGCGTGCCGATGGCAATCGATAAAAAGCACAGCGCCAGCAACACTAAAACCAGCGCCAGAAGACTCAGCGAACGTAACCCATTATTGCGTTTAAAAGACGGCGTTGCGTCCTTCAAACCAGCAACCGATGTCATTGCGCTTTGCGTGCGGCTTCGGCCAGCATGGCGACATAATCATCCAGCACCCAGCCGATCGACAGCGGTGTCGGATTAGCCGCAGTGCCGACCGGACCATTGCCCAGCATCACCACCGATTCGTTGGCGATGGCGCGCATCCGGGCGGTCAAAGGGTTCGCCTTCAGCGGCGCCAACAGACTGTTATCGCCGTAGGTCACAAAGATATCGACGTCGTTAAAGCGATCGATTTGTTCAGCGCTGACTTCGCCGGAGAACTGACCATCGCGACTGGCTTGCTCAACACTCAGTGGCGTGCGCAAACCCAGATCCGCGAAAAATTTCACCCGGGTATCGTTGGCGGTATAAAAACGCACCAGGCTTAAATCGGTTGCATCCAGGTGGGTAATAAACATTGCCGACTTGCCATCGAGTTCTGGATAACCCGCCACGGTATCGGCAATCTGTTGTTCCAGTTGCTCGATCAAGGCTTCGCCTTCAGCCGCCATGCCCATGCCGGCGCTGTTGATACGGATCATCTCGCGCCAGTCGGTCGACCAGGGCGATTCCGGGAAAGGCACCACCGGCGCGATCATGCTCAGGGTGTCGTAATCGGCCTGACTGAGACCGGAATAGGCCGCCAGAATCACATCCGGTTGAGTCGCTGCCACGGCTTCGAAATCAATGCCGTCGCCTTCGTCAAACAACACCGGTGTGTCAGCGCCGAGTTCGTCCAGACGCGCCTTGACCCAGGGCAGCAAGCCATCACCGTCATCATCACCAAAATTAGCCGCGGCGAAACCGACCGGCACCACACCCAGCGCCAAAGGCACTTCGTGGTTGGCCCAGGCAACGGTGGCCACACGCTCGGGTTTTTCAGTCAAAGTGGTGGTGCCGAAGGCGTGCTCAATTTGCAGGGGAAAGTGTTGTTCCGCCGCTGCCGGCCAGGAGGCCAGCGCGGCGACGGCGAAACAGAAGATCAGAACAGGATGGGGCAGTTGCAGACGCATAAGATGACTTCTATCGAATGAGTGAGAGTGCGATAACCGCCAGCAACTCTATCCTTTCGTCATCAAGAGTCAATAATGATAATTGCTTTCAATACGACTCCCAGCCGCATCGAACGCTGCGTTCCCCTTAGAACCCGTCACACAAAATGTGGCTGCGACGGTCCGCCAATCTGCCGCGCCAGATAGCTGGCATAGTTGTCGGTCATGCCGGCGATATGGTCGATCAGCCGATGGTAAATGGTCTCCAATGAACTCTGCGCCGTCGGTGCTTCGTCGCCCATCAAATCGAAGACGCGTTTGGCGCGGTAACTGAGTTGCTGCTGATCACCCTTGTTATACAACTCGAAACCGGCAGTGATAAAAGCCTGCAATAAAGTACTCAAGACCGCGTAGGCACCGATCTCGGTTTCGGTTTTCTGGGTATCGAGAAATACCTTGGTGTAAGCCAGCGTCTTGGCGCGCTGAATGCCTTCCTGGATGCGTGGCGGGCAACTGGCAATCAAATCGCCTTCGAAGGTGCCGGCAAGAATGGCGTCCTGTTGCTGGATAAACGCATCGACCACCGCATCGACGATCACGCCGATGGTTTTGCCACGCAGCGCCGCCAACTGACGGCCGGAAGAAATGCCGTTGTCGGCACTGTCCAGATCCAAATCGCCACTGCCCTGGATGTTCTGAAACACATCGCGCACCTCTTCGAAATCGAGGATGTGCAATTCAACGGCGTCTTCGAGATCGATCAGGGCGTAACAGATGTCGTCCGCCGCCTCCATCAGATAGCTCAATGGATGGCGTGCAAAACCGAACTCGCCGCGCGGCACCAATCCCAATTGTGCGGCCAGTTTTTGCAGAATGGGACGCTCCGGTTCAAAGCAACTGAACTTGCCTTTGGCACCGGCACCTGCGGCCGTCCAGGGATATTTGATGGAGGCGCCGAGCGTTGGGTAGGTCAGCCGCAGACCACCGCGACCGAGGTGATATTCCACCTGAGCGACGATGCGAAAACCCTGAGCGTTGCCTTCAAAATGGGTTAGATCCCGGCGCGTGGCATCCGACAACGGCTTCAGCAAATACTCATTTTCCGGCTGCTTAAACCAGTCCTGAATGGCGTATTCACCGGCGTGACCGAACGGCGGATTACCGATGTCGTGCGCCAGACAGGCGCTTTGCACAATCACGCCCAGGTCGTCCGGTTCAATAAAGGCAGGCAGTTGCTCGCGAATCCGCTCGCCGACGCGAATGCCCAGGCTGCGACCAACACTGCCCACTTCCAGGCTGTGAATCAGCCGGTTGTGCACATGGTCATTCTTGGCCAGCGGATGCACCTGCGTCTTGCCGCCGAGCTTGCGAAAGGCGCTGGAGAAAACAATGCGATCGTGGTCTTTATGGAAGTGGCTGCGACCCAGTTCTTCGGCGTCGATGGCCTGGTGGCCGTAGCGTTCGGTGGTCAGCAGTTGAGTCCAATCCATGAGGCTATCTCGTTAACGTAAGGGTGAATGATCCAGCAGCGCGAATGCGCTGGCAAGCCGTCGACGTTTATGAGCGCCGGTCGCTGTGTCAAACTGCGCACCTTTGGCAGCATTCTCAGAGGCATCCTTTCTTGGCCAAAAGCAAAGTTCAATTCGTCTGCAGCGAATGCGGCGCCGACTATTCCAAATGGCAAGGCCAGTGCACCGAGTGCAAGGCCTGGAATACGCTCAAGGAATTTCGTGAGGCCACTGGCGCCGCTGCGCGCCAACCCGACTTCACCGATAACCGCGAGGGTTTTGCCGGTTCCCGCTCGCGCATACAAAAACTCTCCGATGTCGATCTGGCCGAGCAGGCGCGCATTGCCACCGGCATGGGTGAATTCGATCGCGTGCTCGGCGGTGGTCTGGTCGGTGGCAGCGCGGTGTTGATTGGTGGTCATCCCGGCGCGGGTAAATCGACCTTGTTGTTGCAGACGCTTTGTCATCTGGCGCGTCAGTTGCCGGTGCTCTATGTCTCGGGCGAGGAATCGGTACAGCAGATCGCGCTGCGCGCCAAACGACTCAATTTACCCATGGATGAGTTGTCGATTCTGGCGGAAACCTCGGTGGCAAGCATTACCGAAACGGCCAAAGAGGTTGCGCCGAAAATTCTGGTCATCGACTCCATTCAGGTGATGCACGCGCCGGATGTTGAATCGGCACCGGGTTCGGTCTCCCAGGTGCGCGAATCGGCCGCCTGGCTGACGCGCTTTGCCAAACAGACCGGCACGGTGTTGATCATCGTTGGTCATGTCACCAAGGACGGCAGCCTGGCCGGGCCGAAAGTGCTGGAGCATATGATCGATGCGTCGGTGATGCTGGAAAGCTCCGGCGACAGTCGCTTTCGTACTTTGCGCGCCATCAAAAACCGTTTCGGCGCGGTCAACGAATTAGGCGTCTTTGCGATGCTCGATTCCGGTCTGAAAGAGGTCAAAAACCCTTCGTCGATTTTCTTGAATCAAGGCAGCGAAGAAGCGCCGGGTTCGGTGGTTACCGTGGTCTGGGAAGGCACCCGGCCACTGCTGATTGAACTCCAGGCACTGGTCGATGGCACCAGCATGGGCCACCCGCGACGCATTGCTGTGGGGCTGGATACCAACCGTTTAAGTTTGATTCTGGCGATATTGAATCGACACGGCGGTGTCTTTACCGGCGATCAGGATGTGTTTTTGAATGTCGTCGGCGGCGTGCGCGTCACCGAAACCAGCGCCGATCTGGCCACCTTGCTGGCGGTGTTATCGAGCTTGCGCGACAAACCACTGCCGCGCGACTGGGTGGTGTTCGGTGAGCTGGGATTAAACGGCGAACTGCGACCGGTGCCTAACGGTCAGGAGCGGTTATCGGAAGCGGCCAAGCACGGCTTTAAAAAAGCCATCATGCCCAAGGCCAATATGCCCAAAAAACCGATTGAGGGAATGACGGTGATCGGCGCTGCGCGCCTCGATGAAGTGCTGGCCGCCTTGCAGGATCTTTAGCTGATCGCCTCGCCCTGCAGCACCTTAAGATAGTCTTCGGACTGGCGATGCTGTTTGATGATGTCGGCCAGCGTCTGGCCTTGCAGATTGGTCGCCTGAAGGTTACGGCCCTGGTCACGAAACAATTGCACGAAACGCTCGAACGTCACCTCGTTCATGCGGGTATAAGCGCGGTAAAGGCAATGGAAATCCGGGTCGGTGCCATCGTATGTTTTGAAACCCAAATACTCCGCCAGATGCTCCTCGCTCCAGGTTTCGCCTTCAACACGTTGCTTGTCTCGTTTCATAGGGTGCCTCTATAGCGTCGGCGGATAGGATCGGTTGCGATCAGCCGCAAAGCTGACCAAAGGCGGGCATTCTAAAGTTATAGTTAGGCTGGGTGAAATGCCCTATTGGAATAAATGGTCCCAGCTCGGCTATATGCGTTGCCTTCAGGCCGCGTTCAGGCAAGCTGATGACACTACACAGCACCATTCACACCAAGACGCGAAGGGGTCAATCATTACAGCCTTACGTTTACTGGCGACCGTTTTCGGCGTCGCGCTGCTAATGATGGCCAGCCTGGCCGACGCAGAAGAGTTACCGTCCATCGGTCGCTCCGACCTGACCCTGTCGCCGAAAAACCGCGGCCTGCAAGGCGAACTGCTCGATCAATTACGCATCTACCGCGATTCATTGCGCGCCATCAATCTCTCGCCACGCTCCAATCGCCTGGCCCAGGGCGAACGTCAACGCATGATCCAATGGCTCGACTCGCGCGGTTATTACGACGCTGAAATTCTGCATCGGGTGGAAGAAACCAACAACGGTGAACGCCTGAGTTACCGCATCGATACCGGTCCGCAATATAAAGTCTTATCGGTCGATATTCAGGGCGTGACGGTCGAGCTACCGGAGGACTGGCCGCAAGCGCGCGAAGGCGAACCGCTGGATGCCGAAACCATTCTCAGCGATCAATCCAGCCTGCAATCCATTGTCGATGATCAGGGCTGTTTCTTTCAGTTGGCCGTCAGCCACGAAGTCCGACTGGTGCCGGGTGAAGCTGGTGGTCGGGTGCGTTATCGGGTTAACGCCAGCGAGCCATCGCGCATTGGCGACATTCAGTTCAAAGGCGCCGACGACATCAACCAGGCCTATTTGCGCCGGCAAACCGACCTCGATACCGGCGCCTGCTTCCGTCGCGCCGATATCGATCAGGCGGTGATCAACCTCTATCAAACCCAGCTCTTTGCCACCGTGAGGCGGTCGCTGTCACGCAATGAAGCCGGCCAGGTCGACGTCACCTTCGAGGTGATCAAGCGTTCGCCACGCACAGTGCGCGCTGGTATCGGCTGGGACACCGATCAGGGCTTTGGTCTGACTTTGGGCTGGGAGCACCGCAATCTGGGGCACCGTGCCCAATGGCTGGAACTGGGCACCAGCCTGCAGCAAGAACGACAAAGCGCCAACGTCACGCTGACGTTGCCGGGCTTTCTGGAAGCGCGAAATACCCTGACGCAGGACAACAGCTTCGTTCACGAAACGCCGGAAAACGGGGAAACTTATAAATATTTAAGCAGCGCCACCATCGACCGCCAGGCATCCAGCCGTGACACTTACAGCTACGGCATCGCCTACCAGCGCAGTGACGAGCGCGTCGATGACAACTGGGACTCATTCAGTCTGGTCCGGGTGCCGCTGGCTTACGAATACGACAGCTCGGCTGGCAGCCTGAATCCGACCGACGGTATGCGCTACGACCTCGGCGTAGAGCCGGTGTGGAGCCTGTCCGGCAGCAGCGATCCGTTCTGGGTCGGGACCCTGGGCTGGTCCGGTTTTCTACCGGCCTGGGATGGTGATCTGGTCATCGCCACGCGCCTGGAATGGCGTTCGTTGTGGCCCTCGCGCGATGACACCGACCTCGACACCGCACCGCCATCCGACCGCATGTTAGCCGGTGGTGGCGGTTCGGTGCGCGGCTATCCCTACCGCTCCATTGGTATCAACGGCAGCGATCAAAGCGGCACCCAACAATGGCAGGGCAGTCTGGAGCTGCGTGGCAATCTGGGTGAGAACTGGGGGCTGGTGCTGTTCAGCGACAGCGCCAGTGTCAGCGAAGACGCAGACCCGACTTCTGGTCAACAAGATTGGTACAGCAGTGTCGGCCTGGGTTTGCGCTATTTCACCCGCTTTGCGCCGATACGGGTCGATATCGCCATGCCGCTGAATCAGCGCGAAAGCGATCCGAATTATCAGCTTTACATCAGCCTGGGGCAGTCGTTCTGATGGCCTGGCGATTGCGCAAAGGCGCCGCGCGCGCCTGGTTGATCGGACTGGGCAGCCTGCTGGGTCTGATCGTCACGCTGCTCTTGGTCGTCGCCTGGCTGCTGGCCAGCGAAAGCGGCCGACTGACGCTGCTCGGCCAGGCCGAATACTGGTTGCCGCGCGTCACGCCGTTCAGCCTGCACACCGAAGGCGCGCGCAGTCCGGACATCGGCGACTGGCGCTTCGAGCAACTGAGCTGGCAAAGCGGTGACGATGGCGTGGCCGTCGACGCCGAAAACCTCAGCGTACAATGGCGACCCACCTATCTGTGGCAACGCCGACTGTGGATCGACGCCCTCAACGCCGACCGCCTCGATGTGCAGATCCCCGCTGCCCCTGCCAACGAACCTGAGCCCGCGAACCCAACCGGCGGCATACCGGATGTCGCTGAGCTCTGGTCAAAACTGCCGTCAGCGCGGCTCGACCAGTTGGTGATTCATCGACTGAGCGTGCAACACCCCAGCCTGCCCGAGCTGGACGCCACCGCGGTGGGCGAGATGGCCATCAACTGGGGCAGTTGGCCGGCGCGACTCGATTTAACGCTCAGCGAAGGCAGCCACAGTGCGCTGATGCTGGGTGTTAATGTCGATGCCGTCGATGCTCTGCGCATTCAGGGCGAACTCAAGGCGCCGGCCGACAGCGCCTGGGCGCAAGCCTTCGACTGGCCGCTGCAACAGGATATTGTCGGCCAATGGGATCTGGAACTGAGCCAACGCCAGGGCCAGATTGAGGCGCGCATCGATACCCTGACCCTGCCGTGGCGCGAACAATCCTTGCGCGCCGAAGGCGGCATCAGCCTCAACCCCTACAATGGCCGACTGTTTTTCTCCGAATTCGAACTCAGCGCCGATGGTCAGCCCGCCCGCTTGCACGGTTTTGTGCAGGCCGACCGCGCCGACCTCAGGCTCAGCGCCAACGCCCTGCCACTGGCACTGGTAAAAAACTGGCTGCCGGTCGATGGATTGGACGGTGCCCTGTCGGTCGAGGGCCGTCTGACCGGCGGCTGGCGCGCGCCCCGTTTTGCCGGCGACGCCGCATTCGATGGACAGTGGCAGGACGAAGCGCTGACCATCAACACCCGCTCCAGCGCCACCCGCAATGCCGTCACCATCGATGAATTCGAACTCAACTGGGGACCGGCCGAAGTGACCACCACCGGTCGCATCGATTGGGGCGCACAACGGCTCGACCTGAGCATCAGCGGCGAACACCTGGCCGATCGCCATTGGCGTTACTGGGTGCCTGCCTGGCCCAACGCCATCAGCGTCGATGACGCCAACATCGAAGGCAGCATCAACGGTCCGCTGCGCCAGCCAGTATTGACGGGTGACCTCAGCGCCACTGGCGCCTACCACGACCAGACGCTGCAACTGCAGACCCCGGTCCGGCTGACCCTCAGCCAACTAAACCTGGCCGACATCCAGCTTGAGTCTGATATCGGTGCAGCCGCCGGCGATCTGACCATCGACTTCGGCAATGCCACCCTGAGCGGAGACAGCCGGTTCAGCGAGGTTGATTCCGACTGGTTGCCGGTGTTCGGTGTGGCCCTGCCCGGCGATCACGACTGGCAGGTCAACGGCCAACTGAGCTGGAGCGGCGCACTGCGTAACCCCGATACCAGCGGCAACCTGACAGTACAAGGCCAGTGGCAGGATCAACCACTCAACGCCGACCTCGCGGTCGAGCGGCTGAATCTGCATCAGGTGACGCTGGCCGAGAGCCGGCTGTCGCTCGGCGACGCCGAAACCGGACTGGCCGGCCAGGTCGATTGGCAGCAACGCCAACTGAATTTGAGCGCCACCCCCCAGGGCGTACGCCTGGCGAGCATCAGGCCCTTTACCCCGCCCTGGCCAGCCCTGTTTGACGAACTGAGCGGACAGATTAACGGCCGACTCACCCTCAACGGCCCCTGGACTCAGCCACGATTGATTTCCGATCTGACCCTCGACGGCGACTGGCAGGACCTGCCACTGAGCGTCGATCTGGACGTTCAGGCGCAGCAACGCGAGCGCTGGCAGATCAACCACGCTGGCGTGCATTGGGGCGATGCCGACATCCATTACCAAGGCTGGATAGAACCCTTCACGCCAGCGCTGCAAGGCCAGTTCGAGGTTAACCAACTGACAGTTGCCCAGCTGCAGTCGCTGCCGTTTTCCCTGCCCGATCCCTGGGAACAACTGAGCGGTACCGCCAATGCACAAGGGCAGATCAGCGGCAATCTGCTACGGCCGACGCTCGCCAACACTCAGGCAAACTTTGACGGCGCCATCGACCAAACACCGCTGCAACTGACGGTCGACCTGACACAAGCCAGTGTCGAAGACGCCGACATCAACCAATTTCAGCTGCGCTCCGGCAACGCCAGTCTCGAGCTCGCAGGTCAGCTCAACTGGCCTGACAAAGCCATGGACCTGCAAGCTGATCTGGATAACCTCGACTGGGCGCGAATCGAACCCTGGATACCAGACGGCATCAGCCAGTCATTTTCAACCTTGAGCGGGGCAGCCTCGGGCCAGTTGAGCGCTCAGGGTCGCTGGCCACAATTAACGCTCGATGGCGAACTGAGCGCCGGTGGCCGTTATCTCAACCAGGGTTTTCAACTGAACTGGCGCGGCCAGGGCGAATGGTCCGGGCAGCTGCGCCACAGTCTCAGCATGAACTGGGGCGACAGTCGACTGGATGGCCAGCTGGACAGCAGCGGCAACGAGCTCGACGGCCAACTGAGCGTCGACAACCTCAGCATCGAGCAACTGCGCGCCCTGGGTCTGCCGTTGGAGAATGGCGTCAGTGGCCAGATCAACGCCAACCTGGGCGTCGCCGGCCGCATGGACGATCCCGAACTCGACCTGCAATTGCTGGCCGCCGGTCGCTGGCAGCCGGCCAGCATTGGGCTGACCAACCCGACCGACTGGCGCATCGACCTCAATGGTCGGGGCCGTCGCGACGACTGGCAGCTGCAACAGGCCGAAGCCGATCTGGGCAGCGCCGGCCAGTTATCAATCAGCGGCTCCGGTTCCATGGAAGAGCTGACCCTCAACGGCGACATCAACATCACTGACAGCCGCTATTGGCTGGCCAATCGTCCGGAATGGAGCGGTTCGCTGGAAGGCGACTTCGAACTGAGCGGCAGCGCCGAAGAACCGGTGGTCAATGCCCGTTTGGACTGGCGCTCCGATCGCTGGCCGCTGGTGCTGAACCTCAATCTGGCAACCGAAGCAGGCGAGCACCGGCTCAACGCCAAACTCAGCGAAGAAAACGTCGAACGCCTCAACGTCAGCATCCAGACCGCCCAGACCGCCTTGAGCGACTGGCAGGGCGAACCGACCGACCGGCCGTTCGATGCCGAACTGCGCTTCGATACCGACTCCACCGTTTTCGAGCCCTTCTTCCAGGGTCGGCCGGACCAGGATTTCAGCGGCCAACTGCAAGGCCAGTTGAACATTGAAGGCAGCCTGTCGCGGCCGCAATGGAATGGCGAGGTATCGCTGCGCGACGGCCGCTACGAAAACGCCACCTACGGCGCCGTGCTGTCGGATATGAACGGTAACCTGAGCGCCAACAACCGCACCCTCCAACTGGAACTGGATGCTTCCGACGACGGTGGCGGTAGCGTGCAACTGGCCGGTTCCGTGGTCTGGCCGGAAGATCGCACCGTCTGGTGGATGCCCGAGCTCGACCTCGCCATGACCACGCGCAGCGCCCACCTGCTGCGCCGCGCCGATATGGACGCCAGCGTCAGCGGTGAAGTCAGCGTCACCGGTCCCTGGCGCGACCTGACCGCCGCCGGCAACGTCGATGTCGCGCCGCTGACCATTCAGTTGAACTCCTTGCTGCAAAGCGGCGCACCCAGCCTGAACGTGGTGCGCAACAATGGCGCCAGCGAACCGGAAGAAGGCGACGAAGACGCCGAACCGCGACTGCTCGCGCCCCAGGGCCAATGGCAGGTTCGGCTGCGCGCCGACCGCCGGGCGCAGATTTACGGCCAGGGATTGGAAGCTGAACTGTCTGGCGAACTCGATCTGACCGACGAACTGGCCAGCCCGACTGTCGGTGGTCGCTTCCAGGTGATCCGCGGAACCTACACCGCCTTCGGCAAAATCTTCGAAATCACCGACGGCAATATCCAGGTTCAGGGCAGCCAGATTTTTCTCGACATCACCGCGAATTATTCGAACCCGGAACTGAGCGTCGAACTGCACATCACCGGCACCCAGGACAAACTCAACCTGACGCTGACCTCGCAGCCACCGCTGGCCAACGACGAACTGCTGGCGCGACTGCTGTTCGGCACCTCGCTGAACGAAATGACCGCCGTCCAGGCGTTCCAATTGGCCAGCGCTCTGAACAGCCTGCGCGACCCGAATTCCGGCCTGGATTTGTTCGGCACCACCCGCGAACTGCTCGGTCTCGATTCACTGTCACTCGACAGCAACACCAATGAAGCGGGCGAAACCGCGGTCAACGTCCAGGCTGGCAAATACCTGTCGGACCAACTTTATCTGGAGGTGGAATCCGGCGTGCGCACCGAGCAAAATTTCTCCGGCCGCCTGCAGTTCCAGGTCACGCCTGAGGTCAGTCTGGAGTTGTATACCAATGGGCAGTACGGCTCGGGTGGGTTGGAGTTGAATTGGAGTGAGGATTATTAGCCGCGCTGTTGCGCGGCTGGGAGACGCTAGGGTGCTGCGCACCCGGGAGACGGGAGACGCTTGGGCGCTTCGCGCCTGGGAAACGGGAGACGGGAGACGCAAAACCACTAAAACCAGCCCGTCGCCGCTATCCAGCGTCTCCCGTCAAGCGTCTCCCGTCTCCCACTCATCGCCAGGCTTTCAATCCCAAAAGTTTCTCCCCCAGCTCCGTCAACTCCGCCCGGCCATACTTCAGCTTCTCCCACTCACGCGGATCGCCCGGAAAGGCATAGCCTTGTGGCGGTTCGCGGTCACGCCAGGAGCGGATGCGCCAGTCGCGGATCTCGGTGTTGCTCTCATCGGCCGGCACCATGGCGATGTATTGCGCCATGCGCACGCGGTCAGAATGATTCGGGCGAATACCGTGGGCCAGCAGCGAATTGAAGATCAGTAAGTCACCGGCGCGCAGCGGGATTGAGGTTGGTTTCAGGTCGCCCAGGTCCGGCTGATAAGGGTCGCGATCGGCCGGCTGATTGGCGCGCCAGGCGTCGAAATCACGGAACAGTTCCGGCACGCACTGGAAGCCGCCGGTGTCGTCGTCGGTATCGCTCAGTGCCAACACGCCCTGCACATTGATCGGCAAAGGATCCAGCGTGGTGTTGGCATCCCAGTGAATAAAACCGCTGAAGGCGCGCTTTTGGGTGTTCGGTGGGTTCAGGTTGGCGCGGTCGATAGTGACCCACAGATCCTCGCGATCCCAGATATCGACAAAGGCGTTATAAATGCGCGGCGTCTGACGATTGGCCCATAGCTGTGGGTGGTTGTAACACTCCACCATGCCGGAGTTATTCAGTTCGACCATGGCGTGATCACGTCGCTGATGCTGATACCAGGTGCGGCTGTCGTCCGGGTCCATTTCCTGGAATTCCCATAACAGCTGGCGCGTGCGTTCGATGGCATCGGCATCGATGGCGTTCGGCACGATGACGTAGCCGTATGTCTGCCAGTGCACAAAATCGGCTTCGCTGAGCACGCGCAGCGGTTGTTGTTTGCTCAGTTCGCGCAGTTGAACATCGCCGGTGTTGGCAATGGAATTATTGCCCGGCGCGTTGTCGCCAAAGCCGTAACGGTTTTGCGGTTGGCCGGATGTTGAGGCTTGAGAACGCATGCCGTCTCCTCCTGTTGTTCTTGTTGGAGTGATTATTCTGGTCGGCTCGCTGCATCGGTGTTATCCAAAGCACGCAAAGAATGATACTTTCCGATCATTCTCAGGCTTATTACTGGTTACTATGCATCGTCATGCGCGCCTTTCATGAACACATCGCACCCCCGCAAGACGCTTCCTGGCGCTTCTTTCATCGCCAGCTGGATGAGCTACCGTTCGAGTGGCATTTCCACCCCGAATACGAACTGACGCTGACCTTGAACAGCGCCGGCAAACGCTTTGTCGGCGATCATCTGAGCGACTATCAACCCGGCGATCTGGCGTTGATCGGCCCCAACCTGCCGCATTCCTGGCAGTCGCTGGAACGTCCCGACCCAAGCCAACCGCACACCGCCTTTGTGCTCTGGTTCAGTCAGGATTGGGTGCAGCGGCTCAGCGAGGGCTTTGCCGAATATCGTCAGTTGCCCGACTTATTGCTGCAAGCGCGTCAGGGCCTGGCCTTCGATGCCGATTTAAGCGCACAGCTGCTGCCGCAGTTCGAAGCGCTCGTCGAAGCCACACCGCGCGAGCGGTTGGCGGCATTGCTCAGCATTCTCGATCAGCTGCTCGAGGCGCCCCATCAGACCCTGGCATCACCGAGCTTTGCCGCCAGCCGACCGGCGCCCTCGGACCAGCAGCAGTTAAGCGCGCTGCTGGAACGCATCCATCAGCGCTTTGCTGAGCCCTTGTCGCTGGATGAATTGGCCGCCAGCGCCCATATGAGCCCGGCGACGCTGAGCCGATTTTTCCGTCGCCATATGAAACAGAGCGTCCATCATTATTTGACTCAGGTTCGGCTGGGTCACGCCTGCTCGGAACTGATTGGCAGCAACCAGCCAATCGCGCTGATCGCCGAACGTTCCGGCTTCACCAACCTGGCCAATTTCAATCGGCTGTTTCGCAAATACCGCAGTGAAACGCCGGGCCAATTACGCCGCCGTTTTCGCTGACTGTTATCGCGCTGGCGCGTCTGGTGTTTTCGCCCGGCCTTCACTATGCTGCCCGCCTTCTGTTTGGTCGGCTCGCGCTAAGGAGGCAGGGTGTCGGTCTTCTGGCAATTACGGTGGTTTTTCCGCGAAGAATGGCGTCGCTATGGCCTGGCGGTGCTGGCACTGATCATTGTCGGCCTGGCAGTTCTGGTACCGCCCTGGATTACCGGACGAGTCGTCGACGCCATCGCCGATGGCAGCCTGACGCGCCAGCAATTACTGCTTAACGTCGGCATTGTTCTGGCCGTAGCGCTGGTCAGTTATACCCTGCGTGTGGTCTGGCGGGTGGCGCTCTTTGGTGCCAGTTTTGCACTCGCTAACCGACTGCGTCAGGACCTCTATCAACACCTGTCGTTGCAGCCACCGTCGTTTTTCGCCGAGCACAAAACCGGCGATCTGATGGCCCGCGCCACCAACGATATTCAAGCCGTGGAAATGACCGCCGGCGAAGCCGTACTGGCGTTGTTCGACGGCGCCCTGACCGGGCTTCTGGTACTGATCGTCCTGACCACTCAAATCAGCTGGCAACTGACGCTGGTGGCACTGCTGCCCTGGCCGATTGTCGGTTATTTTATGTGGCGTTTTGGTCAGGAAATGCAGGCCTCTTTTCATATTGCTCAAGCACGTTTCAGTGACCTAAACGATCGCGTTCAGGAAAGCCTGGCGGGCATTCGGCTGATTCGCGCCTTTGGTCGCGAGCAGGTCGAAGACGCCGGTTTCAACGCCATCGCGCGCGACGCTAATGAAGCCAACCAGTCGGTAGCGCGCACCGATTCCAAATACGATCCGGCCATTTCACTGGCCATCGGTACCTCGTTTTTTCTCAGCATTGCCGGCGGCACCTGGCTGATCGTGCACGATGCGATGACGCTCGGTGAACTGACCAGTTTTACGCTCTATCTGGGCTTTATGATCTGGCCGATGTTTGCCGTCGGCTGGATGCTCAATCTGGTTGAACGCGGTCAGGCGGCGTACAAGCGCATCCAGGAAATTTTTGATACCGAACCGGCCATCGCCGACGGCGGCACCTTCGAAGATTCAGTTGAGCCCGCGCTGCGCATTAACATCCGCGATTTCCGCCATTTCCCGGAACAACAGCCGGTGCTGAGCGATATCGAATTGAAGGTTGAACCGGGCCAGTTAATTGGCCTGGTCGGCCCCACCGGCGCCGGTAAAACCTCGTTGATCGATTTGATCTTAAGACTGTCGGAAAGCCCCGATGCGCAGCTACAACTCGGCGGCAAAGCCTTGGCCGAATTCAGCCTCGCCAATCTGCGCCGACATCTGGCCGTGGTGCCGCAATCGCCGTTTCTGTTTTCCGCCAGCGTTGCCGAAAACATCGCCCTGGCGAAACCCGATGCAAGGGTCGAGGAAATTGAAACCGCGGCCAAACTGGCGCAGGTGCACGACGACATTCAGCGCTTTGCCGATGGCTATGCCACCCGCGTTGGTGAGCGTGGCGTGACCTTGTCAGGCGGTCAGAAACAACGTCTGGCGCTGGCGCGAGCGCTGTTGCTCAATGCACCGGTTCTGGTGCTCGACGATGCGCTGTCGGCGGTCGATCTGGGCACCGAAAAACACATCCTGGCGCATCTCAAAGAAGCGAGTGCCGGCCGCACCACTTTAATAGCCTGCCATCGGTTAAGCGCGGTGGAACAGGCCGACGAAATTCTGGTGCTCGATCAGGGTCGGGTACTGGAGCGCGGCAGCCATGCGCAATTACTGGCGGCAAATGGCTGGTATAAACGCACCTACGATTACCAGCAGCTCGAACGCACCGTGGAGGATGGCCGATGAATCGTCCGTTTTTGCGGCTGCTGAAATACGGCCTGGCTTATCGGCGTTTGCTGACTCAGGCGGTATTGTTATTGGTAGTCGCCACCGCCGGTAATGTGCTCGGGCCTTATTTGATCAAGGTGTTTATTGACCAGCATTTAACGCCGGGCGATTGGACCGTCGGTCCGATTGTCGCTCTGGTGCTGGCCTATATCACCGCTCAATTGATCTCGGCGGCGACCTTTTTCCAGCAGGCAATTCGCTTTAACGAGATCGCGCTCAATGTGGTGCAGACCATTCGCGAGCAGGTGTTCGCGCGCGTTATCCGTTTGCCGATGGCATTTTTTGATCGCACCCCGACCGGCAGTCTGGTCAGCCGTATCACCAACGACACCGAGACCATCAAAGACTTGTACGTCAACGTCATCTCGGTGGTGGTGCAGAACTCCATCCGCATGGTCGGTATTCTCATCGCCATGGCGTTGCTCGACTGGCACCTGATGTTAATCAGCGCGGCGCTGGTGCCGGGCATCGTCGTCGCCATGCTCGCCTACAGCAAGTTATCGACGCCGGTGTTCCAGCGCGTGCGTTCGCTGCTCAGCGATATCAATGCCCGACTCAGCGAGAGCATTCAGGGTATGAGCGTGATTCAGTTGATGAATCAGCAGGCGGCGTTCAGCAAAGCCTTTGGCAACACATCGACCGATCATTACCGCGCCAAAATCCGCAACATCCTTATCGATGGCGTCATGTTGCGCGCCCTGGTCGATCTGCTCTATATGGCGGTGCTGGCGGCATTGCTCTACGCCTTCGGCATGGACGCACTGAGTCCGACCGGCGCGATACAGGTCGGGGTGATCTACGCCTTTCTGAATTATCTGGGCAATTTGACCGAACCCATGGTCGATATGATTTCGCGGCTGAATCTGTTTCAGCAGGCGCTGGTCTCGGCCGACCGGGTTTTCCAGTTGCTGGATGAGCCGATTGAAAGCGCGCCCAAGCATCCGGAATTGCCCAACAACGCCTCGGTGCAATTCGACATCGAGCTGTTCAGTTACGACGGCCGCCATACCGTGCTGCGCGATATCGACCTGCGCATCGAACCGGGTGCCTTTATCGGCATCGTCGGTCACACCGGCTCGGGCAAGAGCACGCTGATGTCGTTACTGATGGGGTTTTATCCGCTGCAATACGGTCAAGTGCTGGTCGGCGGTGTGCCACTGGAACGGCTCGACCCGGCCGAGCGCAGCCGGCGTTTGGGTCTGGTGCAGCAGGATCCGTTTATTTTCGCCGGCAGCATTGCCGATAACATCCGTCTGGAACTGCCACTCAGCGACAGCGACATCATCGACGCCGCCCAGCAGGCGCAGTTGCACGACAGCATTATGCGCATGCCGAACGGCTACCAGACGGTGCTGACCGAACGCGGCAGCAACCTCAGCAGCGGTCAGCGACAACTGCTCAGCCTGGCGCGAACGCTGGCGCGTAAGCCGGCGGTGCTGATTCTCGATGAAGCCACGGCCAACATCGACAGCCACACCGAAGCACTGATACAGCGGTCACTGATGGCCTTGCGCGGCCGCGTTACACTGATCGCCATCGCCCACCGGCTGAGTACGGTGAAAGACGCCGATCAGCTGGTGGTGCTGCATCAGGGCCAGATTCAGCAGTTGGGCAGCCACGCTAAACTGGTCGCGCAAGAGGGCCTGTACAAGCATCTGTATGAACTGCAGATGCGTAAGGACCCAACCGTGGCGGAGTAAAAAGTTGTGCTGATGGCGAATTTAGACATCCCAATCGACAATCAACCAGATGCATTGATTTACATCAAAAAACTTGGCGATTCAGTCATAAGTTTTTAAACTTTCAGAAATTTCTGAAACTACAGAGGTCAGCTTGACGCCGGAACTGGAAAACATCGTGGTTCATTTCGGTGAAATGGGCAGCCGCTGGGGCTTCAACCGCACTGTCGGCCAGATGCTGGCGTTGATCGTATTGAGCGATCGGCCGCTGGCCGCCGATGAAATCGCCGCCGAACTCAAAGTTTCACGCGGCAATGTCAGTATGGCAGCGAAAGAGCTGCACGCCTGGTACCTGGTGCGCACCCACCGCGAACCGGGCGATCGCAAGGATTATCTGATCGCCGCCGGCAGCATTTGGGAGCTCGCGCAACAGGTGCTGACGGAACGCAAAAAACGCGAGATGGATCCCACCCTGTCTTTGTTGCGCAGCCAGTTATTGGACAGCACCGAAGACGACCCGCCCAGCCACGCCCGCCAACAGTTGCAGGAAATGCACGACTTGCTGGAGTTGCTCAATCGCGGGTTCGACGAAATACAAAGCCTGACACCCGACCAGTTAAAGCGTTTGCTGACGCTGGGTACCGGTGTTCTCAAATTCACCGACCGGATTCGTCCGGGTGGCCGTAAAAACTGACGGAGACTTCCATGGAAGCCGATCTAGCCCAGACACTGATATTGTCGCGCATCCAGTTCGCCGCCAATATCAGCTTTCACATCCTGTTCCCAACCATCACCATCGCGCTGGCCTGGCTGCTGTTCTATTTCAAAGTCCGCTCCAATATTTCCAACCATCCGGTGTGGATGCGCGTCTATCGCTTCTGGGTGAAAATCTTCGCGCTCAGCTTCGCGCTCGGCGTGGTATCCGGCATCACCATGAGTTTCCAGTTCGGCACCAACTGGCCGGGCTATATGGAAACCGTCGGTAACATCGCTGGGCCCTTGCTCGGTTACGAAGTGCTCACCGCCTTCTTTATGGAAGCGACTTTTCTGGGCGTGATGCTGTTCGGCATTCATCGCGTACCCAACTGGGTGCACACGCTGGCAACCTTTTTAGTCGCCATCGGCACGACGCTTTCGGCGTTCTGGATTCTGGCGCTGAATTCCTGGATGCATACGCCGGCTGGTTTCGAGATGGTCGATGGTGTCGCCATGCCGCTGGATTGGCTGGCGATCATCTTCAACCCGTCAATGCCGTATCGCCTGACGCACATGTTGATCGCCTCCGGTCTGACCGCGTCCTTCCTGGTTGCCGGTATTTCCGCCTACCGCATCTTCAAAGGCGATGTGAAACACGCACCGCGTGTGGCGCTGAAAACCTCAATGACCGTCGCCGCCCTGCTGATTCCGGTGCAAATTGTGGTCGGCGACATGCACGGCCTGAACACCTTCGAGCATCAGCCACAGAAAGTCGCCGCCATGGAAGCCGTCTGGGATACCGAACACGGCGCACCGCTGTTGCTGTTTGCCTGGCCGGATGAAGAAGATCGCGAAAACCATTTCGAAATCGGCATTCCCAACATGGCCAGCCTGATTCTCACCCACCAGACCGATGGCGAAATTCCCGGCCTCAACGAATTCGACGGCATGCACCCGCCGGTCAAACCCGTCTTCTTCGGTTTCCGCGTGATGGTCGGCATGGGCATTCTGATGTTGCTGGTCAGCTGGACCACCTTCTGGCATCTGCACAGC
The DNA here is from genome assembly GCF_056159245.1 of Saccharospirillum sp. ABV4_185. NCBI lineage: Bacteria > Pseudomonadati > Pseudomonadota > Gammaproteobacteria > Oceanospirillales > Saccharospirillaceae > Saccharospirillum > Saccharospirillum sp. ABV4_185. The sequence continues at coordinate 842,700 of NZ_JBSWUW010000001.1, forward strand.
CATCGCACTGACCCACCGCGCTGGCTGCAACGCGTGCTGATCGGCATGACCTTCTCTGGCTGGATCGCCACTCTGGCGGGCTGGTACGTCACCGAAATCGGCCGCCAGCCGTGGCTGGTTACCGGCGTACTGACGACCGATCAGGCCGTCACCACCGTACCGGGCAGCCAGGTCGGACTGTCGCTGACCATGTATCTGCTGCTCTACGCCGGCCTGCTGTTCGCCTACATCCAGACGTTGTTCTACATGGCGCGCAAATCGGTCAAGGTGGAAGAGTATGAAATGTCCACCGACTTCAATTACCTCAACACCCATCACACCAAGGAGACCGACGCATGATTCCCGGTGACTGGTTGCCCTATATTTTTCTGTTTCTGATGGGTCTGGCGGTGCTGGTCTATGCCGTACTCGATGGCTACGACCTGGGTGTCGGCGTGCTGCTGCCGCTCGATAACGAAACTCAGCGCGACGGCATGATCGCCTCCATCGGTCCGTTCTGGGACGCCAACGAAACCTGGCTGGTGCTGGCCGTCGGCATCTTACTGATCGCCTTCCCCGAAGCCCATTCGCTGGTGTTGCGCGAGCTGTATCTGCCGGCAGCCTTGTTGATGCTCGGGCTGATTCTGCGCGGCGTCTCCTTCGACTTCCGCGCCAAGGCCGTGACCGGCCACCGCCGCTTCTGGGACTACGCCTTCAAGGCCGGCTCGATCATCGCCGCGGCCACCCAGGGTTATATGCTCGGCCGCTACGTGCTCGGTTTCGACAACAGCCCGACTGCCTACGCTTTTGCCGCCTTAAGCGCGGTCTGCGTCACCGCCGCCTTTGCCTACATCGGCGGCGCCTGGCTGGTGATGAAAACCGAAGGCGAATTGCAGGTGCGCGCCGCGCGCTGGTCGCGCTACTGCGGTTGGTTGGCGGCCATCGGTCTGGCGGCGATCAGCATCGTCAATCCGCTGCTCAGCCCGGCCGTCGCGGAGCGCTGGTTCACGCTGCCAGCGGTCATTCTGCTGATTCCCATTCCGCTGATGTGTCTGGTACTGATCGTCGTCGTCGACCAATACCTGCGTCAGGTGCCAACACGCGGCGACGTCGGCTGCTGGCTGCCGTTCTTCGGCACCGCCTTCCTGTTTATTCTCAGCTTCTTCGGCCTGGCCTACAGCTTTTTCCCTGAAGTCGTGCCCGGCCGCATCACCGCCACCGACGCCGCCAGCGCCGAAGCCTCACTGCGCTTTATCGGCGTCGGCGTCGCCATCGTATTGCCGCTGATTCTGGCCTATACGGTGTATGCGTATCGGGTGTTTTGGGGAAAATCCACCACCTTACGGTATCACTGAGGGCGCTTCGCGCCCGCTTGATGCTGGACGGGAAACACTGAACGCAAGTTACAAAAAAAGGCACCCTTGGGTGCCTTTTTTGCTTTTCATCACAACCAGAATCAGTCGCCTTGCTTAGGCGGTGACGTCGTCAACAACAAGGCCAGGCGCGCATCCATATCCTGCAGCAATTGTGCGCGACTCCAGCCGGCACGTGCGCGAAACATATACCCCTGACGCAGGTCATACAGCAGGGCCGCGCGTTCTTGCGAGGGAAAATCAGCCGGTAAGCGCCCCTTGCTGACTTCACGATCAAAACGGGCGGTCAGCCGTTGTTGCGCATAATCAATGGCGGCAGCAACCCGTTCGGCCACGCCCTCCACCTGGCCGACAGAGGTGACGACGCTGGAAGCCAGAAAGCAGCCTCGGGCACCGCTCTCATGTTCGGTTGCATCGCGAACCACTTCGGTCAGAAACCCGCGGATCGCCGCTTCAATGTCGTCTTCGCTTTCCAGTGCATCCAGAGGGGCACAGCTATCGGCCTCGATATAGCGATCGATGGTTTTCAGGTAGAGCTGGCGTTTATCACCGAATGACGAGTACAGGCTAGGCCCGGTGATGCCCATGGCACCGGTCAGATCACGCATGGAGGCGCCATCGTAGCCTTTGTTCCAGAACACTGAGGTTGCCTGCTGCAAAGCCCGATCGTAATCAAAGGCGCGCGGCCGACCCAATCTTTTTGTATCGTTCAATATAAAACCCTTGACGGCCACCTTTTTCAGATGATTTTATATGGATCGTTACATAAATCAAAGAGACATAGCGATCCATCAACGCATGCTCTCCGTTAACGCACCTCTGCCTGACAACCAAGGAGCTTACCCATGACCGATACAGCCACCGCCAACCTGCGCACTCGCCTTGATGAACTGATGCAGGCCGGGGTCAGCGCCAACCTGCCCGCCTTACAGAACATCTATCACCAGGATCTTCAGATCATGATGCTCGATAACAACGGTCAGCTCGCCACCCTGGATAAAGCAGATTGTTTGGCCATGCTGGAACAGACGTTCAAGGATGAGAACCCGGAAGATCATCTGTGGTCAGAGGTGCACGCCGTAGAGGCATCCGGCGATAGCGGGCATATTTTGGTGTCGCGCAAAATCCCCTTCGGTGGCGCACCCATGAAGGTCGATCTCAGCATCGATTTTGTGTTCGAAGAGGGCCGCTGGCAGGTCATTCGCGAAGTGAACTTTGCACGACCTGCGATAGACGCTTGATGAGGAACCAGGGAACGGGAGACGCAAAATAGAAAAGGCACCCTTGGGTGCCTTTTCCGTATCTGGCGTTTAGCGTCTTCCGTTGCGCGTCTCCCGCTTAACGCCTCACAAAAACTCTTCCACGCTGACGATATCATCCTGCTCCGGCAGCAGATGATCCTGCGCGTATTGGCGCCATTTGCCGCTGCGCAGGAACAGCTCAAAGACATCGCCGTCGATATGATTGTCGTCGCGCATACGGCGCAAAATGGTGAACGCCTGGCTCAGTGGCATCGGCGGTTTGTAGGGACGCTCTTTGGCGGTGAGCGCTTCGAAGATGTCGGCCACGCCCATCATGCGGGCGGGAATCGACAGTTGGTCGCGCGTTAAACCGCGCGGGTAGCCTTTGCCATCCATGCGTTCGTGGTGACCACCGGCGTATTCCGGTACGCGGCGCAGTTTCGGTGGGAACGGCAGGCCTTCGAGGATGTCGATGGTGATGTCGATGTGGCGGTTAATTTCGGCGCGTTCTTCGTTGTTGATGGTGCCGCGGGTGATGTTGAGGTTGTACACCTCGTCTTCAGTCAGCAGCGGGCGCGGTTCGCCGTAGGCGTCCGGCCAGGTGCCGGTGGCGATGCGTTCGATGCGCGCTTTGAATTCGTCGGACATAAATTCGCCGCCACGGTTCACCTGGTCGATAAATTCCAGGTCGTCGCGCAGCGCCGCTTTCTGTTCTTCGCTTTGCGCCACGGCAATGGCCGTTGCAAAGCGGGCCCGGACGGCATCGAAACCATCGTGCAGTTTCTGCAGTTTACGGCCCTTGTTGAGCACGTTTTCTGAGGTCGCCAACTTGCCGCAATCGTGCAACCAGGCGGCGACGTGCAGTTCGTACCATTCATCGTCGTTCAGTTGGAAGTCGGCAAAGACGCCCTCGGTGTCTTCGCAGGCGGCCTGGGCGATCAGTTCGGTCAATACCGGTATGCGCTGACAGTGCGCCGAGGTGTGGGCCGAGCGCACGTCGATGATGCGCGCCAAGGCCTGGATAAAGGCATCGAGCAGGTCTTTGTGGCTCTGCACCAGCAGTTGGTTGTCGAGCGTGATGGCGGCGAATTTGGCCATGGCCTGAACCGTGGCCTGATCTTCCGGCGAAAAGGCGCGGGTGTTGCCTTCGGCATCGCGGGCGTTGATCAGCTGCATCACGCCGATGATGTCATCTTCGTGGTTGAGCAGCGGCAGCGTCAGCATCGATTTGGAACGGTAGTTGTGCGCTGCGTCGAAATGGCGGGTGCCGGTGAAGTCGAACATTTCGGCGTCGTAAACATCGGGAATGTTCACCGCCTGGCGGGTCAGGCCAACGTGGGAAGCCACGTTGCGATGGTTGGGTTCGCCGTCCTTGTAAAGTTGGATCGGCGGCCAACCCTGGTCTTGGCCTTCGTTGATCATCGTCTCGATGCCGAGCACGGTGTTGTGCACCACCGAGAACGCCAGTCGGGAATTGTCGCCATCGTCGATAAAGCGGTAGAAGGTGCCGCCTTCGGCGCCGGTCAAGCCACGGGCTTCGCGCAGAATGCGCTGCATCAGGTTGCCCAGTCCTTTTTCCTGGGCCAGCCGGACCAACAGATCGCTGGTGTTGTCAGCGCTCCATTCGGCGCCAACCGGTACTGTTTCCGGAACTGCAGCTTCGGAGGGTTTCATCCCGTTTCTCCTGCTATCGCGGCCATCGATGTCGGCTTTGGCAAAGAATTCAATAACCGACCTTGGCTTTGAAGTTAGCAATCACTCCCATTTTCGTGTGTGAACTATATCACAATTGGGCGCGACTCCATGTCACCGCTTCACCTCGACTTCCTGGCCAGCGGCGTTGGATCTGAGCCAACCCCACAGACGGCGGGTGGTCCGGCTGGGATTGGGTTCACCGAGAAAAGTTCCGTCCGGTGCGTCTTCAATCAGTAGGTAGTTTTCCAGCTGGTTGCGCGCGGCTTCGGCCTTGCGCTCGCGAGCGTTGCGCTTGGCCCAGTTATCGCGGTTGAACATCAGATCGAGCACTGGGATTTCCAGTTGGCCGATCAGATCCGGCAGGTCGGCGCGATCGGGTGTGGCATCGACCATCATTAAAGCGTAGCCGAAGTTCTCTGGCGGTGCGCCGGTCATCACCAGATAACGCGCCGCCCAGTAGGCGCCCTCGCCATAACCGAGCAACACCAGATTCATCTGCCCTTCCTGAATCAGTCGCTGTACGCCGGCGTTCACCCGCGCCATGGTCAGGCGATCGTATTCGGCATCGGTTAAATCGTCGGGTGTGCGCGGCAGCGTAATCGACAGCGTATTCCAGCCAACATCGGGTAAATAGGAACGCGCCTGTTGCAACCGGAAGGGCCAGTCCGGGGTGTGGCCCTGGTCGTGCAGCAACACGATGCCACCCTGAGGAGTGCCAGTGCGCTGTTCCAGCCACAGACCGAGAAAGCTTTCACCATTGGCGGTCAGTTCCACCACTTCCTCACCGCGCAGCGCATTGCGGTAGTAGGTGGCCAGATCGTCCATATGGTTCTGACGCGCCTGGTCGAGCGCTTCGGCGGCTGCTGTGAGCGGCAACAAGGTCAGCAGCACGGTCGGCAACAACCAACGGGGCAGACGCCGTTTGACCTGCCCCCGGGCGTCACTACAATGGGCAATCCGCCTGCCTAGAGACCGCCTGCCGATGTCGGAATTTGTCATAGCGCCGTCCATACTCTCCGCCGATTTTGCCCGTCTGGGCGAGGATACCGCTGCCGTTCTGGCTGCCGGTGCCGACTGGGTGCATTTCGATGTGATGGATAATCACTACGTCCCCAACCTGACCATGGGCCCGATGTTTTGCCGGGCGTTGCGCGACTATGGTGTCACGGCGCCGCTGGATGTGCATCTGATGGTGTCTCCGGTTGATCGGCTGATCGGCGACTTTATTGAGGCCGGCGCCACTACTGTGATGTTCCACCCTGAAGCCAGCGATCACATCGACCGCTCGCTGCAACTGATCCGCGCCGGTGGCTGCCGCGCCGGTCTGGTATTTAACCCGGCCACGCCACTGAGTTACCTCGACTATGTGATGGATAAAGTCGATCAGGTGCTGATCATGTCGGTAAACCCTGGCTTTGGCGGCCAGAGTTTTATTCCCGCCGCGCTCGATAAACTGCGCGACGCTCGCGCCCGCATCGACGCCAGCGGCCGCGATATTCGCCTGGAAGTCGATGGCGGCGTCAAGGTCGATAACATCCGCGCCATCGCCGAAGCCGGGGCTGACACCTTTGTTGCCGGCAGCGCCATCTTCGGCGCCGACGACTACGCCGACCCCATCCGCGCCATGCGCGCCGAACTCGCCGCTGCCCAGCGCGGCTAACTGCCCTAACCGAATAACGGAGTCCCAGTGGACGAATTATTAGTTTTTGATCTCGACGGCACCCTGATTGATGCCGACGAACGTATTTCCGATGTCACCCGCCGTGCGCTGCACGAACTCGATCAACGCGGCATCGCCTGGACCGTCGCCACCGGCCGCCTGCCTCAAGGCGCGCGCGAAGCCCTGCCGGATGTGCGCTTCAAACATCCCCAGGCGTACAAAAATGGCGTGTTGATTTGGGACCTGAACGACGACCGTTCCATTCACACCCGGCCGCTCGATCGCGATGAATTTATCGAAGTCTGCAAACGTCTGGACGCCCACGGCATCAACGCCATGGCCAACGTATTGAACGAGGAAAACCGCATCGGTGCCGCGGTGCGCGATTCCGATAACGAGCGCGAACAAAGCTGGGTGCGCTATATGGAAAGCCAGGCAATCGACATTCAGCGCCACAACGACTTCAACCTGATCAAGGGCACGGCGTTCAACATTTTCGCACTCACCGAAAACGAACGCGTGCTCTATATGGCCGAAGAACTGGCCGACATTCCCGGCGTGCAAGTCTATGCCGGTGCCGACATGTACCACGACGGCTATTACTGGCTCGACATTCACCACGTTGAAGGCACCAAAGGCGATGCGGTGAAATATCTGCAGCAGCAAACCGGTGCCAAAAAACTGATCTGCTTTGGCGACTCCGACAACGACATCGCCATGTTCGAACGCGCCGACGAAGCCTACGCCATGGGCAATGCACTGCCCGCCTTAAAAGCCATGGCCACCCAAACCATTGGCAAAAATACCGACCACGCCATCGCCTATTTTCTGGCTGAGCGTTACGGATTTTCGTTGTGACATTAAAGGCGGTGTTGTTCGATCTGGACGGCACCCTGGTCGACAGCGTGCCGGGTTTGGCGGAAGCCGTGAATGGCGTTTTGGCGGAACTGGGTAGCGAGCCATGCAGTGAAGATCAGGTGCGCGTCTGGGTTGGTAACGGGCCGCAAAAACTCATCGAACGCGCGTTGGAATTTCGCGCTGTTGAGCTGCCATCCGACCAGGCACTCGAACGGTTCCGTCATTACTACCAACAAACCCTCGGCAATGCCCTATGTTACCCGGGCGTTCGCGAAGGTCTGGCGCAATTAAAAAATGCTGGCTTAAAACTCGCCTGCGTGACCAACAAATCGTCGCACTACACCGAACCCTTTTTACGCCAGCTGGAACTGGCCGACAGTTTCGATGAAGTGCTGTGTGGCGATGAAGTCGATCGCCCCAAACCGGACCCGCAAAGCCTGCATATTCTCTGCGATCGTTTTGGCATTCATGCCAGTGAAGCGATCATGGTGGGCGACTCAGTGAACGACTTAATTCCTGCTGAAAAAATCAATATGCCGCGCATCGCCGTCAGCTATGGTTACCACCAGAATAAACCGCTGGAGGTGCACGAACCCATCTTAATGACCGACAATTTTGCCGACGTTATCGCCTGCTGCTTGGCAAAGGAATGAGTTTATTTCAGCGATAAAAAAAGAGCGCCGAAGCGCTCTTTTCTTATGCTTGAACCCTCAGGCCCGATTGCCACTCGACGTTCGGTTACCCGAACCATTACCGCTGCGTGGCCGACGCCGTGCCGGCTGACCATCGCGGCTTTGTCCATCCCGGCTCTGGCTCTGACCATTGCCACTGGAGCGCTGGTTACGACCGCCCTGACTGCGACTGCCGCCGCCACTGTTGCGTCCGCCACCGCTGGCGTTACCACGACCACCGGCGTTGCCGTTGGCCGGACGACGCGCACGCGGTTTGTCATCCGGGCGGGCATGGGGCACGTTCTGATCCGGCTCGAAGCCATCCAAGGTGGTGCGGGTAATGGTCTGCTTGGTCAGCCGTTCAATGGCGGCCAGCAATTTGGCTTCGTCGGCGCTGACCAGTGAGTAGGCTTTGCCGGTGGCGCCAGCACGACCAGTACGACCGATGCGATGCACATAGTCTTCCGGCACGTTGGGCAGATCGAAGTTCACCACCTGCGGCAACTGGTCGATATCCAGACCGCGCGCGGCGATGTCGGTAGCGACCAGAATATTGATCTTGCCCGCCTTAAAACCGGCCAGAGCTTTGGTACGCGCACCCTGGCTTTTGTTGCCATGAATGGCCGCCGAACGGATGCCGTTCTTTTCCAGATGTTCGCTCAGGCGATTAGCGCCGTGCTTGGTCTTGGTGAACACCAAAGCCTGGTGCCACTTGCCGTCCTGAATCAGTTGCGTCAGCAGCGCCGGCTTGCGCTTTTTGTCGACGGTATACACCGTCTGGCTGACCGACTTCACCGTCGAATTACGCGGGCTGACGTCGATTTCCACCGGATCGTTGACCAGGCCTTTGGCCAGTTGGCGAATGTCGTCGGAGAAGGTCGCCGAGAACAAGAGGTTCTGACGCTTGGCCGGCAGCACTTTCAAAATTTTCTTGATGTCGTGAATAAAGCCCATGTCGAGCATGCGGTCGGCTTCGTCCAGCACCAGAACTTCCAGGTCGTTAAAGCGCACCGCGTTCTGGTTGTACAGATCGAGCAGGCGGCCTGGCGTCGCGACCAATACATCGACACCCTGACGCAGCGCTTTCATCTGCGGGTTGATGCTGACGCCGCCGAATACCACGGCCGAACGCATCGGCAGGTATTTGCTGTAGGCAGTGACGTTTTCGCCGATCTGGGCGGCCAGTTCACGTGTTGGTGTTAAAATCAGTGCACGGGCGCGGTTGCTGCCGGCGCGTTGCCCTTCACTCAGACGATGCAACAACGGCAGCGTAAAACCGGCCGTCTTGCCTGTGCCCGTCTGGGCGGCTGCCATCACATCCCGGCCTTGCAGAACGGCGGGAATGGCTTGGGCTTGAATGGGGGAAGGTGTCTCGTAGCCTTGGTCGGCCACGGCTTTCAATAAGGGGGTGGCAAGGCCCAAAGGGGCAAAACTCATCGTGAGGAGGTGTCTCTTGTGGAATCGGGCAAGTGAGAAAAACGGGTCCGCTGGTCAGCGGGGGCGTGCACTTTACCCCAAGGCAGGTCGCGGTGCCATGGGCAAGGTGTAAAGCCCGTCACAAATTAGCCATTAGCTATCATTGAATTAACATCAATAAATTTCAGCTAATACCATTGGCTCGACTAAACTTCTTTCAAGGTCGCCACCCGACCGTTACTCCACCACAGAGGGCGCCATGATGACCCAACCGCAAAACACTCAGGCCAGGCCCGCCTTTTGGCAAACCTACGCCATCTTGCTTAAACACCCGCTCTTCCTGGGTTAAACCGGCCCAGACTCCATTTAGGCTGAAACTGAGCCGCCAGCATGGCGGCCAGCGCCAGCAGGAAACCCAGCCATTGCCAAGCCGACAGTGCCTGGCCCAAAACCCACCAACCCAGCAGGGTGGCCACCACCGGCGACAGCAAACCGAGAAAGGACACCGCCGAGACCGGCAATTGATTGATGCCGCGAAACCACAACCAATAGGCCACAATCGAGCCGGGAATCGACAACCACAGATAACCGCCAATGGCGCGAGCATCGAGCACCGGCGGCAGGCCTTCCACCCACAGCGCCAAGGGCATCAATAAGAGTCCACCGGCAATCAGCTGCCAGGCCGTAAAGGCCAGCATGCTGGAAGGGCGGCCCCAGTGACGTGTTAATACCACGCCCAAACCCATACAGCCCATCGCCACCAGGCCGGCCATCAGCCCAAGCGGGTCCAGCCACAGCTCGCCTTTGAGCACCAGCAAGGCAACACCGACCACGCCGGCCAAACCCCAGCTCAAACGCCACAGCCCCGGCTTTTCCGCCAGTATCAGCCAGGCCAGCAGCGCGACCCAGAGCGGCTGCACCGCCCCTAAGGTCGCCGCCACACCACCGGGCAAGCGATAAGCCGCGACAAACAACAAAGCGAAGAAAATGCCGATATTGAGTGCGCCGAGCACCGCAGAGCGCCACCACCAAGCGCCTTGCGGCAGACGGCGCACCAGTAGCAACAGCGCCAGACCCGCCGGCAAGGAGCGCACCGCACCCGCCAGAAAGGGCCGGTCCGGTGGCAGGAATTCGGTGGTGGTCAGATAGGTTGTGCCCCAGATCATCGGTGCATAGGCAGTGATCAGAGTGGTCAGCCAGATCGGGCTGCTGCTTTTAACGGCTGACATCGAATCACCTCAACACTAAATATTTTAATGTTGAGATATTAAGCTAATGTTAGACTGGCGTCAAACAGTTCAACGTTAAAGGATTCATCATGAAAGACGGTGTCGATTCCATTCTGGAGCAATGGCAGCGCGAGCGACCCGATGTGGATACCTCGCCCATGGGCGTGATCGGCCGCTTGTCGCGCGCGGAACGTCGCCTGTCGAACCGTTTGCGCGAAGGCTTCGCCGAGCACGGCCTGCAAACCCACGAGTTCGATATTCTGGCGACGCTGCGTCGTTCCGGCGCGCCCTACCGTTTAACGGCGGGTCAGCTGACCCAGGCCGCCATGGTCACCTCCGGCGCCATCACCAACCGCATCGACCGGCTGCTCGACAAAGGCTGGGTAACGCGTGAAACCGACCCCGACAACCGCCGCTCGGTGCGCATTACCCTCAGCAAAACCGGGCTGGAAAAAGTGGATGCGGTGCTGGAGCAGCATGTCGCCCGCGAAGCGCAGCTATTAGCCGGGCTCAGTGAGGTGCAGCAATCCCAACTGGCGGAATTGCTGCGCACCTTGTTGGTCAGTCTGGGGGACGAACCACTGTAACGAGGCGTCCGCTGTCAGGCTCAGTCGCGGCAGTCGAAACTGCTGGCCTGACGGCTATCGCCGCCGCTATAGCGCGGCACTTGCGGGTAAGGACACAACAACCGGCTGACGTTACCCAGCACGGCCTGAGCCTCCTGATTGGCCGCACTGACGCGAGCGCTGACCGCGCCCGGCTCAACCCCCGCCTCTACCCAGTACACCAGTTGCGAGAAAAAATCGAAGTCGTCTGGCGCGGGTCCACCGGCCCCATGCGGCATACCCGGCACGCGATAATAGCGGGCAAAGGCTGCGGCGTTATCGTCGTTGTTGGCGTCCAGTTTTTGGTACCAACGAGTGGTATCACGCACTGAAAACACCGGATCACTGACACCGTGGAAGACGATCAGCTTGCCACCGGCACTGCGGAAATCGGCCAGTTCAGGGTTATCAGCCCCAGGCGGTGTCATGTAGTCCATGGCCGATTCCGGGAAGGCGTCGGTACGGTTGTTGATGAGCGGGGCATCGCGGTCGAAGTTGAAGCTCAGCAGATAGTCTTCCAGCGCCTGAGGCGACCCGGCCACCCGCGTCGGCGGTGTGGTGAACAACTGCGCCAGCGACGCCGAACCCATGACCGCGATCAGCGAATTATGGCCCCAGGGTGGAATCGGTGATTCCAGTTTCCAGAAGCGCCAGTCATTGGAGCCGATGCCGCTGTCCCAGGCCCAGTCGCTGTAGAGTGGTTCCCCGTCGCTGTTGTGCGGACCACGATGGACGGTTTTCAGCGCGGTTACCTGAGCTGAGCTCAAGCACCCCTGCGTTTGGCCGGGCGAGCATTGCAGCCAGTCGGGATTGTACTTTTGCTGGCAGGCATCGACGTCGGCGACCCAGTTGTCGGTCAGACCATCGAGGTTATCGCACTGGGCCAGAATATTGCGCGCCACCCGGTCCAGATCGTCACGACTGAAGGCGTTGCGTACCTCGCCGTTGACGGCGTGAAAGGCCTGCACATCCCAGGCGTGTTGAACTGCGGCCTTGGGCAGATTGAACCCCGGATAACCGGCCAGCAAACCATCGAACACCTCGGGCATACGGCTGGCCGCGACCATGGCATGACGCCCGCCATTGGAACCGCCAACGCCGTAGGAAAATTCAATGGGCGCATCGTAATAAGCTTCGACCATGGCTTCGGCCAGCGGGTTCAAAGTAGCCACCGCCTGGTAACCATAGTCGCGTCGGGCCTGGGCATCGAAACCAAAGCGAGCACTACCGGCAAGACCGGCTTCGGGGTTGGCATCACCGCGGTGGCCGGCGTTGCTGGAGACAACAGCGTAGCCTCGCGCCAGCGCGGTATCGCTTTTATCACCCCCGAGCAAAGGGCCAACGGCGGGCACCACGGCGCCATCGTTACCACCATTAAACTGGTGCACAAAGCGACCGTTCCAGTCATCCGGCAAGCGCAGTTCGAAGGCGATGGCGTATGCCTTGCCATCCATGCCGGTGTGCGCGCCGGTGGTGCCACTCAGACGGCAATGATCGAGCGCAAAGTCGCCACCGCCAGCCACCGATTCGGCGTTGTCCAAGTTAACCTCAGCAACACCTAGGCGGGCGGCCGTGACTTGCGTGCAATCGAGACGTTCGGCCAGTGCCGAGTTTGCAGCGCCGCTCAGCAGAGCGGCGGTGATCAGGGTGGGGGTAAAGCGCATGGCGTAGCTCCTTATTATTGTTGTTAGTTGCTGTTGCCGGTTACTGCTCAGCCGCGCTGAAAGGCCTCAATTACCTGCTGCGGAATCGGCTGTGATTTGATGCCGTCAGGGTTTTCAGGGTCTTTGCCGACCCAGACTCGGGTTTCGAAACCTTCCACCGCCAGATCGTCGCCTTTCATCAGGCGGTGGTAGACATCGAAACTGGAACGACGGAATTCGGTGACGGTCGATTCAATCACCACTTCTTCGCCAAAATGCGACGGAATATAAAACTTCGAGCGAGTATCGACCATCGGAAAACCGACGATATTAAATTGCTTGAGCATCTCGAACTTATCGAAACCGGCGCGGGCAAATAACTTGCCGGTGCAGGCGTCGAAGTAGGCAAAATAACGCGGATAAAAAACGATACCGGCCGGGTCGCAATCGCCCCATTCGATGGTCTGGGTGTGAGTATTTTTCAGCATAAAGAGTCCTTGCTCAATCCAGCCGGATAACGGCATCGGTTGGGGTTTTGCTGTACAGATCGGTCACCAGTTCAGCGCGGTTTTCCAGTACAGCGCGCTGGTTGATCGATCCCTTGTCGGTAATTTCGTGGGCATCCAGCTTCGGTGGTTCGGCTAACAAAACAGCGCGGCGTACGCAGTTGGAACTGCCGGTACTGGTATCGACTAATTGCTGTAACAGGGCACGCACTCGTGAACGCACCGGCTCACTGTCGAGCACCTCACTTAAGCTCGCCTCCTTGCCCAGGCCGGAGATCTGTCGGCATTGTTCGCGGTCCGGGAAAATCAGCACGCTGACGAAAGGTCGGTCCAGACCGGCAATGACAACGTCCTGAACCAGGGGCGCCCCTTCGGCAATAATTTTGGCGCGCAACGGCCCGACGCTGACCCAGGTTCCGGTATCGAGTTTGAAGTCTTCGGAGATACGACCGTCGAAACGCAAACCGCGTTGCGGCTGTTCCGGATCGATAAATTTGGCGGCATCGCCCAGGCAATAAAAGCCGTCTTCATCGAAACACTTGGCGGTCACTTCCGGTTGCCGCCAATAACCGGGCATCACATTCGGACCGCGCACCCGACACTCCAGCTTGTCATCATTGGGCACCAGCTTGACTTCGACGCCGTGCGCAGGCAGCCCGATAACGCCGGACTGCGATTCCTCCAGGGAAGCAAACAACGCCGAGGGCGCGGTTTCGGTGGCGCCCAAACCGGTCAGCATGCCCACTTTGGAGCCGATGGTTTCCACCGCCAGTTCGTCGAGCTTGTCCCAGACGTGTTGCGCCAGGCCGGCACCGGCGAAAAACATCAATTTCAATTCACTGAAGAAGAAACGACGCAGCGCTTCATCGGCTTCCAATTCCGCTGCCAGCAATTCAAAACCCTTGGGTACATTGAAATAAACCGTGGGTGCAATTTCACGTAAATTCGCCAGGGTTTTTTCAATATGACCCGGCACCGGTTTGCCATCATCGATATAAAGCGAGCCACCGTTATAGAGCACGATGCCGACGTTATGATTACCACCAAAGGTGTGGTTCCAGGGCAACCAATCGACCAAAACCGGCGGTTCATCCCGCATAAATTCCATCAGACTGACCAGCATTTCCTGGTTGGAACAGAGCATGCGATTGGTATTAATCACGCCCTTGGGCATGCCGGTCGAACCGGAGGTAAACAAAAACTTGGCGATGGTATCGGGCGTTACCTGGGCATGCGCCTTGTCGACCGCTTCGGTGGCGGTGGTTGCCAATAATGACTCGAAACTTTGCATCTGGGTTTGCTGGCCGGGATCAATCGCCAGCGTCTCAACCGAGGGCGCAACCGCATTAACGGCGGCGGCAAAATCATCACCCTGTTCAACCAGGATTAAACCCGGCGTCAGCAGGTCGATGATGTGACGCAACTTGCCATAATCGGTACTGATCAACGAATAGGCCGGTGAGATCGGCGCGTAGGGAATGCCGACGTACATAGCAGCCAGACCCAGCAATAAATGCTCGACGGAATTGCCGCTGAGAATGGCGACTGGACGCTCTGCCGACAGCTTTCGGTCGAGCAACGCCTGACCTAATCGACGCACTGCATCGAGCGTTTGCCGATAGCTGAACCGACGCCACTCACCGGCAGCGTCTCTTTGCGCGACAAACAAACGATCCGGCGCGATCTCGGCCCAATGGTCGAGTCGCTCCATCAGGGTATCGGGATAAGCGCCCAGTGGTTCGCGTACCCGCAGCACCTGGCTGCCGTCCGGCTGGGATTGCAAATCGGCCGTGGTCCGACCGATGCGAACATCGCGAAATACGGAATTCATGGTGTCACCTAAGATTGTTTTTATTCGTGGTGTTTCATTTTTTATTTGTTGTTGTTCTTGCGTCTAACGTCTTCCGTCAAACGTCTCCCGGTTCAACCAAACCGATAATCCAGTCCATCAGCAGCGCGCTCTGCACGACGCAGTTGCGCATCGATATCGACGACAAAATGCGACCGGTAAAACGCCCAGACAGCGGCTAAGTTTTGCCCGTACTGATTATCTTCAGCGCACGCCAGGGCACGATTCAGTTGCCAGGCGCTGGCCAGAATTCCGACCGCTTCCAACAAAGCCACTGATCCGGCCAAGCGCCAAGTCGTGTCGCTGTTGTCAGCCAGAGCGCGCTGCACCAGCTGGCGAACAGCTTCGGTTTCTTCGAGCAAAGCCGGCGCCTGTTGATCCACTTGCTGCAACCAATGGAACATGGTTTCGCCGCCATCGGCGATGATTTTTCGCAGCAGAAAATCCTGCGCCTGTATCGCCGTGGTGCCTTCGTAAATGGTCGAAACTTTTAGGTCGCGATAGCACTGCGCCACCCCGGTTTCTTCGATAAAACCCATGCCACCCAACACCTGGATGGCATCGCCCACTAAACGGTTGGCGACTTCGGTCGAGTAGGCTTTAAAGACCGGGGTTAACAACTCAACTTCGCGTTGCGCCCAGTCGCATTCCGGGTGGTTTTTGCAACGCGACTGATCGAGTCGCAACGCCAGCTGGCTGGCTAAAAAACGCGATGCCAGAGTTTGCGCACGCTGGCGTAATAACAGCCGGCGCACATCCGGGTGTTCGATGATGGCACAGGCCGGTTCACCGGTTTGCGGATGCCGCCCCTGGCGACGTTCCTGCGCCCATTCCAAGGCAGTCTGATAAGCACGTTCAGCCACAGCCACGCCTTGCAAACCCACCGATAAACGCGCTTCGTTCATCATCACAAACATGATGGCCAGGCCTTTACCGGCTGTGCCGACTAATTGCGCCTGGGCACCGTCGAACGCTAATGAGCAAGTCGGACTGCCGTGCAGGCCCAGTTTTTCTTCGATGCCAGTGCACAGAACATTGTTACTCTGGCCATCGTCTAAATGACTGGGCACCGCAAAGAGTGAAATGCCTTTGCTGCCGGCGGGTGCATCGGGCAGACGCGCCAACACCAGATGCAGAATTCGATCGCAAAAGTCGTGGCTGCCGAAGGTGATAAATTGTTTGCTGCCGCTGAGTCGATAACCGCCGTTGCCATCCGCTTCGGCACGGGTTTTCAACAAGCCCAAATCGGAGCCGGCACCGGCTTCAGTCAGCGCCATGGTGGCAGTCATTTCACCGGCGGCGAGCGCCGGACCATAGCGTTCAATCAACGCTTTATCGCCACTGGCTTCGAGCGCTTCCAAAGCGCCTTCGGTCAACGGCTGGAACATGGAAAACGCCAGATTAGCGCCCTGCCAGAATTCGGTAACCGGCGTTGCCAACCAGCGCGGCAAGCCTTGCCCACCAATGGCTTCGGGTAACGCCAGAGCGGTCCATCCGGCGGCCCGAAAATCCGCAAAGGCCTCACGCCAACCACCGGGTGTTGTCACCTGGTTCTGATCGAGCATGCAGCCTTGTTGATCGCCACTGCGATACAGCGTCGCCAGACGATCTTCAGCAAAACGCGCGGCTTCATCGAGAATGGCGAACAGCAGTTCGTCGTCCAATTCATCACGACCGAGTGTCGCCCGAAGCTCGCTGGGCAACAGCCGTTCGAAGATAAAACGGTAATCATCGATGGGCGCGCGATACTGAGCCATAACCGCTTACCGTGGCGCCATGCGCAAAGCGCCGTCGAGCCGGATCACTTCGCCATTGAGCATGGGGTTATCGAAAATCTGGCCGACTAATAAGGCGAATTCAGACGGCTCACCCAGACGCGCCGGAAAGGGCACCGATTCACCCAGCGACTGCTGCACTTCTTCGGGCAAAGCACCCATCATCGGCGTTTTAAATAAGCCAGGCGCTATGGTCATTACGCGGATGCCGAAGTTGGCGAGCTCACGCGCGATGGGCAAGGTCATCGAGACAATGCCACCTTTGGAAGCCGAGTAGGCCGCCTGACCAATCTGACCGTCGTAAGCGGCGACCGAGGCGGTATTAATAATGACGCCCTGCTCTAAATTATCGTTCGGTGTGCTGTGCTGCATGGCCTCGGCGGCCAGGCGAATCATGTTAAAAGTACCGATCAGATTGACCTGAATGGCGCGCGCAAAACGGTCCAGATCGTGCACACCATCGCGGCCTAAAATACGAGCCGCGCCGGGAATTCCAGCGCAGTTCACCAAACCATTTAAGTCGCCCCAACGCTCGCGCAAGGTGTCGATGGCGCGGCGCGCTTCGTCTTCACGGGTGATGTCTGTGGTCACAAAATAAGCCGACTCACCGAGCTCAGTGGCCAGAGCTTCACCCGCTTCGCTGTTTAAATCGGCCAGCAGCACGCGCGCGCCGCGACCGACCAGATAACGCGCCACCGCTTCACCCAAACCGGATGCCGCGCCGGTAACCAGAATATTGGCTGACTCTATTTGCATAACGACAATTCCATAACGGTCTTTTTAAACTCTCTTTTAAGAGATGCTTTCCAGCAACACCGCCACACCCTGACCACCGCCGGCGCAGGCCGAAGAAATCGAAAACTGCTGACCATCGGCTTGCATCTGACGCGCTACCGTATGCGTTAAACGCACCCCGGAAACACCCAGCGGATGACCGATGGCAATGGAGCCGCCGTTACGGTTCACCTTGTCGCGATCCAGACCCAGCTCCTGTTCGCAGGCTAAATACTGCGCCGCAAAGGCTTCGTTGATTTCGATACGGCCAATGTCACCCAACGACATTTTTTGGTCGGCCAGCAATGAGCGAATGGCCGGTGCCGGACCGATGCCCATAATCTCCGGCGGTACGCCCACCACCGAACCACCGACAATACGTGCCAATGGTTTTAAACCGTGCGCACGAACGTAGTCGCCCGAGGCGACTAATACCGCCGCTGCACCATCGACAATGCCGGAAGAATTGCCACCGGTTTGCACGCCACCAAAGGCCGGGCGCAGTTTGTTGAGCACCTCAAAAGGCGAATGCCGAATATGGCCGTCCTTATCGAAACGCTGGGCTTTGTCGGCCAGTTTCAGACCGCGATCGGCGTAGCCATCGAGCGTCCAGTGGGCGTTCTCGACCGGCACCACTTCGTCGTCATACCAGCCGTCCTGCCAGGCCTGTTCGGCGGCGGCAAAACTGCGCGCGGCAAACTCATCGGCCTGATCGCGGCTGATGCCATAACGACTGGCGAGGTTTTCGGCGGTGCCACCCATGGACACTTCTGGCGCGGTATCGATGGTCGCTTCCCAAAGGAAATCTTTGAACTCAACCTGGCCCATACGGAAACCCGCGCGATGGGTATAGGAGGCCACCGGATTGCGTGACATCGACTCAGCACCGGCGCACAACACCAACTGCGCTTTGCCCAATTGAATCTGATCGGCGGCGGTTAAAATGGCTTCGAAACCGGTGCCACACAAACGATGCACCAGCAGCGCTGGGGCTGCCTGACGCATGCCGGAATACAAACCGATATGGCGTGGCAACAGGTAGGCATCGAAACTCGATTGCGCCACATTACCGGCGACAATGGCATCGACTTCCGTCGCCGGAATGCCGGTTTTTTCAAACAAGGCACGGGCGGCGTAAATGCCTAGATCGGTCGGTGAAATATCACGCAGCACACCGCAATAATCGGCGAAGGGCGTGCGCCGGCCATCGATTAAATAGACGTCGTCGTAACGCGACTTCAGCGCGCTGTTTTCGGAATCGGCATAGGCGTTCATATTATTTTTTCCTATTTAAAAACTGACCGATACGGGCCTGAACTTCCGGACTGGTTTGAGTGATGCCGGCGACCAGCGATTCGGTAAACAAACCATCGTCGGAACTCATGTTTTCGATGCGCGACAAGGCCGACACCATGGCCCAGTTCGACAACTCAGAATTGGTCGCGATGGTGCGTGCCAACTCCTCGGCTTTGGCATCACCGGCGTTGGGCTCGACGCGATACTGCACCAGGCCAAAACGCTCGGCTTCGTCGGCGTCGAGGGTGCGACCGGTGAGCATCATGTCGGTCATACGACCGGTGCCGATCAGGCGCGCCACCCGCACCGAGGCACCACCGCCAACAAAAATACCGTGACGACCTTCAGGCAGTCGGAAATAAGTGGTCGGTTCGGCCACGCGAATATGCGCCGCCGACGCCAGTTCCAGACCGCCACCGATGACAGCGCCTTTCAAAACGGCAATCACCGGCACACCGGCCTGCTGAATTTTGCCGAACACCCGGTGCCAGCTGTGCGAATGTTTAACCACATCGAAAGGTTCACGCGCCTGATGTTCAGCCAGATCCAGACCGGCACAGAAGTTATCGCCGGCGCCGCTGAGTACGATGACGCGCACGCCTTCGGGTACCGGATCGAAACAGGCTTCCAGCTCCAGCAACAGAGCATCGTTGATGGCGTTGTGTTTGTCCGGCCGGTTAAGGCGGATATGGGCAATACCTTCGCTCACGTCGAAGTTCACCAGAGGCGTCTGTGTCATGCTCGGACCTGTGTGCAACACCGCCGCAGCGGTTGTGAAATGGATCATCGGGCAGCGGTTCAGGCTATGAAGTCTTGTTGTTGCCGGTCCCATTTGAGGGTCCGCTGCTGTGGCTAAAAAACCTAGCCATGATTGTTGTATTTGTAAACAATTTATTTTTATGACGTTTAAAGCTAAGCCCGGACGATTTCAGACTGATAAAGGATAAGGCCCCTTAAAACGGGCAATACAGCGCCATTCCAAACAGAATCGATAACCATACCTCGACCAATTGACTCCGGATTTTTGTTGATGAACACAACAATCTGTGCCATAAACCTCAACGTGCGCCGGCGACAATACGCTCTCGGCGACCAGGCTTTTCGGCCTGACAAAACGATCGTTGCGGGCACCGCCCGGCTCTAAGAACAAGTCCAACAAAAACTAGAGGTTCGAACGATGCTGACCAAGAAACTCCCCGCCGCTGTGGCGGCTTTGCTGCTGGCGTGCGGTTTGTTCGGCGCCCAGGCCAGTGCCCAAACACTGCGTCTGACGCCCGGAACGCCTCCGGCACATCCCGGCCATACGCCGCTTTTTACCGCCTTTGCTGAACAGATCGATGCGCGCACCAATGGCGAACTGACCGGCACCATCCTCGGTACCGAAGTCGCCAACCTGGGCAATATGCGCACCGCCATCCGTTCCGGCCTGTCCGATGCGGGCATGTTCCTGCCGGCCTATTTCCCGGCTGATCTGTCCGAGATCAACCTGGTGGGCAACCTGTCCTTCCTGGGCAGCAACGCTCAGGCGATGGCGGCAGCCATGACCGAATACATTGTTACCTGCGCCGATTGCCAGGCCCAATTGAAGCAGTTGGGTGTGGTCTACGGCTCCAGCCATTCCTCCGATACCTATGTGCTGCTGACCACCAAACCGGTGCGTGATCTCGACGATCTGCAAGGTTTGCGGTTGCGCGTCGGGGGCCCGCACTTTGCGCGCTGGGCCGAAGAAATGGGCGCCGATGGTGCTAACGTCTCGGTCGGTGAAACCTTCGAAGCCATTTCTCAGGGTGTGCTCGATGGCACCATCGCCTCCACCGCGGATCTGATTTCCTTCCGCCTGGACGATGTCGTCACCCACATCACCACCCTGCCGATGGGGACTTACCATTCCACCATCTCGCACGCCATCAACGCCCGCACCTGGGCTGGCCTTGACGAAGATAAGCGTCGCATCATGGCAGAAACCTCCAGCTACGCCAGTGCGCTGGCAACCCAGCGCTGGGGCTATGAAATGCCGTCAGCGGCCGAATCCGCTGCGCGTGACGCTGGTATCGAGTTCATCGAACCGAGCGCCGAGTTGCTTGATGCATCCAACGCCTACCAGCGCGAAGACCTGCAAAAAGCCATCGAACTGGCGCAGGAACGCGACGGCATTGCCGATGCAGCGGCCAAGGTTGAACGCTTTGAAGCGCTGGTCGACAAGTGGACTGCTTTTGCCAACTCGGTCGATAACGACCCGCAAAAAATCGCCGACGAAGTGAACAGCGAAGTCTGGGATCAGGTCGATTTCTCGACTTACGGTCTCTAAGTGGTACCGGCCCGACAAGCGTCGGGTCGGTTGGTTATTGCTCGGAGAACCTTGCTGATGCGCTGGCTGTATCAACTTTCCGATCGCCTGGTGGCGGGTCTGGCTTTGCTCGGCACCCTAGGCATTATCGCCATGATGCTGCACGTCACCCTCGATGTGGTATTGCGCTCGACGCTGTCTATTTCAGTGCCGGCGACCATCGAACTGGTGACTCGCTACTACATGATCACCCTGGTGTTATTGCCCCTCGGTTGGGTGGAATGGAAACAACAGATGATCACCGTTGAAGCCTTTTCATCGATCTTAGGCGACGCCGGTGTGCGCTGGCTGGACAGTCTGGTGGCGCTGCTCGCCGCCGGCCTCTATGGCATTTTTACCCTGGCCACCTGGGACAAGGCGGTCGAACAATTTGAGCTGGGCGCTTACGTGATGGCGCTCGATCTGGCAGTTCCGGTCTGGCCGACCTATTTCGTACTGCCGCTTTCTTTTGCCCTCGCTGGCCTGGTGTGCCTGATCCGCATTGTGCGGCTGCATCACCTTACGCCTGCGATGGCTTCGCAGTAGGCAAACGCATGTCGATTGAAACCGGTTTTTATGGCTTGCTGGTGTTGATGCTGCTGCTCGCATTGCGCGTGCCGGTAGCTTTGGCGTTGATGGTGGTATCGCTCGGTGGCCTCAGCCTGATGCTGGGCTGGGAAACCGCGCTCAGCTTGCTGGCGTCCACGCCTTACGACTTTATCGCCAAGTGGACCCTGAGCGCGGTACCGATGTTTTTGCTGATGGGTTTTGTCAGCTATCACGCCGGCTTAACCGCAGGCTTATTTAACGCCGCCAAGGTGGTGTTTCGCTGGCTGCCGGGTGGCCTGGCGATTTCCAGTATTTTTGCCGCTTCCGGCTTTGCGGCGGTCAGTGGTTCCAGCCTGGCTTGCGCTGCGGCCATGGGACGCATCGCCATTCCGGAAATGGTGCGCTCCGGCTATAAACCGAGTTTCGCCTGCGGCACCATCGCCGCCGGCGGTACCATTGGCGCGCTGATTCCGCCCTCCATTTTAATGATCATCTACGGCGTCTTCGCCCAAACCTCCATTACCCAGGTGTTTCTCGGTGGCATCACCATCGGCTTGCTGACGGCCATCAGTTACAGCCTGGTGATTCTCATTGTCAGCTGGTTGCGGCCCGACATCGCACCGCGTGTTGCCCAAGGCGCGGAAGGTTACTCGGTACGCCAGGCGGTATTGGAGATCTGGCCGGTGCTGGCCCTGGGTACGCTGGTATTTGGCGGCCTGTTCAGTGGCTTTTTCACCGCCACCGAAGCTGGTGCCGTCGGTGCTGCCGGGGCCTTATTGATCAGTTTTGCGCTGGGCAAACTCAAGCCCAATCAGTTAAAGACCGCCCTGCTGGAGACGCTATCGACCACCGCCTCGCTGCTGATCATCGGTGTCGGTGCCACCATGTTCACTGTGTTCCTGAGCCTCTCGGGCCTGGCCGGTTTTATCAGCGTGGCCGTTACCAACTGGGAGCTCGGCTTTCTGCAACTGATGCTCGTGGTGGTGCTGATTTATCTGTTCCTCGGTCTCTTTATGGACCCCTTCGGCGCCATGCTGGTCACCCTGCCGATTCTGTTGCCGGTGTTCGAGCAATACGACATCAGCCTGATCTGGTTTGGCGTGCTGCTGGTCAAGCTGCTGGAAATTGGCATGATCACGCCACCGGTGGGCATGAACATCTTTGTGATTCGATCGGTGGCAGCCCAGTACGCCAGCCTGGTCGATATTTTCAAAGGAGTGGCTTATTTTCTGGTCGCCGACCTGGTGGTGGTTACGCTGGTCATTCTGTGGCCGGAACTGGTGCTCTTTATGACCGGTTGATACCGGGCGGAACAGGCGGTGATGGTGATAAACTGCACCGCTTTGAGCGTTACCTTTGCTGGCTTCATCCAGCTTGCTATATCCAACAGGACGATAAGACATCTATGAGCGAGACCAAGACCGGCATCGACTACAGCCTGCTGAATTCACTGGTCGGTTATCGGCTGCGTCGGGCTCAGCTCGCCTACTTTGAAAACTTCACCGCGACCTGCGCCGACTTCGGCGTCACTCCCGGTCTGTTTGGTATTCTGGCGATCGTCCGCAACAACCCGGGGCTGACCCAGACCGCTGTCGCCCAGGCCATTGAAACCGACCGCTCGGCCATGGTGGCGGCGGTCGACAAGCTGGAAAAACTGGCGCTGATTGAACGCCAGCCTTCAGAAAATGATCGCCGCTCTTACGCGCTTTACCTCACCGAACACGGCATCCGTTTCACCGATGATCTGCACAAAAAAGTGCTCGCTCACGAAGCTCATTTTGAACAGGTGATGAACTCGGGTGAAAAAGAATGGCTGCTCAGTATTCTGACCCGCGTCATTGATCTGGAGCGTTAAGCGCGACTGACCTTTCGACATATATACAGCCTCGCCAAACCCCTCTACTCTGGCCGCACCGTGCTCGACTACAACAACGACCTTTGATGGAGGCATGATGATGGCGGCGTTAATCCTTGGCCTGGTGTTATTTCTCGGCGCCCATTCGGTGCGCATCTTTATTCCTGGCGTCCGTACGGCGCTGCTCGAAAAACTCGGTGAAATGACCTGGAAAGGTCTGTTCTCGGTGGTATCACTGGCGGGCTTGGCGTTAATCGTCTGGGGTTACGGCCAGGCGCGCATGGCGCCGGTCTGGCTGTGGGTCAGCCCGACCTGGACCTATCATCTGGCAGCCTTGCTGATGCTGCTGGCTTTTGTGTTACTGGCGGCGGCCTACATTCCCGGCAACCGCATCAAGGCACGCATGGGGCATCCCATGCTGCTGGCGACCAAGGTCTGGGCGCTGGCGCATTTAATCGCCAATGGCACCCTGGCCGATCTGCTGTTGTTCGGTGGTTTTCTGGTTTGGGCGATTGCCGACTTTGCGGTCTCACGGCGGCGTGATCGCGCTGAGGGAGTGACCTATCCGGCGCTCGGCATCGGTCGTGATCTGGCGGTGTTAGTCGTCGGTCTGGTGGGTTATGGCGTCTTTGCGTTCTGGCTGCACGGCCTGTTGATCGGTGTTCGTCCTTTCGGCTAACAGCGTCAAGCGGTTATTCCACTTTGTTGAGCAAAGAGGATAACCGCTACTGTTTTTCCTGCTCGATACCGGCTTCGAACCGATCCAGTAATTTATCGATCTTGCGTTCCAGCTCGCGATTGTGCGCCAGCAACACCGCATTCTGTTCGCGCAATTCGCGATTTTTAACATTGGTATCAGCAAAGCCCAGTAACTTATCGGCCACCAAAGCGCCGATAAAACCCACCAGACCAACACCCAGATAAAACATCAGGGCGACGATCAACCGGCCACCAAAGGACACCGGATAATAATCACCAAAACCAATGGTCGACGCCGCCATCTGCAAGGTCCAGAAGGCATCGGCGTAGCTGTGAATATTGGCGTTGGCGGCGGCACGTTCAAACCACAGCAACACCGGCGACAGAGCGCCAATGCAGCCGTACAAGATCAATACCGCCAACAAGGATAAGAACGTCAGTCGATAATTTTTGACGCCGTATTGATCGACCACATAACCCCATGAATCCAAAGACATGGAACCTCCTTCGCCACTGAGCCAGCAACCTGCGCCGGACGTGCGTTGCGGTCAGGCCAGCCATAATCCCAGCAGACCGTATAGCAGTGCCCCGGTCAAGGTCGCCACACCGACATTGCGGGCGACTTTCAAGGTGGCCAGCACCGCCAGCGACGCCAACAGCAAACGCATTACTCCAACCTGCTGAGCGGCCAGATCAACCAGTGACACCACGACCAGCGCGCTAATCGCCGCCACGCCCAATGCACTCAACACCAGCGCCAAAGCACCGCGACCAGCCGCCAGTTGCTGGCCATAAAGCATCGGCAACAGGCGCATCAGATAGGTACCCAGACCGGCCAACAAAATCAGCAACAACAGCTCATGATGGGTCATGCATTGCTCTCCTTCTGCGTCAGCGGCCGGGCACAGGCGCCAAGCACCATGCCAATCATCAACGCCAGGTGTGATGGCAACCAGATCAACGCCAACGCCGTGACCACCAGCGTGAATGCAATCACCGGCCACAAGGAACGCTCAAAAGCCTGCCCCAGCAAGGCAATAAAGAGCGCCGGCAACACAAAGGACAGCGCATCGCTCAGCCAGCCATCAGCGCCGCCCAATTCCGTACCCAGCCAGACGCCAACCAGAGTACCCGACAGCCAGGAACCGTAAGCGCCGCAACCAACGCCCAGACACCAGGCCGGTGGTAACGGCCGGCGCGTGGATTCGGCCATGGCAGTAGCGAACATTTCATCGGTCAGCCCCCAGGCGACAAAGGGCAGCAATTTGCCCGGCGGACGCTCTAACTGAGCAACCAACGCCGGGCCATAAAACAGATGGCGCAGATTGAGCATCCAGAGTGCCGACAAGGCCGGCCAAAAACCGGTGCCGGCCACCACCAGACTGACCAGCACAAATTGCGAGGCGCCGGCAAACACAATCAGTGAAATCAGCATGGCCTGAACGCCGCTGAGCTGCGCCTGCAAAGCCACCACACCAAAGGAAAAAGCCACCGGGAAATAACCCACGGCCAATGACGCACTTGCCGCCAGGCCGGAAGCCCATAAGCGCAGCGCTGATCCAGAAGATGACGTCACCCATTCGCCCCTAATAAAACCCAGCCGCTTTGTACCGCGCTGGTTGGGGCAATACAAGCCCGACTGGAAATAGCGATCAGGGCACCGCCAAAGGCGTCAATCAATGATAAAATCAACCGATCATTTTCGGTTGGAGTCCACCATGACCAACATTCTCAGCCAACTGCAAAACCACCGATCCATCCGCAAGTTCACCACCGAGCCAGTCGCACAAAGCACCGTTGAAGAACTGATCCGCGCCGGTCAGGCGGCGGCCACTTCCAGCTTTATTCAAGCCTGCACAGTGATACAGGTGAGTCAGGGCGAACGGCGCGAGCGGCTGGCAGAACTTGCCAACAATCAGGCTTATGTTAATGATGCGCCGGTTTTTCTGGTGTTCTGCGCCGACATGCATCGCCATCAAATTGCCTGCGATATGCACAACGCCCCGATGAAAAGCGGCTTTACCGAGCAGTTTCTGACCGCCTCGGTCGACTGCGCGCTGTTCGCTCAAAACGTTGTGGTCGCAGCTGAGAATCAGGGTCTGGGCATCTGCTACATCGGCGCCTTGCGTAACAACCCCGAGGCGGTTGCTGAATTATTGCAATTACCGCACCTGAGCTATCCGCTGTTCGGGCTGTGCATCGGCCACCCGGACCAGAACCCGGAAGTGAAACCGCGCCTGCCACTGTCGGTGGTACTGAAGCAGGAAAGTTACAGCGACGCTGACGACGAAGCCGCTCTGCGCGACTATGATGACCAGGTGCGTCAGTACTATCAGACGCGCACCGGCAACCCACGCAGTCAAAGCTGGACCGAACAGATTTCCGGCATGCTGCAAAAAGAAGCGCGACCGCACATGCTGCCGTTTTTGCAAAGCCGTGGTTTCATCAAAGAATAACTACAGATAAAACAGAGGCGTCGAATAACGACGCCCGCTCGACGCACAATTCAGGAGACGCCGTCCATGCCCGAACAGGAACTGAGATCAGACTCTGTCACCCTGATCGCCTGGGTCTTTATTATCCTCGCCGCCCTGATGACCTTAATCGGCATCGCGCAAAATTTGTTGATCTACTGGCTCTATCCAGACTTTCTGCCGGAACTGAGCCGAAACCTGTCCAGTGCACCACCGCTGGCCCGTTTTCTGGCGGTGCATCTGCATTGGCTGGTCGGCTTGTTTACGGCACTTTCAGCCGCGCTTTTTATTGCTGCCATCGGCGTACTGAATCGCTTCGAATGGGCGCGCAGACTGCTGATCAATTTATTGATCATCGGCTTAGCCTGGAAAGTCATCAACCTGATACTGATGACTCTGTTTATGGCCGAACTGCCACTGGCCCGAGCCAGCATCATTCATGGCCCTGCCGATGTGCAAAATTTCCAGACGCTTATGGTCGGTTTTAATGCCATCTTGACCATCGCCATCGGCGCGGTACTGATTCGAATTTGTCATTATCTGAGTTTGCCGAAGGTAACGGTCGAATTCAGTAGCCTCGGCTCGATTGAAGCCGTAGCCCACTATCAACCCAAAGAACACCACTGACTGATTTACCGGTCTTGGCGATAGGCTAATAAAAGACCCCGGAGATAATGCCCGCTATGATCCGCAGTTATTGCGCTGACGATATTGATAGCGTACTGGACATCTAGCTGACCGCATCGATCAAAGCACATGACTTTGTGGCAGCCGAATTCTGGAGTAATCATCTGGATGCCATGCGTGATCTTTATATCCCGGCATCACAAGTGTATGTCTACGAAAAAGAGTCCGTCGTTCTCGGCTTTTATGCGTTGCACGACAACAGCCTGGCTGCACTCTTTGTTGACCCCGGGCACCAGGGAGCAGGCATTGGCAGCCAACTGATGGCGCATGCGCTGCAACAGCGCAGGCAACTCGAACTGACTGTCTATAAAGATAATGCACCCAGCGTAGCGTTTTATTTGGCACGGGGTTTTAACATCAGCAGCGAACAAACCGATGAGCACACTGGCCATATCGAGTATGTGATGAGCCATCCATAACAGGATACCAAGATGAGTATTGAAGGCGGCTGTCTGTGCGGGAAAATTCGTTATCGGATCGAAGGTCCGCTGGACAGTGCCGAGCATTGCCACTGCTCAATGTGTCGCCGCTTTCACGGCGCTGCCTTTTCCAGCTATGCGGATTTTAACCCCGATAACTTCCACTGGTTGCAAGGCGAAGACCAAGTCGGTATTTACGAGCCGAACCCTGGCAAAGGCTGGGCCTTCTGCAAAACCTGCGGCTCCAGTTTGGGCATGCCGGGCGCCGACGGACGCTTAACGAGCGTTGCTCTGGGAACGGTAGAAGGCGACCCTGGTATCCGCCCAAGCGAACATATGTTTGTTGGCTCGAAGGCGGTCTGGTACGACATTAGCGATGCTCTGCCGCAACATAAAGAGCGGGAATAATCTTCGATGTCGACAACACAGAAGCCTCTGATTCAGACTTTTCAAGACAGCTACAGATCAAGATGTTTTGACATCTTCGCCGAGCTCGATGGCTGGTTTGGCAGTGAAGAACTAAATACTGAGTACGCTGAACAATTGAGTGAAACAAACTCTCTGGTGGCGTTGATCGATAATAAAGTCGAAGGCGTTATATCGCTGCAGTGGCACTACGACACAACGGCAGAAATTTATTCAATGGCGGTCAGCCTGGCACACCATCGAGAAGGCATCGGTAAACAATTGTTCGCTGCGGCAGAATCACTCGCTCGCCATCATCGATGCGACTTCCTGCACGTAAAAACGCTGGGCGATACTTTGCCACACCCAGGCTACCGTAAAACCCGAGCATTTTATGAAGCCTGCGGTTTTAAAAAGCTCTTTCAAACTGAAGATCTTTGGGACGGCTTACCGACTATGCTGTACGTTAAGTCTGTAACCTAAAAACCAAGTATTCGGATGCCGCCTCTGTTAATCATTAACGCCGCCTTGTGATGAAACCATCTGACCTGGAATACTCCTCAGCCCAACTCTCTGATGCTATCGCCTTAGCCGACATCCGCGCCAGGGCAATGCAGCCCAGCCTCGAATTAGTGGGCCGTTATGATGAGCAGCGTGTTCGGCAACGATTGCTCAGCACCTTCCAGCCCGACGATACGCAAAAGATTTTCTATCAGGATAAGTTAGTCGGCTTTTATGTGTTGCTGAATAAAGTTGACCATCTCTATCTGGATCATTGCTACATCGACCCGGAATTTCAGAGCTTCGGCATTGGCAGTGTCGTTATTACTGACATTAAAATGATCGCACAACAGCAGCAAAAACCCATTCGCTTGGGTGCATTAAAAGGCAGTCGTTCCAATCGTTTTTATCGTCGGCATGGTTTTAAACCAAAACACGAAGGTGAATTCGATATCTACTATCAGTTTGATGCACCGACCGACGGGATCGAAATTTTAATCGCCCAAGCAGCGGATGTTATTGCCATTCGCGATTGCGCCGAACAGGCGTTCGCTCAGTACATCGAAGCGATAGGCAAACGACCAGCGCCTATGGATGCCGACTTCGACGACCAGATCAGCAAGCAGCAAATTTTCATCGCCCAATACCAGTCTCAGTTTGCCGGTTATGTTGCCTGCTATCCGGATGGTGATGCATTGCATCTGGATGCGGTCGCGGTATTGCCTGCCTTTACCGGACGCGGTATTGGCAAGCGTTTGATCGACTATGTGGAACGCAAAGCAAAGGCGGAAGGTTTTCTAGCGGTGGAATTATTCACTAATGAAAAAATGACCGCGAACCTGACCATTTACCCAAACCTGGGTTATCAGCAAACCGACCGTCGTCTGGACCGGGGCTACCAGCGTGTATTCTTTCGCAAGCCGGTTTAGTCGTCAGCGAAAGGACCTAAGTGTTCAGTAATAATCCACCAGCGGCCTTGTTCAAAAATTAACACCGTAGTGCCACGGCCGCTACCAGAAGCGGCTTCGCCGTCGATCATTCCCTGCCAGTGAAATTCATAGAGCGCGATGGCTGAAGTGGCTGACTGATAGGCCCAATGCAGATTGGTAATGGCGTAGCGCTCATCTTCAATGCTGCGAAAATTCTGTTCAAAAACGGCGCGGACGGCGGCCTTGCCTTTAAAGGTGCCGTTGGCAAAGGTAACTCAGACATTGTCGTGTAACAGCGGTTCAACAACCGACCAGCGTTGTGACGCCAGCGCCTTTTCATAATTGTCCAAGAGTTCGGCGGGAGTCATCGCTGCGATCTCTTTCATAACAAATCCACCCGCGCATTAAAGGCCAAGACCACCCGTTCTTGATCGCCAAAATACGGCAACGCCGAGTGCTTTAAATAGGACGGAAAAATCACTACCTGGCCAGCCACGGGTGCCACGTCCCAAAAACCGGTGCCATCGAGATAAGCCGTACCGGCATCCATATAATGAGCGGCGTTATGGCGCGGGTCGTAAAAACGGTTTACGCCGTTGCGGGTCTGCAAATCCGAGGCGCCAGGGTCGAGACAATAAATACCGCACCAGGAACAATTGGGGTGTGAATGGGCATCGTGATAACCGCCATTAGCGGTAAGGTGATACCAGCTTTCAATAATCTGGGCATCGGGTTCAGCGTCGTCCGGCCAGTAGGGTTCGTTCACGCTGGCCGCGCATTCAAGCACCAGATCGGTGAGCAACTGACGCAAGGTTTGCAGGTCGGCATCGTCGCTGTCGAGAAAATCCAGCTCACTTTCGAACAGGGCGTGTTTGGCGCTCACCGCTACCTGGCTGGCGATAGCCTGCTGGGATTGATCACGATGCGCCTTGATGGCATCGAGTACCGGCTGCTTCATCATGTCATGGTAAGGGTTGGTGCACAGAAACAAATCGGTGGTCCAGGTGGGCCAGTGTTCGATATCGGGCGGATCGGTGATCAGGGTGTCGGTCATAGCACAGTCGGAGGTTGAATAATGATCCGCAGTGTAGCGATCACACTGGGTTAGGAACAGCGCTATTGCCGCGCCTCATCAGGCTGACTAATCTGCTTAAGTCACCTTTGCCGAGTCGCCATTATGACGCAAGCCTCCAGGCCCTGGCTGTTGCCCTTGTTGGCCCATCTCGTGCTGATCATCAGCGTCCCGGTTTGGTTTATTACCCTGGTGTTCAGCGGGCTGCTGTTAACCGGCCACGACCCAGGCCCTCCCGTCACGGCTTATCTGCTGTTCGCGCTGCTCTGGTTGACCCCGGCCACTATGGCCGGCCTGCTCTTGATGCTCTGGCACGCCCTCTATCAGCGCCTGGCCGTGCGCGCCAATCGACTGGCCATGGCCCTGCTGACCATCCAAATCATCAGCCTGCTTTTGCTGCTGGTCACCGACTGATCTTCGCTGTCGGCCCGGTTTCGTTGCTACAATAGCGGCCTTCCACTTTTAAACGCCGCGGAGCCGATCAATGCTGCAACAGGACGACACTCACCTGAACCTGCGCAACCTGACCAGCGAGGATTACCCTCAGTTGAAACGGTTGATGGATCGTGTCTACGACGACATCGGCGGTGCCTGGTACAAAGAAACCATCGACACCCTGGTCGCCGATTTCCCGGATGGCCAGATCGTTATCGACGACGATGGCGTGCTGGTCGGGGTCGCACTCAGTTTGCTGGTCGACTACGCCACCTTTTCCAACCCGCATAAATATGACGACCTGATCGGCCATCGCGAAATTATTCTGAACAATCCAGATGGCGATGCGCTCTACGGTCTGGACGTATTGATCGATCCGGATTACCGCGGTCACCGTCTCGGTCGTCGCCTGTACGACACGCGCAAGGAACTGTGCCGTTCGATGAATCTGCGCGCCATTCTGGCGGGCGGTCGCATTCCTAATTATCACGAACATTCGGACCAACTGAAACCAACTGAATACATCGATCAGGTCGCGCGTAAGGAAATCCACGATCCGATTTTATCTTTCCAGCTGGCCAACGATTTTCAGGTCAAACGGCTGATGCGCAAATACCTGCCCGAAGATGAAAAATCGCACGGCTACGCCACCTTACTGGAATGGAACAATATCCTCTTTGAACCGGCTGATCGCGTCATCGAAAACACCCGAACCCAGGCACGCGTCGGTGCTGTTCAGTGGCAAATGCGGGTGTTCGAATCGGTCGATCAGGTACTGCAACAAGTCGAATATTTTGTCGATGCTTTATCGGATTATCAAAGCGACTTCGCCGTCTTTCCAGAGCTGTTTAATGCACCGCTGATGGGCCTGACCGATCAGTCCGATCAGGTCGCGGCCATTCGTTATTTAGGGACTCACACCGAAGCTTTCAAAAGCGAACTGTCGCGGATGGCGGTGAGTTACAACATCAATATTATCGGCGGTTCGATGATCGAAGAAGGCGACGATCAGCGGCTTTATAATGTCGCTTATTTATTCCGCCGCGACGGTACCACCGAACGCCAGGCCAAACTGCATATTACGCCGCAGGAAAAACGCGACTGGGTGATCGAAGGTGGCCACGAACTGGCGGTCTTTCAAACCGATGCTGGCCGCATTGGCATGCTGATCTGCTACGACGTGGAATTCCCCGAACTGTCGCGCCTGCTCGCCGACGACGACATGGACATTCTGTTCGTGCCGTTCTGGACCGACACCAAAAACGGTTACCTGCGGGTGCGTCATTGTGCTCAGGCTCGCGCCATTGAAAACGAATGTTATGTCGTTATCTGCGGCAGCGTCGGCAACCTGCCATCCATTGAAAACCTCGATATTCAATACGCTCAGTCAGCGGTGTTCAGTCCGTCCGATTTCGCCTTCCCACACGATGCGGTATTGAACGAAACCACGCCCAACACCGAGATGATTTTCTTCTCAGATCTGGATTTTTCACGCTTGAAGATCGTCCGCAATGAAGGCTCGGTCACCAACCTGAAAGACCGCCGCAAAGATTTATTCAGCTTAAAACGGCGCGTGCAACTCAGCCGTGGTGACGACTAACGAGTGCCATGGCCATGTATAAAAAACTGAAACAATTCGCCACCGCCATGAAAACCCGGCTGGTGGTTTTATACTTGGCCGTGCGCGACTCAAGAACGCCCTGGTACGCCCGCGCTTTGGGCATACTGGTGGTCGCCTATGCGCTGTCACCCATCGATTTGATTCCCGATTTTATCCCCGTCTTTGGCTTGCTCGATGATCTTCTGTTGGTGCCGATTGGGTTGTGGCTGGTCGATCGGATGATACCGGCCGAGGTGCGCACAGAGTGCACTGAACGCGCCGAAGAATTCGGACCGATCAGCGCCAGCAGAACCGCTGGCGCTTTGATCCTCGTGCTTTGGGTTGCCGCCGCAGCTTGGCTGGTGGATATTTTGCTGCGGCGGTTCTAGCTTTGTTTAGGGGCAATCTTCGATGATAACTTCGATTTCCCCAATCAACGCACCCTCAGCACCACTGTAGCTGTAAACCAACACAGCACCGTTATCCAGCAATGGTTTTAAGTTTGGAAGGGTACAGCTTTGCTCGATTAAAAATGGCGTCATGATGTCGTAGAACTGCTCATTTGATATGTCATCTACGGTGAGTTGCACAAACCGATAGTAATACACCAGGCGATGCCCATCGGCTTCCAGTTTTTCCAGCACCGTATCCGCATCAACATTCATCGGAAGATGAGGGTTGGTTGTGTCCGCCAGTGCAATTAAAGCCATAACCAAGGGGTCTGTATTCTCCTTTCCCTCGCATGCCATGGCTTCCTGAGAACCTTGATGCTCTTCCACGATGCGCCATTCGGCGCCACGTTTTTCCACCACCATAAAGTAGTTGGTATCGGCATAGCACTTGTAATGCGAATATCGGTCTGCACTGATGCGTGCTCGATTTTCGCTTAACAGCTCAATCTGAATATTACTGAACTCACTCCAATCGTTCAGGTCTTTTGCTTGCTGTACAACTGCTGGATACAGGCTCTTGTACTGAGAACCGCTCAGACGTTGGCTCGTTTCAGTACCATCCGACTTCTCAATGGTCGCGGATAAAATGGCATCGTCCGCATAAAGTTGAAGAACATCGGCATCAAAATCCCGGCCTAATGCCTGGTAGTCATTAAAAAACGTTTGAACTTCTTCAGTTAAGCTTTGGTCCGAAATAACGTCCTCTGACCAGGAAGTCGATGCCACTAATAAAAGCAGAAACGATGCTACTGACTGACCAAGTATATTGACTTTATTCACTTTTATTCCTTATAAAAATACACAAATTGTGTGTTTAATTATCATCTAAAAGGACAGCCGGCATTGCCGATGCAATATCCACCTGCCCCAAACTATCCATTAGATGATGACCGTCCTTGTCCATATAAAAAATATTAACATTACCCAAATCGCTCTCGCCATTGGCGTCAATCGAAACGATGTCATGTCGTTCCAACTAGCTCACACTCTTGCAGTTGATCACGTGATTAAATGGCAATTCAACAAGATCAGAAACGTCTTTTATTTTTTAAATAACGAACAATGTCTCTCGCTGACCCAAAAATCATGGAACATAGACCGATAAAAATTTAAATTCATAATACCCATTTCTTTCATATACGTTTGCGCTTAAAACCAAGTCGCTCCTGCCTTCCTCATTTGAGTATAAATCAACAAGTATTTCCCAATAATCCACCATCCATTGGCATTGCGAAGTATTCCAACTCTCCTCTGGTAAAGCCTTAAGCGAAACACCGTAGGACTTAATATTTTTATTGATAGAATCCATATCTTCTTCGGATACAAGAATGACATCCCTACCCTTGTTATATTTATAATCGTTATTAATTAGGTGGCTAATAAAATCGATAATAACTTCACGCCATCTAGTAGGGATTGGACATACTCTACTCTCATCTTTGATTACTGGATATTCATCAGACATAGTCATTATTCCTGTTTATTCAACTGTTCCCGAATGTAATTCTCTGTGACAATCTCTGCATACTTCAGCATGATTATCTGGCGTAGTTCTACTACCATCAGCATGCCGGTCAATATGATGGCCAGCTGAATTCGAACTATCAATTCTTGTACCACATCCATTTGCGCACTGGTGATCCTGTTCAGCACGCTTGGCCTCGCGTTCTGCCCGGGTAAAAAATCTTTGCGGATCTCGTTCTGAAGGAGGTGCAGATCCAGGGCCGCTAGCCGGTTTTGGCAATGTTGAGGTATTGGATTTTTTCTCAACATCTACTATTGCATCTACAATATCATCTGCATTTTTGGCTGCATAACGAATGGTACCCGCTACACCTGTTGCAAACGGAACCGCCATCATTACGCCATCGACAGCTACAAAAGCAACATCCATCAAACCTTCTTTAATGTTGCCCTGCGAGAAATTATTGATGGCGCTGGTTATAACAATGCAAATGCTGGCATTTTCTACAACGAAATTTAGATTTTCTCCAACTGACTTCCTCGTAATATGGAGTCTGCTCTTAGCGTAAAATTATGTACCACCAACGTACACTTTGCCATTAGGCAAACTAAACACCCATGACTCTATAGTTTCAGTAGAAAAGATTTCTATGAAGTTCCCATCGGATAATTCGAAGACGGGATCAACACTTAAAATTGAACTTTGAAAGCTCATTCCTACTATTTGCAGGTTTTTAAGCTCACTCACTAATACGTCAGCTTTCTTATCCAAGCATGCACACTGCACAGACTCTGGACTACTAACGCGCCAAGCGCTTAGCGTTGAAAATTGCCACCCATCTCCAACAAGAACGAGCACATCACCATCCCATGATGCCTCTTTCACAGTTAATGGCAATATGCTTTCTATATTGCTTAATAGATCGCTCATAATAATATTTAAGGACCTTGAACTACATGAGAAATTTCTCAAGCATGTTGTTTCCGATCCGCTAAGAATCTTCTTCTAGAAAATACAAACTCCAGTGTTAAAAGGAGTCAAGACTACTCGATCAATCTCTGACGTCGAAGAAAAGCCCTCTTTCATCTAATTGAAAATTAAACTTAGGTAGCTCCTTTGTATAGACAACCTCGTTGAGCGTAAAGCAGAAATCATCTTCACCAGTTACAGAAATACAAATCAAAAAGCCATTATCAAACTCTATCTCACATATACCTTCCGAAAGTTCAAAACGCTTTACCCGGGCACCTTCAGACCATCTGAGCTTTGCCAGTTCATAGGCTTTTACAGGTTCATCCGGTTCAACTCCAGAACCAAGTTCAGCGACCTTCCTATTCCAAGTCAGTCTATTTCCAATCCACCAGTCTTCCAAAATAGATATCTCAAAATCCTTTGGCAAAATGCTATCACCATACTTAACTTCCTTAGGTTGATTAAAATATAGAGTAAAATTACCTCCAAAATTGAAGCTATTAAAGTAAGAACCAACCAACCACTGACCTAATATTTTTTTAGCATAAGATGGATTGCTCATGTGTTTACCTCAAGGTATTTGACCATGCGTATGCCCAATTCTCCGTCGGTCGTCGGCACTTACATTTCCTCGTATCCTTTCACCATTTGGATGAACATATTGTCTATTGTCACCCTCTGTTGTAATTATTCTTTGGCCAGAATTTCTATCACCATTAGCTCTACCTTCCATTATTCGAACATTCATCGGGCCATGAGATGTTTCAATTCTATAAATATCTCCGGGTTCACCTTTATTAGTTCGACCAATATGCTCAGCACCAGCACTCTCCAGACTCGATTTCAAACCAGATTGACTAGCGTGCGTAGCCGTACCGATACAAAGATATATACTGGGCACCGGTAATTTCCTGACTAACCTCGGTTCCATTCTCTCGCTTTTGGATACCAGTCAGCTGAGCGTTATCGGCATAGATATCCGAAACATCCAAATCGAAATCCTGAACCATTGACTGGTAACTATTAAAGAACGCATTGACATCATTGGATAGCTCTTGGCCGGACGCTTCCAGGATCATACCAACCGATAAAACCAACCGACCTATTCCAAAAGCTAACTTTTGCAGAGTTCCTTTAATTTTCATACTGAAATCCATATGTATATTGATTATCTAATGCCAAACCAGGCAACGTTATTCAAAGAAACTCACAGCCCTAAAAAGTAAAAATACTTTCCGAAAACATATCAACTAGAATCAACCGTCCAACACCATAGACTATTTCCAATACCCCTAACCCATATCGATTTTCGAATTCACCACTTATCGATAGAACATGCCCTAATAAACAGAAGAACAGAAGAAAGTCTTTTCAAGTCATAGGAAACAGGTATGGATTCGTTATCCAGTAGCCTACACAGACTTTCCCAATCGTCAGTAATCTGACCTAAATAAAGCTTTTTAGGTTCACTATTGATATCGAACAACTCATCTTCAGACACCTCCCAATAGTAGTCTAAGGAACTTAAGCTGATATCTAGATCTTCAAAAGCTCTATCTATTAGAGCTTCGAAGATCAATAGAAGTTCTTTTTTCTCAAACCGCATTCTATATTACCTCTCCGGAACTGACTGATCGCCACTTTTAATTCGATCTATCTGACGCCTAAAATTTCTAATTTGATGTCTTAAACTCTCTATACGTCGATCTACAATATGCTGTCGTTGCTCTGCATTTCTTGCATTGCGCAAGTGTCCTCTATTGTCATGAGCGCCCGGATTTTCTATGTAATCCTTTAGTTTCTTTTCGTGCTGCTCGATCTGTCGCTCTAAACCACGAATCGCTCGTTGTTGAGAGTTGGTTAGCCCTGCTAAGCCGCCGCCTGGATCACAGGCATTGTGAATCCATAACCGGGACGAACCCACATAGTAAGTTTGAAAATCCTCAACGGTGTAGTTATAAGCCTCTATCAGTATTGGTTCTAGGTCGACAGATTCAACTAAGACATGCTGGCTATCAGCATTGACCAGCGATTGACCGACTACCAGCTTACCTGCTGGTACAAACCCCAGATCACTCACATAAAACGGATGCTCTTGAGTCGTAGTTATTGTTTCCCTTCCACCCTCTGGGGTTACTACTGTCAACTGCATACCATCATCATGGTGATGGCTATAAGCATCCAGGATATGTTTATAGGCCATAACACCCGTGTTTTCATCTCTAGCGAGTACCTGGTCTCCTCGCTCAAGCGCCTCAATAGCTACGAAACCAGTCGGTGTAGCCACCAAAGTCCCAGCGGCAAAACTACATGCTCTGGCCAGTGGAGTAACATCGCCTACGATTACCTGAGGATTAACATCGGCGTTTTTCATTCCGGCCCGAATTATTCCCGTGCCACCAGGTGCCACCGGGACTGCCATTAAAACACCATCTACAGCCGCAAAAGCTACATCCATCAGGCCTTCTTTAATATTGCCTTGCGAAAAATTATTGATGGCGCTGGTGATACTCATACTGATGCTGGCAATTTCCAGGGCAATTTCTAAATACTCACCGTCTGGGTCCTGAGCAACATAAGGGCTGTTGTTAACGTACAGATAGCGGTTAAACGACAGCGTATTGCTGTCTATAAAACCTACCGGATCCGGCTGCAAAAACCGTCCAATCACCGGGTTGTACCAGCGCGCTTCCATATAGCTCAGGCCCGATTCCGGCACGAACTCGTGCCCGGTGTAACCGACCTGAACTTCGTCTTCATTTTCCAAGGCTTCGCCGAAGGCGCTGTATTCGCGTGTCCACAGTACATCGCCTGCTTCATCCATGGCGACGACGGGTGTACCCAGGTGGTCTGTTAAGTAGAAGGTGACGATTTCACCTTCGGGTCGGTCTGCCAGGGCAACAGCGGGTATCAGCCAGGCAACGAGCAGCGCTTTTATCACATTTTTCATGGTCTATTCCTTTGCAACCCATTCATCCATCAGCACTTGTTATTTGAGTTCCACTTAAGGCCAGCTCACTTTGCTGGGATCAAACGCTGGATTGCCACAGGAGAAGCTGGGTTTGCTCTGCCAGGCATACCAAGTTCGACTCCGTCCGGTGTAATACCGGCCGGAACTGACAATGCGTTGTCC
This sequence comes from Saccharospirillum sp. ABV4_185, assembly GCF_056159245.1. NCBI lineage: Bacteria > Pseudomonadati > Pseudomonadota > Gammaproteobacteria > Oceanospirillales > Saccharospirillaceae > Saccharospirillum > Saccharospirillum sp. ABV4_185. Next base: position 881,243 of record NZ_JBSWUW010000001.1, read on the forward strand.
TATTTACTCACCGTTCTCATCAAAGGTGTATTCGTACACACGCCAAGGTTGATAACATTTATACCGCCGCTTGCCAGTCGAGGGTTTACTGTAATCCCGCTCTACACCGCCATTGGCGGACTTAATTCTTGTGCGCAGCAGGAAGTCATACAGGGAGCCTCTGTTCACACCATCGGCATCGTAGTGATTCATCCACACATAATATTCACGGCGAGTACTGCTCACGGTGTCCCAGGTACCACTGCCAGAATCGTAGTTGTGCGGCCAGCGATCATAGGTGCGGAATAGTGGTATTGCTTGCGCCACCGCAATCCCAACCGGACTTCCGATGGGTGTCCAGTTAACTCTTTGACTACTGGTGAACAAGCGATTGACCTGAGCCTTCAGGGTCAGGCGCTCGACATCCACACGGCTGCGCCGTCGGCGATACTCGTAATAGCTGGAACGACTGACGCCGAAGGCTTCACAGACCCTTTCTGTTGATTCCTGCTCCCTTAATCGGTCTATCAGCGCGTACGATTCATCTCGTCCGACATCAAGAGAGCGGTAGCCTTTTTTAAGATCGCCTTCTCCCGTTCCAGGCGATTGCAGCGGGCTTCCAGTTCCTGGATTCGGCGCTGCTCTGAGGTTAGGGGGCCTTGCCCTTTGGGGTGACGCCGTCACGCTCCTCGGCCAGTTGGTTAACCCAGCGCCGAACTGTGGTTTCACCAACACCCAGGGACACGCTGGCCTGCGCGATGGTGTAACCTTGATCCAGCACTAGGCTGGCGGCCTCTTGTTTGAACTCAGGAGAAAATGAACGTCGCTTTCTGGTTATCAGACACCTCACTTATGGCGGTAACTTTACCACCTACTTTGGTGTCCGGAATTATTGAACCACTACATACCGTGCTTATCGCCTACAAGTTCAAAAAGAAAAGCATTGCTCCGACCTAACCTTAAACAGCCGCTTATAAAGTTCTTAGCTGAACTTGTAGATAACCTTACAAATTCATTCCAAGGCTTTTCAAAAATGTCGGAGTAGTCCGCAATATCATCTAGCACTGGCTTTCTAAGCCCGTCATCATAGACCCTAAAACCTTCGATACCTATGATGGCATAGTCATGCTCAATGCAGACTTTAATAAACTCAGCACATAACTGTCCGGGAATTAGAATTTCATCCCCAAACGCATAACATCTGGTGATGAAATTATTATAAATTTCTTTATTCATCAAAAGGTGACACCCAGTCATCACGCCGTGTATCAGAAACTTGAACAATACTGCCATCAGTATCATTCCTAACCACATAATGTCCATCTTCTCTAATATAAGCAGTAGCTGGATCATTTCTTCTTGTGCCATCCGGCATATGACGTGTATCCCTGACTTGTACTGTTCTATGTGGGTTATTCACCGTATCACTTATACCTCTCCGGTCCCAGCCACGACGAGTCATTTGCCTTTCGATTTTCCTCTCTATTTTAACTGGTAGATTATCGGCTCCTCTTCCAATATTGGACAATGCCCGACCGCCATCAAAAGCGTCATCAGCTTTATTCATTAGTCGAGTCAAACCGCCAACACCCACGGCAGGTAAAACCAGTGATATCCCATCTGCAGCCACAAATGCCATATCTTGCGCCGCCTCAGCCATATCACCTTGTGAATAATGGTATATCGCACTGGCTAGGCCGACTGTAATACTCGCGATTTCAACCAGCCATACATACTCCCCATCCGGATCAGTCCCTACATAAGGGCTGTTGTTGACATACAGGTATCGGTTAAACGAAAGCGTGTTGCTGTCTGTAAAACCCACCGGATCCGGCTGCAAAAACCGGCCCATCACCGGGTTGTACCAGCGCGCTTCCATATAGCTCAGGCCCGATTCCGGCACGAACTCGTGCCCGGTGTAACCGACCTGAACTTCGTCTTCATTTTCCAAGGCTTCGCCGAAGGCGCTGTATTCGCGTGTCCACAGTACATCGCCTGCTTCATCCATGGCGACGACGGGTGTACCCAGGTGGTCTGTTAAGTAGAAGGTGACGATTTCACCTTCGGGTCGGTCTGCCAGGGCAACAGCGGGTATCAGCCAGGCAACGAGCAGCGCTTTTATCACATTTTTCATGGTCTATTCCTTTGCAACCCATTCATCCATCAGCACTTGTTATTTGAGTTCCACTTAAGGCCAGCTCACTTTGCTGGGATCAAACGCTGGATTGCCACAGGAGAAGCTGGGTTTGCTCTGCCAGGCATACCAGGTTCGACTCCGTCCGGTGTAATACCGGCCGGAACTGACAATGCGTTGTCCTATTTGCTCACCGTTCTCATCAAAGGTGTATTCGTACACACGCCAAGGTTGATAACATTTATACCGCCGCTTGCCAGTCGAGGGTTTACTGTAATCCCGCTCTACACCGCCATTGGCGGACTTAATTCTTGTGCGCAGCAGGAAGTCATACAGGGAGCCTCTGTTCACACCATCGGCATCGTAGTGATTCATCCACACATAATATTCACGGCGAGTACTGCTCACGGTGTCCCAGGTACCACTGCCAGAATCGTAGTTGTGCGGCCAGCGGTTATAAGTTTCGCAATCGCCGTAAGACACCGGTTCCTGGTCAAATCGGCGTAACCAGATGGGTCGGTGATAGAGCACGGTTTCACGCTGGGCTCGGTTCTCGATGTATTCGCATTCGGTGTAGGCCAAATCGTATTCGGTATCACGAGTGGCGACCAAACGATCCTGTAGATAAATAAAGTTGGTAGAGGCATCGCCGGGCCTTTCCTCATACAGCAACCGCCCGTCCATGCCATGAATGGTGTAGCGTTCTAGCTCGCCATCAACACTCACCCGAACTTTGATGTCGTTGGGGTCGTATTCATAACGATAGACTTGCCCATCCGGTTCGCTGAATTCGGCCAGGAATTTGTCGTCGGTATAGACATAATCCGACTGACCAAAAGTTGTGACGCGACCATCCGGGGTATAACCCAGCAGATGAGGTTGCCCATCGATGATCACGCTCGATAGTCGGTTGGTCTGGGCGTCGTACTGATAGGTGATGTCGCTTGTGCCCGAAGTGCGTCTCAGCAAGTCGCCAGTTGGACCATAGCCGAATGTTTCAACTACCGGTCCCTGCGCAGACTGACTGCGTACACGCCGCAATTGGTATAACTGGTCGTACTCGAAGAAGCGCGAGGCAGAATTGTTGTAGAGATCTTCAATGCCCGATAAATAACCCGATGCAGAATAGTGATACTGCTTACGCCACAGCGAACCCAGGCGAACTTCGGAAAGCAGACCGGTGGCACTGTCTTGCAAGTAATCCACGCGCTGACCATTGGCAAAGGTTAACGTCTGCAATGAACCATCCGGGAAATATTGAATGTTGTCGGCATATGGGCCGACCTGTGTGGGGCGTCCTAATTCATTCGACAGGTAACCAACGACTTCACCATCTGGGTAGGTGATAGATGCCAGGAAACCTTTGGAGTCGTAGTGATAACGGAAATCCCAATCCAGGTACCCCTTAGACTCTATCTCATCACCCAGGTTGGGTATCGCTACGCCTCCAGAATCACCTTTCACTGGGCCTGAACGGGGATCGATCTGTGATCGGCCAAGATGTCGTTCATATAGAGGGTAGGTGTTCACGACTGAGGGCGGGTCAATATTGGTGTCATGCACCAAGTATTCCTGGACCAGATTGCCATCGAGGTCGTATTGGGTGTACCAGGTGAAGGCATTCTTTTCCCGGGTTTCGGTTCGGTTTATAGGATCGTAGCTGTAGGTGACGTTAGCATTTTCGTCTTCGTATTCTTTCAACGTCAGTCGACCCAGACCATCATAGTGAAACTCAACAGCTGTGTCTGAGTTTCGCTGCTCTCGGATAACCTGACCATTGGCGTCGTATTCGTAGGCAACCAACCCGGTTTCCGGAGTAAATACGGACGTCAGGTCTCCGGTACTTTCATCATAATTGTAGTAGTGAACCTCCCCCCCTATTTCCACACGATCTAACCAGCCGTTATCTAAATAGGTCAGGGTCAAAACGGTCTCTTCCGACTCTACAGAATTCCCGGGCGGGTGAACTCGCTGCACTAGCTTCTCGGTACCAAATTCGCCAAAGGGACGGTAACGCTCTATTGTTTCAACCCCATCGCCATTGACCATGTGGGTAGCAAAAGGCTGGTCATAGTGGAACTCCACCGGCTGCCCGTCTACCGGCAGCAGTCGAGTTCTACGACCAATCGGATCTTGCTCAAAGCGGGTGTATTGATTGGCTTCTGGCTGTGTGCCAGCTGTCACGGCTAAGGATTCGGCCTTTAACGAACCATCATCGTAATATTCCAGATACTTGATGTAGTGGTAAGCCTCGCCAGTAGCTGAACCAACCCCTTCCACCTCCACTTGATAGGGTAAACCCATACCGTTATAACGAGTGGTTTTAAGCAAAGCTCCATTTTCTTCTACTAGTACGGCACCACCATCATTGGGGAAGGTGTAGTGATAACGAATAGGCTCACGTCCCGGTTCGGCCGGCTGGTATTCCAGTAATTTCCCAAGCTGATCAAATGTGGAATGTATAGTGCGGTTACCGTAAAGGGTTTCACTGTCGATAAAGCCATTATCTAGTGTACGGGTAAGACTGTATCCCTCAGGCCCCAGTTCCTGACGAGCTACACCGTAAGAAAAGTCGGAATAATGATATGTATTACCAGCAGCATCTGATTGACTGACCATCTCACCGTGGTCGTTGTAACGGTAGGTTTCTACACGCCCATTACTATCCACTTCCAGTAAATTGCCAACCCGATCATATTGATATTGAGTTTGATAGGGCATACCAACTAATTGAGTAGTAGCAACCCGGTCGAGTCGAAAAATATCAAAGTCGTAGTTCTTCTCAGTGCGAACCGTAATGCTTGGATGAAGGGTACCGCCACTGCGGTCAGGATAACGATACTGAATGGTTTGCGGAAAGTTATAGCCATCAAAATCCGAACTTCGGGTTTCTACAGTTCCTACCCAAGTGAGTTGTCCAGATTCTGTCGAATCAGACCAGCGCTCGGTTATCTTCCGAGTTTGCCTCGGCCATATATGATATGCGCCCATCAGTGGGTCACCACTTGGCACTTCTCTACTGGGTTCATACTCATATCGTGTTCTTTGGTAATAACCAGTACGATTCGATGGGCGGACTGATTCACTTACTACCGTACCATTCCGCCAATACTCATCCTTCTTGCTATCCAGATAATACTCATACTCACGAACGTGATTTTCATGCGTAGCTATAACTGAAAAACGTTTATCGCTACGATCATATTCATAATCGTATTCGACAGAATACTGACCATGAAATGGAATAGAGTAGCTCTTCTTAACCAGTCTATTTTGTAACCCTAAGGGACTAATCACAAACTGATCAAACTCGTAGTCAGCACAAGTCCCTAGCGGGCTACATACTACAAGGTGATTGTTGCTACCCCTAACAGTCCACGAAGAATTTTCACTGTATGTAACACGGTATCCATTATTAATTTCTTCAATTTTAACAACAGGCTCTGATTGTCCTGAGACCTGAATTTTATCGCGGCTAATAAAAATACTTTGGAATCGGGTTTCAATAGCAATACCCAAACTGCCGTCTGAATCTATGCGTGCATAATTATCATTCGGGTCTTTAATGATTTTTGGCAGAATACCAAATATACCACCTGAAGCCTTGTCATAATAATACCGATGGCCATCGGGTGCCGACACCTGGATCGAGTACAGGTCATCATCGGGTTCGCAGCTCATCATCCAGTTATTTATCGAAATTATTGTTTCTTCTTCGTGGCTACTACCTTTCTGATCAAAAACTATTGATTCTCCATTCGGTGATGTGAAAGTCGCTCTATAATTTTTATTATTTTTTATTCGCAGACACAAATCCGAACCGTCATTACCTTCACTACTTGAAACCGAATAGTCCTTAGTATGCATCAATCCGCTAGCATCCTGCCCCGGGTGAGTAACGCGTAATTGGCCAAGGCTATAATCAGTCATGAAATATGGAGCACTAATATCTGGGATTCCGCTAATAGGTATACCCCCCGACGTCCGCAAGGGTGTTGTCTTTAGCATCCTGTTTAGCGGAAAGTAACTATCTTGTCCCAACAAAACTTGATAGTCCGCCTGAACAATACTTATTTGTCCAGTAAAGTGATCAACAATATCAATCCCATAGCCAACCGATAAATTTCTTCCTATGGCTAACTCACTTGCTTCAGACCAATCGGCATACACCGATAATGGGGAGAATAAAATCACTATAGAGAGGATTCTTGCTAGATAGTGCATGTGAATAATTCCTTTTAATGATTTAAAATTTTCAGTCTTCCTAAAAATAGTCATATAAGATCTAAAAAAATTTGAGACGATACTATAAATGGATGAATAGTGGTCCCTAAGCCGACAAATCAGTAACAGCATGAGTACGCAAAAAATTGGCAACCAACTTAAGGAACCAGCAGAGCGATCATTACCAGAATTTTCCATCGGGCCTCGCTCCTGAACACTGGCATTTAGCCGCGCCTCCATGACCTTTACCGAACTATCCTCTGTGGTAACGGAGAAATGGAAGACGGCGTTGTATTCACTCAGACTAACAAGCTCAGCATTAACAACTTGCACAACCAATTCACATGACATATTCGGCTCGACTACAACTGAATCACAATTGTTGGAAACCAAATGGAACCCACTGGTTAGAGCAGAAAAATCGAACGACGCCAGCAATACACTTTCAGCGCTGGTATTGGTAAATCGCCATGTCTTGGACATGACAGAGTCATCATTAAACAGGACAAACCGAAGTACAGCCGGGAAATCATACTGGCCCGTCAATAATACCTTGCCCGTTGATATCCAAGTGCGCAGGGAATAAACATCCGTATATACTGAGGGAAATGCACCGCACTCGTCTGCGGCCCCATAGCTCACAATACCAAGCAATATGTTCTTGCCTGGATCGTAAAGCGGACCGCCACTATCACCCCGACAGACGTCCTCACCAAAACCACCGCCACTGATATCGGGGTTTCCAGCACACAACATATTGCCCGTATTGTACTGACCCGACACATAAGCGCTCAGGCAATCCTGATCGCTACGAGCAGTAATATCCACAAACAACAGCTCAGCACTCGGTTTGACTGTCTGAGCATCGCTGTCTGAGGGGCAGCGAGATATTTAGAACGGCATACGCGCGATAATAACGGGTTGATGCGGGTTATGCCGTGCTGAGCTGGGTCCATTCTTGAAACTGAGTTTCAAATTTAGAATGGGTCACTCGAAAATATCTGGCTGCTTCTCCTGGATGTACTGCTGCTGCATACGCTTCACAATGCGATAGATACCATTCTCCGTTAGACCATATTCCTTCGCCAACGCCCGATGATTGGTGCCCCTAAATTTGGCGTATATATCACGGTCACGCTGTGCGATCTTATGTTGCGAGTCTTTAGGAAAGGAGAATGTCGATCCACCCCAGTGATCAGCCAGGTGGTTTATAACTGACACCGCCACCTGATCTGCCACGCCTGATTCGATACCACTGTCGACCAATACTGATTTTATATGCGCCTGGATGTCTTCATAAAGTTCATGACGCTTACTCACCATTGCTGATACTACCTGGCTCATAGTCCCTCCGCGTGGTTCAGCAGTTCCAGCACACGCTTTAGCGCGCGTCTGTCGCGGTGCCAGTTGGACTTCAAGTCAAAGCGCTGAGCCAATTGGTCTCGGTTGATCCCTTCCTTAACCAACTGTTCATCGACGGCTGCAAGCAGCGTGCGCTTTTCTTTCTCAACGTGTAGAGCGGCGATAACAGCTTTCAGTGTACCCGGCTCACGTAGCCAGGCAACGCGTTCGACGCCGCTTTGTCGTTTGGCGATGGCGTCAGCGTACCCCCAGCTTAACGACATATTGGCGAGCAGCGCCTCAATCTTTTGTAGCATGGGTTCGATGGCCAAGTTATGCGGAGTGCCTGGATAGTTTGCTACGCAACGGCGCGGCCGCTGTTTCCAGCCAAGCTGGCGCAGGTGGTTAATGACTCGGCGACGGCCAGCGTCGTCTAAGTCTTTGGCCGAGGTGACATTGACCACTTCACTCAGCAGCGCGCGGTAGTCGTCGTCGCTCAGGCCGAGGTCGCGTTTGGCCGCATGGATGGCTGCCAGTTCGCGAATGCGTTTGTCTTTTGTACTTGGCATGTCAGCCTCTCAATCGACGTAGTCAAACTGGATTCGGTTGACTGTGTGGTCCGGCCGGATACGACCGTGACGACAAAAGAACTCGATAAAATCTGCCGGCGTCCACTGCGGGAAACCTTCCAAGATCACGTCTTCTTGGGTGACAGCCTCAAGCGGCTCGGGCCATGTGGACTCGATCACGATCAGCCCGAGCCGAGTGATTCGCTCGCCACGCTTTAGGCCCATGGCTTGCACTACGCCCATTACCTGCTCACCAGGCTTGAGGAACCACCAACCCAGGCGACGAGTCACCCGTTTAGAGCGATTGCGAAACTGCTCGGTGGTCAAGGCAAAGCTCATGTTTCTAGGCATGGATTACTCCCGGACTTGGCTGTCTGGCACGTGACTGGCGTTCATCGACCACCTCCTTGATGCCCGTACTGACGCGCCATTCCCGGTAGCAGGCCTTGCACCAGTGAGCGAGCCCACCTGGTGCGCTCGGTTGGGAATAGAAAAATTCCGTGTCCGCCGGCCAGAAGTCGTCGCATCGGTTGCAGTACATTTCCATCCCGATGGCCGTCATCTGGTAGCGCCCAGCTTTCAAGCGGCGGGCCATCAAACGGGGACCTGGTATAGGACACCAGGCGCCGCTCAGTACCGTCACCCTGGCGCTGTCGAATCGTTCGTCCATAAGCCCCGCCTTTTAAACCGCTGCCAAATCCAACGGCACCGGCAGATACTCATCGGTGTCACGCACGCGACGATAAACGCGCACATAAACGGCGGTGCCGGTGGCCTGGATGGAATCCTTTAAAGCCACCATGGCGCGTTGCCATTCATCGTCGTCGATTTCCAATCGCAACAGGTCAAGAATGGCTGTGGTTTTTAACTGGCCCTGGCCGTTGGTTTTGAATGCCCGATTCACCAGCGCGCGGATGTTGTCGTTCGACCCTTCGCTCCAGCGATCAATGCAGCGGTTAATTAATTCTTTGGCCGCTTCCAGTTCTTCGCTGAACGCTAACCGCTCGGCCACCGTGCGGGTGACTTTGAATTCACCGTCGAAGGTGACCAGGCTGACGTTGCCTTTTTCACCGCCTAACACCACGTCGTAACGCTCGGCCGATACCGCAATTAGGTCGCGAATATCGTGCAGCGCCCGCGCCTTGAACTCGGTCAAATGGGCGTGCAATCGGCAGGCGTCTTCGGCCAAAGATCGAACCGTTTGGTCGCGTAATTTATCCTGTTCGCGTACCTGATTTTCGGGCACCAAATGGCCCAGGGCATTGCGCATATAGCCCGATGGAATGGTCTGCTCGTTCATCATGAACCTCGTTAAATGATGTGGGCGGCTTAGCGCCGCCCTTTGTTGGGAAAGTGTGCCGAGCGGCTTTGCTTGTGGAATCGATGACTGTGCAGCGGTTCCACAATCACGCCGTTACGACGTGGAAAATCCGACACCGATTGTTCCAGCTTCGCCTGTTCGGCCTCGCTCAATCGTTGCGCCACCGCCTGCTGCTCGGGCAGCAAGTCTTCCGGTTCCAGCGCCAAGGCTTCATAACGCGCCGGGTCGGCCAGGTACTGCTCCAGGCGAATGCCATGGCGCGCCAGGCGCAGCGCAACGAAGCGGTCGGCGTAGTGGTTCAAATCGGCATCGCTGAGCATCGGAACCTCCGTTACACCGCCGCGATCACTTCGTCGGTCAGGCGCGGAATACCCAGGGCCGCGGCCTCGTTCAGCGCTGCCGTCAGCACGTTATGAATCGCCAACGGATAGAGCACGCTGTAGTGGCCGCCGCCGGTCAGCTTGGTGCGCAGCGCCTCAATGGCGGTGGCGTCCATCACCTCGGCCAAGTCTTTGCCGGCCAGGCTGAAGCGGTGCCGCAGGTAACCTTCCAGCTCGTTATCCAAGGGCCGTAGCGTGATCAGCTCGCAACGCTGCACCACCTCGCGCACGCTCGGGTTGCGTTCGTCCAGCTTCTGCGCCAGTTCGGTCTGGCCGATCAGCACTACGCCGAGCAACTTCTGGAAGCCGTCTTCCAGTTCCAAAAAGCGCTTCAAATGCTTGAGCGTCGGCACCGACAAACCATGCGCTTCCTCAATGATCAGCAAGTGGCGATTGCCCGCCCGGTGGCTTTCACGCAAAGCGTTATGCACCTGGCGACTGCGCGCCTCGGGGCTGCGTTTGGGGTGGGTGGCGGGCGCCACGGCGGTCAGAATCGCCTCGGCAATGTGTGAGGCGCGCAGCGTCTTGCCCTTCATGTCGTTGTCTTCCATGCCCAACACATAAGGCTCGACCACCACCACGGCGTGGCCCTGATCGGCAATCCAATTGAGCAGGTCGCGGCGCAACGTACTCTTGCCCGCACCGGACTCACCGACTACGGCCATAAAGCCACCGTGCAGCGCGGTGTGTCGCAACGCCTCGCGCACGTAGCGCGTTTCCGGCGTCAGGTACACCTGCTGGGCGCTGTGCACCTCATCGAAGGGATTCACCGCCAAACCAAAAGCCTGGCGTGCGGTTGGCGAAAACTGCTGTTTACGTAGTAACATCTCCCTGTCCTCCACTGGACGTTTGGGTTGTTTGGCCTCTTTTGAGACCAGCGAGTCGAACGCGGTGCGCACGGTGGCCGCCGGCGCGCCGCACTCTGTTAAAAACGTTTCAATGCGTTGTTGTAAGTCATAACGGGGCAGGCTTTTTGGCCAGGCGCCCTGGTTCACCAGCAGGCTCACCGAACTGCGGCTCACCCCCAAAGCCCCCGCCAAATCGGTCAGACTTTTACCCTGTGCGGTGAGCACCGCTTTCAGCTTCAGCACGGTTCACCCCCCACCAACCTGAGCGCGGGTTTCGGGTTCAGCAGTTGCTGCTGCACCCGGTCGAGGTCGTCCTCAGCAACGCCATCGGGGTATTGGCTTTGCAGCCACTGGAAGTGCTCCGGCCGCCAGGCATCGCCCAGCCGGCCGCGCAGCACCTTGGCCGCCTGCACATGGCTCAGTGGCGGGCTGACAACCATCGGCGGTTGCAAGTCGTGCGTCTGGCCCCTGCGTGGTAAATAGCTGGGCAAGTCGGCCTCATGCATCGGCTTGTACGGATCGAACCGGCCCTGCAACGGCAGCGCCTTTTGCTTGCGCGCCGCCTCGGCCTCGGCCGGTGTGGCCGTGCCGGTCATCAACTGCTCGATGTGCTGCTTGGCTTTTTGCGCCTGGGTATCCGCCGGTCGTTGGTAGGCCTCGCCGAACACCGGCGCACTGGCATCAAAGCCGAAGGCGTCTTTATTCACGCGGGGGATTAGATGAATGGTTTCGTGGCCGTCGTCGCCCACCAACACCACCTGGGCGGCGTCTTCTCGCCAAGGGTTGCGCGTCACCGCCAGCTTCTGGCCCACCAACACACCCGGCACCTCGGCCACGCTGTAGCTCGCCCCGTTAAAGCTGATCTTTAAGCCCGCCGTCACCTTGCGCGGCACCGGCTCAGCCACCGCCAACTCACGGCACACCTCAACCGGCGGCGCCTTAATCAGTTGATCTTCGCGAATGGTCAGCCAAGCCGCCGTGCGGTTGCGGCCATGGCGTCGGTGCACGCGGGTCGCGTTGAACACCGCCCGCCAAGTCGCCGCCAGCTGGTTCAGCTCGTCCAAATCGGCGACCGGTCGAAAGCGCAGCCCCGCCTCGAACTGCCGCTCGATGATGTTGCGCGCGTTCTCCACCTGACCGGTGGCGCGGGCATTGCCCGGCGCGTGGGCGATGGCCTCAATGCCCAGGCTGCGGCACAGGTTGCGCGCCATGGCGCTGGTGTTGGCGCTGCCCGGGTCCATGTACAACAGGCGCGGCACCCCGTGCAGCACGTCGCCCCGGCCTTGGCGTTCAGCCATGGCGTTGATCAGCACGCTGGTCAGGTTGGCGCCGCTTTCCGCGCCCATCACGTACTCGACATAAATCCAACCGGTGGCGTGGTCGGTAATTTCATAACTCCACACCCGATCAGCCATCACCCGGTGCAGATTGCGCGGCTTGTTCTTATAGAACTCCGACCGGTCCATGATGTGCAGACCGTTCGCCGTGGCCGCCTTGGGCTTGAGGTAATAGAGCACACACAGCGACGCATCGATCTGCCACACATGGTTGGGGTGCCGGCTGCGCACACTGGTGTGCGGGTCCGGCTGGCTCAGTTGCTCCGGATGTAACCCATAGGACCGCAACCCCCGGCCAATGGCGCTCAGGCTCAGCGGCCGCACCTCACCGCTCTGGGCGTCTACCGCCTCGGCCTGCACCATGCCGTTGGCGCGCAACGCCTCCACCGCGCTTTCCAGGCTGTAGAGCCGCTTATTGTTGCCCCGACGCGACTCCATCATCACCCCGCTGATCAGCCGCGCCTCGTCCAGCGTGAGCGCCGTCTTGCCCGAATCGCAGCGCTGTTTGCGCGCCGCCTTCAAGGTGGTGAGCTGCTTCAACTTGCGGTGCAAGGTGGCCAGGCTGATGCCCAGTTGCTCGCAGGCCTCGCGGTACAACGCCTGCTTTTCACCGTGGCCCACCTGCCGCGCCTGCTGCGCCACCTGCACCAAAAATTCCGTCATCACTGCCGACATACGTTGTTCTCCCTAACCGGCCCAGGCTCAGTGTTCCGCGTCGCCTTTCATGGCGTCGACGCTCGCTTCAGCGGCTTCCAGTGCACCGGGTTCTAGCCAGTCGAAGTCACCTTCGGTGGCGTCCAGCGTCAGGTTCATTGGCAGGTCGTATTTGTGGCGCAGGGCGTCCAGCTCGCGCTCGAAATGCTGCACCAGGCTGGCCATATAGAGGCGCTGGTCAGTGCCACCGCTGGCGGTGTGTTCGGCCAGAGTTTGTAGAGCGGTATCGAGGCGGGTTTTAAACAGGCTTTCGATCTCAACAGCCAAGCCGCTGATCTCGATTTTCAGTTGCCGCTCCGCTTCATCGGGCGTGGCCTCGCGCAGCCGGCGTTGTGCCTTAGCGGTCTCCTGGCGGGCTTCATCGAGTGCCTGCGACTTCTGTTTCAGCAACTCGCGTTGCGCGTCGTAATCGGCGCGGATGTCGTCGCGCTCGGTGGTTAACTTGGCATTGCGCGCGACCAGTTCCTCAGCCAGGTCGAGAAACGCATCGCGGTCGCCTTCTTTGGCCACCTCGATCAGCGCGTCTTTTTGATCGTCTGGCAGCTTGCGGAATTGCCGCAACTCCCGGTAACCGGCACCAATCCGACCCAGGTCTTCGAGCGCTTCCTCACCAAAACTTTTCAGGTTCAGAATGTCTTCATCCGCTTTCTGCCGGGTGGTGCCAATGGCCAGGCAAAAACCTTCCCAAGTGCCGACGTCGGCAATTTCTTCGCCATGACGATCCAGCCCTGTTTTACCCGCCAGCGCTTTATACATGCGGGTTTCCTTAATGTGCGCCAGCTTCGTCAAACCGACGACCGTCGTCAGTTTTGCAATCGCGCCGGTCATCTGAATTTGACCGATCAACTGGTTCAGGGTGTCGCGTTCGTCGGTGTTGGCACTGGCCAAAACAGCGGCGGTGTTTTGCAATTCAGTGAGCGCCTCGGCGTTGATGCCAGCGTCCTTGTGGGCGGTCTTACTCATACAACAGTCTCCTTACGAATGGCTGCCAGCGCTGACACGCTGGCTCAGTTCATCAATGCGGCTTTGTGCCAGGGACAGTTCGTTGGCGTGGTGCTGGGCGATCTGCAACATTGCCACGCTCAGGGCATAACGGCCGCTGTCCAACTGGACGGCCAAGCCCTCAGCAATCAGGGTATTTAGGCAACGGTTGATGGTGGCCGGGCTTTCGCCCAGGGCGCGGGCGAGTTCGCCGTTCGACAAGCCGCTCAGGCTGTGGCCCTTAAGCGCCTTCAACGTGCGCAGCACCTTCAAACCGCTGCCGCTGACTCGGGTGGCGTCGGTCATGCCGAAGCCCTCGCACGTTGGGCTTCGATTTCCTCGCGGGTACGACGCAGCACCACCTGATTGGGCCAAATGGTGTTCACTGACTTGCCCAGAATCTGGCTGATCCGGTTCTGAATGCGCCGGCTGCGACTGTGCCCGCTGATCACCTTATTCACGGTTGACGCCGCCACCCCGAACTCGTCCGCCAAGGCGGCCTGGGTCATCCCTTCCATTCGAAGCGCGGCCTTAATTTCCTCCGGGTGCATGCCCTGCTATCCTCACTGGGTTAGTTGCTATCAATAGCGCTCTACATAACGCGCTAACGTGAATCGATATTGGTACGGATAACCGTACCTGTCAAGAACTTAGGTATGGATTTTCGTATGTCGACAATAGGTGAACGCCTAAAACTAGAGCGCGAGCGGCTGGGCTTGACCTTGGTTGCGTTCGCTGACGCAGCGGGGGCGAAAAAGAACACCGTCATCGACTGGCAAAAAGACTTGTCCAGTCCTCCGGCTACCCGGCTGGCAGCGCTGGCAAAGGTTGGCGTGGATGTTCGCTATGTCGTAACGGGAGATGAAACAGACCTCAAAGTCGCTTTAGAACGGCAAGAGTTTATGGCGCGCGACCTAGCCTCAGGCGACGCCGTCAACCGCGAAGCTATCGCAGCACTCAGGGCGTCCGTGTTAGCGGATGAGGAAAGGCTTGATGCCAGGCTGACGCCTCGCCAAGCGGCCTTGCTGGATGACTATGAGCAGTTGAGTGAGGAAGATAAAGCGGTGGTGGACCGGATGGTCAAGGCGTTGGCTGGGAAGGTGGTGGCCGAGTCGAAGTGAGTGGCCAGTCCAAACTAAAAATAAGTCTTCAAAACAAACAAGGACATTTAGAGGGGGATGAATGGATATTAAAGAGACTGTAGTGCAAGGCCTTATAAAGGATGCTGGCTCAACTATTGTGACCGAAAATTTTAGGGAAGACCCCACACCTCTTAACGACTATATGATTTCATTGGGTGAAGAGCTTCTTAAAGTGTATGGCAAAGCCACTAATAACTATGGTGCATTTGACGCCGATCACAACACCCATCGCTTTCCAGCCAATCTTGAACAGTACGTGTCCGGCGCAGTAGACGTTGTGGGTTTTTCAAAGTCCACTTGCCGACTAATTGCTGCAAAACTGAACTCTACTCCACCTGCCACAGGCGGTTATGTCTGCTTTCTTCGCTATGAAAATCAAGGCAGGGATTGGCTTATTATTGCGATGGTTAAAGTAAGGATAATGATTGGTATTGATGAGGCAGAGGTTGAGCTAAACCAGAGAAAGGCATTTGATACCAGCCATTTGCATGAAGCAGCTCGTATTGATATTGAGAAGTGGCGAAACCAAGAAGAGCCTTACCTATCGTTTATTAAACGAAGCGGCCGCCAGGATGATGTTACCCAATATTTCAGGCTGGCATTGGGATGCACCGAGTATACAGATGCCGCCCACAATACAAGGCAAGCGATGAACGCTGTTGATGCATATAGCAAAGCCAATAACTGGACACCAGAAAGACATAGAGAGACCAGAAAGAAAGTCTTTGACTTCTTCGAAGAGAAGAAAAAATCAGGTGAACCAGTCAACTTAACTGCTTTATCTGGGATGGTTGATGATCAGGAACCGGAAGCATTCGCTGAGTTTGTAAGGGGTGATGATGATATCCAAGTAAATGAGACCTTCTCGCCACACCCGAAAACGTATAGAGAGCTAAAACGGATTACTGAGAAGTTTGGAAATATTAGTGTTGCGTTCGATGTCCAAGATGTTGTTAATGGCGATGTTGATTATGATGAAGACTCAGGGAAGCTACTGATAAGTCATCCGTCGGATAAACTGATTGAGAAAATAAATAAGGCAAAAGGTAATGACCTTACCGACTGATCCACTTGAACTTTCGATATTCCTTAGTGAAAAGTTGGAAAACTTTACAGCTAATGATGATCGAACTGCTGTGGGGCTATTACCTGATGATCTCGATATTGATGATGTACTTGGTGCGCTTGACGCAACAGATATTCGTGGCCCCGGATGCGATGCAGCTGACGGCCGGGTAGTATTCAACTTTCCGACCACTTACTTTTCCACCATGGAGGAATTTTTACGAAACCCTCGGCGGCGAGTTGAGGTACCCCGAAATTTCTATGTGGCAGAGTATGAAACGCTTTATCCGAGGGATAGGGCAAACCTACCAGATACACTATCGGCCTATATTGAGACCGTTTCGCTTTTTGATGCTCTTGCAAAGATCGCTGACGATAAACGGAAGCTGGGGGATGATATCAGCCTCATATTTCTTGACCGACATAAACTAGTGTTAACGCCAGAGTACGGAGCCGATGACTTAGTTGAACTAACGCGTTTGGGGCATTTTACGGCAGAGTTTGTCGAGAGTGACATCCACAAAAGCCAGAAAGCAACAATCATTAGGACCGCGCTTTTTGAATTATTCATGAATGAAAAGAAGTTACCGATAAAAAGGTTGTTGAGTCGGTTTTCTGATTTTCTGGAACATGTCGAATCTAGCTATCAGCTTTATGTATCTGAATTTTCTTTTCAAAAGGTGAAAGCAGAAGTCGAGCGAGAAAAGCTGGAATTTACCACCCGGCTTAATAAGATATTTTCAGATATTCAGAATCAGCTTCTCGCCATTCCTGTTGCACTTGTTTTGGTAGGCGGGCAGATGAAACCAATAGGAGATCTGGCCCTCGCAAATATCGTCGTTTGGTTGGGGGCTCTCGTTTTTACCTTTTTAATGATTTTTTTGATTAACAACCAGCGGAATACGTTGGATGCAATTAATAGCGAGATAAATGAGCAATGGGAGCTTATTAATACTAAACACCAAGTCATCGCCAGCCAATTCCAAGATGCTTATACACAGTTAGAAACTCGATATAAGCACCAACAGGGTCTGCTTTGTACAATAACCTGCCTAGTGATTGTGGCATTCTTGTGCGCTACAGGCTTATTGGTCTGGTATTCGAATCCGGCGTCTATTAGCTGAATTATTTTTGCATCCACAAAATGACCCCCACCCGCCGCCCCGGCAATCTACCCCCACCATCCATCATGGCCGGGGGTTTTCGTGTCCCAACGCATCCAGCTTTCCAACAATTTCTACCTGGACGAATTTACGCGCAGCCAAGTGGCCGCGCGCGCCGGCATCACCATCATTGTGGCGGTCGACAGCGTTGAATTCGAACGCCTAAAACGCCTGTGTCAGCTCGTGCTGCAACCCGTTCGCGATGCGTTAGGGCCGGTGCACATCAACAGCGGTTATCGGCCGCCGGTGGTCAACCGAATGACCGGCGGTGCCAACAGCTCCCAACATTGCCTGGCCTGCGCCGCCGATTTTGATGTCACCGGTCATTCGCCGTTGGCCGTCAGCCAGTTTATTGAACGCGAAGCCTTGCCGGTCGATCAGTGCATCCACGAGTTCGGCGAATGGACGCACGCCAGCGTGACCGATCGTCCCGGCAAATTGCCGCGCCAGCAATTCCTAACCGCCTACTACCGCAACGACCAAACCCAATACACCACCGGCATCCACACCCTGGAGGCGCTGGTATGAAGTGGTCCGATATCGCCCACGCCATCGGCAAAGCAGCCCCCATCGTCGGCGGCCTGTTAGGCGGCAAAGCCGGCGACGCGGTCGGCAGCCTGGTGGCCAGCGCCTTGGGCGTGGAAGCCAAGCCCGAAGCCGTGGCCGAGCAGCTTAAACTCGACCCCGACGCGCTGCTCAAAATCCGCGAGATGGAGCTGGCCAACCAAACCGAACTCACCCGCCTGAACCTTGAAGCCGAAACCACCCGGTTAGCGGAAGTGAACCAGACCATGCGCATTGAAGCCGCCTCGAACGACGCCTACGTGCGCCGCTGGCGGCCCACCTACGGCTATGTGGTCGCCGTCACCTGGGGCGTGCAAAGCCTGGCCATTCTGGTCGCGGTCATCGCCGCCGCCTTTGTGCATCCCGAACAGGCTGGCGTCATTCTAGGCGCGCTCAGCACCTTAATGGGCGCCATGGTCACCATGTGGGGCATCGCCCTGTCGGTGCTGGGCATCAACGTCGCCAAGCGCTCGCAAGACAAACAAGTGGCCGCTGGCCAAACGCCGGGGCAGGGATTACTCGGCGCGCTCAGCCAACGGCTGGCGGTAACAGGAGGCTGAGTTGAGCCAAGCAACCTTCACCTATGAAACCTGGCGCATCGGTTACGACCTGGTCGTGGTCGCCGTTGTCGTCGGCAACTTTGTCTACACCTGGATCGCCAACCGCACCAAAGCCAACACCAGCGCCATTGAAGGGGTGAACCAAAGCCTCACCGCCGTGGTGCGCCGGGTCGATCGGCTGGAGCAAAGCATCAAAATTGCACCCACCCACAAAGACCTCGAACAACTCTACCGCCGCATGGATGAGATGAACGGCGAACTGAAACAGGTGCACGGCGAGATCAGCGGCAGCACCACCACGCTGAACCTGATTCACGATTACCTGTTGCGGGGGAACCGATGAACTACCAAGACTTTGAAACCCAAGGCCGCCGCCTGGTGATCTTGCGCATCCTGGCGCGGAGCAACGATTACACCACCAACGAGTTCCGGCTCAAGGACGAGCTGGGCACTCAGTATGGCCACAAGGTCAGCAGCGACCGGCTGCACAACGACCTGGCCTGGTTAGACGAACAAGGCCTGCTGATTGCCCAACACACCCGCGCCTGCTGGATCGCCACCCTCACCAGCCGAGGCGACGACGTGGCCGCTGGCCGGGCCACCGTGCCCGGTGTCGCCCGCCCCAAACCGGGGGCTTAACCATGCCGCAACGCTCCAAAGTGTACGACCTGCCAACGGACGTGCGCGACGCCCTGAACGAACGCTTAGTGGGCTCTGGCTTCTCCAACTACGAAGGCCTGTCCGGCTGGTTAGCGGGGCAGGGGTTCACCCTGTCGCGCTCATCCATTCAGCGCTATGGCGCCGACCTGCAAGCCGACTTCGAAGCCGCCATGAGCGACGTGCGCCGCACCACGGAACTGGCCAAAGCGCTCACCGCGACGATGGACGACAGCGAAGGCAACCTGCTCGACGCCAGCGTTGGCATCGTGCAGGAACAGTTGCTGCGCATCCTCATCGCCTTGCGCCAAACCGAGGACGACCCCGCCAAAGCCGCCAAGCAGATGGGCAACATCTCCCGCGCCCTGGCCGATATCGGCCGGGTATCGCTGAGCCAGAAAAAGCACGCGCGGGAGATCCGCGAAGAAGCGCTGCTGGAAGCGGCCAACCGAGTGGAAGCCGCCGCCCAGGGCCGAGGCATGACGAAAGACGAAGCCACCTATTGGCGTCAGCAAGTCTTAATGGGCATGTAACCATGAGCATCCCCGCACCGCTGCACGACACCGAGCGCGTCCTCGAATGGGACGAACTGCCCGAACGGGTGCGCCAGGTACCAGCCGAGTTCAACCCCTTGGCCGCCGGCGTGCTCATGGCGCATCAATCCGACTGGATTCAGATGCAGCAAGCGCTGGACATTTCCATCTGCGAAAAAGGCCGACGCACCGGCATCACCTTCGCCCAAGCCCTGAGCGACACCATCACCGGCGCCAGCAACAAAGACGCCGGCGGCGACAACGTCTGGTACATGGCCGACACCCGCGAAAAGGGCTTGGAATACATCGGCTACGTCGGCAAATTCGCCCAGATCGTCGCGCGCGGCCAGGCCACGATGATCGAGCAGCACATCTTCATCGACCAACTGCCCGACGGCAGCAGCCGCAACATCCAGGCCTTTCGCGTGCGCTTCGCCAGCGGGTTCCGCATCACCGCCTTATCGTCGCGGCCGGAAAACATTCACGGCCTGCAAGGCCTGGTCAACATCGACGAAGCCGCGCTGCACAAAAACGTCGGCGCCGTGTTGGAATCGGCCACCGCCTTATTGATCTGGGGCGGGCGGATTCGCATTTGGTCGACGCACCGAGGCAAGAAAAACCCCTTCTACCAATTGGTTGCCGATGTGCGCGCCGGCCGCTATGGCAAACGCGCCGCCGTCATTCGCATTTCCTTCGATGACGCCGTCGCCAATGGCCTGTATGAACGGGTGTGCTTTATGCGCGGCATCGACGCCACCGATGCGGGCAAGCGTGACTGGTACCAGGCCATCCGGTTGGCCTATGGCCCACGCAAGGCCGCCATGCGTGAAGAACTCGACGTCATCCCGCGCGATGGCGAAGGCTCCGCCATCCCCGGCGTGTGGATTGAAAACGCCATGCCCGAAGTGCGCCCGGTGCTGCGCCTGGTGTTCGATGACGACTTCCCGCGCCGCAGCGAAGCCGAGCGCGACCTCTGGTGCCAAACGTGGATTGCCCAACACCTGGCGCCCGTGCTCGCCATTGCCCAGCATGGCTTCGACGGCCGCTGGGCCGTGGGCATGGACTTCGCCCGGCATCGCCACTTCTCGGTCATCATGCCCGCGAAAATCACCCAAACCTTAGGGCGGGACGTGCCCTTTGTGATCGAACTGGCCAACGCCCCCGCACGGCAACAAGAGCAAATTCTGTGGCACCTGCTCGACACCCTGTCGCGCTGGACCTTCGCCGGCGATGCCAGCGGCCCCGGGCAAACGCTCATGGAATACACCGGCGACCGCTACGGCCGCGCCGAACTGGATAAAGACCGGGGCATCTACTTTGGCGGGCCGGTGCACGAAGTCACCTTATCGCGCACCTGGTACGGCGAATGGATGAGCAAATACGTCGGCCTGTTCGAAGACGGCTACATCACCTTACCGCGCGACGCCTCGTTGGAAGACGACCACCGCGCGGTCGAATACGTCGACGGCATTCCCATGGTGCCGCGCATTGAACGGCGCGACCTGAAAGACCCCGAACTGATCCGCCATGGCGACGGTTCTATTGCCGGCGCGCTGATGTCGTTCGCTGCCATCAACACCACCGGCTATGAGATCGACTGGACCCCGGTGCCCACCCACGCCAGCGGCTGGTTAGCCAACCCGCGCGACGACGACAGCGACGACTTTATCAACCCCTTTGCCGGAGAAGGCGCATGGTAGCCACCCTCAAACTGCTCAAGCAGCTGTTCGGCCCAACCGCCAGCCAGGCCCTGAGCGAACGCCAAACCGACGACCCAAGCGACGCCGACCGCGCCGGCATCGGCTGGCTGAAACGCGACTTTGCCGAACACCCCACGCGCGGGTTAACCCCGGCCAAGTTGCACAGCATTTTGGAAGCCGCCGAGCAGGGCGACCTCATGGCCCAGTCGGACCTGTTCGATGACATGGAAGAGCGCGACCCACAAATCGGTTCCGATATGGCCAAGCGTCGCCAGCAGGCCGCCGAATTGGAATGGCAAATTGTCCCGCCCGATAACGCCAGCGCCCTGGAACGCAAAGCCACCGACCAAGCCATCGCCGTGTTCAGCGGGTTAGAAGTCGAAGACCTGATCCTCGACTTAGGCGCCGGCATCGGCCACGGCTTCGCCCACCTGGAACTGCCGTGGCAACGCTACGGCAGCGAACGGCTGATCGAACAGCCCATCCTGCGCCCGCACCGCTGGTTCCAGTTGCACCCGGACGACGCCGACCAGATAACGCTGCGCAATAACAGCGCCAACGGCGAACCCCTGTGGCCGCTCGGCTGGCTGCAACATCGCCACCGCGCCAAGCCTGGTTATGTGGCGCGCAGTGGCCTGCACCGGCAGTTAGCCTGGCCCTATCTGTTCGCCAACTACGCCTTAGGCGACTTAGCCGAACTGCTGGAAATTTACGGCCTGCCGGTGCGCCTGGGCAGCTACCCCAGCGGCGCTTCGAAAGAGCAAAAAGCCACCCTCATGCAAGCGCTCATCGGCATTGGCCATCGCGGCGCTGGCATGGTGCCCGACGGCATGAAGATCGACTTTAAAGAAGTGGCCAGCGGCCGCTCCGACCTGTTCGAAGCCATGTTGAACTGGTGCGAACGTGCCAAAGCCAAAGTCATCTTAGGCGGCACCCTCACCAGCGGCACCGGCGAAGGCACCAATACCAATGCGCTCGGCAACGTGCACGAACGCGGCCTGCAAAGCCTCATCCGTTCCGACGTGCGCCAATACGCCGGCACCCTCAACCGCGATCTGTTAGTACCGCTGGCGCTGCTCAACTTCGGCATCAGCGACCCGCGCCGCGCACCGCGCTTTTACCTCGACACCGGCGAAGCAGAAGACATCAAACACTTAGCCGACAGCCTGCCCACCTACGTTGACATGGGCGCCAAAATACCGCTGTGGTGGGTGCACGAAAAAACCCGCATCCCGCGCGCCACCGACGAAGAAATTGGCCGGGGCGACGTGCTGCAACCGAAAGCCGGCAAACCAGCGGCAGCGCTGGACGGCCTGGTCGGCGCGTCAGAATCGGTGCAGCAAACCGCGCTGAACGGCGCCCAGATTACCTCCCTGGCCGAGGTGATCGCCCAGGTGCAAAGCGGCCAGCTGAACCGCGAGCGCGCCCAGGCGCTTATTGAAGCGGGTTTCCCGGCCATCGCCCCCGACCAAGTGCAACGCCTGTTGGGCACCGCTGCCACCCGATCAAAACTGCCTCCCGGTTGGACCGCACTGCGCCCCGCCAGCGAACAAAGCCCAGCTCAGCCTGGCAGCTACACCGACCCGGCCACGCCTCAGTTAAGCACCGAGGCCGACGCCCTCGTCGGAGACTGGGCCAATCAGCTCGACGCCCTGATCGCCCAGGCAGAAACCGATGGGCTCACCCTAGAACAACTGCAAGACCGGCTGCTCGATGCCTTTGGCGACCTGCCCACTGAAGCGCTCACCGGCCTGATGGCCGACGCCTTCGCCGCCGCCACCTTAGCCGGCCGCGACAGCCTCGAAAGCCCAGGCGACGACGCATGATCAAGGCGGTGTTCAAGCAGCCGTTCGCCGAGCAGGTCGCGTACTTCAAGCGCAAACTGAACCTGCCCAGCACCGCTTGGGACGACCTCACCGGCGCCAGCCACGACCACGCCTTTGTCGTCGCCGGCGCCATGAAAGCCGACTTACTGGCCGACCTGCGCGAAGCGGTTCAGCAAAGCATTACGGAAGGCAAAAGCCTCGGCGCCTTCCGCCAGGCGTTCCGCGACCTCGTTGCCAAACATGGCTGGACCGGCTGGCGCGGCGAAGGCAGCGAGGCGGGCACTGCCTGGCGCACCCGCGTCATCTACAAAACCAACCTGGCCACCAGCTACGCCGCCGGCCGTTGGCAACAGATGACCGACCCGGAGCTGATGCGGCTGCGGCCCTATTGGCGCTACGTGCACAACACCGTCGAAAACCCACGGTTAAGCCACCTGCGCTGGCATGGCGTCGTGCTGCCCGCCAAGCACCCCTGGTTTAACAAACGTTACCCGCCCAACGGCTTCGGCTGTAACTGCGGCGTCGAAACCCTGAGCGAGCGCGACCTGGCCCGGCTCGGTCTCACCCCGGCCGACTTCAAGCCGCCACCGGGTGAGAGGGTCGAGCACCTCAACCCCAAAACCGGCGAAGTGACATTGCTGCCCGAAGGCATCCCCTACGGCTGGGACTACGCCCCTGGCGCCAGCGCCGCCGAGCGCGCCATCGCCGCACGCCGCAACCGGCTGGAAACGCTCGACCACGCCGTGGCCCGGCTGAACGTCGCCGAGTTGGTGGCGGCGCCGTTGTTCCGGCGGTTTTTTCACGGCGAGCTGCAGGGCGAATACCCCGTGGCCGTGCTGAAGCCGAGCGACCAAAGCGCGCTCGGCGCGCAGTCGGCGGTGGTGCTGTTGTCACAAGACAGTTTGCGGCGTCACCTAAACAGCCACCCCGAGATCGGGCTCGCCGACTACCGGACAGTGCAGACCATTCTGGATGAAGGGGAGGTGTACCAGCAGCCCCATCGAAAAGAGCGGCTGATCTATTTAACGGTGAAGGGCACGGTCTATCGGGCGGTGCTCAAGCGCACCAGTGATGGCAGGAAGAACTACTTTTTAACGCTCTTTAAAAACGAAACGGGCGCCAAGCCGAAACCTGACACCCGCATTCGTTAACGCTGATCACGGGGCACGCGCTCCCCGCTAGACCTCATCAACCCGTCTGGGCTGGGCTCGTAAGCGTTACGACGATCAGCCCTTAAAGTATAGGCTGCCCATGATTGAAATCAACATCGCCGACCAAGCGCTACTCGATGCCCTGGGGCGGTTGGCGAACAACAGCACCGGCTCGTTGCCAGCTTGGCAGAGTATCGGCGAAGCCCTGGTCAACAGCACTCAGCAACGCTTTCGCGAACACCAGTCGCCCGATGGCACGCCCTGGCAATCGTTATCGCCTGTCACCACCGAACGAAAAGGGCACGACCGGACCCTGGAAGGCGAAAGCCAGCAACTGGCCAAACAGATCAGCTACCGCGCCGTTTCAGATGGCGTCGCCGTTGGCAGCCCCATGGAATACGCCGCCATGCAACACTTTGGCGGCACCCGCGAGCAGTTCCCCAACCTCTGGGGCGACATTCCGGCGCGGCCGTTCTTGGGGCTATCGGACGGCGACGAAGACCAGGCGCTGGAAATCCTCACCGATTTTCTGAACCGCTAGCACCAAACTGAGACCCAACACTCAGAAGACAACAAAGCCTCTGGCCAGCCACGGCCAGCGGTTTAAAATCGGCCACGGCTGTGTGGGGCTATTACATCCTTCTGTGCCTCCCTGACCAGCGCTCGGGACATGGACGTCCCCGCCCCCGCAGCCTTCTTCCGGCGACAAGGATGTCCCGCGCGCCCACCCCTGTTTCGTATTTCCAAGCTCAGCCCCCCGACACACCAGCGCTCCAGCCGTTTCCAAAAAACTGAGTCCCCCAGCACAAAAACGGAACACTGGCCGAAAAAGTACTGGCTGGGCACTTTGGAGGCAGCCAATACTGGCGCCGGCTGTGTGAGGCCCCCCAAGCTGGAGCTGTTGGAATCCCCACCGGGACACGGACCCGTCCCGCCTCGCACAGCCTCCGTTTTGCCGCCCCACACTCAGCGGCGCTCTAAGCTCTGGCCCCTGGTAACCCGCCTGTTGGTCTGTTGATCATCGGCCGCCGCCGTTATAACGCGTTACGGATAGCTTGCCGCATCGATCCGAACGCTGTGGCTGCCAACCTACCCAACCCCGCCCGTTAAATTTTTGCAGAGGCAAAAAGACTCAGGCCATCGAATGCCCAACGATGGCCCCATGCGACTCTCTCAACAACATCCAACCCAACCCCTGCCAACGGCGACCGCCGTGGCGGCTTTGTCGGCTAGACCAGCGTCAGCGTCGGTCGCGGTGGTCGCCTGCGTGGCCGAACTGCCACAAGGCCAGGCGCCAACCGAACTGCTGCTGATACCTGCCGGCCATTTTCGCGCCCGCGATGGTCGGCCCGGCAACGAACATCCGTTCAGCGACTGGTTTCTCGATGCCAAAGCAGCCGCAGCGGTTATCGCCAAAGTCCGCGCTGCCGTGGGCGACTTCGTCATCGACTACGAACACCAAACCCTCTACGCCGAAACCTCGGGCCAGCCGGCGCCGGCCTCCGGCTGGTTCAAACAGCTGGAGTGGCGCGAGGGCCAAGGCCTGTACGCCACCGATGTGCGCTGGACCGCCCGCGCCTGCAGCCTGATCGAAGCCGGTGAATACCGCTATCTATCACCGGTGTTCGGCTTCGATCGGCACACCGGCACCGTCACCGATGTGCTGATGGCGGCCGTCACCAACTACCCGGCCATTGATGGCCATTCCGACCTGGTCGCCCGTGCGGCGGCCCGTTATAGCCCACCCCACGCCAAGGAGGATTCCACTGTGGACCGCCAACAACTGATCGAACTGCTCGGCCTGGCTTCCGATGCCACCGATGAGCAGATTCTCGCCGCTGTAAAAGCCGGCCGCGAGGCCAACACCAGCATGGAGGCCGTGCGCGGCGAACTGGCCATCACGGCCGGTGCCGATGCCAAAGGCGCCGTGGTGGCCTTAAAGCAAAAAGCCGACGCTGTTAAGCCCGACCTCAGCCAGTACGTGCCCAAAGCCGTGTACGACGAAAGTCAGGCCGCGCTCACCGCGTTGAAAGGCCAGACCGCCATCGCCGAAGTGGACCGGCTGATTGAAGAAGGCCTGGCCGATGGTCGCATTGCCGGCAAAGCCACCGCCGACTGGCTGCGTGAGCAGGGCCTGGTGGCGTTGAAAGCCCATCTGCAAGACAGCCCTGGCCTCGCCGCGCTGAAACGCACCCAAACCGATGGCAAAGCGCCGGTCGATAACACCGACGAACCCGCCACCCAACTCACCGCTGACGAACTCGAAGCCGCCAAGCTCATCGGCAAAACGCCGACCGAATACGCCGCTTTGAAAGCCCAGCACCTGGACGCCTAAGGAGGCCCCATGGCCATCGTTACCCCCGCATTGATCAAGGCGCTGTTTGTCGGCTGGAAAGGCGACTTCAAAAACGGCATGGAAAGCGCCAAACCGCAATGGCAGAAGATCGCCACCGTCATCAACTCGACCACCAAATCGAACACCTACGGCTGGCTGGGTAAGTTTCCCATGCTGCGCGAATGGGTGGGTGAACGGGTGATCAATTCCATGCAGGCGCATGGCTATTCGATCACCAACAAAAAGTACGAAAGCACCGTGGGTGTGGAACGCGACGACATCGACGACGACGAAGTCGGCATTTATACACCGATGTTCCAGGAGATGGGGCGGATGGTCGAAGTGCAGCCCGACCAATTGTGTTATGGGCTGCTCGCAGCGGGCATGTCGACGGTCTGTTACGACGGCCAGAACTTCTTCGACACCGAACACCCGGTGTACCCCAACGCCGATGGCACCGGCGAAGCCAAGCTGGTCAGCAACTACGACGCCAACGGCGGTGCCGGTACGCCCTGGTTCCTGCTCGATACCAGCCGCGCCATCAAACCGGTCATCCTGCAAAACCGCCGTGCACCCAACCTGGTATCGATGACCAAGCTCGACGACGAAGTGACGTTCATGCAGGACATCTACCGCTTCGGTGCCGACTGTCGGCGCAACGTCGGCTTTTCATTCTGGCAACTGGCTTATTGCAGCCGCAAACCGCTGACTGCCGAGAACCTCTGGGCAGGCATTACCGCCATGCGCAGTGTTGAAGCCGACGGCGGCCAAAAACTGGGCGTAAAGCCCAACCTGTTGGTGGTTGGCCCCGGCATGGAAAAAGAAGCCACCCGGATGTTGGAACGCGAGCTGGACGCCAACTCATCGAACGAGTTGAAAGGCCGGCTGGAGTTGGTGGTCGCGGATTATCTCTAACGCTTAACGCTTAACGGGAGACGCTAAACGCTGAACAGCGGCTCGGCGTCTCCAACGCAGGAGAATGAATTATGGCAACCGCCAAGAAAAAACCGGCCGCTAAAGCCGCCGAAACAAAACCGGAACCAACGCCAACCGAACCGGCCGGTGAGCCGAAGGCGGCAACGGAACCAACGCCCGCCGACCCGGCCAGCGAATCAACGGCAGGCGATCAGGCGCCGCAAACGGACGGCCAGTCGGCAACCCCAGACAAAGAGTCAACCGCAGACGACAGCGTAGCAGCCTTGTGGATTGAAGCCCTGTCCGACCAGGGCCGCTGGCGCTGTGGTTTCCAGTTCAACCGCGACGGCGTTGCCCTGGCGCTGGACGACTTGACCGACGAACAGGTCGCCGCGCTGAAGGCCGATCCCATGCTGCGCGTGCAGGCCATGGCGGACAGATGTGACTCCCAAACGGTAGCTGGCGGTTTGGACGGGGAGTAGCCTTTTTTGAGCGTCTATTGCACCCGGCAAGACCTGGTCGACCGCTTTGGTGAGGCCGATATCGCCCAACTCGAAGCGGGCCGACCGGGTGCCATTGCCGAAGCCATTGCCGATGCCGGCGCGCTGATCGACAGCTTCCTGGCCATTCGCTACGACCTGCCGTTGGCACTCGATGAGCAAGGCCAGGTGCCGGCGGTGCTGAACACCCTCAGCCGCGACCTGGTGCGCTACGCCCTCGAACACCAGCCCGGCGATGCCGTCAAAAAGCGCCGCGACGATGCCATGAAGTACCTCGACGCCCTGGCCAAAGGCCACGCCACCCTCGGCTTGCCCGAAGCGGTGGAACCCACCGGTGAAGACTTGGCCGACTGGGCCAGCTCGCCGTCGGTGTTCAGCCGGGAGCACCGTCGATGACTCTGGCCTCCATTGAAGAACGCCTAACGGGTCTGCCCAGCCTCAGTCGGGTGGCCTCAGCATTGGCCTTAGCGGCGGTGTTAGAAAAACCACCGCAACAAGGCGTAGAGGCCTGGGTGGTGCCGCTGACCGAACGGCCGTTGGAGCAACAGCGCGTGGCGGGCCCGGCGCTGCAACGACAGCAATTGACGTTCGGCATCGTGCTGGCCGTGCGCAGCCTGAACGACCCGCTGGGCGACCTGGGCAGCGCGCGGCTGACCGATGCCCGCCACCAGGTGCGCCAACGGTTGTTTGGTTGGACGCCCGACGGCGCCAATGTGCCTTGTTTATTAGGCAACGGCGACTTGTTAAAGCTCGATCAAAGCACCTTGTGGTGGTTAGACCGGTACAGCACAGCGGTGCAGTACCGGGCCGCAAGCGGCAGCTGACCGGGTGCACGACGCAAAAGGACTTTTCTGTTAACGATTGAAGGAACACAACCTCATGAACAACAACACCAACCGACGCCTGGTCTTGATCGGCCTGGAAACCGCCAGCGGCGAACTGGACGGCACCCTGCAAGCCCTGGAAGTGCAATCGGGCCTGGCCATCAAACCCGAAGGTGACGTTAAAAGCCGCGATGTGGTGCGACCCACTTTCAGTAAATCGGCCAGCGTGATCGGTGCCAAAAGCTACAGCATCACCCTGCCTTTGGAACTGAAAGGCGGCGGGCTCGATGCCGATACCGGCGAACTGAAAGCGCCCCCGCTGCACCCGGCCTTATTGGCCTGCGGTATGACCCAGGAAGCGGGTGCCATCCTCACCGTGCAAGACGCCTACGGCGACTTTGAACCGGGGGCCGAGGTCACCAACACCACCACCAACGACATCGTTGGCACCCTGGTGCAGGCCGTACCGGGTGCCCCTGGTGAGTTGGCGTTGTGGCTGCGCAACGTCCAAAACCTGCCGGCGCCCAACGACGAACTGGCCTGCGGAACCGCCGTCGCGACCGCCCAGCAACTGAGCAAAGCGCTGGTCTACCGGCCAGAATCCGACCGCAGCGCCCACCGCGCCGCCGTGCTGCATGCCCACTACGACGGCCAGCGGCGCATCGCCAAAACCGTGCGCGGCAGCTTCAGCTTCGAGTGGACAGCCGGCGAATTCTGCACCGTGCAATTCAACCTGATGGGCCTGTACCAAAGCCCCGACAACGTGCCGATGCCGGCGGCGGACTACAACGACAGCCTGCCACCGATCGGCCAATCGGCCGGCCTGCGGCTGGGCGATTACCCCAGCGACATCGGCACCATTGAAAAGCTGAGTTTCGACTGGGCCGCCGACGTGCAACCGGTGCCCGACATCAACAGCCCCGATGGCCGCCACAGCTACCGCATCGCCAACCGCGCACCCACCGGCAGCCTGAACCCCGAAAGCCTGCCGCTGGATGCCTTCAACCCCTTCACCCTGTGGGAGAACGGCGAAAAAGCGGCCATTACCGCCACTCTGGGGCAGGCAGCGGGTGAGCGCATCTCGCTGGTGGTGACTGGCGCTCGGGTGACCGGCATCAGCGACACCGAACGGGCCGGCAGCGACGCCTACGACCTGCCGTTCGAAGCCACCGGCCAAAACGACGACGAGTTTTATTTACTGTTTCACTAAGGGCGCGCAAGCGCTCCAACAGAACCGGGCGTACAACGCCCAATAAAACGTTCCGGCGCGACCCGCCAGAGCCACAGCAAACGCTGACCGGAAAGCACACCCAGCGGGCGACTGAATCACCACAAGGAGTGGCGGTTTGTTTTAGTGGCCCGCGTTTTCCGACCAGCATTCAGTAGGCGTACAACGCCATAGTGATAGGGAGTACAACCAACCGATGTTTACACTCAATACCCAACGCACCTGCCGTCTGCCTGTGTCGGTCATTTTGTATGACGACCAAGGCCAGCAGCACAAAGGCGAATTCCAGGCCACCTTCAAGGTGTTGCCCATCAACGAAGTACGCGCTATGAGTACCGACGAAAGCCTGCTCGATAAAGTGCTGGTCTCGGTGCACGACATTGAAGTGCCGGGCAAGGAAGGCGACGCCGTGCTCGATGCCGTGAAAAACGACCCCTCGTGCTCGACCGCATTGGTCAGCACCTACACCGCGCACATCGTAAAAAAGAACCAGGCGCGGCTTTAACAGAACTGGGCCGGGTGTGGGCCAATGGCGGCCCATCTCGGCTCAACACCGATGGCCTCGATGCCCTGGTCGATGCCGCCACCGCCGAACGCATCCGCTCAAAAAGCCCGCCCGCACCCACGCACCACCCGGTGCTGCCGGAGCACTGGCCCGCCCTGGAGTTGTTTTTGGCCTGCGCCACCCAGTGGCGGCAAGGGCCACTGGGCGGCCTCACCGGGCTGGATTATTCAGCCCTGGCCAGCGTGATGGACCTGCACCAGGTGCCACCGGGCGAACGCAAAGCGCGGTTGATGGAAGTGCAATGGATAGAGCGCGGCGCTTTGGAGGTGGTGCGCGAGCGTTATAAAGCCGGCCGATAAGGGCCGGCTTTTTCGTCTTTTGAAACACAGTTCACATTTGCAACGTAAACCGACTCGCTGGTCGGGGGGTGCTGGCGTAATCTGGGTGTCGAACATCCAGCAAAGGAGATGGTGGATATGTGGTTATTTGCAGGGTTAATAGGCCCGCTGGGTATGTTGTTAGGCGCGGGTGACAATCCGGTCATGTTCTATTTGGGTGTTGGCTTAACGGTGATCGGCTGGACCGGGTGGATCATTTCAATGTTCACCATTCCGACCTTCAACGACGATTGACCATTTCCCATCTGCGCAGTTCCGGCTAAACAGAGTATCGACATCCAGCAAAGGAGGTGGTGGATATGTGGTTATTGGCCGCGCTAGTAGGCCCGCTTAATCTCTTTTTCGGGCTTGGGAGTGGCGACCCTGTCATGCTCTATCTTGGTATCGGTCTCACGGTAGTGAGTTGGAGCAGGCTGTTTATTGGTTTGTTTATCAGCCTGCCACCCAAAGACGACTGCCTTAGTGAAGACTCATCTTCTGTTCGGCAATAGCTGAACAGCCCCACGAATAATCAGTTGACCCCCGGCCATCTGATTTTTGTTCCTGCAAAAAGACCTCAAGTTCCAGCCCCGGCAAGCTAACCCTTAACGTTCTATTGCCGGGGTTGCCATGCACCACACACCGTCTTGTCTTTCTGCGTTGGCAGCCGCCTACCTAGCACCATTGAACCGGGTGCGCCATGGC
The DNA here is from genome assembly GCF_056159245.1 of Saccharospirillum sp. ABV4_185. Taxonomy (NCBI): domain Bacteria; kingdom Pseudomonadati; phylum Pseudomonadota; class Gammaproteobacteria; order Oceanospirillales; family Saccharospirillaceae; genus Saccharospirillum; species Saccharospirillum sp. ABV4_185. The sequence goes on from NZ_JBSWUW010000001.1 coordinate 912,821, forward strand.
TGACGATCTCGTCCTTAAAGTCACCCTCACCGGCGATGGCCGGCAACTGAAAGGCACCCTGACCGATGCTCAGGGGCAGGTCCGTAAATTCAGCGACACCACCGAGACCGAGAACCGGCGGGCGCAAAGCAACTTCAGCAAAACCCGGAAAGGCGTGCAGTCGATCTCCACCCAGCTGGGGCAGGCTCGTGCCGCATTACTGGCGTTTTTGGGCGTTGGTCAACTGACCGAGATGGCCCGAAACATGACCCAAACAGCGGCCGCTTACCAGGACGCCCGCACGCGGCTTGAAGCGCTGTCAGGGTCATCCATCGCTTATGCAGTGAACGAGCAATACCTGATCGAGTTGGCCGAAGATCACCATAAAAACTTCCTTACCCTGGGCGACAGCTACAGCCGTTTGCTGACGTTGCAGAACAGCGGCTTGCTGACTCAAGAGAACAGCCGCGACATTTTGGAAGGCCTGTCCAATGCGGCCAGCGAATTAGGCGCGTCTAGCACCCAACTCGAACAAGCCATGTACGGCCTGAGCCAGGGCCTGTCGGCCGGGGTGTTACGCGCCGAAGAGTTCAACCAGGTGATGGAACCATTGCCGGGCCTCATGCAGCAGTTGGATCAAGCCGCCGGCCTGGGTGCGGGTGGTTTCCGCAAACTGGTGAACGAAGGGTCGGTGACCAGCGCGTTTTTTCGGGACACCTTGATCACTGCGCTGGAATCCTACGAGGGTGCGGCTGCCCGAACAGGCAAAAACCTGAACGCTCAATATGCCGATATTGGTAACAGCTATCTGATGTTGGCGCGTGCTTTGGAAGCGCCTCTCACCGACATGATGACGCCTGCTCTAACGGGCATTGGCAATGCCATGGACTATATGACCGATCATGCCGATACCCTGGTTCCGTTGGTTGAGAGCTTAGCGGAAGCGTTATTCATCGGTGGCGCGGCTTTCCTGGCATACCAACTCGCCGCCCATAGAGCCACCATTGCCACCTTAACGTTAAACGCAGCCATGAAAGCCAACGTCCTGATTGCCTTAGGCTCGGCCGCCCTCGGCTTAGCGCTGGCCTTCAAAGACTGGGGCGACGAAGCCGAAGCCACGGCCAGACGTCTGGCTACGGCCACCAGTGCTACCGATGACCTGCGCACCAGTGTGGGCTATTTGTCCGCCGCTCAGGTCGAGCAACAGAAGGTCGCCGTTGAAGCCAGCCGGGCCACCGCCCAAGCAGCGGTGGATGCACAGCGTGCAGCGGTGGCTGAACTGCAAGCCAAACTCGATAACCCCGGCGGCGGGCGGATGCGCCGAGGCTGGGCCAAGAATTTCGACGAAGAACAAGCGGCGCTCGATTCCCTCACCGCTGAGCTGGCCGAGTACGACGACCAACTGGCCTTGCTCGATGGCCGCATGGCCGAGTTGGCCGACGGTGGCAGCGCCGCTGGCGATGCGTTGGCCGAAGGCTTGGGCCAGGGTGTGGACGAAGTACAAAAGCTGCTCGATGACCTGCTGGCGCAATGGCACGAGCTGACCCAAAGCGACGCCGAGCAATTGGCCGGTCGCGTGCGCGCTGCCGGTGGCGGCGAGGCCGACGTGGCCGATGCTGAAGCGCTGCGCCAGATGATCGCAACCGAACGCGACCACCAGGCCGCGCTGCAAGCCACCGCCGACGCCCAGCAAAAGGTGCGCGATACCCTGGTGCAATTGCAAGCCGACTATTTGGCGTTGAACCAAACCGAACACGAGCGCCTGGCCGCCCAGTTGCGCGCCCAGGGTGCCAGCGATGCGCAGATCCGCCAGGCCATCGACCTCAGCCGGGCGATGAGCGACCAACAGGCGGCGCTCGATGCCAGTGCGGCCGCCGCCGCCGATTACGACGCCTGGCTGCAACAGGTGCGCGACGACCTGGCCGACTACCAGGCCCAACTCGACCCATTGGCCGATTATCAAGCACGCCTGGCGGAAGAAACCGAGCGGTTGCACGAGGCCGTGGCCGAAGGCGACCTGGAACAAACCGAGATGGACGCCGTGCTCGAACGCTGGCAACAGGGCCTGGACGAACTGGCCGGCCACCCGGCGCTGGAAAAACTCGCCGCTGGCCTCGACAGCTTTGCCGGCGGCGTGCTCGACACCGCCGATGCCATGCGCGGCATGTACGAACAAGGCTCCACCGAATACCAGCAGCTCACCGTGTTAATCCAGGCCATGCAGGTGGCCCAGGGCGTGGCGGCGGTGCTGAACCAGCTGGCGGCGGGCGACCCTTACACCGCCATTCCCAGGGCGGCGGCGGTGGCGGCCAGCATCGCGGCGCTGGGGGTGTCTATCGCTCAGTTGCAGGGCGGCTTCGAGGACGACTCCCAAGGCCGGCAAGAGACCCAAGGCACCGGCACGGTGTTGGGCGACGCGGCGGCCAAGAGCGAATCGATCGCTAACGCGGTGGAGATCACCGCCGACGCCACGCGCGAACTGGTGGGCATCAACCGCGACATGCTGCGTGCGCTGCAAAGCGTGCAACAGGGCATCAGCGGCGCCTCTAACCTGATCGTGCGCGACGCCCAGGCGGGCATCAACTTCGACCATGGCCTCGATATTAAAACCAACCTGTTCGATAACCCGCTGGGCAATGCGGTCGGCGACGTGCTCGGTGCTTATACCTTCGGCCTGGGTGGCAAGTTGTTCGATGCCATCGGCAGCTGGCTCGGTGGCAGCAGCAAGGTGACCGACCAGGGTATTATTCTGAACGGCGGCCAGTTGGGCGACCTGCGCGACGACGTCGATGGCAGCCTCTATCAGGATGTGAAATACAAAACCTGGAAGTTTGGAGAGACCCATCGCAGCCGCGACACCCAAGGGTTGGACGGTGCGGTGGAAGACCAGTTTGCGCTGGTGTTCGATGCCATTGCCAATAGCGTTTATGCCGGTGCTACGGCGCTGGGCCTGTCGGGCGATTCGGTGGCCGATTCCATCAATGAGTTCGTCATTAAAACCCAGCAGATCAGCCTAAAAGGCTTGTCCGCCGACGAGCAGCGCGCCGAGATCGAGGCGGTGTTTAGCCGCACTTTCGACCAGTTGGCCGGTTCGGTGGTGCCCTTCCTGAAGGAAATGCAACAGGCCGGCGAAGGCCTGGGCGAAACCCTGGCGCGGGTGGCCACCAACGTGCAGGTGACCGAGCAGGCCGTGGAACGGCTGGGCATTCAGGCGCAGAACACCGGCGTCGAACAATTTGCCCAACTGAGCACCGCCCTGGTCGAAGCCGCCGGCGGGGTGGAGCAATTTATCGCCGGTATGAATGGCTTTATTGAAGCCTTTGCACCGGAACAGCACCGGCTCGACCTCATGGCCACCGATTTGCAACGCGCCCTCGGTGGCGTCGGCCTCAGCCTGCCCGCCACGCGCGACGAACTGTGGGCGCTGATGCAAAGCCTCGATGCCTCGACCTCCGCGGGCCGTGCTCAAATTGCCACCTTGCTCGAACTCACCGGCCTGGCCGATGCGTACTACAGCCAGCTGGAAGACCAGGGCAAGGTGATGGAGCAGGTGTTGGGCAGCGCCGACGGCGCGGCCTTAAGAGAGTACTTCGCCGACCTGTCGGACTTTGTCAGCGCCGAATCGGCCGCCATCGAGCAAAGCTACAACGAACGCATTCAACTGTTGCAAGAGCAAGGCCGCATTGCCCGCGAGCTGCGCGACTACACCGCCCAGTTGCGGCTGTCGGACCTGTCGCCCGCCGAGCCGGCCGAAAAACTCGACCAGGCCAGCGCCCGCTTTGCCGAGCTGTTGGTGAAAGCCGAAGCCGGCGACCTGGACGCCGCCCGCGAGCTGCAAGCCGCCGCCGATACCTACCTGCAAAACGCCGATGCTTACTACGGCCGCAGCGATGCCTACGGCGCGATTTTTGACGACGTGGTCAACGCGCTGGATCAGCTCGGCCTCGATCTGGAAGCCGGCAGCAGCGAAGCCGTGCTGGCCGAACTGAACGAGCAGATGCTGGCCGAACAGCAAGCACTGCGCGACCTGATCGGCCAGGAACTCGACTGGGCGGTGGCCAGCTACGACCAACTGAGCACGGTGGCCGAGTTACTGAATGCCTTGCCCGCCGATTTAGCCGGCAGCCTGCAAGCGCTGCTGGCCGAGCCGGAAACCGACACCGCACCCGAAGTGCCCGACCGCCCCGACGGCAGCCACCGCACAGGCCTGGCGCGGGTGCCGTTCGACGGCTACGTGGCCGAGCTGCACCAGAACGAGCGCGTGCTGACCGAGCGCGAAGCCCGCCAGTACGACAGTGGTGTCAGCCAGGCCGTGGTGGCTGAACTGGAACGGCTGCGCGCTGAAGTGGCGGCCTTGCGCAGCGAACAACGGCAGGCCCACCGCACCGCCGAAGGCCAGCGCAGCGACCACAGCCGCAGCCTCGATGCCGTGGCCCGGCACAGCCGTCCGCCGGTGGAGGTGCTCTAATGCCGCTCACCGATGCTCAATACTCGGCCTGGCTGCAAGACCCATCCGCCCGCCGGGTGCTGCTGGCGGAGCTGCACCACGCCCAGGGCGTGGAGTATGTGGCCAGCCAGCCCTACGTGAGCCGACCCACCGACAGCGCGCCGAACCGAGTGTATGACGACCTGTTGCGTGGCGCGGTGGACATCACCACGCGCCTGGATGGCCACCCGGAGTTGGGCGAGCTGGTGTTGGTGGACGATGACACTCTCCGCCATTGGGCACGCTATGCGTGGCGGGGCTGGCCGTTGACCCTGTATTTGGGTGCGCCCGACTGGTCGCTCAATGACTTCCGCCCGCTGGCCCGGCAAACCAACGCAGGTTTACTCAGTGCCCGGCGCGGCGAGATACGGTTGGGCGTGTACGACGCCAGCAGCCAACTCGACCGGCCCATCGCCCGCGACCGCCTGCCCGATGGCCAGCCGGTGCCGCTGATTCTGGGCCAGGTGCTGGGCGCCGAGGCGGTGCGCATCGATACCGAAACGCTGACCTACCAGGTGTCGCAATTGCCGCTCGAGGCGCTGGTGGTGCGCGATGGCAACGGTCCGCTGCTCACCCACAGCGCCGATCTGGCTCATGGCCAATTCACCACCGAGGCCTACAGCCCGCGCACCTTGCGTTGCGAGGTGACCGAGGCGCACACCACACCCTTGCAGGTGGTGCAGTGGGTGGCTGAGCAATACGGCCTGCCGCTCGACCCGACTCTGGCGCTGCCCAACCGTCTGCCTGACTACCGCCTGGGTTTGCGTTATGGCGGCGAGGTGAGCGGCCGGCAGATCCTCGATGAGGTGTGCAGCGCCATCAGCGCGCACTGGTCGATCAACCTGCTGGGCGAATTGAGCGTGCGCCGCCTGGTGCTGCCCACTCAGGCCGACCTGACCTTGGCGGCCGACGACCTGGCGCTGAACGGCCTCAGCCTGACCAGCACCCAAGAGCCACTGGCCAGTTTGACGCTGCGCTATGCGCAGAACCACAGCCCACTCGATGAAGTGGCGGGCAGCCTGAACGACACCGATCCGGCCTTGGCTGAACGGCTGCGCACCGAATGGCTGGCCAGCACCGCCACCAACGCCGTGGCCGCCTATCCGCTGGCACCGGAGCAAACGCTCGACACCGCCCTGGTCGACATCGATGACGTGAACGCCGAGCTGCAACACCGGCTGGCGTTGCGCTCGGTGCGCCGGGAAGTGTGGGAACTGAAGGCGTTTTTGCCCGCCGATGCCGCCCTGACGGGCAAAGCGGTGGCGGTGGATCATCCGCGTCTGGCCGGTCGCTTGGGGCGCATTGTCAGCACCCGGCTGTCGCCGATCCGCGAACAACTGACCTTGGAGGCGTGGTTTTAATGACCGACCTGACGCTGCGCATTCTGGCGCGCAATCTGCACGACCAAGCCACCCTGAGCGCCACCAGCGAAGCGCTGCCCATTGCCCATACCCAGCGCTCGGAACGGCCGCGCGTCTGGCGCAGCGAGGGCGTGGCCGAGCAGGTGATTCACGCCGAGCTGCCGGTGGGTGGCCTGGTCGATTGCGTGGCCCTGGTGCGCCACAACTTGGGCGCCGGCGGCCTGCATCGTGTTGAGCTGCTTTATGGCGAGCAGGTGGTGTACGACAGCGGCCAGGTGGCCACCGCCATCATCCTGCCCGCTGGCCTGTGGCGCGCCGGTGTGGACCCCTGGGGCGCCACCTTCAACGACCAACTGCCCGGCAACGTGCCCATCACCGTGCACTGGATCGACCGACCCTACCTGGTGACCGGCTACCGCCTCACGCTCGGCGGTGTGCCCACGAATGACTATATGGAAGTGGGCCGCATCATTGTCGGCGAAGCCTTCCGGCCGCAGACCAACGTGGCCTGGTCGCCGGTGATTGAGTGGCAGGAGAGCGGTGAGCACGTCACCACCGAAGCCGGTTCGCTGCGCACCGTGGGCCTGGCCGATCAGCGTCGCCGCATTCAGGTGGACCTCGACTGGCTGAACGATGCCGACCGCGCCCGCCTGGTCAGCCTGTTAGGCAAAGCGGGCCTGGGCGCCGACCTGCTGGTGTCGCTCTACCCACAGGCGCACAGCGTTATGCAGGAACTGGAAGGCACCCTGGTGTGCCGCCGCGAAACCAGCCTGAAAACCACCCACAACCTGCCGGGCAACTGGCAGTCATCGCTCACCTTTTTGGAGGTTTAACCATGCCCAGCCCTATTCGAACCCCCACGCCCATTAACCTTGTGCCGCAGCGCGTGCAAGTAGGCGATACCCTGGAATTCGTCGACAAAATCAACCAGACCCAGGCCACCTTCGAGACCTTTTCCGACGAACTGAACACCTTCAGCGACGACCTGCGCACCGTGGCCGGCGAGGCAGAGCACGCCGCCCAGCTGGCCATCTCCGGCGTAGTGTTCGTGGGCGTGTGGGACCCAGCCGACGGCGACCCGCCCGTGCCCAGCATCGATGGCCAGGCCATCAACGGCTTCTACCGCATCGTCGGCGATGGCCTGTTGCACGGCCAGGCGGTGGTATCGGGCGATGAGCTGATGTACGAGGTGGACGCCGACGCCTGGTTTCGGATTGGGCGGGATCGGGACAGTTATTCGAAGGTGGAGGCGGATGAGCGGTATTACACCAAGGACGCATCAGACAATCGGTACTTCACCAAAGACGCATCGGATAACCGTTTTGAGGCCCGCTTCCCGGCGGGTACGCGGATGTTGTTTCAGCAGAGCACCGCGCCCGTGGGGTGGGTGAAGGTGACCGATGCAGCGATGGATGATCGAGCGTTAAGGATTGTGACGGGTGCGGTTAGTCAGGGTGGCTCGGCTGGGTTTAAGGCGGCGTTTAACAGCAGCGTTTCCGTCAGTGAGGCGGGGGCGCATGGGCATGAGGTGACGGTGGCTGGACGGAGCCTAACTAAGGAGCAGATCCCGAGCTTATATAGTTGGATCTATTACGTACCTCTAAAATTGCCGAGTGTTGGTGGCGTTTTCACGTATGAAGAATCTTCTGTTATAAAAGGAACAGATATATCTAATGGCAACGCGCCTTTAAACTTACTTAGATTAGACGTTGGCAGGAGCCATTCCCACGACCACGCCGCGAATGCTTCCAGCGCTGAAGCCCACAGCCATGCCTTCAACCTGAACGTCGCCTACACCGACGTTATTATCGCGGTGAAACAATAATGGCCCGCCGCGATAAACCCCTGTGCCCACTGTTGCGCAAGCCCTGTATTGAGGGTGAGTGCACGTTCTGGATTCACATCCGTGGGCGACATCCGCAAACCAACCAGCCGGTCGATCACCACGACTGCGCCGTCCGTTGGCAACCCATACTGCTGATCGAAAACAGTGCCCAGCAACGCGCCACTGGCGCGGCGGTTGAATCGTTCCGTAATGCCATGGTCGAGGCCAATGCCAATAGCCAGCGGCTGCTGGCCGAGACCGCCCATCAAAACCACTTATTGAGGAAACCCCAGCCATGAGACTGATTTTTGTATCCGACGACCGCCAGGTCAGCATCAACGGCGAAGCCCGCACGCTCGAAAAAATACCCGAAGCCGTGCCCGCCAACATCCACGCGGTGCAGGTGTACAACACCTACACCGAAGTGGAACTGCGCAGCGCGAAAAATGAGGTGTTCAGCGAGCCACCCGAATACGTGCAAGCGTTGGTGGCCGCCTGGGAAGCGGCGCCCCCGCGCGACGCGGTACCGGCAGAAGAAACGCCTGGCAACCAGGCGTAAAAGAGAGGGCGACCGAGCCGGGTGCACGAACACCCGGCCCGGTCCCCAGTCCGCAGTAACGGCTGCAAACCAGGCCAGGCCCTCCGCTCTCGCGAGAGCCGGGTTAGATTACCAGATTGAAACGGGTTTGCTGATCGTGAAAGAACTACGTTGTGGCCATTGCCAGCGCAAACTGGCGATGGTCGAAGGCATCTATCAATTGCAGATTAAGTGTCCGCGTTGCGGCACCTTTAACACCATCGAATCGAAGGCCACCGAGCCTCCTAATGCGCGCAGCCCGACTGCCGATTGTGGAGGCACCCATGCCAACCCCAAAGCAAGCGCCCGGCCGTAATGGCTTTCACTACAAACCCAAGTATGGCCTGGTGGTGGTCTGCCGTGACGAAGCCGCGCAGCAGGCCGCCTACCAGACACTGAAAAAGCAGGGCTATAAACTGAAGGTGGTGTGCGTATGAAGGTGTGCATCCGTCACCGCAGCCCCGACTTTCAAAGCTACCGAGCGGCTCGGGTTAAAAGCTTGTTCAACGTCGACAGCGGCCACCGCTTCGACCTCGACGCCGACCTCCCCATCGAAGATCAGCCCTGGCAACTGGGCGTCGTGGTTGGTCCATCAGGCAGCGGCAAAAGCTCCATCGGCCAGCAGCTCGGCCCGCTGTACCAACCCACCTGGCCCAGCCGCCAAGCCATCATCGACGCCATCGACCCTGGCGGCTCGTTCGATGCGGTGGCCGCCGCCCTATCAGCCGTGGGCTTAGGCAGCGTGCCCACCTGGTTGCGGCCCTACCCGGTGCTCTCCACCGGCGAGCAATTCCGCGCCAACTTAGCGCGCCTGGTGTGCGAAGCACCGGCCCTGGCCGTGGTGGATGAATTCAGCTCGGTGATCGACCGGCAGATCGCCCGCATTGGCGCCAGCGCCTTCGCCAAAGCCTGGCGCCGCACCCAGGGGCGGGCGGTGTTGCTGTCGTGCCACCACGACATCCTCGACTGGCTGCAACCCGACTGGGTGTTCAACACCGCCACCGGCCAGTTTCAATGGGGGTGGCTTCGGCCCCGGCCTCAGCTCGAACTCGACATCCACGCCGCCCGCCAACGCGACTACCAACCCTTTGAAACGCATCACTATTTAAAGCTGCCGCCGATGATCGCCGCCAGCCACTACACCGGCTGGATCGACGGGCAGCCGGTTGCCCACGTCGCCTTTTCCACCCGGCCAGGCCTGGTGGAAGCGCGCGCCTGCCGCTTAGTCGTCATGCCCGAATGGCAAGGCGCCGGCGTGGGCGTGCGCTTCCTCAACGCCGTGTGCGACCTTTGGCTGGCTGGCCACAACCGCTATGGCTTGCCACTGCGCACCCTGTTTCACACCAGCCACCCCGGCCTGGCAGCGGCCCTGCGTCGTCACCCACACTGGACGCAAGTCTCAGCCGCCTTAACCGGCGGTAGCAAAGTGCGCAGCGCACGCAGTTTGGCACACAGCCGGCAACGCAAAGGAGCGGCCGTATCCGGCAGCGGGTTTGGTGGCCACTTTCGCGCTGTGCAGGGGTTTCGCTACCTGGGGCCGGACGCATGAAGCTGGTCATCATTGGCCAGCAGTGGCTCGCCGCCGAACTGCTCAGGCAGTGCCGGCAAAGCAAACACCAGGTGTTAATGGCCATCGCCCCAAATGACACCGACCGCCTGGCCAAAGTAGCCCAATCCGCCGGCATACCGCTGGGCCATCACCCCAACGACTGCCCACCGTGCGACCTCATCCTGGCCGCCCATGCGCACAGCTACATCAGCACCGACGTTCGCCAGCGAGCCCGTCTGGGCGCCCTGGGTTACCACCCCAGCTTGCTGCCCCGACATCGAGGCCGCGACGCCATCCGCTGGGCCATCCACATGCGCGAACCGATCACCGGCGGCAGCCTCTACTGGATGGACGACCAAGCCGACACCGGCCCCATCGTCCGCCAAGCCTGGTGCCACATCCACCCCAACGACACCGCCACCACCCTATGGCGACGCGAACTAGGCCCAATGGGCCTGCGCTTATTTGCGGAGGTGTTAGCCGAACTGGACGCCGGCGCAGTGTTACCAGGCGAGCCTCAAAACGAAGCCCTGGCTAGTTGGGAGCCGGCGTTTGAGAGGGAGCGGTTACGGGTTAAGCCGTGAACTATAGTAGCCTACACCCACCCCCAACCGACCAGAGCGCACCATGACACCAACCGAAGCCGCAGCGGCTGCTGAAGCTTTTAGCCTGGAAGACCTAGCATTGATTGTGGCCACGTTGACGGGTGTTATTAGTCTATTGTGGCAAGTGTTTCGGTACTTTAAAGAAGGGCCGAAGTTGCGAGTAAGGGTGGCTCAGCATCTGACACTTAGTGTCGGTGGAGTCCCTGTAAGGTCAGACAAAATGGTCGCTGTATTCATTTCCAATAATGGAACACAGGCAACCACATTAGTCGGCTTGGTGATGGTGAGATATGAGGGCAAGTTTGACCGGTTACTTCGAAGGAAAATGCACTCACATATTAGGTTCACACATTTTGAAGACGGGGTTATTCCTCATAAGTTGCAAGCAGGCGATGTCTGGCGAGGAATGGTGTACCAAGAGGACGTAGATGAATATTTCGAAAGAGGCGGTACCTTCTATATAGGCTTACTACACTCGTACAACGAAAAGCCTGCTTTGACTCGCATTCAACCTGAACCCGAAGCGGATAACAAATTGGGGGAAGACTTAAGCAAGGGAAGCTAACTCGGTCGTGCACTACATTGACCAGTTTTTGAAACTCATTTACTCAGTAGGCAAGAACAGAAAAACTTAAATATGGCGCGCGCAGCAAAGATTTATCGCGCGCGCCTACAGCTGTCGATCAAGGTATCGCCCATACCAATAACTTTATAGGTATCGCCAACCCGAAAAATATCGGTATCGGGCAGTCCGATATGCACTGGATCAATAGCGGGAACTTTGAATTTAATCAGCGCCAAGTCATTGCCAGTAGAAAGCCCTCTGTAGTCCGGGTGGATCAACACAGTTGAATCAGACTTGGTAACTTCTAGTTGTTCATCACCTGTATAAGCAAGATAACCGGTATAAAAGAAGCCTTCGAAGTCACCTACATTGGATAGACCATCGCTCGGGGCGGTTTTGCAGATCGGGTTACCACTGGCGCTAGGATCAGTGCAGTATTCGTACTGCATGTACGAATCACCGACTGAATTTCTTGTCGCATTCGGGTTACCAATCAAGGCCGCAAAGGTCGCACCTTCGGGAATCACTTCAACACAGTGGGCAGCTGTCAATACCAGTCCATCACCAAGATAGACACCACCACAGAGAGGGTTCCAATGTTCACCACCACCATTTCCGGACCAGCTAAATGGTTCCATCAGTGCGACAAAAAACTGACCTTCCTCACCTGCTAGTTCGTCGCCGTTTACAATTCTAGGTGTATTCGTTTGGTGTGCGCTTGCTGCTTGACAGCATAATAATGCGGCCAAAATGATGAATTTTTTCAAAGCCTGATCCCTGCCTTACTGTGATATTTTAATCACGACAATCACCACTCACTCTCTCCTTGAATGAGCGACAGCTAACGCAGGCAATTATCTCCACAAAGCGAAGAAATAGAAGGCTTAATTTATGCTGAAGGGGACAGATACGACACCATTAAAATCATAAACTGCAGCTTTATTGGCCTGAACGCTCCTGGCATTAGAACTCTATTTAGTTAACAGAATTTTTCGTTTGAAAATTCGTTTGAACAAAATTAAAAATCAAACGATTAGTTATCTATTTTCTAACGATAAAAAAGACATTAGCCATGACATACCTGCCTATAAATTCCTGGTGATTCAGTTCTCTCTATAAAAACGCAGCTCCTATGAAAGTTCCACGCCTACGAAAGTCATGACTTATGGCTCCATCGTTCAGTATTGACTGAACGATGGAGCGCGCCTACCTTTGCCAGACTTGAGGAACCCCTATGCCAAATACCTACGACGATTTCGTTGAACTGATGGGCCTGATCAGCCAAACCGATGGCGAGCCCCGCATTGGCGGGCGGATGTTCGGTTTGCTGCTGGTGGAAGGTCGGGCGCTGACGCTGAACGATTTTGCGCAGCGTCTGGAGATCAGCAAAGCCAGCGCCAGCACCAATGCGCGGCGGCTGGCCAGCATCGGTGTGATCGAGCATATCAAGCGCTCGAACCGGCAGGACAGCTACGCCCTGGTGCCTGACCTCTACCGTCAGATGAGCCGGACCATGACCGAGCGTTTTCTGGTCCGTGCCGAACAGATTGAAACCATGTTGCCCTTGCTGCCGGACGATTCGTCGAAGGTGAAGCAACGCATTCAGGGTCTGGCCCAGTGTTACCGGGTCTCCGCCGAAACCGCACGGCAGATGTTCGATCAACTGCCGGAATTGGACTGACGCTCAACATCGTCAGCAAACAATCACTCGACTTAAGGTCATTCGTTATGTCCAACCAACCTCTCGACGACAAGCCCGACTGGGCGATGAGCCGCCGCGAAAAACGCAAGGCCGAAGCATTGCGCCAGGGTTTTCCCCAACCACGCCGTCGCTGGCCGTGGATTGTCGCGGGTGTCATCGTTGTGGCGCTGGTGCTGATGGTCGTGCTCGGCGGCGGTGACGATTCCGGCGCCGGTGAAGAAGACGCCGATGACGTCCCCACCATGCAATTGAATGCCACCGAGGTGGCCACGGCCGAGCGCGGCTCGATCCGGCAAAGCGTCAGAGTCACCGGGACTTTAAGCCCGCTGGCTACGACGCAGTTGGCGGCGCGGGTTAATGCGCCCATCGCCGAGGTGTTGGTGCGTTCTGGTGATGCCGTCGAAGCCGGCGCTGTGTTGCTGCGCATGGAAACCGATGACTTGGCCTCAACACTGGACCAACAACGCGCCAACGCCCGCTCCACTGCGGCCAATCTGGCTGTCGCCCGTAACCAGTTGGAACGCGATCGCTCCCTGGGTGAACGCGGCATGACACCGCAGTCGTCAATCGAGTCGCAACGCGCTCAGGTTACTGCGCTGGAAGCCAATCTTGAGGCGCAGCAGTTGGCGGTCCAAACCGCTGAACGCGCGCTCGCCAATGCCACTGTGACGGCGCCGGTCGCTGGCCGTATTGCCAGTCGCTCGGTCGAAGCCGGTCAGTATGTCTCCACGGGTACGCCGCTGATGACGCTGGTCGATCTATCGGCGATGGAACTGGCCGCCAATGTGCCACTGCGTGCGGTCGATAGCATCAAACCCGGCCAAACCGCGCTGATTCAGGTTGACGGCATCAGCGGCGAACGCTTCACCGGCGAAGTCGATCGCGTCAATCCGGTGGCCCAAAGCGGCACCCGGACGGCGTCGGTTTATATTCGTGTGCCTAACCCGGAAGAGCGTCTGCGCGGCGGTATGTTTGCCAGCGTGGAAATTGTGATCGCCCAGCGCGATGACGCCTTGTCGATTCCGGTCGATGCGCTGCGTGAAGACGCCGACGGCGAATTTGTGCTGACGCTGAACAACGACGAATTAGCACGCACCGCTGTGGAAACCGGCGAACTGTGGAACGGCGGCGAACGTGTTGCCATCACCTCGGGCCTGGCGGCAGGCACTCAGTATGTAGCCGCTCCGCTGCCCGAACTGAAGGCCGGAGATAAGGTCCGCCTGATGGAGGCGAACTGATGTTTCTGACCCGAATCAGCGTCAGCCAACCGGTGTTCGCGACCATGATTATGGTCGCCATCATGGTGTTTGGTTTTTACTCTTACCAACGTCTGCCGATTGAACAGATGCCGGACATCGATGTACCGGTCGTGGCCGTCGTGACCTCCTATCCGGGCGCTTCCCCCGAGGCGGTTGAGAACGACATCATCAAGCCGATCGAGGATTCGGTGAACGCCATCAACGGCATCGACAGCATCGAATCGACCGCTCGTCAGGGCCAGGCTCTGGTGGTGATTCTGTTCGATCTGGAGGTTAATTCCGATCGTGCCGCTCAGGATGTGCGCGACCGGATGTCGACCGTCACCGCCTCCTTTCCGGACGGTGCCGACGATCCACTGATCTGGCGTTTCGACCCGGCGCAGTTCCCGATTATGTCGCTCTCGGTCAGCTCGTCCGAACTGACCACCGGTGAACTCACCACCCTGACCGAAGACACCATCACCCAGCGTTTGTCGATCATTCAGGGCGTGGGTAACACCACCGTCGTTGGTGGCCAGGCCAGCCAGCTGAATGTGTTGGTCGACCCGGACAAACTGGCGGCCTTTAACGTTGGCATCGGTCAGGTGGTGTCGGCACTGAACCAGGAAAATATGAATCTGCCGGCTGGCTCAATTCGCCAGGATCGGCAAGTCACCTCCATTCAGGTGGAAGGCCGCATTCAGTCGCTCGATGATTTTCTCAAACTGATCATCGGCCGCCAGGGTGGCCAACCGGTTTACCTCGGTGACGTAGCCACCATCGTGCCGGGTGTTTCTGAACTGACCAGTCTGGCGCTGCTCGATGATGAACAGGCGCTGGCCATCGACATCGTCAAAACGCAGGGCGCCAATACCGTCGCCGTGGCCGAAGCGGTGCGTGAGGAAATTGATAAACTGGAGCAGGAACTGGCGCGCGATGGCGTGCACATTGAAGTGGTGCGCGATAACGCCGAACCGGTCGAACAATCCTTCCACACGGTGCGCAATATGCTGGTCGAAGGTGCGCTGCTGGCGGTGGTGATCGTCTTCCTGTTTTTGAACTCCTGGCGCTCCACTGTCATCACCGGTTTAACGCTGCCGATTTCCATCATTGGCACCATGACTGCGCTGCACTTCCTCGGCTTTACGCTGAATATGATGACGCTGTTGGCGCTGTCACTGGCCGTTGGTTTGTTGATCGACGACGCCATCGTGGTGCGCGAAAACATCATGCGTCATCTGCACATGAATAAAGACCACAAACAGGCAGCGCTCGATGGCACCAACGAAATCGGCCTGGCGGTATTGGCGACGACTTTGTCGATCATCGCCGTCTTCCTGCCGGTGGCTTTTATGGATGGCATTCTCGGTCGCTTCTTTTTGCAGTTTGGGGTGACGGTATCGGTGGCGGTGGCAATCTCCATGTTCGTCGCCTTTACGCTCGATCCGATGTTGTCGAGTGTCTGGTACGACCCATCAACCGAGCCCAACGCCAAGCGCGGTTTTATCGGCCGCGGTGTAGAAAAATTCGATGGCTGGTTCGATGCTTTGCGCCAGCGTTACCGCTCAGTTTTGAAGTGGAGTTTGCGCCATCGCGTCATCACCTTGGCGATTGCCTTCTGCGCCTTTATTGGCAGTTTTTTCCTGGCGCCCATGGTCGGATTTGAGTTTTCACCCGCCGTTGATAACAGCGAATTCCAGGTCGATCTGGAAACGCCGGAAGGTTCCAACCTGGACTACACCACGGCCAAGGTGCGCCAGGTTAACGCCATCCTGCGCCAGTTCCCGGAAGTCACCGGCACCTACACCACCATCAACGCCGGTGCCGGTGCTCAGGGTGAAACCAGCGCCACCCTAGTGGTGTCGATGACCGAACCATCAGAGCGCGAGCGCACGCCTCAGCAAATGACTATTCCAGTACGCAACGCCTTGCAACAGGTGGCCGGTGCAACCGTACGTGTCGGCGCTGCCGGCGGCTTTGGCGGTGTGAGTGCGCCGATTCAGGTCAACCTCTACGGTGAAAGTTTCACTACGCTGGAACGGCTGTCTGATGAGTTGGCGTCGCGCATGGCGGAGATCGACGGCATCACCGATATCGAGTCGAGCCTGAACGCGGCCCAGCCGATCATTGGCATTCGCATCGACCGTGAAGCGGCCAGCGATCTGGGTGTCAGCCTGCAACAGATCGGCGCGACCTTGCGACCTTTGGTCGGCGGTGAAGAAGTGTCCGACTGGACCGCACCCAACGGTGAAAACCACACTCTGGTGGTGCGTCTGCCGGAAGACTTGCGCAGTGACGTGAGCAGCCTGGCGCGCCTGCCGATCAGTCAGAGTGGCGCCACCGGCAGTTCGGCGGTGGTGCGTCTGGATCAGGTGGCTGACATTGTCGAATCCACCGGTCCGTCGGAAATCAGCCGGCTGGATCTGTCGCGTCAGGTAACGCTCAGCGCCAACCTGGCCGGTGTTCCGCTGGGCTCAGTAACACCGCAAATTCAGCAAGCCATCAACGACATGACCCTGCCCAGCGGCTACCGCATTTCCATGGGCGGCGATGCCGAACAACTGGCTGAGACCGCCGCTTCCGCTGGTCAGGCCTTGCTGTTGGCGATTGTCTTTATCTACCTGGTTCTGGCGTCGCAGTTCGGCAGTTTCCTGCAGCCGATTGCCATTATGGCGTCGCTGCCACTGGCGCTGATCGGCGTTATGCTTGGTCTGTTGGTGGGCGGCAGCACCCTGAACATCTACTCCATCATCGGCTTTATTATGCTGATGGGCTTGGTGGTCAAGAACGCCATCCTGTTGGTCGATAACGCCAACCAGGGACGCAAACACGGCCTGAATCTGTACGATGCGTTGGTCGAAGCGGGCATGACGCGTTTCCGTCCGATCATCATGACCACCCTGGCGATGATCTTCGGCATGTTGCCACTGGCGTTGAATATCCACGAAGGCGCCGGCCAGAATGCGCCCATGGCCCATGCGGTTATTGGTGGCCTGATCAGCTCGACCATTCTGACCCTGGTGGTGGTCCCCGTGGTGGTTACCTACATCGAACAGTTTGCCGTTTTTGCACGGCGCTTCCTGCCGAAGTCAGCGGAAGATCACGGCTAATATGCTGAAGGTCTGGGCAAAAGCCCCGGCATGATAGCGGGGCTTTTTTTTGCCTTCAGCCTGGACGTTCAGCCGTTAAAACATGACGTCGAACAACGCCCAGCAGGGCAACCACGGCAATCACCAGCACCAGATTTCTCAACGTCAGCAATACCGTCGCCAAGACAGTGGGCGCTGGCCAGAACGTCTGACCATCTTCAGTCCAGGCCAAACCTACCTGAATAAAATCCCGCTCATAAGTCAGCGGATATATCAGCGTGGTTAACGCACAAGCCAAGGGCAACATTACCTGAAACAGAGTCGCTGCTCGACCGTCGTTACCGACCAGTACATAGCAGGGAAATAACCACAACATATATTGCGGTGAGAATACCTTGGCAGTCAGAATAGCGCCGAGTAATAACAGGCAGACCAATGTTGCCAACAGTTCGATGGCACGACGCCGATCATCAAATTTTCCGACCTTAGCCAGCCGATAGAACACCTGAGCTGCGTAGCCATAACAGCTGAGTAAAACAGCGAACAACAATACCGAACTGATCATCAGCAAAGGCCCGTCCAGGGCTGAATTGATGTTGAACGAGCCATAAGCAAGGCTGACCATCGCTGACAAACCAGACAAATGATGCAACAACAAAATCAGGTTGCTATAGGTCGATTCAACCTGCAACCCGCGTTCGCTGTGATAACTTAAAAACGCAAACAGATCGGTGCCCCACAACAGTAGGAACGGCAGAATTAATGCAAAGCAAACAGCCATACAAAAAGCACCTGCACGACCCGTTTCAGTAACTATAATACGTGCCAGCGACAGTCCATTATTTGGGTTGAAACGCAGGGCGATAAAGCAGATTAAGAACAACGGCCCGAGCAGCACCGGAATCAGTTTGAAACAGACGCCAACGGATAACCAGAACCAGGGCCAAACAGAGTTTTTCGCGGCCGATGATGCGCAAACCAAGGCGGCAAAAATCAGTGCGCCTAGCAACACATCCAAGCGATCGAAATATAACGGCGCCAACACCAGTGACATCAGATAGAGCGACGCAAAACACAACCAGCGATCTGAATTCTTCAGCGGACTTTGCGCCAGATACTTCAGCAGCACCAGCATCACACCAAGGTCGATCAGCCAATAAAATAATTTGAAGAAGAAATGCCAGACCGCAAACTCAACCTGATTCCCCAGCAACTTTGCAGCCGCCAATGGCACGGTGACAAAGAACGCCGTCAGCGGGGGATATTCAATATCAAAACCACCGCTAAAGAGCGAAAAATGGGTTATCGATTGCCAGGTTTCCAGCGCAAAGCGATAGTACAGCTGCACATCGCCAGAATGCATTGACCGCTCCAGACCAAACGCCATAACAAGGTGTGTCAGCGCATAGCACAGAACAAAAAACAGGTTCCCTTTAGTCGACATCTATTAAATCCCTATACCTTTATCCCAGGCGCAATCATATAACAAAGGCGTCGCACGGTCTCTTGAACCCGATCACCGTACGAAAACAATTTTGGCCGGCTTTGGAAAAGCACCCAGACACTGACTAGACTGCACCAAGCACTGTGCAGTTACAGTGCTTTGGCGTCGGCCGGGTTAACCGTTAATCGATTGCTATCAGGAGCTGCCACTCATTGCCTGGCAGGTTACGCCTTAACCGGCGTCAAAGGAGTGCCTATGGCCAGCATCTCGACGTACTTCCAGGACATTCAATTCATGCCTCATGGCATGTGTTTCTTATGGCGGCCCGATCTGCTCATTCTGCATGCCGGCTCCGATCTGTTAATTGCGCTGGCTTATTACTCCATTCCACTGGCGTTGTTGGTGTTGTGGCGTCAACGACCCAACTTCGAATACAGCTGGATGTTCAAGCTGTTTGCGCTCTTTATTGTCGCCTGTGGCACCACTCACTTTCTCGCGCTGTGGAACATCTGGAATGGTAATTACTATCTTGAAGGGCTGATTAAATTGCTGACAGCGGTGGTGTCGGTCGTGACCGCCATTCTGCTGTGGCCGTTATTACCCAGGTTGATGCAGATTCCCAGTCCGGCTGAGCTGGAAGAACGCAACCATAGCCTGAATGAAGAGATGCAACTGCGCCTGCGTGCTGAAACCGAAATTTTCCGGATGAATGAATCGCTGGAGCGTACCGTCAGCGAACGCACCCGCGAACTGGAACAGGCCAAAGAGGCGCTGGAAGCGGAGGTCATGACGGCGCATCGCATCCGGCAACGCTTGGAAAGTATTTTCGA
This sequence comes from Saccharospirillum sp. ABV4_185, assembly GCF_056159245.1. Classification (NCBI taxonomy): domain Bacteria; kingdom Pseudomonadati; phylum Pseudomonadota; class Gammaproteobacteria; order Oceanospirillales; family Saccharospirillaceae; genus Saccharospirillum; species Saccharospirillum sp. ABV4_185. The sequence continues at coordinate 932,071 of NZ_JBSWUW010000001.1, forward strand.
ATCCGCACCTAATGGCATGATCGTGGTGTCGCCCAGTGGTCATATTCTGCAGGCCAATGCCACCGCCAACAGTATCTTTCGTTACGCCGATCTGGTGGGGCATTGTGTTGAGGATCTGGTGCCCCGACCGGATCGCCCCGAGCACAAAGCGCGTCGCCTTAATTACAGCGCGTCTCCCTCCAAACGCATGATGGGTGACCGTCAGGATTTGTTCGGCCTGTGTCAGGATGGCACTGCTGTGCCGGTTGAAATTGGTTTGAATCCAATCAGTGGCGGTGAGGGTGGAGAAATCATCGCGTCCATTGTCGATGTCAGCGAAAGACGCAGTTACGAACAACGCATTCAACAACACAATGAAGCACTGGAACGTTCCAACAAAGAGCTGGAGGAATTCGCCTTTATTGCCTCTCATGATTTACGCGAACCCTTGCGTAAAATCATTTCCTTTTCGCGCTTACTGTTAAGCAATGACTACGGCAATTTCACCAGCGAAGGTCAGGAGTTCACACACTACATTGTGAGTGCCGCCGAACGCATGCGTGAACTGCTCGAAAGCTTGCTGTCGTACAGCAGAATTACCTCTCAGGGCCGTCGGTTTATCGAGACTGATATTGCTCAGGTAGTGGAACAGGTTAAGGCTGATCTGCAGCTGACTATCGAAGAAACCAATGCCACTGTTGAAGTCGGCGGACTGTCACGAATTGATGCCGACAGTAGCCAGCTCAGACAATTGTTGCAGAACCTGCTCAGCAATGCCCTGAAGTATCGTCACCCCGAGCGGACGCCTCATATTCTGATACAGGGCCAAGCCTTGCCCGATGAACGTTACCGTCTGGTGATCAGCGATAACGGCATTGGTTTCGACCCACGTTATAACGAACAGGTTTTTGAGGTCTTCAAAAGATTACACGGCCGTTCGGAATATCCCGGCACCGGCATGGGATTGGCGATTTGCCGGAAAATTGTCGATCGGCATAACGGCGTCATCATGGCCAACGGGCGCGACCAGGAGGGCACCACTTTTATTATCGATTTACCGGTACGACAGCCCCAGACGGAAGCACCGACGGAGGTCGTTCATGACAACTGATGTTAAGCGCAAGCTGGTTATGGTCGACGATGATCCTGAAGACATTTTGCTGGTCAAAACCGCCATCCGGCGTGCTGATGTTCCTCTGGAGGTGATCAGCCTGTATGACGGTGACGCCCTCTTTGATTATCTAAACGACATTATCGACGATGGCGCCCTGCCTAACGAAGTGCCGCCACTCATCATATTCCTCGATTTGAACTTGCCACGCCTGGACGGCCGTAAATGCCTGCAGCGTTTAAAGTCGAATCCAAACTGGGTGGACCTGCCTATCCTGATTTTTTCGACCTCCGATGCACCCGACGATATCCGCCGCTGTTATGAATTAAATGCCAATTCCTACATCAGTAAACCCGACGATCCCAATGCCTTAGACAACATTTTAAGTTCAGTCTATCAGTACTGGTTTGGTGACAGGAGCAAGGCATGAGCAGTGCAATTAAAAACACCATTCGTGCGGTCATTGTTGAAGATGATAATGAGGATTTTCTGCTGATAAAAACGGCCCTGCGGATGAGTGAGCGGGCAGACTATGAGGTCCGCCACCTGACTACCATGACGGAGGCTTCGAAGATCCTGATCGACGATGATTACGACATTATTCTGCTCGACTATTTTCTCGGCGAACACTCCGGCCTGGATGTTCTGCATCAGGCACGCGAGCTTCGTTGCACCAAACCCATAGTGGTAATGACCGGCAGCAATTCAGCGGAATTGGATGACATGCTAATGAAGCAAGGCGCCGCGGATTTTATTCCCAAGGATGATCTAAGTACCGCTTTTTTGGATCGTACCATTCGTCATGCCATTGAACGCAAAAATTCGGAGCAGGAAATTGCCGAACTGGTCCGGCGCGACCATTTAACCGGCCTTGGTAACAGAGTCCTGTTTGAGGAACATATGGAGTTGGCCATTGCCCGCGCGTCTCGCAGCAATGCGCAACTGGCGGTATTGTTTATGGATCTGGACCGTTTCAAAGATGTGAACGACAGTCTGGGCCATCATATTGGTGATTTATTGCTGACCTTGGTGGGTGACCGACTGAAACGCTCGGTACGCAAAAGTGATTTTGTCGCACGCATTGGCGGCGATGAATTCACCGTTCTGCTCGATGGTATCAACTCCGCCGATGACGTAACCCAGATTGTCGAAAAAGTCTGCGCAGAAGTCTGCAGGCCGGCACCGATCAGCAATACCACCCTGGATGTGTCGGTCAGTATCGGCGTGGCGCTGTATCCGGAAAACGGCGAGCTGCCGATTGAACTAATGCAGAAAGCCGATATGGCTTTGTATGAATCCAAGGCGTTGGGGCCGGGTCGCTATCATTTTTTCACCGAGAATTTGCAGCAACGATTAATGCGTAGCCTGGAATTGGAAAAAGCCTTACGCGAAGCCTTGGCTGATAACGAGTTCGAGCTGTTTTTTCAGCCCCAGGTCGATATTCAAACCCAACAGATTGCCGGCCTGGAAGCATTGATCCGCTGGCATCGGCCAGATGGTCAGTTGGTGTCACCCGATGAATTTATCCCAATCGCCGTGCGCTGTGGTTTGATTGTGCCAATCGGCCAATGGGTTATCGAAACCGCCTGTCGTTTGGTAGGTCACTGGCAAAAGGCTGGCATTCATATTCCCTTGTCGATCAATGTCTCGCCACGCCAACTTAAATTCAATGGCTTTGCCGATCATCTAATCGACTGTGTGCAACAGCATCAGCTGGTGGATGGCGCTTTGGAAATTGAGTTGACCGAAGAGGTTTTTATCGACAGTGGTACGGTCTACAGCAAGATGATGCAGCGACTGAAAGACGCCGGCATTCGCATTGCTATTGATGATTTTGGCACCGGTTATTCATCGATGCGTTACTTGCGCGACCTGCCGCTGGACCGTATTAAGATCGACCGCAGTTTCGTCAGTGGTAAAGGCGGTCCGGAGCTGTCTGAGCCGGCCATTACCCAATCCATACTGTCGCTGGCGCAGGGGCTGCAACTGGAAGTCGTGGCCGAAGGTGTCGAAACGGCGGAGCAGGTGGACTTGCTTTGCCAACAGGGATGCCGGTATTTTCAGGGTTACCACTATTACCGCCCCATGCCCCTGGCAGAGCTTGAGCCCCGGCTGCTGGGTTCAGCAAAGTGAACACGCCATGCCTGCTTATCGCAACCACCATCTGCTCTTGCTGACTGACGATTCGGCTCTGGCGCAGCATATCGAGCAGGCGTTAGCCGGTTATCAGCTGTGCCATCACCTGCATCAGTTTTGCGATATCGACCACTATCAGCAAGCCGCTCTGGGTTCCGGTGTTGTCGCCGCTCCGATGGCACGCATCGATCTGTGTTTAATTGCCTACCTGAACGACGCCGAGCGTAGCCGTAAAGCGGTTGAGGAAATCCGCTTGTTACCGCGCTGGCGCAGCGTGCCACTGGTGGTCTTGATTGAGGGTGAGAACCCGGCCCTGGCGCGCATTCTCTATCAGTTCGGCGCCAACAGCGTGCTGCGCTTTCCACTGCGTTTCGAGGGTTTGCGTGACTTGATCCGCACCATGGACACCTACTGGTTCGATGTGGTCACCCTGCCACCCGTTTCGACGCATCCATGACTGATGGAAGCTGTATACCGGCCAGTCCCTGCGTTATGCTGCGGCACCGTTCAAACCACTTTCGGAAGTGCCTTATGTCTGCTTTGAAAACGCTCGGCCTGACGGCTGTTTTATCTGTGTTACTGCTGACCGGCTGCAGCATCAGCCCAACAATGGCGCCCTATGATGGCGAACCGGAAGGTCTGGTGGTCTTCGGTACCGACATCGTCGTTAAAGGCGATGCGGAGCTGGAATATAACTATATTTTCAGCGTCGAAAATGTTGCCACCGGCGAGGTCAACCGGATGCGCATGGTGGTGCGTGAAGGGGAAACTTATGCCGTTTTGGGTCGCTTACCCAATGGTGAATACCGCTTTGTAAAACGCGAAGACATCCGTCGCGATGCCCGTGGCATTCGCCTGGAAGATATTGACGGCAGCTTCACCGTCGCCGCCGGCGAAATCACCCTGCCGAAACAGATTCGAGTGGAGAAAGGGCTCTATACCCGCGAGGTTGAGATCACTGATCTGACCAACGCCGATGGCCGCGTTCTGTTTGATCTGCAACTGGCAAATCAAAAATCCCTGCAAGGCTGGCGTTACCACCCGATGGCGGACTGAGCCTGGTGGCGCTGGATCCGGCCTTGCACAGTCAAGGCCGGGTAAACCTGCAGCGTGCAACCCATGACCGCTTGCACCCGTCGTTAGATGTTATACCGTATCCCGCACATTCCAAGGCAGACTGCTACCGATGTCGATCCGTTTTCCACTCTTTAGCCTGGTATTTGCCACCGCTCTGCTCAGCGCCTGCGGCCAGTCCGACGATGAAGTAAGCGCCGACATTCAGGCCCAGGCCAACCAACCGGCGACCGAGCCGGCACTGGGTACAACCCCGTCTCAACTGTCCGCGGAAGAGCGTGATCTGGAACCCAGTGAGACCATCGAGCCGATCGCCAACCCTGATGATCTGGCTTATCGCGAACTCAGCTGGGACGACTTATTGCCGGAAGATTTCGACTTCCAGACCATCCGCGATCAAATCGATCTGGACAGCTATAACATTCAGGAACTGGACGACTCCGACCCCGAAGCGCAGCGACTGTTCGCCGACTTGCAGGACGCCATGTCGCAAGTTCCACTGGTTACCAGCCTTGACGGTCAGCAGACCCGCCTGCCCGGTTTCTTAGTGCCGCTGGAAAACGCGGGCGATGCGGTGCGCGAATTTTTCCTGGTGCCTTATTACGGCGCCTGCATTCACACCCCGCCGCCGCCATCCAACCAGATTGTGCATGTGGTATTGGACGAAGCCATTCCCTTCGACAATCTGTTCGAGCCCTACTGGGCCGAAGGCACGCTGACCATCGCTAAGACCGAAACCGACATCGGCACCGCCGGTTACCGATTTGAATCGGCCAAGATCCGCCCTTACGAGTGATCTGCTGCTAATACCAGTTGCTGGTAATAATGATCGCGAATACCGCGCGCGGCCTCATTGAGCTGCGCCGCCTCGACCAGGCCCTCACTGAAAAAGCGGTAGGCATCAACCCCCTGGAAGGCGAACAGCTCCACGCCACTGAGCACCGCCGCACCCGCCGCTTCGGCGGCCTGTAACAGCTCGGTGTGGGCCGGAATATAGACCGCATCGAACACCCAATGCGCAGCTGTAAGCGGACTTGGGTCCACCGGGCAACCCGGATGATTGCGATGGCCCACTGGGGTGCAATTAACCAGCCCGGAACAAAGCGCCAGCGCGGCCTGTCCATCGGCCGCGCTGACGAAACGGGCCTTTATGCCCAGGCCAACCAGATGCGCCACCAGCGCTTCACCGCGCGCACGGTCACGCTCGGCGATTAATAATTCCTCCACGCCCAATTCACCCAGACCGCAGGCAACGGCCCGACCGACACCACCGGCGCCGACCAATAACACCCGCCCCACTGGACGCTCGCCCAGGCTGTATTGGTAAGCGCTGACGAAGCCGGTGTAGTCGGTGTTTTCAGCGCGAATACCGGACGCTTCGAACAGCAAGGTATTGGCCGAACCGACCCGGCGCGCGCCTTCGCCGGCGCGATCGGCCAGACGCAAGGCCGCCTCTTTAAACGGGAAGGTAACATTCACACCGCGATAACCGGCTTGGCGTACGCCTTGAACGGTCGCGGCAAAATCGAAATCCACTTCATTGAGCGCGTCAATCAATTGATAGTCGGTGTCGATGCCGACCAGACCACCCAGACGCTGGTGCAAATCAGGGGACTTGGATTGGCCGATGCCTTCTCCAATCAATCCCAACTTCAACATGCTTACAATTCCTCAGTCATGGTCGCGCGTTCGGCGCGGCGTTGCGCAGCGACCCGGACAAAGGCGTTGGGTGCGCCCAGTCCCTGATAGCCGTCGCGCTGGACGATTTCAAAAAAGAAGGTGTCGTGGATCGGCTGGGTGTAGAGCTGCCAGAAACAACCCGACTCATCTTCGTCATAAAGAATGTTCAGCCGTTGCAGGTCGGCCAGACGCTCATCGTCGAGATCGAAACGCGCCTGCAGATCACGGTAATAATTAGCCGGAATCTCCAACACCGGCACCTCGGCAGCTTGCAAGCGCTCAGCGCTGGCGATGATGTCACTGCTGGCGAGCGCGATATGCTGCACACCCGCGCCGCCCTGACGACGCACAAATTTGTTGCTCGTGGTGTCCGGCGAGGCACTGGCGTTCAGCGCCAGCCGGAAGTCGCCACCGGCGCTGTGCAGCACCTGGCTTTGGATCAGACCGCGCGGATCGGCGACGTCGAAAGAGGCCGTGGTTTCCAGTTTAAACAGCGCCCGATACTGCAACAGCAGCGACAGATAATCGTGATAGGACAACGACAGACTGAGATGATCCACCGCCGTCAACAAACCACTTTGCGGCGCCTGGCAATCGACACTGAATTCGGTATCCCAAACGCGACTGGCCAGGGGTTCATCGAGCAGATAAGCCAGCGAACCTTCGGTGCTGTCGAGCGCGGTCATGCCGTGACTGGTCGCATCGTCGGTCGGCTCAATTAACGGATAACCCAACTGGCGGGCGCGCTGAATGGTTTCGTAACTGTTACCCACGCGCAGACCAAAAGCGCCAGCGGCGGTCTGACGACCACCATGAAAACGTTCGGCAAAATCGCGCTCGGTATTGAGCACCAGATTGACGCCTTCAACACCCCAGCGCTCGGCGCTTTTGGTCGGATGTTTGCCCAGTGGCGCCAAGCCTAAAGCATGACAGGTATCGCGCAGGCCATCGATTTTATCGTCGGTGGTCACGATCTCGATAAATTCCACCGCTGCAATCGGTTGCTCTGCCGGCACCTCGGTTGTGCCGGTCATGGTCTGCAGTAACTTATAGGAATGCAGGCCATCGCGCGCAGTTTGACGACTGCGACCGGTGCGAAAAACGTCGTTAAAAATTTCGTGCGACAGCGGGCCGTCATAGCGAGTTTCAGCCAGCGCGGTCATAAAGTCGCGCATCTGCAATTCACCCTGACCGGGGAAGCAGCGGTAATGACGACTCCAACTTAGATGATCCATCGACAGCCGTGGCGCATCGGCGGTTTGCACCAAAAAAATTCGATCACCTGGAATACCCGCCAAGGTGCCCAGTTCAGTACCGCGCGAGAAAATATGGAAGGTATCGAGCACCAGCCCGACCGCCGGGTGATCGGCCCGGCGCACCACTTCCCAGCTGTCGCGGTAATCATGAATATGCCGGCCCCAGGCCAGGGCTTCGAAGGCGACACGCAGGCCGCGTTTGGCAGCGCGCTCACCCAGTTCACGGAAGTCATCGGCGGCGCGGGCGATGCCTGGCAAGGCGCGCGGATGCACCGAACTGCAGGCCATTAATAAATCGGTACCCAGTTCTTCCATCAGATCGAACTTGCGCTCGGCGCGGTCGAAAGCGCGGCGACGGTCGTCACCTTCCAGCCCTTCGAAATCACGAAACGGCTGCAAGGTCACCAGTTTTAATCCGCGCTCACGAATCAATTCACCGACTTCACGAGCGCTGCCATCGAAGGCAGTCAGATCGTTCTCAAACAGTTCTACGCCCTCAAAACCGGCGCGCGCTATGGCATCGAGTTTTTCCGGCAAGGCGCCGCTGAGACAGACAGTGGCGATGGAAGGAAACATCTCAGTGCCGCTCCTGTTTTAACTGACGGTCGAGATAGGTGTTGGCGTGTTCACGCAGTAACGTCAGGCAACGTTCTTTGTCACGCGCGAGCGCCGCTTCGCCAATCGCCAGATGTTCAGCAATGATTTCCCGACCGCGAAAACCCTGAGTTTTTAATTCCCGCACCACGTACTGGCGGTATTTCAAAAACAGATCCTGATAGGTGCGAATCATCAGTTTGGAACCGCAGGCGCTCATTAATGCCAGATGAAATTCCTGGTCGTAACGAGTCCATAATTCAACACTGCTTTCGTTGTTCAGCAAGGCTTCTTCGGTGCGATGCAACTTACGCATGGCCGCGGCAACCCGGCCTTCCCATTCCAGATCACCGACCTCAATGGAACGGCCCACAGCTTCGGTTTCCAGCAGGTTGCGCATGTACGCCAGATCTTTCAGTTCGTCTAAACCAGCTGGTGCAACGCGAAACCCTTTTTGGTCTTCCGCCACCACCAGGCCTTCAACGCTCAAGCGCACCAAGGCTTCGCGGATGGCGTTTTGACCGGCGGAAAATTCACGCTTTAGCACATCGATTTTTAACTTCTGACCGGGTTCATAACTGCCGTAAATCAGCGCATTACGCATCTGCTCATAGAGCGGTAATTCTGCTTCGTTATCCATTGGAAAATCGCTCATTTTAAGTCAGATCCTTTTACTAATAACCAGCCAGACGCGGCAGGAAAGTGACCAGGTCGGGCACAAAGACGATGACCAGTAATACCAGAATTTCCACCAGCAACATCGGCAACAGATGACGAATAATCGCCGCCAAACCAGTGCGCGCTATGGCATCGGAAACAAACAGACAAAGTCCCAAAGGCGGCGTGATTAAACCGATCATCAGGTTAAACACCACGACGATGGCAAAATGCAGCGGATCGATGCCCAGACCGACGGCAATGGGATGCAGAATCGGCACCAGTACCAGAATGGCGGCGATGCCTTCGAGGAACAGGCCAACCACCAGCAGCAACAGCATCACCGCCAGCAGGAAGGTCCACTGTGCATCGACGGTGGCCAGTGCCCACTCGGTAATGATGTTGGGCACGCGATTGAAAGTCAGCACCCAGTTAGCGGCCGAAACGGCGCCCATGATAATCATGATCACTGCGCTGTCGCGCATGGCACGCGAGAAAATACGCGGCAGACTGCCAATCGAAATAGAACGATAAAACACTACCCCAACGATCAGCGCGTAGACCACCGCGAACGACGCCGCTTCAGTCGGCGTTACCAGACCACCGAGAATGGAGCCGACCACAAAGATCGGCATAAAGAGCGGTACCAGACCCGATAGCACCGCCTTGCGACGCGAACCGGTCGGCAGGGTTTGGCTGGCGCCGATCTTGCCAGCGAACAACCAGACGTAAATCGACAGCGCCAGAGCCAGCAATAAACCGGGCACGATACCGGCCATAAACAGGCCCGGCACCGACACGCCGGTAACGGTCAACGCATAAATAATAATCGGAATACTGGGCGGAATAATCGGCCCGATGACCGAAGAAGCGGCCGTTAAGGCTGCGGCAAAAGCGCGCGGATAACCTTCTTTTTCCATCGACGGAATAAAGACGCGACCGAGCGTCGAGGTATCGGCAATGGCCGAACCGGAAAGGCCGGCAAAGATCACCGACGCCCAGATATTCACCTGCGCTAAACCGGCTTTCATGCGTCCGACCAAAGCATTCGCCAGGCCAATAATGCGCCGGGTAATACCGGCTTCGTTCATCAGCTCGCCAGCGAGAATAAACAGCGGCACCGCCAATAACGGAAAGGAGCTCAAGCCGGAAAAAGTCTGCTGGGCGACGATGCGAATGTGATACGGAAAATCGCCGGTCAGCATCAGGTACAACAGCGCCGCCAGAATGGCGAACGCAAAGGGCACGCCGAGCAACAGCGTGACCAATAAAATCGCATAAGTCATGGTGCTGCAGCCTCCGTTTCAACGAAACGCCACAGTCCCATGGTGACCGCCGACATCGACAACAAGACACCGCCGATCAACACCGCCGACTGAAACACACCCATGGAAATACCAGTGCTGGGCGACGCCCGGCCGCCACGGCTGGCGATAAACTCAAACGCCGACCAGGTCAGACCAATACCAACCAGCAAAACCAGAATATCGATTAACACTCTATGACCGAGACGCCAGCGTTTGGGCACGATCGAACTGGCAAAATGAAAACGCACATGGCCGTCTTGCAGATAGGCCAGCGCCATGCCAAACATGATGCCAAAAATCATCGCATAAACAGCGATGTCTTCACCCCAGACAATGGATTTGCCCGCGCCATAGCGCCAGGCCGCATTGGCAAAGACGATGCCGAACACCAGCAACATCATCAAACCGGCGCCAAAGGCATTGATGCGCATCAGCCAGCGCCTGAGCGACGTTAAAACACTCAACATGAGTCAGAATTTCCTGCAACGAGAGAAGGCTGTGATTAACAGGGTCGCCCAATGGACGACCCTGACAGCATCAAGGAATCAGTTGCCTTGGGCGGCGTCAACTGCTTCCGCCAGACGATCGATCCAGACCGCATCGCTGCCGAGCTCATCACGCAGGTAGGCCTGCACTGCCGGCTGCGCCGCCGCACGGAATTTTTCCATCTGCTCGGCGCTCGGCTGAGTGATTTCCATACCTTCGGCGGCCAGCTTGGCGATGCCATCGGCGGAACCAAACTGCTGAATGGCACGACCGGTGGTACCGGCAACAATGGCCGCACGTTGAATGGCCGCTTGCTGTTCACTGTCCAGTGACTGATAGAACTCATCGTTGATCAGGATGTGGTCGACACCATAGACGTGACGGTCCAGCGTCAGGTAATCCTGAAATTCGAAGAAGTTGTTGCTGTAGATAACCGAGATCGGGTTTTCCTGACCATCAACCACGCCAGTGGCCAAGGCCGTCGGCACCTCACCCCAGGCGATGCCTTGCGGCTCGGCGCCCAGACCACGCACCATTTCCAGGTAGAGCGGAATGGTCTGTACGCGGAACTTCAAACCCGCCATATCAGCCGGTTCAGCCACCGGACGTACCGAGTTGGTGAAGTTACGGAAGCCGGTCTCGCCATAAGCCAGGGTGCGCAGGCCAGTCTCTTCCAGACAGTGCGCCGCCAGCGCATCACCGAATTCACCGTCCATCACTTCCCAGGCCAGTGGCGCATTGGGGAAGGTGTAGGGAATGTCGGTCACCGCCGCCGCCGGGCAGAAGTTGGCATAAGCGCCCGAGACCATAACAACAGTAATGCTGCCGTCCTGGGCGCCTTCGATCAGTTCAGTTTCACCCCCCAGAGAACCGGCCGGATACAGCTCAACGCTGATATCGGTTTCCGCTTCCACCAGGTTTTTGAATACCTGACTGGCCGCACCCTTTTTGGATTGCGTCCACTCGGCGGGGTCTACGTGAGCAAAACGGATGGTTTCGGCAGAAACTGCGCCGATGGTCGTCAGTGCGATGGCCGCAACGGCAGCCTGGGCAGAAATGCGGGTCATTGTTGTTGTCCTCTTATTGTATGTGATTCGACATTTCGCGATGCGAACGCTAGACAGTTTTGCCGCTCAATTCAATAACATTCCACGTTTTTAAAAATGAGGGATGTTTTAAATCGACCGTGCAACCTTCTGGTTTTAACATCTTGTTACGCTAGACTGCCGAGCCTCGACGCCCACTTTGAGCGCCGTTAAAGACCAGCGGAGCCACTATGTTTGCTGTTTTACCGATCATCAGTCCGATCTTTATCGTTATCGGCATCGGCTTTTTCGCCGTCAAAACCGAGCTGCTGCCCAAGAGCGCCGTTCCCGGTATGGGACGCTTTGTTCTCTACTTCTGTCTGCCAGCATTGATTTTCTCGACGCTGGCGCACACGCCCATCCGAGAGGTGATCGAACCGCTCTATCTGCTGGCTTATGGCGGTGGTTCGTTGCTGGCGTTTGTCCTGGTGTTTGGTCTCAGCCGCCTGTTTGGCAGCCAGACCAGCGCGGCGACGCTGAATGCTTTGGGCAGCGCCATCTGCAACTCGGCCTTTATCGGTTACCCCGTTTTGCTGCAGGTGTTCGGCACGCTGCCGGCGGCCGCCTTCACCATGACGCTGCTGGTAGAAAATCTGCTGATCATGCCGCTGACGCTGATGATTTTGGAGCTGAACCGGGCGCTGGCCGAAGGCGGCTCAACCCGCCAGGTACTGGTTAACTTTGTGCGCCGGCTGTTCACCCAACCCATTCTGCTTGGCATTCTTGCGGGGCTCTTGTTCAGTCTGGCCGGCTGGACGCTGCCGGGCGTGATCGATCGCAGCCTGGAATTTCTCGCCGAGGCCGCCGCTGGTGTGGCGCTCTTTGTCATTGGTGGCTCGCTGGTCGGCACTCAGATCAAAGGCGATCGCCGCGCCATTGCTGTTATTACGCTGGCCAAGCTGGTGCTGCACCCGGCGCTGGTCGCTTTAATGGTGTGGTGGTTGCCGCCCTTCGATGCGCAGCTGCAAACCATCGCTATTCTGGCGGCGGCCATGCCGATGCTGTCGATCTATCCGGTGCTGGCCGGCCACTATCTGGATGGCAGTCGTTATGCGGCGACCTTAGTCGTGGCGACGCTGAGTTCTTTCCTGTCGCTGACCGTCGTGCTGTGGCTGCTGTTTTAGCCGTTATGGTTGTGGTTGCCGTGCTGGCTTGGGTATCTTGGCGCTTTCCCGTTGACGGCAGCCGACCATGATCGATTTTCGCGACAAGCTCTCCCAGGAACGACCCTTTCTGCAGGGAAACCAACAGCCGGGTATCGAGCATCAGGGCGTTGCCACCAAGGGAATTCCACTCTTTGAAGTGGCGTTGGAAAGCGATCGCGGTCGCATCATTCAATCGGCAGCGGTGCGACGGCTGCAACAGAAGACCCAGGTATTTCCGCTGGAGCGCAATGCGGCGGTGCGTTCACGCTTGACGCATTCGCTGGAAGTGCAGCAAAACGGTCGCTTTCTGGTGCGCACCGTCTTCGATCTGCTGGGCAACGACGCCGAACGCTATGGCCTTGCCGGGCTGGAACGAGCCCTGGAAAGCCTGACCGAAATGGCCTGCCTGATGCACGACATCGGCAACCCGCCCTTCGGTCATTTTGGTGAGGCCGCGATCTCCGACTGGTTCTCGCGCAACCTTGAGGCGGTGCCGATTTTCCGACTGGAAGCGGGCGAAGCCAAATCGCTGATCACCGAACTGAGTTCCTTTGAAGGCAACGCCCAGGCGATTCGATTGGTTAGTAATCTGCTTAAGCTCAACCTGACTTACAGCCAGGCCGCCTGCATCTTGAAGTACACCCGCCGCGCTACCGACGAACGTCCGGAAATCGGCGATCCGCTGTCGTACCTGAAGAAGAAACCCGGCTACTACCTGTCCGAGCAGCCGTATATCGAGGATCTGCAACAGGCGCTGAATCTGGAACCGGGGCATCGCTATCCGCTGGCTTATCTGATGGAAGCCGCCGATGACATTGCTTACTGTCTCGCCGATATCGAAGATGGCGTCGACAAAGGCATTCTCAGTTATCGTCAGGTGGCGGAACAGCTGCTCGACGCCTTTGGTGAGCGCTTACCCACCGATTTCCGCCAGCCGGCTTTTAACAACAAATCCTTCCGCAACCTGATCGACTACGCCGTCCAGCGCGCCGATGACGAAGACATCAATAAGGACCACCAGTTCTTTTTGTGGCTGCGGGTCCAGTTGATTCATCCGCTGGTCAAGCACGCCGCCCAGGCGTTCGTCGATAACATCGAAGCGGTCTACCACGGCAATCTGAACCGGGCGTTACTGGAAGACGATTCGCCTTGCCACGCGGTGATCGAAACCTTCAAAACGGTGGCGGCGAAATCGATTTTCTCGGTGCCGGAAGTGGAAACGCTGGAGCTCCAGGGTTACACCATCATCAACGGTCTGCTCGATCATTACCGGCCGCTACTGCTGTTGCCGATGGCCGATTTCGATCGGCTGTGCAACGGCGAACGCAAAGGTCTGCTGGTCGAGTCGCTGCTGTTCAAACGCTTGCCGAACAAACACATCAAGGCTTACCACCAGTTGCGCGAGCATCCGCAGACCGAAGCAGAACTCTGGGAGGCTTACTGTCGCTGCCGACTGCTGCAGGATATGGTCAGCGGCATGACCGATCAGTTTGCGCTGGAGGAATACCAGACCTTATCGGCGCTCTAGTGCCTGTGTTGTAAAAGCTGTGCTAGTATCGCTGCGTCTTTTAATCGACTGAGGCCCCGACGCCAATGAAGTAAACCTGCTCATCTTCGCTCTCGTCCGGTGACACCACCGGTATCTTGTGTGATGACAGGTCGCGTCGGTTTCGCTCTACCTTTATATCTCCCTTCTGTGCTGCTGGTCCGCGATCTGTCGCTTTTGACAGGAATCGCCTATGCCTACGCCATCCACACCCGGTCACTTCGACCACCTCTCCGTCAGCTTTGACGACACCGTTTTATTTGCCGATCTGTCTGCCAGCCTGCAACCGGGCCTGACCGGTCTGGTCGGCCGCAACGGCCAGGGCAAGTCGGTGCTGATGTCGGTGCTTGCCGGTGAACGTTCACCGTCTGGCGGCAGCGTCAGTTGGAATGTGCCGACCCTCTGGCTGCAACAACTCGACCGACTTAATGGTCCTCGCCTAGTCGACGCACTCGGTGTCGGCGAGCTGTTTGATACCTTCGCCCGTGTCGAAGCCGGCCACGGCAGCCCAGAGGACCTTGATCGGCTCGCCGACCGCTGGCATGAACAGTCAGACTGGCGCGCCCAGCTCGATCGCGCCGGTCTCAACCATTCGCTGGAGGCTCTGGTCGATGAACTCAGCGGTGGTGAGCGCACCCGACTGGCGCTGTGCCGCGCCCTGCTGCGACCGGATCATTATCTGCTGCTCGATGAACCCACCAACCATCTGGACAGCGCCGGTCGCGCCTGGCTGCTGGAAGCATTAAAGCAGCATCCCGGCGGTGCACTGATCGCCAGTCACGACCGCAACCTGTTGCGCCAGGTTGGCCACATCCTCGAACTGACCCATCTCGGTCTGGCCGAATACGGCGGCAACTACGATCACTACCGCGCTCAGACCGACGCCCAGCGCGCCGCCGCTGAAGCCCGAGCCGATCGACTGGCCAGCGAACAGCAACGCCTGCAACGTGCCCAGCAAGCCGAACTGCAAAAGGCCGCGCAGCGACGCCGCAGTGGTGAGCAGCAACGCAAGTCCGGCAGCCAGAGCACGCTCTTGCTCGACGCTCGGAAGAACCGCGCCGAAGCCAGTCTGGGATCGCTGAAGCGACGCCAAGGCGAACGCCGCGAGCAACTCAGCGAGCAATTGCAAGACGCCAAGGCTGAGGTTGAACAGATCAAGGCACAGCGGGTCAGCCTGCAATCGGCCGCCAGCGACGGACGGCTGCGCTTGCATCTGAACGAGCTGCGCCTGCCCTTTGGCTCGGATGAGGCGATAACGCTGAGCGTATTCGGCGGCGAGCGCTGGCATCTGGACGGCGCCAACGGCAGCGGCAAATCGACGCTGCTGAAAATCATTGCCGGCCTGTTGCAGCCAGCTTCAGGACAGTGTGAGCGCCATGGCCAGGTGCTCTATCTGGACCAGCACTTTTCGCTGCTCGACCCCGAGCAATCAGCCACTGACAATCTGCTGCGGCTGCACCCGCAACGCAGCGAAAGCGATCTGCGCACCCGGCTCGCCGGTATGCGTTTGCGGCGCGACGATGCACTGCGTCCGGTCGCACAGCTCAGCGGCGGCGAGCGTTTAAAAGTGGCGTTGTTAGCGGTGACCGCCAGCGAACAGTCCGCCGATCTGCTGCTGCTCGATGAACCGGACAACCATCTGGATCTGGATTCGCGCCTGCTGCTGGAGCAAGCGCTGGCGGATTATCAGGGGACATTAATGGTGGTGTCGCACGACCCGGACTTTATTGCCGCGCTGCAGCTCGATCACCAACTGCGACTTAAGGAAGCTCGGCAACAGCCAGCGGCCGACTGAGCTCTCTGAGCATGGATAAAAACAGTTGCTGGGTCGGCGTCGGTCGCCAGTCGGTGCGGGTGGTGATGCCGATGGGACGTTCGGTCAACGGCAGCTGGGTATCGAGCACGCTGAGAATGCCTTCCTGAATTTCGTGCTGCACCTGGTGCGAGGAAATAAAGGTGAGGCGCTCGGAATCGGTGAGCAGTTCGCGGATGACAATCTGCGAGCTGCATTCCACCACACCGCGTAACACCGATGGGTCCTGATCGGCCACCACCTGATCGAACAGGCGGCGCGCTGGCGTGCCCGGTCGCGGCACCACCCAGCCATAGCCGTGCAGATCGTCGAGCGTCAGACCATGGCGACCGCTCAGCGGATGGCCCGAGCGCGCCACCACTGAAATGGAGGTGATAAACAACTGTTCCTGCGCAATGTCCGGACTCGGCGCCGGATCGCGCAAGGCGCCGATCAACATATCCAGCTCGCCATGCAGCAGGCGGCCGAGCAGATCGTCGTAGGCACCTTCAATCACCCCGACACTGACGTCCGGCTTGAACTGCGCCATCTGGTTGATGGTCGCCGGCACCACATAGGTCCGCGCCAACGGCATGCAGCCCAGTTGAATGCTGCCCGAATCGGCACCGGCCAGTTCATGCAATTCCTCGATGCCCTGATCAACTTCCTTGATCGCCAGCCGCGCGGCCCGGGCCAGTCGCAACGCCGCCCGGGTCAGGCTGATGCCGACGCTGGTTTTCTCAAACAGCCAGGTATTGAGCAACGCTTCCAGTTCCCCGGCCGAGCGATACAGCGCCGGCTGGGAGATGCCGATCTGACGGGCGGCAATGGAATAGCTGGTGGCGTTCTGCAACGCCAGCAGCGCGCGCAGATGGGCATTGGTGATCAGCGTATAGAGCGGGTGACTCGAATGACGTTCAACCCGGTCTTTGCGCTCGCCGATGCGCACCGCATCGCGCAGGCCCGCGCGCAAAAATGCGATGCAGCGATTGACCCGGGTGTCGAACAGCTCGCCAGCATCGGTGAGAAACATGCCGTTGTGGCGACGCAGAAACAGGGCCGTTCCCAGCTTGGACTCCAGCTTCCCGATCGCTTGGGTCACCGCCGACTGCGACAGAAAGATCTGGGTGGCCGCGGCACTGATGCTGCCGCTGGCCGCCACCTCACTGAAGGCCCTCAAATGGCGCAGATTGGGCAGGTGTTCGAACATTGCAACCTCTGCAAATCGGACAGGCTCCCCACGCGAAGCGGTCTGCGAGCCTGCCCCAAAACGGAACAAAAACTGACTTTATAACAGAAACTAATACCTTCTAAAGGAAAACTAAATGGCTGATTGCCTTGCCTTCGACAATACTGAAGAATCGGAACTGCAGGCGCTGGCAACTAAAGACAAGGCAGTAGCTGTGTTGGCCTGATCCGGATCGGAGTGGATAGATAAGACAGCAAGGATGATTGTCAGCCGAACCGACCGTCCGTCGCAGTCGTCTTTTTCGTTAACAGCGCATTCGAAGCACTGTAGGAGCTTGCTCCTATAACAAGAACAATGAGGTAACTGACAATGCTGAAGTTTGTTAAGCACACCACCCTCATCGGCCTATTGGCCGCTTCCGCCGTCTCTGCCCAGGCCGCGGATGTCACCCTGCGCGTTGGTCACTTGTGGCCGTCTGTTGCAGGCCCACACGTTGATCTGATGCAGGTTTGGGCGGATACCGTCGAAGCGCAGTCCAACGGCCGTATTGAAGTCGAAGTCTACCCGGGCGGCGCCCTGGCAGCACCGCCGGCTCAGTACGATGCGGTTACCAACCGCATCATGGACGTCACCGCGACCGTTCAGGGCTACACCGCCAACCGTTTCCCGCTAACTCAAGTCGTTGAGCTGCCGGGTGTGGTCGACAGCGGTGAGCAAGGCGCTTGCGTCGTGCAAAGCCTGTTGGAAGAAGGTCTGATCGCCGACGAGTACGCCGATACTCACCCGATCTTCCTGTTCACTCACGGCCCGGGTGGCTTCCACATCAACGGCACCACCATTCGTGAGCCGAGTGATCTGGAAGGTCTGCGCATCCGTCGTCCGACCACCGTGGTCGCCAACATTCTGCGTGAACTGGGTGCTCAGCCGGTCGGTATGGCGGCACCGGAATCCTACACCTCCATGCAGCGTGGCGTGATCGACGGTGTGGCTCTGCCGTGGGAAGGCGCTTTGTCTTTCCGTCTGAACGAGCTGGCCGACACTCACACTGAAATCGGTGGTCTGTACACCCTGTCGTTCGTGGTCACCATGAACAAGGATGTGTACAACAGCCTGTCGGCTGAAAACAAAGCCGTGATCGATTCTGTGTCGGGTATGGATTGGGCGACTAAAGCCGGTCAGGTGTTTGATGACCTCGACGTCCGTGGTCGTGCGCAAGCGGTTGAGATGGGTGATGAAATCATCGAGATCGAAGGCGGCACTTCCAACCCGGCCTGGGCTCCGGCCATCGAAGCCGGTCGTAAGGCCTACCTGGACGACCTGGAATCCCGTGGTCTGCCGGCACGCGCTACCTATGAGCGTGCGTTGGAACTGGCTGGCGGCGACTGCGCCATCTAACCAGCTCGACGTTGCAAGGGGCGGCTACGGCCGCCCCTTTACCATCGTCTTCTCGTGCTGATCGGAGATCTCCCGTGCGAACCCTGATTGACTGGATACGACATTCCGCCTACGGCCTGAACCTGGCTGCTGGCGTCATCCTGATCGCGACCATGGTGGTCGTGCTCGCTGAAATTTTACTGCGTTCCCTGTTCGGCCTGACCGGTGGCCGTGTGGATCTGACCTTTACCGGCAGCTTTGAACTGGTGCGCTGGGGCATGTTGCTGTCCCTGGCGTATTGCATGCCTTATACCCTGCCGCGCGCCCAGGTGGTGGTCGATTTGTTTACCGACAACCTCCCAGACTGGATGAAAGAGCGGCTCAAGGGTTTCTACACCCTGCTGTTCGGTGTGTTCGGATTATTAATGGTCTGGCTGATGATCAAGTCCGGCCAGGGTGCCGCCATGAATGGCGAAACCTCACAAGATTTGCTGATTCCGATGCAATACATCTATTACCTGGCATCCATCGGCATGCTGCTGCTCGGCCTGCGTGGCTTTGCCTTGGCGTATGAGGAATTCTTTTTGACCGACGGGAGTGAGTCATGAGTTCTGAAATCATCGGCTTCCTCTGCGTCGCCGGCATGTTCGGCTTGATCGCGCTGCGCATGCCCATCGCCCTGGCTATGGGCGTCACCGGCTTTGTCGGCTTCGGCTGGATCATTGCTTTCAAACCGGCCATTTCCATTTTGGAAAACGGCACCTTTGAAACCATTTCCTCCTACGACTTCAGCCCCATTCCGATGTTTATTCTGATGGGTGTGTTCGCGTCCAAAGCGCGGATGTCGGCGGAACTGTTCCACGGCGCCAAGACCTTATTCGGTGCCTGGCGCGGCGGTATGGCGCTGGCGGCAGTGACCTCTTGCGGTGTGTTTTCCGCCATCTCCGGCTCCTCGTTAGCGACAGCGGCGTCCATGTCCAAGGTCGCCCTGCCGGAAATGAAAAAGAACGGCTATGCCGCGTCCTTGGCCACCGGTACGCTGGCCGCCGGCGGTACGCTGGGCATCATGATTCCGCCGTCACTGGCGTTGCTGTTGTACGGTCTGATGACTGAACAATCGGTCGGTGACATGTTTATCGCTGGCATCCTGCCGGGCCTGCTTGGTTTGGCGCTGTACATGGTCGCCATCGCCGTGACCGTCGCCCTGAAACCCGAACTGGCGACGCCCGGTGAAGCCACTAATTTGCGCGAAAAACTGGCCGGCCTGAAAGGTCTGATTCCATTCGGCGCCATCTTCGCGCTGATCATCGGCGGTATTTACGGCGGTATTTTCACTCCCACTGAAGCGGCCTCTGTCGGCGCCGCTGGTGCGCTGGTGATCGCCCTGTTCCGCGGTATGACCTGGAAAGATTTCGTCGATGCGATTCAGGAAACGCTGATCATGTCGACGATGATCTTCTTTATGGTCATCGGCGCCGAAGTGTTCGGTTACTTCCTGCAGGTGTCGCGTATTTCCCAGACGCTGATCGAGATCGTCACTCACCTCGACCTGTCACCCTTCATGATTCTGCTCGCCATCCTGGCGCTCTATGTGGTGCTGGGCATGGTGATGGATTCGATCGCCATGCTGCTGCTGACGGTGCCGATTGTGTACCCACTGGCGATGCAGGCCGGTTTCGACCCGATCTGGTTCGGCATCGTTACCGTGATCACCGTGGAACTGGGGCTGATTACACCGCCCATCGGCATGAACGTTTTCGTCATCAAATCGGTGTCGGAAGACGTGCGCATTACCGAAATTTTCAAAGGCGTAGTGCCCTTCGTGCTGTCCGACATCGTGCGGCTGGCGCTGCTGATCGCCTTTCCGGTACTGGCACTGGGCCTGATCTAGCCCAACGGCCGGCCCGGCGCCGGCCTGACATTGCCAATTGCAAACCGGCGGCCGGGTGAACTGCAACCGCCTTACCCCGACCGCCTCGTCTCAACAGAGGAGCATTTGCCATGAGTGTTGTCGTACAAAACATTGAGCGTGCTGATCAGGCCATCATCGACGGACTGGCCGAATGTGGCGTCGCCACCGTTCATGAAGCCCAGGGCCGTAAAGGCCTGCTGGCCGATTACATGAAACCCATTTTCAAGGGCAAGATGCTGGCCGCCTCGGCGGTGACCATCTCCGCGCCACCGGCGGACAACTGGATGGTGCATGTCGCCATCGAGCAGGTAAAAGCCGGCGATATTCTGGTGCTGGCACCGACCTCGCCCTCCAACGCCGGCTACTTCGGCGACCTGCTGGCGACTTCCATGCAGGCACGCGGCGGCGTTGGTCTGATCATCGATGCCGGCGTTCGCGATACCAAAGATCTGACCGAGATGGACTTCCCGGTATGGTCCAAGGCCGTGTTCGCGCAAGGCACGGTTAAAGAGACGCTGGGTTCAGTGAACGTACCCATCGTCTGCGCCGGTGAGCTGGTTAACCCAGGCGACATCATCGTTGCCGACGACGATGGCGTCTGTGTGGTGCGCCGTGAGGAAGCCGCCGAAGTCCTGGAAAAATCCCGCGAGCGCATGGCCAAAGAGGAAGAAAAACGCGTCCGTCTGGCCAATGGCGAACTGGGCCTGGATATCTACGACATGCGCCCGCGCCTGAAAGAAAAAGGACTGAAATATGTCTAAGTCTGCGCCTTGCATGTGGATGCGCGGCGGCAGCTCCAAGGGCGGCTACTTCCTGGCGGACGACCTGCCCTCGGACATCGCCGAACGCGATGCTTTCTTGCTGAAAATCATGGGCTCGCCCGACCCACGTCAGATTGACGGCATGGGCGGCGCCGATCCGTTGACCTCGAAGATTGCCGTGGTCAGCAAATCCGACAAGCCCGACGTCGATGTCGAGTATCTGTTTCTGTACGTGCTGATCGATGAAGCCATCGTCACCGATGCCCAGAACTGCGGCAATATGCTCGCCGGCGTCGGCCCGTTCGCCATCGAACGCGGCCTGGTCAAAACCCAGGGCGATGAAACCTCGGTGCGCATCTTTATGGCCAACACCGGCCAGGTGGCCGTGGCCGATATCCAGACACCGAACGGCCAGGTCAGCTACGACGGCGACGCCCGCATCGACGGCGTACCGGGCACCTCGGCGCCGGTGCTGATCACTTTCAAAGACACCGCCGGTTCCAGCTGCGGCGCGCTGCTGCCGACGGGTAACGCCTACGACACCATCGAAGGCACCCGCGTTACCTGCATCGATAACGGTATGCCAACAGTGTTGCTGCGCGCCCGCGATTTCGGCATCAGCGGCACCGAAACGCGCGAAGAAATGGACGCCAACGAAGAACTCAAAGCGCGGCTGGAAAAAATCCGTCTGCAGGCCGGCTACCTGATGAACCTGGGCGACGTTACTGAAAAGACCGTGCCCAAGATGAGTCTGGTCAGCGCGCCCACCAACGGCGGCGTTATCTCGACGCGCACCTTTATTCCGCATCGCTGCCACGCCTCCATTGGCGTACTGGGTGCGGTATCGGTGGCAACCGCCTGCGCCATTGAAGGCTCAGTCGCGCACGAAGTCGCCCAGATCAGCGGCGACGATATGGCGATTGAACACCCCAGTGGCGAAACCACGGTGGTACTGAAACGTGACGATCAAGGCGAAGTCGAAAGCGCTGCCATTTTGCGCACTGCGCGCAAGTTAATGGATGGCACCGTATTCGCCTGAACAGAGCACAAAATTAAGGACCGGTCGGTGTTGCTTCAGCGGGGTGTCCGAGACAGGGATGTCGAGGCCAAGGCTCCAGGGACGGATTCACGCCGTCCCCGCTGAAGCAACACCGGCCGGGCCGTACGCTTAGCAAGAACAACCAAGCTGGAACCAATCCGGCCAGGAGCAAAAACATGCCTATGAGTGAAGGCTATCTGCCGTTTCACCCCAACCCGAAAAAACCCGACTACCAGCCACCGGCCGGCGCCGTCGACGCGCACTGCCATGTGTTTGGTCCGGAAGACAAATTCCCCTACGCGCCGGAGCGTAAATACACGCCGTGCGACGCCGGCAAAGAACAATTATTCGCGCTGCGCGATCACCTCGGTTTCAGCCGCAATGTGATCGTTCAGGCGTCGTGCCACGGCAAGAACAACGATGCCCTGGTCGACGCACTGAACAGCGCCGGCGAACTGGCGCGTGGCGTTGCCTTCGTCGGCAAGGAAGTCACCACCGAAGAACTGCAGAAAATGGACGCTGCTGGCGTGCGCGCGGTGCGTTTCAACTTCGTCAAACGGCTGGTCGACGACACGCCCTGGGAAAACTTCCTGGCGATCTATGAAAAGATCAAACCGCTCGGCTGGCACATCGTTGTCTACTTCGAAGCGCCCGATTTGGAAGGTCTGAAGCCACTGTTAGCCCAGTTCGATACAACTATTGTGGTTGACCATATGGGGCGTCCGGACGTCAGCGAAGGCGTCGATGGCGCTGGTTTTCAGTCCTTTATCCAACTGCTGGAAGACAACCCCAACATCTGGACCAAGGTCAGCTGCCCGGAACGCCTGACCATCGACGGCCCGGAATACGATGACGTCGTGCCCTTCGCCCGCACCCTGGTCGAACGCTTCCCGGATCGCGTTTTATGGGGCACTGACTGGCCGCACCCGAACATGAAATCGCATGTGCCGGACGACGGCGTGCTGGTCGATGTGATTCCGCGCATCGCCACCACCGAAGCAGCGCGTCAGAAGCTGTTAATCGACAACCCGATGCGCCTCTACTGGGAACGCTGAGGGGACGCCATCATGAGCAACCGCGCCCTGACACTCGCCTTTATCGGCTTTGGCGAAGCCGCTGAGGCCTTCGCCAGCAGCATTGATCGCAGCGCCTTGGCAGAGGTTCGCGCCTTCGACATCCAGTCGAATCGCGAGCTCGACGAACGCCTGCAACGCTGCGAGGTGACTGGGTGCGGTAGCCTGGCCGACGCCGTAAAGGGTGCTGACCTGGTCATTTCCGTGGTCACCGCCGATCAGGCCAATGCCGTGGCCGTTGAAGCCGCGCCGCGGCTCAGCCCGGATGCGCTGTTTTTTGACTGCAACTCCTGCGCGCCCCAGACCAAGCAACGCTCGGCCGCGGCCATTAGCAAGGCCGGTGGCCGCTATGTCGATGTGGCGGTGATGGCGCCGGTGCTGCCAGCGCGCAACCGGACGCCTTTATTAGTCAGTGGTGAACACAGTGCCGCCGCACTGGACGCCTTGAGCCGCCTGAATATGAACGCCACCGAACAAGCCGGCCCGGTCGGCAAAGCCTCATCGGTGAAGATGGTGCGTTCAATCATGGTCAAAGGCCTGGAAGCACTGACCGCTGAATGCGTACTGGCCGGTCGTCTGGCCGGCGTCGAGGACGAAGTGCTGGCGTCGCTGAACCAATCTCACCCCGGTTTCGACTGGGCGCAGCGCAGCGCTTACAACCTAGAGCGCATGCTTAACCACGGTGGCCGACGCGCCGCCGAGATGACCGAAGTCTGTCATTTTCTCAATGAACTGGGCATGGCCGAACCGCTGTCCGAACGGACGGTCAGTTGGCAACGCCGGCTGGGTGAACTGAACCTGGCCAAAGCGGCGAACGACGATGTAGCAGTCACCGCCGACGCCCTGATATCCGCCTTGAAACTCCAACCCTTAACGGAGGATTGATATGAAACTCTGTGTAGCCGGTGCCGCTGGCGCCTTCGGTATGAAACATCTGGACGCCCTGAGCAAGATCGATGGCGTTGAAGTGCACTCCATTGTTGGCCGTGATCAGGACGGCGTTGCTGAGTTCGCCAAAGAACGCGGCATCGACAACTACTACACCGACCTGACCGATGCCCTGAAAGACGACGCCGTCGAAGCCGTCATCCTGGCAACACCGACCCAGGTTCACGCCAGCCAGGCGATTCAATGCCTGAAGGCCGGCAAGCACGTCATGGTGGAAATCCCCATGGCTGACAACATCGAAGACGCGCGCGAACTGGTCAAGGTGCAGCAGCAAACCGGCCTGGTCGCCATGGCCGGT
Organism: Saccharospirillum sp. ABV4_185; assembly: GCF_056159245.1. Taxonomy (NCBI): domain Bacteria; kingdom Pseudomonadati; phylum Pseudomonadota; class Gammaproteobacteria; order Oceanospirillales; family Saccharospirillaceae; genus Saccharospirillum; species Saccharospirillum sp. ABV4_185. Next base: position 956,513 of record NZ_JBSWUW010000001.1, read on the forward strand.
CACACCCGTCGCTTCAACCCCAGCCACCAGTGGATTCACAACAAAATCCAGGCCGGCGAGCTGAAGATTCAACAGATGGATGTGCAGACCTACTTCTTCCGCCGCTCCAACAAGAACGCTCTGGGCAAGCCGCGTTCCTGGACCGACCATCTGCTGTGGCACCACGCCTGCCACACCGTCGATCTGTTCCAGTACCAGACCGGCGAAAAAGCCAAGCAGGTGCAGGCGATGGAAGGCCCGACCCATCCGGAACTGGGCATCGCCATGGACATGAGCATCGGCATGAAAGTGCCTTCGGGCGCGCTGTGCACCCTGTCGCTGTCGTTCAATAACGACGGCCCGTTCGGTACCTTCTTCCGCTACATCTGCGATAACGGTACCTACATTGCCCGTTACGACGATCTGGTCGATGGCAACGAAAACCCCATCGATGTATCGAAGGTCGATGTATCGATGAACGGCATCGAACTGCAGGATCGCGAGTTTATCAGCGCCATCCGCGACGGCCGCGAACCGAACGCCAGCGTGGCCCAGTGCCTGCCGGCGATGGAAAGCCTGCACGAAATGGAACAGCTGCTGATTGAGCAGCGCTGAAGCCGGCGGCCGGTCCGATCCGTCCCGGGCCGGCCGAATGTGAGCTAATTCACGTTGTAGCACCCGGGAAGCTCTGCTACTTTTTATTAGCAATCAATGATGTTGGGCCAGTCGATTGAGTGACTGGATCCGGAGGACGGGCATGGACACATCGAGAGGCGCCAAGCGGCTGAATGACATGCCCGTCAGCCTCGTTCAGGACGCCCAGGATAATCCTTACCCGGTACTGTTGCTCGACGCTGACGGCATCCTGCTCGACGCCAACGCCGGCAGTTGGCTGGTGCAGTATCAGTGGGGTGTCAGTCCCGGCGAGCGCCTTACCGATCCCTGGTTAAGCACTGCGCTCGAAGCACTGCGCAGCGGTGAAACGCAGGAAGCGACGCTCTCCGCAGGCCTGGTCAGCATCGCCTTATTGTTCCTGCCTTTGCCCTCTTCACACCAAGTCAGTGTCATTGGTATCGACGTCACCTCTCGCCGTCAGAGCGAAGAAAAAATAGAGCTCAATGCCCGGGTGTTCGAATCGGCGCTGGAAGGCATTTTGATCATGGACCCGGACCTTCGGGTCATCGATGTAAACCCCGCCTATACCCAGATTACCGGCTACCAACCAGGCGAAGTGCTCGGCGAAACCGCCACCTTTCACGCCGAGGAAGAAGAAAACCCTGAATTTATGGCCTCGGTCGGTCAATCCTTATTGGCTAAAGGCAGCTGGCAGGGCGAATTGTGGGGTCAGCGTCGCGATGGCAGTCGCTACGCACTGTGGCTGTCCATCACCGAAGTGCGCGCCGAAGACAGCAGCCTCAGTCAGTACATCGCGGTGCTGACCGACGTTACCCGGCAAAAAGAAGCCGAAGAACAGCTGTTTCAGATGGCGCATTACGATCAGTTAACCGGCCTGTCCAATCGTCGCTTGTTTGATGATCGTCTGTCTCAGGCCATGTCGTCGGCCGATCGCAGCGGCGAAAACATCGGTTTAATGTTGATCGACCTGGATGGTTTTAAGTTGGTTAACGACCACCTTGGTCATCGTTCCGGTGATGAAATGCTGCGCATCGTCGCCCACCGCATTGTCGCTTGCGTGCGCGAAAGCGATACCGTCGCACGCATGGGTGGCGATGAATTTCTGCTGCTGTTGCGTCACCTCGATCACCCCGACAGCGCCAACCAGATCGCCGAGCAAATTCTCGCGCGCATCGCCGAACCGGTCACGCTGGAAGATCAGGAATTTTTCCTCACCGCCAGCATCGGCATCAGCGATTATCAACGCGGCCAGAGCAGTGAAAAGCTGCTGCGTCTGCTCGACAGCGCCATGTATGCCGCCAAAGCCAACGGCAAAAACGGCTATCAGCGGGTATCGGAAAGTCTGGTCGAACATATGGGCGAACGTCTGACCCGTCAGGCCAAGTTACGTCGCGCCATCGAAGACGGCGAAATCGTCAATCGTTATCAAGGCATCGTTGATCTGCAGACCGGCCGCATCAGCGGACTTGAAGTGCTGGCACGCTGGGATTCACCCAGCGAAGGTCTGCTCGGACCCGGCACCTTTATCGACATCGCCGAAGAGTCCGGGCTGATCCGACCCCTGGGCGAGCACGTATTACGCAGCGCCTGCCAACAAGGCGCCGCCTGGCGACAGGCGGGCATCCGTTTCGGCAAGCTGAGTGTCAACGTCTCAGCGCAACAACTGCGCGACACTCAGTTCGTCAGCCGGGTGCAGAACATCCTAAAGGAAACCGGTTTCCCGGCCGATGGATTGGACTTGGAACTGAGTGAAGCCGTCTGGATAGAAGGACGCGAAGACGTCATCGATCATCTCAATCGCTTACGCGAACTGGGCATCACCGTATCGATTGACGACTTCGGCACCAAGTACGCCTCTTTGGCTTACCTGAAACACTTGCCGGTTGATCGCCTGAAAATTGACAAGAGTTTCATCGATGACATTGCCACCGATCCGGTCACCAGTGCCATCGTGGGTTCTATCATGTCCATGGCCGATGCCATTGGTTTGTCCGTCGTCGCGGAAGGCGTTGAGCGTCAAGAGCAACTGACGCAACTGCAAACCTATGGCTGCCGCTTTATCCAGGGTTTCTTGTTTTGTCGCCCCGAACCCGCCAGTGCGATTGCTGAATTGGCGGCGCGCGACACTTTGCTCGTCGATCCTGAAGGAATAACGCCACTATGAACGACGTCCTGACATTCAGTATTCAACCGGACTGGCATGAAATCGCGCGCATCAACGATCAGACGCAGGCATTTTTGCGTCAGACCAACCTGCCGGAAACCGCCATCGACACCTACACCATGGTCATCTGTGAACTGCTGGAAAACAGCATCAAATATGGCAGCGAAGGCGAAACCATCGAAGTGAGCGTGTCCATCACCGAGGCGGACATCAGCATTCAGGTTGACAACGCCATCAACAGTCATAACCGACCCCACCTGGCCGAACTGGATCGTACCCTGCAATGGATTCGTGGCGTTCAGGACCCTTATCAGGCGTACCTGGAACGCATCCGGGAAATTTCCCGTGAACCACTGAATATGGCACGCAGCTGTCTGGGGCTGGTCCGCATTGCCTACGAAGGCCGCGCCAATATCGATTTTATTTTGGATGATAACGACCGACTGAGCGTTTCTGCCCTGGCGCCACTCAACCGCGCTCCGCTCAACCGCCAACCGGAGGTTCCACTATGAATACTATGGACGCTGTTTTCGACGATGGCACTTTGAAGATTTCACGCATCATTGACGATCAGACTCTGACCCTGGAATTGATGGGCAAGTGCATTATCCGCGATGCCAACGATACGCTGATGCCGATCTTCGCCACCGCCATGGAAGCAAGCGCTGACAGCGGCCTCCGGCTGGTGCTGGATTTTCGCCAGGTGACCTATATGAATTCGTCGTCCTTCGCGCCGGTGATCAAGGTGTTGGAAAAAGCCCGTCTGGGCCAGCAGGCGCTGACCATTTGCTATGACAACCAGCAAAAATGGCAGACCGTTTCGTTTTCCGCCATGACCATTTTCAAAACCCCGGATGAGCGCATTCGCATCGACGGAGGCGCCGTCTGATGACCACGCCGCAAGCGGACAGCACGGTTGATAACAGCCAAGCAACCACGCTCAGTGGGCGGCTGTTGCGTGGCGACCACAGCTTCGAGGTGGCGATGCGCTACGCCTCCCAATATTCGCTGTGGTTGCGCTTTGTCGATGACCAGCCGCCAGCGCCGCTCGGTGTTTATGATCACCTCACTCTGAATGCAGAAATCCTGACCATCGAAACCGGCCGCTGTGAACTGTTGGCACCGGAACCCGAGGGCGACGATTTTCGTCTGGTGGCGCTGGAGAACATTCACGATTTCAAAAAACTGCTGTTTGATGGTCGCATCGATGTGCTCGATAACACCGCCCGCAATCTGCCCTTGGTATTGGGTTACAAAGACAACATCGACCCGGCCTTTCGCGAACACGTCGCCGACATCGCCTACGACCTGAGTATCTATCACAACCTCTTCGACCGACTTGATGAGGAGTACGCCAACGAACCGCCCGAGGTCGCCGAACGCATTCAAGCCGGTATTCTGGCCAGTCTGGGTCCGCAACTGCACGAATGCATCGATCAGCATATTCAGCGCCTGGAAGGTTTGATCGCTGGCTTTGACGGCGAGCAGCACAGCCATCATGGCTATTATCTGCGCAAGCTGATCTGGGGTGATTTGTTGTGCGCTCCCTTTATTGCCCGCACCAACCTCAAACCACGCGGCTATATTGGCGATTCAGAAATGATGGCCATGTGTTATCGCAATACGTATGAAGGTGAATCCACCTTTGGCAAGTTATTGCACAAGCATCCGGTTTCCGCGCCGGGCGCTCAGGCGGTCCGCAACCGACGCGAAATTATTCCGCAATTGATTCGTGCGCAGTTGCCGCGCTGGCCCCAATACAGTGTCGAAGCACCGTTCAAATTTTTGTCGGTTGCCTGTGGTCCGGCGCGCGAACTGGCAGATATTTATATCAACCCCGAAGACGCCGCGGGCATTCACGCCTCCTTGCTCGACCAGGACCCGGCGGCCCTGTTTGAAGCGGGTAAAACGGTGGAATCGATTGAAGCGCGGCTCGATGGTAAGCTGTCGGTGGATTTTATCCGCGAGTCGGTGCGCACCCTGTTATCAACGCGCGAACTGAAAGCACGCTGGGGTGATTTCCATTTTATTTATTCGATGGGACTATTCGACTATTTAACGCCACCGGTTGCCAGTGCAGTCTTGCGAAAACTCTATGCTTTATTACTGCCCGGTGGTGAAATGGCGATTGGTAACTTCCACGAAAGTAATCCAAGTCGCTACTATATGGATTACTGGCTAGACTGGCCCATTATCTACCGCACCGAAGACAGTTTTACGGCGCTGGCAGATGGCCTTGAGGGCGCGCAAACCTGGATCGAATTTGACGATACCGGCGTCCAAATGATGCTACGCATACGGAAACGGGAATCTTGAGCCGAGATTTAGAACAACAATACGGCCCGAACGTCGACGAAGCAGTTAAGCACACCGACTTCGATGCCTATCAAACCGAACTGGTCCATGGCTGGCTGCGCACTGTGGCTTTTCTGGCGACCGGTTTGGTGCCGTTGTTTTTCGTGCTCGACGTTATCCTGTTACCGCACGAGCTGATTCCGCTCTTTGCTTTGTATCGCGGTTTATCGACCGCTTTGATTTTGCTGCAATTTGTTATTCTCAGCCGCACCCAGCCCGGCCCTCTGTCTTATTTCCACGGTTATTTTGCCTCCTTCCAAATCGGTGGTTTTATCGCCCTGATGACGGTTCATCTGGGTGGTTTTGATAACGGCTATTACGTCGGCCTGATTCTGGTCATTATCGGCGTCAATCTGTTATTGCCCTGGCGCGGCAAACATACCGGTTTGAATACGCTGATTATTATCGGCATGTATCTGGGTCTGAATTTCGCCTACCCGCAACCCTACGACGGCCGTCTGCTGGTCAATAACCTCTTCTTCCTGTGCAGCAGCGGTATTCTGGCGGTGTCGATCAACGAATTGCGTCACCGTCTGATCGCCAACGAATTCTCGTTGCTGATCAAACTCAAAGAAGCACGGGATTCGTTATGGGGCGAAATGGAACTGGCGCAACGCATTCAGATGTCACTGCTGCCACGCCAACTGAACATCTCCGGCTACGACATTGCCGCCTTGATGGAACCGGCGCAGGAAGTCGGCGGCGATTATTACGAAGTGTTCGAGACCGAAACCGGTGCCCGCTATGTCGCCATTGGCGATGTAGCCGGCCACGGCCTGAACGCTGGTCTGATCATGATGATGGTGCAAACCAGCCTGATGACCCTGCTCAAGGCCGAACCCGATTGTTCACCGGTGCGGGCATTGGAAACCATCAATGCTGCGCTGCGCGAAAACGTCGGCCGGCTGGGGTCGGATCACTATATGACCATGACCATCCTCAAGCTGGGCGACGAGATCATCGAAATCGCCGGCCATCATCAGGATATTCTGGTGCACCGTTATTCCAGCAACAGCCTGGAAATTCAGCCGACCACCGGTACCTGGCTGGGCATCACCGATGACCTGCGCGGCCTGATCGATTCACTGACGCTGACCATCGAACCTGGCGATACGCTGCTGCTGTTCACCGACGGTTTAACCGAAGCCGGTGAAGAGCACGGCGAAATGTTCGGTCAACAGAATCTGGAAAAACTGTTCCGGCAAGGCATCAGCGGCCAACCGGGAGACATTGCCCGCACCGTCCTGGATGGCGTCAAGGCATACCAGCAGGAGCAGGACGACGACATGACCGCTCTGGTGGTACGTCGTTGCCTGGAACACAGCGGTAAGGCGACCGCCAGCCACGGCTCCCAGGCTTCGATAACAACCTTCCCTTCATCCCAAAAGGCCTGATATGGATTCCAGACGTAAGGACAGAACGCGGTTCATCTATCGTCTGCGTGCCGAAGCCCAGGATGACCAGGGTCATTGGTTCAACGGTCATCTCGTGGATGTCACCCTCGACGGCATGATGCTGATAGGCAACGCCGAGTTCGCACCCGACACCCGCCTGGCACTGAGCGTCGAGCTGCCACGCAATACCATGGGTGAGGGCAAGATGGACTTCTGCGCACGGGTGCGCTGGTGTGATCAAGAAACCGACCCCAGCCTGTACGCCCTGGGGGTTTCGCTGGAAGAAATGTCGGCACAATCACGCCAGACGCTGGAAGAAGTGATGTCGCGTTTCAAAGAATTGACCGACGAAGTGGCAAGCGAAGCCGACGATGACCTGGTGCACAACCACGGCGACGATCCGTTTGTGCATGGGCGCTAACAGCGCCGCTGAACGCTTGAGGGGGAGACGCTAATTACCGCTAACCCAACGTCTTCCGTCTCCCGTCAGTAATATCGACTCATCAATTCACCAGCCCAGTCGGGCTGACGAATCTCGCCGCGCGGTAAGGTTTCGCGCCACACCGGTTTCAGATCGAGCAGTGGCGTACCGTCTACCGCATCCAGATCTTCCACTTCAATCGTTAAACCATCCACACCAACGACTTTGCAGTAGGACACGCCGATGCGGTTATGCCGCATACGACCGCGCTGGGCGAAGATTCCGACCTTTGGCCAATCGGTATTACCGCGAGGATGACGCGCACCGGTCTCGATGGCTTCATCGGCGTCGATATGGAACCAAAACAGCACTTCCAGATGCGACAGCTCCGCCACGCCGACCAGCGCCTCAGGCCCAAACAGATCGGCGCGTAGTTCCAGCCGGCAGCGATTGCCCGCCCAGCCGTCTTTGGTCGCCTGGGTGCGACCACCGCGAACCCAGCCGATGGGCTGCATATCGATCGATGTCAGCTCAGCCATTGCCAGAACGCCTCATTCATCGCTTCGGGGCGTTCCATGGTACTCATATGACCGGCCGCTTCGATAGCGACGACACGACTGTGACGTACCTGATCGGCCATTTCCTGGTGCTGTTCCAGCGGGCTCCAACTGTCGTGGCTACCGCAGATAAAGGTGGTCGGGCAGCGGATGGCTTCGAGCACCTCGGTGGCATCAGGGCGATGAATCAGTGCATGAATCTGACGCTCAAAAGTGGCGACCGTCTTGCTGCCGATCATCTCGACAATGGCGTTGACCAGCGGCTGGTCACTGAGCCGATCCGGATGCACCATGCCCTGCACCCAGTCTTCGCCCATTACCCGGGTGCCTTCGCGCTGCGCCAGTTCGACCAGGCGCATGCGGCCGGCGACTTCACGCTCCCCGGCGTCGCCGTCGGCCAAGGCCTTGTAGCCGGTATCGAGCAGGGCCAAACGCAACACCCGTTCCGGCGCTCGCCGTATAACTTCCAAAGCAACCCGACCGCCCATCGAATGGCCGGCCAGAGCAAAGGTTTCAGGGGCTTCTTTCAGCACGTGGTCGGCCATGGCGCCCAGATCGTCGGCGAAATCATAGTCGGGGACGCGGCAATCCCAGGCATCGTTGAGGGCATCGATCTGCGGTTGCCAGACGCGCGCATCGCACATCAGGCCAGGCAGCAGCATCAGGGTTGGTTTCACAGTGTTTCTCCTACCGGCATCTTCAGGGTGAAGCTGGCGCGACGCTCCAGAATGCGCCAGCCGGCGTCAGTCTTGACGCAGGTATCGTGAAATTCGCCGACCAGACAGCGGTGCAACGGTGCGCCGAAAACGGCTTCCGCCTGGTCGCCTTCGTCACTGGAATAAAGCGTCACATAGCAATGCGCCCGCGCCTGGCTGGCAGAATCAATACTCACACTCAGGTTGGAAACCAGATGACGGTTCAACCGCTGCGTCGGGTTCTGCTCATAGGACGCCGCTATGGCTTGCGGACCGATCAATGGATCGGGCGTGGTGGGTCGGAACAGTTGGGCGTCGGTATGAAAGCATTGATCGAGGGACGCGAAGTCCTTGCTGTCGATGGTTTTGCCGGTACGGATGATCAGCTCTTCCACCGCACGGTGGATCAGACAGCGATCCAATTCGGTCAGTTCTTGGCTCATTGGGCCTCCCCTCTTGTCGTGCGCCAAGCATACTCAGTTCGCCGTCCCTGCGGGGCCTTGGACAGTGCGTTCCGCTGTTGCAAACCTTCAGTCAGGCAAGGCTCCGGCCAACACATCGAGGCGCTCGACAACAACAGTGGGGGACCATTCCCAGTCATCGAAGGGTATCGCTGCCGAGCGCTGCACCCAGGCAGCCTGCCAGCCGGCAGAACGGGCACCGAGCACATCAAAGGGATTGGACGACACCAGCCAGGTTGCATCGGAGCGGGCGCCGGTGCGTTGCAGAAAATGGGCATAAACAGCCGGATCGGGCTTGAAGCGTTCGATCTCATCGACACTGACTGTGCCTTCGAAAGCAGCCGACAGACCAGCGCCAGCCAATAAGGTCGCTACCGCTGCAGCCTGGCCGTTGGAGAATGCCCAGAGTCGATGTCCGGCGTCGCTCAATTGGCGCAGCGCCGGAGCAACATCGGCAAAGGCGGGTAAGCGACCATAGCTGTCGAGTAATTGCTGACGCTGTTTATCGGTCAGGCTGCAGCGGTGAAACGCCAGAGCGTAATCCAGCGCCTGAGCGGTACAGGCAGAAAAGGGTTGGTAGCGGCCCATCAGGCCACGTCGGAAGGCGTACTCGAGTTGTTTGTCACGCCAACTGCGGCTGACTTCAGCGGCGGCACTGCCGACCATCGTCGACAGTTCCGCTTCCACGCCCCGGGTATCGATCAATGTTCCGTAGATGTCGAACGCCAGCGTCAGTTGCATCGCTCAGTCCTCGCACCTAATGGAGGGCTCAGCTTCGGTCAGCCCCAGCCTTCGGTCAACTCTTTGAGGAACTCGATAAACAGTCGGGTTTTGGCACTGAGCATGCGTCGGCTGGTGTAGACCGCCGACGCCTTAGCTGGCGCATCCAGGGCGTATTCACGACCGACTTCCACCAACTGACCGGCGTCGATCATATCGCCGCAGTAGATGCGCGGCAGCAAGCCAATGCCGGTGCCAGCAGCGACGGTATCGCGCACCATAATCGGGTCGATGGTTTCGATGGAGGCGTCGATCTCGGCTTTTTGCTTCTCGCCGTGATGGCGGATCAACAGGGGCGTGCGGTTGTAGCGTCGTTCACAGACTTTCACTTCCGCCAGCAAGTCTTCCAGGCTGTCGAAACGATGATTGGCTGCGAAAGTTTTCGGATTGGCCACCCACACCAGCGGTGTTTCGAACAGCGGCACGGCAATCAGTTCCGAATCCGGCAGATCGCCCACCTGAACCGCCAGATCGATGTGATCGCCAATCAGATCCACCGTCGTCGGCGTGACCTGAATGTTCAGCTGAATTTCCGGATACTGCTCATGAAAACGATTCAGATGACCGCCGAGAATGTGTCGGCTGAACGCCATCGGCAGCGACACCGTCAGCTCGCCACTGGGGGTATGCGTCAGACCGTTCATCTGGGCGTCGGCGACTTCGATCTGTTCCATGATCAGTTGGCAATGCTTGTAGAAGATTTCACCTTCACTGGTCATGCGCATCTGGCGGGAATTACGTTCCAGCAGACGCACCTGGAGGTCGTCTTCGAGCCGCTGGATAAAACGGCTGACACTCGATTTGGGCATGCGCAAGGCTCGAGCAGCAGCGGATATGCCTTCGCGTTCAACCACAGCAACGAAGACGGGCAGATCGGCAATGTTCCACTTCACGAACGAAACGTCCTATTGTTATAGGTTGTTCCAGATTGTGCCCTTAACTAGGCTCATTGTCACCCCATTCCGGCGCAGGGCAGTCTTGCACGCCCTAAAATAATGCCAACGCAAAATGCACCGGAAACGAATATCTGTAGGATCACTCGATAGAAGTGACCACACTCAAGAGGTGAGACTGATGAACCGCGAAGACCGTGAATACATGGACATTCCTGGCACCTATGTCATGGATGGCCGGCACTGCCGTCAGGGCTATCACCTGAACATGTTCTGTATGTCACTGAACAAAGCAGAAAACCGGGAGGCGTTCCGCAAAGACGAAGCGGCCTATCTGGATAACTTCAAGCTGACCCCCGAACAACGCCAAGCTGTGCTGGAACGCGACTGGCTGGGCCTGCTGCAGTTGGGCGGCAACATCTACTACACCTTCAAACTCGCCATCTTCGACGGCCACTCCATGCAGTATGTCGGCGGACAAATGAGCGGTGTGAGCGAAGAAGAATTCGCACAAATGATGTTGGGCGGCGGGCGTTCCGTCGAAGGCAATCGCAGCAAGCAAGCACAGGAGCGCTAAACCATGGCTAGAATTACCACGGGCATCGGCTCGTCACACGTCCCGGCCATCGGCGCCGCCATCGACAACGGCAAGACCCAAAACGATTACTGGAAACCCCTGTTCGACGGCTATCAGCCGGTGCGCGACTGGCTCAAAAAGAACAAGCCGGACGTCGCCATCGTGGTCTACAACGACCACGCCTCAGCCTTCGGCCTGAATCTGATCCCGACCTTCACCTTAGGTGTCGCGGAATCGTTCAACCCGGCCGACGAAGGCTACGGCCCACGCAAAGTGCCGGTCGCTCAGGGCGAACCGGACCTGGCCTGGCATCTGGCCGAATCGCTGATTCTCGATGAATTCGATATGACCATCGCCAACGAAATGGACATCGACCACGGCTGCACCGTGCCGCTGTCGATCGCCTTCGGCGAGCCGGAAGAGTGGCCGTGCAAAATCATTCCGCTGTGCGTCAACGTCATTCAATATCCGCCACCCACCGGTAAGCGCTGCTACGATCTGGGCGTGGCGATCCGCAAGGCCGTCGAAGCCTATGGTGAAGACCTCAATGTCGCCATCTTCGGCACCGGCGGTATGTCACACCAGCTGCAGGGCGAGCGCGCCGGCCTGGTCAACGAAGAATTCGACCGTGCCTTCCTGCGCGACCTGACCGCCGATGTGCCCAGCCTGGTCAAGAAACCGCATGTCGAATACATGCGCGAAGCCGGCTCCGAAGGCATCGAACTGGTGATGTGGCTGATTATGCGCGGCGCGCTGGGTGACGCCGCCAAGGAAACCTACAGTTTCTATCACGTGCCGGCGTCCAACACCGGCGCTGGTATTATTCTGCTGGAAGACCAATAAGCGTCCGGCGAAAAAAAACGGGGCCTGCTGGCCCTGACTAATAACGCAACTCATAACCTAATTAATAACAACACAACACTACCGACTTATTTGGAGCGGACCATGATCATCGATTGCCACGGTCACTACACCACAGCCCCGGGCGAACTGGGCGAATACCGCGATCGTCAGCGCGCGGAATTGAAAGACGACCCCAACTTTCGCACCGCCAAAGGCACGCTGAACATCAGCGACGACCAGATCCGTGAGAGCATCGAAAACAACCAGTTGAAACTGCAACGCGAACGCGGCACCGACCTCACCATCTTCTCGCCGCGCGCCAGCTGGATGGGCCACGACCTGGGCAATGAAAGCACCAGCATCGCCTGGACCGAACACTGCAACGATTTGATCAAACGCGTCTGCGATCTGTTCCCGCAGAATTTCGCGCCGGTTGCCCAGTTGCCGCAAAGCCCGGGGGTTACGCCCGAGGCCTGCGTCGCAGAGCTAGAGCGCACCGTCGAGCAGATGGGCTTTATCGGCTGCAACCTGAACCCCGATCCGTCCGGCGGTTTCTGGAAAGACAAGCCGCTGTACGACAAGTTCTGGTATCCGATTTACGAGAAGATGGTGGAGCTGAACATCCCGGCGATGATTCACGTCAGCGGTTCCTGCCACGAAAGCTTTGACACCACCTCGTCTTACTATCTCAGCGCCGACACCACTGCGTTCGTGCACATGATGAAGTCCGACCTGTTCAAAGACTTCCCGGATTTGAAATTCATCATTCCTCATGGCGGCGGCGCAGTGCCTTACCACTGGGGTCGTTTCCGTGGCATCAGTGAAGACAAAGGCTGGGGCGATCTGGAAGAGCGCGTACTGAACAACATCTATTTCGACACCTGCGTCTACCACCAGGAAGGCATCGACCTGTTGCTGGATGTGATTCCGACCAAGAATATTCTGTTCGCTTCAGAAATGATCGGCGCGGTCCGCGGCATCGACCCGCGCACCGGCAACTACTACGACGACACCAAGCGTTATATCGATGGCAACACCAAGCTGAGCGTCGCCGAGAAGAAAATGATTTTTGAAGACAATGCCCGCGCGGTATTCCCACGCCTGAAAGTTTAGTCGCCATAATGATCGCGCCAGACCGGCGCGGTCATCAAAGACACTGCTTTCCCATCTTGTGTTGTGCTTTACCCGCCTTGTTGGCGGGTTTTTTTATGCCATTGCTATAACTGTTTACCTCAAACAGCCAGTCACATTTACCATTCAGGTTCCAGTCAAATAAATGGCAAATAAACATTTTCAACTTAACAAGAGATCACCAGTCGTCAACCGATTGACGATCATAAAATTAACTTAGAAATTTTTGTTTTTCGAAATCCCGTCTAAACCATTGTCGACAAAAATATTTTTCTGATTCGCTAAAAATATTGTCACTTCCATCAATGAAATAGATTTGCAATTAATTAAATTATTTTCCAGCCTGAACTTGTTCCACCCCAAACTAGACATTGCAATTCTGCTTAAGGATTCAACTAACGAAGGAGAGTTTGATGAGAATTCTACTGTTGTCCCTTATTTTATTATGGACCACTTCAATCCAGGCACTTGCCGAAACACCAATTAAAGCAGGTGACATTGATATCATCATCAGTCCAATCGGCTACGAATCTGCCGGCATTCGGTATGCTCATTCCGACGAGTTAGCCTTCTATGCAAAGTTGGATGAGTTCGATCTGCTTACCGATAAACTTGATGAATACAGCGTGGGTGATGATAGATACGAAGACTACAGCACCATCGAGGATCCCAATTTTGGGTTCAGCCTGGGAGGCCAATATTTTATCAATGATGGTGTCTATCTGGCAGCTAAGGCTGGTTACTATACCTACCGCGGCACCGAAGAGTATGAAAACGATGCCGTCGATGAACGAACTTTTTTGGGGTATCACGGCAGTGCCATTATTGGTTTTGAAGAATCTCTTGGAGAACGAATTGCCATTCATTCAGAAATAGAATTTCAGTTTGGCAACAGAGAGATAGAAGATGTCGAGAGAGATAGCAATGGCGATCTGACATCTGGTACCAAAACCAGTCGATTCTACGAAGAAACCTTTTTTACGCTCGGTCTAAGCTATACCTTGAACTAAGTGCATTTCATTCGAGTGCCATAAAAAATTAAGTGGTACTCGAATGAATCAGATCTCTGCATCCGCCGGTTAACAACACCTAATTTTTTGTTTGTTACTACCACCGCATCAAATTTCACCGTTCCCGAATTAATTGGCTACCTTACTTGTTATGCCAACCTTGCCAATAAGGCAGCCCGCAACGTCGCTACCCAGCTTGGACCAGTGTCACTCAGCCGATGCCATAAATAGAGATTACGCTGACCAAAGTCGGCGTCGACATCGAGCACGGTCAGACCGTAGTCGGCGGCGACGCGCTGCGTCAGGCGCTGCGGCATCAGGCTGAGATGGCGGCCTTCACTGAGAATATTCAGACAGATCACCGCATCGCCGGACAGCGCGATGGGCGTGTTCAACCGATGAATGCCCGCCGCCTGCAACCTTTCCACCGGCGATTCCTCAAAGCGGGCGTAGGTACCCATATTGATCCAGTCGCGATCTTCCAGATCGGCTACCTGCAAAGAACCACGGCCGGCCAATGGATGATGCTCAGCGGCGACCACGACCAGGCGGTCTTCGAGCAGCAGCTCGCAATCCAGTTCCTGAGTGGGCGACTGTACTCGCGGTGCGATCACCAGATCGAGCGCATCGTCGTGCATCTGCTCAAACAATCGATAGGGCGTATCCACGCGTATCTGCAACGACAACTCGGCATGAGTGCTGACCAGATCCTGAGCCACCTTGTTCATGACGTTGTTGGCGAACAACGGCCCGACGCCGATGCGCAGCTCGCGTTTCAGTCCCAGACCATGCCGCGTCGCAGCCTGTTCCGCCACCCAGACCGCCCGCGCAATGCTGCGTCCTTCGCGCGCCAGCGCCGCGCCCAGCGAGGTCTGACGCACGCCGTGCCGACTGCGCGCAAACAGACTGCCGCCGGCCTGCATCTCCAGCGTTTGAATATTGCGAGTCAGTGTCGACTGCGTCAGGTTGAGCCGGCTGGCGGCGGCGCGAATCGAGCCGCTGTCTATAATGGCGGCCAAATGGACCAGGTGCTTGGGTTCCATGGCAAGGGCCCCCGTTATATGCATTTTTGTTGGTTTGGGTCGCTAAAATTGCATTATACGAAGGTCTGCGCTCAAGGCACACTGAGTTGACCTAAAGAGTCTCTCTAATAAATCCAATAATACGAGGTGATCATGAAAACCTTCTTCCAGTCCCTCTGCGTGGGCCTGGCGCTGACGCTGTGCGCCGGTCTGAGCCAAGCTGAAAACCTGCAAATGGACGCCGGCGGCTCAGCTTCCGTTACCGGCATCCTGCCGCAAACCTTTGCTCAATACGCCAACCGTGAAGGCATTTCCCTACAAGTCGTGCTCGGCCAGACGCTGACCCGCTCGGTAATGATGCTCGGCGCCGGCCGCCTCGATACCTCGGTCGTGCCGCCACCGGCCTTTAACGCCATGCGCCGCGGTGTCGGTCCTTACGCCAGCAACGCCGACCAGGCCAAACAACTGTCCGCCAATGTGCGCGCCATCACCGGCCTGCCCGGTTCCACCTATCACGCTATCACCTGGGCCGATGACGGCATCGACAGCTGGGATGACCTGCGCGGCAAGCGCGTCTATGTCGGCCCTCCGGCCGGAGCCGCCAATATGCAGATCATGGGCATGATTGAAGTCGCGTCCGGCCTGACCGAAGCCGACTACGATGCCGTGCGCGCACCCTGGGGTGCAGCAGTACAGGGTTTTCAGGACGGCCAATATGACGTTCTGGTAATTTCCGCTCCGGTCGGTCAGCAATCCATCAACGAGATGAGCCTGCAACGCTCCATCCGCATTCTCGGCATTCCTGAAGAGAAGATCGGTACCGCGGACTGGGACGCCTATACCGAAGCGGCCGCCATGAACACCACCACCATTCCGGCCGGTACTTACCAGGGTCAGGTAAATGGCGATGAAGACCTGGTCACCGCCTCCAACATCATGTTTATGGGCACCCACACTGGCCTCGATGAGGACGTCGCCTACCGCCTGGCCAAGGCCTACTGGGACAACATCGACGAGCTCAAGGCGTCTAACGCTCTGCTGCGCAGTGTGAGCACCGACAACCCCTTCGCTGGCGTCAATGCGCCGCTGCATCCAGGCGCGCTGCGTTACTACCGCGAGCACAACATCGCCGTACCCGACGCTCTGTTACCGCCTGCCAACTAAAAAACCCAGAACTTAGAACTATGACCTTGGGGCGAGCCCGGCTCGCCTCGGGAGGATTCCATGCTGACTTCCTGGATGACCGATCCGCGCCTGCGCCGACTCATGTTGGTGTTGGGTGGAATGCTGGCCCTGGCCGGCCTGATCAACGTAATGCCCGGCTACGACTTCGTGCCCCGGCTCGGGCCTTTTGCCGTCGAATGGTTTCGCCCGACCTTCTTCAGCCTTTGCGTCGCCATCGCCGTGGTTTATGGCTGGCGCGCCCGTTTGGCGAACGGACAAAGCATTGGCACCGGCCGACTGCTACTCGATCTGGCATTAATCGGGATCACCCTTTACTGCAGCCTGCGCTATTTCGTAGTGGCCCGGGAGATGATGTTTTCCATCGTCTTTTTCGATGGCTGGGACACCAGCGTGGCGCTTGCGGCTGTCGCTATTGCCACCCTCATCTGCTGGCGGCTGTGGGGGGCGCCTATTGCCATTATCGGCCTGCTGGCATTGAGCTATCTGGCCACCGGTCAATACTGGCCCGGCGTTTTGCAAACCGCTGGCGGTAATGTGCTGGATCGGCTGGCGTCGAACCTCTGGTTCGGCAGTGATAACGGCGTGCTCGGCTCCATCTTCGGGATTATTTTGTCCACCGTTCTGCCCTTTATCGTGCTCGGCGCGGTGCTTGATGGCTGCGGCGCCGGCCAGTCGATGATTCGTATTTCCTTTGCGCTGATGCAGCGTTTTCGCGGCGGTCCGGCCTACGCCGCCATTCTGGCTTCGGGCTTGTTTGGTACGGTGTCCGGCAGCGCCGTCGCCAACGTGGTCGGCACTGGTGTGGTGACCATTCCGATGATCAAAAAGCGGGGATTTCACGGCGATTTCGCCGGTGGACTGGAATCCTCCGCTTCGGCCGGCGGGCAGATACTGCCACCGATCATGGGCGCGGCAGCACTGGTGATGGCCGATTATGTGGGTGTGACCTATCTGACCGTGATACTGGCAGTGCTGATACCGGCGCTGGCCTATTACGCCAGCCTGTTTCTGGCGGTCTATTTCGAGGCGCGCAAGCTGGGTTTAACGGCCAGCGAAGAAGCCGCTGCCGAGCCGGTGTTGCGTCAGGACTGGATTAACCTGCTGCTGATCATCGCGCCGCTGGCGATGATCGTCTGGCTGCTGGTGCGTGGTCTGTCACCGGCCGGCGCGTCGATCAGCGCCATCTTTATGCTGCTGCCGCTGAGCCTGCTTAACCCGGCCATTCGCCGTAAGCCGATACAGCTGCTGTCTGCCATCGCTGAAGGTGGCGTCACGGTGGCGCGTTTGTCGATGGCCATCGCCGTGGTCGGCATTATTGTCGCCACCCTGGCGGCGACCGGCATTCCCACCACCTTCGCGGTGCTGCTGTCCGATGCGTCCAGCTATTCGCTGCTGGCGGCTTTGTTGATCACCGCTGCCGGCAGCATCGTACTGGGTATGGGTATGCCGACCTTGCCGGCCTACATCGCCATCATCGCGGTCATGGGGCCGACCTTGCAGGCCTTCGGCATGAGCCTGCTGACGGCGCATATGTTTGTCTTCTTCTTCGGCGTCGCCTCGGTGATTACTCCGCCGGTCGCCATTGCCGCCTACGCCGCCGCTTCCATTTCCGGCGGCACGCCGATGGCGACGGCCATAGCCAGTACGCGTATCTCGGCGGTGATGTTCCTGATTCCCTTCGCCTTCGCCTACAACCCGCTGATGCTGAGCGTGGCCGAAGCCGGCGCCGAGTTCAGCTTCGCTGGCTATGCCTGGCTGCTGGTGCAACTGGCCGCAGCGCTCTATCTGATTGCGTCCAGCCTGGCGCGCTTCGACCGGCGCGCTCTGCATCCGCTGGAAAGTCTGCTGCGCTTCGGCCTGGCATTGGCGCTGTTAACGCCCTACCTGGCGATCAGTATGGCGGCTTTGCTGTGCGGTCTGGCGCTGCTGACGTTCCACTGGCTGCGCCACCCAGCGTTGGCAGCCACTGTCTTGCAGGAGTCCTGAGCGATGACTTCAACGGTTAAGAACAGCCTCTTTATCATGATCGATCAACTGCGCTGGGATGCGTTGTCGTGCTATGGCGGTGTGATCGATACGCCCAATATCGATCGCCTGGCGCAACGTGGCCTGCGTTTTACCAACGCCTACACCCAGGGTACCAGCTGCGGTAATTCCCGGGCGTCGTTTTACACCGGCCGCCACGTGCGCTCGCACGGCGCCACCTGGAACGACTGGCCGTTCAGTCTGGATGAGTGGACGCTGGCCGACTATCTGGGCGCGCTGGACCGGCGCGTGGTGTTGCTCGGCAAAACCCATATGAAACCGGACCGCGACGGCATGGCGCGGCTGAACATCAGCGCAGATTCCGCTCTGGGTAAGCAGCTCAGCAACGCCGGTTTTGTCGAAGGCGAGCACGATGACGGTCTCCACCCCGAAGGCCCGGCCGGCAAGTATTCGGCGGTCGAGCCACGCTACAACGACTATCTGCGTAACCAGGGTTTCGATGGTGACAACCCCTGGCTGGAATGGGCCAATGCCGCCGATGGCGACAACGGCGAACGACTGTCGGGCTTCTTTCTGGCCAACGCCCACCGGCCGGCACGCATCCCCAAAGAACACTCAGAAACCGCCTATCTGACCGACCGGGTGATCGACACCATCGACGCCCTGGGCGACCAACCCTGGTGTCTGCACGCTTCTTATATCAAACCGCACTGGCCCTACCTGGCGCCGGATCCGTATCACCAGTTGTATCGCGATATCGAGCTGCCGGCAGCGGTGCGCAGCGAGGCCGAACGCGCCGATCCGCATCCGATCTATCGCGCCTTTATGGAACTGGGCGTCAGCCGCACCCTGGCCGATCCGGCCAAGCGGGCTCACGTGCTGCCGGCTTACTATGGTTTGGTCAAAGAAGTCGACGACCACATCGGCCGGCTGCTCGATCACCTCGACGCCAAAGGCCTGAGCAACGATACGCTGATCGTCTTCACCGCCGACCACGGCGATTATCTCGGTGATCACTGGCTGGGCGAGAAAGATCTGTTCCATCAGCCGTCGGTCAAACTGCCGCTGATCATCGCCGACCCAAGAACGGAAGCCGACGCCAGCCGAGGCAGCCAATGCGCTGCGCTGGTGGGCGCCATCGACGTACTGCCGACGCTGATCGAAAGCGCGGGCGGCACCGTTGCCGAACACCGCATTGAAGGCCGCTCGCTGCAACCCTGGCTGCATAATCAAGCCAGCGCTTTCGAGCGCGACTTCATCATCAGCGAAGACGATTACGGCCGCCTGCCGGTGGCCAAACAGCTGGGCGTTGATGCACTGGACGCGCGCATGACGATGATCTTCGATGGCCGTCACAAACTGGTGCATTGCCCGGGTTTCGCCGATCTGCTGTACGACCTGCACGATGATCCGCACGAACTGGTCGACCTCGGCCGCGATCCGGCCCGCAGCGGTGTCCGCCGCGAGTTACGTGACCGCTTGCTCGACTGGGGCGCGACCTTGCGCAACCGCACGGCCGTCAGCCGCGAACAGGAAAGAGCGGCCAATGGTCTGTCGCGGCGCCAGGGCATTCTGATCGGTTTCTGGGAACGCGACGACGTCCCGGAAGAACAACGCCCGCCGCGTTCCATCGGCGTGATCTGAAACGCTCCATTGCCAACCTGCTGTCCACTCATCCAGCGCCACAGGTTGGCTTTTCCTTCTGCCCCACATCACCTCTCCAATCCCGCCAGCAAAACACACCAATCCGATTATTTTTTTATAAGTAACCACATAGTTATATTTGTCAGGAATGAAGATTCAGCTGTCAGCAAGAAAGCGATCATTCCAGTGCTGGCAGCAAGCTACTGAATCCAAAGAGAATTTTCCCAATACAGCGATTTTTCCTGACGATTATTGAAGTTCAGGCTCCACCATCCAACTTCGTCTAGAGAGCCAGCAACCATTTTGACAGCAGCAAATCCCGTTGTTAGCTTAAAAGTAACCATATAGTTAATAAAAATAAAAAAGGTGCTCGAATGCGCATTGCATTGTGCAACGAGGTTCTGGCTGACCGTCCCTTCGCCGAACAATGCCGCTATGCGGCTGCGCTGGGTTACGACGGTCTGGAAGTGGCGCCCTATACCCTGGGCGAAGATCCGCTAACGCTGTCCGATAAAGAACTTCTTGGTTACCAAGCCGTTGCGGCCAGCCATGGCCTGACGATCACCAGCCTGCATTGGCTGCTGGTGGCACCAGCCGGCCTGTCCATCGTCAGCGCCGACAGCGCCGTGCGCCAACGCACTCTGGCGGCCATGCAGCGGTTGATCGAACAGTGCGCCCTGCTCGGTGGTGAGGTACTGGTACACGGCTCGCCAGGTCAGCGCCGTCTGGCAGCCGATGGCGACCGGGAACGCGCTGAAGACTATTTCGACCGCGCCGGTGAACTCGCCCAAAAAGCCGGCGTCACCTATTGCATCGAACCGCTAGCGGCGCGCGAAACCAACTACCTCAACACCCTGGCCGAAGCCGCCGACCTGGTGCGTCGTCTCAATCGACCGGGCCTGAAAACCATGCTTGATACCTCGGCCGCAGCGCACAGTGAAACCGAATCGCCTGCCGCTGTGCTCGATGCCTGGCTCGACTCCGGTCTGGTCGCCCACGTGCAACTGAACGACCGCAATCGGCGCGCACCGGGCCAGGGTAAGGATGCGTTTCTACCAGTGCTGGCAACGCTGATCCGTCACGGCTACAGCGGCACGCTGGCAGTGGAACCCTTTAGCTACGAACCCGACGGCGCCACTACCGCAGCGCGCGCCATCGGTTATCTGCACGGTCTACGCGAGGCACTGGCATGACGGCATCACTGTTAATCATCGAACAGGCCGAGGCCTTTGAGCGCGACCACAAACTGCGGCTGCCGTTTCGCTTTGGTGTCATCACGCTGCGCGAGGTCACCGAGGTATTCGTTCGCGTGCGGCTGCGCGACGCCCACAGCGGTGTCAGCGCCGAAGGCTATGCCGCCGAGCTGATGGTGCCCAAGTGGTTCGACAAATCACCCGCCTTGAGCGAGGCCGATAACGTCAACCAATTGCGGCGTTCGGTCAGCACAGCGCTCAAACTCAGCCTGGCCGAACCCGGCCCGATGACCGCCGCCGATCACGCCTGGTATCTGGATGCCAGGCAACGCGCCGAACTGGCTGGTGAAAACGGTCTGGTCGCGGGTTTCGGGCCGGCGCTGCTGGCCGGCGCCTGTCTGGACGCGCTGGGCCGCATTGAGCAACTGTCGTTCGCCCAACTGATGCAGCGCAACCGACCTGGCCTGAGCGCGGCTCATCTGCCGGACGATCTAGCCGGTTTTGACATCGATGCCTTCCTTGCCGACCTCAAACCCCAGCCGTCCATCGCATTGCGGCATACCGTGGGTCTGGCCGATGCGTTGACACCGGCGGAACTGGAATCGCGGCTTAACGATGGCTTGCCGGAAACGCTGAGCGAGGTGATCGAGCGCTATCAGCCGGGTTACTTCAAGGTCAAAGTCAGCGGCGAACTCGATACCGACCTGCAACGGCTGATCGCCATCGCGGAGCAACTGGAGCCGCTGCCGAATTACCGGCTGACGCTCGATGGCAACGAACAGTTCACCACCGCTGCCGCCTTCAGCGAATTACTCGACGCCATAGAGGCAACGCCGCAGCTAAAACGGCTGCGCCGGTCAATTCTGTTCGTCGAACAACCGCTGCACCGCGAGCACACCCTCGATACGCCGGTGCACGACCTGGCCCAGCGCATTCCGTTACTGATCGATGAAAGCGACGCCGATCTGGACAGCTTCCGCCGCGCCCGCGAACTGGGCTATCTGGGTGTCTCGTCCAAAGCCTGTAAAGGTCTCTATCGCTCCCTGATCAACGCTATGCGTTGCCAGCACGATGCTAGCGCCGGCTGTTTTCTCTCCGCCGAAGATCTGACCACCCAGGCCGGCCTGGCCGTGCAGCAGGATCTGGCGTTGGTTGGCCTGCTCGGTCTGGGTCATGTCGAACGCAACGGTCACCACTTTGTCGGCCGTCTGGACGGCGCGCCCGCGACCGAAGTGGACGCCTTCGCCACGGCTCATCCGAGCCTCTATCAGCGCGATGACAAAGGTCTTTCATTGCGCATCCAACAGGGGCATATCGCCCTCGATTCGCTCGCCGGTGCCGGCTTCGCCAGCGGCGCGGTACCTGCCTTTGCAGGCATGCGAGCACTGACTCAACACGATCAAGAGGAATCCCAATGACTACCCATTCACTCGGCATCATCATGAACGGCGTTACCGGCCGCATGGGCATGAACCAGCACCTGATCCGCTCCATTCTGGCGATTCGGGACCAGGGCGGCGTCGTGCTGTCGAATGGCGACCGCGTGATGCCCGACCCCATTCTGGTCGGCCGCAACGCCGACAAGATTCGTCGTCTGGCGGAGCAGCATAAGGTTGAACGCTGGACCACCGATCTGGACGCGGCGCTGGCCAATAAAGAGGATCAGATCTTTTTCGACGCTGCCTCCACCCAATTGCGCTGCGATCTGCTGCGCAAGGCCATCGCCGCCGGCAAGCATGTCTACTGCGAAAAACCCATCGCCGAAAATCTGCAGGATGCGCTGGCCATCGCCAAAACCGCCGAACAGGCCGGGGTTAAAAACGGCGCCGTTCAGGACAAGCTGTGGTTGCCCGGTCTGCTCAAGCTGCAGCAACTGAATGATTCCGGTTTTTTCGGTCGCATTCTCAGCGTCGATCTGGATTTCGGTTACTGGGTATTCGAAGGCGATTGGGTGCCGGCGCAACGGCCATCCTGGAATTACCGCAAAGAAGACGGCGGCGGCATGATTCTCGATATGATGTGCCACTGGCGCTACGTCATCGACAACCTGTTCGGTGCGCCGACCTCGCTCACCTGCCTGGGCAAAACCCATATTCCGCAGCGCTGGGACGAAAATGGCCAGCCTTATAACGCCACCGCAGACGACGCCTGCTACGCCACCGTCGAACTCGACAACGGCGCCGTGGTGCACATCAAATCGAGCTGGAACACCCGGGTGCGACGCGACGATCTGGTCACCTTCCATGTCGATGGCACCGAAGGTTCCGCCGTCGCCGGCCTGACCGACTGCTATATCCAACCGCGCGAAGCCACCCCCAAACCGGTATGGAATCCGGATCAGAAACAGACGCTGGATTTCTTTGGCGACTGGCAGAAAGTGCCGGAGCGTGAACCGACCGACAACGCCTTCAAACGCCAGTGGGAAATGTTCATCCGTCATGTCGTTGAAGACGCGCCTTACCGCTGGACCCTGCGCGAAGCCGCCAAGGGCGTGCAGTTCGCCGAATTGGCGCTGCAAAGTTCCGCTGAGCGTCGCTGGCTGAACGTACCGGCGTTGGAGGACTGAGATGAGCCATTCATTACTGCTCCCCGACGCCACCGGCCGGGTCACCCGCTATCAGGTCGGCCAGCCGCTGTCCTTTCAACCGAACCCGGCCGGGCCGCGCAGCCGCGTGGCTTATGCCGCCGCTCATGTGGTAGCCGATCCGCTGGCGCCGGTCGATCCCTGGCTCGACAGCGCCGTGGACTGGGACCGCACTCTGGATTATCGCCGGCATCTGTGGCGTCTGGGTTTCGGCGTCGCCGAAGCCATGGATACCGCCCAGCGCGGTATGGGTCTGGACTGGCCGACCAGTCTGGAACTGATTCGCCGCTCCATCGACGCCAGCCGGGACTTCCCCAATGCCCGCGTCGCCAGCGGCTGTGGCACCGACCACCTGAGTGTCGATGAATGCCGCAGTGTCGACGATGTCATCCGCGCCTATGAAAGCCAGATGGCGGCCATCGAACAACTCGGCGGCCGCCTGATCATCATGGCCAGCCGTGCGCTGGCGGCACACGCTCAGTCGCCCGACGACTACGCCCGCGTCTACGACCACCTGCTCAGCCAGGCGCGCGAACCGGTGATACTGCACTGGCTCGGCGAGATGTTCGATCCGGCGCTGGCCGGTTACTGGGGCTACGCCGACGCCGACCGCGCCATGGATGTCTGCCTGGATGTGATTCAGCGCCACGCCGACAAGGTCGACGGCATCAAGATTTCACTGCTCGATGCCAGCAAGGAAATCGCCATGCGCAACCGCCTGCCTGCCGGCGTGAAAATGTACAGCGGCGACGACTTCAATTACCCGGAACTGATCGCCGGTGATGAACGCGGTCACAGCCATGCCTTGCTGGGTATTTTCGACGCCATCGCGCCAGCCGCCGCCGCTGCTTTGGCGGCTCTGGATGACGGCGATCTGGACAACTATCACAAGATTTTCGCGCCCACTCTGCCGCTGGCGCGCCACGTCTTTGCGGCGCCGACGCGTTTCTACAAAACCGGCGTGGTGTTTCTCGCCTACCTCAACGGCCACCAGGACCACTTCACCATGATCGGCGGTCAGGAAAGCGCGCGTTCCACCCTGCATCTGACCGAACTGTTCCGACTGGCCGACCAGGCCGGCCTGCTCAGTCAGCCGGAGCTGGCAGTGCAACGCATGAAGCAGGTGCTGGCAACACGGGGAGTCGAACAATGAGCGCACGGCCTTTAACCGACTTCAGCCGACTGTCGATCAACGACGCCACCACCAAGGTGCAGTGGACGCTGGAAGAAGAGATTCGCGGTTACGCTGCCGCCGACATTCGCGGCATTTCCATCTGGCGCGACAAGCTCGCCGAGTGCGGTGTCGATCAGGCGGCGCGACTGCTGCGCGAGCACGACATGACGGTGACCGGCGTCTGCCGCGGCGGCATGTTTCCCGCCGCGACCGCCGCCGGGCGTCAGGCGGCCATTGACGACAACAAGAGCGCCATCGACGACGCCGCCAAGCTGGGTGCCCAGTGTCTGGTGCTGGTGGTCGGTGGCATACCCGAAGGCTCACGCGACCTGATTGGCGCGCGCACCATGGTCGAAGACGGCCTACACGCCATCATCGATCACGCCCGCCAGGCCGGCGTACCGCTGGCCATCGAACCGCTGCATCCGATGTACGCCGCCGATCGTGCTTGCGTTAACACCCTGGGGCAATCGCTCGATCTGTGCGACCGCATCGGTCCGGGCATCGGTGTCGCTGTGGATGTGTTTCACGTCTGGTGGGACCCGCAGCTCAAGCAACAGATCGAACGCGCCGGACGCGAACGGCTGCTGGCGTTTCATATCTGTGACTGGCGCATGCCGATGTCCGACATGCTGCTCGACCGCGCCATGATGGGCGACGGCGTCATCGATATCCCGCTGATCCGCAGCTGGGTCGAGGATCAGGGCTACGACGGTTTTCACGAAGTGGAAATTTTCTCGGCCGACCACTGGTGGAAAAAACCAGCCGAGGAAGTACTGGCAACGTGCAAGGAACGTTATCTGAGCGTGGTGTAAACCCGCTTCGAGGCGTTCACCCAGGGTCGGCAACCACCGACCGGTCCCGGCACGAATGCTGTATTGTGCTGGAAAAATAAAAAACGCGGCCTGGCCGCACCTCAAAACCTGGAGTCAGACATGAACCCAACAAAAACAACACTGGTTTATGGATTGATCACTGCCGCCGCTCTGGCCATGCCGGCCATGGCGGAAGACTGGCAACCATCCAAACCCATCAACATCATCGTGCCCTGGGGCGCTGGCGGTTCCACCGACCAGGTAACCCGCGCCACCGTGCCTATTCTCGAAGAACACCTCGGCCAGAGTGTTGTGGTGGTGAATCAGGGCGGCGCCTCCGGTGCCATCGGTACCCGTGAAGTGCTGGAATCGGAACGCGATGGCTACACCTGGACCGCCAACGCCATCGCCAACAACGCCAACTATTCCATCACCGGTCTGATCGAAGACACCAACATCGACGATTATCACATCTACCTGTCGGTCGCGAACGTGCCGGTGGTCAGCGTACCGGCCAACAGCGAGTTCGATGATTTCGGTGAATTACTTGCCGCCTTCAAAGAACGCGGCAGCCAGATCACCGTCGCCACCGCCGGCCAAACCTCATCAGGCGGCACCGCCATCGCCACGCTCAGTGACGAAAGCGGCTTCGAATACAACATGATCACCTACGACGGCGGCAATCCGGCTGTGGTCGCCGCGGCGCGCGGTGAAGCCATGGTTACCACTCAGTTGGCGGTCGAACAGGCACAGATGCTGCGCGGTGGCCGACTCAAGCCGCTGGCAGTTTTGAGTGACAAGCCGCTGACAATCGAAGGTCTGGACGAGCCGATTCCGCCGGTCACCAACTGGCTGCCCGATCTGCCAGTGGCGCCGGATTACTTCGGCATCTTTATTCCCACCGGCGTACCGGACGAAGTGGTCGCCACCATGGATCGCATCTGGGCGGAGCACGTGATGAACTCCCAGGCGCTGCAGAATTACGCCGACCGTCAGGGCGCCATCTTCGATCCATCCTACGGTGCCGAAGCCCGCTCTCGCGCCATGCCGATCGCCATCCAGGAAGCCTGTGCCTATGTGCATCGTGGTGAAGCGGTAATCGATCCGATCGACATCGGCATCGATTGCGAAACCCGCAGCGAAGTGGACCGCTGAGTCGTAGCCGGCGGGTGTCGTAAGGCACCGGCCGGATTTCTATAAGCACATTCACCTAATAAGGAGGGCTGAGCGATGAGCGATATCAGCCAACGCTCGCTGCGCGCCGATCTGATCAGTGGCCTGGTGTTTATCGCCTTGGGGTTACTGGTGTTTATCGCCGCCTGGACCATGCCCCGACTGGCAAGCCGGGGTGTGCATCTGTCGACCATTCCCGGTCTGGTGCCGATGGCGCTGGGTCTGATGCTGGCGTTCTGTGGTCTGTTGCTGAGCCTGCGCGCCTGGCGTCAGGGAGCGCTCAAACCACTGCCGGTCGGCCAACGCCTGCGCGATCTGTTTAACGATATCGAAGCCGTCCGCCTGGGCGCCATGCTGGCGCTGACGCTCTGTTATGCGCTGTTACTGGTCGGTCGTCTGCCGTTCTGGCTGGCCACCCTTGTCTATGTATTCGCCGCCATCGTGCTGTTCGAACGTTATCTGACCAGCCAGCCGCGCACCTTGCTGCGCTGTCTGATTCTGGCCGGCATTCAGGCCGTGGTCGTTGCGGCGGTGGTCACGCTGTCTTTCCAGGAAATCTTCCTGGTGCGATTGCCGTGATGATTCAATGAGGAAGTACCATGTTCATGATTGAAGAGCTTGGCATGCTGGCTCAGGGCATCGGCCATTTTTTAACACCACTGAGTCTGTTCAATATCGCCTGGGCCACCTTGCTGGGCATTGTGATCGGCATGCTCCCTGGCCTGACCGCCACCATGGGGGTCGCGCTGCTGGTCACCCTGACTTATGGACTGCCCGGCGATCAGGCCATTCTGACGCTGATCTGCATGTACGTTGGCGCCATCTACGGCGGCAGCCGCAGTGCCATTTTGCTCAATATTCCCGGCACCCCGGCCAGCGCCGCCACCAGTCTGGACGGCTATCCCCTGGCTCTGGCCGGCAAGGCCGGTTACGCCATGGGACTGGCCACCACCAGCTCGGCGATCGGCACTTTGGTGGGTATTTTCTGCCTGGCGGTGCTGGCGCCCATGCTGGCCGAGTTCGCCTTTAACTTCGGCTCCTACGAGTTCTTCTGGCTGGCGGTTTTCGGTGTGGTAATTTCCGGACGGTTAACCGCGGCAGGCGATCCGCTGAAAGGTTACATCGCCGGACTGCTCGGTTTGCTGGTTGCCATGATCGGCATGGAAAGCCTGCACGCTTACCGCCGTTTCACCTTCGATATTCCGCAGATGGCCGGCGGTATCGACATCATTCCGGCCATGGTCGGCGCCTTCGGTTTTGCCGAGATTCTGACCGTGATGAAACGCAAGGCGGATGCTCAGGTGATTCGCTCCCAGGGTCGGGTCATACCGGAATTCAAAGACATCTGGAAATACCGTCGCACCTCGATTCGCTCCGGCGTGATTGGCACTCTGGTGGGCATTATTCCCGGCGTCGGTGAAGACATCGGCAGTTGGTCATCCTATGCCGCCGCGCGTCGCGCCAGCAAAGAAAAAGACCAGTTCGGCAAGGGTTCCTACGAGGGTTTGACCGCCGCCGAAACCGGCAACAGCGCGGTGATTCCCGGCGCTCTGATTCCAGTGTTAACACTGGCCATTCCCGGCTCGACTTCCGCAGCCGTGCTGATCGCCGCCATGTTTATTCATGACATCCGCCCCGGCCCGATGCTGATGATCGAGAACCCGGACTTCCTCTACCAGGTGGTCGCCATGCTGCTGTTCACCACGCTTGCCATCACTCTCTACGGACTGTCGATGACGCGCCTGCTGGTGAAAGTGTTGAACATTCCGCGCGAAAAACTGATGCCGGTGATCTATGTGCTCTGTGTGATCGGTTCGTTCTCCATTTCGCAACAGCTGTTCGATGTCTACGTCATGGTGTTCTTTGGTCTGGCCGGTTATCTGCTGCGGGAAATGAAATACCCGATGGCGCCGATCGTGCTGGGTATCATTCTGGGTACGCTGCTCGACACCAATCTAAGACGCGGGCTGGCGCTGACCGGCGGCGACCCGACCCCTTTCTTTACCCGTCCAGTCAGTTTGATACTATGCCTGATCACGCTCGCCGCCATCTTTATGAGCATTCCCGCCTGCACCCGGCTGGTCCGACAACTGGCGGCCAGGCTCGGTCTGGTGCGCAAGGCCGCGACCGACTCAGGTTCCTAAAGCGATTGTATGAACGACGGAGCGCATCGAAGTGGGTCGTAAACGCAACCCGGACCTCACCCGCCAGGATATCCTCCAGGCAGCTCACGAAGAGTTCTGTGAAAAGGGCTTCGATGGCGCCCGGATCGACAGCATTGCGGCCCGCGCAGGCGCCAACAAGCGCCTGCTGTACCACTATTTCGGTAACAAGGAAGACCTCTACCGGACGGTACTGCTGGGCGCTTACAAGACCATTCGCGCCGGTGAGCGCGAACTGAGCCTGGATCAGTATTCACCCGAAGAAGCCATGGACCGGCTGGTGCGCTTCACCTTTCGTCACTTCCAGCAAAACCCCTGGTTTCTGCGTCTGCTGACCACAGAAAACCTGCAATACGCGCGTTTTCTCAAAACTCTGCCCGAGGTCAAGGAACTGCATTCGCCGCTGGTTGAGCAGATCCGCACGCTGATCGAGCGTGGCGCCAGCAAGGGCATTTTCCGCCAGGATGTCGACCCAGTTCAGCTATATATCTCCATCGCGGCCCTGGGGTATTTCTACATCTCCAACATCCACACCCTGTCGATCATTTTCGACACAGACCTGGCGCATATCGCCATGATTCAGGAACGCGAAGCGCACGCCGTCGCCATGGTGCTCGACTTCCTGAAAACCCGGCCGGACGACCACAGCTGACCCGGCATCCTTGAGGTCATTGCCATGAAAATTGTCATTGCTCCGGATTCATTTAAAGAGAGTCTGACCGCGTTGGATGTAGCCAGAGCCATCGAGTGTGGCGTGCGCGCAGTCTGGCCCGACGCCGAGTGCAGACTGCTGCCGATGGCCGATGGCGGCGAAGGCACCGTTCAGGCCCTGGTCGATGCCAGCGGCGGCCGGCGCATAAGCCAGACCGTCAGCGACCCACTGGCGCGGCCGGTTCAGGCCGACTATGGCGTGCTCGGTGACGCTGAAACAGCGGTTATCGAAATGGCCGAAGCCTCCGGCTTGCATCGCGTTAGCTCCAGCCAACGCAACCCAGACCTCACTTCCAGCCGGGGCACCGGCGAGCTGATTCGTGCTGCCCTGGATAGCGGCGCCCGGCGGCTGATTCTCGGTCTGGGCGGATCGGCCACCAACGATGGCGGTGCCGGCATGCTGGCCGCGCTCGGCGCGCGTCTGCTTGATGCCGAAGGCGCCGATCTGCCTGATGGTGGCGCTGCTCTGGCGCAGCTGTCGCGTTTGGATCTCAGCGCTCTCGATCCGCGCTTGCAACACACAAAGTTGATCATTGCCAGCGATGTCACCAACCCGCTGTGCGGACCCCAAGGCGCCAGTGCGGTGTTCGGCCCGCAAAAAGGCGCCAGCGCTGAGCAGGTTAAGACGTTGGATGAGGCACTGAATCACTTCGCCGATTGCCTGGCCAAGGCGACCGGTATCGACGCTCGTCACCAGGCCGGTGCCGGCGCTGCCGGTGGCCTGGGCGTCAGCCTGATGGCGCTGGGCGGAGAATTGAAACCTGGCATCGAGGTGGTGGCTGAAGCGGTCGGTTTGGCATCCGCCATGGCTGGGGCCGATCTGGTTTTTACCGGCGAAGGCAAGCTCGATGGCCAGACTCTCGGTGGCAAAACACCGCTGGGCGTGGCCCGGGTGGCGAAGGCCGCGAATGTACCGGTTATCGCTCTGGGCGGTGCCATGGATGACGATGCCGCAGCCCTGATGGATGCCGGCATCGACGCCCTCTTTGGCAGCGTACAACGACCCATGTCGTTACCCGACGCCCTCGCTGGCGCAACCGATAACCTCGAGCGCGTCGCCCGCCAGGTCGCTGCCAGTATTGAGCTGGGACGGCGGCTGGCGCGCTGAATCAGGCTTCGTCCTGCACTGAATTGATCAGGGTTCCCACCCCGCTAATGCTCACCCGCACCTCATCGCCGGCTTTCATCCATACCCGCGGCTTACGAAACGCACCGGCGCCGCCGGGTGTGCCGGTGACGATCACATCGCCCGGGTTCAACTGCGAAAAGGTGCTGATGTATTCGATCAATTGCGGCACATCGAATACCAGATCGCTGACCGGGGTGTCCTGCATCAGCTCACCATTCAGTTCGGTGGTCAGATGCAATTGCGATGGATCGGGAATCTCATCAGTGGTGACCAATGCCGGACCAAAACCGCCGCTGCCGGGAAAGTTTTTGCCCGGCGTAAATTGCGACGTATGCACCTGCCAGTCGCGCACCGAGGCGTCGTTATAACAGCTGTAGCCCGCGACATAATCGAGCGCTTCAGCCGCTTTCACATGACGGGCGGTACGACCGATGATCACCGCCAGTTCGCCTTCGTAATCGAAGCGATGCGATACCTTTGGAACGATCAACGGCTGACCATGACCGACCTGGGTATCGGCATAGCGGGTGAAGATCATCGGATACTCCGGCTTGGGCATACCGGTCTCTTCAATATGGCGGGCGTAGTTGATGCCGATGCAGTAGATTTTTTCAGCATCGGGAATCACCGGTAAATAAGTCACTTCATCAAGGTTAATCAAAGGCAGCTTATCCAACGACGGTACCGATGCCAGACCAGCGCCACGCAACAGCGCCTTGAGCGTCGGCGCCAAGGCACGGGCATCGCGCACGCCCGCTTCGTCGAGTACCCCAAAACCGGGCTCACCCTGGTGAACAAAAGACACCCATTTCATATCGACTCCTGTGATGGTTTGTTGTTGTTTACGCCAGACTTTTCGCGCTCAACCAGCGCGGCCGCTGCAACACAGCGTACTAAACATGCAACGCCTGCGGACGCTACACTGAGCGACCTTTATCATCCGGCGCTGAATCAGGAAAAGC
This sequence comes from Saccharospirillum sp. ABV4_185, assembly GCF_056159245.1. Taxonomy (NCBI): domain Bacteria; kingdom Pseudomonadati; phylum Pseudomonadota; class Gammaproteobacteria; order Oceanospirillales; family Saccharospirillaceae; genus Saccharospirillum; species Saccharospirillum sp. ABV4_185. The sequence goes on from NZ_JBSWUW010000001.1 coordinate 988,149, forward strand.
ATCCGGAAAAAACACTCGCGGAGGAACGCATGAAAACATTAAAAGACACTCGCGCCATCGGCCTGGGTTGCATGAACCTCTCGCACGCCTACGGGCCGCGTCCGTCCGAGGAAGATGGCATCAAACTGCTCAACGAAGCCCTGGATGCCGGCTACGATCATCTCGATACCGCCGCTCTTTATGGCTTTGGTAAAAACGAATCCTTGCTCGGCCGTGGTGTTATGCATCGGCGCGATGAATTTTATCTGGCCAGCAAGTGCGGCATGTTCAAAGGCCCGGATGGCAAACGCGCCATCGATGGTCGCCCGGACGTTATCAAAGAGACCTGCGAAGCCGCGCTGCAACGACTGAACACCGATGTTATTGATCTGTATTACCTGCACCGCTGGGACAAAAACGTGCCCATCGAAGACAGCGTCGGCGCCATGGCCGATCTGGTTAAAGAAGGTAAGGTACGCGAGCTGGGTTTGTCGGAAGTCTCTGCCGATACCCTGCGCAAGGCGCACGCCGTGCATCCGATCGCTGCGGTGCAGACTGAGTACTCGCTGTGGACGCGCAATGCGGAAATCGCCGTGATCAAAGCCTGCGAAGAGATGGGCGTCACCTTCGTTGCCTTCAGTCCGCTGGCGCGCGGCTATTTAGGCGCCAAACTGATCGATCCAGCGCGTCTGCCCGAAGGCGATATTCGCCGCCAGATGCCACGTTTCAGCACCGAACACTACGCCAAAAACCTGGCCTTGCTGGAGCCTATGAAAGCCATCGCCGCCGAGCACGAGGTCACAGTGGCACAGCTGGCACTGGCCTGGGTGCTGCATCGTTCGCCGTCTATCGTCGCCATTCCCGGCACCACTCAGATTGCGCACATGAAAGACAACCTGGCGGCGACCGACATCAAGCTGAATAAGAGTGTCGTCGATGAACTGGATCGGCTGATCAACAAAGACACCGTCAGCGGCCCGCGCTACGGCCAGGCGACGCTGGCGGAAATCGACACAGAAATGTTCAGCGAAACCGACTGAACGCCCAGCCTTTGCCGCTGGCCAGGTTATCCCTTAGCGGAGGCCTCTTTATCCCTTAGCGGAGGCAACGCGGGCAAAAGTTGAGGCCAGCACCCGGCTGGCCGGTGTCAGCGGACTCTCGCGCCGGTGGATGATGTACAGCGGGTAGTCGGGAATGGTTTCACGCACCGGCACGTCCACCAGCAGCTCGCGATACTGCGGCTGCTGCGCCAGCTTGGCCGGCAGCAGTGCAACCGCTTCAGAATGCACCAGCAGCGCCAGGGTCGAGGTCATCGAATAACACTCCATGCGCGGCTGCGGCGCCGGCAAACCCGCCTGTTGAAAAATCTTCACCACCAAGGGACTGATATTGGCGCCGGCGCCGACGTGCACCCAGTCGGCCGGGTCGAGTTGCGCCAGACTGGTGGCGTTGCGATAACGACTGCCGACGCTGGTCACCACCGCCATGCGCATGCGCTCAATTTCCTCGACGATAAATTCCGACTCGGACAAGGGTTCCCACAGCGGGCAGACCGCGAAATCGATATGGCCGGCGCGCAGTCGATTGATCGCCAGCGCCTGCAAACCTTCGTAGATATCCAGCCGCACCTGCGGGCAATCGCGTTGAAACAGACGCACCGCCTGCGGCACCAGATCGACGCAGGACGAAGGCGCCAGCACGATACGCACAGCGCCTTCCAGCTCGCCGCGCAACTGTTTCATTTCGTCCAATGCGCGATCGGTTTCGTTAAGAATCGCTCTGGCGCGCACCGCGAAGGCTTCGCCATAACGGGTTAAGTCGATGCCTTTTTGCGAGCGACTGATTAACGGCACGCCCAACTCAGCTTCCAGTTGGCGCAGTTTTTTCGATACTCCAGGCTGCGACTGATGCAACGCTTTGGCGGCGGCGCGAATGCTGCCGCTGTGCAGCGTCGCCATAAAGGCTTCGATCAGATCCAGCTTCATTGGCGATCCATGACTCTATAACCATTGGTTATCATGCTAACCAATTTATCATCTACAGCAATAGGGTTGGCAGTGGTACTTTGCACTGACAAAGGCTTGCATCAAACTGACAACAACAATCACGAGCGGAGGTAATGCATGAGCCAGACTCAAAAGACCCAGGTCGCCATTGTCGGCGGCGGACCAGCCGGCATGCTGCTGTCCATCCTGCTGCATCGCGAAGGCATCGATTCCATCGTTATCGAACGCGCCACCCGGGCGCATGTGTTAGAGCGCATTCGCGCTGGTATTTTGGAATGGAGTGCGGTCGAACTGTTGCGCCGCGCCGGCGTCAGCGAACGTATGGATAAGCAGGGTCACGCCCACAACGGCACGCGCGTCGCCTGGAAAGGCGAACGTCACCTGATGATCGATTCGTTCAAATATTCGCAGCGCAAGCTGATGGCTTACGGCCAGACGTACATCACCGAAGATCTCTACGCTGAAATGGACAAGATCGGCGGCCAGGTCTGGCACGAAGCCGAAGACGTCACCCTGCACGAGCTGACCGACAAGACGTCCTACGTCACCTTCAACAAAGACGGCAAAGCACATCGTATCGACTGTGATTTCATCGCCGGCTGCGATGGTTTCCATGGCGTGTCGCGGCGTTCCATTCCCGAATCGGTCCAGAAAACGTTTGAGAAGGTCTATCCGTTTGGCTGGCTGGGTGTGATGTCGGAAACCCCGCCGCTGGACGATCTGTGGTATGTCCAGCACGAGCGCGGCTTTGCGCTGGCGTCGCAACGCAGCCCCATGCTGAGCCGTTATTACGTTCAGTGCTCGATGGATGACAAGGTGGAAAACTGGTCGGACGACCGTTTCTGGGATGAACTGACGCAGCGCTTTCCGCCGGACATTGCCAAGCAGATCGTCACCGGACCGTCGATTGAAAAATCCATCGCGCCGCTGCGTTCGTTCGTTTCCGAGCCAATGCGCTACGGCAATCTGTTCCTCGCCGGCGACGCCGCTCATATCGTGCCGCCAACCGGCGCCAAAGGTCTGAACCTGGCCGCCAGCGACGTCTATTACCTGTGGCGCGCTCTGACCACCCACTTCAAGGAAAACAACGACAGTCTGCTGGACCGTTATTCCGAAGTGGCGCTGGCGCGGGTGTGGAAAACCGAACGCTTCAGCTGGTGGCTGACCGGCCTGCTGCACGTCTTCCCCGACCAGTTGCCGTTCGAAACCCGCGCTCAGGAAGCCGAGCTCGACAGCATCGCCGAATCGGAAGCGGGCCTTGCCTGGCTGGGTGAACAATACGGTGGTTTCCCGATTGAGGACTGGGGCTAAGTCACCCCGGGCTACGCCCTGGTGACTTAGTTTGACTCGATGTATCCAAATGCCCTTCGGCATCCCGGATTTTCGTCCGGGATGAATCAGTAAAAAGGGAGCTACCGCCCGGTGCTCCCCTTTTGTAGCTTGCGTTCTGCGTCTCCCGTCCAGCGTCTTCCGGGCGCGCGGCGCCCTAAACCCGAAACCGCCCCACCGCTGCCTGTAATTCTCCGGCAATATCCGACACATCACGCGCCGACTCCGAGGTCCGCTTCATGCTGTCACTGGCGTGCTGGGCGCGACTGTTAATGCCCTCCAGCGTCTGACTCATATCGTTAGCCACCCGGCTTTGTTCTTCTGCGGCACTGGCGACCTGGGTGTTCATATCATTGATGTCGTTGACGCTGTGCGCGATGGCTTCGAGCGCGTCACCAGCAGCACTGGCCTGCTCAGCGGCGCCACCCAGTTGGCTCTGGCTTTCACTCATGGATTCAACTGAAGCACGCGAGCCGCTTTGCAGTTTGTCGGTGGTTTCGCGAATCTGCTCGGTCGAGGCCTGGGTACGCGCCGCCAGGGTGCGCACCTCATCCGCCACCACGGCAAAGCCGCGTCCTTGTTCACCGGCCCTGGCCGCTTCGATGGCGGCGTTCAAGGCCAGCAGGTTCGTCTGTTCGGCAACACCAGTGATCACTTCCAATACTTCGGAAATTTCAGCGCTGTCCTGATCCAGCTGATGAATGCGGTTGGCGGTCTCTTCGACCTGAGAGGTCAGCCTTTGCATCGCCGAAGCCATGCGAGTGACAATTTCGCGGCCCTGTTTACTCTGGTTATTGGCATCATTGGCAGCGCTCGCGGCCTGAGAAATATTCTGGGTGACATCGGCGGCGGTGGAGGCCATTTGCTGCATGGCCGTCGCCATCTGAGAGATCTCCATTTGCTGTTCGCTGGCACTGTCGCTGCTTTCACGCGCCAGCCGAATCAAGCCTTCGGATGACTGCACCAGCCGTTTTGCTGCGGTATCGATCGAAGCCACCATCTCGGTCAAGCTGACACGCATTCGCTCCAGCGCCTTCATCGCCATGGCCAGTTCATCGCGACCCCGAACCGGCAAGGGTGAATCCAGTTTGCCGGTCGATAAATCCTCAGCGCCACCGATCATCAGCGTCAATGAGCGCTGAATGTTCACGATCACCCAAGCGGAAATCGCCAGCAAGGCAGCCAGCCCCATCAGGACGGCAAAACCCATCAACAAATTGGCGGTCTGGGAAATGGAATCTGCCTGATTTTTGACCGTCTCCGAATTGGCTTCAATCAATCCGGTCAGCACCTCCATCTGATCGGCCAATTCATCATAAACCGTGCGGAATTCAGGCAACTGCACCAGCCCGGCCTGATAGGAACGACCGGCCAGCTCGACCATCTCTTCAGCGGTGGCGATATAGGTTTGCAGCGCAGGCAACACCGCCTCCAACGCAGCCAGTGTCTGGGGGTCCTGGATCAGCTGTTGATTGGCATCCAGCTGCGCCCGGAAATTGGCGGCGTGTTCGGCCAGATCGTCCTGAGCCGTTTGCAGACCGGCATTATCGCCCGACTGACTGGCCACCAGCGCCGCCATCACATCGGAGCTCAGGGCATCGTGCATCATGTCCGCAGTCAGATGATGACTAAGGATGGAGGTATTGCCGAGCATGCGCTCGGCAGCGTTATCGAGTCGATTAATGCCGGTAAAACCCGACACACCCGTCAGTACCAGTGCCAGCACAGCGGTCAATGCCAATGCCAGCAGCTTGAGTTTGATGGTCATGAAACTTGTTCACTTTGCAGCCAGGGTCAACTGACTGTAGCGGCGCTTTTGAACAAGAGCGTAATTTGGGTTACCAAATTTTACAGTTCGATCGGCATCGATCGTTACAGCATGACCTGCACCACCCCAACCGAACTGGTCACCAACAGCACCCAGCCCAGGCCCCGATAAAACACTCGGGAATCGGCACGCTGCAGCATCGAGTGGAAGCGCAGTCCCAACACATGACCGATCGCCGCCGCCGGCAATAAATACAACGCCGCCAGCCATTGCAGATCGACACCAAAGATCATAAAAGCACCGAGCTTGATACACACCAGCACAAACCAGAGCGCAAAGAGCGTATCGCGCAGTTGGTGACGCGCCACATGTTGCGCCGCCACGGCAATCAATAACGGCGCGCCCACCAGGGAAGCACCACTGATGTAACCGCCGAGAATAATGAACAACCACTCCAGAGGTTTGGAGGTACTGCGGAAGGGTTTATTGAGAATGTAGCTGATCGAATAACTGCCGACGATGACAAAAATAATGGCACTCATCACCGCATCGGGCAGCGTCAGCAAACCAAAGACACCGATCAGTTTTGGAATCAGCAGCAGCGCCAGCAACTTGCCCAGATAGTTCCAGTCGACCGTGCCGCCTTCAACCGGGTTATCGCTTCGGGATTGGCGATGACTTTGCCAGACCGTCAAAGAGGAAAACACCAGCAGATGAATGCCGATGATCGGCAAAAACACCACCGGCCGGTCGGCGATCAACAACAAAAACGGCAGCGACAGAGCGGCACCACCAAAACCCAGACCAGAGCGCACAAAGCCACTCCAGACAAACACCAGGGCAATCAGCCCAAGCTGCACCAAACTGAGATCGGACATCGGAAACCTCTATACAACTCGCACCGGGCTCGAGCTTGCAGAACAACACCAGGCGGCTTTATGAAAAAGAGCAGCCAGTGTAACCATTGGTCGCGGTTTGTCAGCCGCGTCGACAACAAAAAACGTCTGATCTAAGCTGGCAATCAGGGAGGGGCGCCATGAAATACAGTGTGCACGTCGACATCAAACGGCCGCGGGACGAAGTGATTGAGCTTTTCGATAACCCCGACCACCTGCCGAAATGGCAACCCGACCTGATCGAACTGGAACCGATCGCGGGCATTCCCGGCCAGCCCGACAGCCAACTGCGGCTGGTTTATCGAATGGGCGGGCGCGAACTGGAAATGATCGAAACCGTCGTCGAGCGCAAGCTGCCAGAGCGTATCGCTATGCGTTTTGAAACCACCGGCATGACCAATCAAATGGTCAATCGTTTCGAGGATATGGGCGACACCACGCGCTGGCACGCTGACAATGAATTTATCGGCACTGGCTGGATGAAACTGATGACCTGGTTTTTACCCGGCGCCTTTCGCAAGGAATCGCTGAAAACGATGCGGCGCTTTAAAAAATTCGTAGAAGACGGCGTTCACAACGACCACTGAATTCGCCACGCCCTTATCGAGTTACTCTGTTTCCGAGGGTGACGCTGTGGTCTCTTCATCCTGGCCCAAACCGGTGGCAATGGATTCGGGCAATTTACGCCGCACCGAAGCCCCCAGCTCCTCCAATACTTCCACCTGCCGTACCAGCGATCCACGACCATCACGCAACGAACTCCAGGCGTCATCGTAGGTGCGTTGAGCCGTACCCAGCTGGTTGCCGAGCTTTTCCATCTTCTCGGCAAAGATGCGCAGTTTGTCGTAAACCTTGCCCGCCTGATCAAAGAGTTTTTTGGCGTTGACGTTTTGCCGCTCCAAGGTCCAGAGGTTGGCCACGGTGCGCAATGTTGCCAATAAGGTGGTTGGGGTAACTACGACGATGTTGCGTTCAAAACCTTCGTTAAACAGTTGCGGGTCAGCCTGGAAAGCAGCAATAAAAGCTGGCTCGACCGGCATAAACATCAGCACAAAATCCGGCGCTTTCATGCCTTCAAGATGCGGATAATCCTTATCGCTCAAGGCGCGAATATGTTGCCGAACCGACCCAATATGACGTTTCAGCGCAGCATCACGTTCGAGATCTTCTTCGGCGCTGACGTATTGCTGATAGTCGTTCAGCGAAACTTTAGAATCGATGATCAGGTGTTTACCATCGGGCAGGTAAACGATGAAGTCGGGCCGACGGTTCTGGCCGTCTTCGTCTTTAAAATTGGCTTCACGTTCGAACTCGCGCCCGCGCTGCAAACCGGCACTTTCCAGAATGCGTTCAACCTGCAGCTCACCCCAACTGCCCTGGAGTTTTTTATCGCCGCGCAAGGCACGGGTTAGATCACCCGCCTGTTGATTGAGCTGGTTATTCATTTCCTTGAGCGAATCGAGCTGAGTTTTCAGTTCGGCGCGACCCTGGGTATCTTGCGTATGGATGTCATCAACGCGTTTGCGAAATTGCTCCACCTGCTCACGAAATGGCTTCAATAACGCATTGAGATTTTCCTGACTCTGCTCGGCAAAACGTTTGCCTTTGTGATCGAAAATTTCGTTCGCCAGATTGGAAAATTCCTGCTTCAACTGCTCTTTGTTTTCCTTCAGCAATTGAATCTGTTCTTCGTAGTGACGCGCATCGGCGCGATGCTGGGTTTCCAGGCGCGCCATCTGGTTATTGCTGTCATTTAATGCCGCTTCCAACTGTTGTAAACGGGCACGACTGGTTTCCAATTCTGCCTGCGTATCGCTGCGTTGGCGTTCGGCCATCTGGGTTTCAAAGCGCGCCTGTTGCAAGTCGCTTTGTTGTTGCTGTAGATCACGCAGCAGACGTTGCCGCACCACGGCCATGGCGCCGCCTGCGATGGCAGCACCGACCAGCGCCGACAGTAACAGCGAGGTCCACACTTCGGTTAACACCGAGCCAGTCATAAGGCGTATTCTCCTGCGATGACGAACCTGGACACTTAGGTCCAGACGCTCAAATCATTGTCGTTGTGGGGCAGTTCATCGTTGTGGTGGCAGTTGGCGCGCAGCTTGATCAGCCGTTCCCCCCAGCGGGTGTTTTCGGCCGCGAGACTGGCTTCGTCGAGTCGCCAGTCGCGGTGTTCCAGACAAACGCTGAAACCCTGTTTGGCGCGTTTTAAAGTCCAGAGTATCAGGGTGTTTTCCCAGTCCGGCGCGCCCTGAACGCACAACCATTCCAGCTGCTGATCAGGTTCTTCTTCAACCACTCGCACGGTGATGGGCGCTTCCAGATCGCTGCTGCTAAAGCGCCAGCTGTCGCCACCGGCGATACTGACCGTGCCCGACCACCAGGATTGCAGTCCGGTTCGGGTCGTCAACTGCTCCCAGATGCGCGCGGCGGGAGCGTCGATATCGACCTGATGAAACAATGTGACCATGAGCGTCCTCGGTGTTATAGCAGGCCGCACTGGCCCGCGTTTTTTGTCGGCCATATTCTGACACGTTTTGGCTGTTCAAGTCGCCCGGCCAGCACTAAGGTGGCCCGATCTTTTCTGTTATCGCCAGACCCACAACGCCATGCTGACACTGACCCCCGAAGCGTCGCTCAATCGCCTGCCGGTGGCGCTGGCGAATGAGCCCATACGACCAGCGCGACACTGGGTTTCTACGCAGGCACTCAACGGCCTGATGCTGGAAGAAGACCCCGGCGATGAACGTTCGGTGCGGCAGTTCCTGCGCACCTTTGATAGCGATCAAGCCAGCGACGCCCGCATCCTCGCACGCTATGCCGAGCGGTTAACGACCGTGCTAAAAACCGCCTTGCGCGCCGACTATTGGCTGGCTGGCAGCGAGTTCCAACAAGCTTATGCACGCTATTGGCAACGCTGTCAGCGTCTGGTGCTCGGCGGTGGTTTGAGCAGCGGTGCCTTTGGCCAGGCGCTCACCGCCGCACTGACCGGTCAATTGGAGGGTCGTGAACTGGCGCTGTCGCCTTATGGTGGTCAAACCGGCCTGGTCGGTCTGACCACACTCTGGCACGAGCCGTCGCCGTTACTGGTGATGGATTTTGGCGCCACCGGCATCAAGCGCGGTCTGGTCGATGCGCAGGGTAACTTGCACAGCCTGCCGGAGTTGACTGTCGATCATTGGTTAAACGATGACGGCCTGTTTCGCGCCGAGGCTTTTATCGCTGTGTTGCGCGACAGCCGCACTCTGGTTGGTGCGGCCCTGCCGACGGCCATCAGCCTGGCGTGCTATATGAAAGATGGTCAGCCTTACGACTATCATTCCGGCGTTTATCATCGACTCGTTGAAGACAGCCCGCATCTGGCGGGCAGTTTGAATCAGCACTGGTTGCCCGAGGCCGGTCTCGGCCGCTTGGTCACTTTGCTGCACGACAGCAGCGCTGCGGCTCTGGCTTTTCCTGCTTCGGTGCCGGCCATCATGGTGACGCTGGGCACCGGCCTCGGAGTAGGTTTGTGCCCTCTCATTGCTGAGCAACACACCGACTGAGCCAGCGGTCGCTGCGTCACGAGCTGGCTTTGCGGTATGCTGAGCGCCTAAGCCACTCATGCTCAGGCAACAAGGATTGCGAAGTGCCGCTGGATTCCAACCTCTTCTTATTGATCGCCGGCCTGCTGGTGTTGATCGGCATTCTGGCCAGCACCCTGACGGTTCGTCTCGGGCTGCCGTTTCTGCTGCTGTTTCTGGCTATCGGCATGCTGGCCGGCGAAGACGGCCTCGGCGGTATTCCGTTCGACGATTTCGATCAGGCCTTTCTGGTTGGCAATCTGGCGCTGGCCATCATTCTGCTCGATGGCGGTATGCGCACCAAGACCTCGACGTTCCGCGCCGCCTTCTGGCCGTCATTGTCGCTGGCGACCATCGGCGTGGTGTTGACCGCCAGCGCTTTGGGGCTTTTCGCCACCTGGCTGCTCGATGTGAATCCTTTGTTCGGACTGTTGCTCGGAGCCATCGTCGGTTCCACCGATGCGGCTGCGGTTTTTAATCTGCTGCGCAATTCCGGCATTCGCCTAAACGAACGCGTCGGCGGGACTCTGGAGCTGGAATCTGGTGCCAACGATCCGATGGCGATTCTGCTGGTGATCGTCATCGTCGATCTGATTCAGGGCGAGGCGCAACTGTCCTGGCTGCCGCTGCTGACTTTGCTGACGCAGCAATTTGCCCTCGGGGCACTGATTGGTGTCGGTGGCGGTTGGTTGCTGGTGCGGCTGGTCCAGCATCTGCGTCTGGCCGACGGTCTGCAGGCGTTGTTGGTGGTGTCTTTCGGGCTGGTGGTGTTCGCCGGTGTTAACCGCCTTGGTGGCAGTGGTTATCTGGCGGTCTATCTGGTCGGTCTAATGCTCGGTAATGTGCGTACCGGGCCTTCTGAGCCGGTGTCGCAAATTATGGATGGCCTGGCCTGGCTGGCTCAGGCCGGTATGTTTTTGATCCTCGGTTTATTAGTCGCGCCCAATGAGGTGTTTTACTTCGCGCCAACCGCTGGCGCCATCGCGGCTTTTTTGATTCTGATCGCCCGGCCGCTGGCGGTCATGCTGTGTCTGCTGCCGTTTCGCTTTCAGTGGCGCGAACGTTTCTATATCAGTTGGGTGGGCCTGCGTGGCGCCGTGCCCATTGTGCTGGCGGTTTATCCGGTGATGGCCGGGCTGTCGAACGCCCAATATATTTTTAATGTGACCTTCGCCGTGGTGCTGGTGTCCCTGCTGGTGCAGGGTTCGACCGTGCCGTTGATGGCGCGTTGGCTGAAGGTGCTGATTCCGCCGGCACCGGCGCCGGCGAAACGACATCGGCTGGTATCGGGCGATCAAATCACGCTGGAGGTTGATGAGTTTCGCGTCGAGCCCGAGTCTCCGGTGTTATCGCCGCTGTTTCGAGTCGGCGAGGACAACCCCATCAATCCTGCGATGATGGCGCTGGTGCGCGATGGCCGGCCGTTGCCGCTCGATGGCAAGGTCGAGCTGCATGCCGGCGACCGTGTCTGGATGTTGCTGCGCAGTGAAGACGTCGATGATGTTGCCAGTCAGTTTTCCAGCGAAACCCAGGGCGGCCTGCTGGCCAGCAACAACTTTTATGGCGAATTCGTGTTGCACCCCGATGCTCAGTTGACCGATCTGGCCAGCGCCTATGGTTTGAGCATTGATGACGCCGAACGGCAGCTGACGGTCGCCGGTTTGCTGCACCAGCGGTTGGGGCGGCATCCGGTGGTCGGTGATCGCACTCGTCTTGGCGCGGTTCGGCTGACTATCCGTCAAATGACTGGCGATCGCATTGAAACGGTGGGTTTGAAATTGTTACCGAAGAACCTCTAAGTAACTCGCTCAAGCCTCTGCACGAGTTATTTAAGGCTCCCTGTGGTCACTAGGCCACAGTTGTCTATACTCAATGGTCTATGTTCATGATCGGATGCCGACCATGCCCGCCCTGAGTCTGGTCCTCGCCATTGTTTTACTGGGCAGCACATTTTTCAGCTCGGTTTTGTGGGTCGATGTCGTTCTGGCATTGGCGGCATTGCTGTGTGTCGTCCTGTCGATCTGGCGCGGTCGCCGCAGCCAGATGCTGCTAAAACTGGCGTTGCTGGCGGCGGTTCCTGTGGTACCGATGACCACCTGGCTCGAAGGTCTGATGCTCGAGCTGCAACTCAGTTCCCGTCAGGCCGAGTTAAGCGATGATCTGAATGTCATCGCCAAGCGCGTCGAAAGTCAGCTGGTGGTCAATCGCAGTCATCTCGACGCCGTTACTTTACTGGTCGCTAATTCTGTTGATATCAACCAGGCCGACTACCAACGTTGGCTCACCTATCTGATTCCAGCCCAGAACTACACCTACCTGAACATCGCCATCACCGACGATCTGATCATCACCCACGTTTATCCGCTGTCGGCACACAACCTGAACATACTGGGCATGGACATGCGTACCGTGCCAGAGCAGCGCGCGGCCATCGAAGAGGTCATGCAACAACAGCGTCCACTGGTAGTAGGACCCATCGAGACGTTGCAAGGCGATGAAGCGCTGATTTATCGGCTTCCGGTCCCAGGGCGGCAGGGCATGATTGTTTCCGGTGTACTGTCACTCGATCGTTTGTTATCCCGCGCGGCACTGGCCGGCTCACGCATCAATTTGCAACTGACGCTCAAGCGCGGCGAGCAGAGTCATCAACTGCTCTCCGGCGGCGAACTTGGAGCACAGGCGGTGCAGGCGCGCTTCTTCCATTCCGGCTTTGACTGGCAATTCCGGGCCGAACCCGAACAGGGTTTCGCGCCATCGGTCTGGGCATCCTGGGGTGCCCGCGCAGTGGGGCTGGTGCTGTGGGGTTTTCTGTTTGGCGTCATCGGCTGGCAACACCGTCTGATGCGCGTGCGTGACCGCGAACGCCTGCGCCTCAAAGCCCAGGAGAAAGAACTGCTCGAAGCCCAGCGTCTGGGACGATTGGGCTCCTGGACCACCGACGATTACCGCCGTTTTTCGCTGTCATCGCCGCTGGCTGAAATGCTCGGTACCGAGCGCGAATGTCTGACTGACAAACAGATTCTTGGGTTTATCTACGAACCTGACCGGGAATACGTCTTATCGCATCTGCGTTTTGTACGCTCTGGCGAAGCCGGTTTCACCCGTTTGGAACATCGCGTCATGACCGATGAAGCGCTGATCTGGGTGGAACACAGTCTGGCAATGAATACCGACGGCGAAATTTCCGGCATGGTGCGGGATATTACCGAGATCAAATCCACCGAAGCCGAGCTGAAAAAGCTCGCCTATTACGACTCCCTGACCGGAGCATCCAACCGCAATTTTTTCAGCAAGCAGGTGCAGCAGGCGATCAGTTTGTCGCGCCGGCATGGCAATCATCTGGCGCTGATCATTATCGATCTGGATAACTTCAAAGCCATCAATTCCAGTTACGGTCACTCCATCGGCGATGAAGTGCTCAAGGTAACGACCGATCGTCTGGCTCGCTGCATACGGCGCAGCGACAGCATTGCGCGCCTGTCCGGCGACCGCTTCGCCGCCTGTCTGCAAAACCTCAAAGACCCGAGCCATGCCATCTTCGTGGCCGATACCATCCTCAAATCAATTTCCGAGGCTCTGGAGTTGGATGATCGACGCATCAGTCTGACGGCCACTCTGGGCATCGCCACCTGCCCGGAAGACGATCAGGACTACGAAGGCCTGGTGAAAAAAGCCGAGATGGCGTTGCAAAAAGCCAAGGAAGTGGAGCGTGGTTTTTATCAGTTTTATTCCGATCAACTGAACCTGGAAAACGATCGTCGTCAGGAAGTCATGCGACTGTTGCCCAACGCCCTCAACAACAACGAATTCCATCTGGTGTTGCAGCCACGGGTATCGAGTGTTGACGGTCACTGGTCGAGCATCGAAGTGTTACTGCGCTGGGAAAGTGAGGTACTGGGTTTTGTATCGCCCGCGGAATTTATTCCTCTGGCCGAAGGCAGCCACCTGATTGTCGATATCGGCAATTGGGTAATACGTGAAGCCTTGACGCAGTTCGCCACCAACCTGGATCGATTCGACCCGGACATGGTGATTTCCATCAACCTGTCACCGCGCCAGCTCGAACACGCCGATCTGGTGCGTTATGTTGCCGCCGAAGTACAGATGTCCGGTGTACCCGCCGAACGCGTGGAGTTTGAAATCACCGAACATTCGGTCACCGAAGAATCCGATACCACCCTGAGCACCTTAACCGACCTTTCTGCCATGGGCATTCGCTTTGCCATGGACGATTTTGGTACCGGTTATTCCAATCTTGGCATGCTGCAATCACTGCCGTTGTCGGTGCTTAAAATCGATAAACGTTTTGTGCAAAACCTGGGCGCCGGCGGCAAACATCTGGAACTGGTGCGCGCCATCATCAACCTCGGTCATACACTGGGGTTGAGTGTGGTGGCCGAAGGCGTGGAAACCGAACAGGAAGTCAGAATGCTGACCAGTCTGGGCTGTGATGAATTGCAGGGCTTCCATTTTTATCGTCCGCAGCGGCTGGAAACGCTGTTGTCCCGGCCAGAGAAAACCACCGTCTGATGAGCAGCCAGGACTCCGTTATTCAAGCGGTTCAACGCTGGGTTGAACGTTTGGTCGTCGGCGAAAACCTCTGTCCTTTTGCCAAACGCGAGCTGGTGCGCGACCGGGTGCGTTTCGTGCATTCGAGCGCCACCAACGAAGCCGATTTGCTGTTGGATCTGGACGCCGAATTAAACCGCTTGCTGGCGGACGCTGAAGTGGAAACCACCTTGTTGATTCATCCCCAGGTGCTGGAGGATTTTCTCGACTTCAATAATTTTCTCGACCAGGCCGATGCGCTCTTGCGTCATAAAAAACTCGAGGGTGAATTTCAGATCGCAAGTTTTCATCCCGCTTACCAGTTTGCCGGCACCGAGCCGGACGACGCCGAAAATTACACCAATCGTTCGCCCTACCCGGTGCTGCATTTATTGCGCGAAGCATCGCTGGAAGACGCCATTGAACGCTATCCGGATACCGCCGATATTCCCGAGCGCAATATCGCCCGCATGGAAGCCATGGGCGTGACCAGACTGCAACAGATCCTGGCCAATTGCCTGAGTTAAACCGCGCTTTATTCCAGCGATTCGCGTGGCATAGCCGGCGTTCGTTTACCCGCCTGAAGCAAGGTCAGCGCCACGCCAACGACCACACAGAGGATGCCCAGCCACTGCACCGGCAACACCGCCTGGTGCAACACAAAGAGAGTTAACAGGGCGTTAAATAACGGCGCCGTGGTCATCATCAAACCGGCAATGCTGGGGTTGCCATGACTGACGGCTTTAATCCAGGAAAAGTACGCCACCAGCGATGGGAAAATTGCCACATAAAGCACGGCCCACCAGGCCGAGCCCGTTGGTAACAAAGCCGTATCAGTGAACCAGCCACTGAGCCAGAAAGGCACAATAAAACAGCTGCCGCTGCCAATCAGAAAGGTCAGCAAACCCAGTCCATTGACTTCATGCGTCGGTACCGATTTCAGCAGCACCGAGTAACAGGACCAACCCAGCAACCCCAGAATAAACAGCAGGTCACCGCGCCAGCTTTGCTCATCCAGACTCAGACCCTGGCCACGCGTCAGCACCAGATAAGCGCCGACCACCGCGATCAGGGCGGTCAGCCACTGACCGATGCTCAGACGACCCTGACCCAGCCAACCGGACAGAATAAAAATCATCACCGGCATCAGTGCCGTCAGCGCGCCGATGTTCACCGGCTGGGTGTATTCCAGCGCCCAATACTGGAAGCTGTTAAAGAGTGTCACGCTGAGGATGGATAGCACCACCAGACGCCGCCAATGCAGGCGATACCAGGACCACTGACGACGCAAAAACGGCACACCGAAGGGCGCAATAAACAGCAGCGCCAGCCACCAGCGAAATTGCGACAGCGTAAAAGCAGGAACGGAACTGACGGCCAGTTTGCCGACAATGGCATTGGTCGCCCAGAAAAAATTGGCCAGGACGGCAAAGCCGACCGCCACCAGAATGGCGCGATAAGACACTGTGACCTCGGTTGTTATTGTTAGAAAGCGTTACTTTCTTAAAATAATTATTAGGCGAATCGAGGCCTGGCAGTGTCCGGCTTTAAGGTCAGGTGCGCAAGCGGCTGGCTGGAACGGTGCGATCTGCGTCAGTCAGCGGTGGCCTGGCGTAACTCCGCCGCCGCATCCTGCAAGGCATCGGCAACCTCACTCAGGGTCGCCAACCGACCGGTCATCGATTCCACCGTGGCCAACGAGGTGGCACTGCTGTTATTTAATTCGGCGCCACCGGCCGCCAGCGACTGCATTTCGCTGGCAACCCGACCGAGTTGCTCTTCCAGTTCGGCAAAGCGTTCGCGCATTAAGGCAACCTGGTCGGCCACCGCCTGCACCCGCTGCTGGCTGTCTTCACTCTGGCTGATGCCAAGGGCAATACGTTCGCCGCTTTCATTGAGCAGATCGCGGATTTCGTTAGCCGAGGTATCGGAACTGAGTGACAGCGCGCGCACCTCGTCAGCCACGACCGCAAAACCCCGACCGTGTTCACCGGCGCGCGCCGCTTCGATGGAGGCATTCAACGCCAGCAGGTTAGTACGGGCAGCAATATCACTGATCGCCTGAGAAGCTTCTTCGATGCGCTCGTTACTGGTCTTAATGGCCGACATTTCCGCCACCAGTTCGGCCACCAGTTGCTGCGTCTGGTCGGACTGTTGGCGCGTCGCATCCAATGAAGTGCCGACCTGCGCCAGCGTCTGACCACTGACCGTCATGATCTCATCGACCCGCGCCAGACTGTCCGCCAGTTGTTGACTGAGACTGGCCTGACGGCCGCTGACATCGTTCAGTTCGGTCGATTCCTGATTCACCTGAGTACGCACCGAGGCCAACTCCGCCGTGGCATCGACCAAGCGCGTGCTGACATCGCGAGTGCGTTCAACCACCCGGCTCATGCGACCGCTGGCGGCTTCCAGCCGATCGCTTTGTTCACTGGCGGCGACTTCCGCGGCGCGCGCATCGTCGACCGCCTGCAAGGTAATGCGCTGCATATAAGCCTGGCCGACCCAGATCATCAGCACCGGCAACAGGTAACCCACAACGATGTCGCGGTTCAGATCGCTGCCGCTCAGCGGCGGTTCGGGAAACTCATGCCCGCCCAGCTTCAGCCACACAAAGAAGCCGGCAAAGCCAAGCATCAGCAACGACCAGACCGAACCCCACAAAGGATTGGTCATCATATAGGCGAGCACGATCAGCGTGACCAGCCAGAGCAGATACTGCGAGTCAATGCCACCAAACAGATAGGCGGAAAACAGCGCGTGTGTCGCCATACCGGCAATGGCCAGGTTCGAGCCCAGCACCACCGAAAAACCGGCGCGCACCAGCCAGGGCACAGGCAAGACCAGCAGCATCAAAATTACCGCCGTCACCTGAAGGCCGGCCACATCGAACGCCCGCCACTTAAGCAACGAATAGAGCCCGACCAGCAAAGCCAGAAAACAGAACGCCACCACCGCTTTTTCGCGAACCAGATCGCCGTCGCGCCGGGGCAGAAACCAACGCACCATGTCGGCCTCCATCAATAAGGGATCGGCATTGTACCGGCAGCATCCGGCCGAAACTTAGGCTTGGATGGTCACTGTGTCGCTGAGCTCAAAGATGCGGCTTTTCGAACACCGCTCGCACTTTACTTAATCGATTTAGCAAACTAAGGTTCCGGCCGAATCAGCGGAGGCTTCGGCACACTTATGAACAACCAGGTACAACTGATTACTTACATCGACCGCCTCAGTGGCGGCGACCTCAAGGCATTGCAGACGTTGCTGCAAGGTCCGTTAAATCAACTCTTTGGTGGCATTCATTTGCTGCCGTTTTATACGCCCATCGATGGTGCCGATGCCGGTTTCGATCCAGACGATCATCTGACCGTCGATCCACGCCTGGGCGACTGGTCTGACGTTAAAACGCTGAGTCAGACCACGCCGGTGATGGCCGACCTGATCGTCAATCATCTGTCCAGCCGTTCACCCCAGTTTCTCGATGTGCAGACCAAAGGTCGCGACAGTCAGTGGCACGACCTGTTTCTGAGTTATGACAGAGTCTTTCCCGAAGGCGCGACAGAAGCTCAACTGACGGCCATCTATCGACCGCGCCCCAGTCTGCCCTGGACGCCTTATGTGCTCGGCGGCGAGAAGCGCCTGCTGTGGACCACCTTTACCCCGCAGCAATTGGACATCGATGTCGAATCCGAAGCGGGCTGGCACTATTTAACCGCCATTCTCGATCGTTTCCGTGACGGCGGGGTGTCGATGATCCGTCTGGATGCCGCCGGTTACGCCATCAAGCGCGCCGGTACGCGCTGCTTTATGTTGCCGGAGACGTTCGACTTTATTCATCGGCTGAGTGAAGCCGCCGACGAGCGCGGCATGGAAACCCTGGTCGAGATTCACAGCCACTACCAAACCCAGATCGACATCGCCGAACGCGTCGGCCGCGTCTACGACTTCGCCTTGCCGCCGTTGATTCTGCACGCGCTCTTTACCGGCGAAGCAAAACCGCTGGCCAACTGGCTGAAAATTTCGCCGCGCAACTGCATCACCGTGCTCGATACCCACGATGGCATCGGGGTGATGGACGTCGGCGCCGATGGCGACAAGCCGGGTCTGCTTGCACCAGAGGCCATCGATCAACTGGTGGAAACCATTCATCAGCGCAGCCAGGGCGAAAGCCGACTGGCCACCGGCGCGGCGGCCTCTAATCTCGACCTCTATCAGGTCAACTGCACCTACTACGCCGCCCTGGGCGAACGCGATGTCGACTATCTGATCGCCCGTGCCGTGCAGTTTTTCGCGCCCGGCGTGCCTCAGGTTTACTACACCGGTCTGCTGGCCGGCGGCAACGATCTGGATCTGCTCAAACAAACCAGCGTCGGTCGTGACATTAACCGCCACTATTATCAGCCCGATGAAGTGGCGTCTGAACTGAACCGGCCCGTGGTGCAGCAACTGCTGGATTTGATCCGGCTGCGCAATACCCACCCTGCCTTTGCAGGCTCTTTTGATCTGGATCAGCCAACATCGTCTAAACTGCGGTTAGCGTGGTCACAAGGCGAGCAGCGTTTGACCCTGGAGGTCGACTTCGAACAACCCGCCGCTCGCATTGTTGAAGGCCGTTCGGAAACACCTTTGATGAGTTGGTCCGCCAACTGATCGGGGCACGTTTGAGTTCAGTCCGCGTTCATTAGCGGCAACTAGGCTCAAAACGCAGCAAGGTTGTTAGTGTTCGGTTCGTTTGTTACCCGGCGTTTAGCGCTGATGATGAATAATCAGACTAAAAAGCGGGTGACAAACGTTCTTAAACGATTAAGCTATCGACCGTGCTTTCCAAGCCCAGCGTCTGAGATCACCCCCGGTGTATGGCGCTGATTTTGAAAACGCGAACCATCCCATTGCACGAAAAGGGCTACAAAAATGACAAAATCCTTGATGAAAAAGACGCTTGTCGTCGCTATGTCAGCGGCTTTTGCTGCAGGCGCTGCTGCTGAAGAAAACCCCACCCGTGGTTCCGGTGATTTCCACTGGGATTCACTGGATAAATTCGATGACATGGATCTGTCCGGTCAGACGGTTACCGTCGCCGGTCCGTGGTTGGCGCCGGAAAACGCCATCTTTAACGCCATTGTCAGCCACTTCGAAGAAGCCACCGGCGCTGACGTTCAGTACTCCGGTTCCGACAGCTTCGAACAACAAATTCGCATCGATCTCCAGGCCGGCTCTCCGCCCAACCTGGCGATCTTCCCGCAGCCGGGTCTGGCAGCCGACATGGCCAGCCAGGATCTGCTGGCACCGCTGTCCAGCGAACTGCGTGCAGACGTTCTGGACAACTATGCGGCTGGCCAATCCTGGGTTGACCTGGGTACCTATGCCGATTCTGACGGCAAAGACAATTTCTACGGTGTCTTCTTCCGCGTCGACCTGAAGAGTCTGGTTTGGTACTCCCCGGATAACTTCGCCGACTACGGCTATGACGTTCCTGAATCCATGGAAGAGCTGATCGAACTGTCTGACCAGATGGTCGCCGACGGTGTCACTCCGTGGTGTATCGGTCTGGGTAGCGGTGCTGCCACCGGTTGGCCGGCGACTGACTGGGTTGAAGACATGATGCTGCGTCTGCACTCTCCGGCCGTTTACGACCAGTGGGTCAGCCACGAAATCCCGTTCAACGATCCGCGTGTGGTTGAAGCCATCGAACTGTTCGGCCAATTCGCCAAGAACGATGATTACGTTCAGGGCGGCGCTCAGTCTGTCGGCTCCACTGACTTCCGTGAAAGCCCCAACGGCCTGTTCGACATCCCGCCGGGCTGCTTCATGCACCGTCAGGCGAGCTTCATCCCGGCCTTCTTCCCCGAAGGCACCGTGGTTGGTGAAGACATCGACTTCTTCTATCTGCCGTCTTTCGAGTCCAAAAACCTGGGTAACCCGGTTCTGGGCGCCGGTACTGTCGTAACCATGCCGAAAGAAAACGAAGCGGCTGTTGCGCTGATGGAATACCTGACCACGCCGCTGGCTCATGAAATCTGGATGATCAACGGTGGCTTCCTGACGCCGCACACCGGTGTTAACAACGATCTGTTCGCCAACGACACTCTGCGTCGTCAGGCTGAGATCCTGCAAAGCGCCGACACCTTCCGTTTCGACGGCTCTGACCTGATGCCTGGCGGTATCGGCGCAGGTGCCTTCTGGACCGGTATGGTTGACTACGTCAGTGGCGATTCCGCCGAAGACGTTGCCGACGACATCGAATCGGCCTGGGAAAACCTCTAAGTCGAGGTGAATTAACCCAGCCACGGCGACTTCGGTCGCCGTACCCGCCCGCCCCGTTCTTCGGGGCGGGCTGCTTTTAACCCCTTCTTGGTCAGGAGACAACTGTGGCTCAGCAAATTATCACGGCAGTGATTGCTATTGCCCTGGCAATAGGCCTCAGTGCCCTATTTTTTCTTGGATCTAACTTTCTGCTGGACCGTTTCCTGTCCAGTGATTCTGTCAGCGGCGATGCCGCCCGGATGAAGCGCGACAACCTGCGCGAATCCATCCGTCCCTGGATCTTTATCGGTCCAGCGGTACTGATTTTGCTGATCTATCTGGTGTACCCCGTATTCGCCTCTCTGTGGTATTCCGTACTCGATAGAAACGCCAACGAATTTGTCGGCCTGGCGAACTACGCCTGGGCTGTGCAGAACCCCAATTTCTGGATCGCAGTTCGCAACAATCTGTTATGGCTGATCTTTGTGCCGACGCTGGCCACCGGTTTTGGTTTGCTGATCGCCTATATGACCGACCGTCTGTGGTGGGGCAAGCTGGCGCGTACCCTGGTGTTCCTGCCGATGGCGATTTCCTTTGTCGGCGCTTCGGTGATCTGGAAATTTATTTACGACTATCGCGGTGTGGGTGAAGAGCAGATTGGTTTGCTCAATGCCGTCGTCGTCGCCTTCGGTGGCGATCCGACGCCCTGGATCACCGTGTCGTTCTGGAACAACTTCCTGCTGATGATCATCCTGGTATGGATTCAAACCGGTTTCGCCATGGTGATTCTCGGTGCCGCTATTCGCGGTGTTCCTGAAGACACCTTGGAAGCGGCCATCATCGAAGGCGCTAATCAGTTCTCCATCTTCTTCAAGATCGTGATTCCGCAGATTTTCGGCACCATCGTCGTGGTCTGGACCACCATTACCATTCTGGTGTTGAAGATTTTCGATATCGTCTTTGCCATGACCAACGGTCAGTGGGACACCAATGTCCTGGCGAACTTTATGTATGACCAGCTGTTCCGGGCCGGTGACATTGGTAAAGGGAGCGCCATCGCTCTGGTCATTATGTTCGCGGTGACGCCTGTCATGCTCTACAACATCCGTCGCGCTCGCGCCGACGAGCAATAAGGAGCCGATCATGAGCCACAGAACTTCCATGCTGGCCGTCGGCGGCAAACACCTGACGGTATTTATCCTGGTCGCCCTCTGGACCATTCCCACACTCGGCCTGTTGATCAGTTCGGTGCGTGACAAAGACCAGCTGGCACAGACCGGTTGGTGGACATCGTTGTCATCCAGTGAAAGCAACGAGTTTTACCGCACCCCAACCATGGATGCGCAAAGCGAACAGAACGGTCAGTTCGTGATTGAGGGCAACATCTTCGAAGTGGATCAGGGCAAAGAAGTGCAGTCCTGGAGCCTGAGACCTACCGACCTGACTGCTTTCGCCGCTGGCGACACCACCACCCTGGACGACGGTTCGCAGATGACGCTCAACGCCAACGGCGATTTCAGCTGGGTGTCGGACGAACCCTTCAGCCACGACCGCGGTCAGCGGGTGTTCTACATCGCCGAAGTGCCGCCCATCTTCACCTTGCAGAACTATAGGGAAGTGATGGCGTCCGAAGGTGTGGGCCGCGCCTTTATCAACACCATGACGGTGACGTTGCCGTCCACTTTCATTCCCATTCTGATCGCCGCTTTTGCCGCCTACGCGCTGGCCTGGATGCGTTTCAAAGGGCGGATGCTGGTGCTGGCGATGATAGTCGGTCTGTTGGTGGTACCGCTGCAGATTTCACTGATTCCGGTGCTGCGCATGTACACCACGCTGGGCAGTATTTTCGGCACCGAACCCAAGTCCTATCCCGGTATCTGGCTGGCACATACCGCCTTTGGTTTGTCGCTGGCGGTCTACCTGCTGCGTAACTATATGGCCGGTCTGCCCAAAGAGGTGATGGAATCCGCTCGTATGGACGGCGCCAGTCACTTCGATGTGTTCCGTACCATTGTTCTGCCGTTGTCGCTGCCGGCGCTGGCGTCGTTCTCGATCTTCCAGTTCCTCTGGGTGTGGAACGACTTGCTGGTTGCCTTGGTGTTCCTCGGCCAGGGCGAAGGTAAAACGGTGATGACCGCTCAGTTGGTCGAGCTGCTCGGTTCGCGCGGCGACAACTGGGAAATCCTCACCGCCGGCGCGTTCGTCACCATGATCGTGCCATTGATTGTCTTTATTTCCATGCAACGTTATTTCGTTCGCGGCCTGTTGGCCGGTTCGGTTAAAGGAGGCTGATTTAAGTGGTAGCCGATCTCAACTGGTGGCGCGGTGGCGTGATCTATCAGATCTATCCGCGCTCTTTCTTCGACAGCAACGGTGACGGTATCGGTGATATTCCCGGTGTTATTACTCACCTGGATTACATCGCTGAGCTGGGCGTCGACGCCATCTGGTTGTCGCCGTTTTTCACCTCACCGATGAAGGACTTTGGTTACGACATCTCGGACTACAAAGATGTCGATCCGATGTTCGGCTCGCTGCACGACTTCAAGCACCTCATCGAAGAAGCTCACCAGCGCGGATTAAAGGTCATCATTGATCAGGTCTACAGCCACACCTCAGACCAGCATCTGTGGTTTAAGGAAAGCCGCGAAAGCCGCGACAATCCCAAAGCCGACTGGTACGTCTGGGCGGATCCCAAAGCCGATGGCACCGCCCCGAACAACTGGCTGTCGCTGTTCGGTGGCCCGGCGTGGAAGTTTGATACTCGCCGCGGCCAGTATTTCATGCACAACTTCCTGTCCAGCCAGCCGGATCTGAACTTCCACAATCCGGAGGTTCAGAACGCCATTCTCGACACCGCCCGCTTCTGGCTGGAACTGGGTGTCGATGGCTTCCGTCTGGATGTGGTGAACATGTATTTCCACGACGCGGCGTTGACCGACAATGGTCTGGCCGACTCGCCGGAGAAACAGTTTGTCGGTGCCGACAAGGTGAATCCGTTCACCCGTCAGTACCACATTCACCAGATGTGTCGCGACGAAAACCTCGATTTCCTTAAGCGTTTGCGCGCGGTTATGGATGAATTTCCGGGCACCACCACCGTTGGTGAAATCGGTGCACCGGGTGGCATGAAATACATGGCGCAGTACACCTCGAACGGTGACAAGCTGCACATGGCCTACACCTTCGAATTGCTGGAAAAAGAGCACAGCGTCGATTACATCCGCAAAACCATTGAGCGGGTGGAACAAAATCTTGGCGATGGCTGGCCGTGCTTTGCGCTAAGCAACCACGACGTTGAGCGTTCCGCCAGCCGTTGGGGCAAAGACGCCGAAGATCCGAAAGCCTATGTGCGCACCACTCTCGGTCTGCTTACCACCTTGCGTGGCAGCCCCTGTATTTATCAGGGCGAAGAACTGGGCTTGCCGGAAGCCGAGGTGCCATTCGAATTGCTGCAGGATCCTTTCGGCATCGAATTCTGGCCCGAGTTCAAAGGCCGCGACGGTTGCCGCACCCCGATTCCCTGGCTCAATGAAGCCATGGGTGGCTTTACTTCCGATGGTCATCCCTGGCTGCCCATCGAACCGATTCATCGTCAATTAGCGGTGGCTGAGCAAAAGGTCGATGCCAACTCCACGCTCAACTTCAGTCGTCAGCTACTGGCCTGGCGCCGTCAACATCCGGCTCTGAAAGACGGTCGTTTTGAATGGCTCGACAGCGACCAGGACCTGCTGCTGTTCCGGCGCGTCAACGATCAGGAAAGTCTGGTCATCGGCCTGAACATGACCAGCCGGGATTTGCCGGTTGAAGTCACCGGTTCAGCAGTGACGGTTCCTGGTTTCCAAGCAGCAAGCGGAGGCCGAATCCCGGCTTACACTCTGGCAGCCTGGGCCGAGTAAGCGGACGCCGGCCATAGCGCCGGCGTTTTCCTGGCGGACACTATGCGTGTGATCAACAAAGACAATAACAAAGCACCCAGCAAACGCATGACTTTGAAAGCCGTCGCCGAAGCCCTGGGGGTTTCGACAGCGTCGATCTCCAATGCGTTCAACCGGCCGGATCAACTGTCGGCGCTGCTGCGCGACCGCATTCTCAAAGAGTGCGAGCGGCTTGGCTATCACGGTCCGAATCCGGCTGCCCGTTCGTTGCGCACCGGCGCTACCGGCGTGGTCGGTGTAATGCTCGCCGAACGTCTGGCCTATAATTTTCGCGACAGCTGCGCCACCGAATTTCTGCAGGGCGTTGCCGAAGTGCTCGATGACGCCCGCGTTAATTTGCTGCTGATGCCCGGTCGCGACGACTTCTACCATCAGCAGTCGATGGAATCGATTCCCGACCGTTTTATCATCTATGGCCCACCGCGCGACCTGGGCATCATTCAGCGTCTGGAACGGCAGCATAAACCGGTGGTCACCGTCGACTTTACGCTGGGCAATCATCTGTCACTGAACATCGATAATTACGGCGGCGCCAAGCAGGCGGCGCAGCATATTTATCGGCAGATTGGCAGTGACGCTGCGGTCGCAGTCATCGGCCTGCGACTGATTCACTCCGATGCCGTCGGTCGGGTCAGCGAAGTCGAACTGATCGATGCCGCCACCTCGATTTCACGCCAGCGACTCGATGCTTACCGCGATGCCGCGGCTGAATTCGGCAGCGAAATTCTGGCCGATCAGGTGTGGAATACCCATGAAAGTAATTGGTCAGACGGCGTCAAGGCCGCGCGTGAAGCACTGTTATCGCAACCGCGTCCCAAGGCATTGTTTTGCATGTCCGACCAGCTGGCGCTGGCGGCGCTCAGTGTGGCGCGCGATCTGGATATTCGCGTGCCGGAAGATTTGAAAATTGTCGGCTTCGACGACATTTCCGAAGCCCGGCGCTCGCACCCGGCCATCACCACCGTCTATCAGCCGAGCATCGAAAAAGGCCGGCTGGCAGCGATGATGGCGCTCAACCCGGAAAGTTTTAAAAGCCAGATATTACCGACCCAGTTGCAGATCCGGGAAACGGCCTAAAAACGGTTTATACCGATTTAAACAGGGCGAAATACAGCACGTAAAACCAGCTGAACAGGCCGTGGATAATGGCCCAAAGAATCGACTTGTTGGCGCTCCACGACAGCACGATGGCCAGCACCGTTCCGAACGACACACCCTGTTTAACGATCTCATAACGCACTTCGCGCATACCGAGGTTCTCCTGGTTGGCACATTGATAGCGCTACATTAGTCGCTGACTGCCGCCGATGCAGCCGCCGAAAGTCACCGCTCGCTGAGCGCCAATGCCATCACCAAGGCATCTTCCCCATCGGCATAATAGCGACGACGCTGGCCGATCTCGCTAAACCCCAGACGGCGATAAACCGCCCGCGCGGGCGCATTGCTGGGCCGCACTTCCAACAGGCAGCGTTGCTGACCCAGACGCTGCAATTGCACCAGCCAGTGGCGTAACGCCTGCCGGGCCAGGCCTTTGCCCTGAAAACCTTGCGCCACAGCCAGATGCAATAGACTGCTTTCATCGAATACTAATTCACCGACCAGAAAACCCGCCAGTTGGGCTTCGTGCTCAATCTGCCAGACCCGGCTTTCTGTTAACGCCCGCTGCAACGCCATTACCGACCAGGGATGCGGACCGGCTTCGGCATCCAACATCACCAAGGCATTAAAGTCATCGAGACGGGCTGGCAACAGCTTCATGCGTCGCTGGAGGGTGGTTCTTTAACGAAAGGTTTAAGTCGCTGCCAGGCGACCGCCTTCTGACGCGGATCCTCCAGCATGCGATAGAGCGACGGCAAACCCACCCAAGGCAAACCTAAGTGCTCACCCTGAGGGTGCTGCCAGTCGTGCAGACGCGGCAGCACAGCGCCGAAAGACAACAACTGTTGCGGCTGATGCTGGCGGACAAACTGCTCAAGCTTTTCATCGACGTACAGCTGCGCCTGCTTGATGCCCTGATCGACACGCGGATTGGTAAACAGTGGCCACTGAATCACATGATGGGTGTGCACATCGGCAGAGCTGACACCCAGGGTGGCGAGAATATTGAGCAACAACTGCTGGCCCGCCGGCGTGGGTTGCTCCAAACCACGCCCCAGCGTATCGGCAATCAGGTAAGGACCGACCACGCTGAGCGACAACACAAAACGCGGCACCGCTGGCGCCGACTGAGCTCGCGGCGCCGCTTCCGGTTCAGCGGCAGGCTTGGCGGTTTCGGGTTGGACTCGCGGAACGGCAACCGGTTCCTGCGGTTGCGCTGGCGCAGACTCGGCAGCTGGCGCTACTGCTGGCTGAGCCGTTGCCGCCTGAGCTTGTGCTGCTGAGGACTGTGCCGCGGGGAATTCATCCTGACCATCGTCCAGATCGAACACCAGGGGTTCGGGCGCCAGGGGCAGGCGCACCCGCGGATACCAGGACTGAATGCCCATGGCATCAAGGTAATGGCGTCGGTTGCTTTCAGCTAAGGGCGTAAAGGCGGGCATGGCGCGCAAGCACAGGCTTTTGGTCGGCTTTCAGGACCGCTCAATATACGCGCCCAACACCCAGGCGACAATCTTGCATTGCCGCCCAAAGCGCTCAGTTTTGATGCTCGGCCCAGACGGTAGCGCAGAGCGTCATCAACCGCTGACGGGTGGTCTGGGTTTCCCGCGTCCAGGGCAGTGGGTAGACCGGCCGGCTTTGACGATCGAACCAGAATTCGCCGCTGGGCAGTTGCTTACCTTCGGCAAGACACCAATAGATGGTATCAGCGCCTTGGTCATCGCTGCGCAAGCGTTTGGACAGCCGCTTGGTAAAGCCCGGAAGCGCCTCACGCAACGCCTCGGTACCGACCCAGCCAGGGTGGGATGAAGAGAACACATAGTCCGGATAACGCCGCGCCAGTTCTTCGTTAAGAATCACCTGGGCGCGTTTGGCGTTGGCGTAGGACTGCACCTTGTCATAGCTGTTTTCCTGCCAGCACAGGTCGTCCAGATTCAGTTTCTTTAAATACATGCCGCCGCTGGAGGTCAGATGCAGACTGCCTCCGGGCGTTAACAGACCCGACTCGATACAGCGCCGCATCAGCAGATAATGACCAATCACCTGAGAGGCAAAAATCACATCGAACTCATTGTTCACCAGCTGCAGTTGGTCGGGCATGCCACCGGCGTTGCACACCAATCCATCGAGAGGCGGCAGGTTCAGTTGCATAACGGTTTTGAAGTCGGCCATATCGAGCGGCACAAAGGCGACCCCCAGGGAATCCAGCCCGGACTGCGCAAAGCGCTCGGCGCTGCGGCCGGTGACGATGACTTCACTGCCGGCCTCGGCCAGACGCTGCGCCAGCGCCGCACCAATACCGCTGGTACCGCCGGTGACCAGAAAGCGCTTGCCAATCAGATGGCTGTCTTCAATGGGCGCAAATTGACGTGCGTGGCGTTGATAACCACTGCGATCGAAGGAATAGACAATCGAATAATCTTTGAGGGTATCGAACATGCTCATCTCAGCGTTTCCATTCATCCATGAGTACGCTAAGCGGCCATTCCAGGTTCACTAGAAAGTGAAGAAAAGCGCGCCCGCCCAAGCGACGCTTATCAGTGTCTTTGAACAACGTTCACGGTGCAAGCCCTATGTAACCGGTTACAACGCCATCTTACTTCACCGCCAGCGTGCCGTGCCAGACAGGCAATGCCAGATCTTCCGGTTCCTCCACCGGGCCACCGGTACGGGCCTTAAACGAGCCTTCCTGCATTGGCAAGCGCACCAGTACCGTAGCCTTACGCTCTATCCGGTTGGGCGGCCGCACCTGCTCCCAACGCCCCGCTTCGAGCTGGTTGATCAGCACGCGGAAGGCGTTGTCGAATTCGGCCTCGTCGGTGACCGTCTCGCCGTGGCAATAGAGCACCGCCGAACGATAGTTGGCGCTGTGATGGTAAGCCGATTTGGTCATCACCCACTCGCTGCATTGCGCGAACGACAACACCACTAACTGGCCACTTTGCAGATACTTCGCCAGCCGGCCTTTGTTGCCACTGTGTACATAGAGGTTATCGCCATCGCGCCAGCAGGTGATGGGAATGACCCGGGGCTCACCCTCTTCAACAAAACCCAAATGGGCGGTCTTCAGATCATCAATCAATTGATACACCGGTTCACGGTCGTAACTCGCCCGTTTGGCGGCGCGGCGCACCTGGCTGCGCGGACAAAAACCCAATTCGGACTGGCTGGCTGCTTGCTCGGTCTTGCGGGGCATGGTGGTCTCCTCGTGTTAACGAGGTCTAGACTAGCGGCATCTGGTATTCTAGAAAGAACCAGATATTAATTTTTTATGGATCCAGGATGACCACCAGCCTGCCGCTTAATGATCTGCATCTACGCGACCCCAACCACAGCGGTCAGTCGTTGCAGACCCAGCTCTATCAGGCGCTCAGCCAGCGCATTCTCGATGGACGGCTGCAACCGGGTGATCGTCTGCCGTCCAGCCGATTGTTGGCAACCGATCTGGGCGTGGCGCGCAATACGGTGCTGGCAGTGTTCGATCAATTGCAGGCCGAAGGCTTTATCCGCCATCAGCCGCGCTCCGGTACCTTTGTCGACCCGCGGCTGCCAGCGCAGTCCGTCGATGGCACCCCAAAACCAGCGGCACACCCCAGACCACCGCTGCCAAGCCCGGCGTTGCCCTGGTTGCAAGGCAGTCAAGGGCGCGAACCCAACGAACAGAACCGACCCTTTACACCCGGCCTGCCCGATCACCATGCCTTCCCGCTGGCCAGTTGGAATCGTCTGCTGCATCAGCAGGAAACTCGCACTGCCCTGCTCGGTTACGACAGCCACCAGGGTTATCCGCCATTGCGTCGTGCCATAGCTGACTACTTACGCCAGGCACGCGGTGTACGCTGCCACCCCGACCAGATCATCATCACCGCCGGCGCCCAGCAGGCGCTGTCGATGATCGCCGAACTGTTTTTGCACGCCGGCGACACCGTACTGATCGAAGACCCGGGTTATCGTGGTGCCCGTTTTGCGCTGGCGCGACCAGGTGTGGAACTGCAGCCGGTACCGCTGGCCGACACGGTGCTCAATCTTGATCAATTGCCACAGCAAACCGACGCCAAGCTGCTGTATTGCACACCGACCCACCAATACCCGCTGGGTGGCATTCTCGATATCAGTCAGCGTTTGCGCCTGCTCGACTGGGCTGCGCGCGCCGGTGTGTGGATTATCGAAGACGATTACGACAGCGAATTTCACTTCACCAACAAACCGCTCGCGGCCATGCAGGGATTAATCGAAGACGCTCCGGTGCTGTACATCGGCAGTTTCAGCAAAACGCTGTTTCCGGCGCTACGACTGGGTTATCTGGTCGTGCCGCCCGATCTGGTCGATGCCTTCAATCAGCTCAAACGTATTCACACCGGGGAATCGCCCCTGCTGTTGCAAGCGGTCACCGCCGCCTTTATCGACCAGGGTCACTTCGCGCGTCACCTGCGCCGGATGCGGCAGCACTATCACAGCAAATGGCAGTTACTGAGTGAGCAGATCGAACAACGCCTCGACGGCCAGTTTCGCACCGTTGCCGAAAGCGCGGGCATGCATCTGGTGTTGGAACGCCAAGGCGATGACCGGGCCTGGGCACAACAACTGAGTCAAGCTGGCTATGGCCCGCTGGCGTTGAGCGACTATGCACTGGGCAACCACAAGCGAACCGGTTTGGTCATTGGCTTTGCCAATTCGAGTGAGGACGAAATTCGGCATGGAGTCGCGCTGTTAGCGCGGCTCCATGCTTGACGCTAAACGGGAGCGGTGTGCCGCCCAAACGTGAAACGCCAATAAGGCGCGCGTGGGTTTCAGCTAACTAGCGTCTCCCGTTAAGCGTCTCCCGTCTCCCACTCTCCATTTTGCGTCTGCCGTCTCCCGCCTGCTAAGGTACATGCCCACTCCAGCAACGGAGAAACCCCATGCCCACCGACCGTTACGACGATCAACAAATCCAGACTGAACTGCAGGCGCTGAATTCAAAATCGACCCACGCCTGGGCCATTGAAGACGACAAGCTGAGCAAAACTTATCAGTTCAAAGACTTTGTCGAAGCCTTTGGTTTTATGACTCGCGCCGCCCTGGTGATCGAAAAAAACGACCACCATCCGGAATGGTTCAACGTCTATAAAACCGTCAAGGTGCAACTGATCAGCCACGATGTGGAAGGTCTTTCACAGCGCGATTTCAACCTGGCCCATCAGTTGGATCGGCTGGCCGGCGAGCGAGGCTGAGATGTCACTGAATGTGGTACTCGATCGCTTTGGTGAGATCATCGAAGGCAATCACTATCGCGGCTATTGCCACATCAGCCGCGATACCGAAGAAGACGGTTTTTTCGTCATGGTCTATCGCGAAGCCGATCCCCAATCGGAGGTGTTACTCAGCGAATGGTTTCCGTCGATGCAGGCGGTGAATCATTTTGTGCGCGATCAAAGCTGGGTGGTCTATTGGCAGGATCAGCATCGGCCGCTGTAAAACCAGCCGCCCAAAAGCCTGCAAATTATTCCATCCAGGCGCCCTGAGTCTGGCCGTGATTGGTGCGCCGATCGTAGTCGTATTCACGTTCGCGAAAGCGCTGCAACCGTTGCTGACCGAGCGCATTGGCATCGGCTTCCAAAGCATCACAAGAGCTCCCAACCGGGAACTGCCGCAACGCCAGATCGATGGCTTCACCGGCCGCCAACGCCAGTTGCTGATGCCCTTCTTCATGCTGCGTCAACGCGCTGAGATAGTCCGCAAATTCGGCTTGCTGAGCGTCCGTTCCGGCGACCAGTTGCGGCAGTTGAATCTGCACCTCAACCTCGGTGCGTACCCGTTCAATAACACAGCCATCGCCGACCTGGCGCCACCAGAAACGCCACTGCACCTGCCAATCTGTGGTGGCGTGATAGACCAGGCCACGTTGCCGAATTGGTGAGCTGCGATCGAGTGCCTGGGCCAGCGTTTCACCCTCCTTGATACGCACTGGGTAGTGTTGCCAATCCAGTTCGCTTTGCACATCCGCGAACGTACCGGTCGACATCAACACCAGCACAACCAAGCCAACCCATCTCACGAACATAGCTCCGGCTCAGCGCTGCAAACGGCTTCGGCGGCAATAGCGACATCGACACTGTAATACAACGAATCGAGCCCCAGACCGATGCGCCCCATATTGTGGAACACCAGACCCAGAGCCAGATCTTCGGCGCTGTAACGCTGCGCATCGGCGGCCAGTTCACGACCGGCACGGCCGACTTCGTCGTCGCCCAACAGCGCCAGCATCCGACCGATACCGCCGTGATAGGCCTGCACCAGCAACAGCGAGTAGAGTTGCTCGGCTTTTGCTTGCGGCAAATCGCCGAAGCGACGTTCAAAAGCCGGACGCAGATTGCGATCGTTTTGTTGATACAAACGCACCGCGCAATCGACCTGCGCCATGCGATGCAAATAAAACCGTTCTGCCAGTTCACAGTCGGCCAAAACTTCCGGTCGCAGCTGCAGCAAACCCACCGCTTGCGCCGCCGAGAAGGAACGTTTGCGCGCGCCGCTTTCAATTAAAATCTGGCCAAGAAAAGCGCGCTGCATCGCCGGCGTCACCTCATAACCACGACGCTGTGCCTGGGTGTGCAAGACTTCGACCACGACCTTCGCCAACGACCAGGGCGCATCGGGCGAACCGGCGGTGATGCCATCCCAGGTACCCCAGACCCGGTCTTCGGTTTCGGTGCCGAGCAGGCGCCCCAGAGCGGCCGGCAAGTCGACGTGAGGTTGATCGCAACGCAGCGCAAAGGGATAGCCGGTTTCAGACGCACTGCCGTTAATCAGCCGATGCACTTCGCCGTCGCGATAAAGCTCAGCGCGGACTTCATTCAACATGATCTGATTAGCAGCGGAATCGCCAGGATTCTCAAACCAGGTGAGAAAGCGGCCGCGCTGATCGAACAGCAAATGACGTTGCGACTGCGCGCAATAACTTTCACCGAGTAAGACCCAACGCCGAATGGTGGACAGGTTGTCGTAAAAGCCGGCACTGAACACATAGGGTGTATCGCGCACCACCTGCAACCAGGGAGCGGTCGAGGTTTCAGCGCGCAGTGGCGAGAGACAAAACAGGATTAGCAGCAACAGGCAGCGACGCATAACGGACTCGATTCAAGAACTGAACGCAGTCTATCAAATCATGCGTCGCCCGCCGCGACCGGCTTCAGCTTTTCAGCTTGTAACCGGTGCGGAAAATCCACCAGACGATGGCAACAAAGAGCGCCAGGAAGCCCAACGTCATGCCGATGCTGACACCGACATGAACGTCCGACAGACCGTAAAAACTCCAACGGAAACCGCTGACCAGATAAACCACCGGGTTCAACAAGGTCACACCCTGCCAAAACGAGGGCAGCATATCGATGGAGTAAAAGGTACCGCCGAGAAACACCAGCGGGGTGACGATCATCATCGGGACTATCTGCAGTTTTTCGAAACCATCGGCCCAGATGCCAATGATAAAACCGAGGAAACTGAAGGTGATCGATGTCAGCACCAGGAAGCTGAACATCCAGAACGGATGGTCGATGGAATAATCCACAAAGAAGGTGGCGGTGATCAGAATGATCAGACCGAGAATCACCGACTTACTCGCCGCCGCACCAACGTAGCCAATGAGAATTTCCAGATAGGAAACCGGCGCCGACAAGACTTCATAAATCGTGCCGGAAAACTTCGGCATATAGATACCAAAGGAGGCATTACTGATGCTCTGCATCAACAGCGTCAGCATGATCAAACCGGGGACAATAAAAGCGCCATAACTGACGCCGTCGATCTCCACCATGCGCGAACCAATGGCCGAACCGAAGACGACAAAATACAGCGAGGTGGAAATCACCGGCGTCGCCACGCTTTGCAATAAGGTGCGCCAGGTGCGAGCCATCTCGAACAGGTAGATGGCGCGGATAGAATAAAAATTCATGGACTCTCCTGATCGATTAATCGTTGCGGTGAACCAGGTTCACGAAAATATCTTCCAATGAACTTTCACGCGTTTGCAGGTCTTTATAATCGATGCCGGCGTCGCTCAGAGTCGCCAGCATTTCCGGAATACCGGTGTCATCGAGTTGGCTGTCGAAGCGATAAATCAGCTGATAACCGTCTTCGCTCAGGCTCAGATCACGATCTTTTAACCCGGTAGGAATCTCACTGAGTGGTTCACGCAAAGCCAACCGCAATTCACGCCGACCCAGCTTACGCATCAGATCCTGCTTCTGTTCCACCAGGACAATTTCACCCTGATTGATGACCCCAACCCGATCGGCCATTTCTTCGGCTTCTTCGATGTAGTGAGTGGTCAGAATGATGGTCACACCGCTTTCGCGCAGCTCACGCACCATGGCCCACATTTCCCGGCGCAGCTCGACATCAACACCGGCCGTCGGTTCATCCAGAAACAGAATGCGCGGTTCATGCGATAACGCCTTGGCAATCATGACCCGGCGTTTCATACCGCCGGAAAGCGCCATCAGACGATCATTGCGCTTGTCCCACAGCGACAGATCGCGCAGTACTTTTTCGATGTGCTTGGGGTTGGGCGCCTTACCAAACAAACCGCGGGTGAAGTTGACCGTATCCCAGACCGACTCGAACGCATTGGAGGTCAACTCTTGCGGCACCAGACCAATCTTGGAACGCGCCTGACGGTATTGCTTGATGATGTCGTGGCCATCGGCGCTCACCTGACCACCGCTGGGGTTAACCAGACCACAGATGATGCTGATCAGCGTTGTCTTGCCGGCACCGTTAGGACCGAGCAGCGCAAAAATCTCGCCCTGCTCGATATCGAGGTTGATGCCTTTAAGCGCCTGAAAGCCGGAATCGTAAGTTTTAGTGAGGTTTTCGATGGAGATGATCGACGCCATGAACACTCCTGACTGAGGGTTACGAACCGGCCCGTCATGGAGGTGGCCGAACGCGCAACAACGAATGGAAAGCCCGAGATGGTGGCAAAGCCCGGGCTTTCAACAGTGACCATTGTCCAGTGCGCGAACGGCGTGGATCAGACGCGTTTGGGGCGCGAGAATGGCAGGATAAAGTGCGGATCAACGGCCGCCAGGCGCGCATCCGGATGACGCTGCTGCATCATCTCACGCACCCGGCTTTCGTATTCTCGTGGGGTATAAATCAGAATCAGATAATGGCCGGCGTCGAGCTCGGCATCAAAGGGTGCCAGCTTGTTATTCTGGGTTTCCACGCCCCAGAGCCCACCTTCCCACAAGCCGAACAAGGTCAGCACAGCGACAAACACCAGATTGACGAAAAACGGCAGGCTGTCGCTGAACAGGCCGGTCACATGAAAGATCGCCAGCAAAAGCAGGCCGACGCAAAAACCCAAAAAACCACCAATCACACCACTGTGATACAGATCCAGCGTTTCCACATAGTTGGCCGATTGCAACCGGTGTCGGCTGATGCCGGTTTCGTTGCGGCTGATCAGGTGCACCAGCCAATTCGACAAACCGACGCTGTGCAAATCTTCGGCAATGCGTTCGCATTCTTTCAAGGTGGGAGACAAGTAGTAGACGCATTTCATGGTCGGTCCCTCTTGTGCTTATTGTGTGGGATTGTTCTGCGCCAGGTTTTGCGCAGACGGGCGGGCATAAACCTCAGTGCCCGTCAGTCAAACCCTATGACAGATTGCGGCTTTTTCAACTGAGGCGGAGTGAGGGTCTGGTTCGGGCCGTCCGGTCTTATCGACTGTTCAGCCGCATCCAGAGCAGCAAATCAGCCGCTGCGGCACACGGCGGCCAAGCCTTGAAATAACCCGGAGCAATAAACAAAGGAGGCTTACAGAAAATAAATCTAAGGAGTATTGGTCAGTTGTGGCAGTAATTCGTTCAGCTGCTCAACCATGGCATCGCCATCCCAGTCGGCAACGCCTTCGAGCCGGTAACGCAACCGGCCCTGATCATCGAGCAGAAAGGTGGTCGGCAAACCGCGCATCGGCAGCTGACGACTGACGCTGGTATCGATATCGAGCCAGAGTTCAAAATCGATCGGCAGGCGGTTCACAAAGGTAGCGACGTTGGCCGGCGTATCGCCATAGTTCAGCGCCACCATCCGCAACTGATCTTCCGGTATGCGCTGGCGCAGCGCATTCAGCGCCGGCAATTCCTCGCGGCAGGGAATGCACCAGATCGCCCAGACGTTGACCAGCATCGGCACACCCTGGGCTGAAAACGCTTGCTGCGGCCGATCGTGAAACTGCAACGGCGACGCCACCGGCCAGGCCTGGGCCGTCAGCCGCTCAAAATCACGGTTCGCCTGGACAGCAGCGCTTAGCAACAATGCCGCCAGGGCAACCAGCCAACGTCGCTTCATGCCAGCGCCTGCTCAGTGTTCTTGCCCGGTATCAACCAGGCGGCTAACAGGGCCGCGCCCAAGGCGCACAGCGCCATCAGCAACAGACTGCCACCCAGCGCCCAGCGGTAGGCCTCCAGCGTGGCCTGATAACTGGCATCGCTGGGCGCCGGGAATAAACCAAACTGTCCCTCGCCCGCATTTAACCAGCGAAACAACCCAGCTGCGCAAGCGCCGACACCGGCGATGGCAAAGAGTCCGGCCAGGCGACTGGCGGTGTTGTTGATGCCCGAAGCCGCACCGGCACGTTGGTCCGGCACTGAGTTCATCACCGCCGTGGTCAGCGGCGATACCAGCGTCGCCATGCCCAGCGACATCAGACACAGCGGCAATTCAACGCCCAGCCAGAACGATGACCACTGCGGAATCAGCCCAACGATGCCCAGCGTGACCAGAGTCGCGCCAATCACCAGCATCGGACGGGGGCCGAAACGGTCACCCAGTTTGCCGGCACGGCTCGACAGCACCCCGATGATCAAGCCAAAGGGCAGCAAGGCCAGTCCGACCTGGGACGGTGATAAACCGCGCCGTTCAATCAGATCGATGGGAATTAAAAACATCACTCCGGCCAAGGCGCCATAGAGCAACAGCGTCATCAGGTTGGTGCCGGTAAAGGCGCGACTGTGAAACAACGCCGGCGGCGCCAAGGCATTCCTGACCCGGCCTTCGTAGAAGAAGAACGCCACCAAACCGAGCACGCCCGGCACGATCATCAGACTCGCATAGAAGCCACTGCCGGCGACGCCTTCGGTCAGCACCGTCAAACCCAGCGTCAACAGACCACAGGCGGCAACGGCGATCAGCACACCACCCCAATCGAGCCGGCCGTGAGCGTCATGGTCGCGGCTTTCCGGCATATAGTGGCGCGTCAGCCAGAGCACGATGAGCGCCAATGGCAAATTGATCCAGAATGCGGCGCGCCAACTGAACCAGTCCATCAACACACCGCCGAAGGCCGGGCCCAGTGCTGTGGTTAAAGCCGAAGCGCCGGCCCACAGACCGATGGCTTTGCCGCGTTCACCGCTGGGATAGGTCGCCGAAATGATCGCCAGACTTTGCGGCACCAGGAGCGCCGCGCCCACACCCTGAACGGCACGGGCAATGATCAGCCAGGTCGGGGTTGTAGCCAGCGCGCAGCCTAAGGACGCCAGCGCAAACAGGCCGATACCCAGGCTGAAAATACGCCGCCGACCCAGGCGGTCACCGGCGCCACCCCCGACCATCAAGAGCGCGCCCAGAAAGAGGGTGTAAGCGTTGAGAATCCACAGCAGTTGCGCCAGGGAGGCATTCAGATCGGTGCGGATAATGGGCAGCGCCAATGTCACCACGGAGCCGTCGATAAACGCCATGGCAGATGCAAGGATCGTCGCCGTCAATATCCAGGGCCGTTGCGAGGAAACGGTATAGACGGCGGTTGAATCGGAGGACATCGCAACGCTTCCGTAGCCGGGGGGAAGCTTCGATTCGAGCACGCTCCCCGCCGGGCGTCAACGGTTACGATCAGCGTTCAGTTTCTTGCGGTAGACGATAATGCGACCGACTTCCTCAAAACCCGCCGCCGCGTGGGCGGCCGGCGACAACGGATAATCCGGATTGGTGTCGGAAAACACCGTGCGGATATGGCGATGCAAAAACCAGCCCGACAGCGCGCTCATCAAGGCTTTGCCGACGCCGGTGCCTCTGGCTTCTGCGGCCACATACCAGCCTTCAACGTGACCATAGAGTTCGTCGTCGCCACGATAAATCTGGCCCTCAATCAGACCGACCGGCCGCTCGTCCTGCCAGGCGATAAAGGCGACCTCGGTGTCGCTGCGTAAGATAGCGGCGCATTCGCGCAGCGCTTTATCGCGCTCAAGATCCGTCCATAACGCCTGGCGCAGCTGCACCCAGGCTTCCAGATCGGCGACGTCGACGGCACGAATTTCCATGCTCAGCCCTCGCTCGTCTGGCGGCTCGACTGACTCACCAGACGCCATAGCGCCAGCGACCCGACCAGACCCAAGAGCGCCAGCACCAGGGCTGCACCAAAGGCCAGATGCACGCCTTCAGCAACCGCCGCTGCTGGTGCCGCTGCGGCGCCGGCGCGCGACATCGGCCAGCTCATCACCGTGACCAGCAAGGCGGTACCGACCGAGGCGCCGACCATACGCAGGGTGTTATTCATGGCGGTCGCGTGGGCAATCAACTCGTGCGGCAAGGCGTTAATGCCCGCGGTCACCAGTGGTAAGAACAGCAAGGCGATGGCGAACATCAGCAGCGCCACATAGACGGCAATCGCCCAGGGTGACGTGGTGGTATCCATCTGCATCAGCAGGAAGAGCGCCAGCGCAATCAGCGCATAGCTCAGCGGTGCCATATGCCCGATACCAAACCGATCAAACAGCCGACCCGCGACCGGGGACATCACACCGTTGATAATGGCACCCGGCAGCAATACCAGTCCGGACACCAGCGCACCCAGTTCCAGGGCGTTCTGGACAAAGATCGGAATCAGCGTCATCACCCCGATCATCAACAGGAAAATCAGCGTACACAGCGCCGTGGTCAGCGAAAAAACGGGGCTGCGGAATACCGCCATATCGAGCAATGGCAGCGGCAACCGGTACTGGCGATGAACAAACCAGGCCAGGCTCAGCGCGCCGACAATGAGCGCAACCAACACCTCCGGGCTGGTCCAGCCGTGACTGCCCGCCACGCTGAAACCGTAGAGCAATCCGCCCCAACCGAAGGTCGACAGCACCACCGACAGCGCATCGATGGGTCGATCACGACGCGGCGTCACATTCCTCATAAAGATGGCGGTCGCCACCCACACCAGCGCGCTGATCGGCAGCATCAGTACAAAGAGGGCGCGCCATGACAGATGCTCAACAATCCAGCCGGACAGCGTCGGCCCGATGGCCGGTGCAAAGGCAATCGCCAGACCCACCAAGCCCATGGCTGCGCCACGACGATGAGGCGGGAACAGCGACATCACCAGCGTCTGAATCATCGGGATAATCAAACCAGCGGCTGCGCCCTGAATGATGCGCGCCACCAGCAGCATGGCAAAGGAGGTCGAGAGCGCGCCGATCAGCGTACCGCCGACAAAAATAGCCAGGGCGGTCAGATACAAAGCGCGGTTGGAATAGCGGTCGATCAACACCGCCGAGACCGGAATAAAAATACCGTTGGCCAGCATAAAAGCCGTAGTAACCCACTGCACCAGACTGGGCGCGGCGCCGAAATCGGCACTGATGGCGGGAATGGCGACCAGCATTAGAGTCTGGTTCAAAATGGTGACAAAGGCCCCGGCAATCAGCAGGGCAACGATCAAGGTTCGGTTAACCTCGGTGGTTGGCGCGGACGCCGATGATTCGGTGGACATGCAACAAACCTCTACTCAACCGCCACGGCGGCAAACGGATGACCAGACTAACGACTGACTCGATAAACACCAGTGCCGGGAGTCAGAAAATGCCGACAACGCAGCGTTACTCAGGCTATGCTGCTCCGCCTTTGTATCAACCAAGACTCTTAAAAATATGGCACTCGAACGCATCTCTCTCGCAAACAACACTCTATCACTGAGCCGGCTGGTTTATGGCGCCTGGCGTCTGGCCGACGACACCGATAGCAG
Organism: Saccharospirillum sp. ABV4_185; assembly: GCF_056159245.1. Taxonomy (NCBI): domain Bacteria; kingdom Pseudomonadati; phylum Pseudomonadota; class Gammaproteobacteria; order Oceanospirillales; family Saccharospirillaceae; genus Saccharospirillum; species Saccharospirillum sp. ABV4_185. Next base: position 1,027,507 of record NZ_JBSWUW010000001.1, read on the forward strand.
TACCGCCCAGGTACGCCGCAAAATCGATGCAGCACTGGGCGAAGGCATCAGCAGTTTCGACCACGCCGACATCTACGGCAATTACCAGTGCGAAGCGCTCTTTGGTCAGGCCCTGGCCGCCGACCCGGCGCTGCGCCAGCGCATCGAACTGATCAGCAAATGCGACATCGCTCTGGTCAGCGAACGCTTCCCGGAACGTCGGGTGAAGTATTACGACACCAGCGCTGCCTATATCCGCACCAGCGTCGAAACCAGCCTGCGCCATCTGCACACTGATCATCTCGATCTGCTGTTGCTGCACCGGCCGGATCCGCTGATGGACGCCGCTGAGACCGGCGCGGCGCTGGATGCTTTGATCGATGCGGGACTGGTGCGCGCTGTCGGCGTCTCCAACTTCACGCCCGCGCAATGGCGACTGCTGCAATCGACCATGAAGCACCGACTAGTCGCCAACCAGATTGAACTGAGTGTGCTCGAACGCAGCGCTTTCAGCGACGGCACCCTCGATAACCTCCAGCTCGATGACATCCAGCCCATGGCCTGGTCACCGCTGGCCGGTGGCCGACTGTTTGGCGATAACGAAGCCGCCCAACGCGTTCGGCCCTTACTGGAAGCAGCCGCCGCCGACCATAACCGCCGCACCGACCTGGCGGCGATCGCCTGGTTATTGCGTCACCCCGCCGGCATTTTGCCGGTGGTCGGTACCAATTCGATTGAGCGCATTCAGGGGCTGGCAGGCGCAACGGAAATCGAGATTGACCGGCAAAGCTGGTTTGAAATCTGGACAGCTGCGGCGGGTGAAGAAGTGCCCTAGCGGCGGGCACTCAGAGCGCGGCCGTCGTTATCCCAGTCGAGCCAGCCTGGAAACTCTAGCGCTGCATGAGCATCCAGAGCCCCCAGATGGTCGCGCCAACCCTGCTGCAGTTGCGCCAGATGCTGATCAAACCCAGCCGCATCACGATACCGATAACCGTGACCCTGAACACCGGCCGCCACAAAAGGCGGCAGCACGCTGTAACCGAGATAGTGCAGCGAGTAATGCAGCGGCCACAGCAAAGCCTCGATATCACCGCCTCGGCCGCCCGGCCCCAGGGCCGCAGCGGGCGCGCCTGTGGTGACCGAAATCAAGGCGCGCCGGCCTTTGAAGTAGCCATTGTCGTAACGCATCCGGCTGGTATAGACACCGCCGCTGATCAGCACCCGGTCGAGCCAGCCTTTGAGCATGGCCGGCGGCCCATGCCACCAGAGCGGGAACTGCAGAATCAGCAGGTCGGCGGCTTCCAGGCGGTCTATTTGCGTCTGAACGTCATTGGGCAGCGCAGCGTTCTGCCAGGCATGGCGTTGTTCGCCCAAGGGAGAGAAGCGCTCGGCATCGAGACGCTGCGAATAGTGTGCGGCGCGCTCAACCGGGTCGAAGTGTTCGGCATACAACTCCGCCACCTCGACGCTGTGGCCGGCCTGCTGCAAGGTCTGGCGCGCCGTTGCGGTGAGCTGGGCGTTAAAGGAGGTCGGTTCCGGGTGGCTGTGCACAATCAGCGCGGGCATGGTTCGGTTCCTGTTATGGCTGGAAGGAAGGCCATGCTAGCCTGACGAAAAACGCACAGGTATTCCCAAAAAATGCCAACGACCTTTGCAAAAACGAACAGCCTGTTGGCCTGGGATGATTTCCGCACGGTGCAGGCCATCGCTCAAAGCGGTTCCCTCGCCGGCGCAGCGCGTCATCTCACCGTCAGCCACGCCACCGTATTCCGGCGTTTGAACAGCATCGAACAGCGCCTAGGTGTGACGCTGTTTGAACGCGCCGCCAGCGGCTACCGCCCCACCGTCGCGGGCGAGGCCATGGCCCAGGTCGCGGCCGGCATGGCAGCCGAGGTCCTGGCATTGGAACACCGTCTGGCCGGACCTGAGCTTGGCCTTGCGGGCACCATTCGCCTGACCACCACCGACAGCCTGCTGAGCGCCGTGCTCACACCCATGCTGGCCGATTTTCGCGAGCAGCATCCGGGTATTGAGCTGGAAGTCGTCGCACCCAGTCAGCCGTTTAACTTAAGCCGACGCGAGGCTGACCTGGCGCTGCGACCATCCAACCAGCCGCCCGAACATCTGGTTGGTCGGCGCGTCGGTTTTATCCGCCAGGCAGTGTATGGGCGGCGCGACCTTGGTGCTCAGCATCAGCAATGGCAGGAACTGGACTGGATTGGCCCGGACGACAGCATGCACTACCGATCACTGGAGCACTGGCTGCAGCACAACGGCCTGGTGGCGCGTTATCGCACCGACACCACCAACGCCATGTTGGCAGCGGTAAGGTCTGGTCTGGGAGCGGCCGTATTGCCCTGCTATCTGGCCGACACTTACCAGGGTGAACAGCATGCTGATCTGATGCGGCTAGGCGAACCGCTGGACGCTTTGGGCACCGATCTGTGGCTGCTCACCCACCCGGACCTGCGCCACAGCGCCCGGATAACAGCCTTGATGGAGACACTGGCCGAGCGCTTACGCAGCCACCCTGAATTGGGATTGGGCTAAAGGCGTAGGGCTGAGACTTAGTTGTGCGGCTGAATTTCGTCAGAGGTGACGGTAGCCAGGTGGGAGGAAACATCTTCTTCGGTAATGGCGATGGCCTTTTCCAACGCCGCTTCGACCAGAAAATCGGTTACCGACAATTGCCAGGCTTCAGCAGCACGCTCAATCAGGCGGTATTCGTCATCGTTGAGGTGGAGCTCAAAATCGTGCGCCTGGCGAACGGCGGTCTGGGCAGTTGAAGTCATCTTGTCTTCCTGTTGCCACGGAGAGGAGCACCAGAGTGTAGTCCAACAGCGCTGTTGGCAAGAGCCGATTTACATCCCTGTTAATCGGCCTTTAATGCGTCAGTCCCGCTCTTCCAATCGCCCGTCGGCGTGCTTGGCGAAACGCCCGCGCGGACGGTCGTGCACCTGGTCCACGCGCGGCCAGGGCCAGCCGCCGAATTCGTCGCGCCGGAAGTCGGCAAAGGCTTCGTGAATTTCCGCTTCGGTGTTCATCACAAAGGGGCCGTACTGGGCGATCGGTTCGGCGATCGGCTTGCCTTGCAGCATTAAAAAGTCGGCTCCGGCGTCACCGGCGACCAGCTCTACCGAGGCATTGGAAATCAACTGCACGCCCTGGCGCACGCTGAGCTCGGTCTCTTCCACCACGGCGCTGTCGCCGCGATAAAAATACAGCATGCGGTTCAAGTCAGCCGAGGCCGCTGGCAGTGTCCAGCGTGCGCCGGGTTCCAGATGAATGGTCCAGATGGCGACTTCGTTGTCGGCATCGGCGGCCCAGGAATCCGGCGGCGGTGGCGGCGCATCGTGGCCGTGCAGATGACCGGCAACCACCCGTACCTTGGTTTTGCGCCCGGCGCTGTCGGTCTCTTCAACGATGGGCGTTTCATCGCCCCAGATCATGCCGAAATGCGGCTCGACCTTTTTACTCTTGGCGGGCAGGTTCAACCAGATCTGGAACAGCTCCATGTGGTTTTCTTCCTGCTCGCTGAGCAGCGGAAACATTTCCGAGTGCTGCACACCGCGACCGGCGGTCATCCACTGGGTGTCACCCTGGCCATAACGGCCGGCGGCGCCCAACGAATCGGCGTGGTCGACAAAGCCTTTGGTCACTACCGTGACGGTTTCAAAACCCCGGTGCGGATGCGCCGGGAAACCGGGGATGGTGTCACCGTGGTACATCCGCCACGGCCGGTTCCAGTCGAAATCCTGGCCAATCTGACGGCCGGCCAGCGACGCCTGCGGCCCCATGCCGGCATTGCCTTTGGGAAAATCGTCGAGGTGGTGCACACAAAATAAAAACGGATCGGCGGTCTGCCAGGGAAACCCCAGCTGGATAACCTGCTGAACAGCTTGGCTCATTATCGGACTCCATGGCGCTGTAAGTGAGCGTATTGTGGCCCTAAGGTGGGGGCTTGGCACGGCATTTCACCCAGACCGGCCGGGAAACGCAACGTTCACCCGCGGGCAACAACCACCGCAACGTTGACCTGTATCAAACTCCCTGTGACCAATGTCAGCGATGATTAAAGCGTGGTCGGACCGGTTGAATCTTACGGTCGGCGCTCCGATCTAATTCGTACCCATCCAGAGGAGGGGACATCATGAGCAAACTGATACTGGTACCGGTGGACGGTTCCGAACACTCACAAAAAGCCATCGAATTTGCCGCCGACTGGGCCAAAACCCACGACGGCAAACTGCACCTGTTACACGTACCCGAACCCATGACCGGCGATGAAGTGCTGGTAATGGGTGGCGCCAGCCTAACCTTGCACGCCACTCGTGAAGAACTCGAAGAGGCCGGCAACGCCATTCTGGCTGCGGCGGTAGACGTCGCCAAAGCAACCGGCCAGAGCCAGGTGGAAACCTCACTGGTGATCGGCGATCCGGCGCACAAAATTGTCGCCAAAGCCGACGAACTGAACGCCGATATGATCGTGCTCGGCACTCGTGGTTTAGGCGAATGGAAAAGCCTGATGCTGGGTAGCGTGTCTCACAAAGTGATGCAACTGGCACACTGCACCTGCGTCACCGTGCGCTGAGCGCAGCGCCCTCTGTAAACGCCCGCTTTGGCGGGCGTCTATCATGGTCAAGGCCGAGCCGCCTTTGTATGCTTTGACCATGAGCAACGATAACCTCCCCAGCAAATCCAGCCGACAAGACATCGACCAGTTCCTGAGCACCGCCGCCAAGACACCGGTAGCCGCTCGCCAACCGGGTCGCTTAATGTTCGCTCTGGATGCCACCGCCAGCCGGCAACCGAGCTGGGATACCGCCTGCCAACTGCACAGCGAACTGTTTCTGGCGACGCGCGATCTCGGCGGTCTGGCCATTCAGCTGTGTTATTACCGCGGCTTTAACGAATTCCACGCCCTGCCCTGGGTCAGCAACGCTGAAGGTCTACTGCGCGCCATGAACGGTGTGCGCTGCCTGGGTGGCCATACCCAAATTCGCAAAGTGCTTAAACAGGCAATCCGCGAAACGCGCCTGCAAGCCGTCAAAGCGGTGATTCTGGTGGTTGACTGCTGCGAAGAATCGGCCGATGAACTGTGCCAACTGGCCGGCGAACTGGGCCTGCTCAATACTCCGATCTTTGTGTTCCAGGAAGGCAATGAGCCCAGCGCCAGCCATGTTTTTGCGCAACTTGCCCAGCTCTCGGGTGGCGCTCACAGTGCTTTTGACCACCGCAGTCCGGCGGTGCTGAAAGCGCTGCTCGGCGCTGTTGCCGTCTATGCCAGTGGTGGTCGTAGCGCGCTGGACGACTTCTCGCGCAGTGCGCCGGCCGAAGTCAAACGCCTGACCCAGCAATTGAAATAAGAGGTCGATCGTGAACCCCATCACCCTGATGTTTTTGCTGGTGCTCGCCCTGGGCGTACTGCTCTACTACCGACGCTTGCCCACCGCCCAGCGCGGCCCCTTCCGTATTAAAGCGCTGGTGGCGCTGGCGTTGTTTGGCATCGCCTTCCTGGCGCTGACACAGCGTCTGTATCTGCTCGGCGCGCTCTTTGCGCTGCTGGTGCCCTTTATGCGCCATCTGCTGCCCTGGCTGTTGCGCTCGCTGCCGTTTCTGGCGGGCTGGTATCGCCGCCGTCAGCAGCGGCAAGGAAAACGGCCGGGGACGGGCGGCGGACAACGTTCGCGCGTGGCCGGCGAGGTGGTGGAAATGGAACTCGATCACGACAGCGGCGCCATGACCGGCAAAGTACTGACCGGCCCGCTGGCCGGCCGTGAGCTGGCCGACCTGCAACAGCAGGAATTTCTCGACCTGCTGAGCTATTGCCGCCAGACCGATACCGATTCAGCACGGCTGCTGGAAAGCTATCTGGACAAACGCTTTGGCGAAGCCTGGCGCGCCGACGACACCCAAAGTCAGAGCGAAGCCGAGCAACCGAGCGCCAATCGTAACGGCGCGCTAAGCGACGCCGAAGCTTACGAAATTCTCGGCCTGGACAGTGGCGCCGATCGCGACGCCATCATCCAGGCGCATCGCCGACTGATGCAGAAACTGCATCCGGATCACGGCGGCAGCGCTTATCTGGCCGCGCGTATCAATGCGGCGCGGGCGCACCTGTTAGAGCGGGACTGACATTTCCTCCCTAGCCAAATGCGCCTTGGCTTACCCCACAAAAGTTCTTATAATGCTACTCTTCTTGTTTTTTTAGCTTTTTGGTTTCTTTAAAAGATACCAAATTAGCTTCTGACACAATTTAATCTCTTCTTCATGACAGAAGGCCACCTCACTGCAGCTGGCCATGTTGCAGTTCTTGAGTCTGAATGTATGGCCGTCTTTCAACTGAGCATTATCGTCCCTTGTTACAATACCGCAGACTATTTGGAAGATTGCCTGTTATCGATTACCAGGCACATCCCAACCAGATGGCGAGACACCATTGAACTGATTGTGATCAACGATGGCTCAACGGATCACACCGCTGAACTGCTGTCCGACCTTTTGCCCAAAACAAATCTCAGCTACCAACTGATCGAACAAACCAACCAAGGACTGTCTGCCGCCAGAAACGCGGGGATGGCCATCGCCTGCGGTCGCTATATCGGTTTTCTCGACAGTGACGATATTTGGTTGGATGACATGCAGCCGCTCATTGCCAAAATCGACACCTTCAATGCAGACATCATTGAATTTAATTCTAAGCGTTTTACCGATACGGAAATCGACGAGTACGATGTTTTCAAACTGCCTGATACTGAGCAAAAACTCAGCCACATTAAAAAAGCCGCATTTATTCAATCAGACTGGATGGTTTGGGGACGCTTCTATCGACGGGAAATCCTGTCCGGCATTCAGTTTGTTGAAGGTATTACTTACGAAGATGTGCTGTTTACCTCTCAATGTTACATCCGCGCTCAGTCCATTTTCACTTATAATCAAGCCTGTGTCGGTTACCGTTTTCGACCGACCTCTATTACCAACACCAACACCGAAAAAGACCTGATCAGCCTGAATCATGTGGTTGCAGTTTGTCACCAACAATACCAATTGGAACCCAACGATCTTAACTATTTTTTGTTATGCAATGCTTTGATTATATACATGCATATCTACATCAATATGTATAAAACCATAGTGGGGATTGGCCATAAAAAATTGCGCCAAACACTTGCCAGAAACAAAGCAATAAAAAATTTCAGGCTGAGCATACGCCTGATGATTTCCAGCCTGCCACTCTACCTGATTGCCAGAACAGTTAAGTGGTCAATGATCGCGGTCTTAAAGGCCCGAAGATCATGAAGGTGTCAGTCATTTTACCGACTTACAATCGGGTCCATCAATTTCAACGAGCTTTAAATAGCTTACTCACCCAGACTTACCCTGACCTCGAAATTGTAGTCGTCGATGACAATGGCCTTGGCACTAAAACACAGCGCACTATTGCTGAGTACTGTAAAAACCTACCCAACGTCCGCTACCTGCCCGTCACTGAAAATCTTGGCGGGAGTCTTGCCCGAGATTACGGCATTAAACATTGCACAGGCAGTTACATCACCTTTCTGGACGACGACGATGAATATCGACCCAATAAAGTAGCTCAGCAACTCGCCTACATGGTTGATAACAAATTGGACATCTGCGTTTGCGATATGGATATCGTTACCGAAGCTGGCGCAGAGCAGCATTATCAGGATTGGCACTCACAGGCAGTCGCTTCATCGTTGCAAGAATTCTTGTTTTCTGGCGTTGCGTTCACGCCGATGATCATGTTGAAAAAATCGATCTATCTCGCGTCCGAAGGCTTTATTAAAACACCAGTATTTCAAGACCACGTCATGATGCTGAATGTTCTTAACGTATCGCAAAATATAGCGGTACTGCGCGAAAGACTTTTTACTCACTACCAGATTAAAGGAACACGAACATCGGGAACCTCCGATATACTGGAAGGCTATCTGATTCGATATGCGCTAGAGCGAAAGCTGTGCATTGCCCATGGGTTTAATATTTCTCAGTTACGAGAAAATCAGCTGCTCACCTTATTAGATAATTTTGAAAACAGGCTGAGTTTTTACCGTTATAGCCTGTTGTGCATGGAGTTAATTTGGCTTAAGAAAAACAGACAAACGATCCGATTCGTCGCTAAAACACTCACTCATTACCTGCTCATTCGCGGAAGCTCGTTGCGGTCTTCAATACGACAACGTTAATACGTTATTCCTGTACTTTTTTAGTAGGCTTGATAGCCCGACGGCAATCAGTCAGAAGCAACAAGGGTGCCGTCGAACCGGCGCCCTTGTTGAGCCGACAGCTTATGACCTTAGCGCCGGAGCAGGAACGGAAGCAGATGTCGGTCTCCAGCACAACCAGTACGCCCAGAACAGCAACAACAGTTGCAAGGGCGTACGCACCCACAAATAACTCAACCCCCAGCGATAACCGGCGTAGTCGATCTGCTGCCAAGCGGCGTAAATATTGGCCGGATAAAACAGCACCAACACCGCCATCGCCGCCAACAGCGCCAAGCGCCGAGTCGCCGGAACCACCAGGCCGACAGCGATCAACACTTCCAGCCCACCGGTAACATAAACCAGCGCCAGGCGCTGCGGCACCCAGGGCGGCAGCATGGCGACCATGCCATCGGTCTGGACCAGATGACCGACAAAGAAAAACACAAAAGCGAACGCCAGCCCGAGCGTTGCCCAGAGCGTTAAATCGAAACGCTGGTCGGTCAAACGACCAAACAGCCAGGCGAGCGCCAGAGGCGACATCAGAATCAAACATACGATGATGGGGGTAGTCATAACCGTCTCCTGTTAGGTAAAAGGACCGCCATGTAGGCAGTGACCACATGACTTGGCAATAATGTAGGCAGTGACTACACTAGCGTCAAGTACTTCATCACAGGACGGCGCAAATGACCGATTCCAATAGCTATCACCACGGCGCCTTAAAAGAGACCTTACTCAACAGCGCGCTCGACAGACTGGCGGCAGGACAGGCGGTAACAGAGATCAGCATCCGCGCGCTGGCGGCGGAAGCCGGGGTATCGAAGGGGGCACCGAGGCGCCATTTCGCCAGCGCCGACGAACTGATCGCCGCCCTCGCCGAGCGAGGGTTTGAGCAATTAAAGGCGCAAATGGATGCGGTGGAGGACGCGGATCTAACCGCCTTGGGGCTAATTTACGTGCGCTTCGCGCTGGACCATCCGCAGCTGTATCGCAGCATGTTCCATTTTCCACGCGAGCAGGCAGCGCAATTCAGCGGCCTGGTCGAGGCCAGTGCCGATACCTATCAGCGGCTGCATCGGGTCATTGAGCAGCGGCCACAACGGCAATCGCAGCTCACCGATGATCAAGCCAGCCTGACCGCCTGGGCCCTGGTGCATGGTCTGGCCGATCTGATGATTCAACAGCAAACTCAGCAGTCGATGGACGATACCCAGATTCGGGCCTCCTTGAGCGCTCTGATCAGCGGCTTATAACAGCGCATTCAACCGGCTTGCGGCACCAGTTCGATATCGATGGCATCGGCCGGCGCGCCGGTCAGTTGTTCGACCTCCTGCCAATGCTGATTGGCGACCGCCAGAATCCGCTCGAAGGCGCCGGCCTGATTCAAGTCGGCCGCGGTATAGCCGGTATCGCGCTGCAACCAGCGCTCTCCCAGTCGGGCCAGACGTTCCGGCTGCGCCAGCTCACCCGGCTCAATCCGGATGCTGACCCGGACCTGCCGCTGCGGAGCCAGCAGTTCCGACGTACCGACGGCGGTTACTTCCAGACGCGGCAGGCGTTGCGACTGCAGCTGCGCACTGCGCTGTGCCAGATGCGCCGCGTCGCGCAGCAGCTCCAGATCAATCGCCAACAGCTCTGACCAAAACGCCAACTGGTGTTCATCGGAGCTGCCGTTGAGCAGGAAGTCGTCGACCTCGGCCGCACTCAGGCCGTGATCGGGCTGAAACAACAGCCGGGTACGTACCCGGTTGTGCAAATTACCCAGATTGGCGCAGCCCAAAACCTGGGCCAGAAAATGAGCGAATAGTGTTGTCATCAGGCACCTCAATTAAGCGGTGCTGATTCAATGGGAGGGGTGCAGGGAAGGCCAAACAAACCGGCGCTTTAGCTGCATTTATATACCGCTCGCAAGTGACCATTAAATCAGCGGGTTCATTACTGCCGCGAACTATATCAATATATTTTGATATAGCGCAAGCCGCCTGTCCGGATCGCAGCGCCTGCCATCAAAATGTCATCTCTCTGCCACAAACTGTGTCGCCCAGCCTGACTGAGGAAAGTCCAACCATGGCGCTGACCGTTCGCCTGCGGTTGCTGTTGTTTTCCGCGTTAAGCATTTTGGCGCTGACCGGTTTGACCGGCCTGGCCACCACCACCATGAGCCAGGCCGAGCGTGATACCGACCGGCTGGTGCACCAGCAATTGGCCGATGTCTGGCTGTTATCGGATCTCGCCCAGAGTCACCGTGCCTTGCAGGATCTGGCGTATCGCATCAAAGCCCAGTTAATTTTCTGGGACGAAGTCGACAGCCGCTTCGCCACCATCCAAAACGATCTCGCCGCCCAGTGGCAAAGCGCTGCCAACAATCCGCGCTTAAACGACTGGGTTGCTGAACACGCTGACCAACGCGCCGCCGTCGATGCCCTGCTCGCTGCTATGGCCAGCGGCATCGAGGCGCGCAGCTATTACGATGTCGGCCGCGTCGTCGACCTGGAGTTGTATCGCGCCATTGATCCGATGATCGCCGCTGTCGATGAAAACCGTCGGGCGGCACGAACCAATACCGAAGCCGGCGTACAGTCGCTGTTTCAGTTTCTCGCTCAGCAACGCAGCCTCGCCTGGATCGGCGGCGCCCTGGCGCTGGTGTTGATTCTGGCGCTCACCGAATGGCTGCGCCGCTCAGTCACCGTCCGGCTGGCGCGCATCGCCAGCGAATTGGACGCCATGGATGCCGACGCCGACCTGACGCCTGTGCTGCCCGATGACGGCCGCGATGAAGTCACCCGGGTGGCGGTCGCCATCAACGGTTTGGTGGCGCGATTGAACACCTTCGTCGGCGATGTCCGCCTTGCCGCCAGCGCCCTGCAGGACAGCGCCAGCGGGCTCGATGCGCAATCGGAATCGGTGCGTACTGCCACCGGCCAAACGCACCAGCAAATTCACGATGTCAGCAAAGCCATGGCGACCATCGCCGACCGCGCCGCCGATATCGAAACCTCGGCGCTGGCCTCGCGTCAGACCATCGAAACCGCAGTGAACAGCAACGCCGAGCTGCAAAACCAATTGGTCGTCAACGAAGCTGCCGCCCATCAGGCCGCCGAGGTGATGGATCAGGTAGCAAACGGCATCACCGCACTGCGCGACGCCAGCGGGCGTATCGATCAGGTGATCGATGTGATTGTCGATATCGCCGATCAGACCAACCTTTTGGCACTGAACGCCGCCATCGAAGCGGCGCGTGCTGGCGAGCAGGGGCGTGGCTTTGCGGTGGTTGCCGATGAAGTGCGCCAGCTGTCGAAACGCACCACCGAATCGACCGCTCAGATTCGCGACTGGGTCGGCGATCTGGGCCAGCAGGTCGGCAATCTGGAAAGTTTGCTCGATGCCACCACCGACGCCGGCGAAAACAATCGCCAGACCATGGCGACGCTGAAATCGCACCTCAGTGAATTGAACAGCCGCTTTACCGATCTGGAACATCGCAGCACCGATATCGACACCGCCCTGATCGCCCAGCGCGACGAAATCGGCCGGGTGGCAAGGCGCTCACAACGGCTCACCGACAGCGCTGAAGGTCTCAGTGAAACCGTGGCGGCGACCACCACCATCAGCCAGACATTGCGCGGCCAGTCCGAAGAACTGGACCGGCTCAGCGGGCGTTTTCGCTGTCATCTGGATGAGGCCTGAGGCAGGCACGAATAACGCTTGTCAAAAACCCAAAGCTGCATAAAATCTGCGCACCCTGGCCTGCGCACCCTTTATGCAGCTGATTTCATTCGACCCTTTCCGCACCCTCGGCTTTCCCGACACGAAAGTCCTTAAGCCGGAACATTTCTTTCGCCACAAGGACGAATTACGCCAGGCGGATTGGGTGTTGTTCCCCGCTTACTGGCAACTGAACGCCCTGCTCTATGGGCTCGACTGTCGCGTCTTTCCCAGTGAAGCCAGTTACCGCATCGGCCATGACAAGGTGGAGATGACGCGCGCTTTCGAGATGGTCGCGCCGGCCTATATTCCACTGACGCTGATCGAACCCAATGGCCCACTGCAACAGGAATTATTGTGGGACACCATGACGCTGCCTTTCGTCGCCAAGCACCCCAAGGCGAGCATGGGCGAAGGCGTTTTTCTGATTCGCGACCACGCCGACTGGCAGCGTTACTGCGCCAGCGCTGAACTGTTGTACGTTCAGGAATATCTGCCCATCGACCGCGACATCCGCATCGTTATCGTCGGTGATCAGGTGGTTTCGGCTTACTGGCGGCGCCAGGCTGACCAGGGTTTTTACAACAATGTGGCGCGCGGTGGCTGGGTCAGCCATGAAGCGGTACCTGCTGCCGCCATCGAGCTGGCGTTGCAGGTCGCCCACGATCTGGGCGTCAATCACGCTGGCTTCGATATCGCCTGGGTGGGCGGTCATCCTTACCTGCTGGAGTTCAACCGCTTGTTTGGCAATCAGGGACTGGCCGGCAGCGATGCGCTGAAAGACGCCATTCTCAGTTATCTGTACAGCCAGCAACCGCGCGATCCCAGCGGTCCCACTCCGGCCCCAACGCCGCTGCGACCCTTGCCCAGAGCGGTATAAAGCAAAGCCGCAACGCTTGGCTATACTGCCGGAAACATCGTCTTCAGGGCCAAATCATGCGGCGGTTTGTGCTATTTCCGATGCTGATTTTACTCAGCGCCGGCCCCAGCCTGGCAGCCGACCCTGGGCCGGTGCGCGTTGCCACCCGCCTCGGTTCTACACCGGTGCTCGAATTACCCTTGAGCGTTATCGAACTGGCGCTGGCCAATGCGCCCCAGCCGCGCGAGTTGGAGATTGTTGCCATGGGCGGTGCGACCCAGCTGCGCCTGCTGACAATGCTGGAAAACGGCACCGATGAATTCGATCTCTACTTCGCGGGCTTTAGCAGCGAACGCGCCGAAACCATGATTCAACTGCCCTACCCGCTGACTCAAGGCCTGCTTGGGCTGAGGGTGTTGGTGGTCACTGATGACCAACCGGCACCGAGCTCCGAAGCCGCCTTAAAACAACAATGGCAATTCGGCTCGGGCTTGAACTGGTTCGATACCGACATCTTGGAACACGGCGGCTTTAACATTGTTGAAAGTGACTACGCCAACCTCTGGCCGATGCTCGAACGCGGTCGCTTCGACGCCTTTCCACGCGGCGTTGCCGAAGCCTTTCTCGAATTGGATTTACAGGCGCAACAGGGACGTCAGTTTTATGTCAGCCCTGACTGGCTGATCGCCTATCCCGCCGATTTTTTTATCTATTTAAACAAAGCCGATGCCGAGCTGGCCGCCCAGTTGCAGGCCGGTTATTTGAACGCTCAGGCCAATGGCAGTCTGGATAGGCTCTATCAAAATCACCCGGCCATTCGCGAAGCGCGCGACTGGCTGAACAACACCGACTATCAGTTGATCTGGCTGGACAATCCTTTTATCGACGGTCAGTTACCCAACATTCCGCGACGTTACTGGATACCGGCACGTCACTTTAATGATCTCGACTGAACAGTCTCGACTGAAGCAATAACCCGGCCTGAGTGTCGGCCATCAATCCGTAAAGAGACCGTCAAGAGCGGTCGGTTCGCTTGTGCTGTCAGTCTGTGGCCATCACCTCTACTGTCATTCTTTGCGTTAAGGATTCCCCGCCGTGCTGAACCTCTTTGTACCGCGTCCAGGCTATTGGCTGACGCCAGTGATCATCTATCTGAACGCTGCCATCTTCGTCTTGATGGTCATCACCACCGGCGATCTGATGGCGTTCGACACCCGCACTCTGGTAACGCTCGGCGCCAATTACGGTCCCTGGACGGTCGATGGTCAATGGTGGCGTTTGCTCAGCAGCACCTTCCTGCACGCCGGCCTGTTGCATCTGGTGTTCAATATGATCGTGCTGGCCAATATCGGTATTTTTCTGGAGCCACTGGTCGGAAAACTGTCGTTCGCGCTGGTCTATGTACTGACCGGTTTACTGGCCAGCTTGACCAGCCTGCTGTTTAACACCGGGGCAGTCAGTGTCGGGGCGTCCGGTGCCATCTTTGGACTCTATGGTTTCTTTCTGGCGCTGCTGACCACGTCCCTGTTCAAGCCGGAATTCCGCAAATTATTTCTGCGCAATACGCTGGGTTTCGTCGTTATCAACGTCGCCATCGGTTTTATGATCGGCCCGATCGACAACGCCGCTCACCTGGGTGGCCTGGCCAGTGGTTTTGTGCTCGGCTACCTCTGGCTGCCGGTGATTCGTAAACGCGCGCTGAGCGGACGAAGCGTCTAAGACGATAGCCGTGAACAGCGCGCCCAATCGCAGTACACTGGGCGCGCTTTTTTGCGTCCCGCTTGCTTGCAGCGCCATCACCACTGACAGCGCTGCGCTATCTGCTCAGAGGTCCTCCATGATTCGCGGTTACCTATCCATGTTTCGGTCTTACTGGCCGATGCTGTTGTTTGGTCTGTTCACCGTCTTTATCGGTAACTTTGGTCAATCGTTTTTTATTTCCTGGTACGGCGCTTCTATTCAACAGCAGCTGGGACTTTCCGCCGCCGCTTACGGCTCGGCTTATTCCGGCGCGACCCTGGTCAGCGGTCTGACCATCATGGTGATCGGTGGCGCGGTCGATAAATTTCCGCTGCGTCGTTTCGTCACGCTGGTGGCCATCGGCTTAACCATAGCGGCGCTGTTGATGTGGCGCGTTGATTCGCTGCTGTCGCTGGTCATCGCATTGTTTCTGCTGCGTTTTTGCGGCCAGGGTTTGATGCCGCACACCGCCATGACCGCGGTCGGCCGTTACTTCTCATTAAATCGCGGCAAAGCCACCAGCATCGCCGGCAATGGCGTCCCCTTGGGTGAAATGATTTTGCCGTCGATTGCGGTTGCCTTGATCGCCCTGGCCGGTTGGCAATTAAGCTGGCTGATCATCGCCTTCTTTGTGCCTTTGGTATTTCTGCCGCTGGTGTACTGGTTACTGTCCAAAGCCGGTGCCAGCGAAGCTGAAACCGTGGCACCCAAGGTGCGAAATAACGCCGCCGATTGGGTCGATGGTTCACGCCGCACCTTGCTCAGCGACGGTCGCTTCTGGCGCGCGCTGCCGTTGTTGCTGGCACCGCCTTTTATCGTCACCGGTCTGTTTATTCATCAGGGTTTTGTGCTCGAACAAAAAGGCTGGTCGCCAGCGCTCTTTGCCAGCGCCTTTGTGTTGTATGGTGCGGTGCACTGGGCGGCGTCCATCCTGGTGGGCTCGCTGGTGGATCGTTATTCGGCCACGGCGCTGTTCAAATTTATGGGCCTGCCCTTTGTGCTTGGCTTAACGCTGGGCGCGTTTCGCGAAGGCATCTGGGTGGTGTACGCCATGATGGCAACACTGGGCGTCGGCATCGCCATGATGGGTACCATCGCCAACGCGATTTGGGCGGAAGTCTATGGCACCACTCATCTGGGCAGCATCCGTTCGCTCTTTACCTCGCTGTCGGTACTGGCGACCTCGGCGTCACCAGTGTTACTGGGATTACTGATTGATGCCGGTATTGATGCGCGCACTTTCCTATTGTCGATGGCGGGTTATGCGGCGGTCGGAGTGGTGTTGGCGATGACGGCATTTCGCACCCCGGCGACAACCCAGTCATCGTCAAACAATTAATGATCAAACAGGCCCGGCTGAGTGATGGCGCCTTCGAGCGCCAGCAGTTTTTGCTTGCGCCACAGTCCGCCGCCGTAGCCGGTTAAGCTGCCATCCTTGCCAATTACCCTGTGGCACGGCACCACGATAGCGATGCGGTTATCGCCATTAGCGCGAGCCACCGCGCGCACCGATTGTGGCCGACCAATGCTCTGTGCCTGCTGCTGATAGCTGCGCGTCTGACCGTAGGGAATCGTTAATAACGCCGACCACGCCTGGCACTGAAAATCGCTGCCCAGCAAATCCAGCGGCAGCTCGAACTGGCTGAGCTCGCCGGCGAAATAGGCTTCCAGTTGTTGTTGCAAGGTAGCGAATACCGGCCGGTCGCTGTCAGCTTGCAGTGGCTCACCCAGATGCCGCTCCAAGGCTGGCAACTGACGCTCCAGGCGTTGCGGGTCGGTGAACTCCAGTAAACACAAACCAGCCTCAGTGGCGACCGCCAACATCTCGCCCAGAGGGGTTGTCAGGTTACGATAAGCGATCATGGCAGCATCCTGTTTTTTAATAGTTGCGCTATTAAAACATCTCAACAGGCACGGCTCTCATCAGCCGTTAAGACGACGGGCCAGCCAATAATCGATCGAGACTTTTCCGGCTCCGTGCGCCATAAGATACAGCATGACACAGGCCCAAACACCATGAGTGGCATAGGCACCCGGATAGACAAAGATTTGAATCACCAAGGTCATCGCCAGCAAACCCATTGCTGCGTAGCGGGTCGCCAAGCCAAACAACAATAAAATGGGTAACAGATGCTCGGCCAGCGCCGCCAGCAAAGCAGCGGTTGTCGGTGCCAGCAAGGGCAGTGCGTATTCTTCCTGGAATAAAAAAATCGCCGTGTCGGATAGATGCGGCCAACCGAGTTGAAAATCACCGCTGATAAAATTAATCGCTAAGCCTTCAATCTTGGTCTGTCCGGATAACCAGAAAACGCCAGCTATGGAAAACCGACCGACAAAAGCAATCAGGCTGTTTGGAATACCACTAAAAAGTTGGTGCCACTGTTGGAGTTTTGTTCTCATTTTCTATTCCTTTTAATCCGTTAATAATCCGGTTAACGCGTCCTGTTGTACCAGAACTTGCAACAAGGCCACCAGATCGAAATCCAGTCCCGTCATAGCGTCAGAAAACACCTGACCTTGGTGCAACCGCGATAGAAAAGTACCGGCATCGGGCTCTATTAAATGCAACCGAACTTGCAAGGCTGGTCGAGTCAAGAGCACCGTCTCACTGCTATTCAGTGTTAGATCACGCAACCTGATTTTGCTTTGTGGTTGGTGCGCCTGCCAGATCGAAAACACTGCGAAATCCGATGAAAAACACTGGCAAGCCGGCGCCAGTTTCAGTCGCGCCTGCTCCAGTTGATTAGGTTGGTTTAATAAGGCAGTTAGATGTTCGACTGATATCGGCTGACTGTTGGCGCTGTGATAACTGCTTAACCAAAGTCGCTCCAAGCGCGCCATATCGGCCAGATAAGGCAAGCTTCGGGCCGGTTCAAAGCCTTCAATAAAGTCGGCAAAGTATTCGCCATAGTGCACCAGAACAGGGGAACTGGGTGGATATTGATAAACATAATCACGCGCCATAGCGCGGAAAAAATCAGTGCCGGTAAGTGTGCAACAAACCGGGAAAATATCCTGCAACGCCTCGATTAAAGAGTGGCTGAAATTATTACGATAAATGCCGAAACGATGTGAGGTTTCAGCGTCGCGCCAGTGTCTTAAATGACTCGGTTCACTCGGTTGCCGACTTAATAACGCCTGAGCAAAATCAGCCTGCATAAGACGCCACCTTTTTGGCTTTGCCATCCAGAAAAATACTCAAGCGCTGCTCGGCCAGCTCTGCTTCAGCGCACAGAATATCCAGTGCCGGTACATTGCCATCGCGCTCAAGCAAGGTCGCAACCGGGCCACATAATGACAAGGCTTGATCATACAGTGCCCAGACTTCGTCGCTGACTTCGCTGTCATGGCTGTCGATTAATAAGGGGCTGCCGTCAAGATCCCGATCGACGGCAAAACCCGCCAGATGGATTTCACCAACCGCCGCTAACGGCAGCGCCTGTAAATAATTCAAAGCGTCCTGATGATGGTTGGTTGCCGTGACATAGACGTTATTCACATCAAGCAGCAGGCCGCAGCCGGTACGGGCTATAACGGCCTGAATAAAATCGGTTTCACGCAAGGTGGAGTCATGACTTTCCACATAGGTCGAAGGGTTTTCCAGCAGCATCTGCCGACCCAAATACTGCTGCAGCTGATCAATGTGTTCGCACACGCGCTGCAAGCTGGCGTCGGTATAAGCCAACGGCAGCAGATCGTTAAAGAAAACGCCCTGGTGAGACGACCAGGCCAGATGCTCTGAAAAACTTGCAGGCGGATACCGTTCAAGCAGAATTTTCAGTCGTTGCAGATGCGTTTTATCGAGCGCTTCCAGTCCACCAATCGATAAACCCACGCCATGAATTGAGAGTGGATAACGCTGATATATCTGTTGCAAATAGTAGTGGTAAGGCCCGCCCTCAACCATGTAATTTTCAGCATGAATTTCCACAAAACCCAGATCGGGTTTTTGTTCCAAAATCGCCTGAAAATGCATTGGCTTTAAGCTGATGCCAGCACGAGCTGGCAAGGTATTTTCATCCGTCATGGGCGGGCCTCCGTTTTCTTACTGCTCGTTGAACGCCTGCAATTGACCGTGACCGGTCGGAGAGGTCGGCGACATCATCTCTTCGCAAGTACCCGCCGGAACCAGTTTCCAGGCGTTGCCCTGATAGTCGCTGGTGGAGGTTCCAGCGCAGGTGGTGCCCGGGCCGGCTTTGCAGTCGTTCTGACCTTGCATGGCAACGCCGTAGCATTTTTCTTTGGCCTCTTCGGCCTGTACCAGACTCGGAATAACCGCTGTTGCCAAAACGGTTCCCAGTGCCAAAGCCAGTGATGTTTGAGCCATTTTCTGTTTCATCAGTCCTTTCCTCTTAGTGGTTTTCAAGCACAGCGCCCGAGGCTTCGGTAACGCTATTGGCAAAGCACCTTGAGCGCTTCGGAGGTTTGGATACAGCGATGGCGCAGGAAGTTCCGAAGCCAACAAATTTTTTTCAAGTTGATCGCCAGGGAACTTTTAAAACGCTACTCGGTCTGCAGATGACATCGCTCGGCCGGGCGATGCGAAAACCGGCACCCGCGGTCGGTACTGCCAAGAGGAAAGGCTATGCGTATTCGAGGACGTCTGGCGGTCAGCTACGCCGTTTTATTGTTGTTTATCTTTGCGGTGGTGCTGGTCGCCGTACAGCGTTTTGATCGCTTGTCGAATCAGTTGCAGGCCGTGGTCGAACGCGATGCAGCCTTGGTTGAGTTAACCAGTTCGGTCAATCTCGATGCCGAAAGCATAGCCGGTCGCTTGCTGTTGTTGTTTATCGTCGAAGATCGCGATGCCCGTGTCGCCTTGTATAAAGATATTGATGCGCGCAACCGCAATATCGATGCATCCGTTGAGCGTCTGGCGACCTTGCTGGCCAACTCCCCCCAAGCCAGCCAATTGCAACAATTGAGCGAACAGCGCCGACTGTATCAGGATCAATTGCAGCTGACGGTAGAGACGCTGGAATTCGGCGATCGCTCCGAAGCACGCCGCCAGATGGCCGGCGCCACCCGCGATGCGCTCAACCGTTTACTGCAATTAACCAGCGAGCTGGAACAACAACAGCGCCAGGTGATGGCGTCTCGTCAGCAACAGACATTGGCGGCGACGCAAAACTCAGTCTGGTTGGTTACCTTTCTCGGCCTGGCCGCGCTGCTTGCTGGTGTGCTGATGGCCGCCTTAATTACACCCAGTATTGTGCGGCCGTTGCGTTCGGCGGTGGGTGCCGCCGACGCCATCGCCTCGGGTAATTTACAGCACGATGTTGCCCGTGGCGGCCGCGACGAAATCGGCCAGCTGCTGCGCAGTTTTTCGGTGATGCGCGAACAGTTGCACCGTGTTATCGGTACTATTCGCGCCAACGCTACAGCGGTCAGTCAGGCGGCGGTGCAATTGCGTCAGTTTACCAGCGAAGTGCAGAGCGACAGCGCCGGTCAGCATGATCTGGCACAGCAGATTGATCAGTCCGTCGGTCAGCTGTCGGCCGACAGCCAGGCCATGGCGAGCAATGTTGAGGTGGCTCGCGATCAGGCATCGCGTGCGCGTGCGCTGGCGCGTGACGGCGTAGCCGGTGTCACTGAAGCGGCCGATGGCATTCGTCATACCGCCGAACTGATCGACCAGTCTGCGGCCAGTATTGAACGTTTAAGTGAAAGTGCCAGCGAGGTAATCGGCGCGGTCAGCCAGATTCGCGAGATCGCCGATCAGACCAACTTGCTGGCGCTGAATGCGTCGATTGAAGCGGCGCGCGCCGGCTCCGAAGGCCGGGGTTTTGCCGTGGTGGCTGACGAAGTCCGGCAACTGGCAACTCGGACGGGCGAGGTCACCGACGATATCAATCGCATCCTCGGTCGCATCAACGATCAAACCGATCAGGCGGCGCAACGTATTCGTGCCGGCAAGGCGGGGATGGATGAAGGGGTGGAATTGATCGGGCGTATTGTTGAACCGCTCACCGAACTCGACGCCGATGCGCAGGCGTCGCTCGACAGCCTCGAACATCTGGCCGAGTTGGCGACGCACCAGGCCGATGCCAGTCAGTCGATTTCCCAGCGTGTCAGTGACATCACCCAGATGGCCCAAACCAGCCACAGCGCCACCTTGAAGTTAGCCCAATTGGGCGAGCATTTGCTGGCAACGGCTCAGGGCACCGAAACCGCCGTCGGGCGTTTCAGGCTGGACGCCGATTAATAGCATCGTCGAAAACCGCCAGGAAAGCCGCGCCATAACGCTCCAGCTTGGCGTCACCAACGCCGGATACTTCGCTCATTTCAGCCAGGGTGGTCGGGCGTCGCGCCAGCATTTCAGCGAGCGTTTTATCGTGAAACACCATAAAGGGCGGAATGCCTTGGTCGTCGGCCAGCTGTTTGCGACAGGCGCGCAAGGCTTGCCACAGCGGCTGGTCGGCGTCTTCGATCTGAGCCGGCGCTGGTCGCGTGCCAGAGCGGCTGGACGTACGTTCCGGCAGACTGTCTTTGCGCAGGCTGACGGTCTGCTCGCCTTTAAGCACCGGCCGGCAGGCATCGGTTAACTGCAAACCGCCGTAGCCATCCGGATCGACCGCGAGCAGTCCCGTCGCCACCAACTGACGCAACACCGAGCGCCACTCGTTGGCCGAGAGTTCCATGCCAATGCCGTAGGTCGATAATTGGTGATGACCGAGCCGGCGCAACTTTTCATTGTCGCTGCCGCGCAACACATCGATTAAATGATTGGCACCAAAGCGCTGGCCGGTGCGATACACACAAGACAAAGCTTTGCGCACTGCCTCGGTGGCGTCCCAGGTTTCGACCGGGTGCAGACAGGTATCGCAGTTGCCACAGGGCTCGGGTAATTCATCGCCGAAATAACGCAGTAATACCTGACGCCGGCAGCTGGTGATTTCGCATAACCCCAGCATGGCATTCAGCCGTTGTTGTTCGTAACGCTGGTGCTCTTCGCCGCCTTGCGATTGCGCCATCATCTGGCGCAGTTTGACGACATCTTCAAAGCCGTAAAACAACACCGCCGTGGAGGGTTCACCATCGCGACCGGCGCGGCCGGTTTCCTGATAATACGCTTCGATGCTTTTGGGCAAATCCAGATGCACTACGAAGCGCACATCCGGTTTGTCGATGCCCATGCCAAAGGCGATGGTCGCCACCATAATGATGCCGTCTTCGCGCAGAAAACGTTGCTGATGGTCCTGACGAACGGCGGCATCCAAACCGGCGTGATAGGGCAGTGCATTAAAGCCTTGCTGCACCAGCCAGTCGGCCGTTTGTTCGACCTTTTTGCGCGACAGACAATAGACAATCCCCGCCTGCTCACCGCCTTCGTCTTTTAAAAAACGCAGCAATTGTTGACGCGACTGTTGTTTGGCCTGAATCCGGTATTGGATATTGGGCCGGTCGAAACCACCGACAAAAGCCGGAGCCTGGGTTAACCCTAAACGCTGTTGAATATCGATGCGGGTACGGGCGTCGGCGGTGGCCGTCAGGGCAATGCGCGGGATGCTGGGGAAGCGCTCGGCAAGCAATCCCAGTTTCAGATAATCGGCGCGAAAATCGTGACCCCACTGGGAAACACAGTGCGCTTCATCGATGGCAAACAAGGCCAGCGGCGCGCGATTAAGCAGGTCGAGGGTGCGCTCTTGAATCAGTCGTTCCGGGGCGATGTACAGCAAGTCCAGCTCGCCGGCGAGCAGCGCATTTTCGGTGTCGCGCACCGCCTCGAACGACAGCGTTGAATTAAGAAAACCGGCGCGCACTCCGAGTTCACGCAGGGCGTTAACCTGGTCCTGCATTAAGGCGATCAAGGGGGAAATCACCACCCCGGTTCCAGCGCGAACCAGCGCCGGCACCTGATAACACAGCGACTTGCCGCCGCCGGTGGGCATCAGTACCAGGCAGTCGCCACCCTTAACCACAGTATTGATGATGGTCTCCTGGTCGCCGCGAAAGGCGTCGTAACCGAAGACGTGTTGCAGAACGGAGTGAGGGGTCGCAGTCATAAGGCCAGTATATCGACCCGGACCGGCCACCGATACGCCAGGGAAGCTGAGTTGTTATGTGATCAGGGTTATCGGCAACCGGTACTGAGAGAGCGGTATCAAACCCAGCTTCGGCCACTGTTATTTGACACATTAAGGCGTACTATCAGCGTTGGCATGGAAGCCGTTTTACGTAGGAAAATAACTGCCAAGGAGGATGCATCTTGGTTGCAAGGATGACCGACCCCAAAGCTCACCAGGACGAGCTGCTGACTTACCACCTCAATGCCTATCTCAGCGATCTAGAACCAGCCGCATTACAACAGGTTCGCGATCGCCTCACCTGGGTAGAAATCAAATCCGGCGAGCGCCTGATGACGCAGGGCGATCCAGGTGATTCGCTCTACCTGACCATCAGCGGCCGATTGCGCGTTTATGTCACTGACGAACACGGCATCACCCGGCCGGTTCAGGAGCTTGGCCGTGGCGAAGTAATCGGTGAAATGAGCCTCTACACCGGCAAGCCTCGTTCAGCGACAGTAGTGGCACTGCGCGACTCGGTGCTGGTTCGCCTCAAACAGGCGCACTTTGAAGAACTGCTGGCCAACAGCCTGCATCTGTCGTTGACCTTGCCGCGCAAAATTATCGAGCGGTTGCAGCAGCCGCAGCATCGTCGTACCGAGCCGCGACCGGTGACGCTGACCTTAATTCCGATCAGCGCCAGCGTCGATGTGGTCGACTTCGCCGAGCGCTTTCGCCAGCCACTGTCATCACTGGGCCGGGTATACGTTCTGACCGCCGAACAGGCAGATGCCGATATCGACGGCGCCGGCCTGGCTCGTGACGAAGGCGGCGATGGCTACCGGCAGCATCGACTGGCTCTGCATCTCGATGCGCTGGAAGCCCAATACGACTATGTGTTACTGGTCGCCGACCCTGCCCCCAATGCCTGGACTCGGTTTTGCTGCAGCCACAGTGACGAACATCTGTTGCTGGCCGACGCCAGCGACCCCATCCAACTGCACCCGACCGAAACGGATATTCTGGAAAACACTCCGCCAGGGCTGGACGTCGCCCAACGCCTGGTGTTGTTGCATGCCGAGGACGCGGTATCGCCGCGCCACACCGCCGACTGGCTTAACCGCCGCCCGGTCACCGATCATCTGCACGTACGACCGAAACGCGATAGAGATCTGGCGCGTCTGGCGCGCATTGAAAACCGCACCGCTGTCGGTCTGGTACTGGCCGGAGGTGGCGCTCGCGGCCTGGCTCATATGGGCGTAATGCAGGCACTGAGTGAAGCCGGTATCGAAGTCGATGTGGTGGGCGGCACCAGCATTGGCGCCATCATGGCGGCGGTGATCGCGACCGACAAACCGGTTGCGCACATGCAGGATGCTTGCCGTAAAGCCTTCAGCAAAAGCCCGACCGGCGACTACAACTGGCTGCCGCTGATCTCGCTGATTCGTGGCCGCCGCCTGCGCACGCTCATCGACGAATCGTTTCGCGAACTTATGGGTCACCCCGGCCAACTGGAAGACTTGTGGCTGCCGTTTTACTGCATTGCCACCAACTATTCACACGCCCGCGAAGACGTGCTGCGGCGCGGCGATTTGACCCGCGCCTTACGCGCCACCTGCGCCATTCCCGGAGCGCTGCCGCCCATTCTTAAAGACGGCGACCTCTTGTGCGATGGGGCAACGCTGAACAACTTTCCGGTTAACGTAATGCGTTCGGTGCGAGGGGTTGGCACCGTCATTGGCGTGGACCTCGGCACTCGCACCGCCCAGCCACTGAGCTTTGACGAAATACCCGGTACCTGGGCTTTGTTGTTCGACCGACTGCGCAGCAAAAACAAGCGGCGCTATAAGTTGCCGTCACTGGCGACCTATCTGGTCAGCGTCAGTTTTATCTACAGCTTTTCACAGCGTGATACCGATAAATCCCTGACCGATATGTACTTTAATCCGCCACTGAAAAAAATCGGCTTACTCGACTGGGGCCGAATGGAAGATATTTTCAAAAGTGGTTACGACTATGCGCGTAAACAATTGCAAAGTGAGCAGTCCGGCTAAACTATAGGGCATCTATTACGCGCAGGAGCACAGCCATGGGGTTGGGATTCGCCGGCGTTGGCGCCTTGATGCTGGCGCTGGTGCTGTTCACCTATTTGCGCATGATCAATGGCCGCGCCCAGGTGCGTGAGCGACGCAGCAGCAAAGGTCGTCTGGTGATTGAACAGGCCGATACGCTGGTTGCTTTTGGCCGTGAACAGGACGCCATTCGGCTGCTGGAAAGCGCGCTGGAAAAAGAACCCGGTTCCGTGCCCATCCAGGCCTGTCTGGATCGCATCAAACTGGAAATCGAAGAACGCCAGCAAGACGACAGCTAGTCGCTCAACCCTCGCTGCGCTAGGCTGGCGACAAATAACCAGAGGCAAGCCACCATGAGCGACGCCCCCTTTAACCGCGACCAACATCTGGCCAGCGCCAACACCCACGACGTCATCAACCAACCGACAGCCCTGGCCGATTACAACGTCTATCGCAGCGATCGTGCGCTGCAACACTGGAGCCATCATTTCGGTGCCGGCTGGGCCGAAGACCGACTCAGCGACTACGGCGCCCGCGTTGGCGGCGACCTGATTGAAGCCGGTTTCCAGGCCAACGAAGTGCCGCCGACTTTTCATTCGCACGACCGCTTTGGCCACCGCATCGACGAAGTGCGTTTTCACCCGGCCTACCACGAGCTGATGCGTACCGCCATCGAAGCCGGCTTGCCGGCACTGCCCTGGCGCGATCCCAAACCCGGCGCTCATGTCGCCCGTGCCGGCCTGGAATATCTGCATATGCACGCCGAAGCCGGTTCGGCTTGCCCGCTGACGATGACTTTCGCTGCGGTACCCGCCATTGCCTCCACTCCCGAAATCGCCGAGATATGGCTGCCGAAAATTACCGCGCCGCATTACGACCCGCGCAATGTACCTTTCTACGAAAAAGCCGGTTTAACCATCGGCATGGCGATGACCGAAAAACAGGGCGGCTCGGATGTGCGCGCCAACACCAGCCGCGCTTATCCACTGGGCAAACGTCAGCCCGGTCAGTTGTATGAACTGATCGGTCACAAATGGTTTTGCTCGGCGCCGATGTGCGATGCGTTTTTGGTACTGGCGCAAACTGAAAATGGTTTGAGTTGTTTTTTAATGCCGCGCTGGCGCGAAGATGGACAGAAAAATGCGTTCTTTATTCAGCGCTTAAAAGACAAATTGGGTAATCGTTCCAATGCCTCATCGGAGATCGAATTTCGCGGTGCCCAGGCCTGGTTGTTAGGCGAAGAAGGCAAGGGTGTGCGCACCATTATCGAAATGGTCGCGATGACGCGTTTCGATTGTCTGGTTGGTTCAGCGGCACTAATGCGCGCGGCGACGGCTCAGGCTTTGCATCACACCAGCGGTCGCTCGGCCTTCGGTCAGCGGTTGCACGATGCACCGCTGATGCAAAACGTGCTGGCGGATTTGTCGGTTGAATCCGAATCAGCACTGGCGATGAGTCTGCGCGTTGGTCGCGCACTCGATCACAGCACCAGCGATGAGTCAGAAAAATTACTGGCGCGCTTAGCCACGGCCGTCGGCAAATACTGGGTCTGCAAACGCACACCTCACTTAACTTACGAAGCCATGGAGTGCATCGGCGGCGTCGGTTATGTGGAGGAAAATATTCTGCCGCGTCTGTATCGCGAAGCGCCGGTTAATGCCATCTGGGAAGGCTCGGGCAATATTCAGTGCCTGGATGTGTTGCGCGCCATTGGCCGCGAGCCAGCGACGCTCGAAGCACTGCTGGCTGATATCGAAAAAGCCAAGGGTCAGTCGAAAAGTTTCGATCGCGCTTTGGCGGAATTAAAACAACAATTCAGCAACACCGATCAACTGGAATATCGGGCGCGGACTTTGGTCGATAAATTAGCCATGACGTTTCAAGCCAGTATTTTGTTGCGCGATGGTGATGCGACCCTGGCCGAGGCTTTTGTGGAATCGCGGTTGAATCCAAACGGCGCTTTTAATTATGGGACGCTGGAACCGGGTGTGGATTGTTCGAAAATTATTGAGCGGGCTATGCCGGTTGTTTAGTTGATTTTCTGTGGCTTGCGATTCCGTACCCGACCACGGTTAAGTTTTGGCTGACACGCTGCAAGTACATCCATGTATGCTCGGCGGTCCACATCCATGTGGACCGACGGTCAGCCAAAACTTAACCGCAATCGGGTACTCCTTAGGTGGTTAATTCGACTTTATTTGTTTCAACTAGCGCCAGTTTTACTTCTGCAACAAGCGCATCCAATCCTTCATCGTTGATTCGATCTTCCAACCGATAAACCCCAACTTCCATCGCCTCCTGCGGCTCGGTCAACGCTAACGGCACCACGCCACTGTCTGCCAGCGTCTCAGTCATCGATTCGGGATAGATCATTACCGCATCGCTGTCGCGCAGAATATCCAGCGCTGCGCTCATCGAGCTGGTCGACCAGACCACCCGATCGGCCAGATGATACTGATGATGTTCGGCCTCCTTGAATTGCGGGTTGGTGACCACCGCTAGGCTGTAGCGCGTTTCGTCCGGGGTAACGGCCAGGTGTGGGTAGTCGAGCAGATCGGTGTAGCCCACGGCCTGGCCCAGCAGCGGGTGGCCGACGCGCACAAAGCAGGCATCACGCACCTTGAACAAGGGCGTGAATACCGCGCCGCTGTTCGGGTTCAGGCCTCCAATACGATGGCCGATAAACAAATCCAGTTCGCCGGCCAGCAATTGATCCATCGATCTTAGATGGTTGCCGATCTCGATATGCGCCGGCGCGGTCGGGTGCTGTTGGCGGTAACGCTGAAACAGCTCGCGAAAGAACAGATGCCACCAGGCCATACCGACGCCGATGCGCAGGCCGCTTTCCTGATCGACCTTTAACTGCTGCAACTTGCCCAGCGCATTGTCGTAAACCCGCTGCATGATGCGCGCCTGCTCGAGCAGGGTTTCGCCGTAGGGCGTCAGCGTCATGCCGCGCGGCGAGCGGTTAAACAACGTCACACCCAACTGGGTTTCCAGCTTTTTCAGGTTGTGCGTCAGCGTCGGCTGGCTGATAAAGAGCCGCTGCGCCGCCAGGCTGACCGAGCGCAATTCGGCCACCGCGAGGAACTGTCGCCAGGCTTTGTCCATGCCCGCCTCTCCGTTATTGCTAGCTATCGAAAAAATCTATAATGAACGCAAAATAAAGCATTTTATCTTTGTTTAACACTGAACTAGGCTGCGCCCAACTCAACCCAGTTGCCGAGGTACAGCATGACTGAACAACGCTGGTGGCACCGCGCCGTCGTCTATCAGATTTATCCGTCTTCCTTTATGGACGCCAATGGCGATGGCATGGGCGACCTGCCCGGCATTATTCAGCGCCTCGATCATCTGGCCGAACTGGGCATTACCGTGATCTGGTTGTCGCCGATTTTTGCATCGCCGATGGACGACAACGGCTACGACATCTCCGACTACCAGGCCATCGCGCCCCAGTTCGGCACCCTCGACGACCTCGACCGGCTGATCGCCGAGGCCGACCAACGCGGCATCAAGATCATTCTCGATCTGGTGGTCAACCATTCCAGCGATGAGCACCCCTGGTTCGTCGATGCCAAGTCCTCCAAAGACAGCGACTACCGCGACTTCTATATCTGGCGTCAACCAAAGGCCGACGGTGGCCCGCCAAGCGAGCTGACCTCCTATTTCAGCGGTTCGATGTGGGAATACGACGAGGCCAGCGGCGAGTACTACTTCCATCAGTTCAGCAAGAAACAACCGGACCTGAACTGGGACAACCCGGCCGTGCCCGAGGCTGTGCACGCCATGATGAACTGGTGGCTCGACCGCGGCGTCGCTGGCTTTCGCATGGACGTGCTCGACTTGCTGGGTAAGGACATCGACAACCAGCAACTGACCGCCGGTCCGACGCTGCACCCGCGCATTCACGCCATGAACCGTGCTACTTACGGGCCACGCGACGCACTGACCGTAGGCGAAACCTGGAGCGTCACACCCGAAACCGCGCCGCTCTATTGCGCGCCCGAGCGCGATGAAATTTCCATGGTGTTCCAGTTCGAACACATCAGTCTGACTTTTGGCGAACCCGAAGACGGCGCGCCTAATGGCGGTAAATGGAACGCCAAGCCGGTCGATCCGTTAAAACTCAAGCAGGTGCTGGCGAAATGGCAGCACGCCCTCGCTGATGGCAAGGGCTGGAATTCGCTGTTCTGGAACAACCACGACCTGCCGCGCGCGGTATCCGAATTCGGTGACGACGGCGAACACCGGGTGCGCTCAGCCAAGATGCTGGCGACGGTGCTGCACGGCCAGCAGGGCACGCCCTATATTTATCAGGGCGAAGAAATCGGCATGACCAACGTACGTTTCGATTCCATCGATGATTATCGCGATATCGAAACGCTGAATTTCTATCGTGAATACGGCGAACTGGGTTGGTCACCGGCAGACCGCATGGCGGCCATCTACCGCAACGGCCGCGACAACGCCCGCACACCGATGCAGTGGTCGGGCGAGCCCAACGGCGGTTTCAGCAACGGCACGCCCTGGCTGGCGGTGAATCCGAATTATCGCCACATCAACGTAGCGGCAGACCGCGCCGATCCCGAAGGTATTTTCCAGCACTATCAACAGCTGATTCAGTTGCGCAAAGACAACGACGTTCTGGTCTACGGCAGCTTTAAACCACTGCTTGAAGACCACCCGACCGTCTTCGCCTACGAACGCGAACTGAACGGCGAACGCTGGCTGGTACTGGGTTCGTTCAGCGCCGAGCGCACTCAGCTTCGCCTGCCCGCTCACTGGCAAAACACCCTGTGCGACTGCCTGATTCACAACACCAGCGCACGCGGTGCTTTGGGTCAGACGCTCGACCTGGCACCCTATGAAGCCTTTATGCTGCGCGCCCAAGGAAATGACTGATGAAAGCTGCTGTTGAAAGTCGCCGGTGGTGGAAAGAAGCCGTCGTCTACCAGATCTACCCGCGCTCCTTTATGGACGGCAACGGCGATGGCACCGGCGATTTACCGGGCATCATCGACCGGCTGGATTACCTGAAGAATCTGGGCGTCGATGTACTCTGGCTGTGCCCGATTTTCCCCTCGCCGAACGACGACAACGGCTACGACATCTCCGACTACCAGGGCATTTTGTCGGACTTCGGCACCATGGCCGACTTCGATCGGCTGCTGGAACAGGCCCACGAGCGCGGCCTGCGCATTCTGCTTGATCTGGTGGTCAATCATTCCAGCGATGAGCACCCCTGGTTCCAGGAATCGCGTCAGCCGGACAGCGATAAGCGCGACTGGTATATCTGGCGTGATGGTAAAACCAATGGCGAACCACCGAATAACTGGGCGAGCATTTTCAGCGGCCCGGCCTGGGAATACGACGATCTGAGCGGCCAGTATTTTCTGCATCTGTTCTCGCGCAAACAGCCGGACCTGAACTGGGAAAACGCTCAGATGCGCGAGGCGGTTTATAAGATGGTGCGCTGGTGGCTCGATAAAGGCGTCGACGGTTTCCGCATCGACGCCATCACTCACATCCGCAAAGAACCAGGCTTTCCCGATCTGCCTAATCCTAAGAATCTGGCGGCGGTGCCGTCGCATTCGATGCACCGCAACAAGGACGGCATTCTTAACTACATCAGCGAACTGTGCGCCGAAACCTTCGCACACTACGATGTGATGACCGTCGGCGAAGCCAATGGCGTGACCATCGAGCAGGCGCCGGACTGGGTCGGCGAAGACAAAAACCGCTTCAATATGCTGTTCCAGTTTGAACAACTGAAACTCTGGGGCAGTGAAGGCAACGACGGTCTCGATTTACCCAAGCTGAAAAGCACGCTGACGCGCTGGCAAAAAGGTCTCGAAGGCCAGGGCTGGAATGCGCTCTTTGTCGAGAACCACGACATCCCGCGCATCACCTCGACCTGGGGCAACACCGAGGACTACTGGCGCGAAAGCGCCACTGCCATCGCGCTGATGTATTTTATGATGCAGGGCACGCCCTTTATTTATCAGGGCCAGGAACTGGGCATGACCAATCATCCGTTCACGGCACTGGATCAGTTCGATGATGTGGCGGCCAGAAACCTGATTAAAGAATGGCGCGCCGAAGGCCGCAGTGAAGCCGAAATGCTCGCCGACCTGAAAGACAGTTCACGCGATAACGCCCGCACGCCGATGCAGTGGAGCCGCAACGACAACGCCGGTTTCAGCACAGCAAAACCCTGGCTGGCGGTGAACCCCAATCATCAATGGCTGAACGCCGCCGACCAGGCCGATGATCCGAACTCGGTGCTGAATTTCTATAAGGCCATGATTCGCTTGCGCCGGGCAGAGCCGACGTTGGTGTACGGCGTTTATGATCTGGTGCTGGAAGAGGATGCTCAGGTTTATGCCTACACCCGCAGCCTGGACGGCGAGCAGTTTCTGGTGCTCTGTAATCTCAGCGACGCTGAGTGGCAGGGTGAACTCGGTGCCGCGACACCGGCGGAAAATGGTTTCTGCCTGGGTAATTACCCCGATGCTGGCGGGAAGTCGGCAACGACGTTAGGTCCCTGGGAAGCGCGACTCTATCGGTTGTAAGGATCAAGGATGAGTATCGAACTGCGCGGCCATCACCTTCTGTGCATGCTGACCTACAAAGGCTTGGGTTACAGCGATGAATTCTGCCGCAATTACGACGCCATCATCGCCCGCCTGAACCAGAGTGAGGCGATAGAGCTGATTCGCGGACCGGACCAGATTTGCCAGCCGTTATTGCGCGCACAAGAGGGTGACTGCGCGCACTGTCATCACGCCCGCATTCACCGACGTGATGCTCTGGCAATGCAAGCGGTTAGCGACACTCTGGGCGTTGCTGTGGTAGTGGGTCAGCAACTGACGCTGGATCAGACAGCAATAGCAGTGCTGCGCCAGGCCTTTGCTCAAGGCCAGTTGCGCAGCGGCTGCTTCGATTGTGAGTGGCATGCGCTCTGTACCGACATCGCCGCCAATGGCTACGCCGAGACCAGGTTGCATCACTCAAACGGATAACGCGGCCCCCACTGGTCGCGAATTCGATCCAGCAAACGAATCAACGTCAGGCTGTCGGCCTGGGTATGCTCAGCGCAATCCAGACGACCGGCGGCAATGGCTTCGTTGGTGGCGGTGAATTCGTAGTGATAGCCCTTGCCCAGCAACGGGTAATGCTCGACCGAGACCGGCGCAGTGCCTAGTTGCCAGTGAGCTCGGTTCGGTGCGAACCACAGCGACTGGATTTCTGCCCAACCCTGTTCACCGCTGATCCAAGCCGTCTGCGGCAACTCGTAATCCAGGCTGTAATGCACCGCGCAACGCTCGCCGCCGGCGTAACTCAACACCAGATCAGCGCTGCGGTCGACGCCGGTTTCACCCAGGGTTACCCGACCATCAATCTCAGTCGGTTCACCGAACAGATCCAAGGTCAGAATCAACGGATACAAACCAATATCGAGCAGGGCACCGCCGGCTAAATCCGGGTTATTCAAGCGATGCTCAGGGTCGGCCGGCGAGCGGAAACCGAAGTTCGCCTGGCCGTGGCGCAGCTTGCCCAGCCGGCCGTCGCGCGCCTGTTCGAGAATCTGTTGATAGGCCGGGTTAAAGCGCGTCCAGAAGGCTTCCTGGCAGAACACGCCCAGTTCCTGCGAACGCTGATACAGGCGCTGGGCGTCCAGCAGATTAACCGCCACCGGTTTTTCCACCAGCGCCGCCTTGCCGGCTTCCAACAAGGCCAATGCCTGGTCGACATGACTGGTGTGCGGACTGGCGACATAGACCACATCGATATCCGGACTGGCCAGAAAGGCGTCCAGATCGCCAAAAGCGTGCGGCAAACCGAATTCCCGGGCAAAGGCATCGGCTTTTTGCTGACTGCGTGAATAGACACCGACGAATTCACCGCCACGGCCGTGACGAGCGTCGTTCACAAACTGATGGGCAATATTGCCCGTTCCCATTACACCCCAACGCAACATGGCGGGCTCTCCTTATTATTGTTTGATGATAAGCCTGGACTGGCTTAGGGCAGCACAACCGAATTCAGAAACAGCTGAGCGCGCGCTTCGCGGTCTTCATTATCGGCCTTATAGAGAACCGACACTTTAAGCCACCGCTCACCGCGCTGATAGAGGCGGTGACGTTGAATGCGGTTTTCCACATCAATCAGCGCATAACGCGCCAGCGAGCCGGTGACCTCGAGCGGCGCATATTCCATGCTGGCAACCTGAGCGCTGTCGATTGCTTTCATACGCTCCGCCTGTTGCGCCAAGGGTGCGTCGAGCGAACCCTGCTGCACCAGAAATTCCAGACCTTTGTTCTTCAGCGTCCAGGCGGTACCGGCCTCACCTTCGACCACCTGAGGCTCAGCTTCCCATTGCATCTGCACCCCATCAGCCAGAGTGACAGTACGATAATCCGGCGCATAAGGCATGCGCACATGGGTCGGCCATTGCAGGTAAACAAAGCCGATCAGCAGCACGACAACGACCCAGAAGGTGGGGTTTTTCAAGACGGCAAAGCGAGAGGAGGAATCAGACACAGCAGGCTCCAGATGACAAAAACAACACGACCGGGCAAAACCCGGCCGTGAGTATATCAGAGCGCGATCAGCCACTAATCCTGGATTTTGGAGAACTCCTTATCCAGTTGGTAACGCCGCGAAGTGACGTAACGTTCCATGTTTTCCACCCGGCCAAGGGTTTCATCCAGTCGCTGACGTGCGCGTTTCAATCGTTCGCCCGGCGGTGCACTGCGATAACGAAACATATTGCGCGGCCGGTCGGTATGCAGGTCTTCATCATACTGGTATTCCTGCTCAACCGGTCCCTTTGGGCGCGGCGCCATCACAATACAGGCACCGAGATAGGCCCAGACCGTCAGCATATTGAAGAAGAAAAAGCTGCCGAAGACGACCAGTCGAACCACCCAGGGTTCAATATTGAAATGGTCCGCGAGACCGGCACAGACACCACCGATCCAACCGTCCCGTTTATTGCGATACAGATTCATGCCGAAGCCCTGACGACGACGCGCCCAAAAGCCGGTGGCTTCTTTTTTGCGGTGTTGATAGGCCATGATAACGGCTCCTCCTAATCGGTTTTTCGCTGCCAGTTCGGGCTGCGTTCATCGAGGATCAATTCCAACGCGGCCACCCGCTCATTCAATTGATCCAGTGTGCGCAGCAATTCATCCAACGACGATTGATCGTCCGCATTCAAACTGGCGTGCACCCGATTCTTGTAGCGGTAATGCATGAACAGCCACATCGGCATCACGATGACGATGAACAGAATGGTGGGCACGAACATGAATTGAAAAAAGTGCATGCTTGGCTCCTTGTCGCCTTAGCCTTTGTTAGTCTTCTCCAGGTCCGCCTTGAGGCGTTCCAGTTCGGCATTGACGGCATCGTTCTCAGCCAGGCTGTCGATCTCTTGGGCCAGATCGCGTCCGCGTCCCAGGTCCTGTGCTTCGAGCTCACTTTCCATACTGTCCATGCGTCGCTCGTAATGTTCGAACTTCTCGAAGGCATCCTGCAAGTTTTCCCGATGCAGTTGGCGACGCGTTTTCATCCGGGTGGTCACGGTTTGCTGGCGCATGACCAGGGTTTTCTGCTTCGCCTTGGCATCATTGAGCTTCGACTGCAGCTGACCGATCTCTTCGGACAACTGGCTCAGATGATCGTCCAGCGCTTCACATTCACGCTGCAGAATGTCGGCTTCGTCAACCAGGCTTTGCTTTTCCGCCAGCGCTGCGCGCGCCAGATCTTCACGATCTTTTTCCAGCGCCAGCTTGGCTTTGGCTTCCCAGTCCTCAACTTCTTTGCGCACTCGCGCCAGGCGTCGTTCGGCGTCTTTGCGATCGGCGATAACCCGCGCTGAGCTGGAACGCACTTCCACCAGCGTCTCTTCCATTTCCTGGATGATCAGGCGGATCATCTTTTGTGGATCCTCAGCGCGGTCGAGCAAAGCGTTGAGGTTGGAATTAATGATGTCGGTGAAACGGGAAAAAATACCCATCTTAGTCTCCTCGTTAATGATGGCGCTTGCTGACCGGCAGCAAGCGCTTAAATCCGCGACCAACGGCTTCAATTAAGCCGAATGCCAATGCCAAGCTGACCAGTCCGATCCACCATTGCGTCACCGCCGCCAAGGCGCTGCCCAGGGTAATCATGACCATATACAGCGGTGTCCGTTCTTTTAGTGGGATCATATGGATGTCCTTTGTCGACACACCTTGAGGCTATATCAGCATTCATGCCAAGTTTATAACCCATTGTTTCTATTATAATTTTTAGAAAAACAAGGCGCACAGAGATGGGATATTTAGCGAAAATGACCAATGCCATTGGTCTAATCAGCTAAAGACTCTAAACTCAAAAATTCCTAACCATCCATGGGTCAGAGATGAGTGACCGCAGCTCCCAACGCCTGCTCGGCGAAAGCCCGGCGTTAGCCGATTTACTGGACCGAACCTCGGAACTCGCACCGCTGCACCGGCCGGTCCTGGTGATTGGCGAACGCGGCACGGGTAAGGAGCTGGTCGCTGAACGGCTGCATTTTCTGTCATCACGCTGGCAACAACCGCTGATCAAGGTGAACTGTGCCGCCATCAGTGAAAGCCTGCTCGACGCCGATTTGTTCGGCTATGAGCCGGGCGCTTTTACTGGTGCCAATCGCACCCACATCGGCCGTTTCGAACGCGCTCATGAAGGCACGCTGTTTCTCGATGAAGTCGGCAATATGTCGGCGCCCTTACAGGAGAAGCTGTTGCGGCTGATTGAGTATGGTGAGTTCGAGCGTCTGGGTGGCCAGAAAACGCTGACGGTTGATGTGCGTATTGTCGCTGCCACCAACGAGGACCTGCCGTCATTGGCCGCTCAGGGTCGTTTTCGCAGCGATTTGCTCGATCGCCTGGCCTTCGATGTGCTGACGCTACCGCCATTGCGCGCGCGCCAGGGTGATGTGCAACTTCTGGCCGAACGGTTCGCCATCCAGATGAGCAGCGAACTGGGCTGGTCGATGTTCCCTGGTTTCAGTGAGGCAGCGCTGGCGGCGCTGAATCAACACCCTTTTCACGGCAATGTGCGCGAGCTGAAGAATGTGATTGAACGCAGTTTGTATCGTTGGGGTAATGAGAACGAAGCCATTGATCGCCTGGTGCTCGATCCCTTCGATTCACCCTGGCGGCCGGGCAACGCTTCCGCCGACGTTTCGCTGACCGCAGGCAGTTTTAATGATCAGGTGGCGCGTTTTGAAATCGGCTTATTGGAAGCGGCGCTGGAACGCCATGAACGCCATCAAGGCAAGGCTGCGGAGTCGCTGGGTTTGACCTACCATCAATTTCGCAGCCAACTGCGCAAGCACGGACTGATCGGCGGGGCACGACCAAAGTCGCATTGAGGCGACCCCTGCCAGCGCTAAGCTCGGCCAGACGATAATAACAACACAGCAGGACAGCCAATGAACCCGAACGTACAACGCATGGCTTTAGCGGGCGTCAGCCTTTTTATGATGGCGCAACTGGGTGCCCAATTTGCTCAGTCACCGATGCAACTGCTGATTGGCTTTGCTGCTGTTGGCACGGTACTTGGTTTTCTGTTTCGCACCGGCCATCGCTATCTGATCAGCGGTTATGCCTTCGGTCTGGCGGCGATGATGTTTATGGACTTCATCATTGGCGGCGCCCTGGTGAAGGTCACCGGACCGGTTTATGTAGCGGGCTATCTGTTTGCTTCAGCGGCCGGCCTGACCATTCGCTTTATCTGCTTCCAGCTGCCGGCCTATTGGGCGGCACGGCGTTCGCGTACCAGTTAAACCGATGCCAGATGCAAAAAACCCGTCCAATGGACGGGTTTTTTATTCGCTGAACAACAGCTCAGTCACACAGCATCTTCACCGGTTTCACCGGTACGGATGCGAATCACCTGTTCCAGCGCTGCCACGAAAATCTTGCCATCACCAATCTTGCCGGTGTTGGCTGATTTGGAAATCGCATCAATCACGGATTCCAGTTTGTTGTCGTCAGTAGCGACTTCAACTTTGATTTTGGGCAAAAAGTCGACGACATATTCAGCGCCACGGTACAGCTCAGTGTGGCCTTTTTGGCGACCAAAGCCTTTCACTTCAGTCACGGTGATGCCCTGTACACCCACTTCAGACAAGGCTTCACGCACGTCGTCGAGTTTAAAGGGCTTGATAATTGCGGTTACGAGTTTCATAGCACTCTCCCTGAGAGGTAGTCACGACCCACCTCAAGCATAAACCATGCAGATAGCGCGACAAAATAGAATGCTCCATCGGCAACAACGGCCCAAAAAAAGAAAGGCCCCAAATGGGGCCTTCACTCGGACGAGCCTTGCGGCTCAGTTACTGCAGCTTATTTGCTGGCGGCAGTAAATTCCGGATAGGCGTCCATACCGCATTCGGTCAGATCGACGCCTTCGTACTCTTCTTCTTCGCTGACGCGCAGACCCATAACCGCCTTGATGATGCCCCAGACGATTAAGGAGGCAACGAACACCCAGACGAAGATGGTCAGAGCACCCACCAGCTGGCCGCCGAAGGTGGCATCGCTGTCGCTCAACAGAACCGCGAAGATACCGAACAGACCGACAACACCGTGCACAGAAATGGCACCGACCGGATCGTCGATTTTCAGTTTATCCAGAGCAACGATGCTGAACACCACGATCACACCACCGATGGCACCAATGATGGTCGCCAGCAGCGGAGTCGGATCAGCCGGCTCAGCAGTGATAGCAACCAGACCGGCCAGAGCGCCGTTCAGGGCCATGGTCAGGTCAGCTTTCTTGAACCACAGGCGAGCGACGATCAGCGCAGCGATCAAACCACCAGCCGCCGCAGCGTTGGTGTTCAGGAAGACGTTAGCCACTTCGTTGGCAACCGCCATACCGCCCAGTTTCAGGGTAGAACCGCCGTTGAAGCCGAACCAGCCCATCCACAGGATGAAGGTACCCAGAGTCGCCAGCGGCAGGTTGGCACCTGGAATAGCGTTGATTTCGCCATTCTTGCCGTATTTGCCCTTGCGTGGGCCCAGCAACAGAACACCAGCCAACGCTGCAGCAGCACCGGCCATATGAACGATACCGGAACCGGCGTAGTCAGAATAATTCAGCGAGTACATGCCGAAGACTTCGTTACCGCCCCAAGTCCAGCCACCTTCGAACGGATAGATGACTGCAGTCATGGCCACAGCGAAGACCAGGAAGGCCCACAGCTTCATACGTTCGGCCACGGCACCGGAAACGATGGACATGGCTGTTGCCACAAACACCACCTGGAAGAAGAAGTCAGAGGCGCCTGAGTAGACAGAGCCGCCGTCGAAGCCAGCTTCTTCAGAAGCCGCCAAAGCACCTTCAACGCTGAAGTTGGCCACTGTCTCAACACCCGACAGGAACCAGCCGCCGCCGTACATGAACTGATAACCACAGATCAGGTACATGGTGCAGGCAATCGCATACAGCGCGACGTTTTTGGTCAGAATTTCAGTCGTGTTCTTGGCACGGACCAAGCCAGCTTCCAACATTGCGAAACCAGCGGCCATCCACATGACCAATGCGCCACAGATCAGGAAATAGAACGTATCCATGGCAAATTGCAGTTCAAAAATTTGGTTCTGCATCACCCTTGTCTCCAATTGCTATTTATTTTTTGCTCAGATCGCGTCGTTGCCGGTCTCGCCGGTACGAATGCGAATGGCCTGTTCGAGCGGGGTTACAAAGATCTTGCCGTCACCGATCTTGCCGGTGTTGGCGGCCTTGGAAATGGCCTCGATTGCCCGGTCCAGCAGTTCGTCGGAAACACCAACTTCCACTTTCACTTTGGGCAGGAAATCGACCACATATTCCGCACCCCGATAGAGTTCGGTATGGCCTTTCTGACGTCCGAAACCTTTTACTTCGGTTACGGTGATGCCCTGTACGCCGATTTCAGACAGCGCTTCGCGGACGTCGTCCAACTTAAAGGGCTTGATAATGGCTGATACGAGTTTCATTTTTGTTCACTCCTTTCCGTTCCACCGTTGCACTGAATTGACAGCGCCGGCTCGAGGGGATCGCCCGTCGCAGCCAGTGCTACCGGAAATCACCCGAGTTACAATGTCCAACGCAACGGTTGGCTGCGA
Organism: Saccharospirillum sp. ABV4_185; assembly: GCF_056159245.1. Lineage (NCBI taxonomy): Bacteria > Pseudomonadati > Pseudomonadota > Gammaproteobacteria > Oceanospirillales > Saccharospirillaceae > Saccharospirillum > Saccharospirillum sp. ABV4_185. The sequence continues at coordinate 1,066,249 of NZ_JBSWUW010000001.1, forward strand.
TTGGAATCGTGTGCGAGGGGGTAAAGCGAAGCCCGTGCCAACTCCGTTTAGCGCGGTGAATCAAGGATTTACGTAAAGGTCGGGTCAAGAATTGAGGGCTGGATGCACAAAATAAGTGCAGCGCACAAAAGCTGTGCGCCGTCAGTGCACACTATTTGCCCAAAGACGGTATAGGGCCAGAGAAATCACGAGGTTAGCGCTGATAGCGTTGCCATCATTGCCACAGAAATTTGAATCAAGTCTCCATTTGGTGAGACTGGAAACGGCGCCTACTGCAGTTTCCAGCCCTGTTTTGGAGCACGGAGGTGCCATGAAATTACCCGAAGATATGCTCGATCAAATCAGCCGTCAGGCCAGTGCCCTGTTCAGTCAGGGACAGCAGGCGCGTGACGACTTGCGCACCAATTTGCGCAGCCTGGTGCAAGCGCAACTGAGTAAACTGGATGTCGTCAGCCGCGAAGAGTTCGACGCTCAGCAGGCGGTGCTGGAACGCACCCGGACACAGTTAGCTGAACTGGAAACCCAGTTGAAAGAACTGGAAGCCAAATTGAGTGATTCCTCCTCATCGTGACTTTTACCACTGGGCTGATTGCCAATTGCCGGCAAGATAAGCTCAGTCCGGCGCCCTGCCTTATTATGGAGATATACCGATGCGTGCACTGATCCTTTTACCCCTGGCGGCAATGCTCAGTCTTCCTGCCTTCGCCAAGGATGCTCTGATCGATATGCAGAATGCCCGCTCCGGCGGCTATGGCGGTCCGCTGGTCAAGTACGGTCAGTTGGGAGATGAAACCGCCATCATGCTCGGCGGCGAAGGCGCTGGTACCTTTACCACCGGCGTGCATTCATTGCTGATCGGTGGCGCCGGTTATGGCCTGATTAACGAGCCGGAGTGGGGTAACGGCCAAACGCTGGATATGGGTTACGGCGGTTTGCTGATCGGCTACACCCATCGGCCCGATGCGGTCGTGCATGTTGAAACCAAGCTACTGCTGGGCGCGGGATCGGTGTCTCTTAGTGATGGTACCGACGAAGACAACGGCAGCTTTCTGGCCAGCGAAGTATTCGTCGGTGCGGAAGTGAATCTGACCGATTTTCTGGAAGTGGGTATCGGTGGCGCCTATCGGCTGACCACCGACCCCGACCTGGATGGCGTCAGCGATGATGACTTGTCCGGTGCATCTGTGGTGCTGAGTTTCCAGTTCGGACAGATCTAATCTGGCTGTTACCCGCGCTCTATGGTGCAAGGACGCATCAGGCTCAAACCGACGTGGCGGTCGTAATAGGCCGCCTCGTTGATAAAGGCACCGTATAGCATCTCTTCACCTTCGTAAGGCAAGGTTTCTCCATCCAGGGTGATAAACAGCGGATCGCCCGGCTTAATCGGCTGATAGTCAGCATCCTGCAGATTCGGATGCACCATAGCGGTAATTTCTCCCCGCTCGTTTTCCGGTAACTGCACCTTGCGCACAAACTGGAACCCCGGCATTGACGTCGCCACTTCGGGCGGCTCCCCACGGTTGACCGCATCCAGATAATCCAGGCAATGACCGGTCACCGCTTCAGTCTGCTGATACACATCCCAGCGCAACAGGCCCTGTGGCACCGGCCCGACTTCAATCAGCAGCCCATATTTGCGGCCCAGTGAAATCAGAAAATTATCTTCCAGCCGCTGCGCCGGCTCATAAAACAAGGTCACTTCCGGCATGCATTGTTTGGCGTAAAACGCCATGCCAGTCACCAGCGGATCCTCCGATTTAATCACCAGGGTGACGCCCATATTGGCGGTGGTGGTGTGCAGATCGAGCACAAAATCGACCCGTGGTTCGTCTTTTGGGCCAAGCAGTGAATTCAGCGATTTCGCCCGGTTTTGCTCATAGCCGCATAACTCATGATCGTTCAGATCATCCCAACCAAACTGGCGGTTCAGATCCTGATCCAGATAGCGACGGTTATGACCATTCGCCTTGGGATTGGCCAGATGCAACTCAGTAACAAAGCTGTCCCGACAAACCTGTTCGGGGTTATTGCGCCAATGCTTGAGCAGATAAACGCCGGTCAGTTCATTGCCGTGCGTACCGCCGGTAATGGCGACGTGTTTGATGGATGGCATGCAGCGCCTCAATAGGAATTCGGATGCCATCCAATATGGGCGAGCGCGCCCGGGGATTCAATGGCCGGGGTCGGTTTGAGCGACCCCGGCCCGCCTTTACTTGATCAGACCAATCTGCCGCAGTCGCTCCATCAGATACTCGTCGCTGGTGATCGGCGGATAACGCTTGGGGTTATCCTCGGTCACGCACTGCGGCAAGGCATCCAGAGAGGTGCCCGGATTGGGGTGCACGAAGAAGGGAATGGAATAGCGCGACACCTTGCCGGCATCGCCTTTGGGATTCACCACCCGGTGTGTGGTCGAGGGCAGTACATGGTTGGTCAGTCGCTGCAGCATATCGCCGACATTGCAGATGATGGTGCCTTCAATCATCGAGATGCCAACCCACTCGCCGCGCTTATTCAACACTTCCAGACCTTCCTGCTCGGAACCCACCAGCAGGGTAATCAGGTTGATGTCTTCGTGCGCACCAGCACGAACATTGGGCAAATTAGGGTCGGTGATCGGCGGGTAATGCAGCGGCCGCAGAATGGAATTACCGTGGTTTACCTTGTTGTCGAAGTAGTGCTGATCTTCGCCAATAAAGAGCGCAAAGGCGCGCAACAGTGTCACCGACAACGCATCCAGCTCCGAATAGAGCCGCAGCATGGCGGTCTTGAATTCAGGTACTTCTAAAGGCCAGACATTGGGTGTCAGATCTTTGTGTGGCGGTTCGCCTTCAATGTCGCGGCCGACGTGCCAGAACTCTTTCAGATCAACGTGTTCAGCGTCCTTGGCGATTTCGGTGCCAAAGGGCGTATAGCCACGCGTGCCGCCGTTGTCTTTGAAATACTGCATCTTGATGTCGTCAGGCTGGGCGAACAGCTTTTCCGAGGCGCGCAGCGCATCGATAACAACGGAACGATCAATACCGTGGCCGGTAATGCCAGCAAAACCCCAGGCCTGATAAGCCTCGCCCATTTCACGGACGAAGTCATCGGGATGGGTATCAAAGCGGCTCAGGTCGAGGCTGGGAATGGTGTTCATGAGCATCTCGCAAGGACGGTCCAGCCGTCCATTTTTTATAGGATCGGCCCGCCTGAAGGCGGGCGCTTATTATCGTGTTAACTGCGTTCTTTGACGTACGGCTCGCCGATCACTTTGGGCGCCACCGAGCGACCAATAAAACCACCGAGCAACACCACGGTCAGGATATACGGCGTGGCTTCGACCAATTGCACCGGCACTTCCACACCCATAAAGACAGCGCCCTGGCTACGAATGGCAATGGCTTCGAGCAAACCGAACAACAAACAGGCCTGCATCGCCGTGCGCGGACGCCACTTACCGAAGATCAACGCCGCCAGCGCCATATAGCCTTTACCCGCGCTCATGTTGGGCGAGAACTGAGCGGTCACCGCGACCGATAAATAAACGCCGGCAAAACCCACCAGAATACCGGTCATCAACAACGCCAGATAACGCGTCTTGGCCACCGAAATACCCGCGGTATCAACGGCATGAGGGTTTTCACCGACAGCACGAACACGCAGACCAAAGCGGGTGCGGAAGAGGATATACCAGCACAGCGGTACGGCTGCGAACGCCAGGTAAACCAGTAGATAATGGCCGCTGATTAACTCGGAATAGATGCCGCCAATTATCGGCACATCGGCCAGTTGGTCTGCAAAGGGCAGAGTGATCGGCGTAAAGCGGGCGTGAGTATCGCCAAACGCCAGGTTGGGTGTGTTCCCGCCCTGACTGAACCAGTAGTTGCCGATGGCAGCTGTCAGGCCGGCCGCAAGAATATTGATCGCCAGACCAGACACCACGTGATCGCCATTGTGGGTCACAGTGGCAAAAGCATGCAGCTGGGCAAAGACGATGGACGATAACACCCCCGCCAGCAGACCCATCCAGGGCGAACCGAAGTAATAAGCCGCTGACGCACCGAAGAAAGCACTGACCAGAATCTTGCCTTCCAGGGCGATGTTCACGATGCCAGAGCGCTCGGAAAACATCCCCGCCAGAGCCGCAAAAATGAGCGGTGTGGCGTTACGCAAGGTGGCGTCGAGGATCACGATAATGCTGTTAAACAATTCCATGATCAGGCCTCCGCTGGATGTTGATCATCGGCTTTGGCATCACGCCGCCGCGCGTAGTTCAGATAGAGCCGTTCAATCGGATGTTTCATCATATGTTGCAGCGCGCCGGAGAATAGAATCACCAGACCCTGCAGCACCACCACAATGCGCGCATCGACGGAATATTCGAACTGCAACTCACTGCCGCCCTGGGTCAAAAAGCCAAACATCAACGACGCCAGCACAATGCCGAACGGATGGTTACGCCCCATCAAAGCCACGGCAATGCCGGTAAAGCCCATCTGGTTAACCAGGTTGAGCTTGATCTGGTGCGCCTGACCTTGCACCACGTTCAGCGCCATAAAGCCGGCCAAAGCGCCCGCCACCAACATGGTCAGGATGGTGACGCGGGAAATGCTGATGCCACCGTAACGCGCAGCGCTGGCGTTGCTGCCAACTGAACGGATTTCATAACCCCAACGGGTGCGCCACAGAAAGACCCAGACCGCGAACGCCACAAAGAGCGCCCAGACAATCGACAGATTCAGCGGTGAGGCGGCGATGCGAATACCGAAGAAGGCAAAGACTTCATGCATCTGCGGAATCCAGCTGGCGCGATCGAAGACCGCACTTTCCACCGACATGGTGCCGACCGGCTTGAGGAAATACACCAGCAGGTAATTCATCAACGACGCCGCGATGAAGTTGAACATGATGGTAGTAATCACGATGTGCGAACCGCGATAGGCCTGCAGCGCCGCCGGAATCAACGCCCAGAGCGCGCCAAACACAGCCGCGGCAATGATGCTGATCGGCAACAGCACAATAAAAGGCACATGACCGCCGAGCGCCAGACACACCAGACCAACACCCAAGGCGCCAATATAAGCCTGACCTTCACCGCCAATGTTGAACATGCCGCACTTAAAGGCTACCGCTACCGCCAGCGCCGTGAAGATATAACTGGTCATGTAATAGAGGGTGTAACCGAGACCGTAACCGCTGCCGAAGGCACCGGAAAACATCGATTGCAGCGCCTCGAACGGATTGATATTCAAGTACAAAAAGACCAGACCGGCGGCAACCGCTGCGATCAGGATATTGGCCAGGGGAATAACGCCTACGGTAATCCAGGCGGGAATACGCTGCTGACTCATGCTGAAGCCTCCGCCTGAAGCGCTTTGATTTCATCGGGAACAATGTTGGCCATCATCAGGCCCAGGGTGCGTTCATCGGCCTTATCGGCTGGCACTTCGCCGACAATGATGCCGTCGAACATCACCAGAATGCGGTCGGCCAGTGAACGGATTTCATCGAGCTCCACCGACACCAGCAAAATGGCCTTGCCGGCATCACGCATTTCCAGAATGCGTTTGTGGATGGATTCGATGGCGCCGATATCGACACCGCGTGTCGGCTGACCGATCAGCATCACATCGTGGCCCTGCTCCACTTCACGGGCGATCACCAGTTTTTGCTGGTTGCCGCCGGAGAAGTTGGCGGTTTTCAGGAAAGGATCCGGCGGGCGAACGTCCCAGCTTGCCATCTTGGCCTGGCAATCATCGATCATCGCCTTCTGGCTCATTAGCACGCCGCTGTTATAGCTGGCATCGCGGTGATAACCCAGCACAAAGGCTTCATAGGCGGAAAAAGTGTTGATCAGCCCCATACGGTGGCGATCTTCAGGAATGTGCCCAACGCCCAACTGACGGACTTTTTCCGGGTCGATGGTGGTATCCGCCGTTACCGTCTCGCCATTCAGATACAGCTCGCCGGAGTCGATGCGCCGAATGCCCGCCAGCGCTTCGAGCAACTCAGACTGACCGTTACCGGATACACCAGCGATGCCGACGATCTCACCGGCACGGACTTCCAAAGACACATCGTTCAGACGTTTCACACCCTGACCATCGGTCAGACTGATGTGGCGCGCGGCCAGCTTAACGTCGCCGGGTTCAGCCTCGCCCTTTTCAACACGCAACAGCACTTTGCGGCCGACCATCAGCTCAGCCAGATCTTCCTGGCTGGTGTCGGCGGTTTTCAGATGCGCCACCATTTCACCACGACGCATGACCGAGACTTCGTCGGTTGCTGCCATAATTTCGCGCAGCTTGTGGGTAATCAGAATAACAGTGGTGCCCTGCTGTTTAAGCGATTCCAACACCTTAAACAGATGCTCGGTTTCCTGGGGCGTCAGTACGCCGGTCGGTTCGTCGAGAATCAGAATACGGGCGCCACGGTAGAGCGCTTTAAGAATTTCGATGCGCTGCTGGTAGCCGACCGACAATTCTTCGACCGGCACATCCAAAGGCACATTCAATTGGTATTCGGAGGCCAGCCGTTCCATTTCGCGGCGGGCTTTACTGAGGCTGGTTTCAATGGCGATACCATCCTCGGCACCCAGGATGACATTTTCCAGGGCGGTAAAATTCTGAATCAGCATAAAGTGCTGGTGCACCATGCCGATGCCGGCGTTAATCGCCGTTTTTGAATCTTTGATATCGAGCACCTGACCATCGACCAGGACATCGCCTTTATCGGCCGCATAAAAGCCGTAAATGATGCTCATCAGGGTTGATTTACCGGCGCCGTTTTCACCCACGATGCCGTGAATGGTGCCTTGTCGAACCTGAAGGTTAATGTCCTTGTTGGCATGGACGTCGCCGAAGCGCTTGTCGATGCCGCGCAGTTCCAGTGCCATTGCCATGGCAGAATCAGAAGCTGAATCGGGGGGAGTCATGGGTCACCCGGTAATCGTTAGCTAACGGAAGGATAGGCCCGGACCGATCAGGGGTGGAAGACCGGTCAGGGCCGAACAAAAAAGCACTCGCGGGGTGGCGAGTGCTTTTCAGCGACAAGGCTGAAGAATCAGATGTCGCAGCTGCCAGTCGTGGTGTAGTCGTAAACGTCGATCTCACCATCGATGATGGCTTGACGGATTTGCGCCATCTCTTCTTCCCACTCCGGCTGAATCAGGTCCTGGTTGAATTCGTCCAGAGCCCAGTCAACACCGCCAGCAGACAGGTCGAGGACCTTAACGCCGCCTTCCCACTCACCGGACTGGCCTTCTTCCCAGGTCTGGTAAGCAGCAACACCGACGCGCTTGACCATGGAAGTCAGCATGGTGCCCGGCTGCAAGTAGTTTTGGTTGGAGTCAACGCCGATGGCATAGATGCCTTCGTCAGCCGCTGCCTGATAAACACCGATGCCAGTACCACCGGCTGCAGCGAAGATCACATCAGCGCCCTGAGAGATTTGTGACTTGGCCAGCTCAGAACCACGTGCCGGATCGGCGAACGCAGCCGGCGTAGAACCGGTCATGTTCTCGAAGTAATCAATATCGCTGTTGACGTACTTGGCGCCTTGCTCAAAACCACAGGCGAACTTACGAATCAGCGGAATATCCATGCCACCAATGAAACCAACGGCACCGTTTTCACTGGCCATGGCCGCCAGCGCACCGACCAGGAAAGAACCCTGGTGCTCAGCAAAGACGATGGACTGAACGTTGGGCAGATCGACCACAGAGTCGATGATGGCGAACTGAGTATCCGGGAACTCAGCGGCTACTTTCTGGATTGATGAATCGAAGTTGAAACCAACAGCAACGATCGGGCTGTTGCCGTTGCTGGCCAGACGACGCAGGCCTTGCTCGCGCTGCTCTTCGTTCTGCGGTTCGAATTCGGCGACGGTTACGTCTTCGTGATCAGCATTGAATTCTTCAACACCGTTACGGAATACCGCTTCGTTAAAGGACTTGTCGAACTTCCCTGCCGTGTCGTAGATCACAGCCGGGCTAAAACTTGCGGACTGCTCTTCTTCGCTATCGGATGAGCAACCCGCCACCAAAACAGCGCCCGCGACGGCCGTCGCAGCAGCGACCTTGAACATACCTTTCATGGAGAATCCCCTATCAGCGATTAAAGTTATGGTTGTTTTTGCATACGCCCAACTGGCCCGACCCGGACCGTTGGGAGCACTCTAGGCATAGCTGACCGAACGGTCAACCCCTGAAGCCCCAGTGCAACAAACGCCTGCATTATACACGGCTATACGGGTGTTACAGCCGCAGAATCCCGCAATGCGATCCAGTGCAAACACTTTGTTATGCAAAAGCCTTACCGCAGCTATAAAGCCCGTGCTTTGGCCGGTTTTCCAGGGCAGAAACAACACCACCGGCGCGAGGCCGGTGGTGGTATCGGTCGGTCCCGAACAAGCCGGGACGAGCACCTTACAGAATGGCTTGAGCGCGTTCGACCAGCGCATCGGCGGTAATGCCGAAATGCTGATACAGCTCACCGGCCGGAGCCGACTCACCAAAGCTGGTCATGCCCAGAACGGCACCCTCGAGGCCAACGTATTTGTACCAGAAATCGGCGATACCGGCTTCAACGGCAATGCGCTTAACACCGGTCGGCAATACCGCTTCACGATAGGCGGCATCCTGGGCATCGAAACGTTCGGTGCAAGGCATGGAAACCACACGAGCCGCTACGCCTTTCGCCGCCAGTTTGTCGGCTGCGTCGATCGCCAGACCCACTTCCGAACCGGTCGCGATCAGAATGATGGCCGGGGTGCCGTCGCTGTCACGCAGTACATAGCCGCCTTTTTCGATATCGGCAATTTGCTGACTTGTCCGTTTTTGGTGCGCCAGGCCCTGACGCGAGAATACCAGTGCACTGGGATGGTCCTTCGAGGCAATGGCGTTTTTCCAGGCCACGGCCGTTTCCACCGTATCGGCCGGGCGCCAGGTCTCCAGATTTGGTGTCTGACGCAGCGACGCCAGTTGCTCGACCGGCTGGTGAGTCGGACCGTCTTCACCCAGACCGATGGAGTCGTGGGTGTAGACGTGAATCACCGGCTGCTTCATCAGCGCCGACATACGCACCGCGTTACGAGCGTATTCCATAAAGATCAGGAAGGTCGCGCCGTAAGGACGGAAGCCGCCGTGCAGCGCCAGACCGTTCATGATGGCGGTCATGCCGAATTCACGCACGCCGTAAAAGCAGTAGTTACCATCCGGCTCAGCCTGGCTGACGCCCTTGGCACCGCTCCACAAGGTCAGGTTAGAAGCCGCCAGGTCAGCGGAGCCACCAAAGAGTTCCGGCAGTTTCGGCGCAAAGGCTTCAATCGATTGTTGCGACGCCTTACGGCTGGCGATGGACTCGCCCTTGGCGTCGATGTCTTTAATCAGGCCTTCGGCAAACTGCTCGAAATCGGCCGGCAGTTCGCCCTTCATGCGGCGCACGAACTCTGCCGCCAGTTCCGGATGTGCACTCTGATAGGCGTTGAACGCATCCTGCCAGCTGGATTCGGCTTTACGACCTTTGCCGCGCGCATCCCAGGCGTCGTAGATGTCTTGCGGAATGTCGAACGGACCGTGTTTCCAGCCCAGTTTCTCGCGGGTCAGCACGATTTCGTCATCACCCAGGGCCGCGCCGTGGCTGGCTTCTTTGCCTTCTTTATTGGGTGAGCCAAAACCGATGATGGTTTTGCAGCAGATCAGCGTTGGCTGATCCTTATTGTCACGCGCGGTCTCAATCGCCTGCTTGATCTCTTCCGGATCGTGACCGTTAACACGCGGAATCACCTGCCAGCCGTAGGCTTCGAAACGCTTGACGGTGTCGTCGGTAAACCAGCCTTCCACTTCACCGTCGATGGAAATGCCGTTGTCGTCATAAAAAGCAATCAACTTGCCCAGGCCTTGCGTACCGGCCAGAGAAGCCGCTTCGTGAGACACACCTTCCATCAGACAGCCATCGCCGAGGAACACATAGGTGTGGTGATCGACAATGTCGTGACCTTTGCGGTTGAACTGAGCACCCAGCGTTTTTTCCGCCAGCGCAAAACCGACGGCGTTCGCCAGACCCTGACCCAGCGGGCCGGTGGTGGTTTCGATACCCGGCGTATAGCCATATTCCGGGTGACCCGGCGTGCGTGAATGCAGTTGACGGAACTGCTTGAGGTCTTCAATACCGAGGTCGTAACCGCTCAGATGCAGCAACGAATAATGCAGCATGGAGCCGTGGCCGTTGGACAGGATAAAGCGGTCGCGATCGTACCAGCTCGGATTGGTCGGGTTATGCTTGAGATAATCGCACCAAAGTACCTGGGCGATGTCGGCCATGCCCATCGGCATGCCAGGGTGACCGGAATTGGCTTTCTGGACCGCATCCATACTCAGAGCGCGGATCGCGTTGGCGAGATCACTGCGTGACGGCATCAAAACATCCTCGATTGATTCATTTGTTGTACGAGCGACGTGTCCGGGAAGGGCTCCCGAAAAGCGATAATAAAGTGTCCCAAAAGTGAACCGCAGGGCCAATGAACCCGTTAACAAGTTGCGCAGGGTCACCCAGCACTTTCGAGACGCGAAATAATATCAGAAAGGCCGCGCCCGGGGCCACGACACCCGGCCACCAAATCTATATCAATATTTTTTGATATAGATATTGAGAAAGCCCGAAACCGCTGCTAGTCTTGCCGCCATGAACCTAGAGCAACTGCCTGCCTTCTTTAAAGCCCTCGGCGACCCGACCCGACTGACCGTATTACAGGTGCTGGGGCAGGGTGCTTTTGGCGTGCTCGAACTCAGCGATCTGCTCGATGTCAAACAGTCCGGCATGAGTCACCACCTGAAAATTCTCGCCAAAGAGGGTTGGGTGGAAAGCCGGCGCGAAGGTAATTCCATTTATTACCGCCGCGCCCTGACCGACCAGCTTGGCCTGCAACAAAGCCTGTTTCGCACGCTCGACAGCTACGCTCTGCCGCAGCCTTTGGCGACCAAGCTCGACGACATTCGCGCCGCCCGGCTGGAAGCGGCCCAGGCATTTTTTGCCAGTCACGCTGATGAACTGGAACTCTATCAGGAACGTATAGCGCTCTTTGGTCAGTACGGACCGGAGACGCTGGCGCTGCTCGACAACGTGCGCCAGCCCAGCCACCAGGCCGTACTGGAAGTCGGCCCGGGTAAAGGCGAGTTTCTGCGTGCGCTGCATGAACGCTTCAATTCAGTCACCGGTGTCGATATTTCCAGCGCCATGCTCGACCAGGCGCGCGGTCTGACCGAAGACCTGACCGGCGTCAAACTGCGCCAGTGCGACACCGCTGCCTTGGTCGCCGAAGGCGAACGTTACGACCTGGTGGTCTACAACATGGTTTTGCACCACGTACCGGCACCCGGTCAGGAATTGCAGCAATGCGCCCAACTGATGGCCCCCGGTGGCCTGTTGGTGGTTACCGACCTGTGTCGTCACGAACAGGAATGGGCTTACAGCGAATGCGGCGACCAGTGGCTCGGTTTCGAGCCCGATGAACTACACCAGTGGGCCACCGCCGCCGGCCTGGTCCACGAAACCGGCCGTTTTTTGGCCTTACGCAACGGCTTTCAGGTGCAAACACAGCTGTACCGCAAGCCAGGAATACAACACGAACACACAAGCCGTCACGCCACCGTGGCAGCCTGACCCAATCATCATCAGCTCGAGGGAACCACAATGAGCGAATACAGCCTGTTTACATCTGAGTCCGTCTCCGAAGGCCATCCGGATAAAATGGCCGACCAGATTTCCGACGCCGTTCTGGATGCCATTCTGACCGAAGACAAAAATGCCCGCGTCGCCGTCGAAACCCTGGTGAAAACCGGCATGGCGATCATCGCCGGTGAAGTGCGTACCAACACTTACGTCGATCTCGAAGACATCGTGCGCGGCGTCATTCGCGACATCGGTTACACCAGCTCAGACGTCGGTTTCGATGCCGATTCCTGCGCGGTATTAAATGCCATCGGCAAACAATCGGCCGACATCGCCATGGGCGTTGACGAAGCCGACAACAAAGATCAGGGCGCCGGTGACCAGGGTCTGATGTTCGGTTACGCCACCAACGAAACCGACGCCTTTATGCCAGCGCCAATCTACTTCTCACACCGGCTGGTGGAACGCCAGGCCAAGCTGCGCAAAAACGGCACCCTGCCGTGGTTGCGCCCGGACGCCAAATCTCAGGTCACTTTGCGCTACGAAAACGGCCAGCCAGTCGCGGTCGATGCCGTGGTTCTATCAACTCAGCACGACCCCAACATCAGCCTGGGCGATTTGCGCGACGCCGTGCTCGAACACATCATCAAGCCGACGCTGCCGCAAGAATGGCTGCACGACAAAACGCTGTTCCACATTAACCCGACCGGCAACTTCGTTATCGGTGGCCCGGTGGGCGACTGCGGTCTGACCGGCCGTAAAATCATCGTCGACACCTACGGCGGCATGGCGCGTCACGGCGGCGGTGCTTTCTCCGGTAAAGACCCATCAAAAGTCGACCGTTCAGCCGCTTACGCCGGTCGTTACGTGGCCAAAAATATCGTCGCCGCTGGCCTTGCCGATAAGTGCGAAATTCAGGTCTCTTACGCCATCGGCGTCGCTGAACCGACTTCAATTTCCATCAACACTTTCGGCACCAATAAGGTTGATGAAAACCTGATTGCCGAACTGGTGCGCGAACACTTCGACCTGCGTCCGCGTGGCATCGTCGAAATGCTCGACCTGCTCAAGCCGATTTACCGCCCAACTGCTTCTTACGGCCACTTCGGCCGCGACGGTTTCAGTTGGGAAAATCTGGATAAAGTCGACGCTTTGAAAAAAGCCGCTAGCCTCTAATCAAAATCACAGTGTTAGCGCTGGACGAAGTTGGCGCCTGCCGTCTCCCGTCCAGCGTTAAGCAGGAGAAAACAATGACCACCGCAACCGACTTAACCACCTTCACCGACTACAAAGTCGCCGACATCAACCTGGCCGGGTATGGCCGCAAAGAAATCGCCATTGCCGAAAGCGAAATGCCGGCACTGATGGCGTTGCGCTCCAAATACAAAGCCGAACAGCCATTAGCCGGCGCGCGCATCATGGGTTGTATTCACATGACCATCCAGACCGCCGTGCTGATCGAAACGCTGGTGGAACTGGGCGCGGAAGTGCGTTGGTCATCGTGCAACATTTTCTCCACTCAGGATCACGCTGCCGCTGCGATTGCCGCCGCCGGCATTCCGGTATTCGCCTGGAAAGGTGAAACCGAAGAAGAATTCCTCTGGTGCATCGAACAAACCATCCTCTCGGAAAAAGACGGCAAAGAGACCTGGAACGCCAACATCATTCTTGATGACGGCGGCGATTTGACCGAGATGGTGCACAAGAAATACCCGCAGCTGCTGAACGACATTCACGGCATCAGCGAAGAGACCACCACCGGTGTGCATCGTCTGCTGGAAATGCTTGATGAAGGCACGTTAAAAGTCCCGGCGATCAACGTTAACGATTCAGTCACCAAGTCGAAAAACGACAACAAATACGGTTGCCGTCATTCCCTGAACGACGCCATCAAGCGCGCCACCGATCACCTGCTGGCCGGCAAGAAAGCGCTGGTCATCGGCTACGGTGACGTCGGCAAAGGTTCGGCTGCATCCTTGCGTCAGGAAGGCATGATCGTGCGCGTCACCGAGATCGATCCGATCTGCGCGATGCAGGCGTGCATGGATGGTTTCGAAGTGGTCTCGCCGTACAAAAACGGTCAAAACGACGGCACCGCCGCCAGCATCAACAAAGAACTGCTGGGCAACACCGACCTTATCGTCACCACCACCGGCAACACCAACGTCTGCGATCAACACATGCTGACCGCACTGAAAAAAGGCGCCGTGGTGTGCAACATCGGTCACTTCGACAACGAAATTGACACCGCCTACATGCGCAAAAACTGGCGTTGGGATGAAGTGAAGCCGCAGGTGCATCAGATTTTCCGCAGCGACGACAACAGCGACTATCTGATCCTGTTGGCCGAAGGCCGACTGGTCAACCTGGGCAACGCCACCGGCCACCCGAGCCGCGTTATGGACGGTTCTTTTGCCAATCAGGTGCTGGCGCAGATGTATCTGTACGAACAGAAATTTGCCGACCTGCCGGAAGCCGAAAAAGCCAAGAACCTGTACGTGAAAGTCCTGCCGAAAAAACTCGACGAAGAAGTGGCGGCAGAAATGGTGCGTGGTTTCGGTGGCGTTATTACCCGCCTGACCGACCAGCAAGCCAAATACATTCGTGTACCGGTCGAAGGTCCGTACAAGCCGAACGATTATAAGTACTAAAAACGCTCGACGCTGGATGGGAGACGGCCGACGCTAACTAGCGTTGTGCGTCTTCCGTTCAGCGTCTCCCGACAGAGTCCAAATAATGTCCATCTCCGTTCCCGTCAGCTTTGAATTTTTTCCGCCGCGCACCGAAGCCGGTTATGAAAAATTGCTCGAAGAACACGCTGCATTAAAAGCCGTGAATCCGGAATTTTTTTCGGTCACTTACGGCGCTGGGGGCTCCACTCAGGAACGCACCATTCAGACCGTGATTGAGCTGAATCAGCGTGGTGTGCCGAGTGCGCCGCACCTGTCTTGCATCGGTACTACGGAAGCGACAGTGGTCGAATTACTGGATCGTTACCGCGATGCCGGCATTCGTCGCATCGTCACCTTGCGCGGCGATTTGCCGTCGGGCATGGGTGGTACTGGTGGCGACTTCCGTTACGCCAGCGACCTGGTGCGTTTTATCCGCACTCGTTACCAGGACACTTTTAAACTCGAAGTTGCGGCCTACCCGGAAATGCATCCGCAAGCGCCAAACTTCGATGCCGACATTCAAAATTTCATCACCAAGGCCGAAGCCGGTGCCGACCGCGCCATCACTCAATACTTCTACAACGCCGACGCCTACCGTCACTTCGTGCGTGAAGTAAGGGCACGCGGCTGTGACATCGAGATCGTGCCGGGTATCATGCCCATCACCAACGTATCGAGCCTGATCCGCTTTTCCGATGCCTGCGGTGCCGACATTCCACGCTGGTTGCGTAAGCAACTCGAAGCCTGCGGCGATGACAGTAAACGCATCCAGGCGATTGGCCAGACAGTGGTGACGACCCTATGTCACGAACTGCTCGACAGCAACGCACCGGGGCTGCATTTCTACACCCTGAACCGCGCGGAACCGGCGTTGGCGATTCTGGATCGGCTGAAGTAAAAGGGACATGGGAGTGATCCGCTCCCTTTAAGCCTAATGGACTGTGAGGCAGCAACTCTCCACCTGTAACCGGCTTTAATTCAAGCAAGATCCGGCGACTTGAAACACTCGATCTATTCCTGGCACGGCTTCCGGCCCAAGGCTTCGAAACATTCAACTCGCCCGGGCAAAGAGTCGAAATATTCGCGTGAAATACAGTGGTCAGGTTTAAAATCCGCATAAGCAAAGCGCTGGTAGATTAAATAATGGAGATATAAATGCGTATAATTTTGCTAGTAGCTATATTGTTTATGCATTCGCTGGCTGTAACGGCACTATCGGATACCCTCTTCCCAAATTCTGTTGTCTCCAATGACTTAGAGTTCATCCAATCTTCTGATCAAACCGCTTTTTCCTGCCTAGCCTACAAAGGCGTGCAACGGGCAGAGATGCCCGACAAACGTAGCGATACACTCTTTGATAACGGAACCTATACTTTTGTTGCCAATTACACGGACGGCACTTCGGTCGGGCTTTGGGCGAATTCCAGCTTCGGCTCTCAGGCCGCTGCACTGAGCGTGGTAGAGCCGGTTGCCCAGGCTATTGGAAAACTGCCTACAGTCATGCGATCTCAGCTGGATCATGTTGTGATTCACGAGGGCGATGAAACGGCTTTTGGTGAGGCTGAAGGGCACTTCTTCGTACTGTACTCCGATAACATCCGAACGCGTATACGCAACCACGACTTAGAAGAAACCGTTTTCCATGAATCAGTCCATGCAACATTGGATGCACGTTACTTGAGAACCCGGGCATGGCGAAACGCACAGCAAGCCGATGGTGCCTTTGTGACGGACTACGCAGCCAGGGAACCGGACAAAGAAGATATGGCTGAATCCGCGCTTTTTGCCTGGACGATACTCCTACACCCTGGTCGTCTACCCCAGAATGTTGAAACGCAGACACGGGAAATCATGCCGAATCGCTTGGCCTTTTTCGAAGATTTATTCTTAGGGCAACCATTATTTCATCGCGCCGGCCCAGAAAAGAGCTGCTAAGAGTCGGTGACATGTTAGCGAGACGAAACCCGCTCAGGCTGCAAGCTCCCTGCGAATAACTGCGGCTGTATAGATGGGGGATTGCACACCCACTACGGCAGCTCCAGTTCACCGCTGGGAGTGGATGCACAGAAATGCACTGAGCAACTCTACCGCCGAGCGCCGATGAGTATTACCCTTGCACGGCCCAACCATCAGCACGCGAGCAGACTATGGCACACAAGGTTTTTATCGACGGTCAGTACGGCACCACAGGACTGCAAATTCAGCAACGGCTCGAGGCTCATCCCGAGGTCGAACTGGTCAGCATTCCCGAAGACCAGCGTCGCGACCAAAGCCTGCGCCAGCAATACCTCAACGAAGCCGAGGTGGTGTTCCTCTGTTTGCCCGACGACGCCGCGCGCGAAGCGGTGTCGCTGATCACCAACCCTGACACCGTCATCATTGACGCCTCCAGCGCTCACAGAGTTGCACCGGGCTGGGTTTATGGCGTACCGGAACTGCCCGGCCAGCGCGAACAACTGCGCACCGCCACCCGCATCGCCAACCCCGGCTGCTACCCCACCGGCATGACCCTGCTGACCACGCCGCTGGTCAACGCCGGTTTGCTGCCCAAGGATTACCCGATCAGCGTGCACGCCATCACCGGTTACAGCGGTGGCGGTAAAGCCATGATCGCCGATTACCAAAGCAAGACCGGTCGCGATGCGGCCAATGCCGCAGCACGGCCGAAAAACCTGGACCTCAGCCACAAACATCTGCCGGAAATGCAGCAGATTCCCGGCTTTGAATTCGCTCCGGTCTTTGTGCCCACCGTCGCCAACGTTGAACAAGGCATGATCGTCGAAGTGCCGTTACACGAACGATTATTAAACGGCAGCGCCGCCCAGGTTCATCAATGCCTGGCCTCGGCCTACAGCGGCGAAACCTTCGTGCAACTGATGCCATTGAATGACGAATCGCAACTCGACGAGGGCGGATTTTTAAATCCGACCGCCTGCAACAACAGCAACCGCATCGAATTGTTCGTCTTCGCCAAAGACGGCCGCATCATGCTGATGGCGCGGCTCGACAACCTGGGCAAAGGCGCGTCCGGCGCGGCGGTGCAGAATATGAATCTGCGTCTGGGTTTAGACGAAAGCACCGGCCTGTTGTAATTAAAGCTGTAATTAAAGCTGTAATTAAAGCTGTCACTGAAACGGTAACCACCGATGCGCATCCCGCGAATCTACCTGTCCGACGCCGAACAAAGCGGCACGCAACTGGCGCTGCCCGACGGCGCCTTTGGGCATCTGGTGCGCGTGCTGCGCATGAACGACGGCGCCGAGTTGGAAGTGTTTAATGGTCGCGGCCAGCGCTTTCGCGCCGAACTGGCATCGGTCGGCAAACGCGAGGCTGCGGTCAAGGTGCTTGAGGCATTACCCAGCCACACCGAATCGCCACTGCATACGCATTTGGGTTTGGTCATGTCCAAAGGCGACCGCTTCGATTACGCCCTGCAAAAAGCCACTGAACTCGGTGTCAGCGCTATCACACCGCTGACCAGCGAGCGCTGCGATTTAAAACTCAAAGCCGACCGGCAGGAAAAGAAACTGCAGCACTGGCAAGGCGTGCTGGCCTCGGCGTGCGAACAATGCGGGCAGGATCGATTGCCAGAACTGGGTGCGATTCAAAGCCTGGAAAACTGGGTAGCCGCACAACACAGCGCGCTGAAACTGGTGCTGCACACCAGTGCAGACAAACCGAATTTCCCGGAGGCTTCACCCGAAACCGTCAGCTTCCTGATCGGCCCCGAAGGTGGACTCACCGACTTGGAAGTCAGCGCTGCAACCAAAGCCGGTTTCCAAAGCTGGCAACTCGGGCCGCGCGTGCTGCGTACCGAAACCGCGCCCGTGGTGATGTTGGCTTTGTTGCAGCAGCGGTGGGGTGATTTTTAAGTAAGAGGCATAACCCGCGATAGGCTCGGGCAGTTAGGCCAGTGGCACGCCGTAAACCCGTCCATGGAGGCTCGACTTTGGCCATCCATGGCCAAAAAAGACGACCACTGGCCTAACTGCCCAAGCCCATCGCTACCTACGATGGTTCATTCACCCCTCAACCGCTTCGCCAAAGCCCGCGCCAACATCGGACTCACCAACAACACCAACAAAAACCGCAACGTCTGGAAGGTCATGATCAAACCGATATCGACATCGGTTGACGCCGCAATAATCGCCACGCTATCCAGCCCGCCCGGGCTGGTCGCCAAGTACGCCGTCAGCGGATCGATATCGAACAGCACCACCAAGCCAATCGCCAGCACACCGCATAACGCCATCAGCAGCAGAATCGAAAACAGAATGCGCCAGAAAGCGCGCATCGCGTATTGCACCACGGCCAACGTAAAACCCAGACCGATGCGCCAGCCGAGCACCATATAGCTGATCGCCAATAACCAGGGCGGCTGCACCAGTTCCACGACGCCACTCAGCGTTAACGCGCCGCCAATCGCCAAGGGTGTCAGCAAGGCGCCACCCGGAATCTTTAACTTCAAACCGAGCCAGCCACCGAAGGCGGCGATCATCAATGTTTCGAGCAGCGAAATCAGGTTAAAGGACGGAAACCAATAGGCGGCACTGGTGACCGACACACCCGAATGGGAGGCGGTAATCGCCGCCACGACAGACGCCGTTCCGGCTACCAGCAGCACACGCAGATACTGCATAAAGGCGACCAGGCGCGGATCGCCGCCACCGCTTTCGGACAGAATCACCATCACCGAGGCCGCGCCGGGCGGCGTGCCCCAAATGGCGGTAGTGCCGGGCAACACCTGCTTGCGCGCCAGCAGCCAACCCTGAGCGGCGGCAATGCCGAGTACCAGCAAGGTGACCGATAGAAATAACCACCAACGATTGAAAAAATCGACGATGACATCGGCTTCCAGGCTGCGCGCGACCAGACAACCAATCATCGTCTGCGCCATATAAAAACCCGGCTTACCGATGCGCAGCGAACTGCCTCTGAGGCTGAAGACGATGCCAACGATCATCGGCCCGAGCAGCAAAGCAGCGGGCAGGCCGAGCAGTTCCAGTACGGCGGCAAACACCACCGACACCAGCAGCAAAAAGCCCCAGCGTTTTACGAATACAACGGCCGAGCTGGCAGATTTCGTCATTCAGATTGCTTTGTCTCAGGCCCAGCCAAACAGTCTCTGGGCGTTGTGGTAACTCTGTTTCAATACCTGATCCACCGGCAATTGTTTCACGTCGGCGATTTTTTCGATCACAAAGGGCAAAAACTTCGGCGCGTTTTCCTGGCCGCGATAGGGCACCGGCGTTAAGAACGGCGAGTCGGTTTCCACGACCAATTGTTCAATCGGCGTGGCCGCCAACACTTCGCGCACGTTCTCGGCTTTGTTGAAAGTAATGATGCCGTTAAAGCCGAGCATAAACCCCTGCTCTAAACAGTACTGCGCCAGGCCGATGCCCGAGGTAAAGCTGTGGATCACGCCTTTGCGTTTCAGGTGCGGCACGTACTCCGCCAGAATCGCCTGGGTGTCTTCATCGGCATCACGGGTGTGAATGACCACCGGCTTGTCGAGTTCGCAGGCGATCTTCAATTGATCAGCAAATACCTGACGCTGTTTGGCGCGGTCGGAATGATCGTAATGGTAATCCAGGCCGATCTCACCGATGGCTACAATCTTGTCATCGTTGCCATGCTGGCGCAGCTCGGCGTCGGTGGCGTCGGTATAGTGGTCGGCATCGTGCGGGTGAATGCCCTGAGTGCCGTAGATCATCTCGTGTTCTTCGGTCAGATCGCGCACCCGGCCGAGATTGTCCGGCTCCACCGCTATGGTTACGATACGCTCGATTCCCACGGCTCTGGCGTCATCCAGAATCTGGCTCAGTTCGGCATCCTTGAGGTAGTCGAGGTGGCAGTGCGTTTCGACAATGGGATGGGAAAAGACGGGAATATCGCGTTTCTTGCGGCTCATAATAATGACCCTTGGAACGTGGGCGGCCCAGTTTAGTGATCAACGAGTGGAGATGCCATGCCGGCAACGATCAAACATCTGATTTTCGACATGGGCGGCGTTCTGGTGCGCTTACAGTGGCACCAACAGGTGACCGTATTGCTGGGCCGGGACGTGCCGTTCGAGCAGATTCATGCGCTCTGGGGTAACGCCCGCTCCACCCACGCCTTTGAAACCGGCCAGCTGGATTTCGAAGCCTTCACCGACGCGCTGATCGAGGAATTCGACCTCAACATCGACCGGAAAGAAGTCCAGTCCCGCTTCGGCGCCATGCTCGACACCGACTTCGACGATGCCGTGCCGCTGCTTCAGGATCTTAAAGCCGACGGCCGCTACACCCTCAGCCTGCTCAGCAACACCAACCCCTACCATCTGTCGATCGTGCAACAGCGCAACACCTTCTGGCCGCTGCTCGACCATCCCTTTACCAGCCTCGATTTCGGTTTAATGAAACCCGATCCGGCGATTTATCAGGCGGTGTTAGAAGCGCTGAATGCACAGCCGGAAGAATGCTGGTTCTTTGATGACGGCATCCACAATGTTGAAGTTGCGCGTGCGTTAGGCATTAACGCCGAGCAGGTGTTTGGACCGGAAGATATTCGGCGCGTACTGAAACAACAAGGAGTATTTGGATGACGGTATTGAGCTGGCAAGAAACACTTCCTGAAGTCGAGGAATATTGTGCGCTGAGAGTGGCGGTCGGTCTTTCATCTAAATCCACAGCCGCCGCGCAAAAAGGCTTGCCAGGTTCACTCTATGCCATCTGCGTGCGAGATACCTCAAACCAACTTATCGGTATGGGTCGTGTGGTTGGCGACGGCGGCTGCAATTTTGACATCGTCGATATTGCAGTTTCGCCTGAGTATCAAGGCCAGGGTTTAGGCAAAGGCATCATGCAGCGCATTGAAGGTTATTTAGAAACGGTGGTTGAAGCCGGTAGCTACGTTTGTTTGATCGCCGATAAACCTGGCTTCTATGAAAAGCTAGGTTACCAACACACCGGACCGGCGAGTCTGGGTATGTACAAACATTATTGACGACTCAATAACCCGCCGCATTCGCCCGCGCCCAAAGATGCGCTGCCATCAAAGCGCGCCAGGGCGAAAACTGCGCCAGCCATTGCTCGGTAAATTTGGCATCTGGCGTAGTCTCGTGCGCCAGTAATTCACCGAGGTTTTTGCGCACCGCCACATCGCCGTGCAACGAACCATCGAGCCAACTGAAGCCACGCAGCAAGGCATAACTCACCGTCCAGGGACCGATGCCTTTCAGCGCTAATAGCTGGTTGGAAATCAGCTCGGCATCCGGCGCTTGCAACCAATCATCCAGCGGTAATCCACCGGATAAAATGCCAGCACATAAGGCTCGAATGGCAATCAGTTTGGCGCGCGACAAACCGGTCTCACGCAGCCGCTCGTCGCTCAGTGCCATCAAGCTTTGCGCATCGGGAAAGGCGAGCAGATTTTGCGGTGCTGGCTGGTTCGCAGCCAAAATTAATCGACGCCGAATATTGATCGCCACGATCACGCTGATCTGCTGGCCAACAATAGCCCAGACCAGCGCTTCAAAAGGTGTCGCCGATTGCGGCACGCGCAAACCCGGCCGCTGTTTCAGTAAGGCGCCGACCTCAGGATGATCGGCAAACTGCGCTTCGAATTCGGCCGCGCCCTGATCCAGACCAAGCATTCTTTCGGCAATATTTTGCAGCGGAAATTCAGCAGCTTTTTTGCCTTCGCACTGAACGCTGAATCGGTGCTGATCGAAGTGAAAGCTGAGCGTTAATGGCTGGCCTTGAAACATTATCGCTTTGGTAACCGACTGGTCGTCGCAGCGTTCGGCAACGCTTTCGACATCGCGGCCATGGAAGGCAAGAAAATCGTCACGGCGAAAATCGGCGGGCAGATTGAGCGACAAGGTCGTGCTATTGAGCGTCATGAAAAATGAGTCCCAGAGTAAAGCGTTCGCCACCGTGCACCCGGCTGACACCGTGACGCAAAGTGACTCGATAATCGCCGCGCGTTCCCGCCACCGGCCGATACTGACCGGCAAAAATAACCGCATCACCACGCTGCAATGAAACCACGTCCGGGCGCGATTGGCGACGCGGCCGTTGCTCAACCAAAGTGAATTCGCCACCGCTAAAATCCTCGCCCGGCTGCGACAGCATCACCGTCAGTTGCAGCGGAAAGGCCAGCGGACCGTACAGATCCTGATGCAAACAGTTGTAGTCGTCTTTGCCATAGCGCAACAAAAGCGGCGTCGGTTTGGTCTGACCGGCGGCGTGACAGTGCGCAATAAAGTCGGCATGCGTTTTTGGATAACGGTGCTCAAAACCCAGACGCTGCGACCACCGATTCGCCAGCGGCACCAGGCATTCATAAAGCTGCGCTCTTAAGGTAGCGATCAGTTCGGGCAGCGGATCATCAAAATACTGGTATTCGCCCTGACCAAAGCCGTGACGTTGCATAATCACCTGGCTGCGAAAACGCTGACGGTCGGCGTAACTGTCGATCAGCGTCTGGCATTCGTCCCGCTGTAATAACCTGGGTAACCGGGCATTGCCATAACGGTCGAGTTCAGTTTCCAGCGCTGGCCAGTCGTAGTTGGTCAGTCGATTCGTCATTTCAGCATCCACTCGTTTTCCAGGCTCGGTTTTAACCGCACTCTAGGCTTTAGCCACCACAGTGCCATCCGCACCTTGCGATGCAATTCGAAAGCCCCATCATAGGGGCGGTCTCAACCCTGGGGAAAACACCGAATGCGCGTTCATAAAACCTTGCGGCCCTTTACCTTTCCGCTGCTGATGTCGGTTTATATGGTCACTTTAATGACCGCTCTGATCACCTGGCTGAACATCGGTTTTGGCGCTGATTATCTGCACGCCTGGGGTCAGGCTTTTCTGTTTGCCTGGCCGATCGCCTTTGTTCTGATTCTGCTCGGCGCACCCAAACTGCAAGCGCTGACCGCCTACCTGCATCGTTAACTGATACACTGGGCACGGATATTTAAGGTGCCCATTCATGCTGCATACCCTGCCCGGAAATCAACTCGAGGTGCTGGTCGAACCGCTGGCGCGGCTGCTCGCCGTGCCCGTCGATAACGCCCTCGAGCCCGATGTGATTCTGGTGCAAAACCCGGGCATGCAGCACTGGCTGAGCATGCAACTGGCGCAGCATCGCCACCGGCGCATCAGCATGAACCTGCGCTTTCCACTGCCGGTCACCGAGTTCTGGACGCTGATTCGCCGCGTGCTTGGCCCAAACACCGTGCCCGAAGCCTCGCCCTATCGACGTGAAGTTTTAAGCTGGCGCCTGGATGCGTTGCTGGCGCGCGACGACATCGCTGCCGATCCTGTGTTCACCGAACCCACTCGTTACTGGCAACGCCAAAGCGATCGCCAGCAAGCGGTGCGCCGCCACCAACTGGCCGAGCAACTGGCCGATTTATACGAGCAGTATCTGCTCTATCGCCCGGACTGGATTGCCGACTGGGATGCCGGTCGCGGCGATCACTGGCAAGCGCAACTGTGGCGTTCGCTGACTGCCGATACACCCGTACCCCACCCGATCAAGCTGGCGCGCCAGGCCATCGACCAACTGGCACAACCGGCCGATGCCTTGCCCGAACGGCTGTTTCTATTCGGCATCAACGCGCTGTCGCCGTTCTGGCTCGACTTTATTAAAGCGCTGTCTGATCGCGGCGGCATCGACATCCACCTGCTCTACCTCAACCCCAGCGACGATTACTGGGGCGAAGTGGTCAGCGAACGCCAGGCGGCCAAACAACGGGCGCGCTGGATTGACGCCGAAAGCGACCCGGACACGCCGCTGGATGTGGGCAACCCGCTGCTCGCCAACCTTGGCCAGCAAGGCCAGGCCTTTGTGCGCTTGCTCAGCGAACGCGCCGATCTGGAAACGCCGGTGTTTGTCGAAAACGAAACGCCAACGCTGCTGGCCCAACTACAACGCGACATTCTGCATCTGCGCGATGGCCGCGACACGCCCAGCGAGCTGAACGACACCTCCATCAGCGTCACCCGAGCCCACTCGGCATTGCGCGAAGTCCAGGGTTTGCACGACTGGCTGCTGCATCGGTTTAACGACGACCCGACGCTGACGCCCAAAGACGTGGTGGTGATGTGCCCCAACGTCGAAGACTACGCGCCCTTTGTCGAAGCCGTCTTCGCGCGCCGCTTTGAAGATCTCTCGGAAAAAGTGCCGCCGCTGCCCTGTTCGATCGCCGACCGCCATTTGAAAGACGCCGACCCAACCGTCGCTGCCTTTCTCGATTTATTAACCCTGCCCGACGCCCGCTTCCAGGTCAGCCAGGTGATCGGCTGGCTGCGCGTTCCGGCCATCCAGACGCAATTCCAGTTAACACCCGACGACGTCGACCAGCTCGCCCATTGGCTCAGCACGGCGGCGGTGCACTGGGGGCTGGATGCCGAACACAAGGCGGGCTTTGTGGAACGCGAGGTGAGCGATCACTTCACCTGGCAACAAGGCCTCGACCGCCTGCTGCTCGGCTTTGCCTGGGGCGACGAAGCAACCATCCTGGGTGAGCGCTTACTACTGCCGCACGTCGAAGGCAGCGATGCGCTGCAACTGGGCCGCTTGATGGCCTTCGTGCGCCGCCTTAAACAGCTCGCTGCGGAACTGAACCAGCCGCGCGACATCGAACACTGGCAAGCCTTCCTCAAAGACCGCCTGCGCCTGGCGCTGTTCGCCACTGGCGAGAGCTTCGACCCGGCGCACGACGACCTGCGCGCCGCCATCGCCGACCTCGGCCAACACTGCTTTGAAGCCGGTTTCGACGGCGACATTCCCTTAGGTGTGATTCGCGATGTGCTGATGCAGGCGTTCTCCGGCAGCCAAAGCGGCGGTCGCCAGTTTTTAACCGGCCAGATCACCGTCTGTTCGTTGGTGCCGATGCGCTCCATACCCTTCAAAGTGCTGGCCGTGCTCGGCTTAAACGACGGCGAATTCCCACGCCACCGGCCGCCTTTGGGCTTCGATCTAATGGCGAATGATCATCGTCTGGGCGATCGCTCCCGCCGCGGTGACGACCGTTATTTGTTCCTCGAAGCGCTGCTCTCGGCGCGCGATGCGATCTATCTGAGTTATCAGGGCCGCGACGTTACCAACAACACCGAGCGTCAGCCGTCGCTGGTGCTGACCGAACTGTTCGACTATCTGCAAAGCGCCACCGGCTGGCGCCGCGAACAAATTCGCGATCTGCCGCTGCAACCCTTCGCTGCGGCCAATTACCAGGGCGCACAACCGAGCTTCGACCGCCATTGGTTGCGCCTGACCGAGCCACTGCGTGACGCCAGCAACATCGCCGAACTGCCGGAACCGGAATGGCCGGATGAACTGCCGCTGAAACAGCTGATCGACGCCCTCGATCATCCGTCACGCGCCTTCGCGCGCCAGCGTCTGGGTTTATTCCTGGGTTATGACAGCGGCCCGCAACTGGACGACAGCGAACCCTTCGCGCCCGATCATTTAACGCGCTATCAACTCCAGGCGCAGTTGATCGACAGCGAGCTCGGCTTGGATGACGTGCCGGTCGAGAGCTGGCTCGACCGCGCCCGGCTCTCGGGCTTGTTACCCGATCACTCTGAGGCCGAAGACGACCTGCAAAGCTGGCAGCAACAGGCCGAACAATTCGCCGCTCACTTAATGGCATTGGGCAGCGCTGAACTGACACTCGAAAACGTCGAAACGCGCATCGACGGCCAGCAACTCAGCGCCCAGTTACCTCGCCTCGCCGACGGCCGCCTGCTGTTCTGGCGCCTGGCCGACGCCAAAGGCAAAGATTACCTGACGCTCTGGCTGCACCATCTGGTCGCCAACCTCAGTGGTGCGACCGAAACCCTGGGCCTGTACCGCACCAACAAAACCGACGCCGTCTATCAATTGCAGTTGGCAGCGCTAACCGCCGACGACGCCAAGACCGAACTGACCAACTGGCTGCGCATCTGGAAACTGGCGCTGTGCCGGCCGCTGCCGTTTAACTCGGCCATCGGCCTGGAAGTCGCCAAACCGCGCACGCGCGGCGACTACCAGCCGTACCACTTCGACCGCCTCTGGACCGGCGACCAGTTCCGCAGCGGTTTAGGCAGCGACGCCTATATGCACTGGTTCTGGCCCGAAGCGCCCGATGAAGCGACGCTGCGCGATGATCTGCTGGCGCTCTATGAACCCTTGTTTGCGCACCTGCAGGAGACGGCCCATGCCTAAACTCGACGCCACCACCCTGCCACTGACCGGCCGCCAGCTGATCGAAGCCAGCGCCGGTACCGGCAAAACCTACAACATCACCCGGCTCTATATTCGACTGCTGTTGGAATCGAACCTCGGCGTCGACCGCATTCTGGTGATGACCTTCACCAAAGCCGCCACCGAAGAACTGCGCGGCCGTCTGGCAACGCTGCTGCGCCAGGCCCACGACCAGTGGGACTCACTCGACGAACCCTTTTTCGCCGAACTGCGCCAGCGCATCGAGCCAGTCAAAGCCAAAGCCCGACTGCACCAGGCGCTGTTGCATCTGGATGAAGCCACGGTCTACACCATCCACGGTTTCTGCAAACGCGCTTTAACGCAGCAAGCTTTTGCCAGCGGCATCGGCTTTAACGCCGAGATGGAAACCGACAGCCGCGAGCTGATACTGGAAGCGCTGCGCGACTGGTATCGCCGCCGCGCCGGCGATGATGACTTTGGTTTGCTCTACCAACACTGGCCCACACCGGATGCGTTTTTCGATGCCTGGGCCAATACCATCGCCAGCAGCGATCCGTTACCCGAGCCGGGCGTGACCGACCCGGAACCGGCCTGGCAGGCGTTTCGTGAGCAGTGGGACAACGAGGCCGAGGCGTTTTATGCGCTGAACGTCAAAACCCGGCGCGGCGATAACCAAGCCATCTGGCAAGCGACGTTGGACGAATTAACCCAACTCGCCAATCAACCCTGGCCCGGTTCAGCACCGGCGTTATTCGATAAGGCTTTTAACAAAAACGCCTTCAGCACCGCCAAAAAAATCGACCAGTTACCGACGCTGCATCGCCTCACCAAAGCGCTGAATCAAATCAGTCTGGAACACCGCGCCCAACTGGCCTGGGCCGGCATCGACTACGCCCGTCAGCATCTGGCCAACGCCAAAGATCGCCTCAACCAACTCGATTTCAACGACCTGATTGTGTTGCTACGCCAACGCTTAACCGAAGACGGCGGCGCACCCTTAGCGGCGGCGCTGGCCGAGCAATTCCCGGCCGCGCTGGTCGACGAATTTCAGGATACCGATCCGGACCAGTACGCCATTCTGGATAGGATTTATCAAAGACCGGACGACGGAAAACCCGAGCCGCTGCTGTGCATGATCGGCGACCCCAAACAGGCCATTTACGGTTTCCGCGGCGGCGATGTATTCGCCTATTTAAGCGCGCGAGACAACGCCGACCAGCAGTGGCAGATGGACACCAACTTCCGTTCACACCCGGACGTCGTCGACGGCTACAACCAACTGTTTTACGACGGCGGCCGCGAGGTTTTCGGCTTCGGCATCAACTACCAGCCAGTCAACGCCGGCGCCAAAGACGCCGCTGAACTGAACGACCCAGCGGGCCGTGCAGCCGTGCAATGGGGGCTACTGCCTGCCGACGACAAGCCCTACGCCAAAGAGGCTCAAAGCACACTCGCGGTCTGGGCCGCCGCCGAAATCCAACGGCTGTTAACGCAAGCGAGTTGGCAGGATAAACCAGTACGCCCGGCCGACATCGCAATACTGGTCCGCGACAGAAACGAAGCCGCCACCATCCAACTGGCACTGCGCGAATACGGCCTAAATTCGGTCTATTTAAGCAGCCGCGACAACGTCCTGAAAAGCGAAGAAGCCGACAGCCTGCGCCTGGCACTGCATGGCATTCTCGATCTGGAAAACGATCGCGCTTTAGTTGCGGCGCTCGCCACGCCCTGGTTTGGCCTCGATACCGAAGCGCTGTTTGAGCTGCATCAAAACGAACATCGCTGGGCCGAACTGCAAGCCGAAGTCACCGAACTGCGCGAACGCTGGCTCAACCAGGGCCTGATGAGCATGGCGCTGGCGCTGTTCCAACGCCACGTTCAACCGCGACCGGCGCAACACGAACGCGCCCTGACCAACAGCCTGCATCTGCTCGAACTGCTGCAACAAGCCAGCCAGCATCACCGCCAACCCTGGGCGCTGCTGCACTGGTTCGACCAGGCGCGCGACGACGACCGCCTGGCCGCCGAAGCGCAACTGCGACTGGAAAGCGACGCCGACCTGATACAGGTCATCACCCAGCACGGCGCCAAAGGCCTGGAATACCCGGTCGTCTTCCTGCCGTTCGTCAGCTACGGCCGCAGCGCCCGGCAAACGCCCTCGCTGGTGCGTTACCACGATCGCAATGATCACAGCGCCCGCCTGGCCCTGAACCCGAGCGACGAAGAAATCGAACTCTGGCAGCAAGAACAAATCGCCGAAGATATCCGCCTGCTCTACGTCGCCGCCACCCGGGCCGAAAGTCGACTCTATATTCTGGCGGCCGACTTCAAAGAATTCGGCCGCAGCCCGCTGGCGCGCTGCATGGGCATCGAACAATTCGGCACGATCCGCGAAAAACTCGGCACTCAAGCAAGCAACCAAAACAGCGCCGTCATCCCGGACGCCCCTAACAACGTCATCCCGGACTTGATCCGGGATCTCGCCCTAACGACCGAACAAAACCCCTCGGCCACAACAACCCAACCAACCAACCTAAAACCCGCCGACTTCCACGGCCAGATCGAACGCGACTGGTGGCTCAGCTCTTTCTCGGCACTGACCCGCAACGCGCGCCACGGTGGCCTCTCCAACCCCGACCGCGACCAGGACGAACCCGAAGCCACCAACACGCCCAGCGGCGAGCTGCCACTGCGCTTCTCGCTCGCCCGTGGCGCCGAAGCCGGTAATCTGCTGCACGACATTCTGGAACGCCTCGACTTCCACCAACCCGATTTCGACGCCGCCTTACAGGCGCCGCGCCAGCGCTATCAGGGCTTGATCAGCGGCATCAAAGACGCTGAGCCGCAGTTAATCGACTGGCTCAACGAGATTCTGCAAACCGAACTGCCCAGCGGCGTGCGGTTGGTGGACTTACCGCTCAACCAGACGCTGCGCGAATCGGAGTTCTATTTCCCGCTCAACGCCACCACCAGCGCCGGCCGCCAGTTGGCCGATATTCTCGCCCGCCACCGCGGCCAGCAAGCGGTAGCACTGCCCGACCCACGGCGGCTGAAAGGCATGATGCACGGCTACATCGACTTGGTTTACCACTGGGCCGGCCGCTATTACGTGGTCGATTACAAATCCAGCCATCTCGGCAACCAGCTGGCGCGCTACCTAGACCCCTGGCTGACCGAGAGCGTGCAGAACAGCTACTACGACCTGCAATACCTGATCTACAGCCTGGCGCTGCACCGCTATCTGAAAACGCGACTGGCCGATTACGACCCGGCGCAGCATCTGGGCGGCGTGCATTACCTCTACCTGCGCGGCATGGCGCCGGGCCAAAGCAGCGGCATCTATCATCGTGAAGCCGACCTTAACGCCATCGCCGAACTGGATGCGTTGTTCCAAGGCGAGGAGGCGAACGCATGACCGACCTACTCGACCTAAACCGTCATCTGGAAGGCGTCGCCGAACTCGACTTATTGCTCGCCGAACGGCTGTGCGACTTTTTGAATTGCCACGATGACTGGCTGTTCCACTCCCTGGTCGGCGTCAGCCAGGCGCTGCAACAGGGCCACGCCTGCCTGCAACTGAGCCACTGGGCCGGTCGTTTTGAGTGGCGCGCTGAAGACGACCCGGACAGTGGTTATCGCTTCCCGGCATTGAACGACTGGATTGAAAAACTCAGCGCCTTGCCAATCGGCCCCGACGACAACGCCCCGGTGGTGTTCGACCTCGACCGCCTCTACCTGCGCCGCTACTGGCGCTTCGAAACCGAACTGGCCGCCGCCTTGGGTTCGCGCCTCAACGCCCCGGTCGACGCCAACCTGAAAAGCGCCAAGCAGGTACTCACCGACTTATTCGGCACCAGCGACACCACCAACTGGCAGCAGGTCGCGGCCGCCAATGCCTTGCTCAACCGCTTTACCGTCATCGCCGGCGGGCCTGGCACCGGCAAAACCTTCACTGTCACCCGACTGCTCGCCTTACTGGCGGCCACCGCCAACGAGTTGCCGGTTATCAAACTCGCCGCCCCCACCGGCAAAGCGGCCCAGCGTTTGGGCGAATCCATCCGCGCTGCCAAAGCTGGCCTGCTCGGCCCGGTCGATATGCTCACGCTCGAGGCCATTCCGGAAACAGCCTCCACGCTGCACCGTTTATTGGGCGTCATTCCCAACCAACTCGACTTCCGCCATAACGAACGCAACCCGCTGGAACTCGATATTCTGGTGGTCGATGAAGTCTCGATGGTTGATCTGCCATTAATGACCCGGCTTTTCCGCGCCCTACCCGAACACGTTCGCGTCATCTTCCTGGGCGATGCCGACCAGTTACCGTCCGTTGCAGCCGGAAGCGTGCTCGCCGACTTGGCCGAAAGACCGCATCCGGGCTACTCAAAGGCTCGAAAAACTCAACTTAAACAGTTGGGAATGAACGTTGAAAACAGCGTTCAAAACAGTGCCGACTACCTCAGCTATCTCTACGACAGCCGCCGTTTCGGCCCCCATTCCGGCATCGGCCAACTCGCCCGACAAGTCATCGACGGTCAAAGCGACGCCAGCCTGGCCACGCTCAAAGGCGAACACAGCGACGTCCAATGGCTCGGCGATAGCAACCTCTACGCCCAAATCGACGCCTGGACGCGCACCTGGTACCAACCCATCGCCCAGGCCGACACCCTGACCGAAGCCTTCGACCGTCTGTTCCAATTCCGCCTGCTGTGCCCGACCCGAGTCGGCCCACGCGGCGTAGAAGCGCTGAACGAACGCATCGAACGCCAACTCAACCCCAACCGCGAACCCGCCTATCGCGGCCAACCAATCATGGTCACCGAAAACCACTACGGCGTCGGCCTCTACAACGGCGACATCGGCCTGCTCTGGCCCGACGACAACGGCCAACTCCTGGCCTGGTTCCCAGAAGGCGACGGCCACAGACCCATCGCCCCGGGCCGCTTGCCGAGGCACGAAACCGTCTACGCCATGACCATCCACAAAACCCAGGGCAGCGAATTCGAACACGTCGCGATGGTATTGCCAGAACCCCCCAGCCCCAAGCTCACCCGCGAACTGATCTACACGGGTTTAACGCGGGCGAAGCAGGCGTTGGTGGTGTTCGGTGGGGAAGGGGTTTGGCTGGAAGGGGTGCGGATGCGAGTTGAGCGGCATTCGGGGTTGAAGGAGAGGTTGGCGACAAACGCTTAATGATTGCATAGCCTATTTTTTAACCAAATTCACAGCAGTTCACGTTTTACGTCTGTCAGAAATAAACTTGCCGGTTTATGATTTACAACAATTGTTGTTATTTATAAACCGGAGGCGGCCATGATCGGTGAACGACTCAAGCGCGCCCGCGCGGCATCTGGCCTTTCAATGGCCAACCTGGGCCAGGCCATCGGCGTCAGCGCCAACATGATTAAAAAGTACGAACACGACGAAAGCATGCCGTCTTCATCGGTATTGATTCGACTGTGCGACGCACTATCAGTGCGGTCCGAGTACTTTTTCCGCCCGAACACCGTCAGGCTGGAAGGCATCGAATACCGCAAGAAAGCCAGCACTCCACAGAAAGTCATCAACCAGTTAAAAGCCGATGTACTGGACCAGGCGGAGCGTTGGTTTGAGTTACGCAACCTTTGGCCGGAATTTCCTGTCGATGAATTCGTGCTGCCCGCCCAATTGCCAACCATTGAATCGCTGGACGACGTTGAAAAGGCTGCCCAACACATTCGCCACCACTGGCATCTCGGCCTGAACCCAATTCCAGAGTTAATCGATCTACTGGAATCCCAGGGTGTCTTGGTCATCCAAACCGAGTCAGAGCACGCCAATCAGTTTGACGGTTTACAAGCCACCGTTGAAAACGTGCCGGTCATCGTCGTATCGAAACACTGGCCGGGTGATCGGCAACGATTCACCCTGGCGCACGAATTAGGCCACTTGGTACTGCACGACCGATTGCCAACTGACATCGACGAGGAAAAAGCCTGCAATCGCTTTGCCGGCGCCTTCCTAATTCCCCAAGAAGGTGTTTGGTCCGCTTTGGGCCGGCAACGCCATAACCTGGAATGGAAAGAACTGGATTTACTGAAACACGAATACGGTTTAAGCATCCAAGCCCTGCTCTACCGCTGCAAAGACCTGGGCGTAATCAGCGACGAGAAGTTTGCAGCCATGTGCCGCACCGTTCGCCAAAAAGGCTGGCATCGCCAGGAACCCGGCAGACCTTACCCACCAGAGCACACTCAGCACTTCGAGCAGCTGGTTTACCGGGGCGCGGGCGAAGGCATCCTTTCCGATTCAAAAGCCGCTGAACTGTTAGCAATGCCTGTTAGTACTTTCCGCAAATCACGCGTGCTGGCCGAGGTTGGTGACTGATGGAGGTGCTCATCAGCGACGCCAACGTACTGATCGACATGGAAGCCGGTGAGTTGGTAGAGCTGATGTTCCAGTTACCATACGAATTCAAAGTATCGGACATGCTGTTCAAGGACGAACTCTCAGACCAGCATGGCTATCTTCTTGGTTTGGGACTGATTGAAACGGAGCTAACGCCGGAAGGAATGCTGGAAGCGCAGAGACTGACTGGCGTTTACGCCAAACCCAGCCGCTACGATTGTTTCTGCCTGGCACTGGCAAAACAAGAATGTTGTCCATTACTAACCGGCGACGGAGACCTCAGAGCCGCCGCAGGAACTGAAGCAGTGGAATGCCGAGGCACGATCTGGCTGGTGAACGAGCTGATCACTCATAGGCTTGTCGATAAACATTCAGCACGCCAAGCCTATGAGCGGATGCGCGAAGCTGGAAGTCGATTGCCTTGGGAGGTAGCAATCAACGCCCTGGAAAGCTAGTTTAGACAACCTTAAAGCTCGCTAATTCAGAATCGAAATATATTCACCAACTACCCTTAAGTCTCCTGCTTGATCTTCACTTAATACAATGTCCTTATAACCTAGCGCACTAGATTTTGGTCTAAGTGTGATCCTGGAGTGGTGCCATTCACCATCCTCTGAAAAAATTTTATCACTATGATACTCCTTAACTGTGTAATGCCCTCCCTGCTCAATATCTTGAATATCCCGATGTTGCACCAATACGATCTTTCCTTCGCGAGATCCCGCAGAGTCGGCTTTAAAAAGGCACCAAGAACCATTTGGTATACGTCGATTCATAGACTCGCCCAGCACTTGTGCAACAAAATATCCTTCAGCCAAACGAAAATGTTCTGGCAGCTCGACCCAGTCAAACTCGCCTGTAATTTGGTACTCGCTAAAGTCGCCAGCAGCAATCTTCAAGTCATATAAAGGAACAGAATTTATGTAAGGTATAGCTTCATCTTTTGGAAGAATCCGGAGATTTAAACCAGGATATTTCTCTTCAAGTGTTATCTCTTTAATCTGGCGAGCCTGATCAATCAAAGCTGAAAAATACTCGTTGGTTTCTGGATCTGTGCAAAATAGATAGCAGCCCTTTTGTCCACGTGTCATTAGCGTACGGTAGGTATTCTTAACAATATCATCGGCAACTTTGACTGCCTCGCTAGGCTTTTCCTTCAAAAGTCTTTTGTAACCTCTAACAGTACTATCTCTGCCATCTCTCTTGCTTGCGTCAGTGATTATCCGACCATTACGCACGATAAGGTCGGGGCCAATGATTACGCCGATGTAATCTACTTCGAGTCCCTGACAAGTATGAATGCAGCCAATCTCTCTGACGGACTCTGGAGACACAATCCATAGGCTACCGTCTGTAGTGAGATTCCATTGTGCTTCAAAGCCATATTCCGGAATTTTGATATCCATTGCGTATTTATCTTTTTTACTCGCCCATTTCCAACAATATCCGGCGACAAGTCGTGATTTATTATTAATCGCATTTTTCTGAAAAATCTCATTCCGCAACTCAACAGGTGAGTTGAAGACTTTGAAATCGTAATCAATATTTTCAAGCGTGTTGTTTGCCGTCTCTCGTATCTGCAATGATGAATCAAGCCATGCAAGGTAACCATCTGATCCGTTACAACGAAATTGCGATTTTAAATCCATACGCTGAATTTCTGCACCCAGCTGACTCGACCACATCTCAATCTCTTCTAGCGAACCAATGTCACTTAAAGTGACTCGCTGATTCTCATCAAGAAAAAATATAGAAAGCTTAGACGCATTGATTATCTCTTTGATCTGATTGACGCCTTGATTGCCATAAAGACCTGAGCGTTCATTCAGTCGATGGGCTTCGTCTACGATCAGTGCATCAAAAAAATTGGACTCTGTTTCAATATATGAACCTGACCCTTTAAACATATTGTTAATTTTGGTTTTTGTCATTGTGCCGGTCAGTTTTGCAGCATAAACGGCCCGAGGAGCTGCATTCTTTGACACATACTGCGTATTCAATTCACGCTTGGTAAACTCGACTAATAAATTGACAGCTACCACTGATTTACCTGTACCCGGCCCACCTTCAACAATAAGTACTTTTTTACTATTTTTGGCTTTATGCGCTAGATCAATAGCCGCTTCATAAACCAACTTTTGATCGTCGATCATCAGAA
Organism: Saccharospirillum sp. ABV4_185; assembly: GCF_056159245.1. Taxonomy (NCBI): domain Bacteria; kingdom Pseudomonadati; phylum Pseudomonadota; class Gammaproteobacteria; order Oceanospirillales; family Saccharospirillaceae; genus Saccharospirillum; species Saccharospirillum sp. ABV4_185. Next base: position 1,101,306 of record NZ_JBSWUW010000001.1, read on the forward strand.
ATTCCTGATTCCCACTTAACATCGAAGTAAGACTATCAGCCAACCCCTTTGAAGGTTTAATTCTGCCATGCTCGATACGATACATGATGCTATCGGTATCGCCATATTTGACATATTTTTTTAGAAAGTCAGCGAGCTTTTTAGCATCCGATGAAATAAAAACAGGAGCTTTGCTAGTATGAACAGCATAAAAGTCATCATTAATAGCTGAATCAGAATCTAAATTATGTAGATATGCACAAGGCATTAACCTTATATCTTCTTGCCTAACGGTTTCATTATAATCTTCTATTAATGCTGAATAGGTCCATGCTTGATAGGAAGGGTGATTGGTTTCTCTTTCCCCTCCACCTAAATAGGTTTTTACTACTCCGTCCTTGCTAGTTTTTTTTACTTCACTCCATTGCTTGAGCTCTATAATTACCGCGGTGTCTCGTTTATCTTCGCCCTTACCTGTCAATATGAAATCGATGCGCTTGCTAGCCAAAGGCAACATATATTCAATTGAAACACCTGAATCCAGTGGAATATCTGGGTCAATTAGAATCTTAAACATGTATTGCATGGAGTTCTTCCATGACAGAACTTCATTCTTAGATGGGCGCTTAAATAACTTCCTTTGAAATTCTGTCAAAATGATATTTTCTATAGCGTTTGCACTTACATCCTCGATGAATCGTTTCTTATTTCCACTGTATACCAACATTAGTAGTTTTCCTTTTACTTCTTAGAGCAACTTTATACCAACAATACGCAAACCTCACCGCATTCAGAAATTTCGAGAATATATAAGCGCCATTAATGAAAGGTTCAACGTTAGCAAAGCCATACGCCGTACCTATCACCCACATAAATTCGAACACCTTAGACAATCAAACAATAACCACTATCATTCTCATCATAGCCAAAACCTACAGCAGGCACCGAGATGATTAAAACAGCCACTTTTGCCGTGATGCACTTTTCCATCGCTTTCAGCGTCGCCTGGGCTTTGACCGGCAGTTTTGTCGTCGGCGGTCTGGTGGCGTTGGTTGAACCAGGGGTGAATACGGTGGCGTTCTACTTCCACGAGAAAGTCTGGAAGCGGATTGAGCGGATGAAGGCGCAGTCAAACCCGCAGTTCAGTACGGTGGTGTAGGACAACCTAACCTTCTGACCTAGGCCTTTAATTCTGGACTTCTGAACAAAGTCAATTTGAGCCGCTCAACAAAGTGGCAACTGGAACACAGGCCTTAGACTTGAACGCTCTTTCCTTCAGGGGTTCAAGTTATGACAACTTCTCCAGCCGACACTCGGGTTTTGGTCACCGGCGGCAATGGCTTTGTCGCCGTACATCTCATCGCTCAGTTGCTGCAACAGGGTTATTCGGTTACCGCCACGCTGCGCGATCTGGGCAAGCAGGCGGAGGTGCTGAATAGTCTGGAACAGGCCGGTATCTCCAAAATACCCAAACTGCAATTTGCACAAGCCGACCTAATGGCCGATGCCGGCTGGGACGAGCTGTGTGCCCAGCACGACTATGTGCAACACCTGGCCTCGCCGATCTTTCACCACAAACCCAAGCACGAAGATGAGTTGATTCAACCGGCCGTCCAGGGCACCCGGCGGGTACTGAAAGCGGCGCGGGATGGTGGAGTTAAGCGCGTGGTGATGACTTCTAATTTCGGCGCCGTTGGCTACAGCCATAAAGACCCCAATCAACCCATCACCGAGGCCGACTGGACCGACCCGCATCAACCCGGTTTATCGCCCTACAATAAATCGAAGGTTCTGGCCGAACGCGCCGCCTGGGATTTTATCGAGCGTGACGGTGGCTCGCTGGAGCTGAGCGTGATTAATCCCATGGGTATTTTTGGGCCTCAGCTGAACGCTAATTTGTCGAGCGGCCCAAGCCTGTTAAAGGCGGTGTTGGATGGCTCTATGAAACGGCTGCCATCCATTCGCCTGGGCATTGTCGACGTGCGCGATGTTGCCGCTTTACATTTACTGGCGATGACGCATCCACAGGCTGCTGGTGAACGGTTTTTGGCGTTTGCGGGCGGCGAGCTGAGTTTGATCGACATCGCCCATCTGGTGGCGCAGCATTACCCCAAGCTGGTGGCCAACCCAGACCCCAAAGCACTGCCCGACTGGTTGGTACGATTGGTTGCGCTGTTTAATCCGAAAGCCCGGGAGCTGACCCCTATGCTGGGTATCCGTCGCAATGCCTCCAACGCCAAAGCGCGCACGCTGCTCGGTTGGCAACCTCGTTCTAACGAGACGGCCATTCTCGATGCCGCACTGAGCCTGGAACACTTTGGATTGTTGGGCCAATGAACAACCTCACCGACGCATCCGCCTGCTACTTGGGCCCGGACATTTCACCCGAGCAATTTGTCGCTGAGCATCTGTTTATCTTCGTTATTGAAGGCGAGATGGAAGGCTTCGACGGCCAGCAGTACTTGCGATTAGAGGCAGGATCGGCGGTTTTAGTCCGTAAAAACCGCCTGGTGCACTACCGCAAACATCGCCAACCCGGCCGTTATGAAAAGATGGCGGTTCGGTTTGACGAAGCGCTGTTACGGCGTTTTTTAGAACGCCACCCGAAACCACTAGCGACCGGGGCTGAGACCGACACCTTTGTTCACTTACAAAGTACCGATCGTCTGGCCGCCTTTGTCCAATCGTTGCGCCCCTACTATTTAGGCGGTGGGCAACTGGACCCGGCCTTTGCTGAGGTCAAGCGCGAAGAACTGCTGTTACTACTGCTGCAACAACAGCCCGAGCTGGCGGCCATACTGTTCGACTTCCGCCGTCCGGGTCGTTTGGATTTGGAATCGTTCATGGCGACACACTACAAATTCAACGTCAGCCTGGAGCGCTTTGCCTTTCTGACCGGCCGCAGCCTCTCGGCGTTCAAGCGCGATTTTAAAGCCATCTTTAATAGCTCGCCGGCTGCCTGGTTGGTCCGGCGACGCTTAGAGGAAGCGCACTTTCTATTAACCCACCAGGCCACCACGGCCTCCGACATCTACCTGGAACTGGGTTTTGAAGATCTGTCGCATTTCTCTTTCGCCTTTAAGAAGCAGTTTGGTTATTCCCCACGCCAACTCCAAGCATCCAGTACACAAGCCGCTGACTGAACCTCTCAACTTGCGTCAATCGGCCACTTTTTCGATTCAATCCGCCACGCCTGTTTTCAAACGCCTTCTTATGCTGTGACCACCTTATGTGAGTCACGATAAGAAGGAGAACCGCGTGCACATTCGTCTGTTTATCTCGCTACTGGTGCTGTTCAGCGCCACCTTGGCCAAGGCCGATCAGTCGTTCGGTGTGGGTCTGCAATACCAAACCATTACCGATTACGACGATCCGGGTGTCGGGATTGCTGCCCGTTATGCCTATGAATTGTTGCCACAACTGTCACTGCAATCGGAAGTCAGTGCGACCGTCAGTGAAGCCGAAGGCGACATCGTTAACAGCTCGGGGAATTCAGTGGGCTTTGCCTCGGCCTGGCTGACCACTTTTGCGGTATACGGCCGGTATGAACAACCGCTGGGGTCGCGCTTTTCCGTGCATGGCCGGGTGGGTGTTCTGAGTGCGCAGTCTGAGGTGGAAGGCTGTGTCAGCGGCTCGTGCCAAACCATCACCGATTCCGATACCGGTTTGAGTTATGGCGCAGGCGCGATGCTGCATCTGTCGCCGAACCTGAGCCTGGTGACCGACTGGACGCAGATCGTTGAAGACGTTCAGTACATTGGGGTTTCGCTGGAATACAGACTTCAATCGATGTAAACCTCATCGCTGTCAGCGATGAAAATTCCACGCGACTGTGCGACATTAGCGGCCATATTCCACGGCCGCTGAACCCTTCCGATGAAAACCGTCTATTCCCCTTTGCATCACCGTCGCACTGCCACTTCCGAACTCGATGGCGGCATTCTGGTGCCGCCTTATGAGAACCCCAATCGCGCCGAGACCATTCTGGCGCGGGTGAAGGATCGTCAGTTGGGCGAGGTATTGGCGCCGGTCGAGCATGGCCTTACGCCCATTCGCGCCATCCATACCGATGACTACATCGACTTTCTGGAACATTGCTGGGCCGACTGGAAAGCCGCTGGCAAGCCGGGCGAGGCGATTCCAGCGGTCTGGGCTGGGCGCGGTATGCGCCACCGGGCGCCGAAAGACATCGACGGCCGCCTCGGTTATTACAGCTTCGCCGCCGAAACGTCCATTACCGATGGCACCTGGGAAGCGGCACGGGCATCAGTCGACGTGGCGCTAACGGCGCAAAAGCAGATTCAAAATGGCGACCGCGCCGCCTTTGCATTGTGCCGGCCACCGGGCCATCACGCCGCTGCCGATCTGTACGGCGGCTACTGCTTCTTTAATAACGCCGCCATCGCTGCCCAGGCGTTTCGCGATGGTGGTGCCCAGCGCGTGGCGATTCTGGATGTCGATTTCCACCACGGCAACGGCACTCAGTCGATCTTCTACGAACGTTCCGACGTGTTCACGCTGAGCATTCACGGCGACCCGGATTTGGTGTTCCCGCACTTTCTTGGTTTTGAAGACGAAACCGGCGCGGGTAAAGGCGCAGGCTACAACTGGAACCGTCGTTATCCGCCGGGTACACCTTTCGAGATTTGGAAAGACGGTTTGGAAGACGCCTGTCATCAGATCGAGGCCTACAATCCGGATTTTCTGGTTGTTGCGCTGGGCGTCGATACCTTTGAAGGCGATCCGATTTCGTTTTTCAAACTGACCAGCGACGATTATTTACGCATGGGCGAACGCATCGCCAACCTCGGCAAGCCAACCCTGTTCACCATGGAAGGCGGCTATGATGTCGACGCTATAGGCGTTAACGCTGTCAATGTACTGGAAGGGTTTGAGGGTCGCGCATGAGCATGAAGTTGGAATTCAAAGTCCGCGATTACGAATGCGATTTGCAAGGCATTGTGAACAATGCCGTCTATCAAAATTATCTCGAACACGCGCGCCACGAGTTCCTGCTGTCTAAAGGCGTGAATTTTGCCGAGCAATCGAAACAAGGCGTTGATCTGGTCATCGTTCGCGCCGAAATCGATTACAAAAAACCGCTGACCAGTGGCGATCACTTTCATACTGAGAGCAGCTTGCGGCTAGTAGACCGGATTCGCGCAGCCTTTGATCAACGTATCGTGCGCAGCGATGGTGTGTTGTGTTTACAAGCGGCATTTATTTGGACCGCTATGAACGAGCGCGGCCGGCCTTCCATGCCACCCGGCTTACTTGATCAACTCAGCGCAGGCGAATAATGCAAGCCCAGGCCGATGCCTTTAATGGCGTTATTATTTCGCCGCAAAATCTGCCCGAAGATGTCGCCGTCTTTGCGGAAAAACTGGCGGCCTTGTTGGCGCAAAGTGAAACTGATGGCAAGCAGTTAGTCTGGCTCACCTTGCCCATTGAACGCGCTCATTTAACCGGTATCGCCACCGAACTGGGCTTCGTATTCCATAACTGTCTGGAAGCTGAGCTCACGCTGATTAAACGCTTACGCGACGATGCCTTTGCGCCCTTTGTACCCTCTCATACGCTTGGTGCTGGTGGCTTGGTGGAAGACGGTGAAGGTCGCTTTCTGGCGATCCGTGAGCAAGGCATGACCGGCTTTAAATTACCCGGCGGTCACGTTGAAGTCGGTGAATCCATCGAGGCCGCTGTGCAGCGGGAAGTCTGGGAAGAAACCGGCATCAAAACCCGCTTCGAATCGGTGCTCGGTTTTGCCACCAAACACCCTTATCGATTCGGTAAAAGTAACGCCTATTTCGTCTGCAAATTAACGCCAATGGACACTAAGATCGCCATTCAGGACACGGACGAAATTGCCGAAGCCGAGTGGCTTTCAATCAATGAATTTGTCTCTGACGAACGGCAGAGTTTATTCAATCGTCAGTTGGTCGGCGCGCTTGCTGGCAAGTCGGGATTGGCAAAAACCGAACTCGATGGCAACGACGGTCCGCACCGAAAACAGGAAATATTTTTCACCCGTTTATAATAAAGGTTCAGCGCTGACCAAAACGCTGCTTGGCGGCTTCGGTTTGCGGCATAAACAAAGCCACCAGATTACCTTCCGGATCGCGAAACTGTACCGTCCTATTTCCCCAGGGCAAAACTTTAGGGCCATGTACCCAATCCACCTGGTCTTTTAATCGCTCGTATTCAGCGTCTACATCCGCGACCTGGAACTCCAAAATAGCCGTCTGGTTAGCGGCAGGTTTGGCACTGCCAGGTTCAAACAAAGCGACCGTTTCTTCAGCGCCAATGGCCAGGACGCCGGGTGGTACGATCAGTTCGGCAAAAACAGGCGCCAACCAATCGGCTTTCTGCCCGGTGATGTTTTCATAGAATGCCACCATGGAAGGCAGATCGGCGGCGATTAAACGTGTGGATGCAAATTTCATTAGAAACCTCGCTTTGGTGTAACAGACAAAGCAAAGAAACTAACCGAACATCAGGTCAAAACCCGCCCTGATTAATTCATTAACTTGCAGAGCGTCGTGCTACCCAGGCCTGCACCAGGCCCGCCTGGAAAAAAGGTAACGGCACCTCGAAGCCAGCCTCCTTAACCAGATGGGCCACCGCATTAAAAGGCAAGACGCCAACGTCACTGGTATAAGCCGTTTTTAAGCGTTCAAGCTGTTCTGTGGTCGCTGGCGAACCCGTAGTGATGCGCTGCCACAAAGCCAGGCTGGTATCGAACTGCGGCGATCTGGTATCGAACATCAAATCAGAACTGGCTAAGGGGGCGTCTGGTTTCAGGCGTTGGGCAAGCTGCCGGAAAAAGGCGCTTCGTTTTTCCGGCTCAACCAGGAATTGCGACACCAAAAAACAAGTCGCCGCATCAAACTGCTTGGCGGGCGACACGCTCTCCAGATATCCCTGCTGTAGGGTGCAACGCTCGGCTATGCCTGCATCTTTCAGATTCTGTCGACACACCTCAACCATGCCCGCCGATGGCTCTACCAAGGTGAAATGCCAATGCGGAAAACGTTGTGCCAGAGCAATAACTTCGGTGCCGGTACCTGAACCGACAGAGAGTACATGAGCGTTCGTCGGTAGGTCGGCAAACACCGCTTCCAGCAAAAAACGCAGGGCGTTTTCGATCGGCTCGCGACGCTGAGCCTGGCGGTCGTAGCCCGCCGCTTGCTGATCGAAAATGGCCGTCAGTTGCTCTGGCTGCATGATCTCAACCGGCTTGCTGCAAAATGGAATGATGCATCAAGGAGCGATGCACAGCGGTACCGGCCATGGTGCCGCCGGCCATGGCGAAGGTGACGTTACCGAAAGGTCGTGCGGCATCGCCGCAAGCAAAAACGCCGGGTACCGAGGTGGCTTGCATCATATCGGTTTCGATATAAGCGCCCATGGGACCTTCTGTCATCGCGCACCCCAATTGGCTGGCCAGGGTATTGGTCATTTCCATTTTCGGAGCCACAAACAAACCGGCCAGTTCTACCTGACGACCGTCGGTCAGATGCACGATGGCCTGGTTATCGCCGCTGACTTCGGTGACCTTTTCGCGCTCAATGGTCACGCCCCGGGCCGACAGTTCACTGCGTTGATCGGCCGACGGTTCAAAGACGCCGTTGAGGAAAAAAGTAGTCGGCCCCCAGTCCGGAATCATAAAGGCCTGATGCGCTGATTCTTCACTGGTTGCCAACACACCCAGAGCACCTCGGTTCAGTTCATAGCCATGGCAATAAGGGCAATGAAACACGCTCTGACCCCAGCGCTCATTCAGGCCAGCGATCGGCGGCAGAACATCGCGCACGCCGGTTGCCAATATCAGATAGAGCCCTTGATAGTGTTCGCCGTTTTCGAGCCTTAACTTGAAGACGCCATCACGCGCAGCAACGCTGTCGGCCTGGCCATTCACCCAGGTCACGTTCGGATATTCGAGCAACTGAGCGCGGGCTTCATCGGCAATCTGACCCGGTGGTTTGCCATCCTGGCCGATCACGCCATGGGCGTGACTGGCAAAGCGGTTGCGACGCTGGCCGCCATCGATTACCAACACCTGGCGGTAGCCCCGTGCCAACATCATGGCGGCTGCCATGCCCGCATAACTGCCGCCGACAATGACGGCATCGTAAGTTGTAGTCATCACTGATTCTCCTGATCGGCAGCGGCGTTTCGACGGCGCATGCCGTGATGAAAATCGTTGCTGAGTTGCGCCAGAGTGACGCCTTTGAAGCGCTCCAGCAGTTGCTGTTCAGCGCTGGCGAAGGCATCACCCAGGGCGGAGTTAACGGCCTGTTCGACCAGACAACCCGGCATCTCGGTACGGTGGCCAATGGCCAGCAACACCGGTTCTCCCAGAGCGACGTAAATGTCGTAAAAGGTGGTTTTTTCCAGATCACAGATCAGGCGCCAACCGCCGCCATGACCTTTTTCTGACCGCACCAAACCCTGGTCGCGCAAGCCACCGAGAATTCGACGGATGACCACCGGGTTGGTCTGCATCATGGTCGCCAGCGCATCCGAGGTTTGCGGTGAACCAGCTTCGGCCATGTGTAACAGGACGTGCAGAACGCCCGATAAACGGCTGTCTCTTTTCATGTAACTTAGGTTATTACATGAATTGATAATACACAAGCCAAGCGAGTAAAAACTCCACTCTTACTGGAAAACATGCTTGGCTTCAGCGCCTCACTGTCGGTTCCGGCGCAGTGCGTCCAGAAAAAGGCGAAAGGCTTGTGTGGGTTGTTTGCGACTGGGGTAATAGAGGTAATAGCCGATAAAAGGCTCGCACCAGTCCTGCAGAACGGATTCCAGCTGACCGGCGGCGACTTCGTCAGCCACCATGTCTTCCATGAGATGTGCCAGTCCAAAGCCTTCCAGCGCTGCCGATACCATCAAGTCACCGTCGTTCAGCACCAGTCCCCGACCGACTCGTACACTCAATGGTCGCCCGTCTCGCTCAAATTCCCAGTCGTAGATACCACCGGCAGCATTGCGAAAACAGATGCAGCGATGGGTCATCAACTCATCCGGCGTTTGTGGCCGTCCCTGCGCCTTCAAATAGGCCGGCGACGCCACCACCGCCGAGCGCAACTGAGGTCCCACCGGAACGGCTACCATATCTTTTTCGACTTGTTCGCCCAGGCGAATACCGGCATCGAAGCCGTCTGCCACGATGTCCTGATACGCCGAGGTAATGCAGATATCGACCTGAATATCGGGAAAGTCATGCATGAGTTGTACAGCGGCAGGCCACAACACCGTCTGTGCCGCGTGCTTGCCCGCCGTTACTCGAATTGTGCCCGCTGGTCGGTCTCGGTAATCGGCCAGGGCATCCACTTCGCTCATGATGTCGGCTAATGCCGGCGCCAGTGTATCCAGCAGCCGCTCACCGGCCTGGGTTGGCAAAACACTGCGGGTGGTGCGTGCTAACAGCTTGACACCCAGCCTGGCTTCAAGCCGCTTAACCGCCTGGCTCAACGCCGATTGCGTGACCCCGGCTTTAACGGCGGCCTGGGTAAAGCTGCGCTGCGACGCCACCAGTTGAAAGTTTGCCAAATCGGCCAAGAGTTCAGATCTCATTAAGTAGTATCTCTAATAGAGCTAAGTACTAATAAGTAGCTAATTTATTTCTCTCGCAATATTAATCTAGGGGTACTGTGAATGTGTAAAGGAACGAATTATGAAAAAGGTCTGGTTAATCACTGGCACAGCCCGCGGGCTGGGTTTGGAAATCGCACGGGCAGCACTGCAGGCTGGCGACAAAGTTGTGGCAACGGCCCGGTCACAAACCGCGCTGTCTGATGCTTTGGGCGACGATCATGAGTCCCTGCTAACGCTGCCTCTGGATGTTTGTGATGAAACGGCGGTTAACGAAAGCGTGCAACAAGCCATCGAGCACTTCGGGCGAATCGACGTGCTGGTAAACAATGCCGCCCAGGCACAATTGGGCTGGTTCGAAACCATTGAGCCTGCAGAAGTTCGCCGCAACTTCGACATCAATGTTATGGGCGCCATGGCGGTGACTCGCGCAGTATTGCCGGTTATGCGCCGACAGCGTGCGGGACTGCTGGTGACCATTTCATCGGTCAATGGTTTAGTGGCCAATCCGGGCGGGTCGGTTTACTCAGCCACGAAATTTGCCTTGGAAGGTTGGATGGAAGGCTTGGCACAGGAAGTTGCGCCATTAGGAATAGGGTCGTTGATCGTTGAGCCTGGCATGATGAAAACTGATTTTCTGGATCAAAGTTCCATGCGCCAGGGCCAGCTCGATATTCCTGACTATGCCGAAGCCGTCGCCCAGTTTCGCGCCTTTATCGACAGCGCCAATCACGCCCAGCCGGGCGACCCTACTGAACTCGCAACAGCGCTGATAAAGTTCAGTCAGATGCAAGAAATACCCGAGCGTTTTGTATTTGGAGCCGACGCACTGGAATGGGCGGGAGCAAAACTCGACCGGTTGCGCCACGAACTGGATCAATCAGCGCAACGGGTCTTTTAGAAAATCAGTCAATAAACACGTTCGGGTGCCCATCTAACCGATGGCACCCGAATTATCACTCCACCGTCACTGACTTGGCCAGATTCCTCGGCTGGTCAACATCAGTGCCCTTGATAATGGCAACGTGATAGCTGAGCAGTTGCAGCGGTACGGTGTATAGAATCGGCGCCAGCTCGTCTTCGATATGCTCCAGTTCGATCAGGCCAGTGGCGCCGGCTTTGGCCAAGCCGGCAGCGCGGTCGGCAAACACATAGAGCTGGCCGCCACGAGCGCGAACTTCTTCCATGTTCGAGCGCAATTTTTCCAACAGTTCGTTGTTGGGCGCCACGACGATCACCGGCATATCGCCATCGATCAGCGCCAAAGGTCCGTGCTTGAGCTCACCCGCGGCATAGGCTTCGGCGTGAATGTAGCTGATCTCTTTCAACTTCAGCGCGCCTTCCATAGCGATCGGATACTGGCTGCCACGACCTAAGAAAAGCGCATGATGTCTATCAGCAAAATCTTCGGCCAGATCGGCAATAGTTTCATTCAGCGTCAGTGTCTGGTCGATCAGTTTGGGCAGCGCGCGCAACCCTTTTACTAAGCGCTCAATCTCGCTAGCCGCGACACCTTGATGGCGAGCCATACTCAGCACCAGCAACATCAAACCCACCAACTGGACAGTAAACGCCTTGGTGGAAGCGACACCAATTTCGGCGCCGGCGCGCATCATGTAAGACAGATCGCTTTCACGCACCAGCGACGAACCCGGCACGTTGCACAGTGTCAGCGTGGCTTTGTAACCACGCTCTTTGGCGACGCGCAACGCCGCCAGCGTATCGGCGGTTTCACCGGACTGGGAAATGGTGACGAACAAGGCGTTCTTGGGTACCACCGACTGGCGATAACGAAACTCCGAGGCGATCTCTACCTGGCAGGGAATGCCGGCAATCTGTTCGAACCAATAACGCGCCACCATGCCGGCGTGATAAGAGGTACCGCAGGCAATAATCTGCACGTAATCGATGCCAGCCAGCAACTCATTGGCGTTCACACCGAAGGCTTCGGTCACTACATCCTTGGCGCCCAAGCGGCCATCCAGAGTTTGTTCGATGGCGTGCGGCTGCTCAAAAATTTCCTTGAGCATAAAGTGTTTGTACGTGCCTTTATCGCCAGCGTCGTGTTGAACATCGCTTTGCTGCATCTGACGTTCAACCGGCTCGTCGTTGACATCGATGATGGTGACACTGCGCCGACTCACTTCAGCGACATCACCTTCTTCGAGATAGATAAAGTCACGCGTCACCGGTAACAAAGCAAGCTGATCAGAAGCGACAAAGTTCTCGCCAATACCCAAACCGATCACCAATGGAGAGCCAGAACGGGCAACAACTAAACGTTCTGGATTGCGACGATCAATCACCGCCATGCCATAGGCACCGACCATCAACGTCCGCGCTTTTTTTACGGCTTCGAGCAGGCTGCCGGTGGCACCTAATTCACGCTCAACCAGGTGGGCGATCACCTCGGTATCAGTCTGGGACGCAAACTGATAACCCTGACCCAGCAGCTCTTCGCGCAGCACTTCGTAGTTCTCGATGATGCCGTTATGAACCACCGCCAGACTGTCGCCAGAGACATGAGGGTGGGCATTAACCTCGTTCGGTTCCCCATGCGTTGCCCAACGGGTATGAGCAATACCGGTACCGCCAGACAGCGGATTTTGTTCCAGCGCCTGCGCCAGTTCCGCCACTTTACCAACACGGCGCACACGACTGAGAGTGTCGTCATTAATGATCGCAATACCGGCCGAATCGTAGCCGCGATATTCCAGACGACGCAGACCTTCAATCAGAATTTCCGCCACATCGCGCTGAGCGACGGCACCAACAATGCCACACATGGGAGGCTCCTTTTATGCGTTACACTCGCCTTGGCAGGCGAGCCGGAAAATTCAAGAAATACGGATTAATTCTTAGTCGGTCGCTGCCACTTACTGATGCTGACCTGACGCGCGCGGCCAATGCTTAATTGATCGGCGGGCGCGGTCTTGGTGATCACCGAACCGGCGCCAATAAAGGCGCCGTCTTCCAGCGTTACCGGCGCGACTAAAGTGGAATTAGAACCGACAAAAACACCGGCACCGATATCGGTGCGGAATTTATTGGCGCCATCGTAATTACAGGTAATGGTGCCAGCGCCGATGTTGGCGTTAGCGCCAACCCGGGCATCGCCGACGTAGCTGAGATGATTGATCTTGGCGCCGGCTTCAACCTGAGCGTTCTTGGTTTCGACAAAGTTACCCACCTTGGCACCATCGCCCAGCGTTGTGCCCGGACGAATGCGCGCAAAAGGCCCGACGTTGACCTTGGCACCGAGGTCAGCCTGATCGATAACGGTATTGGCCTCGACCACCGCACCATCGCCCAAACGCGCATTGCGGATCACACAGTTGGGGCCGATGCGCACACCCGCGCCCAGCACAACCTCACCTTCAAAGACGCTATTAATGTCGATAAAACAATCCGCACCAACGGTGACCGAGCCACGCACATCGACACGCGCCGGGTCGGCCAGCGAACAACCAGCAAGCATTAACTGCTCGGCCTGACGCCGTTGAAAACGACGTTCCAGATCGGCCAGTTGCACGCGGTTATTCACACCCAGGGTTTCTTCTTCATCCGCCGGCTGAGCAGTGCGGACAGCCACCTTTTCGCTCACCGCCATGGCAATCAGATCGGTCAGATAATATTCGCCCTGAGCGTTGTCGTTACCCAGACGAGGCAGCCACTGATGCAGCACCCCGGCGGGCATGGCGAGAATGCCGGAATTCACCTCAGTGATGGTTTTCTGCTCCGCGCTGGCGTCTTTCTCTTCAACAATCGCCTGCACGTCGCCGGCCGCATTGCGCACGATGCGACCGTAGCCTGACGGGTTGTCCAAGGTGACGGTCAGCAAGGATATGGACTGGTCATCGACCTGGCTGATCAGTTGGTTCAGCGTTTCGACCCGGGTTAACGGAACGTCGCCGTACAACACCAGAACGGTGCCGCTGTCGGGCAGATTGGGCAGCGCCTGTGCCACGGCGTGGCCGGTGCCGAGTTGTTCGCTTTGCAGGACGAAGCGTACCGGCTGGTCGGCAAAATGCGCTTTGACGGCTTCGCCACCGTGACCCACCACCAGCGTAATGTCAGACGCAAATTGACGAGCGGTATCGACCACATGCTGCACCAGCGGCCGGCCAGCCAGCGGATGCAATACTTTGGGCAGGCTCGATTTCATTCTCGATCCCTGGCCTGCCGCTAAAACAACTACATTGACGTCCATGCGTCGACTCCATGCATCAATCGGTGAATGGACTGCATTGTAGAGCCAAAGCAAGATGACACAACCCAGCTTTAGTCAGGATTTTTTTGACGAAACGAAAAGAAAGGCCGGTGTACCTGACCGGATGCATCAGCGATAATGCCGCCACTGTTTAAGCTAGGACAAGACGATGCATATATTGGTCACCGGCGCCGCCGGCTTTATTGGCTATCACCTGAGCAAAGCGTTGCTGGCCCGCGGTGATAGCGTCGTCGGTATCGACAACCTGAACGACTATTACGAAGTCAGCCTGAAGCAAGCCCGTTTGGCACAGCTGGATGGACAAAGTGGTTTTCAGTTCGAGCGTCTGGACGTGGCTGATCGATCAGGCATGGAAGCGCTGTTTGCCAAGCATCGTTTTGATCGGGTGGTGCATCTGGCGGCCCAGGCCGGGGTGCGTTATTCGATTGAGAACCCGCACGCCTACGTGCAAGCGAATCTGGTCGGCTTTCTGAATATCCTCGAAGGCTGTCGCCACCAGCAGGTTGAACATCTGGTCTATGCGTCGTCGAGCTCGGTCTATGGCGCCAATGAATTGCAGCCGTTCAGCGAACAGCATGCGGTGGATCATCCGGTATCGCTCTACGCCGCCACGAAAAAGTCCAACGAGATGATGGCGCACAGCTACGCCAACTTGTATGGCCTGCCCTGCACCGGGTTACGTTTCTTTACCGTCTATGGCCCTTGGGGTCGACCGGACATGGCACTGTTCAAATTCACCCGCGGCATTCTCGAAGGCACACCGATCGATCTGTATAACGGCGGCGACATGGTGCGCGATTTCACCTATATCGATGACATCATCGAAGGCGTGGTGCGCACTACCGATCACATCGCCCAGCCCGACCCGGACTGGAACGCCAAAGCGCCACGACCGGACACCAGTTTCGCACCCTATCGGCTGTACAATATTGGCAATAACACCCCGGTGAAGCTGCTCGATTTTGTCGATGCCATCGAAACCTCCGCCGGCAAAAAAGCGCAGCGTAATCTGATGCCGATGCAGGATGGCGATGTGCCTTCGACCTTTGCCGATGTGTCGGCGTTGGAAACCGCTGTTGGCTTTAAACCCTCAACGCCGATTCAGACGGGAGTCGATCAGTTTGTTGCCTGGTATCGCGACTACTATCAAATCTGATACGCAGGTCTGATCACAAGCTGACATCACACCCAGCCAAATGCCCGCAACGCCACCAGCCCGACGCTGGTGGTAACCAGGCTGAGCACCGTTGACGTTGCGATAATGGACGCCGCCAGATTGGCGTTACCGCCCATAGCGCGCACCATTACGTAACTGGCGGCGGCCGTCGGCGCAGCCGCCATCAGGTAAAACACGCCCAATTCCAGCCCGCCAAAACCCAGCCAATAAGCGACCAGCACAGCAGAGACCGGAATAAATATCAGCTTGAACGCCGAGGCCCAGGCCGTTACCCGACCAGCTTCAACAAAACCACGCCAGGACAAACTCGCGCCCACGCAGATCAGCGCCAGTGGCAAGGTCATGCGAGCAAAATAATTGCCAGTATCGAGCACCCAGACCGGCACCGGAATTTTGAGCAGGACGATAACCGCCGCCAGCAGGATGGCAATGATTAAGGGGTTGCGCACGATATCGCGCGAAGCCGCCACCACCGGATGCAGATGGCTCGCACGCGGCGACCAGCGACTCAGCGTAATCACCGACAAGACGTTATAAAGCAGGGTATTGAACGCCAGATAGACCGAGGCCAGCAGCGCCGCTTCCTGACCAAAGGCATTAAGACAAAACGCCAACCCGATAATGCCCATGTTGCCGCGAAAGCTGCTCTGTACGAATACGCCCCGTTCGTCGTGATGCGGCACCAAAAATAGCGTCACCACCGACAGCACTAAAAACCAGGCCAGGTTAAACAGCAGTGCCAAAAGAATAATGCCGTCACCCGGAATACTGGTCGGCCGGGCAGTGACGATATTCAAAAACAACAGACTGGGCAGGGCGACGTTAAAGACCAGCTTGGAGCCGCCCTGCACAAAGGCGTCATTGATCCAGTCCAAACGGCGAAAAACGACACCGAGAACAACCACCAAGGCAATGGGGCCGGTAACCTGAAGCGAAAACAGCAGCAGTGACAGCAAGGGGAAGACGTCCACAAAAACGGACGCTCAGTATAGAGAGCCGATCCGGTCGGGGCCAGCAACGCAGCGGCCACGACCGGGGCTTTTGAGGTCTTACTTGAGGCGCTTGATGTCGGCCTCAATCTCTTCGATTTTGTTCTGAACCACCTTTTCCAGGTGGTGCAGATCGTCGAGAATTTTCTTCTTCAGATCAGTTTCTACATGCACGCGACGGGCAATGGAATCCAGCTCATCAACCAACTGGCGCAGCGCCGGAGAAATTTCAGTGGTATCGAGATAGCTGCTGGTGCCGCTGTCGATCTTGACGCGCTTTTGCTGACGCGGGTACTTAAATTTCTCGCTGCGGGCAAACAGATCGCCCTTTTCGCGCTTGTAATAGATCTTCAGAATATCGTCATAGCCTTCGGTGCGAAGGGTATACTTTTCGATCTTGTCGGTGTCGGTGACACCGACGGAATTCAAGTGTTCAAACATCGAGCATCCTTGAGCGTATGTAAGAGTGAGTGTTCGGGCGTACAATTTTTGTACTGAGCCTAGGTTACGCCAATGGTAACCGCAATCAACTAGCAAGCGGCGTGCCTGTCGCAGTTCCATAAAACCCAGCTTAAAACGGAAATTTTTTGCACCATGACGTTGCACATTCGCCTGATTGAACTCGAACGTTACCTGCCTGATGTCACTAATGATGCCGACCTGCACCGCGCCTTCGGTCCGTTAAAACGCTATTGTCGTGAACAAGCAAACCGGGCGTTAACGCTGGCGCCGTTTTCAGAAACTGATCGCGGTGAGGCCGCGCTGGTGATCATCGGCACCGATAAAGGTCAGATCGAAACGGAGGTGCGGGCACTGGAAGAATGGATGGAATCGAATCTGCCCGGGCAGATGCTGAGATTGGAGGCCAACTGGCTGTAGCCTTCCTAAAACGGAAAACGCCACCGGAGCAAAGCACACCGGTGGCGTTGGTCAGACCGGCTTGTGTCAGTCTCAGTTACGACCGACAGCGTTCAGGTCAGCAAAGGTTTTTTCCAGCCGCTTGACCATGCTTTCTTCGCCTTTGCGCAACCAGACGCGTGGGTCGTAGAACTTCTTGTTCGGCTTGTCGTCGCCTTCGGGGTTACCGATCTGGCTTTGCAGATAGGCTTCGTTTTCCTGGTAGTAGGCGCGAATACCATCCCAGTTAGCCCACTGTGTATCGGTGTCGATGTTCATCTTGATGACGCCGTAGCTGATCGCTTCCTTGATTTCCGCTTCGGTGGAACCGGAACCGCCGTGGAAGACAAAGTTCAGGGCGTTGTTTTCCAGGCCGAAAACCTCAGTACAGTGCGCTTGGGAATCGCGCAAAATAGTCGGCTTCAGCTTGACGTTACCCGGCTTATAAACACCGTGCACGTTGCCAAATGAGGCAGCGATGGTGAAGCGCGGGCTGATGGCATTGAGCACTTTATAGGCGTAAGCCACGTCTTCGGGTTTAGTGTAGAGGTTCGATTCATCGACATCGCTGTTATCGACGCCGTCTTCCTCACCACCGGTCACACCCAGTTCGATTTCCAGCGTCATACCCATTTTGCTCATGCGCTTGAGGTATTGGGCGCAGGTGTCGACGTTGTCTTCCAGGCTGTCTTCCGACAAATCGATCATGTGCGAGGAGAACAGCGGCTTGCCGGTTTCGGCGAAGTGTTTTTCACCGGCATCGAGCAGGCCATCAATCCAGGGCAGCAACTTACGGGCAGCGTGATCGGTGTGCAGAATGACCGGCACGCCGTAGGATTCGGCGACCGCATGCACATGACGTGCACCGGCCAAGGCGCCCAAAATGGCGTTGCCCTGACCCTCGAGTTTCAAGCCTTTACCGGCCAAAAAGCCAGCACCACCGTTGGAGAACTGAATGATCACTGGCGAACCGACGCGCGCGGCGGCTTCCAAGGTGGCGTTAATAGTATCGGTGTTAACGCAGTTAACCGCCGGCAGCGCGAAGCCTTCGGCCTTGGCGACTTCAAAAATCTTCTGTACATCGTCGCCAACGGCGACACCGGGTTTGACGACATCGAGTACTTTGGTCATAGCTGGAACCCTCTTGCTGGGGCGGCCAGGCCGCCCATCGGTGTTATTTTAGTCTTGGGCGCGTTGCTCGAGAATTTCAACAGCGGGCAGCTTTTTACCTTCGACAAATTCCAGGAAAGCGCCACCGCCGGTGGAGATGTAAGAGAAGCGATCTTCCATATCGAACTTCTGTACCGCGGCGATCACATCGCCGCCGCCCAGAACAGAGAACGCGCCGCTGTCGGCAATGGCTTCGGCGATAGCTTTGGTGCCCTCAGCGAAGTTATCGAATTCAAACACGCCGCAGGGGCCGTTCCACAGAATGGTCTTGGCGCCTTTGAGCACTTCGGCGTACTTGGCGGCGGTTTCCGGACCCAGGTCCATGATCTCTTCGTTGTCTTCAACCTGGTCGACCGGCTTGATGGTGGCCTTGGCGGTCGCGCTGAATTCGGTGCCGACGCGTACGTCGACCGGCTCAGGAATGTCGAGCTTTTCCATCAGCGCTTTGGCATCGGGAATCAGGTCTTTTTCGTGCAGTGACTGACCGACGTTATAACCGCGCGCCGCGACGAAGGTGTTGGAGATACCGCCGCCAACAATCAGCCGATCGCAGATTTTGGACAGGCTTTCCAGCACGGTCAGCTTGGTCGACACCTTGGCACCACCGACCACCGCGACCATCGGCCGTTGCGGGTTGTCCATCACCGCACCCAGCGCTTCCAGCTCAGCGGCCAGCAACGGGCCGGCGCAGGCAATGGGTGCGAACTTGGCGACACCGTGCGTTGAGGCTTGAGCACGGTGGGCGGTACCAAAGGCGTCCATCACATAGACATCGCACAGCGCCGCCATTTTTTGTGACAGGCCGTCTTCGTTTTTCTTCTCGCCGACGTTAAAGCGGACGTTTTCCAGCATGACCACCGGCGCATCGCTGTCGACGCCATCGACCCAGTCTTTGATCAATGGAATATCACGGCCCAGCAGCTTACTCATGTACTCAGCAACCGGCGCCAGGGACGCTTTGGCATCGTATTGGCCTTCTTCAGGACGACCCAGGTGCGACATGATCATCACCTGAGCACCTTGCTTGAGCGCCAGTTCAATGGTGGGCAAGGAGGCGCGAATGCGCTTGTCCGAGGTCACTTGGCCGTTGTCGTCCAGCGGGACGTTCAGATCCTGACGAATCAGTACGCGTTTTCCAGCAAGATCGAGGTCGGACATCTTGATCACAGACATGGCGGTTCCTTTCGGCGAAAAATGTAAGGGCAGCCATTGTAGACCTTGAGGCGGCTCGAATCACCCGCTTTGTAATTTTCCTACATTTTGGCGGCCGCGCAGACAGAATCCCGGACCTTTGTTACACTGCGCACCCAGCTTGCCCACCCACTTAGAAGCTGGATTTTCGATGAATACCGCCCCTATTTTTATCGGCATCGCTGGCGCGTCCGCGTCCGGTAAAAGCCTGTTAGCCGGCACCGTCTACGACGAACTGCGCCGTGAACTGGGCGAAGACGCCCTCGCCATCATCAAAGAAGACAGCTACTACCGCGACCGCAGCGAACTGACGTTCGAAGAACGCGAAGCCATCAACTACGACCACCCCAACGCCTTCGATCACGACCTCTTGATCGAACATCTGGATCAGCTATCGGCCGGCCAGGACGTTGAAATCCCCATCTACGACTTCACCATCCACAACCGCTCGGCCGACACCTTTCCGCTGAAACCGGTGCGCATCATCATCATCGAAGGCATTTTGATTCTGCACGACAAGGCCATCCGCAAACGCCTCGATGCCAAGGTCTATATGGAAACGCCGCTGGATATCTGTCTGGTGCGCCGCCTGCAACGCGACATCGCCGAACGCGGCCGGACCGTCGAATCGGTCATCGAACAATACAAGCGCACGGTACGGCCGATGTTTCTGGAATTTATCGAACCAACCAAACAGTTCGCCGACATCATCGTGCCGCGCGGCGGTAAAAACCGCGTCGCGATTGAAATGATTAAAGCGCGGATTTTGCAGATGCTCGGTCACTAAGACACTGAGTCACTGAGACCGACGCAGCGTCGCCATCGCTAACAGCGCCGATACCGCCATCAACAACAAGGCCACTGCATTCAGCACCGGCGTCGAACCTTCGCGCAGCCGGTTAAACAGCGCGACGGTTAAAGGTGTGTCGCTGCCAGTGAGCATGACAGTGGTGTTGAAGTTCTCGAATGACATCAAAAACGCCATGGCCGCCGCGCCCAAAATGGCAGGCATTAACCAGGGCAAGGTGACGGTAAACCAGGCAACAATGGGTGTGGCGCCGAGGTTCAAGGCGGCTTCTTCCAACTGTGGATCGAACTTGCGCAAGCGCGCGGCGATGATCAGCGTCGACAGAGTGGTAATAAAGGCCACCTGACCGGCGATCACCAGCGGCAGACCGGGCCGGAACAGATCCAGTTCGATGCCCCAACGCAGGGAAACATCATTAGCCATGCCGCTGTAAAACACCAGAATCGACACCCCCAGAATCACGCCGGGAATGACCAGCGGCAACAACATCACCAGATAGAGCAGTTCCTTGCCGCGAAACTCGATGCGCTCAAACAACACCGCATTCACACAACCGAGCGCGACCGAGATCACTGTCACCCAGAACGCTACCAGCACACTGACCCAGAGCGCGCTGAGTAAACCCTGGTCGTGAAACAGGCCGGTGCGATTGCCGCTTTCGGCGGCATCGGCGAAGTACCAATCGAGCGTAACACCCTGCCAGGGCAGCGACGGGAAATTGGAATCGTTGAACGCGAACACTGCCGTCACCAACAACGGCAGGGCGAGATACAGAAAAAACGCCACCAGATACAGCAGGTACAAGCCGTTAAAGAGGCGCGAACGCGGCACCGAACGAATCATCCCAACACCTTGCGCAAGTTCTGGCCGGTTAAACGTAATCCCAGCCACACCAGCAAGGACGATAACACCAGCAGCAACACACCCAGGGCGGCGCCCTGTTCCCAATTAAAACGGGTAATAAACTGGGTAAAAATCTGCTGAGTAAACCAGGCGCTGTCTTTGCCACCCATCAGCGTTGGCGTCAGGTAAGAACCCAAGGTCAGCATAAAGACGACGATGCAGCCGGAAACAACTCCGGGCATCGCCCAGGGAATGACTACGTCCCGCAGCACATGCCAGTGGTTGCCGCCGAGGTCATAGCCGGCCTCGACCAGGTTGTCGTCGAGACCGTCGAGGGTGGTCACCAGCGGCACCACCATAAACAGCAGAGCGTTGTAGACCAGGCCCACAATCACCGCCGCATCGTTGTAGAGCAATTCCACCGGCCCATCGACCCAGCCCAGCGTCTGCAACCAGCCACTGAACAAACCGCTTTCGCGCAGCAGTATCATCCAGCCATAAGTACGCACCAATTCGCTCGCCCAGAACGGAATCAGACAGGCCAGAAACAACACACCGCGCGCGCGGCCGCGCGCCAGTTTGGCGATATACCAGGCGATGGGAAAACCAATCAGCAAGGTCAGCGCCGTGGTCAGCAACGACATCACACCGGTGCGAATAAAGGTGCGCCAATAATAGGATTCAGCGAAGAAGTTGCTGTATTGAGTAACGCCCCAGTTAAGGGTGTCCCAGCTTTCGCGCACCTGGAAAGAGATGCGCAACATCTGGATATGCGGCAAGACCACCAACAGCACAATCCACAGCGCAAAGGGCGTCAGCAACAGCAACAGCGATAATTTGCCAGCCGTCCGGTTCACAACTTGGCCTCGGCAAACACCGTCGCCCGGCTCGGTTCCCAGCCCAGCGAAACCTGAGCGCCCGACGGCAAATCACCGACCGAACCATCCTGTGGCAAACGCGCAAAGAGCTCGTGCTCACCCAGACGGGTTTCAATGCGGCTGTTGGCGCCATCAAACAGCGTCGCGCTCAACTGGGTATCGATGCGACTGAAGCCAGCGGGCAAATCGGCGCCAATTAGCATCGATTCCGGACGGATAAAGAGTGAAGCACGCTGCCCAATAGTTAACGACGATGAGGGTCGTCCACTGACTTCGGTGCCATTGTCGAGTCGCAATCTGACTCGCTCGTTATCGACACTGAGCACCTCGCCATCGAGGCGGTTATTGTCACCGACAAAACTCGCCACGAAAGGCGTGGCCGGTTCGCGATACAACACATCCGGTGCCGCGACCTGATCAAAACGACCATGGCGCATTACCGCCACCCGATCGGACATCACCAGCGCTTCGGACTGATCGTGAGTGATGTATACGAAGGTGGTGCCGAAGGCTTTCTGCAGATGTTTGAGCTCGACTTTCATCTGCTCGCGCAGCTTCAGATCGAGCGCGCCCAGTGGTTCATCGAGCAACAACAAAGTCGGTTCCAACACCAGACAACGAGCCAGAGCAACGCGCTGACGCTGGCCGCCACTCAATTGCTGTGGCATGCGATCGCCCAGACCCGGCAAACCAACTTGCTCCAGTACCCGTTCGATTTTTTTGCGCCGTTCGGCCACCGCGACCTTGCGGCGCTTCAGACCGTAACCGATGTTGTCGGCCACGTTCATGGTCGGGAACAAAGCCAGATGCTGAAACACCATGTTCACCGGCCGCTTGTTCGGCGGCACGGTGTTCATGCGTTGGTCGCGAATAAAGATGTCACCGGAATCGGGTCGATCAAAGCCGGCCAACAAACGCAGCAAGGTGGTTTTCCCGCAACCAGATGGACCCAGGATGGAGAAGAACGAACCGGCCGGAACATCCAGCGATATCCGGTCCACCGCCCGTTGTTCACCGAAGCGGCGGACCAGGTCGGTGCAATAAAGATCGGAACTCATCAGCGTTTAGTTCGCCGCTTGAATGCGATCAAGCACCTGACCTTCGATGGCTTCCAGGCCCGGCGGCACCGGCGGATACCAGTTGATATTATCCAAGGCGTCCTGATCGAAGCTGGCGCGGTAGGCATCGCGCAACTCAGCCCGCACAAAAGCATCGGCACCCACAGAAGCGGTGAAGTTACCAGACTGGTTAGTGATCTGGGCGGCAATTTCCGGACGCATCACAAAGTTGATCCACTGGTAAGCCGCATCGACGTTCTCGGCGCGACGTGGCAGCGCAAAGGTATCGATCCAACCCAAGGCACCGGATTCCGGAGCGACGAAGTTGATTGACGGATCTTCGGCGTGCAAAGTCCAGCCGCCGGCATCCCAGGCCATGGCGGCGGTGACTTCACCGGTGCGCAGCAGAGCCAGCAATTGATCGCCGCCGCTCCAGTAGGTTTTAACGTTCTCTTTGCAGTCGATCAGTTCGGCTTCGACTTTTTCCAAAATGGCGCGGTACTCGCTTTCATTGTCGTAAGCCGCGAACGGATCTTCACCCATCGCAAAAGCGAAACCGATCAGCGTTGGGCGCTTCAGGCGGTAAGAAACACGACCGGCCACCGCATCGGAACACAAATCGGTGTAGTCAGTGACGTCATCGGCGACCGAATCGGAGACGATCAAACCGCTGGTGCCCCAGACCGCCGGCACACCATATTGGTTACCGCTCAACGAGGTGGACTGACGTGTGGCGCTCAACATGGAGGTCTGAAACAGTTCGGTCTCGATACGGCTCATATCCAGCGGCTGATAAATATTGAACTGACGCTGGACGCCAATGATGCGGTCCTGACTTGGCTGCGCCAGATCGAAACCGGCACCGCCAGTAGCGCGCAGTTTGGAAATCATATCTTCGTTGTTCGACAGCGTGACCTGGACATCGATGCCGGTCTCTTCTTCGAATTGGGCAACGACAGCATCCGGAGCGTAGCCACCCCAGGTGAGCAGACGCAGTTCGTCAGCCTGGGCGGACGTCATAAACCAGGTCGTAGCCAGTAAACCCAGCCCTAAGCGGTGCAGTGTATTCATAGTGCTTTCCTCAGCTTCCCGTGCAGATTAAAAGACGTTTGAATTCGACCCCGACACGCTAGAGTCAATATATGGCAAATTGATGACTAGGGGCCAAACACGGTGTTGACCGGTCAGCAGACTGCAAATCCGCTGGACCAGGTTTGGTAACGGTCTGTTAAACTCTGCCTTCTGCGCTGCCCGCTGGCAGGCCACCCGAGGACGTCCCATGACACCCTGGCAACCCATACTCGATTTTTGGTTTGGCGATCAGGAACCACCGGAACCGGCGTTTCGCAAACGCTGGTTCAGTGGCGGCGCTGAGGTTGATCAACAGATTGCCGAACGCTTTGGCGAGTTACATCAGCGCGCTGTCATGGGGGAGCTCGACGCCTGGCTGCTGCACCCGCACGGCCGGCTGGCAATGATCCTGCTGATCGACCAGTTCAGCCGTAATCTGTATCGTGGCCGCGCCGAAGCCTTTAACTGGGATCATCTGGCCCAGCAATGGACGCTGGAAGCATTGGACGACGAGCATTACCACAGTCTGGCTGCCAGCGGCCGGATGTTTTGCCTGATGCCACTGATGCATGCCGAGGACCTGGCGTTGCACGACCGTCTGGCACTCGCCATAGAGCAGCTATGCAAAGACTTCCCGCAACAGCTGGAATTCCTTGAAAGTCTGCGTAAATCTGCGATCGAACACCGCGATATCATCGTTCGTTTCGGTCGCTACCCGCACCGCAATACGGTGCTGGACCGAACATCGACAGCCGAGGAGATGGGCTACCTCGCTGGTGATGCTGCCCGCTTCGGGCAATAACCCTGAAACTCCTGGAGCCACTCCAGGTCTAAGCAAACCGGACTAGCCGGTAAATGGAGACACCAAGATGAAACGGTTACGCTTAACCTTACTGTCACTGCTGCCCAGTCTGCTATTGAGCAGCTTCGCCATGGCAGACAACCTGACCCAAGCTCAAATCGAGCAGTTGGTACACGACTACCTGTTGGCGCACCCGGAAGTGATCCAACAGTCTTTGGATCGCTATGAGCAACAACAGACCGCCGCTCGCCAGGCTGCTGAACAAGAACGTTTGGCAGGAATGACCGAACAACTGGAATCCGGCGCCAACGATCCCGTCATCGGCAATCCCAACGGCAGCCTGACGCTGGTTGAGTTTTACGATTACAACTGCGGCTACTGCAAGCGCGCCGATCCAACTGTTCAGGCGCTGATCGAAGCCAACCCGGATTTGCGCGTGGTCTATAAAGAGTTTCCCATTCTGGCGGAAACCTCGGTGACCGCCGCCAAGGCGTCACTGGCCTTCCATCATCTCTACCCCGAGCAGTTTGAAGATTTCCATCGCAGCCTGTTGGGCCGTCGTTCACTGCCATCGGACGACGCAGTCTGGGATACCGTCGCCAGCATGGACAACGTCGATGTAGCGGCGGTACAAGAGGAAAGTCAGGCCGATTGGGTACAGCAGACACTGGCTCAAAATCGCCAGATGGCTCGCGATCTTGGCGTCAGCGGTACACCAACCTTTGTGGTCGGTGGCCAGTTACTGAAAGGCGCTTATCCACAAGCCACCATCCAGGCGGCGATCGACGAAGCCAGCTGAGTTGATCAAACCCTCGGCATAAAAAAACCCGGCATTGGCCGGGTTTTTTTATCGGTGCGAACATCGCTCCGCGCAACATCAGGACATCGCGGCTGCCGAGTTATCGGGGCTCACCGATGCTCGCTCACTGTGAATTCGCGCCAGGCCTTCACCAATGCGGCGCTCCGCTTCTTTCATTGCTTCACTGGCCGCCATATCGCCAACATAGATCGGCGGATGAATAATCACATCAATGGTGCCGGGCAATTTAACAAAGCGCTTATTCAGCCAGTAGTCGCCGGAATTGTGCGTGACCGGGATGATGGGTGCCTCAGCCGCCTTGGCCAGCACCGCTCCGCCACGGCGAAACGGCAGCATGGCATGAGCTGGGGCGCGGGTACCTTCGGGGAAGATGAGCACGAAGATGCCATCCTGCAACTTGGGTACACCCTGCTCCATGATTTGCGTCATCGAGGCTTTGCGGTCGGCACGGTCAATGGCAATCGGACGCAGCAACGAGAACGTCCAGCCAAAAAACGGAATGCGCAGCAGGCTCTTCTTCACCACCTGGGTCTGGGGTCGGAACAGGCGCTGCAGGAAAAAGGTTTCCCAGGCGCTCTGGTGGTTGGAGACAATCACGGCGGCGGTGCCATCCAGATGCTCCAAACCCGTAACCCGGTATTTGATGCCCAGAATCCAACGCGTACCCCAGACGGCCACCTTGGCCCAGGTGCCAATCACGAAGTGATAACGCAGCCGATAGGGTAATAGGAAGGCAAAAAAGCCGCAGAAACTGGCCCAGCAAATAGTGAAGGGGCCATAAAAACAGGCATAGAAAATAAAAGTTCGCAGATAAGCCAGCCACATAGCGCCGGTTCTCGCCCAAATTCAACACGAACATGCAGTTTAACGGCAATCTGCCAAACTGCGGTGTCGAAAAAGTGAATTGATCCTTTCCCGGGCGGAAAGAAGAGCGCCACCCATCGGCAGCGCTGGTTCATTATTGCTGCTTTTATTACTGCAACAGCGAAATATCGGCCACCTGCAGGAACAACTGACGCAGGCGTGACAGCACGGCCAGACGATTGGCGCGCACGGCGGCATCATCGGCCATCACCATCACACCGTCGAAGTAGGCGTCGACGCTGTCACGCAAGCTGGCCAGACGCTGCAAGGAGGCCTGGTAATCGCTCGTCGCCAGCAACGGCGATACATCCGCCTCGGCCGCTTGAATAGCGCTCCACAACTGGCCTTCCGGCGCTTCACTGAACAGCTTGGTATCCACCTCGGCAGCCACCTCATCGCCCGCCTTGCTGAGCAGGTTCGAGACTCGTTTGTTCGCTGCCGCCAAGGCTTCGGCCTGATCCAGTACCGAGAAATTGGCGACGGCTTTCACGCGACGATCGATGTCCAGCGGACGACTCAACTCCAGCGCGCGCACCGCCTGGAAGACGTCCGGACGAATACCGGCATCGCTGTACAGCGCACTAAAACGATCCAGTGCATAACTGACCACCTGCTCCACGACAGAATCGCGCTGCGGCAGGTCGGCGTGTTGATCGGCGGCGTAAGCCACCAGTTCACGCAGATCGAGATCCAGCTCGCGCTCAACCAGAATACGCAGCACGCCCAAGGCAGCCCGACGCAATGCAAACGGATCTTTGGTGCCGGTCGGCGGCTGGCCGATGCCGAACAGTCCGGCCAGATTATCCAGTCGATCCGCCAGAGCGACGGCCATACCGGCGCGCATTTTAGGCAGTTCATCACCGGCACCGGCGGGCAGATATTGCTCGGCAATGGCCTGGGCGACGTCCGGCTTCTCGCCGTCGTTGAGCGCGTAGTAGTAACCGGCAATACCCTGCATGTCATCGAATTCAAACACCATGTCGGTAACCAGATCGGCCTTGGCCAACCAGGCAGCGCGCTCAGCACTATCGACATCATCGCCCAAGCGACGGGCGATCTCGGCAGCAATGGCTTTCAGGCGCTCAGCTTTGCCGTAGAGCGTGCCCAACTGCTGCTGGAAGGTAACGGCTTTGAGTTTTTCCACCCGATCAACCAGCGGTGTTTTGCGGTCGGTATCCCAGAAGAAGGCGGCGTCGGCCAGACGTGGACGAATCACTTTCTCGTTACCGGCAATCACCTGCGCCGGATCACGGCTTTCCAGGTTGGCGATAAACACAAAGCTCGGCGCGAGTTCGCCTTTATCGTTGACCGTTGGGAAATACTTCTGATGTTCCTGCATAGAGGAGATCAGTGCTTCGGCCGGAACGTCGAGGAAGCGTTGTTCAAAACGACCGAGCAACGCCACCGGCCATTCGTTCAGGGCGGTCACTTCGTTGAGCAGATCGTCATCAATCACCACCTGCACGCCCGCCTCTTTGGCGACACGTTCGGCTTCGCGCTTGATGGTATCGCGGCGTTCATCAAAGTCGGCCAGCACATAGGCTTTTTTCAGGGCTTCGGCGTAATCAGCGGGTTTAGTCAGCGCAATCGACTCGGGCGCATGGAAGCGATGGCCACGGCTCTCATTACCAGACTCAATGCCATAGACTTCAGCCGGTACCACCTCGTCACCGAGCAACATCACCAGCCATTGCACCGGCCGCACAAATTCGGCGCGGCTGTTGCCCCAACGCATGCGCTTGGGAATCGGCAAGGTATCGAGCGTTTGCTGCACCAGTTCCGGCAACAGTTGCAGCGCCGGTTTACCCGGTTCGACGCCGCGATACACCAGCCACTCGCCTTTATCGGTCTCCATGCGTTCCAGTTGATCGACGCTGACGCCATTGGAACGGGCGAAGCCCTCGGCAGCCTTGGTTGGATTGCCATCGGCGTCGAAAGCGGCTTTCACCGCCGGGCCACGACGCTCAAAGGCTTCGTCCGGCTGCGCCAGTTGCAGATCTTCCACCCACAGCGCCAGCCGGCGCGGCGCGCCATAACGGTGGCTAATGCCATGGCTGAGACCGGCACTTTCCAGGCGTTGCAACAGACCTTCGGCAAAGGCGTCCTGCAGCGATTTCAATGCTTTGGGGGGCAGCTCTTCGGTGCCCAGTTCGATCAGAAAATCGGCCTGTGTCATGCGTTTTGATCCTTACTGTCGGCGTCGTCAGCACCGAGAATTTCATCGCGCAGCGCCTGCGGCGCCATCGGGAAGCCCAGCGCTTTGCGGGCGTCGTAATAGGATTGCGCCACCGCCCGCGACAGGGTGCGCACGCGCAGAATGTAGCGCTGGCGTTCAGTCACCGAAATGGCGTGGCGGGCGTCGAGCAGGTTGAAGGTGTGACCGGCCTTAAGGATCTGCTCGTAGGCAGGCAATGGCAGGTTGGCGTCGATCAGCTTTTTGGCTTCGCCTTCGTGGTATTCAAACTGACGGAAGAGGTTATCGACGTCGGCGTATTCGAAGTTGTAGGTCGATTGCTCGACTTCGTTTTGCAGATAGACATCACCGTAAGTGACTTCAGTGCCATCCGGGCCGACGGTCCAGATCAGGTCATAGACGTTGTCGACATCCTGAATGTACATCGCCAGCCGTTCCAGACCGTAAGTCAGCTCCCCCGATACCGGATAACACTCGATGCCACCGACTTGCTGGAAGTAGGTGAACTGAGTCACCTCCATGCCATTCAACCAGATTTCCCAGCCCAGACCCCAGGCGCCCAGCGTCGGGTTTTCCCAGTTGTCTTCGACGAAACGGATGTCATGCACCAATGGATCGATGCCGATGGCTTTCAGTGACCCCAGGTAGAGCTCCTGAATATTGCTCGGGTTCGGCTTGAGGATCACTTGGTACTGATAATAGTGCTGCAAGCGGTTAGGGTTTTCGCCGTAGCGACCATCGGTCGGTCGGCGTGACGGCTGCACGTAGGCCACGTTCCAGGTTTCCGGACCGAGCGCGCGCAAAAAGGTTGCCGGGTGGCTGGTGCCGGCGCCGACTTCCATATCCAGTGGTTGCAGAATGACGCAACCCTGGTCCGCCCAGTATTGCTGCAGCGTCAGGATCAAACCTTGGAAGGTCAGGCGATTATTGGCAGTCGTATCAGTCACAGCGGTCAGCCCCGGTGCTTGTTCGAATTTGGATGGTTGGTCAAAAACAGAGCGCCGCATTATACATAGGCCGGCCCAGTCGGTCACCGCAGCCCAGGGCGGCAAAAACAATTATTGATCGGCGCGAAAGGCACAGAGGAAAATACGCACGCATTCGCGCGCGTGTTGATCCAACCAGTCAGCGCCGGGCAGGTTGTTGGTACCGAGCAACATGGCGTTGTTGGTCGGCTCGCCCATCAACAGCCAGTTAAAGTGACTGGCGGCCGCTTGGGCATTGCTGACTTGGAGTTCACCTTGCTGGCAATAATGCTCGATAGCGCGAGTCAGTCGATCGATGGAATAGGCCGGGCCCTGCTCGTGCAAAGCGCGCCCCAATTCAGGAAAACGGTCCGACTCGGCAATCACCAGGCGACGCAATTCCAATAGTTCCGGCGTTATAACGATGCGTAGCTGCTCGGTCGCAAAGCTCAGCAGAAAAGCCTCGGCACTTTGGTCGTCATAAGGGTCCTCTACGCGTTGCCGATGAGCTGCCGCACCGCCGCCGGTCAAACTGGCCACCAGCTCGACAAAAAGCGCCTCTTTAGAGTCGAAGTGGGCGTAAATGGTCTGTTTCGAAACGCCCGCCAGTTCCGCCAGCGTATCCATGCTGGTGCCAACATAGCCGTGCCGGAAAAACACTGTTTTGGCGGCTTGCAGAATTTTCTCACGACTGCGTCTGGCGCGAACTTGCGGCCCTGTTGTCATCCATCATCCCCCTTGCTCTTCAAGCCCAGTGTAGCCAGTTGCGGTTGACCAACCAAACTAGACCGTCTAGTCTAGTTAGAACAAAAATCATCCAGGTATCTGGCCATGTCTTCTCAAACACCCTTGCGTTGCCGCTGCGGGAAAACCCAATTGACGGTAGAGGGCGCGCCAATTCTCAGCGCTGAATGTCTGTGCAACAGTTGCCGGCAAGCAGGTCGGGTTTTGCAATCCTTAACCGACGCGCCGGCGGTACTGAATGGCTACGACGCCACCTCTTTTGTGCTGTACCGCAAAGACCGGGTACGTTACCTCAGCGGCATCGAAACCTTGCGCGAACACCGCCTGACGCCCTCCCGCAAGACCCGTCGCGTGGTCGCCACCTGCTGCAACACACCGATGTTCCTGGAATTTTCGCAAGGTCACTGGCTCAGTCTGTACAGCCAACTGTGGCCGGAAAACCAACGACCCAGCCCGCAACTGCGCACCATGGTCAGCGATCTGCCGGACAAAGGCGCTGCGCTGCCAAAGGACATTCCCAACTATCGTTACCAGTCCGTGGGCTTCTTTTTCAAACTGCTGACTGCCTGGGCGGCCATGGGTTTTCGCACGCCGGCCATGCCCGCCATCAACGGAGCCCTGGATGAGCGCTGATAACGACAAAATAGCCATCGAAAGCATCACCTCGCCGCACCACATTCAGCGCGTTGACCGTTCGAAATACGAAGCCATGCGCGCTGCGCTGCTGGCGGTTCTGCCCGATATGCCACCCGGACTGAGCGTTGCTGAAGCAAAAGCGGAGCTGTTGCCACTGCTGCCTGACGCTTTGTTCCCTGAGGGCGCCAAAGCCGGTTGGTGGTTAAAAGCTGTGCAGCTGGATTTGGAAGCCAAGGGCTTGATACAGCGTGTTGCTGGCAAGCCGCTCCGGTTACATCGGAACGGCTAACTAACTGCGCCAGAATTGCGGTGAGAACAACACCAGCAGGGTGAAGATTTCCAGCCGGCCGAGCAACATGGCAAAGCACAACAGCCATTTGGCCAGCGCCGGTAGGTCGGCGTAGTGAGCCGCGACATCGCCCAGACCCGGGCCGAGATTATTGATCGAAGCGCCGACGGCCGACCAGGCGGTATCAAAATCGAGGCCGGTGCCGAGCAGCGCGAACAGCAGCGCAGCGTAGGTAATCACATAGAAACTGAAGAAACCCCAGACCGATTCCACCACTCTGTCTTCAATGCGCCGGTTGCCAATCTTGATCGGAAAGACGCCGGCCGGGTGCACCAGACGACGGATTTCGCGCAAGCCCTGTTTGATCAGCAACAAGGCGCGAATCACCTTGATGCCGCCGGCGGTCGAACCGGCGCAACCACCGATAAAAGACGCCATCAACAACATGAACGGCAAGAACAGCGGCCAGGTGGAGAAGTCGGCGACGCCAAAGCCCGTGGTGGTTAACACCGACACCGCTTCGAAAACGCCATAGCGCAGTGATTCACCGGCGCCGTAGGTGCCGCCCAGCCACAAAACCAGAACGGTCACGGTAATCAGGGCGACGGCAATGACCAGGAAGAAGCGGTATTCGGGATCGAAAAAATACTGCCGCAAACTGCGCATTCGCCAGGCGACAAAATGCAGCCCGAAGTTGGCGACCGACAGCAGCATAAAAGCAACGGCAATCAGCTCGATCAGCGGGCTGTCAAAGTAACCAATGCTGGCATCGTGAGTGGAAAAACCACCGATGGCGACGGTGGCAAAGGCGTGACCGATGGCATCGAACAGCGACATCCCCGCCGCCCAATAGGCCAGCGCGCAGATAATCGTCAGCGCTAAATAAACGTACCAAAGCGCCTTGGCGGTTTCGGTAATGCGCGGCGTGAGTTTGTTGTCCTTCATCGGCCCGGGCGTTTCCGCGCGATACAGCTGCATGCCACCAATACCGAGCATCGGCAGCACCGCTACTGCCAGAACGATGATCCCCAAACCACCCATCCACTGCAGTTGCTGACGATAGAACAACAGGCTTTTGGGCTGATCATCGAGACCGGTAATGACCGTGGCCCCGGTGGTGGTCAGGCCGGAAAAACTTTCAAAGAAGGAATCGGTGAAGGTGGTGGTGGCTGCGGGCGCCAGAGTAATGGGAATGGAGCCGGCAAAACCGAGCACGATCCAGAACAAAACGGTGATGATAAAACCATCGCGGGTGCGCAATTCAGCTTCGTGTCGACGCACCGGCAACCAGAACACAAAACCAACGCTCAGCGTCAGCAGAAAACCCAGCACGAACGCATTGTGGATACCGTCGCTGTAGATAAAGGACACCAGCACCGGCGGCAACATCGACAGACTGAACACCATCAACAACAGGCCGAGAACTTTTAGGGTCAGTCGAAAATGCATGGAGTCCGCCGATGCGTGCTGAATTAGAAGAAGGTCAAACCAACCTGGAATAAACGTTCGACATCGCTGATGCGGCGCTTATCGATCAAAAACAGAATGACGTGATCATCCGGTTGAATCACTTCGTCGCTTTGCGCAATCAGCACCTCATCGTTACGCACAATGGCACCGATGGTACAGCCTTCGGGCAGGTCGATATCCTCAATGGCGCGACCGACCACTTTTGAAGAACGCGCATCGCCGTGAGCAATGGCTTCAATCGCCTCGGCAGCACCGCGACGCAGTGAATGAACGTTGACAATATCGCCGCGGCGCACGTGCGTCAGCAGACTGCCGATGGTGGTTTGTGAAGGAGAAATCGCCACATCGATTTCGCCGCCCTGCACCAGATCGACGTAGGCCGAGTTGTTGATCAGCGTCATCACCTTGCGCGCGCCCAGCCGCTTGGCGAGCATCGAGGCCATGATGTTGGCTTCGTCGTCGTTGGTCAGCGCCAGGAAGATATCGGTATCTTCGATGTTTTCATCGAGCAGCAATTCCTGATCGGAAGCATCGCCGCGTAACACCACGGTCTGGTTCAGATGTTCGCTGAGCAGCCGGCAGCGTTCTTCGTTGTGCTCGAGAATTTTCACCGAATAACGCCCTTCCAACACCGTCGCCAACCGAAAGCCGATGTTGCCGCCGCCAGCGATAATGATGCGTTTGTAGTTGCGTTCTTTACGGCGCAGCTCGCTCATCACCGCACGAATGTCGGATTTTCCGGCGATGAAAAAGACTTCGTCTTCGGCTTCGATCACCGTCGAGCCTTCGGGAATAATCGGTCGGTCTTTGCGGAAAATCGCCGCGACGCGCGTCTGCACCGAGGGCATATGCTGCTTCAGAAAACGCAGTTCCTGTCCGACCAGCGGTCCGCCGTGATAGGCCTTTACCGCCACCAGTTGCAGTTTGCCATCGGCAAAATCGAGCACCTGGAGTGCGCCCGGTGTTTCGATCAGGCGCTGAATATAGTTGGTCACCAGCTGTTCCGGGCTGATCAAGACGTCGACCGGAATGGCTTCGGGCGCAAACAGTTTTTCACTGTGCTTGGTGTATTGCGGACTGCGGATGCGGGCAATCTTGGTGGGCGTGCGGAACAGCGTATAGGCGACCTGACAGGCGACCATATTGGTTTCGTCACTGGGGGTGACGGCAATCAGCAGGTCGGCATCTTCGGCGCCCGCCTGGCGCAGAATATTAGGCAGCGAGGCCAGGCCCTGAACGGTGCGGATATCGAGTCGGTCCTGCAATTCACGCAGCCGGCCACCGTCGAGATCCACTATGGTGATGTCGTTGTCTTCGCTGGCCAGATTCTCAGCCAGAGTGGCGCCGACCTGGCCGGCGCCGAGTAGAATGATTTTCACGTTTGTTCCTTACGTCGCCGTCGATTCGGCCTTTTCCAGCAACGCGAAATAGAAGCCATCGTGCCCACCGGGCTGTGGCAGCCACTGTACCCCGAACTCCGCCGGCGCGTCACCCGCCAGCGTTAACGGCACCAACTGCGCATCGGGCTGACGCTGAAAAAACGCCGCTATCCGCTCGCTGTTTTCACGCGGCAGGATGGAACAGGTCGCGTACAGCAAACGACCGCCGGGTTTGAGCGTGCGCCATAATTGCGCCAGCAAACGATCCTGTACCTGCATCAGGAACTCAATGTCTTTGGGGCGACGCAATAATTTGATATCGGGATGACGGCGAATGACGCCGGTGCCGCTGCACGGCGCATCGAGCAGAATGCGATCGAACGGCTCGCCATCCCACCAGGCATTGATATCAGCGGCGTCGGCGGCCTTTAATTTGGCGCTCAAGCCCAGGCGGTCGAGGTTTTCGGTAACGCGCTGCAAGCGGCTGTCGTCGATATCCAAGGCCGTCAAATCGAGTTTGGCGGATTCCAGCAGATGGCCGGTTTTGCCACCGGGCGCGGCGCAGGCATCGAGCACCCGTTCGCCGTCCTGCGGTGCCAATAACAAGGCACATTGCTGAGCGGCTTCGTCTTGAACGCTGACCTCGCCGTCGCTAAAACCCGGAATCGCCAAGACCGGAACCGGCTGCGCCAAGGTGACGGCGCTGGCAGTTTGTTCGCAGGCACTGACTTCTAAACCTTCGTTATCAGCCTGGGCTAACCAGGCATCGCGCTCGAGGCGCGAGCGGTTAACGCGCAGTGTCATCGGTCCCTGAACGTTACCGGCATCGAGTACTTCCTGCCACTGATCGGGATAGGCCTGACGCAACTGGCGCGTCAGCCAGCCAGGATAACCAGCGCCGTTTTGCAACCCGGCCACCAGTTCATCGCCTTCACGCTGGAAGCGACGCAAAGCCGCGTTAAGCAGCTTGGCCGCCCAGGGCTTTTTCAGCGGTTTGGCGCCATCGACGGTCTCATAAAGCGCCGCGTGTTCAGGCAGATCGAGCTGCCACAGCTGATAGACACCGACCACCAGCAACATATGAATCACCCGCTCTTTGCGCTGGATCGGTTTGTCGAGCAGCTTGCGCGTCAGCTCATCGAGGCTCAGATAATGACGCGCACAGCCATAGACCAGTTGCTGATAAAAGCCGCGTTCTTCTTCGGGTAATTGTTCGCGCCGCGAGGGTAATAAATCGTTCAGTGAGCGGCCTTGATCGACCAGTTGCAGCAAGGTCTGCGCTGCCAAAACCCGACTGTTGGTCATGCGCTCGCCTCGCCCAGTTTGGGTTTGGCTTCAAAATCGGCGCGGCGTGCGCGCAGCACATCGGCGACGGTCATGGCTTTTTTACCGGGCAATTGAATGCGCTCCAGTCGTAGTACGCCGTCGCCACAGGCGACATCCAGACCGGCATCACTGATGGCGAGGATCTGACCGGGTTCAGACTCAGAGGTGTCGTCCAGCAAGCAGGCCTGCTGTACTTTTAAAGTGTCACCGTTCCAGCGAGTGTAGCTGCCCGGCCAGGGTGTCAGGCCGCGAATCTGGCGATCCAACTCAGCAGCCGAACGATGCCAGTCGAGCTCGCCTTCGGCTTTGCTCAGCTTAGTGGCATAGGTTGCCAGCGCATCATCCTGCTGTTCACCGCTCAAAGTGCCCGCTTCCAGGCCATCCAAGGCTTCGATCAGTGCCGGGCGACCCAGTTCAATCAGCCGGTCGTGCAACACCGCACTGGTGTCGGTCGGTTCGATGGTGCACTCAGCTTTGAGCAGCATGGCGCCGGTATCGAGGCCAATATCCATCTGCATAATGGTCACGCCGGTGCGCGCATCACCAGCGAGCAAAGCGCGGTGAATCGGCGCCGCACCGCGCCAGCGTGGCAACAAAGAAGCGTGAACATTGATACAGCCAAGACGGGGCGTATCCAGCACTGCCTGTGGCAACAGCAGGCCATAGGCGACCACCACCAGAATATCGGCGCCAATGGCGGCGAGTTCGGCTTGGGCGTCGTCTGATTTCAACGAAGTGGGCTGGTAGACCGGAATCTCGGCATCGACAGCCACCGTCTTGACCGGCGATGGCGTCAGTTTGCGGCCTCGTCCAGCCGGACGATCCGGCTGGGTATAGACCGCGACGACCTTGTGATTGGAGCTTAACAGGGCTTTGAGGTGCTCGGCCGCAAACTCCGGCGTGCCGGCAAATACAATGTTCAGGCTCATCGATCAGGAGACCGTCAGCTTATGCTGCTTCTCCAGCTTCTTGCGAATACGGGTGCGCTTCAGGTTGGACAGATAGTCGACGAACAACTTGCCGTCCAGGTGATCGATCTCGTGCTGAATGCAGATGGCAAACAGATCTTCGGCTTCAAACTCGATGGCTTCGCCCATTTCGTTCAAGGCGCGGCAACGGATCCTGTCGGACCGGGTAACGCGTTCGTAGTAGCCCGGTACCGACAGACAACCTTCCTGGGTTTCCACCGGCTCACCCAGCTTGTCGTATTCGGGGTTAATCAGAATGTGCGGATCGGACTGATCTTCGGAGACGTCGACCACGATAATGCGCTCATGCACATTCACCTGGCTCGCCGCCAGGCCGATGCCCGGGGCATCGTACATGGTTTCGAGCATGTCCGCCGCCAGCGTGCGATGCCGCTCTTCCACCTCGGCCACCGGCTTGGCCTTGGTGCGCAGCCGCGGATCGGGGTATTCGAGAATCTCTAATTTGGCCATGGTGTTAATCGCTTCCTGACAACCGGATAAGAATGAATATTGTACAGTATGTAGACAGATTTCGTAGTTTCAATTAGCAGACATTCCAACCGCTGATAGCTCAGCACTATGGTCTATTCCGCCCGACACAATCGCTGTGCCGTATCGCTTCACTTCAAACAGAATTCCAAACAAGGCTGGCCGCCATCTTGGCGAATCATCATTCACTGTTAGACTGCCTGAGTGCTGATTGAACCAGATCGTCAACCAGCAGCACGCGGCGCGGATTGTAACGGGAAAGCAGGCCCGGGGAAATTCAACCGGCCCGCTTTAATGTCTGCCTCTTGTTACAGCGCTTTATGTTCCGGCATGGACCCGCCGGATTCTCAACAAGGAGTTCAGGGAATGAACGATGATCGTCTGCTGTGGTTGCGCTGGGTACTGACACCCGGCCTGGGACTGCGCCGCAGCCACCAACTGCTTAACCACCTCACTCATCCGCAAGAATTGTTCGATCAGCCGGAACGTTGGTCGCTGCCCACTGAGCTGACCGCGAAGCTGCAGGAGATGAAACGCCTGGGCGAGCAGCACCCGGTACACCGCCAGGCACTTGAACAGTTGCGCTGGGCGGAGCAGGAACGGCACCAACTGATCAGCTTGCAGGACCCGCTGTACCCGACCTTGCTGCTGGAAATTCCCGACCCGCCGCTGATGCTCTGGGTGCAAGGTGATGCGACCTTATTACAGCAGCAACAGGTCGGCATCGTCGGCAGCCGTAATGCCACCCTGGCGGCGCGGCGGCATGCGCAACAACTGGGACGGGTGTTGAGTCTGGGCGGTCTGGTGATCACCTCCGGTGGCGCGGCCGGCATTGATGGCTGTGCCCATCAGGGCGCGCTGGACGGGAGCGGGCAGACCATCGCCGTGCTGGGCTGCGGCGTCGATGTGGTTTACCCGAAGAACCACCGGTCGCTGTTTGAGCAGATTGCCGCCAAAGGCGCTTTGGTCTCTGAGCACCCACTGGGAACCCAGCCCAAACCAGGGCATTTTCCACGGCGCAACCGCATTATCAGCGGACTGGGTGATGCCTTGGTAGTGGTCGAGGCCGCGCAGCGCAGCGGTTCTTTAATCACCGCCGAGCACGCCCTGGAACAGGGCCGCGAGGTTTATGCCTTGCCTGGTGATATCAGCAATCCCAATGCCGCCGGTTGCCATCAGTTGATTCAGCAAGGTGCCGGGCTGCTGTCCAGTGCTGAGGATTTGCTGTCGGTGTTAGCGCCTGGCAACTATGTTTCAAGTTCATACGCCTCACGTTCAGCGAAAACAGCAGAAACATCGCCGGATCCTGACTTACCGGAACTGCAAAAAAACCTGCTGGCCTTGCTATCGAGCGAACCTCAGGCACTGGAAACCCTGAGCCAACAACTGCATTGCAGCGCCCAGTCCTTGTTGGAGCCCTTGCTGGAGTTGGAACTGGCGGGTTGGATTCAACAGCAACCTGGCGGTTATTGTCGGCTGTAATCGGCGTGGCAGCGGTAGTCGGCAGCAATTGTCACTGCGTTCACATCTGAGTACCCTTGCGGCCTCGACCAGCCTGAGACTCATACCGTGCCCGATCACCACGCCTTTCATCTGCGCCAGGCCTGCCATGCCATTCGCGCCGGCGGCGTTATCGCCTACCCGACCGAGGGCGTTTGGGGGCTGGGCTGTGATCCGGACAACGCTCAGGCGGTGTACCGCATTCTGGCCATCAAAGACCGGCCGATGGATAAAGGCCTGATTCTGATCGGTGCCGACTGGCAACAATTGCGCCCCTGGTTAGCACCGCTGAGTACCGACCAGGAACAGCAAATTCAGGCCAGCTGGCCCGGCCCGGTCACCTGGGTGGTGCCGCATAACGGCCATTTGCCGGTATGGCTGACCGGCGGTCGCGATACGCTGGCGGTACGGGTTTCCGGCCACCCATTAGCGCGGCGTCTGTGTCAGCGGCTGGGCAAACCTCTGGTTTCGACCAGCGCTAACCGATCCGGCCAAGCGGCCATTACCGAACAACGACAAGTGCGTTGGCAACTGGGCGCTGAGCTGGATGCCATCCTCCCCGGCCGCGTGCAGACGCCCGGCCAGAGCAGCCGCATCCTCGATCTGAACAGCGGTTCCACGCTCAGACCTTAATTGCATTCACGAGGCCTTCCCGCCATGTCCCAAGCCTTCGACATTGACCCCGTCCGCAACTATTTACTCGATCTGCAGGATCGCATTTGTCAGGCCTTGGCAGCCGAAGATGGTAGCGCCGCCTTTACGGAGGAAAACTGGCAGCGGCCGGCCGGTGGTGGCGGTCGTTCAAGAGTGTTGCAGGATGGCCCGGTGCTGGAAAAAGCCGGCGTCGGTTTCAGCCATGTGATGGGCGATCAGATGCCGCCCAGCGCCACTGCCAATCGGCCTGAACTGGCCGGTTGCCATTGGCAGGCGATGGGCGTTTCGCTGGTTATCCACCCGCGCAATCCGTTCGCGCCCACCTCACACGCCAATGTGCGCTTTTTCGTGGCTGAGAAAGAGGGCATGGAACCGGTCTGGTGGTTTGGCGGTGGTTATGACCTCACGCCCTACTACGGTTTCGTCGATGATTGCCGCCACTGGCATGGCGTTGCTCAGGCGGCCTGCGCGTCCTTTGGCGATGACGTCTATCCGCGCTACAAAAGCTGGTGCGATGATTACTTCTACATTCCACATCGCCAGGAAGCGCGCGGCATCGGCGGATTGTTTTTCGATGACCTGAACGAGGGCAGTTTCGATCAGTGCTTTGGGTTGATGCGTGCGGTCGGCGATTCCTATCTGGATGCCTACTTGCCCATACTGGCACGGCGCAAAGACACGCCTTACAGCGATCAACAGCGCGACTGGCAGGAAATCCGTCGCGGCCGTTACGCCGAATTCAATCTGGTGATCGATCGCGGCACTCACTTTGGCCTTCAATCCAACGGCCGCACCGAATCGATTTTGATGTCATTACCACCCCGAGTGCAGTGGCGCTACGGCCACGAACCCGAAGCCGGCAGCGAGGAAGCACGCCTGCTCAGCGACTTCCTGCCACCGCGCGACTGGCTGAACGCCTAATAGTGAACCACTAGCGCGACAGCAGGTGTTCCAGGTCGGAGCTATCGACCAGCGGATCATCCAGATCCACCACGATCCGCGAGTGGGCTAACACCCAGGCCCGACCGCTGATGTTGGAATGCAGTGCAGCATAAGAACCGACGTTGTCTGCGCCCATGACCGTGCCAATAAAGCGATTACCGCGCGGGGAAATGGTCTCCAGTGACTGGCCTTCGGCAATCTCGCCGCGACTGGCCATCAACGCCAGACGCGCCGAAGTTCCAGTACCCGTCGGACTGCGACAAATCACCCCCGGATGCACATAGGTCGCCGACGGCGATTCCCAACGGCCGTCACCCAAGGGCCGCACTGGCCCCATAAAATGCGCAAAAGGCAGCGGCCCGACATCGCCAAGATCCGGATGTTCCTGCAGCAAACCCGGGCGCGCGGCGCGCACAAAGGCATCACCAAAGGCGGTCAGTGCAATCTCTTCTTCGCCACTGAGATTAAAGCCGTATTCAGTCGCATCGATCAGCGCGAAATAGGCGCCACTCCACACCAGATCAAAATCGACCCTGCCGTAATGCGGCACCTCAACGCTCAACCCCTGTTGCGCTACATAGGCCGGTTCGCCCTGAGTGGTCACCGATTCCACTCGGCCATTCACCACCCGCGCCTGCACCCGAGCCAAGCCGGCTGGCGATTCCAGCACCACCGTCTGATCGCCTTCGCGCATCTCGATGGCTCCACTTTGCAACAAGGCCGTGGCAGTGCACAGGGTGTTGGAGCCGGAGTACATCGGATAACCCATGGCTTCCATAATGATGTACCCGGCCTGAGCTTCGGGGTGACTCGGTTCGACGATCAGATCGACCGACATGGCCGGATCGCCATAGGGTTCGGACAACAACAACCGCCGCAGGCCATCACCTTCACGTTGCAGATAGCGCGCTTTCTCCAGCACCGACGCGCCTGGCAAGGGTTCGATGCCGGTAAAGACTATGCGACTGACATCGCCGCCGGCCTGGGTATCGATTAATTCTAGTGTTCGTTCACGACTTTCTATATTTCGCTCACGGCTGCCCATAGCGCGCTCCTTCGGTATCCCAATGCCGATCCGGTACCACCACCAGCTTGCCGATGTAAGTTTTGCTGATAAAGGTGCGCTGTGCCTCGTGAAAATCCGACAGTTTGAAGGTGCGGTCGAGCAGCGGTTTGATTTGACCGTTTTCGATATAACGCACCAGTCGACGGAAATCAGTCCGCGTGCCCTGAGACGAACCGTGTAACTGCAATTGCTTGAGGTACATAGTGCGCAAATCTAGCTCGACCACTGGCCCGCCGATGGCACCGGCGGTGGTGTAACGCCCCTCCGGCCGTAGAATGCGCAGCAGATCGTTGAACATTG
Source organism: Saccharospirillum sp. ABV4_185 (assembly GCF_056159245.1). Lineage (NCBI taxonomy): Bacteria > Pseudomonadati > Pseudomonadota > Gammaproteobacteria > Oceanospirillales > Saccharospirillaceae > Saccharospirillum > Saccharospirillum sp. ABV4_185. The sequence continues at coordinate 1,142,609 of NZ_JBSWUW010000001.1, forward strand.
AACCGGCAACCAGATCGGCCACCACATCAATAGGCGCGCCAACCACCGATTCGACCTCAGCAACCAGGTCCGGTGTGTCGCGCAGAATCACCGCTTCGGCGCCAATCTCTTTCAGCGCCGCCTCTTTACCCGCGCTGGAAACCGCATAAGGAATAGCGCCCCGTACGCGCGCCAATTGAATGATAGCTGAGCCGACGCCGCCGGAAGCACCGGTGACCAACACCCGCTCGCCCTGGCTTAACTGAGCGCGTTCGAGCATCTGTTCAGCGGTCAGATAAGCGCAGCAGAAAGTCGCCAGCTCGGCATCGCTCAAGGGCGCGGTGATTTCATAAGCATTGGCCGATGGCACGCTTTGATACTCGGCATAACCACCGTCGCGACCGTGGCCGATGTAATCAATGTCCGCCAGACTGTCATCGCCTTCGGGTCGGTTATAGATGCTGAAATCGACCATCACCCGTTGACCGATGCGCTCCTCCGGCACGCCATCTCCCACAGCCACAACGCGACCCACGCTGTCGGTTCCCTGAATGCGCGGGAAGCTGAGCGTCGAGCGTCCGCGTCGCCAGGTCGATACCGAATTAGGATCGGTCTCGCTGCCATAAGCGCCTTCGCGCACCCAGACATCGGTGTTGTTCATGCCGCAGGCCGTCACTTCGATCAGCACTTCACCGGCCGCCGGTTGCGGCGTAGCGACATCATCGCGATAGTGCAATTGATCCAGGCCGCCATGGCCCACCAACTGCACCGCTTTCATTTGCGTTGGTATCTGCGTCATGGATTGGCATCCTCGTTAGCGTCTTAGCACCAAAAGAGGCGCGGCTGACTGCATCAGCTGCGCCTCCACCTGAAAACCGTAAAAGACGTCGCCAGAGAACCGAACGGCGGCGACCTTATTGCTCGCTAGATAACTGTCGCTATACAACCAAAGTCGGACAGTGCGCCAGACTGGCCACCCGATGCGACACACTGCCGAGCAACATGCCGTCTTTATCACTATGGGTACCGTGGGTTCCCAGTACGATCAGATCAACCGCCTTATCGCGGGCAAAGTTGACGATGGTCTTGGACGGCCGGCCACCTTTCACAAAACCACGCACCTGAGTCGCGCCCTGTTCTTTGGCGTGATGCTTGGCTTGCTCGACCACTTCACGGGCGTATTCGTTCAATGCCTGATCGGGAATCTGAATTTCCTGCGGCCGCACCATCGACAGCGATGCCTCAAACAAACTGTGATGTTTGAAAACGCACAACAACAGAATTTCGGCCTCGGTCAGGCTCTGCATTTCAATGGCGGTATTGAGCGCATTCAGGGCCGCTCGGGAACCATCCACCGCGACCAGTATTTTTTTAAACATGGCGACTTCCTTTGCCTGAGAATCAAGGATCAATCAGCGAAGGCGACGTCTCTGAGAAACAGCGCAATCTGCGGAAAAGCGATCAACAAACCGGCGGCCGCAACGAGCATAAAAATAAAGGGTGGCGTGCCGCGGATGACCTCCCAGTAAGGCCGTTTAAAAATGGCAATGGCGGTAAAAATATCGCAGCCAAACGGCGGCGTAGCTGAGCCAATGGCAACCTGCAAGGTGATCAGAATACCGACGTGCACCGGGTCCAATCCGGTGGCGGCAATGGAAGGCGCGAAGATGGGTGTCAGCACCAGAATAACGACGATCGGATCGACGAACATACAGGCAATAAAGAACGCCACACAGATGGAAATCAGCACACCCGTCGGACCCATTTCACTGATGCCGACCGCTTCCATAATAGTTTGCGGAATCTGCGCGAAGGAGATGATCCAGGAAAATCCATTACCGACGCCGACCAGAATAAAGACCACCGCCGTGATCAGACCGGTTGATTTGGCGATGCGATAAATGTCGGGAATTTTCAGTGAACGAAACACCACAAATTCCAGGAAGAAGGCATAGAGCACACAGACAGCCGCCGCCTCGGTCGGGCTGAAAATACCGCCATAAATCCCGCCGACAATGATGACCGGGAAGAACAGCGGCCAAATGGCTTTAAGCACCGCATTGCCACGCTCAGCCCAGCTGGCTTTCGGCTCAGTCGGTACCTTGTTGATGTAGGCGTAGAGCAAGCAGTACAGCGAGAACATCAGCAGGATCAGCAGCCCCGGACCAATGCCGGCGATAAAGAGTTCGGCAATAGAAGTCTCAGAGATAACACCGTAAATGATCATGCCGATACTGGGTGGAATCAAAAAGGCGATGTCACTGGAATTAATGATCAGGGCGAGCGTAAAGGGGTCGGAATAACCCGCTTTAAGCATCTTCGGCCGCAGCGGCGAACCCACGGCCACCACCGTGGCCTGAGTGGAACCAGAGACTGCACCAAAGAGCGTGCAGGACGCCGCCGTACTTACCGCAAGACCACCTTTAATATGACCGATAAAGGCCATGACCATATTGATCAAACGGTCGGCCGACTGGCCGCGCGTCATGATGTCGGCGGCGAGAATAAACATCGGCACAGCGATCAGCGAGGCCGGGCGAATGCCGCCCATCATTTGCTGGATAAAAGTATCCATCTGGCCGAAGCCATCGAACATCATAAAGAAGCCCACCAAAGCCGCGGTGGTCAACGGAATCATCATCGGAAAGCCGAGCAACAGCAGCACGACCATTATCAACATCAGGGTGGTTGCCATGGTGTCATCCTTCTCGCAGTGGTCGTTGGCTCAGACTTCGGATTCGGTATCGGCGTAGCCGTCCAGCACGCCGGTGGACAAATAGACGTCCTTGGCGCGCAGATTGGTAATGGCGGTTAGGAAATATTGAATGCCGGTGACGGCCAGTCCGATCGGCACCCAGACATAAATAATCCAGATGGGGAATTGCAGTGCTGGCAGAACCCGACCGCGCTCGAAGGTATCGAGGATGTAGATCATGGCGAAATAGCACAGGAAAAACATAACGGCGGCGGTAAAGAGAGAGATAACAATCATGACGATTTTGCGGCCTTTATGGGGCAGCAAATCGTAGATGGCTGACATGCGGATATGGCGACCGTGGCGCGCCGCATAACCGATGCCGGCAAAGGTGATCATAATGATCAGGATGCGATTGATTTCGCCGGAAAAAAACAGCCCTTCGGAAAACAGATAACGGGCAATGACATTCACACAGGTATTGATGGCCATCAGAATGACACCCAGCGCGAGAATAACGGCTTCGACCTTACTAATGGCCAGGTCAATCTTGCCTAGAAAACCCGGTAGGGCAGACTGGTAGGATTCAGGGGCGTTTTCTGTCATCGCTTATGCTCCATGTAATGGCAGCACATTGATATGGCTGTTCAGCCGCTCAATGCGCAATGCCTGCTTATGATCACCCCGAAAGGAGGCAACCGGCACGCTGGTGCGTGCCGGTTAAACCGAGTTACATCTGAGCTTCTTCAAGATCTTCCTGGAATTGCTCCAGCAGATCGCGACCGCTGGCACCGGTCATCTCGATAAAGGCTTCTTCAACCTGAGGCGCACGTTCTTTGAAGGCGTCAATTTGCGCATCACTCAAACGAACCACATTCACTTCGTCGCTGTCCGCCTGGATGTTTTCCAGCGATTGTTCAGCCAGGCCATCGATGTGTTCGATGATCTGATTGAAGGCATAATTGGACGCATCCTGAACCAGTTGTTTGTCTTCATCGGACAGATCATCGTAGAAGTCCTGGTTGGCCATCATGGCGGTGGTGAACCAGCCGTGCTTGGTGAAAATCAGGTTCGGGGAGACTTCATAGAGGCCGCCGGATTCAATCCAGAAAATCGGGTTTTCCTGACCCTGAATCATGTTGGTCTGTAAGGCACCGTAGACTTCACCCCAAGGCAAAGGCGTCGGTGTAGCACCAAAAGCTTCGTAGGTTTCCGACAACAGCGGGTTGGTCATGGTACGGATTTTCTTGCCATCAAAATCCGCTGGCGTGGTGACCGGCTCATCGACGGTGACCACCATTTCGCCTTCCGGATACATCTTCAGCAATTCCAGACCTTGCTCGGCATAGAGCTCGGGAAAGTCTTCGTTAATGGCTTCGCTGTCGCGGAAGAACTGCACCACGGTGTCGAAGTCCGTTGGCAACAGATAGGGAATAAAGAAGATCTGCGCTTCCGGAATCAGCGAGCCGGTAAAGCCGGGTGACTGGTTAACGAATTGCAGAATGCCGTTTTGCGTCTGCTCCATGATGTCGTCGGATTCACCCAACTCACCGAAGCGATACACCTGAACGGTGTGGTCAGAATTGTCTTCGATGTACTCCTTGAAATCGTACGCAAAGACATCCTGAACATCGCCTTCGTATTCTTCATGGGCATAGCGCCAAGTATCAGCCATGGCCAGGCTGGCGGTCGTCATTGTCGCCAGAGCAACGCCTGTCAGCTTGATCAGAGCAGGGGTGTTTTTCATCTCGTTAACCTCCGTGGGCTGTCGACCTTGAAAGCAAGGCTCGACCGTTGATGTTGGTCACCGATTTGAGTAACGCCGACACATGCTTGAACCAGCACAGCGCCTCAAAATCCTTTAGAGCTGTATGAGAATGGCAAAAGGATTTAGTAAAGGCAAGACGAAGATGACGGCTTGATGACTGCTCCGAACAGTCATAGAAACCGCCCGAACCAGAGGCTTTCTAACTAAGCGGAGCGTTACAAAAGTTAGCATTTAATGCAGTTATAACCAGCAAATCCGGCTGTATAGCGACAATTTAGTAAGGTCCCTAAAGGTCTTCCTGTGCGCCAACCCAGACCGAAGCAGCCGGCGAAAAAGACAGCTCATTGATATTTTTGTGCTCAAATCAATAAGTTATAACACTAATCATTTTTGTGAACGAAGATTCTAACTTCGCGAGACTCAAGGGTTTTAATTTCACCCCTAAAAAATGAAATCCAGGGAAGCTGAGGTTATATGGCCCAACCAAAATACCGAAAACAACCAAATGGCAGGTGCGTTTCCGGTGTGAATGTGCAAGATAGATGTTGAGTAACAAACACAGGCAGCAGTATGGCCATGGCACGACTATTCCAACCTAACAATCAGCGCATCAACCCAGATTCAGATAGGTTGCTTCCCGGCGATCATCTATGGGTACGTCGCTCCGGTTACAGCCATCACGGCCTCTATGTCGGCGAGGGGCTGGTTGTGCACTACGCTGGCTGGGTCGAGGGATTTCAGGCCGGGCCCTTGGCGGAAACCAGTCTGGCCGAGTTCTGCGACGGTCGCACGCTGCACCGCCGCGACCATGGCGAACGCCATTTCACGCGCGAACAAGCGGTAGCCCGGGCCCGTAGCCGCCTGGGCGAAAACCGCTACAACGTCCACGCCAATAACTGCGAACACTTCTGTTACTGGGCCATCAACGGCGACCATCACAGCCGGCAGATGGATTGGGTCGACCTGGGATTGGGGCTGTTGCACCCGGGTCTTGAGGCGACACGCAAAACCCTGGGTCGCGATTTCCAACCCGATGCTCGGCAACGCTTGTCGCCCATTCTCGGTCAGCTGGCGTTGGATTGGGGCGTTAAATCGGCCGCTCGCTGGGCAATCGGGCCTTATGGTCTGGCGGTTTATGCGACCTATCGGGTGGGTCGTGGCTGGTGGGGGCGCCAGCGTCAAAAGCGCGCTCTGGTTCGACGCAAAATCGACCTCAAAAGTCCGCTGACAGAGCACGACCCCAGCGTCTAAATTGCGTATCATCTATGCCTTGCTGGCACCGCCTCCAACTGCCCTGACCCTAGCAACCAGGACCCATTCATGTCTGTTGATCGCACCACCGCTTTGAATTTCGTTAACGTCCTGCACGAGGCTCTGCCCTATCTGCAGCGCTTCCAGGGAGCGACGGTGGTGATCAAATACGGCGGCAACGCCATGGTCGACGAGACCTTAAAAGCCAGCTTTGCGCGTGACATCGTGCTGCTGAAAACCGTCGGCATTAACCCGGTGGTGGTGCATGGCGGCGGTCCGCAAATCGGTGACCTGCTGCAGCGACTGAATATAGAAAGCCGCTTTGAGTCGGGCATGAGGGTCACCACCAGCGAAACCATGGATGTGGTCGAAATGGTGCTCGGCGGTCTGGTCAATAAAGAGATCGTTAACCTGATCAACCAGGCGGGCGGCCAGGCGTTCGGCATTACCGGCAAAGACGGCCATACCATTCAGGCGCGGCAGTTAAAAGTCACTCGGCGCACGCCCGATCTGCAAAAATCCGAGATCATCGACATCGGTCATGTCGGTGAAGTGGAAAAAGTCGATACCCGTCTGATCCGGCTGATGACCGATGGCGGTTATATCCCGGTCGTCGCCCCCATTGGCGTTGGTTCTGATGGTGCTTCTTACAACATCAATGCGGACCTGGTCGCGGGCAAACTGGCCGAAGTGCTGGGTGCAGAAAAGCTCATTCTATTGACCAACATCGCCGGTCTTCAGGACAAAGAAGGCAAGGTTCTGACCGGGCTGGATACCGCTCAAGTCGATGCCCTGATCGCCGATGGCACCATTCACGGCGGCATGCTGCCCAAAATCCGTTGCGCGCTCGACGCCATTGCCGCCGGCGTCACCAGTGCGCATATCATCGATGGCCGTGTCGCCCATGCCACCTTGCTGGAAATTTTCTCGCATCGCGGCGTGGGTACTTTGATCAGCAACCAGACGGACGCCCAATGACCGCTACCTTGCCTACCGAATCACTGTCGCGCCGCGACCAGATCCTGCAAGCCCTGGCCCACATGCTGGAAACCAGTCCGGGCCAGCCGATCACCACAGCGCGCCTGGCCAAGGTGGTCGGCGTTTCCGAAGCGGCGTTGTACCGACACTTCCCGAGCAAGGCGAAGATGTTTGAAGGATTGATCGAGTTTATCGAAGACACGCTGTTTTCCCGCGTCAGCCGCATCCTCGAAGAAGAACGCAACGCCATTCCTCAGTGCGAAGCTTTGCTGACGCTGTTACTGGCCTTTGCCGAACGCAATCCGGGCATGTGCCGTATTCTGATTGGTGATGCATTGGCCGGTGAAGTTGAACGATTGCGATCGCGCGTGGCCCAGGTATTTGATCGACTGGAAACGCAATTGAAACAAATCATCCGCGAAGCAGAAATTCGCGAAGGTTTGAAATCGACGCTGACGGCGTCGCAAGCGGCTAACTTTATGCTGGCGCTGGCAGAAGGACGTATCAATCAATTTGTGCGCAGCGAATTCCGCCGCAAACCCACCGATGACTGGACGCCGCAATGGCGTGTTGCGGTTGAAGCCGTTTTTCGCAAGGCATGAATCCGAACAGAGATTGGGACTGATTTACGCTTCAGCTATACTCCCGGCACACCCAACAAAAATCGCACTTCATGGACGCCTGGATCAGCCACTACCAAACGCTGCCCACTGACGGCGAACGCGATGCCTTCTTTAAAGGTTTGGTGCGTCACTACGCCGAATTATTCGACGCCACCGACAGCGGTTATCTGCTGCTCGACGCCGATCAGTCTGTGCTCGCCTGGAACGATACCACCGAAAAACTGCTCGGCCATCAGCCCGTCAAGGGCGAACCCATGCCCAAGCCAGGCGACTTATTTGAACTGGATGACGGCGCCTTTGATGCTGGCGAACTGATCCTCAACGTGCTCAACACTCAACAAACGCAGCAACAAGCCTGGCAGTTACGACGTGAAGGTGAGCCACACTGGATACGACTAACCATGCTGCCGGTGATGCTGGCCGATTGCCGGCAGGTGCTGGTAATTGTCAAAGATATCAGTGCCGAAAAGCGCCTGGAGGCCAACTTCCAGGCACAGCAAGCTGCGCTCGACGATGCCCGGGTGCGCGACCCTCTCACCGGCCTGCACAACCGCCGCTTTATGCTTGAGCAACTCGATCGCCTCAACGCTCAGGCCAAACGTTATGGCAATACGTTTTCGCTGGCGTTAATCGACCTGGATCACTTCAAGAGCGTCAACGATACCTACGGACACCAAGCGGCCGATCGGGTGCTGTGTTCACTCGCGGATTTAATTCGTGATGATCTGCGTGACGCCGATATCAGCGCCCGCTATGGCGAAGAAGAATTTATGGTGTTGTTGCCGGAAACCAATGTTGAAGATGCGGTGAATACCATCAACCGTCTGCGCCAACGCTTTACCGAAAGTCGTGTCGACGGCATCAAGCGCTCACTAACGTTAAGCGCTGGCGTGATGAGTTGGGAACCCGGTTTGTCGCTGGAACAATTGATCTTCAAAACCGACCAGCGTCTGGCGATGGCCAAGTACGCGGGTCGTAATCAGGTGTGCGGCGAGCTTTAGCTGTTGGTTGAAGTATCGTCGTCGACCTCGGTCAGCGCTTTGAAATCCTTCAGTCGGCGCAGACCTTTAAAGGACGCATCGGTCCGCGCTTCGTCGCGATAAGACGGCGCCAGCCCGATGGCTTTCTCCAGATACTCCAGCGCCACTTTCACGTCACTTTGCTGAGCGTAGGCGCACGCCATCTGGTAGTAAGCATGAGCGTGTTCCGGATCGATATCCAATGCCTGCTCACTGAGACTGATCGCCCATTTAGTTTCATCCAATTCCAGAGCAGCATCGGCTTTATAAGTCAGGGCTTCGGTATCGAAAGGTCGCAGCGTCAGAATCTGATCGTAGATCTGAATTTTGCTCTGCGCGCTGGTTTCCTGACTGGCACGTAACCACAACGAATGAATCTCGTTGGTCTTCTCAATTTCTTCGCGGTTTTCCTCAATAACCTGAGTTTTTTCCTTGAGGTTTTGCTCCAACGCCTTTAGCCGTTTTTCATAAGACGACACCAGCTTGGTGACTTCTCGATCGGCATAGGTGTGGGCTTTTTCTTTAATATCGCGAATGTTGGCGTAACCGACCACCACCAGCAGTGATGACACACCGGCGATCAAATAGAAGAAATAGGTAATAGTGTCGATGGAATAGGTGACCGACTGAGTCGCCAGTTCCAGCTGTTTGGCGTTGAGTTTGTCGGAATACTCAACGCGGAAATTCATCATCTCCTGACGCAACGACCGCACTTCATCGAGCAGATAACGTTCGATAAAGGGGTTATACATCGGCTCATCGAGATTCTCGATGGTCTGGGCGACATCGTTGTCGCTATAAAGGTCAGAGGCGGTGGGAGCGTTGTCAGACTGCTCACCCCAGGCCGGGGTGAGCAGCATTACCAGCATCAGCCCAATCAGGCTACGCATTCGGCTTTATCCTGTTTCGCGGGTTCGATCAAAGAGCCGTGCAAAATTCGCAGTGCGGCTTCGTATTGATCGTCTTCCACGACCACGCGGATGTCAACCTGACGCATGCCTTGGTGAATGGCAAGAACACTGATCTTGTTATCGGCCAAGGCGTTACTCAGCTTGGCCAGAATGCCTGGCACATTCATATCGCTACCAATTACCGACACCATGGCCACCTTGCGGCTGGAAATATCGGCACCCGGATAGTAGCGCTCCAGTCGTGACTTGATGCGCTTAACCACTTTCAAACCGGTATCCAGATAGAGCGTCACGGTGTTCGCGTTATGCTCTTTGGCCAACAGCGGTACGTCGAAATCCTGCACCAGTTTCTGGATTTCCAGAATGTGGTTCGGCTCGCCGACGATGTCCTGATCGAAGACATCAATGGCAAAGATGTGCGGCTTGCCGGCAACGATTTCGACCGCCGGTTGTTCACTGCGGTAATCGTTGGTGATCAGGGTGCCATCGTGATACGGCTCGAAGGTGTTTTTCACCCGCAGCGCGATGCCTTTCTGACGCAAACCTTTGGCCGCTTTGGGGTGGATCGCTTCCATACCAATCAACGACAACTGGTCAGCCACATCGTAGTTGGTACGACCAATCGGCATCACCTTGTCGGCACCCACCACTTTCGGGTCAGCGGTTGAAAGGTGATATTCCTTATGAATCACCGCTTCGCGCGCGTCCGTCAGCTCAGCAATTTTCGAGAAGGTGATTTCGCTGTAGCCACGATCGAAAGTTTTCATCAAACCTTCTTTGCACTGGGTGTAACCGGTGACGATCGGCATTTCCTGGCTCAGATCGAACTTGCTGAAGATGCGATGAATTTTCTCATCCATCATCTGATTGTCCGGTTCACGCCAGCCAGTCAGATCGACAAAGCGGGCGTTAATGCCTTCAGCCTGCAACAACAAAGCGGTGTTAAAAGCGGAGTGCGCTTCACCAACACCGGCGAGCATTTCACGCACGGTCGCCAGGTGTTCTTCAATCTGGAAATGACCGTAAGAACAGACGCGCTGCAAGTCGAGCAGGCACGAACGAATGCCTTCCATGCGCTCGGTAATAAACTGGTCGGCCTGCTTACGTGAATGCGGCAAGTCAAACATCTCGGCATTCACTTCACGCATCGCCTTGGCGGCGTCCGTGAGGCGCTCACTCCACTGCCAATCGGAATCGTTGTTGGCAAAAAGTGCATAAACGCCCGGTTCCTTGGATTTTTTATGCTCCAACAGATGGTTGGTGATGCCGCCGTACGCCGACACCACAAAGATGCGCTGATATAAGTCGGCCGGATCGCGGTCTACCTGGACGATGTTGTCCCGGACCGCTTTGTAGTCACTCATCGACGTACCGCCGATTTTTTCGACCGTATGGTTCGCCATGGGGGTGTTACCTCCTTCGGCTCCAAGGCTTAGCGACCGGCGGCGAGCCGGTGCGGCTTTGGACCTGCTTTGATTGTGATTTGCTGTTACCGCAAAGAACGCTTTGCCGAAACCGGCTTCGGGCGCTGGCTGTCATCACCCACCGCTCGAAACCGCTCTCGGGAACGACGAAGGCTCGCGCAGAGCCTTCGCCTGACCTGCTCAGTCGGTCACTTCTTCAGCTTCCAACGGATAAGCACCGTCCGGACCATGCGTTTCCTTACCGTTCAACGGCGGATTAAAGGCACAGGCCAATTTCAGTTCGCTCTTGGCTTTCAAAATATGGTCGTCGTTTTTGTCGAGAATATAGATGGTTCCCGGCTTGATGTCGTGCTCAATACCAGTCGCCTTATCGAGGATCGAGCCTTCACCCGAGATGCAATAAACCGTCTCCAGATGATTCTTGTAATGAATCGGCGTTTCGGTATTGGCATAGATGGTGGTGATGTGGAACGAGAAGCCCATACCATCGTCTTTCAGTGACATGCGTACGCTGTTCCAGGTCTCGGAACTGACCTTGCGTTCGGAGTTGCTGCACTCATCCAAAGTACGAACGATCATTTGCTTTCCTCTCTTAACTGTTAACAACTTGTCGACTAATTCGAGGTGTAAAAAAGCCCGCCCATAATCGAGCGGGACATGCACACCCTGTGCTGATTTCGCTTTAGCTGGCCTTGGCTTTCAGTTCCGGCAGCACCTTGGCAAAGGCGTTTTCCAGGATATCGAGGCCCTGCTTGAGGTCTTCAAGCGGAATGGTCAGCGGGCACAGGCATTTAACGACTTCGTCATAGGCGCCACTGGTTTCCACAATCAGACCGTTGGAGAAAGCTTCGCGGCAAATACGTTCAGCGGTTTCGCCATCCGGCACCGCCATACCACGCATCATGCCACGGCCTTTGACGGTAATAACGCCTTCACCAAAACGCTTGGCCAGGCCATTAAAGCGCTGCTCAATCAGTTGGGCGCGCTCGGCGATTTGCTGCTCGAAGCGGTTGTCTTTCCAGTATTCTTCCAGCGCGACCCGGGCTGTTACGAACGCCAGGTTATTGCCGCGGAACGTACCGTTGTGCTCACCCGGCTTCCATTGGTCCAGCTCCGGACGCATCAAAGTGACGGCAAACGGCAGACCATAACCGCTCAGCGATTTGGACAGCGTGACCACGTCCGGCTTGATACCGGCCGGCTCGAAGCTGAAGAAGGTACCGGTACGACCGCAGCCTGCCTGGATGTCATCGACGATCAGCAGCATGTCGTGTTTGCGGCAGATGCTTTCCAGTTCTTTCAACCATTCCATACGAGCAGCGTTCAAGCCGCCTTCGCCCTGAACGGTCTCAACGATGACACCGGCCGGCGTTTCCACACCACTGCCCGGGTCGGTCAGCAACTGGTCGAGCAGTTTCAGACCCATAAAGTCGTCGCCGTCTTCACCGTAGCCATCGTAAGGAATACGGGTGACGTCAGTCAGTGCCACCCCGGCACCGCCACGCTGGCCTTTATTACCGGTCGCGGCCTGAGCACCCAGGGTGCAACCGTGATAACCGTTGGTGAACGAAACAATACCGCTGCGGCCTTTCGCCTTACGGGCAATCTTCAACGCTACTTCGACCGCATTGGTACCGGTCGGGCCGGTAAACTGTACTTTATAGTCCAGATCGCGCGGTTTCAGGATGATGTCGTTAAAGGCCTGCAGAAAGCGCTCTTTGGCATCGGTGAACATATCCAGACCGTGGGTGACACCATCGGCTTGGATGTAGTCGATCAACGGCTGCTTCAGCAGATCGTTGTTGTGGCCATAGTTCAGCGTACCGGCACCGGCCAGAAAATCGATATAGGAGGTGCCTTCGCGGTTTTTCAGACGCGCATTCTTAGCCGTGGTGAACACGGTCGGAAAGCTGCGGCTGTATGAACGGACCTGAGATTCGAGTTGTTCGAAAATTTCCATGGTGGTTTCTCCCCTTGGGGTAATAAACAGTTAAAGATGACCCTGGCCTTAGTGGCGAATAGGGCCTATCCGATAGAGTTCTTCGCTTTCGTGCTGGCCGCCAAAATGACGCTCTTTGTCGAACAGCACGTCGACTTCCAGACCCGCATCCCAATCGCGCGCCAAGGCCTTAAACAAGCGCTGTGACGGTTCGTTATCCGGGGTGATGGTGGTTTCCAGGAAAGTCACCGCCTGCATCGCCGGACGATCCATCAACGACTGGATCATGCGCTTGGCCAGACCCTGGCCGCGCGCAGCCTCACCAACCACGACCTGCCACAAAAAATAGGTGTCCGTGGTACCCGGCTTGATATAGCCGGAAACAAAGCCGACCAGTTCGCCATCCATCTCTGCCGCCACCGCGGTCTCACCAAAGTGACTGGCCTGCAACAGATTGCAGTACATAGAGTTGGTATCCAGGGGCGGACTACTGGCCACCAATTGATGAACGGCCGAGCCGTCTTCCGATACTGCTGGTCGCAACGTGATGTTCATGACCTTGCTTCAGACCTCGCTGTAGAGCCGATTAGGCCCTCTCGTTACTTTAATTCTTTGTCTAATCTTTAGTATGCGAAGCATTTTAACACAAAATTAGGGACTCAATGCAAGCTTAGGCGCTCACTGTGCCACCAACTTCTTTAGCACACTAAAATATTTCTTGAATTCCGGCTAGACTAGAGGCTAACCTAATTTAGGTTTCTAAAATGTTTCATTAGAGGACGAACCTTTTCATATGAGATACAATCTCGCCCTCATGGGGGACAGCACCCCAGTGGTAAAGGATCAGACAATGAAACGGGTGGATGAGGTTCTGGTGTCGCTGCGTCGAATTATTCGCGCCACCGATATTCATTCTAAGAAGTTGAGTAAGCACAGCGGCCTGACATCGCCGCAGCTGCTGATCCTGATGGCCATCGACAAGCTCGGTGATGTCACCATTGGCACCGTGGCCAAAGACGTGAATCTGTCTCAGGCGACGGTCACTACCATTCTTGATCGACTGGAAAAACGCGGTCTGGTGCAGCGTGTGCGCAGCGATGTGGATCGCCGCCGGGTACACGCCAAGCTGACCGATGAAGGTCTGAAGATCGTTGAAGATGCGCCGAGCCCGCTGCAGGAAAGCTTCGTCGCACGCTTTGATACGCTGCCGGAATGGGAGCAGACGATGATTCTGTCATCGCTGCAGAAACTGGCGGAATTGATGCAAGCCACAGATATCGATGCAGCGCCGGTGCTGCATGTTGGCGATGTAACTCACCACTACAGCAATACCGGCCAAAACTGAGTCAGGCGGCCCGCTGCTAGTCGGCCGCCCGACTGATTGAATACAGTATCCCTTCCTCACCGTAATACCGATCTGTGGTTTCCACATAACGCATGCCGAGCCGTTCCATCACCGCCAGCGATGCCTTGTTGTCCGGAACAGCCACGGCCCAGATGGTCTCCAACTTAAGCACCTCAAAGCCATAATTCAGCAATGCCTGCGCCGCTTCCGTCGCCAGCCCTTTGCCCCAATAAGGTTCCGCCAGGTGCCAGCCAATCTCCAGGCGCTCAGAAAACTCACCGTCGCCGTAGGGCATGGCTTTGAGCAATAACAAGCCGACATAGTCATCACTGCCGTGCAAGCGCACGCTGAAGGCACCCGATCCCGCGGTATGTGCCTGCCAGCGCTTGGCTCGCTCGATATAGAGCTCGCGCAATTGGTCGAGTTCAGGCGCGGCTGTCCAGGACAGATGCCGCCGCACCGCCGCAGAATGATAGATGGCCCGATGGCCTTCCAGATCGCGCGCCGAGTAGGGGCTGATCAGACAGCGTTCGGTATGCAACGTTTGCATGGCGTTATCCTTTTATCCGATAGGCGCGCAGCACCAGCAGAAACAAGGCTCCGCGCGTGATGATGCTGGCACCATTAAGCACCAGCAAAGGCCAGCTCTGAGTCAGTGGCATGGTCAGCGCAAATACCAGGGTGGAAGCATCTTTGGTGAGCGTGAACAACAACATACGGCGAGATAAAACACCGGCGGAACGCGCCCGCAACACCACCACCATCTGCTGAACAGTGCCCTGTACCAGCACCACCGTCATGACCACTATCACCGTATTGGCCAAGCTGAGCAGGGCGGGTAGTGGCCGGATAAAAAACACCGACAATCCGGCCAGCAGTAACAGCTCACCAACCATCAAGGCTGCAAACGACCAGCGCGTGCGCCGCTCCCACCAGATCCAAAACAGAATATTCAGAATCAACAACAGCGCTGCCAGCCGCGTCCAAACCAGATAGTGGTTCAGCACCGGCACCGCCAGACCAAACAAAAAATTGCCGTAAAAGGCCACGTAACTGGAGAAGAATTGGTTCACCGATAATTGATCGGTGGCGGGGAAATGTCGCTCGCGACGACGCTGCCGAATCTTATTTAATTGGATCCAAAGACCGTAAACCGTCAGCGCAAACAGCACCGAGCTGATGCTGCCCCAAAGATGATAATTGCTCACCTGGCTGCCACCTTCATTGCAGTTCGTAGCCACATTTTGCAATGGGTAACCGGCTGTGCCTTTTTGTAAGAAGCGCTTTCAAGAACAGCCTCTTGGTCTAAGGTGGAGTTCGAAGTTGGGGCCTATCACCCGACTTCACCTGTGCTGGGGGCAACCCCCCATAGTGGGCGGCTGGGCAGGCTGCCGCCAGGCTCGACCTGGAGGCACCCGCCGCCCCATTTAACTATTCAATCATTTAACTCTGTTATTTAACGCTGTTATTTAACTACAACGGCCGTACCGACAACTGGCCGTTATTCAAGCGCACTTGCAAACGTTGCGTGCTCTGCGCCGGAACCGACAGGCTGAAGCCCGCTTCGGCATTGCTGTCATTATTCCAGTGCGACAGATCGAGAATCGCTTCTGCGCTGCGGCTGTTGCGGTTGGTCAGCACTAATTCCCATTCACTGGAACCGAGCGTTTCGGTAGCCAACGTCATCATATCAGAGGCGCCCAGCGCCAATTCAGAGCGCGTCGACTGCTGCGGCTGATATTGAGTTTCGAGCAAGGCCACCTGCTGGTCCCAGACCGCCACCTGCACCGGACCACCAATTGATGGCAGATCATCTTCAGAGATCAAAGTCAGCGACCACTGGCCCGGCAAGGTACCTGTCTGACGGGTATTCCAGGCAAAACGATAGTGGTGACGAATAGCGCTCAGCTCGGTCTCCTGCACTGACAACCAGGCGTGACTGCCAGCAGGCAGTTGCACTGGCTGATCAGATTGCAACGTTGCCTGACCAGCACTGTCACCGGCTTTAGGCGCTGCGACAGCCATATCGGACATGGCCATGCTTTCACTGCGCGCCAGCATCATGCGGCCCTGAGATCGATTTTGCGCAAAGCTGTAGCCGGGCGCAGTAACGCTGTAATCGCTGTTGTTATGCAGCACGAGTTGCTGACGCAGGGTGGGACGGGCTGCTTCCAGATCCAAACTGTAACGAACTTCGGCACCCAGGCTGCCGTCGAACCAGGCGTAACGGAAGGCATTGCGGGTCGCTGCTTGCTGTTGCACGGTCAACTCAAAGACATCATTGCCATCCTGACCCGCCAACCAGCTGAGTCGATACCACTGATCCTCCGGCAACGCACGTTGCACGCCATCTTGTGACAGCACCAGATTGGACGCCGATACCCGCTCTACCGCCCAGGATCCAGACCAGTCATCCACCTGAACCAACTCACCCTCGGTCAGCCAATCACTGGACTGCGGCGTTTGCCAGCTGAGCAGCAAATTGCTGTCGTCAGCCTGCCACCAGAAAGCCGACGCGGATAAATCGGCGACCGGCAAGGGCAAGGTTTCCCGGGCCTGATTCAATTCAGCCGAACGTTCAATCCAGCTGCCTTGAGTGGTCAAGTACAGCCAGTCGGCTTCCAGGGTGTCACTGTCGGCAAGCGCTGGTTGCACTGCCAGGGCGAGGGCCATCGTTGCCCAGGTCATTTGTTTTGCTGTCATTCGCACGACTCCTGCGATCTTTAAATTTAGTGGCGCCAGTCTAGCGTCGCTCACTGACACTGTCTTGCAGCTTAAAGTTGGTGGCTGAATAACAACCAAACAGCTGCGGTTACAGTCGCTGACATGACGATCAATCTATGCTTTGCTATGCCCAACTTCTGGTTCACCGGCCAGCGCTCAGATCCGACTGATAGCAAGCTGTGTGGTGGCTTATTAACAACCAGAATCACTGATTGATTTCGAGGTCTCCTTTGTCTGAAAGCCCGCTGTATCGGATGTCTTCGGCCGTGCTGTCATACTTTGATGGCATGACGCTGTCGCCCGCCGTTTGGGTCTTGCTCGCTACCGCTGTGCTGGCCATGGTGTTTCATCGCACCGCCTGGTTAACGCTGCTGCTGGTGTTGATGACCGTCTGCCTGAGTCAGGAAGCCGTGATCGAACCCGGCCCGGCTCTAGCCGTCTGGCTGGCCTGGTTATGGGCGTTCTGGCGACCCGATAAACCCTTGCGATTGACCGGCAGTTGGCTGCCTTTATTAATGCTGCTGATCATAGCGCTCTGGCCCTGGTTGCCTTTATTACCCGCCGCTTGGCAGCAATGGCCGCAAAGCCGCTGGCCACAACCTCTGGCCATCGTCGATATTTCGCCAATCATTCTGACGCTGATTTTTTTGTCGGCGCTGTCGGCCCTGTTCCGCTTTGTACTCAAACCCTCCGCCAGTTGGCCCTGGCACGGCCTGGGTGTACTGCTGACAGCGGTGCTGAGCTGGCAGGGCGAGCAGGCAACCTCCTTTGTCTGGATTGCGCTGGCGATTGTCATCGGCGCCACCATTCTGACCGATGCTTATTCAGTCGCTTACCGCGATGCACTGACCAACATTCCCAACCGCCGCGCTTTGAGTCAGTCGTTGCGCACGCTCGGCCGGCGCTATGCCATTGCCATGGCCGATGTCGATCATTTCAAATCGTTTAACGATACCTGGGGCCACGAAACCGGCGATCAGGTGCTGCGGGTTGTTGCCAGCATCCTGTCCAAGCACCGTCTGCCCGTGCGGGTGTTTCGCTATGGCGGCGAGGAATTCACCTTGGTGTTTCGCGGTATGACGCGTGAAGAAGCCACGCCCATTCTGGATGAGCTGCGCGAACGCATCGCAGACTATCCGCTGATGGTGCGCAAGTCCGACCGACCCAGTTCGTCGAAAGACGGCAAGCGTCATCGCGGTAATACCGGCAGCGCCAAGAAGGTGAGTATTTCGGCGTCGTTTGGCGTCAGCGACAATCGCCATGCCCATTCGCCAGAGGATGCCATTCAACGCGCCGACAAGGCGCTCTACAAAGCCAAGCAAGCCGGCCGCAACTGCGTACGCTCGGGCTGAGTGTTACTCGCTGCCAGGGTAAGGCACATAGCCATCATCGCCCGGCACGTCTGGAAACTTATGCGCCTGCCAATCCTGGCGGGCCTGCCGGATCAACGTTTCATCGGAGGCAACGAAGTTCCAGTCGATGCGACGTTCACCGAGCGTCCTGCCACCAAACAACACAAAGTGACTGCCCGCCTCCCAACGCAACGTCGCCGGCTGATTGGTCACGCCCAGATGACGCAGCGCCAGCTCCACATCCTGCCAGTGCAGCGCACCCGACAGGGGGTAAATACCCCATTCCCAGTCTTCATCCAGGTCGGTTAACTCCAGCGTTCCGGTGGCGGTCGTACGCACATCCAACAGCACCAGTTCGGAATCGGTCTGCACTGGAGAACGATGTTGATGCCATTGACCGGCAACCAGAACCCAGCTGGCGTTATCGCTTTGCCAGGCTGGCAGTTCTGCATCCGAATAATGCTCAAAACGCGGCTCGCCGGCTTCAGTGTGTTGCGGTTGCGCCACCCAGAACTGCAAACCCTCGATATGAGATTCGCCGTCACGCTCGCTGTCCGGGCTGCGTTCGGAGTGCACAATGCCGCGTCCGGCGGTCATCCAATTCACTTCACCGGGACGAATGGTTTGCAGGCTGCCCAGTGAATCACGATGCACCAGTTCGCCGCTGAACAACCAGGTCAGTGTCGACAAACCAATATGCGGATGCGGCGGCACATCCAGACCTTCGCCCGGCGCCAGAGTGTGCGGCCCCATATGATCGAGAAATACAAAAGGTCCACAATGCCGTTGCCCGCGCCAGGGCAACAGACGACGAATGGGCAACCCCATCAAGGATTGGTCGCGTGGCGCTATGGTGGTTTCAATAGGGGTGCTCATTCGCCTCTCCAAAACTTAAGCCGGCAACGCTGTCCGAATTAGCCTAGACAATCAGCGACGGCGAATCACCATCACCACCAGGCCCAGACCGGCCAGTAACAATCCCAGCACAGAACCATAGGTCAGGGTCTCTACCATGGTCAGACCGAACGGCATCACTGGCGAATAACCGCACATGGTCCAGACTTGCAGCAGGTTGGGAAACCAGTCGTCGAGCGGTAACCAAGCCGGAAAACCCGGATCCATGCCGCAGGCACCCTCATAGATACCGCGCTCAATCTGCACCCCCACCCAGGAACGTTCCAGCAAGCCAAGCAAGCTGATGATCAACACCGACTGCGCCAGTACCTGGCCCCACCAATGCTGTCGCAACGCCATGCCCAAACCGCCGGCCAGCAAAATACCCAACACCCACAAACGGGCATGGATGCAAATCACGCAGGGGGGTTCGTTCAAGACGTGCTGATAAAACAAGGCAACGCCTTCGAGCACCAGGGCGAGCGCCATCAAACCCAACCAATACCAGCGCGAAGCCATAAAACGAGCAAGACGATCGATCATAACGACTCCAAAATGCAGCAAAGGCGCCATTCTAGCGGCCTGCCAACAAGGCCGGTCGCATCCGTGTCAGGGTTTTACCAGAAAATGACCTAAGGAGCCTCTGAACAACTCGCACAAGGCTCCCTAATCCGAATCCAGCGCCTTCATAAACTCCGGCGGATTCAAGACACCGCTGTGCACGCCGGCATTGTAATAGCGGGTGGCAAACGGCTTGTTTTGGGCCGCCTCGGTGCGGAACTGACGAACATCCAAACCGGCGCTGGCCAGGGTGCAACTCCACCAGCCGGACGGATAAATCGGCTGCGGGAACGGCAGCGTCAGTTGGTTCACCAAACCGGCAGCCGACAGCTCAGAACGCATTTCTCGAATCAGCGATTCAGTATGAAACAGCGGACTTTCACTTTGTTGCACCAACAAGCCATCCTTACCCAAAGCGCGCAGACAATGGCCGAAAAATTCGCGGTTAAACAGGCCCGCAGCGGGGCCGACCGGATCGGTGGAATCAACAATAATCAAATCCAGCTCGCCCGGCTCGCAATTGCGAATCCAGGCGATGCCGTCTTCAAACAACAGGCTGGCGCGCGGATCGTTATTGGCTTCACACAGCGCCGGGAAATACTGCTCGGCCAGGCGGGTGACACGTTCATCGATCTCCACCTGCCAAACCTGCTCAACGTCCGGGTGACGCAAGACTTCGCGCAAAGTACCGCAATCGCCACCGCCAATAATCAGCACTTTTTTCGGATTCGGATGGGTATAGAGCGCCGGATGGGTGAGCATTTCGTGGTACAGAAAATTATCGCGATCGGTGACCATATAGCAGCCATCAAGCACCATCAGCTTGCCCCAATAGCGGGTCTGATAGATTTCGATGTGCTGAAACTCGCTGGTTTCTTCGTGCAGTTTTTCGGTCACTTCCAGCGAAAAAGCGGAGCCTTCGGCGGACCAGACTTCGGTGAACCAGCTTGTGGAGGTTGGAAATTCGGGCATGAACGCATCCCTTGATTAAGATGCGCAGAGCTTAGCGCAGGTGACGCTAGGAATGCAGCCTTAACCCTGCACCCGTTCGATGGAACCGACCGCCGGCAAGCCATGCAGCCGACGAATCACCCGCGCCAGATGCTGACGACTGGTGACCGAAACGGTGAGATTGAGTCGGCTGGTGGTGGCATCGCGATCCTGCATCTCGATGCTCTCAATATTGGCATCCGCCTGAGACACCGCATTAGCAACGCCGGCTAACACGCCTCGGCTGTTGCGCATTTCCACTCTCAGGTCGACGACAAATTCGCCTTCCATCGATTTATCCCAGCGCAGGTGCATACAGCGATCCGGGTCTTTGCGCATCTCGACAATATTGCGGCACTGCTCGGTATGAATCACCATGCCTTTGCCCTTGCTGATCAGCCCGACAATCGGATCGCCCGGAATCGGCCGGCAGCATTTGGCGTAGGTCACCAACATACCTTCGGTGCCGCTGACGGTCATGGCTTTATCGGTGCTGGCTTCGGAGGTTTCGGCGCAATCGTTGAGCAGACGGCGCGCCACCACATAGGCCACGCGATTGCCCAGACCGATGTCTTCCAGCAAATCATCGAGCTTCGACAGCTGATATTCCTGCAGCAAAGACTGAATACTGGCATCCGAAAGCGCCTCCAGCTCGGTCTCGAAATTGCGCAAAGAATTATTCAGCAGCTTGCGACCCAGCTCGATGGAGTCCTGCTTTTTCAGATTCTTGAGGAAGTGACGGATGTTGGAACGCGCCTTGGCGGTGATGACAAAATTCAGCCAGGCCGGATTCGGCCGCGCGCCCGGGGCGGTGATGATCTTAATGGTATCGCCGCTGTTCAGCGGTTGGCTCAGCGGCGCAATCTGCCGGTTGACCAGACAGCCGACACAAGCATTGCCGATATCGGTGTGCACCGCATAGGCGAAGTCGACCGCCGTCGCGCCCTTAGGCACTTCGAGAATTTTGCCTTTGGGCGTGAACACGTAAATCTCGTCCGGGAACAGATCGATCTTCACGTTCTCGATAAATTCCACCGGGTTGCCGGCGCGCTCCTGCATCTCCAGCAAACCCTTCACCCAGCGACGGGCGCGGGCATGCGTCGGGCTGTTGTCGGAACTGTCTTCGTTCTTATACAACCAGTGGGCAGCAATACCGTGGTTGGCCATGTCTTCCATTTCCTGAGTGCGGATTTGGATTTCGATGGGCACACCGTTCATGCCAATCAAGGTCGTATGCAGGCTCTGGTAACCGTTCGCTTTGGGAATGGCGATGTAATCCTTGAAACGGTTCGGCACCGGCTTATAGAAGTTATGCACCACGCCCAGGGTGCGGTAACAGGCATCGACCGACTGGGTGATGATGCGAAAACCATAGACGTCGAGAATTTCCTGCAACGTCTTCTTCTGGTCTTTCATCTTGTTGTAGATGGAAAACAGATGCTTCTCGCGACCGATCACCTGCACTTCCAGACCTTCCGTCGACAGCCGTTCGGC
Organism: Saccharospirillum sp. ABV4_185; assembly: GCF_056159245.1. Taxonomy (NCBI): domain Bacteria; kingdom Pseudomonadati; phylum Pseudomonadota; class Gammaproteobacteria; order Oceanospirillales; family Saccharospirillaceae; genus Saccharospirillum; species Saccharospirillum sp. ABV4_185. Next base: position 1,164,556 of record NZ_JBSWUW010000001.1, read on the forward strand.
CAGCGCCTGACGAATCTGCCCGACCAGCTCCTTGCGGTTGCCGCGACTCTTTTTGATGGCCGTGGCAATGCGCTGGGCACGCAACGGATAGAGCGATTCAAAAGCCAGGTTTTCCAGCTCGATGCGCAAATCGTTAATGCCCAGGCGCAGCGCGATGGGCGCATAGATGTCGAGCGTTTCCCGCGCTTTGCGGCGTTTTTTCTCTGGCGGCATCGCACCCAGGGTGCGCATGTTGTGCAGCCGGTCGGCCAATTTCACCAGGATGACGCGGATGTCTTTCGACATCGCCAGCACCATTTTCTGGAAGTTCTCGGCCTGCTCTTCTTTTTTGGTTTCGAATTCCAGGTGAGTCAGCTTGGACACACCATCGACCAGCTCAGCCACGCCCGGGCCAAACTGTTCAGCCAGTGCTTCTTTGGAGACGGCGGTGTCTTCGATGACATCGTGCAGCATGGCGGCCATCAGGCTCTGATGGTCCATGTGCATTTCACAGAGGATATTGGCGACGGCCAGCGGATGGGTGATGTAGCGCTCGCCACTGCGGCGCATCTGGCCTTCGTGCGCCTGCTCGGCATAAAAATACGCCCGCCGGATACGACGAATGTTATCCGGTTCCAGATAGCTCTCAAGCCGTTTGGCTAAGGCATCAACAGTGAGCAAGGCGGCGGCATTCCTAGTGGTTACTGACTTTAAGTGTAATCAATGCGGGTGGCGCAGCAATAAAAAAACCGGGACAGGCCCGGTTTTTTAACGATCAAGCAAAAGTCTGACGATAGGATCAGCCGAAATCGACGTCGAGATCGTCTTCTTTGCCTTCGGCCAGAATGGCAGCCGGATTGATCTTCTGTTCAGCGATTTCACGCAGCGCGATGACGGTCGGCTTGTCATTTTCTTCCGGTACCAGTGCGTCGGCACCGTCATTGGCAAGCTGACGAGCACGCTTGCTGGCCACCATGATCAATTCAAAGCGGTTGGCCACGTTTTCCAGGCAATCTTCAACAGTGACACGAGCCATCAGAGTCTCCTCAGCGAGCGGAAATGGGGTTCGAGCAATCTTTCGAGCCGGCGAATTGTACGGACTTTAGCCAAAACCACAAGCACTGCTCCCACCTCAGTCATTCAACAGGTGTTCGAACAGCATGCCGTGTGACTCCTGCTGTTTTTCCAGCGTCTGGCGATTGGCGATAAAAATGGCGCAGAGCTCATCGAGCGCTTTGTAGAAGTCGTCGTTCACCGTCACGTAATCGTATTCGTGGTAGTGCGACATCTCGTTGGTGGCATCGCGCATGCGCCGGGCGATGACTTCCGCGCTGTCCTGAGCGCGTTTTTCCAGCCGCTCCTGCAACGCCTCACGCGACGGCGGCATAATAAAAATGCCCTGCGTCTTGGGCATCTGCTGGCGAATCTGTTGCGCGCCCTGCCAGTCGATTTCCAGAATCACATCATGGCCATCGTCCAACTGCTGCTGCACCCAGACCTGGCTGGTGCCGTAGTAGTTATCGAATACCTGAGCGTGTTCCAGAAACTCACCGCGCCCGACCATGGCGAGAAACTCATCGCTCGACACAAAGTGATAATGCTCGCCATCGGTTTCGCCCGGACGCATGCCGCGCGTGGTGTGTGAAATCGACAGGTAGACGAACGGCAAGCGCTTGATCAGCGCATTAACCAGGCTGCTTTTGCCCGCACCCGACGGCGCCGAGACGATGTAAAGCGTACCGCTGGCGGCTTTGGGAACGAGTTCGGGCGGGATGCTGAGAGTCATCGGATGATCCTGGTCGGCTTGGCAAGAATGGCCGGCATTATAGAAGGTTTGCCAGTCAGTAACAGGCCAGAGGACAACCGCCCATGCAGCTACTTGGTTTCGGGAAAGGCATAACCCAGCGACTTGCTGGTTTGCAGGCCCAGACTCGCCAAAGCATCGGCCACCACCACGGCGATGCGCACGCCATCGATCACCGGCACACCGACGTCTTTTTGCAGCCGCGTCACCCAGCCGCTCATGCCGGCACAGCCCAACACCAGCGTCTCACCTCGGCTTTGCTCCAGCGCCAACCAGGCGCGTTCGAGCACCTGATCGTAACTGGTCGGGTCGGCTTCCAGCGCCAGAACCGAAACGTTCGAGGCATAAACACCGGCACAGCGGTCGCTATAACCGTAGTGGCGAAGGTTGCGGCTAAGAATCGGAATGGAGCGCTCCAGACTGGTGAGGACAGTAAAACGATTACCCACCAGACTGGCGGCCTGCATCGCCGCTTCGCCAATGCCGAGCACCGGCGAGCGCGTCAGTTCGCGCGCTGCATCAAGGCCGGTGTCATCGAAACAGGCGATCACATAAGCCGCGGGAGGTTCATCCAGCGTTTCCAACTGACGCACCGTCTCGGCCACCCAAAAGGCCGCCTGAGCGCCGTCGCTGTAACCTTCAATACTGGGGGGCGACTGCTCACAGCGATAAATGTTCAACGGCTGACGCAAACCGTCCAGGCCATGGCATTCGCGTTCAATCAACTCGGTCATGGCAACCGAGGCATTGGGGTTGATCACGGCAATGGTCATGATTCGGACGTCGCCTTGGGTTGGCGCTGCGCCAAACGCATCACCAGCAAAATCAAACCAATGGCACTCAGCGAAATCACCGTGGTCAGCGTCCCCAGTGCATAAAGCACCGGGCTGGTAACGTTGGTGGTCATGGCAAAGAGTTCCAGCGGCAGCGTATTAAAACTGCCCGAGGTCATCAGCGTGCGCGCGAATTCGTCGTAGCTGAGGGTAAAACCAAACAGCGCCACGCCGAGCAGACTTGGCGCCAACAAGGGCAATAAGATGTAGCGGAAGGTCTGCCAGTGCGAGGCGCCTAAATCGGCCGAAGCCATCTCATAACTGGCATCGAAACGATTAAACACCGCAAACATAATCAGCAGGCCAAAAGGCAGCGTCCAGGTCAGGTGGGAGCCGAAACCGGAGCTGAACCAGGCCGGCGTCCACTCCAGTCGATCAAACATCAAGCCGATGCCCAGGCTGATCAGAATGGACGGAATAATCAGGCTGGCGAGGGTCAGATAAAACAGCACGCTGCTGCCTTTAAAACGCTTGCGAAACGCCAGACCGGCGAGTAATGAAAACACCACCGTGCAGATCATCACCGCAAGTCCCAGCAACAAGGAACGCGTTAAGGCAGTACCGAAATTACCCACCGCCTGGGCCTGAAATAACTGACCAAACCAATGCAGCGAAACGCCGCGCATCGGGAAGGTCAGACCGCCGTCCGGGCCCTGGAAAGAAAGGATCGCAATGGTCAGCGTCGGGCCGTACAGAAACAGCACGAAGAGTCCGAAAAAAGCCGCGAGCAGATAAAAACTGAGCGATCGTTTCATGTCACAGCTCCTTGCGGATATCGACCAGACGAAAGAGGATCACCAGCATCATCAACACCGTCGCCAGCAACACCACAGCACCGGCGGCAGCCGCCGGATATTGCAGCAAGGAAATCTCGTTGTAGATCATCATGCCAACGTTGGCGGTAATGCCGCCGCCCATGATTTTCACCGTGACGAAATCGCCCATCACCAGCGTCATGACAAAAATACTGCCGACGATAATGCCGGACTTCGACAGCGGCACGATCACATCGCGCAGCACCTGAAAGGCATTGGCACCGGCATCGACAGCGGCTTCAACCAGGCTGCGATCGATGCGCATCATCGAATTGAAAATCGGCACCACCATAAAGAGGCTGTACAGATGCACATAGGCCAGCACCACGGCGAAATCGCTGTACAGCAAAAAGGTCAGCGGCTGGTCGATAATGCCCGCCGACATTAACGAAGAATTCACCAAACCGTTGCGGCCAAGCAACGGAATCCAGGAAATCATGCGGATGATATTGGAGGTAAAAAACGGCACCGTGCAGATCAGAAAACAGATCGTCTGCGCCTTCACCGAATGAATATGAAAGGCCAGAAAATAAGCCACGGTAAAACCAATCGCCAGGGTGAAAAACCAGGCTAAAAACGCAAACTGAAAGGTATTGATATAAGCCTTCAGCGTGACTGGTGAGGTCAGCAAGTAAGCGTAATTATCAAAGATAAAATCGGGAATCAGCGAGTAGGCGTTGTAGTTCCAGAAACTGACGATACCGATAACGATGATCGGAAACACCAGAAAGGCCAACAGCACCAGCGTCAGTGGTGAAGCCTGCCAATAGGCGTGCAGATTTTTGGTTGCCGACATAGCCTTATCCCGAGCAAAGATCATTCAAAAAAGAGGCCGCCGATGCTGACCAGCCAGACACCGGCGCCTCAGACATCAGCGCCTTAGGAAACGATAAATTCGTTCCACTTGCGCACCATGTACTGGTTCTCGTCCATCACCGAGTTCCAGCAGGCGACACTGCCCATGCGCTCTTCAAAGGAGCCGCCGTCACGCACGGCACCGGCGGTTTCCATGACATCGCCGCTCGGGCTCAGGATATCGCCCTGGGCTTCGCGGCCTTCCATCCAGTAACCCCACTCGTCATCGCTCATGAACTGCCTGGAGGTTTCCGGTGCCGCGCTGTAGTAACCCTGACGGTTCAGGTAAGCGCCAACCCAGCCGGACAGATACCAGTCGATGTATTCGTAGGCGGCATCCAGTTCCAGGCCAGACAGATGACCAGCAATACCCAAACCACCACCCCAGGCGCGGTAGCCTTCCTGCAGCGGCTGATAACGACAGGCGATGCCCTGGCTGCGCACGGCGGCCACAGCCGGTGACCACATGCTCTGAATCACCACTTCGCCCGAAGCCATCAGGTTCACCGACTCATCGAAGGTCTTCCAGAAGGCGCGGAACTGGCCGTCGCGTTTGGCGGCTTTTAAGATTTCGATGGTCTGATCGATCTCGGCACGAGTCATGTTGCCTTTGTCGCCGTAGGTAATTTCACCCATGGCTTCGCAGATCATCGCCGCATCCATAATGCCGATGGATGGCACGTTGATCAGCGAGGTCTGGCCGCGGAAAGCCGGGTCCATGATGTCGGCCCAGGAAGTGATCGGACGGTCGATCAGGTCGGGCCGAATACCCAGCGTATCGGCGTTATAAATCGTTGGAATCAGCGTCATCCAGTTGGTCGGACCATCGGCAAAAGTCGTCGCATCCTGGCTCGGCACGAAACCGACGGTGTGCGGCGCGGTGCCTTGAGCAATCTCGGAATCTTCAGTCAGACGACCGGTGATAAACAGCTGGGAAATCTTGTCGTAATTGCTCAGTCGGCTGACATCCAACGGCTGCATCACACCGGACGGATAAACCTTCTTACAGATCCAGTATTCGATGTCGGCGATGTCGTAAGAATTGGGCTGAGTCACCGCACGCTGAGTGACGCTGTCGGAATCGAGCGAGGTCAGTTGCAGATTGAAACCCAAATCTTCCTTACATTTTTCGGCGATGGCGTTGAGGTTCGATACACCGGTACCGAACTGACGCAAGGTGACGTTCTGGATGTTCTGCGCCCAGATCATCGGGAAGCCGGTAATAGCAGCCACGCCGGCACCGGCAGCACCTTTCAATACCGAACGACGCGACAGGCCGCTGCTGGCTTTGCTGGTTGCGCTTTCACTTTCAGTCGGGTTAACGCCGCTGTCGTCAGGCGTGCTGTCGAGCTTGGTTGGGTCTTGATCGTTCATCGGTTGGATCCTCGGGGTCAGAGTTCTCAGGGAGCTTCGAAACGATTGACGGCCGCGCGGTCCCAATACAGAGCCACGCGTTGTTCTGGTGCTACCACCGCCGCATCCAACTGCGCTTCGGGCAAGTAGCACATCACCGCCTGGCCGTCGTCCAGGCGGGCTTCGACGAAGTAAAATTGCGCCTGGAATTCCACATCGACGATGGTGGCTTCGACACGGGCGCTGGGTTCGGGTAGGTCGGATTGGGTCGCGGCAATAGCGACTCGATCGGCGCGAATGGAGAAGCGGTTGCTTTCTCCTGCCAGTGGCTCAGCACCAGGCGTCAGGACGTTATGACCGCCAATAAAGTGCGCCACAAAAGGCGACGCCGGCGCTTCGAAAATGCGCCGCGGATGCCCGCTTTGTTCGATCACGCCATCGTTCATCACTACGGCTAAATCAGCCAGGGCAAAGGCTTCTTCCTGGGAGTGAGTGACGTGAATAAAGGTCAGCCCCAGGTCGCGTTGCAATTGCTTCAATTCCTTACGCATCTGAATGCGCAAAAACGGATCGAGCGCCGACAAAGGTTCATCGAGCAACACCACTTCCGGGCGACAGATCAGCGCCCGCGCCAAGGCAATGCGTTGCTGCTGACCACCGGATAATTGCGTCGGCAATTTATTGGCGTGCTGACTCATATTGACCAGCTCGAGCATTTCGTCGGCCGCACGATGACGTTCACTTTTTGATTGGCCGGCGATCTTCAAGCCATAGGCAACGTTGTCGCGACACGACAGATGCGGAAACAGTGCGTAATTCTGGAACATCATGGCGGTGCCGCGCTGGCGCGGAGAACGATCGGTGACGTTGCGGTTATTGAGCAGAATGTCGCCGTCGCTCACCACTTCGTGGCCGGCAATCATGCGCAAAGTCGTGCTCTTGCCGCAGCCGCTGGGGCCGAGCAAACAGCAATAACTGCCATCAGGAATGCGCAAATTAATGCCGTCGACAGCGGTCTGGCCGTCATACGCCTTGGTCAGTTTTACCAGCTCGACCGATCCTGCCATCTCAATGCGCCTCAGATAAATTGTTAGCAATTGATGGCAGATTTATTGCAACTGCAGTGCCAGCCGCAAAGCACTAACCTAAGCGTCTGAGTTGTAAGGGTTTTTCGATTGAAACCGGACCAGATAGCCATCTAAAGCGAGGTAGATGCGCCGACAGCGGGCGCACAGAGATGCGACCTTTTTGAGCCAAACTCGGGCGCGCTGCCCGCTTTCGGTGCCAAAAAAGCTCAAAAAATTGTTAACAATTTTGAAGCGCCTTCTTGGTTTTTTCCAGGTGAGACTATGAAACCAGCCAACAAAGCCAGTGAAATTGATCGCATTGTCGCCACCATCGACCGGGCCGTGGCCGAGCAACGTTTGCCGCCAGGCACGCGTTTGGTGGAAGCGCAATTGGTAGAAAGCCTGAACGCCAATCGCAACCACGTGCGAGTGGCGCTGCAACGGCTGGCGTTAAAACGCATCGTCAGCATTGAGCCCAATAAAGGCGCCAGCATCGCCCAGCCATCGGTGGAAGAAGCGCGGGCGGTGTTCGCCGCGCGCTCGGTAATTGAGCGCGGCATTATCGAAATTCTGGTGAGTCGGCGCGGTGCTTTGAACCTGGCATTACTGCGCAAACAGCGCGACCAGGAACAGGCCGCCATTGAGCACGGCCAGCGCGAGGCGATCATTCGCGAGTCGGGCCAATTTCATTTATTGCTGGCGCGACTGGCAGGCAACCCGGTGTTGGAAGACGTGTTGAAAGATCTGATCACGCGCAGTTCGTTAATCATCTCGCTGTACCAGCGCCACAGCGATCCGCAGTGTGGCTGTGACGAACACGGTGACATCATCGCGGCCATCGAAAGCCGAGATCCCCAGCCGGCTATCCAATGTATGCGCCATCATCTGAATGATTTAGAGCAGCATCTGAATCTGGATTTCTGGGAAACGCGCAGCGTTGATCTGCGCGCCGCTCTCAGTCCTGTCGATCCAACTGAGCTTTGAAATGATCCAGCAGCCGGTGACGGCCATAGCGCTCGCCGACCATGTCCTCGGCCATGGCAGTCAGGAAGAAGCGCGCCGGACCACTGACCGAACGCGGCGCCAAAGGCAGCACCTTTAATAGCAGGCGACGAATCCAGTCGGGCAGGTGGGTGACTTTCGCCGGTCGCTGCATGGCGGTGAACGCCAATTGCGCCAACTGATTCTGGGTCAGCACTTCAGGGCCGCCGATATCGAGCCAATCGCGCTGCGCGGTGCACGCCTCGACAATGGCCTGAGCCAGGTCGTCGCCATGAATCGGGTTTAACTTCAGTTCGCCATCACCAAACAACCAGACCCGACCGGATTTCGCCATCTTGAGGAAATCGGCCATGTCCGAAAAATACCCCGAGGGTGCGATCACCGTGCTGGTGATGGCCGCCGCCTGCAACTGATCCACAAAGGCCTGTTTGGCCGCGACCATCGGCACCTGCAACATCTGCTGGGCGGCGATCACATGCACATAGGCGAAGTGTTTTACCCCGGCAGCCAGGGCAGCGTTGAGCAGATTCAGGTTGGCCTGGTAATCGACATCCCAATATTCCAGACCGTCTTTTTGCCGGGTAATGCCCAGGCTCGACACCACCAGATCAACCTCATCGAAATGTCCCGCCAGGGTTTCCGGCTGCGTGGCTTCGGCCACCACCCACTGATGCGCGCCCAGATCGGCGGCTCGGTTGGCATCGCGCACCAGCGCTCTAACCTGCCAGCCGGCCTGCGCAAACTGGCTGACCAGATAACGACCCAGATAACCGGTGGCTCCGGCAATAAAGACGGTCTTCATTGTTGTCTCCATGGCTGTAAACGCCTGCGTCAACGCAGATCACCGCTTAGCGCTTGCCGCAACCGATGACAAGCTCGATCATAAAGGGTGCACCGCCCGCCTGAGTTGATATCGCTCAATACGGAGAACCCTATGCTCGGCATTAATGATCTGTGGCTGTTTATGCTGTCTGGCATCCTGCTCAACATCCTGCCCGGACCCGATTCGCTGTATATCATCAGCCGCAGCGCCGGCCAGGGCTTTAAAGCCGGTTCGGCCGCTGCACTCGGCATTGGCAGTGGCACCTTTGTGCATATCTTTGCCGCGGCCCTGGGTTTATCGGCCATCCTGGCGACCTCGGCCACCGCCTTTATGGTGGTGAAAATCGTTGGGGCGCTTTACCTGATCAGCATCGCCATTGCGATGATCTTCAGCCATTCCAACGCACCGAAAACAGTTGAGGCGGCGCAACCAACCCGCTTAAGCCGCATCTTTCGCCAGGGTTTTCTGACCAATGTGCTGAACCCAAAAGTGGCGCTGTTTTTCCTCGCCTTCGTGCCGCAATTCATCGACCCGGCATCCACTGATAAAGCCTTGGCGTTTATCGTGCTCGGGCTGATTTTTAACCTCAATGGCATGATCTGGTGTCATCTGCTGGCCTGGTCGAGCGCACACGCCAGCCGCCGGGTAAAACAAAACCCGCAGCTGACACTGTGGCTGAACCGCTTGGCAGGTGGCCTCTTTGGCTACTTCGGCATCAAGCTGGCGTTCAGCGCTCAGTCGTGATCAGGGCTTAAGCAGAATCTTGCCCTGACGGCCGGCGGTCAAAGAGGCATCGATCGCCGCGCCGATCTGATCCAGAGTGAAGTCACCACCCGACGGCAGATGCAGTTTGCCAGCGGCCGCCAGTTGCAACAGTTCACCGATCAAACGGCCTTTTTCTTCGCCGCTCATCTCGCCCATAACCCGCGCGCCCCAGAAACCGGTAACGGTGATGTGACGGCTGATGATGTTGCCGGCGTTCAACGACAACGGTACACCCGTAGCGGTACCGAAGACGCTCAGTACGCCATCAAGGCCGAGCAGGTCAGCGACATCGGCAACCACGGGACCACCGACCGAATCGATCGCCGCACGCGCGCCTTTTTCACCCAGAACCGCCAGCGCCTGGTTTTTCCAATCCTCTTCTTCGGTGCTGAATACCGCATCGACACCAAAGGCTTCCATTTCCGCCTTGGCTTGCGCGCGACGCACCAGGTTCAGCACCTTGATGCCGCGTTCGCGCGCCATGCCAACCATCAGTTTGCCGACGGTGCCGTTGGCGGCGGTTTGCACCAGCCAATCGCCTGCTTTGAGCGGCAATTGTTCGAGCAACGCCAGCGCCGACAGCGGCATGGCCAGCAATTGCGAGCCGACTTCATCGGACACCGCCTCGGGCAGCGGCACAATGCCTGCGGCTGACACGACAAAGCTTTCGGCCCAGGCGCCTGGTACACCGGCAGCGGCAATGCGCTGACCGATCAGTTTTTCATCGACGCCGGCGCCTACAGCTTCGACCACACCGGCCGCTTCTGAACCGGCGGTGGCGGGCAGTTCAGGCTTGTAACCGTAGGAGCCACGAATGGTCCACAAATCGTGGTTGTGAATTGGCGACATGCTCATGCGCACGCGCACCTGGCCGGCAGCGGGTTCTGGCTGGGCTTCGTCGGTGACGCGGACGACATCTACCGGGGTTCCGAAGGTTGTGTAAGTAACGGCTTTCATCATTGCACCTCTGTTAACTCTGTTTGCGTATCGGCTTGGGTATCGATCAAAAAACGCTGCCGGGTATCGACTAAGGCCAACTCTAAGGGTCGACTGTGGCGCGCCAGCTTAGTTAGCACCGCCGCCCCCAGCCATTGGCTGTACAGATTGGCGGCGTCTTGCTGCGGCGATTCGCTGCGTAAAGAACCGTCGCGCTGACCGGCCGCCAACAACCGAGCCAGGCGTTCGACAATGCCGTCCACACCCTGGTCGAGAATGCGCCGCATCGGTTCCGATAAATCGGCGATTTCAGCAGCCAATTTCACAATCAGGCAGCGGTCAGCAATCGACTCACCCGCTTGCAGCGCCGGTTGCAGATAACTCATCAAGCGCTCAGCGGCAGACGTCGGTTGCGCGACGATGTCATCCAGGCGGGCCAGATAGTCGTCGACGTAGTCCTGCGTCATGGCGCAGCCAAAGGCTTCTTTGGAGTCAAAGTAATAGTAGAAAGACCCCTTGGGCACCTCACTGGCTCGCAGAATCTGTTGCAGCCCGACCCCCACATAACCACCCGCCAGGACCAGTTGGCGGCCGCGCTCCAGGATGCGTTGCCGGGTCTGTTCGGATTTGCTCATGCCCGCTCTCCTCAAGCGTTAGCGACGTTGTTCGCAACTTTTTAGACCGATCGTCTAGTAAACCATGACGCCCTTAATGCGTCTGCAAAATCGTCAATCAAGGGGAGGGGAGATGTTTTTTTAATCGCCGTTGTTTTCGCTGTGCTGAAGCGCGGCACTAAAGATGAGTGGCACGACGTTAGCGGTTATCATGCCTTCGCTGGCGGCCTGACTCAGGGCCTGATCAATCGGAGCTAAGCGATGCCAAAACAGCCAAGCCAACCTCAGTTCTGGCGCGATGATCGTCTGCCACACCTCGAGCTGCGTTGGGTCGAGGATGGCCGCCAGGTTTGCTACGCACTGCACAGCCATCAGCACTGGTCGCTCGGTGCCATCACCAGCGGCCACAGCACTTTTGTATATCGCGACGACTGCTACCCCATCCAAAGCGGTACCCTGGTACTGATGAATCCCAACTGGGTACACGCCTGTAACCCTGTGGATAACCAGCCTTGGGCTTACTGGATGCTCTACGTCGATACCGACTGGCTCACCGAGCTGCGCCATCAGGCCGGTTTACTGCCAACGCCCAACTGGCAGGACATCGCCACACCCATGCTCAACGAACCGCACTGGTACCAGGGTTACTGCGAGCTGGCGCAGTGTCTTGTTGACCCGCAGCGCGATCTGTTGGAAAAGCAAAGTCAGGCGGTGCTGTTTTTGACCGAGCTGATGCAGCACCTGGCGCAGCAAGCGGTGCAAGAACCCAAGCTGGTGCCGGAACAGTTACGCCAATTGGCCGATTATCTGCACCTTCACGCCGCCGATGACCTGTCACTGGATGATCTGTGCGCTCTGAGCGGCTACAGCCCCGGCCATCTGATTCGCGCCTTTAAACAACACTTTGGTTTAACGCCGCATGCCTATGTGGTGAACCGACGCATTCAGTTGGGCCAGCAGGCATTAAAAGCGGGTAAACCGATTGCCGATGCCGCTCTCGATACCGGCTTCAGCGACCAGGCGCATTTTCAGCGCACCTTCAAAAAACTGGTCGCCGCCACGCCCGATCAATACCGCCGCTCAGTCGATTAGCAGAAATAAACAGCTGGCGATCAGCAGCACCGCCAGCGAACGGTTAACCGCCACCAGCAAGGCCGGACGCTGCAACCACCGCCGCAAAAACGCCCCGGCCAACACCCAAACCGATAACGACAGCCAACAAATTGGCAAATACACCGAAGCAAACCACAGCAGTTGCACCAAACTGCCATCGGTATAGGCGGCAATACCCGCCAGCGACGCCAGCCAAGCTTTGGGGTTGAGCCACTGCATCAGCGCGCCGGTGGCAAAGCTCGGCGCGCTGCCTGAATCGGCATCGCCCAAGCGACCGTCATCGCGCAGCAACTGCCAGGCCAGATACAACAAAAAAGCGATGCCGCCCCAACGCAGCACAACGAACGCCAGCGGCCACTCAGTGAGCAACGAATGCAGCCCCAGACCGACCGCCAAAAACAACCCAATAAACCCCAGCGTCGCACCGGTGACAAACGCCAGGCCGACACTCAGTCGATAACGACTGCCACTGCTTAACCCCACCAGATTGACCGGCCCCGGCGAAATCGACGCCGCCAACGCAAAGGCCGCCATCGGCCACAACACCGCGAACATCTTGCTACCTCTCCTGATTCAACAGGCAGCAGTGTGCTCACTGAATGACGGCGGGTATTGAATAAAATTGCTCAGTGATAAAGCAGCCACTGGCCCAGCAGCGCCAACGCCAGCAGCGCAGCAATGCCTTGCCAGACACGCACCGGATGGCGTTCCAGCAAGGGCTGCCAACTCAGCGTTTTCAGTTCCGGGTTGGGGTGATGCAGATCGTAGAGAAACTCCGACAATTCGGCGTAACGCTGTTGCGGCTGAACCGACAGCGCCTTGGCCAAAGTCGCCTCAAACCAAGCCGGCAGTTCGCTGTGTGAATGGCGCAGCGGCCGATAACGCAAGCAGCTCTGCGCCCCGGTACTGCGCGCTTTGGCAACGCCTGTGCCGTACGGATGGGCGCCGCTGAGTAACCAGTAACCAAGCACGGCGAGGGAGAATTGATCGGCGCGTTCATCACCGAATTCGCCGAGAAAATACTCCGGCGCGGTGTACAGTGCCGTGCCCAGTAACGCCGGTTCGTCGTCTTGATTCAGTTCCGCCAGGCCAGCGCTGCGAGTGGAGCCGAAGTCGATTAAGGTCACCTGGCCATCGTTATCGATCATCAAATTGTCGGGCTTGATGTCCTGATGCAAAAGGTCGCGTCTATGCATCGCCTGCAGCGCTTTACCGGCCTGATCGAGAATAGCGCGCACCGCCTCAAAGGCGGGCGAAGGGTTCTGGCGCTGCCAGTCCGCCAGGGTCTGGCCTTCAATCCATTGCAACAAGCTGTACAGATAACGCCGGGGTCGATCCGGCAAGGCGACGCGCACGATGTGCGGGCTATCGAGTTGCCGGCCGATCCATTCTTCGAGCAAGAAGCGGCGTAAATAAGCGCGGTCTGCGCCGCCTTCGCGCGACGGCAGTTTGAGTAACACCACCGTACCAGTCGCCTCATCAATGGCTTTGAAGACTCGGCTGCGCGGGCTGGTATGGATCAGCTTGAGTAAGGTTAAACCGTCGAGCCGGTCACCGGCATCGATGTCGTCCGGCGCCAGTGGCCTTTGCGCCAGTTCGCTTTCAATCCAATCGACGTCGCTGTCGTCGAGGCTGTCCAAACGCACCAGTTGCAGGCTGAGGTTATCGTCGCTGCCGCGCGCCAGCGCCAGTTGCAGCAACTGCTCGGCTGTTCTTTCTATAAGAGTGTCGGTAAGCGTTTCGGCATCACTATCACTATCACTAGCGGCCAGCGCTTTGGCCCAATCACGTTCGTCGAGAAAGTCGTGCACACCATCGCTGCTGAGTACGAACAGATCGCCGACCGCCAAATCCAAAACCTGGTAATCGACGCTCAGGCTCTCGTGCGCACCCAAAGCCCGCGCCAGGCAGGAGTGGCCATCATCGAGCCAGGCGCGGTGATCCTGAGTCAGACACTCCAGCCGTTGCTCGCGCCAGCGATACAGCCGGGTATCACCGATATGAAACAGATGCGCCTGCCGACCTTTCAGCACCAAGGCGGTAAAGGCACAGACGTAACCTTTATCAGGATCAGCACTGAGACCCTGCGCCAGGCTTTCCTGACGCAGGCGTTGGTTGATCGCCTGCAAGGATTGCACACCGGCACTGCGCGCCGTCATCGCATCACCTTGGCGGCGCAGCGCAGCAATAAACTCATTGACTGCGTGCTGCGCTGCCGCGGCACTGACCGCGCTGCTGCTGATGCCATCGGCCAGCGCGAACACGGCGCCAGTACGGGTACGATGACTGGCGCAGTAATCCTGATTCTCGTTCTTACGCCCAGCCTCGCTCAGCGCCGCTTCGGTAAAACTCAACATCGATCGGTCCCAACGCAGACAACCCGGCCAAAGCCGGGTTGGATGGCAGCAAAGGTTAGGTTGCTCAGGCGGTTTTAGCGTCGGCCGTATTCAGCGGCTCGCGTGCGCTCAACTGACGCTTGGGCGCAGTCTTGTAGTGGGTGCTGAACAAGGTCAGACCGGTAAAGGCCAAACCACCGACCAGGTTACCCAGCGCCGTCGGGATTTCGTTCCACACGAAATAATCAGCGATGGAGAAGTTACCGCCCATGATCAGCGAGAACGGGAACAGGAACATGTTCACCACCGAGTGTTCGAAGCCCATAAAGAAGAACAGCATGATCGGCATCCACATGGCGATCACCTTGCCGGACACACTGGTCGACACCATGGCACCGACCACACCCAGCGACACCATCCAGTTACACAACATGCCGCGAATAAAAATCGTGAACCAACCGGCCGCGCCAAACTCGGCGTAACCGACGGTGCGGCTTTCACCGATGCTCGCCACCTTGGCAGCAATGGCGCCACCGTCGGTGTTGTAACCGTAGGTGAAGATAAACGACATCATAAAGGCCACGGTCAAAGCGCCGGCAAAGTTACCGACAAACACCAGCCCCCAGTTGCGCAATACCTGCGGCACGGTGACGCCAGCGCGGCGATCGAGCAGCGCCAGCGGCGTCAGCATAAAAACGCCGGTCAGCAGGTCGAAGCCCATCAAATACAACATGCAAAAACCGACCGGGAACAACACCGCCCCCAGCAACGGACTGCCCGTTGCCACGGCAACCGACACCGCAAACACGGCGGCCAATGCCAAAATCGCACCGGCCATAAAGGCGCGGATCAAGGTATCGCGCGTGGACATATAAATTTTCGACTCGCCCGCATCGACCATCTTGGTCACGAACTCATTCGGCAGTAAGTAAGACATCTCAATTACCCTCTCGTTGTGCGAAAAAATTGCGCGTAAAAACGTCTAGAAGATTTTTTTGCGCACAAAAAAAGCGCCCACCCGACTGAACCCAAAAGGCTCAGTCGAGGTGGACGCCATAGTCCGAGTGCACAAATTGTCAGCGGGTTTTCACCCTAACTGAGTTCGCCGGAGCAAAGACGAGGCCACTTTCTGTGCCGGATATTTATTTGCGCGCTAAATCAAAGAGTTAGACGAATTTTTGCCACTGAATCCGCAATTTCTCCAAAGATCAGAGTGTTCCGTCTTGGTGCAAAATTGCACCGCCGTGCCTCTTTAACAGTCATAAAAACGGGTCAGAGTGAGGCTGCCGCCACGAATTGGCGTTATGGAGCAATCCTTGCCTTAGCAATCCCATGACCGCTGAGATTGCAGCCCCATGAGCCCCAGACCCCGCGCCACCGAACAATTTTTGCTGGCCGCCAAGCAGTCCGAAACGACCAGCCTGGCAGAGCTCGCCGATACCTGTGAAGTGGTCACCGGGGTCAGTGAATTAATCCACCAGCTACAGCGCGAACGGGGCTTGTCGAATGTCTATCTGGGCAGCCACGGGGAACGGCTGGCGACTCAACGCGACGAACAGATCGAGCGCAGCCGCCAACAGGAAACCGAACTGCGCAGCTTGCTGCAGCATCGTTATCTGGAATCGCGTCGTCACTCGCCGTCCACCCGCGTGCTGACGCGCACTGCCCTGGTGATGCAGGCGCTCGATGAAGTCGACACCCTGCGCCAACGCATCAACCAGCAACAAATCGACGCCCGGCTCAGCACTCAGGCGTTCAGTCGGTTAATGGCCGGTTTGCTCAGCATCGTCTTCGAAGCCGCCGACGGCGCCGGCGATCCCAGCACCACTCGCGCGCTGCTGGCGCTGTTCAACTTTATGCAGGGCAAGGAATACGCCGGTCAGGAACGCGCCTGGGCGGCCTTTGGCTTTACCACCAGCGAAGTCAACGACGACAGCCGCGAACGCCTCGCCGGCTTGCGCTTTGCTCAGCAACGCTGCTTCGATCAATTCCACAGCTTCGCCACCGCCGAACAACAATGGCAGTGGCAGTCGATCGAGAACGCCGAAGTGGTCGCTCACTTCAACAAACTGCGCGATGTCATCGATGCGCTGGGCGACGACGACAGCGTGCCGGCCGATCTCGGCGAAGTCTGGTACGACCTCGCCACCCAACGCATCGACCTGATGCACGAACTGGAACGCGACCTGGCGAACTATCTGCTCAGCCTCAGCCAGGCGCAGTTAAGCCGCGCCAAACAACAACTGCGCGACCATGAATACCAACTGCTGTCAGTACTGTCCGACAGCCAGGAAAGCTACGCCGAACCGCCGTCATTGCTGCTCGATCTGGACGCGCCGCTGGTACCGGCCGGGCTCGCCGGCTATAACCCCAGCAGCTCGGAACCGGCCATCGGCCGCACACTTTACGACTTACTCAAAGCCCAGGCTGAGCACCTGCGCCAGGTCAGTGATGAACTCTGTGAAACCCGCGAAGCGCTGAACGAACGCAAGCTGCTCGAACGCGCCAAGGCGCTGCTGATGAAGAACTTAAAACTGAGCGAAGACGACGCCTACCACCGCATCCAAAAACGCGCCATGGATTCACACATGCGCGTGGCGGAAGTCTGTGAATTGCTGATCGAAGCTGCAGAAAACGCCGGCGGTGCGGCACAATAACCTCATCCGCCCACGGCTTACTTCAGGATTCAAAAATGCCCGACCTAAAACCCCAAGCCAGCCTCGCCGCCTTGCAGCAATACGTGCACGAACTGGAATTCGAACGCGGCTTCGCGCAACAAAACGCGCGCGATAAATGCTTATTGCTGGGCGAGGAAGTGGGCGAACTCTTTAAAGCCGTACGCCAGGCCGAAGGCATGCCTATGGATGTAAACGCCACGAGCGGATATATCGCCGACGAGTTGGCCGATGTGCTGATTTATCTGTGCTCCATCGCCAATCGTTATGAGGTGAATCTGGAAGACGCCTTTCGCGCCAAGGAAACCAAAAACAAAGCGCGCCGCTGGGCCTGAAACCCAGGGCGCGTTTTTCATCGGCTCAGGCCACGCCACCGTTGGCGCGCACCACCTGACCATTAATCCAACGGCCATCCGGCCCGGCCAGAAACGACACCACCCCGGAAATATCGTCCGGCTCGCCCAGACGTTCCAGCGGCGGCAACTTGCTCAGCCGTTCCACCAGTTCATCGCTCTTGCCTTTAAAGAACAGCTCGGTCGCCACTGCGCCCGGTGCCACCGCGTTCACGGTAATGTTGCGGCCGCGCAGTTCGTTGGCGAACACCTTCACCAGGCCTTCAACGCCCGCTTTAGAGGCAATGTAAGGCCCGTAATTCGGGTAGTTCAACGCCAGCACCGACGATGACACCGCGATAAAACGACCCCCTTCGGGCAGGTGTTCCTTGCCGTAGGCCATCATCAAAAAAGTGCCGTCGAGGTTGGTGGCAATATGTTTGCGATAGTCGGCAAAACTGGCCGGTTCGATGGCGTGCATACCCAGAATGCCGGCCATATTGACCACCACATCGACCCGACCAAAGGCATCGACGGTCTGAGCATAAAGCGATTGCACCGCCGCTTCGTCGCTAACGTCCGCCTGCACCGCCACGGCAATGCCGCCGGCGGTTTCGATGTCGGCCACCGTTTCATCGGCAGCCGCCTGGTTGCCAGCGTAGTTAACGATCACACTAAAACCATCGCGTGCCAGCCGCAGCGCTACCGCCTTGCCGATACCACGAGAACCACCGGTAACGATGGCGACTTGAGAAGAGGTTGTCATAAGAATCTCCGTCGGTGGGTGAATGACGGTTGCCAGTATCGTTATTGACGATGCTTGGATAATTACCGATATTCTGGTTTAACTATTCAGAAATTATAAACAATGGATCGACTCGACGCCTTTCAACTGTTCTGCCGCATCGTCGAACTGGGCAGTTTCACCCAGGCCGCCGAAGCACTGAGTATACCGCGCGCCACCGCCACCCAGGCGATCAAAGATCTGGAAGCCCGGCTCGGTGCCCGGCTGCTGGAACGCACCACCCGTCAGGTCAAAGCCACGCCCGATGGCGAGCAGTTTTATCAACGCTGCCTGGGCATATTGGCGGAACTGGAAGAAGCCGAAGCCGCACTGAACCAAACCCGAACCAACCCCAGCGGACTGTTGCGTATTGATCTGCACGGTACGCACGCGGCCAATATTGTATTGCCCAATATCGACGACTTTCATCGCCGTTACCCGGACATAGAACTGCAACTCAGTTGTGGTGACCGCCTGGTCGATCTGGTCGCCGAAGGCATCGACTGCGTGATCCGTTCCGGCCAGCCGCGTGATTCGTCCTTGGTGATCAAACGGCTGGCGCTTATCCCCGAAAGCATGTGCGCCAGCCCGCTGTATTTGCAGCGCCATGGCACGCCCAAGCATCCGGATGAGCTGCAACATCACCAGGCGGTGGGCTTTTTCTCGCGCGGTTACGATTCAACCTATCCGTTCGAATGCACCGTGAATGGTGAGGTCAAAACCTACGATCTGCCCGCCTGGATCACCGTCAACGACGCCCGCGCCTATTTGGCGGCCGCGCTCAGCGGCTGCGGCCTGATCCAGGTGCCGCGACTGGACACACAAAAACACCTCGACAGCGGCGAACTGGTGGAAGTCCTGGCCGACTATCCCAGCCCCGGCATTCCGATCTCGGTGCTGTATCCGTCACAACGGCATCTGCCGCCCCGGGTGCGGGTGTTTATTGATTGGGCGGCCGCGTTATACGCCCGGCAATTTGGACGGCTGGCTTAAACAGCGGGCAACACGGATGCGCAGAGAATCCGCCGGCGAAGCGGTGTTGGGACGGAAGCATTATCGAAATAAGGTGATCAAACACTGGCCTGACCGCGACTGGAACAAACACTCGAACGTCTGACTCCAGATCACAGCCGCTCATCCGCATAAACCAAAAACCCGGCACTGCGAGGCAGGGCCGGGTGGGTTTTGCAGGGATAGGTTTAGCTGGGGTTAACCACGCAGCTCAGTAGAGGTAGACCGCACCGGAGTTAGGCATAGTGTCGTCGGCCAGAGGGTCAAAGCCCTCAGGCAAGTCGTCGCCGTCCAAGCCACCCACGCCTTGGCCTTTGCTGCCTTCATCTTTCGCGCCCACCGCCAGGGTTTGGCCGTCACCACTGAGGGATAGGGCCTTGCCGAAAAGATCAAACTTTCCGGTATTGGACGCCTTAAGATAGCTTTCAAACTGCCAGCTTCCGTCTGGCTGGACGACATAGCTATAGGCGGCACCGCTAACGTATGCCGTATCATCCTCGCCGTTGCCACTCAGGCCGGTGGCGTTGCTCTTCTCCCCAATCGCCCCCACGACCAACCGCTGGCCATCGGCGCTGAGGCTGACGGAGTAGCCGAAGTAGTTATTCGTGTGGGGATGGTTGGCCTTAATATAAGCCTGCGGTTCCCAGCTGTTATTGCCATCCTTGCTGAACGTATAGACCGCACCTGAAAAAAGTACTTGGCCATCGTCGGTTGTCGGTGCGAGGTGATGGACTCCTGGAACCGAGTTGCTTTCACCATCTGCGCCCACCGCCAACACCGTACCGTCCCCGTTTAGGCTGACGGAAATGCCGAATTCTTCGCCCCAGAGGCTATTGCTCGCCTTGATGAGGGCCTGCTGTGTCCAAGCGCCTTTGTCGTCTGCGCCAAACAGATAGACCAAGCCTATCCCCCACGCACCCACCGCCACCAAGGTACCGGCATCGTCCAGACTCACGGAGCCACCAAACAGATCACTAGGTTCAGCATTGCTCGCGAAGAGGCGGGCCTGCTGCGTCCAGTCGGTTAATAGAGGGGTTTCGTCATCAGGCACGAAAATGAAGGCGTAGCCAAGTTCAGTGGCACTTCCAGATACACCTACACCGTATGCTCCCACGGCCAGCACCGTGCCGTCATTATTCAGGCTGACGGAATAGCCGAAGCTGAGATAATCATTGCCATCGCCCGTGACGACGGTTTGTTCCTCCCAAACCCCCTCGCTGTTCGGGCTGAAAAGATAAACGGCACCGTTATTACTGTTTTTTCCATACGCCCCGACCGCCAACACATCGCCCGTATCGTTCAGGCTGACGGAGATGCCGAATTTGTCATCTTTCGCCGCATCGTCGGCCTTAATAAGTTTCGGCCCTTGCCAGTTTCCTTGCGCGTCCTGGCTGAACAGATAGACAGCGCCGGAGTTAGACTTCGTCTCGTCATCGCCATCTTCATAGGGCGCCCCAACCGCCAGCACCGTGCCGTCCTGGTTCAGGCTGACGGAGGTGCCAAATTGGTCAGACTTCCCCGTATTACTCGCCTTCAGGTAGCCGATGCTCTTAACCAGATGGTTAAGCTCGGGATTGCCATCGATCATCACAGCCTGGCCAACGGTGCAGCCATTGGCATTGCAACTGCTCAGCAAATACTGCGCATGGGCGCGCGCATAGAGCGGGACTTTCAGGCGGTACTCGTGGGTGTCGGCGGGAAGTTCAACCAACATCGTCCAACCTTGGGTGCCGGCTTTGCCATCTGGGTCTTCACGGAGTTGGTAGTGGGTGGCGCCTGCAACCGCCGGCCAACTGAAGTGAAAGGTTTTGATGTCGTCCAACCTAAGACTGAGTTCAGCGGCGGCAGGCCCAGTGGGTTTAGTAGAGTCGGAATCGCAGCCACTCAGCACGAAAACGAACAGCAGGGCGCTGACTATTTTGGGTGGGGTGAGATGCTTCATAACGTGCCTCCGTGCAGGGTTGAAAGGGCCCGGCCAGAGAGTGGCCAGAGGGGTATTCAGAGGCTCTGTTATACAGCACGGTCGTTGTATTTAGGGTTTGAATAAACGTGTTATTTTTCAGGAAAATCGGCTAAATCGTTTGAAAAAACGCAAATAGTTGGTTTTGGTTGAATCATGACGCAAACGCCGATTAGGCGGCCGCGTTATCCGCCCAGGCTGGCTTAAAAATGGTGCTCCGCGATATCCGCAACGACTGGCTCGAAAACCTGGGCATCGACGCCGCAGAACTCGGCGATCTGGCCAAGAAACTGCGCACACTCTCAACGCTTTACGACCAGGCCGCCAGCGCCGCTGTAAAAAAACCCGGCGCTGCGAGGCAGGGCCGGGTTGATTTTGCAGGGATAGGTTTGCTGCGGTTAACCACGCAACTCAGTAGAGGTAGACCGCGCCGGACTCACCCATAGAGTTATCGACCAGTGGGTCAAAGTCCTCGGGCAGATCGTCGCCGTCCAAGCCACCCACGCCTTGGCCTTTGCTGT
Source organism: Saccharospirillum sp. ABV4_185 (assembly GCF_056159245.1). Lineage (NCBI taxonomy): Bacteria > Pseudomonadati > Pseudomonadota > Gammaproteobacteria > Oceanospirillales > Saccharospirillaceae > Saccharospirillum > Saccharospirillum sp. ABV4_185. Next base: position 1,186,134 of record NZ_JBSWUW010000001.1, read on the forward strand.
CTTCACCAATCGCGCCCACCGCCAGGGTTTGGCCATCACCACTGAGGGACAGGGCAATGCCGAAGCTATCATCGTCATCTCCGTCAGCGTCTTCAGTATTGGACGCCTTAAGATAGCTTTCAAACTGCCAGGTTCCGTCTGGCTTGACGACGTAGCTATAGACAGCGCCTCTCGGGAACGCATTTTCCTTGTCGTTGCCATTCAGGCCGGTGGCGGTGCTGCGTTCCCAACCCGCTCCGACGGCCAGCCGCTGGCCATCGGCGCTGAGGCTGACGGAGGTGCCGAATTTGTCCCGCTCGCCGGTATTGCTCGCCTTGATATAAGCCTGCTGTTCCCAGGTATCACCTTGCGGGCCGAATAGATAGACCGCACCGGAAGCAGTCGCCTTGTCATTATTATTGCTATCATCGCTTTCCGCTGTTGGCTGATCGCTACCGACCAATATTTCTTCAACCGAGCTGTCTTCAAGGTATGCGCCCACCGCCAACACCGTACCGTCCCCATTCAGGCTGACGGAATGGCCAAACTCGTCGCCCTCGCCGGTATTGCTGGCCTTGATGTAGGCCTGCTGTGTCCAGGTGATCGGGTTATTCGTGTCGGCTTCGTCCTTGCCAAACAGATAGACCGCGCCTGTATTAGTCGCACCGTTATTATTGTTAACATCGCCATCCGCTTTTGGCTGAAAATTGTTACCGCCCAATACGCCTGTAGCCAAGCTGTCTTCATACGGCGCACCCACCGCCACCAAGGTACCGGCATCGTTCAGACTCACGGAATAGCCGAATAGATCACTAAATTCAGCATTGCTCGCGGAGAGGCGAGCCTGTTGCTTCCAGTCCGTGGGGTCAGAGGTCTCGTCATCGGGTACGAAAATGAAGGCGTAGCCAGTACCAGTGGCACTTCCAGATTGACCGTCAGCTCCCACCGCCAGCACCGTGCCGTCTTTATTCAGGCTGACGGAGCTGCCGAATCGGCCATAATCGTCATCGACCGTGACAACGGTTTGTTCCTTCCAAACCCCCTCGCTGTTCGGGCTGAAAAGATAGACGGCACCGTTATTGTTATTTTTTTTATACGCTCCAACCGCCAACACATCGCCCGCATCGTTCAGGCTGACGGAGGCGCCGAATTTGTCATCTTTCGCCGCATCGTCGGCCTTAATAAGTTTCGGCCCTTTCCAGTTTCCTTGCGCATCCTGGCTGAGCAGATAGACAGCGCCGGAGTTAGACTTCGTACCGTCATCGCCATCTTCATAGGGCGCTCCAACCGCCAGCACCGTGCCGTCCTGGTTCAGGCTGACGGAGGTGCCAAATTGGTCAGACTTCCCCGTATTACTCGCCTTCAGGTAGCCGATGCTCTTAACCAGATGGTTAAGCTCGGGATTGCCATCAATCATCACAGCCTGGCCGTCGGTGCAGCCATTGGCGTTACAACTGCTCAGCAGATATTGCGCATGAGCGCGGGCATAGAGCGGGACTTTCAGGCGGTACTCGTGGGTGTCGGCGGGAAGCTCGGTCAACATCGTATAACCTTTGGTGCCGGCTGTGCCATCCGGGTCTTCGCTGAGCTGGTAGTGCGGTAGTGCGTGGCACCTTCAACAACCGGCCAACTGAAGTGAAAGGTCTTTATGCCGTCCAACTTAAGACTGAGTTCAGCGGCCGCAGGCGGATCTGTGGGATCTGTGGGATCTGTGGGATCTGTGGGATCTGTGGGACCAGTGGGACCAGTGGGACCAGTCGAGTCAGAGTTGCAGCCACTCAGCACGATGGCGAACAGCAGGGCGCTGATTATTTTGGGTGGGGTGAGGTGCTTCATAACGTGCCTCCGTGCAGGGTTGAAAGGGCCCGGCCAGAGAGTGGCCAGTGGGTTATTCAGAGGCTCTGTTATAAAGCACGGTCGTTGTATTTAGGGTTTGAATAAACGTGTTATTTTTCAGGAAAATCGGCTAAATCGTTTGAAAAATCGCAAATAGTTGGTTTTGGTGAGCGAGTGAAGCTGACGTCGACCGGCGCGGGTTATCAATCAGTGTCATGCGATTTTTGTAGACTCCACTTCCGAACCGGCAAGACGCGCAAAAAAAACCCGGCCGGGGCCGGGAAAACCATTGCATGGAGAGCTAAGGAGCACTTCTTGACAAGGGCTATGGCCATTGCGCTGCGAAGTGCGTCGGGGTGCCGCATCACTTGTGGCAGAACGTTTTAGCTCGCGCAGAGCCCTCACGGGAGTTGTTCCGAGGCTCCGCCCTAACCCTTCACCGCACCTTGCAGCAACGCCGAGACAAACTGGCGCTGGAAGATCAAAAACAAAATAACGGTGGGCGCCAAAATGATCAGCGAACCGGCGCAGAGCAGCGGCACATCAGTTCCCCACTGGCCTTGGAAGGCACCCAGGGCACCGGCGACGGTGCGCTTGGTTGGGTCTTGTACTAAGACCACCGGCAGCAGGAATTGGTTCCAGGTCCACAAGAACAGCAGAATCGACAGCGACATGATCGACGGCCGCGCCAGCGGCATCTGCACTTTCCAGAACTCGCGCCAGCTATCGGCGCCATCGAGTTGCGCGGCTTCGCTCAAATCTTTGGGCACGCCGATAAAGTGCGCGCGCATCCAATAGACCGAGAACGGCATGTACAAACCAAGCAGCGGCAAAATAATCGCGAAGCGGGTATTGAGCAGACCGAGCGCCCGCACTTCGTAATAGAGCGGGGTGATGATGGATTCGAACGGCAGCGTCAAACCCAGCACGAACACCAAGTACAGCCATTTGCGTCGCCCGGTCACCAGCTTCGACAAACCAAAGCCCGCCAGGCACGCCATGATCACCGCCAGCGGCACCACGCCAGCCACAATCAACAGGCTGGAGAGCATCATCTGCCCCATATTGGCCACTTCGAACGCCCGCACGAAGTTGCCCCACTGCGGGTCCGACGGCCACGACAAACCCACCGGGTAAGAACCCGACGGTGCCAGCGCCGCCGACAACATGCTCAGGAACGGCAGCAGGGTAATGGCCATCAACAAGACGATCAGGCCACGGCCGATCCACGGATTACGTAACCAGTGATTCATGATTTCTCCCGCGTCAGCCATTGCACCGGCAGGATGCAAATCAGTACCAGCACCATCAGTACCACTCCGAGTGCCGACGCCAAACCGACTTCGCGGTGAGCAAAGGCCAGGCGATAAATCTCCAGGCCCGGCACCGTAGTTTCAATGCCTGGGCCACCGCCGGTGGAGACGTACACCACATCGAAACTCGACAAGGCCTGGATGATGGTAACGGTGATGCAGACACCAATTTCCGGGCGCAAACTCGGCAGCGTGACGTGACGGAATTCCTGCCAGGGTGTGGCGCCATCGAGCTTGGCGGCTTCATACAAGGCCGGATCGATCTTGGCGATGCCGGTGACCAGCAACAACAGACACAACCCCAACAATACCCAGGTGCCGATCAAACCGACCGCGGGCAGGGCGTAGTCGAAATCGCCGAGCCAACCGCGGGTCCAGCTTTCCAGACCGATCAGGTTAAGGAACTGGTTCACCACGCCGTCGAAGTCGTACATCCAGCTCCAGGCAATGCCTGCCGCCACCAGCGGAATCACCTGCGGAATAAACAGAATGACGCGCGTGACGGTGCCGAAACGGCCGGACATCTGGTTGCGAATCGCCGAGGCAATCAGCAAACCCAGCACCACGGGAACGGCCGTGAAGTAGATGATCAGTTGGAAGGCGTTGCCGATGATCTGCAGCAGATCGCTGTCGGTCATCACTTCCCAATAATTCGACAGGCCGGCAAAGCTGGCCTGGCCAATGCCATCCCAATTGAGCAGCGAGTAGTACACCGAGATCGCCATCGGCAGCAGCACAAAGGCGGCGTAGACGGCGAACGCCGGTAACACAAACCACCAGGCGGCGGCGATGCGGCGTTTCACCGCAACCGGTTCGCGCACCTGGGGTTTTTGGACAGTCTCAGTGACGGTCATGAATCACATCCAATTAACGACGAGGCTCAGCGCGACAGCTGCTTCTCGTATTCTTCTTGCACCGCTTCGAGCAGACCTTCGGCATCCTGACGTCCACCGACCATTTTCTGCAGTTCCGGTGTCCAGGCCGCCGCGAAAATCGCGCCGGTGGCATTGGCCGTGAAGTCCATGGCGCCGTTATTGGCGGCAATCACCTGGCTGGCAGCCAAAGTCGAGGCAATTAAGGAGTTCGGATCGACTTCCGGCAACGGCAGGTCAGCCGGGCCACCGGGGTTGGAACCGCCGACTTCGACGTTGATGCGACGCGCGGTTTCATTGGTAGCGACCCAGTTCAGGAAGAAGGCGGCGCAATCCGGGTTGTTGGAATTCGCACCAATGCCGAAGGTGAGCGGCGATGACATGGTGGCGTAACGACCGCCTTCCTCACGCGGTGGCATCAGGAAGAAACCGACTTTGTCGCCCATCTGCTGTTGCAGGTTGGCCGATTCCCAGTCGCCATTGAACATCAACAAACCCTGGCCCTGAGTGAAGCGGCTCATCATGTTGAAGTAGTCGATGGAGTTGGCGTTGCGCGGGAAGTAACCGGCTTCAATCCACTGCTGCAAATGCTCAGTAGCGGCCAGATTTTCCGGGGTGTCGATGGTCGCGCCTTCCTGCTGGAAGATCCACTCGTTGATCGGCTCCGGATCGCCATAAGAACCCATCAGGTTCTGCAGCGGGAAGTTGATGCCGGCGGTGTCTTTGTTCCACTGCATGATCGGCTGCATATCAGCGGCCTTGGCGCGCGCCAGCAGATCATCGAGTTCGGCCAGCGTTTTTGGCACGTCGGTCATGCCCAGTTGTGCGGCCAGTTCTTTGTTGTAGAACACGCCGGTGGTGCTGTAGTTCAGACCCAACGCATAGAGCGAGCCGATACCGCGCGGACGGCCGCTTTCGTGCAACCGCAATTGCACCAGTTGCGAGGCCGGGAAGCTGTCCCAACCGAACTCATCGAAGTACGGATCCAGGTTTTGCAGCAGATCGTTGGCCACCAGATCGCTGATGCTGGGCAGACGAATCAAGTCCGGCGCGTTGTCTTGCGACAGCAGACGCGGGCTGTTTTCCATCAGGTTGGCGAACTGATCTTCACGAATGTCGAAGCTGACATTCGGGTATTGGTTGCTGAATTCCTCCGCCAATCGCGATGGCAGCGGGAAGCCGGTTTCAAAATAGGCTTTCAGGGTGACTGGCTCGGCGCCACAACTTAATGCAGCAAAACTCGGAGCAGTCAGGGTGGCGGCGCAGGCCAGCAGCGACAAGCGCAAGGCCTTGGATGTTGTTTTTATCATGACGACCTCCTCAAGGGCGTCCGTCCAGCGGTATTACTGAACGGATCTTGCTAAAAGGTTTTAGCATATCATCGGTGACCGGGCTTAGCCTGTAAAGCGAACCCGGCTCTTCTTACACTGTAAGCGGCATCACACCGCCCTCTTTGGTGCGCTCAGAACATCTCCTTGAGCGCCTGGATGATACGGGTAGCGCGCGGGTCGCCCTCGCCGTACATCCAGTTGGTCACAAAGGCAAAGCCGAGACGACGCTCGGGGTCGGCAAAGGTCACCTGACCGCCGGCACCGTCGTGACCAAAACTGGCTGAACTCAGATAACGACGCACTTCTGAATCCAGCTGAAAACCCTTACCCCAGGCCGGATAAGGACCCGGCGCCGGGTAAATTTGCGGGCCCTGACTCATCACTTCAGTAGCGACTTTCAAAGTATCGTCTTGCAGCAAACGCACGCCCTTGGTGGGCGTCACCACGGCCGACCAGATCGATGCCAATGCCTGGGCGGTAGCAATGCCACCGGCGCCCGGCGCTTCGACCGCTTGCAGACGCGGGTCGTTAAAGCCTTCCGTATCGGTGACCAGCGCAGCGGGCAAGGCGTCACCCAAGGTCATAGCGCGATATGGCCAGTAGGGCTGTTCCGGGCTGTCTTTAGCGGCTTCGGCATCCCACAGATCGTAGAGCGCCTGGCTGCAACCGATGTGCGCGACGCGGTCTTGTTTATCCGCTGGCAAACCCACCCAGAGATCGGCATTCAGCGGCTGCGCCAAGCGCTGCTGCACCAGTTCACGCACGCTAAGACCACTGGCGCGGCGCAGAATTTCACCGACCAGCCAACCATGGGTAATAGCGTGATAAGCATGGCCGCTGCCCGGTGGCCACAGCGGCTCTTGCTCAGCCAAGGCATTGACCGGCTTGGACCAATCGAGCAGGTCTTCAAACGACCATGGCTGGCGCGGCGCACTAAGGCCCGCGCGGTGTGACAGCGCCTCGGCAACGGTAATGTTGGCTTTGCCATGAGCGGCGAATTCGGGCCAGTAATGGGCGACTTTTTGCAGGTAGTCGAGCTTGCCTTCCTGCACCAGTTGAGCGGCGATAATGGCCATCAAACCTTTAGTGCAGCTAAACACCACGGTGGCGGTTTCATCGGTCCAGGGCTTGTGCTGACGCGGGTCGGCTGAACCGCCGTGCAGATGCACCACTTCCTCACCGTCCTGCCAAATACTGAGCGCCGCGCCCCAGCCATCGGTTTCCTCGAAACCAGCGCGAAAGGCGTCGCGCACGGCCTCGAAGCCCGGCTGAATGTGGCCCACTACCTCTGTGCCCATGCTGTGTCCTCAATGATGATTCTAAAGGGTCGGCGAGCGTTGGTTTTTGTAGGGCTCGACGAACCGGATGGCACAAAGATAAAACGATTTAGCACATTGTCAAGGCTGCGCGAATTTCATCTTTCAGGGTATGCTCTGCGACCAGACACCCAGCACGGATTTTATTTTGAGCAAGAAAAAGCGCGTAACGCTCGCCGATGTGGCCCGACTGGCGGGCTTATCGACCTCGGCCGCCTCGATGATTCTGACCGGCCGCCCCGACACCCGCCTGTCGCCCGAAGCCCATGCCCGGGTTCACGAAGCAGCCGCCACCTTGGGCTACCGACCCAACGCCGCCGCCCGCGCCTTGCGTACCGATAAAACACAAACCCTGGCGTTTATTTCCGACCACATCGCCACGACGCGCTTCGCCAGCGGTTTGATTCGCGGCGCCCTGGCCGAATCGGAAGCTGCTAAACAGGTGATGCTGGTGCTGGAAACGCACGGCGACCCGGCTCTGGAAACCCGGGCGATCGACGAAGCCATCGACCGCCAGGTAGACGGCATCATCTTCGCCGCCATGCGCTCACGCGAAGTCTTCTTGCCGGAAATCTCGGCCAACATACCGATGGTGATGCTCAACGGCACCAGCAAGCAGTGCGCCACCGCCATCCTGCCGGACGAATTCAACGGCGGGCGCGAAGCGGTGCGACTGCTGGCAGAAGCCGGTTTCAGCGAGGGCTTGGTATTGGTCGGCCACAACGCCGATGTGGAAGAAGGCTTATTCCGTTCCGAAACCGTGATCCGCCGACTCGATGGCATCCGCACCGAAATGGCCGAACGAGGCCTGCATTTTGAGGATGAGTTAAGCAGCTGGAACTGGGAACCGGAAAACGGCTATAAGCTGGTGAAGAAATACCTAAAACACGAAAAACCCAAAGCGCTGATCTGTCTGAACGACCGTCTCGCTTTCGGTGCGTACCAGGCACTCGCCGAAGCCGGCCTGAACATCCCCGAAGACATCTCCATCGTCTCCTTCGACAACGACGAACTGGCGTCTTACTTACGACCGGGTCTGACCACCATCGCCCTGCCGCATGAAACCATGGGACGCGAAGCGGTGCGGATGTTGTTGGATGCGAAAGCGGATGCGGGGATTCAATTGGTGGCGATGGAAGCGGTGGTGCGGGGGTCGGTGCGGGCCGAATAAGACTAACGCTCATTCCGCCACAAGTTAATCAGTTCGATGATGGCGAAAATCCTTAGACTCGGATTAGCATCAGACCGTCGGCTTGCAGGCGAAAATAGAACGGCCAGAAGAAAACGGAGTCTTAGCGATGTCACAAAATATTGGGCTGTGCGACCTTTCTGGCCGTTGGTACGAAGGCACCCACAGCGCCGGTGTACCAATCTTAACGCCCATTAGCCTGTTGCCTATCGAATTTGTCGGCGTTGAGATTGCAACTTGGTAGCCTAACAAACCTAACAACTTAGTTTTCCGGGAAGACCTGTTTGATCCCATCAAACTCAGATATTGATGGGCAAGATGGCGGCCTTTGATTCGTGAGCTTGCGCCCTGGATATCGCCGGCCGCCAACAAAATGATCGCTTTTTTGCCCTTCAAAAAAACCGGTGCATTGGGCCCGCTAGTGGCTTTCGATTATAGCCAGGTACAGCGCTAGCCTTATTAGGCTCACGCCGTATGATCAGCGGAAAACGAAATATCCTTCTGCTCTTCCACCAGACGAAGTCGTTCGGCCAGCGCCTGACTAATAGAGGCATAGGCTGTACTGCCAAGAGCCAGACGGAACTGAGGAGTTTCGGCGTCTATCGCCGCCAACATGGCATCAACTGTATTGACAGCGTCACCCTTAACAACGAAGTCACCGGAGCCGATGGCTCTTCGGACTTCTCCTGCAGGGGTATCGTCATAGCAGTCCAGTGGTTGGGCATGATCCAATCCAGAAGCAAAGTTGGTTCCCGTCGGGCCTGGTTCAATGATCTGACAATCGATACCAAAGGGTGCCACTTCCTGGGCAAGAGATTCGACAAACCCTTCGATGCCCCACTTGGTCGCATGATAGAGACTGAAGTTCGGATAAGCGATCTGCCCACCTTCCGACGAGACCTGAACAAGGCGTCCAGTCCCCTGTTCACGTAAGTGAGGCAGGACCGCTCGAAGAAGCTGGATCGAACCTGTGAGATTGGTAGCGATCTGGCGCTCAATCTGGGAGTCACTCAACTCTTCGGCGGCGCCGAACAGACCGTATCCCGCATTGCTGACGATAACGTCAATACGACCCAATTCCCGGAAGGCGGCATCAACCACCTGCCGTATTTGGTCTGTATTGGTGAGATCAAGCTGAGCAATCCATAAGTTGTCGCCATATTGCGCTTTCAGGTCGTCAAGACTGCCGCTTTTACGCAGTGTTGCAGCAACCCTGTCGCCGCGCGCCAGAAGCTTTTGCGTCATCAGGCGGCCAAGCCCCGTAGAAGTACCGGTAATAAACCATGTTTTAGTCATCTGTTGTCTCCTGTGAGGAATCAGACATCGCAAGCCTTACTGTGCTTACGATGTGGATTGTAAAAGCCTCTTCTTGTGTGATAATCCGTTTTATATTGCATATATAGATGTATTTTTCACATGAATAAGAAGCCTGACCTGAATGTATTGGCCGCTTTCTGCGCCATTGCCGCGCACGGTAGTTTTCGCAAGGCGGCGGATGAATTGGGTATGCCGCCATCGACACTGAGCCATATGATGCGCACTCTCGAAGCGCGGCTGGACGTCCGGTTATTTAATCGGACGACCCGTAGCGTGGCCCTGACCGATGCCGGCGCGAGACTGTTGGGACGCGTTCGACCGCTACTGCGCGAATTTGACGCCGCCTTTGAAGAGATTGAGCTGCAACAAAATAGTCTGAGCGGTATCGTTCGACTCAATGCCCATGAAATGGCGGCGCGCATACTGCTGCAGCATGTCATTCCTATGTTTCGAGAACGGTTTCCCGCGATTGATATCGATCTGGTTACCGAAGGGCGTCTGGTCGACATTGTGGCGGAAGGCTTTGATGCCGGTATTCGCCTGGGTTACTCAGTACCCCAGGATATGATTGCCGTCCGATTTGGCCCGAAAGTTCGCTTTCTGGCCGTTGCTTCACCGGAATATCTTGCGTCGAATCCACCGCCCCAAACTCCCGAGGAGCTACGCAGTCACACCTGCATCCGGCATCGACTCCCCAGCGGCAAGCTCTATCGCTGGGAGTTTGAAAAGAATGGAAAGGAAGTCGCTATAGACGTTGAAGGCTCCCTGACTCTCGATCATCTAGCATTAATGGCCGAAGCCGCATCGGCCGGAATGGGCATCGCCTATCTCCCCGACCTAATAGCCAACCCCTACTTCCAAAGTGGACACCTCGTGCCCGTCTTAGCTGAATGGTGCCCGTTGGAGCCAGGACTTTGCATTTATTATCCGGGTCACCGTCATGTCCCAGCGCCATTGCGTGCCTTTATCGATGTGCTCAAGGAAACAAACATTCCCAAGGAAAAGCTGCGTGACGAGCCAAAAACAGAAACAGGTAATTAGAACTATCATTTCCAACCGTCAGGAACACGGCCATAGCTCTTCAGGTAACAGGCCAAAACCGCTACTTTAACCCTATGCAACCAACTGAGGTGTGCATTGTTTCGTTATGGGTTAAGGGAGGAGACCAGATGTACCGGGCATCTTATTGCGCTTGCCCGTTTATCTCAGCACACAATCAGGCATGAAGTTTTATCTGCCATTGATGATGGCTCCCCAATTTGATGTCTTCCGTCTGTTGGATTTCTAACCTTGAAAAAGCTTCTTGTTATCCTCAGTTTCTTTTCAGCGCTCAGTGCAGCTATTACCTGGTTTATCGACTCGCATTACCCACCTTATTTACTGCAGCAACTACCGGTTTATGTGGTAAATAACCAAGAACGGCCTTTGCTACTGTACGACGCTAACAATATCCAAGGCCCCGCAATATCGCTGTTATTACCAAATGACGGTTTTCGTTTGTACTACGCAGGCGATACAGGACAGTGGCTATATGGATGGAAGAACAATCGTTCTGTATTCCTAAAAAGTGAACAACGGCTGGTCGCATTTGTTATCAACGGCCAGCTGTTTTCCGTTACCCGTAGCTGGCAATTTTTATCGGCACTTACGACCTTTCTGGTGTTCTTAATGCTCAGCTATAAAGGCTTTGCCAAAAAGCCTAACGCTTATAGAACCAGCACACGTCCACCGAGCAGGCGGGTTTATCCCACTATTGAGGAGAAAAAACCTCAATCGTCAAACAACCATGAAAACACCTGGTTAAGGCAGGAAAATTACCGCCTCACTCAGAAACTCAAAATAATGCATGAAGAGTTCTTACACAAAGAACAGCGTTTTAACGAGGCCATCCAGAATACAGAAGTCCGACGCGATGTAACTGTGCCCGATATGCAGCAGGAGTACGATGCATTAGAAAAGCAGTACGCCGAGCTCATCGCCCAATACCAACAATTAAAATCTGATAGCAAAGTCTTCGATATCGATTTTGATTCTAGTAGCTATAAAAATATTTTGAATGGACGAAAGTTTGAAATATTCCTAGCTAAAAAATTGTCAGAAAACAAAGCCCATCAAATTCTCGAATGGACCTCCGACAAGGGCTTTGATTCCTCGATCAGAGTTAAGTCCAATGGCAATCCTGACCTGGTGGTTCAATACGGCGGCAAGTATCAGCTCGCTATTGAGTGCAAATTTCGAAGCAAGAATTTCTGGTACATCAATGGCAAGAAGACCGATCGAATTTCGTGGTCGAGTGTTTATGCCGCTGACCGATACAGCGCTTTCGCTACAGAGCGAAATATGCCAATTTTCGTCGCCCTGGGTTGGAAAGGGCAGCCAAAATCACCCAAACGTCTGTTTCTGATCCCGTTAAGTCGATTGATTAGTCTCTCTACTCAAGACTGGTTTGACCCACGAGATACAGGCAATCCCTATAAAGCACAGTACACAGTGGAGTATTCCAAGCTGCACCCGTTCGATGCTACTCAGTCAGTACAACAAGCCATTAAAGCTATTATGATCGTGCCGCCTGATGAGTCACCTTTTTGAGCTATCCTCACTCAATATTCTGCACCTGCTCGCGCATCTGCTCGATCAATACTTTCAGATCCACCGCGGCCTGAGTGGTGTCGGTGTTGGTGGCTTTTGAACCCAGCGTATTGGCTTCGCGGTTAAATTCCTGCATCAGAAAATCCAGCCGGCGACCGATGGCGCCTTTTTGCGTCAGCACATGGCGGGCTTCCTGGCAGTGGGTGTCGAGGCGGTCGAGTTCTTCGGCGACGTCGGCTTTTTGGGCGAGCAGCACCACTTCCTGTTCCAAGCGTTCCGGGTCTAGATCGACTGAGAGTTGGGCGGCCTTGGCTTTTAAATTGTCGCGGAAACTTTCAATTAAGGCCGGGGCGTTTTTACGCACCTCGGCGACAATGACCGAGATAGCGTCCAGGCGCTGGCGCAGCAGGTCGGCCAGTTCCTTGCCTTCGCGTTCGCGGTGAGCGATGAGGTCACCCAGAGCGTCAGCGAACAGCGCTTTCATCGACTCGAAGACGGCATCCATATCGGTGTCGGCTTCAGCCAATACGCCCGGCCATTGCAGCAGGTCCAGGGCATTGGGGGCGGCGCTGTCGAGAATGGTGGCGCGCACTTGATCGAGCGCCTGGCCGAGCGCTTGGAGCCGTTCGGTGTTGACCGCCAGGCTGTCGCCACTTTGAGCGGGATAGAAGCGCAGATTCACTTCGACTTTGCCGCGAGCGATGCGTTTTTTCAGTTGCTCGCGCAGCGGCATTTCCACCGGTTTTAAACTGTCAGGCAGCTTGAAGCTGGCTTCCAGATAACGATGGTTAACCGAGCGCAGCTCGACCGAAAGCTGGCCGCTGGCGAGGCTGTGTTCGCGACGGGCGAAAGCGGTCATCGACAGCGGCATGGCATCAGGCCTCGTTCAGAACGGCTTGTTGAATGTCGCACAGCTCGGCGACGCCTTTTTGTGCCAGGGCGAGCATGGCGGTGAGTTCATCGGGCGCAAAGGGTTCGCCTTCGGCGGTGCCCTGAATTTCCACGAAACCACCGCTGGCGGTCATGATGACGTTGAGGTCGGTTTCGGCGGTGCTGTCTTCGGCGTAATCCAGGTCGAGCACGGCTTCGCCATTCCAGATGCCGACGGAGACCGCTGCAATCGGGTGTTTGATCGGGTTTTTCTTGATCTGGCCTTTTTCCAGCATGCCGTTGATGGCGTCACACAGCGCCACATAAGCGCCAGTGATGGAGGCGGTGCGGGTGCCGCCGTCGGCCTGAATCACATCGCAATCGATCGTTATGGAGTGTTCGCCCAGGGCTTTCATATCGATGGCGGCGCGCAGTGAACGACCGATCAACCGACCGATCTCGACGGTGCGACCGCCCTGTTTACCACGGGCAGCTTCGCGCTGATTACGCGAGCCGGTGGCGCGCGGCAGCATGCCATATTCGGCGGTGACCCAACCCTGGCCCTGGCCTTTAAGGAAGCGCGGTACACCGGTTTCAACGCTGGCGGTGACGATCACCTGAGTGTCACCGAAACTGACCAGCACGCTGCCTTCGGCGTGCTTGGTGAAACGGCGTTGAATGGAGACGGGGCGCAATTGGTCGGGCTGGCGGCCACTGGGACGCATACGGCTGTGCCTTCTGGCAGAGAATGAAGCCGCTCAGTATAGGGATTGCGTCTGGCAATGCCTACCGCAGCCCCGGCGGCTCACCGGAACAATAGGGGTGATCGGCAATGCGGGTGAAGCGATAGCTGTGCGCCGGTTGCTCGCTTTGTAAGGCTATCGGTTGCCAGGGTAAAGGCGCCGCGGCCGACCAATCGAGCGTTTCCGGTAATTGACCATTGATCTGCACCAGGCGACTGTCGAGCGCGGTGCTGGTCACTGTCAGCGCCTCGACGGGTTCGGCACCGAGCGGTAAGCGAATGTTCATCGGCTGGTCGGCGAGGTTAACGGTTAATAAGCTGATAGCGCCACTGTCACCCGCCTCACAATGGGCGAAGGCCTGCACCACGCCATCGGCACCGCTGACTGACAGCCAGCGTGGACCCATCAAACGTTGCCACAACAGCTGCGCCCAGTAATCCGGATTCGGACTGTAGTGGTTGCGGTAGGCGAGCAAGGCGTAGTCGCCGCCCATCAGGCTTTGGCGAATCACCGTTTCCTGTCCGGTTTTGGCAGCCAGGCCGAGTTGCGTTAGCCACCACAGGCTGGCGCCGAAACGGTTGGTCAGTTGGTCGACACCACCGCATTGCGCCGGGCCGGTTTCGCCCAGCCACAAACGCGTATCGGGCGAGTAGCGGTCGACCCAGCTTTTTACTTTGCGCGATTGCTTGGCGAATTCAGTCACCGCTTCAACATCGAGCAGCGACTCCCATTCCGCACCTTCAGTGCGTACCGTGCAGCGGCGCGATTGAGTCGGGTAGTAATGCCAGGTGAAGATGGCCGGTTCGACACCGCTTTGGAGAAATTCGCGCGAGGAACCCACGAGCGTGCTGAGCGGTTCACCCACTTCTGGCCAGAAGGCGTTAGCCGGGCCGGCCAGCGGAATCTCGCCGGTGTAATTGCGCGCCCGGTCGAATTCGCGGCTGTATTGTTCGAAACCGATTTGATGGCTGGGGCCAAACATCAACCAGTGCGCGCCCGGTTCGTTGCCAAATTCCAGGATGCCGTTGTAGTCGATGGGCAACCAGTCGAGCAGGCGTTGCAATTGGTCGGGTTGCCAGTCGTCGTTGTCGTCGCGAACGCGCGGGCCGGTGCTGACGGTGAGCATTGGCTTGGCTTGTAAGGCTTCAACAAAGGCGAGAAAACGGATGATATCGGCGCGGCTTAAGCTGGGATCGATGTCGTCTTCGTCATCCGACCGCCACCACAGCCGGTCGGCCTCGGTGCCGCCCAATCGCACCCAGGCGGGTTGCAGCAGTTGTGCCCAGTGCAGGAGTTCTTCGTCGGCCAGGTCAACCGGGCGCGGCGGTCCTTCACCGGCCCACCATTCACCGCCGGTGAGCATGGCCGCATCGATGGCGACACCAATAAATTCCGGGCTTGTCTCGCCCTGTTCGAGCCCCCAATTCAACACCCAGGATGAGGGCGCATCTTCGCGCGCCAAAACCGACCACAGCAGCCAGATCAATAAAGCGGCTGCCAACGGATGGCGACGACGGTGAGCAAAACGGTACAGCGGTCTCAGCATGGGCTCGTTATACTGCCGTTCGATGACGCTTTAACGAACCCTAGCATCGCCACAGGAAAATGGAGGGCACGATGGCCAACCCCTTACTCGAACAACACGAACTGCCGCCCTTTGCTCAGTTCCAGCCCGACCAGGTGGTGCCCGCAGTCGAAACCCTGCTCAAGCGCAACCGCGATACCATTGAGATGTTGCTGGCCCAGGTTGGCGAACCGCGCTGGGATAACCTGATTGAGCCGATCAACCGCAGCCACGAAAATTTCGATCAGGCCTGGGCCTTGTTCGGTCATCTGACCGGCGTGAAAGATTCACCGGAATTGCGTGATGCCTATAGCCAGGCACTGAATCTGCTGACCGAATACCAGAGCTGGCTGGGCCAGCATCGCGGTCTGTTCGAGGCGTATCAGGCCATCGCCGCGCGTGACGATTTCGCCGACTTGAGCCGCGCCCAGCAAGCGGCCATTGAACAATCGCTGCGCGATTTCCGTCTGGCCGGTGTCGACCTAAACGACGCCGATAAAAAAGCGTTCGCCGATCTGCAAGCAGAACTGGCGCAACTGAGTCAGAAATACAGCGAACAATTGCTCGATGCGACTCAGGCCTGGAGTCTTCATATTACCGATGAAAACCGTCTCGCCGGCTTACCAGAATCGGCGCGCGCCACCTTGCGCCAATACGCCGAACAAAAAGGCAAAGACGGCTGGCTGGTGACGCTGGAAATGCCAGCGGTGATCCCGGTGATGACCTACGCAGACGATCGCGAACTGCGTCGCGAAACCTATTTCGCCAACGTCACCAAGGCGTCGGAGATTGGCCCGCAAGGTGGCCAGTTCGATAATGGCCCGGTGATGTCGGCCATTTTGGAAAAGCGCCAGGCGGCCGCAAAACTGCTCGGCTTTGCCAACCACGCCGAAGTGTCGCTGGCGACCAAGATGGCCGACAGCCCGGCGGGTGTGCTTGCCTTCCTGCGCGACCTGGCTGAGAAAGCCGTGCCTCAAGCCAGACGCGAATTCGACGAATTAACAAGCTTCGCCCGCGACCAACTGGGCCTTGATGAGCTACAACCCTGGGATGTGGGCTACGCCAGCGAGAAACTGAAAGAGCAGCAATATTCGGTGTCGCAGGAAGAACTGAAACCCTACTTCCCGGTACCGCGCGTGATCAGCGGTTTGTTTGAAACCGCACACCGTTTGTTCGGTGTCAGCTTTGAACAGGTGAAAGATTTCGAGACCTACCATCCAGACGTTCAGCTTTATAACGTCCTGGAAAACGGCGAGGTCATCGCCCGCGTTTATATGGACATCTACGCTCGCGAAGGCAAACGTGGCGGTGCTTGGATGGACGAGTGCCGTCGTCGCGCCGAACTGGGCGGTTTATTGCAAAAACCCGTCGCTTACCTGACCTGTAACTTCACGCCGCCGGTCGGCAACAAACCCAGTTTGCTGACCCACGATGAAGTCACCACCCTGTTCCACGAATTCGGCCACAGCCTGCACCACATGCTGACCAAGGTAGACGTTGCCGAAGTCAGCGGCATCAATGGAGTGGCCTGGGATGCGGTCGAACTACCGAGCCAGTTTCTGGAAAACTGGTGCTGGGAACCGGAAGCGCTGGCCTTTATTTCTGGTCATGTCGATAGCGGTAAACCACTGCCTCAAACGCTGCTCGACAAAATGCTCGCTGCCAAGAATTTCCACTCGGCCATGGGCACAGTGCGTCAGTTGGAATTTGCGCTCTTTGATATGGAACTGCACAGTCGCACCGACGGTTTCAGCAGCGCCGACATCCAGGCTGTGATTGATCAGGTACGCAGCGAAGTGAGCGTGGTGCCGGTGGTCGCAGAAAACCGTTTCCAAAACGGTTTTGGCCACATCTTCGCCGGCGGTTATTCAGCCGGTTATTACAGCTACAAATGGGCCGAAGTCTTGAGCGCCGATGCCTTCAGCCGCTTCGAGGAAGAAGGTGTGTTCAACACCGAAACCGGTCGTTCCTTCCGCGATACCATTCTGGCCAACGGCGGTACTCAGCCGGCAGCAGATCTGTTCAAAGCCTTTCGTGGCCGCGAACCGAGTGTTGATGCGTTGCTGCGTCATTCGGGTATTGCCGCCTAAAAAAATGGCCGCGATACCGGACCGGTTTGCGCCTGGTATCGCGGCCATGTTAATTGTTTCGTTTTACCGTTCTGGCACCCAATAGATAAACGCATCCATACCGTGTTCGCGAATGTCTCGCCGACGGGCCCGGGCATCCGCTTCGGTATAGGGACCAATCAATACCCGGAATCCTTTCAGGCGCTGATCATAGTGCACCAAAAGTTCGTCGCCCCAAACGTAGTCAGTGACCAGAGTTCGATACTGCTGAATGGTATTTACCTGACGGAAAAAACCGAGGTGCACATAAACGCCATCGGGTAAGTCGCGTTTGGCCTGACTCATCAAACTATCCAGGAATTGATCAGGTTGCGCCTGAGGTACCGGTTGAGCCTGTGGCGGCGGCGGTGGCGCCGGCTGCCGTTCAGCCTGGCGCTGCTGCGCTTCTGACAGTTCGATTCGACCTTCAAATTCAGCATCGTTCCGGGCGGTATCCGGGTCACTCCGGCGAACGCGCGCATCCAGTTGCTTAGCACGTCCGGGCCAGAAACGAACGCCCATCTGCAGGTAAAACTCCTCTTCACGCCCGTTCTGGTAACGCATTTCGAACAGGCCACCCCATTGATCAATCCATTGCTGCTCTATGCCTACACCCACAAAGACCGCTGGCTCAATAGCATCGGCTTCCAGTTGCTGATCCAAACCCGCAAAAGGATAAACACGCTCGTTAATTGAAGTCTGGAACGGCATGGAAAAACGGGTAATAAAACTGCCCTGGCTGACACCGAGCTGTGGCTCCGATTGAGCATAACCACCGGCAACGACAAGATGCCGGCCGAGGTCACGGTGTACGTAGAAACGGGCGCCGGCCCGGTCGAACTGAGTGACGGGCGTGGTGCCGGCAATAGAGTAAAAGGTATCGTTGGCTTGGGCCCAAAACGACAATGTAGCGAGGCTTAACAATACAAAAATTTGCTTCATCTAATTACAGTTGCTCGCGCAATCCTTGCAGCACCGGCATTGGGTCTGGACGAACCCCGCGCCAAATTTCAAAACTCACTGCGGCCTGACCGACCAACATACCCAGTCCATCAGCACAGTGAATGACGCCCTGAGAACGTGCCCAACGATTAAAGACCGTCTCGTCCTTGCCATACATCATGTCGTAACAGCGGGTTTCGGCATTCAAAAGCCCTGGCGGCAGAGGCGGTAAATGGCCGGATAAACTAGCCGAGGTGCCGTTAATGACAAGGTCAAATTGGCCACTGATTTCTTCGAACGCCACCGGTGAGACTTCAGGAAAATCTTCACTTAGCGCTTCGGCTTTTGCCAGGGTCCGGTTCGCCAATACCAATTGGGCGGGACTGCATGCCAGCAGTGGTTCCAACACGCCCCGGACAGCACCACCAGCGCCCAGAATGAGCAGATTTTTGCCTGTTAATGTCCAACCCAGTTGCTCAATCAAATCGAACACCAGGCCGACGCCGTCCGAATTGTCGCCCAGAATACGGCCGTCTTCAGTGTGTGTCAAAGTATTGACTGAGCCGGCGCGCTTGGCTCGTTCTGTCAATACATCGGCGAAATCATGGGCGTCTTCCTTGAACGGAACGGTGACGTTAAAACCTTTATAACCGTCTTTAAAAAGCTGCCATACGCGGGTTTCAAAACTGGTCACTGGCAGCTCTATGGCGTGGTATTCAATAGCCTGCCCGGTTTGTCGAGCAAAGGCGGTGTGAATATCGGGTGACAGGCTGTGCTTGATGGGGTGACCCAGTACCGCATAACGATCCATGCTCGATCCTTTATTGGTTTGTCGTGGCTAAAACGGCTGCAACGAGACGTGGTTCCGATTGAAACGACTTAGTTGTCAAAAAACAATAGAGCCAAGCACCGAAGTCACGGCCTGACTCCGCTTTGTGCTTGGGGCCATCCGGGCGCACTGTTAAACTAGCGCTCTCCAAACCCGCCTCCACAGGATCTCCGCCGCATGGCCCAATTGAACCCCCGACAAAGCGAATCGGTGCACTACATCAGTGGTCCGATGCTGGTATTGGCCGGGGCCGGCAGTGGCAAGACGTCGGTGATCACCCAGAAAATTGCCTATCTGATCAATGAGTGTGGCTACAAGGCGCACAACATTGCTGCGGTGACCTTTACCAACAAGGCGGCGCGGGAAATGAAGTCGCGCGTCAGTAAGCTGGTGAAAGGCAAGGCGGGTCACGGTTTGATCGTCTCCACCTTCCACACCCTGGGGCTAAATATTCTGCGCCGCGATGGCTCGCATCTGGGTCTGAAACCCGGTTTCACATTATTTGATGACCACGACACCAAAGCGCTGATTAAAGACATCGTGCTGCGCGAAGTGCCCAACGCCGTCGACGATGTCGATTTCTTCCGCAATATGATCAGCCTGTGGAAGAACGACCTGGCTGAGCCGGACGACCTGCGCGGCAAGATGGAAGACACCCGCCATTCGCTGGCGGTGGAAATTTACGATCAATACCTGCGCATGCTCAGCGCCTACAACGCCACCGATTTTGACGACCTGATCCGCCTGCCGACCGTGCTGTTCCGCGATCATCCCGAAGTGCTGGCGCGCTGGAACCGACGCATTCGTTATCTGCTGGTCGACGAATATCAGGACACCAACATTTCCCAGTATCAGTTGGTGAAAATGCTGGTCGGCGATCAACCGCGCTTTACCGTGGTCGGCGATGACGACCAGTCGATCTATTCCTGGCGCGGTGCCCGGCCGGAAAACCTGGTGCAACTACAGGACGACTTCCCCGGTTTAAAAATCGTCAAACTGGAACAGAACTACCGCTCCACCGGACTGATTCTGAAAGCCGCCAACACCGTCATCGACAACAACCCGCACGTTTTCACCAAGACGCTGTGGAGTGAGATGGGTTTTGGCGACCCGATCCGCATCATTCGCACGCCCAACGATGAAGCCGAAGCCGAACGCATCGCTAACGAGATTCTGCATCAGCATCTGGTGCGGCGCGGTCAGTACAAAGATTTCGCCGTGCTCTATCGCGGCAACTTCCAGGCCCGGGTGCTGGAAATCAAACTGCAGCAGAACCGCATTCCCTACAAGATGACCGGCGGCACGTCCTTCTTCGCCAAGGCGGAAATCAAGGACGTGATGAGTTATCTGCGCTTGCTGGTCAACCCGGACGACGACGCCGCCTTCCTGCGCATCATCAACACACCGCGCCGGGAAATCGGTCCGGCGACGCTGGAAAAACTCAACGAATATGCCGGCCAGCGTGGTGTCAGTCTAAGCGCTGCCTGTCAGGAAATGGGCTTGCATGAACACCTGCCCGCCAAGGCCGGTGAACGTCTGGAGCGCTTCAGCACCTGGCTCGATCGCACCATTAAAAAGCTGCACACCGAAGACGACCCGGTGATGGTGATCCGCGAGTTGATCACCGACATCAACTACGAAGCCTGGTTACGGCAGGACAGCGACACCGACCGTCAGGCAGAGAAACGTCTGGCGAACGTGCACATCCTGATCGACAGCCTGCAGGCCATGCTCGAACGCGGCGATGAAGACGACGATTCCGATATCCAGGTGCAGGACGCCATCGGCAAACTGGTATTGCGTGACATCATGGATCGTCAGGAAGAAGAGGACGACACCGACGCCGTCCAGCTGATGACGCTGCACGCTTCCAAAGGTCTGGAGTTTCCGCACGTCTTTGTCATGGGGTTGGAAGAAGAATTGCTGCCGCACCGTAACTCGATTGAAAGCGGCGACATCGAAGAAGAGCGTCGCCTGATGTACGTGGGCATCACCCGCGCTCAGCGTACGTTAACGCTCACTTACGCCGCCAAGCGCAAACAGTTTGGTGAAGTTGTCGACTGTACACCGAGTCGTTTTCTCGATGAGCTGCCGCCAGATGACTTGCAGTGGGATGGTCGCGAAGACGCCGATCCGGCAGCCACCCGCGAACAGGGCAGCCGCTCCATCGCCAATCTTAGAGCGATGTTGAATTCTTAAAGGGAATCAACCCAGCGCCAACCAGACGCCGACGCCCATCATCAAGGTGCCGGCGACGCGGTTAATACGGCGCACGTTGGAACCACGCGCCAGCAGTTTGCTCAGCGTTTTACCGCCACTGGCGTAGAGAATCAGCGACAGCCACTCGATCATCAGAATCATCGCGATCAGCACCGCCAATTGCGGCGCCAAAGGACGGCTATCATCCAGAAACGGCGGCAGCAATACCATAAAGAACGCCCAGCCTTTGGGGTTCGCCACGGCAGTGACAAAGCCCTGGGTCGCCAATTGCAGCGGACTGGCTTTGACGTGCGCTGAATCGCCGGTTTCAGGAATCGCCAGCTTGCCGCGCGAACGCCACATCTGTATGCCCAGCCACAGCAAATAAGCGCCACCGGCCCACTTAAAGGCAGTAAAAATCTGCGGTGAACCGAGCATGATCGCCGCTACACCGATCACCGCACAAACGGCAACCAAAGCCACGCCCACCAACTCGCCGGCCATCATCCAGAAGGTACGACGAATGCCAATGGTAATGCCCAGACTCATCGACAGCGTCATGCACATGCCTGGGGTCAGGGAGACAAAAAGGAAGGTGGGGATAAAGGCAGCCAGGAGGGCGGTGTTGATCATGACGACGTTGTTTCCTCAGTTGAAGGCGCGTTATAGCTAAGCGTATAGACCAGCACCAGTGCCAGAAGTGACAGCAGCGCGCAGCATAAAAACACCCAGTCGAAACCGCCCAGTTGCGCAATCACACCACCGAGTGTGGAACCGGCCAGGCTGCCGATTTTGATGGCGTTGGTATAAAGCGTCGAGGCCATGCCGAGGCGATCTTTCATCAGCGTCTGGAAAATGCTGATGCCTAAACCTGCAGCCAGACCCACCAGACCGGCATTGAAAATCTGCAAGGCCAACATGGCGCTGAAGCTGTCGAACCACCAGACGCCGGTGTAGAACAAGACGCCGCAAACAGCCGCCACTTTCAGCGGAGCAAACAACGGCCAGCGATAGGACTGGGCACCGGCACCGATCATAATGGGAATTTCCAGACCGGCCGCCAGGCCCATCAACAAGCCCGGCGCGATGCTCAGCAAACCGAGCACATCGCGCACATAGATCGGCATATAAACGACGTACATAGAATTGGCCGCAAAGAGGCAGACGATGATCAGCGTCAAACCCAGAATGCGCGGATCGGTCACCGACACAGCGGTGCTCGACGACGCCAAGCGGGCATCTTTTAAACCCGGCAGCAGCAACAGGCACAGAGCAAACAAACCAGCGGTCACCAGCATCAGATGTTTAAACCCGATCAGCTCAAACAGCAAATACGCCAGTGGCGGGCCGGCAATCCAGCTCATCGAAATGGTGGCGCGCAGCACCGACTGAAACAGCGCGGCCTGACGGTCGTCGACTTGCTCACGCGCCAGAGCAAATAACTGCGGCTGCGCGGTCGACGACAAGCCAAACCAGACCATCCCCGCCACCAGCAACGCCGGATACCATTGCAGATAACCCAGACCAACCGAACCAACCATGGAAACACTGACGGCAATCACCAGAATGCGCATTCGGCTCATGCCGGCATCGGAGCGTCGCGCCAGCCACAAGCTGACGCCAATACCAGCCAGCGTATTGGCGCCGAAAAACACACCGATCCACAACGGCTGAATGCCAAGATTACTGGCCAGATGCGTACTGAGGACGGGAAAAACCGACGCTCCGGCGGTACCCAGCAAAAGGCACAGCGCTAACAGACGAAGAATGGTCGGTTGTAACCAAAACTTAAGGGTCACGGCAATTCCTTGAACAAGCGGCCCCGGTGTGAAAATCCGAGGCCCTACAACAAAAAAGCGCCGGTCGAACGCCGGCGCCTGTGAGCAGAATCCACTGGCTTATTGACCGAAGCGTTCTGGCTCGGGCGGGCGATTATCCAGAATTGCGTCGATGCGGTCCATGACCGCCGTGTCGAGTTTTGCAACCGCGTCGAGCGCACCCAGGTTGTCTTCGAGCTGTTCCAGACGAGAAGCACCAAGAATCACCGTGCTGACGTTCGGGTTTTTCAGACACCAGGCCAATGCCAGATGCGTCAGGCTGATACCCAACTCATCAGCCAACGGCTTCAACTGGCGGATTTTCTCCAATCGCTGCTGGCCGGCATCGCTGAGCAAGGCATCACGCAGCCATTCATAGCCGGGCAGATCGAGACGGCTGCCATCGGGAATACCGTCGAGGTATTTACCGGTGAGCAAGCCCGAGGCCAACGGCGAGAAGATGGTCGTGCCCAGACCCGGGCCGTCATACAAGGGCCGGAATTCGGCTTCGACCTTGTGGCGATTGAGCATGTTGTATTGCGGTTGTTCCATGGTTGGCGGCGTCAGATGTTCCTGACGGGCAATGGCATGCGCTTCAGTAATCTGCTGCGCACTCCACTCGGAGGTGCCCCAGTACATCACCTTGCCCTGACGCACCAGGTGGTCCATGGCACGAACGGTCTCTTCGATGGGCGTGTCGATGTCCGGACGGTGACAGAAGTACAGATCCAGATACTCGACTTTTAACCGTTTCAAGGCCGCATCACAGGCATCGCGCACGTGCTTGGCCGACAGGCCTTTTTGCATCACGCCTTCGCCGCCCCAGAACACCTTCGAGGAAACGGCAAAGGTGTCGCGCGGCAAACCCAAAGCGTTGATGGCTTCTCCCATAATGCGTTCCGATTCACCGGCTTCGTAGCCTTCGGCGTTATCGAAGAAATTGATGCCCGCGTCATAAGCGGTCTTCAGCAGAGTTTTGGCGTCTTTGAGGTCGACCTGCTTACCGAAGGTGACCCAGGAGCCCAACGACAAGGCCGAGACTTTCAGCCCGGCCTTACCCAAACGACGGTATTCCATACTATTAACCTCTTAACATCAGATGACGACAACTAAAATGGTTGATTCAAACAGCGCTTCAGTTCAAATAGCGCCGCGAATCTGCTGGCGAACCGCCTGGCGGTAAAACTCATCCAGCTGTTGATGCAACTCGGCCGGCAAGGCGGCCAAGCCTGTGACAGCCGCATTATCGCGAATCTGCTCCGGCCGGCTGGCGCCAGTAATCACGCTGCTGACGCCCGGCTGATCGAGCAACCAGCGCAACGCCAGTTGCGGCAGGCTGAGGCCTTGCGGGCAATAGGCTTTCAATTGCTCGGCCAGGTCGACCCCGGTTTCATATGGCAGTCCCGCAAAGGTTTCACCCACAAAGAAGGCGGCACCATCGCGGTTAAAATTGCGGTGATCTTCAGCAGCGAACACCTTGTCTTTTTGCATCTGGCCGGACAACAGACCACTGGCCAGACCCAGCCGAACAATGACGCCAACGTCCTGTTCTTTCGCCAGTGGCAACACCGTCTCGGTCATATCCTGACGCAACAGATTGACGATCAGTTGCAGGCTGGCGACCTCGGTGTGTTCCAGACAATAAGTCGCTTCTTCAACGGTTTCGACGCTGGCGCCGTAGTAGCGAATCAGACCATCCTGGCGGCATTCGTCGAGCCACTCAAACACCTCACCGCGCTTGATTTCGGCGAACGGAATGCAATGCAGTTGCACCAGATCGAGTGTCTCGACCTGCAGGCGTTCGCGCGAGGCTTCGATGGAGGCGCGTAAGGTGTCACGGCGATAACCATCGGGATACAAATCGGCATTACGACCGGCTTTGGTGACAATGATGCGCTGCGGATCGGGATGTGCCTGGTTATAGGCGCCAATGATGCGTTCGCTTTCGCCGCCGCCATAGACGTCAGCGGTATCCCAGAAATTCACGCCCGCCAGACTGGCGGCTTCAAGTACTGACTCGGCCTGACCGGCTGGCAAAGCGCCCCAGTCACCGCCGAGCTGCCAGCAGCCCAGGCCGATTTCCGAAACGGCGTAGCCGGTGCCGCCCAATTCACGTTGTGCAGGAATGGTCATAACGCCTCCCGAGGCTTGATGTTCAATGCAGACTGTTTGAGGGCCGCTATTGTAATTGGCTTGCGCAAAACAATAATCCAGTAAAAATTAACCGAATTCGTTATTCAGGCTAACCAATGGATCGTTATACCCAGATCGAAACCTTCCTCGCTGTCTGCGATGCCGGCAGCTTTACCGCAGCGGCACAGAGGCTGGGTTTATCGCGCAGCCGCGTCAGTCAATTGGTGATGCAGCTGGAACAGCGTTTAGGAGTCACGCTGTTGCAGCGCACCACACGCACCCAGCATTTAACCCCCGAAGGCGAACATTTCCGCCGTCAGAGCCAGGCTGGCTTGCAGCAACTGGACGACGCCGAGCATAAGCTCAAGTTGATGGCGGATCGGCTGTCCGGTCCGGTGCGCATTAATTCGGTCGGTGGTGTGCTCGGCGAGCATTATCTGGCCAAGGTGCTGACTGAGATTGTCGATTCGCATCCGGACCTGGATATCCGGCTCGACTATTCCAGCCAGCGTGTCGACTTAAATCGTGATCCCGTTGATCTGGTGATTCGCGGTGGTGACAACCCGGGCCTGAGCGTTGCTGCTGAACGCATCGGTCGGCTGGAGCATCGCCTCTGTGCCAGCCCGAAATATTTGAATCGGGTTGGTTTTCCGCACCATCCTAACGACCTCAGTCGCTTTAATTGTGTGACCGGCACGCCTCAAGTCTGGCGCTTTCGCCGTGGCAACGACAGCGTCGAACACAGCCCCAAAGGCAATTGGCGCTCGCCGTCGAGTCAGGCGCAGTTGCTGGCGGTGGAACAGGGATTGGGTATCGCCCGGCTGTCGAACCTGGTGCTGAAAGAACCCATGCAGGCCGGACGAGTGGTGCCGGTATTAAGCGACTGGCAGATTGAGAACACCACTATCTGGCTGGTGTGGGCATCAAGGGTGGAGTTGCCGCGACGGATACAGATGGTGCGCGACCATCTGATCCGTCGCTTTCACAGCATCGATCTGGGTGGGCTCTAGCGACTTACTGCAAGCAGCAATGCTTGTATTTTTTGCCGCTGCCACAGGGGCAGGGATCGTTACGGCCGACCTTGGGGTCTTCCAGCTTGGCTTGCGCTACATCGCCCACGGAAATCGATAAGCGGGCGTGCAGATCCACGGCTTTGGGAAACTGACCGATGATCTGATCGGCCAGTTGTTCGGGGCGCATCTGGGAATCGCGGCTGGCCAGAAAGGCGCGCGCCTTATCCGGCGAGGCAAAGAAGCCGAGCGCAAAACACTGGCTGTCGAGTTCGGCTTTTAATTCGGCGGGTATCAGTTTTTGCCACAAGGGCGCGACGCGATCGAAGCCCAGATCGAAGCCCCGACTCCAATCGTTCAATGGCCGGCCAGGTTGAATCTGATCGACGGCATCGAGGCCGGTTAATTGCGGAATCGGGTACTGCTGCTGCAGACAACGCTTTTCCAGATGGCGCTGATAGGACAATAACGCATTGAGTGCTTCGCGGTTATCGACCTCATTGCCGAACAGACTCAACAGATCACCGACCCATTCACTGGCCGATACCGGCACCGGTGCCTGGGCGATGGCAAACAGATAGCCGTCCACACCTTCGATGGAAGGCGGCACCGGGCCACCGCCTGCATCGGTCGGGTCGGCCAATTGGTCAATCAACCAACGGCGGGCGTCGTCAAAACCCAAGCTTTGCACAGCGGTTTCAGTCATGGCGATTGCGCTCAAACGCGGCTTTTTGGTCGGCCTTGGCTTCGGTCTGATATTGCGCCTTCCAGGCATCGTAGGGCATGCCGTAGACGATTTCCCGGGCGGCCTCTTTATCGATGCTTTCGCCTTTTTCGGCGGCCGCTTCGGCGTACCAGCGCGACAGACAGTTACGACAGAAACCGGCGAGATTCATCAGATCGATGTTCTGTACATCGGTACGCTCGGCCAGATGATCGAGCAGGCGACGAAAAGCGGCCGCTTCAATTTCAGTTTGGGTTTGGGAATCCATAACAGTGCTCCGCTCAGCCACCGGCGCGCTTGACGCGGTAGCCGAGTTTTTCCAGTTCCGGCACCAACGTATCACGCTGATCGCCTTGTATTTCGATGACAAAATCTTTGACCGTACCACCGGTGCCGCACTTGGCTTTGAGCTTTTTGGCCAGCGCCTTGAGCTCTTTTTCCGGCAATGCCAGACCGCTGATCAGCGTCACACCCTTGCCTTTGCGGCCTTTGGTTTCGCGCGATACGCGCACGACGCCATCGCCTTCTGGCGGTGCATCCGGAGCACAACGACAATCGGCAACCGGCTGGTCGCAGTCCGGGCAGGTACGGCCACTTTCGGTGCTGTATACCAGCGCCATAGCAATCCTTATCGACGGTTCAATTCAATGAGGCCGCGCAGTATAGCAGGCTCGGCTCAGGCACTCATTTCATCGGCGATCTGACGCAGCGCCTGCTCGAACACTTCCGGCGGTTGACCGCCGCTGATGGCGTATTGGTCGTTAACAATGTAGGTCGGCACCGACTGAATGCCCAGTTGCTGATAGCGCTCTTCTTCGGCGCGCACCTCGGCGGCGTATTGATCACTTTCAAGCACGGCCCGGGCGGCGTCGACATCCAGACCGGCTTGTGCCACGGCATCGAGAATCACACTGCGATCATTCACATCTTTGGTGTCGGTGAAATAAGCCTGGAATAACGCCATTTTCAGATCAGTCTGATGACCACTGTCTTTGGCCCACAGCAGCAGGCGATGGCAATCGAAGGTGTTGGAGGTGCGCATTTCATCGCGGAAGTTAAATTCGAAACCGGCCTTGGCGCCCATATCGGTGATGCGCTGATGGTTGCTCTCGTATTGCTCGTCGGACATACCGTACTTGTCTTTGAGCATCTGCCGATGCGGATTACCACCGGCCGGGGTGTCCGGGTTCAATTCGTAAGCGTGCCATTGCAGGTCGATGTCGATATCGCCTTGCAGACGTTGCACCGCGGTTTCCAGATTTTTGTAGCCGATGGCGCACCAGGGGCAGACGACGTCGGATACCACGTCGATTTTCAGTTCTTTAAGGTCACTCATCTTGCTTCTCCACGCTGGCGCCGGGCCAGGTTCGTTGCGGTAAAGGGTGTTGGAATAGACGCTGCTGAGCATTCTTTGTTCCATCGTGATCGCTCAGATGGGGCAGGCGCTGGCAAGTTGCAAGGCCGAGGCTTAGTCTGAATGGCCTATCCACCTCACCGAGGTGACGCTATGAATGACAATAACAACCGGCCCAAACGCGTACCGCACAACTGGAGCTATATTGTTGTCGGCGTTATCCAGGGCCTGCTGCTGACCTTGTTGATCCTTCTGCTGATGCTTTGATCGGTGGCGTTAAAGACCGCCCGCGCGAACTTCCGCGACCAGCGTTTTGGCACTCAGCCAGGCATCTTCCAGTCGATCGCCCAGGGTCCAGTCGCCGGCTAATCCCAGTTTCAGCGAATCGTCCCACTGCGGCACCCGGGTTTCGATCGGGCCGGATCGTGCATAGAGCCAACGATGCTTGAACACATCTTTGGGTTCCGGCAGGTCAGAATTGCTGAGGTTGCGTAACAGGGTTAACCCCTGTTGCTGCAGGAGATTATCAGCGGCATCGAGATGGTTGGCCGACCAGTGTGAGGCAAAGTGCATCAACCAGACTTCCATGGCAGCGTCGCGGCCAGGTTTGGCAGAATCGCGCGCCGCCCAGTCGATAACCCCTTCGCGGACAAAGATGGCATCCGGCTCGACACCGGTCGGCTGATCAAAAGCCATGGCCAGCGCCCAGGTGGGTTTCATACTGGCATTGCGCAGCGGCACTTCAGCACGGGCACCGGCCGGTAATAAGGCGAGACTTTGCGCCAGCGGAGCGGTCAGAAACACCGCATCAAACTGGCCGTATTGCTCACCGGCGTCGTCCCACAGCCGCCACTGCTCACCAACGCGTTCGAGCCGATCGACCCGGGTCTGGGTAAACACATCGATGCCCTGACCAAAGCCTTTAATCATGGCATTCATGCTCGGTGTGCCAACGTAGCGCCGCCGTTCATCGGGCGAGGCATGCAAGCCGTCGCGATTCAACAACCAGGGCTCAACATCCCAGGGCGCAACCCAACCCTGTTTGCACCAGGTGTCGACCACCTGCTGAAACTGTTCATTACGAACGGTGAAATATTGCGCACCGTGATCGACCTGCCAGCCATCGCGGCGACGCGTCGCCAGACGACCGCCAATACCACGGCTTTTCTCAAACACCTGACAATGATGACCGGCATCGACAAATTCACGAGCGAGTGTCATACCGGCAAGACCGGCGCCGACAATTGCAAAGACCGCCATGCAAGGCTCCTCTCGCTGACTGGACAAGTTGGAATGGCTCTACTCTACTCCCTTCAATTCGACATTCCAGACACTAAGATCACCTTTTATTCACCGCGCATGCCCCTATAAATGGGGTCACGCCTCCGCATTAGAGACAACAATGACCGTTAAACAACGCGCCAGCGTCGGTATCCCGCTCGGGGAAGCTGGTGTAGACAGCCGCTTCGTCACCTTCGATACGCTCAGCGATGGCAAAGAACATATCGCCATCATCTACGGTGACCTGGATGCTCAGGAAGCGCCCTTGGTGCGTTTGCACAGCGAATGCCTGACCGGGGATGTATTCGGCTCACAACGCTGCGACTGCGGCGAACAGTTAAAAGAAGCGCAACGGCTGCTGGCCGAGCAAGGCGGTATTTTGTTGTATCTGCGTCAGGAAGGTCGCGGCATCGGTCTGTACAACAAGCTCGATGCTTACGCTTTGCAGGACCAGGGCATCGACACCTACACCGCCAACGCCATGCTCGGTTTCGGCCACGATCTGCGCGATTTCACACCCGCTGCGGAAATGCTCGAAGCGCTGGGCATCAAGCGGATTCGCCTGCTGTCGAACAACCCGCACAAGGCCAGCCAGTTGGAAGAGCATGGTATTGAAGTGATCGATCGCGTCGATACCGGCGTCTATGTGAATCGTCATAATGCGGCCTATTTAAAAGCCAAGGTCGATCAGCAGGCGCATTCCATTCGTTTGGATCAACAAAACGACAGCAAAGATTCCGACCCGTCCTAGCCTCGACTACCATCCCAGGCTCAAACAAACACCAGCAGGAGCGCTGCCATGCAGTATCTTGAAGAATGGCTGGAAGCCGATGATGGTCATTCGATTCCGATCAAAGTCTGGCGGCCACGCCAGCCTGATCGAACCTTGGTTATTGTTCATGGCATGGCCGAACACGCCGCGCGCTATGCGCCTTTGGCCGAATGGCTGACCGAACATCAGGCCGCGGTTGTCGCCCTTGAGCAGCGCGGCCATTCCGACGATTGCCCGGATGAGGATCTCGGTCATCTGGCCGATCACAATGGCTGGCAAAAAGCGGTCAGCGATGTCGGTCAGGTCATTCATTACGCTCGGCAATTGGAACCAGGACTGCCACTGACGCTGTTCGGTCATTCCATGGGCAGTTTTGTTGCTCAGTGCGTCGTGCAGCAATTTGGCGACGATCTTGATGCGCTGGTGCTCGGCTCGACCAACCGCATCAACCGGCCGATGCTGATGGCATCAAAACAAGTGGTTAATCTGGTCGGTTTGCTAAGCGGTTTTCGCAACGCCAGTGGTTTTATCGAGACCGTCAATTTCGGATCCTACAACCGCCGCTTCAAACCCAACCGCACCGACTTCGACTGGCTCAGCCGAGATACCACTCAGGTCGATACCTACATAGACGACGCCTACTGCGGCTTTGCCTGCACGCCGCGTCTCTGGAGCGATCTGATTGGCGGCATGTTGTCGATTCGTCCCAAAACCTGGCCCAAAGATCTGCCGGTACATCTGATGTCCGGTACCGACGATGGTCTGGGTGAATGGGGTCGCGGTATCCGGCGTCATATTGAGGCGTTAAAAGCAGCGGGCGTTCAGGTAGCCAGTACGCGTTTATTCGAAGGTGGTCGGCACGAGCTGATTAACGAGATTAACGCTGAGGAAGTCTGGCACTATCTGGAAAGTTGTCTGGCGCGTCAAAGTCGTCGCTCGCAAGACTGAAGCGGTTATTTACCAATGCAGAAACTGGAAAAGATGCGCCCCAGCAAATCGTCGGAACTGAATTCACCGGTGATTTCACCCAAAGCCTGCTGCGCCTGACGCAGATCTTCAGCTAACAATTCACCGGCCGCTGCGCCTGTCAATTGTTCACGGCCGGTTTCAATAAAGCGCTGCGCTTGATGCAGGGCTTCCAGATGGCGGCGGCGAGCAATAAAACCGCCTTCCTGGGTGCTGTCGTAACCCATCAGCTGTTTAAGGTGATCGCGCAAGGCATCGAGGCCCCGGCCCGATTGCGCCGATAAGCGAACGACGGGTGTGGTTAAAGCTGTGGATAAGCCTGGGGATTCCTGGTTTAGATCAATCTTGTTGCGCACCACGGTCAGCGCCGCCTCAGGTGGCAAACGATGTACGAATTCCGGCCAGATTTCAGCAGGATCTACAGCATCCGTTTCGGTCGCATCGACCATGAGCAGGACCCGATCAGCCTGTTCGATCTCTTTCCAGGCACGCTCGACGCCTAACCGCTCCACCTCATCCGGCGCATCGCGCAGACCGGCAGTATCGATGATGTGTAACGGCATACCATCGATGTGGATATGTTCGCGCAGCACATCGCGCGTGGTGCCGGCAATATCGGTAACGATGGCGCGATCCTGGCCAGCCAGCGCATTCAACAGACTGCTTTTACCCGCATTGGGTCGGCCGGCGATGACCACACTCATGCCATCGCGCATCAGGCTGCCCTGATTAG
The DNA here is from genome assembly GCF_056159245.1 of Saccharospirillum sp. ABV4_185. Classification (NCBI taxonomy): domain Bacteria; kingdom Pseudomonadati; phylum Pseudomonadota; class Gammaproteobacteria; order Oceanospirillales; family Saccharospirillaceae; genus Saccharospirillum; species Saccharospirillum sp. ABV4_185. The sequence goes on from NZ_JBSWUW010000001.1 coordinate 1,217,921, forward strand.
CCGTCGCAAGAACACCTTGCAGATGCTCAGAGACAGCATTCAGATCGGCTTGAACGCGACCGTCGGACAGAAAGTCGATTTCCTCTTCGGGAAAATCGATGGCCGCTTCAACGTAGATGCGCAGTTCAATCAAGCGCTCAACCAGCGCCTGGACTTCACGCGAAAAGGCACCTTGCAGGGAACGCACAGCCGAACGGGCGGCAGCGGTGGAAGAGGCATCAATCAGATCGGCGATGGCCTCGGCCTGGGCCAGATCGAGTTTGTCGTTTAAAAAAGCGCGCTCAGAAAATTCACCCGGACGCGCCAGACGCGCACCCAGATCAAGCAGACGTTGAATCAGCAGGTCGAGAATAACCGGGCCGCCATGACCCTGGAGTTCCAGCACATCTTCGCCGGTAAAGGAGTTAGGGCCGGGAAAATACAGACCGATGCCTTCGTCCATTACCTGGCCGTCAGCATCGAAAAAAGCACCATGGTAGGCATAGCGGGGCGGCAGATCGCGCCCGAGAATGGAGCGACATAATTCGCCGGCCCTGGGTCCAGAAACCCGGATAATGCCCACCCCGCCGCGACCGGGCGGGGTGGCTAACGCACAGATGGTGTCTGTGGTTGTCGTCACTGAGCCTTCTTCGCTTCCGCCTTTTCAAACTGGCGGTTAACGATCCATTGCTGGACGATGGTGGTGACGTTGTTAACGAACCAGTACAGCGTCAGACCGGCCGGGAACCAGAGGAACATAAAGGTGAAGACCACCGGCATCATCTTCATAATGCGCGCCTGTGTTGGATCCATGGTCGGTTGCTGCTGCATTTGCATCTGCAGGAACATGGAGGCGCCCATCAACAGCGGCAGCACGAAGAACGGATCTTTGATCGACAAGTCTTCGATCCAGAAAATAAACGGCGACTGGCGCAGCTCAACCGATTCTTTCAGCACCCAGTAGAGCGCAATAAAGACCGGCATCTGAATCAGGATCGGCAAACAGCCACCCATGGGATTCAGCTTTTCTTTGCGGTACAGCTTCATCATTTCCTGGCCGAGCTGCTGGCGATCATCGCCATACTGCTCGCGCAGCTGCGTCATCTTCGGCGCAAACTTACGCATCTTCGCCATGGAGCGATAGCTGGAAGCCGTCAACGGGTAGAGCACAATCTTGACCGTCAGCGTCATCAACACAATCGCCCAGCCCCAGTTGCCGACCAGCGAATGCATAAACTCCAACAGATGGAACAATGGCTGGGCCGCCCACCATAACCAACCATAATCGACGGTCAGATTCAGGTTTGGAGAGATGGCTTCCAGACGTTCCTGAACTTTCGGACCCACGTAGAGATCGGCACCGGTTGAGGCACTTTCACCCGGGGCCAGAGTGACCATTGGCGATTGGAAACCGGCGTAGTAAAGACCGTTGTTCAACTGACGGGCGTAGTAGTTATGGGTCTGATCACTGGCCGGTATCCAGGCCGATTCGAAGTAATGCTGCAAAAAGGCAATCCAACCACCTTCCTGGCTGACCCGGAAGGTTTCGTCTTCCATATCACCGAACTTGATCTTCTTGTAGCGATCATCCGGCGTGGTGGTCGCCACACCCAGATAGGACGCCATACCAATACCGCCACCCTGGCTTGGGTCATCCGAACGGTCGCGCTTAATCTGGCCAAAGAGGTTGGCACTGCGCGATTCACCCGAGTTGTTGGTCAGATCGTAACGTACATTGATCAGGTAGCTGCCGCGGGTCAGGGTGAACACCTTGTTGACTACCAGTCCATTGTCAGCCGCGTAGCTTAGGGTGACCGCCAACTCATCGCTGTCTTCCGACAGACGATAGTTTTGTTGCGCCGCTTCATAGCTGGCACGGCCGTCGGTATCGATACCGTCTTCACCCACCAAACCACTCATGGCGGTGTAGGTACGTTGCTGGTTTTCCAGAATGGTGAAGGGGCGATCAGGCGTATTCGCATGCTGCGGGTATTTCGGCAGGCTGGCGAAGACAATATCACCGCCGTTGAGATCAATGCGCAGATTCAACACATCGGTTTGCACATCAATCACAGTACCGCTAACGGCAGAGGCGTTTTGAACCACTTCGGCGGTCTCGGCGCCATCTTGCGATACTGACGGCACTTCACTGCTGCTATCAGCGACAGCCGCAGGAACTTCACTCACAGTCGATTGACTGCTGACGCTCTGTTGTTCCGAAGCTGAATCCGAGTAGTCGTTGGACCACTGCAAAATCATTATATAAGAGACCACGGCAAGACCCGCGATCAGGACGATACGACGCACATCCATAATCAGTTTCCAGTCAGATCATTCATCCCGGAATCGCGTAAAACCGCCGTCTGGTCAGTAACATAAGCCAGATTTGGAAAAGGAAGGCAGTTGGCACCGGGCTGGGTAAAAAAGCGCCGAAATGGTACCTGTCAAAGGGGGGATTTGCCAGCCAAAAGGCGCTTATTCAGCAGCGGCGGTTTGGCTTTTGTGCCAACGCCGGGTGAGGCGTTGCAGTTGTTTGGTGATCAGTCGGTGCAGTTCTTCTTTACTGAGCTGATCAATGCCGGGCCGGGCCATCAAAATGATGTCCAGCTGGGGCCATTGGGCATACTGAATGCGGAAGATTTCGCGGGCAATGCGTTTGACGCGATTCCGGGCGACAGCGCTGCGACAGTTTTTACGGGAAATAATAAAACCAAGCCGAGCAGGAGCGTCGGGATTGGTGCGAGCGAGCAGCAATAGTTCTGGGCAGGCGGCTTTGACGTCAACCTGGTCAAACACCGAACGGAAATCCCCGGCTGTCAGTAGACGATGGGCACGAGGATGTCCGTTTAGAACCATCTTAGACGGTCAGAGCAGCCCGTCCGCGAGCACGGCGACGTGCCAGAACCTTACGACCGTTCTTGGTAGCCATGCGGGCACGGAAGCCGTGAGTACGCTTGCGCTTCAGGACGCTGGGTTGAAATGTACGTTTCATATGGGTTCTCACCACAAGATTGGGAAGCGAGGCTTCCGGTTAAGGCTTTGGTTCGATGCAAACAGAGCACCGACCCCTGAATTTGGATCGCGGATTCTAAAGGCTTTGTCGTCCTACTTCAATGTCCATTTTATGTTCAATCGTCGATCTGTGTGAGTGAGACAGATAAATAAGATTATTAGGTAAGGTATGTATGAAAGGATTGTATGTATTTGTTCATTGTTAGTGTGACCAAATTCTGTGGTTAAGATTAAAATTTCTTTATAAAACAATAAGATATATCGATAACAACCAGGCTGAGAAGGCGGGAGTTAAACGGGCACGGCCGGTGTGCGAACTGTGTATAACCAGCCAGGTTTTCCACAGTCTGAGTTGTTCATCCGCTTTTCAGGGGTTGCACACAGGCTTGTGAGCCCGCTTACCCACAGATCTTTCCAAAGCCTGTTGATTGATAAGTCTTTGATTTTTTGACCAAAAAAGCAGTTAGGTCTGAGAGGCGGTAACGACTGGCAAGGGCCCGGCGGTCAAGTTAGAATGGCAGGCCATTTCCCAGACCCGTTCGGAGTGTCCGTGCCCGAGTCAGCCTGGCATCAATGCCTGGATCTGTTGCGTGGCGAGGTCCCGTCGCATCAGTTCAACACCTGGATCCGTCCGCTCAGCCATCGTCTTGATGGTGATGCTTTGGTATTGCAGGCACCGAACCGCTTTGTGGGTAACTGGGTGCGCGACAAATACCTGCACCGTATTGAAGAGTTGATGGCCCAGTTTGGCGCTGTTGATACTCAGGTGCTGGTCGAGGTTAAAGGCGGGACCACCACGGTACCGAGTCGGGTTACATCTACTACCGTTGCCAATGGCTCTACTTATAATGGCAGCCATGTCGAGTCGTCAGTGAGTGAAACCAAGGCTCCGGCGACAGAACCGGCAGCGCAACTGGCGGATCGTCTGGCACCGGAACCGGTACAGACAACTGGGGCGAAACGCGGCAAAGGCAAATTCCAGTCTTATCTGAATCCAAGTTTTACCTTTACCTCTTTTGTTGAGGGTAAGTCGAACCAGCTGGCGTTGGCAGCCAGCCAACAGGTTGCCGATAACGCCGGCGGAGCTTACAACCCACTCTTTATATACGGCGGTGTGGGCCTGGGTAAGACGCACTTGATGCAGGCCATTGGTAATCACATTGTTGAGCAGAATCCGAGTGCCAAGGTGGTCTACCTGCATTCAGAGCGTTTTGTTGCTGATATGGTCAAGGCGTTGCAACTTAACGCCATGGCCGAGTTCAAGCGTTTTTATCGCAGCCTGGATGCGTTGCTGATCGATGACATTCAGTTCTTCGCCAAAAAAGACCGCTCTCAGGAAGAATTCTTTCATACCTTTAATGCATTGCTGGAAGGCAATCAGCAGGTGATTTTGACCTGCGATCGTTATCCCAAGGAAATTGAAGGTCTGGAAGATCGGCTCAAGAGTCGTTTTGGATGGGGGTTAACGGTTGCAGTCGAACCGCCCGATCTGGAAACTCGGGTCGCTATTTTGATGAAGAAGGCGGAAAAGGCACGAGTGAAGTTGCCCGGCGATGCCGCCTTCTTTATTGCTCAGCGCATTCGTTCCAATGTTCGTGAATTGGAAGGGGCGTTAAAACGTGTAGTGGCCAATGCGCAATTTACCGGTGCGGCCATCGATACGGCCTTCGTTAAGGAATCCCTGAAGGATCTCTTGGCGTTGCAGGACAAACAGGTCAGTATTGAAAACATTCAGCGCACCGTGGCCGAATATTACAAAATTAAAATCTCCGATCTGCATTCCAAACGACGCAGTCGCAGTATTGCCCGTCCTCGTCAGGTTGCGATGGCGTTAGCCAAAGAACTGACTCAGCACAGCTTGCCGGAAATCGGTGAAGCCTTTGGCGGGCGCGATCATACGACCGTTTTGCACGCTTGCCGTAAGGTCAAGGAATTGCGCGAGACGACCGGAGACATCAATGAAGATTACAATAACCTGTTACGAACGCTGACCACCTGATATAGGGATGGAAACGGACTCATGATTCAATTCACGCTGTCACGCGATGCCTTGTTAAAGCCACTGCAACTGGTGGGAGGCGTGGTCGAAAAACGACAGACACTGCCGGTGCTTTCCAATGTTCTGTTAGAAGTTGAAGGCAGTCAGTTGTCTTTAACCGGGACCGATTTGGAAGTGGAAATTGTCGGTCGGGTTGAACTGGCCGATGGCGCTGTTGATGGTGCCATTACCGTACCGGCCAGAAAGCTAATCGATATTGTTCGGTCATTGCCGGACGATGCGCCCATTACTCTGGTGCAGAATGATGATCGGGTGGTGGTCACTTCGGGTCGCAGCCGCTTTACCTTGTCGACCTTGCCAGCGTCGGATTTCCCGAACGTTGAAGATGATGAAAACACCCTCGACTTTATGTTGCCGCAGATGACCATGAAACAGCTGGTCGATGCCACCGCTTTTGCCATGGCGCAGCAGGACGTTCGTTATTACCTCAACGGCATGTTGCTGGAATTAAGTCGCGGCCAGGTGCGAACGGTGGCAACCGACGGTCATCGTTTGGCTATGAGTAGCAAAGCAGCGCCGGGTCTGGAATTAGAAGAGCGTCGCCAGGTAATCGTGCCGCGTAAGGGCATTTTGGAACTGAATCGTTTGATGAGTGATGAAGCCGAAGCGACAGTAGATGTGTCCTTGGGTGCTAATCATATTCGTGCACGTACCCCGGCGTTTACGTTCACTTCCAAGCTCGTTGACGGCAAGTTCCCGGATTATGAGCGCGTATTGCCACGCGGCGGCGATAAAGAAATCGTCGGCGATCGTCAGTCATTGCGCTCAATCTTCAGTCGCGCTGCGATCCTGTCGAATGAGAAATATCGCGGTGTTCGTCTGTTGCTCAGTGATAACAACCTGATGGTGAAAGCCAATAACCCAGAGCAGGAAGAAGCCGAGGTTAATCAGGAAATTGATTATCAAGGCCCGGAACTGGAAGTCGGTTTCAACGTGACCTATTTGTTGGACGTTCTAAATGTTACTTCGGGCGAGCAAATCAAAATTGTTTTGGCTGATGCTAACTCTAGTGCCTTGTTGAGTGACTTTGACGACGATTCATCCGTCTACGTTGTTATGCCGATGCGGTTGTAATCCGGATCCATTGCAGGGATGTCGATTGATCGGCTGACCATTCAGGGTGTGCGCAATATTGCTGACACCCAATTTCACCCCGGCCCGGGCGTTAACGTCCTTTACGGCGATAACGGCGCGGGCAAATCCAGCATCCTCGAAGCCATTCATCTGTTGGCGCTGGCACGTTCCTTTAAAGTCTCCCGCACTCGTACTTTGATTCGTGAAGCCGAAGACCAGGCAACGGTTTTTGCCGAATTGAATGATCGTACTCGCATTGGTGTGCAGCGTTCGCGTCAGGGACAACATTCCATTCGCCTGAACGGTGAAGCTGTTACGGTGGTTTCCGAGCTGGCTCATCGATTGCCTCTGCAGTTAATTCACGCCGATTCTTTTCTGTTGCTGGAAGGTGCGCCCAGTCATCGACGCCAGTTTCTCGATTGGGGCGTTTTTCATCAGGATCTGGACTTTCACAGCGCCTGGCAGAGTGCACAGAAAAGCCTGAAAAACCGGAACTCACTGCTGCGATCTGGTAAAATAGACCCGTCTGAAATGGCGGTCTGGCAGCGTGAATTTATCGCCGCAGCCGAACGTTTGGATACGTATCGAAAACAGTATCTGGAAGGCTTTGTGCCGCGCTTTCATCAGGTGCTGGATGCCTTGATCGAGCTGCCTGCGTTACGCATCCACTATTACCGTGGCTGGGACAAAAGCCGATCACTGGTCGAATTACTGGATAGTCAGTGGGATCGCGATTGCAAGTTGGGATATACCCAGTCCGGTCCACAACGCGCGGATATGCGCATCAAAGTTAACAATCAGGCGGCGAGTGATGTGTTGTCTCGCGGCCAGCAAAAGTTGGTGGTGTGCGCGCTTAAAGTAGCGCAGAGCCTTCATCTACAAGACGTTCATAACCGACCCACGACCTTTCTGGTGGATGACTTGCCGGCCGAACTGGACCGCAATCATATCCGTAAGTTGGGAGGGTTAATGGAAGGGCTGACTGGGCAGGTTTTTATGACCAGTGTTGATCCAGAGCCTTTGAGCGAATTTTGGCAAGCGCCGGACCGGGTAAAATTGTTCCACGTGGAACAAGGCCAGGTTCAGGCAATGGACGATGGGGAGTAAACCCGAATGAGTAATGAATACAATTCCTCGAGCATCAAGGTGCTGAAAGGTCTGGATGCGGTTCGTAAACGTCCGGGCATGTACATCGGTGATACCGACGACGGTACCGGCCTGCACCACATGGTCTTCGAGGTGGTCGACAACTCCATCGATGAAGCTCTGGCGGGTTACTGCTCGGACATCAAGGTGTTTATTCACCCGGATGAATCCATCAGCGTCGAAGATAACGGCCGGGGTATTCCGACCGATATGCACCCGGAAGAAGGCAAGTCCGCTGCCGAGGTTATTATGACGGTGCTGCACGCCGGCGGTAAGTTCGACGATAACTCCTACAAGGTCTCCGGTGGTTTGCACGGTGTGGGCGTGTCCGTAGTGAATGCGCTGTCGTCTGAATTAACCCTGACGGTACGTCGTGCCGGAAAAGTCCATGAACAGGTGTATAAACACGGCGTGCCAACCGCACCCCTGGGCGTGGTGGGTGATGCGGAATACACCGGTACCACCATCCATTTCAAGCCGTCCCCGGAAACTTTCACTCATATCGAGTTCTCCTACGATATCCTGGCCAAACGTCTGCGCGAGTTGAGCTTCCTGAACTCCGGTGTGGGCATTTATCTGAAAGATGAGCGGTCCGGCAAAGAGGAGTACTTCAAATACGAGGGCGGCCTGAAAGCCTTCGTTGAGTATCTGAACAAGAACAAGCAGACACTTAGCCAAGTCTTCCATTTTTCTTATCAGCGCGAAGAAGATGGCATCGGTGTTGAAGTTTCCATGCAGTGGAACGACAGCTATCAAGAAAACATTCTCTGTTACACCAACAATATTCCGCAGCGCGATGGTGGTACTCACCTGGCCGGTTTCCGTGCGGCTTTGACCCGGACACTGAATAACTACATTCAGTCTGAGAATCTGCAGAAGAAACACAAAGTCCAGACCACCGGGGATGATGCCCGTGAGGGTCTGACGGCCATTATTTCGGTCAAGGTGCCGGATCCGAAGTTCAGCTCCCAGACCAAAGACAAGCTGGTGTCTTCAGAAGTAAAGCCAGCGGTGGAACAGGAAATGGGTAAGACCTTTTCCGACTTCCTGCTGGAAAACCCCAACGAAGCCAAGATTTTGGTTGGCAAGATGATCGATGCCGCCCGGGCTCGTGAAGCGGCACGTAAGGCACGCGATATGACCCGTCGCAAAGGCGCCCTGGATATTGCCGGTCTACCAGGTAAGTTGGCTGACTGTCAGGAGAAAGACCCAGGTCTTTCTGAAATCTACCTGGTGGAGGGTGATTCAGCGGGCGGTTCTGCCAAGCAAGGGCGTGACCGTCGGACTCAGGCGATTCTGCCGCTGAAAGGTAAGATCCTGAACGTTGAGAAAGCGCGTTTCGATAAGATGCTGCAATCCGCCGAGGTGGGTACTTTGATCACCGCTCTGGGTACGGGCATCGGTCGTGAAGAGTTCAATCTGGAGAAGCTGCGTTATCACTCCATCATTATCATGACTGACGCCGACGTCGACGGTTCCCACATCCGTACCTTGCTGCTGACCTTCTTCTTCCGGCAAATGCCCGAGCTGATCGAGAACGGTCACATCTTTATCGCTCAGCCGCCGCTGTACAAGCTGAAGAAAGGCAAGCAGGAGCAATACATCAAAGATGAGAAAACGCTGGAGCAATACCTGATTTCCCAGGCGTTGGATGGTACCGAACTCTTTGTTAACGAAGGCGCGGCGCCGATTCGTGATGAACAGTTGGAAGGTTTGGTTACTCAGTATAAGGACGTGATGGCGCGCATCGACCGAATGAGTCGTGTCTATCCACGGGCGGCCATGGAAGAGATGATCTACATGCCCGAGCTGACGACTGAGATGCGTGCTGACCAGGCTCAAGTAGCTGAGTGGGCGGATCGTCTCAGTGACCGTTTGGCTGAGCGACTGGCCGCAGGCAGCACCGTTTATCAGCTGTCGATTACCGAAGATACCGAACGCCATGTTTTCCTGCCCAAGGTCCAGGCGGTTGCTCATGGTCTGGCGACCGATTATCAGTTCTCACACGCTTTCTTTGAGAGCCAGGAATACAAAGCGATCGTGGCGTTGAATGCACGCCTGGATGGTTTGATTGAGGAAGGTGCCTATCTGAAGCGCGGTGACAAGTCCGAAGCGGTCGATAGCTTTGAGGCTGTTATTGAATGGATGATGGGTGAGGCCAAGCGTGGCTACAACATCCAGCGCTATAAAGGTCTGGGCGAGATGAACCCGGAACAGCTGTGGGAAACCACCATGGATCCGGAATCGCGTCGCATGTTGCGGGTTACCATTGAAGACGCCATTGCCGCCGATCAGATCTTCAATACCCTGATGGGTGACGAGGTTGAGCCACGTCGTGCCTTTATCGAAACCAATGCGTTGTTGGTGACTAACCTGGATTACTAAGTCGTCCCGGTCCGGGTTCTCAAATAAAAAGCGCCTGAATGGCGCTTTTTTTATCTCTGTATAAACAGCAGTAAAGGGATGATGTTCCACGTGGAACATTAATGGTCGAGGCAGTCCGGCCAATAGCGATCTTTCGGGAAGCGGCCTGTTTTGTCGGGAATCAATCCTTCCGCTGCCAGATTCTTATACTGAGTGACGGCACCGCTGTGTTCGGTGATCTTACGTTGGCTGTTAATGATCCTGAACCAGGGTAGACCGGAGTCTCGTGGCAACGTTCTTAACCAAGCCTGTATTTGACGTACATGAACTCCGCATAGATCGGCTAGACGTCCATAGCTGGTGAAGTAACCTTCGGGGATGGCTGCCAGTGTCTGATAGAAAACAGCTCGCGGCTGCGGATCGGCATGAGTCATAGATGAACGCTCTATTCAAAATGTCGCTGGTTAAGAAATACGGGCGTTAAGCTGACAGCGAGTCGAAAAAGGTTCCACGTGGAACCTTCTGCTATCAGTTGGCCCTTCGCTTAGAGAGTCTGCAGTGCTGTAAGAACCGCATCGGCAGAGCTCTTCTCAAACTGACCAGGCTCTTCAACACCCATCCAGCGGACTTTGGCGTTATCGGCAATTAGCGCAAAGCGCCGTGATCGAACACCCATCCCACGACCGCTGGCATCCATATCCAGGCCTAAGGCTTTGACAAAATCGGCATTGCCATCGCCGAGCATATCGATGGCTTCGGCGTTGTGTTGCTGTCCCCAGGCATGCATGACAAAGGCATCATTCACACTCAGACAGATAATGCGGTCGACACCCAAGGCTTTTAGCTGATCAGCGATAACCACAAAACCGGGTAGATGGGCCTGGCTGCAGGTGGGTGTGAAGGCTCCGGGAACAGCGAAGAGCACCACACGTTGATCCTGAAAAATGGATTGAGTGGACTCGCTGACCGGGCCACTTTCGGCCATTCGGTAGAGCAAAATATCGGCAGGCAGGACATCGCCAACTTGAATAGACATACCGCTGTTCTCTCTCTATGTTTAAGCGTTTGAATTGCTTATCGAAGTATTGGAGTCGCCCGTTAAATGAACGTCACAAAGTTCATTATTAGTCTGCCCCTGCTCAGGGGCAATGGTTGGTACAAAATTGCCACCCTGAGTTGTTCGCTAAGGACGATCCGATGAGTTTCAGGCAGCCTCTGTTGCTGCTTTTGACCGTTCTGCTGCCAAGCTGGTTATATGCAGCAGATAGCCTGGAATCTATTCTGCTGGAGTCCGATCAGTCCATTGAAATGGGCACAGAGGTTATTGTTCTGGCGGACGACAGTGGCCAGCTGTCACCCTTCGATGTGTTATCGGATGCATACGATGAGCAATGGCGTACGACCACAGGCAGAGAACTGCAACACAACTATCGGTTCGGTGTTGTCTGGGTGCTGTTTCGACTCGACGCCAGTCGTTCTATCTATAAAGAATGGGATCTGGTGATTGCCAACCCATCACTTAAGTACATCGATCTCTATCAGTTGTTTGATACGTCGGGCCCGCGTCTGGTGCATCGCACTGGCGCTATGCGACCTTTCGACAGCCGCGCCAAGGATCATCGCTATTTTGTGCTGCCATTGGAGGTGTACGGACCGACTACCTTTTTAATGCGCATCGATGCGACCTCAAACAGCCATTTGGCGATGACACTGCATCCGGGAGAAACGTTCTGGTCGACTGTGCAGCTAGAAGACTTCGGTAACTGGCTGTTTTACGGCGTCATTCTGGCGATGGTTACCTACAACCTTTTCCTGTTTCTGACGGTTCGGGACAGCAGTTATCTGTGGTATGTGCTCTTTATCGGCTTCTTCGGTGCTATCCAGTTTTCGCTCGACGGCTATATGTTCCAGTACTTCTGGTGGGAGGGTCAGGGCTACGACACCCGCGTGAACTATTTGTTATCGGGTCTGACCCTGGCATTTGCCGGCTGCTTTATGGTTAAGTTTCTCGATCTGCCACGGGTTTCGCCTGGGTTAACCCTCTTTGTCGTTGTGGCGATCGCATTGCAGTTGATAGTGGCGGCATTGGCCTGGTACCTGGACCGAGCGCTAATGGGTCTGCTGCTGTCCATCGACAGTTTTCTATATCTCACCATGGCGATGCTGGTGGGTATCTACGCCTGGGTTAAGGGTGTGATGGCCGCCAAGTATTTCGTCCTCGCCTGGGCGGTGTTTTATCTCGGTAATGTTATTTTTCTGCTCGCTAGCAGTGGTCTGATTTTTCTGCCCTGGCCACCCATTCTGGTGTCCAAGCTGGGTGCTTTCCTGGAAACCATGTTGCTCAGCTTTGCTCTGGCGCACCGCATCCGCCTGCTGCGCGAAAGCAGCGAGCGTGAGCGGATGCGTGCCGAAGCGCAAAGCTACTTTCTGGCACAGATCAGTCATGAAATAAGAACGCCGCTCAACGGCGTTTTAGGGATGACTGAAGTATTGGCCAGAACCCGTCTGGATGATGAGCAGCTCAGTTACGTCCACACCATCCAGGGATCGGGCGCGTCCCTGATGTCGTTGATCAATGACATCCTGGATTACTCCAAAATTGAAGCGGGTAAGATGTCGCTGAATTTGGAATTCACCAATATCCGTTCGCTGATTGACCAACAAACCCAACTGTTTTGCGCCCAGGCTGAGCGCAAAAGAATCACCCTGCAATCTGAGGTGGATGATTCCGTCCCCGACGAAGTTCAAATCGATGTTCAACGTCTGCGCCAGGTGCTGTCGAATCTGGTCAGCAATGCCATTAAGTTCACCGATGCAGGCTCAGTTCGGATAAGCGTCAGCTGTGAATGGCGTCAGGGCAGCCATTGGTTGCAATGTCGCGTTATTGATACCGGTATTGGTATTGCAGCATCCGAGCTGGAATCGCTGTTCAACGCTTACTCTCAGATACATGCTGACCATGATCGGGCTGATTACGGAACGGGTCTGGGTTTGGCGATCAGCCGGCAGTTGGTTCAACTGATGGGTGGTGAGCTGAATGTCACCAGCCAGCTTGGCCAGGGATCTGAGTTTCAGTTGTTACTTCCCCTGCAGTCTGAGCGTATCCGGGAGAATATTGTTGAAGAGAACCTGAGCCATGCTGTGTCACGTCAACTGTCGGTGTTGGTCGCAGAAGATAATGTGGTGAATCAGAGGGTGATCAGAGGGTTGTTGGAAAAACTGGGCCACAAGACCATAATGGCAACAAATGGCGACGAAATTGTGAGCATCAGACAGCAGTCTGAGCGGCCGGCCGACCTGATTCTGATGGATTGCGAAATGCCGGAAATGGATGGCTATCAGGCAACTCGACTGATTCGTGAATACGAACAGAAGCACCATAGGTTGCGACTGCCAATCATTGCGTTGACAGCTCATGCTCTGGAAGAGGTTCGGCAACGCTGTTTGGATGCTGGGATGGACGATTTTCTGACTAAGCCAGTGAGTACTCGCCAACTGGAGAAGGTGCTGTCGCGCTACAGCTGAGTTTTAGCACCGCGTCAAAGTGAATCGTCACTGATGGAGGTGCAATTGCGGCCACGGTCTTTGCTCTGATACAGCGCTTTGTCGGCCCGGTGCAGCCAATGCTCGGCTTCTTCGTTGGGTTTGTGGATGGCAATGCCAGCAGAGATGGTGATCTGCACCGGGCTGTCCTGGAAGTGAAACGGACATTGGCTGATGTGCAGCCGCATTTTTTCGATGGCGGCGAGGGCGTGTTCCCGGTCAGACTCGGGTAGCAATATCACAAACTCTTCACCACCAAAACGAGCCAGAAAATCGGTTTTACGCAGCTGACTGTACATTTCCTTAGCCAGGATGCGCAGCACGCGGTCGCCGGCGAGGTGTCCGTATCGATCATTGATCTTCTTGAAATGATCGACGTCGATCAGGGCAATGCTCAAGGGTTGACCGTAGCGATCGCTGCGTGCGATTTCCTGTTCTAGGCGTTGTTCGAAACCCTGGCGGTTGGGCAACTGGGTTAAAGGATCACGGCGGGCAATCTCACGCTCCTGAGTGACCTGTTTGATCAATCGATGATTATCTTCCTGCAACGCATCCAGATGCTGATTGAGTTCCTGTTGACGACGATTCATGGCAATCAGGCTGTTGCGGGTCCGGCTCTGAAAGTCATTCAGTAATGACATCAAGCCATCGATGGAGTCATTCAGGCTGGCGCGCAGCTGTTCCATATTAACGGCGCCAGTGATGGCTGATCGGGCGCGGGCAATCTGATCATCAACCTGTTGATCCAGGTTGTCGTTTAACTCGGTCAGGTCGCTGACGGCTTGTTTGTTCTGACCGATCAATTCGTTGATGCTGCGTAGCTTTTCGCTGAGCTGATTGAGGTAGTACTGGAACTGTCCTTTTTCAGCATCGAGTCGGCGTTGAATCAGGGCGATGGTTTCTTCAGCCAGACCATCGAGCTCTGGCCAATCCGGCATGGGTTCCAGGCGGCGCGCCAGAGATTGCAGCTGGCCATCTTCGTCACCAAGAATGGCAAGGGTTCGTAGCAGCGTGATGAATCGGGAGCACAGCTTTTGGTGCAGACGCTTGAGTTTTTCATTATCGCCGGCTGTTGCATTGGCTGCGCTGCCGGGCACCAGTCGAAGCGCATCTTCAGACAGCTTTAGCGCATCGAACAAATATTGGTGTTTTTGCTCTACCGCCAGACTGAACGACTCTGATGCAGCCTCGGTATTTAAATCCATCAATGACTGATAAAGACGATAGAGCTGTTGCGTGCCGGTTTGGGTGACATCTTCGATTTGATCGAAGCGCTCGTCGGCTTTTTCCAGAGCGTCACGGAATGCATCCGCATTCAGCTCTTCGCGCTGCTTCAGTACCTGCTTTAAGTTTTCCAGCGCAGTATCCAGATCGGCATCGATGCCTTTCAGCATCAATGCCAGATCCAACACGCCGCGGCGTAATTCTTCTTCAATAATATTCATGCCAGCTACTGACCCTATACGACAGTGAGGTCCGGATATGACTGATGATCAGCGCATTATAGTCACTGATCTAACCAGGGTCTGTGATCAATTTTTATTCGGCGGCCATTCGATCTCCATGGCCACTGGCAAATGGTCCGATAACGGAAAGTCGAGAACGCCCATGCGGGTAATCTTCAGATGACGACTGACCAGTATCTGGTCGAGGCAGCGTTGCGGTTGCCAGCTGGGAAAGGTTGCCCGTGCATGGGCGGATTTCAGGCCGGAATCCTTGAGCGGTGAATCATAGAGCAGGCGCAAACTATGGGTGTTCATATCGCCCATCAAAATGACATTGGGATAGAGCGCGATCAGATTACGGATAAAGCGCAGTTGTTGGTTTTGAGCGCGTCGACTCAACGCCAGATGCATCATCACCACCAAGAGCGGTTCGCTGTCGCCCAATTTCACAACGATGGCACCGCGACCGGGTAAACCGGGCAGCGTATGAGTGTTGATCTCATGCGGAGGAAAGCGACTGATAATGCCATTGCTGTGTTGGGCGACCGGCCCGAGGTTCCGATTAAGTTGCTGATGCCAGTATGGCTGATCCGCTTTTTTGGCGAGGTATTCAACCTGGTTAACGAAGCCGGAGCGGAAACTGCCGCCATCGGCTTCCTGCAAGGCGACCACGTCAAAGTGGCGCAGCAAATCACCAATGCGATCCAGATTGGCCTGGCGCGAACGCGATGGCCAGAAATGCTGCCAGGAACGCAGAAAATAATCGGAATACTGCCGGGTCTGGATGCCAACCTGGATGTTGTAGCTCAGAAAACTCAGATGGCCGGGTGAAGAAGCGTGAAAGTCGTCAGGCCGACAGAGGTGAACGGGAAAGCGTTTGGCCGAAGCGGCACGGTTCATAAAGACAGGATCCCCTGGAGCAGATGTTGGCTGATCGTTGCGATCAGCCAACTTAGTCTAGCTCGCCAGAGGCTTATTGGGCAGGGTCGTTACGCACTAACCATTCAGCGACTTCAAACATACGTTGATTGCTGCCGGCCATGCGACCGTCGATCAGATAGCGGCCATTGACCACCAGGCTGGGGGTGCCGGACAAACCGCTTTTTTGAGTGATCACCCGAGCCTGATTGATGCGGGCGTTAACGGCAAAGGAGTCGGCCATTTCCAGATAGTCGTCTTTGGATACGCCAAACCGACTGATGAAATCGGCAAAGCCTTCATCGGTTGACAGACGATGACGATTTAAATGGATTTCGTTAAAGATCTGCATATGAGTGGCGTCGGCAATATCCAGGAACTGGGTCGCGTAGTAGGCACGCGCTTCGGGCAGCTGACGGTCATTGAACAGCACCGGCACATGGGTGAAACGAATGTCGTCGGGCTTACTCTGAATCCAGGTCTGTACAAAAGGTTCTAAGTTGTAACAGTGAATACAGCTGTAACTGAATATTTCCTGGATTTCACCGGCTTCATCACCGCGATAGCTGGTGGGTAATTTCTCCGGAAGAACACGGTAGTGAGTGCCGGCTTGAAAGTCCTCAGCCTGGGCAGAACTGAAACCCAGAACCACAACTGCGGCGGTAAGCATCAGGCGTTTGAGCATGCATTTGTCTCCATCATCATCGAAAGCGCTGGCGGAGGCTAACTTTGCCGGAAAGCCGAAGCCAAAAAAAGCGGACCACCTGAACCGGGGTCCGCTTTTCATTCTCTTTACCGCGTCTGAATCCGGCCTGAATGCCGGGTTCGGATCAATGCAGGCCGTTGATGTAGCTGGCCAGTGCCTCGATCTCGAAGTCTTTCAGGCGGAAGGCCGTGGCACGCATCATCATGCTTTCACCATCGTTGGTGCGAGCTTCATCAGAAGGTTCATCGGCACGGTAACCGGCCTGGAACTTATGTAACTGAGATTCGATGTAGTCGGCATGCTGGCCGGACAGCATTGGGAAAGCTGCAGGTGCGTTGCCGGCACCGGTGGGTGAATGACAGCCGGCACAGGCAGGAACACCGGTTTCTGGGTTGCCGCCACGGTAGAGCTGCTCGCCCAGTTCAACCAGATCCGGATCAGCCGTACCGACTGTTTTATCCTGTTCGGAGAAGTAGGCAGCGATATCGGCCAGATCCTGCTCGTCGAGGTTGTCGAGCTGGCCAGCCATCTGAGTGACGACACGAGCACCGCTTTGAATGTCTTGCAGTTGTTTCAGCAGGTAGGCTTCACCTTGTCCTGCCAGCTTGGGAAAGCTGCCGGTGGTAGAAGCGCCGCCGGCACCATGACAGGCGCTGCACTGTTGAACCAGAGTCTCGCCTCGTGCGGCGTCACTCTCTTCTGCCGAGGCCAGGCCGGTAATACCCGCCAGCATCACCAAGCCAACGATCAGTTTCTTCATGTCGCGTCCCGCAAATCCAGTATGAATGTGGGCGGCAGCCGTCGTTACTTTTCAGAAGGTCGCCCCGCTTATTGTGCGGCTGCCGGGGTAGATGTCCGCGCATTATATAGAGTGAGGTCGGGGTTGAGAAGAAACCCTGCCCTTTGAGGGGATTTTTCATGCCCAGCAACGCTTTCAGGTAAACTGCCCTTTTTGCCAAGGAATTAGCATGACGGTCCCGCGTTTTGATTCAGCCCGCTTTTTAACCAGTGCGCCTCGTCTGGCAGAGTGCCCTGCTGACACCGGCGCCGAGGTGGCTTTTGCTGGCCGCTCGAACGCTGGTAAAAGCAGTGCTCTAAACAGTCTGACACGGAATTCGAAATTAGCCCGTACATCCAAAACGCCGGGTCGCACCCAGTTGATCAATTTTTTTTCGTTATCGTCTGGTGATCATCGCCTGGTCGATTTGCCTGGCTATGGTTACGCCAAGGTCAATCGGGATATGAAAGAGGATTGGGATCGTAATATCGGTGAATACCTGGCTGAACGCACCAGCTTGAAAGGTGTGGTGCTATTAATGGACGTGCGTCATCCGATGACGGACTTCGACGAAATGATGGTGCGTTGGGCGATCGAAACAGAAATGCCGCTGCGGGTGTTGTTGACCAAAGCCGATAAGCTCAAGCGCGGTCCGGCGGCCAGTACGTTTCAGCGCGTGCGGTCTCAGTTGCAGTCTCGGGCCAGCTGGTTGTCGGTGCAGTTATTCAGCTCATTAAAAAAAGACGGTGTGGCTGAACTGGAAACCTGGTTGCGCGGCCAATTGGTCGAAGAGCAGGACGACGAGCAGGGCTGAGTTGTTTTTGATCAGGCCGGGCATGACGCTGCCGGCCGCGGTCGTTATAATGCGCTCCTTTTCCTGAGGTGCTTATGTCGATTCGATTCATCGCCGGTGCGGTTTGTCCGCGTTGTGGCGAAATGGACACCCTCAAGGCTGGCAATGACGGCGACGTTATGGTGCGCGAATGCGTTGAGTGTGGATTTACTGATCGCATCAGCCAAGCGGTTAATGCTCCGACCGAGCTGGATACCCGAGTCAACCAGCCAAACCAGCAAGCGGATACCGAAGCGCAGCCGGTGCGCATTCTCGATCCCCAAACCCCCAGTAAGGATTCCTCTCAGTGACCGACCAGGCCAGCGCAATAAAAGTGGGTATCATCATGGGTTCTCAGTCCGACTGGAGCACCATGAGCCACTGTGCCGATACGTTGAAAGAATTGGGTATTGGCTTCGAAAGCCAGGTGGTGTCGGCGCATCGCACGCCGGATTTATTGTTTGAATACGCTGAAACGGCATTTGATCGAGGCCTGGAAGTGATTATTGCCGGTGCCGGTGGCGCTGCCCATTTGCCGGGTATGTGTGCCGCCAAAACGCATTTGCCGGTGCTCGGCGTGCCAGTGCAAAGCAGTATGCTGTCAGGTGTCGATTCATTGCTGTCCATCGTCCAGATGCCCGCCGGTGTACCAACCGCAACCCTGGCGATTGGTAAAGCCGGTGCTATTAATGCCGCCATTCTGGCAGCCAGCATTTTAAGCAACCACGACGAGTCAGTCCGACAGGCGTTGCTTGATTTCCGCCAACGCCAGACCGATCGCGTTTTGGCTCGGCCGATTCCGGGGGCTTAATGCGCATTGGTGTAATTGGTGGTGGCCAGTTGGGTCGCATGATGGCACAGGCAGGCTTGCCGCTGGATATTCAGTTGAGTTTTCTCGATCCATCGGCCGAGGCCTGTGCCGCCCCGTTCGGAACCCTGATTCAGGGCGCTTATGATGATCCGGCCGCTATCGATCAACTGACCGCCTCGGTCGACAGAGTCACCTTTGAGTTTGAAAGTGTGCCGGCGCAAACCGTGGCGCAAATTGCCGAACACCTGCCGGTGTATCCATCGTCACAAGCCTTGGCGACAGCGCGGGATCGTTGGCTGGAAAAAAGTCTGTTCCAGCAGTTGGGCATCGAAACTGCGCCGTTGGCGGATATCGCCAGCCAGGCGGATCTCGATAAGGCGGTAGCTCGCATCGGCTTACCGGCGGTACTGAAGACCCGCACCCTGGGTTACGACGGCAAGGGTCAGAAAGTATTACGGGATCCAGTCGATGTTGCAGACGCCTTTGCTGAATTGGGCGCTGTGCCCATGATCCTCGAAGGCTTCATTGCTTTCGATTACGAAGTCTCCTGTATCGGCGTTCGTTCGGCCTCGGGCGAGCTGGCGTTTTATCCCTTGGTTCGCAATGAGCATCGCCAGGGCATGCTTTATCGTTCTGAGCCGCTTACCGACCATCCGCTGCAAGCGCAGGCGGAGCAGGCCGTCGGTCAGGTTATGGCGGCGCTGGATTATGTCGGTGTTTTAGCCTTTGAGTTCTTTGTGGTGGGTGATCGCCTGCTGGCCAACGAAATTGCGCCACGGGTGCATAACTCCGGCCACTGGACCATCGAAGGCAGCGTCTGCAGTCAGTTCGAAAACCATTTACGTGCGGTGGCGGATCTGCCCTTGGGTGCCACCCAAACTCGTGGTTCGGTGGCACTTTATAATGTCATTGGTGCTCTGCCGGATCGTCATCAGGTAATGGCCATTGCGGGCGCGCATTGGCATGACTATGGGAAGGCGCCGCGCCGTGGTCGCAAGATCGGGCATATCACCTTGACCGCGACGACCGACGAACAGCTGCAGCAACGTTGTGCTCAGTTGGAAACCTTGTTGCGCAATGAGTTGCCTGACTGAGCTTGTTAACTTAGCTTTTTAACTCAGCTTTCTAACTCAGTAACAGACGCAACCCGTGTTCATGCACCAGGCAGGGCCAATGGATATGGCCATTGGCACCGGGTGTCGCTGCGCTATCAGCAGCCGGCAAGTAACCAACAATTTCCTGTGCTGTCATATCCAGGCGGGTGGCATAGCTGTCGCCGATCAGTGTATGCACCAGCAGATTCGCCAGCGTTGTGTCCCAGCTGATCAAAGGTTGTCCGTGTCGCATTAACAGCTGATCGTGCAGTTCTTCCACCAATCGATGTCCGAAATACACCTTATCCAGTACGCCGACCAAGCCATAATCAAAACGAGACGGTTCAATGGCGGCGAAAAACTGGTCCAGAATGATTAATAACTGCTGACTGACGCTGGCAATATTCAGCGATTGGCACGCCTGATCCACTTCTACCAACAGCACCGGCAATAAGCGGACATAGTCGGTTAGAAATTCCGACAGCCGATGCTCAATATCGCCCTGCTCCGCTGTCAATAATTGCGGATGTTTGCGCTGAAAGGTGGCGATAAATCGGGCCATATTCTGTGCGCCATCGGGCGCATTCAACGCTTGTTGCAGTGCCCTATTGATACGGCTCGACGGCATGGTCGCTGACTCTTCAAAGGGTTGGCGGTCGATTACGGACAGAATTCTGGGGTCGCGCAATTCAGATTGGGACTGGGTGGTATGCGGCAAAGCAGCAGTCTCGATTGAATGATGCGAATAAGTGTAGTTTAAGGTGCTTTTTTTGCCTGTCGAATTTTAGGAATTAAATACAGACGGAAGACACTGAGCATCCAGATTGAGCGTCCGACGAACAGCAATGAAAAACCAAACCAGAGCCAGTGGTTGGTCGGCGGCAGAATAAAGCTGGAGCCGAGAAACAACGCGAAACCAAAGATCACGCCATTGCGCATCTGCTGGGTCATGCGGGCGCCTATAAAGACGCCATCCAGCCAGAATGCGAGCCCCCCAGCCAGCGGCAACGCCACGATCCATGGCAGATAGTGACGCGCCAACTGCTCCAGTTGGGCCTGGCCGGTCAATAAATCGATGATCAAACCTCCACCCAAAGCGAAGCACAGACTCATCACGGTCATCAGCGCCAGGGCCGCCAGGCCAGTCGTCCACAGGACGGTGCGCAGTTGATCGGTACGGCCACGACCGATGGCCAGCCCAACCTGAGCTTCGGAGGCGGCTGCACTGCCATCGAGCGTATTGGAGATCAGCGTCAGAAAGGTTAGCAAAATGGCGTTTGCAGCTA
This sequence comes from Saccharospirillum sp. ABV4_185, assembly GCF_056159245.1. Classification (NCBI taxonomy): domain Bacteria; kingdom Pseudomonadati; phylum Pseudomonadota; class Gammaproteobacteria; order Oceanospirillales; family Saccharospirillaceae; genus Saccharospirillum; species Saccharospirillum sp. ABV4_185. The sequence continues at coordinate 1,238,968 of NZ_JBSWUW010000001.1, forward strand.
ATACATCGTTACCGAATTGGGCGCCCATGCGATTGAACCAGGCAAAACCACTGAGTAATAAAAAGGTACGTAGAAACAGACTGGCGCTGACGGTAAAAATGGCTTTGTAGGCACTGAGCCGTCGCAGCAGCGCCCGATCCAGACCAGGATCAAGCCGTCTGAGTGTGCGTTTGAGCATCAGCAGCACCAAGGCCAGCGCCAGGTATTCACTTAATACGGTGCCCAGCGCAATACCGGCGGTGGTTAACCCAAAGCCGTAAACCAGAATCACATCCAGCACCAGATTGACCATCTGCGCCAGGGAGACGGTGTAGAGACTGATGCGGGTGTTCTGCATGCCGGTGAAGAAACCGAGCAGCATGGTATTGAATATTTGCGCCGGCACGCCCCAGACACGAATGCTTAAATAAAGATGGGCTTCTTCAGTCGCGGCACTCGAAGCATCCATAAAATTGAGGCCGGCAGTAATCAGCCAGGGATGCACAGCAAGCACCAGGCTGATCAGCAGCAGGGCGACCAGGCTGTATTGAGCCAGTTGGGTTCTCAGTAAAGAGGGGCTGCGTGCGCCATAAGCCTGAGAGGTGAAGCCGGACAGGCCCATCGATAGAAAATTGAACCCCCAGAACACAAACGCCATTAAACTGGAACCGAGCGCGACGCCTGCGAGATAAACGCTGTCATCCAAATGACCCAGAACGGCGGTATCCACTAAACCCAGTAGGGGCATGGAGGCGTTGGCCAACATGACCGGCCACATCAGTGACCAGGTTCTGTGCCAAGCGGTGGTGGGAATCGAAATCATCGGGATGTCGCAAAAAAATAGTCCGGTGATGATCCAACTAACGCCTTGTTTTTACAAATGAAATAGGATCAAAGTAGAGCGGTTGGAAGGAGCCCGAGCGCACCCGACGCTTGGGTTTTAAAAACAACCGTGTTTATACTGACTTCGACCGTTTCTGAATCTGGGTAACCGGGACAGCGCCCGAATGACGTCTTCATTTCCGGCTGTGTTTGGCAATAACAGCGAGCTGGAAAATGAGTAGTGTCGGAATGCGGGTTTGAAACATTAAGTAAGCTTCACTCGGTAACGCCCAACTACAATAACAAGGCAGAGGTGAAGGATGCAGAGAAGGCTGCTTCGTGCAGGTGCCGTTATGGCTGCACTGCTTGTGGGGTCTGCGGCCCAAGCTGACTGGCAATTCAACATGCCCAAGGGTGTGACGGACATCAGTCAGGAAGTCTATGGCCTGCACATGCTCATTTTCTGGGTATGCGTGATTATTGGCATCGCCGTGTTCGGGGTGATGTTCTATGCGATGTTCAAACATCGCAAATCAAAAGGCGCGGTATCCGCTAATTTCCACGAAAGTACCAAAGTCGAGTTGGCCTGGACATTGATCCCGGCTGTCGTCATTTTTGCCGTCGGTGTGCGGGCGACCTTTACCCTGGCCGATATGTATGACGTCGACAATGCGGACATGACGGTGGAGGTTACCGGTTATCAATGGCGCTGGCGTTATCGCTACGTCAATGAAGCCGACCCGGACGCCGAAGTCGACTACTTCTCCAGCCTTGCCACCTCCCGAGATGAAATCAATAACCGTCTCGCCAAGAATGAAAACTACCTGCTCGAAGTCGATCAGCCACTGGTGCTGCCGGTGGGCCAAAAGGTGCGTTTTGTTCTGACCGCAGCGGATGTGATCCATTCCTGGTGGGTGCCAGATCTCGCTGTTAAGAAAGATGCGATTCCCGGCATGGCCAACGAAGCCTGGACGGTCATTAATGAACCGGGTACCTATCGTGGCCAATGCACCGAGTTATGTGGCCGCGATCATGGCTTTATGCCGGTCGTGGTTGAAGCCGTACCGCAAGCTGAGTTTGATGAATGGCTGGCCGGTAAGCAGGAAGAAGCCCGCCAGGTGGCTGAACTGACCAATCAGGAATGGACGGTGGAGCAACTGGTCGAACGCGGCCGGGGTGTTTATCAGTCGGCCTGTGCCTCCTGTCACCAACCGGACGGCAGCGGTATTCCAGGTACTTTCCCGGCACTGACCGGCAGCCCGATCGCCACGGGTGATATTCAGGATCACATCGACATCGTTTTCCACGGCAAGCCGGGTACTGCAATGCAGGCCTTTGGTGATCAGTTGAGCCCGGTCGATCTGGCTGCGGTTGTGACGTTTGAGCGAAATGCGTTGGGTAACAGCATGGGCGATATGGTCGAACCTGTTGAAATCCTCAACCTCAGTGCCGGCGAATAAGGAGCAGTGACATGACCACTACTACCCACGATCATGATCATGATCACGCACATCACGGGCCGGCCAAGGGCATAACGCGCTGGCTCTATACCACCAACCATAAAGACATCGGCACGATGTATCTGTGGTTCAGTTTTGCCATGTTCCTGCTGGGCGGCTCATTCGCCATGGTGATCCGGGCAGAACTTTTCCAGCCGGGCCTGCAGTTGGTGCAGCCGGAATTCTTTAACCAGATGACCACCATGCATGGTCTGATCATGGTGTTTGGTGCGGTGATGCCGGCCTTTGTTGGTCTGGCCAACTGGATGATCCCGATGATGGTCGGCGCGCCAGATATGGCGTTGCCACGGATGAACAATCTCAGCTTCTGGATCCTGCCGTTTGCCTTTGCCATGTTGGCGTCCACCCTCTTTATGGATGGTGGTGCGCCCAACTTTGGCTGGACCTTCTACGCACCACTGTCGACGACCTATGCGCCTGACAGCGTGACCTTCTTTATTTTCGCCATTCATATCATGGGTGCTTCTTCGATTATGGGCGCGATCAATATCATCGCGACCATTTTGAACATGCGCGCCCCTGGCATGACGCTGATGAAGATGCCGCTGTTCGTCTGGACCTGGTTGATCACCGCTTATCTGCTGATTGCGGTGATGCCGGTGCTTGCCGGTGTGGTCACCATGATGTTGATGGACATCCACTTCGGAACGGCCTTCTTTAATGCCGCCGGTGGTGGTTCGCCGGTATTGTTCCAGCATGTGTTCTGGTTCTTCGGGCACCCTGAGGTCTACATCATGATCCTGCCGGCCTTTGGTATTGTCTCGGCGATCATTCCTGCCTTTGCCCGCAAACGACTGTTTGGCTATTCGTCCATGGTTTACGCCACGGCATCGATCGCTTTCCTCAGTTTTATTGTCTGGGCGCACCACATGTTCACCGTGGGTATCCCTTTCCTGGGTGAAGCTTTCTTTATGTGGTCGACCATGCTGATTGCGATTCCGACCGGCGTGAAGGTGTTTAACTGGGTGACCACCATGTTCCGTGGCTCGATGACCTTTGAAACGCCGATGTTGTTCGCGGTCTGTTTCGTCATTCTGTTCACCATTGGTGGTTTTTCCGGCTTGATGCTGGCAATGGCTCCGGCCGACTTCCAGTATCACGACACCTACTTTGTTGTGGCTCACTTCCACTATGTGCTGGTGCCGGGTGCGGTCTTCTCCATTATGGCGGCCGTCTACTATTGGCTGCCCAAGTGGAGCGGCAAGATGTACAACGAAACGCTGGGCAAGGTGCATTTCTGGCTGAGCTTCGTTGGTGTAAACGTCCTGTTCTTCCCGCAGCACTTTCTCGGTCTGGCGGGCATGCCGCGACGCATTCCGGATTACGCCCTGCAATTTGCCGACTTCAATATGATCTCGAGCATGGGTGGCTTCCTCTTTGGTGCCAGCCAACTGCTGTTCCTTTATATCGTCGTTAATACCGTCGTAGCGGGTAAACCAGCGCCGGCGAAACCCTGGGACGGCGCAGAAGGTTTGGAATGGACGGTGGATTCTCCAGCGCCTTATCACACCTTTTCGACACCACCGAAGATCGATTGACAGCGCGCTGACCGCTGCGGTGGTCAGGCTTTGAACCCCGGCCGATGGTCGGCCGGGCGAATAAGAATAAGTGGAGATTGCTATGTCCAGCAGTGCCAATCACGAACACTACTACGTGCCAGCGCAAAGTCGCTTGCCGATTTGGATGGCCTTCGCCATGTTCCTCACCGTCTTCGGTTTGGGCAGCATGTTGCGAGATATGTCTAATGGCGCTACCGAATCCAATGCCCAGTGGTTTTTTATTGCCGGCTTCGCCGTTTTGGCCTTTGTGCTCTACAACTGGTTCAGTGAAGTCATTCGGGAAAACCATGCTGGCCTGAACAGTCCGCAGCTTAAGCAATCTTATGTCTGGGGCATGGGCTGGTTTATTTTCTCGGAAGTGATGTTCTTTGCCGCCTTTTTTGGCGCGCTGTTTTATGTGCGTAATCTGGTCGGCCCCTGGCTGGGTGGTGAAGGTGCCAAAGGCGTCTCCAACTATCTGTATCCGGGTTTTGAATTCAGTTGGCCGTTGCTGCACAACCCGGACAATTCAGTTTTCCAAGCGCCGGAGGAAGTCATTCATGCCTTCGGCTTGCCGCTGATCAATACCATCATTCTGGTGGTTTCCAGCGTCACGCTGACCATTGCCCACCATGCCTTAAGAGCACAACACCGGACTCAGTTGAAGGTCTGGTTGGGCATTACTATTTTGCTGGGTATTGCTTTCCTGGTGCTGCAGGCCGAAGAGTACATTGAGGCCTATACCCATCTGGGCTTGACGCTCGATAGCGGTATTTACGGCTCAACCTTCTTTATGTTGACCGGCTTTCACGGTGCTCACGTTACCATCGGTACCTTGATGTTGATTGTTCAGTTCCTGCGGGCGCTGCGCGGACACTTCAAACCGGATGATCATTTTGGCTTCGAGGCGTCGGCCTGGTATTGGCACTTTGTCGACGTGGTCTGGTTGTGTCTTTTCGTCTTGGTCTATTGGATTTGATGACGTAATAAAAGGCGGCCAAGGCCGCCTTTTTAAACCTCAGTACTGGCCAACCCAAGGCGCTTGTTGAGACAGCTCGCCAGTCACAAAACCAATGATCAGTACAACCACTATCAAAGCGGCCAGACTGACGCGAATGGTCAGCAATTTGACCAGCCGTGTTGATTCGGCGTCGTCTCTGAATAAGGAGGTCAGGGCACCACTGAGGGAGACCAACATGGCGATAATCAGCAGTATGAGCACGACTTTTAACAATAGCGCCATTGGACAGGCCCTCTTGATTGGTTGGAAGGGATGTTGAGCTTTCGCCCCGGGTGGCTGTTGACCGTTTTTGTTGCTGTTTTTTTGCCGGTTTTTATCAGCCTGGGCATTTGGCAGCTTAACAGAGCCGAACAAAAAGCCCAGCTAGGTGCCAGCATCGAGGCCGGTCGTCAGGTTGAGCTATTACCCAGCGGGGCCTCACCGCAGTTATATCAACATTACCAACTGACTGGCCAGTTGGATGGCGACCACCTTTGGCTGCTCGATAACCGGACTCATCAGGGTCAGGCTGGCTATGAAGTCTGGGCGCCGATGCTGACTGACGATGGCTGGTATTTGGCTTCGGCCGGCTGGATTGCAGCAACCGCCAGCCGGGACCGATTACCGCAGCTCGACCTACCCGAGACCAGACGTCCCTGGTTGGCGCAGGCAAGGCCGTTAAGCCAATCGGTTGTCCTGGCGGACACTGACATAGCGCGCCACTGGCCACAGGTTATTCAATCGATCGACCCCGATGTTATGGCAGAACAACTGGGGCGGGCTAAGCCGCTTGGATTACTGCAGTTATTGCCCGGCCAGGCGGGCGTGGGTCCGGTAATCTGGATGCCAATTGTTATGACAGCGGAGCGTCATCGTGGTTACGCCGTGCAATGGTTTGCCATGGCCGCAGCGTTGTTGTTGATGTATTTGTATGCGGGGAGGCGTCTCGCCAGAACCGTGAAACATACCCGGCAAGAGGAAGACCAATAATGAGCAAAGCGACCGGAGCGAGTACTCACTCTTCCACAAACTACAGTCGCCTGCAGTTGCTGATTATCCTGCTGACTCCCTTGATTGTAATGGCGTCTGCAACAGGACTTTATTACTCGGGCTGGCTGGTGCCGGACTCTCGGGTTAACCGCGGCGTGCTGTTGGATCCGGTATTGCAGCTTTCCGATCTGGGTCTGGAAATTGACGCCGTGAATCCCGAACGCCAGTGGCTGATGGTGCAGACGTCCTTTGATTGCCAGCAGAGCTGTCTGGAACGCGTTCATACGCAGCGCCAGATTCATGTGTCTTTGGGCAAAGACGAGCCGCGCATGAAGCGTTTGTTGTTGACTTCAACCTCGGGACTGAGTGGTTTGGAAAGCGAGTATCCAGGACTGGATGTTCAACAACATCAGCCGCAGGATTACAGTGCCGCCTTGCTGGAACGTGTGCCTGCCGATTTTGGCGCGCGCGATTTCGTCTTTATTGTCGACCCTCTGGGCAACGTGCCGCTCTACTTCACCCCCGGTAACGACTACAAAGATCAACTGGCGGATATGGAAACACTGCTGGACCTGTCAACGATTGGCTAGGAGCTGTGCATGTTGTCACTGAAAAATGCCAAGCCCGGTTTTCGACTGGCCGCTTTCGCAACCTGTTTTGCCATCGCCGTTGTGGTGTTAGGTGCTTTTACCCGGCTGGTGGATGCCGGCCTTGGCTGTCCCGATTGGCCAACCTGCTATGGTCATGTCTGGGCGCCGCAAAGCGACGCTGAAATCAGCGCTGCCAATGACGCCTATCCGGAACTGCCGGTCGATCTGGAAAAAACCTGGCCGGAAATGGTGCACCGTTACCTGGCTTCGACGCTGGGCTTGTTGATCATCGCGTTGGTGGTGGTGTCTATCCGTAATCGTAAATACCCCGGTCAGCCGCTGAAGTTGCCATTATTGCTGTTGGCTTTGGTTATACTGCAAGGCGCCTTTGGTGCCTGGACGGTAACGCTGCGGCTTTGGCCTCAAGTAGTAACCGCTCACTTACTGGGTGGCTTCCTAACCTTCTCGCTGCTTTGGCTACTGACACTGCGCTTGGGTGGTTCGCGCCCTATTCAGCTGTTTTCGCTGCAACAGCGCGCCCTGCCCCGTGGCCTGGCTGCGTTGGCGTTGACTGTCGTCGTCGTGCAGATTTTTCTCGGCGGTTGGGTGACATCGAATTATGCCGCTCTGGCGTGTCCGGACTTTCCGTTGTGCCAATCGCAAATCTTACCGCAAACTGATTTTGTCGCCGGCTTTGATCTGGCGCATCCCATCGGGCCGAACTATTTGGGTGGGCATTTGGATATACCATCCCGAACGGCAATCCACCTGGCTCACCGAATCGGCGCATTGGTGACCTTGCTGGTGGTGGCCTGGTTGGTGTTGCGGTTGTTTAAGGCTCGGTTTGCGGCCTTGGCCAGTGGCCTTGCCTTGGTGTTAATTGCCCAAATCAGTCTGGGTGTCAGTAATGTGGTTTTTGCTCTGCCATTGGCTGTAGCCGTGCTGCATAACCTCTTCGGCGCCATACTATTGGCCACACTGGTGACAGTGAACTATGAGTTATATCGGGAGGCGAACCATGTCTAAAGTGAGCGCGGTTCAGAAGTTACCCAGCTGGCGTGACTTCCTGGAGATGACCAAACCCAAGGTGGTCCTGTTGATGTTAATTACCGCCTGGGTCGGAATGGCCTTGGCGCCCAAAGCTGATGGCGCCGCCCTTGGGATGGTAATCGGCACTCTGGGTATCGCAGCGCTCGCGGCGGCGGGCGCGGCTTTCAATCATATGCTGGATCGTCAGCTCGATCAGCGTATGGCGCGCACTCACCGTCGTCCCATGGCCACTGGTCGGGTCAGTCTGAATCAGGGGCTGGCCTTTGCCGCCAGCTTGACGGTCGCTGGCTTCGTTATGCTCTATGCCTGGGTCAATGCTCTGACCGCCTGGCTGACGCTGGCGTCCATGGTTGGCTACGCTGTCATCTATACGGTCTTCTTAAAACGAGCGACGCCGCAGAACATTGTGATCGGTGGTTTGGCCGGTGCTATGCCACCTTTATTAGGCTGGACCAGCGTTTCCGGTCAGATTGGCGCCATGCCGTTGCTGCTGGTGCTGATTATCTTCGCCTGGACGCCACCGCATTTCTGGGCGCTGGCTATTCACCGCATTAAAGACTATCAAAATGCGGATGTTCCGATGATGCCGGTGACTCATGGTGTGGCCTATACCAAGATCAATGTCTGGCTGTATTCGTGGTTGCTGTTAGCGATTTCCATGTTGCCATTCGCGACTTTGAAGGCCGGTCCGATTTACGCTCTGTGTGCCTTTGTATTGGGTGCGCGTTATCTGCAATGGAACTGGTGGTTGTTGACCGATCGCCGTCCGGACGCGGCCTGGGGATCCTTTCGTTTTTCCATCACCTATCTGCTGTTACTCTTTGTCGCCTTATTGGTTGATTACAGCGTAAGAGCCTGGTTATGACATCGAGTCCAAAAACCGGCGCTGACCAACAGCGCCGTGGTGCACTCAGAACCGCGTTAATTCTGTTTGCGATTGTGATGGTTGTTTTTGTCGCCGCCATTCTAAGAACCACCCTGGCGGGACCGGACCTGGTCAGCGCTTTGGAAGCGCACAATACGCTCTATTTTGAAGATCCGCGCCCGGTGCCAGCGGTTGAATTGATCGATCATAACGGCGCTACTATCCAGACCGGCCAGTTGGATGATGGCCAGTGGCGATTGATCAATTTCGGTTACACCTTTTGCCCGGATATCTGCCCGACCAATATGGCCGACCTGGCAAATGCCTACCGCGGTTTGACCGACGATGGACTGAGTGAGCAGTTGGACGTATGGATGATCACCGTCGACCCGGCTCGGGATTCAGCCGATCGCCTGGCCCAGTACGTACCCTTCTTTCACGCGGACTTTATCGGTCTGACCGGCGATGAGGCCAATGCCATTCAGCCTTTGGCGCGCCAGCTCAATACAGTGTTCTATCCGGAAGGTGACGGTGATGTTTACACCGTTGCCCACAGTGACAACCAGGCGGTGATAAATCCTGACGGTGAATATGTTGCGTTGATTCGCCCACCGCACAGCCCACAGCAATATCGCGAAGTGATGCGTTTGTTGATCGAAAACGACTAACGTTTTAACGCCGGGGCTTGTCCCCGGCTCTGCCAGCGCCATAACCATTCCGTTGGACCCAGCCGGAAAGTCCGCAGCCACAGCGTCGTCAACACGGCGTTTGCCATCCAGATGCCAATTGTTACCAAAACCAACTGACTAAAAGACAGTTGCTCAAACCAACCCAATCCAAAGCCATAGAACAGCGTCGTCGCGATCACGCTTTGCAGCAGGTAATTACTCAGTGCTGTCTTGCCAATGGCTTCCAACAGACGTGCTAAACCATGTTGCGGCCATCGCCGCCAGAACAGTATCGCCAGGCATAGAATGCTCAGGCAGAGACAAGCGGCACCGAAGTAGCTGAAAAAGCCGCGCCCCACAACCATTCGTGCTGGATCAAAATTGCTGCCGGCTTGATAGAGGTAACCCAGCGCTTTTAACAGCAACCCAGATGGCAAAATAATGCTTAGCAGTAAGAGGTAGCGCTGAGATGACCATTGTCCGGCCGCCAGACCCAGACGGTATAAGGCCATACCAATCAACATCCAGCCGGAGACAAACCAGAAGGTGCCAAATGGCAGCCCCAGATAATGCGACTTCAGCGTTCGTTCGAAGCGCCAATGCTGGTTATCCCACCAACTGCCGAGCAAGGCATTGATCTCAGTTTGCAAAGCCTGGGGGTCGGCAGCATAAGCTGCACCTCGTACTTCTGCAGGAACCAGGCTCATTTCCAGTAGGCTCAGCGCGGGGATAAATGCCAAAAAAGCCAATCCAACTTGTAACTGCGTACGGGTTTTCCAATAGACAGCGGGAGCCAGGATCCAGGCAGCAATGGCATAGGCGACCAGAATATCGCCGCTCCAGATCAGATAGGCGTGGATCAGCCCAATCACTAACAGACCCAGACTTCTTCGGCGTTGTTGTTTAACCGGGTTTTGTTCGGCGGCCAGATTACGCTCGGCCAATACCCAGATGCCGATGCCAAAGAGACAAGACAGCAGGCTGACAAAAACCTGCTCGGCAAAAAAATAGCCCAAGGCATGTAACCAACGGTCGGCCAACGACAATGGCTCAAGGATGTTGGGTATTAAGTAGGCGCGCTCGACCCGGGCAAAAGCTTGAATATTCATGATCAGGATGCCGAGGATAGCGATGCCGCGTAAGCCATCAATAAACGCCAATCGCTGACTGATTGCCGGGCTGTTTCCATTTGCAGTCAATTACTGCGCCCCGCTGGTGGTGCGAATCCGCTGCAGATCGATACAGAGTTGGTTGGCGCCAATCAGCAGGCTGGGTGTGGGCCGATGCAGTACATCGGCATCGGTACTGATCAGTGCATCTGTCTGAACCGCCTGCAATTGGGTCCACTGACGCCACAAGTCCGGGCTGTCGGTCACGATCACATCTGGATTGGCCGCAAAGACCGCCTCCAGACTGACCTGAGGCGACAGCACTGGCAGATCGGCGAAAACATTCCGGCCGCCGCACAGTTCGATCACATCGCTGATATAGGAATCGCCATTCAGGGTATAGATGGGCTCATGCCAGACTTCGTAAAAGACGCTCAGTTCGGATCGGTTCGCATAGCGTTGTTGCAATGCTGCGATAGCGGCTTCGAAATCGCTGGCCGCGGCGTTGGCACTGTCGACCTGGGCGGTCAGTTGCCCAAGATCGCGCATCGCCTGGGCAATGGCATCGAAGCGCTGTGGATCGCTGAAAAACACCGGAATGCCCAGTTCGATAAGCCGATCCACCTGAGCGCGAGCGGGGCCTGTTGGGTAAGCAATGATGAGGTCGGGCTCGAGCATCAGGATGGCCTCGCTGTTCAGGCTGTTGTAATCCCCAACTCTGGGCTTGGCTTTGGCGGCTTCGGGATAGTCGGCATAGCGGACCGTGGCGATTAACTGATCCTGAGCGTTGATGTCGTAAAGCAATTCGGTGGCGTGGGGAACCAGACTGATCACTCCCTGGGCTGGCGCCTCAAGCTGTACAGTGCGACCTAGATCATCGGTTAAACGAATCTCGGCAGAGACCTGGCCGATCAAGACACAAAAACACAGCAGTAAGATTCTCATGACAACTCTTAAACTAGGAGGCAAGGCCGCAGCTTGGGCCGGGTCGCTCGATACTAGGCAATGCCAACCGCGCCATCAAGGTAGGCTGGGCAGTCCGGAGGGGCTGTGTCATGATGCGGCAGCACTGCCGTTGAGGATCTACAGATGCTGCCACTCTATCCTGAGATTCGCCCCTTTGATCGCCAGTGGCTAAGCGTCAGTGACGGTCATCGCCTCTATGTTGAGCAGGCTGGCACAGCGGGAGCCTTGCCGGTGGTCGTGGTTCACGGCGGTCCCGGCGCTGGATTTTCTGAGCAGCTGCGGCGATTTTTCGATCCGGAACACTTTCATATCATTCTCTACGATCAGCGGGGGGCGGGTCGTTCAGAACCGCACGCCGAATTGAATCAGAACGACAGTCAGCACCTGGTCGAGGATTTGGAAGCCCTGCGCCAGCATCTCGGCCTGGAAAGCTGGGTGTTGTTTGGTGGCAGCTGGGGCGCAACCCTGTCGCTGTTGTACGCTCAAACCTATCCGCATCGCTGCCGGGCATTAGTACTGCGTGGCGTCTTTCTCGGCCGGCCGCTGGATGTTGACTGGCTGTATGGCGGTGGTGCGGGTCGCTATTTTCCGGAAGAGTGGGCGCGCTTTATCGAACCGGTATCAGGTTTGACCGGTCGAGCTTTGATCGATGCCTACGCCGAACTGTTCAATGGCAGCAACGATCTGGCGCGAGTGGGCGCTGCCAAAGCCTGGGCGCGTTGGGAGGCGGTCAATGCGTCCTTGCGACCGAGCCAACAGTCGCTGGATTACTTCACCTCGACGCATGTCGCGCTCAGTTTGGCGCGCATTACCTGCCACTACATTCAGCATCAGTTTTTTATGCAGCCGGACCAGCTGTTACAGCAGGCGCACCGTTTGGCGGGCATTCCCGGCTATATCGTTCAGGGTCGCTATGACATGGTTTGCCCGCCGGACCAGGCCTGGCAGTTGGCGCAGCAATGGCCGGATGCTGAGCTGGACCTGGTGCGCGAAGGCGGACATTCAGGTTTTGATCCGGCCATGGTCGACGCCCTGATTCGCGCCACCCAGAACGTTGCACAACGCTTTGGTCAGGGTGATGAGGAGGCTTGAGCGATGAAAGCACTGATACAACGGGTCCGTCACGCCGGCGTTGAGGTTGACGGAGAATCCATTGCGGCTATCGACCAGGGCATGCTGGTGTTGGTCGGCATCGATAAAGGCGATGAGATCGACCGGGTTGAAAAGATGGCGCACAAGCTGTTGAACTACCGCATCTTTGCCGATGCCGAAGACCGCATGAACCTCAATGTCCAGGACATTGGCGGCGCCTTGCTGCTCGTCTCACAGTTCACGCTCTCAGCCGATACCAATAAAGGTTTGCGGCCCAGCTTCACTTCGGCGGCGCCACCGGCCGATGGTGAACGCATCTTTGATGCTTTGGTGGCTCAGATTCGCCACCAGTATGACCGGGTCCAGACTGGGCAATTTGGCGCCAATATGCAGATCGAACTGCTCAACGATGGGCCGGTGACATTCCTGTTAGAAGTGAACTGACAGGACGCAAGCGACACCTTTTGGTCGTCGCCGGGGCATGGATTGGACTAAACTGAACGGATGATCAGGAAAAGGTTTAACCGGTGACGTCATCCGGCCGCGACTTCGGACAGCTGTTGAAAACAGCCTGGGCACAAATGGTTAGCGACCCTTTGGCCGCCCAGACTTTGATCGACCAGGCTCGAACAATGGTCGAACCGTCCGAACAGGAGAGCATAGAGCTCGATTTCCATTCCGGCTGGTGCCTGATCTTCCAAGGCGAATATCTCAAATCACTGACGCTTTTCTCCAATGCGCTGGCGCTGGCTGAGCGCCTCAATGCGGTGGATCCGACGATGCGGATCTGCAATGGCATTGGCATGGCCTATTACAACCTGGGCCGATATGGTTTGGCTGAGCGTTATTACGAACGTTCTCTCGAGCTGAATCAGCAGGTTGGTAATAGCAACGGCATCTTTGCGGCTTTGTTAAATCAGGCGCTGCTGCACTTCCAAACCGATGATCTGGATACCGCCGAGCGGCTGCTTAACCGTGCCCTGGGCAGCGATACTCGCGAGGTGTCGCTGGAAAACCTGGGGGAAGCCGCACTGTTGCAGGCCAACCTGCATTCCAAGCGCTCTGCATTCGATGATGCCCTTCTGGGCTGCCGCGCGGCGTTAAAGTTTGCTCAGCAGTTAAATTACTGGCATCTGGAAATTCAGGCGTTGATTGCCGTAGCGCGCTGTCAGCGATTACAGGGTCGGTTGGTTGAGGCTGAAACCACTTTAATGGTAACAATCGACCACCCTGAGTTTGATCGCGAAGGTGTGTCGGGTTTGTCGGCTTATATCGAGCTGGCTAAAGTTCGCGCCAGTCAGGGGCGTTTCGCTTTGGCGGTTATGGCGGTTCGTACTGGTTTGAAGCGATCAGCCACACCGACGTTCAGCCTCACTCAGCTGCGGGCGTTGGAAGTCTTGTCGATCTGTCTGGAGCAAGGTGGCAAGTATCAGGCCTCGATGCGCGTTCTGCGCCGGGCTCTGGATGTTGAGCGTAAGCTGCAGGACCAGGATATGCGCCGGCAATTTGAGGTGCGGCAACTGCAAGCCAAGATTGATGAACAACGCCTGGAAAACCAGATCACCGATCACGAGAACCGTTTACTGAAAGCCACCCAGGCGCGACTGCAGTTGATTAATGACTTATCGCGTGAGCTGGCGTCGACCCTGGCGTTGGAAGACATCGCGCCCAAGCTGTACGACATCGTCTCCCAGCGTCTGGATGTGCACTTTGTTTCTCTGGCGTTAAATCACCCGGCTCGCCAAGGCGTTGAGTTTGTCAGCATCATCGACAATGGCCAGCCGGTTCCGGCTTATTGCATTCCTTATCGGGTAACTGAGAGCCGGGCGGTGCAAACCGCTCGCAGTGGCGATCCTATTCTTGTCGGCGATGAAACCGGTAAAGCCGGCGTTAACTGGGTCGGCGACAGTCAGATTTTGCCGCGCAGCCAACTGTTTATGCCGTTAGTGCACAATCGCCAGGTGCTGGGGTTATTCTCGCTGCAGAGCCGGTTTGCCGACCGTTTCAGCCAGGAAGAGTTGGAGCTGCTGAAATCATTGGCGCCATTTGTTGCCATTACTCTGAGTAACGCCGTCAGCCATCAACGCTTGTTTGAATTGAACCAGGCGCTGACCCATGAAAAAACCCAAATGGAAACGGCTCAGGCACGGATCGAACATATGGCGCACCACGATACCCTGACCGGCTTGCCTAACCGGCGGCTGTTGTCCGAATTTGTGGATGCCAAGATTCAGGATGCGGCCGAGGCTCGCCGAACCTTTTACCTGGTTTATATTGATCTGGATGGCTTCAAACCGATCAACGATCGTCATGGTCATCGTATTGGTGATCAGGTATTGGTGGTGTTGGGCAAGCGCTTGTCGCAGTCGCTGCGAAAAGCGGATTTTGCGGCTCGGGTAGGAGGCGATGAATTTATTATCATCATTGATGATATGCAGCCGGCTCAGCAGGTGAGTGGGTTTGTTAAACGTATTCTGTCGGTCATCGAACAGCCGCTGAAGATTGGTGATGACACGCTGCACTTATCGGCCAGCATCGGTGTGGCCAAGTACGAAGACCACGGTCAGAGCCTGGATGAACTGATGCATCATGCCGACCAGGCTATGTACGACATTAAACGCTCTGGTAAAGGTGGTGTGGCCTTTGCGGATGCTAAAAAACTGGGCTGAGCACTCAGCTGCTGAAGCTGACGATCTTCAGAGCCAGACTGGCCACCAGAGCCAAACAACCTAACCAGCACCAGAACACCAGCCCCTCCCAGAACCGTCTCAACCGGTTACCCAAACCGGCTTTCGGCGCAGCTTGTGGACGACTCATCGACACCAAAATGCCGAACAGCACAACGCTCAGGCCGCACACCAGAGCAATAAACAGTAACCCTGTGTCGGTTTGGGGTCGCCATACTGCGACACCGAGCAAGGCGGGAAAACACAGGATACCGAGCCCGAGCAACCATCCCGCCGCGGGTTTAACCGGATAGAGGGTGCGTAGTAACCGATCCTGAAAACGAAACATGAGGAACTCCACGAGTGGATGACGACGAACCGCCGTCCACTCTGTCGGTTCGGATCAGCCCTGTAAAGGCGTGCTGGTTGCCTGTTCAAGAAAGGACTTCATCCACTGAGCAATGCGTTCTCCCTGATGCTCTTCGTCCAGGCTGGCGCGAATGCGCGCCATCTGCTCACTGCTGACATCGTCTTCACGGTACTCAAGCAAGGCGCGTTCATAGTCCTTGCTGAATTCCGGATGTCCTTGGAAACACAGCACCTGGTCGGGAATAAAGAAGGCAGCCAGCGGACAGAAACTGTTGCTGAGCAGAGGTTTTGCGCCTGGCGGCAAGGCGGTCACCTGGTCACGATGACTGACCAGCAGACTGACGCTCTGGTCGCTGTCGATAAAGTCAGGCTGTTCATCCAACTGGTAATGCATCACCCCTAACCCCCAGCCGGAACCCGCGCGTTCCGCGCGGCCGCCCAGAGCGTGTGCCAGCAGTTGATGACCAAAACAGATACCAACCAGCGGCTTGCCTGCTTCGAACAACTGGCGGGAGTAGTCACGCAAACGCACGATCCAAGCGTCGTCGGCGAAGGCATCGTGCTTACTGCCGGTGATCAGGAACGCATCGAAGTCGTCGATTGTATCCGGATACTCACCCTGAATGACCGAGAAGATGGGCATTTCCCAATCGACATCAACACGGTCAAAGAGTTGCTGAAACATCCGGCCATAGCCGATATAGGTTGGCTGCAGATTGTCACGCAGGATATCGGTTTCCAGAATGGCCACTTTCATAGAGAGACTCCGAACAGTTGGAATGCCTGATTCTAATCAATCAACGCTGCAGCAGGTAGTCGATAACCGGTGTCATGTTGGCCAGATCAGGATGATGGCTGTGATGAATCAGATAGAGCGGTAATTGAGTTGTTGCCAGGTCGGATCTGAGCTGCCAGTCATCTAGGTCGAGCAGATTTTCCGGTAACAGAGCTGCGCCCCGGTAACGTTGTATCCAATTCATTGCCAATTGCAGGTCAGTGGTTTGCAGGCTGGGAATGGCACTGAGCTCGGCTCCGGGATGGATGGGCAACTGTGGCGCCCAATCGATCTGGACATAGGCTTGTTCCAGGGCCGTTTCAGTGGCTGTGTTTTTGGCGCTGGCGAGCGTTAGCGTCAAAGGGGTCAGCAAGCGGCTGGTGAGTTCATCCACTTTAAGAGGCACTGGCAATATCGCCAGATCCAGACTGCGTTCCAGTAAGCGCCGGCTGATTTGATCGGGTGTGAGGGTTTCGCTGCGCCAATAGCGGTCGGCCAGTTGATGGTGCATATCCGCCAGCGCCGAACCCAGCCAGGACGTCCAGATGGCTGAGGTTGTGGCCAAACTCATCGTAGCCGCTCGATCCTGTTGGCTGGCGACATCCTGCCGTGCCTGTTCCCAGCTGCTTAAGATGCTCTCGGCGTGATGGCGTAGGCGTTCGCCAGCGGCGGTCAGCTGCAGGTTGTTGCGATGGCGCACAAAGAGTGTTGTGCCGAGTTGGTTTTCCAACTGCCGAATGCGAAAACTGACCGCCGACTGTGTCAGATAGAGGTTGCTGGCCGCGTGACCGAAATGCCGGGTCTGGCAGACTTCCAAAAAAGTTTTCAACTGTTGCAGATCCAAGGCTGGCTCCTCGCCTTGCGAAGTGCTGTGTGATCACAGCGCCTTCATTCGTTGATCAAAAGACTGCATCGACGGGGCAAAAATTACTCGTTTTACACTCGGTCGTACAGACCTTATGAATGCGCGCATGTAAGCAGGACTGCGGAGGTTGTCATGTCCCAAGCAATCAGCCCTGAAGGCTACACTCTCTTTAAGGCATTCACCGATAACCGTCATTACCCTTATGGTCTGGAGCGGTCTGGTGATTTCTCCATCCGTGAAGCAGAACTGCTGAGGCGTTTGGGGGAGACTTTTCGTCGTCTCGAGGTGGGTGAGCACCAGGCCGTTAATGAAGTCGAACAACAGTTTCTGAAGATGATTCGTGGCGAGAAAGAAGCCACCACCGACTGCGAAAAACTCTGGCTGAAATATCGCGCCCGGGTGGAAGGCAAGTCGCGGGCATCGTTCTCGTTCACTGCCAGTTACTATTACGCCAAAGGTGCCAACAACAGCGTCTCACCGGATGATGATTTTTCCGCCGACTTTGGCGATTGATAAGGGTGGTCGACTGCGGCGACGGAATTAAAAAAGGCGGCCATCGGCCGCCTTTGTTTATTATGTTGGGAATTCACTGCCCCGCGACAATCGCTTCGAGGCTGATTTCCACCCGTCGGTTGGCCGAGCGACCCGTTTCGGTTTCGTTGCTGGCAACCGGTCGGGCTTCGCCATAACCGATGGCGGCAACCCGCTCATAGGCGACGCCGTTTTTCAAGAACACTTCTGCGACGCTTGAGGCGCGTTGTTCGGACAACAACTGGTTATAGCTGTCGCTGCCGGTGCTGTCGGTATGACCTTCCACTGTGACCAGAGTGTTCTCGTATTCCTGCAGCACCTTGGCGACAGATTCGAGAGTGTCGGTAAACTGGGCTTTGACCGTCGAGCTATTGGTATCGAAGGTAATGTTGCCCGGCATGATCAGATCAATCTGGCCTTCTTCGGTGCGTCTTACCTGAACACCACTGTCGACCAATTCCCGGCGCAGCTCGGCCTCCTGGCGATCCATATAAAGCCCGACCCCACCGCCAGCAACACCGCCGATGCCGGCGCCAATCAGGGCGCGACGCATGCGTTCGTCCTTGGGTGCCGTGGCCGCTCCCAGAACGGCGCCGAGTAAACCGCCGGCAATGGCGCCGCGCGAGGTGTTATTGATCTGGTTTTCGCCAGTAAAGGCTTCCAGCGAAGTACAGCCGGTCAGGATGGCGCTGCTCAGCGCCAATGGCCAGCACAACGTCTGCCAGGTTTTCATCAATGGGTTCCTCCCTAGGGTGAATGGCAGTGCTTAGCGTTTAAAACGGTGACTGATTAAATCTAACGGTAAGAGGGCCGTTTGTTTGGCCTCTTCCATCACAATATAGCTTTTTGATTCCCGTACATAAGGCAGTGCGAGCAGCATCTCCCCCAGGTACTTACGGTAACTGGCGAGGTCGGTCAGGCGCAGTTTGATCAGGTAATCGGATTGACCAGACACCAGATGACATTCCTGAACATAGCTGAGTCCATCAACGGCTTCACGAAACGCATCGAAAGCCTCAGGCGATTGGTTCGAAAGCGTGATTTCTACGAAAACCAATAACGACAAGCCCAGCGCCAGCGGGTCGATACTGGCATGGTAACCCTGGATGAGGCCAGTGCGCTCCAGGCGTTTGACTCTATCCATACAAGGCGTCGTCGACAGCCCGACTTTCTCGGCCAGATCAACGTAAGAGATACGAGCATTTTCCTGGAGGGCACGGAGGATTTTTAAATCCAGGCGGTCCAATTTGCGGGCGTTTTGACTGTCCGTCATCGCAGCGGTTACCGGGGATAGAGGAGGCAGCATAACCGAGCGGCCGGCGTGGCGGCAATTGGCGCCCGGCAAGAGTTGACGCCGATGATTGGACTCCGTACTATTGCGCAGCTCGAACGCCGCCCTACTGGCATTGGCCGCAAAGGTCAGTGAAATCAAAGGCTTGCGTGAGATTGCCTAGCCCCAGGCATCCAGTGTCGGAGAGTAGCTCAGCTTGGTAGAGCACTACCTTCGGGAGGTAGGGGTCGCAGGTTCAAATCCTGTCTCTCCGACCAATCCTCTCTGAACGTTAAAGCACCTGATAGTCAATAGTACCAGCGACCCGTGGGTCGCAGCCGGTATGCCGGCCCCGATGTGTCGGACCAGTCCAAATACTGTCTCTTCGAGCAATCCTTTCCCAGCATCATCCAGTATTTATTGAAGCAACTGATCTTCGGTATAAGGCTGCAGTTCAGACCGCTCCATTCGCCGACCCAGCATGACTACCCAGCCAAGAAACCGTCGATCGCCGCGGGTGGAGAATTCAAATTCATAACTGCGCTCCAGCGCGATAAGGCTGGATTTGGATCGCACCACTCTCACCTTGCGCAAATAAATACTCTGATCCAACAGCTGAACTCCGGCGCGCTGGGTGATCTGACGCGCCGCCAGTAAGGCATATTGGCGGATGCCCAGATGGTGCCAGAGCCAGGCGCCGAATACGGCCAGCACTAGCAGGGTAATCAGTTGGTTTGATGACAAGGTGTGCACTCACTTCGATGCTTTGGATAGCACAATAACATCGGACGAAATGGGAATCAGACGAAAATTTGCGAAACAAAATAAGAATAATTACTATTATTGTTGTGATTTAAGCGAATTTTCAAACGATACTCACCTGTTCGTTATCGAGGTTTTCATGGCTACTCCTGCATTTACCCGACCAGCTTCGCTGGCCCGGGCTATTGGTTTTGTCTTTCCATTGTCAGTTCTGGCTGGCTTCAACCTGACATTCGCTGAAGACGAGACCAGCGAATCGCCTTCGTTAAATGCCGTCGTAGTTTCAGGTACGGCGTTAAAAGTAGAAACCCCGCTGCTGGAAACCCCAAGGCCGGCTTCCGTTGTTCAGCGTGAAGAGTTGGAAGAACAGGATGTTCAGGCGGTAGATGAGGCTTTCCGTTACCGTGCTGGCGTCGTTAGTGGTCAATATGGTGGTGATAACGATGCAGACTGGCTCAAAGTGCGTGGTTTTGACCAATCTACTTATCAGGATGGTATGCGCATCTTCAAAGATGGCTATTACTACTGGGTTGCCGAACCCTATGGTTTGGAACAAATCGATCTGTTGAAAGGGCCTTCTTCAAATCTTTATGGCGAAGCACTACCCGGTGGCTTGGTAAATTTGCAAAGCAAGCGGCCGACGGATGAACCTCAGGGGCGTTTTGATCTGCAAGTAGGTAACCGAGAGCATCTTCAGGTCGGCATTGATCAGTCTGATGCGGTGAGTGACAGTGTTCGCTATCGCCTGGTGGCTCTTTACCGCTCTGAAAATGGTGATATCGACTATACTGAGAGCGAACGCCTCTATGTTGCACCTAGTCTGGAGTGGGACATTAACGATGCGACCAGCCTGACGGTACTGGCCAGCGTGCAGAAAGATGATGCGGTTCCTTACAATGGCTTTAAGCCAATCGTCGGCACTATAGATACCAGTGGTGGTCAGATTGATCCTTCGACCTTTTATGGCGAGCCGGATTACGACACCAATGATCGAACCCAAACCTCTCTTGGCTATGAACTGGGTCATGAGTTCAATAATAACTGGCGTGTGCAGCAAAATGCCCGTTACAGCGAGTTGGATCTTCTGTTGCGCTCGACCTATTTTATGTCGGCTACGGGATCAACCGCGTCGCGAGGTCATGTCCACCGTGATGGTCGTGTCCGCAGTTTCACTGTGGATAATCGCTTGGCTGGTGACTTTGCTATTGGCTCTGCCGATAACACTATACTGCTGGGTTTGGACTATCAGGATTTTAATAAGCGCGGCAACAGTTTTGATAATTATGGAACGTTTGGCGATGTCGATCTGTTTAACCCAACTTATGGAAACTATACGCCGGTAGCCGACAGCGATTTGACCGATGTATCGATTGCCAAACGCCAGGTTGGTGTGTACCTGCAAGAACAGTTGAGTTGGGATGACCGCTGGTATGCCCAGGCTGGCGCGCGCTATGACTGGGTGGATATTGAAAACAAGATTTCCTCCGAATCGTCAGAACTGGAAGCATCGTCATTCTCGGGTGGATTGATGTATGTATCGGATCTCGGCGTGTCTCCATACTTTAGTTACACCGAATCCTTCGAGCCGACCACCAGTGCCAATATCAATGGCGATCTCTATGAGCCGCGCCAGGGCTACCAGCTGGATATCGGGGTGAAGATTGCACCCTTGGATATCGATGGTTATGTCACAGCGTCGGTCTTCCAGATCGAAGAAGAGAATGCTCTGGTCCGTAATGGCAGTGGCCAGATTGTTCAGGATGGTTCTACCCGACACGCCACCGGCGTTGAAGTTGAAGGTGTCGGCTATGTCACCGATAACCTCCAGCTGATGGCCAGCTACACCTACAACGATGCTTATACTGACGATGGTAGCAGCGAAACCGGCGTAGCCATCATCCCGACTCATCAGGCTGCGTTATGGGCGGATTATGCGTTCAGTGGCGTATTAAATGGCTTGAAGTTGGGTAGTGGTGTCCGATTCGTCGGCGAAACAGAATATGAGGCGGGCGATGTTACGGTACCTTCCTACACGCTGTTCGATCTGATGGCTGGTTATGCTTTTGCCGATGGTTGGCAAGCGCAGGTCAACGTGAAAAACCTGACTGATGAAGAATATGTCGCCTCTTGTGACTACTGGTGCTACTACGGCGAAGCCCGCAAAGCGACCGCCAGCATGAGCTATCAGTGGTAACTCCCATCACTGATTAACATCACCCGCACCGGGGCGATAACGTCGCTCCGGCCGGCCGACGCTGCCGTAGTTCACTTCGGCAATCAGTTCGCCGGCGCTGACCAGATATTCCAGGTAGCGCCTTGCAGTGGTGCGCGATGCGCCAATGCGTTGGCCGACCGCTTCGGCGCTCCAGGTGCCGTCTTCCTGCAATACCTTGCGGATGGTGTCGAGCGTCAGTGCATCGATGCCTTTAGGCAGTCGTTCGGGTTCGTTGCCGGTGTCGTTGTGGCCGCGCGGCAGCAATGCATCCACTTCCTTTTGCGCAACTCTTTCGAGGTTATCCAGCCGATCCCGGTGCTGCCGGTAATTATGAACGGCCTCTTCAAGCCGTTCGTACACCAGCGGTTTGAGAATGTAATCAAAGACGCCGCCGTGCAGCGCTGAACGCAGGGTGTCGACCTCACGTGCAGCGGTGATCAGGATGATGTCGGTGTGGACGTCTCTAGCGCGTAACTGACGCAGTAAATCCAGGCCGTTGCCGTCGGGGAAGAACACATCCAGCAACATTAAATCCGGTTGGAAGACATCGACCAGATCGGCGGCGTCGGTCAGGTTGTGGGCGATGCCGCACAGTTCGACATTGTCGAGTCGCTCCACAAAACGGCGCTGAATTTCAGCAATTTGTGGGTCGTCTTCAACGACGAGCAATTTTAAATGTCTCATGCGTCGGCCTCTACTTCCGGCTGTTTCGGCAGGTATAAGGTAAAGCGACTGCCCGATTGCAGCACTTCCAGTGTAATGGAGCCACCCCAGCGGGCAACGAAGGAGCGCACCAGGTGCAGGCCCAGGCCGTGGTTGGTATCGCTTTTGGTACTCACGCCTTTCTCAAAGATGCGTTCACGTTGTTCGCTGGGAATGCCGGGGCCCTGATCTTCCACTTCAAAAATCAGGTCGTGACCCAGGTCAGTCATGCTCAATTGCACCTGACCGCCATTGGGTTTCGATTGGCGCGTGGCTTCCAGTGCGTTATCGATCAGGTTGCCGACCACGCTGACCAGTTGGTCTCGCGGCAGGCTCTCGGGCAACTCGGTCATGCGACTGCCTGGATCGATGACCAACGACAGTCCCATTTCCCGCGCGCGGTTGTATTTACCGAGCAGACAGCCAGCCAGTACTGGATCTGGCACCGCCTCCAACAACAGTTGAATCAACGCCTGGTGATCGCTGACTTCGCTGCCGATCAATGCCAGGGCTTCGTCGTGTGCGCCCAGTTGGATAAGTCCGGCAATGGTATGCAGCTTGTTGGAGTATTCATGGGTTTGGGAGCGCAGCGTATCGGCGTACTGCTGAATGCGGGTTAATTGTCGACTGACCTGGTCCAGTTCATCGCGCAGTCGGAATGAGGACACCACACCAATCAGGGCACCGTCCTGTTTTACTGGCAGGCGGTTAACGATCATCAGTCGGCCGTTGAGCCAGACTTCCTGATCGAATTGCGATTCGCCACTGTCCAGAATCGGCAATAGGCCACTGTCGGGTACTATTTCGTCAATCTGGCGGCCGACCAGAGTGGTGTCTGGCGCCAGGCCGAGGGTTTCGATAGCGGTGCGGTTGACGGTGGTGATCTGGCCCTCGCGATTCACGGCAATGATGCCTTCGCGAACCGACTGTAAGGTGGCATCCAGCTCTTCGAACAGCCGGGCAATCTGTTCCGGCTCCAGGCCGAAAATCGCTTTTTTGAAGCGGCCGGCAATGATGGTGGCTGCAGCGACACTGGCCATCAGCATCAGCGTCATGGCCACGATCAACACCAGCTTATAGCGATTGATGGTGGTGCGGACCTGGTCCAGCGAATAGCCCACTGAGACCAGCCCGATGATGTCGCGGCCGCTGTCGTCGAATACCGGTGCCTTGCCGCGCATCGACTCGCCCAAACTGCCGTGTGCCTTGTTTACATAGGCGCGACCATCCAGCAGAGCTATTTCCCCGCTGTCGCCATCATCATCGGCCATGGAGTGCCCGATTCGATCCGGGTTGGGATGCGCCAGTCGAATGTTGTTGGCATCGCCGATGACGATAAAGAGGGCTTCATTGGTGCGGGCGAGTTTTTCACTCAGTCGCTGCAGTGCAGTGGAGTCTCGTTGTTCGATGCCGTTGATAATGCCCGGCATGGCGGCGATGGTTTTGGCGACCATCAAGGCGCGTTGGCCAATCTGATCGTCCAGGGAACGGCTGAGGTATTGCCAGGCGAAGCCGCCAATCAGTCCGGTCTGAACGGCACTGACCAGACCCAGGACCAATATCATGCGGGTTTTTAATTTTAATTTTCTAAACACGACAGCGCGCTTCTATCTAATAGTTGTTCGTGGGAGGCCGGAGCGATCCAGCGATACCGGTTGGGCAGGTCGATCACGGTTCCGAGCGCTGGTTAAGCGTAACGGAAGCCATTTTTGATTGCCCGTGAACAAAATGCACTAAAGTGCCTTTATAACCGATAAAGGCTTTACGTCCATAAGCTGGTCGCATTTGCCTGCTCGACCTAACGTCCCGTCAGGCCACGGCCGCCCTCGGTCAGTGGCCGGTTGCGTCCGGCAGCCTACAACAACAACGAAGAGGACAATCCAATGAAGCTCAAGCAAAGTCTTGCTTTGCTGGCGGCGCTCGCCGTCAGTGCAACTACCCTGGCCTGGGAGCCAAGTGGTCGTGTTGAATGCATCGCACCGGCGGATCCGGGCGGTGGCTGGGATTTTACCTGCCGCAGTGTCGGTCAGGTATTGGAAGAACTGGACCTGGTTCCTGGTAACGTCCAAACCACCAACATGGCAGGCGCCGGTGGCGGTGTTGCCTTCGCTCATACGGTCAGTAAGCGCAATGATGACGACCAATTGTTGGTTGCCGCATCAACCGCTACCACGACGCGTTTGGCTCAGCAGCAATTCCCGGGCATGAACGCAGGCATGGTTAAGTGGGTCGGTGCGCTGGGTGCCGATTACGGCATCATCGCGGTCGCTAATGACTCCGAATACCAGAACCTGAATGAACTGATGGACGCGCTGAAAGCCGATCCGCGTTCGGTCAAATTCGCCGGTGGCAGTGCCAACGGTGGCTGGGACCATCTCAAGGCGTTGATCGCTGCCAAAGCGGCCGGCGTTGAGAACCTGCCACGCATTCCTTACCTGTCGTACAACAACGGCGGCGAAGCCATGACTCAGGTCATCGGTGGTCACGTTGATGCGTTCACCGGTGATATCAGTGAAGCCACTGGCTTTATCGAATCCGGTGACCTGCGCGTTCTGGCGGTGCTGTCTGAAGAGCGCTTGCCGGGCCGTCTGAGCGACATCCCGACTGCACGTGAACAAGGCATCGATGCACTGGGTCCAAACTGGCGCGGCTTCTATATGCCAGCCGATGCCGATCCGGAAGCTCAGGAATACTGGGTTGCAGCCATCGACGAACTCTATGCCAGCGACGAATGGGAAGCGGTTATGGCGCGTAACGGCCTGATTCCGTTCCATCCGCCGGCGAATGAATTCGAAAGCTTTGTTACCGATCAGGTTGCTGATATCGAACAATTGTCACGTGAGATCGGATTGCTGAGATGACCGCACGCGGAGATCGTTTGCTCGGCCTGGTCCTGCTGGTCCTGGCCGTAGCCTACGGTTGGGCCGCCCAACAATGGCCGCCGCCCTTCGGCGGCCATGAGGCGGTCGGACCGGATACCTTTCCCACTATCCTGTCGGTGATACTGGCGCTATCAAGCTGTTATCTGATCGCCAAACCCGACCCGGATACCGATTGGCCAGGCCGCCACACGCTGGTGGAGCTGGCCGTTGCTGTTTTGGTGCTGATTGTCTACGCCTTGCTGCTGGAAGTGCTCGGCTTTGTGCTGGCAACCACCGCTGCTGTCGGCACGCTGTGCTGGCGCATGGGTGCGCGTCCCAAAGGTGCTTTCCTGACTGGCCTGATTGGCGCGGTGCTGGTGTTCATTCTGTTCAATCATCTGCTGGAACTGTCGTTGCCGGCGGGTCTGCTGGAGGTTGAACGATGGATACCTTGAACTTCCTGATGCAGGGCTTTGCCGTTGCATTGCAGCCACAGAACCTGATGTTTGCGCTCTTTGGTGCCTTCGTCGGTACGCTGATCGGCGCTTTGCCGGGTCTGGGTCCGGCCAACGGTGTGGCCATCCTGATTCCGCTGGCATTTACCCTTGGCTTATCGGCTGATACGGCCATGATTTTGCTGACCTCAGTGTATGCCGGTGCCATGTACGGTGGTCGCATCTCGTCCATTCTGCTGAACATTCCCGGTGATGAACCGGCGATGATGACCTGTCTGGACGGTTATCCGATGGCGCAGAAAGGCAAGGCAGCAGAAGCGCTGGCAATTTCCGCCATCGCCTCCTTTATGGGCGGCCTGGTCGGAACTCTTGGTTTGATTCTGCTGGCACCGGTCCTGGCGCGTTTTGCCCTGACCTTTGGTCCGGCGGAGTACTTTGCTTTGTTCTTGCTGGCCTTTGCCACCCTCGGTGGTATTACCGGCAAGAACCCGGTGAAGACCATTGTTGCTGCGACGCTGGGCATCATGATTTCGACCGTGGGTATCGATTCCACCGGTACCCAGCGTTACACCTTCGGTATTCTGAAGCTGTACGAAGGCGTCGATTTCATCCTGGCCATCGTTGGTCTGTTTGCCATTTCTGAGTTGCTGCTGTTTATCGAAGAGCGTGCCGGTGCGGGTCGTAAGCTGATCAAGGTCGGCAAGCTGGTGCTGCGACCTAAAGAAATCATCGCCACTTTGCCAACCTCCATGCGTGGCGGCGTCCTGGGCTTTATTGCCGGGGTGCTTCCGGGTGCCGGTGCGTCTTTGGGCAGCTTTATCAGCTATACGCTGGAGAAGCAGTACCTGGGCAAAAAGGGCAACTTTGGTGAAGGTGACCCGCGCGGTGTGGCCGCACCGGAAGCCGGTAATAACGGTGCATCTTCGGGTGCGCTGGTGCCGATGCTGACGCTGGGTGTTCCCGGCAGTGGTACCACGGCCGTGCTGTTGGCGATGTTGATTTCGCTGAACATCACTCCGGGTCCGCTGATGTTCACTCAGAATGCGGATATCGTCTGGGGCGTGATTGCTGCCCTGCTGATCGGTAACCTGGTGTTGCTGGTGCTGAACATCCCGCTGGTGGGCTTCTTTGTGAAGCTGCTGTCAGTACCGCCGATGTATCTGCTGCCTGTAGTGACCATGGTGGCCTTTGTCGGCATTTACTCGATCAGCCATTCGACCTTTGATCTCTATTTCATGGTGGCCTTCGGTGTTGCCGGTTATCTGCTGCGCAAGCTGGAAATCCCTTTGGTGCCCATTATTCTGGGTCTGCTGCTGGGGCCGGAAATGGAGAAGAACCTGGGACACGCCATGGTGTTGTCTGACGGTGACTGGTCGATTCTCTGGGGCAGTCCTTTGGCCGCTGGCCTTTGGATTCTGGCTGTTCTGGGTCTGGTACTGCCTTATTTGGTGGGTCCGATCCTGCGTCGTCGCATGCGCCAAAGCATGACCGAAAGCCAGACCAGTGATTGATAGCATGCGGTTCTGAAAAGCGGCCAAGCGGCCGCTTTTTTTGGCTCTGAAAACGACAAAAACTTACAGTTTTGATAACTCGAAACGCTTGTTAATAATAACGATTCGTATTAGATTTGTTATTCACTATTCAGCGTTAACAGGGTTGATCAGCACGATGTACGTCTGCGTTTGCAAAGGGGTCACTGACCGCGACATCGAAAACCTCGCCATTGAAGGTGCCGACTACAGCGAAATCCGGCGTAAGCTGGGCGTTGCTACCGATTGCGGTTCCTGTGGCCAAAGCTGTAAGCAGTTGCTGAAAGAATTCGAGTGGTCGGCAACGGCTGACTTCACCGCTGCCTGACGGTTATTGCTGCGTCGATTGAGGATGCAGATACAAAAAACCCGGCTAATATGCCGGGTTTTTTTATGGCTATCGAT
Source organism: Saccharospirillum sp. ABV4_185 (assembly GCF_056159245.1). Classification (NCBI taxonomy): domain Bacteria; kingdom Pseudomonadati; phylum Pseudomonadota; class Gammaproteobacteria; order Oceanospirillales; family Saccharospirillaceae; genus Saccharospirillum; species Saccharospirillum sp. ABV4_185. The sequence continues at coordinate 1,266,562 of NZ_JBSWUW010000001.1, forward strand.
CGCCTCAGAGGATGACGTAATAAAGCACTGTGAAGAAATGCAGCACGCTACCCGTCAGCACAAACAGATGCCAGATGGCATGGTTGAACGGCAGGCGTTTCATGCCGTAGAAGACAACACCCAGAGTGTAAGACAAGCCGCCAGCGACCAATAATCCGAGTCCACTGGGCGGCAATATTGTAATTAACGGACGGATGGCGATCACAATTGACCAGCCCATAAACAGATACAGGCCAACCATCAACCAATGGAAGCGGCGCAACGACGTCAGATGAACCACAGTGCCGAGCAAGGTGAGTCCCCAGACGATACCGAACAAAGTCCAACCCCAGGGGCCGCGCAGGGTCACCAGGGTGAACGGCGTATAGGTGCCGGCGATCAGGTACAGGATGGCAATGTGGTCAAAACGACGCATCAACAAGCGCACGCGCGGCGCTTGGATGGCGTGATACAGCGTTGAGGCGCTGTACAGCAGAATCAGGGTCGCGCCATAAATGCTGGCGCTGACAATCTGCCAGGCATCGCCATAGAGACTGGCCAGTACGACCAGAATCACCAGGCCGGCGATCGATAAGACCGCGCCGATACCATGCGTCAGACTGTTCGCCCACTCCTCGATAATGGAATAAGTGGGTAACTTAGTGGTGGACATGTTTTATTTCCAAAAGTCCTGAAGTCGCCTATAGAGTGCTCGCTTTCTGTATAAATTCAATGACGCTCGGCCTATTTTTTGCCTCCAGGACATAATCGGTAGCAACAGGATGGTATCTGTTCGGCCGCAGTCCTGCGTTAAATCGTAATCGAAACGTTAAAATCTTTCCCCGTTGCGCTTTGAATCTTTTTATTTGGCTGGCAAACTGCGAAAAATCGCAACGTTAAGATTTTCGGCTATCCAGGAGTGAAAGGCATGTCTTCAGACAGAAGTTCCCGCTTATTACAGCAGGGTTGGACCTTGTATCGGGCTGATCAGCCGGACTCGGTTTTCCCGGCAACGATCCCGCTGGACGTGCATCAAATCCTGCTGGCGGCCGGTGAGATTCCGGACCCTTATTGGCGTAACAATGAGTCGGCGGTGCAGTGGGTGCATCAGCACGACTGGGTGCTGGAGACTGAATTTGAAATCGCCGGGACGGACCTTGCTGATCAGGTGACGCTGCGTCTTGCCTTTGTGGATACCCATGCCAGCGTGGCCATTAACGATCAGCCAGTGGGCGAGCTGGCCAACTTCTTTCGACGTTTCGATCTCGACATTCGCTCGGCACTGCATGTGGGCACCAATCGTTTAACCATCACCCTGCACGATAATGCGGCCTTGGCGGCAAAGCGTGCCGAACAACAACCCTTCCCCGTGCCGTGGGCGGAAATGAACAACCAGATGCCACACATGAATCTGGTGCGCAAAACCCAATGTGATGCCGGTTGGGACTGGGGGCTCTGTCTGTTGTCGACCGGCGTCTATATAGCGCCGGAATTAATACGGCATCCGGGTCGTCGACTGGACACTGTGCGCGTTGATCAACATCATGATGCCGATTGTGTCCGTTTAAATATTACCGTGGATACCACGGGTCCCGCCGACGTCAGCGAACAAATTGAGCTGTCGTTGACCGATGCCGAGCCCATCCAGCTAACGCTGCCGGCCGGTCAGAACCAAGTGCAGACGACGCTGGTTGTTGAGCATCCGAAGCTCTGGTGGCCGGCCGGTTATGGTGAGCAACCGCTGTATCGACTGAGCGCTCGTTTGGGCGCTCAGCAATGGCAGCGTGACATCGGTTTGCGCTCACTGCATTGGGATCTCAGCAAAGACGCGGCGGGCAATCGAATGGCGGTGGTGGTTAATGGTGTCGATATCTTTGCAAAAGGCGCCAATTGGATACCGGCCGATGCCTTCCCGGCTCGTCATCAACCCGAACGCTACCAGCAACTGCTCGGCGATGCCGTCGCCGCCAACATGAATATGGTGCGCGTCTGGGGTGGTGGTTTTTATGAGCAGGACGCATTTTACGACACCTGCGAACGGATTGGTTTGCTGGTCTGGCACGACCTGATGTTTGCCTGCGCGCTCTACCCCAGCACGCCGGCTTTTATCGATGATGTCCGACCGGAAGTCGATTACCAGGTTCGCCGCCTGCAATCCTATGGCTGTATTGCTTTGTGGTGTGGCGATAATGAAGTTATCGGCGCCATCGATTGGTTTGAGGTATCGCGCAATAACCGGGATCAATATCTGGTTAACTACGATCGCCTCAATCGCGTGCTCGATGAAACCGTCGCTCAAGCGGACCCGAGTCGAAAATTCTGGCCCAGCTCACCGTGCAACGGTGAATTGGATTTCGGCGATGCCTGGCACGACGATGGTCGCGGCGATATGCATTTCTGGGATGTCTGGCACGAAGGCAAATCCTTTTCCGCCTACACCGACATCAAACCGCGTTTCTGTTCCGAGTTCGGTTATCAGTCATTCCCGTCTTTGGAGTTGATCGAGTCGATCACTGACCCAGGCGATCGCAATGTCACCAGCCCGGTTATGGAAGCCCATCAGAAAAACTCCGGCGGTAATTCCCGCATCGTGGAAATGTTCACCCGCTATTTCCGTTTCCCGGTCGGGTTCGATCAATTCCTGTATCTGAGTCAGGTACAGCAGTCACTGGCGATCAAAACCGCTGTTGAATACTGGCGCTCGCTGCGGCCCCATTGCATGGGCACGCTCTATTGGCAGTTGAACGATACCTGGCCGGTGGCGTCCTGGAGCAGCCTGGAATACGGCGGTCGTTGGAAGCAATTGCACTACCACGCCAAGCGGTTCTATCAACCCATTCAGTTGTTTTTTATCGGTGAAGGCGCGCAAAAACAGCTGGTCGCGGTCAATGACAGGGCCGAACCGGCGCAACTGAATGGTCGCTGGCAGTTGCTGACTCTGGATGGGAAGGTTGAGCGCAGTGAAACCATTCAATTGGCGCTGGCAGCGGGTGAAAGTGCCGTGATTGCGGACCTTGAGTCGACATTTCCAGAGCAGCAATTTGTGGTGGCCCAGGCAACCGCCCGGTGCGGCGAACAAAGATTTGATTGCGACGCCACTGGCTATTTTGCGCTGTGGAAATCACTCGATCTGCCGCTTGCCAATGTGACGGTTAAAGAGGGTCAGGATGAGGGTAATAGCTGGATTGAGCTGAGCTGTGATCGACCGGCGCACTTTGTCACTCTGTCGGCGCCGACGGCGGGTCATTGGAGCGATAACAGTCTGACCTTGTTGCCGGACGAACCGCGTCGGCTCTATTGGCGGGGCGATAACTCCCTCAATAGCGCGGAATTGCGTGTTGACCATTTAGAACGCAGTTATCGGAGCTGATGGCGTGAACCCAGCTCAAAATTCTGCACAGAGGCTGTTCGCATGATGCGCGCCCGCACCACCTTAAAAACCCTGGCCCGACATCTGGGCCTGTCGATCACCACTGTATCGCGGGCATTGAAGGACGGTCCGGAAGTGCGCCCCGATACCATCGCTCGCGTTAAAGCCGCCGCCGCCGAACTGGGTTATCGGCCCAATCAGTCGGGCATCGGTTTGAAGACCGGCAAGACCCATGTGATTGCGCTGATTCTGCCGGTGTTAAAGCCCGGTGAAGTCGTTGGTGATGTGGGCACCGGTCCTTTGATTGAAGGGCTGACGGCGGCACTGGCCGAAACGCCTTATCAGCTCACCATTATTCCCAGCCGCAGCGACCAGGATGAACTGGCGCCCGTGCGTACCCTGGTGGAGCAGGGCTTGGCCGATGGCGTGGTGCTGACGCTGACCGAAAGTCAGGATAAGCGGGTTCGGTTTCTCGCCGAAGCGGGTCTGCCCTTTGTCACCTTCGGCCGGACAGAGCTGGCGTTACAGCATCCGTATGTCGATATGGATAATGTCGATTTCAGTCGTCGCGCTGCTGATTATTTGTTGGATCGAGGGCGGCAACGGTTGTGTCTATTGTTGCCACCGTCGCGTTATCTGTTCGCCTGGCATCAGCGCTTAGGTTTTATGCACGCCCATCAGGCAAGAGGTATCGCCGTAGATGAACAGCAACAATTGTTGTCACAAACGACCGACTTTGATCCGCGCGCTCTGGCGCGCCAATTAGCCGCCAGCAACACACCGCCGGATGGCTATATTTGCGGTAATGAAATCACTGCTATGGGTTTGCTCGCCGGCCTTAGCGATGCCGGACGCAGCGCAGATGTGGTAGCGTTAGAGACTTCAACGCTGGCGGATTATTTCCACCAGCCGGTCGATGGATTTAGACAAGACCTGCATCACACGGGTCGGCAACTGGGTCGGGTATTATTAACCGCCCTGTCGGAGGACGCTCCGATGAATGAACTCCAGGTGATCGATACCGCCTGTTTTATCAACCGTACGGATCCAACAACAAGATGAAACCCATACTTTGTTTCGGCGAATTGCTGATCGATTTTCTGAATTTTAACAGCGCCCATGAAGGCGGTTTTGACCTGCCCGAGTTTCGTCAATATCCCGGTGGCGCACCCGCCAATGTGGCCGCAGCGGTTGCCCGTCTGGAGGCTCCGGCGCGTTTTATCGGTCAGGTGGGCGATGATCGGTTTGGTCGCTTTCTGACCGACGCCATGGTGCAGATGGGTGTCGATATGCAATTTCTGGGCGTGCATCCCAGCGCTCATACGCCCCTGGCTTATGTCTTTCTCGATGGCGATGGTGAGCGCAGTTTTGAATTCCTGCGCAAAGCATCGGCGGATGTCTTGATGACACCGGAAGATCTGCCCATACCCGCATTCGACGGCGCGGGCCTGTTTCATTTCTGCTCCAACACCCTGACTGACGTGGCCATCGCACGGACCACCGAAGCGGCCATCGCCCAGGCACGTCGAGTCGGCGCGACCATCAGTTTCGATGTAAACCTGCGCCATAACCTCTGGCCGAAAACGGTGGTGGACCCCGCGGTGATCGATCGTTTTCTGCGTCTGGCTGACATCGTCAAAGTCTCTAAAGAAGAAGCCGACTGGATCGAAGCCAGCGGCTTCCCGCTGGATGAATGGCTCGATACCGTCAAAGCGGTTTGGGTGACCGACGGTGGCGGCGACATTCGGGTGTTGACGCGCGATGGCGATTTAGTCGTTACGCCGCCGACTGTTAAAGCCGTCGATACCACCGCCGGTGGCGATGCCTTTAGCGGTGGTCTGCTGCGTGCGCTCAATGGCCGGGAACTGAGCCAGTTGAGCCGCAGCGAGCTTGAGCAAATTACCCACTTCGCTGCTGCCTGTGGTGCCAAAGCCGTCAGCCGCGCTGGCGCACTGCCATCCCTGCCAACCTGGTCTGAAGTCAGCGATCGCTGGCCGTTCGACGCCTGAGGAACATTCGATGAATTTTTATGAAACCGATTTTCTGGTGGACCATCTGAAGTCCATCCTGGCGTTCTACGACCCGCGCGTGGTCGATTCCGGCGGCGGCTACTTCCAGAATTACTACGACGACGGCAGTCTGTTTGACCCGGGCTTTCGTCAACTGGTGTCTTCGACCCGCATCATCGTCAACTATGCTCAGGCCGGTCGCTTCTTTGATCGAGCTGATTACCTGAGCATTGCCCAGCACGGCCTGGATTATTTGGAGCGTGTGCACTGGCGCGAAGAAGCCGACGGCTATGCCTGGACGCTGCGCGATCATCAACCCGAAGACATGACCCAGCAGGCTTACGGTTACGCCTTTGTACTCTTGGCGTACGCCGCTGCCCGTCAGGCCGGACTGGTCGATAACGCACCTTTAGCAACCACCTTCGAGCAACTGGAACAGCGCTTCTGGCAAGCCGAATACGGACTCTACGCCGACGAAATCAGTGCCGCTGGTGTGCTCAGTGATTACCGCGGCCAAAACGCCAACATGCATCTGTGCGAAGCCATGATCGCCGCCTACGAAGCCACCGGTGAAAAGCGTTATCTGGACCGGGCAAAAACGCTGGCGCAGAACGTAGCGGTACGCCAGGCCGAGCAGACCGACGGCCTGATTTGGGAGCACTATAAAGCGGATTTCAGCATCGACTGGGACTACAACAAGGACGATCCGAAAAACCTCTATCGCCCCTGGGGTTTCCAGCCGGGTCACCAGACTGAATGGACCAAACTGCTGCTGATGTTGTATCGGCACGCACCGGAAGACTGGATGCTGAAGCGCGCTCAATCACTCTTCGATCGTGCCTGGGAAACCTCTTGGGATGCCGATCATGGTGGCCTGGTTTATGGTTTCGATCCGCAAGGCCAGTGGTGCGACGATGACAAGTATTTCTGGGTTCAAGCCGAGAGCTTTGCCGCCGCCGCCCTGCTGCATCAGGCGACAAACGACGACAAATATTTGGAGCACTATCAACAGCTGTGGCAATACAGCTGGGATCATTTTGTCGATCATCAGTACGGCGCTTGGTTCCGTTTGTTAACGCGCGACAACACCAAAGTCTCCAACGAGAAAAGTGCCGCCGGTGCCAAATGTGATTACCACACTCTGGGCGCCTGTCTGGAAGTATTGCGGGTTCAGGGTCTGCCAATAGCGCCGGTTTAAACGCCTTAATCTGCAAAAACGGGTGTCGATGGACACCCGTTTTTTTTGCGCAGTCAGTTCTGAGAGTGCAATTAATAGGGCGATTGATAGTCGCCGACGGTTGCCTGGAAACTTACCGCAAAGCGATTCCATGCGTTGATGGTAACGATGGCCAGCGTTAAATCCACCAATTGAGATTCGCTGAATTGTTGGCGCGCCTGTTGATAAACAGCGTCATCGATGTTCTGGGTCGATACCTGGGTGGTAGCTTCGGCCCAGGCCAGAGCGGCACGTTCGCGATCGGAGAAAAAAGGCGTTTCCTGCCAGGCATTGAGCGCGTAAATACGCTGCTCCGTTTCACCCAGAGCGCGGGCGTCCTTGGTGTGCATGTCCAGGCAAAAGGCGCAACGGTTGATCTGAGAAACGCGAATTTTAACCAGCTCGATCAGGCGTTTTTCGACGCCGGCTTGGTTTTGGCTTTGCGTAGCCAGATAGCTTTCCAGTCCCATCATGGCTTTCATGGCACCGGGGCTGGCGGATTGAAAATCAAAACGCATGGTTGGTCTCCTGTGATATTTGGAGACGCCAAGATAATCGGCCTGAGCGCGACCGAATTGTAGAAAATCGACATCCTGAAGCAAGGTTAGAACGGTCTGTTTTGACGGGCTAGAATGTCACTATCAGAACCGCTGAGACGGTCGCAAAGAATGTCGCTACGCTTAAACACCGCCCCCAGGCTGCAAGGATTTTTCCGCCGGTCACCGACTCCTGCGTTGTTGCCTTATGTGCAGAATTTCTGGTGGCTCGACATCGACGATTGGCACCAAAGCCGTTCGCATTATCTCTACGCCGACGGCGGCAGCGGGGTTATTTTTAATCTGGCGGCGCCCGTGCAGATTAACGGTGTTGTCGTTGATCAATCGGCGCTCGCCAGTGGTCCGGTGATGCACAGCACTCAAGTGCAGTTTGGGCGGCAAGTTAAGCTGGTGGGTATTCGCTTCCAGCCGGGTATGGGGCATCCCTTTTTTGCGGTCGGATTGGACGAATTGACGCTCGAAGACGGGGTGCCGGGTTTGTCACTGGGGCGGCTGGCCGAACAACTCAGCGAATGTCACCACCGCGATCAGCAACAAAGGCTGATCGAACAGGCTCTGCTGGATCGGTTGCGAGAGTCTGGTTTCAGGCCAGGGCCGGTGCATTCGTTGCTCACACGCATCAGCCAGACAGAGGGCAGCCTTCCGCTGGCTGAACTGCTGCAAGAGATTCCACTGAGTCAGCGCCAGCTTGAGCGGCAATTCAAACTGCTGGTGGGTTTGTCGCCCAAACAATACAGCCGGGTGCAACGCGTTGGTCGGGCGCGCTGGCTATTAAAACAAACTGAAAAAGTATCGTTGCTGGATGTCGCCTTTTCATCGGGCTACTTTGACCAGGCGCATTTTATTCACGATTTCAAAGCGGTGCTTGGTTTAACGCCGGGTCAGTATTTGAAAAATATCCAGACCTAAAACGACCCAAAAAAAAGCCCACCTTTAGGTGGGCAACTCGAGAAAACCGCTGGGGAATCAGCCGGCTTACTGCTTTAACAACCTCACTCGGCCGGTGCCGGCGGCATTGGCTGGCCACCAAACTGACCGCGACCGTGACGGCCACCGCCCAGCATCGGTCCGTGGAACTCCAGATAGGTCATCAAATCTTCAACCTGAGTGGCGTTGAGTACGGTTCCCAACTGATCCGACAGGGCTGTACGAGCCTGTGCGCGTAGCTCCGCAAACTCTTCTTCCGACGGTCGGCCGGCACCGGAATCACGGCGGGCCTGCATGGCCTGGCGTTGGTCGTCGCGGAAGCTGCGCATGACGTCCAGCACCTCTTCGGCTTGCTCGTCGCTCAGGTTCAGCTCGTTAAAGATATAGCCGAAGCGTTCGGCCGGATCCTGGGGGCGTTCGTTGCCACCCCAGGCCAGTGCGCCGCTGGCGCCGGTTGTCAGAGCCACGGCCAGAGCGGTGGCGATCAAAGTATTACGATGTGTCGGTTTCATGATCTGTGCTCCTGAATATCGCAGGGCCTGTGCCCCGGTGATGTTCAGTCTCGCCGCCTTATTCGCAGCGAATATGGAGCCAGGATGCACGACATAACCTTTACCAAGTGCTTATTCGTACTTGTAGCCGGCGCCATAAACCGAACGCACAAATTCTTCTTCCGGTGCCAGCAGGTGAAGCTTGCGACGCAGGTTTTTGATGTGGCTGTCGATGGTGCGGTCGCTGACCAGGCGGCGGTCGGGATAGATGGCATCCATCAATTGATCGCGTGAAAAAATACGGCCGGGATGACGCATCAGCTCTGCCAGCAGCCGGGCCTCCAAAGCGGTCAGTTCGACTTTACGATCACCAAAACGCGCTTCATTGGCGCTCTCGGGTAATACCAGTCGCGTCCCGGTCTCCGTTTCGTTGCCATTATTGAGGCCGGTGCGTCGCAGTACGGCTTTAACGCGCGCCACCACTTCTCGCGGGCTGTAGGGTTTGCAAATGTAGTCATCCGCACCGAGTTCCAGGCCCAGCAGACGGTCGATTTCCTCGACGCGAGCGGTGGTCATAATGATGGGGGTCGCCATGGTTTTGCGGATTTCGCGGCACAGCGTCAGGCCATCGGTACCCGGCAGCATTAGGTCGAGCAAGATCAAGTCCGGTTGATAATCGGCCAGCCAGGGCAATACTTCGTCACCCCGATGACAGAGGTGCGTTTCAAAACCATCGCGATGCAGGTAATCACGTACCACCTCAGCCAGCTTGGTTTCGTCTTCGACGATCAGAATCAAGGCATTCATCCGATTTTCCTCAATGGCAGCTCGATGATCAGTGTCAGTCCACCCAGTGAAGAATGGCGCGCTTCGACGCGTCCCTGATGCGCACTGACGACGTTATGCACGATGGCCAGACCCAGGCCGGAACCGCCGCTGGCGCGATTGCGTGAACCCTCAACCCGGTACAGTCGATCAAACAGCCGGGCTAAGGCAGCGTCGGGAACACCGGGGCTGGAGTCGGACCATTCGAGCCGGGCGTACTGGTCAGTGCGACTCAGGCGGATATTTACCTGCCCGGGCGCATCGGTATAACGCAAGGAGTTTTGTGCCAGGTTGGTCAATAACTGCGTCAGTCGATGGCTGTCGGCGTCGATCAGGATGGGCGTATCAGCGGCCTGGAAGCTTAGCTCCAGACCGGCGCGATCGAAGGCAGCTTGCTGGTGACTGAGAACTTCTTCTACGAGCTCGGCCAGCTCCAGAGGTTCGCGTCGATAGCTGAGCGCACCGGCATCCGACAATGACAGTTCGTGCAGATCTTCCACCAATGCACTGAGCCGTTCGATTTCCTGATACAGCGAAGTGACGGTGTCCGGGTTGGGTTGTCGCACCCCATCCTGAATGGCTTCGAGCTCGGCACGCAGCACTGCTATGGGCGTGCGTAACTCGTGAGAAATATCGGCAATCCAGCGCTGTCGGGCATTAAGGTTTTTCGCCAGTGTTGTGGCCAGATGGTTAAAGTCGCGCGCCAGATCCGCCAGTTCATCACTGCCGGTGACAGCAATCTGAGTATCGTAGTCACCGCCAGCCAGCCGATGGGTGGCGCGTTGCAGGCGGCTGATCGGCCGGGTTAAAACGGCGGCAAATGGCAACGCAACAGCAACCGACAACAGCAAGGCTACCAAGGCAATCCAACGCAGTTGCCGACGTTGTTGATCGGCAAAGACCCGGTCGAATTCCCCGGTCAAGCGCAGGCTGGTGGGCACACCCAGTTCGCCGATGCGTTCGCCGGCAGTGTTTTCAATCGGCAGCCAGGTGCTGAAATGGCGCGGAATGGGTGGCCCGGCAATCAGCGCTCCCTGAGCATCGCGCAGTTGCAACGGCGGGCCGCGAAAACGTCGGTTGGATGACGGCGAGGCCGTTTCAGCCTCGCTATCGGGCTGGCCAAATAAGAAGGGTTTAATTAACGTTGCCCAGCGGAAGTTATCCATCGACTGCCAGCCGCCCTGGTCGGCATAGTCTTCGGCCAGCGCCTCGATCAATGGCGCCAGCCGTTTGCTCTGCACCGCTTCCTGATAGTTTTCAAAGCTGGTGCTAAACGCCTGGTTGTTGGCGACCACGATGGCCAACGTCAGCAGAGCGTTGGCCAGTAAGATGACCGCCAGTATCTGGTAGCGAAGTCGAATACGCATAGAGGTTGGTATTAAGGAATCCAGTGCACAGCATAGTCGGCGATTGTGCAGCCGGTGTGGAGTGCCGAATGCCATGAAATAGTCATCGACCTTCGCAACAATGACCGGTTGGTTCAGTAAATAGGGTGATTCAGATGACGCAGCGCTTATCGACTGCGCGCAACGCCTTGGCGGTAGGCCTTCGCTTTCTTGTGCTCGGTTGCTTGAGCTTTGGTGGCCCGGCTGCTCATCTGGGGTATTTCCGGCGGACCTTTGTCCAGCGTCTGGGTTGGCTGGATGACGACGGCTATGCGCGTCTGGTTGCCCTGGCTCAGTTTCTGCCGGGACCGGCCTCAAGCCAGGTCGGATTTGCCATCGGCTTGCAGCGCGCTGGATTGTTCGGTGGGCTGGCGGCCTTTGTCGGCTTTACCCTGCCGTCTTTTATGCTGATGACTGCCCTGGCGATTGGCAGTCGCAGCTGGTTGGACCAAGCCCGGTTGCCCGCCGTGATCTCGGGTCTGAAGTGGTTGGCGCTGGTGGTGGTGGCCGATGCGGTGATTGGTCTGTTTCTGTCGTTCTGTCGACGCAGATTAACCCAGTCGATAGCGCTGGTGACTGCCGCTGCGGTATTGGTGTCTCCCTGGGTTTGGGTGCAGCCCTTTTTGCTGCTGTTAATGGCTGTGGTCGGCGCCCGTTTTCTGGTTGCCGATTCTATCCATTTGAATGCAGCAGCAAATGGCCAGATCAAACTCTGGCCGCTGATTGTTTTTGCGCTGGTCGCTTTAACGCTCTTTATTATTCGCAGCGCTCCGACCGATCTGGCGTTGCCGTTTTTCTCGGCCGGCAGTCTGGTGTTCGGTGGCGGCCATGTGGTGTTGCCGCTGTTGCAGGCGGGCGTCGGTGCTTCGATCGATGCTGACCAATTCCTCTTTGGCTACGCCAGTGCTCAGGCGATGCCGGGCCCGCTTTTTTCCCTGGCGGCTTTTCTGGGCGCGCAGTTGCAGCCGGATCAACCCTGGTGGGGTGCTGCTGTGGCAACGCTGGCCATCTTCCTGCCCGGATTTTTACTGCTGTTGGCGCTGGCCGATATCTGGCAACGACTGGCTCAGCGCCCACGCTTAGCCGGCGCGCTGGCTGCTATCAATGCGGCCGTTGTGGGTTTGTTGCTGGCGGCCCTGTATCAGCCTGTGTTTGTGTCCGCTATTGATGACTCGACTGCCTTGGCGTTGGCGTTACTGGCGTTGGTTGCGCTGCGGTTTTTGCGTTGCCCGGTGCTGGTGTTGGTTGCAGTGGCGATCGCCCTGGGGTGGTTGGGCTGGGTGTGAGCTTGTCCGGTTTTGTCGTCGCTTTGTCATTGCTTCTTGCCAAGATAGCTGGCCTTTGGCATTAGTTGACCGCAGAGTCAAAAAGGGTCGAATAGGACGCCCGGTGTGACCGTTATATACAACGACGCCGGGCCTTTCGCTGAACCAACAAGAAGGCATTTGCCATGAACAGACTGACAACAGGAATCGCCATACTGGCAGCGCTGAGTGCTAGCAGTGTCGCCCATGCAGCCAGGGTGGAATTGCGGTTGATGGAAACCACCGACATTCATATGCACCTGGTCGACTACGACTATTACTCAGACCGTACCAACGTCACCGTTGGTCTGGCACGAACGACGGCGCTGGTGAATCAATCGCGCATGGAGGCGACTAACTCGGTATTGGTCGATAACGGCGACCTGATTCAGGGTAATCCCTTGGGCGATTACGCTGCTAAAGATCGGAAACTCGAAGACGGCGAAATCCATCCGGCCTTTAAAGCGATGAATTTGCTCGACTACGATGTTGGCAATATCGGTAACCATGAATTCAATTACGGCCTGGAATTTTTAGAGCAGTCGTTGGCCGGTGCCGAATTTCCCTACGTGGTAGCCAACGTGGTGGTGGACGATGGTGATGACGACCCGAGCAACGACGAACCCTACTTTCAGCCCTACGTGATTCTCGATAAAACCGTTGCCGACACCGACGGAAAATTGCATCGGTTACGAATTGGCTACATCGGTTTTACGCCACCGCAAATCATGGTCTGGGATCAGGCGAATCTGAGCGGCCGGGTGCAGTCGCGCGATATTGTCGAGACGGCGGAAAAGTACATCCCGAAAATGCAGGCCGAGGGTGCCGACATCATTGTTGCCATTCCGCATTCAGGCATCAGCGGCAGCGTGCGCCAAGGCGGCGATGAAAACGCCAGCCGCTATTTAGCTCAGGTCGATGGCATCGATGCCATTATGTTTGGCCATTCTCACCGTGTCTTCCCAGGTCCAGGTTATGACGGCATCGAAGGTGTCGATGCGCAGGCCGGCACCTTGTTCGGTGTGCCTTCAGTCATGCCCGGTTTTTGGGGCAGCCATCTGGGCATTATTGATTTGACGTTGGAAGGCGAAACCGGCGACTGGACCATTGTCGCCAGCCAGGCACAGGCGCAACCCATCTATGAGCGCCGCGATGGTGAGACCGTTGCCCTGGTGGATGCCGTACCGGAAATTGTTCGCGCCGTCCGCACCGATCACCAAGGCACGCTGAATTACATGGCGCAGCGCGTTGGTGAAACCACGGCCAACATTAATTCCTATTTTGCGCTGGTGCAGGACGATCCCTCGATTCAAATCGTTAACAACGCTCAGCGCTGGTACGTTGAACAGATTGTTGCTGGCACCGAATACGATGGCATGCCGATTTTGTCGGCGGCGGCGCCTTTTAAAGCGGGTGGTCGCGGCGGTGCGGATTACTACACCGAAGTGCCAGCCGGACCCATTGCGCTGAAAAATGTGGCCGATCTGTACATCTATCCGAATGACTTAAAAGTCGTTGAACTCAGTGGCGCCGAGGTTGTGGAATGGCTGGAGCGAGCCGCCGGGCAGTTCAACACCATCGACCCGGAGGCCAGCGGTGAACAATCCTTGGTTAACGACGCCTTCCCCAGCTATAACTTCGACGTCATTGATGGCCTGAGTTACCGCATTGATGTCACCGTGCCGCCGCGCTATGACGGGGAAGGTAATGTGATCAACGATGAACACCGTATCGTCGATGTGACCTATCAAGGCCAGCCATTGGATCCTCAGCAGCGCTTCCTGGTGGCGACCAACAATTACCGCGCTGGCGGCGGCGGTTCCTTCCCGAACCTCGATGGTTCGACGGTGGTGATCGACGCTCCGGATAAAAACCGCGATGTGGTCGCCAACTACCTGCTCAGTCAGGGCACCTTTAATCCGTCGGCGGACAACAACTGGCAATTTGCCGACTGGGGTAATGCCGAGGTGGTTTTTCAAACCTCGCCACAGGCCGAACGTCTGATGCCGGAGCAGGTTGAGCCGGTGCGGCAGTTGGACAGCGGTTTCGTGCTGTACCGTTTTGATTAAGCACAGACTTTAGTGCCCTCCCGCCGCCTGAATCCGGGCGGCATTCTCCTTCTTTAAAAACCGGCACCAAAAAGGTGTCGTTTCTGTCCGCCTTGCAGCCGCTCTAGAATGGGCTATTGGTCGTACTAACTGTTAGACATGACAACAAAAAGCGAAAAGACGGTATTGTGAATGGTAGTTGTTGCCGATAGCGTGACTGGAACGGAGCGTGCCAAACAACAGGCGGCTGCGAATGGATGGGTAAGGCGGCATGGAAGTCGATCTGAACGGATGACAACAACGGTGGCTATGAATCCGAATTCACGCTCAAACCCCATTGCACTTGATGGCGTAGATTTCAGCGAAATCGAAGGACAGTTCAACGAGAACGTCGGTGCGTTTCTGGCGCAGGTTCGTCATATGAACCAGCAGAAAATCCCCGCCTTGATGAATGCCTTATCGGTCTCCAAGAAAACCTATCTGGAAATGGAAAAAGGCAAGCGCCAATACCGCATGCACATCATTGCCTGGTGGAGCTTTGTCATGGGATTGTCGCCACTGCATATCCTGGCGCAGTCCGATTATTTTGGTCACTTGCCGATCGGCGATTACCGCAATATCCGCCAGATTAAATTGGCGCTGCTGCTGCAGCGGGTGCCGTCGGCGCAGTCGATGGAAGCCTTGCGCGGCCTGATTGATGATTGCCCGCGTACCATTCACCGCGATATTGATCGTTCGATGCACATCTCCATCGAAGAGATGGAAGCGGCGCGTCGCTTTCTCTATTCAGATGATTATTACCTGATGATTGCCGACGCCATGCGTCGTTTTATCACCCAAAACGGTTTCACCCGACGCGAATTTGCTGACTTTTTGAGTGTCACTCAACGCACGGTGCGGCGTATTCTCAAGGGTGAAGTGGCGCTGAATTACAGCTATTACGCGCGCTTTTATTTATCGACCGGTGTCTATCCGCTCACGGTGGTGGAAGAACCGGCTTATATGAGAGTGCGTCTGAAGTTGGAGCAGCGCTTCTTTCTGATCAACGATCTGATCGCCGGCTACGGCAGTCAGCCTGAGCGTCTCGATGAAGCGCTGGTGCAATTGGGTGAACAGCCGGCCGATGCTTATTGGCGCTCGCTGTTTACCCAACAGCGTGAAGACTGATCAGTGACGACCGGTGTGCCCGAAGCCGCCGGCGCCACGATCACTGGCCTCAAAATCCTCGACCCATTCGAATTCCGCCTGCACTACTGGCACCAATACCAGTTGCGCCAGGCGCTCGCCCGGTTCCAGTTGGAAGCTGCTTTGGCCGCGATTCCAGCATGACACCATTAACTCGCCCTGATAATCCGAATCGATTAAGCCGACCAGGTTGCCCAGCACGATGCCGTGTTTATGGCCAAGACCGGAGCGCGGCAGAATCATGGCAGCGTAGTTCGGATCATCGATATGAATCGCCAGGCCCGTGCCGACTAAAGAGGTCTGTCCCGGTTCCAGCGTCAGCGGCTCATCCAGGCAGGCGCGTAGATCGAGACCGGCAGAACCTTCGGTGCCATAGCTGGGCAGAGGAATACTGTCGCCCAGACGGGCGTCGAGTTTTTTGATTTTCAGGCGGTGCTTCATTCGGTGTCCTGTCGCGGTGGCAGTTGGGTGGCAAATTGTTCGATCAGCCAGCGCGCAACCTGAGCCTTACTGGCCGGACCAAAGGCTTCGCTGCGTTGTGCGCTGACCAGCAGGATGTCGTTAAGGTCGCTGCCAAAACCGATGTCGTTGCGCGACACATCGTTAGCCACAACCCAGTCGACGGCTTTCTTCTCCAGCTTGGTGCGGGCGTGACTTTCCAGGTTTTCAGTCTCAGCGGCAAAGGCGATGACCTGCTTGGGTCGTCGCTCGCTGTTGGCGACTCCGGCAACGATATCCGGGTTTTCGATCAGCTCCAGTGTCAGACCATTGTGATCTTCGTCTTTTTTAATTTTCTGGGTCGGCACTGACGCCGGGCGATAATCCGCTACGGCGGCGGTGGCAATAAACAAATCCACCGCGTCCAGATTGGCCTGGGCTGCGTCGTTCATCTCTAAAGCCGTGGTGACATCGAGCCGCTTAACCCTGGGTGGTGTGGCGAGCTTTACCGGGCCAGCAATCAAGGTGACGTCGGCACCGGCTTCGGCAGCAGCAGCGGCCAGGGCAAAACCCATCTTGCCGCTGGAGTGGTTGCTCAGGTAGCGAACCGGATCGATGGCTTCGCGCGTCGGCCCGGCGGTAATCACGACTTTACGGCCGGTCAGAAAACCAGCGCTGAAAGCGCGGGCCGTTAGTTCAGCCAGTCCGACCGGTTCCAGCATGCGACCCGGACCAATATCGCCGCAGGCCTGCTGACCCGCATCGGGACCAAACCAGAGGGTGCCCGGCTGTAAGGTGGTGAGTTTTTCGACGTTGGCCTGGGTGACCGGGTTTAACCACATCTTTTCATTCATCGCTGGCGCCAAGGCCAGGGGCGCACGGGTGGCCAAACATAGTGTGGTCAGCAAGTCATTGCCCATGCCGGAGGCGAGGCGGGCAATAAAGTCGGCCGTCGCCGGGGCCACCAATAACAGATCCGCCCAGCGCGCCAGCTCGATATGACCCATACCCATCTCGGCTTCTTCATCGAGCAGACTGCGATGCACCGGATGGCCGCTGAGCGCTTGCAAAGTCAGCGGCGTAATAAATTCCTGAGCCGCCTCGGTCATCACTACTCGCACTTCGGCGCCGGCGCGAATCAGCTCGCGCACCAGCTCAGCCGACTTATAAGCGGCGATGCCGCCGGTGATACCAACGACGATGCGTTTTCCGACCAGTGTTTGCATGCCAAGGTCCCGCCTTTCAAAATAGAGCGCGAGAATACCACATGGGGGTGGTTGTGCTCAGAGTCCACGGTTGGACCATAAGGAGATGCAAGGATGGCGATCAAGGATTGGCCGGCGGCCGAACGGCCGCGCGAAAAACTACTCGAACGAGGCGCAGCTTCACTCACCGATGCCGAATTACTGGCGATTTTTTTGCGCACTGGTTTACCCGGTCTGACCGCGGTCGATCTGGCGCGCACTCTGCTCAACGATTACGGCAGCCTGGCGGCATTGCTCGCTGCCGATCAAAACGCCTTCTGCGCTGGTAAGGGGTTGGGCAGCGCCAAGTTCGTTCAGTTGCAGGCGGTGCTGGAAATGAGCCGGCGTTACCTGCTCGATGAATTGCGCACTGGGCCAGCACTTACCTCGCCGGCTGATGCGCGTTCCTTTGTATTGGCGCAACTGCGTAGCCTGCCACACGAAGTCTTTGCCTGTATCTGGCTTGATAATCAGCATCGAGTGTTGCTCTACGAGCCACTGTTTACCGGGACCATTGATGGCGCTGCCGTTTATCCGCGCGAAGTGGTGCGACGGGCGTTGTCGCATAACGCCGCAGCCGTCATACTGGCGCACAATCATCCCAGCGGCGTCGCTGAACCGAGCGATGCCGATCGTCGTATCACCGACCGACTGATCGATTCATTGCAGACAATCGACGTTCGAGTACTCGACCACATGGTGGTCGGTGCTGGTGTGGTGGTGAGCTTTGCCGAACGTGGCTGGCTGCGGTGAATGAGGTTGCACTCCAGGAACTGAACAAAGTTTCGCCTGGATGCTTGAGTTGGTTCGGGCCTTCTGGTATAAAACGCGCCTCATTTTATCCGGGCCCCGGATCGACAGGGCGGATCGGGGCCAAACGGCGCGCGTGCCGAACGGACTCCAGGCTTTGAACCAAAAGCCAATTTCACGAGCTATAACGTCGGTCTGACCGAAGAATCGGAGGCGATTGCACCATGTCCAGAATTTGCCAAGTTACGGGTAAGCGTCCCGTAACCGGGAACAACGTTTCCCACTCTCACATCAAGACCAAGCGCCGGTTCCTGCCGAACCTGCACACTCACCGTTTCTGGGTTGAGGGTGAAAAGCGTTTCGTCAAACTGCGTGTTTCCTCTAAGGGCATGCGCATCATCGACAAGAAGGGTATCGAAGCGGTCCTGACCGACATTCGTGCCCGTGGCGAGAAGGTCTAAGGAGCTTAGCCATGCGTGATAAAATCAAGTTGGTGTCCAGCGCCGGTACCGGTTACTACTACACCACCGACAAGAACAAGCGTAATACTCCCGACAAGATGGAATTCAAGAAATTCGATCCGGTAGTCCGCAAGCACGTCATCTTCAAAGAAGCCAAGATCAAGTAAGTCTCGGCTTCGTTAAAAAAACCGACCCTGTTCTGCAGCGTCGGTTTTTTTGTGTCTGCTTGACCCACCGCAGCGAGGCTACCTAGAATGCGGCTGCGTTCTGATTTGATAGGGTTCCCATCATGTCGTTGATGGTTTTTGCTGACATCGTCTTTGGTCGCCTGCGCTTGGCCTGAGTGGCGAGCAGACGGTACCAACCTCCTCTTCTTTCGACACGCTGCGATCCAACTTTCTGTTGGATGACAGGGCCTGCTCGTCACTGTGTTTCCGTCGAAGTTAACGACAGGAAAATCTGTGATGGCAAAACAATCCATTGCGTCGCGTTCCAGCCAGAGTTGGGATGGTGTCGCTGATTGGTACGCAGGCTGGTCCGGCCCGCGTGGCAGTATCCACCATCGTAAGCTGGCCATTCCGGCGGTATTGCAGGCTGTTGATGGACAGGCCGGTGAACGCTTGCTTGATCTGGGCTGTGGTCCGGGTGCACTGGCCGAACATGCCAGTCGGCTGGGCATGAGTTATACCGGTGTGGATCTCAGCGGCAAATTGATCAGTCGCGCGCGCAAACATCATGCTGGCGCCGGCCGTCGTTTTATCGTTGCTAATGTGACCGACCCGGCGTTGCCCGCACGCCTGGGAGACACAAGCTTTGATGCCGCGGTATTTCTGCTCAGTGTGCAGGACATCAACCCGCTGCAACCGGCCATCGATAACGCGGCAACCTTACTGCGCCCCGGTGGTCGGTTAGTGATGTTGATGACGCATCCGTGTTTTCGCATTCCACGCCAAAGTGGCTGGGGCTGGGATGGCGGTCGCCAATTGCAGTACCGGCGGGTGGACACTTATCTGTCGCCATTGAGCATACCGATGCAACGACACCAAAACGGCCAGGGCACCACGCGCAGCTATCACCGACCACTGAGCCACTATGTCAGTGCTTTGGCGGGCAGCGGCTTGCAGGTGGATCAATTGTTGGAAATACCCATGCTGGAAGCGCTGCATCCGAACCAGAAACTGAGCCGTGCTGAACGTCGTGCAGCACAGGAAATTCCGCTGTTTCTATTGCTGCGTGCGCAGAAAGTGAACTGAGCTTTGGGCCGGGTTCTACCGCTCATGTCGTTCCCGGCCCTTCATGCCATAATGGCCGCTTTTCAGCGACCGCTGTTCTGATTAACGGAAACCCAGATGCCCGAATTACCCGAAGTCGAAACCACCCGGCGTGGCATCGAACCTCATATTTTGAATCGGCGCGTTATGCGCCTGACCGTGCGCGACGGTCGTCTGCGCTGGCCGGTGACGCCGGAAATGCCGGCGCAGCTTCAGGACCAGAAAGTTCTCGGCACCGAGCGACGCTCCAAATACTTGCTGATTCAACTCGAGCGCGGCGTGCTGATTATCCATCTGGGGATGTCGGGTAGTTTGCGCGTCTTGCTCGACGACCCGACACCGGGCAAGCACGATCACCTCGACCTGGAACTCGATAACGGCGTGCGGCTGCGCTACAACGATCCGCGCCGTTTCGGTGCCTGGCTCTATACCGAAGCGCCGATCGACAGCCATGAATTGATCGCTCACCTCGGCCCGGAACCGCTCAGTGATGCGTTCAGCGCTGACTATTTATTCAAGCTTAGCCGCAAGCGCAAAACCAAGATCAAAACCTTCCTGATGGATGCGCGAGTCGTTGTCGGTGTTGGGAATATTTATGCCAACGAAGCGCTGTTTATGGCCGGTGTTTATCCCCATAAACAAACCGGACGAATCAGTAAGGCCGAGTGCGAACGCTTGGTTGATACCATCAAGCAGGTGCTGGCGTTGGCGATCAGCCAGGGCGGTACGACCTTGCGTGATTTTGTCGGCGGCGATGGCAAGCCAGGTTATTTTGCCCAGTCGTTGAATGTTTATGGCCGTGCTGGTTTGCCGTGCAAGCGCTGCGCAACGCCGATCAAGGAAATGCGTACCAATAACCGCAGCACCTGTTATTGCCCAAGCTGTCAGCCGCGTTAACGCAACCAGGAGAGACCGCATGAAACTCGATGATATTCGCCGTGATTACCTCAAGGGTGGGCTGAACCGCGCTGATTTGCATGCTGATCCCATCGCGCAATTCGAAACCTGGTTGCAGCAAGCGGTCGATGCACAACTCAGCGCTGACCCGACGGCGATGACGCTGGCCACGGTCGATGCTAATGGTCAGCCGAGCCAGCGTGTGGTGTTGCTGAAAGCGCTCGATGAACGCGGCTTTGTGTTCTACACCAATTACGACAGCCATAAAGGCCGCGATATCGCCGCCAACTCTAAAGTCAGTTTGCACTTTGGCTGGCTGGCGCTGGAGCGTCAGGTGGTGGTCTACGGCAACGCTAAGCGCATCGACGAACAGGCCTCGGCGGAGTACTTCCATTCCCGACCGCGCGCCAGCCAGATTGGCGCCTGGACCAGCCAGCAGAGTCAGCCGATTGCCTCGCGTGACGATTTGGATGCGGCTTTTGCTGCAACCGAAGCGCGTTTTGCCGACCACGAGGAAATTCCGTTGCCGCCGTTTTGGGGCGGCATTGCTGTAGAGCCGCAGCAGATTGAATTCTGGCAGGGCCGCGGCGGACGGCTGCACGATCGGTTTATTTATCGGCGTGAAGCAACGCAGTGGCGGGTTGAACGGTTGCAGCCGTAACGTCCGCAGAGCGCTAGTCGAGCCTTTGGCGGAGAGCTGACTTGAGTGGGCGTCGATCCACAGGGATGTGGATCGCCGAGCTTACAGGGATGTACTTGCAGCGTCCCACTCAAGTCAGCTCTCCGGTAAAGGCGGCCCCAAACCTCAGACCATTGTTACTCTAAATCGCCGGGCTCAGTTCAACCTTTGAACCATCACTAAAGCGATCAAAACGGAAACGACGGAGATCGTGACCGACCGGCTGCTCTGCTACCAGGTCGGCAATCACCCTGCCCATGCCGGGCCCAATCCCAAAGCCGTGACCACTCATGCCGGTGGCGATAATCAGACCACGGCAACTGGGTACCCGATCCAGTATTGGCAGAATGTCCGGCATGGTGTCGATCATACCGCCCCAGCTGGTCCGGATGCTGGCATCGGCAAAACCCGGAAAGGCATCTTTGATGCGCTGCAGTGTTTTGTTCAGCGCCTTGTGATTTGGACTCGGGTTGAGAATGCGTTGCAGCTCGAACGGACTGATCTGATCGCCCTGCCAGCGGCGCTGAGTGCCCCAGCTATCGGGGAAGTTTTTCGGTGCCAGCGGATGAAAATGCGTGCCGGAAAAATCTTTGCGCAATTGCGGCAGATAATGGCGGAAATGCCGGAAGGCATCCGGACCAATAAAGAAATCGTGGTCGTAACCGGGCGCGATGTTGTAGCCGCCATCCAGACGCCGACGCAGCGCAAAATCCGGCGCAGCCAGTTGACCATCATAGAACTCAGGCAAGGCAGTGGTCGCGCCGACGGAAGCCAGTACCGACAGCTGCGGAATGTGAATGCCGGCATTGCGTGCAAACAGGCTCGACCAGGCGCCGCCGGCCAGAACCGCCTGTTCGCAGCGAATGGTGCCTAGCTCAGTCACCACAGCGCTGAGCTGACCGGCGCTGGTTTCCAGGGTACGCACCGCGCATTGCTCAACGATGGTCACACCGGCGTTGGCTGCCGCTCGCGCCAGCGCCGGCACCGCCTGCCAGGGTTCGGCGCGACCATCGCTGGGCGTGAATAGAGCACCGAGCCAATCACGACGATAGCTCGGCAACTGTTCTTTGAGTTGGGCAGGACTGAGCAGCTTCGTATCCAGTCCCTGCTCACTGGCCAGTTGCTGCCATTGCTCATACTGAGCTAATTCCTGTTCACTCTCGGCGACATAGAGAATACCGGTCTGGCGAAAGCCGAGCTCTTCGTCGCTGTCGGCCGATAACTGCTGCCACAGCCGGTTGGCTTCCATCATGATCGGCAGTTCGTGTGGATCTCGACCCTGCTGGCGCACCCACCCCCAGTTGCGTGACGACTGCTCACCAGCGATGCGGCCTTTTTCGCACAGCACCACCTTGAGTCCTTTGCGATTCAGAAACCAGGCCGTCATGACTCCGATAACACCACCGCCGATGACGACGACATCACAGCTATCTGGCAAGGCACCGTGGTGTTCTGGCTGGCTGGGCAGTTGGAAAGGAAATTCGCTTTGGGTCATGGCAATAAACTCCAGAGTAAGGCGACCGATAACAGTAACAATGAACAGCAAAAACAAGAGCGTCGAGCATAGCGAGCCAGGCAGCGAGCGACCAGCCGGAAACCGGGCGTTCCAATGAGGGAAGGTGTCTTTGGTGCTAGGCTAATGGCGACTGACATTTAGGACCAACCATGAATAACCCAATCAATTTCCCGCGCGACTGGCAAGACCGTGCCCACCAACTGCAGCGCCATTACCAAAAATTCCGCGTCGACGAACGCATCCTGCTCACCGGCCATTCACATCAGGCCTGGCCGGATGTCGCCTTCGAAGGTCAGATGCAAGCCATTGAAGACGCCGCCACCCACGTTGATGACAAATGGTCGGCGGCTTTTGCCAAGGCCGAGCAACTGCGCGCCGGCTATGCGCGTTTGCTCGATGATCCCAGCGGTGAATACACCCTGGGTCAGAACACTCAGGAATTGCTGGTGCGTTGGTTATCGGCCCTGCCGTTGCAGGACAAACCGAGATTGATCACCACCGATGGTGAGTTTCATTCGATGCGTCGTCTGCTCGACCGCTTGAATGAAACTCAGATCGACGTCGTTAAGGTAGCGTCTGAACCGGTTACCACCCTGGCGGAACGTTTAATGGCTCAAGTGGATGATAAAACCGCCGCTGTATTGTGCTCGGCGGTTTTGTTTCAAAGCGGTCGTGTTGTGCCGCAGTTGAGTGAGCTGGCTGCTTTCTGTGAGCAGCGTGATTTGCCGTTGTTGCTCGATGCCTATCACGCCGTCAATGTGCTGCCCTGGTCGTTGGCTGAGTTGAAGCTGGAAAGCGCCTTTGTCGTTGGTGGTGGTTATAAATATTGCCAATTCGGCGAAGGCAATTGTTTTCTGCGCGTGCCCAAAGACTGCGATTGGCGGCCGTTGGTAACCGGCTGGTACGCTGAATACGCGACGCTGAATCAGGTTCCCAGCAATCAGGTGCAATACGGTCATGGTCGCTGGGCCTTTGAAGGGTCCACCTACGACACCACCAGCCATTACCGGGCGGTGTCGGTGCTTGATTTCTTTACTGACCAGGGGTTAACCCCCGCTGTGCTATATCCCTATTACAAAGCGCAGCAGCAACACCTGCTGAATTTGTTGCACGAACATGCCTGGCCCGACCATCTGCAACTGCCGCAGACACCACTCGATCACATCGGAGGGTTTCTGGTACTGCACACATCCAAGGCCGCGGACATTGTGCAGCAGCTGAAAACGCGCGGTGTCTATACTGACAGTCGTGGTGATGCGTTGCGCCTGGGGCCGGCGCCTTATGTGACGGCCGAGCAACTGAACCAGGCGGTACAGCTACTGGCTGAGGTTGTTCGTTAACCGCTTGGATTGGCAAAAGGAGATGCCCGCAGCAGTGCTTGTGATAAAAACCCGGACGAGCGGTTGTTCGCCGAATGACGATAAAAGAGGTAGACGTAGTGCGTTATTGCTGGCTGTTTTTGTTGCTCTGGATTGGACCCGTCTGGGCCGACGATGAAGCGGGTTATGCCAAGGTTTTTATTGGCACTTACGATATGTTTCGTGACAATCAGGACACTCAATACGGCTTGGAAATACAAGCGCAAAGAGGCTTGAGTCGCTACGATTTCAAGCCGCTGCTTGGCTTCATGCGCACCCGGGAGCAATCGCATTATCTCTACACCGGTATCAGCCGCACGTCGTTTTTCACCAGCGGTGAAGCCGGTCTGGCATTCACCTTCAGTTTTGGTCCGGGGCTGTATTTTTACGGCGCCGGTGAAGACACCGATCTGGGTCATATGTTCGAGCTGAAATCCAGCGGTGGTCTGATCTGGCAGTTTGCTGATGCCACCCGCATCGGCGTGCATTATGCGCATCTGTCCAACGCCAGTGTTGCGCTGGAAAACCCGGGTACAGAGATGGTGACTTTGACTTATCAGTTGCCGTTCTGGCGCTGATTCAGAAAGTCGATCAGCTCGTGACGGCCGCCGCTGAATAAAATATCACGCGGCGCTTTTTGTAACTGGTAGTCGTACATCCGGTCGTAGTAATTACTCAGCAGTAATTCGATCCAGGCACGATGGGCGTCCAGTGAACCGGTCGTGTCCTGGTGCTGAAGCGCCAACTGCAGTTCGCTGAAAACCTGTTGATACAACAACCCGCCCAGGCGACGACTGACGCGCTGCAAGGCGCCTTCCATATAGTCGCGATAACGCTGCCAACCCTCGGCGCCAAACTGTTGTTGATACTCCGCCTGTAAACCGATGACATAGTCTTCCAGAATCACCTCGACGCGTTCTTCCAGCGACACTTCCAGCATCACCACAGAAGCGCTTTTAATACGTTCGGCCAGGCGCTGACCGAGATGAACGCTGCCGATATTGCGCGATTCGTCTTCGATCACCACCGGGCGGCTGGTATCGATGCGCAGGCTGGCCATGGCGACGGCGTTTTCAAAATTAGCCTGGCTCGGTTGCGCGCTGGTGTGGCGGCCAAAAGCTGAGCCGCGGTGATTGGCCAGCGCTTCCAGGTCGATGGCGTTGCTGACCGCCTCGATCACCTTGGTTTTACCCGAGCCGGTGCGACCAGCGACGACGATCAGATCAGCGGTATCGCTGAAGCGTTGATTCTGTTCCATCAAGGCATGGCGCAGGGTTTTGTAACCGCCCTGGATCAAGGGCAGATCGAGACCGGCTTCACTCATCCAGCCCTGGCTGATCGAAGAGCGCATACCGCCACGGGCGCAATAGAGCGCGGTCTGAGCCGGCTGTGACGCAGCCTCCAGCCAGGCGCGGACCCGCTGAGTTTTGACTTCCCCCGAGACCAGCTTGTGACCCAGCGCCACGGCGGCTTTCTGGCCTTGCTGCTTGTAGCAGATGCCGACCTTATGGCGTTCCTCATCGGTCATCAGCGGGCGGTTAAGCGCGCCGGGAACATGACCCTGGTCGAACTCGATCGGTGCGCGCACATCGATAAAGGTGGTGTCGCCGGCCAGCAGCGGCAGCAGTTGTTCAGGCGTGATGCGGTCAGCCATGCGGTGCTATTGATCCAAAAAGGGGCAGCGATTATAGCGGCTCGGTCGCCCGGACCACTACCGCAGTCGGTTGCTGCGCACGCTCGGTCAGCTGGCCGATACAAACCGCGCCCGGCAGTGCGGCCTGTAACGCCGGCCAGTCAGTCGGCGCAAGCGCGATCAACAAACCGCCAGAGGTTTGCGGATCGAGCAGCAGGCGGCGCACGGATTCTGGTACCGACGCATCGAACTGACAGTCATTAAGGTAGGGCTCAAGCTGCGGCGCCAGCGTCGATTGCCAACCCGCCTCAAGCAGCGCCAGCGAACCTTCCAACGCCGCTATGGCGGTGCTCTCGAGCCGGGCGCCCAATTGGTCATCGAGCATTTCCAGCAGATGACCGAGCAACCCGAAGCCAGTCACATCGGTAACCGCGGTTGGCCGCAAAGCCCGCAGTGCTGCGGCGGCTTGGTGATTCGAACGCAACATGGAATCCCAGGCAGCATCGACGGCGTGTGCCGGTGCGGCTGCTGCCATATCGGCAGCCAGGATTACGCCGGTGCCGAGCGGCTTGGTCAGCACCAGATAATCGCCCGCTTGGCCGCCGTGTTTGGACCACAGCTGTTGCGGCTCGGCTTCACCCTGAGCCACCAGCGCCAGCTGATTTTCCGGACCTTCGGTACTGTGGCCGCCGGCCAGAGTGGCGCCTTCGGCGTAGAGTGCCTCGGCGATGCCGGTCATCAGCCGGTCGTAATCACGCTTTTGCAAACGCGGATGATGATAGGCCAGCGTAGCCCAGACCTGCGCCGCCACCGGCTCGGCACCCATGGCGTGCAGATCACTGAGCGCATGCAAGACGCCGACTCGCCCAAAGCGGTAGAGGTCGTCGCTGAAAGCGCGAAAGCCGTCAATGCTCTGCACCTGTAAGCGTCCGGGCGTGGGCTGCCAGCTTGCGGCGTCTTCGGCTTGGCCCAAGGCTGGTGTAAAGCCGGGGCGTTCCCGGCGCGGCAGTTGATCCAGCGTTTCGGCGAGAATGGCTGGCGCCAGTTTGGAGCCGCAACCGGCGCAATGCATGGATTCGCCAGCCTCGTCCTGGGTCATGGCTTGAGGCGGGCCCAGCGCTTGAAAGCGATCCATAAAGGCGCGGTCGATGCGATTCTTCCAGCGCCATACCCAGGCGCCGCGGATTACCAGCGGTCCGCGATGGCCCACGGCGGTTTTATCACCCAAGGAAATCAGCGATAGAAACCGATCTTGCAACCGTATTGGTTGCAACGCCCGGCCAGCAAAGGCGCGTTTCAGGTTGGTGTAGAGAAAGGGTGCTTCGCGCACCGCATAAACACCGGCTTTGGGGCGCGGATCGGCAATCAGCTCAGCGATATCGCCGGCGGCAAAGACATCCGGGTGGGAGCTCGACTGCAAATGCTGATTGACCGCAATAAAACCGTTCTCGGCCAAGGCCAGGCCGGAGCTCTTGGGCCAGTCTGGCGCCGACGCAGAGGTGCACCAAAGCGTCTGATCCAGCGCCAGCCTTTCGCCTTCGTTACTGATCAGAGCGCTCTGTTCTACCGCCGCGACCCGGAAGCGTCGATGTATCTGCACGCCTTGGCGTTGTAGCGCCGCTTCGGCGGCACGGACAACGGCCCTGGGCGCACCGGGCAAAATGCGTTCGCCATTGTGAACCAGATGCAGCTGTGTCGAGCGTTTTGCGCCCAAACGGTGAGCCATCGCCAGTATCAGTTCGACGCCGCCGGCACCACCGCCGACGACACCCCAATGGCCGCCGGGGTCGGCTTCGTTGAGTAATTGTTGCCAGCGGGCATAGAAGTGACTGACGGGTTTGACGCCGATAACGAAGTCGCGTGCACCGGGAATCGACAGGTCCGGGGTTGAGCCGGTGTCGATGCTGAGCTTGTCGTAAGCCAAATCGGGCTGGTCTTCAATCTGGATGCGTTTGGCGTCGGCATTCAGTCCGCACACCCGGCCGCGAATAAAGCGCACGCCGGCCCAGCGGCACAGTCGGTTTAAATCGATGTGGATGTCGTCGGCGTTGTAGTGACCGGCTATCAAGCCCGGCAGCATGCCGGAATAGGGTGTTTCACTGGCCTCGGAAAGCAGCGTGACCCGCACCCCGGGCAGGGGCTTCATGGCCAGTCGGCGAATCAGCAAGGCATGGCTGTGACCACCGCCGATCAGAACAAGATCGCGTTCGCTCATAAAGCATCGAGGCTGTGCAAGGGTTGGCAGGCGATTATGGGCGGCGCTTTGCAAGGTCACAACCGCGCCTGCAAAGGGCTTTTGCTTTTCTTTGTCGAATCAAGGATTTAGCTCACAGTTCGAGCCTTGAAATAGGGGCCGCTTTGGCTAATGATGCGCGCTTCAAATCCAGCCACAGCGGAAGCGTCCATGCCGTCCATTGAAAGCCGCATTGCCACCGAACTTCAGGTTAACGAACGCCAGGTCAGTGCCGCCGTCGCGCTGCTCGATGAAGGCGCCACTGTGCCCTTTATCAGTCGTTACCGTAAGGAAGTCACCGGTGGTCTGGACGATACCCAGTTGCGCAGTCTGGAAGATCGACTGCGCTATTTGCGCGAATTGGAAGACCGGCGCGCCGCCATCCTGTCGAGCATCGACGAGCAGGGTAAGCTGACTGACGAGTTGGCCGGTGCCATCAACGGCGCCGACACCAAAACCGAGCTGGAAGATCTTTACCTGCCCTATAAGCCCAAGCGTCGTACCAAAGGTCAGATTGCCATCGAGGCCGGTCTGGAACCGCTGGCCGATGCGCTGTTTAGCGATCCAACGCTGGACACCCAAACCGAAGCCGCTGCCTATGTCGACGCAGACAAAGGAGTAGCGGATGTAAAAGCCGCGCTCGACGGCGCCCGCGCCATTTTGATGGAGCGCTTTGCCGAAGACGCGACCCTGATCGGCCAGCTGCGTGACTACCTCTGGCAGCACGGCGAAATGCGCGCGCGCCTGGTCGAAGGCAAAGAGCAGGAAGGCGCCAAGTTCCAAGACTATTTTGAACACGACGAACTGATCAAAAAAGTACCCAGCCACCGCGCGCTGGCGATGTTTCGTGGCCGTAACGAGAGCGTATTGCAGCTGTCGCTGGGGTTTCCCGGTGAGGAGCCGCGTGGCGCCAGCCAGGGTGAAGTGCTGGTGGCCGAACGTTTTGGCATCGAAGATAAAGGCCGGGCCGGCGATGCCTGGCTGGCCGAAGTCGTACGCTGGACCTGGCGCGTGAAATTGCTGACCCATATCGAGACCGACCTGTTTAACCGGGTGCGCGAAGACGCCGAACAGGCGGCGATCGATGTCTTCGCCAAGAACCTGAAAGACCTGCTGCTGGCCGCACCGGCCGGCCCCAAAGCCACCATTGGTCTGGATCCGGGCCTGCGCACCGGTGTGAAAGTGGCGGTGCTCGATGCCACCGGCAAGGTGATGGATCACGGCGCTATCTTCCCCAACCAGCCGCAGAATAAAACGCGCGAATCGGCGCAGGTGCTGGCCGCCTTGTGCGCCAAATATCAGGTTGAGCTGATTGCCATCGGCAACGGCACCGCCAGCCGTGAGACCGAGCGCTTTGTCAAAGACATGCTCAAAGACCATCCGGAGTTGAATGCCCAGGCGGTGATGGTGAATGAATCCGGTGCCTCGGTGTATTCGGCGTCGGAATTTGCCGCCAAGGAATTCCCCGATCTGGATGTGACCATACGCGGCGCCATTTCCATCGCCCGTCGCTTGCAGGATCCGCTGGCCGAACTGGTGAAGATCGATCCCAAATCCATCGGTGTCGGTCAGTACCAGCACGATGTTTCCCAGGTGGCGCTGGCGCGACAGTTGGATGCGGTGGTTGAAGACTGTGTGAACGGCGTCGGTGTCGATCTGAATACGGCGTCGATTCCGTTGCTGACCCGGGTGTCCGGTTTGAACGCGACCATCGCCGGTAACATCGTCGCCCATCGCGATGCACACGGTGCCTTCCGCAGCCGCAAGGAATTGAAAGAGGTCAGCCGTCTCGGCCCGAAAGCCTTTGAGCAGGCGGCGGGTTTCCTTAAGGTGATGAACGGTGATAACCCACTCGATGCCTCAGCGGTTCACCCGGAATCCTATCCGCTGGTGGAGCGCATTCTCAGCAGTGTCCGCAAGCAGGTGACGGATCTGATCGGCGATGCGGCCTTTTTGCGTGGTCTGAAAGCCGAGGACTACACCGATGAAACCTTCGGTGTGCCCACCGTGACCGATATCCTGCGCGAGCTGGAAAAACCCGGCCGCGATCCGCGTCCGGAATTTAAAACCGCGACTTTCCAGGACGGTGTGGAAAAGCTCTCCGACCTGAAAGAGAACATGATTCTCGAAGGTGTGGTCACCAACGTGACTCACTTCGGTGCCTTTGTGGATGTGGGTGTGCATCAAGACGGTCTGGTGCATATCTCGGCGATGAGTCACAGCTTTATCAAAGATCCGTCGGCGCTGGTTAAGGCGGGTGACATCGTTAAGGTGAAGGTGATGGAGGTCGATGTGGC
The DNA here is from genome assembly GCF_056159245.1 of Saccharospirillum sp. ABV4_185. Taxonomy (NCBI): domain Bacteria; kingdom Pseudomonadati; phylum Pseudomonadota; class Gammaproteobacteria; order Oceanospirillales; family Saccharospirillaceae; genus Saccharospirillum; species Saccharospirillum sp. ABV4_185. The sequence goes on from NZ_JBSWUW010000001.1 coordinate 1,296,635, forward strand.
GCGCAAACGCATCGCGCTGTCGATGCGCCTGGACGATGAAGCTGGCGCGCCCCAGCAGCAACGCGCCGAAGGCGGTCGTCAAGCGGCCGGTGGTCGCAGTGCGCAGCCACGCCGGCAACGTCAGCCAGAGCCACAACAAACCGCCCTGGGTGCCCAGTTGCAGCAAGCCCTGCAGAAAAAAGGTGGACGGCTTTGATAGGCTGGCACTGATAGGCAAATGCGGCAGTGGGCCGTGCTTGGAAAATACACATACCGGCCCCACTGACGGCGAAGAATAACGGCCTTTGCATCTTAGCGAGCGGGCCCTGACAGAGGAATACCCCTTGCCTACCCTCACCCGCCTGGGTCAATTGGCTGATCTGAACCCTGCCTGGCTTAAGTTCAATCGTGGCATCGAGCGTGAAACTTTACGCGCCACCACGACCGGCGATATTGCTCAAACCCCGCATCCGGCCGGGTTGGGTTCGGCGCTGACGCATCCGTCGATCACCACCGATTACTCCGAAGCCCTGCTGGAATTTATCACCGGCGTGCACGATCAACCGGAGACGGCCCTGACCGAACTGGGTCAGCTGCATCGCTATACGCTGACTCAGTTAAAGGATGAGCAACTGTGGCCGGCATCAATGCCCACTCGTCTACCGGCTGAGACGCAGATTCCCATTGCTCAATACGGCAGCAGTCATATTGGTCGACTGAAAACCATTTATCGCCATGGTTTGTGGCATCGCTACGGTCGTACCATGCAGACCATTGCCGGCGTGCATTACAACTGGTCAATGCCGACTGATTTCTGGGCCGACTGGGCACAACGTTCAGGCTGGAACGGCTCACTGCAGGCCTTTATCAACCGCGAATATTTCAGTCTGATCCGTGGTTTCCGGCGCCATTCCTGGTTGCTGCTCTATCTGTTCGGTGCCTCCCCAGCGGCCGATCGCAGCTTCCTGCCGAAGCACAACCACGGCTTGGAAAGTCTGGGTGACGACACTCTCTTCGGGCGCTATGCCACCAGCCTGCGGATGAGCGATCTGGGTTACTCCAATAGTGCTCAAAGCAGCCTTTATGTCTGTTTCAACAGCCTGGAGACCTACGCCGAAACCCTGTCCGAAGCGATTCATACGCCCTATGCGCCCTATGAAGCCATCGGTACCAAGGTGGATGGTGAGTACCGTCAGCTCAGCACGGCCATCCTGCAGATTGAAAACGAATACTACAGCGACCTGCGTCCCAAGCGGGTGGCGCACAGTGGTGAAAAACCGATACATGCGCTGAATGAGCGTGGCGTTGAATACATCGAAGTCCGTTGTCTGGATGTCGATCCTTTCGCACCTTATGGCATCGATGTTGAACGCATGCGCTTTGTCGATCTGTTCCTGTTCTGGTGTCTGGTGCAGGACAATTCATTGATCCAGCGCGAAGACTGTTTCCGGCTGCGTGAAAACAACCAGCGCGTGGCTGCGGCTGGCCGCGATCCGAAGCTGGAACTGGTGTTCAACGGCAAGGCGGTGGGTCTGCGTGAACAGGGTCAGCGAGTACTCGATTCCTTGGCAACCCTGGCCGTTGAGCTCGATGCGATAGCGCCGGGCTCGGGTTATGCCGCTGCCGTGGAAGCCCAACGAGCCAAGATGGTGGATGTCGACTTAACACCGTCGGCACGGTTTCTGGCTCAGGTGCGCGAGGCGGGTTCTTACCGCCAGGCCAGTATGGATCTGGCGGGCATCCATGGTAACTGCTGCAAGGACGATCCCAATGATCAAGCCATCTTTGCGGCCCTGCATGACGCCGCCACAACCAGCCTGGCAACACAGCAGCAAATGGAAGCGGCAGACAGCGGTGAAGACTTCGACGCTTTTTTAAGTCTATATCTGCGTCAATAGGCCGGATTCAGCGTCGAAAGTGCTTACATAAGAACAGTCTTGCGCGGTAGTATTGTGAACTTCATCACTATTTCGTATTGGCCGCTTGATGCAGTTTTGAGCGGTTAACGCCAAGTCACCGCTCATCGCGCCTAAGACGCACAGAGGTTTAGCACCGTGGAGCGCACGCATTGGACGCTGGACAGCCTCAATAAAGCCTACCAACAGGGCTATCTGGTGGGTTTGACCGGTCGTGGCGCGGAAGACTGCTGCTATCAGATTGATGTGTTGGTGGCGGCGTGGGAATCCGGTTGGGATGATGGCTTTGAACAGTATCAGCGCCAGCAGGAAAGTCACTCGAGCGAATCAAACTCCCCTCGCACTGCCTGATGAAACTCTTGGCGTTGCTGCCTAGCCCTGAAGTCTTAGCCTTGAACGACGATGGATGTGAACAGCACCTTGCGAATCATGGCTTCGCCCACTTCGCGTTCCATGACTTCGCGCAAGCGATCCAGCAAACGTTCCCGAATTAATTCCCGGCCTTCAATGCTGCGCAAAGTGCTCTCTTCTTCCCGGGCGAATTGCATAATGACGGCGTGTCGAATGGAGTCGGCATGAGCGTTAACTTCCAAGGCCGCATTGTTGTCATCCACTTCCAGCGTCACTGACAACTGCACGTATTTCAGTCGATCACCCTGACCGTAGTTCAAGGTGAACTCCGGCTCCAGCGCCACGTAATTTGGGCCCAGCGGTTCTTCCTCAGCATAAGCTGTCAGGCTGACAGTCGATAGCAGCGCAATCAGGCTGCCCAGAATAGCTGCGCAGTAACGACGGTAAATGGGCTGAGCGGTCATCTCGGCAACGCCTCCTGAAACGATGTGAACGGGCTACATCCTGGCCGGTCAATAGCCATCAGTCCAGTCATTCTAGCCGCCACATCGCTGGCTGCCCACTGGGTTATAGTGGGCAGTTGTCGGGTGTGGGTGGCTGACCTATAGTGAGTCTCCCAGGGAGCAAACCTAACAATGAACGGCCGGGTTACCCTGTTGAACTTCTTACCGTGGGAATCGCTATGCTCGAAGATTGCAAAACAGCCCATGAACGTTGGGGTGGCACGCACGAAATGATCGACCGTTGGCTGGAGAACCGCAAACGGACCCTGGTTGCTTATTTCAAGCTGAAAAAAGACATCGCCGCCGATCAGCAGGCCGAGCCGCTGCAGGATTTTTGCGAAACACTGATGGATTATGTTTCGGCCGGACATTTCGAAGTCTATGAACAGCTGATTCGGGAAGCCCGTGAATTTGATGACGGCGGTCTGGATTTAGCGCACAAGCTGTACCCCGCACTGGAAACCACCACCGAATTTATCCTCTATTTCAACGACAAGTACGACACCGCCGAACAATGCGCACTCCATGCCGAGGAACTGCCAGCTGACCTGTCCAAACTGGGTGAGCAGATGACCGAGCGCTTTGAGTTGGAAGATCGTTTGATCGAACGATTGCACAACATTCATCGTGGGCAAGTCGCCTGAGTCCGTTGGCGATGATGACCTGCGCCGGCCCGCTGTTCGCGTTATCGCTATGATGCCCCCGGTGCTGTTTTCCCTATGGCGATGGTCTTGCATCAGTCTGATGGCCGGCGTGTTAGCCGGTTGCTGGTATTCGGTGCCCGAACAGCGCTGGGAGGTGGCCACGCAGGGCGCCTACAGCGGTGGGCTCAGCGCTGATGGTAATCGTCTGGTGGTGGGCTCCATTCATCAAGGCGGCAGCTATTGGACAACCCGACCACCGGCGCGTCAGTACGACTGGAATCATCAGCCCGGCAGCTACAGCGAAATCCTCTACAGTCAGTTCTCCAGCAACGGCCTGGTCGCACTGACCGCTGACTATTACAACCTGGTGACCTGGAATACCAGCAACGGCGAGTCACTGTCTTTCTGGACGGCGCCCGCGCGGATTGAAGCGGTCGATTTATCCGCCGATGGTCGTTTTGCCTTGCTGGGATTAAATAACAACAAGGCGGTCTTGTTTGATACCGTCAATGGCGGCGTACTGCGGGAATTTTTGCACGATGGTCCGGTGCTGTCGGTATCGCTGACGGCGGATGCCAGCCGCGCCTTGACCGGCTCGGAAGACCTGACTGCAAGGCTGTGGGATGTCCGTGAAAATGCCTTGATCCAGCGCTTTGACCTGCCCAATCAGGTTACCTTGGTAAAACTCAGCAACGATGGGCGGTTGGCGTTACTGGCGCCGGCCAGCGAAATATCCTCGGTCTGGAATCTGGCCAGCCGGCGTAAGGTGGCCGATCTGCCGACCGATCAGCATCGTTTATACAGCGCTCGATTTATCGGCCAAAACCAACTCTTATTGGGCACCACTCATCGTGAAATTCTGCAATACGATTTGAACAGCGGTGAGCGTCAGGCTGTTTGGAGAATCGGTTCTTTTTGGCAAAATGCATTCCGCAGTGCGACAGTACTTGATATGACATGGCAGAATGACCGACTATTGGTGTTAGGTTCGGATGGATATCTGTATGCGTTCTAAATTGGATTTAGGCCAACAATGGTCAAAAACCATGGGGTCAAAAACCATGGTCGCTTTGCGTCAGTTAATGACCATTGCAAAGCACAATAACCAGGGAGTTAGTAGGGGTCTGATGAATGTCTGCTGATCCTTCAGAAAATCCGGAAAGTACCGAGAACGCTGAGGCGCAATCGCCCAGCGCTCGTGTTATTTCTGCGCCGCAGCCGGTACGAATTCTGGTCGCCAACGCTAAAGGCGGCAGCGGTAAAACCACTGTTGCGACCAACCTGGCCAGTCTCTTTGCCAGCCGCAACGAAACCGCTGTGTTGATCGATTATGATCCCCAGGCTTCGTCAACCCAATGGTTGCAGTCGCGCCAGGCGGACCAGCGTTATATTCATGGTGTTGCCGCGTTCCGCCGCGCCGCCACTCAGATCACCCGGTCCTGGCATCTGCGCAACATGCCGGCAGATACCTCCAAGGTTATTATCGATACGCCTTCTGGTTTGACCGGTTCCTTGCTGAATGAACTGGTCCGCGAATGCGATGTGGTGTTGATCCCGGTCACACCGTCGCCAATTGATATCCGTGCTACCACCGTTTTCATTAAAGATTTGTTGTTGTGTCCGGCGTATCGTTCTTCGCCGCGCCGTGTTGCGGTATTGGCTAACCGGGCTCGTAAAAACACCCTGGTGTATTCCAAGCTGGAGCTGTTTTTACGCAGCTTGAAAATTCCTTTTATTGCCACCTTCCGCGATACCCAGTTTTATGTACGGGCATCGGAATACGGCATGGGTTTGTATGACCTGGATAATGCCCAGCAAGCAGACTTAACTGACTGGCAGCAGTTAATCGACTGGATCGATCAAGATAAATAATCAGTGTGGATCGAGAAGTGAGTTACTGCTCAGTAAAGGCCCACTAAAAGAGGTCAGTAAATACGTCGAGCGGAAATATCGGAAATAGTCGAATAAAAGCGCAATAAAGTTGTCGAATTGAACGTCTTGGCTTGAATTTTTATAACGCCCTGACAATAGTACAGGGCACTGGGGATTAAATGAGAGGAAAGACTCATGGCCGCCGCAAAAAAGAAAACGACTGCCCGTAAAACCACTGCCAAACGCAAAGCAGCACCGAAGCGTAAAGCAGCACCGAAAGCTACAATGAGTTCACCGGTTGAGTTGTTGAAAACTGAGCTGGGAAAACTGCAAACCGAATTGGAAAAAGCGCGCGGCAAAGCCGTATCTGAATCAGAGAAGCTGCGCGATCAATTGAAGAAAAAACTGGATACCGCCAAAAAGCAGATGGCCACGGCGCAAGCCAAGCGCAAAGCCGCTGCTGCCCGCGCTAAAGCCAGTGCCACTAAAACGGCGCAAAACCAACTGCAGAAAGCTGATGCGACCTTGACGTCAAGCAAGGCTGTGGTTGAAGACCTGAAACTGGAATTCGAGATCGCCAAAGACAACTTGTCCGCTGCACTGGCAGAGAAAAAATCGGCTGATGCGGTGAACAAGGCGGTTGAAAAGGCGCGTCAGGCTGCCGAGAAAAAACAGGCGGCTCAGGCCAAGAAGGCCGAAGCCAAAGCCAATAAGAAAAGCGCCGCCAAGGCCAAAAAAACAGCAGTGAAACAAGCGGCTGCCGCTAAAAAGGCCGCTGCCAAGAAAACCACCGCCAAGAAGTCGACTGCCAAAAAAGCGGCGACCAAAAAAACGGCAGCGAAAAAGACCACCGCTAAAAAGACGGCTGCCAAGAAGACGGCCGCTAAGAAAACCGCTGCCAAAAAGACCACGGCCAAAAAAACCACGGCTAAGAAGTCGGTAGCGGCGAAGAAGACCACGGCTAAAAAAGCGGCGGCAAAAAAAGCAGCACCGAAGAAAACCGCTGCTAAAAAGTCCACCGCCAAGAAGGCGCCGGCTAAAACAGCAGCAGCACCGAAGAAAGCTCCGGTGAAGCAGCCCGCAACCCCGGCCAGCAGCGCTAAACCAGCGACCCCTGCACCGGCGGCGCCAAAACCGACACAGCCAACGCCTAGCCCGACGCCAGCTGCAACCAGCACGCCGAAGCCGGAAGCGCCCAAGCCAGCAGAGCCTAAGCGTGAAGAAACTCCGGCCAAACCGGCGGAGAATAAGCCGCTGGTAAACACTGTCCCATCGGGTGATGGCCGCAGCTTGTTCGATCCGAAAAAAGACGCCTAAGTCAGGTCAGTGCTCCAGGAACCCAGGCGTTGCACCAGTTGGTGCAGCGGCTGGGTTTTTGTTATCTGCCAATGCTGACAAAGCGCATCGACTGCCTGCTCAGCCGTAACACTGCTGTGTTGTTGATTCAGACAGTCGGCCAGCAACGCCAGATCCCACTGTTCCAGTACTAACTCCCACTGCAAAGCCAATGGCCAAGTCGGATGACTGGGTGTCAGTTGGAAACGGTGCTGTCGTAGCCGGCGTAGCAGCTGCCGTGGTCGCCCGGTTTCAACCGTCAGCCAGGCGGACCAGTCCAAACACCATTGGTGCTGCTTCGCAAAACCACACAGCAGAATATCGTTCACGCCCGCGCCGTCAGCCTGCCATTGCAGCAGTGTTTCTTTGTGGTCGGGATAAACGGAAAGCGCAAAATCCCAAAGCTTGGGGCCTAAAGACGTCATATTGATGAGACTGATGGTATTGGACGCAGACAGTATCACAGAGCGTTGGTAAACTCCGCGCCATGATTCAGCTTAACCAAATCAGCCTCCAGCGCGGCGGCGTCCCCCTGATTGAAGACAGCACCATCACCCTTTATCCGGGTGAGCGGGTGGCCGTTATCGGTGCCAATGGCAGTGGTAAGTCAACGCTGTTCCAAGTCTTGCAGGGCGAGCTTGCTGTCGATGGCGGCAATGTGTCCATCCCCGCCTCCTGGCGTATTTCCCATATGGCGCAGGAAGTGGATGCCAGCGCACGGTCGGCCCGCGACTTCGTACTTGATGGCGATGACAAATTGCGCGCGCTGGAAGCCGAACAGGCTGCAGCCGAAGTGGCCGGAGACGACCATCGTCTGGCCGACGTTCTGGGCGAGCTCGATAATTATCAGGCTTACGCCAAAACCAGTCAGGCAGAGCAACTGCTGTTGGGATTGGGTTTTACCACCAGCGACTATGATCGGGCCGTGGCGGATTTCTCCGGTGGTTGGCGGGTGCGGTTGAACCTGGCGCGTGCCTTGATGAAACCGGCCGACCTGCTGCTGCTCGACGAACCGACCAACCACCTGGATTTGCACACTTGCTACTGGCTGGAGAACTGGCTGCGTCGCTACCCAGGCACGGTTTTGTTGATTTCGCACGACCGCGACTTTATCGATGGTGTTGCCACCCAGGTGCTGAGCCTAAGCCAGCGCCAACTGACTTTATGGCGCGGTAACTACAGCCAGTACGAACGCCAGCGCGCCGAGCATGAACGGTTGCAGCAATCGCAGTATGAAAAGCAGCAGGCACGTATTGCTGAAATTCAGTCTTTCGTCGATCGGTTTAAAGCCAAAGCCAGTAAAGCCAAGCAGGCACAAAGCCGAGTTAAGATGCTTGAACGGATGACGCTGGAAGCGCCGGTGCATATCGATAATGGCTATGATCTCAGCCTGCCCTGCCATGACAAGGTGTCGGATCCGCTGCTCAGTCTCAGTAACGTCAGTCTGGGTTATGGCGAACGCGCTGTCATTGAAGGCATTCGGCTGAGCTTGCATCCAGGCATGAGAGTGGGTTTGCTGGGTGTAAACGGCGCGGGTAAATCGACCCTGGTCAAAGCGCTCGCTGGCGAGCTGAAGCCGATGGCCGGTGAGTTGACCTCGGGACAACATCTGCGCATTGGCTACTTCGCTCAGCATCAGCTTGAATCCCTGGACAGCCATGCCAGCGCGATGGAACATCTGAAGCGCCTCGATCCGCGTGAGCGCGACCAGACACTGCGTAACTTTATCGGTCGTTACGGCTTTAATGGAGACCGCGCCGATGAACGCATTGAACATTTTTCCGGTGGTGAAAAAGCGCGCCTGGCGCTGGCCCTGATCGCCTGGCGCAAACCGAATGTTCTATTACTGGACGAACCAACCAACCATTTGGATCTGGAAGTCCGGGCGTCATTAAACCTGGCGCTTCAAGCTTATGAAGGGGCCGTTATTCTGGTATCGCACGATCGCTATTTGCTGAACAACACCGCTGAGGTTTTCTGGTGGGTCAATCAGGGTCGCGTCGATGAATACAGTGGCGATCTGGACGATTATTTCCAGGCGTTGTTGAAGCAGCCGGAGCAACTTAAAAGTCGTAAAGAAACCAATGCGCAACCGCAAAACAGCGCCCCGGTTGATAAAAAACAGCTGCGTCAGCAGAAAGCGGCCGAGCGTGAACGCTTGAAACCGATGAAGCGTCAGTTGCAGCAGTTGGAAAAAGAGATGGAAAAACAGCAGCAACGTCTGGCAGCCATTGAAAGCGACCTTGCCAATACCGATCTATACGAAGATTCGCGCAAAGACGAACTCCAGGCCTTGCTCAAAGAGCAGTCGACTTTGAGTCAGCGCCAGCAGGAATCGGAAGCGCAGTGGCTGACATTGAGTGAAACAGTGGAAGCGGCAGAGGCCGCTCTCTAATCTGTGGATAAGTTGTTGGATAAGCTTGGGTCAACTGCGCCAGTTTGGGGCGGAGGCGTTGAATGGAGCTGCCAATGATGCTCGATGAAAAAGAGAATTTTAAAATAAAATCAATAAGTTAGAGATATATCTTCAGAGGTTGTCATAACAAAGACAGCTAACCGTCATAGGCAACCACTTTGTGTATAAGCTGGGTTGTCAACTTGAGAACCGTAGCGGTGCCAGGCACCGGGGCGGCTCACCCAGCCCAAGGAGACATAGATGAGCGACGACAAGAAAGACACCAAAGAAATCCTCGATCCCGTCGGTGATCGGCTGATCAAGGCGCGCAAAGTTCTGATCTGTGAAGAGATCAATCAGAGCATGGCAAAGAAGGTGATCGGTCAGTTACTGACCCTGGCCGAAGACTCGAACGATGACATTCAACTGTTTATCAACAGCCAGGGTGGTCACGTTGAAGCGGGCGACTCCATTCACGACATCATTCAGTTTATTGAGCCGCGCGTTAAAGTGATCGGCACCGGCTGGGTGGCCAGCGCTGGAACGCACATCTTTTTAGCGGCCGACAAAGAAGATCGTTACTGCCTGCCCAATACCCGTTTCCTGATTCACCAGCCGACCGGTGGCGTTGGTGGTCAGGCCAGTGATATTGCCATTCAGGCCGAGCAGATTTTGCGCATGCGTGAACGCTTGGCGCGGATCATCAGCGAAGCGACTGGCCAGAGCATCGAACAGGTGCGCAAGGACATCGAACGCGATCGTTGGATGACCACCGATGAAGCCATTGAATATGGCATCGTCAGCAAGGTGGTTCGGTCCAGCTCTGAAATGGCGTAACCCGACTTAGATAAAAAAATCCCGGCCTTTGCCGGGATTTTTTTTGAACGCTCTGACTAGCTTGGGAGATAAGACATCCCTGTAGTCTGGTCCAGCCCCGGTGTGCCGGTCGCAGACGGATCCATGGCCGGTCGTAAATCGCTCTGACTAATTTGGTAGGCAGGACATCCCTGTTAACTGGTCCAGGCCGACGTCCATGTCGGCCGTAAAAACCCTATCAAAGCCCCGTTAAGGGGCTTTGATTTGGCCGCGTAGCGGCCAATCGGGTTTTTACCCCTTCATCGACTTGAAGAATTCGTCGTTGGTCTTGGTCTGCTTGAGTTTGTTGATCAGGAAGTCGATGGCGGCGACGTCTTCCATTTCCGCCAGCAGCTTACGCAGAATCCACATGCGTTGCAGTTCGTCCTGGCTGGTCAGCAACTCTTCGCGACGGGTACCGGAGCGGCGCACGTTGATGGCCGGGAAGATGCGTTTCTCGGCAATCTTGCGATCCAAATGCACTTCCATGTTGCCGGTGCCTTTGAATTCCTCGTAGATCACTTCGTCCATCTTCGAGCCGGTATCGATCAAGGCAGTGGCCATAATGGTCAGCGAACCGCCTTCTTCGATGTTCCGCGCGGCACCGAAGAAACGCTTGGGGCGTTCCAGGGCGTGGGCATCGACACCACCGGTCAGTACCTTACCGGAGCTTGGTACGATGGTGTTGTAAGCACGCGCCAGGCGGGTAATGGAGTCGAGCAGAATGACCACATCCTGCTTGTGCTCGACCAGACGCTTGGCTTTTTCGATCACCATTTCAGCGACCTGAACGTGACGCGCCGGTGGCTCGTCAAAGGTTGAAGCGATGACTTCGCCGCGTACCGAACGCTGCATGTCGGTCACTTCTTCCGGACGTTCGTCGATCAGCAAAACGATCAGATGCGTTTCCGGATTGTTGCGGGTAATTGCCTGTGCCACGTGTTGCAGCATCAAGGTTTTACCGGCCTTGGGTGGCGAGACGATCAAACCACGCTGGCCTTTGCCGATCGGCGATACCAGGTCGAGAATCCGGCCGGATAAATCTTCGGTTGAGCCGTTGCCGGACTCCAGCAGCAGTCGCTCTTGTGGGAACAGCGGCGTCAGGTTTTCGAACAAAACCTTATTGCGGCCACTCTCCAGTGGTTCGTAGTTGATCTTGTCAACTTTGAGCAGCGCGAAGTAACGCTCGCCTTCTTTGGGCGGGCGAATTTTGCCGGAGATGGTATCGCCGGTGCGCAGATTGAAGCGTCGGATCTGGCTGGGCGAGACATAGATGTCATCGGGGCCGGCCAGATAAGAAGCGGTTGCCGATCGCAGAAAGCCAAAACCGTCCTGCAGAATTTCCAATACTCCATCACCCCAGATGTCTTCACCGCTTTTGGCGTGACGTTTAAGGATGGTGAAAATCAGGTCTTGCTTACGGGAACGGTTCAGGTTGTCCAGGCCCATATCCTTGGCAATTTCCAGGAGCTCAGGCACAGGTTTGGTTTTTAAGTCACTCAGATTCATAGGATTAGCGGTTTTGATTGTATAGGGATGATGGGCGGGCGGGGTGCCCAGAGACGTGGTTGGGAAGCGTTGGAATTTAGAATTAAAGACACTATAGGGGGTGCAATTTAGCCTGTCCAGAAAAGATTCGGGCCGGATTTCCCGGCCCGGAACCGCGTCACAGGTTGCCCTGGATAAACTCGATCAATTGAGTTTTGGATAAAGCACCGACCTTGGTGGCAACGACTTCGCCGCCACGGAACATCATCAGTGTCGGAATGCCGCGAATACCAAACTTAGGCGGCGTGTTGGGATTGTCGTCGATGTTCAGTTTGGCAACATCGAGTTGCTCGGCGTACTCATCGGCGACTTCTTCCAGAACCGGCGCAATCATTTTGCAGGGGCCACACCATTCCGCCCAGTAGTCCACCAGGACTGGCTTGTCGCTGCCCAGTACTTCGCTTTCGAAGCTGTCGTCGGTTACGTTTTTGATTTGTTCGCTCATTAGGTTCCGTACTCGTTAAATGAAATCGTTCCTGAACCATCAAGGCTGCTGGGCACCCTTGCAGTAAGAAGCTGTCTGGCGGTATTGACCGGGAACACCGGACGGCGCTCCCTCAGGAAGCGCCTAACATGAACGCTTAGGCGCTGCTTTTCAAGTCCGATTTGCCAGTAAACGGGCGGTATCGACGGCGAAATAGGTGAGAATGCCATCGGCGCCAGCGCGTTTAAACGCCATCAGGCTTTCCAGCATGACGCTGTTTTTATCCAGCCAGCCCTGGGCGAAAGCGGCCTGATGCATGGCGTATTCACCGCTGACTTGATAGGCGAAGGTGGGCACACGGAATTCGTCTTTCACGCGGCGCACGATGTCCAGATAGGGCATACCCGGTTTAACCATGACCATATCAGCGCCCTCTTCCAGATCGAGTGCAATCTCGTGCAGTGCTTCATCGCTGTTGGCCGGGTCCATCTGGTAAGTCGATTTGTTGCCTTTGCCCAGGTTGGCGGCTGAACCGACGGCGTCGCGGAACGGGCCGTAGTAGTTGGATGCGTACTTGGCCGAATAGGCCATGATCTGGGTGTTGTGAAAGGCTTCTTCTTCCAGCGCTTCACGCATAGCGCCGATGCGGCCATCCATCATATCGCTGGGTGCCACCACATCAGCACCGGCTTCGGCGTGCGACAAGGTCTGGCGCACCAGAGTCTGGACGGTGACGTCGTTCATCACATAGCCGTTGTCATCGATAATGCCGTCCTGGCCATGAGTCGTGAACGGATCGAGCGCCACATCGGTCATCACACCCAGTTCCGGATAGGCCGCTTTTAACGCCCGGGTGGCGCGTTGTGCCAGGCCGTCGGGGTTGTAAGCCTCTTCCGCCTCAAGCGATTTCTTTTCTGTAGGCACCACCGGAAACAGCGCCACCATGGGAATGCCCAGTTGCACCCACTCCTCGGCCGCTGCCACCAGCAGATCCACCGACAGGCGTTCCACGCCCGGCATGGAGGGTACCGCTTCGCGCTGCTGTTCACCTTCAAGCACAAAAACCGGATAAATCAGATCGTCCACCGTCAGTTGGTTTTCGCGCACCAGGCGGCGCGAAAAGTCATGGGCGCGCAGGCGGCGCAGACGGGTTTGGGGATAATGACGCATGGCGGTGGAACTCCTGAAGTCGGTGGCAGGCAATTTGACTGACGTCATTATCCGGGCGTAAAGGTCAGTTTCCAAGGTCGGTGCTGTCGCCCCGCTCAGGTGAAATCGTTACAATGCGGGTTGCCTTGTTATTGCTGCGGAGTTCGGATGGCCGACAAAGACACCACTCATTTTGGTTACCAGGAAGTCGCCACGGGCGATAAGCAAAAAAAGGTGGCCGATGTGTTTCATTCGGTGGCCAGCAAATATGACCTAATGAACGACCTGATGTCGTTCGGCATTCACCGACTCTGGAAGCGTTACACCATTGAATTGTCCGGTGTTCGTGCCGGCAACAGCGTGCTGGATATTGCCGGCGGTACCGGCGATCTGAGTTACGCCTTTGCGCGCAAGGTTGGCGCCGAAGGCCAGGTGGTGTTGGCGGATATCAATGAGTCCATGCTCAAGGTTGGTCGTGACCGTCTGGCCGATCGTGGCATCGCCGGCAACCTGGAAACCGTTCAGGCCAACGCTGAATCGCTGCCGTTTGATGACAACCGCTTCGATGTGGTCACCATCGCTTTTGGTTTACGCAACGTCACCCACAAAGAAAAAGCCCTGGCAGAAATGCAGCGCGTCTTGAAGCCCGGTGGCCGTTTGCTGGTGCTGGAATTTTCCAAGCCGCGTAACGATCTGCTCAGCCGTGCCTATGATTTTTATTCGTTCCAGGCGCTGCCGCGCATGGGCAGCATGGTCACCGGCGATGCCGACAGCTACCGCTACCTGGCCGAGTCCATTCGCATGCATCCGGATCAGGAAACGCTGAAAGCCATGATGAGCGATGCCGGCCTGGAGCGTGTTCAATACCATAATTTGACCGGTGGCATTGTCGCCTTACACCGAGGCATCAAGCCATGAGCCTGCTGGCTTTGCCGCTGCAGCGACTGATCAACGAAGCCCTCCGTTATGATCCCAGTGCCCGGCATCGGTTGGCTGATTTGGCCGGTCAAAGCCTGGTATTGGAAATGCGCGAACCGGCATTAAAGGTGGCGCTGGCGATCGAAGCCGACGGCGCTGAGGCCCAAACCGCACAAATCGAAGTGGCGTTTCATGAGCCCGAGTCGGTTAACGCCCGCGTCAGCGGCCGCGCCACAGATTTGTTCGCTGTGCTGCGTTCCACCGATCGCACTCAGGCGATGATGGCGCATCAGATCGATATTCAGGGTGATACCCGTACCTTCTTTACGCTGCAGTCTATTCTCGCCGGGCTGGATATTGACTGGGAAATGGCGCTCGGTGATCGCCTGGGTGATCTCCCGGCGCACTGGCTGGCCGAAGGGTTGCGCAGTTTCGCCGGCTGGGCGCGGGTTCAGGGTGAATCGGCTGGGCGCACGCTGCATAACTATCTGCGCGAAGAAAGCGATGCCCTGGTACCTAACTCGCTTTGGCAAGCACACAGCGAGCAGGTGCATAACACTCGCCTGGCCGCTGACCGTCTGGCTGCGCGTCTGGAACGTTTGTCCAAACGCCTGAATACGGAGACGTCCCGCTCTTGACCCTCTTCCGTCTGATCCGCATCGCCTGGGTGCTGAGTCGATACCGTTTGGATACCCTGCTGCGCTACCAGCAAGTCCCCTGGCCGATCCGGGTGGCGCAATGGTTTTTCCCGTTGCGCTGGATCATTCCGGCGCGTGGCAGCGAAGGTTATCGGCTGCGCCGCGCGCTGGAAACGCTCGGTCCGGTGTTCGTTAAATTTGGCCAGATTCTGTCGACCCGGCGCGATTTGCTGCCGCCGGAAATGGCCACCGAACTGGCCTTTTTGCAGGACAATGTGCCGTCTTTTCCCAGCAAAAAGGCCCGCGCTCTGATCGAAGAGGCCTTGGGTCAATCCATCGACGATCTGTTTCTTGAATTTGATGCCGATCCGCTGGCGTCGGCGTCCATTGCCCAGGTGCACAGTGCGGTACTGCCCGATGGTCGCTCGGTGGTGGTCAAGGTCATTCGGCCGGGTATCAAAAGCGGCATTATTAAAGATGTGCGTTTGATGGAAGTGATGGCCTGGCTGGTCAATATGCTGCCGGATGGTCATCGCTTGCGGCCTCAGGCGGTGGTTGAAGATTTCCGCAAAACCATTCTCGATGAACTGGATTTGATGCGTGAAGGCGCCAACCTGGCGGCGTTTAAACGTAACTTTGAAGACTCTGAGCTGCTCTATATTCCCTGGGTTTACTGGGAATACACCCGGCGCAATGTGCTGGTAATGGAACGCATTGATGGTATCGGCGTGTCCAGTGTTGATGAGCTCAACGAACTTGGCGTCGATATGAAAATCCTTGCCGAGCGCGGTGTGGAGATTTTCTTTACGCAGGTGTTCCGCGATTCCTTCTTCCACGCTGACATGCATCCGGGCAATATTTTCGTCAGTCGACAGCATCCGCAATCGCCACAGTACATTGGTATCGATTGCGGCATTGTCGGTTCGCTGTCACGCGAAGATCAGAACTATCTGGCGCAGAACCTGCTGGCGTTTTTTAATCGCGACTATTATCGCGTTGCCGAACTGCATGTTGAGTCCGGTTGGGTGCCGGCCAATACCCGGGTCAACGAATTCGAGGCGGCGATTCGGTCGGTATGTGAACCGATTTTTGAGAAGCCACTGGCGGAAATTTCCTTCGGTTTATTGCTGGTGCGTTTGTTCCAGACCGCACAACGTTTTGATATGCATGTTCAGCCGCAGCTGGTGTTGCTGCAAAAGACTTTGCTGAACGTCGAAGGCCTGGGTCGTCAGTTGTATCCACAACTCGATTTGTGGGCGACGGCTAAACCGTTTTTGGAACGCTGGATGCGCGAGCAGGTCGGACCCAAGCGACTGCTCAAAGCCATACAGCAGCATGGGCCGGGCTGGCTCGCCAAGGCGCCGCAGATGCCGGATCTGGTGCATGATACCTTGCTCAACTTGCGGCAGGTCGGTCAGGTTGAGCAGCGTTTGCAGCAGCGTCTGGCCGATATTCAAGTCAGTCAGCAGCGCGCCAATCGCAAACTGACGCGCCGGTTGTTGGCGACGGTTTTGTTACTCTTTGTGTTCTGGACCGGTGATCCAGGCGCCTGGCTGCTCAGTCTGTCGCCGGGCCAATGGGCCGGACTGGGTGTTGGTGCCCTCTTGCTGCTGTGGCCTTAGGACCGACATAATTCGTTAACGACGGTGTCATATTATGGATGTTTTGCAACAATTGGCGGCGACGCTGGAAGCGCGTAAAGGCGCGGCGGCGGATGAATCCTACGTGGCTTCGTTATACGCTAAGGGCTTGGATAAGATTCTCGAGAAAGTGGGCGAAGAAGCCGTCGAAACTATTCTCGCGGCCAAGAACGTTAAAGCAGGCAGCGACCCGGCGGAGCGACTCATCAGCGAAACCGCTGATCTCTGGTTCCACAGTCTGGTGATGCTGGCCGACCTGGGTTTAGGCCCGGACGCAGTTCTGGAAGAATTACAGCGACGTTTCGGTTTATCCGGACACGATGAAAAAGCCGCCCGCTCCAACTGAGGGGCGCGCACGAATCCCGCGCTTCGGCAACGGCCGAAGCGCTTTAAAACCGAGTGAGGTGCAAGATGGGTTTTGGTGGAATTTCCATTTGGCAATTGCTGATCGTCTTGGCGATCGTTGTGCTGATTTTCGGCACCAAGCGACTGAAAGGCTTGGGTGGTGATGTCGGCGGTGCTATCAAGTCGTTCAAGTCAGCGATGAGCGAAGAAGAGAAAGCGGAAAAGGCGGAAGAGGCCAAGAGTCTGGAAGAAAAATCCAAAGACGCTCAGTTTTCCGAAACCGCCACTGCTGAAGCCAAGCAGGAAAGCGACAAGAGCAGCAGCTAAGAGGCTTCACCGATGTTCGACATGGGTTTTAGCGAGCTGCTGTTGATTGCCGTGATCGGTCTGGTCGTGATTGGCCCGGAACGATTGCCAGGCGTGGCTCGTACGGTGGGTCGCCAGGTCGGCAATTTGCGCCGCTTTATGCGTTCCATGCAGACCCAGCTGGAACAGGAAGTGAAGCTGGATGAACTGAACCGGAAGATCATGGCTGAAACCCGCGGCCAGACATTCCGCAATAATGATGAACCGGCTGGTAAAGACCCGTCGTCATCTTCCTCCTCGACTCCATCGCAGTCGACGTCGGCACCCTCAGGCAGTAATGATGACCACGGAAAACCCTGAAGATTCTTCTATGCCACTGGTCGCGCATCTCAAGGAGTTGCGCGACCGGATGATGCGTTCGTTGCTGGTGGTATTTGTCGTTTTTCTCGGTCTGTATTTCCTGGCCGGTGATCTGTACATGATTCTGGTCCGGCCGCTGCAGATTCTGTTGCCTGAAGGCGGCCAACTGATTGCCACCGGCGTTGCCTCGCCGTTTTTCGTACCACTGAAACTGACCATCGTCTTGGCCATTTTTGTGTCGGTGCCTTATTTGCTGCATCAGATCTGGGGCTTTATTGCGCCGGCTTTATATAAGCACGAGCGCATGGTGGCGGTGCCGCTGTTTATCTCCAGCGTTTTTTTGTTTTATGCCGGCGTTGCCTTTGTTTATTTCGTGGTGCTGCCGCTGGTGTTTGGGTTTTTTACTTCGGTGGGTCCGGAAGACATCAACCTGATGCCCGATATCGGCAACGTCCTGGATTTCTGTCTGAAGCTGTTTTTTGCTTTCGGTATCGCCTTTGAAATTCCCATTGCTACTTTTCTGGTGGTACGGGCAGGGATCGCTTCGGTTGAATCTTTGAGTAAGAAACGACCTTACGTTTTTGTCAGTTGTTTTGTGATTGGCATGCTGGTGACACCGCCGGATGTGGTGTCTCAATCGATCCTGGCGGTGCCGATGTGGTTGCTGTTTGAGCTGGGTTTGTTATTCAGCCGCTTTATTCCGAAAAAGTCGGCCGAAGACATCAGCGCAGAGAGTTAAAGGCTAGCGATCGTCGTCGTGATTAACGACTTCACCTTCAATGACATTGCCCTTTTGTGAGGATTGCCGGCGCTGCTGTTGTTCGTAAAAACGACGGAAGCGGCTGGCGAACAAGGGGCGACCGGTCAGTTTTAATTTAATGGCGTTAATTGCCGCCAGGCCAATGCCAATGGCCAGCGCGGCCAGAAAAACAAATAAGCCAATCCAGAACAGAAAGACCATAACGGCCAGACCGATAATGGCGGCGAGCAAGCGTTTCAGCGGAGACATGGGTGGTTTACCTGTCCTTTGTGGAAAATTCGAGACGCTGCAACTCGGCAGCGGTCGGTAAAATCGTTTTAGGTCAATGGGGCTAGCCTGACACATTGCAATCAAGCTCGGCCAGTCAGAGGTCACATTTTGCGCCTTCTTGACGGCGAGATGACACACTAATCGGAGCATCCTATGAGCACAGACGTCATTCGCTGGGGCATTCTTGGCGCCGGTAATATCGCGCGTAAACTGGCCGCCGCTGTGCAG
Source organism: Saccharospirillum sp. ABV4_185 (assembly GCF_056159245.1). Classification (NCBI taxonomy): domain Bacteria; kingdom Pseudomonadati; phylum Pseudomonadota; class Gammaproteobacteria; order Oceanospirillales; family Saccharospirillaceae; genus Saccharospirillum; species Saccharospirillum sp. ABV4_185. The sequence continues at coordinate 1,315,071 of NZ_JBSWUW010000001.1, forward strand.
CAGCACGAGGGCAGCGAATTGCTCGCCGTGGCTTCTCGTACGCCGGCCAAAGCGGCCGAATTGGCGAGTGAGTTCGGCATTGATGGCTGCGACTATGAAACCTTACTTAAGCGGACCGATATCGATGTGGTCTATGTCGCCACCACACACAACTTCCATTACGATAACGCCCGCATGGCTCTGGAGCATAACAAGTCGGTGTTGGTGGAAAAGCCGTTTACGGTTAATGCTGATCAGGCCAGTGCTCTGATCAAGTTGGCCCAGGTGCGTGGTCTGTTTCTGATGGAAGCCATCTGGACTCGGTTTTTGCCAGCTCAGGCGCAGTTAAAAGCGCAATTGGACAACGGCCTGATCGGCGCTCTGCGCCAGTTGAATATCAGCTTCGGTGCCTTTGTGCCGCCACATTATGAAACCCGATTGAAAGACCCGGACTTAGCTGGTGGTGTCACCCTGGATATGGGCATTTATCCGCTGACCTTCGCCAACTTCCTGCTTGACGCACGGCCGGTTGAGGTTAAATCGATGGCTGAATTTGGCACCACTGGCGTCGATGAATGGGCTAATTATCTGTTGCGTTATCCGTCCGGTGTGATGGTCAATATCAGCACCAGTTGCAGCCTGAAGATGAAACCCGAAGCGATGATCTATGGCAGCCAGGGCTATGTCGAATTTCCCGAGTTTCAGCAGGGCAATCGCTTTATTCATCATCGTCATGACGGGGGTAACGAGGTGCTTAGCAGCGAGACTCATGAATGGCAGCGACATGACAACGGCTTTGTCTATCAGGTTGAAGAAGTGGCGCGGTGCCTGGCCGCCGGTGAGCGGGAGAGTTCCGTTATTCCCTTGACCGAGACGCTGTCGATGATGCAATTGATGGATTCAATGCGCGCCGACTGGAACTTCCTCTACCCCTTCGAATAGCCTGTCGCACTTTCAATTCGCTGCGTATAAATCCTCGCTTGCCAAGCCGGAAAAGCTGCATTAGAGTTCGCCGAGTTACCGGTAACATCGCTAACGATGTTACCGGTAACAAAACCAACAAAAACAAAAGCTAGGAGACTACCATGCACGCTTCCCTCAAGTGGGCGGCCGGTTTGGCGTTGATCGCCATCGGCAGCCAGGCAATCGCCGCAGACTACCGTTTTCAGTTCCAATCATCTGACCCGTCCGGGGTCCGTAATTTCGAGATCAAGCAGGAATGGGCTGAGCGCGTCGAAGCCATGACCGGCGGTCGTGTCGACATCGAAATCCTGCCGGTCAACTCGGTGGTCAGCCACACCGAAACGCTCGATGCCATCGAATCCGGCATTCTCGATGGTCATATCTCGGTGACCGGTTACTTCTCCGGTAAAGATCCGGCTTTTGGTTTGATCGGCAACACCGTTGGCGCCTGGTCGAACCCCGATCAACTGATCGATTACATCTATTACGGCGGCGGCTACGAGCTGATGAACGAACTCTATGAGCCCTATGGCGTTAAGTTCGTCGGTGGTGGCGCGACCGGTCTGGAAGCTTTTGTATCCAAAGTGCCGCTCGATGGCGTTGCCGATCTGCAAGGTTTGAAACTGCGCGCACCGGAAGGTCTGGTGCAGTCGGTGTTTGCCGCCGCTGGCGCGGCGCCGGTGAATCTGCCCAGTTCGGAAGTCTATACCGCGCTCAGCAAAGGCGTGATTGATGCCGCCGATAACACCGTTTTTTCCACCAACCACGCCCAGGGTTTGCACGACATTGCTCCGCACCCGGTCTACCCCGGTTTCCATTCGCTGCCGCTGTTGGAAGTGGCGATGAACCTGGATGAGTGGAATGAGCTGCCCGAAGATATTCAGGCAATCTTCACGGTGTCAGTGCGTGACTTTGCCAACGACATCAGCACCCAGTTGGCGATGGCCGATATCGATGCGGTCAAAGAAGCACGTGAAAACCCAGACATTACTATCCACGATTGGTCAGCTGAAGAGCGCATGGAGTTCCGTGCTATCGCCCGGACGCAGTGGGAGGAATACGCTGAGGAATCGCCTAACGCGCGTCGCGTTTACGATTCGGTCACCGCCTTCCTGGAATCTCAGGGTCTGCTTTAAGTCATTGACTGTGATGCCCCGGTAACGGCCGGGGCCGGAGCCTTTGCATGAATACCGAACCCCAAGCTGCGGTGGTGCCGACAGAGGACGATGCCGACCTGGCATCGACCTGGCTCGACCGCGCCATTGTTTGGCTCGGCAAAAAACTGAGCCTGATTTTTGCCATCGTCGCCATCATCGGTTGTTACGAAGTGGTGCGGCGTTATGCCTTTAATGCGCCGACTTTCTGGGTGCACGAAACCGCGACCTTTCTTGGCGCGTCGCTGTTTATCTTCGGCGGCCTCTATGCCTTTGCCACCGACAAACACGTGCGGGTGGTGTTGATCTATGACCACCTGTCAGAGCGCGGCCAGCGGGCGTTACGCATCGTCCATCATCTGTTTGGCCTGGGTTTCTGCGCCATGATGCTCTACGCCTCCTCAATCATGGCGAAGAAAGCGGTATTCACGCCTTGGGGCGCCTTCCGTCTGGAAACTTCCGGCTCGGCCTGGAATCCACCGTTTCCGGCCTTGTTGAAGGTGATGGTATTGCTCGCCATCGTCGTGCTGACGCTGCAATACCTGCTGCATCTGTTGCGCGATCTGCGCCAGTGGCGGAGGAAAGTCTGATGTTTGAACTCTCCGATATTGGTATTGGCTACGGCAGTTTGCTGATGCTGGTGCTGATGATCGCCTTGCTGCTGACCGGTATGCAGCTGGCGTTTGTCACCGGTTTTGTGGCGCTGATTTTTGCGCTGGGCTGGTTCGGTCCGCCGGCGCTGGGCATTGTCAGCAGTCGTCTGTTCAGCTTTATCGGCAGCTATGTGTTTCTGGCCGTGCCGATGTTTGTGTTGATGGCCGCCTTGCTCGATCACTCTGGTATCGCCCGTGACCTGTTCGATGCGATGAATCGCTTAGGTCGCAAAATTCGTGGCGGTGTTGCGGTCCAGACGCTGGTGGTAGCGGTCATTCTGGCGTCGATGTCCGGTGTTATTGGTGGCGAAACCGTTTTGCTCGGTTTGCTGGCTTTGCCGCAAATGCTGCGTCTGGGTTACGACCGTCGTCTGGCCATCGGTACGACCTGTGCCGGCGGCGCACTGGGCACCATGTTGCCGCCGAGTATTGTGCTGATTATTTATGGTTTAACCGCCAACGTATCCATCGGCGATCTGTTTAAAGGCGCCTTTCTGCCCGCCTTGTTGTTGGCCTTGTTGTACGTTGGTTATGTGCTGATTCGGGCTTATCTGAATCCGTCGTTGGCGCCCTTGCCGTCCGATAACGCTACCGAAGCAGAGGCCGAACCAGCACCGAATTTCTTCAAAGCCTTGCTGTTTCCGTTGTTGTCCGTGGCCGTTGTGCTGGGTTCGATATACACCGGCGTGGCGTCGGTGACCGAAGCCTCTGCTTTGGGTGTTATCGGCATTGCGCTGAGTACCTGGGTGCGTGGCGAGCTGAGCTATCAAATGATTCGTTCGGCCACCATCACCACCTTGCGCACCTGCGGCATGATCATCTGGATTGGCATTGGTGCCACCGCCCTGGTCGGGGTTTATAACCTCATGGGTGGCATCGAGTTCGTGCGCGAAACGGTGCTGGCGGTCAGCGGTGGTAATGGTCTGGCGACCATTCTCTTTATGATGGCGATTCTCTTGGTGCTGGGTATGTTTCTCGATTGGGTGGGCGTCGCTCTGCTGACCATGCCGATCTTTGTGCCCATTATTACCGAGCTTGGCTACAGCCCGATCTGGTTTGGCGTCTTGTTCTGCATGAACATGCAGGTGTCTTTCCTGTCGCCGCCCTTTGGTCCGGCCGCTTTTTATCTGAAAACCGTAGCGCCGAAAGACATCTCGCTGGGCGAAATTTTCCGTTCGTTGTTGCCTTTTATTGGTTTGCAGATTGTTGCGCTCGCCTTGCTGGTCGCCTTTCCGCAGTTGGCGCTTTGGTGGCAATAGGGGTGGTGGTAATCAATGAATGACCAAAGCATTGTCGTTATGGGTGTGTCTGGCTGCGGTAAGAGCCTGATCGGTCAGCAACTGGCGCAGGCGTTACAGTTGCCATTTTTCGACGCCGACGATTTTCACAGCGCAGACAACGTCAGCAAGATGGCCAGTGGCGTACCGCTAACCGATGCCGACCGCGCCGATTGGTTGGACAGCCTGGCGCAGTTGATCCGCACGCGCGCACCTTTGGTGTTGGCCTGTTCCGCGCTGCGCCAACGTTATCGCGATGCCTTGCGCGAGGCCGATCCATCGCTGGTGTTTGTGCATCTGGATGGCGATATCGACACCATCTGGGCACGGCTTTCGCAGCGTCGCGATCATTATTTTAATGGTCGCGACATGTTGCAAAATCAGTTCGAACAGTTGGAGCGGCCGGGTTTGGATGAAGCCTTTCGCATCGATATTAATCGTCCGGCGGACGCTGTGCTGGCCGCTTGCCTGGATGCCATTGGACGGGGCACCGCTTGAGCCACAGCTGGTGTAAGATGGGGCGGTTTGCCCACGCCCAAAGCGGAGCCCCGTGAAGAAACGTCGTCCTACCCTGCAAGACATCGCCGACCAGGTTGGCGCTACCAAGATGACCGTCAGTCGCTGTCTGCGCGACCCGGATACGGTGTCTGAAGGCTTGCGCCTGCGCATTGTCGAGGCGGTGGAAACGCTTGGTTATATTCCCAATCGCGGCCCGGATATTCTGTCCAAGTCGACCAGCCGGGCCATCGGTGTGTTGTTGCCATCGCTGACCAACCAGGTGTTTGCTGATGTGCTCAAAGGCATCGAAGCGGTGACCGAGCCCGCCGGTTATCACCTGATGCTGGCGCATTACGGTTACAGTCCGGAGGTGGAAGAACGGACGTTGGCGTCGTTGCTGTCCTATAACGTCGATGCCGTTTTGCTGTCGGAAAGTCAGCATACGGATCGCACCCTGCGCATGCTGGAAACGGCCGGCGTGCCGACGGTGGAGTTGATGGATACACGCAACCCGCCGATTCATCAGGCCGTTGGTTTCGATAACGTCGCCGCCGCCCGGGCCATGGTCGAAGCCATGATTGAACGCGGTCGACGTCATATTCTCTACCTGGCAGTGCGGCTCGATGCCCGCACCCTGCAGCGTGAAGAAGGCTATAACCAGGCGATGCGCGCTGCTGGCCTTACGCCGCAAACACTGCGCCGCGCCGAGCGTTCCTCTTACAGCGTTGGTGCGACCTTGCTCGGCGAGGTGTTGCAGCAATATCCACAGGCCGATGGTCTGTTTTGTACCAACGACGATGTCGCCATCGGGGCCTATTTTGAATGCGTGCGACGCGGTCTGGAGGTTCCCGGCCAGTTGGCGATCGCCGGTTTTCACGGCCACGATGTTGGCCAGGTAATGGCGCCCCAATTGGCCAGCGTGGTCACGCCGCGCGAAGCCATGGGCCAGCGGGCGGCCCAGGCGTTATTGGCGCGTTTGCGCGGTGAAGCGGTCAAGGAGTCGATCATCGATCTGGGTTATCGCATCGAAACCGGTGGCACGCTCTGATCAATGAAACACCGGTGCCCACTGCATCAGCGCCATCACGGCCAGCAGCGACAGTGGAATGCTGATCAGGGTAATGGCGGCGATATCATCCTTGGGCCCGTCATAATGACTGGCCAGAATGTAGCTGATCACCGCCACCGGCATGCAGGCCTGAAGCAATAAAGTCTGCGCCACCACTGGCGCTAGCGGCATCAGCCAGATCACCAAGGTCGCCGCACTGATCCCCAACATCACCCGACCGAAAGACAGTCCCAGTATCCTGCCCAGGCGTCGCAACTCGCTCAGATCAATCCCCGCCAGCGAGCGACCGAGCAATAACAACATCACCGGAATGGTCATGCCGGCCAGCAAGTCGAGCGTGCTGATAATGGCCGTCGGTGTCGGCAACTGGGCAGCATGCCAAACCGCGCCGACGATCAACGCAATAATAGAAGCGTTACCCAGTACTGATTTCAGCGTAAAACGACCGGACAGCAGCCAGGTGCCAAGGGTAAAATGGCTGATCTGGACGACGGTGGAGATGACCACGGCGTGCACCAGGGCGTTTTGCCCGAGCAGGGCAAACACCAGCGGGATCCCCAGATTGCCGGTATTGGGATTGACCAGCATCGACAGGTAACCGCGCACGCTTAGGCCGCTCAGTTTCAGTACCACCGCGCCCAGTAATGTCGACACCACCAGCACCAGCAGTATGGCCACTGCCGTAGCGGAAACGTCTGCCAGTGGTGCCTCCATACCCAAGAGGGCATTGAGGATCAGGGCTGGTAAACCAATTTGTGTGACCAGTTGAGACAGCCCCGGCGCTGACAACAAGGCGGTCCGTTTTGCTAACAACCAACCGAGCGCGGCGCAAAACACCACCGGAAAGAGTGCATTGAGGTAGGCGGCGATCACAGCGAACTCACAACAAGGAAAACGTCAGTATATCCAAGTGAGCAACACCCGTCCGGCTTGCAAATACAATGATACACTGTAACATCCGGCTGGGGTTGCGCAGGATACAACCCAGGGAGAAAGACCATGTCATTTGTACATTCACTGAACACCGCTCGACGCAGCTTATCGTTGTGCGCGCTGCTCGTGGTGAGCGGTTTTATGACCGCCTGCGCCCAAAATGAAACCTCACACAAAGTGCACAACCCAGTCGTTGTTGTGCCCGGCCTGCTCGGTTCCCGGCTATGCCGCGACACCGCTGAGGGCCAGCAGCAGGTGGTTTGGGGCACCGTTGCGTCCATTACTAAATTTCCAACCTTAGCCTACGACCCGGCCGATACCGATACCCATCCATGCGGCTTGATTCGGGAAATCTCCTATCTCGGCGTTTACAAACAGGAAGTCTACGCCGGCTTCGTGAATCGCTTGACCGCAGAAGGCTACCGCGAAGGCGAAGATCTGTTTTTATTCGATTATGACTGGCGCCGCAGCGTGTTCGATAATGCCCGCATCCTGGCCGACTATATCGACGAGAATATTCCTCAGGATCAGACCGTCGATCTGGTGGCGCACAGCATGGGCGGCCTGATTGCCCGCGCCTATATTCTGGAAGAAGGTGGCAGTGCGCGCGTGCACCGTCTGATTACCGCTGGTACGCCACTGCGCGGTTCGGTGGAAGTGTTTGATCTGCTGGAAAACGGTTGGGGCACCGCCAATATCTTTATGGGCGGCATTGATGGCTTTCGCCGTACCATGCTGACGTTCCCCTCTACATTTGATCTGATTCCGCGTTACGACGGTTGTTGCGGTGAAGCTGGCAGTCGCCTTGCCGATTTTAATATGGACAATCCTGACGACTGGGTCCGGCTGAACTGGGAAGGCGTCGATGCCGATGGGTTGCCCGACCTGGCCGCCGCGCGTGAACGTCAGATGCATATTCAGGAAGTGATCGAGCAATCGCTGCCGGCCCATATCGAAGATGTGATAGTGATTGGCATCGATCAGCGCACAGCCGAGCAATACCGCATCAATTACCTGACTAACAACGAAGAAGCCCAACTGGTGATTGAAACCAGCTGGGGTGGTGACGGTGTCGTGATGCGCAATAGCGCCCTGCTCGAAAACCGCTATGTATTCCCTACCAGCTTTGCCACTCACCAAGCCATTTTGAACGAAGAGTCCGCTCAGGATTTTGTCGTCACTGCTTTGGAAAAAGGTGCCAAAACGGCGGTCAAGCAGGTGCCGGTGCGGCCGCGGACTACGATCTTTACCGCCTTGGGTGACGTGGTGGCGCTGATCGGTGTCAGTGTTAATACCGAGACGCCGGTTTATCAGGTCGGCGAGCAGGTTAAGGCGATCGTGCGTATCCTGCCGGATTCGTTCGATGAAATAGACGCCAGTCGTGTCAGCCTGACCTTGACCCGTCCCGGTGGTCATCCGACAGAGGTAAAATTACAGGGTGACCCGTCTCTGTCCGACCCGACCAACAACCGTGAGCAATCGTTCTTTGCTCAATTCAGTGCTGGCAGCAGAACCGGTGAGTTAGTGCTGACTGCCACCATTACGTCCGATGGCACTGAACCGCGCCAGGCATCCTTGGTGGTGCCGGTCGTAGCGTCGCACTAAGTCACAGAGGCAAAAGAGTCCAATGTCCGATGTCAGGCAGACAGCAACTTTCTTCGGCCCGCGCCGAACGGATGCCGCCTGCCTGATGGTTAAGATCGCTCAACGTCGTTGGCGTGCCTTGTTGTTGGTGACGCTGTTGATGTTGGTGGGCCAGGGGGCTGTGCAGCACTGGCACGCGCCGGTGCATCTGGCGCAGCAGACGCAAAGTCTGGCGGCGGATGATGGTCAGCATACGGATGTTGACAACCTTACCGACTGCCAAAGCTGTAACCTGCTTAAGCTCAGCCAGGTCGGAGCTTTCGCTTTTATCTTATTATCGACCATCGCCAGCGCTGCTCCGCTGGTGGCCCAGCGTCCTTTTTGGACCATCGACCAAGCTGTAATCCAACCGGCGGCTCGTGGGCCGCCGGCTTCGTCTTCAATACTCAACTGATGTTAGTGGCCGACCCTCGGCCGTCGTATTTATTGTTGAATTGAGGATCGTATGAAAACCAATCTCCCCCTGTTGCTGGCCACCTTTGCCATGGCTCCGCTGGCCACTTCTGTAATGGCTGAAACCGAACGTCAGCACGGCGCGCACGAACACGGTGCGGCGCAGTTATCGATTGCTCTTGATCACCACGAATTGGTCTTTGCCCTGGAATCGCCGGCCTATAATGTGTTTGGTTTTGAACACGAGCCCAGCACCGAGGAGCAGCACGCCGCTATCGATGCTGCCGTGGCCAAACTGCGTGATGCCGATGCCTTGTGGGGACTGAGCTCTGCCGCCGGTTGCGAACTGGAAGCTGTGGATATCGACAGTGCGGTGCTCGAAGATGATGAGCACGAGCATCATGATGAAGACCACGACCACGACCACGACCACGACCATGATCACGACGAAGATCACGACGAAGATCACGACCACGACCACCAAGGCGCTCAGCACAGCGATGTGGACGTTAGCTGGCACTTCCATTGCGACAATCCGGAAGAACTGGTGCAGGTGGAAGTCGGTCTGTTCGACGCCTTTGAGCGCTTCGACGATCTCGACGTTCAATACCTGACCGAAACCAGCCAGGGCGCTGCCGAACTGTCGCCGAGCCGTACTCTCTTAAACCTGGAGTAATCACACCATGAGCACAGCTGTCTCCTGGCAGGCGCTGAGCTACCGCTGGCCGGGCATGTCCCGGCCCACGGTCGAGCTTGCCGACCTGGCATTACCTCAAGGCAAATCCTTGTTTATCCAGGGTCCCAGTGGCAGTGGTAAAAGCACGCTGCTGAATTTGCTCGCCGGTGTTCTGGTACCCAGCGAAGGTCAGTTGCAGGTGCTCGAACAACCGCTGAGTGATTGGCCCGGCCGGCGACGCGATCGCTTCCGCGCCGATCACCTGGGTTACATCTTTCAGCAGTTTAACCTGCTGCCTTATTTATCGGTCGCCGCCAATGTTGAGTTGCCGGCGCGACTGTCCAAGCGGCGCCTGCAACGCACCCACGACGAGCATGGTGATTTGCACAGCGCCGTCGAACATTGGTTGCGCCGTTTGCAACTGCCGGAATCTTTATGGCATGCCCCGGTTTCGCGGCTTAGCGTTGGCCAGCAGCAACGCGTGGCTGCGGCGCGTGCCTTGATCGGTTCGCCGGAATTGATCATTGCCGACGAACCCACCTCGGCGCTGGATGAAGACAACGTCGAGAACTTTATGCAGGTGTTGACCGAACAGTGTCGCAGCATCGGCGCATCCTTGATTTTCGTCAGCCACGACCGTCGTCTGGCGCCCTGGTTTGATCATCAGCTGGCGCTGACCGCCCAGGCCGCGGAGGTGAGCCAATGAACTGGATTAACCTCGCGCTGCGCAGTCTGTGGAACCGACGTTCAACCGCTGTGTTGACCTTATTAATGGTGGCGCTGTCGTTGGCGCTGTTGCTGACCGTCGACCGCGTTCGCCAAGACACCCGCTCCAGCTTTTCCAATACGCTGTCGGGCACCGACTTGATCGTCGGTGGCCGCACCGGTGGTTTGAATTTGTTGCTGTACTCGGTCTTCCGCATCGGCAACGCCACCAACAACATCAGTTGGCAAACCTATGACGACATCCGTAAAAACGACGCCGTCGACTGGACCATTCCGTTTTCGCTCGGCGATTCGCACCACGGTTATCGGGTACTGGGCACCAACAACGATTATTTCGTGCATTACCAGTACGGTCGTCGTCAGAATTTGAACATCAGCGAAGGTCGCAGTTTCGACGGCGTTTATGACGTTGTGTTGGGCAGCGCCGTGGCCAAAGCGCTGAACTACCAACTGGGCGACGAAGTGGTTATCGCCCATGGTCTGGGCAGCACGTCTTTTGAATTGCACGACGACAAACCCTTCACCGTGGTCGGCATTTTGGCTCCGACAGGCACACCGGTGGACCGCACCTTACACATTCCGCTCGAAGGCATGACCGCCATTCACGTCGACTGGACCGCAGGTGTGCGCTTACCCGGTTTCGATGTGTCGGCCGAAGAAGCGCTGGCAATGGACCTGACGCCCGATACCGTGACCGCCGTTTTGGTGGGCATGAAATCGCGCATTCAGGCTTTAGGTTTTCAACGCCGTATCAATCAGTATCGTGCCGAACCGCTGACCGCCATCATACCCGGCGCAACGCTGGCCGAGCTGTGGCAGATGATCGGCATCGCCGAAAATGCGTTGATTGCCATTTCCGGTCTGGTGGTGGTTACCGGCTTGCTCGGCATGGTCACAGTCATTCTCGCCGGGCTGAATGAACGCCGCCGCGAAATGGCGATTTTGCGCGCGCTCGGCGCCCGACCGCAGCATATTCTTGGCTTGTTGATGATTGAATCCGGCTTCTACGGCATCGCCGGCCTGGTGCTGGGCTTGCTGCTGCACTGGGCGCTGATTGCTCTCGCCGCGCTCTGGGTACAGCCAGCCTACGGCATTCAACTAACACTGAGTCTGCCGGTCTGGCCGATGTCCGGTGTCTTGTTGGCGGTGGTGGCTCTGAGTATTCTGATCGGCCTGGCGCCGGGCTGGAAAGCTTATCGGCGTTCACTCAGTGACGGCCTGACCGTCACCACCTGAGGACACTGCATGAAACTTCGTTGGGCGCTGATCGGATTGATGCTGGTCAGCACCGCCTGGGCCGAAAGCCGGCCGGTGCAGGAACTGCGCTGGGGAGAACTGATCCCCAGCGGTTTCAGTTATGGCGATTTGGCCGCCAAGATCGAGCAACCAACAACGTCGCTGTCGAGCCTGGCCGACGACGACCCCGAAGCGCAACGGCTCTATCAGTCGATGCGTAATGCCCTCGCCGATGCGCCGGTGGTGGAAGCCTACGACGGCCTGTCGGTAAAAATCGCCGGTTTTGTTGTGCCGCTGGAACAGGACGAAGATCGGGTACTCAGTTTTCTGCTGGTGCCCTATTTCGGCGCCTGCATTCACACCCCGCCGCCGCCAGCCAATCAGATTATCCATGTGCAGACGCAGGGCGGTTTTCCGACCCCTGGCCTGGATGAGCCGGTCTACGTCACCGGCCTGATGCGTACCCAAAAACACGATTCCGAACTGGGTTCGGCGGGTTACACCCTTTATGCGGGGTCGGTTGAACCTTATCTTTAATGTCGTGAACAGCCATGGCCGAAAGATCGCTGTTTGCTAAGCTAAGGTTAGGTTTTCGATAACGTGGAGGTGGGTATGGCCAGTGGTTGGGCCGGCGATGGCGCCGTCCAGGATCAGATCGATGCCACCATCGATGACGCTCTGGAGCGCGCGCGTCGTAACCTGCCCCAGGGCGCAAGCCGACACGACTGCGCCGAATGCGGCGAAACCATTCCCGAAGCACGCCGCCAGGCCTTGCCCGGCGTGCAACTGTGTATCAACTGCCAGGCCGAGCGTGACGCCGATGCCGCTTACAGCAGTTACAACCGGCGTGGCTCCAAAGACAGTCAGTTGCGTTAGTCGGCCTTGGCGAAGTGCGCCAGCTGATCTGCATACGCCTTGGTAAAGGCCGGACGAGCAGTGGCCTGTTCGACATAGCGGCGACAAGCCGGAAAATCGGCTAAGCCATCAAAGCGATTCACCAGCCGCAGCACATCGGCCATCAGAATATCGGCAACCGAAAAGTCGCCAACCAACCAGTCTCGCCCACTTAGAACACTCTCCATATGTCCCAGGCGCCCGGCTAGAAACCGGTCCAGGTTCTGTCTGCCCGGCGTCTGTTCGTTGTCCTGCGAGAAGATATAGATTGTCCATGGCAGGCTCGCCATCTCGACTGAATTGAGCGCGGCAAATAACCACTCAATGACTTCGCCACGCTGCGGGTTGGCCAGCGGCATCAGTCGCTCACTGCGCTCGCCCAGGTGCAGCATAATGGCGCCGCTCTCGAAGATGGTTTGTTCGCCATCGGTCAACCAGGGTACCTGGCCGAAGGGTTGATGCTTGAAATGATTCGCGTCGCGGTCGCTAAAAGGGACACTGCGAACCGAGTAGTCCAGCCCGGCTTCTTCCAGTGCCCAACGTACGCGCAGATCGCGTACATAGCCGCGTGGCGGTTCAGGCACCCAGTCGAAAGTTGTTAACGTTAATTGCGACATCGAATTTCCTTAGACCGTGCTGATCATCCAGTGAATACCGAAGCGGTCAGTCAGCATGCCGAAGCCCGCCGACCAGAACGTCTCGTCAAACGGCATGCGTACCTTGCCGCCTTCAACCAGTTGGTCGAACGCGTAGCGTGACTTCTCAACGCTGTCGAAGCTTATTTGCACGCTAACACCCTGCGGCTTTTCGAAGTACGCCGGTGGCGCATCGACGCCCATAATCACCAGATTGCCCAGCGACAGCTCAGAGTGAATGACCTTGTCGGACCAGTCGTCCGGTACCGGTGCTGGTTCCGGCGCATCGCTGTAGGTCGAGAGGGTCAGCAGTTTGCCGCCCAATAAGTCAGCATAAAACTCCAGTGCTTCGCGACAGTTACCGGTAAAAGACAGATGCACCGCCTGACTGACCGATTGACGTGCAATGCGCGCGTCCAGATCGTTATGAACATCGATGCCGACTCCAGGCTCAAAGTCTTCCAGGCCATAGACCGGACGCAGTTCCAGACAGACATCGCCATCTTCACGCGGCCAGCGTTTTACCCAATCGAGCGCTTCTTCGACGGTCTGGGTTTCAATCATGGTATAGCCGGCGATCAGTTCGCGGGTTTCGGCAAAAGGTCCGTCGATGACTTCAGGCTCGCCGCCGCCACGAAACTGAATGCGATAGGCTTCATTCGTCGGTTTTAAACCTTCTCCGCCACGCCACACACCGGCATCGACCAGGGCCTCGTTATAACGGCCCATGGCTTCTAATAAACCCTGGCCGGGCATGACACCGGCTTCGGTATCAGCATCGGCTTTACGGATAATCATAAATCTCATGGCACAGCTCCTGTTGTTGGGGTTCGCTCTGCTGGTCGAATCGGCCCAGCGCTTTTCGACAGCGTTTGCTTATTTAACCGAACGACTTGGCATACAACGACAGAACCTCGTCGGAGCCGGGATGAGAAAAACCGGACTCATGGCGAAAGCCCAGTTTTTCCAGCAAGGTAATGGAGCGGTAATTCATCGGTTTGGCGATGGCCAACAGCTGTTGCAGCGCCAACGTCTCTTGCGCATAGACCAATGAAGCTGTCGCAGCCTCCAACGCCAAACCCTGGCCCCAATGTTTGCTCAACAGCGCAAAGCCCAAATCGGGATGCGGCAGACTGTTGCGTTTCAGCAAACCACAAATACCAACAGGATCGCTGTCAGTAATGGTTTCAACCAACCACAAACCAAAGCCATGTTCGCGGTAACTGGCCAGCATCTTTTGTTCGATGTATTCGGACGCTTTTTCGATGCTGTCGATTGAGTTTGGTGCAATAAATTGATGCCAGGCAGGTTCGTTGAGCAACTCTAGGAGAAAGGCAGAATCGTCGATTTGCGCTTCGCGCAGTATCAGCCTTTTGGTCTTACAGATGATCAAGGGATATGTCCTATCATTCTTGAGAAAATGCTGTTTGGTATAATCATGCGGTTAATTGAATTTTTCAGACTTCCTTATCCAATCGAAGTACCAGTTCGGCTGTTGCCATTCTTTATCCATTGCCATGTGATAATCAAAGTACCTTGGGTACTGATGGTGCTCAATCAGGTGTTGAAGGTGCTCGTGTGCGATATCCGGGTCGTAGACCATCCACACCAATCGACAGGTTTTATTCCAGGTTTCCCTGGCTAAGAATAAAGCATTTCCTCCTGCTTTAATCTCTTTGTTGAGCTTGTCAGCAAATGCTTCGACGATTTCTCTTTCTTGAACGGACGGCATTCCATTCTCAACAATTTCTGATTCATCAAAGTCGATAATCAATGAAAGATGCCAACAGAAAATCCCTTGATGATCAAAATCCATTAACCCTGTATTGATGACCGCAACGCCGGGTAATCCTTCTCGACTGTAGTTGGCGACTGTGAAAGTTTCTTTCGGAAGTATTAGTCGTACTTCAGTGCCTTCCTTTTTAGGTTCGCTGAATTTTCTGAGCAGTTTTTTTAGCAAACTATGGCCTCATTGATAAACAACTGACTTTATTAATCAGCTTCTTTGGCTAGCGATAGTGCTCATTCCCCTCACTGCGTAACTCCCGCACCGGCCTGATTTCCACACTGCCATAACGCGCCGGTGGAATCTTGCCAGCCAGTTGAATGGCCTGGTTTAAATCCCGTGCTTCCAGTAAATAAAACCCAGCTAACTGCTCACGGGTTTCGGCGAAGGGCCCATCGGTTACGGTCACTTTGCCATCGCGTACGCGCACGGTGGTGGCGGTATCGACCGGCATCAGCGGGCGGCCGTCAAGCATCTGGCCATTGGCGGTGAGGCCTTCACTGCAGGCGATGCATTCCCGGTTCAGGGCGTCCCAGTCGTCGGTGGAAAGTTCGGCCATCTTGGCTTCGCTGTAGTAGACCAGTGCTAGATATTGCATGGTGTTTCTCCGTGGTGGTTTTGGTGTAGTCGTTGGCCGAGATTGCAATTCGACATTGCTAACCCAGCGCCTGTAGTTGGCGGCGCAGAAAGCGTTGTTCCGGTGCCAGGGCGGTGAGTGCCAGTGCTTTTTGGTAGGCAGCACGGGCTTTATCCAGTTGACCAAGCTGGCGACAGAAATCGGCACGGGCGGCGAAAGTCAGATGGTAGTTTTGCAAGGTGGCATCGCTGAGCAGCGCCTCAATGGCGGCAAGTCCCGCCGCCGGTCCCTGGCTCATGCCCAGAGCGACAGCGCGGTTCAGGGCGATGACTGGCGATGGGTTCAGTTGCAGCAGGGCATCGTAGAGGCCGAGAATCTGCGCCCAGTCGGTGTCGGCAAAGTTAGTGGCCTCGGCATGCAGGGCGGCGATGGCGGCTTGCAAACCGTAAGGGCCGATACCGCCCGGTGCCAAAGCGCGCGGCACTAAAGCACAGCCTTCTTCGATCAGTTTGCTGTCCCACAGGCTGCGGTCCTGATCCTGCAAGCGCACCAGTTCACCCTGGATATCGCTGCGCGCCGGCCGACGCGAATGATGCAACAGCATCAGGGCGAGCAGGCCGAGTACTTCAGGTTCGGGTAACAGGTCGGCCAACATGCGGCCTAGGCGAATGGCTTCTTCGGCGAGATCAGGTCGAGTTAAGTCATCGCCTTCCGAAGCCGCATAGCCTTCGTTAAACAGCAGATAGACCACCGCCAGGACCGCTTCCAGTCGCTGCGCCAGTTCGTGGCGTTCGGGTACTTCGTAAGGGATGCCGGCGTCGCGGATTTTGCTTTTGGCGCGCACGATGCGCTGGGCGATGGTCGGAGTTTTGGTGAGAAAGGCGCGTGCCACTTCTTCGGTGCGCAGGCCGCAGACTTCTCGCAGGGTGAGCGCTAACTGAGCCGGCCGGGCCAGTGCCGGGTGGCAGCAGGTGAAGATCAGCCGCAGTGGGTCGTCATCGATGCTGTGATCAATATTGTCCGCTTCGGCCTCCTGGTCGATCAGTGCTTGAGTGGTCATTTCCTCGACCGCATCTCGGTGGCGACTGCGTCGGCGCAGCTGGTCGATGGCTTTGAAGCGTCCGGCAGAGACCAGCCAGGCGCGGGGGTTATCGGGTATGCCGTCTTCAGGCCATTGTTTTAAGGCCGCCATAAAGGCGTCGTGTAAGGCTTCTTCGGCCAGGTCGAAATCGCCGAGCAGGCGAATCAGGGTGGCGAGAACGCGGCGGTTTTCTTGTTGGTAGATGCGTTCGATGTCGGTGCGCATACAAGCCGTTATCCGAGGGGCTTGCGGGCAGTCTATCACTGAGTGAGAGGGGATAAAGCAGCTGTTGTCGGGGTGCGGATCTGCCCTGGCGCCCCGACACAAAAAATGGGGAGCATCCTGTCAGCATCGTCTCTGACGAAATGGATGCTCCCCATCGTTAGGCGCTACCAGGCCCTGCTCTTTCTCTGCCAATACTGGCTTGCTCCTGGCGCTCTTCCTTGACCGTCCTCCAGTTCAGCGGACGTTCGACGGTTTGTTGATGCAAGCCAATATCGTTTTGCAGGTGATCGCTTAAGTGATCGGCCAGAAAGCGTTGTTGGCGTTTTTCTTTCAACCACAGGTTCAGTTCGCGACGGCGCTGCAGATGGTTGATCAGTTTGTTGACTAACATGGTTCGTTCTCCAGTTTGTTAAGCCTGGAGCGACGGATTGGAGCCTTGGAGGGAACTGTTTTGTGGTGCTAAATCAGTACGGGCCGCGGCTTCAATCCGCGGCTCGTGAGGCAGGTGTTACACGAATCGCGGACGCAACAGATTTTTAACTCCGGTCGCCATCAGGCGGGCGGAGCAAGAGGTATTTTGTGCGTATGGATGAATGCGTCGCATAGCTAACCTCCGTCTGTGCTTATGAGTTCGTGTGAGGGTTTAAAATGACGAAACACTGCGTTTCGACCCGTGGGACTGTATAACAAGCTTTTCAAGGGCTCAAGCTGAAAAAGCTTATTAAACGAAATTTTCCGGGACGATCAGTGTCAGTCTGGCGCAACACTGTTCAGACCTTCGGCGCGATAGTCGTCTTTCAGTTTGACGTAGTTGGCGGCCGAATAGCGGAAGTAGCTCAGCTCTTTTTCGCTCAGCGCACGCTGCTGTCGCGCGGGTGAACCCACGTAGAGAAAGCCCGATTCCAGCCGCTTGCCCGGCGCTACCAAAGAGCCCGCGCCGATTACTACCTGGTCTTCGACCACGGCGCCGTCGAGCACGGTGGCGCCGATGCCAATCAGCACTTCATTGCCAATGGTGCAGCCATGCAGACAGGCCTGGTGACCGATGGTGACGTCGTTGCCAATGGTCAATGGATAGCCGTCGGGGTTGTAATCGCTGGCGTGGGTGATGTGCAGCACCACACCATCTTGGACGGAAGTACGCGCACCGATGCGGATGCGGTGCATATCGCCGCGCACGATGGCGCCCGGCCAGACCGAGACATCATCACCCAGTTCCACATCGCCAATCACCATGGCGCTGGGATCGACAAACACCGCCCGGCCCAGTTTGGGTTGATGGTTGCGAAATGAATGGATGGCCATCGTCCTTGCTCCTGTCATAAAGCTGAGTCAGCATTGTCGCAGTTTGCCTGTTAGGTTGCATTGCTCATGCTTAAGTTGTCGGATTTCTGGCGCAACCGGGTCGAAGAAATGGCTGCCATCGATCTGGGTTCCAACTCCTTTCATATGATTGTCGCCCGCCTCGACAAGGGCGAGTTGACCGTGCTCGACCGCATTAAAGAGCCGGTGCGACTGGGGTTCGGCCTAAGCGAAGATGGCGCTCTGGACGATTTGTCACAGCGTCGCGCGCTGGAATGTCTGAGCCGTTTTGGTCAGCGCATCAGTCATTTGCCAGCTTCGGCAGTCCGCGCTGTTGGCACCCGAACGTTGCGCAAGGCGACCAACTCGTCAGTGTTTTTGACCAAGGCTGAACAGGCGCTCGGGCATCGCATCGATGTGATTTCAGGCGCCGAAGAAGCGCGACTGATTTATCAGGGCGTGGCGCAGGGCTTGGATGACGAACTCGATCGTCGCCTGGTGGTCGACATCGGTGGCGGCAGCACCGAGGTGATTGTCGGCGAACAATTCCAGCCCTTGCAGCTGGAAAGTCTGGGCATGGGTTGCGTCGCCCTGATGCGCGAATTTTTCGACTCCGGTTCGCTGAGCAAAAAAGCCGTGAAGAAGGCGACTACCTATTGCCTGCAAAAAATCGAACCGGTGCGCGATGAATTTCTAACGGTCGGTTGGCAACGCGCCATCGGCTGTTCCGGTTCCATCAAGGCCATTTCCAAAGTTGCTGAAGCAACCACCGGTTCACCTATCATTACCCGCGCCTTGCTCGATGATTTATGCGACCAGGCTGGCCAGGCCAAATCGATTGATGACTTCAAACCCGACGGCCTGGGCAGTGATCGGCAGCCGGTTTTTGTCGGCGGTTTGATCGTCTTGCGTGCTGTCTTTGAAGGCTTGGGTCTCGACAGTATGGAAGCTTCGCCCTGGGCGCTGCGTGAAGGTTTGCTGTACGACCTTATTGGCCGGCTCGATCAGGAAGATGTGCGCAGTCGCGGTGTGACTCATCTGGCGCAACGCTTCCACGCCGATGCCGCTCAGGCCGAGCGCGTCGCCGCCACCGCCGAAGGTTTTTTGAACAATAATGTCGAAGCTTTGGGACTGACCGATCCGCATCCTTGGAACAATTATTTGCGCTGGGCGGCGCAGCTGGCTGAAGTGGGCTTAGACATCAGCCATAACCAGTTTCACAAACATTCGGCGTACATTGTGCAGCATTGTGACCTGGCGGGTTTCAGTCGCGAAGAACAACAGCGACTGACGTTTTTAATTCAACATCATCGCAAAAAACCGGACGCCGATGCGCTGACACATTTAACCGATGAAGACCGCCAGATTCTGCCCGCCCTGCTGGTGATGTTTCGTCTTGCAGTGGTGCTGCATCGCGCTCGTACCGGCAGCAAATCGGAAGGCATTTCGTTGCGCATCGACAACACCGACCTGTCCTTGATCGCCACCGCAGACTGGTGGGAAGAGCACAGCCTGACCCAGGCCGACCTGGAACAGGAAGCGCAGTATCTGACGAAGCTGGGTTATCAACTGCAGTTGCCGACAATGGATAACGGCGACACCTGAATCAGTTAGTGCCGGCGCTGCTGATGGCCTCGTCCAATAACGTCTGCTGCGCCGAAACAGGGTTATCTTTGCCGGGGCGACACAGCTGATAATGGCCGTCGCTGTCGAGTTCCCAGGCCTGGCAATTATCGGCCAGGTAACTTTCCAAATCCTTGATCACCTTGTCGCGCAGTTTCTTGGTCAACAACGGAAAACCGATTTCCACGCGATGAAACATATTGCGGCTCATCCAGTCGGCGCTGGCGAGAATGACTTCCGGGTCGCCATCGTTATGGAAGCAGTAAGCGCGAGTGTGTTCGAGGAAACGACCGACGATGGAACGCACACGAATATTCTCTGAAACACCGGGCAAACCCGGACGAATTTGACAGACGCCACGTACAATTAAATCGATTTTCACACCCGCCTGACTGGCTTCATAAAGTTTACGCGCCAGCTGTTCTTCGTAGAGTGAATTCATCTTCAAAATGATGCGCGCAGCTTTGCCGGCTTGAGCGTTTTCAATTTCACGCTCAATGCGCCGCATCATGGTTTTATGCAGCGTAAAAGGCGATTGAAACAGCGTATCGAGTTTGCTGACTTTACCCAGGCTGGTGAGCTGTAAAAATACCCGATAGACATCATCACCAATCTGCTTATTGCAGGTCAGCAAACCATAGTCGGTGTATACCTGAGCAGTTTTCGGATGATAGTTTCCGGTACCCAGATGCACATAATGACGCAGCTTATCGCCTTCGCGCCGCGCCACCATCAACATCTTGGCGTGGGTTTTATAGCCGACAATGCCGTATACCACATGAATGCCATATTCCTGCAAACGTTCGGCCAAAACCACATTGGCCTCTTCATCAAAACGCGCCAGCAATTCGATGATGACGGTGACTTCCTTACCGGCTTTGGCAGCGGCCACTAATTCATCGACGATGATGGAATTAGCGCCGGTACGATACAGCGTTTGTTTGATGGTGAGCACGTTCGGATCTTTCGCCGCCTGACGAATAAAATCCACAACCGGCATAAAGGAATCGAACGGATGATGCAGCAGAATATCGCTCTTTTTAATGGCATCGAAAATATTGGCTTTGCGACGCAATACGCGCGGAACCCGAGCATCGAATGGCGGATAGAGCAGCTCTGGTCGAGCGACAGTATCAATCAGGTTGGCGAGTCGGTTCAGGTTAACCGGGCCATTGGCACGGTATAAATCGGTCTCGGTAATTTCGAATTGCTTGAATAAAAATTCCAGTAGTTCATCCGGGCAGTTGGCAGCCACTTCTAACCGCACTTCGTCGCCGTATTGGCGATAAACCAATTCACCTTCGATGGCTCGGCGCAAATCGCCGCTTTCTTCTTCATCGACGAACAGATCGGAATTTCGGGTAACGCGAAACTGGTAACAACCTTTGACCGTCATGCCGAAGAATATTTCGTCCATAAAGTAGTGAATGATGGACGACAGAAACACAAAGTCATGTGGTCCCGAACCGGTTTCGTCGGCGGGCAACTGAATCATATCGGGAAGGGCACGCGGGCATTGCACGATGGCCTGGCCGGAGTTGCGGCCAAAGGCGTCTTTACCATCAAGCTTGACGATAAAGTTCAGACTCTTATTGAGAATGCGCGGAAACGGATGCGCCGGGTCGAGCCCGATTGGGCTGAGCAGCGGCAGCACTTCGTGTTCGAAAAACTGCTGCAACCAGGCGGTTTGCGACCCGCTCCAGTCTTCGCGTTTGATGACCCGAATATGATGCTCGGCCAACAGCGGCAGCAACTGCTCATTGAGAATTTGATACTGGCGGTCCACCAGTTGGTGTGCGCGCTCAGCGATGTCATCCAATTGCTGGCGCGGTGTCAGCCCTTCCGGACCGGTGAGTGTGGAGCCGGCTTCGAAGCGTTCTTTCAAACCGCCGACGCGAATCTCGAAAAACTCATCCAGGTTGGTGCTGGAAATACACAGAAAACGGAGCCGTTCCAGCGCAGGAATCTGATCATTTTCAGCCTGGGATAGCACCCGGTCATGGAATTCGAGCAGCGACAGCTCGCGATTGATGAAGTGGGCCGGGGTAACGCTGAGCGGTTCGTTCATGTCTGGGCTCGATAAGGTCGATTACCCCAGTGTATGACAACTTGATGGCAAGTCGATGACAGCCGCATCTTGGATGCGGCTGGGCGGCACTCCGCGTTTTCCGCTTAAAGCCCTTTAACGGCGTAAATCCCCGGTGCGTTGCGCCAGTAACCTTTGTAATCCATGCCGTAGCCGAATACATAACGGTCTTCGCATTGCAGACCCACATAGTCGGGCACGATGTCCGGACGGGCTTTGCGGTCGTGTTGCTTGTCGACCAGAACGGCGATCTTGATCTCGGCAACACCGGCTTCGCGGCAGTGATCGACAATAGCGCCGAGGGTGGCGCCTTCGTCGTAGATGTCGTCCACGACCAGAATGGTACGGCCTTCCAGCGACTGCTGCGGCAGCATGCGCCACTCCAGGTCGGCGCCGGAAGTTTTGTCACGGTAGCGGGTGGCGTGCAGATAGCTGATTTCCAGCGGGAAACCCAGCTTGGTGACCAGCTTGCCGGTCAGCACCAGGCCACCGTTCATAACACTGAATACGATAGGGTTGGTCTGCTCCAGGTCACGGGAAATGTCGGCAGCCATGGTATCGATGGCACGTTCGACCTGGGTTTCACTGAACAGACAGTCGGCCTGTTCGCGCACTTCACGAATCTCGGCGGGAATGGCGGTCATAGCGGCCTCGGTTTGCTGGATAAGTGGTCAGGAAAAAAGGGTTGCGAACTTTAGCGGCTCTGATGCAGCCGCGCAAGCCCGTGACCGACTGCGCCAGCGTCGTCCTCGCTGGCCGGGCTCTGGTAGTATACCGCGCTTAGTGAAGGAGAGAACGCATGCGCATTGCACTTATCTGGGCTATGTCTGAGAACCATGTCATAGGCCGTGACAATAAATTGCCCTGGTACCTGCCTAACGACCTGAAATACTTCAAGCAGATCACCTCCGGCAAGCCGGTCATCATGGGTCGCAAGACCTACGACAGCATCGGCCGGCCGCTGCCCAATCGCACCAACATCATCATCACCCGCGATACCGGTTTCAGCGCCGAAGGCTGTCAGGTGGTGCATTCACTGGATGAGGCGCTGGAGCTGGCCGATGCCCAACTGGCGGTGAACGGCGGTGAAGAAGTGATCGTGATGGGCGGCGCGCAGATTTACGCTGAGGCGTTACCGCGGGCCGATCGGCTTTACGTCACCCTGGTGCATGCCCAGGTCGCGGGTGATGCGCTCTTTCCCGCCATCGATTTTGACGCCTGGCAGGAGCAGTCGCGTGAGGACTTCGCAGCCGAAGGTCCCAACCCTTACGACTACTCCTTTGTCATTTATGACCGGCCGGCGTTGAACTGATTAAGCGACTTTGAACTGACTAAAAAGCGTCTAAACTGATCGCACCTGTGGCCGACCGGCAGCGCCGGTAAGGAGCATAACGATGGCTCTGGATTCCCAACCCATCGCCTGGTTTGAAATTCCGGTGGCGGATATGGAGCGTGCGCAACGCTTCTACGAAGGCGTGCTGGAAACCTCCATGGAAAAGCTGGATCTGGGCGAGAATTTCAAGATGACCTTGTTCCCGGCGTCGGATCACCGTGCCGGCGCGTTGATGCAGGCACATGGCTATACACCCTCCTATCAGGGCGCCATGGTTTATCTGGCTGTGGATGACATCGCCGCCACCCTGGATCGCGTCGAGCAATATGGCGGTCAGGTTATCAACGCCAAAATGAGTATTGGTGAACGCGGTTTTGTCGGTCATTTCGAAGACAGCGAAGGCAATCGAGTCGGTTTGCACAGCCACTGACGCAGCAACCCAGCAAACAACCCGGCGCCAGGCCGGGTTGTGTCAGACGTAGCTCAGACCTAACAACGAAACCGCTGTCTTACTTAGGCTGTTCCACCAACCGCAGATAAGGCTTCAAGGTGCGATAGCCCTGAGGATACTTCTTCTGTGCCTCTTCATCGGACACCGCCGGTGGAATAATCACATCTTCACCCTGCTTCCAGTTAACCGGTGTCGCGACCTGATGGCTGGAAGTCAGCTGGATGGAATCCAGAGCGCGCAGAATTTCATCGAAGTTACGGCCGGTGGTCATCGGATAAGTCATGGTCAGCTTGATCTTCTTATCCGGGCCGATCACAAAGACCGAACGCACGGTGGCGTTGTTGGCCGGAGTGCGACCTTCCGAATCTCCGGCTTCCTCGGCTGGCAGCATGTCGTACAGCTTGGCTACGTTCAGGTCGGTATCGCCAATCATCGGATACTTGGGGTAGTGACCCTGAGTTTCTTCGATGTCCTTGGCCCACTTTTCATGGTTATCGACCGCATCGACACTCAAGCCGATGATCTTGGTATTACGCTTGTCGAACTCCGGCTGCAGGCCGGCCATATAGCCCAGTTCGGTGGTGCACACCGGGGTGAAGTCTTTGGGATGGGAAAACAGAATTGCCCAGCTGTCGCCGATCCAATCGTGGAAATCGATAACACCCTGAGTCGTTTGGGCCTTGAAGTTGGGAGCCGTATCGTTAATGCGCAATGACATAAGTCGTTCCTCCTTAACCAAAGATGTAACCGGGCAGGACAACGAAGATTGCCGGTTACCCCCTAGGTCGAGCTGTCATCGCAAATTTCAAGGTAGCTGGCTCCGTGCTGCTAAACCGTTCTGTTCTAATCTTATGCCGGGCGACTGTGATGGAAGGCTACTGAACCAGAGTGTTCAGCTTCAGCAGTTCGTTCAGATTGGGTGTGTTACCCGCATCGACCTCGTTTGCCAGGTGCATTAATTCCGCACCGGAAAACAGTGCCTTCAGCCCGGCATTCAGACAATGTTGTTTCAGCCGCGATGGCGGCAGCTGATGAGCCAGGGCAAGTAACTGTTGCGACATCAGCATAAATTGTCCCAACTGGCTGGGTGTTTTAAAGGTCGGCACCAGGGCTTGATGGGCATCGATGGTCGAAGCCATAACCTTGACCGATTCGGGTTCTGAAAACTCGAAGACAAACAACGAGTCAATGTACTGATCAACAATGGATTCACTGGCCACAATTAATATCCCTTTAGAGTTTTTAGCGGTAAGAAAACACAGTGATTAGGAGTTTCACTCTAGTGCAAATAATGAATCGTGCAGATTTTATTGCGAGCTATGAGAATTTTTTGCTTAGCCAACGAATCGATGTCGATCTTCATCAGTAACGTTATAACAGCGTACGGTGTCGTATCTGTCCGCTTCTGCTGCTTTTTGTAACGCCAATAAAAGCAAAACAACGGCAATAAATTCCTTATCAGTAACCAGTGCGAGCCAGGGTTTATCGGCATTCAACAAGGCGTTGGCCGGAATTATATCATTTATTAGTAGACGCTAATGTTATTTCAGGCCAAATCTAACAGCTGTAAAAATTATTCTTGTCATACATCAGGATGGGCGCATTTCTGTCCGCCTCCCGCTTGCATAAGCGCTATGTCGGTCTACGTTCAATAACAGAACCGGTACCAGCCGACTTAGGAAAATCTTCCATGCAATTAGGTTTTGGCCCACTAAAGAAGGGCAGAGTTTTTTTTGCTCTTGGCGTCTTGGTGTTAGTGGCTGCAAGTACAGCCTTAGGACGTATTTTGCCGACCAATATTCTGCCGGCAGTGACGGCTTTATCAGTGTTGGTTTGGGTCGGTGTGGCAAAAAAATGGGTCACTAAAACAGCTAAACAGAACGTCGGCCAAAGAAGTGCTCCGGTGCAGCAAACCAATACCAAAGAACCGGACTACTTCGATGCTGCCTTGCGTTGGTTAAACGATCAACTCATAGAGCATAAAAGTGTCATGGATGGTTTGAATGAGCGCCAGAACAAGTCGGTCGATAACCTGGTTTACGCCTTTAAGGAAATTCACCAGTTACTCGACCAACAAAATGTGCTGATCAGCCAGATCCTCGAATTTCACGAAGATGAAAATTCTGAATCACTGCACACCAGCATGCAGGATTTTGCGCTGCGCACGTCCCAGACCATGGATAACTTCGTTTCCACCACAGTAAACAACAGCACTGAAATGATGGAATTGGTGGAGCTGGTGGCCAGCATCGAAGAGAAGATGCCATCGGTGGTGAAGGCATTGGAAGACATTGATGGCATTTCCGATCAGACCAACCTGTTGGCGCTCAACGCTGCCATTGAGGCGGCGCGTGCTGGAGAGCACGGCCGTGGCTTTGCCGTGGTGGCTGACGAGGTTCGTGCCCTGTCTACCCGCTCTGCCGAATTCAGTGGTCATATTCGTAACCAGGTTATCTCGGTACGCAAAGATATTCGCACCTTGCACGAGCGCATTGGTGTGACGGCTTCGAGTGATATGAACTTCATTCTGAATTCCAAATCGGATGTCGAAAATGCCATCGAGCGATTGGTAAGAAAGGCCGATTCAGACGAAAAAGCCACCGTCGATATCCAAACCGTAGCGAGCAAGTTATCGCAGGCCTCCAACGATGCGGTACGTGGCTTGCAGTTTGGCGACATCAGCTATCAGACCATTGAACACCAGATGAAATTAATGCAGGCCATCCAGCAGCAGATCGTCACCATCAAACGGCCAATGACTGAAGCGGACTATCAACGCCTGATCAACTGTCACGATGATATTCAGTTATCCCCAGTGGAACACCAACCCGAGGGCTCGGGTGATGTTGAACTATTTTAAGGAGCGGTGATGAGTACCGAAAAAGCAGTAATCAGCATCCCAGAACAATTTAACTTCGGCTATCACAGTCGCTTTACGGCCGACTATAAGCCGCTGTTAAAAGACCCGTCGGTCAATGTTATTACTTTGGATTTTTCACGTGCCGTTTATCTGGATAGCTCAGCCATTGGTATGGTCAATATGCTTTATAGAAAAGCCAACGCCGAGAACAAAAAACTGGTTATCCGTGGTGCCAAAGGCACCGCCAGAGATTTGATCGTGTTGTCGAATCTGCAAAAGCTGATTCCTCTTGAATAGGTAGTCACGTTCGATGATTCAGCAGACAGAAAGGTTATTGATTGTGGATGATCAGCCATCAGCCAATGAAACCATCAAGTCAGCCATCGAGCGGTTGGGTTTGCCTATTCATCAGGCATACAGCCACGCCGAAGCCATGACCTGTATCGGCGAAGGTTATTACGATTTCATCATCCTCGATCAGGTACTCGGTGATGGCGATGGTTTGGATGTATTGCGGGCTTTGCGTCGGCAACGACATGAACATAAACCATTTGTATTGATCATCAGCGCCAAGGACAGCGAAGAATTTATCGAAAGTTGTTTTCAGATCGGTGCAGACGACTACTTGCATAAGCCCATCCGGTCGACGCTGCTGCGATTGAAAGTGAAGGCGTTTCTCGAGAAGCGCCGATTGCGCCGGACTTTTCAGCGCAACAACCAATCGTTACAGCGGTTACTGGTACAGATGGAAGACGAAACGCGGATGGCACGGTTTATTTATGATCACCTGCGCAATCGTTATCACGAAGAGACTGAAGGCTTGCACTGGCACATTCAGCCACACTCCCAGTTTTCCGGGGATATGGTGTTAAGTTGTTCCGGCGCCAATGGACATCTCTATGGCATGGTCGCCGATGCAACCGGACACGGACTGGCAGCAGCGCTGACCATGCTGCCCGTGCTGGGAGTGTTCCACACCATGGTTAAGAAAGGTTTTCCGTTGGTGATGATCATCCGGGAAATGGACCGGAAGGTGTTTGAAGAATCGCCGGACGATCGCTTCGTTGCCGCCGTCATGTTCGAATACGATCCGGACTTGCGTGAACTGGAGATCTGGAACGGTGGAATGCCCCCGGCTTACTGGGTCAAGGATGGCATTCAGCAGGAATTTATATCAACCGATTTACCACTGGGTTTGGGTGGCGAAGCGCACTTCGATGGCCAAACTTCGTTATTGAAAACGACGCAAGATGGTTTTTTTATGGCCGTCAGCGATGGTCTGATTGAACAGCGTGATCTGAACAACAACTTTCTTGCTGTCGGCGCCATTCATGAACGTCTGCAACAGGCAAGTGCTGATAGCGCCATTGCCGGTTGCCTGGAAGTGTTCAGAAAGCATCTGGATCAGCCTACTCCGGACGATGATGTCAGCCTGATGGTGTTCAGTCCGAGTCACTTTAGGCGTCCCGATACCCCGGTACAGATCGACACCCGCTTACTGCAGGGCAACGCCTTGTGGCGATACCGGTTATGTGGCCTGGCTTTGGTCGTTGAAGCTTTTTTGGCCGCCGCGAATGAAGTGCTCAAACGCTGGGTCGTTTCGCTGACTTTGCAACAACGCGCCTTCACGGTGTTAACAGAATTAATTACCAACGCCATTGATCATGGCTGTTTAGGATTGGATTCAAATCTAAAAACCGATCCCGACGGCTTTGCACATTATCTCGAAAAGCGTGAACAACGCCTGGCGTATTTAAGCGACGCCGACTGGGTCGAAGTTCGCATGAATTTAACCAGCGGCAGTTTAATTATTGAAGTTGAAGACAGCGGTCCTGGTTACCTACGTGACAGCTCTACGCTATTGAATCTTGAAGCTGTTGCCGGTCGTGGACTAGCACTGTGTCGACAGCTTGCAACGGAGATGGTTCTTACCCCACCGGGCAACATGACCATGGTTTCTCTATCACTCACAGGAAGCAAAACGGATGAGCAAGCACTTTCTCATAGTTGATGACTCCTCCTCCATCCGACAGATGGTTGAGCACACTTTGAAAACGGCGGGTTATCAGGTCACGACGGCAGAAGACGGTCAGGACGCATTGAATAAATGCCAGTCCGCCAAGTACGACTGTGTGCTGACGGATCAGAACATGCCACGCATGGATGGTTTGACGTTGATCAAATCATTACGCGCCCAGGCCAATTACAAAACCACGCCGATTTTGGTGCTGACCACTGAAGCCGGTGACGACATGAAAGCCCAGGGGCGCAGTGCGGGCGCAACCGGCTGGATGGTCAAACCGTTCGACCCGCAGCGATTGCTGGAAGTCGCTGCCAAAGTTCTTCCATAACAGGATATAGGTTATGAGTCTGGACCTGAGTCAATTTCATCAAGTGTTCTTCGAGGAAAGCCAGGAACATCTGGATACCCTCGAAAATGGCCTGATGAGTCTGGATATCGATGCACCGGATATGGAGTTGCTCAACAGCATCTTCCGGGCCGCTCATTCCATCAAGGGCAGCAGCGGTGTGTTCGGATTTTCTGCGCTCGGCCAGATAACCCACGTTCTGGAAAACCAGTTGGACGACTGGCGCAAAGAAGTATGCCGACCGGTGACGGACCATATTGATCAGATGTTGATGGTAGTCGATGACTTGCGCGCGCTGCTGGCCAGTTACCAGTCTGATGAGAGCATTGATGACGACTGGGTGAAGCAACGTATTCAGGAGATGGAGACTGCTTTCAAAGGTGGTTCATCAGCACCGGCAGAAGCGGTAACCGAGGATGTCGGCTTTGGCTTTTTTGACGAGGAAGACGACAGCACTGCTGAAGATGATCCTGGTTTCGGCTTTTTCGAAGAGTCAGAAGAGACCGCATACAGCAAGGATGAAAACCAGGATGAAGGCTACGGATTCTTCGAAGACACAGCACCCGTTACCTGCAATGAACCAATAGAAGACAAAGGTTTTGGTTTTTTTGATGAGCCGGAACAAAAGCCCGCAGCTAAAGCGTCCGAACCGGTTAAACCGGTGGCTGAAGCGAAAGCAAAATCCGCGGCACCAGCGGCAGGCGCTACCGCGTCCAATCAATCGATTCGAGTTAATGTCGACAAGGTTGATAGCCTGATCAATCTGGTCGGTGAACTGGTTATTACTCAGTCGATGTTGGCGATGATGGGTAAGGACATCAGCACCATCCGTCAGGAGAAGCTGGAAGCGGTGGTTGAAGAGCTGCAACGCAACACCCGGGAAATTCAGGAATCGGTGATGTCGATTCGGATGTTGCCGGTATCTTTTGTGTTTAACCGTTTTCCGCGTGTGGTGCGTGACATCGCCACCAAGCTGGGCAAAAAGGTTGAACTGGTGATTGAAGGTGGTGAGACAGAAATCGATAAAAGCCTGGTCGAAAAACTGTCCGATCCGCTGACGCATTTAGTGCGCAACAGCATCGACCACGGTATCGAAACGCCCGAGAAACGCAAAGAGTTGGGCAAAGCGGAAACCGGGACCGTACGACTCAGCGCATCGCAGCAAGGCGGTAATATTGTGTTGAGCATTATGGATGACGGCGGCGGTTTGAGTCGTGAGCGCATCCTTTCAAAAGCGCGCGAACGCGGTATGTCGGTTGACGATAACATGCCAGATCATCTGGTATGGCAGTTGATATTCGAAGCCGGTTTCTCCACGGCCGAACAAGTGACGGATGTCTCTGGCCGTGGCGTCGGCATGGATGTGGTGAAGAAGAATCTGACCAGCCTGGGCGGCCGCATCGACATCGAATCAGTGCAGGGATTTGGTACTACCTTGAAGCTGTTGCTGCCACTGACGCTGGCTATTCTGGACGGCATGGCCGTCGCCGTTGGCGACGAAACCTACATCATTCCGTTGGCCAGTATTGTCGAATCCATTCAGCCATCTAAGCATGAAATCAAAACACTCAGTGGTGATGAACTACTCGATGTGCGCGGTCATTACTGGCCGATCATCCGGCTGCATAAAGCCATGCAGGTCGATACCGATTGCCAGAAACTTGATCAGGGGATTGTCGTTCTGGTCGAGTCTGGCAAACAGCGATTCGGCATTCTGGCAGACCGCTTGATTGGCCAGCAGCAAGTGGTGATTAAGAGTCTGGAACAACATTTCAAACGCATCAACGGCGTATCGGGAGCCACCATCATGGGTGATGGTCATATCGCCCTGATTCTGGATCTGGCATCCCTGGCCAAAGGCATGAAAGAAATTCCCGCGATGGAGGCGGCGTCATGACTGCACAAACCGACAGCGAAGTTCGTTATGAATACCTGACCTTTGCGCTGGGTGACGAGGTCTATGGCATGGACATTATGCAGGTAAAGGAGATTCGCGGTTACGAAGCAGTAACACGTATCGCCAATGCGCCTGCGTTTATTAAGGGAGTGATCAATCTGCGCGGTGAAGTGGTGCCGATTGTCGATCTACGCATCAAATTCCTCAACATCAAACCGGAGTATGACGAGTTCACCATTGTCATCGTTGTACAGGTGCATGATCGCCTGGTCGGCATGGTGGTTGATGGAGTGTCTGATGTGATCGGTTTGACGCGGGATGAAATAAAACCGTCGCCGGATTTTGGGGTGGCATTCGACAGTCGATTTTTGTCGGGACTCGCCACTCAGGAAGATCAGATGATCATTCTGGTCAATATCGAAGCCTTGATCAGCAGCAACGAACTGGGGCTGATCGATGAGGAAGCCGTAGCTATTAAAGAAGCTGGCAAAAGTCAGTGACTCATCAGGAATTATGCTGCGGCGCTTTGAGAATGCTGGACGTTGGAGGTCCAAACCATGAATAAGCTGATACCGTCTTTCAGTACGCGACAGCTATTGACCACAGTGATACCGCTGATCTTGTTGGTGATCATTGGTTTTGCGCTGGTTGGTTCTGTATCCGGGTTCAGTGCCCGGATGGAAGCGGCGGCTTATCGCAATGATCTCATTGCCAGCGGAGCCACGCTCGATACCCTGGCAGAGAAACGGCTCAATCACATCTACAGTGCGCAGCTTTATCGTCGTGATCAGGTGCCCTTTAGCGTTCCGGCACTGCGCAATGAGCTGGATGAACTGGCGCATGAAATCGAAGAGCGAATGTCGCATCTGGTGATTGACGCTGAAGGCCTGAATATTGCGATTCCCGCAGCGCTCCCTGGATTGATAGACCGTTTTCTGGCTGAAACAGATGCCGCCGTTGGTCGCCAACTCAGTGTGCCCCAGTTGGAAGAACTACAGGCGATCTATAGCCAGATTGATCAGCAGTTAACGACGCTGGTTGAACAGCAGGAAAATGTTATGACCGGGGCGAACCTGATTCGCCAGGTAACCATTCAGCTGATTATCGCGGGTGTCATTATGTTGCTCGCGCTGATGTTTTCAATCTGGGGGTTCCGCAATTTGCGCCAGAATCTGGGTACTGAGCCAGATCAGTTACGAAGCATTATGCAGGCTATTCAGGCGGGCCACCAAGACATTGACTTTCCCGCCAAGGTCAGGAATGGCAGCGTGCTGGAATCGGTCGTGGCCATGCATAAAACATTGCGCGAAAGTTTGATCAACGCCGTCTCGGATGCGCGCATCCGTAAGGCCATGGATGTGACCAGTACCAATGTCATGATTGCCGATACCGACCGCAATGTGGTTTACGCCAACGAGGCGGTATCGGAAATGATGCATCGGGTTGAAGCCGACCTGCGTAAAGAATTACCGCAGTTTTCGGCTGACCACATTGTTGGTGGCAACATCGATCGCTTCCATAAAAACCCACAGCATCAGATCAGTATGCTGGATCGGCTGACCGATACCTACATCACCGAAATTCAGGTCGGCAAGTTGACCTTTGAATTACAGGCGACACCAATCTTCGACGCCGAAACCAACCAACGATTGGGCACCATTGTCGAATGGAAAGACCGAACCGAGGAGGTTTGGACTGAAGGTGAAGTCACGCGCATTGTTGAGGGAGCCGCCAACGGTGACTTCACTCTGACCATGGACGTTGAAGGTCGTACTGGCTTCTTTAAAACCCTTGGTACCGCCATCAATGGCCTGGTGGCTGTCGCCAATGACGCCCTGAAGACCGTGAACGGTGCCTTGGAGAAAATGGCCGAAGGCAACCTGACTACTCGTATTACCACCGAATTTGGTGGCAGCTTTGGTGATCTGCGCAACTACTGCAACAAGACCGCAGAGAACCTCGATTCCATGCTGATTCAGATCAGCGAGGCGGTGGCGACCATTCAAACCGCCTCAGCGGAAATCGCTCAGGGTAACAGCGACCTGAGTAATCGCACCGAACAACAGGCATCGAACCTGGAGGAGACGGCGTCGAGCATGGAGCAACTCAGTTCAACCGTGCGCTCGAATTCCGACAACGCTCAGCAAGCTAATCGTCTGGCGGAACAGGCGTCGGAGGTGGCCAATCAGGGTGGCGATCTGATCGGCCAGGTGGTGACCATGATGGATGCCATTAACACCTCGGCGCAGAAAATTTCTGAGATCATCGGCGTGATCGATGGCATCGCTTTCCAGACCAATATCCTGGCCTTGAACGCGGCGGTGGAAGCCGCCCGTGCCGGTGAACAGGGTCGCGGCTTTGCCGTGGTGGCGTCGGAAGTTCGCTCGCTGGCGCAGCGTTCGGCCAATGCAGCGAAAGATATTAAGTCGTTGATTTCAGACTCGGTCGAGAAGATCGAAGACGGCAACGTTCTGGTCAACCGTTCCGGTGAGACGATGGGCGAAATCGTCAAGTCGATCAAACGTGTCAACGACATCATGGGCGAAATTGCCGCCGCATCGGCGGAGCAAAGCAGCGGTATTTCCGAAGTCAGTACGGCGGTGAGTCAGATGGATGAAATGACTCAGCAGAACGCTGCTCTGGTAGAGGAAACCGCAGCGGCGTCGGAAAACCTTCAGGCGCAGGCCGATACCCTGGTACGTAACCTGTCCCAGTTTGAGCTGAGTCGAAAAATGCAGGCCCGTGTTGCCGCCAAACCTGAGGAGCGTGAATCGCGATCGACGAATATTGCGCCCATTCGTTCGCCCTCGGCAAAGCAGTCGCCGGTCAGTAAGCCGGTAGGATCGGTGGTTCCGCTGCCGGAAAGCGACGACGATGACTGGGAGTCTTTTTAAACCACCATGACGGTCGACAAGGAATGGGAATTTGACTACGACGAAGCCGATTTCGAGGCCATTCGCAAACGGATTTTTCAGGCTGCCGGAATCAAATTAGGCGATAGCAAACGTCAGATGGTGTACAGCCGTATCGTGCGCCGTCTGCGCTTGCTGAATCTGAACAGCTTCCACCAATACCTGAGTTTTTTGGACCAACATCCTGATGAAATTGAGCTGTTCATCAACGCCTTGACGACGAATCTGACGTCTTTTTTTCGCGAGCCGCATCACTTTCAGGCGCTGGCGGGCATGCTGACTGAGCGCCATCGTCAAGGCAAGCCGATCCGCATCTGGTGCGCTGCTGCCAGCACCGGGGAGGAACCTTATTCCATTGCCATGACAGCCTGCCAGACGTTTAAGAGTCTGACTCCGCCGATACAGATACTGGCAACTGATATCGATAGCCAGGTATTAACGACAGCGCGCCTGGGCACCTATGCCGAAAGCCGGGTTAAGGACCTGGATATCGGCTTGAAAAAATCCTATTTGCTGAAGGGCAAAGGCGAACGTCAGGGACTGGTGAAGGTGCGCCCGGAATTGAGTCGGCTGATTCGTTTTGAACGGCTGAATTTGCTCGATAGCAACTGGCGTGTGGAAGCGGATTTAGACGTGATTTTCTGTCGCAATGTGATGATTTATTTCGATAAACCCACGCAACTCAAACTGCTCGATCGCATGGTGCCTTTGTTGGCCAAAGACGGTTACTACGTGGCCGGCCATTCAGAAACCATTGACCGTGAATATCGTGCTCTGCGTTTGGTCGGGAAGACCATTTATCAACGGCAAGCCTAGGAGGCGCAGTGAGTTACGACGACGGCGAAACCTATACCGGTCAGTCCCGGCAGCATCACAATGTCGAGCTGGCACCTAACCGTTATTACGACCGCCATTTCCAACGCGAGGCGGTTAAAATTCTGCCCGGTGAGTATTATGTTGCGCAGCCGGGTAAGTTGATTGTTACCGTCCTCGGTTCCTGTGTCGCGGCCTGCATTCGTGATACTCAGCTGGGTATTGCTGGCATGAATCATTTTCTGCTACCGGCGGATGAAACCTCTGAATCTTTAACGTCCTACAAGTCCGCGCGTTATGGTGCTTATGCGATGGAGTTGGTGATCAATGAGTTGATCAAAATGGGTGCCAGCCGCAAGCACCTGGAAGCTAAAGTCTTTGGTGGTGGCAATGTGCTGGCGGCCATTACCAGTCAGAGCGTGGGGCAGAAAAATTCCGATTTTGTATTGAAGTATTTGGCGGATGAAAACATCCCCGTTAAAGCCCAGGATTTGCTCTCGCCCTTTCCGCGCAAGGTGTATTTCTTTACTGAGTCGGGTCAGGTGTTGGTGAAGAAGCTGAAACAGATGCACAACGACACCATCCTGAAGCGGGAGGATCAGTATCTGCATCGTCTTAACGATGAGCGACCGGAAGGTGACATTGAGCTTTTTGATATCTGATCGGTTTTTTTATCGAACTAAGGAAGCGATGTGATAAAAGTTTTGATCATCGACGACTCTGCGTTAATTCGTCAGGTGCTGACTGAGTTGATCAATCGTGCCCCGGATCTGACAGTGGTCGGTGCCGTTGGCGATGCTTACGCCGCCCGCGATTTTATCCGCCAGTCACCGCCGGATGTGCTGACACTCGATATCGAAATGCCGCGCATGGATGGTCTGACGTTCCTGCAAAAACTGATGAAAGGCCATCCGATGCCAGTGGTTATGGTGTCGACACTGACCGAAAGTGGCGCCGAGGCCACCTTGCAGGCGCTGGATCTGGGTGCGGTGGATTATATCGCCAAACCCAAGCTCGATGTGCGCCGCGAGCTGGTGGATTACCAGACCACCATTCACGAAAAACTGCGTGCCGCCGCCGCCGTTAAACGGTTTCGCGCCACGCAACAAAGCGTCAGTCAACCGGTCCAGGCGCTCGGGGTCAGCACTGAACATATTCTGGCGATCGGCGCTTCCACCGGTGGTACCGAGGCGATTAAATCGGTATTAAGTGCATTGCCGGCGGATGCCCCTGGCATGGTCATTACCCAGCATATGCCGCCGGGTTTCACCCGCACCTTTGCGGCGCGGCTGGATCGCAACAGCGCCTTGCAGGTGCGTGAAGCCCAGGGACATGAACGCATTTTGCCGGGCCAGGCATTTATCGCCCCGGGCAACCGGCATTTAACGGTGGTGCGTTCTGGTTCGGATTTTCAAACACGGTTGGTCGATTCTGATCTGGTTCAGGGCCATAGGCCCTCGGTGGATGTGTTGTTTAAGTCGGTCGCTGACGCCTGCGGTGCCAATGCGGTTGGCGTGATTTTAACGGGCATGGGTAAGGACGGGGCGGCGGGTATGCTGTCCATGTATCAGGCGGGGTGCTATACGCTGGCTCAGGATGAAGCCAGCAGTGTGGTTTATGGCATGCCCAAGGTGGCGCTGGAGACCGGCGGCGTGACCGAAGTGCAGTCGCTCGATGATATTCCCGAGCGACTCATCAAGCACTGGAAAAAAGTCGGCGCTGGTCATCGTATCTAGTCGTTGGTTGGCAGCAAGCCAAGCAAGCCCAGCTTGCGTTGATAGTCGTCACCGTCGGTACGTCCTTTCACCTGGTCGACGGCGACGGTCATCAGAATTAATTCGTGTCGGTTTAGGTCCGCCGGTAATTCGTGCGCGGCGCTGATGCGTTCGCGCAGTTCCTGCGGCAGTTTCCACAGTTGTTGCAGCGCTTTCAGATAGTCTCCACCCAACTTTTCCAGCAGTGTTTCGACTTCGGCGTTGTCGATCTTGCCACCCTGATCAAGATAACTTTGCATCAGTTGCAGCAGTGCCAGCTCACCCAGTGGATAGAGCAAGCCAGCGGTATAGCTTTGGCTGACGTTGACCTTGAGTTGCTTGGCCAAAGTGGCCGCTGCGGCGGCAATTTTTTCGGCATCCTGGCACAGCAGGATGGACTGTTGTGCCAGCGCCGGATGCGACAGTTGATCGCGCTGGTTCAGTGTTAATGCCAGCGCCTGTTGCATCGCCATGGTGACGCCAATGCTGTTGATGGCGTCGAGTAAGTTATCGACGTTTTTGCCGTAGCGGTTGACCATGCCGCTGTTGGCGATATAAATCAGCCGGGCAGTAATCGCCGGGTTGGTGCGCCACAGTTTGGTCAGGTCTTTGCCGCTGGGCGGTTCTTTGGCGCTGAGTTGGTTGACGATGTCGCGGATGCCACCGAGTGTCGGTGGTGGTGTCAGCCGGCTGTTGATATCGCCTAGCCAAACGTCCAAAGGTGGCAGTTGTTTGGCTGTTGCCGCGGCTTCATCCGGGTTGGTCGCTGCCAGGTAGGTTTTCAGTCGATCGCCGAGCCGAACCGGGTCGAAGGGTTTGATGATAAATTCGGTGACGCCGCTTTTCCGGCTGCTGACCACGGTTTCACGATCGCCACGGCCGGTGATCATCAAAACCGGCGTTTCGGTGTCGGTTTCGCGGATGTATTTGACCAGCTCGATGCCAGGGTTGCTGCTATCGGCCAGTGACCAGTCACACAACACCAGTTGCGGTCGGTGTTTTTGCCACAGCGCACGGCCTTGATGGGTGGTGTCGGCTTCCAAGACTTCGACATCATCGCTCAGGCTATAGAGCACCGTCTTGATGAGTTCTCGGATGATGACTTCATCTTCGAGTATCAGAACCTGCATCGGGGTCTCCGGCCAAAAAACTCTGTTCTGATACGACAGCTTAGTCAAAAGCGGCGGATTTGCTTTCTGGCAGAGTGATCGTCGGATGCAAAATAAAGACAGCGGGCACCGGGCGGTACCCGCTATAGAGATGAGCTTAGTGGGCGGCCATTAAGGCTTCGATCTCGCCCGGGTCTTTGGGCACATCGGCGCTGAGAATCTCGCAGCCGGTGCGGGTGACCACGACATCGTCTTCGATACGAATGCCGATACCGCGCCACTTTTCATCAACGTCAGTATTGTGTGGCGAGATGTACAGGCCCGGTTCAATGGTCAGCACCATGCCCGGTTCCAGTACCCGCCATTCACCGCCGACTTTGTAATCGCCGACGTCGTGCACATCCATGCCCAGCCAGTGACCGGTTTTGTGCATGTAGAAGGGTTTGATGGCGTTGTGTTCAATCAGCGTATCGACGTCGCCTTCGAGCAGACCCAGTTCCACCAGACCTTCGGTCAGCACGCGCACGGTGGTGTCGTGCGGTTGAATCCAGGTGGCGCCGGGTTTGACGGCCTCGATAGAAGCCAATTGGGCGCGCAACACCAGATCGTAGAGCGTGCGTTGCTCTGCGCTGAAGCGGCCGTTGGCAGGGAAGGTCCGGGTGATGTCGGAGGCGTAGTATTCCAGTTCGCCGCCGGCATCGATCAACACCAGATCGCCGTCTTTGATGACCGCTGAGTTTTCGATGTAGTGCAGCACGCAGGCGTGATCGCCCGCGCCGACAATGGCCGGATAGGCTGGCCAGGGGCTGCCGCCGCGCATGCATTCGTGTTCGATTTCGGCCTGCAACTGGTATTCCATCACGCCCGGCTGGCAGGCTTGCATGGCGCGTTTGTGGGCGCGGGCACTGAGCTGAGCGGCTTCGCGCATGATGGCGATTTCCTGCTCGGATTTAACCAGGCG
Source organism: Saccharospirillum sp. ABV4_185 (assembly GCF_056159245.1). NCBI lineage: Bacteria > Pseudomonadati > Pseudomonadota > Gammaproteobacteria > Oceanospirillales > Saccharospirillaceae > Saccharospirillum > Saccharospirillum sp. ABV4_185. The sequence continues at coordinate 1,352,940 of NZ_JBSWUW010000001.1, forward strand.
CTGGTCGTGCAGCAGGTGAGCGATGTCGGAAAAATCGTCCGGCGGCTGAGCACCCATACGAACCCGGGCACGAATCTGATTCACCCAGGCCATCAGCTGATGATCGAAGCCGGCATCGACGCCCATGTGCGAATAGACGCGGGTGCGGCCTTCCATCAGGCCCGGCAGGATGTCGTCGATGTCATCGATGGGAAAGGCGTCGTCGGCATCGTAGTCGGCGACGGCGCCTTCCGGACCGGCACGATAGCCGTCCCAGATTTCCCGCTCCGGGTCTTTATCGCGCACAAATAAGATGTATTGCGCGGCTTCGCGGCCAGGCACGAGCACGGCCACGGCGTCCGGTTCGGCAAAGCCGGTCAGGTACATAAAGTCGCTGTTCTGGCGAAACGGATGATGCACGTCGTTGTTGCGGATGGTTTCGCTGGCGCCAGGAATGATGGCGATGCTGCCCGGTGCCAGTTGCTCCATAAGCTGTTGGCGACGCTCGGCGAATTCGGTTCGGCTGATGCGTGTCATTAAGGTGTCTCCAGAGCCGTTCAATGAACGGTCGGTTCGGATTTGCCATCCGCCGCCGGCCGGTTGTATTCGAGAAACAGATTGAGTACGCCCATACGCACGTGCTCGCTGATGGCGGTGAAATCTTCTTCCGCCTGGGCGTCGCCGTCCTGGTCGGTTTCGACCTGAGCGATGGCCGAAAGGTCTTCGAGGATCTCTTCGATTTCAGTCGGCATTTTTTTATCCTCAGCGACCACACCGACGGTGCCAAAGGCGCCGAGAAAAGAACCGCACCAGTCGCTCAGCGCTTCCAGTCGATCGCTCAGCGGGCTGTCATCGGCTGGCAGCAACGGCCGAAAACTCATGTTGCTGTCTTCCAGGGCATTGAGGGTGGTGCTGTAGAGTGCCTTGAGAATGGCCTGGTGATCGGTGGTGAGGGTTTCACTGGGGCCGATCATATCGCTCGCCCAGCTGACCCAGTCGGCGCTCTCCATGCGATGGCCAGCGGCGAAGACGCCGGTCAGCGAGGCGTGCAGCGTGGTCGGGCTCTGGCCGGAGCCGAGCAGTTGAAAAAATTTGGCCAGATCCTGGTGGCGCATCTGGGGGACATCTTGGTTCGATTCGGACATGCATTCTCCGCGGGCGTCTTTTGCGACTGCCTAGGTGGGGTTTGATCGGCAAAATGCTACCATTGTTGGCACTGTGACCGCAGTCGTTGACCGCTCTTTGAGCCAGTCTATATAGTTCGGCGGTCTTCCAACCCTTTCTTCGCAGGCCAGCGGTGTTATGTCCGAACCCACTCTGAAGCAGCTTGAGTACAAGGTTGAAACGCTGATCGAGCTGTATCAGCAATTAGAACAGGAAAATCGTCTGCTCAAAGCCGAACGTGCCGCCTGGCAGGGTGAGCGCGCCAAGCTGGTGAAGCAGAATGAACTGGCTCGCGATCGCGTCGAGGCGATGATCGAACGGCTGAAGACGATGGAGCAATCTGGATGAGCCAACCCAATACCCTGACCGTCACCATCTTAGAGCGCGAATACCGCGTCGCCTGCCCCCAAGGTCAGGAAGCCAAGCTGGAGCAGGCTGCTGCGTCGCTGGATCGTAAAATGAAAGAAATTCGCACCACCGGCAAGGTGTTTGGCATCGAACGCATTGCGGTGATGGCCGCCTTGAACCTGACCCGCGAATTACTCGATCGTGAACCGGGCGATAATCGCGAAGAACAAATCATTACCGAAAAATTGGTGCGTCGCCTGGATGAAGTGCTGCCAGCCCAGGCGCAGTCGATGTCCCTGGATCTGGACAGTGACGGCGACGCCTGAAGGCGCAAGTAAAGTCGCTATACAGCTGTCGAAAAGCGCGCTGTCAAGACTGTCATTACAGGGATTTTCATTATAATTGGAGTTGTCCCTGGGCTATGCGCCAGTCGTGCACAGTCCTCGAGCCGATACTTTGAATACAGGTGTTCCTGAGTTTTCGATGTGAGCATGTCCGCTTGTCGGAAAGCCTAATTCGATACGTGGAACGCCGCCTTGGACTTCACGGTTCAAGGTCTCCCACGGCAGCGGTAGTCTGGGGCATTTCCTTCCTTTTTTGTTTGTTGGGGCTGAGTCGGGGGCTCAATGACATCCGCCACCGCGCAACTCAAACAACAATTGCGTCGCCAATTACGTGCCCGCAGGCGCGCACTCTCTTCCTATCAACAACGGCTTGCCGCCGAGCGCTTAACCCGCCAGCTGGTGCGTCTGCCCGGTTACAGCCGAGTGCGGTCGGTAGCGCTTTATTGGGCGACCGATGGCGAAATCGATCTGCATGCTTTGATGCGCCGCCTGCAGCGTCATGGCAAGAAGGTTTATCTGCCGGTGTTGCAGCCGCGCAAGATTGCGCTGTGGTTTCGTCCCTGGCGGACGAACAGTGCCATGCTCGCCAATCGTTTTGGCATTCCCGAGCCAACATCCGGCCGGCGCCAACCGCCCTGGGCGTTGGATTGGGTGTTGTTACCGCTGGTGGGGTTCGATGCTGAAGGTGGGCGTCTGGGCATGGGCGGTGGTTTTTATGACCGCACCTTTGCTGCGCGTGCGCGCTGGCCGCGGCAGCCGCGTTTGATCGGGGTGGCACATCAGTGCCAGCAGGTCGACCGCATACCGCTGGAGAGTTGGGATATTCCACTAGCCGCTGTGGTGACTGATCAACAGGTTTTGAATCACAATAGTTGAATCAATCACAGTGTCGGCTGTGATCCATCCCTGGATCCTGGGTTACCAGTTCGTCTGAATCCTGAATGTCAGTAGGATGTGTTGCTGTTGACCATGACACCCGAAGCCTTGGCGTTATAGCCGGACTTGCGCGCATCATCATCGCCTTGACTCAGGCTGGACAGCGTCACACCCAGGCCGAGCATAAAGGCCAGAGCAATCAGAATATCGGGCTTTTTACGTTTCATAAGCGTACTTCCCTGCCGGAATTTTGGCGTTTGCACAATTCCCGGATCACTGTTGAGTTGAAAAGCCATATAATTGACGTTAAATGCTGCTAAATGCAGATATTTTCACGCCGGTCGATCAATTTGGCACAGAACGTCGAAAAAGCAAATACAAAAATGAAACCACGGCACAGAGGAGAATCAAATGGCGAACTGGTTGGCAAAAACCGAACCGGATGAGTTTTCACTGGATGATCTGGCTGCTTGCGGTGACGCCGGTGAACCCTGGAATGGCATTCGCAACTATCAGGCGCGTAATCACCTGCGTGCCATGGTGCCGGGCGACCGGGTGCTGATCTATCATTCGGCCTGCGCAGAACCGGCGGTCGTCGGTGAAGCCGAGGTGATCAGTGAGCCCTACCCGGACCCGGATGCGCTGAATCCTGAATCGCGTTATTTCGATCCTAAAAGCAGCGCCGATAACCCACGCTGGACGGTGGTCAAGCTGGCCTTCCGCAAGCGCTGGCCGCAGCCGGTGCCGCTAAAGCAGATCAAACAGACGCCGGAATTGGCGAAGATGGCTTTGTTGCGTCAGTCGCGTTTATCGGTGAGCCCGGTCAGCGATGAGCAGTGGACGGTGTTGGCGCGATTGTCGGCTCAATTATCGGCTCAATAACCCAGGCGATATACCAGCCAGCCCAAGTATTCGTGCAGCGCCAGATTGCTGTTTTTCAGAGCAGACGCATTGGGTACCCAGGCGAGAATGGCGGATTCACTGGTGCCCAGTGGCGCGGTTGGTGCGGCGATGACCTCCAGACCGGCGTTTTGGAACGCCATCACGGCTCTGGGCATATGAAAGGCTTCGGTAATCAACAATACGCGCTGTACTCCGGCACGGTTAAGCAGGCTGGCCGAAAATTGCGCGTTTTCCTCGGTGTTGCGACTGCGACCTTCCAGCCAGCGCACCGGCACCCGAAATTGGGTCACCAATTCTGTCGCCATGATTTCCGCCAGCGTCAGGTTACTGCGCGTCAGCACACGACCGCCGGAGACCAGCAGCGGCAGTCCCGTCTGGCGTTGCGCAAAGGCGGCATAACGCAGCCGCACTAAGGTGTGTTCACTGGCGCTGGGACGACCAAATTCGGTGCCAGTCGGGTCGAGCCCGGCGGAAATCACGACGATTGCCTGAGCCTCGCTCGCTGCCAGTTCGGTCGGCGTCAGCAGTGGATACTGCTGTTCCAGGCCGGCGACCAACCATTCGCTGATGCGCGGTGTTGCCAATAACCACAGACTGAGTGCCGAAACAATCGCCAGGGCGCGCGCCAGCCTGGGCAGACGGCGCCACAGCAAAGCTGCCAACAATAAACCCAATAACTGGGCCAGTGGCGGCAAGACTAAAAACTTCAGCAGGTAACGCAGGGTCATTCGATGGCAACCTGAAATAAGGCTGATTCATCCGTGCTGGCGCTGAAACGCAGATGACGTTGGATCAGTGCCGGCTGTTCATCGTCGCGGTGACTGACGAACAGCAAGGTCGTCGGACCGGCATCGAGAATACGCTCCACTGCAGCCAGCACCCGAAAGCGGTTTACGTCATCGAGGCCTTGAGTTGGCTCGTCCAGAATCAACAGCGGCGGTTGTTTGATCAGCGCCCGGGCGATCAGCACCAGCCGTTGTTCGCCGGTTGATAAGCGTTTAAAGGCTTCACCGGCTTTGTCGGCAAGGCCGAGTAAGTCGAGCCACTGGCGCGCCAACTGGGCTTCGTGCGCACCGGTATCGCGATAGACACCAATCGAATCGGTTAAACCTGAAACAACGGCGGTGAGCGCATTGCCGGCGACGCGATAATCGCGATGCAGATGACCGGACACCAGACCCAAATGCTTCTTGATATCCCAGATGCTTTCGCCCCGGCCGCGCCGGTAACCAAAGACGGTCAGGTCGTTGGCGTAGCACTGCGGGTGATCGCCGCTGATCAGGTTAAGCAGCGTTGATTTACCGCAACCATTGGGGCCGTGAATCTGGGTGTGTTCGCCCGGGCGCAGTTGCCAGTTGAGGCCTTCGAATTGCGTCCCAGTGCTGTATTCGACGCGACCGTTATGCAGTTCCACCAAAGGCTTGTCGGCCGGCCAGTCGGCTAATTGGAATTCGGACTGGCGCTCGGGCAGGTCGATGGATTGGCGTGCGGACAGATCCAGCGCAGCCGTCCAGTCCGGATGATTCAGTACACTCTGCGCCTCGCCCTGTAACACCAGTCGGCCGCGATCGAGCAGCGCCAGATGGCTGGCCCAGGGCGGTACATCCTGACGCTGGCCGATCAACATCATCAGCCATTGACCGTTCGCGGCGAGATCGCCCAGCACGGCAATCAAATCGAGCCGCGCCTGACGATCCAATCCTTCGAAAGGCTCGTCGAGCAGCAGCAGATCGGGCGCGTCGAGCACCGCCCGCGCCAGCATGACTTTGCGGCCTTCGCCGCTGCTGAGCAGCCGATAGCCGCGTTCGAGTAAGGGCGTGAGTGTCAGTAAATGAACCAGACGCTCGTGCTCATCGCTCCACGGGCGGATTTCTTCGAGTAATTCGCGCACCGACGTACCCGGATCGAGATGGTCGCTAAAGTCGGTTTCATCGCGGTACAGTTCGCGCTCGTACAGCGCCTGCTGGCTTTCCAGCGACAGCCAGTGCACCTGGGCGGGTCGGTCGTGCAACGCACCTTTGGCGATGGGCAGATCGTGGCACAGCAAGCGCGCCAGAGCGCTTTTACCGCTGCCGTTTCCGCCAAGAATCACCCAGCTTTGTGGCGGCACCAGCTGCCACTGATCCAGATACAGACTCGGGCCGTGACGCGGGTGAACTTCCAACTGCTCAAACTGCATGGCGTTACCTGATAACTCGACAATAGGATTCAACGCACGTTAAGCGCGCCGCGACAACGGATCAACGGCGGTTTTGCCAAGAAGGCGTTGCGCTTAACGCCGCCGAACCATGACGCTGGCGCGGTAACGTTGCTGGCCATAGCGGGTCAGGGCATCCAGTTCATCCAGCCGTACCGGCATAAACAGGTTATCCAGATCACGGCGGTCGTACTCTTCGTCGGTGTCCGGGTCGTTCAGGTAAGCGTGATCGTCATCCATACTGACTAGCCAGACCCAGTGCGGCGCCTTGTTGCGGTTCAGTCGCCAGGTGCTGATCAGCACCAGCAGTGCCCAGCCGTCATCAAGCAGGCGGCGGATGTCGGCCAACGTCAGTTCTTGCTCGGCCAGTTCGACCTTTAATTCTCTACAAGCTTCAATAAACGACTGGTGCACCAGCGTCATTAAGTCGCGTTTATGGTCGGAGCGCACTGAGGCCAAAAACGGCACGTCCAGATGGCTCGCCCAGACCGCCGCTTCGAAACCCCGCCGCGCCGCTGCCGCCGCCAGACCAAAAGGCGAGGTGCCGCCCAGGCCGGTGGTCATATAGACGGTGGTGGCTTCGCGCCACAGCTGTACTTCTTCGTCGCGATTCAGCGGTCGTTGTTTGTCCTGATGATGCAGCGCCATCATCAAAGCCGCTGGACCGCAGGTGAAGGGCGTTGTCTGGCTGAAAAACGGTAGGTTTTCCGGTTGCGGATGCGCCGGATGCAGGCGTTTTTCCAGCCGCAGCGCATCGCCGCCGTCTTCGTAATAGCCGGCGCGCTTGCCGATAATTTTGTAACCCTGGCTCTGGTATAGATGAATGGCTGCCGCATTGTCGGTGCGCACTTCTAGCCGAATAAAGCGTCGCTCCGCCGTTTCGGCCGCCTGCTCCAATTGCGCCATTAATTGCCGTCCCAGGCCCTGTCCTTGGGCGCGCGGCGAAACCGCCAGCGAATAGAGCCGCGCCAGGCTGGTGCCTTTGTGACACAGCAGCAAACCATAACCGAGAATTTCGCCGTCTTGCTCGGCCAGGCGGAAGATCGGGGAGTTGCGTTTCAAAAAGCGACGCATGGACCTTGGGCTGATGCGATCGCTGTCGAAGCAGTCGCGTTCCAGCTGGATCAGGGCGTCCAGATCGGCCGCAGTGGCTGGCCTGAATTGCATGGCAGATTCTCAATCGGGTAAGGGTGAAAAATGGCGTTGGGGATCAGACGGTGACCGCAGAAAATTCACCCTGGCAGAACATTGTATTTTGCACCAAAGTGATAACACTATAGTCGCCCGTTTCGGGTCTCACACAAAGGATTTTTCGCGTGACGCGACTGAGCATCATCGTCGACCAGACAGCCGACTGGAAAGCCTACCACCCGACTGAAGACCTGCGCTCTGCTCAGGCGTATCTGGATGGCGCCGACCTGGAACCGCAGCGGGTGATTAATCTGTGCCGGTCCTACAAATACATGAGCCGCGGTTACTACGTCTCGCTGTTGGCGGAAGCGCGCGGCCACAAAGTCATTCCCTCGGTAAAGGCACTGACCGACCTGTCGCAACCGGCCATTTACGGGGTGTTCGATCAATCGATTAATAAGGCGCTGGACAAGGTCGCCGGCACCGCCAGCAAACACAGCTGGCGCATCTACTTTGGGGAAACTCAGCAGAGCGACCTCGCTGATGTATCGCGACAGTTGTTCGAGCGTTTTTCAGTGCCCATTCTGGAAGTGCGCTTTCACAAGAAGACCGATTGGCAATTGGCATCGGTGCGCGCCGTCGGTCTGAATAAACTGGGCGAAGATGAAGAAGGTTTTTTTGCCGAGAGTCTGGAACGCTTTTCCAAAAAAATCTGGCGCGCGCCACGCGCCAAGCGCAACTACCGTTACGATATGGCCATCCTGGTTAACAAAGACGAAGCGCTGCCACCGAGTGATAAGGCGGCGCTGCGCAAATTCGAGCGCGCGGCCAAACGTCAGGGCATGGATGTCGATTTTATTCAGCCCAGCGACTATTTTCGTCTGGCCGAATACGACGCCTTGTTTATTCGCGAAACCACCAATGTGAATCACCACACCTATCGCTTTTCGCGCAAGGCGGCGCACGAAGGCATGGTGGTGATGGACGATCCGGATTCGATTCTGCGCTGTACCAATAAAATTTATCTGTCGGATTTGATTCACAACCGCCGGCTGCCGGCGCCAGCCAGTCGTGCCATCAGCCAGGTAAGCAGCACGGTGTTGGGTGAGCTGGAAGCGGATCTCGGTTATCCGATGGTATTGAAGATTCCCGACGGTGCCTTTTCCCGCGGCGTGATCAAGGTGAATGACGCCGACGGCCTGAAACAAACGGCGGCGGACTTGCTGTCGCAAAGCGCCATCATTCTGGCTCAGGCTTATGTGCCGACCGATTATGATTGGCGCATTGGTGTGCTCGGTGGCCGCGCCATCTATGCCTGTCGTTATTTTATGGCCAAAGGACATTGGCAGATTTATAACCACGCCGCCAAACCCAGCCAGCAAAGCGGTGGTTTTGAAACCGTGCCCACGCACGAAGCGCCGCGCGCGGTGATTAAAGCGGCGCTCGATGTCGCCAGCGCTTTTGGTGACGGTTTGTACGGTGTGGATTTAAAGCAAAAAGGCGATGACGTTTATATCATCGAAGTGAACGACAACCCGTCCATCGACAGTGGTGTGGAAGATGCCTGGGCCGGTGATGGTCTGTACGACGCCATCATGGAGACGTTTCGTCAACGGCTCGATCGGCGTTGATCGGGCGACCACTCAAGTAAGGTGACACCACCGTCTCCAGATTGCGCAGCCGGTAAGGTTTGGACAGAAAATCGACCATGCCGGCGCGCAGACACTCCTGGCGCGAATCCAGAGTGGCGTTGGCGGTGAGAGCAATAATGGGGATCTCAAGGCCGTCGTGCTGTAACTGTCGTGCCACTTCCAGTCCATCCATTTCCGGCATTTGGACGTCCATTAAGATCAGGTCGTAATGCTGCTGTTGCGCCATCTCAAGGGCCTGACGACCGTTGTGGGCGATGTCCGCTTCGGCGCCGAGTTTTTCCAGCATGCGCCGGGCGATCACCTGGTTAATGGCGTTGTCTTCGGCAATCAGCACACGACCAGTCAACGGCTGGTTGGTCGGCTCAATGGCTTTTGGTGGGGCCACGGCTTTGACCGTTGCCGGTGCCCGCTGCAAAGGAAGGCTCAGCGTGAATTCACTGCCTCGACCCAGCTGGCTTTCCAGCGCCATCCCACCGCCCATCAATTCCGCCAGTTGCCGGCTGATGGCCAGGCCCAGGCCCGTGCCGCCTGCATGGCGCTGTTCCGGTCCGTTGGCCTGATTGAACGGCTGGAACAGGCGCTCGCGTTGATCCGCAGCGATTCCAATACCGCTGTCGCGTACCGCCAGTCTGACCCAGAGTTGATCGTCACCCTTATCTTCGACGGTGAGCCGCACCTGGATGCAACCGTTGTCGGTAAACTTGATGGCGTTGCCGATCAGGTTGAGCAGAATCTGGCGGATTTTGGCGTCATCACCGCGCACCCAAAGGCTGTCTGGCTGAGCATGTTGAAAACTCAACGCCAGATTTCGGGTTTGGGCCTGAGCCATAAAGACGGCGATTGAATGCGTCACCAGTTCGATTAAATCGAAGCGTGCGATATCGACCTGATGCTGACCTGACTCCAGTCGGCTGTAATCCAGGACGTCATTAATCTGTGCCAGCAAGGCATCCGATGATTGGTGCAGGGTATCGATCAGGTTGTCGTATTCGGCCTGGTCCTGCGCCTGTTCCATTAACTGGATGGTGCCGATGATGCCGTTCAGCGGGGTGCGGATTTCATGGCTCATCCGGGCCAGAAAATTCGCTTGCGCCTGGCGCGAATGTTCAGCGTTAAGGCGTAAACGACGCGTACGCAGTAAGGCAATCAGCATGGCGAGCATGGCCAGAGTGCCAAGCGTGCCAAGCAAAATCAGCACATCGCGGATGCGATAGTAAGTGGCCTGGACCAGCTCACTGCGCTGCACCGCCTGAATATAACCATTTTCGTAGAGGCGGAAGAAACTGAACTGAAAGGCTTCGCCCCAATTGGTTAGTTCATCGGCCAGCATCTGAGCGTCGGTCGATGACATCCGATAGACCTCAGTCTGATGCGCTTCGAGGAAAGCAATAATGTTCGATACTTTTTGGTAGAGCTCGGGGTCAACGCTGTGGGTGTAGTCGCCGGTGGAGCCTTCGGTCAGCAAAGCGGCGCGGCTCCAGAAAATTTCCGTATGCAATAAAGCGCGTTGACGATGTGCTTCGGTCGGTGCGACCAGATACAGATCGAGTGAGCCGCTCATGCGTTCCATTTCCACCTGCAGGCGGGAAATATGCCAGGGTCTTTCATCGCGCAGTTGCTCATCAAAACGGTCGATCTCGTTAGAGATCTTCACCACCAGAGCGCACAGCCAGACCAGCAAGACCAGAAAGGCAAGCGCCCAGAGCACGACAAATCCGTAGCGTTTCATCATGCGGGCTACTCCACCGGTTCCAGGCGTTGCAATTGCCAGATGGACCAGGAACGCACTTCACGATTGAGCAGCTCCGGTCGCTCGGCCCAGGGAAACACCAGCCAGAACGGACCTTTATCGCGCACGCGCATCGGTTCGCCATCGACCTGAACGGCAATAAAAGCGCCTTCATTGATGGCCGTAGCAACTGAAATGACGACGGAGTAACCGTTCAGTGCGCTGGCCAGCAAGTGTTCGGCGTCAACATCGGCGTTTTTGAGCACAGTTTCCAGGCGGGCACCTTCGAACCGCTGTATGCCGTCAGTCCAGGGGGTCGTGGTTTCGAGTGTCGTGGTTTCGAGCGCCAGCAGCTCAGCCTGAGTGTAGCGCACACTGCTGGTGTGACTGCTGACCACCAGATCGTAGGCAGAAGCCTGGCCGGCGAAGAGAAAAGCACCTATTCCCAGGTGAAGCAGGGGTCGAAAAATCCTTTCCAAGCGCATATCCGTGGGCCCGGGGTCTGAAACAAACGCTTACAATAAAGGAATGCGTCGCCAGGGCCAATTAGCCGAACAAATAATTATTTACTACCGACCAGTCCACAAATTTCTTATCCAGTGTCAGGCTGGCGTGAGCCGGACTGGTCGACGCCAGCCGGATCACCGGCAAGGCCGCGTAATCCGTGGGCAATGTCGGAATAACGTACTTGCGATAGCTGTCGAACGCCTTGGCACCGTTGCAGAAAACGGCCTGGGTTTGCGGCTGTCGTTCGAACCAACGGGCGAAATCGTTGGGCACAATGGACGATTCCACTATGTCCGAATCCAGGCTGGACGTGCGGGTACAGGCCGCCAGGACATCCCAGACACCCACACCACCGGCTTTTAACTGGGCGACTTTCTGCTGGTACGGCAAATCGGCATCGAAACCCAACAGCCGGGCCCATATCGGCCAAAACGCGTTGCGCGGATGGGCGTAATACTGTTGCGCCCGCAGCGAGGCCTTACCCGGCATGGAGCCGAGGACGAGAATTTTGGCCTGGTTTGGCTCGATGGGTGCGAAGCTTTGGATGGTGGGCATTTTTTTCGGGAGACGCTGGACGGGAGACGGAAGACGCAGGTTAGCGGAAGCAAGGTACGATTGGCAGTGGGTCAGGGGTTTCGATCTGTTGTTTCGGGAGACGCTGAACGGGAGCGGAACGCCGCCCGGACGGAAGACGCAGGTTAGCGGAACCGGGGCGCGATTGGCAGGTGCTGGTTTTGAACTTAGCGTCTGCCGTCTCCCGCTACCCCCCACCTCTTGTTAAACTGACGACTCCATTGCAACCGGTCCGCCACCATGTCCTACACCACCCTCCAAAAAACCTTCCATCGTCTTGCTCAGCTGGAGCACGCCCAGGCCATGCTGGGTTGGGATCAGGCGGTGATGATGCCGCCCGGAGGAAACTCGGCACGTGGTAAAGCCATGGCCGAATTAAGCGTGTTGAGTGCGGAAATCCTGCAGGATCCAACGCTCGCCGATGCCTTTAGCGCGGCCGAAAATGAAGCGGATTTAAGCGAATGGCAACGCGCTAACCTGCGCGAAATGACGGTGCAGTGGAAACAGGCGTTGGCGATACCGAAAGAGCTGGTCGAAGCTCAGGCTCTGGCCAGCAACGCATGCGAACACGCCTGGCGCACTCTGCGTCCGGAAAATAACTGGACCGATTTCGAACCTTTACTGCAAAGCGTTTTCGACCTGGCCAAAGAATCCGCTCAGGCATTAAATACAGCCCTTGCGAACGAACGCGGCTACGCCAACGACTATGACGCCCTGATCGACCTGTACGACCCGGGCACCCGCATGGCGCGCATCGACCCGGTATTTGATGAACTCAAAGCGACGCTGCCGGGCCTGCTGCAAGACATCCTCGATCGCCAGAACAGTCAGCCGCAACCAACGCTGCCGGCCGGCCCGTTCGCTATCGACAAACAGGATGCCCTGGCGCGCGAGTTAATGGGCAAACTCGGCTTCGATTTCAACGCTGGCCGCCTCGACCAGACCGCCCATCCGTTCAGCGGTGGCGTGCCGGAAGATGCCCGCATCACCACCCGCTACGACGAAAACAATGTCATTGAAGGGCTGATGGGTGTGATCCATGAAACCGGTCACGCCCGCTATGAAATGGGTCGCCCTAAAGACTGGCTCAGCCAGCCGGTGGGTCAGGCGATGGGCATGGGCGTGCACGAAAGTCAGAGTCTGTTTTTTGAAATGCAACTGGGACGATCGCAGCCTTTTATCGAAGCGCTGGCGCCGCTGTTGAATAAACACCTCGGCAAGGATCCAGCGTTCGAGCCTAATAATCTTCGTGCGCTCTACACTCAGGTTAAACCGGGCCTGATTCGCGTTAACGCCGACGAGGTGACCTACCCGTTGCATGTGATTCTGCGTTACGAACTGGAACGCGACATCATCCTTGGCCGCGCTGACGTAAGCGATATTCCCGAACGCTGGAACATCGCGATGGAAAAATACCTCGGTCTGGATACGCGCGGTAATTACAAAGATGGCCCGATGCAGGACATCCACTGGACCATGGGCGCGGTCGGTTATTTCCCGTCCTACACCCTGGGCGCCATGAACGCGGCCCAGTTGCATCAGGCATTGATCAAACAAGTACCCGGCGCGGCCGATGGCATCGGCAACTGGCAACTGCAGCCGATTTTTAACTGGTTGAGTGGCAAGGTTTGGTCACAGGGTCGCTTTTTTAATTACGACGACCTGCTGAAACATGCCAGCGGTGAAACCCTGAATTCAAGTTATTTTCTGGATCATCTGAAAGCGAGGTATCTGGCTTGAATAAAGCAGCCGGGCAGTTCAGCCAAGCCAAAATCAGCTTGCGTGAAGCGCAGCTAACCGATAAAGCCGCCTTGCTTGCGTTGGAGCAGGCGCTGATATCCGCAGAGCGACCTTTTAATGCGTCGTTAAAAACCAGCGGCGCTTATTATTACGATCTTGATCACTTGATCGACGATGCAGACACCCATCTGCTGGTGGGCGAAGTGTCGGGCGAAATCATTGCATCCGGCTATGCGCAAATTAGACGCTCAAAAGCAGCGCTGAATCATGATCGTCATGGTTACCTGGGTTTTATGTTTGTCGCCGAAAGCTATCGCGGTCAGGGTTTGAATAAACAGATCATGCAACGACTGATCGACTGGGGCAAAGCTCAGGGCGTCAGCAATTTTTATCTGGATGTTTACTCGCAAAATGCGTCGGCCATACGGGCTTATGAAAAGCTGGGCTTTACCTCCACGCTGATGGAAATGCAGTTGAGTCTGGAAGACTGAGGCGAATGACTAAAGGAGGTCGCATTAATGTCAGTGGTGATTCGTGAAGCTAGGCTTGCCGATGCTGAGCGACTCGCTGAGTTAATGCAGCAACTGGGTTATACCATCGCGCCAGCCAAGTTAGCCGATAAAATTGCTGACTTTTCGAAAAGTCATAGTGATACGGTCTTTGTTGCAGAACTCGATGACAACCTGGCCGGCTTTATTTCCTGCCATCTAACACCGCTGTTCCATCAACCTGGCAGCAGTGGTCGTATTACCAGCCTGCTGGTCGAGCAGAGCGTCAGAAACAATGGCATTGGACGACGATTGGTTGCTGAAGCGGAAAGCTTTTTTATCAGTCAGCAGTGTGTGAAATTTGAAGTCACCAGTGGGCTGGAGCGTTCTGAGACTCATTGGTTTTACCAAACGTTGGGGTACCAGGCAGATAATCTGCGCTTTATAAAAAATCTAAGCCCTTAAATATGAGCCCAGTTTTCTCGCCGCGCTGATAAAGAAGGCGTCTTCCTATGCGTTTGCAATACCGAAACACTCAACCTGCTGACGTGGACCAGCTTTTTGTGGTCCGTGCTCAAACCCGCGATAATCCAATTCCATTAGATCGCTTGGCTGAAATAGGCATTACGCCAGCATCGACGCGTCGGTCTATAGAGCTGGGGCAATGGTGTAGTTGGGTAGCGGCGTCTGGAGATGACATCGTTGGTTTTTGCAGTGGCGATATGAACACCGGCGAAGTGCTGGTGTTGGCCCTACTGCCAGAATTTGAAGGTCAGGGAATTGGTCGGCGGTTGTTGAGCCATGTCGTGGCCGAGCTTAAGCAGAATGGATTCAGTACCCTTTGGTTGGCCGCAGACAGCAACTCTAAGGTCCGGGCGCATGGGATTTATCGCAAATTGGGTTGGCAGCCGAACGGCGAGAGCCTGGAAAACGGCGATGAGATTTTGTTGCTGCGCACTGAAGATCAACAGTAGGTTGGTTTAGTCGCCGGTTAATACCATTGTTTTAACTTTAACCGCTTTCTCAAAATGATCCAGCTGATGCGTTTGAATCCACCAGGTGGCCGCTTCCATCAGTAATTCAGGATCATCATTTTTGTTGGCAAAGAACGCATAAAATGACAGGCCAACCTTGTCGCCTTTGGCAGCAATTTTTTGATCGCAAACCTGGATGATTTTTTCGCGAAGTGACGCCCGCATTCAGTGCGTTCCCGCGCCTAAGATTCTCATCAAATCGCTTCCAACTTCGCATACTGCATCATCAACCAACGCTCACTGCCGTCATCGAACGCCACCTGCACACGCGCCTGGGCACCACCACCTTCGGCATTGATTAAGGTGCCTTCACCAAACATCGGATGCAGCACGCGCTGGCCTAAGCTGAAGCCACCGGCGTCCATCGCCATGTCTTCCTGTAAACCGAAACTGACCGGTCGCGAGACGCTCGAGCGCAGCCGCACTTCGTTCATCAGTTCAGCAGGGATTTCTTTGATAAAACGCGATACCGAATTGAATTGTTCCGAGCCATAGAGGCGGCGGCTTTCGGCGTAGGTCAGCGTCAGGTTTTTGCGGGCACGGGTGATGCCGACATAGGCCAGACGACGTTCTTCCTGCAAACCACTGGCGTCGTCCATCGACATCTTGTGCGGGAACAAACCTTCTTCCATACCGACCAGAAAGACCTGTTCGAATTCCAGCCCCTTGGCCGAGTGCAGCGTCATTAAGTTCACGCTGTCTTCAAATTCGTCGGCCTGGCGGTCGCCGGCATCGAGTGAGGCTTCGCCGAGGAATTGCGCCAGTAATTGTATTGGCGTTTCGGCCTCGTCGTCGCCGGCAAAACTCTGGGCGGCAGTGACCAGTTCCTGGAGGTTTTCGATGCGGGCGCGGGCTTTTTCGCCTTTTTCTTTTTGCTCGTAGTGTTCGATCAATCCGGAGGCGTCGTTGATTTTTTCGACCATCTTGCCCAGTTCTTCCTGCTCGCTGACCAGGGCTTCGAGGTCGGCGATCAACAGCATGAAGTCGGCCAGCGCATTGGCCGCACGCGCAGGAATGGCTTTGTTTTCGACGGCGTTGGCGCTGGCTTCCCACAGTGAACAGCCCTGATCGCGGGCGATGGTGCGAATGGCTTCCACCGTTTTGCCGCCAATGCCGCGCGTTGGTACGTTGTTGACGCGTTCAAAGGCGGCGTCGTCCTGACGGTTTAATACCAGTCGCAGGTAGGCGACGCTGTTGCGAATTTCCTGGCGTTCGTAGAAACGCTGGCCGCCGTAAATGCGGTAGGGAATCTGGCTGTGGATCAGCGCTTCTTCCAGCACCCGGCTCTGGGCGTTGGAGCGATACAACATGGCGATGTCGGAGGCGGAGGTGCCGCCGTCGATCAGCCGGCTGATTTCGTCGGCCACATAGCGCGCTTCGTCCTGTTCGTTGAAGGCGGCGTACAGACGAATCGGGTCGCCTTTGTCGCCTTCGGTCCAGAGGTTTTTGCCCAGTCGCGCTGGGTTACGGGCGATGACCGCGTTAGCGGCGTCGAGGATGGTTGAGGTGGAACGGTAGTTCTGTTCCAGGCGCACGATGTGGGTGCCGGGGAAGTCGTGTTCGAAGGTTTGGATGGTTTCCACCTTGGCGCCGCGCCAGCCGTAAATGGACTGGTCGTCGTCGCCGACGATGGTCAGGCTCAGCCGGTCGCCGGCGAGCACGCGCAGCCAGGCGTATTGAATGGTGTTGATGTCCTGAAATTCGTCCACCAGCAGGTGGGTGAAGCGTTGCTGATAGTGCGCCAGGATGTGCGGTTGGTTCAGCCACAGCTCGTGGGCGCGCAGCAACAGTTCGCCAAAATCGACCAGGCCGGAGCGTTCGCACAGTTCTTCGTAGAAGCGGTAGATTTCCACCAGTGCTTCACCAAACCAGTCGCCGTTGCTGAAGGAAGCCGCCGCGCGAATGCCTTCATCTTTCTGACGGTTGATATAGCCCTGAGCCTGCTTGGGCGGCACCCGGTCGTCGGGAATGCCGCGCTCGGTCATCACCCGCTTGACCAGCCGCAATTGGTCGTCGCTGTCCATTACCTGGAAGTTTTCCGGCAGGCCGGCATCGACGGTGTGGGCCTTCAATAACCGATGCGCCAGACCGTGAAAAGTACCCAGCCACAAGCCGGTACTGGGCGATTCGAGTAACTCTTCCACCCGGCCGCGCATCTCGCGTGCGGCCTTGTTGGTGAAGGTAACCGAGAGCACTGAATAGGGCGACGCCAGGCCGGCGGCAATCAGCCAGGCGATGCGATGCGTCAGCACTCGTGTCTTGCCACTGCCGGCGCCAGCGAGCACCAATAAATGCTGGGCGTCGCTTTCCACGGCCTGGCGTTGTTCGGGGTTCAGTTGGTCGAGCAGGGCGTTGAGGTCCATCGGCATCAATAGCTGTACAAAAAAACAGGGAATGGAGTGTACCAGAAGGAAGGCCGGGCTGGGGATGGCAGATTGACGACTGCCGGGTCGCCGTTATTCCTTGGCGTCATGGCTGCCTTCGGGGGCGCCGTTGGTCAGCAGGGCGACCTGGATAATGGGCAGCAGGTCGGCTTCGTCGAGGTTGTCGATATTGATCGAGCCGGCCATCTTCAGCACGCCCAGTAAGCGCAGCGTTGCCGTTAAAATGGCCTGGCGTTCGTCGGGGGTTTTGCCCAGATCGTGCAGCGGGGTCACCATCTTGGCGTAAATCTCAACGGGCAAATGATCGATGGTGTCAGCGGCGCTGAGGGTATAGGCGCTCGCTGCCTCGGCTACCGTCGGCCAGGCAGCGAGGCTGTCCATCCGGCCTTCGCCGGCGGCCAGCCAACCGACTGATAGCTGAGCCGCTTTGGCCAGTTGACACAGATGTCGGAGCGTTGGCTCGGACTGACCAGAGCGCCACTTACGTAATACCGAGGTGGAGACGCCCGCCTGCTTCGCCATGGCGGTGGCACCGCCGGCTCGTTGTATCGCCACATTCAGACGCTGCATAAAGTCATCTGAGCTTCGATCAGTTGCCCGGTCAGCGTGATCTTGTGCAATTGAATGTGCCATTTTTTAGTTTAATCCATTGATTTAATTGAATTTTTATAAATCGTCATATTTATGGCGATTATTTGCTGAAAAGCGCCATAAAAGTTGAATGTCGACCCAAACGTGTGCACTATGCGGTTATATCGCAACAAACATGGCGCACTGCTTTTGTTTTATGACTACACAAAATGACGCTAAAAAAACCAGCCTTGAAGACTGGCATCGTGCCGACATCGTAGCCGCAGTGCGCAAGGCCGGCTGGAGCCTGCGTCGGTTGGCAGTGCATCATGGTTATGCCTCGCCCAGCACACTGACCAATGCCCTGGCCAGGCCCTGGCCCAAGGGGGAACGCATCATCGCTGACGCCATAGGTGTGGCGCCGCAGGTGATCTGGCCCAGCCGCTATGCCGACAAGAATACCACTGGCAACGCCAAGCGCCGAGACTAGGTCGCATAATGTGACCCTGATGGCGTCTGTTTGTCAGCCAGCGAGGCTGGCAACCTCAGCCTCACTGATTTTGCCACGCGGTTAATCGGCTAATAGCGGTACCGGCATTGCGCAGCAACAAGCCCTCGTCCAAACAGCAGGCCCTGGAGTAATGATGCCCTGGTTCCCGCCTGTTCCAGGCCGACGACCGTTATCGGTATTGGCCGGTAAAGCGCCAAAAATGAACTATACTGATGCAAATTACTCTCATCTCGGTATTACGCCGAGCCATGGCGATCTGCTGATGCATCAACCCCAGGACACGCTGCGTTTTCTACGCCATTCGCTGATGCTGCGTTATAGCTCGCTGCTGTGGATCAGTTCGTGGCTGTTGGCCAGCGTCTGCACGATCATGCGTGAGGCACCCTTTGCCGGTTATGAGTTGGGTCTGATGGCCTTGTTAACGCTGGTGGGTATCGCGTTTGCGCATTGGGGCGGGCAGCATCTGAAACAGCGGCCAGGCTGGCGGCCGGATATCTGGATTAGCGCGCTGGCCGTGGTGCACGGCATTTACTGGGGCGTTCAGGCGAGCGCTGGCGGGCTCTGTCTGACCCTGGGGATTGCCTATGCGGTGCTGTCCTGCATCGCGCTGATTCCACAGTGGCGCAGCCAGGTGGCGGCCTGTCTGCCGGTGTTGTTGATTCCCGTCTTTGCAGAACCAGGGTTACCGAACCAGACCTTGATCGAACTGCATTTGCCACTGATGTTGCTGATTCTGCTGGCTTCCTGGCAGGCCAGCAATATGGCGAAACGCAACCTGGAAAGTCTGATCGACCGCCGCCGTCTGGCTACTCAGTTGTCGCGCCACAGCGATGAGTTGGAAAGTATTGTCAGCCGTCGCACCGCCGAGCTGGAAGCGATTAACCAACGCCTGAACGATGAAGTCGGCCTGCGCCAGCAGGTCAACCAGACGCTGCTGAAAAGCGAAGAACAGATGAACATGGCGATGGCCGCCAGCGGTATTGGTTTCTGGGATTGGGACATCACCGGCCGGCGCGTCTATCACTCCGATCAGCAGCGGTTTTTTGGTCAGGTGACCGACGCGGTCGATTACATCGATCTCGAAGCCTGGGTCGATGCGGCCGACCGCGCTCTGGTGCGCCGGGCGCTGCGTGCCCATCTGAAAGGGCGCACCCGGTTTTACCACGCCCGTTACCGCCTGCACCGCCCCGATGCCGATCGCCCGATCTGGCTGGAAGACAGCGGCCGGGTGATTTCTCGTGACGATCAGGGCCGGCCCCAACGCATGGTGGGCACGCGCCGTGATATTTCCAAAGACATGCGCTTGCAGGAAGAATTACGACTGTCGTCATCGCTGTTCAATAACAGCCCCGATGGCGTCTTTGTGCTCGATAGCGATCAGCGTCTGCGCACCTGCAACCGGGTGTTCAGCCAGATAATCGGGCGGCAGAAAAGCCAGCTGGTCGGCCAGGGTCTGTTCGATGTGATTCGCACCGAACAGCGCAATCGCATCGCCCAGGGCATGACCAACAACGGCCGTTGGCAGGGCGAGATCGTAGCGCTGCGCGATGGTCATTATCGGTTTCCGATGCGGCTGACGCTGAGCGCCATTCGCAGCACCGATGGTCGTACCAGTCATTATCTGGGCATCGCCCGCGATCTGACCGAGCAGCAAAACAAAGCGCTGGAACTCGATTATCTGAACAACTATGACAAGCTGACCGGCCTGTTCAATCGAGCTTACTTCCATCAATTGCTCAAGCAGTTCGAAAGCCATGAGCCGTTGATGTCGAACCAATACGCGGTGGCGGTGATGAACCTCGATCGCTTTAAGGCGATCAACGAAAGCCTGGGCCAGGACGTCGGTGATCAGTTGCTGCGCGATGTCTCCGCCCGCCTGAACAATCTGCAGGATCCGGTGCGTTCGGTCGCCCGCCTCGGCGGCGATGAATTTGCGTTGCTGCTCGATTATGGCGGCGATCGGCAGGCGCTTGATACCGCTTTGCTGATGGCGCTCGAAGAAGTCAGCCGGCCCTGCCTGATTGGCGAACACGAACTGATCATCACCGCCAGCATGGGCGTCTGTCTGGTGCATCGCGATAATCTGCACCAGCTGTTGAACCAGGCCATCACCGCCATGGGTCAGGCACGACAGCGCGGCGGCAATACGCTGCTGTTCTACCGTCAGGCGTTGAGCGACCGTCCGGCCGAACGCCGCAAGCTGGTGGAGGAACTCAGCCAGGCCGCGACCACCGATCAGTTGAGTGTCGATTACCAGCCCAAGCTGAATCTGAAAACCGGCATGATCGATTCGGTCGAAGCGCTGGTGCGTTGGCAACATCCGCAGCGTGGCCCGATCGATCCGGAAGACTTTATTCCACTGGCCATCGATGCCGGTCTGATTGGCCGCATCAGCGATGCCGTGCTGCAACGCGCCTGTGTCGATGCGGCGCGCTGGCAACGTCAGGGGCTGGGTGACATCGCCGTATCGGTCAATCTTTCGGCCAGTCAGGTCTACCGCGACGATCTTTATGATCGCGTCGCCAATGCCCTTAAACAAAGTGGTCTGGAAGCGCGCTACCTGGAACTGGAAGTGACCGAAGCCATGCTGATGGAAGACGCCAATCACGCTCAGGATTTTCTCAACCAGCTGCGCACCCTGGGTGTCGGCCTGACGCTGGATGACTTCGGCACCGGCTACACCTCGCTTAACTACCTCAAGCGTTTCCCGATTCAGGCGCTGAAAATTGACCGCTCCTTTCTGCAGGAATGGCGTCAGGGTGAAAGCAGCCCAGTGATCGAAGCCATTATGGCCATGGCCGACAGTCTCAAGATGGGCGTGGTCGCCGAGGGTGTGGAAAGCCGTGAGCAACTGAATTATCTGAAACGACTCGGCTGTGGTCATGCCCAGGGTTATTTGATCAGCCGGCCGCTGCCGGCGGAAGAGATGTTTACCCTGATCCGTCACACCAACCTGCCACAGGTATTCGACAGCACCGATCGCGTGCATTGACAACGCAGATTGGTCTTGCGTCTGAGAACCTTTCTCGCATGGGCACATATCCTGCTTACATTTTGCCACCTGGTCGCAGCTGGGGGCCGAAAGTGAGTCCTTTCAGGCGTTCACAGTTTTGCCACAGCCGCTGACTAAAATGTGTTTTTCGTTCGGGCACCAACCAGGTACCCGGCGTCGATAAACCAAAAAAGAACAAGAAACGGCAGTCGCCATTTAAAGGAGCTGATCTCATGTCTGTGAATCTGTTTGATTTGGAACTGGCTAATATCGAGGACAATCAACTGCACAAACCGGCAGATACCAGCGAAAACAAGCGTTCCACCAATCATCGTCGGTTGGCGGCGCGTCGCGCGATTGAAGACCATCTGGAGCAAAATCGCTTGCGGAAGGATCTGGATGATTTGGATCTGGAACTGTTCTGATCGGTCGTTAAGACCGCGAAAAGCGCCCTAGGGCGCTTTTTTTATGGCCGTCACCCTTGTTACACAAGCTCACACCCGGGTGTTACCAAGCGTTACCCAACCGGCATGGTTGGGGATTAACCGCGGAATTGCTCCACAACTGCGGACAGATGCGACACCAGAGGCGTCGCTCAAGGTGTCACTCAGGGCGTCGGCAGTTGCTGACGCAGCTCAGCCAGCTCGGCCGGCGCAAAGGCGACCGGGGTGAGCAGACTCAACAGGGCGGTGCGAGCCGAGGCATTGGATTGTCGCATCTGCGCATCCAACTCAGCGGCCCAGCGATCCAGGCGGCTGAACAGCGCCTCGCGCTGCGCGTCCGACAGTCGCGCCACCGCCCGTTCCGGCAAGATCAACATACCCCAGGTGTAGACCACCGGCTGGTCGGTCAGATAATCCAGTCGGCTGTGCCAGTTTAAGGTCAGGGCGGCCGCTGGTGGTGCAATCAGAGCGTCGATTGCACCGGTTTCGAGCGCCGCCAAGACATCACCCACGCCCAGAACCGCAAAGTCGATAGCCACACTGCTGCTGAAATTCCGCACCGTTGGTGTATCCGGCAGCCAGAGTTTGCTCGCCTGCAAACCGGCCATGCCCTCCACCGGTTGCTGCGACATTAAAAAAGCAAAGCCACCGTCGAGCGGACCGAAACCGTGCCAGCCCTGTTCGTTTAACTGGGCACGAATGCGCGGATCGAATTGATCGCGAGCCGTATCCACGGCATCCAGTGAATCAAATTGAAACGGCTGACTGATGCCGTCAGCCGGGACGTTCAGCAGTGACAGGGTGCTGCTCGAGACCAGGGCGCCGTGCAACTGACCGACGCGAATCTTGCGCAGCACCGTTGGATCGTTGCCCATTACCCCGCTGGGATAGAGCTTGAGCTCCAACTCGCCGCCGGTGGCGTTGGACAAGTCGTGAGCTAAGGCGTTTAGGCTGGTGACCGCCACGGATCCGGGTGGATATTGAGTGGCGATTTTCAGTTCGACGGCCTGCGCCGATGCCACAAAACACAACGTCAAAAGGGAACTCAGCAAGGCTCGCATAAAGGCTCCGTGCAAAAAGCTGACAGCTTAAAGCGGACCTGTTGCAAAGCTGTTGCAGTGGCGGCGTTTGTGCTGGACAAGGCGAAAGGCAAAAGGCAAAAAAGCGGCCCTCAATCCCTGAGGGTGCTGACACTCAAACCTTGTAGTTCAAACCTTATAGTGCGCTAACTGCTGTTGCAGGCTTTCAGCCAGGCGGATCATGGTTTCGCTGGCGCTGCGGGTCTGGTTGGCCTGGGTGGCGGTGTCCTGAGCGTTGCCATGAATGCGCTCCAGGGTGGTGTTGATGTCTTCAGCCACACGGCTCTGCTCTTCGGCGGCGCTGGCGATATCGGCATTGCGTTCGGTAATGCTGCCCACCGCTTGCCGGACCTGATTGATGGCCGAACCGGATTCCTCGGCTTTGGAGGTCAGGTTTTCGGACAGATCCTGAGTGGAGCTCATCATCCGCGCCGTGGCTTTGGCGCCGTTCTGCAGCTGTTCAATCTGACTGCGAATAGAGTCGATGGAATCCTGAGTGCGGTTGGCCAGCATCCGTACTTCATCAGCAACGACCGCAAAACCCCGGCCTTGTTCGCCGGCGCGTGCCGCTTCGATGGCTGCGTTCAGGGCCAGCAGGTTGGTCTGTTCGGCGATGCCGTGAATCACTTCCAACACACCGCTGATGGCGTCGCTGTGTTGGTCGAGTTCTTCGACGGCACGGGCGCAATCGGCAATGGTCTTGGCCTGTTGTTCGATGACCTGGATGGTCTGCTGCACCAGATCATGACCACTGTGTGCCTGGCTGTCGGCCGAGCGTGCGGCGGCTTCGGCGGCACTGGCGCTGTCGGCGACGTTCTGAGCGGTCATCGACATCTCGTGCATGGAGGTGGCGACCTGTTCGGTATCGGCGGTCTGCCGACCGATCGACAGACTGGATTGCTCCGCCACCGTCCGCAAACCCTGGGCCGCATTCAGTACTTCTATTGATGACTGGCCGACGCTGCGAATGGTGTCCTGCACCTTGGCCAGCAGCTTGTCGAAACCCTTGGCCATCTGGCCGAATTCATCGCGACTGTTGGACGCAAAGCGCGCCGTCAAATCGCCCTCACCTTCGGCAATGTCGTTGACCAGACGAATCATGCGCTGCATCGGTCGGGTGACTACGGTCGACAGCAACAGATTGATCGCCACAATCAGCAGCGCGCCGATGACGATAATGGCACCGGCGATCAGCAGTGAATCGGACAAAATAATGCTGTTAAGTTCATGGCGTGAATAGGTCGAGACGACCTTGTAACCCCAGCGATCAAAATTCGTTTCAGTGAACGCCCAGTGATCGTGATCACCCTTCAACGCCGCTTCGACGGTGGCGGTGTCGACATTGCTGGAATGCATGCGCAGACGGCCTTTGTCGTCGACCAGAGCGGTAAAGCCATCCTCGAGCACCGAAGCTTCGGCAATGGCACTTTCGAGCACGCTCATATCGGCTGAATAACCGACGTACCAGATACCCACCACCTCATTGCGAGCGTTGAACATGGGCGCGTAGCCGGTGAGATAGGGTTTGCCAAGAATATCGACCTGGCCATAAAACGCCTGGCCGGATTCGATGGCGCGAAAAGCCGCGCCGCCGGGGGTCAGAATGGTGCCAGTGGCGCGCTTACCTTCGTTCTGGACGTTGGTGGAAACGCGCACATAGTTTTCGCCGTCGAACACAAAGAGCGTGGCGGTGCCGCCCATATCGGCGGTGAGTTCGTCGACCAGATCATAGCGATTGGCCTGGGCATCGCCACCGAGCCAGAGTTGCGGCACGGAGCGTTCGCCGACCTGAGTATCACCAGCCAGGCGGGGGGTGCCGATGGCCTGGCCGCGCTTGATCAGCACCGCCATACTGCTGCGCACGCGATCCATCATGATGGAGTCGGTGATGGTCAGCAGTCGAATCATACGGCTGCCCGCTTGTTGGGCCTGGTTTTCTGCGGTTTGTGTCAACTCATGGTTGCGCGAAATAACGGTAAAAATCGCTGTGATGGCGATGACCAGCGAGATCAACAAGGTCACTGCCAGGGAGAACTTTTTTCTGACAGACATAAGGGTCTGCTCCTTTTCCAATTAACAGCCAATAACAGTTCGCGCCGGTCTTTTTGGAACCCGCGAAAACGTTTTGCTAACAACATCTGCAACAGTGCACACAAGCGATGACTCATCGCTGTCCAAGGGCGCAGTAACACCGCAGCGATTCGGAAGAGATCAGCCTTATTATTGGCTGTTATCACTTATTTAGGCGTTGCTTATATAGCTGTCAAACGCTGACCACTGCTAGATTTTCAGGCGGTTAGAAATGGGATTTGTTTGCGTTATTTGCTGGGGATAATGGCGGTTTTTTGGGGCTGAGATAAACGCGGTAACCGCTCTGCAATAAGGCTTTACTGCTGGGTTCAGCACAGGTCGAAGCAGCGCCGGCAAAACGGGTGGTGATGTTCGGCGGATGGGACGCACAATCTTAGCCGCGGTGTTTGCAATCCAGCTTGTCAGCAGGCAGTGCGTTGCTGATACCAGAGCGCCTCTCGAACGCTGTGGTATCAGCTGGGTTTTGGCTTCAGGCCGATACTTTAAAACGCGCCACCAGTTCATTCATGCTCGCCGCCAACTGTGCCAAATCGTCACTGGAGGTTTGCACCTGTTGCGAACCCTGGGCGGTTTCGTTGCTCAGATCACGCAGCGTGACCAGATTACGATCCACTTCCTTGGCGACCGATGCCTGCTGTTCAGCGGCGCTGGCGGACGCCATATTGCGGTCGTTGATATCGCTGATCAGGGTGGCGATGGTCGATAAGGCATCGGCCGCTTCACGTCCGCTGGTCAGGGTGTGGCTGGCCTGCTCGTTGTTGGACCGCATGGCCCCCACCGCGGTTTCGGTGCCACTTTGCACCGCTTCGATGATGGTTTCGATTTCGGCGATAGAATCCGCCGTGCGTTGCGCCAGACCGCGCACTTCTTCGGCAACCACCGCAAAACCGCGGCCGTGTTCACCGGCGCGGGCCGCTTCGATGGCCGCATTTAACGCCAGTAAGTTAGTCTGATCGGCAATTTCACCAATCACTTCCAGCACCGAGCCAACGTCGGTTACCCGGTTTGCCAGGCTTTCCATGCTTTGGGCGTTGTTTTGCACGCTGCTCACCAACTCTTCGATGGCGCTCAGGGTGGCGTCCACCTTGCCTAAACCATAGCGGGTACGCTCGTCGGCCTGGCGCGATTGGTCGGCGGTGCTGGTGGCGTTGCCGGCGACTTCCTCGATGGCCGCGGTTAATTCATTCACCGCCGTGGCGGCCTGTTCAATTTCTTCTGACTGGCGTTGAGCGCTGTCGTTGGCGGCATTGGTGATGCTGCTCAGGGCGTCGGAGGCGGTGCTCAGTTGTGCTGAGGAGTTGGACAAGCTGGCCAGGGTGTCGCGCAGATTGTCCTGCATGCGCACCAGCGCCTGCATCAATTCGGTGGCCTCGTCGTGACCGCTTAGCTGGATGTCGCTGGTCAGGTCGTTGGCGGCGATGTGGTTGGCAATCTGCACCGCTTCGCGCAGCGGGCCGGTTACTGAGCGGGTTAACCGCCAGGACAGCAGCAGAATCAGCACCGCGATGCCGGCTAATAATCCCAGGGTGGTCAGTTGCGTCTGAAGGTAACTGCGATTGGCGATATCCGCCACGGCGGCGATGCGGTTTTTCTGTTCGTCGATGGTGGCGTGAATGCGTTCGTCGATGGCGGCGGCCAGCGGCGCGGCGTCTTCATCGAGCATGTCGCGGGCACCGATGTTGTCGAAGCCGGCCACCATTTCCCAGACGCGATCGTTCAGTTGCCAGTAGGCGGCCAGATCCGTCTCGATCTCCGCCAGCATCGCCTGCCCGCTTTCGGTTTGCACCAGGGCGGCGTAATTGGCCTTGGCTTGGTTCAAATCTTCCCGTGCCTGGTCGAGTTTGGTGCGAAGCAGCTCGCGCTGTGTCGAGGTCAGCGCCGACATCAGGTTGGCGGTCTGGGTGCGCACCTGCATAAAGGCGTTGTTGAGGTTGCTCACCGCAATCAGGGTGGGCACGTTCTGAGCGTCGATCTGGGTAATTTCATCTTTGAGTTGCCCCAGACGTTGCAGGCCGTAAAGCCCCAGACCAAAGAGCAGAACCAGCGTCGTGCCGAGAATCAGCGCCAGCCGTAATCCGATATTGATTCTACGCAGCATGCGATGTCTCCAAACCCTTACTGCGAGCGAAAACGCTACGGAATAAGAGAAACCAGTGAATGGCCGAAAACTAACGCAAGACCGGGGCCAGCTAGGTTCTGATTGCGGCTGGTTAAGGTGTTTTAGCGTCACTCAGGTCGTTTTTGGGCAGCAGACTGAGCGGCCTGCTGCCCAGAGCACGGTGGGCGGCTTACAACTTGAAATGACCCACGAGTTTGTTGAGTTGCTCCGCCAGCCGCGCCAGCTCCTGACTGGAGGCATTGGCCTGCTCGGCGCCGGCGGCGGTCTGGGTCGCCAGGTCGCGCACCGTGATCAGGTTACGGTCCACTTCCCGCGCGACCTTTGCTTGTTGTTCGGCGGCACTGGCCGAGGCGGTGTTGTGGTTGCTGATGCTGCTGATCAGGGCGGCGATGGCGTTCAGGGCTTCGCCGGCTTCACGGCCCGTTTCCAGGGTGCTGCCGGCACTGTCGTTGCTCGTGTTCATGGCACCGACAGCGCGTTCGGAGCCCGCTTCCACCGCCTCGATGATGCGTTCAATCTCGTGTGTCGAATCGGCGGTGCGTTGTGCCAGGCTGCGTACTTCGTCGGCGACCACCGCGAAACCGCGGCCGTGTTCGCCCGCCCGGGCCGCTTCGATGGCGGCGTTCAATGCCAAGAGGTTGGTTTGTTCGGCAATGCCGCGAATGACGTCCAAAACCGAGGTAACGTCGGCGATTTTTGACGACAGGTCTTCAATATCGGCGGCGGTGTTTTTGATCACCGTCACCAGGCTTTCGATGGAGCTGATGGTGCGGCCAACCTGCTCCAGGCCATAACGCGACCGTTCTTCCGCCTGCTGGGATTCCTGGGCGGTTTCGTTGGCGTTATTGGCGACTTCTTCGATGGCGGCGGTCATTTCGGTAACGGCGGTCGCCGCCTGATCCAGCTCTTCAGACTGTTGCTGCAAGCCTTGGGTGGATTCGCGACTGACCGCGCTGAGTTCTTCCGAAGCGGATGCCAGTTGATCGGATGATTCGTTAATGCTCATCAGGGTCGTCCGCAGATTTTCCTTCATGCGCTGTAGGGCGCTGAGCATCTGGCTGGCTTCATCGCGGCCGATGATGTCGATATCGCCGGTCAGATCATTATCAGCGACGATGTTGGCAACCCCGATGGCCTGGCGGATCGGTCCGACAATGCTGCGGGTCAGCCAGATGGCGCAGAAGATCACCAGCACGATCACCGCGCCGATCGCGCCAAGGATCATCATCCGGGCCATGCTGAAGGTTTGCTGGGCGACGGTGGAAGAATCGCGGATACGCTGTTTCTGGAACTGCACCAACTCGGCAATTTTACCACTGATGGTGGCGGCCAGCGGAGCCAGATCGGCCTCCAGAATTTGCTCTGCCTGCTCTTCGCGGCCGGCTAACGCCAGTTCCCGCAAACGTTCATTCAACGGCCAGTATTGATCAAAGCCCTCCAGCATCTGGCCATAAATCTCAATGGCGGCTGGCGCGCGCATCAGCCCTTCGAATTCAATTTTGGCGTCTTCCAGAGCGGCCTGGGCGGCATCGACATTGGTGGAGTAGCGTTCAACCATCGCTGCATTATCTGAGGTCAGCATATTGGCCGTCTGGATGCGCACCATCAAAAAATTGCTGTTGATGCTGACGATGGCTTCCAGGCTGGGCAGTCGATGAATATCGATGGTGACGATTTCGTCATTCAGGTAACGCAACTGGTTCAGCGCAAAACCGCCCAGAGCAATCAGGAATAAGACAATAACAGCAAAGAAAAGCCCTAGTCGTGGGCCGATAGAGATGTGTCTAAGCATGCTTGCCCCTCCTTGGTGGCAATACCACTGACAATGCCTTTTGCATCGACGGATGCAGTTTCTGGGTTATCGACCGTGATATTGCGCGCTTTAGTGAAACGGGCGCTCCGTTGAGGCGCCTTAGACCATTGGTCTAACCCCATACCAAAGTATAAGCGCTGACCTGCAGGCGGAGTGTTAGGTTGCTATCGCTCGCAACTGCCTTTATCCCGTCCCGTCCGGTGGCAGTAAAACAACAACAAGATGGAGGAAAACTCGATGAGCTTCGAGAGCAAAGAGCACGCCGCCCAGTACTGGCGTGAAAATGTTCGTCTGTTGCTCACACTGCTGGTGATCTGGTTTGTCGTTTCATTCGGCGCCGGAATTCTGCTGGTAGATGTGTTGAACGAAATTAAATTCTTTGGGTTCAAGCTGGGCTTCTGGTTCGCTCAGCAAGGCGCGATTTATGCCTTCATTGTGCTCATCTTCGTCTACGTGAAGAAGATGAATACATTGGACCGCAAGTACAACGTCCACGAAGACTGAGGAGCGCCCCATGGATATCCAAACCCTAAGTTATCTGTTTGTGGGCGCGACCTTTGCGCTCTACATCGGCATCGCGATCTGGTCGCGTGCCGGTTCTACCAACGACTTCTACGTCGCCGGTGGTGGTGTTCCTGCCGTTGCTAACGGTATGGCGACCGCCGCGGACTGGATGTCAGCCGCCTCCTTCATTTCCATGGCAGGGATTATTTCCTTCGCCGGTTATGACGGTTCGGTTTACCTGATGGGCTGGACCGGTGGTTACGTGCTGCTGGCTCTGTGTCTGGCGCCTTACCTGCGTAAGTTCGGTAAGTTCACCGTGCCCGACTTCATTGGTGATCGTTACTACAGCCAAAGCGCTCGGGTTATCGCCGTAATCTGCGCCATCTTCGTGTCGTTCACCTATGTGGCCGGCCAGATGCGTGGTGTGGGTGTGGTGTTCTCGCGCTTCCTGGAAGTGGGCGTTAACACCGGTGTGATCATCGGTATGGTCATCGTCTTCTTCTACGCCGTACTCGGTGGCATGAAGGGCATTACCTACACCCAGGTGGCTCAGTACTGCGTGATGATCTTCGCTTATATCGTTCCGGCGATCTTCATCTCCTTGCTGATGACCGGCAACATCATCCCGCAGTTGGGCTTCGGGGGCAGCGTTGCTGATGGCACCTCTTTGCTGACGAAACTCGATGGCCTGTCGACGGAGCTGGGCTTTGCTCAGTACACCGAAGGCTCCAAGCCGATGATCGATATCTTCGCCATTACCTGCGCGCTGATGGTCGGTACTGCTGGCTTGCCGCACGTGATCGTACGTTTCTTCACCGTACCTAAGGTGTCTGATGCTCGCCGCTCTGCCGGTTGGGCCTTGGTGTTCATCGCCATCCTGTACACCACTGCGCCGGCCGTTGCGGCTTTCGCTCGGGTGAACATGATCAACACCATCAACGGCGAAGACGCTCAGGGCACGCTCTATGAAAACGCCCCGAGCTGGATCAGCAACTGGGAAAAAACCGGTCTGATCAGTTGGAACGATAAGAACAATGATGGCCGTATGTTCTACGCTGCCGATGAGCGCAACGAAATGAGCATCGACCGCGACATCATGGTTCTGGCTAACCCGGAAATTGCTGAACTGCCGAACTGGGTAGTGGCGCTGGTTGCTGCTGGTGGTATGGCGGCTGCACTGTCGACTGCTGCGGGTCTGTTGCTGGTGATCTCGACCTCAATTTCGCATGACTTGTTGAAGCGAAATCTGATGCCCGATATCACCGATAAACAGGAATTGATGTACGCGCGTTTGGCCGCTGCGGTGGCTGTGATTGTGGCCGGTTATCTGGGTATTAATCCGCCCGGCTTCGTGGCGCAGGTGGTCGCCTTTGCCTTCGGCTTGGCAGCATCGAGCTTCTTCCCAGCCATTATTCTGGGCATCTTCCACAAGAAGATGAACAAAGAAGGCGCGCTGTCCGGCATGGTTGTTGGTATCACCTTCACCGCCGCTTACATCATCTACTTCAAGTTCATCAACCCGGGCGCCAATGTCTCTGACAACTGGCTGTTTGGTATCTCGCCGGAAGGCATCGGTACTGTGGGTATGATTCTGAACTTCGTGGTCGCTTTCGTGGTTCACAAAGTGACTGGCGATGCTCCGGATGAAGTGCAAGACGTGGTCGAAAGCATCCGCTTCCCGAAAGGTTCTGGCGCTGCTTCTTCACACTGATCACTGTTGTGATTGATGAAAAACCGGGGCGCAAGCCCCGGTTTTTTTATGAGTGAACAAAGCTCGCAGTGCTATGCTGAAACAGCGTATAGGAGGCCGTTATGAGCAATGCCGACGATCTCAAAGATGTGGTCGATTTTCTCGCCGAGACTTTACCGTTTTCGGCCCTGCCTGCGGACGATCGATTGGACGTCGCGCAACGCCTGAGTGTCGATTACATTCCGCGTCACGTTAATGAACCCCTGGCGCTGGCGCCAACGCTGTACATCATCCGCACCGGCGCTTTCGAATTACGCACCGCCGATGGCGAATTGCTCGACCGCCTTGGCGAGCACGATTTATTCGGTCTCAATACCTTGCTCACCGGCAACCCCGAAGGCCTGACCGTGTTCCCAATTGAAGATGCGCTGGTCTACAAACTCAGCGCCGAAGCGGTGAAGGCCTTGAGTGCCAGCTATGATCCAGTGGGCGATTTTTTTCAGCAGGTCAGCAGCCAGCGACAACGGCTGAACCGGCTGGCGCGCAATCGCCAGAACCGGCCGCGTCTGGAACTGCAATTAACGCAGAGCGTGCGCGATGTCACCACTGCGGCCGCGCCTGTTGCCTGCCCACCAACCACCAGTATTCAGGATGCCGCCCGGCTGATGCGTGACCAGCGCGTGTCGTCCTTGATGTTGCTCGATGGTGACGTTCTGGGCGGCATCGTCACCGACCGTGATATTCGCAATCGCGCCGTCGCCGAAGGCTTGGATCTGCATCGCCCGGTGGCCGATATTGCTACCACCGATCCGGTTACTGTCAGCGCCAGCGCGCCCTTGTTTGATGCGCAGAAAATGATGAGTCAGCATCGCATTCATCACCTGCCGGTTATGGACGGCGAGCGTCTGGTCGGCATGATTACCGCCACCGATCTGGTGCGCGCCCAGCAGGTTTCGCCGCTGTTTTTAATCGACGATATTCAACGCCAGACCAACCTCGATGCGTTGGCCGAATTGCGCCATCGCGTGCCGGCGCTGATTCACAACTGGGTGCAGGCGGAAATTAGCCCGGTGGAAATGGGTCGGGTATTGGCGGCCATTGGCGATGCCTTTGTGCAGCGCTGCATTGCGCTGGCGCAACAAGAGCTGGGCGAGGCGCCGATGAAATTCGCCTGGCTGGCGTTTGGATCACAGGCGCGCATGGACCAGACTTTTGCTTCCGATCAGGACAACGCTCTGATACTCGAACGTGAACCCAACGAACCCGAGGCCGATTATTTTCGCCACCTGGCCGACTGGGTTTGCCCGGCCTTGGCGCGCTGCGGCTATGTGTTGTGTCCGGGTGACATCATGGCGAGCAATCCCAAGTGGCGTTTATCCGTAGCCGGCTGGCAACAACAATTCACCCGCTGGATTGACGAAGCCTCGCCCAACGCCTTGCTGCACAGCACCATCTTTTTTGATGTTCGCGTCATTGATGGGGACGCCGATTTACTGCTGCCAATTCACCGCGCTTTATTGGCACGAACTCCCAAGGCCGACCTCTTTCTGGCGTTGCTGACTCAGACAGCAGTACGTAGCCGACCGCCGTTGGGTTTTTTCCGTCGCTTTGTGGTGGAAAGCGGTGGCGCGCACGAAGACGCGCTCGATTTAAAACATCGTGGCGTAGCGTTAATCAATGACCTGGCGCGTATCTATGCGCTCGCCGGTGGCATCAGCGCGGTCAGCACCACAGCACGTTTGCAGGCGGCATTGGAGGCGGGTTTGCTCGAAGCCGATCTGGCACACAGCCTGATCGAAGCCTGGCATTTAATCGCAGCGCTGCGCATTGAAGAACAAAGTGAAGCGGTGCGCCGCGATGAAACGCCGACCAGTTTTCTCGACCCGGATGCACTCAGTCCGCTGATGCGTGCTCACCTTAAAGACGCCTTCGGTGCCATCGGTCAGGCACAGCAGACGGCGCTGCAGCGTTATGCCCGAGGCCAATATGGCTAAGTCGCTGTGGTACCAACGACGCTTCTGGGTTTTAGATCTGGAACTGACCGGTCTGGACCCGGCCGAAGATCATGTGCTGAGTGCCGGCTGGGTGAGCATTGAAGGCGGCGAAATCCGCCTTGAGCAAGCTGGTCATTGTTTGTTTCAGCAAAGCGCCATCATGGGTGACGATGTTATGGGCAGCGCTCATTTGCATCATATTACCGATCAACAACGCGAAAGCGGCGCGCAATTATCCAGCTGGTTAGAACAATCCCTGCAACAGCACGCCGAGGATATCTGGGTGTTTCATCACGCACCTTTGGACAGCGGTTTTCTTAAAGAACAGTGTCGTCGTTTTCAATTGCACTGGCCCAAACCCACCATGCTCGACACCCTGGCATTCGAACGTAAACGCCTGCCACGCGATATGCCGCCCGGCTATCGCGATTTAACGCTGACGGCCTGTCGTCGTCGTTATGGCTTGCCCATTTATCGTTCGCATCACGCCTTGAGCGATGCGCTGGGGACGGCGGAATTGTTGCTGGCGCAGATTCGTTCGCGTCTGGGAAAGGACGCCACGTACAAAGACCTGTTGCGCGCCTATCGCTGATTCTGTGACCTGGTCGGCTACACCGAACCCTTGAAAGTAACTCTGACAGCCTCACACAGAAATCCGCTGGGCGATTGAGCATCGCTGTGCCCAGCCTGGCCAGGCAGTATCGCCCGATGTTGCGTTCTGGCTCTTCAAATACCGCTTAATTGCGCGTTCGACCGACGTCATGTCGGCACCGAAAGGTGATGCTGTTAATCACCTCAGTATTGAAAAAATCATCGAATTGAACTGTCACTCGTCAAGGGAGAGATTGATATGCGTGAAGCACAGGACACTTATCCGACTCGCCTCGAACACCGACCGGAACCGTTCGAGCGTCATGACCCCGTGGTCTACACCCAAGGGTCAGCACGTCGTGACGGGCCGCTTAGCGAAGCTCAGTTACGCGACTACGATGACAAGGGTTTTTTATTTTTTGAATCGTTCTTTTCCGCGCAGGAAATGCAGGGTTTTGTCGACGACCTGAAAGATTACGACAAGGATGCTGACCTGAAGGAAAAAGACCAGGTTATTATCGAGCCCTATGCCGATGAAATCCGCTCCATCTTTGCGATTCATAAATTATCGCAACGCTTTGACCGGCTAACGCGCGATCCGCGCCTGTTGGATATGGCGCATCAGATTCTCGGCAGCGAAGTCTATATCCATCAGTCGCGTATCAACGACAAACCTGGTTTTACCGGCACCGGTTTTAACTGGCATTCCGACTTTGAAACCTGGCATTGCGAAGACGGCATGCCACGTCCGCGTTGTTTCAGTTTGTCGATTTTGCTCAGTGAAAATAACCAGTTTAATGGGCCGCTGATGTTGATCCCTGGTTCGCATCGCTGGTTCGTGCCAACCGGTGGAAAAACGCCGCAGCAGAACTGGAAATCGTCGTTGAAAAACCAAACCATCGGCGTGCCAACGACCGATGTATTGCATCGGTTGAGCGAAGAAAAAGGCTTGGTCGCACCGCAGGGACCAGCCGGTTCGGTTATTTTATTTGAAAGTAATTTACTGCACGCCTCGGCAAATAATTTATCGCCCTGGCCAAGACGTAATTTGTTCTTTGTTTATAACTCGATCGAAAACCAAATGGTTGAACCTTTCTGCGGTAATCGGCCGAGACCCGACTTTGCTGCTGCCCGTGGCAAGGTGGAACCTTTGCAACGATTGCCGTCCACAACCGAACAGCAAAGCAGTCAGTCGTTAGCAGACAGCTTTGGGCACAGTGTCTAGAAAGGACTGGGCTCAGAGTGACTGGGCTTAGGAGGTCGCCGGCGAAGTGGGCGGCTCGTGATGCTCGTGCAGGCACAAAGCATGGTCACTGAGCACCTCAATCACCTTGCAGTTGGCCACAGTGTCGTTGGCGCAGTGGCCAACCATGGCGACCAGTTCTTCTTCCAGCGCCTGCAGCCGGGCGATGCGCGAGCGCACCTCGGCCAGCTGTTCGGCGGCGATCTGATCGGCCTGATGACAAGGTTCATCGGCGTGATTGGACAAGCGCAGTAAGGCGCGAATGGCGTCGAGTGAAAACCCCAACTCGCGGGCGTGACGCACAAACATCAGTCGATCGAGATCGGCACTGCGGTAACGCCGTTGCTGACCTTCGGTGCGCTGCGGCGCCTGGATCAAACCGATCTGCTCGTAATAGCGAATGGTCTGGACGTTGCAGCCCAGCTGTTTGGCCACCTGGCCGATGCTGTAATCCATCCTTAATCGTCCTTTTGTGCTTGAAGCTAAAGTGGCTTTAGGTATTAGAGTGCAGTCTGTCCAAGCTCAAAACAAGGGGATAAGGGTGAGCGATTGTTGTGGTCAGAACCTCTGTTTTGATGGCCAATCCAAGGCGTATCGCCGCGTTTTGTGGGTGATCATTGCCATCAATGCGCTCATGTTCGGTGTGGAAATGTTGGCAGGTGCCATGGCCGGTTCGCAGGCCTTGCAGGCCGATGCTCTGGATTTTCTCGGCGACAGCCTGACCTATGCTCTGAGCCTCTTGGTTATCGGCCGTTCGCTTCGCAGCCGCACCAGGGTCGCCATGATCAAAGGCGTCAGTCTGGCGCTGATGGGTATCTGGGTGCTCGGTTACACCCTTTATCAGGTGACGGTGTTGGGCGTGCCCCATGCCACGACCATGGGCTTTATCGGCGTGCTTGCCCTGGCGGCGAACCTGATCAGCGTAGCGCTGTTAATGCGTTATCGCGACGGCGATGCCAATGTCCGCTCGGTCTGGCTGTGCAGTCGCAACGACGCCATTGGCAATCTGGCCGTGATTGCTGCGGCCATCGCCGTCGGCTTCACCCACAGCGCCTGGCCGGATCTGCTGGTGGCTGCATTAATGGCGACGCTCTTCCTGCGCTCGGCGTTACAGATACTGCGGCAAGCCTGGCAAGAAGGTTTTGTCGCCGCTCGATGACGCCGTCGAAGTTAGCTGCAGCTCAGCCTGGTGTCAGGCGTCGCTTTACTGGGCGGTAAAGCCACCATCAATCGGCACAATTACCCCATGAAGGTGGGGCGCAGCGTCGCTGAATAAAAAGGCCACCAGTTCGGCCACCTCCTCGGGTGTACCGAAGCGTTGCTGCGGAATGGCCGCCTCATTGCGCGCAACGATGTCAGGATGTGCCTGACGATAGGCTTTGATCAGCGGTGTATTGGTGGCGCCTGGGGCGACGGCGTTGATGCGGATGCCGTCTTTAGCGTTTTCCACGGCGATGGTTTTGGTGATGCCGGCGATGCCGTGTTTGGTGGCCGAATAAGTACCGACCCCTTCGATGCCGACCAAACCAGCCGACGACGCCATATTGACGATGTTGCCGCCGCCTTGCTTGAGCATCACTTCGAGTACGTATTTCAAACCGTAAAGCGCGCCGCGCAGGTTGATGTTCAGTACCTCATCGATTTGCTCAATGCTGTTGTCGACAAAGGCCGTACCCGGCCCGGCAATGCCGGCGTTATTGAAGAACAGATCGATGCGGCCAAAGCGTTCCACAGCGGCATCGACGTAGTGTTTTACCTGCTCGGCCTGGCTGACATCGGCGTGCACAAAGAGCACGTCGACGCCGAGTTTTTGCAGTTGCGTCTGGGTGGCCTGGCCGGCCTCGGCGTCGACGTCGATCAGCACCAGGCGCTTGCCCTGGTCGGCCAGTTTCAAGGCGACGGCCTGGCCCAGGCCACTGGCGGCGCCGGTAATAACAGCGACTTGCTGGATTGCTGACATGGGGTTTTCTCCTTTGCGCAGATGAGTCTGTTATGCCCGCCGCTATCCTTATGCATCCTTGCCGTCGGGCGCTCCTTGGTTATATCACTTTTTTCACATGACTATCGCGACAGGGTTCCCGCTTGGCGCTCAGCAGATACAAAAAAAGCGAACCAGAGCGGTTCGCTTTTTAATGGTTGAACGATTTAAATTATTAAGCACTCAGCTGTTCACGATCTTCCTGCAACAGCGAATTCAGCAAACGACCATAAGCCAACCAACCCGGACTGTCGGCATTGCGATCACCCAGGGGCACGCCCAGGCGAGCGGCATCGCGAAAGCCGGTGTCGACCGGTATGGGTTCTGGCCACAGGCGGTCGGCGTATTCTTTTTTAAGATTCTGCAAACACAGCTGCGAGGAACGGGTGCGTGGGTCGTAGAGCGTTGGCACCAGGGTGTCGGGCAACGGCCGGTGAATCGATGAACGCAAGCGGTTCAGTGTCGCCGTCATACCTTGCAGGCTCGACAGCGCCATGGGGTCGGTCTGAACCGGAATAATCAGGCGGTGAGCCGCGGCCAGGGCGTTGATTAACAACAGGCCGATCAGCGGCGGGGTGTCGATCAGGACATGGTCGAAATCGTTGCTCAGCAGCTTCAGCGCCTGGCTGATGGTCTGGCCCATGCCGGCCTGGCGGGTGAGGTTTTTCTCCAACGTCGCCAGAGCAGTGCGGCCGGGAATCAAGGTTAGATTGGGCAGCCCGGTTTCAACCAACAGGCTGACCGGATGCGGCCGCGTTTCGGCTGGCTGAAACAGATGATAACTGCCCGGCTGTGGCGACTCAGGGTCGTCTTTGAAATAGCTGGTCAGGCTGCCTTGGGGGTCCAGATCGAGCAATAAGACCCGCTTGCCCTGCTCGGCGAGCAAGGCGCCAAGGCTGACAACGGTGGTGGTTTTGCCGACCCCCCCTTTTTGGTTCGCCACGGACCATATGACCATGGGGCTGGTTCCTTTCTCTGAATAGGTTGTTGGCTTTATAGCCGCAGAATTGGGCTAATCTTTAGTAATAGCACATGGCTGTGAGCTTGCCCGGTTTTGGAACCGAGCGTTGCAACGGTGGCCAATCGGATTTTAAACAATCTGCTAGGCTTGCCGATATAACAGAAGCTGTCTTGTTACAAACCGACATGTTTGGTTGTTGACGTTTGGCAGCCCGACAAGGATGCCTAAGTTGTAACTCATTGTTTTCCTTAGATTCTATTCCAAGGCAGCGTAATGATACTAACGGATAAATTGACTCAGGGTCATGGGTTTTGGGCGCTCGGTAAACTGATAGTGGCCCTTCCAGCCGTTATCGGTATCGTCATGTTGAGCCTGATGGGTGCGCCACTCAGTTGGATGATCGGCCTGGCGATTGTCGCTGTTCTCTGCTTGATTCTAGCTCTGCTTTATAAACCTGCTGCGGTGGCCGAACCGGCGATTACCGCAGAGCCATTGTCGTCGGTCGATGACAAAAATGCTGTCGCCATCGCTGCCATCCTGGCGTCATTACCCCTGTGGAAACGTCATATCGGAACCGCTGAGCAGCAAACTGAAGCGGCGGTGCAAGGCCTTTCTCAAACCTTCAGTGGCCTGGCGCGCCGGCTGCGTGAAAGCACCGCTAGCAGTCAGCATTCCAGCAGTAATACCTCCGTGGCTCAGGTCTTTAATAACAGCCAGGAGGAACTGGCGCGCGTTATGGAAGGACTGAAATCCACACAACATACGCGCAGCGAAATTCGCGAGGGTGTGCGTTCGTTGACGGCCTATACCCGTGACCTGAGTGATCTGGCCAGCGAGGTTGTCGGCATTGCCGAACAAACTAATTTATTGGCGTTGAATGCGGCCATTGAATCGGCTCGTGCCGGTGAGGCAGGCCGTGGCTTTGCGGTGGTCGCTGATGAGGTCAGAAAGTTGGCGCAACGGTCGCGCGAAACCGCTGAAAGTATGTCGGTCAAGGTGAACGCCGCCAATACCGATATCAACGAGACGTTCACCCTGGCAGAAACCCTGGTGCAAGCCGAGGAAGAAGCCCAGGCACAGGCGCAGCAAGAACTCTCTGGCGTACTAACGTCGCTATCGTCGATGGCCAGAGAGATGGATGAGTCGGCGGAGCAACTGCGCCATGAGGCCGATCGCACCCGACACGACATTGATCAGGTATTACTGGATTTGCAGTTCCAGGATCGGACCAGTCAGATTCTGACCCAAGTCAATCGCACCATAACCGATATGGAAGAGCACCTGCTGCGCCTGGACGAGCAGGCAGTATTGCAGGAGTTAGACGTCGACCGCTGGCTTGAGCGTATGGCCGCTGGTTATGCAATGTTTGAGCAGCGTGATAATCACGATGGTTCGGCGAAACAAAAATCCACTACCGATGACGGTGATATCACCTTTTTTTAGGAGACAGCAGTATGAGCAAAACAATTCTGGTGGTCGACGATTCGGCATCATTGCGACAAGTGGTGTGCACTGCTTTGCAGGATGAAGGGTACGAAACGATAGAAGCCAGCGATGGTCAGGACGCTCTTAAAAAACTCGATGGTAAGCGCATTAACCTGGTTATCAGCGACGTCAATATGCCCAATATGGATGGCATTACCTTTCTCAAGGAAATGAAAAAACTGCCGAATTACAAATTTACACCGGTGATTATGTTGACCACTGAATCACAAGAAGGAATGAAGGCAGAAGGTAAGGCGGCAGGTGCTAAAGCCTGGGTTGTCAAACCCTTCCAGCCGCAACAACTGATCGGTGCGGTCAGCAAATTGATCAGTTAACTGGAGGCAAACAACATGGTGTCTTATCAGGTGGTTGATGGCGTTAGCCAAGTGTCGATTGTTGGCGAAATGACTATCTATTCTGCCGCAGAAATGAAGGCACCTTTGTTGGAAGCCGTCCAGGCAGCGCCCAGCGTTGAGGTGGATTTAAGCCAGGTTGAAGAACTCGATACAGCGGGATTGCAGTTGCTCGTGTTGCTGAAAAAGCATTCACCCCAAGGCACCCGTGTGGCCTTTATTAACCACAGCCAGGTGGTTATCGATGTGATTGAGCTGATGAATCTGGCGGGCACTTTTAATGATCCGCTGGTGTTATCCGGCCAGTCGCAAGCGAGCTAAGGAGCCTCCATTGTGAGTATGGATTCGGCGCTGCAAACCTATATTGAAGAGAGCCGGGAGCTGTTGGTCGACATCGACCAGGGCTTGTTGGCACTGGAGACCGGCGATGGCGACACTGCCGAACATCTCAATGCCATCTTCCGGGCCGCCCATACCATCAAGGGTTCAGCCGGATTATTTGGGCTCGACGAAATCGTCAGCTTTACCCACGTGGTTGAAAACGTTCTGGATTCAATGCGTGCCGGCAGCGTCGCTATCAGCAGCCAACTGATCAGCGCGCTGTTCAAATGCCGCGATTGTATGGCTGAGTTTGTCGAAACCGTGGCGGCTGACGGCAACAGTGAAGCCAGTGCCGAACTGCAAGCGCAGTGCGAGCAGGCCCACCTGGATTTGAAACAGGCTGCCGGTTTGCAACCAGACGCTGCCGAACCCGCCCAGTCTTCCACCAGCGACACTGAAACAGCCGACCCATCTAACGATGATCAGCACCGTAATGATTCGCTTGGCGGCGATCCTTTCGATCATTATCTGATTGGCTTTTTTGGTGAGGGCGACGATGCCGTCCGTGCGCAAACGCCACGCTGGCATTTGTCCCTGCGCTTTGGACCGGATTCGCTGCGCGATGGTATGGATCCGTTGTCTTTCCTGCGCTATTTGCAGAAGTTGGGTGAGATCGAAAGCGTCGCAGTGATCGACACGAATTTACCGCCTGCCGACGACTTTGATGCCGAGCATCTGTACCTGAGTTTTGAAGTCAGTTTGTACAGCGATGCCAGTAAAGAGGCATTGGAGGATGTGTTCGAATTTGTCTGGGAAGACAGTCAGATTCGCATCCTGCCACCGAAGAGTTTGTTGTCTGATTACATTCGTCTAATCAAAGAATCACCCGAAGGTGAACGCCGGCTGGGTGAAATTCTGGTGGCCTGCGGTTCGCTGACGCAACGCGAACTGGATGCAACCCTGGCCGCGCAGCAGGCGGCCACTGAACAGGCCGGCAGCGCGCCACCTTTGGGTGAGATGCTGGTTGAGCAGGGCCATGCTGCGCAGCCGGTGATTGAAGCAGCGGTGCAAAAACAGAGCGAAGCGCGAGAGAAGGCACGCGGCGAACAGCAATCGATCCGGGTGGATGCCCGCCGGCTCGACGAACTGATTAACCTGGTGGGTGAATTGGTCACCATGGGCGCAGGTGCGTCTTTGAGTGCGCGTGACAGCGGTGATGCCAACGTTATTGAATCGATTGGTAATCTGGCTGGTCTGGTTGAAGAAGTGCGTGAGTCAGCACTGCGTCTACGCATGGTGCCAATCGGTAACACCTTTGAACGCTTTAAGCGTGTGGTGCGCGATCTGTCCATCGAACTGAACAAACGTATTCAGTTGCGTCTGGAAGGTGGCGATACCGAACTGGATAAAACCGTCGTCGAAAAAATCAACGACCCGTTGATGCATTTGGTGCGCAATTCCATCGATCACGGCATTGAGCCGGAAGCGCAACGACTGGCAGCGGGCAAGCCGGCAGAAGGCACGGTTCGGCTAAACGCCTATCACGATTCGGGCAGCATCGTTATCGAAGTGTCAGACGATGGCGGTGGTTTGAATGCGCAGAAAATTCGCGCCAAGGCGATTGAGAAAGGACTGATTCAGGATTCCCAGCAACTGGACGACAGCGATCTTTACGGGCTGATTTTTGAAGCGGGTTTTTCGACGGCCGATAAAGTCACCAATGTGTCCGGTCGTGGTGTCGGTATGGATGTCGTGCGTAGCAATATTGAAGAGCTCGGCGGCCGCATTCAGGTTGAAAGCGAGCCTGGCGCCGGTTCTGTTTTCCGCATTCATATGCCGCTGACGCTGGCCATTATTGATGGTTTTCTGGTGCAGGTTGGTGACTCTTATTTTGTTATTCCACTGGAAACCATTTTGGAGTGTGTGGAGCTGGATCGTTCCCAGATTCATGTCGAATCGAACCGGCGCTATGTCAACTTGCGCGATGAAGTGCTGCCCTATATTTCGTTGCACGATCTATTTGGTATCGACAGCGAGCATGATGAACGTGAAAACATTGTTGTGGTGCGTTCAGGAAGCCAGAAAGTGGGTTTAGTGGTTGATCGTTTGCACGGTGAATTCCAGACCGTCATCAAACCACTGGGGCCGATTTTCAATCATCTGTCGGGGATCAGCGGATCAACCATCATGGGTAATGGTGGTGTGGCGTTGATCGTCGATGTGATGTCGTTAATTTCTCGCGTAGCGACCCGGGAATATCAAACAGTCACGGGTCGTTATCAGAAAGTTTAAACAAGCAATTTGACAGCAATGGAGTATGAGTTCAGGGAAGAAATAGAGATCCGGATTCAGTTGAAACCGGTCACCTAATTAGAGGATGTTCTGATGCTCAAGAACTTAAGAATAGGCGTCAAACTCGGGCTCGGGTTTGGTGTGCTGACGGTGCTGCTGTGCGTTATAGCCTATATGGGTATGCACTATATGGCACAGATACATGATGAGTTGGATTCCATTGCCAACGATCGCTACGCCAATACAGTCAATGCCAATGGCATGCTGACCAATACCAATGCGATGATTCGTAACCTGCGCTTGATGCCCTTCCTGAGTCTTGCTGAGCGTCGTGAAATTGCCGCTGAGATGCGCGACCTGCAGCAGTCTTCTACGGCTATGTACGATGAGATGAAGGGCCGTGTTGTCTCAGATAATGGTCTGAGGTTGCTGGATAATATTCAGCGTGCGCGAGATGCGTATTATCGCGAGATGGATATTTTCATTAATTTGATGACGCAACGGCTGGATGAAAATGCCGCCATCGAACAACTGACGGGTCCGCTACGTGATGCCTATACGCCCTATGACGATGTGCTGACGGAAATGCTGGCGCATCAGGATCGTTTGCTGAACGACGACGAAGTCGATGCCGCTGAGTCCTACAGCACGGCGCTGGTTATTATGCTGACCTTGTCGATCATAGCGGTGTTGATGTCGGTGACGTTGGCCTGGTTGATCACCCGGGGTATTACCGTGCCGGTTGCTCGTGCCCGTGATGCGATGGATCAATTGGCCGATGGTGATCTGACCGTGGTATTGAACTATGAATCCAAAGACGAAGTGGGTCAGTTGTTGGCCGGTATGCGCATCATGGTTCACAAGCTGCGCCAGATTATCGCCGATGTCAGCGGTTCGGCTGAGTCACTGGCGTCAGCCTCCGAAGAGGTGTCATCCACCGCTCAAAGCCTGAGCCAGGGTTCCAGCGAACAGGCTTCCAGCGTTGAAGAAGCGACGTCTTCAATTGAAGAGATGTCGGCGTCTATTCGTCAGAATACCGAGAACGCCCGGGTGACCGACGATATGGCATCCAAGGCCGCGCGCGAAGCCGAAGAAGGTGGCAAGGCGGTCAGCGAAACGGTGTCGGCGATGAAATCCATTGCTGAGAAAATCGGCATCATCGATGACATTGCCTATCAGACCAATTTGCTGGCCTTGAATGCGGCCATTGAAGCGGCGCGCGCCGGCGATCACGGCAAAGGTTTCGCCGTGGTGGCAGCGGAGGTGCGTAAGCTGGCCGAACGCAGCCAGGTCGCGGCTCAGGAGATCAGTGCCGTTGCTGGCAGCAGTGTCGAGCTGGCTGAACGTGCCGGTCAGTTGCTGGGCGAAATTGTGCCGTCGATTCAGAAAACCTCCGACCTGGTTCAGGAAATCAGCGCTGCGTCGGAAGAGCAAAGCACCGGTGCTTTGCAGATCAACGATGCCATGGAACAGCTCAACAGCGTGACGCAACAGAGTGCTTCCTCATCTGAAGAACTGGCCGCCACGGCTGAAGAAATGAGCAGTCAGGCTGAGCAACTGCAAAACCTGATGACCTTCTTCCGCATTGCCGAACAAGCCGATGAGGTCGAAGCAGATTCGACCGATAAAAAACGCGACGCCGGTAACCGCCAGCGTTCTGTTCCGGCCGCTGCCAAAACCAGCCAACGCTCTGCACCGAAGGCGCCCAAGGACGATGTTGATGAGTCCAATTACGTCCGGTTCTAGGAGGCAGAATGAATCTACCGATAAGTCGAGCCGACGCCAAAGCCAAGGCGGATGAGGCTGAATCAGGAACGGCCGGACAGTACCTGACCTTTCATTTGGGTCAGGAAATGTTTGCCATCAATATCCTGCGGATTAAAGAGATTCTGGAATACGGCAACCTGAGCAAGGTGCCGATGATGCCGTCCTTTATTCGCGGCGTGATCAACCTGCGCGG
The DNA here is from genome assembly GCF_056159245.1 of Saccharospirillum sp. ABV4_185. Taxonomy (NCBI): domain Bacteria; kingdom Pseudomonadati; phylum Pseudomonadota; class Gammaproteobacteria; order Oceanospirillales; family Saccharospirillaceae; genus Saccharospirillum; species Saccharospirillum sp. ABV4_185. Next base: position 1,396,979 of record NZ_JBSWUW010000001.1, read on the forward strand.
TTCTGTGGTACCGGTCATTGATCTGAATGTGCGTTTTGGTGGTGCGGTTAATCAGGTCACCAAACGCAGTTGCATCGTCATCATCGAGATCATGAACGAGGATCACCATCATGACATCGGCATCATGGTGGATTCGGTATCGGAAGTGCTGGAAATTCCGGCTACAGAAATTGAACCACCGCCGTCCTTTGGTGCCCATATCCGCGCCGACTTTATGGACGCCATGGGTAAGGTGAACGGCGAGTTCGTCATTATTCTCGATGTTGACTGTGTGTTGTCGACTCAGGAACTGGCCATGGTCAACGAGATCCCCGCTGCGTCACAACCAGCGGATGACCACTGATCGTTATTCAGCACCGCTGATCGTGTCAGGCTGAGGGAAGGCATTTGCAACCCGTTTTATCGTTGGAAGAATTCCGGCTCTTTGTACGTTTTATGTATGAAGCTGCCGGCATTCATTTACCGGATGCTAAACAGGCGCTGGTGGGTGGTCGTTTGCTCAAGCGCCTGAAACTCCTGGGATTCGACAGTTACCAGGCCTATTTCGATTATGTCTCGCCACAAACCGGCAATGTCGAACAGCGTGCGGAGCGGCAATTAGCGGTCGATTTGCTGACCACCAATGAAACCTACTTCTATCGCGAACCCGCCCATTACGATTTTATCCGCGAGCAATTCCTGCCCAGTGTTAAAACATCCGAACTGCGTTTTTGGAGCGCGGCTTGTTCATCCGGAGAAGAGGCCTACACTTTAGCCATGGTGTTGTCCGAACACAGCCCTATAGATCGCTGGCGGGTTGATGGTACCGACATCAGTGCGCGTATGGTGACAGCGGCGCGCAAGGCGGTGTATCCGATGTCGCGGGCGCAGCGCTTACCCGAACGCTATTTGAAACGCTATTGTCTGAAAGGGATCCATGACAAAGCAGGCACCTTGTTGATTGAGCGTCCGCTGCGTGAGCGGGTGCATTTTGAGCAAGGCAATCTGCTGGATGTCCAGCTGGAAACGGCAGCTTACGATATGATTTTTTTACGCAACGTGATGATTTATTTCGACCGTGATACCAAGGCGCGAATACTGACGCGTTTACGCCAGTGCCTGAAGCCTGGCGGCTATCTTCTGGTCGGGCATTCGGAAAGTCTCTTTGGCATCGTGGATGGCTACAAACTGGTTCGGCCGTCCGTTTATCTTGCTCAATAATTTATGCATTTAGCGGATAAAAATCCGGAGGTCGTGGTGCTGTCACCCGGCGACATCTGGTTTGGTAGTGGTCACAGGGTGGTGCGCACACTGCTCGGATCCTGTATCGCTATCACCCTGTGGAATCGCGAATACGCCTTGGGTGGGATGTGCCATTTTCTGTTGCCTGAACCGGGCCGGGATGCCAAACAACGTTCGGAACGTCCGGGCTATTATGGCAGTCAGGCGCTGGCTTTTTTTGAACGCCAGGCGGCCCGGTCAGGCCTGGATTTGAGCGCATTTCAGGCCAAGGTTTTTGGCGGCGGTAATATGTTTCACGGCATCGAACGTAAGGCCGGATCGGTTGATATTTCCGCGCGCAACATCGAGTGGACCAGCAAGGCGTTGGCGGAGCGTAATATCAAGGTGTTGGCGCAGGATGTTGGCGGCAACGTGCACCGCACGCTGTTTATGGAAGTCTGGAACGGTGATGTCTGGGTCCGAAAGGGAAATGCCTTTGCTAGTAATAAACCAGAAGGATAACGGGTGAGCCAGGATATCAGGGTATTGATCGTCGATGACTCGGCAGTCGTTCGTCAGGTGCTGACTCGAATGCTGAATGAAGCGTCGGGCATTAGCGTCATCGGGGCTGCGTCCGATCCGGTGTTTGCCGAGCAGCGAATGCGTCAGGATTGGCCCGATGTTGTTGTCCTTGATGTGGAAATGCCGCGCATGGACGGCATTACATTTCTTAAGCGGCTCATGGTCGAGCGCCCGGTTCCGGTGGTGATCTGCTCGTCGCTGACCGAAAGCGGCAGCGCGACTGCCATGGAAGCCATGGCCGCCGGTGCGGTCAGTATCGTCAACAAGCCCAAGATGGGGCTGAAAAAATTCCTCGAAGACGACGCCGGTGACATTGTGCAGGCCGTTCGTGGTGCCGCCCAGGCCCGGCTATCCAATATCAAGCCGGCCGCCGAACCTCTGGCTCATGTTGCTGCGCCGCGCCAGCGCGACGCCATGGTGACGACCACCGACAGAGTGGTGGTTATTGGTACCTCAACTGGCGGTACTCAGGCGTTGGAGCGTATCTTTCGCGCCTTGCCGGCGACGGCGCCGGGCATTGCTGTGGTGCAACATATGCCGGAGCGCTTTACCGCCCAGTTTGCCGAGCGGCTCGATCGACTGTGCGCCATGCGTGTTAAAGAAGCTCAGGACGGTGATCGTATTCTGCCGGGGCAGGTATTGATTGCGCCGGGCGGTCGGCATTTACGGTTGGTGCGCAGTGGCGCTCAATATCGCGCCGAAGTCTTTGATGGTCCTTTGGTCAGTCGACACCGACCTTCGGTGGATGTGTTGTTTCGTTCGACGGCGCGTTGGGCCGGCGCCAACGCCACCGGTTTTTTACTGACCGGCATGGGCGATGATGGCGCCCGGGGTTTGAAGGAGATGCGCGAGGCGGGTGCGCTGACGCTGGTTCAGGACGAAGCCAGCTGTGTGGTCTTCGGTATGCCCAAAGAGGCGTTGGCGATGGACGCCGCGGATCGCACCATAGCCTTGGACAGCATCCCGGCTGAAATCATGCGCGCGTTGAACTAACGCAAAGCAGCCGCTCGTCGCTATCTAGTTGTCGCCTTGGCGCTGTTGCTGAAGCGCTTCCAGTTGCGCCTCAATGCGATTTAATTGTTCATTCATATCCTGACGTTCCTGCTGCGCCTGCTCCTGGCTTTCCGCTTCCTGTTCTGCCTGCATCACTTCCAGAATGGCACCGACCATCATGTTTAAAAACACGAAGGCGGTGAGGAAGATAAAGGTCAGATAATAGATCCAGCTGAGCGGATGAATTTCCATGGTTTCGTACATCACGTCAGTCCAGTCTTCGAAGGTGGCGACGCGGAATAAGGTTAGCATGGAGATCGACACATCGCCCCACAGCGTTTCGTTAATGCGACTGAAAAACAGCGAGCCGAGTGCGCCGTAAATATAGAAGATGATAAACATCAGCAGGGCGATATAGCCCATGCGCGGAATGGCTTTGAACAAGGCATTGATCAGCGAACGCAGTTCCGGCACTACCGACACAAGTCGCAGCACGCGGAAGACGCGCAACAGTCGACCGATGAGAATGACGTCGGAATTTTCCAGTGGAATCAGGCTGCCGATAACCACCAGGGTATCGAATAAATTCCAGCCATCGAGCAGGAAGCGTTTGCGGTCATCGCAGGCCATAAAACGCAGCAGAATTTCGATCAGGAAGAAAATCGTAATGGCGTTATCAAGTACTGAAAGTGTGTGCTCGAAAACCGGCGGAATATCATAGGTCTTGGCGCCGATGGTCAGCGCCGAGAGGATGATGATAAAGATAACGCTGCCTTGAAAAAGCGGGCTCGATTCGATGCGCTTGAGGTGGGCGGCAAAGCCAGTCGGGGCCGAGGGCTGCATGGGTTTCTCCACTGTAATGCCGCCTGATTCTAGTGGCAGTCCCGGCCTTGCTCAACGCTTTCGCGCTGTGATGCGGGCTAGTCGCGGTTTAAGCCGGCTTCGTCGGCCAGGATGCTGATCAGTTCGGCCGCCGGCAGGGCACGAGCCTGGGCGGCACCGGTGCCGGCCCAATGGGCGGCAAAGTCGCTGCTGCCTGCGGCCGCCGCTGCCGCTGCCAGCGCTTTACCGGCCTGATAGGCGATGGGGTAATCCGGCAAGGCTGGCGCGTCCGGCCCGGTTATTTCGCCGTAAGCGCTGTTGATAATGCCGCGTGCCGGCCGCCCGGATATGGCCGCGGTGATGCCGGTCTGGATGTGCTGATTTAAACCCAGCCTTTGACGATGTGTGGTGCTGGCAGACGATTCCGGGCAAAGAATAAAAGCCGTGCCCAGCTGTACCGCCAGGGCGCCGGCGTTCAAGGTGGTTTGGATGTGCTGGCCCGTCATGATGCCGCCGGCGGCGATCACCGGACGCTGGCAATGCGTCAGAATCTGTTGCAACAAAGTCTCGGTGTCCAGTTCTGAATCGCCGTCCTGTGGTTCAAAAGTGCCTCGGTGTCCGCCGGCAGAAAAACCCTGGGCGATGATGATATCGACACCGGCGGCTTCGATTTGCAGCGCTTCATCGACGCTGGTGGCACAACCGAGCGTAACGCTGCCCTTGGCTTTTAATTGGGCGACCCAGTCCTTCGGTGGTAGCCCGAAGTGAAAGCTGACGACAGCGGGTTGCTCGCGCAGCAGCAGTGCCAGCATGTCGGGATCGTCATTAAAACTGAGGTAAGGAATGTCCAGCTTTTGGGGTGGCTCGGCGCCGAACTGTTCGAACCAGGGTTGCAGAAAGTTCAGCCAGGCGGCCTCGCGTTGCGGGTCTGGTCTGGGTGTGCGGTGACAGAACAGATTGACGTTGAACGGTTGTGCGGTCAGCGCCCTGGTCGCCGCAATCAGCTCGCGCGCCTGGGCCACCGAACTGGCACCGAGACCGATGGAGCCGAGGCCGCCGGCATTCGATACCGCCGCCGCCAGTTGGGGTGTGGAGACACCGACCATCGGTGCCTGAACGATGGGATAACGCAGCTGAAGTGACGACCAGGCATCGTTGTTGGCAGGCATAGGTAAGCGGCTCCAGCGTTGTTGCTATGCGGCCATGGAAACGCCTTTGCCGGTCAATGTCTACAGTCGTGCATGGCTGTGCTAGTTTTCCAGTCATCATAACAAGGCCGTCGTTGCTGCTATGAAACTGGTCTATACCCATCCGCATCATTTTGCCGTCAATAACGTGCGCAACCGTTTGTTGCAGCGCGGCATTGAATGCGAAGTGCGCAATGAATTCGCCGCCGGTGCGCTGGGCGAACTGGCGCCGATCGATGTCTGGCCCGAGCTCTGGGTGCTTGATGAACGTGATGTTGAACTGGCGCAGCGGCTGATAGAAGCTGATCAGTCACAGGCCGAAGGACGTGATTGGTATTGCGGCCAGTGTGGTGAATTGAACGCGGCCAGCTTCGATCATTGCTGGGCCTGTGAACGGGAACGTCGCCTGGAATAATGGCTGTACGCAACGGCTGCCAAAGGATTGCTGATAAAGTTGCCTGATTGGGCAGAGCCGCTGCTCAATTTAGGCTATCCTTGGCGCCCCTCCAGTCGGCTACCGAGGATTGCATGCTCGCCTTTTTCGAACGTCTGATACGCCCCTTCCCGCCTGAAGAACCGGTCCAACCCCCTGCAACGCTGCTGGCGTTTCTGCGTCACTATACCCGTGGCATGGGCGCGCCCTTGTTGTTGATGTCGGCGTTGACGGCAACGCTGGCCATTCTGGAAGTGATGTTGTTTGGGTTTCTCGGTCAGTTGGTTGATTGGTTGGCCGATCAGGACCGCACCACCTTTTTGCGCGATGAAGGCGGGCGTTTGTTGTTTATGGCGGTCATCACGCTGGTGGTTTTGCCGCTGGTGGTGTTGCTGCAAACGGCGGTTATTCATCAGGCGTTGCTGGGTAATTTCCCGATGTCCATTCGCTGGATGGCGCACCGTTATCTGTTGAAACAGAGTCTGGGTTTTTATCAAAACGATTTCGCCGGCCGTATTGCCACCAAGGTGATGCAGACCTCGATTGCCGCGCGCGAGTCGGTGATGAAAACGCTCGATGTCATGGTTTATGTGTTGGTCTATTTCACCACCATGACGGTGATGCTGGTGCGTGCCGATGTCTGGCTGTTGTTGCCGTTGTCGATCTGGTTTGGTTGCTACGCCGCCATCATGCTGTATTTCGTGCCACGGTTGCGCAAGGTGTCGACCGAGCAGGCCGATGCGCGCGCCGCCATGACCGGTCGTATCGTCGACAGCTACACCAACATCGCCACGGTAAAACTGTTTTCGCATACCGCCCGTGAAGCTGACTATGCGCGTTCGGGTATGAGCGATTTTATGACCACGGTCTATCGTCAGATGCGTCTGGTTACCGGCTTTAATTTCAGCGTCAGCCTGTTGAATTATCTGCTGGTGTTTTCCATCGCCGCCTTGTGCATCGGCTTGTGGATCAACCAGGCGGTGACCGTTGGCGCCATGGCAATTGCCGTGGGTCTGGCGTTGCGACTGAATGGCCAGGCGCAGTGGATTATGTGGGAAGTCGGGGCGCTGTTTGAAAACATCGGCACCGTGGCCGATGGCATCACCACCTTGTCGCGGCCGCACGAGATTATCGATAACGACAACGCCAAGGTGCTGCAAGTGGATCAGGGCCATATCGAATTCGACAACGTCAAATTCCATTACGGCAAGGAAGCAGGCGTTTTCGAGGCGCTCGATTTAGCCATCAAACCGGGTGAAAAAATTGGTCTGGTGGGTCGTTCCGGCGCCGGTAAATCGACGCTGGTGAATCTGCTGCTGCGCTTTCACGATGTCGAAGGCGGTGCAGTGCGCATCGATGGTCAGGACTTGCGCGACGTGACTCAGGAAAGCCTGCGCGCCAACATCGGTATGGTGACTCAGGATACTTCTTTGCTGCACCGGTCTGTGCGCGACAACATTCTTTACGGCCGGCCCGACGCCAGCGAAGAAGAACTGCTCGCCGCCACCCGCCAGGCCGAAGCGCATGAGTTTATTGAAGGCCTGACCGACCCTTACGGCAACACCGGTTATGACGCCCAGGTGGGTGAGCGCGGCGTTAAGTTATCCGGCGGTCAGCGGCAGCGTATTGCCATTGCCCGGGTGTTGCTCAAGAACGCGCCGATTCTGATTCTGGATGAAGCCACCTCGGCGCTGGACTCGGAAGTTGAAGCCGCCATTCAGCACAGTTTGAATACCCTGATGGCGGGCAAGACGGTCATTGCCATCGCTCACCGCTTGTCGACCATTGCTTCAATGGACCGGCTGATCGTGATGGACCAGGGCCGTATTGTTGAGCAGGGCACGCACAGCGAACTGATTGCCAGCGGCGGAATTTATGCGCAGCTGTGGGCGCATCAGACCGGTGGTTTTCTCGGTCTGAAAGAAGCAGCCGATGCGCAAACTGAGACCTCTTAGGTGGCGAAGTTGTTAGGCCTTGGGTAAGTTGGAGGCTGCTGTCACCTAGAGGAACGACGTTGTGACTCAGCTTGCCGGCGCAGCAGCGCCATTGAATTTGTGGGCGCGGCCATCGACCCTGGCGTTGTCTGGCCGTGTCGACGCCATCGATCTGGCGCGTGGTGTGGCCGTGGCTTTGATGATCCTCAGTCATGGTATTCGCGGTCTGGTCGAATACGATCAGATGCCTGACTGGGGCCTGGTGCCCTTGCATATGGTCACCAAGTTTTCCTCCTCCCTCTTTATTATGGTGTTCGGCATCGCCCTCGGTGCCGCCTTCCTGCCCCGCGTCGGTACCGACGATTGGCCCCGCTACCGGTTAAAACTCTTCCTGACCGGCTTCAAGGTGTTGTTCTGGTACAAGGTGCTAACGGTGATCGAATTATTCGACGGCGTTGAGCCCTCGCTGATTGTCGGTGCCTTGTTGTACGAGATCTTTCCCTCCTTTGTTGAAGTGCTCGGCTTTTACGCCGTCGCCCTGCTCTGGGTGCCGTTCTTTTTATCACTGTGGATGCGCATGCCGCTGTGGCTGCGCTTGCTCAGTCCGCTGTTGATGATCGCGCTGGCCGAAACGCTGCGTGTCTGGGACGGTTTTAACAGCCTGGCATTGAAAGCCATTTTGATCGAAGACGAGGAACTCTATACCTGGGGGCAATTAACCCGTGGACCTTTGGTGTTGATCGGTCTGTTGATCGGTGAAGGCATCCGAGTCACTCAGGACGACTGGCGCCAGCGCTTGCGGCTGATTGGCGTGCTGGGTGGCGCCAGTGCTCTGTGTGCGTTGCTCTATGTCGTCCTGGCCTGGCCGGAATTTCAGCGCAGCTTTTATAACCTGGCGTACAACGTCGGCAAGCATCCACCCCAGCTTGAATTTATGGCTTTCAGTATGGCCGGCGCCTTCGCCATTTTGGCGCTGGCGTTATTTGGCGGACGCGCTTTGGCGTTGCTGTTGAAACCCATCACCATCATCGGCAGTAACTCACTGCAGGCCTTTATTTTTCACATCGTGGTCATCTTTGTCGGTTTTCGTTTTCTGCTCCGCTACGAAGACAGCATCAGCTATGGCTACGCCCTGACTCTGACACTTGGACTGGTATTCGCAACCGCACTATGGATCAAAACTATCGACCTCTTCCGTCGCTACAGCTGATATTGCTTTGGCTGGCGCTGAGTATTGCGCCGGCCTGGGCTGAATCTCCCAACGCCGAAGAACCGCCGCAATGGACCACACAACTGAGCACTCGCCTGGCACAAATCGATGCCAATTACCCGGGTGAACTGGGTATTTATGTGAAGGATTTATCCACTGGCGAAGTGGTTGGCCTGCGTGAAATGCAACCCTGGTATCTGGCTTCGACGGTGAAGGTGGCGGTGGCCATTACCTTGCTGGAGGCGGTCGATGATGGCCGTGCTAGTTTGAACGATCGCATCGTTTTGGACCCGCTCGATTACGTCGATGGCGCTGGTGAAACCAACTGGCAGGAACCCGGTACCGCCGTCACCTTGCAGTACCTGTTTGACCAGATGCTGATTCACAGCGATAACACCGCCACCGATGTGTTGCTGCGTTATTTAGGCACCGACCAGGTGAACGCCATGGTGCGCCGCGTCGTCGGTCTGGGTGTTGGTCGCATCACCACCCTGGCGGATGTGCGCCGCTATGCCTACAGTGAATTTCATCCGGATGCGATGAACCTTGCACCCAGAGGGATGTTTGCCATCAAGGCCGCCGGCTACGGTGAAGACAGAGTGACAGCCCTGGGGCAGGTATTGGACGTGCCGCGCAGTGAATTTGATGCTGCGGATCTCGACGAGGCTTTTGAGCGCTATTACGCCACTGGCCTGAACTCGGCGCCGCTTGATCAGTACAGTGGTTTATTGGAGGCGCTAGCGCGTGGCGACTTGCTCAGTCCGGCCAGTACGGCGTTGTTGTTGTCGACCATGGAGCGAATTGAGACCGGTGATGATCGAATCAAAGCCGGGCTGCCCGCATCCGTGCGCTTTGCTCACAAAACCGGGACCCAGCATCGGCGTGCCTGTAATATCGGCCTCGCCACTGTGCCGGGGCAGGTGCCGGCTGAAGGCGTCATCATTGCCGCTTGCGCGCGCGGCAGCTCCAACCTGAGCGAAGCTGAAGCGGCGTTCCGGGCCCTGGGTGAAGCCGTGGCAGAATCGGGTGTCTTGTCGTCAGATCGATAGGCCCTGTCAGCGCTCACCTCGACAATAATACGAAGGAATTCTGCTCATGACGCTGGATCAATTATTGGCCGCAGCAGCAGCCTGCGGCACCGACGGACAAATAGCGGTACCGGATGATTGGGGCCAGGGCCGCACCGTCTTAGGTGGCTTGTCGGCCGCCATGGCGTTTCGGGTATTGCGTGATCAGGTTGCTGCTGAACGTCCGTTACGCAGCATCAATATCAGCTTTGTCGGGCCGTTGGCGACCGACCAGGATTTTGGTTTTAAAACGGAAGTACTGCGTTCGGGCAAGTACGTCACTCAGGCCGAAGCCCGGGTGATTCAGGACGGCCAGGTTTGTCTGGTATTGCTGGCCAGTTTCGGTGACCGCCGCGACAGCGTAACCGGTGCACAAGCCAGCGACGAAATGCCCTTTGTCATGCCGGAAAAACCCACGCTGTTTCCTTATATTGCCGGCGTCACGCCGCAGTTTTTTCAGCACCTGGATATGACCTTGCTCGATGGTGGCTTTCCGTTCAGCGGCAGCAAGACATCACACCACGGCGGCTTTATGCGCTTTAAGGATCAGCCCGCCGCCTGGACCGAAGCGCACCTCATTGCACTGATCGACACCTGGCCGCCGACGCTGCTGCAGCAACTGAAAAAACCCGCACCCGCCAGTACCCTGACCTGGAACCTGGAATTTTTGCATCCGCACCGGCCGATGAGTTCGGACGCCTGGTTTGGCTACCGCGCTGTTACCCGTCAGGCTGGCGAAGGCTATGGTCATACCGATGCCAACATCTGGGACGAATACGGTGAGCTGATCGCCGTCAGCCGCCAGACCATCACCGTCTTTGCCTGAACCCGGCTGGCATCTGTTAAGCTAATCAGCCCGTTTTACCTGGAGATACCCATGCCTTATAGCGCTGCTGAAAACCGTTATGAATCGATGCGGTATAACCGCTGTGGTCGCAGTGGTCTGAAACTGCCGGCGATCTCGCTCGGCCTGTGGCACAACTTCGGCGACAACGTGCCGTTCGATAACGCCCAGGAGATTTGCCGACGCGCTTTTGATCTGGGTATCACCCACTTCGATCTGGCCAATAATTACGGCCCGCCTCCGGGTTCAGCTGAGCGTAATTTCGGCAAGATTTTAAAGACTGATTTTGCGCCCTATCGTGATGAACTGGTGATCTCTACCAAAGCCGGTTACGACATGTGGCCGGGTCCGTATGGCAGCTGGGGCAGCCGCAAATATTTACTGGCGAGCCTCGACCAAAGCCTGGAGCGGATGGGCCTGGATTACGTTGATATTTTTTATTCGCACCGAGTCGATCCGGAAACGCCGCTGGAAGAAACCATGCAGGCGCTCGACAGCGCTGTGCGCCAAGGCAAGGCGTTGTACGTCGGTATCTCTTCTTACGGCCCGGAAAAAACCCGTGAGGCCGCTGCCATCTTGAAAGAGCTGGGCACGCCCTGTCTGATTCATCAGCCCAGCTACTCGATGCTCAACCGCTGGATCGAAAACGACGGCTTGCTGCCGGTACTTGAAGACGAGGGCATCGGCTGTATTGCGTTCTCGGTATTGGCGCAGGGCATGTTGTCGGGCAAATATCTGAACGGCATTCCTGAAGGCAGCCGCGCCAGTCGTGCCAGCAAAGGCGCGGCACTCAACCCCGCGCTGATCACCGATGACAACCTTGCCAAAATTCGTGGCCTCAATGACATCGCTCAGGCGCGTGGTCAGACGCTGCCGCAAATGGCCATTGCCTGGGCACTGCGCGATCCGCGCGTCACCACCGCCCTGATCGGGGCCAGCAAAGTCTCGCAGGTCGAAGACTGTGTGCAGGCGCTCGACAACCTCGAATTTAGCGCGGATGAGCTGAGTAAAATTGATCAGCTGGCTACCGATGGTGGCATTAATTTGTGGGAAGAATCGAGTAATCGTGCCTGAAATAACAACAAGAACCTGCATGGGCGCCGAGCTGGAATTCTGGCTCGGTGATGTTGCCCAGTTACGTATTCAGGTTTTTCGCGACTTTCCTTATTTGTATAACGGCTCACTCGATTACGAGCGCCAATATCTGCAAACCTACGTTGAAAGTGACAGCGCCATCTGTGTGTTAGTACTCGATGGCGAGACAGCCGTTGGTGCCGCAACCGGCTTGGCGATGGGCGATGAAGAAGCGGCTTTTCGTCAGCCGTTAATCGAGGCGGGTTTTGATGTCGACGAGGTCTTTTATTGTGCCGAGTCTGTGTTGTTGCCGGCTTATCGCGGGCGCGGCATCTACCGACAGTTCTTCGCCGAGCGCGAAGCTCAGGCCTGGCGTTTGGGTTTGAATCAGGTGGTGTTTTGCGCGGTGGATCGGCCCGATGATCATCCGTTAAAACCGGACGATTATCAGTCGCTGGATTCAATCTGGCGACGTTATGGTTATCAACGGTTACCCGGCGTAAAGGCGCGTTTCCCCTGGCAGGATGTTAATGCCGATCGGGAGACCGAAAAGACACTGAGTTTTTATCACAAATCGCTTTAATCGAGAGATGTCTATGTCCCGCTTCGAAGGTTCCGACCGTTATATTGCCAGTGACGATTTGCGCCTTGCTGTGAATGCTGCCGTCACCCTGCAACGCCCGCTGTTGGTGAAAGGAGAACCCGGCACTGGCAAGACCATGTTGGCCGAAGAAATCGCCGCGGCTTTAGGTATGCCGCTGGTGCAGTGGCACATCAAATCGACGACCCGCGCCCAACAAGGCTTGTACGAATACGATGCGGTATCGCGTTTGCGTGACAGCCAGTTGGGCGATGATCGGGTGCACGATATCCATAACTACATTAAGCCTGGAAAATTGTGGGAAGCCTTTACCAGCGAACAACGCTCGGTATTGTTGATCGATGAAATCGACAAGGCCGATATCGAATTTCCCAACGATTTATTGGTCGAACTCGACCGCATGGAATTCCATGTGTATGAAACCGGCGAGACCATCAAAGCAACGCAACGCCCGGTGGTAATCATCACTTCAAACAACGAAAAAGAACTGCCGGATGCGTTTTTGCGGCGCTGCTTTTTCCACTACATTCAGTTCCCAGATGCCGAGACCTTAAAAGCCATTGTCGAAGTGCACTTTCCGAACATTGAAGCGGAACTGATGCGCGATGCCTTGGAAGTTTTCTTTGAAGTGCGCGATGTGCCCGGTTTGAAAAAACGGCCGTCAACCTCTGAACTGATCGACTGGTTAAAACTGCTCGCCAGTGATCGCATTGCCGCCCAGGCATTAAAAGGTGGAGATATTCGTGAAGCACTGCCGCCGCTCTACGGCGCGCTGCTGAAAAACGAAGAAGACGTGCGCATGCTGGAACGCTTGGCCTTTATGAGTCGCCGTTCGGGCGCCTAACCCCATGTTGATTCGTTTTTTCTCCACGCTGCGCCAACACGGCATCAAGGTCACACCCAAAGAATTACTGGTGTTGATCGAGGCGCTGCAAGCGCGGCTGGCGGGTTTCGATCTGGATGATTTTTATCAGTTGTCACGGCTGACGTTGATTAAAGATGAAACTCAGTTCGACCGTTTCGATCGTGCCTTTGCGCACTTTGTCGAAGGCCTTGAAGCATTGCCCAATCCATTTGGCGAAGAAGTCCCGGACGACTGGTTGCGCTTGGAACTGGCGCGCCAGTTCAGTGCCGAAGAACGTGCCACTATCGAAGCTATGGGTGGGCTCGAAGCGTTAATGAAAGCGCTGGAAGAACGCCTTAATGAACAGCGTGAACGCCATGAAGGTGGTAACCGCTGGATTGGTACCGGCGGCACCAGTCCGTTCGGTCATGGCGGTTATAACCCCGAAGGCGTGCGCGTCGGTGGCAAAGGTGGTCAGCGCCGGGCGGTTAAACTCTGGCAGCAGCGACAGTATCGCAACCTGGATGATGGCGTTGAACTGGGCACGCGCAATCTGAAAATGGCGCTGCGCAAATTACGCCGCTTTGCGCGCACCGGCGCGCAGGAAGAACTGGCGCTCGATGATACCATTCGTTCCACCGCCCGTAATGCCGGCATGCTTGATATCAAGATGCGACCCGAGCGACACAACGCCGTTAAAGTGCTGCTGTTTATCGATGTCGGTGGTTCGATGGACGAACATGTGCAGGTCTGTGAAACGCTGTTTTCAGCCTGCCGTGCCGAGTTTAAACACTTACAGCATTTTTATTTTCACAACTTTATTTATGACCATGTCTGGACCGATAACCGCCTGCATCGACAAGCCGTCACCTCTTTGGATGAAGTGATCCGGACTTACGGTTCCGATTACAAAGTGATTTTCGTTGGCGACGCCGCCATGGCGCCTTATGAAATTGCCGCCGCCTACGGCAGCATCGATTTTATGAATGTGGAACCGGGCGCGGCCAGCTTTGACCGGCTGGCGCAGCACTTTCCAAGGCTGGTGTGGTTAAACCCTTTCCCGGAACGTTTTTGGGGTCATACGCAGAGCATTAATATGGTGCGTGAACTGGCCGACAACCGGATGTTTTCGCTCAGCGTCGGCGGCTTGGAGCGGGCGATTGCCTGTTTGCAGGGCGTGAAATAACGGCTCTGCTCAGAGCCGTTTCATACCATGATAACCGCGATCGAAATACAGCAAGCCATCAGTGCTTTGCGGCGCTGTCACACCTAATACTTCGCAAAACAACGTATCGTGCGTTCCCAGGCTGACGCGCTTGATAATGCGACAGTCGAAACTGACCAGGGCGTTATCGAGCACCGGTGCGCCGGATTCGCCTTCAGTCCAGTTGGCTGCGGCAAAGCGCTCGTCCATTTCGGTCTTGCCACCAAACAGATTCGACAGACTCATCTGATCGGCCGTGAGGGTGTTCACGCACAGTGCCTCGTTTTGCTCGAACGCCGGGAAGGCAGAGGCGCTGCGATTGAGGCAGACCAGCAGCGTCGGCGGCTGGTCGCTGACGCTGCACACGGCCGTGGCGGTGAAGCCGGCGCGCCCGCCGGGGCCGTCGGTGGTGACGACGTTAACCGCCGCCGCCAGACCCGACATGGCATCGCGATAGCTTTTGGAATTCAATTCAGGCGCTAATTCAGTCGCGGCTGCAGCGGGCGCGTTCATGGCATTCTCCTATCCAGTCGTCAGATCGTTTCAGCAGAATTCGCAGGCGTCGTCGATGCTCAGACGCGGCAGGCGATCGTGCAATTTTTCAGTCTGGCCGTAGCCGAGGTTGATCAGGAAATTCACCGTCCAGTCGCGGCCATCGAGGAATTCCTCTTTGACTTTGGTGGCATCGAAACCGGACATCGGGCCGGCATCCAGTCCCAGCGAGCGCGCCGCCATGATCAGGTAAGCCGCTTGCAGCGAGCCGTTACGCAAGGCGGTTTGCGCCGCAAAGGCTTCGTTGCCGGTGAACCAGGAGCGGGCGTCGGCGTGTGGGAACAGCGTCGGCAATTGCTCATAAAACTGGTTGTCGTAAGCGGCGATGACAGTTACCGGTGCGGCCATGGTTTTTTCCAGGTTGCCCGCAGACATCGCCGGTTTCAGGCGTTCTTTGCCTTCGGCTGTGCGCACGAAGATAAATCGAGCCGGGCTGCAATTGGCCGAGGTCGGGCCGAATTTGGTCAGCTCGTACAATTCGCTCAGCACGCTGTCGGCAATGGGTTTGTCTTGCCAATAGCTATGGGTGCGCGCTTCGGTAAAAAGTTGTTTCAGGGCGGCGGAGTCGAGTGAGCTGGACATAACAATCCTTAGTTGACGTTAAGTGGAAGGTGCGAAAATCGGGTCAAATGCTCAACAAGCAAGGCATTGGTGCGTTCCGCCTGTGTAACGCTGCTGGCATGGCCGCCAACGTCCATTAATTCCAGTCGTGCCCGGGGCAGTTTTTGCTCCAGTCGCACCGAGCAGGTCCAGGGCACTAGCAGGTCGTCGCGATTGGCGATCAGCAGAGTGGGTGCTTCGATCTGCGCCAGCTGTTCATCGTTCATAGCAAAGCCTTGTACCGCTTCCAGCCGACGACGCAGGTTATCGGCCGGCGGAAAATGGCTGAGCATCTGCACATCTTCTTTTGCCAACTGGTCGGCGTGCTGGTCGATCCAAGTCGGTGGATACAGAAACAGCGCCTGGGCTTCGATATAAGCTGCCGCGCCAATTTCATCGAGAATCTTCCGGCGCACTGAAAAACAGCGTTGGGTGTGCGGGCTGAGTTGATGCCAGCCATTAATCACTACCAAAGAGCGCAATCGCTGCGGCTGTTGCAACGCCAGCGTTAAACCGATATGGCCGCCCAGTGCATGGCCAATTAAATGAAAGTCGTCGATACCGGCGTCATCAAGAGCGCTGATCAATTCATCGGTCATATCGGCGATGCTGTAGCCTTCAGGCAGTTCAGCCGGGCTGCGCCCGGTGCCGACTTGATCATACAGCACCACCCGGTAACGCTCGGTCAGGGTGCTTAACTGAGGTTCCCAGAAACGTGCCGAACCACCGAGGCCCGAACTGAGCACCACCGTCTGATCTGCCTCCAATTGCCCGACGATTTCCAAATACATCATGCGCCTGCTTTGGGTTATGCCAGGTGGGCGATGCTGGCAATTTCGACCAGCGCTTCGGGTTTTACCAGACCGCACTGAATGCAGTAACGCGCGGGTTTCTCACCGGCGAAAAACTCGGCATAGACTTTGTTTACTGCCGCGTAATCGGCCCAGTCTTTGACGAAAATCATATTAAAGGTGACGTCGTCCAGGGTGCCGCCGGCGGTTTCGATGACGCCTTTAATGGTGGTCAGCACATGACGGGTCTGAGCTTCGGCGTCGCCGACGTGAACCACATTATTGTCTTTATCGAACGGCAGCGTGCCGGATACGTACAGCACGTTGTCGGCCATGGAACCCGGCACAAAGGGGGCAATGGGCGTGCTGGTACCGGCGGGAATCACAGCTTTCTTAGGCATGGAAATTTCCTCGTTCAGTGGGCGGCCGCAGCCGTTGGGGTGGATTCGGTGGCGAAGGTTTTACAGAAGGTATTAACGTCTGACACCCAGCCGAAAAAGGTTTCGATGTTGTACAGCGATGCTGCCTGAATCGATTCCGGTCCGGCCTGGTGAGTGGCATCGGCCAGCACCACGCCAAAATATTCCAGGAAGAAACCATCGCGCAGCGTCGATTCAACACAGACGTTGGTGGCGATGCCGGTAAACACCAGATTGCGAATACCGCGGGCGCGCAACAGGCTGTCGAGCGGGGTGTTGTAGAAACCGCTGTAGCGAGTTTTGCCCAACACCAGATCGCTCGGTTCGGGTTTCAGCGCATCGACCAGGTCGTAATCCCAGCCGCCGCGCGCCAGCAAAGTGCCGTCCAGTTCGGGGTTTTTGCGCATCGTTTTCAGGGCGTTCGATTTGTACCAGTTGGGCGAACCCGGACCGCCGGCTTCGCGATATTGCGGGTCCCAGCCGTTCTGGAAAAACACCACCGTCATGCCGGCAGCGCGTGCGGTGCTCAGCGTCTTGTTGATGTTGGCGATCACCGGACCGGTGGCTGACACATCGAAGCCGGCTTTATCGAGATAGCCGTCTTTGCTGGCGTAGGCGTTTTGCATATCGACGACGATGACCGCCGTCTCGCTGGCCTTGAGTTGAATCGGTTCCGGCTTGGCGTCGAGTGTGATGGCATTGTCGCTGCTGCTGCTTAAGGCGTAGCCGCTGGCTTTGGCTTCGATGCTCATGCGGTGGCCTCCGCCTCAATGTCGATGTGCTGGCGGCTTTTCATCAGCGGCTGAATGCGTTGGCCAAAGTTCTCGACGCCCTGAACAAAATCATCGAAGGTCAGCATTACGCCTTCGGTGCCGTTGACCTCAGCGATTTCATCGAGCATGGCGGCCACGCTTTCATAGGAGCCGACCAGGGTGCCCATATTGATGTTGACGGCGGATGTGGGGTCGGCCATCTGGCGCACGTTGGTGTCGCCCTTGGATTTGGTATCGGCGGCGCCCTGTACGCCCAGCCAGGCAACGGCTTCTTCATCGACGCCTTCTTTATAGCTTTCCCATTTGGCACGGGCAGCGGCGTCGGTTTCATCGGCGATGACCATAAACAGCGGGCAGGCTTTAACGTCGCGTTGCGATGCTTCGGCGGCTTTGACCAGTCGTTCGGCGGTGGGTGCAAAGGCTTTTGGCGTGTTCACGCCCTTGCCGAAACAGAAGGCGTAGTTGGCGTACTTGGCGGTGAAGGCGAGGCCGGCGTCGCTTTGACCGGCGCAGATAATCTGCAGCGGGCCTTTGGGTTTGGGGCTGACGCGGCAATCGTCCATCTGGAAATAATCGCCTTTAAAATCACTTTTGCCGGTCTGCCACAGCTCGGTAAGAATTTCGGCGTATTCGGTTAAATAATCGTAGCGGTAAGCGAAGAATTCATCGCCCGGCCACAAGCCCATTTGCGAGTATTCCGGTTTCTGCCAACCGGTGACCAGGTTGATGCCGAAACGACCATTGGAAATGGAGTCGATGGTCGAGGCCATGCGCGCAGCGATCGCCGGTGGCACGGTCAGGGTAGCGGCGGTAGCGAACAATTGAATCTTGCTGGTGACCGCAGCCAGGCCCGCCATCAGGGTGAAGGATTCCAGATTGTGATCCCAGAATTCGGTTTCGCCGCCGAAGCCGCGTAGCTTGATCATCGACAGCGCGAAGTCGAAGCCGTAATGCTCGGCGCGTTGGGTGATGGTTTTGTTCAATTCGAACGACGGCATGTACTGCGGTGCGTTTTTGGAAATCAGCCAGCCGTTGTTGCCGATGGGGATAAATACGCCAACCTTCATGATGCTACGTCCTCGTCTGGATGCGAATGCGGTAGCACATTGCAGAAAGCCGGCCAACTCTGTTTTATTGATATAAATCAATTGGTTATCAATTTTTGGTGTATTAAGTTGGACCAAATGGTCTAACTTAGAGCACATGGTTTGTGCAAAAATCCACCAGCGCGAACCATGGCGGTGCAATAAACACTCGATGCAATAACCGATAAGACGCTGGCCGACTGCTTGGTGGTCGATGCTAGAATGAGGCCCGCGAAACCGGCAGGAGACAGCGTTGAACGACAAGACCGCCACTGCGGCAGACCGACCCAAGCGCACGCCGACGGCAGCGTCGATTAAACGTCGTCAGCGCAATCAGGAAATAAAACGCGCGGCCATTCTGGATGCGGCGCTACGCACCTTTTCCCACTACGGCCTGCACGGCGCCAGCCTCGATCAGATCGCTCAGGAAGCGGACGTCTCCAAAACCAATCTGCTCTATTACTTCCCCACTAAAGAAGAATTGTATGTGCAGGTGATGCGCGAGTTGTTGCGCGTCTGGTTATTGCCGTTGAGCAGTTTCAGTGAGGAGCAGGATCCGTTCGAAGCGCTGGGTGATTACCTGCGCATCAAGCTGGAATTTTCGCGCGATAATCCGGAAGAATCGCGGTTGTTTTGTATGGAAATTCTGCAGGGCGCACCGCTGTTATTGGCCGAATTACAACAGCCATTACACGATCGCGTGCAAGCCAAGGTGGCCGTTATTCAATCGTGGATTGATCAGGGCAAACTCAAACCGATTGAACCCTACCATCTGATTTTTTCCATCTGGGCGACGACGCAACATTACGCCGATTTCCGCGTGCAGATCGAAGCGGTCGCGGGCCGTACTCTGGATGATCCTGCTTTCTTTGATGAGACGTTGAGCAATTTAACCGCCCTGTTGCTCGACGGTCTGCGTCCGTGACGCTTTGATGACAGGGTGGTAACCTAGCGGTCACCTACCCATATACGGCTAGGGTTCCGTCGTTTTTCGAGCCTGGACCGAGCGCCGTACTATGCCAAGCCGGGCAGACACCTGATGGACTAAAAGACTCGAGGGGATGGTTAGGGGTGCTCGCGCACGCCTATCTATTTTTGCTTTGGAGTTGTTATGTCCCTCGCTGGTTTCTTACTCGTTTTTGCTGCTGCCCTGTGTCACGCCACCTGGAATTTCCTGCTGAAACGCATCAATGGTGATGCTGCTTTAACCTGGCTGTTTTCTTTTCTGACCGTCATTATTTATTTCCCGCTGGCGGTGTATTTTGCCTGGGACTGGCGCGGCTGGGGCTGGCTGGAAATCGGTTTTATTGTTGGCAGCGCGGTGATCCACATCGGTTATTTTTTGCTGCTGCAACAGGGTTATAGAGTGGGTGATCTGTCGGTGGTGTATCCGACGGCTCGCGCCACCGGCCCGTTGATTTCCACCGTTATGGCGGTGCTGCTTTTTGGCGAACATCTGAGTGCCTGGATGGCCGCTGGCATTGCACTGATTTTATTTGGCGTGCTGAATTTAAGCCGCAAGCCGGGCAGTTCATCACAACCAACCTTTCAGTCCATGGGATTTGGTATTCTGGTCGGTTTGCTGATTGGCAGCTACACGCTCTGGGACGCCCACGCAGTCGCTACCTTGCTGATCCCACCGTTGCTGCTGGATTACGGCTCCAACATCGTGCGTGCCTTGATACTCACGCCGGTCGCTGTGCGACGCTGGTCGTCGGTGCGCGATGTCTGGCAGGCGCACCGCTGGAAGGTGGTCGGCATCGCCGTGTTCAGTCCGTTGGCGTATATTCTGGTGTTGACCGCCATGACCTTTACGCCCCTGGTTTATGTGGCGCCGACCCGGGAAATCAGCGTCTTGTTCAGCGTGCTCTTGGGTTCGTTGTTACTTAATGAAGGCTATCTGCGCCATCGCTTGAGTTGGGCGGTGGTTATGTTGGCCGGCGTGATAGTGTTGCTGTAAAGCAAGATCGACACCAATCGAAGCAGTATCTTGTCTTTGTGGTCAAAAATTGTGCGCTTGTTCGAAACGGCGTGCTTAGACTCTGGTAGGGTGCTGCCTCAATTTGATTCTTAGGATAACCCACTCAATGTTGAAATTTGGCGTCCGGCCAGCCTTCAGAGGTTTCCTCTCGCTGGCATTTGGCCTGCTGGCCGTCGTTATGCCAGTGGTTATGCCAGTCGCGGCAGAAAATACGCCCACAGCGGAAGATACTGAGCAGGAAAAGCAAGAAGAGTCGTCATCACTGACGGCCTATGAGACCTGCCTGATTCGTCTGACGCAAAGTGCCTCCAATATGCTCAGCGCTGGCAACGTTCGTAACTACTGTGCCCGTGAAGCACGGGAACAAGGCGAGACGGCGCAAACCAGTGATACGCCGTTACAGCAGCGCCGCGAAATGGAGCGGCTGGTATTGAACAATCCGTTCAGTTTGTTGCCGCATCGGCCCAATTATTTAATGCCGGTGAATTATTCCGATTTCGATGACGACTCCGCCCAGGTGCCGGGTAACGGCGAATTTCAGCCCATTGAAATTCAGTTTCAGCTGAGTCTGAAGGTGATCGTTGTTGATGGTCTGATCGGTGATCACGGCAATCTGGCGTTTGCCTACACCGGTAAATCGTTCTGGCAGGCCTACAACTTTGATCTGTCATCGCCGTTTCGTGAAACCAACCACGAACCGGAAATGATTCTGACCTTCGCCAACGATTTCGATCTGCTCGGCTTTACCAATGTGTCCAATGCGGTGTCGTTGAATCACGAATCCAACGGCCGCAGTGGTGAAGACTCGCGCAGTTGGAACCGGGTGATTCTGCAAACCCAGTGGGAACGAGATCGACTGCATTTCGAGTTCCGCCCCTGGCTGCGCATACCGGCCCCGGAACCGCGTTTTGAGAACGATCCGTTGGCTGATGACAACCCGGATATTCTCGATTACCTGGGGCACTTCGATTTCACCACCGCCTGGGTGGGCGAGTACAACACCCTCTCGCTGACGGCGCGTAATAACCTCGATCTGGAACATAACCGCGGCGCCATAGAGGCCGGCTGGACCTTCCCCATCTCCGACCACATTCGTGGCCGGGTGCATTACTTCGATGGTTATGGTGAAAGCCTGATCGACTACAGAAGACGCTCCCAGACGTTGGGCATCGGCTTCCAGTTCAGCGGTTGGCTTTAGGGAGCCTGTGAACCACTCCTCCAGGGCTCGGTGCGAGCTAAAACGTTCTGCCGCAAGTGATGCGGCACACCAACGCACTTCGCAGCGCAATGGCCGTAGCCCTTGTTAAGAAGTGCTCCCTAGACAATTTCGGCGAAGGCCTCGCGCGTTAAGTTGCGCGAGCCTGTGTCGGTGACCACCAGGTTGTCTTCAATGCGCACGCCGCCCCAGGGACGCAGTTCGGCGATTGCCGTTTCGTTCAAACCCATGTCACCACGAGCGCGCAGCTGATCGAGCAGCATCGGAATGATGTACAGACCGGGTTCGATGGTCAGTACCATGCCTTCTTCCAAAGTACGCGTCAGACGCAGGAAGGGCGCATCTTTATTCGGCGCCAGGGTGCCGGCGCGATCCTGTTGATGGCCGCCGATGTCGTGCACCTGTAAGCCCAACAGATGACCCAGACCGTGCGGGAAAAATGCTTGGGGTACGCGCTTTTCCAATTGCTCTGCGACGCTTAGGCGACACAGATCCAGCTCCTTCAAAAGACCAGCGACGCCTTCGACCGCCTGCTGATGCAACTGAGCCATCGGCAAGCCCGGACGCACAGCGGCGCATAAATCCAGTTCGAATTTTTCCATGGCTGCGAGCAATGCTTCGAAGCTGGCTGAGCCCTGACCCTGGGTGCGGGTGATGTCGCTGGCATAACCACCGACCTGAGCGCCAGCGTCGATCAGCAGGCTGCGATGTTGTTGTGGCTTAGTAAAGAGGCGGCGCTCGTAATGCAAGGTGGCGGCGTTTTCGTTGAGCGCGATGATGCCCGGGTAAGGCTCCAGACTTTCCAACTGACCGCTGGCGGCAAGAAAGGCAGCGTAGATTTCCGCTTCGCTGGCACCGGCGTTAAAGGCGTCGCTGGCGGCGCGATGGCCAGGCACGGCTTTGCGACTGGCCTGCCACAGTTGTTTGACTTCAAATTCGGTCTTGTAAGCGCGGTCAAAAGCGAGATCTGAGCGTAAATTGGCCGGGTTTAACTCAACGTCTTTGGTTGAGTCTTTCAGGCCCGGATGCGTCGGACCGATCCAGGCGAGGCGACCGGATACGGCCGGTAACCAGTCATTAAGGTCGGCTGCACCCTGCAATTGCCAATGTGAGGTCCAGTCGCCGCTTGGTGCGGTCGGTGACAGATGCCAGAAATCGGCCTGTGCCGGCCAGTACAGACGCGGTGTGTCGCCCGGGCGAATCAGCAAACAGGTGCCGGGGGTGATGGCTTCGGGTAACCATTGTTGGGCGAAAGCGCCGGGATGATAGGGATAGGCATGGTCGTCGTCGCGTACCTTTTCCGCCACACCGGCGCTGATGATGACGGCATCAAAACCGCAGCGTTCCAGGCTGGCCTGGTAACGTTGCATCAGGGTGTCGAGGTGGGCGCGGTACAGGTCGGCCATGGCTGGAACTCCAACAAACACAGTGGGCGAAGGGCGCACAGCTTAGCGCTCCGCTTAGGTTTTGTCGTCCCCTGCTCGTGGTTGGCGCAGCGGCTTTGTTTTACACTGCTGCGTTCACGCGGTTTGGGAAAATGCCATGTTGTTACGCTTGGATCAGTTGCAGTGCCGTTATGGTGACAATCTCGTTATTGATGCGTTGTCGCTGACGGTGGAGCGTGGCGAAATCTGTGCATTGCTCGGTCCCAGCGGTTGCGGCAAATCCACCCTGTTGCATGCCATCGCCGGTTTTACCCAGCCCAGTGGCGGCTGTATCGAACTGGATGGTCGGAGCATTGCGACCGAAGAAGATTCGGTGCCGCCGGAGCAACGCGGCATCGGCATGGTGTTTCAGGAATACGCGCTGTTCCCGCATTTAACCGTGGCTGGCAACGTCGGCTTTGGGTTGCGTTCGTTAAGTGCAGCGGAACGCGCGCGACGCGTTGCCGATACGCTGGCGCTGGTCAAACTCGAGGGTTTTGGCGAGCGCTATCCGCATGAATTATCGGGCGGACAACAACAGAGAGTGGCGCTGGCGCGAGCACTGGCACCGCAACCTGACCTGCTGCTGATGGACGAACCCTTCTCCAATCTCGATACCGAATTGCGTCGCACCCTGTCTGCCGAGGTGCGCGAAATCCTCAAGATTGCCGGCACCACCGCCATACTGGTGACTCATGATCGCGAAGAAGCCTTTGTGGTCAGCGACAAACTGGGCGTGCTCGACAAAGGCCGTTTGCAACAATGGGACACCCCGGATGTGGTTTACCATCAGCCAGCAACACCGGCCGTTGCGCGCTTTGTCGGCGATGGTGATTTTATTGCCGGAACGGTAGTGGCCGTCGGTCGGGTGCGCACCGCTCTGGGCGAGGTAATGACCACGGCTGACTGGCCGGTCGGTACCGAGCTTGAAGTCTATGTGCGTCCGGATGAGGTTGAACTGGTAACTCAGGATGGCGTGCCAGCGCGCCCTCTGAGCCGTGCTTTTCTTGGCACTCAGATTCGACTGCGTCTGGCACTGGCCGACGGCAGCGAGGTTCAGGCTCTGCTGCCATCACGGGCGCAGGTTTTGGGCGACAGCGTGCAAGTCCAGTTTGCGCCGAGTCAGTTGGTGGCTTTTGAGCGCACCGCTTCGCGCCAGGCAGCGGTGATTTAATTCCGAGATCCCGGCTCAAGGCCGGGATGACGGAGTGAAGTTGGAGGGGCAGAATGACGGAATACAGTTGCAAGCCCGGGCTGGATTTCGCTACTGGCGTCTCCCATCTCCCCTATCACTTCTGCCGCACCGAACGACTCAGCAGAATCACCGGCCCCAACCCCACCAGCACGATTAACAGTGCGCCCAGCGCTGAGGCTTCGAGTTTTTCATCCGAAGCAAACTGATAGACGTGCGTGGCCAGCGTATCGAAATTGAACGGCCGTAAAATCAAGGTGGCCGGTAATTCCTTCATGCAATCAACAAAGACCACCAAGGCCGCAGTCAGTAAACCGGGGCGAATCAAGGGTAGGTGGACGCGCCACAGCGTTTGCAGACTGTTGTGACCGAGGGAGCGCGAGGCGCGATCCATCGCCGGTGTTACCTTGGCCAGACTCGACTCCACGGCGCCGGCGGCGACGGCCAGAAAACGCACTGAATAGGCAAAGATCAGCGCGAAAAGGGTGCCGCTTAAAATCAAACCGGTGGAAATACCCAGCGTATTACGCAGCAGTGCATCAATGCCGTTATCGAAAGCGGCCAGCGGAATCATTACGCCGATGGCGAGCACCGTGCCGGGCATGGCGTAGCCGAGTTTGGCGAGGCCGACGCTGGTGTTTAAACCCCGGCCTGGAAACAGCCGTTTGCCATAGGCGAGCAACAGACCCAGAGCGACCGTTACTGCGGCGGCGCTGGCCGAGAGCAGCAAAGAATTCAGCGATAACTGAATAAAGTCCGGCGTCCAATAAGCGCCAAAACCACGCAGCGCAAAGTACGACAGGCGCAGTGCCGGCACTACAAAACCGATGATCAGCGGTAAGGTACAAACCATCAAAGCCAAACCGGCCCGCAGGCCACTCAATGGATAGCGAGCGGTGTCACCAGGCTGGCCAACCTGGGTGAAATGCTTTTGTCGGCGCCGGGCAAAACGCTCGAGCGCAATCAACAGCACCACAAAGCCGAGCATCAAACTGGCAATCTGGGCGGCGCCGCCGAGGTTCGACTGGTTCAGCCAGGTGTCGTAAATGCCAATGCTCAGGGTGCGTACGGCAAAGTAATCGACGGTGCCGAAATCGTTCAGCGTTTCCATCAACACCAGTGATAAACCGACGGCGATGGCCGGTCGTGCCATGGGCAGGGAAACGCGGCGAAAACTCTGCCAGGGCGTACAGCCGAGTGAACGACTGGCGGCCTGAATGGCGTGCGCCTGATCGACAAAAGCCGCGCGCGCCAGCAGGTACACATAGGGATAGAGCACCAGCGCCAGCATAACGATGGCGCCACCCATGGAGCGGATTTCCGGAAACCAGTAATCGCGCATGGTGCGCCAGCCAAACCAATCGCGCAGTGTGGCCTGAACGGGGCCGGCGTATTCCAGCAGATCGGTATAGACGAAGGCGATCACATAGGCCGGTACCGCGAACGGCAGCAGCAGCGACCATTCAAAAAAACGGCGCCCGGGGAAGTCGCAGGTACTGACCAGCCAGGCGGTGCTGACGCCGATCAGCAAGGCCACCAGACCGACGCCAGCGAGCAATCGCACCGTGGCATCGAGGTAGTAGAACAGTACCGTATCGACCAGGTGCGCCCAGATGTTGTGGCTGGGAAAGAGCGCCAGATAAAACACCGAGGCCACCGGCAACAGCACCAGGGCAGCGGTCATGATCACCGCAAAACGCCAGCGCCGGGCCAGACGATTCTGGCCCAGCGACTGGCGATTGCTGGGCATGGCGTTGACGGCCGCAGTCGTCAGCGTAGGTTGGGTGCCGGTCACAGCATTAGAAGTCGTAAGCCACTTCATCGACCAGGCGCGAAGCCTCGTCGACGTGATCGGTAATGGTGGTCAGGCTGAGCGGGTCTTCTTTGAACTCACCCATGTATTCGTTGATTAGTTCAGAGCGTTCGATGCCCGGGCGGACCGGGAACTCGAAGTTGTCCTGAGCATAGAGGAACTGAGCTTCCGGGCTGACCATAAACTCCATCAGTGCGACGGCGTTATCGCGGTTAGG
Organism: Saccharospirillum sp. ABV4_185; assembly: GCF_056159245.1. Taxonomy (NCBI): domain Bacteria; kingdom Pseudomonadati; phylum Pseudomonadota; class Gammaproteobacteria; order Oceanospirillales; family Saccharospirillaceae; genus Saccharospirillum; species Saccharospirillum sp. ABV4_185. Next base: position 1,423,037 of record NZ_JBSWUW010000001.1, read on the forward strand.
CGCGTGTTCGGACAGCGCGATACCGGAGATAAACATGTGGGCGCCGCGATCATCCTGGTTGGGGAAGATGAGGTTAACGGAGCGCGCCCAATCCTGTTGTTCCGGCGCTTCTTCGTTGGTCAGCATGGCACCGAAGTAATAGGAGTTACCCAATGAAATATCACAGACACCTTCGTAGATGGCTTTGACCTGAGCACGGTCGTTACCCTGGGGGCGACGCGCCAGATTGTCTTTGACGCCTTCGAGCCATTCGCGGGTGTAGTCTTCGCCGTGGTGGGCAATCATCGAGGCAAACAGCGACAGGTTATAGCTGTGTTTGCCACTGCGGGTGCACAGCCGGCCTTCCCATTCGGGATCGGCTAATTGTTCATAAGTGGTGATCTCACCGGGTTCGACGCGTTCTTTGGACGCATAGATGATGCGCGCCCGGGTGGTCAGACCGAACCAGTGGTTATCCTCGGCGCGGTATTGGGCCGGGATATTGTCGGTCAGCACAGCGCTGTCGACCGCCTGGGTCAGGCCTTTGTTGTAAGCACTCATCAGGATGGTGGTGTTGGGCGTGATCAGCACATCGGCCGGGCTGTTGCGACCTTCGGTTTCCATCCGCTCAACCAGACCATCGCCGTAGACGACGTTGGTTTCGATGCCGGTTTCGGCGGTGAAGGCCTCCAGCAGGGGTTCGATCAGAAAGGGTTGGCGGTAGGAGTAAATGTTGACTTCGTCGGCCTGGACCGAAGTTACCGCCAGGCTACCGGCGAGGGGAATGGCCATCCAGATGGCTTTGGTCAGTGCTCGCATCGTGCTGTCTCCAACAGAGTTTCATTTTTAATTTGATAAGCATTCTCAATAAAAGCTGGAAGGAGTCAACCTGGGTTCTCAGTTCTAACACTGCACTGAACGTAAAAAACCCGGCGCTGGGCCGGGTTTGGAGTGAACTCAGCGCTGTTTAATCGCGAATGCGATAAACGGTAGTGGTACCGCTGACTTCGTTGGCGACGACCAGCAGGGCGTCGCCGATGGGGCTGATATCGGCGGGAATAAAAGCCATGCCTTCCGGGGCCAGATCGCCCGCATCGGCCAGGGTGGCATCGGTGACGTCGCCGTCGTCGGTGGCTTGCGCCGCGTTGAAGTTGCGGTTGTTGATGTACTGCAGGTAGTCGACGTTACGCGGATCGGTGATGTCGGCGACGACAAAGCCGCCCATCCGTTCCAGACCGACAAAGGCCAGCATGCGCTCACCCACCTGGCCCAGCGCCAGGGCTTCCGGTTCCGGGCCTTTGTTGTCGCTGCGGTCGTCGATTTCCAGCGCATCGTCGGTAGTGTTGAAGAACTCTGGGTAGGCTTCGGCGGTGACGCGTTCGAGCAGATCAGCGGAGTCGTACACCAGCTCGCCATCGGCGCTGAAGATGGAGAAGGAACGGGCACCAAAAGCGTAGACCTTATCCAGATCGCCATCACCATCGGTGTCGCCGCGGCCGGCCTGAATTTTCAGATCGGCAATGGCGTTCAGGTGCGCGAGCGATGGGTCGAGGTTGGCATCGCCGATTTCGCTTTCATCGGTGTACACCAGGCAGCCGTCGTCTGCATCAAAATCGTACTGGGCCCCGGGTAAGGTGCCGCTGCAGTCGGCAGCGCTGTCGGCATCCGTGATGTATTCACGCGCATCGCCTTCGTTGGCGGTGACGAAGTAGTCCTGGCCGGCGACGCTGTAGCTGGCGATGGTATCCGGATGGTAGGTGCCCCACAGGTTGGCGTAACTGCGCAGCACCGCAGCCTCGTCGTCCTTGTCGGCATCGAGCGCATTTTCCGGGCGGCCGTGGTCTTTAAAGCCGAGTGGCAACACGGCGGTGATGCGCGGTGTGCCGGTCAGGCTGATGCGCGCGACGGCGTTGTTTTCCTGCAGCGAGACAAAGGCGGTGCGGCTATCGGCACTGACGCTGATGTATTCCGGCTCGATGTCCTGCGATGCGCGAATGACTTGCGGTCTCGGGTTGTTGCCGACCAGTACGTCCGCTGGCAGGTTGTGATCGAAGGCGGTGAAGTCGAGCTGGATGCCGAGATCAGCCGGCATGCCGTTGTCGATGGCAATGACGGTGACACTGCCTTCGGGGTCGCGCAGATAATCGCTGCGCGGCTCACCTTCGTTGGCGACCAGTGCAAAGCGACCGTCGGGTGAGAAAGTCACCATATCCGGCAGCGCGCCGGCGAGCACGCCTTTAACGAAGCGCGTGTCGCCGTCTTCGTTGAGGCGATAGAACAGCACGGCCCCGGCTTCGGTTTTGTTGTCGTGTTCAACGGCGATGGCCAGCAGGTCGTTGTTCACCGCCAGGCTGTTGGCGCCGCCAATATCGATGCGACGAATCCCACCACCGGGTGTGGCGACACGCACCGAACTGGGCAGATCACCGGCGCGGGCGCGCAGGTTGCTCAAGCGCAGCGGGTCGGCTGCGGCGCTGGTGGGCAACTGGTTCAGGTTGATGGCGGTGATCTGGCCGGTGGCGCCGTTGGTCATGTAGGCGTAGCCGGAAGCAGGATGGTAGGACACAATCTCGGCGGCGCTTTCGCCCAGAATGCCACTGGTGTGGCGCCCGAGAATGTCGATCGACAGCGTTGATTCGGCAAAGGCAACGCCGGTTAAAGCAAAGGCCAGCAAAGCACTGGCAAGACGGTGTGTCACAGTAGGCATGGGATTCTCGTTGTTTGAATGGCTGTGGCCGCAGAGCCTAGTGATCAAAGATGACAGTGGGACGACAGTCGGATGACAGCGCTGACAGCCCTGGGGTAGAGTCGCCCTTCTTTATGGCAGCACCCTTTAGCGATTCACTTTATGGAGACACCCCTATGAGTTGGGCAACCTGGTTGGCCGTGGTCGGAATTTGCATGCTCGGCGCGATGTCGCCCGGGCCGTCTCTGGCGGTGGTGTTGCGCCATACGCTGACCGGTGGCCGTCGCAATGGCGTAACCGTCGCATTGCTGCACGGTCTGGGCGTCGGCTTCTACGCGCTGTTGAGCATTCTTGGTCTCGCGGCTGTTATTACCGCTTCGCCGCTGGCCTTTGCCGTGCTGCAATGGGGTGGCGCGGCGTATCTGGTCTGGCTGGGCATTCAGGGTTTGCGCGCCCGGCCGGCGTCGGAAAGTGATTTTCAGGCCGGGCCAAGTCAGGCCAGTTCGGCGCGTGATGGCTTTCTGGTGGTGTTTTTAAACCCCAAAATCGCGGTCTTCTTTCTGGCGTTGTTCTCTCAGGTGGTGGGTCTGGACACCAGCTTTGTGGCTAAGCTGACCTATGCAGCCACGGCCATGATCATCGATGGTTGCTGGTATTTGCTGGTGGTCTGGCTGTTCTCCAATCCGCGTTGGATGGCGGCGTTGCGGCGCAGCAGCCTGTGGCTGGAGCGGGTGTTCGGCGTCATTCTGATCGCTCTCGCCGGCCGTCTGGTGGTGGGGATTTTACGCACCTAACGCCGGCATCAGGCGCGTCAGTGCCTGACGCAGTTCCTGGCCGCTGCTCTGGTGATAAACCTGTTTGCGACAAATCAAATAAGCCGGGCGACTGAGCCCGGCTTTACCCAGATCGATACAGGCGCTGTCGTCCGCTAACAGCCGGGCAATACCGCGCGGCGCCAGCGCATGACCCCAGCCCGACAACGCCAGTCGCGTTGCCGCCAGCGACGATTCCACCGGCCATTTCGGTTCCAGTCCCAGCGCCCGGGCGTGCTGTTCGATACCGCGCCAGGTGTGCGATTTCTCTTCGATGCAGATGATCGGCAAGGCTTCACTGCTGGCCCGTTCTGCTTCCAGCGCCGCCCGGTCGCCATTTCTGGCGACCAGCATCAGCGGTTCATCGAGCAACTGTTCCACCATCAGACCGGTGTGGTTGGGCAGCTCGCCAGCGCAGAGCCCAAAGGGATAAGTACCGGCCAGTACCCGATCGACAATGGTCGGTGAGCGGTGGGTATGGACGATCAGATCGGCGTGCGGCATGGCATCGCGCAGTTGCACCAGCAAGGGTGCACCCCAGGAACTGAGGATGGCTTCCGACACGGCGATGGCAATTTGCTCACGCGTGCCCGACTGCCGCTGGCTGAGTACGGTTTTCAGATCGGCCATCAGTGGCGCGACTTCGGCGACCAGGGCTTCCCCTTCGGCGGTCAGCACAGCGCGTCGTCCCTGGCGGCGAACCAGCACTTTGCCCAACTGTTGTTCCAGTTGACCGATGCGTTTGCTGACGGCCGACTGACTGATGCGCAATGACAAGGCCGCTGCACTCATAGTCCCGTAGTGAACCAGCGCCAGCAGCGCCTCCAATTGACTGAACATGGTATTCCTAAATGGAAACTAATAATGGCCAATTATTCGCTATTTTCGGGGGTCTGCCCAGTCGATACTGAGCCCCTGCCATCGGCCCTGGCCAGGTTGGATGGCATTGCAAACAAGACAGAGGGAAGGCTATGTGGTTTGGCATTGTTGCGGTGATGGCCGCGACCAGTTTTTTGTCCGGTATTTTAGGCATGGGCGGCGGCATCATTTTGATGGGTGTGCTGGTGTTATTGCTGCCCCTGGCCAGCGCCATGGTGTTGCACGCCTTAACGCAGATTGCCGCCAACGGCAGTCGCGCCTGGCTGCATCGGCGTCATATTCACTGGGGCGTTTTGCGCTGGTATGTGCTCGGCGGTCTGGTGGTGCTGGGGCTGTTTTTCTTTCTCTGGTTTGAAGTGCCCAAGTCGTGGTTCTTTATCGGCCTGGGGCTGATGGCGTTACTCGGTAATGTGCTGCCCAGGTCGTGGCAACTCGACGTGACCCGGCCTATACAGTCGGTGGTCTGTGGCGCCCTGGTGACCGGTGGGCAATTGTTTGTTGGCGTGGCGGGCAGCCTGCTGGATTTGTTTTTTGTGCACGCCAAGCTCAATCGCTATCAGGTGGTTGCCACCAAGGCGATTACCCAGACCAGCGGTCATCTGATGAAGCTGACTTTTTATGGCTCGCTGATGTTCGCCCAGCCGCAATCATTGGGCATTCCGGTCTGGGTTTATGTGGCGGTGATTCCCGCGGCCTTTATGGGCACGCGCCTGGGCGCGGAAGTGCTGCATCGTCTCGATGATCAGCAGTTCCGGCGCTACACCCGTTGGGTGTTGATTGTGGTCGGCGTGGTCTACATCAGCCGCGGTCTGTTGATGCTCTGACTCCGAACGGCCGCTGCCGCGGACTCAGATGGGCCGCAGTCGGAAACCGATCAGACCCCAGAGCAGACCAACCAGGCCGGCCGCCAACGCATAGAGGTCGGTCCAGCGCAGATAGAATTTGTCGGTCAGGCTGACCCGGGTTTCCGGTACGCCGATGCGCGCCGGCAGCACGCGTACGATCCAACCGTATTGCTCAGCGTCGATCAGCACGCGGTTCCAGGTTAAGGCTTCGCTTTGCCGGACATCGGCTAACAGCAACAGCGTGCCGGCCCGCACTTCGCGCAGCGGCTCGGCACTTTCGTTGGGTTCGCTGTAAATCCAGGCACGCGGCGCCTGGACCTCGACAAACAGATGGTCGGACTCATAGAGCGGTTGCTGCCAGTGATGCGGCGGCGTCCAGACCGTCGGCCAGAAGGCGATGGCCAGCTGCGCCACGACCAAAGCCAGACTGAAACTGAAACTGCCGCGCAAAGCGCGCAGCATGCCGACCGGCCGACGCTGCAGTCGCACCAGGGTCATCACCAATGCCAGCACCGCCAGCGCCAGCGCAGCGACAACCCCGGGATGCGTCAGAATCTGTTGTGGATTGAGCACCAAGGTGGCGACCTGGTCCCAATCGAGCAGCAGGTAACGACCCAGGTCGAAAAACAGCCAGCCCAGCCCGGCTAGCGTGCCCAGGGCGTAGAGCAGCAGTCGGCCTTTGTCGCGTGGCGTCATCCATTGGTCCGGATCGATATCGCCGGCCAGGTTTTCCTCCAGCTGCGTCCAGCCGACCTGATACAACGTCATGGCGCGTTTTTGCCCGCGCGGTGTGATGCGCTCGCCGCGTTCGATGGCGTAACGCTGCTGAGCGCCCTTGCCGAGCTGCTTCAAGGTGGTACCGGAAATCAGAATCTGGTCGCCTTCGGCGCAGGATTCCACGCGTGCCGCCGTATTGACCGCATTGCCGTAAACGTCGCCCTTTTCCACCAGCGCTTCGCCGGCGTGCAAACCGATGCGAACTTTCAGGTGGAAGTCGGGGTTGCGCGTGCGTTCGGCCGCCAGTGCCTGTTGAATACCAATGGCAGCGCGAACGCCATCGCTGGGTTTGCGGAAGGTGGCCATGACCGAATCGCCGATGGTTTTAATCACCTTACCGCCGTAGCGTTTGACCACCGGAAACACCAGGCGGTTGTGCAGATCGACCGCCAGACGGCCGCGCACATCGCCCTGGTTATCCCAGTAGCGGGTGGAATCTTCGACATCAGTAAAGAGGATGGTGGTGTGGCGGCGGGCGCGGCGAATGGTGCCGGCGACCTGTTTTTCCAGGCGATGGCGCAGCAGTTTCCGTGACTGAATCCCTGTCATGGTGAAACCTTTCTCGAACAGTGTTGGCGACCGCCTACTCTACTCCGCTGCGGTTTTGCTGAACAGCGATAGAGTCACCTTCGGCCATGACTCGATCGTACGCCTCGTGCAGCCGTCGCAGCTTATCGGCATCGGTATCGGGGTTCATCGCCAGGTACATATCGACGCTGCGGATAATCAGCGCCGGCTCGATATTCGGGTAGCCGGCGTCCTGTGCCAGTTGGTAAGCGCTGGCATCGGAGGCGATCCAGACGTCGATCTGATCCTGCGCCAGGCGCTGGGGGTTGAGTGAATCATTCGGCAGGGTGGAGACGCTGAAACCCTGTTCCTGCAGAAAAAGCGTGGCAGCGTCATCCTGATAACCGCCGATGCGCAGCCCGGCCAGATCATCAATGCTTTCGATGTTCAGATCCTTGCCGGCGTACTTGAACAGCACCCAGCTGTATTGGGCGATGGGGCCGACCCAGTCAAAGAGCTCTTCGCGTGATTCGGTGCGGGCCGTGGAAAACAGGCCGTAGTTGGGTCGTTCCAGCGTGCGTTCGTAACCCACCCGCCAGGTGCGCAGCCGCAGCCGATAGCTGAGCCCGGATTCGGCCAGGATGGCCTTGACCAGTTCGGTCGAGGAGCCGCCGATGTCATCGCGCCAATGCTCAAAATCCCGACCGTTCAGGGAGTAGTTATAGCGGCCGTAATTTTCGGTATAGAGGTAGATGTCTGTGCCGGTTTCGGCATGGCTAATGAGCGGGGTCAGCACCAGCATCGACAGCAGTGTCGACAACAACAAAGCACGCAAAGGGGTCATGGACGTTCGCCTGTTTGTACGACTTGCTCAAACTATAGCGAACCTTGAGGTTAAGGTCCCGGCTGGCAGGAATCTGGGGGAGGCAGAACGCCTCCCCCGACTGGCATCAGTGTCCCAGAATCTGGCTGAGGAACAGTTTGGTGCGGTCGTTCTGCGGATTATTGAAGAACTCGTGTGGCTCGTTCTGTTCAATAATCTGACCGGCGTCCATAAAGATCACCCGGTCGGCCACTTCTTTGGCGAAGCCCATTTCGTGCGTGACGCACAGCATGGTCATGCCTTCTTTGGCCAGTTCGATCATGACATCGAGTACTTCTTTGATCATTTCCGGGTCGAGTGCCGAGGTCGGCTCATCGAACAGCATGACCTTGGGGTTCATGCACAGCGAGCGGGCGATGGCCACACGCTGTTGCTGACCACCGGACAGCTGGCCCGGATATTTATGCGCCTGTTCGGCAATTTTGACCCGCTCCAGGTATTTCATCGCGGTCTCTTCGGCTTCCGCTTTGGGACGCTTCAAGACGAACATCGGTGCCAGCGTCAGGTTTTCCAGCACCGTCAGGTGCGGGAACAGATTGAAGTGCTGGAACACCATGCCGACATCCTTGCGGATGACTTCGATGTTCTTAACGTTGTCGGTCAGCTCGATGCCGTTGACGATGACATCACCCTGCTGGTGTTCTTCGAGCCGGTTAAAGCAGCGAATCATGGTCGATTTGCCGGAGCCGGATGGGCCACAGATAACGATCCGCTCGCCTTGTTTGACGTCCAGATTGATGTCGCGCAGTACGTGAAATTCGCCGTACCACTTGTTCATGTTGTTGACCTGAATCACCGATTCGCGATCGGCCAGTTGGCGTTGTTCAGTCATGGTCGAACTCTCCTAGTGAGACATGCCTTTATGCATTTCGCGATCGAGATAGAGGGCGTAACGCGACATAAAGAAACAGAAGCAGAAATAAATCAGCGCGATGAATACGTAACCTTCAATGTACTGCTGTCGCCAGGCCGGGTCGTTGATGGCTGCCTTGGTTGCCGCCAGCAAATCGAACAGACCGATGATGGTCACCAAAGAGGTGTCCTTGAACAGCGAGATGAAGGTACTCATCGTTGGTGGAATCACCAGACGCAGTGACTGCGGCAGAACAATCTTGCTCATTTTCTGCCAGTAAGTCAGACCCAGTGCATCGGCCGCTTCGTACTGCCCGGATGGAATCGCCTGCATGCCGCCGCGGAACACTTCTGCCAGATAGGCCGCCTGGAAAAAGATGATGCCCACCTGAGCGCGCAGCATCTTGTCGATGGACACGCCATCGGGCAGAAACAGCGGGAACATCAAGGACGCCATGAACAGTACCGAAATCAGCGGTACGCCACGGAAGATCTCAATAAAGACCACGCAGATGACGCGCACGAAGGGCATTTCTGAACGCCGTCCCAGCGCCAGAATCAATGCCAGCGGTGCCGCGAAAGCGATACCGACCACGGCCAGAATCAGCGTCAGTGTCAGACCGCCCCAGTTGTTGCTGGAGACGCGTTCCAGACCCAGGACACCACCGCCGAGGATGATGTACATAACGAAGAAACCGACGATCCAGGCAACCGCCAGCCACGGGCTCCAGAAGCGGCGGTTCATGCTCACCAGAATGCCGCCGACCAACATGAAGATGGCAATCAACGGACGCCACTGTTCTTCGGCCGGATAGGTGCCGAACAGCAGGAAGCGATAGTTGTCGTGCACGAACGCCCAGCAGGCGCCGCTGACTTCGCCGCAGAATTCCTTGTTGGCACTGAAGCTGGCGTTAACCAGAGCCCAGCCAACCGCAGCGCTGAGGATTTCCCAAAGCACGTAAATGCATAGCAGGCTGACAATGGTGTTGGTGGGCGAAGAAAACAGATTGCTCTTCAACCAGCGCGTGCTGCGACGCAAAGTGTTGCCACCGGTCGGACGCGCCTGACTTGGAATCATGGTTGTCATCTTAACGCTCCACCAGCGCCATGCGCTTGTTGTACCAGTTCATAAAGAGGGAAATCAGCAGGCTGATACCCAGATAAACCGTCATAAAGATCGCTACGCCTTCCACCGCCTGACCGGTCTGGTTCATGGTGGTGTTGGAGATCGACACCAGTTCCGGATAACCGATGGCCACCGCCAGCGAGGAGTTCTTGGTCAGGTTCAGATACTGGTTGGTCAGCGGCGGGATGATGACGCGCAAGGCCTGTGGCAGCACGATCAGACGCATGGTCCAGCTGGATTTCAAACCCAGGGAGGTGGAGGCTTCGCTTTGGCCTTTGGGCACTGACTGAATACCGGAACGCACCACCTCGGCGATGTAGGTGGCGGTGTAGACCGTCAGCCCGAGCAAGAGGGTGAAAAATTCCGGCGACATATTCAGGCCGCCTTTAAAGTTAAAGCCCTGCAGTGACGGTACGTTCATCTCAAGCGGCGCACCGAACAACAGCCAGGCCAGGACCGGCATACCGATCACGATGCCCAGACCGACGCTCAGGTGTGGGAACACCTGGCCGGTGGCTTCGAGCCGTTTAAAACTCCACTTACGCAGTACAAAGGCGCCGATGATGCCGGCAATGAAAGCGATAAAGACCCAGAACCAGGCCGGGTTATCCGCCGGAATGGGCAGATAGAGGCCGCGGTTTGTCAGAAAGGTGCCTGGCAGCGGATTCAACGCCTGACGCACCCCTGGTAAGCCGTTGGTAATGATGGCGTACCAGAAAAACAGTTGCAGCAATAAGGGGACGTTACGGAAAACGTCGATATAGGTCTTGCCGATAAAGCGCACCAGCCAGTTTTTTGAAACCAGGCCAATGCCGATCAGGGTGCCGATAATGGACGCCAGAATAATACCGGTCAGTGACACCTTGATGGTGTTGAGAATACCGACCAATAAAGCGCGGCCGTAATTGCTTTCCGGACTGTAGGCAATAACGCTTTCGCTGATGCCGAAGGAGGCTTCGCGATCGAGAAAGCCAAAGCCGGTGGCGATGTTCTGTTCATCCAGGTTGGTCTGGACGTTGCTGACCAGATACCAGCCGAGAAAGAAGACGCCGCCGAAGACAAGCACCTGATAGATAATGGAGCGTACGGTCTTGTCGTACAGAAGAGCCATCAGGGATCGGGAGGCGTCGCTTGGGTGTTTGGGATCCATAACCCGAGGTCTCCAATGAAGTGCCCGAGGTTTCCAAAAAAGTTGGAAATACCGTGATTAACTGAGCGTATAAAGCGGGCCCGGCTGGGCCCGCTCAGAGAAAGTCACCCAGGAGGGTGACCCGGATTCGCAGTCTTAGCGAACCGGATAGGCGTACATCAGGCCGCCGTCTTTCCACAGGGCGTTCAGACCACGGTCCAGACCCAGTTTCTCAGTGACGTTGCGCTGATAAGCTTCGCCGTAGTTACCGACTTGCTTAACGATGTTGTAAGCCCAGTCTTCTTCCAGACCCAGAGCTTCACCCATACCCGGAGTGACGCCCAGGAAACGCTGGATGCCCGGGTTGGTGCTGTCGAGCATGTCATCAACGTTTTCAGACGTGATGCCGTACTCTTCCGCTTCGATCATAGCGATCAAAGACCACTTGACGATGTCCAGCCACTCGTCATCACCGTGACGAACAACCGGGCCCAGCGGCTCTTTAGAGATCACTTCCGGCAGAACCACGTAGTCGTCCGGGTTTTCAGCGGACACCATACGGGCAGACGCCAGACCACCACGGTCAGTGGTGTAAACGTCGCAACGGCCAGAGAAGAAGGCAGCGGTGACTTCAGTGGTGTTTTCGATAACCACCGGTTCGAATTCCATGCCTTGGGCGCGGAAGTAGTCAGCCAGGTTCAGCTCGGTAGTGGTACCCGGTTCAACACAGACAGCAGCGCCGTCCAGTTGAGTCGCGCTGGTCACACCCAGGTCTTTACGAACCAGGAAGCCTTGACCGTCGTAGTAGTTCACACCGGCGAAGTTCAGACCCAGGCTGGTGTCACGAGTCAGTGTCCAGGTAGTGACACGAGACAGCATGTCGATTTCACCAGACTGCAGCGCGGTGAAACGCTGAGCAGCGGTCAGCGGGGTGTATTGAACGGCTTCGGAATCACCGAACATGGCAGCCGCAACAGCGCGGCAAACGTCCACGTCCAGGCCTTCCCAGGAACCGCTAGCGCTGGAAGCGAAGCCCGGCAGGGAGGTGTTAACGCCACACTGGACGTAACCTTGATCCATAACGGCGTCGACGGTATCGCCGGCTTGAACGCCGCCAGCCACCATAGACAGGGACAGAGCGGCAGCAGCCGTCGTGCTGGTCAGTTTCTTAAGCATCTTACTCTCCGTTTCACATTGCTTTTTTTATTGCCGAAAGATGAAAGCGTCGTCCTTCGGCCCTACAACCTCGACTGCTTTTGGCAGGCGGGTTATTCACGATGCCGGACGGTCATCACAGCCCGACGATCCGAATTCCGGTCGTCCAGTCACCGCCAGGTGAGGACGCCTTGAATCTTCGTCATGACAGCAGACACGCATGGTCTGGTGGGCTTACACAAAGCGGGGCATCGAGTATCGGGCAAACCGGCATTGTTATTCTCGTTATCAGATCGTTCTTTTATCGCCCCGTTCCCTAGAGCAAGGACAGGGCCAACTTGTATCGATACAAGTTAAGTTATTGTTTTTATTATAGAAATAAGCGATTTCCGGCGTAAAGACAAGGTCAAGGGACTATAACGAATGGAATAAAGTGGTGCAGCGGGTTCAACAAAGTCTTTGCACCGTCCTGAGTCATGGCACTAAATGAGTGCGTTTTGATGGGCGATAAAAGTGCGTCTGTGGAAACTTTGAACAAGGTTCAATCGCCCTCCCTGGGTGGCGTAGAGCAAATGCACAGCCGTTGTGCGTGTGACCAAGGTCACAAAGTGCCTATAACTTTTGGAATAGTTATAACCAAAGGAATAGTCGAGATCAGTCGGACAGGCTGGGTTTGCGCGATTCACCATCGCGCTGCCGTTTCAGCCGCTTGCTCAGCGCCGGTTGGGAAATGCCCAGAATGCGGGCGGCGATGGATTGATTGTTGTCGGCCCGGTGCATGGCTTCGAGAATCAGCAGCTCATCCATTTCACTGAGCGTGGGCAGGCGGGCGTCGAGCGGGAAGTTCACCAGAGCGCCGCCCTGGCTGGCGTCGATATTGGGATCGCGGTCCTGTTGCCAGGGCAGATCGCTGGGTTTGAGCGGGCCGTTGGATTGGTGCCGGCTGACCGCATCGAACGCCATGGCGCGCAGCTCACGGACGTTGCCGGGGAAGTCGTAGTTTTGCAGTACGGCCCAGAGTTCCGGGCTGTAATCAGGCACTGACTGACCCAGGTCTTCGGCAGCGAGCTCGGCGAAATAGGTGAACAGCAGGCGGATGTCTTCGCGTCGGGCACGCAGTGGCGGGATCTGAACCTGGTGGGTGCACAGCCGGTAATAGAGGTCGCGCCGAAACTCTCCGGCTTGCTGACGTTCTGCCAGATCCTGGTGAGTGGCCACCAGAATGCGCGCCTGGGTGCGTTTGGGTCGGTCGGCGCCGATGGGGTAATACTCACCTTCCTGCAACAGGCGCAGCAGCTTGATCTGCGCCGGTGGCGGCAAGTCGCCAATTTCATCCAAAAACAGGGTGCCGCCGGAGGCTTCTTCGACCAGACCGGCGCGTTCGGTGTCGGCGCCGGTAAAGGCACCTTTGCGGTGACCAAAGAGGGTGTCGTTGAAGATGTGATCGTCGAGGCCGGCGACGTTGACGGTGACCAGTTTCCCTGTCCGCCCGGATAAACGATGCACAGCGCGCGCGATCAGCTCTTTACCGGTGCCACTTTCACCGCAGATCATCAGTGGCTGAGATGACCGCGCCACCGATTCCAGATACTGAAACACCGAGGCCATGGCGCGGCTTTGCGTCAGGATGTCGGAAAACACCTCGGGCGAATCCAGCCGGCGGCTGAGCACCCGGTGGCGCAACTCTTCGTTTTCGCGTTTGATTTCCTGAAGTTGAATGGCGCGCTTGATGCCTTCGAGCAGACGCGTCGATTCGGTGGTCTTCACATAAAAATCGAAGGCGCCCATGCGCAGACATTCGACCGCCGTCTCGACCTGGTTCAGACCACTGATGATGACGATAACGACGTTGGGGAAGGCTTCGCTCATTTCGCGCAGCAGCGACTGGCCGGACTGATGTGGCATGTTCAGATCGAGCAGTACCACGCCGATGGGATAGGTCTCCAGCATGGCCATGGCGTCGCGGCTGTCCTGACAGTAATAAAGATGGTTGATGCCGCCTTTGCGTTCCAGCATCAGCCCCAGGCTGCGGTGATAGGAGGCCTCGTCATCCACCAGCAGAATACCGAATTCCGGGTAGCGGCTATCGGTCTGATCGGCACTCTTATTCATGAACAGCGGTCTCTTCGTGGTTATTCCAGGGGAAGGTCACTTCAACGCGTGTGCCTTCGCCCGGCTGGGAATAAAAGTTCATTTTGCCTTGATAGGCGGTCACGATACCGGCCGACACCGACAGTCCCAAGCCAGTGCCGCCGCTTTCGCGCTTGGTGGTGTAGAACGGATCGGTCAGATTCGACAGCGCTTCCGGTTCGATACCGCAGCCTTCGTCCTCTACCACCAGGACCAGGCGCTGACTGGCGTGGTGGATGCGCGTTTCCACCTTGACCGCCCGGCTGTCGTCCGGCAAGGCCTGGCAGGCGTTAATGATCAGATTGACCACCACCTGTTCAATGCGCTGAGCGTTGCCGAGCATCGATGGCAGGTAGGGATCGAGCACCAAGGAGAAGTGACGGGTGTAGCCGCGAATGGTGACATCGAGCAGCCGTGCGGCGGTGGCGACGACCTCGTTGAGGTTGATCGGCACGGCGGTGTCTTTGGCTTCCTGGCGGGCGAAATCGCGCAGGTCGTTGACGATACGGCGGATGCGCTGGGCGCCCTCATTCATCTCGCTGATTACGTAAGGGATTTCGCTGCGGATGCGTTGGTAGTCGAGCCCGGCGATGTCGAAACGACCGCTGTCGTACAGCCGGTCCAGCAACGGCAGCGCATCATCCCAGGCGTCGCTGAGCATCGGCAGGTTGAGCAAAATCAGTCCTGACGGATTATTGATTTCATGCGCCACGCCTGACACCAGGGTGCCGAGTGAACTCATCTTGTCGGCCTGAATCAATTGCTGCTGTTGTTTACGCACTTCTTCTGTTTGGCGTTCGACCCGGCGCTGCAGCGTGCGGTTCCAGATCACCACCAGACCCAGGCCGAACAGCAACACCGCTGAGGTCGCACCGGTGGCGATGCCCACCAGGCGCCAGTCGCGGCTTTGCGGATTTTCCAGTGAGCCCAGCCACTTGTCGTAAATGGCCTGTTGCTGGCCAGTGTTTTTTAGAATCGCCAGGCCTTCGGAGAACAGCGCCAGGATGTCTTCATTGCCCTTTTTCACCGCATAGCCATAGGGCTGTGCCTGCACCGGTCGCCACACCGATTCGACATTCGACAGACCGTATTCGCGGCTGTAATAGAGGCTCGGCAAGGTGGCGCCGAGGGCGTAATCGAAACGCCCGGCGGCGATCTGACGCAGCGCATCGTAATGGGTGCGTACCGGCACAATGCGCACGCCTAAATCCCGCTCGCGCAAGTAGTCGTGCATGATGTCTTCGCGCTGCACCACAACGGTTTTGCCGCGAATATCGACCAGGCTGTTCGGTTCAGGATCGTCGCTGCGCGCGAAGAAGGAAAAATTCACGATCACCGAGGGCGGGCTGAAGCTGTAATCCTTGGCACGTTCGGGTGACGCTATCATGCCCTGCAGCACGTCCATCTCGCCGTTATCCAGCGCCGAGCGCATCGACGACCAACTGCTCAGAGTGATCTCGATATCCAGTCCCATTACCTCGGCAATGGCGCGGGTCATGTCGACGTTGTAGCCGGTCACCTTGCCGTCTTCGTCGACAAACTCATAAGGCGGAAAGGAATCGTCGCCACCAACATGAATGACGTCCGCCTGCGCCACCAGCGGTAGCAACAAAGTGGTGACAGTCAGGGCAACACAAAGGTCGGTCAGGCGGCGGGACAAAAAAAGTTCCTCGGCGACGGCATTGGGCGCACGGTGGCGCAGTGGCCGAGAATATAGCGACTCCTGGCGATCAGGGCAAAAGCCCTTGCGGACGGAGAACGAGTTGAGATACTGGCGGTTTCCAAGGTTCTGGAGAGTTGTTGTGTCCCTTGCCGCCCGCCGTCTGAATGCATCCGACGAATCCCAACTGCGAGAGTTTTTGCTGAGCCATCGCGATGTCAGCCTGTTCCTGTTGAATAACCTTGAACACAGCGGCGTGGTCGCCGGTGATGTGCCCTATCAGGGGCAGTATTGGGGCGCTTTCGACAACGGTCAGTTGGTTGGCGTGGTGGCGCACTACTGGCAAGGCATGTTGTTACCTTCGGCGCCCAGCGGGCTTGAGCAATTAGCGCCTCTGGTGGTCGAACAGGCCGACCGGCCGGTGCAGGGGATTATCGGCGAACGGGCGCAAGTCGACTGGTTGGGGGATTTCTTTCAGGTGCAGCGCTGGCGTATGGATAACCCCGAGCCGCTCTACAGTCTCGAACTGGATCAACTGCAAATACCTGAAGCCTTATTGAACGGTGAACTGAATGTCCGCCTGGCGACGCCGGCCGATGAAGATCTGCTGGTGGAATGGCGCATTGTCTATGCCGGGGAAACCATGGCCGAACCGGATAATGCCGAAACCCGACGTCGTGCCCGTGCGCTGATGCAGCAGGAAATTCCCAGCGGCAATCTCTTTGTGTTGTGTCGCGGTGACCAACCGGTCGCCATGTCTGGCTTTAATGCGCAGGCGGCAAAGACGGTACAGATCGGCGGCGTCTTCACGCCACAACAACAGCGTGGCCATGGTTACGGCCGGGCGGTCGTTGCCGGTTCGCTGTTGCTGGCGCGTGAGCAGGGCGTGCAGCGCTCGGTGCTGTTTACCGGCCACGACAACTTTGCTGCCCAACGCGCTTATGAATCACTGGGTTATCAGCGCAGCGGCGAGTTCGGCATGAAGCTGCTCGACGAACCGCTGTTCGCCGATCGACTCTAGAGCGTCTTTTTTAATTAAGTACCGATCTCTTAATTAAGTACCAAATTCGGGCCCCAGTTCCTCGTGGAAACGTTCCACCTGGCTGGCCACGTCTTCGGACATGCCGCGATAGCGTGCGATGTGAAACAGCGCATCGCCTTCGTACACCAGCGCCAGCTGCGTCAGCCCGACCAGAATGCCGGCGCGCGAGGAGCGCACTTCGGTCGCTTCCATGGTGTTCGGGCCGATGATGCGCGCCAGTAACTGATCTTTCTTCACATAGGTGCCGGGCTTGACCAGACACTGGAAGACGCCGGAATCGGCGGCGCGTTCCCAGTAAGAGGTGTCGGCCACGGTCTGATCGGTACGTACTTTCAGTACGCCGCTGAGCATGCCCAGATGCATCATCACGTTGGTAATGCCGCGGGTGCCGGCGCGGATGCTGATTTCGTCCAGACGCAGCGCTTCGCCCGCTTCATAGACCAGCACCGGAATATTGTTGTTGCCGGCCGACTGCCGCAGTGAGCCTTCGCGCAGTTCGCTGTTGAGAATCAGCGGCACACCGAAGGCGCGCGCCATGGCTTCAACATCGGGATTGTTCAACTCGGCACGCACCTGCGGCACGTTGAAACGGTGCAGCGCCGCCGTGTGCAGGTCGATGCCGTAATCCGATTGCAGCACCACTTCCTGCATCAGCACTTCGGCAACGCGCGAGGCCAGCGTGCCGGACGCCGAACCGGGAAAAACGCGGTTGAGATCGCGCCGGTCAGGCAGATAGCGCGAGCCCATACCGAAGCCGTGGACGTTCACCACCGGCACCACGATCACCGTGCCTTTCAGGCCGCGCAGTTTGCGCGAGCGCATAAAACGACGAATCACTTCCAGGCCATTCAGTTCATCGCCGTGCAGCGCTGCGGTGACAAAGAGGGTCGGCCCCGGTTTGCGACCACGGCGCACAAAGGTGTGCATGGTGGCGTCGGAGTTACCGGGTGCGCCGGGCAACGCCAGTGGCAGATTGTGCCAGCGACCGGGTGCCAGCTTGGCAGGTTCAATTTGCGGCATGAGGATGGCTTCCTTGTGCGGTTAACCTTCGACGCGTTTGGGTTTTTCGACCAGCGTCTTTTCCAGATGAGTGACGATCAGGCCGGCGATGTCTTTACCGGTGGACATTTCAATGCCTTCCAGTCCGGGCGAGGAATTCACCTCCATCACCACCGGGCCGTGGTTGGAGCGCAGAATATCGACACCGGCCACTTCCAGCCCCATCACCCTGGCGGCACGCACCGCCGTTTTGCGTTCCTCGGGGGTGATTTTGACCACCTCGGCGCTGCCGCCGCGGTGCAGGTTGGAGCGGAATTCTCCCGGCGCGGCCTGGCGTTTGATCGACGCCACCACCTTGTCGCCAATGACGAAACAACGGATGTCAGCGCCGCCGGCTTCCTTGATGTATTCCTGCACCAGGATGTTGGTGTCCAGACCCAGAAACGCCTCGATCACGCTTTCTGCTGCCTTGCGTGTTTCACACAACACCACGCCGATGCCCTGAGTGCCTTCGAGCAGTTTCACCACCAGGGGCGCGCCGCCGACCATCTGAATCAGGTCGGGAATTTCGTCCGGGCTGTGCGCAAAACCGGTGATCGGCAAGCCGATGCCCTTGCGCGCCAGCATCTGCATGGAGCGCAATTTATCGCGCGAGCGGGAAATGGCGAGTGACGGATTCAGGGTCGTGGTGCCCATCATCTCGAATTGCCGAACCACGGCGGTGCCATAAAAGGTAATAGACGAGCCGATGCGCGGAATGATGGCGTCAACATTCTCCAGAGCTTCGCCCTTGTAATGAATGGTCGGGCGATGAGAGGCGATGCTCATGTAGCAACGCAGGGTGTCGATGACCAGCACTTCGTGACCGCGTGATTGGGCGGTCGAGACCAGCCGCTGGGTCGAATAGTTAGTCGGCTCGCGGGTCAGTACAGCCAGTTTCATTGCGAACTCCCATGGCAGAAGAATGGCGGCGGCGCAGCATACGGCGAATGATCAACCTGATCCACTATCTTCAAGCAATTGACGCCGACATGCCAAGCCTAGCCCTTACGGGCTTTTTACGCGTCTTTCTGCCTAATGGCACATTCGTTACGCACCGCAATGGCGTACAAAGGGCCCAGGATTTCAATGGCATCGATCGAGGGCTAGATGGCATGAGCAATAACAACTTTCCGGCGACCAGCCGGCGTCTTTTTTTGGGCCTGGCCGGCGGCATGGTGACTGGCGCTTTGATCAGCGCGTCCGGTTTTGTGCGCGCCGAAAATGAAGATGAGCCGGCCGATATCCAATGTCGATTAACACCGCGTGAAACCGAAGGCCCTTTTCCGCTGCGTGAGATTCTCAATCGCCCGGAACTGGTCCGTCGTGATCTGACGGAGGGTCAGCCGGGTGTGCCCTTGGCGCTGCAATTAAAAGTGGTCGATGTGAACAACGCTTGCCGGCCAATCGAAGGCGCCGGTGTTTATGTCTGGCATTGCGACCGGGACGGCCATTACTCCGGCTATGGCGACAGCCGTGGCGAGACTTTCTGTCGCGGTCTGCAGTTTGCCGATGGTCAGGGCGTGGCGCGTTTCAATACGCTCTATCCGGGTTGGTATCCCGGCCGCGTCAGCCATATCCATTTTCAGGTGTATCTGGAAGATCCCGCTGGCAGTCGCGCCACCGTCACTTCCCAATTGGCGTTTCCCGATACCGTTACTCAGGCGGTCTATAACAGTCGCGGCTATGTCGACCGTGGTCAGAATGCGTCGGTCAACAGCGTCGCCACCGATCCGATTTTTGCCGATGGCAGCCAGTTGCAGGTGGCGACCATCAGCGGCAATCCGGTGGCCGGTTATGTGGCTCGGCTGGTGGTGGGTATCGCCGCCTGAGAGCGCACAAAATGTCATTCACCTCGTGCTATAGTTAGATCTGATCTGAGCTGTACCGGGTCGGCGTTTGCCGGCCGCCCATCTGTTTTTCCGGGAACACCCAAGCATGTCGAGCCGCGAAGAAACCCTGCACGATCACGTCGAATTCTGGCTGGAAGAGCTGGCGGCCGATCGCCCTCCCCGTTCGGACTGGTTTGATGGCCTGTCCGAAACTGATATCGCTTTTACGCTGGAATCCTTGCCGTTCGAAGCGCGTCTGTCCGTCTGGCAGGCGGTGCCGCCGGCGGTGCGTGGTGCGGTGTTGGTGGAATTGCACGATGAGCATCGCCGTTCACTGCTCAAAGCGGCACCGCCGGATTCACTGCTGCAATGGCTCGGCCGCACCGACCCGGAAGACCTGCTCGAATTGATGGATGATCTGCCGGTGCAATTGGGCCGGCGGGTGTTGCGCCGACTCGATCAGGAAGAACGTGAACAGCTGCAGGCGGCCTTGGGTTACGACGATGATCAGATCGGTCGTTGGCTCAGCTTCAAGGTCATTACCGTTCTGGCCGACACGCCCGGTCGTCTGTTTCGTAAGGCGTTGCGCGAAACCGGTATTCCGGAGATGACGGATGTGATTGTGCTGGTCGACGACAACGGCCGCTTCCAGGGTTGTCTGTCGCTCGATACCGCCATGCAGGTGCCGACTCAGCAACCGCTCAGCCAGTTTATCGATCCGGAAATTAATCCGCTGAATCCGGCCTTGTCGCTGCACGAAGGGGCTCAGGCAATTCGCGTATCGGGTTGGTCGATGCTGCCGGTGGTCGATGAAAACGGCACGGTGCTGGGACGCTTTACCGCCAGCGATGCGCTCGATGTGATCACCGAAGAACAGGAACGGCAGATTTCCCAGCTCACCGGTGGTGGTCTGGAAGAGGAAGATTTGTTCTCGCCGGTGCGTCTGGCGGTGCCCAAGCGTTCGGTCTGGCTGGGCATTAATTTACTGACCGCTTTGCTCGCCGCCTGGGTGATCGGCCGTTTTGAAGTGGCCTTGTCGCAATGGGTGGCGTTGGCGGTCTTGATGCCGGTGGTCGCGAGCATGGGCGGTATCGCCGGCAGTCAGACGCTCAGTCTGGCAATCCGTGGTCTGGCCACCGGCCAGCTCGGTTCGGCCAACGTGCGCTCGCTGCTGCGCAAGGAATTGCTGGTGGGCGCGATTAATGCGGTGTTGTGGGCCATTGTTATCGGTATTGTGGCCAGCCTCTGGTACGACAGCCTGGTACTGATGGGCGTGATCGCCTTTGCCATTCTGGTCAATCTGGTGGCGGCGTCGCTGGCCGGCGTAGCGGTGCCCTGGGTGTTGTCGCGCATGAA
Organism: Saccharospirillum sp. ABV4_185; assembly: GCF_056159245.1. Taxonomy (NCBI): domain Bacteria; kingdom Pseudomonadati; phylum Pseudomonadota; class Gammaproteobacteria; order Oceanospirillales; family Saccharospirillaceae; genus Saccharospirillum; species Saccharospirillum sp. ABV4_185. The sequence goes on from NZ_JBSWUW010000001.1 coordinate 1,443,725, forward strand.
GATCGATCCGGCGCTGGCCGGTTCAGTGGTCTTGACCACGGTCACCGATGTGGTCGGCTTCTTTGCCTTTCTCGGTACCGCATCGCTGGTGCTGGCCTTTATTGGTTGAGCAACTGGCGCAACTCACCGATCGGCATTGGCCGGGCGTAATAAAATCCCTGCATGATGGAGCAGCCGTGTTGCGTTAAAAACGCGGCCTGAGCATCGGTTTCTACGCCTTCGGCAACCACTTCCAGCTTCAGGGTACGCGCCATGGCGAGGATGGTTTCGGTGATGACGGCGTCGTTGTGATCGTCCGGAATATCCTGAATAAAACTGCGATCAATCTTCAATTCCACCAGCGGCAACTGCTTGAGCATCGACAGCGACGAATAGCCGGTGCCGAAATCGTCGATGGAAAATTCAATGCCTTCCTGACGCCAGGCGCTGATCGCGTTCAGGGCGACATCCAGATCCTGCATGGTCGCCGTTTCGGTAATTTCCAGACGCAACACCGGACTGTCTTCGGGCTGGGTTTTGGTCAGTTGCAGCAGGTGGCTCATGGTGGCTTTTTCGATCAGCGCCAGGTGCGACAGGTTGACCGAAATGCGCCCAAGTTTGTTTTGCCGAATGCCGGCAGCGTCGAGTTCGGCAAAGGCGCGGTTGATCACGAAATCGGTAATGGCGCCGATCAGGCTTTGCTCTTCAGCCAGCGGAATAAAGTCGGCCGGAGAAATATAACCGCGTTGCGGATGATTCCAGCGAATCAACACCTCAGCACCCACCCAGCGTTTTTCGTGCACGTCCCACTGTGGCTGGTAAACCAGTTCGAAAGCGCTGTCATCAATGGCCTGACGCAAATCCTTGGTCAGCGTCAGCCGTTCCATCAGGCGATCTTTGAGTTCTTCACGGAACACGCTGTGGCGGTCGCGGCCATGTGATTTGGCGTGAAATAAGGCCATGTCGGCGTGACGCATCAGATCGCGATTGTTGTCACCATCGGCCGGAAAATGACTGGAGCCCATGCTCACCGTCTGGCCGTGGAGTCGGTTGTGTTTGGCGCTGCGGGTCACACTGTGCTGCAGCCAGTCGAGGCGTTCGCTGCACTCTTCCAGGGTCAATTCCGGTGGGCTGATCAGACCAAACTCATCGCCGCCGAGCCGGGCCAGATACCAGCTTTCTCCCAGATGCTGGTGCAGTGATCCGTGCAGCGCGACCAACAGATCATCGCCAATGCTGTGGCCCAGTTCATCGTTCATGTTCTTGAAGTGATCGATGTCGAGCATGCTCAGGCTGAACACCGAGCCACGTTGCAGGCTGCGCCGGCAGCGACGTTTCAATTCGGCTTCAAAGGCGTAGCGATTGGGCAGACCGGTGAGTGGGTCTTTTAAGGTGACCGTCTGTACCTGACGCAAAGTCTGATACAGCAGGATGTAGAGCAACAGGCTGGTGACCAGAACGAAAGCGATGCCCTTGAGCGACTGAGCTCGATTCAGCCAGATGACGTCGTCGATCAGTGCTTCCACCAATTTGTCTGAAAACAGAATCCAGGCGCCGGCGAAGAGAGCGTAAATGAGAGCAATGCGCAGTGCGGGTTTGAACATGAAAACGGCAGGTTATGAACGAATTACCCGGCAGTGTAGCAGCCATTGCAACAGCGGGACGGCGCTGGCGTCACACTTTACTGACGAGGGAGCCTCTGAATAACTCCCCCGAGGCTCTGGCTTATCCGAGGGACGCTGCTACAAGGCAAACTCATGCAGGAATGTCTAGACCTTTCAAATGAGTTTAACGCTGTGGCAGCGTTCCTCGGAAAGCCCCGGAGGGCGCGGCTAAAACGTCCTGCCCCGGCGTTGCACTTCTTGACAAGGACTACGCCATTGCGCTGCGAAGTGCGCCTTGTGGCAAAACGTTTTAGCTCGCGCAGAGCCCTGGGGGAGTTGTTCAGAGGCTCCCTAAGAAAGTGTCAGCAGCGCTGCAGTAACAGACTGGTCACTTGCGCCAGGTGGCTGAGAAACAGCGTTTCGGTGCCGGAGCGGAAATGCTGGCTGTCGTGATGCCCTAATGCCAGCACCCCCAGAGTCTGGTTTTTGGCATCGGTCAGCGGGGCCAGTGCGATGGAACCGACGTTGCGCCCAGCGAACAGAAAATCACGTTCGCTGTCACTGAAGCTGCCGCACATGGCTTTGCCGTCGTTGATCAGGGTGGGGAAATATTGGCTCAGGCTGTCGCGGCTGATCTGCAGCCAGGGGTCGCCATCGGCGTTGGCGCGATCGCACAGAATCACGCTGGTTTCGTGCACCTCGAATTGCTCAATCAGGCCGGCTTCCAAGGCTTCGATCAGACCACCCGCGGTGTCGTGTGGCACCATGGCCAGCACCAGTCGTTGCAATTGCTGAAACAGGCGGTCGTTGCGTTGGGCCACTTCAATAAAGTGATTCAGGCGATCGATCAGCTGACGGTTTTCGTGGCGCAGAATCTGATTCTGACGCTCCATCAGGGAAATAGCGTTGCCGGATTCGTGACGCAGATGCAGTTGCTTAAGCAGGTTGGGGTGCTGCTCGAAAAAATCCGGGTGCTGACGCAAATAGGCGATGACCGCCTCTTCCGATACAGCGCTGTCGTTAACAGTCTCGGTCACCCCACCACTCCTTCATAGACGGTTTCGACCGGCCCGGTCATCAAAACATTACCATCACCGGACCACTCAATTTTCAGGGTACCACCAGTCAGATGGATGTGAACCTGATCATCGAACCAGCCGTTGATATGACCGGCCACCATGGCAGCGCAGGCGCCGGTACCACAGGCCAGGGTTTCACCGACGCCGCGTTCGTAAACGCGTAACCGTGCCTGGCTGCGATCCACGATTTGCAGAAAACCAACGTTGACGTGTTGAGGAAAGCGCTCGTGCTGTTCCAGTTCCGGGCCAAGCGTTTCCACCGGCGCGCTGTCGACGTTGTCGACGCGCAACACACAGTGCGGGTTGCCCATGTTAATGGCAGCAATTTCCAGCGTGTCGCCGGCTGCGGTTTGCAGTGGATAGAGCAGTTGACGCTGGTCAGTGGTAAAGGGAATTTTTTCCGGTGCCAGCCGTGGCCGGCCCATATCGACGGTGACTTCGCCGTTGGGCTGCACCAACAGTTCCAGATCGCCACCGGCGGTTTCGACGCGGATGCGATCAGCCTGAATCAGTTTGCGATCGAGCACAAAACGCGCAAAACAGCGTGCGCCGTTGCCGCAGTTTTCCACCTCGCCGCCGTCGGCGTTGAAGATGCGATAGCGAAAATCCCGATCCGGACGCGTCGGTGGTTCGACCAGCAGCAGTTGATCAAAGCCGATGCCAAAATGGCGATCGGCCCAACGTTCAACCTGGTCGGCAGTAAATTCCACGTTCTGGGAAACACCATCGATGACCATAAAGTCATTACCCAGGCCGTGCATTTTGGTGAATTTCAGACGCATATCGGGCTCAGCTCAGTCGGGATTCCAGGGCCAGTTGATCAGCAACGGTTTCCCGCTTGCGCACCAGCTGCACCTGATCGCCTGCCACCATGACTTCGGCCGGACGATTACGCGAATTATAATTGGAAGCCATAACGGCACCATAAGCACCGGCCGAATGCACCGCCAGCAGATCGTTTTCAGCCAGCGCCAGGGGGCGACCCTTGCCCAGAAAATCGCCGGTTTCGCAGACCGGTCCGACGATATCCCAGTCCGCCTGTTGGCCCGCGGGGTTGGGTGTTACCGGCTCTATGCTCATCCAGGCCTGATACAGCGCCGGACGAATCTGATCGTTCATGCCGGCATCGACAATGGCAAAATGATGGTCGCCGTTGTCTTTAAGAAATTCCACGCGCGTTAGCAACACCCCGGCATTGGCGACGATGGAACGGCCCGGTTCCAACACCAGTTCCAGATCGCGATCACCCAGCACCTCAACCAGCCGGCTAACAAAAGCCGCGACATCTGGTTCGATGTCTTCGCCGGTATAACGCACACCCAGACCACCGCCGAGATCGAGATGCTTTAATTTGATGCCTTCGCTGGCGAGGGTATCAACCAACGCCAGGACTCGGTCGAGAGCATCATCAAACGGCGAGGTATTAAGAATTTGCGAACCGATGTGGCAGTCGACACCGATCAAATCGAGGTTGGGTAAATCCTGCGCCGCTAACCGATAAACCTCCAAAGCGCGGTCGATGGCGATGCCGAATTTGTTCTGTTTCAGGCCGGTGGAAATATAGGGATGGGTCTGGGCATCGACATCGGGATTCACGCGCAGTGAAACCGGCGCCCGCACTCCCAGTTCGCCAGCGACGCTATTGAGCCGGCGCAATTCGCTTTCCGACTCGACATTAAAGCAGTGAATGCCCACTTCCAGCGCACGCTTCATTTCATGCGCCTGCTTGGCGACGCCGGAAAACACCACCTTGGCCGGATCGCCACCAGCGGCCAGTACCCGTTCCAGCTCACCCAGGCTGACGATATCGAAACCGGCGCCACGCTGCGCCAGTGCATCGAGCACCGCCAGGTTGGAATTGGCCTTAACGGCGTAACAGATCATGCCCGGGTGTTTCCCCAGGCCGCGACGGTAGGCGTCGAACTTCTGTTCGATGGCCGTACGCGAATAAACATAAAGCGGCGTGCCAAACTGTTCGGCCAGCCGGCGTAGGGGTACTGCTTCGGCGTGGAGTTCGCCGTTGCGGGATGCGAAAGCGGAGGCGTCGGCCGTCATGATGGCAGTATAAATTCCTGTGCTGAAGTCGCGCTTGAGCGGGCGGATTCGCTGGGCAGATAGAGGTCACTTTTCTGACCACAGGCGGTCAGCGTGACCATCAGCCAGAATGAGCACAGCAAAGTGCGAAGGATTCTATGCATAAGTGCCAATCCAAACCGAGCGAAAACGAAGCGCCAGTATAGGGGAACTGGGCCGCTAAGCCCATCCATCGGCCAGGGTTCGCCGGCATGCTAAGGTTCATTCAGGCCATAACGACGCAGGATGGCATGGTAGGCCGGGGTCTGTTTGAAACGCTGCAGTTCATCACTGAAGCGCTGCGCCAGAGTGTCGTAACCGGGCTTGTCGGCAAACACCAGATAGACCGGTTCTGCCGGTGCCAGAGAGGGCGCCAGTGGTTTGATGCGGGCGTCTTGCCATTGCTGTAACACGAAGCTGGCGACTCGGCTGTTGACGGCGTAATAGTCCACCCGACCGCGTTGCAGCAGACGAAAACCCTGCTCGAAGGTATCCACCGGGATGCGATCGATGCCCGGATAGACATCGAAGGCGTCGTTGTACTGATAACCTCGGTTGATCGCCACCACCGCACCTTCGAGTTCGGCGAGCGTTGGCGCCTGGCTGCGTTCGCAGGCATAGCAGTAAAGGTAGGACGTGCTGTAGCTCAGTGGTTCGTCCGGATAGTGCAGTTGGCGGCGCCGTTCCGGACTGTCGAAGGCGTCGAGCAAGGCATCGGCCTGGCCGGAGTTAACTTCAATCAATGCCCGGCGCCAGGGCAGCAATTGCAACGCCATCTCCAGGTCGAGATGGGCCAGCACCGCTTCGGTCACTTCCACATCGAAGCCAGGCAGGTCGATCTGCTCGGTCACATAAGGAGGCCAGGGTTCGGATACGATGGTCAGCATCGTATCGGCGACAACCTGAATTGGGCCCAGTAACCCCAGGCAAAATAGCGTTCGCAAAAAATTTGGCGGCATCGCGGCAGTATAACGGCAATGCGTCAATACCCCAGCCCTGGCTATAATGCCCGGCTTTGGTCATTGATTGAGGGGATCGAATGCGCGTCTGGGCAGGGGTTTTATTGACGGCAGCACTGATAACAGGGGTTCAGGCCGAACCTTTAAAGATGCATAACGTAGCGGTACTGACCTCGGTTGGTACTGCCATGGCGGTGAATGCGCTGGGTGCGGATACCGCAGGTCTCGATTTTGGCAGCGACGATGGCAAAGAGCGCGGTCGTTTGCTGGTCGGTTGGGATTTGCCAGTGACCGGTGACTTCGGGCCGTTTGCAGTAACCACCACCCTGGAAGTGGCGCTCGGCCAGGCCACCTATCGCGAAGATGGCGTACGTCAGGAGCAGTCCATGGCCAACATTACGCCGGTGTTCGATTGGCGTTTGCCGATGGGGCCGGTCACCGGCATTTTCGAAACCGGTCTGGGTGTGGCTTACCTCAGTCGTACCACTTTAGGACCGGATATCTATTCAACGCGCTTTCAGTTCAGTCAGATCTTTGGTCTGGGATTGCAGTGGGGGCCGGTGCAACTGGGCGGCCGCTTCCAGCATGTCTCCAACGGCGGCATCGAAAAGCCCAACAACGGCCAGAACTGGTACGGCGTGGTGATCAAGTATCACTACTGAAACGCTGGCGCAGCAGCGCCAGGCTCTTGCGCGCCGCTAACGGAAACAGGCCGAGCAGGACAAAGGCGATGATCAGATCGGGCGACAGGATGCCGCCCAGACCTTCCAGTTGAGCCAGCTGGGTACCGGCGTTCACGTAGACGGCGGTGCCGGCCAGCATGCCGACCTGGCTGACCCAATAGAAAGTACGCAAGCGAATCGGTGTCAGTCCCATCGCCAGGTTGATGACGAAAAACGGAAACAGCGGCACCAGTCGCAGCGAAAACAAATAGAAACCGCCGTCTTTTTCCACGCCTGCATTGATGGTCGCGAGTCGATCTCCGAAACGCTGCTGCACCCAGTCACGCAACACAAAGCGAGCGCTTAAAAAGGCGCCGGTCGCGCCAAGAGTGCTGGCAAAACTGACCAGCAATAAACCCAGTGGTAAACCAAAAATCGCGCCGCCGGCCAGCGTCAGCAAGGTCGCGCCGGGCAGTGACAAAGCGGTGACCAGTACATAGATAACGAAGTAGAGTGCGGCCAGTTGCCACGGATGTTGCGCCTGATAAGCGGCCAGTTGTGCCTGTTGCTGCTGCAGGTTTGTCAGCGTCAGTTGGCTGTCGAGATCGAACACAAAGAAGGCGGCGATGGCGAGAGCCACCAGTACGATCAAGAGGGCGCGTTGCATGGCTGGATTCCTGGACGGTTGGAAGACTCAGACTGCATTCGCGCAGGGAAGTTTCTCAGATCACTTTTTCTGGCGGCGTTATCAGGCCACGCCATATTGAGCACGGTACGCTTCGATGGCCGGCAGGTGCTCGGCGAAGTCACCGCTTTCTTTTAAATAGCCGACCAGTTGACTGAAGGTGATCACCGGAATGATCGGCAACTGGTGTTCGGCCTGCAGCGCCTGGATGGCAGACAACTCACTGTCCGGCGCTTTTTCCTGACGATCCATGGCGACCACCACCCCGGCCAGCCGGGCCTTGGGATAATTCGCCAGCAACGCCTGAACTTCGCGGATGGCGGTACCGGCGGTAATGACGTCATCGACGATGACAATGTTGCCGTTCAGTTCAGCGCCAACCAGAGTGCCGCCTTCGCCGTGATCCTTGGCTTCCTTGCGATTGAAAGCGTAAGGCACGGAGCGGCTGTGATCGCGATTGAGTGCCACCACTGTGGTGGTCGCCAACGGAATGCCTTTGTAGGCCGGGCCAAACACCAGATCGAAATCCAGGCCCGAATCGACCAAGGCCTGGGCGTAATAACGACCCAGGCGGTCGAGCGCTTCGCCGGTCTGGAAGCGGCCGGCGTTAAAGAAGTAGGGACTCTGGCGGCCGGATTTGAGCGTGAAGTCGCCAAAACCGAGCACTTGTTGATCGATCGCAAAACGGATGAAATCGCGTTGCCAGTCGCTCAATGCTTCTGTCGTTGCAGTGGAAGCGATATGATCCATGAGCTAAGGTCCCCAGAGCATGAGTGTTGTGGCCGCTTGGCCGAATTGGCGCGCGAGTATAACGAAAGCGGGCCGAGAACAAAAAGACCGGCACAGTCGGCTGAACTTTCGTGAACAGAGCGTTCGATTCGCTTAACTGAAATCTCTGAAAATTGCCCGTACATGGCGCTGAAAAGGCGGTACAGTGCCGTGACACTGCACTATCGTGCCGCTATGATACGCGCGTTTTTGACTGGATAGACAGCATGAAGGTCGTCACCCTCAATTTGAATGGCATTGTGAATGCCTCCCAGCGTGGCTTTCTCGAATGGCTCGAGAAACTGGATGCGGATGTGGTCTGCGTTCAGGAACTGCGTGCCAAGGAATATCAACTGCCCGAAGCCTTTCTGGACGTGCCCGGCTACAACGCCTTTTTCTTCGACGCCGAAGAAGACGGCTACTCTGGCACCGCCATCTACAGCCGCACCATGCCCAAGGCGATCATTCGCGGCATCGGTTCGCCGCAGTGGGATCTGGAAGGTCGTTTTATCCAGGCCGACTTCGATAACGTCAGCATCGCCTCCATCAACGTGCCGCACGCGCGCACCGAAGAAGAGGTCGAGCACAAGCTGGCCTTCCTGGACGTGCTCGGTTTGCACATGAAGAAAACCCGTCGCAAGCGGCGCGAGTTTATCTTCGCCGGTTCCTATCAGGTGGCGCACCGTTCCATTGACCTGGGCAACTGGGAAAACCATCAGCGTGAAGCCGGCTTTTTGCCGGAAGAGCGCGCCTGGATGGATCAGGTGACTGGGCCGATTGGCTTTGTTGACGCCTTCCGTTTGATGAACCGCCAGGATCGTCAACACAGCTGGTGGCCCTTTGATGAAGCCCAGGCCAACGGTATGCGACTCGATTATCAGATGGTCACGCCCAACATCGCCGACTACGTGATCGATGTGAAAATCCTGCGTGAGCCACGCATATCGCCGCACCTGGCGGTGATGATCGAATACGATATGGAACTGTGATCGCGGCATTCCGTTCGCAGTTACACCGACCCCAGTAATTTCTCCAATTGCCGACTGTTGAGCGCCTCGATCAAGGCGCTCTTGTCGATGTCGGCAACACCCTGCAAATCCGCCACGGTGCGTGCCACCCGCAAGATGCGATGGTAAGCCCTGGCACTCAGCCGTAACCGCTCCATCGCTCTATCCAATAGCTGTTGATCGGGGTAAGCCAAGGCACAGTGACGCTCCAGCGCCGCGCCGCTGAGATCGGCATTGGCGCAACCCTGACGATTCAATTGCCGCTGCCACGCCAACGCCACCCGCTGCTGAACGACGGCCGTGGTCTCGCCCGGCGCGGCCTGGGTCAGCACTTCTTTGGGCAGCGCCGGCACTTCAATATGTAAATCGATGCGATCCAATAACGGGCCGGACAGCCGCGCCAGATAGCGTTGCATCTGCTCGCGGGTGTAACGCTGCGAGCGCGGGTCGTCCGGGCTGTAACCGCCCGGCGTCGGGTTCATGGCCGCCACTAACTGGAAGCGCGCCGGAAAGGTGGTTTGCCGGGCGGCGCGGGCGATGCTGACTTCACCGCTTTCCAGAGGTTCACGCAGCACGTCCAGGGCCGCGCGGGGAAACTCGGCCAGTTCATCGAGAAACAACACGCCCCGATGCGCCAACGTCACTTCGCCGGGACGCGGAATTGAACCGCCGCCGATCAGCGCAACGCCCGAAGCGGTGTGATGCGGTGAGCGAAAGGGCCGGGAGCCCCAGTTCAACGGCAGGCCACAGACCGATTGCACGCTGGCAACTTCCAAGGCTTCGAGCTCGGTCAGCGGTGGCAACAAGCCAGGCAGGCGCGACGCCAGCAAGGTTTTGCCGGTGCCGGGCGGGCCAAAAAACAGCAGGTTATGACGTCCGGCTGCGGCGATTTCCAAGGCCCGTTTGGCGCCTTCCTGGCCTTTAACCTCCGCCAGATCGGCAACCGGTGGCGGCACTTCGGGCAGTTTATAATGCGCCTGCGGCAGACTCTGATGACCGCGGAAATGACTGGTGACCTGCAACAAGTGGCTGGCGTGACGCACATCGGAGCCACTGGCCAAAGCCGCTTCGGCGGCGCCGGACGGGCTGGTGATTAAGATGCGTCCGGCTTCGGTACAGGCAATGGCCGCCGGCAGCGACGCCGGCCCCGGACGCAATTCGCCCGACAGCGCCAGTTCGCCAAAAAATTCATAGCCGTCGATGCCATCGGCGGGTAATTGCTTGCTGGCGATCAGAATGCCCAGGGCGATGGCCAGATCAAACTGAGCGCCCTGCTTGGGCAGATCGGCCGGTGCCATATTGACGGTGATGCGGCGGTCGGGGAATTCAAATTGACTGTTTAGCAGCGCTGAGCGAACCCGGTCACGCGCTTCCTTTACCGCCGTTTCGGGCAGGCCGACCATGGTAAAACCGGGCAGACCATTGGTGAGATGAACTTCGATAGTAACCAGTGGCGCATCCATCCCTAAACGCGCACGGCTGTAGAGCACCGCTAAACTCATTGTCGTCCCTGACAGTGTTTGAGTGAGGCTTAACGCTACCCTTTCCACTCCATAGCGGCAAGGCAATCAGGCGCTGGCGCTATGACCATTATCCGGCAGGCAATGCATGGCGCTCAGTGTTTCGGTCAGCGCGACCGACATCGGCGTGCGCGGTTCTTCACCCAATTGCGCGACCAGCTTGGCGTTGCTCAGGGTGATCGGTTTATTCCACAGGTAACGCATTTCCAGCAAGCCTTTGAAGGTGAGGTTGAACGGCGCGACCAGATGCACCAGCCACCAAGGGAAAGCGGTGGTTTTCATCCGTGGCTCGCCGCTGACCTGGCGTATCTGTTGCGCCAGTTCCGCCCCGGTCATCACCTGACCGGCGAATTGAAAATCGGCGTACATCGGCAACTGTTCACGACGCTCAATCAAGCGCGCGAAAGTTTCCGCCAGATCGGGCAAATAGGCGTAGCTGTGCTTAACGTTCATGGCGCCGAGGTAGGCCATTTTGGTGACGCGGCGCTTGGGTTTAATCAGGAAGTTCAGCACCGATGAGCCTGAGCCCGGGCCGAAAAAATCGCCGGCGCGCACCAGGATGACCTGAACGCCGTCGTCCGCTGCCTGGCGCAGCAGCTGTTCCATTTCCACCCGCACCTGGCCTTTTTCGGTCTGTGGTTGTTGCGGGGCGTCTTCGGCAAGGTGTTCGCCGCTGTCCGGGGCGTAGTTATAGACGTTTGCCGGAAACACCAGGGTCGCACCGCTGGCTTTGGCGGCCGCTATGGCGTGCTGGTGCATCGGCAAACCGATCTCGCGCCAGCGCCGATAACCTGGTGGGTTGGTGGCGTTGACGATGACATCGCAACCCTGGGCGGCAGTGGTGGCATCGCCGGCCTGGCTCATATCGCCGCGGCGCCAATCGATATCGGGCAGGTCTTTAAACTGCTCGGCAGCGAGGTCCGGGTTGCGGTGCAAAGCGCGAATGTTCCAGCCGCGCTGGGCCAGTTTGCGAGTGATGTTGGCGCCGACACTGCCGGTGGCGCCGAGGATTAATACCGTACTCATAAGGATCTCCTAGCAAGGTTGTATGGACACGGCGCCTACTGTGCTATCTAATAATAAGAATGGAAATTGGCGAAAATTGCATTGGTTATATACAAAAATGAATGAAAACCATGAGTGACCAGAACGGCGACTGGAGCCATTACCGATCCTTTTTGGCGGTGGTGCACGAAGGCAGTTTGTCGGCGGCGGCGCGGCGCCTGCATCTGACACAGCCGACGCTGGGCCGGCATATCGATGCCCTGGAACAACAGCTGGGCCGGGCCCTGTTTGCGCGGGGTCGCAATGGACTGGAACCGACCGAAGCGGCGTTGGCGCTGATTCCCCATGTGGAAGCGATGAGCGCCGCTGCTCAGGCGCTGTTGCGCGAAGCCTCAGGTGAAGCGTCCGAACCCAGCGGCACCATTCGAGTGACCGCCAGCGAGGTGGTCGGCTGTGAAATTCTGCCGCAGATACTGGTGCCTTTTCGCCAGCGTTATCCGGCGATTGCGCTGGAACTGGCGACGTCCGACCGGGTCACCAATCTTTTGATGCGCGAAGCCGATATCGCCATTCGCATGACTGAACCGAATCAGGGTGCGCTGGTAGCGCGGCATCTGGGGCAGGTCGAGGTGGCGCTCTATGCGCATCGGGATTATCTGGCCCGGCGCGGTATGCCGAAACACAAGCACGACGTGAACGCTCATGCGCTGATTGGTTTCGATCGTGATGACACCGCCGTGCGCGTGCTGCGCGAACACGATTTCAAACTGGAACGAACCGATTTCGACCTGCGCACCGACAACAATGCCGCTCAGTTAGCCGCCATTCGTTGTGGCCTTGGCATCGGCCCGATGCAGTGCAAACTGGCCGATCGCGATCCGAATCTGGTGCGCGTGCTGGCCGACAGCGTGCGCTTCGAATTGCCCATGTGGCTGGCGATGCATGAGTCATTGCGCTCGGTGCGGCGGGTACGGCTGTTGTTCGATCACCTGGCTGAATCCTTGCTTGACTGGGTGGCTGACTGATCATCCCTTGATACACTAGCGCGTCGTTTTTGACCCCGGAGAACCACCCATGACCCTGACTCGATCCAGAATGCTCTGGGCCGCCGGCTTGCTGGTTGTATTGATAGTGGCGCTGAGTATTTTCTGGCACCAACGCTATCAGCAGCGTCATGTACAGGCGCCGCAGCAATTGCTGACGCATTTGGGGGAAGTGGCACTGGGAGAGACGGCGCTGGATCCGGCTTATCTGTTGGTGGAAACGCTGGCAGAGCAACAGCGACTCTGGCTGAGCGACCAACTGCTGGCGGACCTGAGTGGCAGCGGTCATCCCGATCCGCAAGCGGCGGTACAGGCGTTATTGCCACGCGCCGGTGCTCGTCTTGATGATGCTGCTGGTCTGGCTGAGGCGCTGACGCCGCGCTTGCAGGCGTTACCGGAACCGCCCTGGGCGTTGTTGGTCGAAGAATCCCGTCTCTGGCAGATTCAGGCGGGCGACTATTGTCTGAGCATCGGTTTTCAAGGCAGCGCTGCGCCGGCCTTGTGGCAGTGGCGCGACTTCAGTCGCTGTGCGGACGCCAGCGATTGATGCGCCGAGCGTCCCAGATATCGAGCACCGGGCCCTGCACCGTTGCGGCCTGATGTACCAGGACCCGCGCCAATTGTTGTGCTTCGACCGGCTGGTAACGGCTCAGTCGGCCCGTGAGTAACGGCGAAACGGCGCGTCCAAACAAGGCGCCCAGCCGCTCTGCCAACCGAAATTCCTGCCGCTCACCGAGTAACAGTGACGGCCGCAGCAGCGTCAGGCGTTGGAAGCTGAGCGCGATCAATTCCTGCTCGGCCTGGCCCTTGGTGCGCAGATACAGATTGCGGCTGTCGGCATCGGCGCCGACGCTCGACACCGCCAGGCAATGGCGCACACCGCGATCGCGGGCCCAATGTGCCACCTGCGCAACCAGGTCACGATCCACCGCGATAAACGCCTCGGCGGAGCCAGCGCTGCGTAAAGTGGTGCCCAGTGAGCAGATCAGGCTGCCGCCGCTGAGATCGAGACCGGCGGTATCGGTTTCCAATTGCTTGAAGTCGACCACTTGTACTGCCTGATGCGGCAAGGCCGGCGCTACCGGTCGACGTACCAGCAACCAGCAGGGATCGAAGTGATCGGCGGTGAGTCTGGGTGCCACGGCCTGGCCGACCAGACCGGTGGCGCCCACCAGCACGGTGGCGGTCATGCGAACATTTCCTGACGTTGTGGCCGGTTGGCACAGAAGTCGGCCACGGCCATGGGTTCAGCAAGATGGAAGCCCTGAAAATAGTCGACTTCCATCTGCTTCACCACGCTGAGAATGTCGTTGGAATGCACGTGCTCGGCGACGGTGCGGATGTTCAGATCCTGACACAATTGCACCACCCGTTTGACCAGAATGCGGCTGACTTCGCTTTCATCCAGGTTGCGAATCAGGCTGCCGTCGAGCTTGATCCAGTCCGGTTTCAGATGCAGCACGCGCTCTAAATTGGAGTAGGCGCTGCCGAAATCGTCGATGGCCAGTTTGCAGCCCAGACGCCGTAATTCCATCAGGGTGATGGCGAAGCGCTGAAATTCACGCAGGCCATCGGATTCGACAATTTCCAGCGTGACCCGCTCGGCTTCGATGCCCGAGCGCAGCCAGTGTTTGAGCCGTTCGATTAACTCGGTATTGCCCAGATCGCGGGCGGTAAAATTCAGCGTGAAACCGATGTTCAGATCTTTGAGCAACCGGAAGGTTTCATCGATCATGCGCATCGACAGGCGCGGATACAGCTGCGTCGGTTTGACCAGATCGAGAAAATCCCCGGGCGCGTAAATGCGGCCATCCTGGCGAATGCGAATCAGCGCTTCGACGTGTGGCACCTCGCCACGGGCATTGAATAACGGCTGGATAAAGGGCTCGACTTCATCGTTGGCCAGCGCGGTGCGCACCCGACCGAGCCAGATCAGGCCGTCGCGTTTGTGCTTGTCGTTACCGGGCATATCCAGCGCCCGGGCGATGGGTAACTGATGGTGGTAGGCATGCCGCCGCGCTTCCGAGGCCTTGATCAATAAATCTTCCGGGCCGGGCGTCATATTCGGCGGCAATTCGTCGCGGTGGGCGGTGCCGGCGGTCAACAGAATCGGCAGGACGTTGCGCACGCGTTCGGCGCTGAAGACATCGGACTGATCCTGCAAGCGTTCGGTTAATTGCGCCATGCCGCGGAAGAACGTCTGGTTCGGGCAGGCATCGGGCGCCACGATCAAAAATTCGTTGGGCGAACCGCGAAACACCAGCGCCGTGGTCGGCAATAATTCCGGCAGATGGTTTTGGATGGCCTGACTTAAATCACCCAGTAACTGGTCGCCGATGGCGTAGCCGTAGAGGTTATTAATCTGGCGCAGGTTGTTCACTTTCAGGCTGCACACCTGAGCAATGGGCCAGGGGTCGGCATCGCGCAGACACTGCAACAGACCGACGCGGTTGGCGAGGCCGGTGATGGCATCGGTTTCGTATTTGCGAAACAGCTCGCGGGTTTTGATTTTGACCTCGGCTTCGAGGTCGCGATTGACCTGATCCAGGTCTTTGACCGATTCGCGAATCAGATGAAACAGCGGCGTCAGCGCATTGCTCTGGTAGGTCACTAGCGGTTTGCGCTGCGCCGGATCTTCCGCCAGCGCCAAGACCGTCAGATGATGTTGCAGCGATCGGGTGTGACCGTTTTCGTGGTGCAGTTCGTCCGCACAATAGGCGCCGCTCAACGGCGCCAGCTGGCGCAATGGGGTCAGTTCCAGGTCGGGCCCGCCGCTGTTGCTGGAGGCGCGCGCCTGGCAGTTGAACGCCAACAGTAATTCCGGGCGTTGCTCGTAGAGTTGTTGGGCGCCCTTGCTCAGAGCTTCACGGCTGATTGACGGATGGCTGTAGGCAAAACGCACCTTGTCGCCGACCTGCAAAGGTTCGGATAACTGAAAGCCACCGCCGCTGAGATTGTCGATGGGCACGCAGAGTCGCTGCTGGGCGCCGTCGATGTGCATCAACGGAAAATGGCGATAGTCGGCGGGATTCAGTGGCTGGTTGTCATTGAGGTAGGTGTCGTACAGCGACTGTACCGAACGATTGTCCAACTCATACAATTGGCTGCCGGAAGCTTTGGTGACCGTCCAGTTGCGACCGATCTGATGCCATTGATTAAAGGCCAGCGACTGCACCATCAGGGTCGGGTTATCGAGCGTCACCACCAGGCAATGATTGGGATGCACCAAGCCATTGGCGAACACCCAGCCGCCAAGCTGGTCGGTCATCCGGCCGCCAGCGACGACCACTTGCGGATGCTGCTGGTTCACCCAGTGAAAGAGATCATCGCAGGCCGGCGCCGGGTCGCTGAAGAAGGTCAGTGCCAGGCGGGTGTGATCGGCAATCAGCGGGCGATAAAGTTGCTCGCCCAGTGTTTTCAGGTCGGCTTGCCAGGGCAATGCCTGGCAGCGTATCTCGGTGCGTTCAAACTGCAGACACTGCACCAGCACTTCGCCTTCGGTCAGTGGACCGCGGTTCAGAATTGGCCCGCACTGGGTGCCGACAACCGTCGCTTTGGGCCACAGGGCTTCAAACCAGGGCAGGATGGGTTGCAGGGTGTCGGCGGTGGTGTTGGCGAAAATAAGGATCAGTAGATTGGCGTGGTCGGGAAAGCGTCGCTGGAACTTTCCGAGCTGCTGCAGGCCGTCCTCGACGCCTGGTCGGAACGAAAAAGACGCTATCTGTACGGCCATAATCAGAGGGCTGAATGTGTTAGTGTTTTGTAAGTCTATGTTAAAGATCGGTACGTTGGAAACCGCTTATGACGCGGGCTCTACTATCGATGGTCGAACAGCTGCATTGTTCGTCAAGACGAACAGCGGTTGATTATCACCCAGGAGACAAAGCTTTGGCGGCAGACTCGCCCAACCCGATTTCGCCCAACCCAGATTCGCTCACTGCCGTTTCGCCCAATCCGGTTTCACAGTGGTTCGTCTATATAGTGCGTTGCGCCGATAACAGTTTGTACACCGGCGTGACCACCGACCCGCAGCGGCGCTTGCGTGAACATAACGGCGAGCTGGTTGGTGGTGCGCGTTATACCCGGGCGCGGCGGCCGGTGACGCTGGTCTATAGCGAAGCCTGCGCCGATCGCAGCGCCGCCGGTCAGCGCGAGGCAGCCATCAAGGCGCAATCGCGGCAGCAGAAACTCGCCTTAATGGCAAGGTGCAGCGATACGCGCACCGAAGCGGTGCGTTAACGCCGTCATCTTTCGTTCATGGCTCTGTCATACGGCGTCTCTAGGCTGGCAGGGCGAAACTTGACTGCCTGTTCAGGCGCCGCCGAATCCGGCTTGGTTTTTGCTGCTAAGACCGCCGCAAAGCAAGGGTCCACTTTTGTTTCGGTTTAATGACGAAGTCGTTAAAGTGATTCAGCCTGTTCTGACCGAAGAGTCAGGACCTGACAAAACCACCAGCTGTTGGCAACAACATGGAGAGCATAATAATGAAATCGCTACTGCCCATTTCCCTGGGTCTGGCAATCGCGCTGAGCGGTTGTGCGCTGATGGGTCCGAGCTATGAGCCGGACACCGATTACCACCTGACTATTCTGCACACTAACGATCATCACGGTCGTTTCTGGCGCAATGATGACGGCGAATACGGTATGGCCGCCCGCAAAACGCTGATCGACAGCATCCGCGCCGAAGTCGAAGCCGACGGTGGCGAAGTGCTGTTGCTGTCTGGTGGTGACATCAACACCGGCGTGCCCGAATCCGATCTGCAAAACGCCGAACCCGATTTCCTCGGCATGGCCATGCTCGACTACGACGCCATGGCCGTCGGTAACCACGAATTCGATAACCCGCGCGATGTATTAATGCAGCAAGCCGACTGGGCGGGTTTCCCGTTCTTGTCCGCCAACATCGTTTACACCGACAGCGGCAAAACCCTGTTTAAGCCCTATGAAATGTTCAACGTTCAGGGCTACAAAGTCGCGGTGGTTGGTTTTACGACCGAAGACACCGTGAAAATCGCCAACCCCGAATACATGACCGACCTGTCGTTCCTGACCCCGGTTGATGTTGCCGCTGACCTGATTCCGGAACTGGATGCCAAATCCGATCTGGTCATCGCCGTCACTCACATGGGTCACTACGCCAATGGCAACTACGGCGGCAATGCGCCGGGCGACGTTACCCTGGCGCGCAGCGTTGACGGCATCGACGTTATCGTTGGTGGCCACAGCCAGAACCCGCTGTTCGAACCAGACGTGCAGAACAACACCCTGATTCTGCAGGCCTACGAATGGGGCAAGTACGTTGGCCGGCTGGACCTGACGCTGCGTAACGGCGAAATTGTCGACTACCGCTACGACCTGATTCCGGTCAATCTGCTCGACGACAACGACGAACTGATGCGCGCTGAAATCGCCGAAGACGAAGACATGCTCGCCATGCTGACGCCTTATCAGGAAGCCGGCGGCGAAGCGCTGAATACCATCATCGGCAGCGCCAATGGCGACTTCATCGGCGACCGCGCCATCGTGCGTAACGAACCGACCAATCTGGGTGTATTGATTGCCCGCGCCCAACGCGCGCGCACCAACGCCGACGTTGGCATCATGAACTCCGGCGGCATCCGTGCCGATCTGGAAGGCGGCGACATCAGCTACAAAGATGTGCTGACTGTCCAGCCGTTCGGTAACATGCTTGCCTATGTCGATTTCACCGGCGCCGAACTGATGAACTACCTCAACGCAGCCGCCGAGAAAGAAGCCGGCAGCGGCGCTTTTGCTCAGTTCGATGGTGTGGAATTACGCATCGTTGCGGGTGAAGTGGTGGAAGCCGAAGTCGGTGGTGAGCCGATCGATCCGAGTCAGACCTACCGCTTGTCGGTCAATTCCTTTATGGCCTCTGGTGGTGACGGCTACCCGAACATCACTGAGCATCCGAACTACGTGAACTCCGGTTTTGTCGATGCCGACATGCTCGCCGATTACATTGAGCGCAACAGCCCGCTCGACATCGCCGACTATGAACCCGGCATGGCGGTGGTGCGCGACTGAACCATCAGTCGGTAACGCTTTAAACAAAGGTCGCTTCGGCGGCCTTTTTTTATGTGCACAAGCTAGGCTCTGCTAAGCGCTTTGCAACAGACCATTGCACAAACAGCCCCTTCGGCTCGCCCTTGGCTGTGGTATGATCCGCGCGCCATTTCTTTTCGACCACCCGCAGCAAGAGCCGATCATGAGCAAGAATTCTCTCGATAAGAGCAAGATTCGCATCCTCCTGTTGGAAGGTGTCCACCAGAGCGCGTTGGATACCCTGAACAAGGCGGGCTACACCAATATTGAATACCTGAAGGGTTCACTGCCCGAAGCCGAGCTGATCGAGAAGGTGCGTGATGCGCACTTTATCGGCATTCGTTCGCGTACTCAGTTGACCCGCGCCGTGTTTGAGGCCGCCGATAAGCTGGTGGCCGTGGGTTGTTTCTGCATTGGCACCAATCAGGTTGATCTGGTTGCTGCCAGTGAGCACGGTGTGGTGGTGTTCAACGCGCCCTATTCGAATACCCGCTCGGTCGCCGAACTGGTGTTGGCCGAGGCCATTTTGCTGTTGCGCGGCGTGCCGGAGAAAAACGCGGTTTGCCATCGCGGTGGCTGGCAGAAAAGCGCCGTCGATAGTTACGAGATTCGCGGTAAAAAACTCGGCATTGTCGGTTACGGCAGCATCGGCACTCAGCTCGGTGTGCTGGCCGAAGGCTTGGGGATGGAAGTGATCTTCTACGATATGGTCACCAAGTTGCCGCTGGGCAACGCGCGCCAGGTGGGCTCGATGAATGCGCTGCTGGCCGAGGCCGATGTGGTCACCCTGCACGTTCCGGAAACCGCCTCCACCAAGTGGATGATGGGCGCCGATCAGTTCCGCCGTATGAAACCCGGCTCGGTGTTTATCAATGCCTCACGCGGCACGGTGGTGGATATCGATGCGCTGGCAGCGGCCCTGGCTGAGAAGAAACTGCTCGGCGCGGCCGTTGATGTATTCCCCACCGAACCGCGCAGCAACGACGACGAATTTATCTCGCCGCTGCGTGAGTTCGACAACGTGATCCTGACCCCGCATGTCGGTGGTTCCACTCAGGAAGCGCAGTACAACATTGGTATTGAGGTCGCAGAAAAGCTGGCGCTCTATTCCGATAATGGCACCTCGCTGTCGGCGGTGAACTTCCCTGAGGTGGCGTTGCCGTCGCATCCGGATGCGCATCGCATTCTGCACATTCACCACAACGTGCCGGGCGTGATGTCGGAGATTAACCGCATCTTTTCTGAGAACGACATCAACATCATTGGTCAGTATTTGCAGACCAACGACAAGGTGGGTTATGTGGTCATCGATGTGGCGCAGGAATGTTCACTGAAGGCATTGGAAAAAGTGCGTGAAGTGAAAGCCACCATGCGCACGCGCATCCTGTTCTGATGCGCTGGCGGCTGTCATAATCGGCGGCTGTTTTGATCAAAGGACGTATGGATGCCCGTTTCGCTGTGGCGCAAGCTGGTGTGGGTTACAGGCGCTGTGGCGGTTTCTGCCTGCATGACCAACCCCGGCCAGTCCGAGGTAACCAGTTGCACTTATCCGGATAGCACCCGTACGCCGGCGCCCGGTTTTATTTGCGGTCAGTCACTGGAAGGCTATCCGCTGACGCGGCTGATATCGTCGCCATCGAGTGACACCTCGGCCGAACAGCGCATCGAAAACGGCCGCCGGTCGATTCAGAACCAACTGGTGTTGGAATGGACCCAGGCCTGGTACTCGGCTTTGCCGGGAACTCAGCGTGACCGTGCCCAGGCTCTGGTCTACGACTGGCTCAGCGAAGAGCTGCGGGTGGTGCGTACCCGCACCAGTCCGGCCGGCACCATCTGGATTTTAGTCGGCCTGAACCGCACCACTGAGCAAGCGCGCGAGGTGCTCGACAGACGCTTGCGCTCGGCTGGTATCACGCCGCCGCAACCCTCAACCGAACAGGAATTACCATGATCGCCACGCTTCGTCTGCCTGCCGCCTTGCTGATTCTGGTCGCTTTACTGACCCCGGCCTACGCCTTTGAGCAGGGCTCCCTGCTGGTTTGGGTCGATCCTGGCCGCGACATTGATGAACTGACCCGTTTGGCCGAAGCCTACAGCGACCGCACCGGTGTGACCGTGGAAGTGGCGGCACCGGAACAAGGTCGGCGCGCTTTCCAGCAGCGCGAAGTGGATAACGACGGCCCCGATATCTACATCGGTCAGCATCAGGATCTGACCGACTGGGTGTTGGGCGGAATCGTCAATCCCATCGAGCCGCGCGGTGCTGCTCGCAATGCCGTCAACGAAGCCTATTGGCCGGTATTGAGCCACGCAGGCGTGGTCTATGGCTATCCGCTGGCGGTTGAAGGTGCCTTGCAGGCGTGCAATGCCGACCTGGTCGATGCGCCCTTCGATAACTGGCAGGCGGTGTGGCAGGCCGAGGCGAGTCTGGCGCGTCAGAATGCCCAGCCGTTGTTGTTCGATGCCACCAACCTCTATCTGAATTATGGTCTGATGACGCCTCAGGGTGGTTATGTTTTTGGCCGTGACGAAAACGGTGCCTTGAATACCCAGGATGTGGGTTTGCGTGCCCCGGCAGCGGTGACTGCGCTGTCGTTTATGCAGTCGATGATTGAAGGCGATCTGCTGCCGGGTCGACTGACCACCGAAGACGTCGACGCCGCCTTTACCGCTGAGCGCACGGCCTGTGTGCTGACCGCCGCCAATGCCCTGCCGGACTATGAAGCGGCGGGTTTGGATCTAGTGGTTGGTCCTTACCCCAGTTTGAGTGGCCGACCTGGCCGTGGTTTCGCTGAAGTGACGGCGGCCTTTATCAATTCAGCAACACCGAATAAGACGCTGTCGCGGCAGTTTATTGAAAACCAACTGCTCACTGAGGCCGGTTTTGAAGCCCTGGCGCAGACGCTGGCACCGGCGGCCCCGTTGCACGAAACGGTGCTGGCAGACTGGCAGGATGATGAAGCCTGGCATGCCCAGGCCTGGTCAGTCTGGCAAGACGCAGAGCCCCAGCCGTCGGTTCCGGCGATGGGGTTGTACTGGATGTTTGGCAGCCAGGCGGTGAAAGCCATTTTGGAACAGCAAGCGCCCATTCAGTCGACACTGGCCGAAGCGGCCGCTCAGATTGCCGAGCTGGCGGTGATTCCCGAGCCGGTCGAAGAAGAGGCTGAGTAAGATGTTTGTGCATCGCTGGAATACTGGGGACGCGGTCGATCTGCCGGTCGGTAAGGCCGTCTGTGTGGGTCGCAATTACGCCGAGCACGCCCGCGAGCTGAACAACCCGGTGCCGACCCGACCCTTGCTGTTTCATAAGCCGGCCAGTGCTTTTTGTGAACTGGAAGTTGAACTGCAGCTGAGGCGTCCGGCGCTGCATTTTGAAACCGAGCTGGCGCTGTTGATTGGCGCGCCTTTGACGGCCGCCAGCGAGGATCCCTGGGCGGCAGTGACCGGCGTGACCCTGGCGCTGGATCTGACCGATCGCGACCTGCAAGCCGAATTAAAACAGGCTGGCCATCCCTGGGAGCGCGCCAAGGCGTTCGATGGAGCCTTGCCGCTCGGTTCCTGGTTACCAATTGCCCAGATGCCGGCGCAGGTGGCGGACTGGTCCTATCGTCTGACCTTGAATGGCGCGGCGCGTCAGCATGGTCAGATCAACCAGATGCTCTGCCCGCCGCTTGAGTTGTTACGGCTGATACTGGCTGATTTCAGCCTGCAGCCGGGCGATGTGGTGCTCACCGGTACGCCGGCCGGTGTGGGCGTTTTGTCCGCCGGTGATCAATTGCTGTTCGAGCTTGATGACACGGATTGGCAGCTGCGCACTGAGGTTGCCGCCTCCGGCTCTTGACAGTTGCGGCGGCTCAGGCAAAGGTGCCGAAGTCTCTATTGTTGTCTCGGTGTACTTTGATGCGAGTCTTTTGGCTGTCTGTTGCGGTGGTATTGAGCCTGGCCGGTTGCGCCAATCTGGGTGTCGATGAGGTTTATCGGTCACCGACCTTTCAGCATCAGGGCAGTCAGCTGACGGCGCTGAGCTGGCAACAACTGGATGGCCGCAGTCGCGTCATCATCGATAATCCCAATGCCTATTCTCTGCCCATTCAATCGCTGCGCGCCGAACTCTGGCTCAATGGCGAACCCTGGGTGCAACTCGAGAGTCCGCCGATTTCCGGCTTGCCCGCTGGCCGTTCAACCACCGTCGATCTGGACTGGTCGCTGGCGGTGTCTGGCTTGTTCGACCGCGTGGCCGACGCCTATGAAAACGGCGAAGTGGAATTGACGCTGCATCTGTCGCCGACGGTCAATGTACCGGTGCTGGGTTCGCGTCAGTTGCAATGGCAGCAAGCCTTTGCGGTGCCGGTACCGCGTTTGCCCAAGGTGCAGTTGGCGGACTGGCGGGTCGATAGCATCAATCTGACGTCGGTAACGCTGGAACTGGATCTGCTGCTGGATAATCCCAATCGCTTTGGGTTGAGCACCGGACCCGTTGAGTTGGCGGTGCGTCAAGGCTCAACGCCGATGTCGGCGGTGAGTCTGTCACCGCTGTCGATGGGCGCGGGTGAAAAGCGCATGCAGTCGACGCGGTTACGTCTGGATTATGGCGATCTGGGCAGCAGCCTGGTCTCGGCTTTGCGCGACGGCACCTGGCCGAGCAATCTGCAATTGCAATGGAGCGCGCCGGTACACAGCCCGGATTTGGGACTTGATCTGCCCGATTTTGTCGGTGAGGTGGCGTTGTGAGCCGCGTCCAAACGGCCTTGTTGCTGAGCTGTTTCTGGATCAGTACTGCGTTCAGTACGACGGCTGCGGCTTCGACGCTCAGTGAGGTCCGCGCCAAGGATCAGCTCGATTGTGGTGTCTCGACCGGTATTCCCGGCTTTTCCAACCCCGATAATCAGGGTCACTGGAGTGGCCTCGATGTCGATATCTGTCGCGCCGTCGCCGCGGCAGTCTTGGGTGATGCCAATAAGGTGCGCTTTACTCCGCTGACACCGGGCGATCGTTTTTCGGCGCTGTCGTCCGGCGAGATCGATATGTTGTCGCGCAACACCACCTGGACGCATTCGCGCGATACCACCCTGGGTATGATCTTCGCTGGCATCGCCTTTTACGATGGTCAGGGCTTTATGGTGCAACGCACCTCGGGCATCGAGAGCGTTGACGATCTGGGCGGCGCGGCGGTCTGCGTGCAGGGTGGCACCACCAGCGAACTCAACTTGGCCGATTACTTTCGCGAGCATGGCCTGAATTATCAGCCGGTGTCTTTCGGCACCTCTGACCTGGCGCTGGAAGGTTTTCAGGCGGGACGTTGCGCGGTGTTGTCGTCGGATCTGTCGCAACTCTATGCGCTGCGCACCCGTCTGGAAAAGCGCGACAGCGTGCTGATGCTGCCGGAAGTGATTTCCAAAGAGCCCCTCGGTCCGGCTGTTCGGCAGGACGACATGCAGTGGTACAACATCGTCAAGTGGACGCTCTATGCCCTGGTTAATGCCGAGGAATACGGCGTGACCCAGACCAATGTCGACGCCATGCGCCGCTCCAACAAGCCGGTGATCCAGCGCATGCTGGGCGTCAATGGCGATACTGGTCGCGCTATGGGACTGTCTGCCGACTGGGCTTATCAGATTGTCCGGCAGGTGGGTAACTACGGCGAGATATTTGATCGCAATATCGGCCCGGATACGCCCTTGGGTTTCGATCGCGGTCTGAATGCGCTGTGGAGCCAGGGCGGTTTGTTGTACGCGCCACCGCTGCGCTGAATCCCTGTTCTAATTCTGTTAGGCACCTAGCCCGTTTTATGTCTTGATAGTAATATTCCTTTGTGGTTATATACCTGAGGAGGAACTTTCATGGTGAAGGGTTCCAGGAAACGGCCTTGGCGGCCGGCCATCTAGACGGATTAAAGAGGTGGGTGTTATGTCTATCGCATTGTGGGTTGTACAAATTCTGCTGGCCTGGTTTGCCATCGCCGGCGGTTATTTTCAGGTGTTTAAGTTTGCTGACCTTAAAACCACGGTGGTTGCCATGCAGCAATTGCCGCAGGCATTCTGGGCTTTTCTAGGGGTGGTCGGCATGGTCGCCGGCCTGGGTTTGATCTTTCCGGCGGCGTTGCGATTGCTGCCCATGGTGACGCCGATTTCGGCCGCTGTGATGTTGGTGCATTCTCTGGTGATCGGCGGTCTGTATCTGTACTTCGGTGATAAAGCGCCACTGCCCTATGTGCTGTTGATGGCGGTACTGGCGGCCGTAGTGTTGATCGGCCGATTAAAACTGGGTGTGTAAGGCGGGCCATTAATGCCGCCCGCAGACAGGTCATTATGGAAACCACTTTTAGTGTTGTAGCCGAGCCCAATCGTCGCGCCATTCTCGATATGCTGCTCGATGCCGAGCGTTCGGTGGGTGAGATCGAACAGGCGCTCAAATTATCACAGCCGTCGGTCTCCAAACATTTGCGCATCCTGCGCGAGGCGGGTTTTGTTGAGTCGCGAGTGGAAGCTCAGCGTCGTCTGTATCGGCTGAGACCGGAACCGCTGATGGAGCTGGACGCCTGGCTGGCGCCGTTCCGTCGCTACTGGTCGGCGCAGATCGATAAGCTGGAGGCGCATCTTGATGGGCTTGCCGACGATGCATCGACCGAGGATTGAAAGATGAGCAATGCGGATCATTATCAGGCCGGTAACGCTCAGGGCGCCCGCATCGAACCAAAGGGTGACGACTGGGTGTTGGTGGTGGAGCGGCACCTGCGTCATTCACCGACCAAGGTGTGGCAGGCGATTACCGACCCGGAGCAACTGCGCCAGTGGGCGCCGTTCGATGCCGATCGCAACCTGGCTCAAACCGGGGCGGCGAAGTTATCCACGGTGGGCACGCCCGAGCCGCATGTGACTGAGACGCAAATCAAACGCGCCGAAGCGCCGACCTTACTGGAACTAAGCTGGGGCGATAACGACATGCGCTGGCAGTTGGAGGCGCTCGATGATGGCGGCACCCTGCTGACGCTGTGGCACAGCATCGGTCGCGACTATATCGCCATGGGCGCTGCGGGCTGGCATATCTGCTTCGATGTGTTGCGGCACTATCTGGAGGGTGATCCGCTGGGACGGATTGTCGGGCCGGATGCCATGGCACACGGCTGGCCGGCCCTGCATCAGCAGTACGCTGAGCAGTTCGATGCCATGCGCAGCGGCAAGACCTGATCCAGTTTTACAGCTGAACCGGTCTTACAGAAAACGCCGCGCCTGGGAGTAGTGGTTGATCCAATAACGGTTAGACAACGACGACACCGTCACCCCGCGCGACGAAGAGGCGTGCATAAAGCGATCGTTATCGAGGTAGATGCCGGCGTGCTGCTCTTTGCCGGCGATGCGGAAGAACACCAGATCGCCGGGCTGTAACTGATCGAGCCGAACAAACTGACCGCCATTGAGCATTTGCGCCGTGGTGCGCGGCAGGTCGGTGTGGCCCAGTGCTTCACGATAGGCGGTTTTGATAAAACCCGAGCAATCAAAGCCAGCCGGGGTGCTGCCACCGTAAACGTAAGGCACGCCCTGGTAACGCGTATAAACCTGCTCGAAGCGCAGCACCAGGTCCGACTGCAGGGCGGTGTTCGAGCCTTCCATGCTCTGGTAACTGGCACAGCCCATCAGCACCAGGCTCAGCAGCAAAGCTGGCCAGGACAGGCGATGTGACCAAGGCATGGGTGTTGATGACATGGTGAGGTCCTTCAGGCTTCGGCTCGGCATAAGCGCGATGGTAGCGGAGCCAAAGCCGTCATCAACACTATCTTTACAGTTGCTCTTTACAGTAAAGACACCAGGCCCAGCTTAACGCTCAGGCTGATGTTCAGGCCTTCGGCCGCCTCAATGCCACCGAGCAGATAACCGCCTTCCAGTGAAAAGCGGGCGCGGTCGCTCAGCGGCGTGGGGATATCGGCTTCGACAAACAGCTGCGTACCCAGACCGTCGGGGCCATAGAGTCCGTCCAGTCCATAGCGGAAGCTTTCGCTGTGGTTCAACGCTGAAACGATACCCAGGCTGCCGTAGTAGGGTTCGACAACGGCAGCACGCAGCCGGTAACCCAGATCGATGTCGCTGTTGGAATCAAAGCGCAGACCGACGAAATAGCTTTGATCGAGATCGTTCAAAATGCCGAACAGGTTCTGACCCACTTCCAGCTGGTTGCGATGGCGATAGGCGACCTCTTCCACCCGGTCGCCTTCTTCGATCAGTGCCTTGGCCAGATCGTAATGATCGGAGCGGGCGATTTCGCCGCGAGCGACGTTGTCGTTGACCTCATTGATGCGGATCTGACCGACCATTTCGCGGAACGACTGGTCGGAATCAATCGGTTTGATGTCTTTGTAGATGGCGAAATAACTGCCGGGGGTGATGCCGGACTGACGGCCGAGGTTGATGGCCACTTCGTTATCGAGTTTCGACAGCACCTCGCCTTCGACGCGTACGTCTGAATCGATCAACTCAACCCAGTCGTTGTTGCGAATCGACAACCGGCCGAGTTTGATTTCCCCGACCGAATAAACGCCGCTGACCGAGGTGACCTCGATAATGCCGGTCTGGTTATCGACATAGCCGTAGCTTTCGCCGCGACTGTCCCGAATTTCCTCGCCGCGACGGAATACCCGGTATAGCTGGCCGTTCTGCACGCCGGCGCTTTCACCCAGATCAAAGTAGAGGCGATCGGCGGTGACCCGGACCACTGAACCCAGCTCGCGGAACTCGCGTTTGAGCATCAGCGGCAGTTCGTATTCCAGCTGCGCCAGAATGGATTGCACATCACGGGTGTTAAAATCGAGCGAGCGCTGCATCTGCAGTTCGCCGTTGGCAACGCCGTAAAAGGAGGTTGTCAGTGTGGACGAACCCCAGCCGTGCGGATACAGCGTCACCACGGCCAGGGTGGTCAGGTCAGCGCGCTTGGCCGCATCGACCATGGCGCTGATCTTGGCCTGGCTGTCGGGCCGCTCGGATGTCTTGGCGGTGGCGACCTGATAATTACGTAACTGGTTGATGGCTTCACTGGCGACCAGGCGCAGATCCGGGCGGCTGGACAGGTTGTCGTCATCCAGGTCGGTGACCAGGAGCAGGTTTTGCGCCAAACAGAGGCTACTTGCGACCCATAACAGGGTGCAGACTGAAAGCTTGCGAATCACAAAGGCGGTCCTAACGGGGGTTGAATGCCCAAGTATAGCTGCCTCCCACCAGATGCAAGGCGAGCGGCACCTCGCGACCATCTTCTAAGGCGCCGGTAAAACTCGTATAATCGCCGCCCCATTTTTCCGGGCTGGTCAAAAACTGAACGTGACCGGCTCGGGTTCAACCGTTCGAGGTGAAGCGTGGATTTTCCCAAGCGTTATCAGGTGGTGGTGATCGGTGGCGGTCACGCCGGTACCGAAGCGGCGTTAGCTGCGGCCCGCACCGGTGCGCAGACGCTGTTGCTGACCCATAACATCGAAACCGTCGGTGTGATGTCGTGCAACCCGGCCATTGGTGGCATCGGCAAGAGTCATCTGGTGAAAGAGATCGATGCGCTCGGCGGCGCAATGGCGCGCGCCACCGACCGCGCTGGCATCCAGTTTCGTATGCTCAACAGCCGCAAAGGCCCCGCGGTCCGCGCCACTCGCGCCCAGGCCGACCGTGCGCTGTACCGCGCGGCTATTCGCGACATCGTTGAAAACCAGCCCAATCTGGAAATCTTCCAGCAGGGCGCCGACGATCTGTTGATCGAGAACGACAAAGTCACCGGCGTGGTGACTCAAACCGGTATCCGCATTCTGGCCGACACCGTGGTGTTGACCGCCGGTACCTTCCTCGGCGGTAAGATTCATGTCGGCATGCAGAATTATGCCGGTGGCCGCATGGGCGATGCGCCCAGCAATTCGTTATCGGCGCGCTTGCGCGAACTACCGTTGCGCGTCGGCCGGCTGAAAACCGGGACTCCGGCGCGTATCGATGGTCGCAGCCTCGATTATTCTAAAATGACTGTGCAGCCGGGCGACGCGCCGCTGCCGGTAATGTCCTATATGGGTTCGGTTGACGAGCATCCGGAGCAGGTGAACTGCTGGATCGCCCACACCACTGAGCAGACCCACGACATCATTCGCGCCAACCTTGACCAGTCGCCGATGTTCGCCGGCGAAATTGAAGGCATTGGCCCGCGTTATTGCCCGTCAATCGAAGACAAAGTGACGCGTTTTGCCGACAAAACCAGCCATCAGGTGTTTGTCGAGCCGGAAGGTCTGAGCACCTTTGAGGTCTACCCGAACGGCATTTCCACCAGTCTGCCGTTCGATGTTCAGGTCGACTTTATCCGCACCATTCAGGGCTTCGAGAACGCGCACATTACCCGGCCGGGTTACGCCATCGAATACGACTATTTCGACCCGCGCGACCTGCGTCATACGCTGGAAACGCGTTATATCGAAAACCTTTATTTTGCCGGTCAGATCAACGGCACCACCGGCTATGAAGAAGCCGGTGCTCAGGGTCTGCTTGCCGGCCTGAACGCGGCGCGTCGGGCGCTTGGCGAAGACGGCTGGTATCCGCGTCGTGACGAAGCCTATCTGGGCGTGCTGGTGGATGACTTGATTACGCTCGGCACTCAGGAACCGTACCGGATGTTTACCAGCCGCGCCGAATACCGGTTGCTGTTGCGTGAGGACAACGCCGATGCGCGCCTGACCGAAACCGGTCGTAAGCTGGGTCTGGTCGATGACCAGCGCTGGGCGGCTTTCAGCACCAAACAAGACGCCATCGCCGCCGAGAACGAGCGCTTAAAAAGCACCTGGGTGCAGCCGGGCTCGGCGCAGGCTCAGCAGTTGGCCGAGCGTCTGGACCAGCCGCTGTCGCGCGAAACCACACTGCGCGATCTGCTCAAGCGGCCGCAGCTGAATTACGACGATATTGAGGCACTGGTGCCGAGTGAGGCCCAGCTGTCCGACGCCATTCGTCAGCAGGTGGAAATCAGCGCCAAGTACGAAGGCTATATCCAGCGTCAGCAGGATGAGATCGAAACCTTGCGCCGCCATGAAAACATGGCGTTGCCGGATGATTTTGATTACAGCCGCGTCGGTGGTTTGTCGAATGAAGTCAAACAGAAGCTGGAACAGTCACGTCCGGAAACCCTGGCCCAGGCGGCGCGAATTTCTGGCGTAACACCGGCGGCGGTTTCGGTTTTGTTGATCCATCTGAAGAAGCGTTCGCTCGGCCACACTGCGGTTAAAGACAGCGCATGAGTGATGCCTGGCGCGCCGAACTGGAAGCCGGCATAGACGCACTCGAGCTGGATATCGAGACGGCGGCGGTCGAGCGGTTGCTGGCCTATCATGCGCTGCTGGTGAAGTGGAATAAAGCCTATAACCTGACCTCGGTGCGCGACCCGGGCGAGATGATTTCCCGTCACCTGATTGATTCGCTCGCCATCCTGCCTTTTGTCGATGCCAGCGATCTGCTCGATGTTGGCACCGGCCCGGGTTTGCCGGGCATGGTGCTGGCACTGGTGCGACCGAATCAGGCAGTGACACTGCTCGACAGTAACGGCAAAAAAACGCGCTTTTTAACGCAGGTGCGGCTGGACCTGGGTGTCGACAATGCCACCGTGGTACACAACCGTCTGGAAAGTTGGCAGCCGCCGCACCGCTTTGCACAAATCAGTTCACGGGCCTTTGCCACCCTGGATGAGATGGTGGCAAAATCCAGACACCTGTTGGCCCCTGCCGGTCGTTTTTTGGCAATGAAGGGCCGCTACCCTCAGGACGAGCTCGATGCCCTGCCCACTGGCGTGGTGTGTGATGCTGTCCATTCGCTGAATGTGCCAGGCACCTCCGGCGCTCGACATCTGGTACAGTTGTCGATCCGGGATGTATAAGGATGCGATCTTGACTCAGATTTTCGCTATCACCAATCAGAAAGGCGGCGTCGGCAAGACGACCACCGCCATCAATCTGCCGGCCTCGCTGGTGGCCATGAAGCGCAAAGTGCTGGTGGTCGATCTGGACCCCCAGGGCAACGCCACCATGGGCAGCGGCATCGACAAGAACGATGTCGAGTTGAGCGTCTATGATGTTCTGACCAGTCGTTGCGCCTGCGCCGATGCTGTGGTGCGCGCCGAAAATGCCGGCTATGACATTCTGCCCGCCAATGGCGATCTGACCGCGGCCGAAGTCGAACTGATGCCGATGAAGATGAAAGAGCATCGTCTGCAATACGCCCTGGCCGAGATCAAGCAAAATTACGAATACATCTTTATCGACTGCCCGCCGTCGCTGAACATGCTGACGGTCAACGCTCTGGCTGCGGCCGAGCAGGTGCTGATTCCGATGCAGTGCGAGTACTACGCTCTGGAAGGTCTGGCGGCGCTGATGGAAACCATTGGTTCCATTCAGAAAGTGGTCAACCCGGGCCTGACCATCGGTGGCTTGTTGCGCACCATGTACGATCCGCGCAACAGCCTGACCAACGATGTTTCTGACCAGCTGAAGAATCACTTCGGCGACAAACTCTACTCTTCGGTGATTCCCCGTAACGTTCGTCTGGCCGAAGCGCCCAGTTACGGTACACCGGTACTGCAATACGATCGCACCTCTAAAGGCGCTCTGGCTTATCTGGCGTTGGCGGGCGAGATGGTGCGTCGGGTTGAAGGTGTCAAAGCACCCGAAGCGGCTGAAATCACAGGATAACGATGACAATGTCACCGAAAAAACGAGGTCTCGGACGCGGTCTGGATGCGCTGATTACCACCCGCGAAGAAGTGGAAGCCATTTCCGAGCAGCCGGTTAGGGAAGTGCGCGACGGCAGCCTGCGTGAATTGCCTATTGAGTGGGTGCAGCGTGGCGTTTATCAGCCACGTCGCGATATGTCGGCTGAAGGGTTGGAAGAGCTGGCCGCCTCGATTCGTGCTCAGGGTGTTATGCAGCCGGTTGTAGTGCGTCCCGTCGGTCCGCAAAGTTTCGAGTTGATTGCTGGTGAGCGTCGCTGGCGCGCTTCGCAAATGGCGGGTCTGGATACCATTCCGGCGGTGGTGCGCGATGTGCCCGATGAAGACGCCATCGCCATGGCGCTGATCGAGAACATCCAGCGCGAAAACCTCAATCCGATGGAAGAAGCTTTCGCCTTGCAGCGGCTGCAAAAAGAGTTCGAACTGACTCAGGCCGGCGTGGCTGAGGCGGTCGGCAAGAGTCGGGTTACCGTCACCAATCTGCTGCGTCTGATCAGCCTGGAAGACGAGGTGCGCCGGCTGCTCGAACACGGCGATCTGGAAATGGGTCATGCCCGTGCGCTGCTTGGCTTGCAGGGCAATACTCAGGTGGAAGCCGCGCGTCAGGTGGTGGCTAAAGGCATGACGGTGCGGGCTACCGAGCAACTGGTGCGCAATTTGGCCGAAGGCCGCAAGCCAGAGACGCCGGCCGCGGCCAAACCGGACGCCAACATTAAGAACCTGGAAGAAATGTTGTCACAGCGCCTGGGAGCCAATGTTGCCATCAAGCATGGTGCGCAAGGTAAAGGCTCTTTGGTGATTAAGTACAACAGCCTGGATGAACTGGACGGTATTCTGAACCACGTCAAATAAAAACAAAACGCCGTTAGTTTGACGGTCGCAACCTCTTAGCCTGGTGGCTGTAACAAAGTGTTGCGACCTTTGGCGCATCTGTATTGAAGCCCCTGAACGAACCCAATATACTCACCCGGATTTTTTGGCTGGTGTCCGGTGGACAAAAGCGGGGCAATGCCCATTTCAGGCTGCCCGCTGCCAAATGAGCTTCGGTACTGAGCGTTATGGCAGACGATAAAAACCGGAATCAGACCTTATTCAGGCCGGTTCGACCGCGCCCCATACCCCGCCCTTCAGCCTGGCGGGTGTTGTTTGTTCAGGGGGTGTCTGCGGCCTTGATGTCCGTAGCCGTTGGTATCTGGTTTCCCGAGGTAGTGGTCTCTGTCATGGTTGCAGCGTTTCTGGCGCTGCTGGCCCAGTTTTATTTTACCTGGCGAAGCCTGCGCCATTATGGCGCTCGTCAGGTTGGCCTCTTTGTGATGGGTGCAACCCGAGGCCTGTTTGGTAAATGGATGATAGTGGCTGTCGGTTTGCTGGTGCTGTGGCACAACGCCAGCGAGCCGGAAGCCCTGGCCATGTTACTGACCGTCATCGTCATCAATACGTTGGCGGCAGTGCTGGCTCCGATTCTGGTTAAGTGACCGCTCGTAAGGGCGGTAAACAAGGGGATTAGTACCTATGGCAAGCAGCGAAGGCGGATACGCCAACGCGGGTGAGTACATTCAGCACCACCTGACGAACCTGACCTACGGCAAGTTGGAAGCGGGCAGTCATCTGTGTGATGGCAGCACCACCGATGAAGCCGTTTGGAAAGTGGCTCAATGCCACGAAGAAGTTGAACACATGGGCTTCTGGGCTTTCCACCTGGATTCGATGATCTGGTCAATCGGCCTGGGCGCAGTGTTCCTGCTGTTGTTCGGACTGGTGGCGCGCAAAGCGCATGCGGGTGTACCCACTGGCATTCAGAACTTTATTGAAACCATTGTTGAGTTTGTCGACACCCAGGTGCGCGACATCTTCCACGGCCGCAACCCCTGGATTGCACCGATCGCACTGACGGTCTTTGTCTGGGTGTTCCTGTCGAACTTGATGGACATTATTCCGGTCGACCTGATTCCTTACAGCCTGGAACTGCTGGGCGTGAAGTATCACAAGATCGTACCGTCAACCGACCCGAACATTACCCTGGGTACCGCGACCTTCGTCTTCTTCCTGATGATCTACTACTCCTTCAAAGTGAAGGGTATGGGCTTCATCAAGGAACTCTCATTTACGCCGTTCAACCACTGGGCATTCGTACCCTTCAACCTGTTTTTGGAATTGGTTGGTCTGCTGGCTAAGCCGTTCTCACTGGGTCTGCGTCTGTTCGGTAACCTCTACGCGGCTGAGATGATCTTCATTCTGATCGCACTGATGTTCGGCGGTGGCATTTTCATTGCCATCTTCGGTGGTGCGCTGCAACTGGCCTGGGCGATCTTCCATATTATGGTGATCCCGCTGCAGGCCTTTATCTTCATGGTGTTAACCATCGTGTACCTGAGTCAGGCGCACGAGGACCATTGACGATTCACCGGTCTGGTCTTAACCGGTCAGACCAACTTTCCAAACCTTACTCTTTAAACTTGAGCTAAAAACTGAAACTTAGGAGAACGACATGGAACTGGTATACATTGCCGCTGCAATCATGATGGGCTTTGGCGCGATCGGTGCTGCGATCGGTATCGGCATCCTCGGTGGTAAACTGATGGAAGCCAGCGCTCGCCAACCGGAGCTGGGCCCGATGCTGCAAACCCGCTTCTTCATCGTTGCTGGTCTGATCGACGCCATCCCGATTATCGGTGTTGGTATCGCTATGTACCTCATCTTCGTGGTGGCTGGTTAATCCAAGCGCCCCTAGAGGTACTGTGATTAAACCAACCAAAACGAGGTGAAGGCGTGAACTTTAACGCAACTTTTATCGGACAAATCGTCGTCTTCGCCGTTTTCGTCTGGATCTGTGCCAAGTATGTCTGGCCTCCGATTATGGAAGCCATGCAGGCCCGCCAGAAGAAAATCGCCGAAGGGCTCGACTCTGCTGACCGTGCCGCCAAAGATCTGGAACTGGCCCAGCATGAAGCAGAGAAGAAGCTGAGCGAAGCCAAGAAAGAAGCGGCAGCCATCCTCGAGCAAGCCAACAAGCGCGCCAATCAATTGGTGGAAGAAGCTAAGGCGACTGCTCGTGAAGAAGGCGACCGCATCGTGGCCTCTGCCCAGGCTGAAGTCGATAAAGAAGTCACAGCAGCACGCGAGCAATTGCGTGAGCGGATTTCTGAACTGACTCTGGCCGGCGCCGAACGCATTCTGGGCTCCGAAGTCGACGCGAAAAAACACAGCGAGTTGTTGGATAAGCTGGCAGCAGAGCTGTAAGGGGGAAGCATGGCAGAACTCAGTACGCTCGCTCGTCCTTACGCCAAGGCTAGTTTCAACGCCGCATTGGACAGTCAGGCGCTGAACGCCTGGTCAAAGCAACTGGCGACTCTGGCTGTCATTAGCGAGCAAACGCAGGTTGAAGACCTGATCAACAATCCAGCCCTGTCGGCTTCCGACAAGGCCGCCGCGCTGCAAGACATTGCCGGCGATGCGATTGGTGATGGCGTCACCAACCTGATCAACGTCCTGGCCGAAAACCGCCGCCTGTCGTTGCTTAGTGAAATCAGTGTGCAATACGAAGCGCTGAAAGCTGAGCATGAAAAGAGTGCCGATGTGCTGGTCACCAGTGCATTTTCTTTGAGCGACAGCGAGCAACAAAAGCTGACTGAAAAACTGACCACTAAGTTGGGTCGCAAAGTCAGCTTGACCGTCGAAATTGACGAAGCCCTGATCGGCGGTGTGCTGATCAAATCGGGTGATCTGGTCATCGACGGTTCGGTGCGCGGCAAGTTGGCGAAGCTCGCTGACGCAATGAATTCCTAATGAGGGAAATGAAATGCAGCAACTGAATCCTTCAGAAATCAGTGACATCATCAAGGAGCGTATCAGCAAGCTCGATACCTCCAGCAAGGCACAGAATGAAGGCACCATCGTCAGCGTTTCCGACGGTATCGTGCGCATTCACGGCCTGGGCGATGTGATGTCCGGTGAGATGATTGAATTCCAGGGCGGCCTTTACGGTATGGCCCTGAACCTGGAGCAAGACTCCGTTGGCGCCATCGTTCTGGGCGACTACAAAGGCCTGGCCGAAGGTCAGATCTGTAAGTGTACCGGTCGTATTCTGGAAGTACCGATTGGCCCGGAACTGCTCGGTCGCGTCGTTGACGCCCTGGGTAACCCCATCGATGGCAAAGGCCCGATCAAGACTGAACTGACCGATCCGTTGGAAAAGGTCGCGCCGGGCGTTATCGCCCGTCAGTCGGTTGATGAGCCAGTGCAGACTGGTTACAAAGCCGTCGATGCCATGGTGCCGATCGGTCGTGGTCAGCGTGAGTTGATCATTGGCGACCGTCAGACCGGTAAAACCGCTCTGGCTGTCGACTCCATCATCGCCCAGAAAAACTCCGGCATTAAGTGTGTCTACGTGGCTATTGGTCAGAAGCAATCGACCGTCGCCAACGTGGTGCGCAAGCTGGAAGAACACGGCGCCATGGAATACACCACCATTGTTGCAGCCACGGCTTCAGAACCTGCGTCCATGCAGTTCCTGGCGCCGTATGCCGGTTGCACCATGGGTGAATACTTCCGCGATCGCGGTGAAGACGCGCTGATCATCTATGATGATCTGTCCAAGCAGGCAGTGGCTTATCGTCAGATTTCCCTGCTGCTGCGTCGTCCGCCGGGTCGTGAAGCTTTCCCGGGTGACGTCTTCTATCTGCACTCCCGTCTGCTGGAACGTGCGGCGCGTGTTAACGCTGACTACGTCGAAAAATTCACCGACGGTAAAGTGAAAGGCCAGACCGGTTCATTGACCGCGCTGCCGATCATCGAAACCCAGGGTGGCGACGTTTCTGCGTTCGTACCGACCAACGTGATCTCCATTACCGACGGTCAGATCTTCCTGGAAACCGACCTGTTCAACTCCGGCATTCGTCCGGCGATGAACGCCGGTATCTCGGTATCTCGTGTAGGTGGTTCGGCTCAGACCAAGATCATCAAGAAACTGGCCGGTGGTATTCGTACCGCTCTGGCTCAGTACCGTGAACTGGCGGCCTTCTCCCAGTTCGCATCGGACTTGGATGAAGCCACCAAAGCCCAGCTGGACCACGGTGTTCGCGTTACCGAGCTGATGAAGCAAGGTCAGTACGCGCCGCTGACGGTCGCTGAAATGGCTGTTTCCGTCTATGCCGCCAACGAAGGTCATCTGAAAGCGCTGGAAGTCAGCGAAGTCGGACGTTTCGAAGCGGCTCTGCATGCCTACATGAACAGCGAACACGCCGATCTGATGAAAAAGATCAACGAGTCGGGCAACTATAACGATGAGATTGCCCAATCGCTGAAGGACGCCGTGGAGAAATTCAAGGCGACCCAGACCTGGTAATTCACCGGCTACTTTCGGGTAGCCGACTGAAGTGAGGCAATGCTATGGCAGCCGGAAAAGAGATACGGACAAAGATAGCGGGCTTTAAGAACACGCAGAAAATCACCTCGGCCATGGAAATGGTTGCGGCGAGTAAGAAGCGTAAAGCCCAGGATCGGATGGATGCCAGTAAGCCCTACGCGGACAAAATCCGTGCGGTGATCGGCCATTTGGCCAATGCCAACGCGGAATATCGCCACCCTTATCTGGTTGAGCGTGATGTTAAGCGTGTGGGTTTTATCGTGGTCTCCACAGACCGAGGCATGTGTGGTGGTCTGAATGCCAACCTGTTCAAGCAGGTGATTCAGCAAGCCAATGCCTGGAAAGACAAAGGCGCATCAGTGCAAATCAGTGCCATCGGCAGTAAAGGCACCGGTTTCTTCAAAGGTCGCGGCTTCGATGTCGCAGCCTCGATGACACAGCTGGGCGACAAGCCTTCTGTGAGCGATCTGATCGGCGGCGTTAAGGTCATGCTGGACGATTACAACGAGGGCAAGATCGATCGTCTGTATCTGGTGTTCAACGAATTTGTGAACACCATGGTACAGAAGCCGGTCCTTGAACAGCTGTTGCCCCTGGAAGCGGCCGACGACGAAAGCGCGCGCCGCCATACTTGGGACTATTTATACGAGCCAGACGCTGAGTCACTGCTCGATCACCTCATGGTTCGCTATGTCGAATCGGTGGTCTATCAGGGCGTGGTGGAGAACTTTGCTTGTGAACAGGCCGCACGCATGATGGCGATGAAGAGCGCCAGTGATAATGCTGAGGAACTGATCGAAAGTCTCAATATGGAATACAACAAGGCGCGTCAGGCAGCGATTACTCAGGAAATCGCTGAAATTGTCGGCGGCGCTTCCGCGGTGCAATAACACGGTTTTGAGAGGATACAGAAGATGAGTAGCGGACGTATCACCCAGATCATCGGCGCCGTTGTCGACGTGGAATTCCCGCGCGATAACGTCCCCAAGATCTATGACGCTCTAAAGGTAGACGAAGTTGGCCTGACACTCGAAGTTCAGCAGCAGCTGGGCGACGGCATTGTCCGGGCCATTGCCATGGGTAGCACCGAAGGTGTGAAGCGTGGCTTGAAAGTAGACAACACTGGAGACGCCATCAGCGTACCGGTGGGCAAGGCGACTTTGGGTCGCATCATGAACGTTCTCGGTGAGCCCATCGATGAACGCGGTGACATCGGCTCGCAAGAGTTCGCCACCATTCACCGTGATGCCCCGACTTACGCTGAGCAATCACAGAACACCGAGCTGCTGGAAACCGGCATCAAGGTAATCGACCTGATCTGCCCGTTCGCCAAGGGCGGTAAAGTCGGTCTGTTCGGTGGTGCCGGTGTGGGTAAAACGGTCAACATGCTTGAGTTGATCAACAACATCGCCATCGAACACTCCGGTCTGTCAGTATTCGCCGGTGTTGGCGAGCGGACTCGTGAAGGTAACGACTTCTATCACGAAATGAGTGATGCCGGCGTTATCAAACTGGACAACCTGGCGGAATCCAAAGTCGCCATGGTTTACGGCCAGATGAACGAGCCGCCCGGTAACCGTCTGCGTGTGGCGCTGACCGGTCTGACCATGGCCGAACAGTTCCGTGACGAAGGTCGTGACGTGCTGTTGTTCGTCGATAACATCTACCGTTACACCCTGGCCGGTACTGAAGTATCCGCACTGCTCGGCCGTATGCCGTCTGCGGTGGGTTACCAGCCTACTCTGGCCGAAGAAATGGGCGTTTTGCAGGAGCGTATTACCTCCACCAAAACCGGCTCCATTACTTCCGTTCAGGCGGTTTATGTACCAGCGGATGACCCGACTGACCCGTCTCCGGCGACCACCTTCGCCCACTTGGACGCAACAGTTATGTTGAGCCGTGATATCGCTGCTCTGGGTATCTACCCGGCGGTTGATCCTCTGGCTTCTACTTCTCGTCAGCTCGACCCACTGGTCGTCGGCGGTGAGCACTATGACTGTGCCCGTGGCGTTCAGGGCGTACTGCAGAAGTACAAAGAGCTGAAGGACATCATCGCCATCCTGGGTATGGACGAACTGTCCGATGAAGACAAGCTGACCGTAGCGCGCGCTCGTAAGATCGAACGTTTCCTGTCTCAGCCGTTCCACGTGGCGGAAGTCTTCACCGGTGCTCCGGGTAAATACGTTTCACTGAAAGAAACCATCCGTGGTTTCCAGGGCATCCTGGACGGTGAATACGATGAGGTCGCCGAGCAGGACTTCTACATGAAGGGTTCGATCGACGAAGTAATGGAAGCACACAACGCCCGTAGCAAAGGCTAATCAGGGCGGAGGTAGCTAATGGCCATGACTGTTCATTGCGATATCGTCAGTGCCGAAGAGAAAATCTTCGAAGGTCGCGTCGAGACCATCGTCTGTGAAGGCGAGCAGGGTGAGCTGGGTATCAAACCCAAGCACGCACCCTTGCTGACTCGTCTGAATCCGGCGCCGGTCAAGCTGACGCTGCAAAACGGCAGCGAAGAGGTGTTCTACGTTTCTGGAGGCTTCCTGGAAGTCCAGCCGGAAGTGGTTACCATCCTCGCTGATACCGCTTTGCGCGCCAACGACATCGACGAAGCTGCAGCGGCAAAAGCCAAGCAGGACGCCGAACAAGCCATCGCTGATAAGATGGCTGAAGCGGAGTTTGCCCAGGTCGCAGCCGACCTGGCGCGGGCCGCTGCCCAGTTGCGCACACTGCGGGAATCCAAACGCCTGAAGTGATGCCAGACTGATGCAGATAAAAAGCGACCTTAGGGTCGCTTTTTTTTGCTTTAAAGAATGTCTGGGTAACAATATTGTTCCAACAGGTGGGCTTGGCATGATCGAAAAACTGGAACTCAAACAACTGCGTACCCTCGCCGTTTTGCTGCAGACCGGATCGATTTCTGCGGCGGCGGAGCGGCTCGGTCTGTCGCAACAGGCGGTCAGTCAGCAATTGAATCGCTTGCGCGACTTGTTAGGTGATCCGTTATTTGTCCGCTCTGGTCAGGGCATCACGCCCACCCACTATGCCCGTTCGATTGAAGCGCCGTTGCAGCAAGTTTTGGCAGCGGTGCAATCGATTCCGCTGCCGGGTCATCAAGAAGTTAGTGAGCTGGAACGCACCCTGGTTATTTCCGCCACCGACTACACCCAACATTTAATTGCCCTGCCGCTAGTGGCGGCACTGCGTGAATGGGCACCCAAAGTGCGGCTTAAAATCATCAATATTGAAAGCCAGTCACTGACAAGACGGATGCAACAGGGCGAGATTGATCTGGCCTTAACTACCTCAGCTTATGTGCCCGAAGGTTTGCAATCGTGGGCGCTGTTTACCGAAGAATACCGGCTTTATTCGGCGCATATTGCGCAGCCAAAAAGCGGTATTATCAGGCTGCCACAATTAGCGGATTTTGATTTCGTTGTGACCTCACCCGGGACTGCCGACTTTAAAGGCTCAGCCCAGGATTGGTTTGAACGGCGAGGCGTTGAGCGACAGGTAGTACTCAGTGTACCGAGCTTTTATATGGCACAGCGGGCGCTCCAGCAAGCGCCGTTGGTGGCTTTTCTGCCAGCGCGATTACCGCAGCCTGAAGGCATTAAAGAACTGTCGTTGGAGACCTTGCCACCCGGCTACGAAGTTGTGGCCGCTTATCACCCCAGCGCCGCATCCGATCCGTTATTGTTGGCTGTTTTAGACTGGCTGCAGATAAGATTCTGAGTGTCAGTTGTATCGGATACAAGCACCGCTTGATGGTTCAGTTTTGTTGCGCTTTATAACATGCGCCCTCACCCAAACAGACTGAGGTCGCAACTATGTCCATCGTTACCATCAACCCGGAACAACTTTACGACGGCTCGCCAGTGGGTTTGTCGCAGGCGACTGTCGATACCCAAACAGGACTGGTGTTTGTTTCCGGTCAGGTTGACTGGGATGCCGAAAATCGTCGTCTGCACGACGGTATGCCCGATCAGGCAGAGGCAGCGTTTTCCAACCTGAAAATTGCACTGGAAGCCGCCGGTTCAAGTCTTAATGCTGTTTTGCAATTACGCATCTTTGTGCGTGGAGAATTGGCCGATCATATGGCCGTGTTTGCGCCACTGATGCCGAAGTATTTTGGTGATCACCGACCGGCATTGACCGGTGTCGGAGTGGCCTCATTGGCCGAACCGGATTTGCTGGTCGAGATCGAAGCCATCGCCAAAATTGTGCGCTGAATTAAAGCTGGTAGCGACGTAATCGTTGTTGGTCATCCGGCTTGCGGGCAATCAACACGGCTCTGATCGGAGCTGGTAAACCCTCGACAGTTTGATCGGGCCTTTCTGCATCCAGATAATCGACGAGTGACTGTCCCGGCTTCCATTCAGTATTGCGTTGCTCATGGGTACTGGTTTGAGTGACATCGACAATACGAACATCCTCAAACCCGACCTTTTCCAACCACAGTGCCAGGGCTTGTGGTGAGGGTAAAAACCAAACGTTATTCATGCGCGCATAACGACCTGGAGGTACTAAAGCTTCGCGCTCGCTACCTTCAATCACCAAGGTTTCCAACACTAATTCACCCCCGGGTCGTAACGCAGCGCGCAGTTCACTGAGATGATCCAGCGGTGAGCGTCGGTGATACAAAACACCCATCGAAAACACCGTGTCGAAGGCCTCTAGATTAGGCGTTAATTGTTCCAGCGTCAGTGGCAGAACGGTGTGGCTCGGGTCTTTGAAATAGTGGTTGATTGCCAGATGTTGCACCACAGACAACCAGGATGGATCGATGCCCGCTACCAGTCTTGCCCCGGCGGCTTTCATGCGCCATCCGTAGTAACCATTACCACTGCCAACATCCAAAACACTGCGGTTATTTAAGTCACTCAGATGCGGAGCAACGCGCGCCCATTTCAGATCGCAGCGCCACTCAGAATCGATCAGTGTATCGAATATTTGAAAGGGGCCTTTGCGCCAGGGAATTAAGCCGCGCAGCGCGTCCTTTAGTGAATCCGATTGAGTTGCAGTTAATGGCTGGTTAGCTTCAACAGCAACGCGATCTAAATCAATTCGACTGTTTTCGATCTCAGGCAGCTTGTCGAGTTGCTGCAAAAAACGCGGCAAATTTCCATCGTTTAAGTTGGCAAATAATTGTGACAGTTGTTCGCTTAGTGGCTCTTGCCAGTGCGACAGAGAAGTATCACTTAAACGTTCAATAAAAGGGCGATAATCAATCATTTAATAGCCAGGAAAGATGCAAAATTAAAACTCTGGTACCACAGTGTTGCCACCTGAAAACCCACGCTGCGTAAACGGTTTAGATGATCGTCAGCACTTTCCGGTAACAACACCCGTTCAATGGCCTGACGCTTCTGGCTGATTTCCAAATCGCTGTAACCGTTGGCGCGTTTGAAATCGTGATGATGCTGGCTGAGCAATTGTTCCTGCACCGGATCTTCGAAACGCAGTTTTTCCGACAGCACCAAAGCTCCGCCAGGCAACATGCCGTCGTAGATGCGTTGCAGTGTCGCTTGCCGTTGTTCCAGTGGAATAAATTGCAGCGTGAAATTCAGTACCACGAAAGAGGCGCGTTCCAGAGTCAGTTCGGTGATGTCGGTACAGAGAGTTTGTACCGGTGTCGGTAAGTCTTCACTGTCGAGAAAATCACGGCTGCGGTCGAGCATGGCCTGGCTGTTGTCCACGGCGATAATGCGCGCGCCGGGGGCGTGAACTCGATGCCGCATGGCGAGGCTGGCGGCGCCCAGGGATGAACCGAGATCGTATAACTGGCTGTCTGGTTGGGCGTATTGCTCGGCCAGCACGCCGATCATGGCGATGATATGGCTGTAGCCGGGCACCGACCGTTTGATCATATCCGGGAAGACGCGGGCGACCTGCTCATCAAAGCGGAAATCAGCGACCTGGCCATGGTCGCTGGCATAAATGGTGTCTTTTTCGTGCGGCATAAAGGCTGAGACTAAGGTTCGAGGAAAGTGTTCAGTTTACCGTTTCAGAGTGCAAATCGCGCCCCTCTTGAGCGGTCGTTGGCAACCAATAGGCCAGAACGCCGATCAGCGGTAGCAGGCTGCAAGCCCAAAACACGCTGTGCAACGAAAAGTGATCGACCGCCACACCCAGGGCCGCAGCGCCGATGCCACCCAGGCCGAACGCCAAACCGAACAGCAGTCCGGAAACGGCACCGACTCGATTGGGAATCAGATCCTGGGCGTAGACCACCATGACCGGAAAAGCGGATGCCAGGATGGCACCCGACAGAATTGCCGCTGGCAATGCCACTATTAAGTAACCGCTGGTGGCGGCGAGACTGAACGGCAGTGCCAGTACAAAAGATGCCAGAATGACGCCGCGTGCACCCAGATGATCGCTGGCCCAGCCGCCGATTAATGTTCCGCCGGCGACGGCTGCCAGAAACAGAAACAGGCCGATTTGCGCCAGGTTCTGCTCCAGCGCAAAGCCTTGCATCAGATAAAACAAATAGAAGTTGCTGAAGCAGGCCAGGTACAGCCACTTGACCAGCATCAGACCAAACAGCAGCGCCAGTCCGAAGCCCTGTTGGCGGTTTAGTGAAACGGTTTGGCCGGTTGCAGGTTGAGCCGCTTTCGTTTGTCGCTGCCAGGGCGCCAGACGCAGAATCAGCAGTAAGGCCGCCAAGGTGACCAGGGCGAACCAACTGATCTGCGAGCGGCCGACTGGCAATACCAGAACGATCACCAGCAGTGGACCCAGGGCGGCACCGAGATTGCCGCCAAACTGAAACAGCGACTGTGCCAGCCCGGGTTTGTGGGCGCTGCTGAGTCGGACCAGTCGCGCCGCTTCCGGATGAAAGATGGCCGAACCCAGGCCGAGCATCAAACTGGCCGCCAGCAGGCCGAGGTAATGTGGCGCAAAGGCAAGTGTCAGTAATCCGGTCAGGGTGCATAACATGCCCAGCGGCAGTAAGGCCGACAGCCGATAGCGATCGGCCCAGCCACCAATCAAGGGCTGCATTAACGAAGCCGTCAGTTGATAACCCAGCGACAGCAAACCCAGTTGGGTGTAGCTGAGCGCGAAGTCGGTTTTGAGCAGTGGGTAGATGGCCAGCAACACGGATTGCACCAGGTCGTTCAGCAGATGGCACAGGCTGAGACCGGTAATCAGGGTGCGTTCGGTGGCTCGAGGTAACACAGCGGTGGTGGTCATAAAAGGCTCCTGTCAGTGGAATAAGCATGCCTTCCACTGGCAGTTGGCCTGAATATGCAATAGGGTCATTTTCTTTGTTGATCGGGCCAAGCTGGTGACCGCTGTTATCCGTGATCTCTACACCAAGGGTGAGGTGTGTCAGCCTCAGGATGTATTCGCGCCGCACCATCATCGGCGCGGCCAACTGTTGTTCGCCGATAACGGCCTGGTCCGCGTGGAAACGGAGCAGGGCGCCTGGGTGATGCCGCCACAATGCACGCTGTGGATACCGCCGGGCGTTGAGCATTCGGTGGTGATCAGTGATCGGGTGTATCTGATCAACCTCTATGTCGAAGCACAGGCAGCAGCCTTAATGCCGACGCACTGTGAGGTGTTTTCGGCTACCGAGTTGTTGGTCAGCTTGCTCAAGGAATCGATCGTGCTCAGTGTTCAAGCGCAGGGCACAATGCGCGATCAATTGCTGCATCAGTTGTTACTGGTGGAAATACAGCAACTGCAGTCGATGCCTTTTTCGCTGCCGTTGCCGGCCCACCCTGCGCTGCACGCACTTTGCGTGGCCTACGCGCAGCGGCCACAGGCCGGGGTTCGGTTAAACCACTGGTGTGATCAGGCGCGGTTGAGTCGGCGGTCACTGACCCGCTTGTTCCGGCAGCAAACCGGCCTCAGTCTGATTGAGTG
Organism: Saccharospirillum sp. ABV4_185; assembly: GCF_056159245.1. Classification (NCBI taxonomy): domain Bacteria; kingdom Pseudomonadati; phylum Pseudomonadota; class Gammaproteobacteria; order Oceanospirillales; family Saccharospirillaceae; genus Saccharospirillum; species Saccharospirillum sp. ABV4_185. Next base: position 1,488,137 of record NZ_JBSWUW010000001.1, read on the forward strand.
GTGTAACCGAGCCCTGGTGTTGGCGGCGATGGAGCGATTGATGTCGGGTGCCAGGGTCAGCGTCGTGGCCTACGAGCTGGGTTATGACAGCCCTGCTGCGTTCTCGAGTGCCTTCCGCAAACAACTCAAGCGACCGCCCAGCCATTATTTACGAGCGCAGCCTTAAGGGTTTCGCGCAGCGATCTACCTAAAGGTACCGGTCGGTGGTTTTGTTGGCCTGAATAACCCAATAGATGGAACAGGAGTAATCGACAGTGACGCAACGCATTGACGGGTTAGATGTCGCCCGCGCCCTGGCGCTGTTTGGCATGGTGGTGGTTAATTTCCGATTGGTTACCGGCGCCGATCATGGACTTGAATGGTTACTGAGTCTGGCATCCATGTTTGAAGGCCGGGCCTCGGCGCTGTTTGTGGTGCTGGCGGGGGTTGGTCTCAGCTTGATGACTGCCCGTGAGCACGCGCAGGTCGATGTTGTTCGCCAGCAGCGGCGCGCTGTTGTGCGTCGGGGGTTGCTGCTCTTTGTGGTTGGCTCGGCCTACACCGCTATCTGGCCGGCCGATATTCTGCATTATTACGGCCTGTATTTTATCTTCGCTGCCCTGGTTCTTCTATGGTCCGATCGCGCGCTGCTGTGGCTGGCTGCAGCGGTCATACTGGCGTTTCCGCTGTTGCTGCTGGTGTTCGATTATGAGGCCGGTTGGGACTGGTCGTCGTTGACCTATCACGATAGTTGGCTGCCACTGGGGATGATTCGTCGGTTGTTCTTTAATGGCTTTCATCCCGTTCTGCCCTGGCTGGCTTTTTTATTATGGGGCATGTGGCTGGGGCGCCGTGACCTGACCGATGCGCGCATCCGGCGTCGTTTACTGATGGGCGCATTGATCGTTTGGGCGCTGGTTGAAGGCGGTTTCTGGGGGCTCGGTGTTTGGGTGCGCGAGCAATTCGCGGCCACACCGGGCAGTGATCTGGCGGTGCTGACCTCGACCGCCATGATGCCACCTTTGCCGCAGTACGTTCTGGCTGCGGCGGCTTCGGCCACAGCGGTGTTGTTGTTATGTACAGCGGCGGCATTGCAACAGCCTAAGGCATTATGGGTACAGGCGTTATCCGCCACCGGCCGGCTGTCTCTCACGCTCTATGTGGCTCACGTCCTGGTCGGAATGGGGACCTTGGAAGTGCTTGGGCGTTTGGGCGGGCAAAGTATCGAGTTTTCCTGGCTGGCAGCGCTGGTGTTTTGCACTGCGGCTGTCGTTGTCAGTCTGTTCTGGTTGCGCTGGTTTCGTACCGGGCCTCTGGAGTGGTGTTTTCGGAAGATCGCCGGTTAGATGCGCAGGTGGTCGAATATTGGCCGCTGATCATTATAATGCCGGCTGCATTAACATACGATTCCCGGTTCCTGTTTCAACGCAGGGACAACCGTTCCGTAACGACCAATAGGTGAGTCATGTAGCCCGACTGTCGCAAGTTAAACGAGTATCCGATTTCTGGCTGAGTTCTCTCGCCGGAATTCTGGTTGGGCAAAATGAACGGCTCGGGTCGTTACGGCATTACAGGTTTATTTCATGACAGACACACAAATTGCCAGCGAAGTGGGCAAACGCCACACCTTCGCCATTATCTCGCACCCCGATGCGGGTAAAACCACCATCACCGAAAAGGTGCTGTTGTTCGGACAGGCCTTGCAGACTGCGGGCACCGTTAAGGGCAAAAAATCCGGTCAGCATGCCAAATCCGACTGGATGGAAATGGAGAAAGACCGGGGTATTTCCATTACCACCTCGGTGATGCAGTTCCCCTATCACGACAAGCTGGTCAATTTGCTCGACACCCCCGGGCACGAAGACTTCTCCGAAGATACCTACCGCACCTTAACGGCGGTCGACTCCTGTTTGATGGTGATCGACGCCGCCAAGGGTGTGGAAGACCGCACCATTAAATTGATGGATGTGGCGCGTATGCGCGAGACGCCGGTGCTGACTTTTATGAACAAACTCGACCGCGATATTCGTGATCCGATCGAGTTGATGGATGAAGTCGAGAACATTCTCAAAATCAGCTGCGCCCCCATCACCTGGCCGATTGGCCAGGGTAAGCAGTTTAAGGGTGTGTATCACCTGCTTAACGACGAGGTCATTCTCTATCAGAGTGGTTTTGGTCATACCATCACTGAGCGTCGGGTGATCAAAGGCTTGGATCATCCGGATCTGGATGCCGCCCTCGATGGTTATGCCGATGAACTACGCGATGAAATTGAACTGCTCAAAGCGGCTGCCAATCCCTTCGATCTGGAAGAGTTTCTGGCCGGTCAGTTAACGCCGGTGTTTTTCGGTACGGCGCTGGGCAATTTTGGCGTGGATCATATGCTCGACGGCTTGATTCAGTGGGCGCCGACGCCTCAGCCGCGAGCCACCGATGAACGTGAAGTGTCCGCCGAGGAAGAGGCATTTTCCGGATTTGTATTCAAGATTCAGGCAAATATGGACCCGAACCATCGCGACCGTGTTGCCTTTTTACGCATCGTTTCCGGCAAGTACGAAAAAGGCATGAAGATGCGTCAGGTGCGTCTGGGGCGGGATGTGCGCGTCTCTGATGCGTTGACGTTTCTGGCCGGTGACCGCTCTGCGGTCGAAGAGGCCTGGGCCGGTGACATCATTGGCCTGCACAACCACGGCACCATTCAGATCGGCGATACCTTCACCCAGGGTGAAGATATCAAATTTACCGGTATCCCCAACTTTGCACCGGAGCTGTTCCGTCGCATTCGACTAAAAGATCCGCTCAAGGCCAAACAGTTGCAGAAGGGTTTGCTACAGTTATCGGAAGAAGGCGCGGTGCAGGTATTCCGCCCTTTGAAGAACAATGATTTGATCGTTGGCGCCGTAGGTCTGCTACAGTTTGATGTCGTGGCACAGCGTTTGAAAAGCGAATATAAAGTTGAAGCCGTCTACGAACCCATCAGCGTCGCCACAGCGCGCTGGGTGGAAGCACCGGATGAGCGTCAGTTAGCGCAGTTCCGCGACAAAGCCTATGACAACCTGGCGCTGGATGGTGGCGATAATCTGACTTATATCGCGCCGACCATGGTGAATTTGCAGATGGCGCAGGAGCGACACCCGGATATCGGCTTCCGCAAAACGCGAGAGCACTGAGTGTTCGCTTGAAACAGTGACTTTGGAGGAAGGTTCATGATCGTCTATTTGCTGGGCTTGTTGCTGATAAACGCAGGCGGTGGCAGTGCTGCGGTCCTGGGTTTGCAGTCCCTGGTGAGTGATGAACGGGTGTCGGCATATGACGCCAAAGGCTACTTGGTAGTGGTCATGCTGATCCTGACCTTCCTGTTCTCAAGTCTGGCCTATTTCTGGGGTGTCAGCCGTTTTGGTGTGCCGGATGTCGCCGCTGCGGGTATCAACGGTGCGACCGTTGGTCTGTTGTTTACCGCTTGTTGTTGCATGGGCACTTTGGGGTACGGTTTGTCTCAGTTGCAGGCACCTGAGCGCTATCGTTGAGAAATGCGGCTTTTGGCCGTCAAAAAGGCTTGCTCCACCCCGTCATCTTATATATGATCCGCGCCCTCATTCTGGATTAACTTCCCCTGAGCCCCCACTTACATGGCGGAGTTAAGAGACTAAAATGAAAACATTTGTAGCAAAACCGGCAGAAGTGAAGCGCGACTGGTACGTTGTCGACGCCGACGGTCTGACCTTGGGCCGTCTGGCCACAGAAATTGCTCGTCGTCTGCGCGGTAAGCACAAAGCCGAGTTCACGCCGAACGTCGACACTGGCGATTACATCGTCGTGGTCAACGCTGAGAAAGTGGCTGTGACTGGTCGTAAAGCGAGCCAGAAGATGTATTACCGTCACACTGGTTATCCGGGTGGCCTGAAGTCCATGAGCTTCAACAAGATGGTTGATCACAAGCCTGAGCAAATCATCGAGTTGGCCGTTAAAGGCATGATCCCGCGCACACCGCTGGGTCGGACCATGCTGAAGAAGCTGAAGGTGTATGCCGGTACTGAACATCCGCATACTGCTCAGCAGCCGAAAGAACTGAAGATTTAACGGGGAGCATCATGACAGCCATTCAGCAAAACTACGGTACCGGTCGCCGCAAAACCTCTGCCGCGCGCGTATACCTGCGCCCCGGCAACGGTGACATTCGCATCAACAAGCGTTCGCTGGAAGAATACTTCGGCCGCGAAACCTCACGCATGATCGTGCGTCAGCCGCTGGAACTGGTCGAAATGACCGACAAGTTCGACGTTGTTATCAGCGTCTCCGGTGGCGGTGCCAACGGTCAGGCCGGTGCGATCCGTCACGGCATCACTCGTGCGTTGATCGCTTATGACGAAAATCTGCGCAAGCCGCTGCGTGCTGCGGGTTATGTAACCCGTGATGCTCGTATGGTTGAGCGTAAGAAAATCGGTCTGCACAAAGCGCGTAAGCGTCCTCAGTACTCCAAGCGTTAATCGCTTCGAAGGACTGTACAAGCGCCCGGCTCACGCCGGGCGTTTTTGTTTGCAGCACGCGTCTGGTGGGCGCTGCAGCGATATCGATACGGCTTTTGTATACCCCTGTTTGGCGAAGGGTTTTCTTGTCACAGAAGGCGTAATTCTTTAGTATTCCCTCCATTTTGTGGCATCTGCCCAGTACTACACTACCTTCAGACAGAGGACCTAATAATGACGCAAGACGGCGTAAATCAGGGTCGGCGCCGCTTTCTCTACATTGCCGCGGGAGCTATGGGTGCCGCGGGTGCAGTGGGAGTCGCAACCCCTTTCGTCAAATCCTGGTATCCCAGTGAGAAAGCCAAAGCCGTTGGCGCGCCTGTCAGCGTTGATATTGGCAAGCTGGAAGCGGGGGAAATGCGTATTGTCGAGTGGCGTGGTAAGCCCATCTTCGTCGTGCGTCGTACTTCGGTCATGATTGAGAACCTGAAGCAGGACTCTTTGACGAGCCGCCTGGCCGACCCCGAATCTCAGGTCGCTTCTCAGCAGCCGGAATACGCTCAGAATCCGTTACGTTCTCGCTCTGAAGATCTGCTTGTTCTGGAAGGTGTCTGTACTCATCTGGGTTGTTCGCCGCAGTTCCGTCCGGAAGTCGAACCACAGCCGTTCGACGAAAACTGGATGGGCGGCTTTTTCTGCCCTTGTCATGGCTCGCGCTTTGACTTGGCCGGTCGCGTCTTCCGTGGCGTACCAGCACCGAGCAACCTGGTGGTGCCACCTTACTACGTGGAAGGCACCATTCTGACCGTGGGTGAGGAGTCAGCCTGATGAGTACAAATAAGCCTGCCATCATGCAGTGGATTGACCAGCGACTGCCGGTCACCAGTGCTTATGAAAAGCACATGTCCAAATACTATGCCCCCAAGAACTTTAACTGGTGGTATGTATTTGGTTTGCTGGCGATGATCGTTTTCGTCAACCAGATCCTCACCGGTATTTGGTTGACCATGTCGTTCGTACCGAGTGCTGAATCCGCCTTTGGTTCTGTTGAATACATCATGCGCGATGTGCACTTTGGATGGCTCATCCGTTATATGCACTCAACCGGCGCGTCCTTCTTTTTTATCGTCGTTTACCTGCATATGTTCCGCGGCATCATGTACGGCTCCTATCAGAAGCCACGTGAGCTGATCTGGGTATTCGGCATGTTCATCTACCTGGCAATGATGGCCGAAGGCTTCATGGGTTACGTATTGCCCTGGGGTCAGATGTCCTACTGGGGCGCTCAGGTGATCATCTCTCTGTTCGGTGCTATTCCGGTGATCGGTGATGGCCTGACTGAATGGATTCGTGGTGACTTCCTGATCTCTGGTATCACCCTGAACCGTTTCTTTGCCTTGCACGTTATCGCCATTCCGCTGGTGTTGGCATTGTTGGTTGTATTGCACGTTCTGGCATTGCACGAAGTGGGTTCCAACAACCCCGATGGCATCGACATCAAGAAGCATATGGATGAATACGGTCGCCCACTGGATGGCGTTCCGTTCCACCCTTACTTCACGGTCGGTAAGTTGCCGATGATCGTGCTGTTCCTATTCGTTTTCTGTGGCGTTATTTTCTTCTTCCCGGAAGGCGGCGGTTATTTCCTGGAACACGCCAACTTCGAAGCAGCTAACCCGCTGAAGACACCGGAACATATTGCCCCGACCTGGTACTACGGTGCCTTCTACTCCATCTTGCGGGCTGTGCCTGACAAGTTGATGGGTGTGATCACCATGGGCGCGGCTATCGCTATCCTGTTTGTGCTGCCTTGGCTTGATCGCAGCCCGGTTCGTTCCTGGCGCTACAAAGGTTGGTACAGCAAAATTGCGCTGATTCTGTTTGCCCTCGCCTTCATGATGCTGACCTGGTTGGGTGGTGAAGCGGTTAGCCCGAGAAACACCTGGCTGGCTCGTATTGGCGCGATCATCTATTTCGCCTACTTCATCCTGATGCCGTTCTATACGCGTTGGGAGACGACCAAGCCTGTACCGGAGAGGGTGCCAGAATGATGAAGAAACTTTTCCTGTCCCTCGTTGTTGCTCTGGCTCCGTTGGCTGCCTGGTCAGCCGGCGGTGAAGCTGAGCTGGACCATGTCAGCACGGACATCTCCAACAAGGCGTCATTGCAGCGTGGTTCGCAGTTGTTTATGAACTACTGCATGGGCTGTCACTCGCTCGAGCATGCTCGCTACAACCGTATTGCTGCCGACCTGGATATTCCTGAAGACATCCTGATGGAAAATCTGGTGTTCACCAATGCCAGTTTTGGTTCGCTGATGGAAAATGCCATGAGTGAAGAAGATGGCAAAAGCTGGTTCGGTGCGGCGCCGCCGGATTTAACGCTGGTCGCTCGTGTTCGTGGCCCGGATTGGCTTTACACCTATCTGCGCGGTTTCTACAAAGACGACAGTCGCCCAATGGGCGTGAATAACGTTGCCTTCAACAACGTCGGTATGCCGCACGTTTTGATGGAGCTGCAGGGCTTGTGTGCCGAAGCGCCGCATCCGGTCAGCGACAAACGCTTTGATCCGTTGACTGGCCAGACCATTACCGAAGGCGGTTGTGAACACTACGAAGTTGAAGGGTCCATGTCGCAGTCCGAATACGACGACGCCATCTACGATCTGGTTAACTTCCTGGAATATATGGGTGAGCCGTTCAAGCAAGATCGTGAACGCATTGGCTGGATGGTTTTCGCCTTCCTGGCTGTCTTCCTGGTTATTGCTCAATTGCTGTATCGCGAGCTCTGGAAAGACCTCCATTAATTCCGATCGTCGGTAAAAAACTATTATTGCAAAGCGCGGCTTGTCCGCGCTTGTTTTGTCTTCACTAGGGTGTTTTTAGCATCGAGGAGAGTACCTGATGGGCGTTGTTGCCAAGCGTTCTTCCATGACCTTTTATTCTGATCCGGCCAGCCAGTACAGCCATCGCGTGCGCATTGTATTGGCTGAGAAGGGCGTGTCGGTTGATATCAAAGATGTCGACCCGGAAGACATCCCCGAGGAAGTGTTGGATATCAACCCCTACAATACCCTGCCCGTTTTGCACGATCGTGACCTGGTGCTGTATGAGCACTATGTGATGATGGAATATCTGGATGAGCGATTTCCGCATCCACCCCTGTTACCGGTTTATCCGGTTGCTCGTGCCAGCAGTCGTCAGTACATCGCGCAAATTCAGCGCGAATGGTGTGAAAAAGTGGACGCCATTGTTGCCGCCAAGAGCAAAGACAGTGTCACCAAAGCGCGCAAAGAACTGCGTGAAAACCTGATTGCCATGGAGCCTGTCTTCCAGCAATACGATTACTTCATGAGTGAGGAATTCACGCTGGTGGACTGCTGTGTTGGTCCTATTTTGTGGCGCTTGCCGGCTCTGGGTATCGAGTTGCCGGAGAAACAGTGCAAGAGCATGCTGCAATACATGGACCGCCTTTTTGCACGTGAATCGTTCCAGGTGAGCTTGTCTGAAATTGAGCAGGAAATGCGGGACTGATCATGGCTGAGATGACTTCGAACAAGCCCTATATGGTTCGAGCCATCCATCAATGGGTGCTGGATAACGACTGCACCCCTTATCTGGTTGTCGCTGCCGACTACCCGGGCGTCGAAGTTCCGGTGCAATTTGTCCGCGATGGCCAGATAACGCTCAATGTATCGCCCACGGCGGTGCGTGAGTTGGCCTTCGATAATCGATGGATTGAATTCAGTGCCCGCTTCGGCGGCGTCCCGACCTTAATCCGGGTTCCAATGGGCGCAGTGATGGCCATCTTTGCGAAAGAAAATGGCCAGGGTATGGGCTTTGATATTGAAGAGCCAACCGACCCGCCGCCGTCTGCTCCAGAGGGGCCGAAAGGTCAAAAGGAAAGCGCTGCCAAAAAGCCATCCTTGAAGGTGGTTAAATAACCTCAGCCGCTTCCTTGACAGCACTCAGCCCATCTCTATAATGCGCCTCCGCTGTCACCGACAGCCATCCTGAAGCGCTGTTCGAGTCGATGAAGAGCGCGACGCTAACAAGCTGATTCCTAAACGAATTTTGCAAATTAGAGTTGACAGGATGCGGCGCAGGCGTAGAATACGCGCCTCGCTTAAACGAGCGCCAACAGCGCGGCTCGTCGATCTTTAACAGTGTTGGAATCAAGTAATTCGTGTGGGCGCTTGTGGGTCGACCAATATGTCCTTAGGGACAAAACTCGATCGACAAGTGACCTGTCAGAAAATTCTGAGAGGCGTTGGAATTCTTTAGGGGATTCCAGCTTGCGAACGAGTCATGAGTAAAGGCGAAGTGTCTTTGGATGCTTTGCCAGACTTTAAACTGAAGAGTTTGATCATGGCTCAGATTGAACGCTGGCGGCAGGCCTAACACATGCAAGTCGAGCGGTAACAGGACTAGCTTGCTAGTTGCTGACGAGCGGCGGACGGGTGAGTAACGCGTAGGAATCTGCCCGGTAGTTGGGGATAGCCCGGAGAAATCCGGATTAATACCGAATAATCTCTACGGAGGAAAGGGGGCTTCGGCTCTCGCTACTGGATGAGCCTGCGTGAGATTAGCTAGTTGGTGGGGTAAAGGCTCACCAAGGCGACGATCTCTAGCTGGTCTGAGAGGATGATCAGCCACACTGGGACTGAGACACGGCCCAGACTCCTACGGGAGGCAGCAGTGGGGAATATTGGACAATGGGGGCAACCCTGATCCAGCCATGCCGCGTGTGTGAAGAAGGCTTTCGGGTTGTAAAGCACTTTCAGACAGGAGGAAGGGGTTTCGGTTAATACCCGAGATCATTGACGTTACTGTCAGAAGAAGCACCGGCTAACTCCGTGCCAGCAGCCGCGGTAATACGGAGGGTGCGAGCGTTAATCGGAATTACTGGGCGTAAAGCGCGCGTAGGCGGCAAGTTAAGTTGGATGTGAAAGCCCCGGGCTCAACCTGGGAATGGCATTCAAAACTGGCTCGCTTGAGTACGGCAGAGGAGTGTGGAATTTCCGGTGTAGCGGTGAAATGCGTAGAGATCGGAAGGAACACCAGTGGCGAAGGCGACACTCTGGGCTGATACTGACGCTGAGGTGCGAAAGCGTGGGGAGCAAACAGGATTAGATACCCTGGTAGTCCACGCCGTAAACGATGTCGACTAGCCGTTGGGACCTTTAAGGACTTGGTGGCGAAGTTAACGCGATAAGTCGACCGCCTGGGGAGTACGGCCGCAAGGTTAAAACTCAAATGAATTGACGGGGGCCCGCACAAGCGGTGGAGCATGTGGTTTAATTCGAAGCAACGCGAAGAACCTTACCTACTCTTGAAATCCTGCGAACTTGGTAGAGATACCTTGGTGCCTTCGGGAACGCAGTGACAGGTGCTGCATGGCTGTCGTCAGCTCGTGTTGTGAAATGTTGGGTTAAGTCCCGTAACGAGCGCAACCCTTATCCTTATTTGCCAGCGATTCGGTCGGGGACTATAAGGAGACTGCCGGTGACAAACCGGAGGAAGGCGGGGACGACGTCAAGTCATCATGGCCCTTACGAGTAGGGCTACACACGTGCTACAATGGCCGGTACAGACGGTTGCGAAGCCGCGAGGTGGAGCTAATCTGAAAAAGCCGGTCGTAGTCCGGATTGGAGTCTGCAACTCGACTCCATGAAGTCGGAATCGCTAGTAATCGTGAATCAGAATGTCACGGTGAATACGTTCCCGGGCCTTGTACACACCGCCCGTCACACCATGGGAGTTGATTGCACCAGAAGTGGGTAGCTTAACATTGGGCGCTCACCACGGTGTGGTTGATGACTGGGGTGAAGTCGTAACAAGGTAACCCTAGGGGAACCTGGGGTTGGATCACCTCCTTAAACCTAGACTCGCAAGTGTCCACAACGAATTACTTGATTCCTTGAAGATGTGAATGGATTAGCGACAGGGCTCGCTGATTTTTTGCGTGTTTGTACGTTGGAAAATCGGCCTGCAGCCACTGACGATTTTCAGGTGTGGCTTCAAGGTTGTGTCATGGCAACGGAGCTACGTCGGTGATTTTTAGGACTGTAGCTCAGTTGGTTAGAGCGCACCCCTGATAAGGGTGAGGTCGGCAGTTCAAATCTGCCCAGTCCTACCAAATTTCCGCAATCCTGCGTTGGAAGCCCGCTCACGTATTGTTAATACGCTTCGCGAACTTCCGCCTTGTCTTGCGAAAATTAAAGCGTTTTAAGCGTTGAAGTTAAACGCCGAGATTTTTTCGGCTGACGAGGCGCGCAATGAGTGAGTGAAGGAGCATGCTGAAGTATGTGACTGAACGAGCGAAGCGGCGCAACGAAGTTCAGGCGGAAAAAGATCAAGTTTAAATGGGGCTATAGCTCAGCTGGGAGAGCGCCTGCTTTGCACGCAGGAGGTCTGCGGTTCGATCCCGCATAGCTCCACCAAATCCGTCAATCCTGCGTTGAAAGGCGCGTCGCATAGATGACTATGCTTCCTTATCTTTCGCCTTGTCTTGACGAATTTGGTCATCGAGAACGTTCGGCAAATCCTGAAAAAGAAAATCCATTCATTCGTCCGCAACGCCAAGTGGTTTTGTTGTTTATCACAGCAAGAACATTTCGCCTTGCGCAGACTCGCAAGCATCTTCTGTTCTTTAACAATCTGATTGAAGTTTTCTCAAAGAAAGAAGTCTGATTAAAACCAAGCGTAGCAATATCTTTGTCGTTCAAGACGTCGCTCATAAGCTTGAAGCGTGAAGCCACTTCGGTGGGGACACTCCTTCGGGTTATATGGTCAAGCGATTAAGCGTACAGGGTGGATGCCTTGGCAACTGGAGGCGATGAAAGACGTGGTAGCCTGCGAAAAGCTTCGGGGAGGTGGCAAACGACCTGTGATCCGGAGATGTCTGAATGGGGAAACCCACCTGCTTTTAGCGGGTATCTTGTTCTGAATACATAGGAGCAAGAGGCGAACCGGGGGAACTGAAACATCTAAGTACCCCGAGGAAAAGAAATCAACCGAGATTCCCTCAGTAGCGGCGAGCGAACGGGGACCAGCCCTTAAGCACCGGGCCAGTTAGTGGAAGGTTCTGGAAAGGACCGCCATAGTGGGTGATAGCCCCGTACACGAAAGCTCAACGGTGTGAAATCGAGTAGGTCGGGACACGTGGTATCCTGACTGAAGACGGGGGGACCATCCTCCAAGGCTAAATACTCCCAGTTGACCGATAGTGAACCAGTACCGTGAGGGAAAGGCGAAAAGAACCCCGGAGAGGGGAGTGAAATAGACCCTGAAACCCTGTACGTACAAGCAGTCAGAGCCCCTTCGGGGGTGATGGCGTACCTTTTGTATAATGGGTCAGCGACTTACATTACGTGGCGAGGTTAACCGTATAGGGGAGCCGTAGCGAGAGCGAGTCTTAACTGGGCGTCCAGTCGCGTGATGTAGACCCGAAACCCGGCGATCTATCCATGGGCAGGTTGAAGGTTGAGTAACATCAACTGGAGGACCGAACCCACTAATGTTGAAAAATTAGGGGATGACCTGTGGATCGGAGTGAAAGGCTAATCAAGCCGGGAGATAGCTGGTTCTCCTCGAAAGCTATTTAGGTAGCGCCTCGGACTTATACCTACGGGGGTAGAGCACTGTTTGGGCTCGGGGGTCATCCCGACTTACCAACCCCATGCAAACTCCGAATACCGTAGAGTACTATCCGGGAGACACACGGCGGGTGCTAACGTCCGTCGTGGAAAGGGAAACAACCCAGACCGTCAGCTAAGGTCCCAAAATCCATGTTAAGTGGGAAACGATGTGGGAAGGCTTAGACAGCTAGGAGGTTGGCTTAGAAGCAGCCACCCTTTAAAGAAAGCGTAATAGCTCACTAGTCGAGTCGGCCTGCGCGGAAGATATAACGGGGCTCAAACATGGTACCGAAGCTACGGACTTGTGCTTGCACAAGTGGTAGAGGAGCGTTCTGTAAGCCGTTGAAGGTGTGTTGAGAAGCATGCTGGAGGTATCAGAAGTGCGAATGCTGACATGAGTAACGACAATGGGAGTGAAAAACTCCCACGCCGAAAGACCAAGGGTTCCTGTTCAACGTTAATCGGAGCAGGGTGAGTCGGCCCCTAAGGCGAGGCTGAAAAGCGTAGTCGATGGGAAACGGGTTAATATTCCCGTACTTGGGTGTACTGCGATGGGGGGACGGAGAAGGCTAGGTGATCCAGGCGTTGGTTGTCCTGGTTCAAGTGAGTAGGGAGTGGGATTAGGCAAATCCGGTTCCACAATCCTGAGACACGATGACGGTCGTTCTACGGAACGCGAAGTCACTGATGCCCAGCTTCCAGGAAAAGCCTCTAAGCTTCAGGTACACCGGAACCGTACCCAAAACCGACACAGGTGGTCAGGTAGAGAATACCAAGGCGCTTGAGAGAACTCGGGTGAAGGAACTAGGCAAAATGGTGCCGTAACTTCGGGAGAAGGCACGCTGGTGTTAGGTGAAGGTCTTTACGACTGGAGCTGAGGCCAGCCGAAGATACCAGGCCCCTGCGACTGTTTATTAAAAACACAGCACTGTGCAAACACGAAAGTGGACGTATACGGTGTGACGCCTGCCCGGTGCCGGAAGGTTAATTGATGGGGTTAGCTTAGGCGAAGCTCTTGATCGAAGCCCCGGTAAACGGCGGCCGTAACTATAACGGTCCTAAGGTAGCGAAATTCCTTGTCGGGTAAGTTCCGACCTGCACGAATGGCGTAACGATGGGGGCGCTGTCTCCACCCGAGACTCAGTGAAATTGAAATCGCTGTTAAGATGCAGTGTATCCGCGGCTAGACGGAAAGACCCCGTGAACCTTTACTACAGCTTCACACTGGACTTTGAACTTGTTTGTGTAGGATAGCTGGGAGGCTTAGAAGCGTGGACGCCAGTCCATGTGGAGCCGACCTTGAAATACCAGCCTGGCAAGTTTGAGGTTCTAACTCAGCCCTGTGATCCAGGGCGAGGACCGTGTGTGGTGGGTAGTTTGACTGGGGCGGTCTCCTCCCAAAGAGTAACGGAGGAGCACGAAGGTACCCTAAGCATGGTCGGAAATCATGCGGTTAGTGTAATGGCACAAGGGTGCTTGACTGCGAGACGGACAGGTCGAGCAGGTGCGAAAGCAGGTCATAGTGATCCGGTGGTTCTGTATGGAAGGGCCATCGCTCAACGGATAAAAGGTACTCCGGGGATAACAGGCTGATACCGCCCAAGAGTTCACATCGACGGCGGTGTTTGGCACCTCGATGTCGGCTCATCACATCCTGGGGCTGAAGCCGGTCCCAAGGGTATGGCTGTTCGCCATTTAAAGTGGTACGCGAGCTGGGTTTAGAACGTCGTGAGACAGTTCGGTCCCTATCTGCCGTGGACGTTGGAAAACTGAGAAGAGCTGCTCCTAGTACGAGAGGACCGGAGTGGACGAACCCCTGGTGTACGGGTTGTGATGCCAATCGCATTGCCCGGTAGCTACGTTCGGACGGGATAACCGCTGAAAGCATCTAAGCGGGAAGCCCCCTTCAAGATGAGTTTTCCCTGAGACTTCGAGTCTCCTAAAGGGCCCAGGAAGACGACCTGGTTGATAGGCTGGATGTGTAAGCGCTGTGAGGCGTTGAGCTGACCAGTACTAATGGCCCGTGCGGCTTGGCCATATAACGCCCAAGGGGTGTTGGCGGCTTGGACGCAACAAAGATAGAGCTATAGAACACTTGGACGATCGGACAGAAGACGGCTGGTGAGAAAGAAAGCTAGAAAGCTAGCTGGCTGTAAGAAAGATGAGAAAACGTGTCAATCAGAGCGAATTGGGTGCGTTGTTGACAGAAGCCAACACAGAAAAACGGCTTCGTTAAAACTGCAAAAAACAACAGCCACCAACCAGTTTGCTTGACGACCATAGAGCTGTGGAACCACCTGACTCCTTGCCGAACTCAGTCGTGAAACGCAGCCTCGCCGATGGTAGTGTGGGGCTTCCCCATGTGAGAGTAGGTCATCGTCAAGCTTTTATTGCGAACCCCAGGTCAGAGATGGCCTGGGGTTTTTTATTGCCTGGAAACCGGGGGACGACGATGTCCTACTCTAGGAGTCCCGGGATGCCGGCCAGCGGAGCGCCGCCCTACTCCCAGGGTTGTTTTAAACGGGCGTTCTGATTTTTCAATGGCCTCGTTACTGGTTATACTTGCGCCACCTTCGATTATCTAAAGATGCGGGTCCAATAATGAAAAAATTGCTAGTGCTGATGACCTTCACATTGTTGGCTGGCTTGGCCTGGGGCGAGTCTTACGAAGACCAGGTGCGGGACCGTTTAGCGCCAGCCGGTAACGTTTGTATAGAAGGACAACCCTGTGAGACGGCTAATGTAGCGGCTGCCTCATCAGCGAGCGATGAGCCGATGAGTGGCGATCAGGTTTACAGCAATGTCTGTGCTGCTTGTCACGGCAGTGGCGTTTTAAACGCGCCCCGTCTGGGTAATGCTGGTGATTGGGCGCCTCGCATCGAGAAAGGCGTTGATACGCTTTATAACCACGCCATCAACGGTTTCAACACCATGCCAGCGAAAGGTGGTAATGGCAGCTTGAGCGATGAAGAAGTGGAAGCCGCTGTTGATCATATGCTGGCCGCTGTTCAGTAATAGCCGGACCAGCAAGAATGAAAAAGGCGACCTAGGGTCGCCTTTTTAATGGTCGGAATAACCTTCCCAAACGACTCGATCACGCCCATCTGATTTAGCCTGATAAAGAGCCTTATCAGCCCTGGCTAATAGTTCATCGGGTGCAACCGCACCAGGACGACAGCTGATGCCACCAATGGATAAGGTAAGACGGAAATCCGGTTCGAAACCAGACCAGTGATGTTGACTGATCGTTTCACGAATCCGGTTTGCGATGCGTAACCCTTCCTCAGCCTGAGTGTCCGGAAGGAAGACGGCAAACTCTTCGCCACCGATACGGGCAGCTTGGTCATAAGGGCGCAGCAGTTCGGGAAGCAGGTGACTAAATTCCTTCAGTACCTGGTCGCCACTGGCATGGCCAAAGTTGTCGTTAATCGATTTAAAGAAATCCAGATCAATCATCAGCAGGCTTGAGTCACTGGCTAGCGATTCGCTCTGTGCCAGAGTGCGGTGTAATTCTTCTAAGAAAAAGCGACGATTATGCAGGCCGGTCAAGTCGTCGTGGCTCACCAATTCTTCAAGTTGGCGCTTGGTCTCGACCAGTTGCAATTCGAGCCGTTTTTGGCGGGTATTTTCGGTGGCTTGAAAGACCAGACAGCCGGACGGGTGACGATATTCGGAACACAGAAACCAGCGCCCATCGCGGGTATCCATTTCAAAGGTGCGGTAGTCGCTAAACTGACGTTTCTGTCGTGCAGATTCAAGCCAGGCTTCTATGTCATCGGTATCAATCGCCAGGGTGCCGTTTTCATAGTAGGAATGACGCATGACGTCATACCAGGAGCGGCCCAGCACGTTTTCGATCGGTAAGTTGAATAGCTGGGCACAGGCCGGATTACAGTAAATCAGGCGATCCTGCTGGTCGCAAATATTGATCCCGACCTGAGTTGCTTCCAGAGTCTCGTTCAGTATTGTCTGAACATCCATTTCCATGCAGCCGCGACATCATTAACTTTCAATCAAGCATAGATCACCTTTGGCCAGTCGTCCTTAGCTGCGCTTCAAATATTCTGAAGACCAGAGTCAGGAAGTTCTGCTGTGATTATGGCGTCACCGAACTAATATCTAAGCTAACTATCACTGGTTTAAATGTATCAATCAGCATGCATTTGGATGCTGAAGCGAGGGGTTTCATGGGTCTTTTGGTTAACGGTCAATGGCAGGACCGCTGGTATGACACCAGCAAAACAGGTGGGAAATTTCAGCGTGAAGATGCGTATTTCCGTAATTGGGTAACCGCTGATGGTGAACCGGGGCCATCCGGGCGAGGTGGCTTCAAGGCGGAGTCCGGGCGCTACCATCTGTATGTCTCCATGGCCTGTCCCTGGGCGCATCGCGCTTTGATCTTTCGCAAGCTGAAAGGGCTGGAATCGCATATTGGCTTATCGGTCGTTCACCCGGATATGCTGGAGGAAGGCTGGGTCTATGAGGGGCCTGAGCTGCCCAGTTCGACGCCGATTGGTGACGATCTTTATGGTCTGAAACGCCATTACGAACTCTATTTGCGCGCTAAAGACGATTACACCGGGCGTGTGACGGTCCCGGTGTTGTGGGATAAAGAGCAACAAACCATTGCCAGCAACGAAAGTGCGGAAATCATCCGCATGTTTAATTCCGCCTTCGATGGTATTACCGGTAATACACTGGACTACTATCCTGAACCGCTGCGCGACACCATCGATTCGGTCAACGAGCGTGTCTATCACACAGTCAACAACGGCGTTTACAAAGCCGGCTTCGCGACTACTCAGGCGGCCTATGAAGCGGCTTTTGATGAGCTGTTCGACAGCCTGGACTGGTTGGAAGAACGCTTGTCACAACAGCGCTACCTGGCGGGTGATCAGATTACCGAAGCGGATTGGCGACTGTTCACGACACTGGTTCGTTTTGATGCTGTTTACGTCGGACACTTTAAATGCAATCTGCGTCGTATTGCCGACTATCCCAATCTGCAGAATTATGTGCGCGATCTGTATCAGCAGCCCGGCATCGCCGAGACGGTGGATCTGGTGCACATCAAGCGGCATTACTACTACAGCCACGATACCATCAATCCACATCGCGTCGTTCCCAAGGGGCCGCAGTTAAGTTTTGATGCGCCTCACGACCGGGATCGCTTTAACGCCTGAATCCTGGTCCTTGCTGAAGGCGGCAGTCATAGGAGCGCCATAGCGGCTCTGGTATGATGCCGTCTTCAGTGTCGAGGACTTGCCGATGATTCACCCGCAATTTGATCCGGTTGCGCTGCACATCTGGGGCCCCATCCAGGTGCAGTGGTATGGCTTGATGTACCTGCTTGGTTTTGTGGCCGGGCTCTATTTGGGCATCTGGCGTGCCAAGCGCCAAAGTTGGCGTGGTTTTACCCCCGAACAAGTCAGTGATCTGCTGTTTTATATCGTGCTCGGCATCGTTCTTGGTGGCCGTATCGGCTATGTCCTGTTCTACCATCTTGATCTGTTTTTCCAGAACCCGCTCTACCTGATCCGCATCTGGGATGGCGGCATGAGTTTCCATGGCGGCTTTATCGGCGTCGTTGTGGCCGTTGTACTGTTCGCCAAACGTCGCCATATGGCGATCTTCACCGTAGGTGATTTCGTTGCGCCCTTAGTCCCACCTGGACTGTTCTTTGGTCGCTTGGGTAATTTCATCAATGGTGAGCTCTGGGGTCGTCCGACCGATGTTCCCTGGGGGATGGTTTTTCCCCAAGTCGATGGTCTGACGCGGCACCCGTCGCAGCTCTATCAGATGGCTGGCGAAGGTCTGTTGCTGTTTCTGGTGCTCTGGTGGTTCAGCCGTAAGCCCCGTCCGCGTATGGCGGTATCGGGCTTCTTTATGGTGGGTTACGGGGTGTTGCGCATCGCTGCTGAATTCTTCCGTGAGCCGGATGCGCATCTGGGCTTCCAGGCATTGGGCTTCGTCACCCAGGGCATGTTGTTGTCGGTTCCGATGATTCTGATAGGTGTGTTTATGTTGATTTGGGCCTATCGGCATCCACGTTATGAAACCGACACAATGGAGAAAAAAGGCAAGCGCGCATGAAGCAATACCTGGATCTTATTCGTCATATCAAGGCCCACGGCGCTACTAAAGAAGACCGCACTGGGGTCGGCACCACCAGTGTGTTCGGTTACCAGATGCGCTTCAATTTGCAGCAGGGTTTTCCGCTGGTCACGACCAAGAAATTGCACCTGCGCTCCATCATCCATGAACTGCTATGGTTTCTCAGTGGCGACACCAATATTCACTATTTAAAAGAAAACGGTGTACGAATCTGGGATGAGTGGGCTGATGAAAACGGCGATCTGGGTCCGGTATACGGTCAGCAGTGGCGCAGCTGGCGTACGCCCGATGGCGACACCATTGACCAGATCAGCCAGGTGCTGAATACCCTGAAAACCAATCCGGACAGTCGTCGTATGTTGGTCGTGGCCTATAACCCGGCCGATGTCGACCGGATGGCGTTACCGCCCTGCCACAGTCTGTTCCAGTTTTATGTCGCCGATGGCCGACTCAGTTGTCAGCTCTATCAACGTTCCTGTGATGTCTTTTTGGGGCTGCCGTTCAACATCGCCTCCTATGCTCTTTTGACTCATATGGTGGCGCAGCAGGCTGGCCTGGAAGTGGGTGATTTTGTCTGGAGTGGCGGCGATGTGCATATCTACTCCAATCATGCAGAGCAAACCGATCTGCAACTGAGCCGCGAACCCTATCCGTTGCCACGCTTGTCGATTAAGCGAAAACCGGACAGTCTGTTTGACTATCGATTCGAAGATTTCGAAATTGTCGACTATCAGGCGCACCCGCACATCAAAGGCGAGGTGGCCGTTTGACGTCGGGCACTGCCCGCTGAAGGACCTTCATGTCTCAGTACGATCCCGCTTCCTTGCGTCCGTTGGCGGCGCATCAGCTCAAAGCTCAGGTTGATCTGAGCCATCTGAATATCGAAACCACTGCAGACCTGGAGGGAAGCAGTGGTTTTCTGGGGCAACCACGCGCTAAAGAGTCCCTCGAATTCGGCATCGCCATGCGTGGCACCGGATACAATCTTTATGTGATGGGGGAGTCAGGCACCGGGCGTCAGTCGCTGGTGTCCAACTATGTCAAAGACTTGGCTGAAAGCCAGGCGGCGCCATCCGAATGGGCCTACATCAATAATTTTGAAACGCCGCGGGAACCGATGACGCTGGAGCTGCCGGCGGCCCGGGGCGAAGATCTGGCGAAGGCGATCAACAGCTTTATCGAAGATTTGATGGACACCTTTCCGGCGGCCTTTGAGAACCCGACATATCAGCGCAAACGCACGGCGCTTGATCGCGATTTCAATCAAAAATACGACGCCGCCATGGCAACGGTTGAACGCTTTGCCAATCAGCAGGATGTGGCTGTTGTTTCCGATTCAAACAGCGTGATGTTGTTGCCAGTTATCGATGGCAAAGCGCTCGATGAAACTGAATTCGCTCAATTGCCAGAAGACCTGCGTGGTGAGTTCCAAAAACGCATCAGTGAAATTGAAGAATATCTTAACGAACAACTGCTCGAACTACCGACCTGGCGGCGTAACACCTCCGAGCAATTGCGTCAGCTGAACACCGAAACGGTGCAGCAGGCGATTAAGCCTATGCTCAAAGAGTTGGAAGTTAAGTACCAAAGCCAACTCAGCGTGTTGCGTTATTTGCGGGCGATAAAAACTCATTTACCGCCTCTGATTCTGGAACTTTATGCCGATGAATTAGGCTTGGAAGCGCGCAGTGATCAGGAACGCAAACAGGCGTTGCAGGCTTACTTGAAACCGAACCTGCTGACGCAGCGTGAAATGAACGCCGGCGTGCCGGTGGTTTATGAAATGCTGCCGACCTATCAAAATCTTTTTGGCCGCATCGAATACGCCACTCAGCAGGGAATGCCAGTTACCAATTTCCAATTAATTAGGCCGGGCAGCTTGCTTAAAGCCAACGGCGGCTATTTGATTTTGGATGCTGAAAAGTTACTGATTGAACCCTTTGCCTGGGATGCATTAAAACTCGCTTTGAAAACGCGCGAGTTGAAAATGGAGTCACCCTTTATCGATGCCAGTCTGATGCACTCGGTGACGCTCAGTCCGCAAAGTATTCCGCTGAATGTGAAAATTATTTTGCTCGGTTCTCGTGATATTTATTACCAGTTGCAGGAATGGGATCCGGAGTTTAATGAATTGTTCCGAGTGCCGGTCGACTTCGATAATTTTATTCCGCGTAATCAGGAAACGGTCGACAACCTGATTCTGCGCATCAAGGCCTATGGTGAAGATAAGGGTCTGCGCCCTCTGACCCGCAGCGCTTTGGAGCGGTTGATTGAATACAGCCTGCGCGAGGCGGAGCATCAAGGTCGACTCTCTGCTCAGGTGATTAAGGTATTCAAGGTTTTTGCTGAGGCGGATTTCTTGTGTCGTCACGATGAAGCCAAGGTGATCGATTACGAACACGTTGAACGAGCGTTAACAGCAGCGGAGTATCGTAACGGCCGCATCGCCGATCAGATGCTGACCGAAATTCAGGAAGGCACGGTACTGATCGATACCACTGGCGAACGTGTCGGTTGTGTTAATGGCCTTACCGTTATGGAAATTGGTGAAAGCCGTTTTGGTTCGCCAGCACGTATCACCGCCACCGTTCATGTCGGCGCCAAAGGCGTGGTCGATATCGAGCGTGAAGTTGAACTCGGTCAGGCGATTCACTCCAAAGGTGTGATGATTCTCAGCGGCTTTTTGGGCCACGATTTCGGTCGCCGTTTTCCGTTGACCTTGTCGGCGCACATAGCCATGGAACAAAGCTATGGTCATGTCGATGGCGACAGCGCCACCGTGGCTGAATATTGTGCGCTGCTGTCGTCCATCGCTCAGGCACCGGTGCAGCAATGTCTGGCGATAACCGGCTCAATGAATCAGCTCGGTGAAGTTCAGGCCGTCGGTGGTATCAATGAAAAGATCGAAGGATTTTTCAAACTGTGCGAGCAGCGCGGTTTAACCGGCCAGGAAGGCGTTATTATTCCAGCGGACAATTTGAAGCATCTGATGTTGCGTAAAGCGGTGATCGATGCCGTTGCAGCCGGTCAATTCCGTATTCTGGCGGTGCGTCATGTGTACCAGGCGCTGGAGCTGTTAACCGGTCAGACACCGGGGCAGATGGACAGCGGTGGGCTGTTCCCGAAAGACAGCGTCAATGGCCGCGCTCAGGCGGCGCTTAAACAGCTGTTCGAGAATTATCAGGAGACCGATGAAGATGGCTGAGCGGCGCTGGCGCTAGGCAAAGCGATGATGTCGTTTTAAGCTGGATGCCTGGCTGTTTGCCGGGCATTAAATGCGAATCGACTAATGTCTCATTGTGAGTCGGCAACGCAGCACAACAATGTAGTCCCTATGACTGAACTTAGAACAAAAACAGGGGAAACAAAATGGAAAGCAAAGTCTATCCGGTGCCCAGTGCAGCCCGCGAACGGGCACTGATCAAAAGCGAAGATTACCAGCGCCTGTATCAGCAGTCGGTTGATGACAACGAAGGCTTCTGGCGTGAGCAGGGACAACGGCTGGACTGGTTCAAACCCTATACTCAGGTTAAAGATGTCAGCTTCGATAAAAGCGATCTGCACATCAAATGGTTCCACGATGGCACCTTGAACGTTGCCTATAACTGCATCGATCGCCATCTGGAAAGCCGTGGTAATCAGCCGGCCATTATTTTCGAGCCGGATGAGCCGACTGACGAAAAACAAACCATCAGTTACCGCGAATTGCACGGCCATGTATGCCGTCTTGCCAACGCACTGAAAGACCTGGGCGTCAAAAAAGGCGACCGGGTAACCATCTATATGCCGATGGTGCCCGAAGCCGCCTACGCCATGCTGGCCTGTGCGCGCATCGGCGCTATTCATTCGGTGGTCTTCGGTGGGTTCTCTCCGGACGCTCTGGCCGGTCGTATTGAAGACTGTACCTCCAATGTGGTGATTACCGCTGACGAAGGTTTGCGCGGCTCCAAAAAGGTACCGCTCAAGGTCAACGTCGATAAAGCGTTGGAACAGCCCGGTACCGACTGTGTCGACAAGGTACTGGTGGTGCGTCGTACCGGTGGCAAAGTCGATTGGAAAGAGGGTCGTGATGTCTGGTACCACGACGCCGTGGCGCAGGCCTCGGATGATTGCCCGGCCGAAGAAATGAATGCCGAAGATCCGCTGTTTATCCTCTACACCTCCGGCTCGACCGGCAAGCCTAAAGGTGTGTTGCACACCACCGGTGGTTATCTGGTCTATGCGTCCATTACTCACCAGTATGTGTTCGACTACAAAGACGGGGATGTTTACTGGTGCGCTGCTGATGTCGGCTGGGTGACCGGTCACTCTTACATTCTGTATGGACCGCTGGCCAACGGCGCCCAGACATTGATGTTCGAAGGTGTGCCGACCTATCCGTCGGTCAAGCGCATCGCCCAGGTTATTGAGAAGCATAAGGTCAACGTCCTGTACACCGCCCCGACCGCCATTCGCGCCCTGATGGCCAAGGGCGATGAGGCCTACACCGGCGTTGATTTGTCGTCATTGCGCCTGCTCGGTTCAGTCGGTGAACCAATCAACCCCGAAGCCTGGGAGTGGTATCACCAGAACTTCGGCAACGCTAAGCTGCCGATCGTCGATACCTGGTGGCAGACCGAAACCGGCGGCATTCTGATCAGCCCGCTGCCCGGCGCCACCGACCTCAAACCCGGTTCGGCGACTCGTCCGTTCTTTGGCATCAAACCGGCCTTGCTCGATAACGCCGGCCGCACGCTGGAAGGCGCTGTGCAGGGCAATCTGGTGATTACTGACTCCTGGCCCGGTCAGATGCGCAGTGTTTACGGCGACCACGAACGCTTTATCCAGACCTACTTCAGTGCCTATGAAGGCGTCTATACCACCGGTGACGGCGCGCGTCGCGATGAAGACGGTTATTACTGGATCACCGGCCGCGTCGATGACGTTCTCAACGTCTCCGGTCACCGCTTGGGCACAGCCGAGATCGAAAGCGCACTGGTCGCTCACCCGGCGGTATCGGAAGCGGCGGTGGTGGGTTATCCACACGATGTCAAAGGTCAGGGTATCTACGTTTACGTTAGTCCCATGGCTGGCATTGCGCCGACCGAGGAACTGACCAAAGAGCTGGTGCAGTGGGTGCGCAAGGAAATCGGTCCCATCGCCTCGCCAGACTTGATTCAGTGGGCCGACGGTCTGCCGAAAACACGCTCAGGTAAAATCATGCGCCGTATCTTGCGCAAGATTGCTGCCAATGAGCACGATGCGCTCGGCGATACCTCAACCTTGGCGGATCCTTCTGTGGTAGATGACCTGATTGAGCATCGCCTGAATCAGTAAACCGTGTTCTGCCGGAGTCTACTCCGGCCCATCGAAGCCCGGCCTGGCCGGGCTTTTTTTGTGCCACGGTTCACACTTGGTGAAAAAAGCGTCAAACTGCGTCCGAACGAAAACAACAATATAGAACGGTGATGGCTAAGTTTCGTGCACCGTTCTGCGCCAGGAAATCATTGATGTCTTACCAGTTACTTATTGCTGATGATCATCCGTTGTTCCGCGATGCTTTAACCATGGCGTTACAGACCGGAGAGCTGGCGGACTGCCATATCGAACTGGCTTCAACGCTTGATGAAACCCGCGAACGGCTCAGTGCCGGCGACGAATATGACCTTTTGTTGCTCGATCTGCGCATGCCCGGCAGTGAAGGGTTCTTTGGTCTGGTTCAGATTCGTAAGGAATTTCCCGAGGTGCCACTGGTGGTTATTTCTGGCAGTGATGACCCGGCAATCGTGGCTCGAACCCGCGCACTGGGTGCCTTAGGGTTTATCGCTAAATCGACCTCAACCAGCGATATTCAGGCTGCGGTAGCGCGAGTCTTGGCCGGAGATGAAGTCTGGCCGGAAGGCTTGCCGGAGCGCGAGGACGACGCTGAAATAGCCGACATCGCCCAGCGCATTCAAGACCTCACTGACCAGCAATTACGAGTCTTGCAGCAGTTGCAACGTGGCCGTCTGAATAAGCAGATCGCCTATGATCTGAGTATCTCTGAAGCCACCGTTAAAGCGCATGTGACCGCCATCTTCCGTAAGCTGGGGGTACTCAACCGCACTCAGGCAGTCATCCTGGCCAACCGGCTGGCGATGGAAGCCGACCCTTCGTTACCGGGCTAACCCCGGGCATATCAACCGACGCGGGCGCGCAGCAGTGCCCGCAGCGCCGCTGGCTTGACCGGTTTGCGCAGAAATCCCAGTCCCAAGGCTTCGGCCTGACCACGCAGTTGCTCATCCGGATGGGCGGTGATCAGGATGCCCGGAATCTTCTCGCCCCAGTGTTCGAGCAGGCGTGGATAGAGGCTCAGGCCGGTTTCAGCCTCGCCCAGATGGTAGTCGAGCAAGACCAGATCGGGCAGTTGCGATTGCAGTGCTTGCTCGGAGCGGTTGGCAAAATCGGTCTGGCAGCCCCAGCGTTCCAGCAACGTGACCAGCGCATCGACATTCTGTGGTTCGTTGTCGATGACCAGCACACGGAAACCGAAATCACCCTGTTCGCGCGCCAGGGTGGGCATGAGCGGTACTACTCGATTGAGCTGACCACGCGGCAGGCTGACCTCAAAACAAGAGCCAAAACCCGGGCGAGATCGTACCGTCACCGGGTGATTCAGCAGCTGGCTGAGCCGCGCCACCACACCCAGGCCCAGACCGACACCCTGGGCTTCCTGGCTGTGTTGATCGAGGCGGGTGAAGTCCTGAAAGATGCGTTTGAGATCCTGATCATCGATACCCAGACCGGTATCCCAGACCTGAATGATGACACTGTCGCCTCGCAAGCGAGCACCGAGCAGAACACCGCCGGAGCGAGTGTATTTAATAGCGTTGGAGACCATGTTCTGCAGTATCCGGCGCAGCGAATTGGGCACCGACAGTACCGTCAGGTTGCTCGGACGAACGCGCAGAATCAGGTTCTTCTCTTCGGCAACAGGAGTGAATTCATTGCGAATGCTTTCAAACAGGGTCGATAAACTCAGTGCTTCCGGTTGGACGGGTTCGTCGTTGCCATCCAGACGGGCAATTTCAAGCAGCGTCGACATCAACTCTTCGGTGGTGCGCAACGACTGGTCCAGTTTCAGCAAGGTGCTTTCCCCGGGCCATTGTTCGCTCAAAGAGGCGGCATAGAGCCGGGCGGCATTCAAGGGTTGCAGAATGTCGTGGCTGGCCAGCGCCAGAAAGCGCGTCTTACTGGCGTTGGCGAGTTCGGCCTCGCTCTTGGCGGCGAGCAAGGCGGTTTCGGCGCGTTCGCGCTCTTTGATTTCCTCACGCAGCGCTTCGGTACGCTCGGTGACCCGCATTTCCAGGGTGTTTTTGGCGTCTTCCAACTCGTCCTGAGCCCGGACAAATTCGGTGATGTCGTTGAAGGTGGTTACAAAGCCACCGCCAGGCAGTGGATTACCACGCATTTCGATCACCGAGCCGTCGGTGCGCACGCGAATAAAGCGGTGTGAAGAGCCTTGCTTGAGGTGGTCCAGGCGCCGGCGCACGTGTTCATCGGGCGAGCCCGGGCCGCATTCACCGCGTTCGGCGTTGTAGCGCACCAGACTGGCGACCGGCACGCCGACGCGAATCATGCCTTTGGGGTAGGAATACATTTCCAGATATTTGCGATTCCAGGCGACCAGGCACATATCGCGATCAATCACCGAGACACCGTGGTCGATGTTCTCCAGCGTCGCCGAGAGCACCTTCTGGTTGAACTGAATGGCCTGGGTGGTTTCGTCGAAGAAGGTGACCACGTCCTCGAAATTCAGATGCCGACCCGACAACGCTGAATGCATCAAGGCGCGCGCCGAACTGGCGCCAATCACCCCGGACAGGGTGCGTTCGACGTAGCGGATAAAGTCGGGCGTCGGCGGTTCCTGATCGTGCAGTTGCAGATGGTTAACACGCTCGAAGTCTTCCACCAGCTCGCGGCTGCGGCCGACCCCGGCAAAGCGTTCCAGCATCGACACCAGATCAGCAACACGGATGGTGCTCTTTTTGGGAAGCTGACCCGGCTGATGCAGATGTTCGTCCATTTTTACATAGGCGGTGGCCTGCATGCGGTCGTTCAGGCTGGGATGAGTACGCCGCGAGACCCAGACATAGAGGGTGATGTTGGCGATCAGACTGAAGAAAACGCCGTGGCTTAAGGAGTCAGAAAATTCGAAGCCGAACATGGCTTCCGGGCGCAACCAGCTCAGGCCAAACAAACCATCGCTGAGCAGGGCTTCCGGCAGCATGGTCGAACGCACCAGCGTCGGCAGCATCAGCGTCCAGGCCCACAGCAGCGTGCCGATACTCATGCCGGCGTAGGCGCCCCAGGCATTGCCCTTGGTCCAGTACAGACCGCCGAGCAGTGCCGGCATCAGTTGCACCACCAGTGAAAACGCCAGCAGGCCGATGGTCGACAGTTCATCAATGCCACCGAAGGAGTGGTGATACAACCAGGCGGCGAGAATAACGGCAACGATGGCGCCACGGCGCAGCAGAATCAGCATGGGGCCGACCTGAGCGTGGGGTTCAGCCAGGCGCCGATGCATGACCAGCGGCAGTACCACATCGTTGCTGAGCATGGTGGACAGCGTCAGCGTGGTGATGACGATCATGGCCGTCGACGCCGAGAAGCCACCGATAAACATCAGCGCCGACAGCCAGTTTTGCTGACTGGCCTGCGGAATCAGCAATACATAGGTATCGGCGTTGACGCTGCCCACCGGAAACAGCGACAAGCCAGCGGTGGTGATCGGTAAAATGACCAGGCTGATCAATACCAGATAACCGGTGAACACCCAGCGCGCGACGTTGACATGATCGCGGTCGGTGTTCTCCACCACTGTGACGTGAAACTGACGTGGCAACACCAGTACCGCGCTGGCGGCAAGAATCACCTGAGTCAGAAAATTCAGCGACATGCCGTGCCACTGAAAGGCACCCAGTTGGTGGTAAATCTGGGAAAATTCGCTCGGCCCGGTGAAGAAAACGAAAATAACAAAGGCCGCCAGACTGATCAGTGCGGCCAGTTTAACCACGGATTCAAAGGCGATGGCGAACATCATGCCGCGGTGATGTTCAGACACATTGACCTGACGCGTGCCGAACAGCGTGGCGAAACCGATCATCGCCAGGGCGACAACCAGGGCGGTGTCGGTAATGCCGCTTTGCACCATCAGGGCCGGGTCGACCAACACTTCCAGGCTGGTTGAAACCGCCTTTAACTGCAGCGCGATATAGGGCACGCCGGCCAGGGTGCAGATGCCGGTAACCAGCAGCGCAATGCCATTGCGTTTGCCATAGCGCGATGCCAGAAAGTCGGCGATGGAGGTGGTATTCTGCCGCTTGCCGATCTTCACCACCTTGTGCAGCAGCGGGCCGCCAAAGACGAACACCAGGATGGGTCCCAGGTAGATCGGCAGAAAATCCCAACCACCGCTGGCGGCGCGACCGACGCCACCGTAATAGGTCCAACTGGTGCAATAGACTGCCAGCGACAACGCATAGATGGTGGCATTCACCCAGTTCGGCCAGCGGCGTTCTTTTTGCCGATCGCCGAAGAGCGCCAAGCCGAACAGCAGCGTCACATAGGCGATGGCCAGCATAAAGATGGACCAGGGGTTCATCACGATAGCAGTCTCGTCTTTGTTATTATTGCGCCGCTCGCGCCGGCGGTGATCCTGGACGGCGGCTTGAACGAATAGTACCAGAAAGCCTCAGCAGCACCTTATGGCTTTGATAGGTCTGACAAATTTAAGATCAATGATGTTCTAGCGTATAACTATCAAAATGTTGATGCCCTGGTTTAGACATTAATTGTGCTTTAGACATGCGGTATCGGCACTGAATTCTCCGTGGTTTATCAGCAAGCGGCTGATGACCGCCTTGTTCTGGATGCAGTAAATGAAAGATGCAACGCAACACCCTGCCGTCGCCTATGGTCGTCTTGGCGTGTTATTGGTCAATCTGGGTACCCCCGAGGCGACCGACTACTGGAGCGTACGGCGTTATCTGAAGGAGTTTCTCTCCGATCGGCGAGTCATCGAACTGCATCCGCTGCTGTGGTGGCCGGTACTCAATGGTCCCATCCTCACTTTCCGGCCGCGTAAATCGGCCGAGGCTTATCGCAAAATCTGGCTGCAGGATCACAACGAATCACCGCTGCGTTATTACACCCGACGTCAGGCTGAACGCTTGCAGCAACGCTTCGATGACGTGGTGATTGACTGGGCCATGCGTTATGGCAAGCCATCCATTGCCGAACGTCTCGATGCGTTAACGGACGCCGGCTGTGACCGCATTTTGATCGTGCCGCTTTATCCGCAATATTCTGCCACCACCACCGCCTCGGTAACCGATGCCGTCTTCGCTGCGCTCAAAGCCAAGCGTTGGCAACCGACCCTGCGAGTGGCACATCCCTGGTACGATCATCCGGCCCATGTTCAGGCGCTGACTCAGCGCATCCGCAGTGAACTGGCGAAGCTCGATCAGGAACCGGATGTGCTGCTGTTTTCCTTTCATGGCTTGCCGCAGAAGTATTTCGATCTGGGCGACCCCTATTACTGTCATTGTCAGAAAACGGCGCGTCTGGTGCGTGAAGCGCTGGGCTGGCCGGAAGAGCGCGTGCGCGTCACCTTCCAAAGCCGGCTGGGGCCAACCGAATGGCTTAAGCCCTACACCGCCGAGGTGTTGCAGCAGTTGCCGGCAGAGGGCATCAAGCGCATTGCTGTGGTGATGCCGGCCTTTGTATCGGATTGCATTGAGACGCTGGAAGAAATTGGCATCGAAGGTCGCAAAACCTTTCTGGAGGCCGGTGGCGAAGCCTGCGCGGTGTTGCCCTGTCTGAATGACAGTGATGAGAGCATCGAGATGCTTGAGAAGATCGTGACGCAGGAGTTGTCTGGCTGGCGCTGAAATAACAGTGGGATAAAGCTGGAATGGGTGTAACAGAGAGGGTCTGGCAGGAAGTTAAGCTGGCCCTTTTTTTGTTTTTAGAAGGCCTTAAATAAAAACAGCGCCCTTGTTCTTGTTTTTGGATGGGCGCTTATCGTTCTTATCTCACCCCTTTGTTGTTGTTATTGAGGGGCGTCTTTATCGTTGTGTCTAGTATAGAGCAGGTGCTGTGCCAGATTTTAAAAACTCAATAAAAACAATAAGTTAAATTCAGTCGGTTAATATCTGATCAATTTCATTCTCGTTTACGGCTTCTTGACGTGTGAATCGGTAACACTTCACAGATGTCGGTAACATCTCGGCTGGGTTATGTGCATGTTTTGTAATCGATTTCAGGGCGCTTCAGGTCCTTTGGGCGTATTTTTGACACCTCAGCGCGGCAAAGGCGTTACAATCCCGGCCGGTTTACCGAACGAAGGGTTTATAGATGTTCAAACGCATTAAAGACTGGCTGGGCAGTTCCGCTTCGGCTGGTGGTAAGCAGGTTCAGGGCGAAGCCGTTGAGTACAAGGGTTATCGCATCACCCCGACGCCGCTGGTCGAAGGCGGGCAGTTCCGGGTCAGTGGCGTCATTGAGTCCTTGTCTGATGCGGAAAAACGCCACCGTTTTATCCGTTCTGATCTGGTTGCCGGCCAGGATGAAGCCTGCGATTTTACCGTCCTCAAGGCCAGGCTGATGATCGATCAGCTGGGCGATTCACTGTTTGACCGCTGAGGTCGGATGTCACGGTCTCAGTGATCGATGCCAAAGTGGTCGAGAAAAATGGCCACACTCTCGGACGCGATCTGCGCCCGTTCTGAATCCGTCGGAATGGGCGCGTGCCAGACCACCTGAGGCCAGAAGGCCTGACCTTTAATCAGGTTAAAGAAATGCGCTGTAGCCAGGTCGGCATCGGTGGTGTTTAGCCGACCGGCGGCGACGGCAGCGCCCATCCAGCGGCGTGCGCCGCTCTCTTCCTGCGTCATCCATTCCCGTGCCTGATCCGCCAGGCTGGGCGTGCGGGCAAATTCCGCCACCAGGACCGCCGTCAGTCGCAAATAGTCGGCCGATTGCAGCAGCGTCAGCTCCTGTTCGGCAAGGGTCATCAGTTGGCTGTGTATCGACTGGTCGGGATGGTAAGTGAGTTCGGTCGCGGCCTGCGCCTGACGCCAGACGTTCAGGGTGATGCTCTCAAACAGCTTTTCCTTGCTGGCGAAATGGTTGTAGACGGTGCGCTTGGATACCTCGGCCCGTTGGGCGACGCGGTCCATATTGGCGCCCTGAAAGCCAAATTCCTTAAATTCCTCGGCGGCGGCATCAAGTATTGCCTGGTGCTTGCGTGCGCTGACGCCCTTTCTCGCGGTCATGAAGTTTCAGTCTCATTGGCTGGAAGTCACAATATTACACTCGTCGGTTTACTCTTTGAATCCGAAAAGTAAACTGATGCGTATAGTTTGAGTTCGCGCCACGGGCTACGGCCTCTGCTTTCCCCCTTTTTTCAGAGGCATGTTTTATGAAACGCCGGATCTTAGTGCTGGCAGTGGCCGTCGCAGCGATCACCTTGATAGGAGGCTTTATGGCCCAGGAACTGACTTCCCCACAAACGACTGCGGCTGCTGCAAACGGTCGTTATGCCAACATCGACCCGATGCGACCCAATGCGTCGATGTGGCGCATTCTCAAACGCTATTTCTTTGAGAAAAGTGATCGCTCACAACCCGAGCCGGGGGCGATTCCGGTGGTGCCGATGAGCGCGGACGATCTGCTCGCTGGCCGTGAAGACCGGATTTATCGTCTGGGGCATTCGTCCTTGCTGCTGCGGTTGGACGGCGAGCTTTGGTTGACCGATCCGGTGTTGTCGCAACGCGCTGCTCCGGTGCAGTGGGCAGGTCCCAAGCGCTTCCACGAGTTACCGATTGATCCGCAACAACTGCCGCCGATCAGCGGTGTGCTGATTTCGCACAACCACTACGATCATCTCGATAAAACCAGCATCAAGTTACTCAAAGACAAGGTGCAGCAATTCCTGGTGCCCGAAGGTGTAGCGGCGACGCTGGTGGAATGGGGCGTGGATCCGGCGCGTATTCGTGAGCACCGCTGGTGGCAGTCAAGCCGGGTTGGCGGGCTGTCTTTCACTGCCACGCCGGCGCAGCATTTTTCCGGCCGCGGACTCTTCGACCGTGATACCACCCTGTGGATGTCGTGGGTGATAGAGACGCCGTCGCAGCGACTCTTTTTCAGCGGCGACAGCGGCTATTTCTCCGGCTTCAAAACCATTGGCGCTGCCTTTGGTGGTTTTGATCTGGCGCTGATGGAAACCGGTGCCTACGACCCGGCCTGGCCGGGCGTGCATATGACGCCAGAGGAAACGCTGCAGGCCTATCGCGATCTGGGTGCCCAGCGCCTGTTCCCGATCCACAACAGTACCTTCGATCTGGCGCTGCATGCCTGGTTCGATCCACTGGAGCGATTGGCGACGCTGGCCGAAGCTCAGGGCGAAACCCTGGTGACACCGCGCATCGGTGAAGCCATGTCGCTGGCGGAAGTGGACAGCCTCCAGACGGAGGCCTGGTGGCGGCCTTTGATGGGTCAATAACTCAACGGACAAGCGCTGAGAGCCTGAACTGAGCGCAACGCTCAGTTCAGGTTTTGGCGATAGTCAGCAAAGAGCGTGGTGATGTCGTGCTGATCAAAGCGGTATTGCTGGTGGCAGAACTGGCAATCGCTGTGCAGTACGCCTTCTTCTGCAACCACTTTCAAGGCTTCTTCCTCACCCAGCGTCAGAATGGCATTGGCGCAGCGTTCGCGGCTGCAGGTGCATTCAAAACGCAATTCATGAGCGTCAAACAGACGCAACTGCTCTTCGTGGAACAGCCGGTGCAGTAAGGTCTGATTATCGAGTTTCAGCAGTTCTTCGTCGGTCAGCGTATCGGCCAGATGCGTGACTCGATCCCAGGCGTCGGTGTCCGGGTTTTCCAGGCTGCCTTCGCTGGCTGATTCCGGCATCGCCTGAATCAGTACACCGCCGGCGCGCTGGCCATCGGCGGCCAGCCACAGTCGGGTGCGAATCTGTTCGGACTGGCGAAAATAATCTTCCACAGCGCGGCTGAGCGATTGGTCATCGTCATCGATCGGCACAATGCCCTGATAGCGCTTGCCCTGATCCGGTTCGATGGTGATGGCCATCTGACCCTGGCCCAGCAAGGGTGCCTGGGTGCTGAAATCGTCGGTGTATTGGGCGATGGCGCGCACTGCTTCGTGGTTGCGGCATTCGGCCATCAGCATGCGTACCTGACCGGCACCGCGCACCTGCAGGCTCAAGCGACCCTCGAATTTCAGCGTGTCGCTGAGCAGCGCGACCGCCGCCATAAACTCACCCAGCAGGCGTTGCACCGGTTCGGGATAATTGTGCTTGTCCAGCACGTCCAGGTAGCTCTGGCCGAGGCCGGTGATTTCGCCGCGAATCTGTGATTGGTCGAACAGAAAGCGTTGTGTTTGGTCTGGGCTGCTCATGAAACTGGGGTCATCCGCGGTCAGGTATTGAGAGTGTCTTTAAGGCGACGAATATCGCGCCGCTGTTTTTTGCTGGGTCGCTGGTCTGGTGCCAGTCGGTGTGCCTGTTCGGCTTTGCGTTGGGCGGCGCGTTGTTCGCGCTGGGTGATCGAATCGGCGGTCTCGTTGTACAGCAGGCGGGCCTCGGGCGCGCCACGACGTTTGTCGCTGACGGCTTCGATCACCACCGTCATCTCATCCCAGCCTAGACGCAAGCGTACGCTTGCGCCGGTTTCTACGGTGCGGCTGGGTTTGGCGCGGGCGCCGTTGTAGTGCACTTTGCCGCCTTCAATGGCTTCTTTGGCGAGATTGCGCGTTTTGTAAAAACGGGCGGCCCAAAGCCATTTGTCGAGCCGCACCGGCGTGCTGTCGGTCATGCCGATTCCGCTGTTGATGCATGAAGCGCCCAAGATGCGGGTCCCGGTCACCTTCTGCAAGGGGTGGCGTGTTAAACTGCCGCTTCACTCTTATCTCAAGCTGACACCCTATGTCGCTCGATCCTCAATTTGGCCCGAAACGCATCGCTTCGCTGTATCAACTGATGCAGAAAGCCGGGGATCGTATTCTTAGGGTGTACGGTGATTCCAGCCGCTGGCAGACCAACCGCAAAGCCGATGATTCTCCGGTGACTGCCGCCGATATAGCAGCCAGCGAGACGTTGGTAGCCGGCTTGCCCAAGGTGATTGATCGACCGGTGCTGTCTGAAGAAGCCGTGGTTGCCTGGGAAGAGCGGCGCCACTGGCAGCAGTATTGGCTGGTCGATCCGATGGACGGCACGCGAGAGTTCCTGCATCGCAGCGGGGAATTTGTTATCAACGTGGCCTTTATGGATGCCAACCAGCCGGTGTTTGGCATGCTCTATCAGCCGGTGACCGGCCGGGCCTGGTGGGGTGGTGTTGAAGTTACACCTCAGATGGGGTGGCCTGATCAGTCGCAGCCATTGCGCGCCGGTCGTTCTGGTGAGGTGGTTCGTGTGCTCGGCAGTCGTCGTACCGATTGGCGCGGTCAGTGGCGGCCTCGACTGGAAGCAGCGGGCTTTCAGGTGGAAACGCAATCGGTGGGATCGGCGCTGAAATTCATGCACCTGGCTGAAGGCCAGGCTGATATCTATCCGCGCCTGGGACCAACCAGTGAATGGGATACCGCCGCGCCGCAAGCCATTCTGGAGGCGGCCGGCGGCGCTTTGGTGCAGTGGGATGGCTCGGCGTTGGAGTATGGCAAAGCCGATACGCTCAACCCCGAGTTTGTTGCGGTGTCGGATCCAGACCTGTTGCAAACCGTGCTGAATCGCTGACTCCCGCTTTATTCGGTAAAGAGTTCCAGGCCCAATTGACGCGACAGCGTATTGAAGTCGACCGCCACCTGCGCCACCACCTGACGCGTACTCTGCCAGGTGTCAGGGTCAATATCGCCAAAGGTGTAGTTTTCCGGCAAGGCCGCAATAGCCGTCCGCGCCGCTGCCAGATGCTCGTTAATGATGGCGCTGGTCACATCGGTATCGGCGCGGTCGAGCCAGGAAGCCAGCGAGCCGGCGTCTTCCTCATTTTCCTGCAGCAGTGCCTGAATGCCGTCCAGACGCGCTAACAGATGGCGTCGGCCCTGGCCGGCTTCGGCGCTGAGGTGATGCCAGCTGCTTTCTTCCAGCGTACCGTCGGCAAAGCTGTAGCTGAGCAGTTCTACCTGTGCCAGACGTTGCAGGCTTTGCCAGGTTAAGCGCAGCTGGCCTTCTTCGGTGAGCACATCGAAACCGGTCTCACCCTGCCAACGGTTAGTCGCGCTCTGCAGTTGGCTCAGCAGATGATCGGTCGCCAGGCGCAAATATCGATGACGACGTTCGACCACGGCTGCGTCATTGCTGGCGACCGGTAACCAGGATTCGGTCAGAGGTTCACGCCAGAGGAAGGTCTCCACGACCGGAAAACCCAGCGACGGTGATTCCGAATCCATCATCTGGTGTTGCTCAACCAGGTTGTCCAAAGTCAGATCCAGTCCGCTTTCATGCACCAGGCCGCTGTAAGGATAATCCGGCAGTCCATCGATATAGCCGGGTTGGAAAGGCCGGATGTTGATCAGGCTTTGGGTGCGTCGGAACTGTGCCTGCTCGGTCACGGTGAAGGCGCGTTGATTGAACGGGCGGAAACGATTCCATTGCTCGTAGCAATCGTGCCAGGCAGTACGCGCCAGATCGCGGTTGGCGGTGTTAGGCTCGGCCAGAAAGTCGGTCACGCCGGCATCAAGATCGGTGCAAGCTTGCATCAAAGCGGCGCCCTGACGTTGGGCGGTTGAACGCACCAGATCGGCAGCGGCTGCAAAACGCGGCCCAGTGTCGACGGTTTCGTCTTGTGCTGCTTCTGATGGCAGCAGAGATTCCAGCTCGATCGGTTCCGGATCGGGATCCGAACAGGCGCTGAGTATCAGTCCCAGGCTGAGCAGGATGGCGCTGTGGCGGATGCCGGGACGCTTAAAATTCGGCATGTGTTTCCCTCAAACTGATGATGGACCAACCTCGTTGTTCTGCTTCGGCCTGCAAGCGATCATCCGGGTCTACTGCGACCGGATGATCGACCAGGGACAGCAGCGGCAGGTCATTGTGCGAATCGCTATAGAACCAGGCACCGTCGAGTGTTTCATCCTGCTGTTCCAGCCAGTCGTTAAGCCGTGTCACCTTACCTTCGCGGAAACTGGGAACGCCTTCCGGCCGACCGGTATAACGACCATCAATCTGCTCGGCTTCGCAGGCGATCAGATGTTCAATGCCGAGATATTGGGCGATGGGGCCGGTAACAAAACGGTTGGTGGCAGTGATGATCATCAGGGTGTGACCCAGGTCACGGTGTTTGTTGAGCAGCGCCTCGGTACCGGCCTGAATCATCGGAATGATTTTGGCGTCCATAAAACGCCGATGCAGCTCGGCCAGTTCAGCCGGGTCCTTGTCGGCGAGGAACTCCAGCACGAACAGCAGATAAGCCTGAATATCGAGTCGACCGGCTTGGTAGTCGGCAAAAAACTGGTCGTTGGCGGTTAATACCGTGTGCGCATCAACGAGACCGGACTCGACCAGAAATTCGCCCCAGGCGTGATCGGAATCGCCGCTGAGCAGGGTTTGGTCGAGGTCAAAAATGGCCAGGGTCAAGACAACTTCCTTAGACAAAAACGCGCCCGAGACAGGCGCTTGAGGGTACGGGAGCCTCTGATTAGCTCGCTTGAGGCTCCGGCTTGCAGAAGCTTCCTAAGATTACGGATTCTAACCAGACGGTACAAGCGCCTGGCGGTCGCAGACGCACCTGTTTGGTGTTTGCCAAGGCTTATGGAACAATGCCTGCATGGGGGTTTTGCTTCAGTGCTGCCCTCACAGACCCCTCAGGGGCCCGGTGAACCGGCCGGCACCCCGTGCCGGCCCTGCGATAAAGCGGCAGTGGCGATGATCGATTCCGATGGCTATCGCCCCAATGTGGGCATTATTCTGACTAACGGCCAGAACCAGGTTCTGTGGGCCCGGCGTATCGGTCAGGATGCCTGGCAATTTCCTCAGGGCGGTATTCGCGCTCAGGAAACGCCGCTTGATGCGCTCTATCGCGAACTGCGTGAAGAAGTCGGCTTGGGCGAGGACGACGTTGAAGTGCTCGCCTGTACTCGCGACTGGCTGCGTTACCGGCTGCCCAAACGCATGATTCGTTATAACGCCCTGCCTATTTGTATCGGCCAAAAACAGAAGTGGTTTTTATTGCGCATGCTGTGCGCTGATGAAGACGTTCAGCTCAATGGCAGTGACGATCCGGAATTCGACGGTTGGCAATGGGTATCCTACTGGTATCCGCTGGCCAAGGTGGTGTCGTTCAAGCGTTCGGTCTATCGCCAGGCGATGGCTGAGTTGGCGCCGCGCATCAATCGGGAGCAGCGTATTCGTGGCTGACATGTTGCACCTGCTTCGCCAGGTGGTCGAGGAAGTCAACAGCGCCCGGGATCTGCAAAGCTCCCTGCGTACCCTCGTTGGCCGCATTCGCGCTGGTATGGATGTGCAGGTGTGTTCGGTGTTTTTGTGGGATGCGCACGTTGAACGTTATGTGTTGATGGCCACCGACGGCTTGAGCGCCGACGCCATCGGCAAGCTGACGCTGACCCAGAATCAGGGCCTGATCGGCCTGGTGGGCAAGCGTGAAGAACCGATCAATCTGGGCGACGCCACCCGCCACCCCAATTACCATCTGGTACCCGGCCTGGGCGAAGAGCCTTATAAAGGCACGCTGGCGGTGCCGATCATTCACCACCGTAAACTGCTCGGTGTGCTGACCATCCAGAAAACCGAGGCCGGTCGTTTTGGTGATGAAGAAGAAGCCTTCCTGGTCACGCTGTCGGCGCAGTTAGCAGGCGTTATTGCGCATGCCGAGGCCACCGGAGCGCTGTCGGGGCTGAACCTTCTCGGTGACGAGCAAAAGGACGTGCGCTTCCAGGGCGTGCCCGGTGCTCAGGGTGTTGCCATCGGCCAGGGGCATGTTTTGCTGCCGACGGCGGACCTTAAGGCGGTGCGGTACCGGCCGGCCGAAAACATCGACACTGAAGTGGCATTGTTCCATCAGGCCCTGGGCTCTGTGCGTGCTGAGTTGCGCGCCACTCGCGATAAATTGCAGGTTGAGCTGCGTCCGGAAGAGTTAGCGCTGTTCAACGTCTATGTCGACATCCTCGATGATGCAGCGCTGGGCGAAGCGGTGATCGAACGTATCCGCCAGGGTGAATGGGCGCAGAGCGCTCTGGCCGGCGTGATGCGCGGCTATATTGACCATTTTGAAAGCATGGACGACGCCTACCTGCGCGAACGTGCCGCCGATATGCGCGATCTGGGTCGGCGAGTGCTCGCTTATCTGCAGGAATCGACACCGATACAGGCGATCCCGGAAAACGCCATTCTGATCGGCGAAGAAATTTCACCGACGGTGTTTGGCGAACTGACTGGGGCCAAGATCGCCGGCATTGTTTGTACCCGTGGTTCGGCCAACTCGCACATCGCCATTCTGTCGCGGGCGCTGGATATTCCCACCGTGATGGGTGTACAGGAGCTGCCCTGGCAGGCGCTGCAGGGCGAAGACCTGGTGATTGATGGCTATCGCGGCCACCTCTATTACCGGCTGTCGGATGAAAAACGTCAGCATTTCGAAGCGGTGTGTCGTGAAGAAGCGGCGCGTGAAGCGGGGCTGGAGTCGCTGAAGGATGAACCGGGCATGACCCGCGATGGCCTGGCCATCACCCTGCTGGTGAACACCGGTTTGCAGACCGACATCATCCGCTCGCAAGATCGAGGCGCCGACGGTGTGGGTCTGTTCCGCACCGAAATCCCTTTTATGATGCGCCAGCGGTTTCCCTCCGAAGAAGAACAGGCGGCTATTTATCGCGCTCAGTTGGAAGCCTTTGCACCGCGTCCGGTCACCATGCGCACGCTCGATGTTGGCGGCGACAAAAGCCTGACCTATTTTCCCATCGTTGAAGACAATCCCTTCCTCGGTTGGCGCGGCATTCGCGTCATGCTCGATCACCCCGAGCTGTTTATGGTTCAGGTGCGCGCCATGCTGCGTGCCAGTGAAGGCTTGAATAACCTCAAGGTAATGCTGCCCATGGTGACCAGCGTCAGTGAGGTTGAAGAGGCGCTGGCGATCATTCATCGCGCCGTAATGGAATTGAACGAAGAAGGTTTGGCGGTACGGGTGCCGGATGTCGGCGTGATGGTCGAGGTACCCTCGGCGGTGTATCTGATTGCTGAGCTGGCCAGTCAGGTCGATTTTATTTCCGTGGGTAGCAACGACCTGACCCAGTATCTGCTCGCGGTCGATCGCAACAATCCGCGCGTGGCCGCCATCTATGATGCCCTCCATCCGGCTGTGCTCAAGGCACTGAAAGTGGTGATCGACGCCGGCAACGCCGCCGGTGTACCGGTGAGCCTGTGCGGCGAATTGGCCGGCGATGCGCTGGGGGCGGTGATACTGGTTGGGCTGGGTTATCGGCAGTTGTCGATGAGCAGTTCCAACTTGCTGCGCGTTAAATCCGTCTTGCGTCAGGTCGATTCCGACTGGGCCGAACAGGTGGTGGCGGGATTGCTGCATCTGGATAACCCACGTCTGGTGCGCTCGACCCTGCAGTTGGCGTTGAAGAAGCTTGGCATCCCGCTATCGGCACTCGGTCTGGCGCCTGCTGGCTGAGTCTTTGCTGCGAAAGCTCCCATTTGTCACAACCTGGTCTAGGCTTAACAGGCAATGCAATAAACGTTTTGCCCGGGAGGCGTGGCGGTAGTGAAAGTAAGTACCAACCGGGTGGTTCTGAACCTTGCCGTTATTGGGATCGGTTGCCTGGCCGTCTTGGCGCACCGTTTATACGACAATGAAAGTGCCGCTATCCGGCAAAGCTTCGAGCTTGAGGTGGATCAGCACGCTGTGGCCTTTGAGCGCGAAGTGCTGTTGAACCTGGAAATTCTGTACGCTCTGAATCAAGCCTTGTCGACGGTCGAGACCATCGATCCGGCCTTGTTTGAACGCGTCACTGAAGGGGTGTTGCGCCGTTCTCCGGCGATACAGGCTTTTGCCTGGGCGCCCTGGGTTCATCAGCCACAGTTGCAGTCTATGCAGCAGCAAATCCGTCAGTGGATTCCCGACTTTGAAGTGTTCGAACGGGCCGGTACCGCCGCCGTCGCTGTGGCGCAACGTGACTGGTACGTGCCGGTGGTCTTCATCGAGCCGCTGGCCACCAACCAGGCAGCGGTGGGTTTCGATCTGGCCAGTGAACAGCGTCGCTTGAACGCCCTGCTCGAGGCTCGCGACAGCGCAGCCCTGGTCGCAACGGCGGGCATTCGACTGGTCCAGGAACCGGAAAACCAGCAAGGATTTTTGGTGTTTTCGGCGCTCTATGACGGTCAACCACAGCAACCACAAGAACGACGCGCTCAGTTGCGCGGTTTTTTCAATGGGGTGTTCCGGGTCGGCGCACTGTTTCAGCAATCCATCGGCGCGACTTCCCCGGGAGATCTGTGCATACGCATCATCGACCGCACCAGTGGCCAGGATGAACTGCTGTTCGAGAATATCCCGTCCGATGTTAAGGCCTGGCATATGCCTTGGCGTTACGAGTCGGACGTTTTTGATGTGGGCGGTCGACAGTGGTTGATCGAAGCCATTCCTGCCCGGAGTTTTGCCGTGGAGCAACGCAGCTATCTGCCCTGGTTGGTGTTTGGTGGCGGTCTGTTGTTTATTGTCCTGCTCAGTGGCTATGTCATCGCCACCTTAAAACGCAATACTGAACTGCAGGCCGCCCGCGACCAGTTGGAGCGTATCTCTTTAACCGACGCTCTTACTGGCCTTGCCAACCGCCGTCATTTCGATCAGCACCTGGCGCAGGAATGGGCGCGGGCGCAACGCGAAGGCACTTCGGTGGCGTTGATCATGATCGACATCGATCACTTCAAAAACTACAACGATGAATACGGTCACCCAGCCGGCGATCAGTGTCTGCGTCGCGTTGC
The DNA here is from genome assembly GCF_056159245.1 of Saccharospirillum sp. ABV4_185. Lineage (NCBI taxonomy): Bacteria > Pseudomonadati > Pseudomonadota > Gammaproteobacteria > Oceanospirillales > Saccharospirillaceae > Saccharospirillum > Saccharospirillum sp. ABV4_185. The sequence goes on from NZ_JBSWUW010000001.1 coordinate 1,528,320, forward strand.
TGCCGCGCTGCAAAGAATCGCCCAGCGACCACTCGATCTGGTGGCGCGCTATGGCGGTGAGGAATTTGCCATCATCCTGCCGCATACCGAAGCTCCGGCTCAGGTTGCTGAGCAGTGTCGTCAGATAGTGGAAGACTTGCAGTTACCGCACGCTTTCTCCGAAGCGGCAGCAGTGGTAACCATCAGCGCCGGTGTCTGTGTTGCCAAGCCAAGACAGCACGATGCACCCGAGACATTGACCGAAGGCGCCGATCACGCCCTCTATGAAGCCAAAGAAGGCGGGCGTAACCGGGTGGAGGTGTGTGACAAGTTGTTGAGGAAGACGACTTAAAAATCGCGCACCAGGGCGCCGACATCGGTGTGCTGACCAATCAGTTGCTCCAGCCCCGTTGGATTGATCAATTGATAGAGGCGGCCATCGCGCTCGGCGGTTGCGGCAATGTAGCCACCGGCCATATTGGTGTCGGCGTCCTGAGCGTTGAAATACTGCACACCTTCGACCCGCGCGACCGCCAGGCCCATGCGGGATTCGGGGAAGTCGACAATCAGCATGAATTGCGGTTCATCCAACTGACCGTGTCCGGTCATCCGTAACAGATCGATCACCGCCAGCGTTTCACCGCGTAAGCCGACCAAACCCATCACACCCAGAGCCGTACTGGGTACCGGATTGAGTGGCTGCCAAGGCACGACTTCTTTGATCAGGGTAGCCGGAAAGGCCAGGGGTTCCTGGTCGAGATACACCACGACCCACATTTCGTTCGACATCGTCATCGATCGGCTCCTTATGGTTGGTTCACACCAACCCTCCTGTTCAGCCTAGTCAGGGGTCCGCCAGGCTGCAAACCAGAACATCGGCCGGTGGGCGCCAAGCTTGAGACCAGAGCCTTGTGACTCAGTTGTGACTAAGACAGCCGCGGGCGCTTCTGGTACCTTGTGCGCCCCGCTGCGAGGACCTCCATGCACTTCACCGACGAACAGCACGCCATCATTGCGCATCCGTCTGGTCATGCTCGCATCGTCGCCGTGGCCGGTTCCGGCAAGACCTCGACGCTGACTGCCTATCTGGCGCGTCGCCTGAATGAAGGCGTCAATCCGCGCCGCCTGCTGGTGCTGATGTACAACAAGGCAGCGCAACAGGATGTATCGCGTCGTTTGGCCGCTGAACAGCCCCAGCAACGTCTGCCTGAGGTGCGCACCTTCCATTCGCTCGGCTATCGCATTCTGCAACGCCTGGTGCACGACGGTGACTTGCCGCCGGTGAATTGGGATCTGCTCAACGATGCCCAGATCGAACCGGTAGTGTGGCGCTTGTTGCGCGCTGCGGCGGTGGATGAGGAACAGGCTGAAGACATCCTCAGCCGTAAGAAAAAATGGGTCGAGCCGGCGCTGAATTATTTCGAGCTGGTGAAAAGCAGTCTGGCGAGCCCGGCGCAAGTTTTTGAGCAAAGTGGCCTGCCCAAGGTGTGTCGCATTTTTATCGAGGTTTTCGAGCAATTTGAGCAATGGCGCGCCGACCAGCGCCGGCTGACCTTCGCTGATTTACTCTACGATCCAGTGCGCTGTTTGATTGCACAACCGGAGGTTGCGCAGCGGTTTGCCGGCCATATGGAGGAAATCCTGGTCGATGAATACCAGGACATCAATCCGATCCAGCAGGCGCTGTTGGAGATACTGCATGGCGGTCGTGGCCAGGTCATGGTGGTCGGCGATCCGGACCAGACCATCTACGAATTTCGCGGTTCCGAACCGGCCTTATTGACCGAAGCGTTCCAGCAGCAGTTTACCAACCCCCGGGATTATCAACTGAGCTGGACCTTTCGTTACGGCCATCAGCTATCGCTGCTGGCCAACCACCTGATTCAGGCCGGTGCCGATCGCACCGCCGCCGATACGCTGTGTTTCTCCCACGCCAGCACGCCCAACACCCGAGTGCGCCAGCTACGCAGCGACGACAGCGCCCAGGTGGCACTGGATTGCATTCGCCATTGGCAACAAGCGCGGCCGCTGACCGACATCGCCGTGCTTAACCGACTGTGGGCCAACAGCGCCCGGTTGGAACTGAAACTGCTGGCGGCGAACCTGCCGTACCGACTGGAAAATCATCGCACTGTACTGGAACGTTTTGAGCTGGCGCCGTTCTGGGTGTTGCTCGACCTGGCCAGTGGTGAATTCAGTCGCTACAGCGATGAGCAACGTCGTCAGGCGTGGCGAACTTTATTGACTCAGCCATACCTGAAAATTCGCAAGGTGGTGGTCGATGAACTGCTCGGCCGGCTTGCCAACGTCGCGCACGATACCGCTCGTCAGCTGCGCAATGCGCTGCCCGACAATTTAGCCAGTTTTCAGGCTGACCAATTGCTGGAACGCGCCCGCTTGATTCAGCGCGCCGAAGAAGGCCGTGTTGGCGCCAGCGAACTGGTCAGCGGCTGGCTGATCGGTACCGACTATCTCAATGCCCTGCGCGACAACGCTTTCTCTGCTCAGCAGGTGGACGATCAAATCGCCACCGTGACCGCCTTTGTCGACTTTATCGCCGCCCAGCGCTGGCCGGCGGCGGAAGCCGGTGATCAATTAAGAGCCTTGCAGGAACAACGCCGCGCCACCGGTCAGCACGGCGTTATCCTGACCTCGATTCATAAAGCCAAAGGTCGTGAATGGCCGTGCGTGCTGCTTCCGGAATTGAATGCGCGGTTTTATCCGTACCACCCCGAAGGCGATCTAAGCCGACCGACCTCGGAAGACAGCGAACGACGCCTGCTTTATGTGGCACTGACCCGGGCGCGTGACGAAGCGGTGTTGCTGACACCACTCAATCGTCAGGAAACACCGGACAGTCCTTTTCTGGCGGAGATGAACTGGGATGGTTGTCGAACTTTAGCCGAGGCACTGGCGCAATCGGCAACCGAGGTCAGCCTGCCTGCTTCAATGAACCGTCAGGTGGTCGAGCGTTATCTGCACGCCCAGCAACGCCCGTTGACCATTCACTGGCAAGCCCCCGTTATCGACGATCAGGCCGCCGAACCCGGACGACGTTTGCGTCATCCGACCTTCGGCGCCGGCCGTTTGCTCGACGACGATGGCTCCCGCCTCAGTATTCGCTTTGTGCGTGATGGTCAGGTGCGGCAATTTGATCGCAGCCGGACCTGGCCCATGCTGGAATGGCTCGACGAATAACGATCCGTTAGGCATCCGTTGGGCATCGCCACGCGTATCTTATGCTCCGTTTTCCATTCAGGAGCGTCCTTGTGTTTCGATCCGTCTGTGCTGCCTTAGTGGTGTTATTGCTGACCGGCTGTGCCGGTGTTTCGGTGTCCGATTACGCCGACCGTGAACCGACTTTCGATCCTCTGGTTTTCTTTAACGGCCCGCTCGAAGCCCAGGGTGTGGTGCTCAGTCGCAGCGGCGAAGTGCGTCGGCATTTTACTGCCACCATTGACGCGAGCTGGGACGCTAATGGCGGCGTGCTGGATGAGGTTTTCCAGTGGAGCGACGGTGAACGCCAGACGCGAGTGTGGCGCTTCGAGCGCGATGGTGAACGCAGCTTTGTGGGCCGGGCGGGTGATGTAAAAGGCACCGCTGAGATGCACTACGCCGGCAACGCTGTGAACATGAATTACCGTTTGCTGGTGCCGCTGTCGAGCGGTCGCACCATTGCAGTGACCATGGATGATTGGCTCTACCAGGTCGACGACAACACCCTGATCAACGTCACCGATATGAGTAAGTTCGGCTTCGATGTCGGCCAGGTGGTACTCACCATGCGTAAGCCATAAATCGTTTTAAAAAACGTTTAAAAAGATCAAAAACGTTAGAGCTTTTTGGGTTCTATGTCAGCGCTCCGCAAAGGGATTGCTGGCGATTGGTAAGACTCCTCTCGGCCGCTTGAACTTAAGGCGGCCGCTTCTTAAAAAAGCCGCGTCTGTCGCACTTGCGTCCGCAAGTGCCAGGGGCCGCTCTGGCCCGACCGACAACCCCAACTAACTGGACTTTGAAGGAGTGTGCGATGCTCGAATGTCAGAGTGTCAGCCGCCGTTTTGGTGATGTTATGGCGGTTGATGATGTCAGTTTTCGAGTGGATAGCGGCCAGATTATCGGCTTGCTCGGCCATAACGGGGCCGGAAAAACCACCATCATGCGCTTGATAACCGGCGCATTAGAACCTTCCTCCGGCCGGATTCTCTGGGACGGCCAAGACTTACAAACCCACGCTTTGGCATTGCACCGCGCCATCGGTTACCTGCCTGAACAATTGCCGGTTTACCCGGAAATGACGTTGATTGAATACCTGGATTACTGCGCCAGTTTGCGTGGTTTAAAGGCGTTAGCCGAACGTCGCCAGGCGGTGCGTCGAGTGGTCGCCGATACCCAACTGGAACCGAAATTGTTCAGCCGTATTCAGACTTTGTCGCGCGGTTACAAGCAGCGCGTCGGTGTCGCTCAGGCGCTGCTCACTGAACCGCGTCTGGTGGTTCTGGATGAACCGACCAACGGTCTTGATCCTGAACAGACGCTGCATATGCGCGAGTTGATAAAACGCCTGGGTCAATCGGCCACGGTGATTCTCTCGACGCACATCATGCAGGAAGTTCAGGCCGTCTGTGACCGGGTGTTGATGGTGCAGCAGGGACGTCTGCAATTGGATACCACCATGGCGCAACTGAATGCCAGCCAGCGTTTGGAAATACGCTGCGCCGATAGCGAGACGGCTCGACGGCTGCTGGTCGACGTTTCGGGTATTGCATCCATCGACAGCCGCAGTGACGGCACCCTGTCTCTGGCGTTGGCTGAAGCGTCTGACCGCGATCGTCTGGCGGCAGAAGTGGGTCGCCGTTTGGTGCAGGCCGGTGTTGATCTTTATGGCCTGCGCAGTGAATCCCAGGATCTGGAACGGTTGTTCTTCGCCAGCGAAGCAACCCAGCAACAGGAGACCGCTTATGTGGCTTAAGTCGGCTTTGCAGGTTGCGCGTAAGGAACTCAGTATTCATTTTTCGTCACCTTTGGCCTATTTATTCCTGGCCGCCTTCGCGCTGGTAACCGTCTTTATCGTTTTTTGGGTCGATGCTTTTTTTGCTCGTAATATCGCCGATGTCCGGCCGCTGTTTGCCTGGATGCCGGTGATGCTGATTTTTCTGGCCGCGGCTTTGACGATGCGTTCCTGGAGTGAGGAACGCCGCAGTGGCACCTTGGAGCATGTGTTGACGCTGCCGGTGCGCAGCGCCAGTTTCGTCCTGGGTAAGTTTTTCGCGGCCTGGGCGATGCTGGCGATGGCCCTGCTGTTGACCCTGCCCATTCCGATGATGGTGGCCTGGATCGGCGAACTGGATTGGGGCCCGGTTTGGGCGGGTTATCTGGCGACGCTGTTGCTTGGTGCGCTCTATCTGTCGATCGGTCTGGCCGTCAGTGCCCGCACCGATAACGCCCTGATCAGCCTGTTGGTGACCGTCGCTGTGGCCGGCGCTTTCTGGTTGATTGGCCATCCGATGATCACTCAGCTGTTGCCGGCCGGTGCGGCCGAAACCCTATCTTTGTTCGGCAGTGGCGCGCGCTTTGAGTCGATTACCCGCGGCATTCTCGATGTGCGCGATCTGTATTACTACCTCAGCCTGACACTCGCCTTTCTTGCCTTCAATGTTTACAGCCTGGAACAGGTGCGCTGGGACAACAGCCAGCGCCGGCCCTTGCATCAGCGCTGGCGTTTGGGGGTGACGCTGGTGGTGCTTAACCTGCTGGTCGCCAATCTGTGGCTGCAACCGGTGACCGCGTTGCGCGCCGATACCACGGCCGGGCAGTTGTATTCGGTATCACCGGTGACCCGTCAGACTCTGGCGCAATTGCAGGAACCGTTGGTGCTGCATGGCTATTTCAGTGCCCGTACTCATCCTTTGCTGGCGCCCTTGATTCCGCAACTGAAAGACCTGATGCGCGAATATCAGGCGCTCGGTCATGGTCAGGTCGAGGTCGAGTTTGTCGATCCCACTGCCAACCCTGAGGTGGAGCAGACCATCAACGAACGCTACGGTATTGAAGCCACACCTTTCCGGGTTTCGGATCGTTATCAGTCGTCGGTGGTCAGCTCTTATTTTGATATTCGCGTGCAATATGGCGATGAAGAAAAGGTGCTCAGTTTCGATGACCTGATCGAAGTCCGGCCGACACTCCAGGGCGATATTGAAGTGCAACTGCGTAACCCCGAATACGATCTGACCAAGACGATCAAAGCGGTGGTGGAACAATATCGTGCCGGTGGCGATATCTATGCGCTGCTGGACCAGCCGGTCACCCTGACCGCCTATGTCTCGCCCGAGGCACAGTTGCCGGCAACGCTGGCAGAGTTCCGTCAGACGCTGGAGGATACCGCCGAGTCGATGCAGGCAGCATCCGATGGTCGCTTTGATTGGCAAATTCAGGATCCGCAAGCGGGCGATGGCAGCCTGGCGCAGCAGATTGCTCAGGACTACGGCTTGCAGCCGATGGTCGCCGGTTTGCTCGACCCCAATCCGTTCTATTTCTATTTGCGCCTGCACAGCGAAACCCAGAATGTCATCCTGCCGTTGCCTGCAGAGCTGACCGATACGGCGCTGCGCACCAGCCTGGACAGTGGCCTGAAACGCTTCGCCGCCGGACTGAACGCGACCATCGGTTTGGTGGCGCCGAGCCGGGTCGACTCGCCGATGGGACCGCAGCCAGCGGCGCGCCAGTTCAGTTCGCTGCGTCAATGGCTGGCCGACAGCTATGCGGTGCGCAATGTCGACCTCAACAGTGGCCAGGTACCGGCCAACATCGACTTGTTGTTGGTGATGGCGCCGGAAAATCTGGATGAAAACGCCGTCTTCGCGCTCGATCAATACCTGATGCGCGGTGGCCGGGTGGTGTTGACCACCGGCAGCCAGAACATCGAGCTGACCCGGCAAAGCCTGAATGCCAGTCCGATGAGTTCTGGTATCCGTGATTGGCTCGCCGATCAGGGTGTCACCCTTAGCGATGATCTGGTGATGGATCCGCAGAACGCCGCCTTCCCATTACCCGTGGTACGTCAGGCCGGCGGCTTGAGCTTCCAGGATTTCCGCATGCTGGATTACCCCTACTTCCTCGATATCCGCAGCGATGGCCTGAACAGCGAGCACCCGGTCACGGCGAGCCTGCCGCGACTGACAGTGCCTTGGGCGTCAGCGTTGAGTTATCAGCCGAGCTCGGACGACTCCTCTGTCACGGCCGCTACGCTGGCGCAGAGTTCGCCGCAAGCCTGGCTCGGTTCGCCCGATCAGGTGATGCCACGGCTCGACAGCAACGGCCAGGTGAATTACCAACCGGGCGAAGAGCGCGGAACCCAGCCGGTGGTCTTGGCGCTGAGTGGCCGCTTTGACTCGGCCTTTGCCGGGCAGCCGTCGCCGCTGTTGGATGATCCGGTTTCAGACGAAGACGCAGACAGCGAAGCTCCGGTGGTGGGTTCGGTAATCAATCGCTCGGCGGAATCGGCGCGGTTGATCGTGATCGGCTCCAACGATTTTGCCACCGACACCACCTTGCAACTGGCCAGCGCGGTCAGTGGTGCCGATGACAGCGGTCAACTGCCGTTGTTGGCCAACCTGGCGGAGTGGTCGCTGGACGACAGCGGGCTGATGAGTATCCGCTCCGGCAATCGCTTTAATCGCACCTTGCCCAGCCTTACGCCCAGCGCGCAACACTGGCTCGAGTACGGCACCTACGCCGCTGTGTTGCTGTGTTTGCTGGTGTTGATCGCCGTGCAGCGCTGGCGGCGTCGGCAACGTTTGCAGCATTTGGCGCAATGGATCTGAGGAGACGATGATGCTGAACACAATTAATCGCTGGTTATGGGTAGCGCTGGCAGCACAACTGCTGCTGATCGTCGCCTTACTGGGTGGTCGCTGGCTGGGTCACTCCGGCCCTTCGGTCGAGCCTTTGCTGTCATTGTCGTCAACTGAGGTCACTGAGTTGCAAATCGTGGATCAACGCGATGACCAACCCAGCCAACTGACGCTGACTCAGGCTGAAAGCGGTTGGCAGTTCGATCTCGACGGCCGCATCCTGCCGGCGTCACCGAGTCTGGTTGAAGGCTTGCTGACGCAGTTGAGTGATACCGAACTGAACTGGCCGGTAGCGGCCAGCGGTGGTGCCGCTGAACGCTTTGCCACCGACGCTGAGCACTTTCGCCAACAGCTAACTCTGGTCACTGCTGACGGCGAACAGCCGCTTTACTTCGGTACTGCTCCGTCCTATCAGCAACTTTATGTCCGACGTGACGGTGACGATGCGGTCTATAGCATCGATCTGGATGCCAGCAAACTCAGTACCGATGCCGAGCATTGGCTGGATAATCGCTTATTGCAGATCGATCCGCAGGCTTTGAGCCAGGCGCAGGTCGACGATATCCAGTTACTCCAGCAAGACGGCCAGTGGCAGCCACAAGGCACTCAGACCGAGTTCAATCTGAGCGCCTGGCAAGATTGGTTGCAGCGTTGGCATAGCCTGATTGTCAGCCGACTGATCGCCGCTGAGGACGCCTCGGCCTTTACCGTTGACGGACCGGAATTAACGGTCGACTTTGGCGAAGCCGGCCGCTATCAGCTGTTCCAGGATGGTGATCGTTATGCGTTGAGCAGCAGTCGATATCCGGGTCTCTTTGGGCTGTCCAATGGTACCGGCGCTGCTCTGGCAGACACCGCGCCGCTGTGGCAAAGCGAGGAGGAAGACAACGTCACCTCGCCCTAATCCGGCAGCCATACGGGGCGGTGCTCTGCCGCCCCTGTGGCTGTTCAACAGCCCTTACCTCTGGCTTAATACGGCCTCATTTTTCTGGAGCAGGGCGTTATGTTGTTAGCCTGGTTGGCGGTCTTAATCGGTCTGGTGGTGCTGGTCTGGAGTGCGGATCGCTTTGTCGATGGCGCCTCGGGAACCGCCCGTTACGCCGGTCTGTCACCGCTGTTGATCGGTATGTTGATTGTTGGTTTCGGCACTTCAGCACCGGAGCTGGTGGTGTCGGTGATCGCCGCTACCGACGGCAATCCAGGCCTGGCACTGGGTAATGCTTACGGCTCCAACATCACCAACATCGGTCTGGTGGTCGGTCTGGTGGCGGTGATTGCGCCGATTCAGGTGCAGTCCGGCATCGTGCGTCGTGAACTGCCCATCCTCTTGCTGATCACCCTCTTTGCCGGCTGGCAACTGCTTGATAACGACCTGTCCCGCCTCGATGGCTTCCTGTTGCTGCTGCTGTTCGCCGGCACCATGGGTTGGTCGGTGTTGCAGGGCCGTCAGCCGGGCGATGTGCTCGAGACCGAATACACCGACAACCTCGACAGCCACGCCATGACGCTGTGTGCTGCCTTGCTCTGGCTGGTGGTCGGTTTGGCTGGTCTGGTGCTCAGTTCGCGGGCCCTGGTCTGGGGCGCGGTGGAGATTGCCATCGACCTCGGCGTCAGCGACCTGATCGTCGGGCTGACCGTCGTCGCCATCGGTACTTCATTACCGGAACTGGCGTCCTCGCTCGCCGCGATCCGCAAAAAACAACACGACCTGGCACTGGGCAATGTGATCGGTTCGGGTCTGTTCAATACGCTGGCCGTGGTCGGTCTGGCCTCCAGCATCAGCCCGATGCAGATTGAGTCGGCGGTACTCACCCGTGATTGGGTGCTGATGACGGCGCTGACGGTTCTGTTGCTGATCATGGGCATCGGTACGCGTAAGCGTCAGGGCCGTATTAATCGTCTTGAAGGTGGTTTTTTGCTGGTGATTTACCTGGCGTACACAACCTATCTGGTTAACCTGGCGCTGAGCGGTGGCGCCCCTGTACTGGGCTGAATGGCATTGAAATGAGGCGATCTTTATTTCATCTGGCGTTTAACGTCACCGATCTGGCTGAAGCGCGTCGCTTTTACGGGGAGGTGCTCGGCTGCCGCGAAGGGCGTTCCACCGACACCTGGGTCGATTTCGAGTTTTACGGCCATCAACTGTCGTTGCATCTGGGTGACGTCTGGGCCACGCGTAATACCGGTCAGGTCGATGGCGTGGCGGTGCCGATGCCGCATTTCGGTGTGATCTTGCCGTTGGATGATTGGCAGCAACTGGCGGATCGATTGCAGCAGGCGGGAACGGATTTTGTGATTCCGCCGACGAAACGCTACGCCGGTCAGGCTGGTGAACAATACACCCTGTTCTTCTACGATCCCTTCGGCAATCCGATTGAAGTGAAAGGTTTTGCCGATTTTGCGGGCTTGTTTGAGCACTGATTCGAACTCAGGCTGACAGTGATACGGCGTCGTCGTTGATTCTATAGCGCTGACGAAAAGCGCGTTCTCCGGCTGGACTAAACCTCAGGCTGCGCGCTTGCAGATCGCGCCTGGCCCAGCCTCGGTGCAGTAAATCCTCCAGAATCCATTGCCCCAACTGACCCGCCAGATGACTGCGCCGCTCGCTCCAGTCGAGACAGGCGCGGCATAACGGCCGGCGGCTGCGTTGTGGCACAAAACCCAAGGCAGCGAAATGCGCTGAACCAAGGTCCGTCAATTGGCATTGATCGGCGTGGCTGTCGATCAGGCCTTGATGGCAGAGGGCGTCGTGCAATTGCACTCCCAGTTCGCCCGCCAGATGGTCGTAGCACAGGCGGGCATGGCGCAGCGCCAAGTCATCTGGTCCGGTCGCAATGGTCGGTGCCTGAGCCGCCGCTAAACCCATCAATTGTTCCAGTAATTCCGCCACCGGCGTACCGCTTAATTCGAAATAGCGATGCCGTCCCTGTTTGCGCAATTGAATCAGACCGCTGCGCTCCAGGCGCGCCAGATGGCTGCTCGCCGTCGATGGACTGATGTCGGCGCACAGCGCCAGTTCAGTGGCAGTCAGTGCCTGACCGCCCAACAAAGCGGTCAGCATTTGGGCGCGGCTGGGATCGCCCAGTTCGGCGGCGAGTTGAGCGATGTTCGGTTGCATGATGCGGTCTCGTTGCTGTGCAAGCGCAGCCAGTTTGGATGAAGTCGATGGTGAATACTTCGATGCTCATCGAAGCAAGGCGAGAGCGGACTTTCTACTCTGGCGGCTCCAATGACCAGGAGTCTTGCTATGACCATCAGCTGTTTTATTGAGTATCGCATCGATCCGGCCAAGCGCGAGCAGTTTGCGCAATACGCGCGTCACTGGGGCCGAATTATTCCCGCCTGTGGCGGTCAGTTACTGGGTTATTTTCTGCCGTGGGAAGGCACCAACTATCAAGCCTGGGGGCTGATCAGTTTCGCCAGCCTGGCGGACTATGAAGCCTATCGGGCGCGGTTACGAAGCGATCCCGACGGCCGCGCCAATTTTGAGTTTGCCCAGCGCGAGGGTTTTATTCTCGAAGAGCGACGGACTTTTCTGGCGCCGGTTCCAGAAAGCTGTGATTGGCTGACGGAGGCTTCGCAATGATAGCGGTGATTTTTGAAGCGATAGCGAACGAGGCGCGGCAGGACGATTATCTCGCCGCCGCTGAACAGTTACGGGCACATCTGGCCAATCAGCCAGGCTTTATTTCTATTGAACGATTTCAAAGTTTGAGCAAGCCGACCAAGTTGCTGTCGCTGTCATTTTGGCAGGACGAAACGGCGGTGCGGTTGTGGCGCGAACAGAGCGATCATCGCCGGGCTCAGCAGTTGGGGAAAACAGAAATTTTTGCGGACTATCGCTTGCGGGTAGCGCAGGTGTTGCGCGACTACGGCCGTTATGACCGGGAACAGGCGCCGACCGACTGAGTCGGCGCCATCGATCAATCAGAACAGTTTCTTGGTCGCCAAAGCCGCGCCTTCTGCCAGCGACGCCAGTTTCTTCCAAACGATTTTGGAGTCGACTTTGCCAACACCGGCGAAGGTGGCGAAACCGCAGTCGGTGCCAGCCATAACGCGTTCACGACCGACGATGTCGGCGAACTGAGTGATACGCTGGGCGATCAGTTCCGGATGCTCGACATAATTGGAAGTGGAATCGATAACGCCCGGCACCAGAATTTTGTTGTCCGGCAACTTGGTTTCTTTCCAGATTTGCCATTCGTGGGCATGGCGCGGGTTGGACGCTTCGAACAGAATCGCCGACGGCTTGGCTTTCAAGATGACGTTCATGATTTTGCGCAAGTCGATGTCGTGCGTGTGTGGGCCTTCATAGTTGCCCCAGCAGACGTGCATACGCAGTTTTTCCGCCGGAATATTCACCAGCGCTGCGTTCAAGGCTTCGACCTGCAATTCGGCCTGCGCCAGGAATTCCGCTTCGCTTAAATCCTGGAAGCCGGTGTGACGCGCCATGGCGAGATCCGGGCAATCCAGTTGCAGAATAAAGCCGGCATCAACGATGGCTTCGTATTCGGCCTGCATCGCCTTGCTGATGGCTTCCAGATATTCAGCGATGCTCGGGTAGTACTGGTTTGGCTGGAAGGCGGAGACCACACCCGGCGAAGCGGCGTTCATAAAGGCTTCGGTGACACCGGCGCCATCGACCGCGCTTTTGAAATTCTTCAGATCGAATTCCAGCGGTTCGGTGGTGGATACTTCGACCGGGCCGGTGCAGCACAGTCGCTTAAAGCTTTGCTTGCCGGCGACCAGCGCCATCTTTTCCTGATATTCCGGATAGTCGGCCAGATCCAGCGCAACCTTGCGTGCCTGGTGACCGTCAAACCCTTTCAGGCGATCTTTGATGTAGGTGGCGTAGCCGATTTTGCTCAGCTCACCATCGCTGATCACATCGATGCCGGCCTCGGCCTGCAGTTTAACGACTTCGCGTACAGCTTCGGAAACCACGGCTTCAAATTTGCTGGGATCGGTCTCCTCGCCGTGCTCGCGGGCCATCAATACATCCACCACGGCCTGGGAGCGCGGCAGACTGCCAACATGGGTGGTGAGAATGCGATCGGTGCTCTGTTTCATGGGACTTTCCTTTTTGTTGGGCAGCGGTGCGCGTCGACACCGGTTTTAATGGACGGCAGTGTACAACCTCAAGCCAGGCTCGGCATCTTAAGCGAGCCACAATTGGTAAGCGTGCAGGGCGATAAAATCGATAGCCAACAGCAACGGCGCGTACCAGCGGTTCAGGCGCAGCAGGGCACGGGCCGAGACGCCATAGCGCGATTGCAACGCCAGCTGGATGCCGGAAAAGGGCGACAGTGCCACGCCCAAAGACCAGCCCATCAGGAACACCAGGCCGAGCAGATTGGGATCGTCGATGGCCGGCATCAGTAAACTGCCGGCCAGCGCCACGGTGGTGACCGGGTGCATGCCGATCATGGCCAGGCCAATCATGATCAGCAGCACCAAGAAAGCCTGATTGGCGCCAAACTGCTCAAAACGAACCTCGACGTTGAACGACGCCAGCAGCGCCGCCACGCCAGCGGCCATGACCGCTGCGGCGAGAAACAGCGACACCTCGCCGCCCAGGCGCGACAAACCGAATTGAATATGATCGACCGTGGCGCGCACGCCGCTGCGGCCCTGGCGCAGCGTTACCCACAGCGGGGCGAATAGCACGGCAATCAGCGTCACTAAGGTCAACACCGAAATATGGGGCCACCACTGGTGCGCGACCATCACCAGCACGGCCAACAGCATGGGCAGCCAGAGTGAATCCAGATGCATCGGATAACCGAGGGTTTGATCAACCTGCGGATGGCGGCTGATCTGCCAGATGGTGATGGCCAGGGCGGTCGCGGCGGAGGGCAAACCAACAGTGACCAGCGTTGCCAGTTGCGCACCGGGTGCGCTGATCAGGGCGATACCCATGGCAGCGAAAAACGGCGACCAGAAAGCGGCGGTGCTGAAACCGCGCAGTATCACCAAGGCCTGTAATGAGCTGAGTTTTCCGGACTGGGATAAGCGGTCGCCGATGATGGCGATGGTCGACATATTGATCACCGAACCGATCAAATGGCCACCGAGCAAGGTACGAATCAGCGCCGCTTTGCCGACAGGGCGATCATCGGCGCCGTCTATCGCTGTGCTGCCGACCAGGCGCAAAAAGCTGACACCCATCAGCATGGCGATCACCGTCTGGTTGGCTTCCAGGGCTTTGCGCAAATAGAGCCAGTCGGCACCGCGCAGTAAACCCAGGCTCAGTCCAAGCACGCCACAGGCGAACATGGCGCGCACCTGCCAGCGTTGCGGGCCTTTCAGGCTGCCCAGTAACAATAGAGCGGCTAACCAGACCAGCACACCGGCGGACCAGGCAGGCCAGGGGTCATAGAGGGCGGCGCTGATGGCCACAACGATAACGCCCATCAGCGTCCAGCCGGCCAGTCGGAAACGCCAGGCATTGGCGCTGGCCGGTGAGTTTGTGGTCATGGCAGGATAGTGGACGGTTGCATCTTACAAGCATAACCGAAGCGGTGTGGCTGGCTCGACTGCCGCTGCTGAATGGACCGTTCCAGTGACGGTCGATCCAGACGACTAGTCCGTACGTATTGAGCAATTCGGGTATTCACAGTTTAACGAGGTTCGCATGCGCTTGACCGCGCCCTGCAACAGTCAGGATTTTACCGTTCAGGATGTTTACGGCCAGTCGATTCGCTTGAGCGATTATCGTGGCCGTCGCGTCATGCTGAGTTTTTTCCGCGATGCCGCCTGTCCGTTCTGCAGTTTTAGAGTGCACGAATTGACGCATCGCTACCCGGACTGGCAACAGCAGGGCCTGGAAATTCTCGCCGTCTTCAGTTGCAGCGACCAGGAAGTGCGGCGCCATGTTTCGCGTCATCCAAGGCCATTCCGATTGATCGCCGATCCCGATCTGCAGCTCTATAACGACTATGGCGTCGAGCAGTCGCTGTTGGCGTTATTCAAGGCGGTGGTGTTTAAGTTGCCGCGTATTGTGCGCAGCCTGAGGGCGGGTGGTCGTCCCGATCCGAACAATCCGCATATTCGTCTGGTTCCGGCCGACTTCCTGATCGATGAACACGGCCAGGTGGTTGATCTGTGGTATGGCCGCGATACCAGTGACCATATTCCCCTGCATCGGGTCGATGCCTTTGTGCGCGGCCAGAAGCCGGCGTCATCGAACGCTGCCTGACAAACCTTTGCAGCGCGCCGGTCAGGCCCTAGAATCAGAACAAATTTTAGCCAAAGGCGTGCCATGACCACCGATCGATCCCTGTCCAGGCTGCAGATGGCGCTGCAGACACGCATTCTGGGTCAGCCGGAGCTGATCGAGTCACTGATGTTAGCGCTGCTGGCCGACGGTCATCTGCTGGTCGAAGGCGCGCCGGGCCTGGCCAAGACCACGGCCATTAAGGCCTTGGCCGCCGCCATCGATGGCGATTTCCAGCGCATTCAGTTCACCCCCGATCTACTGCCCGCCGACGTCACCGGCTCGGACATCTACCGCGCTGAAACCCATCGCTTTGAGTTTCAGCCCGGCCCGGTGTTCGCCAATCTGGTGCTGGCGGACGAGATCAACCGGGCACCAGCCAAGGTGCAGTCGGCGCTGCTCGAAGCCATGTCGGAGCGTCAGGTGACCGTCGGAGGCACCACCTATTCGCTGCCCGATCCGTTTCTGGTGATGGCCACGCAAAACCCCATTGAACACGAAGGTACCTACGCCTTGCCGGAGGCGCAGCTGGACCGCTTTTTGATGCGCGTGCGACTGGATTACCCGGATGCCGCCACCGAACGCCGCGTGCTGGAACTGGCGCGGCGGCGTGAAGCCCAGGTGGAAGCCGAACCGGTTACCCTGGCCAGTCTGGCGGAACTCGGCGAAGCGCGACGGGCATTGAACGATGTCCACGTGGCCGAGGCGGTGAGCGACTACATCGTGCATCTGGTCGATGCCACCCGGCGTCCGGCCTATTACAGCGGCCGCCTGGCCGACGTTATCGAATTCGGTGCCTCACCGCGCGCCACTCTGGCGCTGGAGCGTTGCGCGCGCGCCCTGGCCTGGCTCGAAGGCGAAGACTTCGTCACGCCGGATCAGGTGCATCGTTTGGCGCATCGCATTCTGGAGCATCGGCTGGTGCTGTCGCTGTCCGGCCAGGCCGAAGGCTGGACGCCCAGCGCCGTGGTCGATCATCTGTTGGACAGCGTGGCGGTACCCTGATGCAGGCCGATCTGGCGCCGGCGGGCACCGAGGTCCGGCTGGCGGAATTATTGGCGTTGCGGCTGATCGCAACGGATCTGTCGCGCCTTCCCTCGCGCCCGGCGCACCATCATCTGGACGGCGAGCAACGCAGCCGCCAGCGCGGTCAGGGCCGCGAGTTCGCTGAACTGCGCGCCTACCAAAGTGGCGAAGATGTGCGCCGCATCGATTGGCGCGTCACCGCCCGGCGCAATGAACCCTATGTGCGTCTGTTCGAAGCCGAACGTCGTCAGCCGCAACTGATCTGGCTGGACCTCAGCGCCAGCCTCTATTTCGGTACTACCAAGGTATTTAAGTCGGTGCTGGCCAGTCATTGGGCGGCTTTTCTCAGTTGGCGGCTGATCAGTCTGGGTCAGCCGGTGCGTTTGCTGGTGACCGGCCCGGGCATTGAGCTGTGGCTTAATTTACGGCGCCCGGCCGACGTGGCGGCCGCCTGTCAGCGTTTGGCGCAGGCGCATGGTCAGTTGGCTCAGACCCATCTTAATGGCAGCGCAGCGCCCTCGACCGGGCGTATCCAGGCGGCGCTGGCGGGACGGCCGACACTGTGGTTGTTGTCGGATCTGAGCCATTGGACGCCGACGGCGCTGGATCTGGCGTTACCGATGCAACGGCTGAACGATTTGACCGTGTTGCAACCGGTCGATGCGGTGGAGGCCGAATTGCCGGCGGTGGGTACGCTGTCGATTCACAATGGTGCCCGTGAACAGCGTCTGTCGACCGATGCTGCCCGGGTTCGACATCGTCATCGTCAGGCTTTTGCCGAGCGTCAGGATGACTGGCGGCAGTGGTCGAAGCGGCGCCAGGCGCATTGGTTGCCGACCGCCAGCCAAGCCTTTAACTGGTCGGAGGTGCGCCAATGGCCGCTGCCGATCTGAGTCAGCTGAGCGCGCAGTTGCTGGCTAACAGCGCGCCGCCGGCGCCTTCTGCCTGGCCACCGGCCTGGCCGTTCTGGGTCTTGGCTCTGTTACTGATGGCTGCGCTGCTGGCCTTGGTGATTTATCGCCGTACCAGTGCGCGCCGGCGCTATTATCTGAAGGCGTTGCGGCAACTGAAAAAACGGCCGCCGCAAAGCCGGCTGCGTCTATTACACGCCTTGCTGCGCAACGCCGGTGGCGCCCGGGTGCGGCAACTTAATACCCAGGCGTTCGCCGATGTTGTCGCCCAGACGTTGGGGCAATCGGCGGCGCCAGCCTGGGTGAACGCTCACTATCGGCGGCGCACTGTGCGCATTAACTGGCGCGAGGCGCGGCGCCTGATTCGGCGGTGGTGCCGATGATTTTCGCCTGGCCCTGGGCGTTGCTGGCGCTGCCCGTGCCCTGGTTGCTGTGGTGGCGTCTGCCGGCGCGTGCCACCGCTGATCGCTTGCGGCATCCAGTGGTGCAAGGTTGGCTGAGCGACAGCAATGAACGCGAGCCGGCGCGTTCCGGTCGCGCCGGATTCTGGTTGTGGCTGGTCTGGGCGCTGTTAATCGTCGCGCTGGCTCGCCCACAAACCCTGGGTCCACCGCTGATACCGGCGCAACCCGGGCGTAACATGATGCTGGTGGTGGATCTGTCCTTGAGCATGGCCGAGGCCGATATGCAGTGGCAGAACCAGACCGTCAGTCGCTATCAGGCGGTACAGGCGGTGGTCGGTGACTTTGTACGCCAGCGTCGCGGCGATGCCCTGGGGCTCATTGTCTTTGGTGATTTCGCGGCCTTGCAGGCGCCGTTAACGCCGGATGTCGATGCAGTCGAAGCGGTATTGGCCACCTTGCAGCCGGGCATGGCCGGTAACAGTACCGCCATTGGTGATGCGCTGGCGCTGGCGGTGCAGCGATTGCGTCAGGCGCAGGCCGAAGAGGCCGTGATTATTCTGTTATCGGATGGTGAAAACACCGCCGGCGAGTTGCAGCCGTGGCAAGGCGCGGAGGCGGCCAAGGCCAGTGGCGTGCGCGTGCACAGCATCGGTTTTGGCGCCGATCCGCGTTTGGGCGTCTTCAGCATGACCAACAGCACCGTCGATGAGGCCACCCTGTCAGCTATTGCCGAACAAACCGGGGGGCGTTATTTCCGGGCGCGTTCGACGCAGGAACTGGCGACGGTTTATCAGCAACTCAATGCTTTAGAGCCGAGCCTGCAACGGTCGCTGAACAGTCGTCAGACCCACGACTGGTTCTGGGTGCCGGCGTTGGCGGCGTTAGGCTTGCTGACGTTGGGTCGGGTGATGAACAGCCAGAGGAACTCGGCATGATGTTGCTGCGCCCCTGGCTGTTGCTGTTGCTGCTGCCCTGGATCTTGACCTGGTGGTGGAGCCGGCATCGCCGTCGCAGTGGCAGCTGGTCGCGCTTGATTCAGCCTGAGTTACTCCGCGCGCTCAATCATCAGCCCGGTCGTGACCCGGTCGGTCATCAGTGGATGCTGGGCCTGGCCGGCGTGCTGATCATCGTCGCCCTGGCCGGGCCGGCGCGCACTCAGCCGACCACCACTGGGCTGAGTTACGGCAATCTGGTGGTGGTCCTGGATAACAGCCTGTCGATGGCCGCTGAGGACCTGACGCCCTCGCGGCTGGAGCGCGCCCGTCGCACCGTGCTCGACTGGGCCGATTCGGGTTTGTTCGAACGCACCGCCGTCATCATCTATTCCGCTTCGGCGCACTGGCTGATGCCCTTGACCGAAGACGCCCAAACCCTGGCGCTGCAACTGGAGCAACTGGATCCCTTCCAGATGCCGCGTTATGGCAATCGTCCTGATCTGGCCTTTCAACTGCTCGGTGAAAAACAGGCGCAGCTGGCGGGTCAGCCGCTGCATCGACTGTGGCTGACCGACGATCCGGGCGGTGAATTGCTCGCCGGGGTCGACAGCAGCAATCACGCCGGTGGCAGCACCTGGATCATGCCGGTCGGCACGGAACAGGGTGGGCCGATTCCGCTGCCCAATGGCGATGGCTTTGTCACCGACGGTGATCGTCTGGTGGTCGCCAGTCTGGACCGCGACGCCTTTCAACGCGCGGCCCGGCGGCTCGATGGTCAGTTACTGGCCTTGGGTTCTGAACCACCGCAGCAGTGGTTGACGGCGCGCCGCAGTGTCGGTCTGGCCGGGTCGTCGTTGCAGGATATCGGGCCCTGGTTATTGCTGCCGGCGCTCGTCTTGCTGTTGCCCTGGTACCGGCGTGGTCTGGTGTTTGCGCTGCCGTTGCTGGTGTCGCAACTGTGGCTCTGGCAGCCGAGCCCGGTTGCGGCGGAAGCGCTGTGGCAGAATTCGGAGCAGCAGGCTTTTGAAGCCTGGCGGCATGGCGAACTGGAACGCAGTCGCGACTTGACCGAACGCCCTGAACTCCAGGCTCAGTTGGCATTCGAGGCTGGCGATTACGCCACGGCCGCGCGCTATTGGGGTCAGCTCGACAGTGCAGATGCGCATTACAACAGAGGCAACGCCCTGGTGCGTCAGGGTGAGTTGGAAGCGGCGTTGGCGGCCTATGACCAGGCGCTGGCGAAGAGTGACCACCCGGCGGCCCAATACAATCGTCAGTTGGTGGCCGATTTTCTGGCGCAGAACCGGCCACCGGAAGAAGACGAAGCGCAGCAGCAGGAAGCGCAGCCGGCGGAGTCGCTCGGTCTCGATCAAAGCGAGTCGGACGCTCAGTCCGCCCGGAGTGATGCGACGGCCGATCCCATTCTCGATGCTCAACAGCGGGTGCAAAATGCGCGTCTGGAGCAGTTGCTGAATCGGGTGCCACCACCGCGTGGCAATCTGCTGGAGCGTCGGCTGCAGCAGGAATACCGCCAGGCGCCGAGTGACGATCCGGGAGCGACGCTATGGTAGCTCGCCTGCTGTTATTACTGTTAATGCTCAGCTTCGCCTTGGGGCGCGTCTGGGCGACGGTCGAAGTCGAGGTTGATCGCAGCCGGCTGTATCAGGATGAACGGCTGGAACTGACCATCCGCGCCGACCCGGACAGTGCCCGCTATCCGCTCGATCTGACGCCGTTATCGGCGCTCTTTGATATCGATCAGCAAAGCCAGGGCCAGCGTTTGCGGCGCGCCAATAATGGCACCATTCAAGCCTGGCGCGAGTGGCATCTGTGGTTGCGGCCTCGTCATATCGGCACCTTGCAGGTGCCGTCGTTTCGATTGGGCGATGAGCGCAGCGAACGCATTCTGATTGAAGTGCTCGATCCGGCCAATCGTGGCGATGCGCTGCCGGCCGATGCCGTTCGCCTGGAAGTGAATCTGGCCGAGCGCGAGCTCTACATCGGCCAGCCGACGCAACTGACCATCGATCTGTGGTATCAGGTGCGCCTGCAGGGTGAATACGCGAATTTGAGTTTTGGCGACTTTAACGTCGAACTGCTCGATGAAAACAACGTCACCGAATACCGCAATGGCCGGCAGCTGCGGCGCTATCGGTTAATCTACCGGCTGACGGCGGATCATCCCGGTCAACTGGAAATACCGCCGATTCGTTTTGTCGGCCAGTATCAGGCCGGTCCTTATGGTGAACGGCGGTCGGTTGAGCGCACGCATGCGGCGATCGGCATAGCGGTGAAACCCATTCCCGCTGAGTATCCTGACGATGCCGCCTGGCTGCCGGCCCGGCAATTAAGTCTGAGTGATAATCTGCCCGGGCAATTGCAGTTGGCGGCCCACGCCCATCAGGAGTGGACTGTCACCACCGATGTTGAAGGTCTGCCACCGACGCGCCTGCCCGACCCGCTGGCCGGCCTGGGCGGCGATGCCTGGCGTCTGTATCGCAACGCGCCGGAGTTTGATGACCACCAGCGCCGTGATTTGGCGGCCCTGGTGTTTACCGAACCCGGCCGTCAGCGCTTGCCGGCGGTGCGTTTGCCCTGGTGGGATCTGCAGCGCGATCAACTGGCCTATGCCGAGCTTCCGGCGCGTACCGTTGAGGTGACGCCGGAGGCCAGCCAGGCGCTGCAACCGACACCCTTGGCGGAGTCGGTATCGCCGGAAACGGTTTTGCCGAGCCGCCTTGTCTGGCCCTGGATCAGCCTGGCGCTGGCGCTGGGCTGGTTGTTCACTGCGTTGGTGCTGTGGTTCAGGCGTCGGCGCAAGACATTGAACGAGAGCCCGGCCAAGACTAAAGCACCGACTCCCGCCAAGGCGTTGCGCCCGGCGGATTTGCTGGCCGAGTCCGATCCACTGCGCTTTCGGCAGGCTTTGTTAGCTTGGCTGGAACAGGAAGGCATGGAACCGTATCAGGCACTGGCGCAACTGTCCGGTTCGGCTGCTGCGGTCTGGGGGCGTATAAATGCCGGCCTGTACGGCCGGCAATCGATAGCGGCACCGAGCCGCGCCGAACGCAAGGTGTTACTGGCAGCGCTGATAAAACGCCAGCGCCGGCCACAATCGACCGAGCAGGGCCCGACCCAGCTTTATCCGGACTGATCGGCCGGCAGCCAGCGTGCCAGCATGGCGGCCAGGGCCTGACGGCGCAGCGGTTTGGTCAGATAACCGTCCATACCGGCCTGCAGGGCCTCGCGCTGGTGGTCCATCATGGCGTGGGCGGAGAGCCCGATAATGGGAATCCGGCGCAGCGCTTCATCGTCCAGAGCGCGAATGCGCCGCGATGCTTCGTAGCCGTCCATGATCGGCATTTCACAATCCATCAGCACCAGATCAAAGGCTTCCGTCTGCAGTCGGGCCAGAGCTTGCGCGCCATTTTCGGCCAGCACCACCGACATGCCCAGATAGTGCAACATGCCTTCGGCAACACGCTGGTTCACCACATTGTCTTCAACCAACAGCAGATGGGCGGGACGCAGTGGCCGCTGCGGCGTTTCCTGGCGCTGCGCTGACGCCTGAACCGGTGCGCCCTGATAGTGGCTCAGTTCAATATCGAACCAGAAGGTCGAGCCCTGTCCCGGCTGACTGGTGAAACCGATGCGGCCATTCATCAGTTCAACCAAGCGCTGACAGATCGCCAGACCCAAGCCCGTGCCACCATAATGGCCCTGGCTGTGCGCCTGGAAGAAGGCATCGAAAAGCGCGCTTTGTTGATCCGGGCTGATGCCGATACCGGTGTCGCTGACCTCAAAATGCATCTGGTTGGGCTGGTCAGTACAGCGCACCCGCACTTCGATCTGTCCTTGGTCGGTAAACTTCAAGGCGTTGCCGAGCAGATTCAACAGCAACTGGCGCAAGCGATTGGGGTCGCCGTTGACGCGTCTTGGTAAGTCGGGATCGAGGGTGACGGTCAGCGCCAGACCTTTGTCTTCGGCCGGCTTGATAAACAGCGCCAGCGTTTCGTCGACCAAATCGGGCAGATCGAAATCAATGATTTCCAGTTCCAGCTTGCCGGCTTCGATTTTCGACAGATCGAGAATGTCATTGAGGATGGTGGTCAAGGCCTGGGCAGAATTGAGAATGGTGGCCAGATAATCGTGTTGGGTGGGGCTCAGTTCGCTGTCCTGCATCAGTTCGGCCATGCCGATAATGCCATTCATCGGGGTGCGAATTTCGTGGCTCATATTGGCCAGGAATTCGTTCTTGTGGGCGTTGCTGATGCGCAACTGCGTCAGCGTATCTTCCAGTTGCTGAGTGCGTTGCTGGATCTGTTGTTCCAGGTTTTGCTGATGTTGTTTGATGCGTAACGAACGGTCGGCCAGTTGCACCTGCAGGCGATTCAAGGTGACCGCCAGCAGGCCGATCTCGTCGCCTTCGCGGGCCAGCCAGTCGGGCAGTAATTGGGCGCGAAAAACATCATCTTCAGGTTCGATGGTGGCGATAACGTCCTGCATTGCCTGCAGCCGGTTTTCGACCAGACGCCGCACCGACACGGCCGTTACCAGCACCAGGATCACACACAGCAAAACCGCGCTGATGGCGGTGAAGGTGAGGTTGCGCCAGCTTTTGCCCAGGATAACGCCGACGTCAGAGTAAACCTCGGCGCGACCGACCGGGTATTCCACACCGTTGGCCGGGAAGACGATATCGAGCGTAAAACGCAGCCGCTTGTTGATCAGGTTGCCAACGCTTTCGATGTGGATGTTGGGATAGTCGTTCAGTTCGAAACGCTGGCTGGGATTGGGCCAGGTGTTGGATGGGCCGCGCCATTCGTTCAGCGCGATGTCTTCGGATTCGATAAACACCGCCGTGATCAGCGGATGTTCATAGAGCAGGTCGGCGGAGGCTTCAATCTGAACCGGATCGAAACTCCACAAAGCATTGGCTAAAACATCGCGGCTGCTGGCCAGAGTGAAGGCAATGTCGCGGGCACCGGATTCTTCTTCGAGTGAATATTCGAGGCTTAATTGAATGCTGGTGGTGAGCACCACCAGGGTAACGAACAGGCCGGCGATCCAGACCAATAATCGCCGGGACAGGGACAGTCGTTTCCGTGACGGAGCCAGGACAGGTTTGGGCACAGGCGCTCTTCCACTAAGCGAACAGACATCAAGTGGAAGAGTGTAGTTCAGCTGGCTATGGAATGCCGTGAGCGGGTTGGAAAAGCGGGCAAAACCGAGGCTTTGCCCGCTGTCTTATCAGCCTTTGCTGCGACCGGCGCGCTTGCGCTCGTTTTCGGTCAGCAGTTTCTTGCGCAGACGGATGGATTCCGGCGTTACTTCAACCAGTTCATCGTCTTCGATAAATTCCAGCGCCTGTTCCAGGGTGTGGCGAATCGGCGGGCTCAGCGTCAGCGCTTCGTCGGTACCGGCGGCACGGATGTTGGTCAGCTGCTTGGCCTTGGTCGGGTTAACCACCAGGTCGTTGTCGCGGCTGTGAATGCCGATGATCTGACCTTCGTAGATTTCTTCACCATGACCGAGCAACAGACGACCGCGATCCTGCAACTGATACAGGCTGTAAGCCAGCGTCTTGCCTTTGGCCATACTCACCAGCACGCCGTTCTGGCGACCCGCCATATCACCGCCTTTGACCGGACCGTAGTGGTCGAAGATCGAGGTCATGATGCCGGAGCCGGAGGTCAGCGTCAGGAACATGCCACGGAAACCGATCAAACCGCGTGACGGCACGATGAATTCCAGTTTGATACGGCCTTTGCCGTCGTTTTCCATGTTGGTCATCTCGGCTTTGCGCAAACCGAGTTCTTCCATGACGCCGCCCTGGTGTTGCTCTTCGATATCGATCACAACCTGCTCATACGGCTCCTGAATTTCGCCGTCGATCACTTTCTGTACCACTTCCGGACGCGATACAGCGAGTTCAAAACCTTCGCGGCGCATGTTCTCGATCAGCACCGACAGGTGCAGTTCGCCACGACCAGAGACTTTGAATTTGTCGGCGGTATCGCCCTGCTCAACACGCAGTGCGACGTTGGCAATCAGCTCCTGATCCAGGCGGTCCTTGATGTTGCGCGAGGTCACGAACTTGCCTTCCAGACCAGCGAAGGGTGAATCGTTCACCTGGAAGGTCATGCTCACCGTCGGTTCGTCAACGGTCAGCGCTGGCAGCGCTTCGGGGGTGTTCGGTTCGCAGAGGGTATCGGAGATGTTCAGGCCTTCGATGCCGGTGATGCAGACGATATCGCCGGCTTCGGCTTCGGGCACTTCAACGCGCTCCAGACCGTGGTAACCCATGACCTGCAAAATACGGCCTTTTCGCTTGCTGCCATCGCGGCCAACCACAACCACCTGATCGTTGGTTTTCAGCTTACCGCGCTTGATGCGGCCAACACCGATAACGCCGACATAAGAGTTGTAATCGAGGGCGGAAATCTGCATTTGCAGCGGGCCGTCGAGTTCAACGTTCGGCGCTTTCACCTGGCGGGTGATCATTTCGAACAGCGGCGTCATGTCTTCGGCCATGTTCTCCGGGTCGTCGCCGGCAATGCCGTTCAGCGCCGAGGTATAGATGATCGGGAAATCCAGCTGTTCATCGGTGGCGCCCAGACGGTCGAACAGATCGAACACCTGATCCATAACCCAGTCCGGACGCGCGCCCGGGCGGTCAATCTTGTTGATAACAACAATAGGATTCAGGCCTTTTTCGAACGCCTTGGAAGTCACGAAACGCGTCTGCGGCATGGGGCCGTCGACGGCGTCGACCAGCAAAAGCACCGAATCGACCATCGACAGAACCCGTTCTACTTCGCCGCCAAAGTCGGCGTGTCCGGGGGTATCGACGATGTTGATACGATAGTCCTGCCATTTAATGGCCGTGTTTTTGGCCAGAATGGTAATACCACGCTCACGCTCCTGGTCATTGGAGTCCATGATGCGTTCCGCGCCCTGGTCCTTGCGGCCGAGGGTGCCGGACTGCTGCAGCAGCTTGTCGACCAGGGTGGTTTTACCATGGTCAACGTGGGCGATGATGGCGATATTACGCAGGTTATCGATCACAACGTCAGGGTTCCGGGAAATAAGGGGCGCGCATTATAACCGCTTAGGCTGAATAAAAAAGGATCAGATTGGCGCTGCGCGCCGGAAGACGCTAAACGGGAGACGCTGGACGCTGTGTTAGCGGTCTGTGGCGTCTCAAGTCCGGGCGGCGTACCGCTCCCGTTATGCGTCAAGCGTAACTATGGATAGAGCTGCACAATGCCGCTGTCGGCCTGCATATCCGCCACCAGCCAGATCTGCTCGAAAGGATGGCCGCCAGGCACCTCGATACGATGCTGCAGCGCTTCGATCTCCGCACGCGACCAATGCGGGTTGGCGTTGCGGATGACCAGCCAGACGCGTTCGCTGTTGTAAGTCTTCTCGGCCTTGATGGCGAGGATGCGGTTCAGCGCGCGCAGCAGACGACCGTCGGTATCGCCGGCATTCAATAACGCCAGCTCGCCGAGGGTGGTGTCGCTGAGCTCGCGGCCGAGAATGGCCATGGCTTCGGCTTCACTGCCGTACAGATGAGCGATTTCCAGATCCAGCCGCTCGCCGTCGAGAAAACAGGACACGTCCGGTTTATCCGGCCGGTTGTGCCAGATATGGCGAATCGGCACGCCCTGCTCGCGCTCCCAGTGGCGCATAAACAGCCGCGCAGCTTGATGTTCGAGGGCAATTTTTTCTTGTTCCGCTGGAGTCATTTGGGGCGGGGGATTTGGGTGAGTTTGGGAGTATAGCGGGAAGTGGGAGACGCTTGGGTGCAGCGCACCCGGGAGACGGTAGACGCAAGTTACGCAAACCCAGCGTCTTCCGTCCGGGCGGCGTACCGTCTCCCGTTCTTGTCCCTCAGGACAAGAACACCCCATACACCGGATTCTCCGACTCATCCCAGTACGGATATCCCAGATCATCCAGCTTGGTGCGGAATTCTTTCAGTTCCGCTTTGGGCACCTGGATGCCGGCGAGGACACGACCATAGGCCGCGCCGTGGTTGCGGTAGTGGAACAGGGAAATGTTCCAGTTGCCGCCGAGGGTGGTGAGGAATTTACCCAGGGCGCCGGGGCGTTCCGGGAATTCGAAGCGGTACAGTCGCTCGTCGGTAATGTGCGGCGCGTGGCCGCCGACCATATGACGGATGTGCGATTTAGCCACTTCGTTGTCGGTCAAATCCAGCACCGGATGGTCAGCGTTGCGCAACGCCTGCACCAGTTCCTGGCGTTCTTCATTGCTGCTGATTCTGACGCCGACAAAAATTTTCGCCTCGTTGTCGTCAGCATAACGGTAATTGAATTCGGTCACCGCGCGCTTGCCGATGATGGAAATAAACTGCTTAAAAGCACCGGGACGTTCAGGAATGGTGACCGACAAAATCGCTTCGCGATGTTCGCCGACTTCAGCGCGCTCGGCGATATAGCGCAAGCGATCGAAATTGGTATTAGCGCCGGAGGAGATGGTTACCAGCGTCTTGCCTTCCCAACCTTCACGGGCGACGAATTTTTTCATGCCGGCGACGCTGGTGGCGCCGGCCGGTTCGGTGATTGAACGGGTGTCATCGAAGATGTCTTTGACCGCCGCGCAGATTTCATCGGACGTTACGGTGATGACTTCGTCGACATAATCTTTGCAGATTTTCCAGCTGTGTTTACCGATCTGCGCCACGGCGATGCCGTCCGCAAAGATGCCAACCTGATCGAGCGTCACCCGTTTGCCGGCTTTCATGGCCGCAGCCAGACAGGCGCTTTCTTCAAATTCGACGCCGATGACTTTGATCTGTGGCTGCAGATATTTGATGTAAGCGGCCATACCCGCCGCCAGGCCACCGCCGCCAACCGGAATAAAGACGGCGTCGATGGGCGCACCGCTGTGCTGATGCAGAATCTCGCGGGCGACGGTGCCTTGACCGGCGATGATGTCCGGATCGTCGAACGGATGAATAAAGGTCAGGCCTTTTTCCTGTTCCAGTTTTTGCGCGTGTGCCAGCGCTTCGTCGAACGAATCGCCGACCAATACGGCTTTGCCACCGCGCGCGCGGACGTTGGCGACTTTAATGTCGGGCGTGGTCTTGGGCATCACGATGGTGGCTTTGACGCCCATTAAGCGGGCGGCCTCGGCCAGGCCCTGAGCGTGGTTGCCGGCTGACGCGCAGATCACACCTTTGGCCAGTTGCTCTTCGGTCAGGGTGGTCATCTTGTTGTAGGCGCCACGCAGTTTGAACGAGAACACCGATTGCAGGTCTTCGCGTTTAATCAAAATCTGGTTATTCATCCGGCGGCTGAGAAATGCAGCGGGTTCCAAAGGCGTTTCGATGGCGGCATCGTAGACTTTGGCGTTGAGGATTTTCTTAACGGTCTGTTCGAGCATGAACGAATCCTACTGTCCGGATGAATGGGGCGCGCTGAGCGCTTTGGGATTGTACGGTTTTTGCTACAGCCCGGAAATGCACGACGGCCGCGAATTGCGGCATACTGTTTTTCAACCGAGGTCCCTTTGCGGGCTATAATGCAGCCAGAGATGACGAGAGACCGATATGGATCAGAATGAAATGAAACAAGCTGTCGCCAAGGCGGCACTGAAGTTCATCAAGCCGGACCTTAAGGCGGACGCCATTATTGGTGTCGGCACCGGCTCTACCGCCAACTGTTTTATCGATGAGCTGGCCACTGTCAAAGACGATTTCCGCGGCGCCGTCGCCAGCAGCGATGCCACCGCTGAGCGTTTGCGCGGTCACGGCATTGAGGTGTTCGAGCTGAACGAGGTCGATAAGTTAACCGTCTATGTCGACGGTGCCGACGAAGCCAACCGCAAGTTGCAGCTGATCAAAGGCGGTGGCGCGGCGCTGACGCGGGAGAAAATTGTCGCTTCGGTGGCCAAGACCTTTATCTGCATCGCCGATGAATCCAAGGCCGTGCAAAAGCTTGGTGGTTTTCCGTTGCCGGTGGAAGTGATTCCGATGGCGCGCAGCGCGGTAGCTCGCAAGCTGCAAGCTATGGGTGGTAATCCGGTGTATCGCGAAGGCGCTGTTACCGACAACGGCAATCAGATTCTCGATGTCTTTGAGCTCGATATCAAAGACGCCGTGGCACTGGAAAAAGAGATCAACAACATTCCCGGCGTGGTGACCAACGGCTTGTTTGCGCTGCGCCCGGCCGATGTTCTGTTGCTGGGTACACCCGATGGCGTCAAGCAGCTTACCGTCATCAACACCATGGCCGAAGACGGCGAATTCTACTGAGTTTGGTTTAGCCCTGGGCCAGGGCGGCCCAGATGGCCCAAAAAGCGATAATCACCAATAACAAACCCAGTCCACGTCCCCAGCGCTGCTGAGTGCTTTCCTGCACCAGCCATTCGCCGGCGCGTTCAGAACGACTCCCCCAGATCAGTACGATGGCGTCGGCCAGCGGCCAGATCAGCGCCAGCACAAATAATTGCGCTGAGGCTCCGGTCCAGGCCACCAGCAAGGTTGTGTGGGTAAAGATTGCCAGCCATAAGGTCAGCGATAACAGCGCTGACAAGACGACGGCGCCAGCATCGGTGCGGAATAAGGGATGGTCCGGATCGGCGATAAAGGTGCGGGTCCAAAAACGCATCCACAGCCACAGAGCCGTCAGTACGCCACTGAATACCGCCATGGCCGGTCCCGCTGGGTTTGACGCCGCCCAGAAATGGATCAGCCACGCCAGCAGCAGCGTCAGCGTTGTGGTGGTCAGCAGACGCCAGATAACGACCGACCACAGACGCTGTGGTTGGGCGCGCAGCGCGCGAAACAGTTCGAAGCGGAGGGCGTCAGGCGAAGCCACTAAGGCAACCGCCAGGCAGAGGGCAATCAACAGACTCACAAGCGGGTATCCAAAGGTTAGCGTTGGGCCGCATTCTAGGATGTTGGGGTGATGCAAGGCCAGTCGGCGGCAACCGCTTGGCGATTGCCGCTGTCGGTATCAGTCGACTTTATCCGTCAACTTACCCGTTTTATCAGTCAACGCGGTGCCAGGTTTGAGTGCGGCCGATCAGTGCGAAGCCGAGATAGCCACGCACTTCCAACTGGCTGCCACCTTCGGTGACTTTAAGTTGGGCGCTGTATTCCTTGCCGTTTTGCGGATCGAGAATCTTGCCGTCGACCCATTCATCGCCGTCCTGTTCCAGACCCCAGATGATGTTCAGGCCGACCAGCGGTTGGTTGCGGCGTGAGCCTTTGCACTCGCTGCAAACCGGGTTGGGTTCGCTGGGGTTCAGTAGCTCGACAATTTCACCTTTCAGTTCGCCGCCATCGTTCCAGATACGCACGATACTTTTGGCTTCACCGGTTTCATCATCGATGGTGCGCCAGTTACCTTCGGCGGACATGGATTCAGCAAAGGCGGTTAAGGGCAGCAGCAGGCCCAGAGCGATCACAGTAGAAATCAGGCTTTTCATTGTTGTTGTTCCGTTTGTGACAGTGATGCATGCAACATAGCAAATTCCGATCCCGGCTCAAGCTGGAAGCGACAGTTCGTGAGCTTTATTCAACATTAGTGCACTGGCAGTGACGATCCGGCGAGCCGTTATCGACAATGCCGTCACTGCCCGGCTTCGACGTCCAGCCTGATATCAGCACCGGCTTGGGCCGCTTGGTCATGCAGCAGCGCCCACAGCGGCCGGGCCACGATATCGGTCTCAGCAAAACGGTAGTGCTCGCCAAAGCGTTCCACTGCCTGTTGTTGCTGGTGAAGTATGGCTTTGTCCTGACGGAAGAGGGTTTCGGCAAAGGGTTTGAACAGCGCGAAACGCAGGCTGGCCGGCAGCCAGGATTTGGGTGCGTAAAGGCGCGCAAAAATTCCTGTTTCGGCCGCACTGTGCGGTACAAAAAACAGCACCACGCGTAACAGAATTTTATCTTTTTTCAGATAATCCAACTCGACCCGGCCGGGTAAATCAAAACGCCCTACATTGTGGTCAACACCCGGATCAAACAGCCGATTAATCCAGCCATTTTGTTTTTGGGTCAACTTAAACTGAGTTCGGAAACCGCCGTCGTGTACGCTTTGCGAAATGTCCATCTGCTGCGCACCGCGATTGCGCAACAAACCTTTGTGCACGTAGGGCGTATGGCAGGGGTCGAGAAAATTCTCGATACTTTGAAAAAGATTACAGGGTAAGCGACGGTAAGCACTGGCGTGAACGTAACCGGGCAAATCGGAAAAACCCAGAGGTTCACCCTGACCCTCTTGCAAGCGTGTCCACAACAAGCCATCACGTTCCATCACTGGATAAGCACTCAGCTTGGCGTGTGTGCTGCACGTCGCTGTACCCGGGGTGCGTTGTAACTGACCGTCGGCATCGAACGCCCAGCCATGATAAGGACAGACCAGTCGACCGCTTTCGATAAATCCCTGCGACAGCGGAATTAACCGATGCGGGCAGCGATCGGTAAAGAGGCGCGGCTGACCTTCCAGTCGGGCCAGCACCAGGGGCTTTCCCATCAGCGATACGGCGACTGGTTGGTCTTTTAAATCGCGGCTGGCGAGCAGCGGATGCCAACAACCCGCGACACCGGGATAGGGAAAATCGGTAAGGTCGTTCACAGTTTAAACCGCTCCAATAAGGGTCGATAAAAATGTTGGCTAAGCCAGGATAACAGCCACCAAACCGCTCGCCGATAAAGACCCAGATGGCGCACATAAACGTAGCTGTATTCGATGGCAGCTAGGCCACCGCGACGACGCTTAAAGTCGGGTGAGCCAGCGCTGAGGTTGAGCGTTAACTGACGGTCCATGGCATAGCGAATGACAAAGGCAATCAACCGTCGGTACAGCGCTAAGCCTATTGGGCGATCGGTATCGTAGCCAATCACTGGTGCTGTGACTGTTTGATCGACGCCGTATAAACCCGCAACACCAACCAGCTCGTCCTGGTAAAAAAGCCCGTACAGTTCGACTAATCCTGTGGCAGAAAAAGTGCGCAGCCAGTCGGCCGAAAATTGCACGTTATGGCGACTGTATTTATCAAGATAGAGCTGATTATAGAGTTGCTCGGCGCGCGCCATCTGAGCGCCGTTATCGGGATCCAGACATTGAAAACGCCAGCCGCTTTGCTGCAACAAACGGTCATCCATGCGCGCATTATGGCGTGCCCACCAGCGGGTTCGGTCCTGATACAAATACACCTGACGGGTGACGATGGGGCGCCACCCATCTACCTTGGCCTGATGCATAATATTGGCGTTCTGAGTTTCGTTCAGCGAACGCAACATTAACGCATGGTCGGGATATTTTTGTAGGGCTTGTTGGCGCAACTGACGAAGATTCAGACGCTGCCACTCGTCGGCATAGAGGTTGGTCGACAAACATTGGTTATTGAAAACCTGCAGCCGATCCAGTTTGGCCAGCCGTAATGGTAGTGCAAGAGTCGCAATCAATATTCGGCTCAAAGCACGTACGATAACAGAGCTTACTTTGGGCAGTTCATCCTGGGCATAGCCGATGATCTGAGTCAGGGGCGAGACTACCCAACAATTATCCGGATGCGCCTCGTTGACACTGGTGGGTACCAGCACTGAATCCTGTTGGTAGAGCACAAAGTCGGTGCGCAGATTACGAATCAAACCGGGTTGCTGCATCTGCTCAAAGAAACGACGATTCTGTTCGTTCGCCTTCAGCATGAGATCTTTGCTCCCGGTTCGGGGCCATTCCATTCAATGTCAAAGGTGCTGGCGTCGGTGAGCGGTTTGCGCCAGCGAATCATGCGATACAGCATTTCCAATAAGGCGAGCCAGGGCGCTCGATGTTTGAGCGGTATGCTCTTGTCTTTCAGTACGTCCTCGGCACGACGATAGTCGCGCAAGAGTTGGCGGAACTTACCTGCTTTAATAGCCGTTAATCCAAACATTAACGGCAACGAAATACCAACACGACAGGCAGTGGCAGTGCCCTCGGTTAACATAAAATGACCCTCTTGGGTGAACTGCAATTGATGCCGTAACAGGTGTAGCCCACTGGTTGCTCTTGGATTGCATTCAAGACAAAACAACTCGCCATGGCGGTCGATAAAATCAAAAGCCGCCTGACCATGAAATTTCGTCTTTTGACCAAACTGTTGCGCAAATTGTTGCAGCCTTGAATCCATTACCGGTTCGAAATAACTGGATGCTGCCTGGTTTAATAAGTAGCGCGGCTGATAGGCCTGGTGCGCGATCAGTTCGCCATGGCTGAACAGCGCATAGTTGCATAATGCCTGACCCTCGATGCGTTCTTGCTGCACCCAGGGAACCTCAGCATTTACTTGATCAGCACTCAGTGAGTCGCACATAACCTGTGCAATAAACTGCCGTCCAAAGCGCGAGTAAACCGGTTTAAGAATGGTGTTCGGATCGTCCAATATCTGGTCGGGATGTTGGCACAGTCGTGTCGCCGGAACCCGCACGGAGGCCAGACCATCGAGCAAGGGCAACGACTGGTATTTATGATGCAATTGAAACAATAAGTCGTTGTCGGGCATTAACCAATGGGCGGACGAATCACACCACGAACGCACCTGTGCCAGATAGAAAATCTCTTCACAGGTTGGTATCAGCAAATCGATATGTTGCCTTTGCAGAAACTGATTCAATTGCTGAGCAAAGGCATCGATTTCCAGCCGTGGCGGAGGCAACTCTAGGTAACCTTTAATGTCTTTTAGAAAGCGCCCTAACGGCCACTTCAGACTGTCCGCCAGCCACACTCGGTGACCGCCGGCCAATGCCAATCGTGCCCACTCCAAAGCGACCGGAGCACGGGCGCCGGTGATCAGGACATCCATGGATTAATCACCCGCCGTTGTTTGTTCGTAGCCGTCCAAACCGGGGCCGGTGCTTTATCGAACTGCAACGGTTCAACCACGCCCTGGCTGATAAATAAACGGCGCAATGCTCGCTCGATTTCTTGGTGTTGCTGGTCACTTTCAATGCGAACCCGCTCGGTGTCTATCTGGCTGATGCGATAGTCCAGTGGCTGATCGCTGACTAAGGCAATAGCACGATAAATCAGATCGGGCAGGACAGTAACGGTGCCTGCGATGCCCGGCAGTTTTAGCAGATCGCCGCTGCGACCGCCGATGCTGGCGATGGCGCGGAATACGCCAGGCGCATCGCCTGCTTCGATAACGTCATCAAGTTGGTAACGAATAATGGGCTGAGTACGGCGCCGGAAATCGGTAATGATGGGCGAAAAATAACGCCGCTGCTGATCGAGCCAAAGCGGTTCTATATGCACAGCGTCTTCATTCCAACGCAGCACACCATCGCTGTGAGTACAGGCCAGAAAGCCTTCGGTGCATTGGTAAATTTCGTGAATCGGACAGGCAAAACGATCGATGAGTAATTGACGGTCGGTTGGCGTTAACACTTCGGCACCGGAGATAACCAGCGATGGTTTTAGCTGCTGACTGTGACGGGCGCACCACTGCAACGCCTGGGCGCTGCCGACCAGCAACGTCGGTTTAAAAGCTTCGAGTTTTGGCAGCCACTGGTCAGCCGGTTGAGTTAAGTCGGCGTAGTGAAACTCGATGCGGCCTTTACCGACAGTTTGGTAGAGCGGGCTGTCGGCACGCAATAACAAGGCAACGCGTTGGCGCGCAAAGAGTGAGGGTAATAATTTGGCGAGAACCACGCCGGCCCACTCCAATCGCTCCTGACGCGACACCAAAAACAAACCCCGCTGGCCGGAAGTGCCGGACGATAAGCCAACGGTCACATCACCAAGGTGTGACTGACTGAAATCGCGACTTTGTTCGGCACTAAGGGCGCGTTCGAACAGGTCATCGCGCTTTAGCTTTCGAGTATTCAATTGATCGAAATTCGCCATCATGCTGGCTTTATCCATTAACGGAAAAGCATCCAGCGGTTGGCCTTGATAATCACGATAGAGTGGCGAGTGCTGACAAACCCAGTCGAGGTGTTGTCGCAGTTGCTGCTGTTGCCAGGCTTCCAGCTGCGAGCGTGATGCAAAGCGACGCAGCCGTGTCGCTAGCAGATGGCGCAGAATGGTCAGCTTTTCCATAGTGATTTTCCATAAGAACGTTGCTAAGTAACGCTCAGCTTATCCAGCCTTGTTGCAACAGTTGTTGCGACGTTTCCTGACAGTGCGACGGCACAAAACGAACACGGTCGGACGCTTGTTGATAACAGTGACGCAGTTTGTTCAGCGTATCGATATAAAGTTGGCGATCATCACAGAGAATATTGGCCAGCCAATGTTGATTGATGTTTTCGCGCAGATTGTCGATCAGCCAACAGGCGTCAGCGAGAAAGAAAATAAAACCGGATTGCAGTCGAACCAATAAACCCATTTGACCAGCGGCGTGTCCGGGCAGGTTCACCAGATACAACAGTTTGTCATCGAATAAATCGGTTGCTGCTAACCCCAGTGGGCCGCTGTCCAGTTGCAGAATATCACCCAGATCCAGATCAAACTGATCGATAAAATGCAGGCGTTTTTCGGCATCGGCAGGCAGCAGTTCACGCAGATAACCTTTGCGCAAACGTTGCAGACGACTGCGTTTGGTCAAGAACTCATAACCGCTGGGATGGCAGTGCAGTTGCGCATGATCGAAGTCGCAGATACCCGCAATATGGTCGCCATGAAAATGCGATAGCACCAGATGGTTGATATCGGCGGCGGAAATATCTAACGCCGCTAATTGCTCTTTAACACTGTCACCACCGTGCAAGGTATGAGGTGTGATCAGGGCATAAAAACGCTCCGGAAAATGACGGGTGCTCTGTGCAAACTGGGCGTGATAACCGGTGTCGAACAGCAGCTTGCCGTGACTGGGATGCTCGATCAAAGCTACGCCTGCGGGAAAGTGGCGCGGCGCTAATCCCGAACCCGGTTTGACCATAAAGCCCGGGTGTATGCAGTGGCCGGCTTCAAACCAGCGAACGCTGACGCCATTGGACATAGCGTTGAATTCCTTCATCGATAGAGATTTTGGGCTGATAACCCAGGTCGTGACGAGCGCGATCAATATTCAGTGTCTGGTGATAATGAAACAGGGCGGCGCTGTAGCGCGTTAGTGTGGGTTCGGGTTGGCCGGGCCAATGTTGGTAACACTTTTCTGCAGCATAAATCACTGGTGCTAACAGCGGATAGGGCAGAGTGCGAATGCGCGTTGGACTGCCTAACTGTTCGAACAAGAGCGACAGCGTATCGAGTAACTGAACCGGCTCAGCATTGCTGATGTTGTAGATTGAACCGGGTGCCGTTTCGCGCGTTGCTGCCAGAATGGCGGCCTCGGCGACGTTGTCGACATAGGTCAGATCGACGCGTGGATTACGTCCGGACGGCAACCATAAAGTGCCGTTGCGCACGGCGGCAATAATGCGCGGTAAAATGGCGTTGTCGTTTGGCCCAAAAATACCGCGCGGTCGCAAAATAACACTCGGTATCGGGCTGTTGATGACTGCCTGCTCGGCCGCTGCTTTGGTCGTCGTATAGTGATTGCAAAAGCGTTTTGGCAAGGGCTGAGTTTCGCGGATGTCCAGCGCGTCGCGAAACTGGAAATACAGACTGGGCGTGGAGATGTGCACAAAGCGCGACACATCTTGCCGTTCGGCAGCGGTCAATAGTGTTTGGGTGCCGTGCAGATTGGCCTGTTTGAAATCGCTCAATCGGCCCCAGGGGCTGGACAGTGCTGCGCAATGAATCACCGCATCGACCTTCTGGCAGGCCTGTTCGAGCCCTGTCCGATCGGCCAGATCAATGGCAAAAAACTGTGCGCCAGTTTCGGTTGCCAGAGCGTCACCGAGGGTACGATTGCGTCCGGTAAAACGGATGTCAAAACGGTCGTGATAAAGGCGCACCAAGGCTTGTCCGAGCATGCCGGTGCCGCCGGTGATCAGCAATTTCACAGCCGCAATACTCCCATTCCTAAAGACAAACCCGCCGCTGAGCCAAAGAGTAATACCGTCTGGTGAGCGCTCGTGGGTCGGTTGCGTAACAGGTAATCCAGGGCGATGGGAAGGGACGCAGCAATCTGGTTGCCCAGGGTGGCAAAACGATTGATCACTTTGTGGTTATCCAGTTTCAACTGACGGACCAGATTGACCAGGCCGGCGTGGCTTGCCTGATGAGGAACATAGTAGTCGATATCGGCGAGCGTTAAGCCCAGGGGCGCCAGGCCTTGTTGTATAAAGTCTGGCGCCAGTCGCGATACCAGGCGGTACAGTGGCTTGCCCTGCATCTCAAAATAGCTGCCCTGAGCGGCGGCTTCGGCGCCGTATTGGCGTGGGTGCAGTCCGCTGCCGCCGGCGCGAATCTGACACAGTTCATAGCCTTCCGGATAGGTGCGAAAGCGGCTGGTTAATAATCCACTGTCGCTGTCACTGGCGTCGAGAATAAAAGCCGCGGCGCCGTCGGCAAAGAGGGTGGCGGTTTCGATTTCGTGATCGAGTACGCCGATTTTGGCGACTTCGCTGGAAATGATCAGGATACGTCGATAACGGCCGCACGCGAGGGCCGCATCGGCCAGATCGAGCGCGGCCAGAAACGACAGACAAGTCGCATTGACGTCCATGCTGGCGATCGGAACCGGGGCCTTTAAGGTTCGCAATATTCCGGCCGCGTTATAAGGCAGGGCTTGATGGCTGGTGCCGCTGGCACAGAGCAATAAATCGATGTCGGCCAGCGACAGCTCAGCTTCATTGAGCGCTGTTTGGGCCGCCTGAGCGCCCATAT
The DNA here is from genome assembly GCF_056159245.1 of Saccharospirillum sp. ABV4_185. Lineage (NCBI taxonomy): Bacteria > Pseudomonadati > Pseudomonadota > Gammaproteobacteria > Oceanospirillales > Saccharospirillaceae > Saccharospirillum > Saccharospirillum sp. ABV4_185. The sequence goes on from NZ_JBSWUW010000001.1 coordinate 1,565,375, forward strand.
AGAGCGCTGTCTCATCGACCGCAGCGTAGTGGCGTGTGTCGACGCCATAGCGCGAACGGCAACTGCCTTCCGGCAGGCTGAGACGTTGGTCCAGCTGTTCGGCGGTTATCGCCTGGCGTGGCAGGTAGCTGGCGCTGGCGCGAATGGTGAAGGACATGGCTTGGTCTCTTGTACGTTGCCGCTGAGCTGAAGCTTAGTCGTTGATCAGCAGCGCCAAGCGGGCGCCGGTCAGTTGTTGCAGTGCCTGCGTTGCCAGTTCCAGATCGAGCCCACGCTTGCCGCCACTGACAAAAATACTGGGCAGGTTTTCAGCGCTGCTGTCGAGCACCGTCGGCAGGCGCTTTTTCTGACCCAGCGGACTGATGCCACCGACCACGTAGCCGGTGGTTTTTTCAGCAATCGTCGGGTCGGCCATTTGCGCCGATTTCTGGCCATGGGCTTTGGCGGCACGCTTGAGATTGAGCGTAGACGTGACCGGTAAAATACAGACGCCGAGCGATTTGGCGTCGCCGTTAAAACTGACCAGCAATGTTTTAAAAACCCGTTCCGGTGCCACTCCTAAGGCTTTGGCCGCCGCTAGGCCATAACCTTCATCGCTGTCGGTCACTTCAAAACGGTGCAACTGATAGTCGACCTTGGCTTTGTCGAGTTGTTTAACCGCCGGTGTCACAGACAGGTCTCGAACTGAGTGGCCATCTGAGTAAGGCCGTCGCCGGTGACGCGTTTGGTGAGCCAGCCATCGAGTGCCTTGGCACCCAGGGCGCGATAAAACTGTCGTGCCGGTTCGTTCCAGTCCAGTACCTGCCACTCCAGACGACCACAGTCGCGTTCCACCGCCAACTGCGCCAGGCGGGTGATCAGGGCTTTGCCCAGACCCAGGCCACGGTGCGCTGGCTGCACATACAAATCTTCCAGATGAATGCCCGGCTGCGCCAGGAAGGTGGAATAGTTGTGGAAAAACAACGCCATACCGACGGCCTTGCCATCGACTTCGGCAAGGATGACTTCGGCGTAGTGCTGTTCGCCAAAAAGCGTGGCGTGCAGTTTTTCTTCGCTGGCGGTGACTTCGTGACGCAAATGTTCGTAGTCGGCCAATTCGCAGATAAAGCCGAGAATGGCGGATACATCGTCGGCGGTGGCCGGCCGCAGTTGGGCGCCGGAGGCCAGGGTAATAGCGGACATGAGGATCTCGATGACAACAGGAGTCGGGCGAGTATCGAAAATAACGACACCACTGACAACTGCTTGGCGGCAAATGACAGCCGCTGCGTTGCGCGTCACTCCTAAACTCGGCGCCCATTGAGCAATCGAATGAGGCGTTATGAAACAGTCTTACCTGCTGGTGATGGTCGGTGCTTTGCTGACGCCGCTGTCACAAGCATCCGAGTTGGAAACACTCTGGCATCAGGTACAAACCCAGAATCCGGGCCTGCAGGCGCAGTCGGCAGCGGTGACTGCGCGCCAGGCTGAAGCCCGCTCTGAGCGCTGGCGTTATGGCCCGACCTTGACCCTGAACAGTCGCTATACGCAATTGAATGATGACCTGTCGTTAAGCGTCGATATCAGTGCTCTGAATCCACTGGCGCCGCCAATGCGCGAAACCATTCAGCAGGATCAATACAGCACCGCCACGCTCGAAGCGACCTTGCCGGTCTATACCGGTGGGCGTCTGCAAGCGGCGGTGGCGGCGGCCGATGCGCGTATCGACGATCAGCAGGCGCAGGCTGAGCAGCAACAGCAGAGCGTTTTGCTGCAGTTGGTCGATCGCTATTACAGCCTGGTGTTGGCGAGCGAAGCCGTGGATATCCGCCAGCGCCGCCTCGATAGCCTCGATCGTCAGGTCTACAGCGCCGAGCGGCGCGAACAGGAAGGTTTGATCGCCACGGCTGATCGCCTGGCTGTTGAAGTCGAGCGCGACGAAGCGCGGCGCGAACTGTCCAACGCCCAGGCCGATTTGGAATTGGCCACCCTGGTTTATCGTCAGTTGGTCGGGACGGCTGTCCCCTTGCCGCAGCCCGGTCAACTGACGCCTTTATCAGCGAACCCCGATCTCGATAGTCTGCATCAGCTGCTGTTGACGCAATCACCGGAAATAGCCCAGTTGCAGGCGAAACAACAGTTGGCTGCTGCGGGTGCCGCCGGCAGTAATGCCAGCTGGTTACCAACGGTCGCGCTGTTCGGTCGTTATGAGTTACTGCCGGAGGGTTTGACCGCGCTCGATCCGCGTTGGGCCGCCGGTGTATCGGTGCAATGGTCGCTGCTCGACAGCGGTAATCGATGGCACCAACGTCAGGCCGCCCTGGCTCGGGTGGATCAGGTACAGCAGCAACGCACTCAGAGCGAAAGCGATCTCAGCAGTCGCTTGCAGCTGGACTACCGAGATGTGCGCCGGGCCGAAGCCAATATCGATTCACTGGCTTCGACCGAAGCCTTGGTGCAGCAGCAGGTAGAACTGACGCAGCGCGGTTACCACCAGGGTCTGAGCACCGACCTCGACCGCATTGCAGCGGAAACCGCTTTGGCGGCGGTTCGGCTGCAGCGTTTGCAGGCTGTGATCGAGCAGCATCAGGCTATGGCGCGGCTCTATATTCGCGCCGGTGACAGCGCCGCTTTCTTTGCTTTGCTGGACCGTTCAGCGGCGCTCTGAGCGCCACTTTTATGATCTTTTTGACCGCAGGAACCGATCACCATGAATAACAAAGCCATGATCCTCAGCCTGGCCTATCTGGCCGCTTTGGGTGGCATTCTCGGCTACGGCTATATGACTCAAGCGCAGGCACCGCAACCCTTATTGCAGGGTACTGTTGATGCCCAGACCATTCGCGTCAGCGGCAAGATTGCCGGCCGCGTGGCTCAGGTTGCGGTGCGTGAAGGTGACCAGGTCGCCGCCGGCGAGCTGGTGTTTGAACTGACCAGCCCGGAATTGCAGGCGCGCCTTGATCAGGCGCAGGCCGCTGTTAGCGCCAAACAGGCGATGAGTGAGCGCGCCGATCGCGGTGCGCGCGCAGAAGAACTGGCACAGGCGCGCGATCAGTGGCAGCGCGCTCAGTCTGCGGCCGACCTGGCGCAGACCACGGCCGAGCGATTGCGCAATCTGCACGCCGATGGCCTGGTGTCACAGCAGCGTTTAGACGAAGCCGAAACTCAGGCCGAATCAGCCGGTTTTGCCGCTGAGGCCGCGCATCAGCAATACCTCCAGGCGCAAAACGGCACCGATGATGAATTGCGTACCGCTGCGCGCAGCGAGGCCAATGCCGCCGAGGCACAACTGGCAGAGGTGCAGTCGATGGTCGCCGAAACGCGCATTACCGCTCCGGCGGCGGGTGAAGTCACCGAGGTGTTGATTCACAGCGGCGAAATCGCCCCGGCGGGTTTTCCGGTAGTCACTCTGACCGATTTGAGCGATGCCTGGGTGCGTTTCCACGTGCGCGAAGATCGTCTGGTTGAGTTTGCCCAGGACACCATCGTTCAGGGGTATCTGCCAGCCTTGGATCGCAGCGTTGAGTTGCGCGTGAGCTACGTCTCTCCCTTGGGTGAATACGCCACCTGGCGCGCCACCCATAGCGGTGAAGCGGATTTGCGCACCTTTGAAGTGCGCGCCCGGCCGGTCGAGCCGATCGATGACTGGCGCGCTGGTATGACGGTGATCATTGAGACGGCGGCTGAACATGGCTGAATTCGCGGTGATCAGGGTGTTGCGGCGTGAGTTGCGAATCCTGGTGCGTCAGCCGAGCTATCTGTTTTTGTTGTTTGGTGCTCCGGCATTGGCGGCGATCCTGCTCAGCGGCATCGTTTCGACGCCTGCGGTGCAATCGGTACCGTTTCAGGTGGTCGATGAAGATAACAGTCCGGCCAGTCGCGATCTGGCTTATCGCTTAAACAGCTCCCCGACGCTGGATGTCAGCCTGGTTCATGCCGGCAGTCAGGCGGCACTGGCGGAGGTTCGCGCGCAACGCAGTTTTGGTTATCTGGTGATCCCGGAAGGCTTCGCTGAACAGCTACAGATCGGTTTGCCACAGCAGATACCGGCTTATGTGAATCAGCAGAGTTACATGGTGGGCACCTTGCTCACTAATCAGCTGGTGCGCTTTGTTATTGAAAGCAGTTTGCGCGAAACCGCCAGCCAGTTTGTGGTGCACGGCCAGACCAAGACCCAGGCCAAAGCGCAGGTGGTGCCGATCAGCGGTGAGCGTTCGGTGGCCGGTAATCAGTGGCTGAATTATCAGTCCTTTTTGCGAGCTTCTTTGCACAGCCACATCTGGCATGTGCTTTTGGTGCTGAGCACGCTGTACGCCCTGGGTCGTGAATTTCGTGAGGGCACGACCGAGGATTGGTGGCAGGCGAGTGGCGCGCGTCTGGGTGTTGCCCTGGTGGGTAAGTTGCTGCCGTTAACGCTGGTCTTGCTGGGCTGGGCGGCGCTGTTTCATCTGCTGGCGTTGCACGCGCTGCAATTGCCCTGGGGCTGGCGACTGCCACGGTTGCTGCTGCTGAGCATCTGGGTGGCGGCTTTTTATATCAGTGCTGCAGTGTTGGTGATGGCGTTGCTGCACAACCTGCGCAAGGCGCTGTCGGTGGCGGCGATCTATACCCTGCCCGCTTTTGCGTTTATCGGCGTGACTTTCCCGGTGACTAATATGATCGGTGCGGCGCGGTTCTGGCAGTCGCTGTTACCGGTCGGCAGTCTGATTCGCTGGCAGGATCAGGTGCTGCACTTTGACGTCAGTTTAACCACTCTTTGGCCACAACTCTGGCCTTTGGGTCTGGTGACGTTGTTGCTCTGGCCGCCGACGCTGTTGCTGTTACGTCAGAAGGTGGTCCATCCCAAATGGACGGGGCATTACTGATGAGGTTGAATCCGATGTGGTCGAGCTTAAAAGCCGAATGGACGTTGCTGTTTCGCTATCGCGGCATCCTGTTGATTCTGATCTTCGCGCCTTTGTTTTATTCATTCTTTTATCCGCTGCCCTATCAAGCCGCTGTGGTGACTGAGGTAAGGCTCTGGATCGTCGATGCCGATCAAAGCCAGGCCAGCCGACGGTTGATTGATCATTTGGATGCGGCCCCTCAATTGCGGGTAGACCGGGTGACGGCAACCGATGTTGATCGTTCCGAAGCCTTGGTTGCCGGTGATGTTCAGGCCTATCTAAATATACCGGCGGGCATGCAGGCCGATCTGGAGCGCGGTGAAGCGGTCACTTTGGCCTATGGTGGCAGCGCCAGTAATTTCCTGGTTTACGGTACCGCAGCGCGCTCCATGGCGCAGGTGATTCGCGCTGAATCGGATCGCTGGGCGCAGCCGCATCGACTGCAAACCCTGGGCAATGCTGTTCAGGCCGAGGCTCGTGCGGAACCGTTGCAGTTGGCGCTGACGCCGCTGTTCAATTCGGATCGTTCTTATCTGCAATATCTGGTGCCGGGCGTTTATCTGTTTTTGGTGCAACAGGTGCTGATGCTGGCGGTGGGTATGCATTGGGGCGCTCAGCGTGAAGAGGGTTCCGTCGCTAAACCCATTCATGGATTTGTTACCCAAACCTTGATCTATGGTGTGCACGGTTTGGCGTTGGTGCTCTATCTGTTTCGTTGGGCGTTGCCATTGGAAGGCGTTTGGCCGGCACTGAATGGCGCTCAGCTGTTCGGTTTTGGTTTGCCGTTTGTGCTCAGTGCTATCTGGTTCGGCATGATCGTCTCGCGACCGATGCAACGACTGGAAACGCCGCTGTTGTGGTTGTTGCCCTTGTCGGTGCCACTGCTATTGCTGACTGGGATCAGCTGGCCGCACTTTGCCATGGCCGAGTGGTTGTTACCGCTCACTGACTGGTTACCGGCGACACAGGCGGCCAAGGCTATGCTGGGTACGGCCTTTATGGGCGTCGATGCCTCGGCGTGGGGCCTCTGGTTGTTGGCGTTGTTCTATGGTGGTCTGGCTATGGCGTTGCGTTGCGTGCCCGTTCGCGAAACCGCGCCGGCGCTTCCCCGGTCCACTGACGAAAGGCCCGCGTAAAGTTTGCCGGTTCGCTGAAACCCAGGCGATAACCGATCTCCAAAATGGGGATGTCGCTGTGGCGAATGTACTGTAAGGCCAGTTCCCGACGCGCCTGCTGCAGTAGTTCGCGGAAGCTGACCTGGGCATCGCTTAAACGGCGCTGCAGCGTGCGAGATGACAGGTGCAGGGCGTCGGCAACGCTCTGTTGGGAGACTTTGCCGGCGGGCATTTGCAGAATAATTTCCGAGACCACCTGACTGGGCCAGTCTTGTTGCAGCAAGCGTAGATAGCTGGCGACAACCTGTTCGTTAACGGTTGCCAGATGGGCGTTGGCTGATGGCAGCGGCCGGTCGAGCAGATCGTTATCGAACCAGATGGTGTCTTGGTTGTCGTTGTCCTGCACCGGGCAACCGAGGACGCGGGCGTAGTCGTCACGGCTGTTGCCGAGATCGCGGCGAAAGCTGACCGAATGCGGCGTAAAACGCACCCCGAAATAGTGTCGGCACAGTGACACCAGCGCCAGAGCGCCGGCTTCGCGCAGTTGTCCCAGGCTGTCGTTCAGATCGGCTTCGACAAAGTTTTCCAACAGATGATGCAACAACGGACTGGAGTGCATACGTAAGCCGCACTGGCCGGGTCGGTCAACTTTGTGCAACTGAATGGTGGTGGTTAACAGGGAGTAATAACGTTCCAGCAGGGCCAGCGCATCGCGTCCGGTTTCGCTGCTGGCCATGGCAAATCCCAACGCATGAAAGGTGCCGGCATTGACGTGTTCGGCAATGGCGATGGGCAGATTGGTATCGGTTTGAGCCAGTCCCAGGCGCCATAACTGAACCACGGCCATGGACGGAACCCGGGCATTGGCGTCAGCCAGGTGTTCCGGCAGCAGCCCCGCTTCGCGCGCCAGTTGGTCGGCGGGCAGTCCCAGCTTTTCAAAGGTCTGTAACAGCAGGCGTGGCCAACTCGCCAGGACGGTCAGGCGCAAGGGGAATTGAGTGGTGTCATTCAGCGTCATGGCTGATCGCTGATCAGTCGTTTGCCGAGACTGACCGCCGCATCGACCTGATAGCCCAGCGCTTCGTAGAACGCTAAAACGCTGGCATTGCTGCTGCGCACCTGGAGGTTAATCTTCGGGCAGCCAAGCGCGGTCAGCTTGCGTTCCAGTGTCTGCATCAGTTGTTTAGCCAGACCCTGGCGCTGGTATTGAGGGTCGACCGCCAAGTAATTCACCCAGCCGCGGTGGCCTTCATAACCGCCCATGACTGAGGCGATGAGAGTGCCGTCGCGTTCGCCGACCAGAAACAATTCCGCGCCGACCTGGCATTTGCGATCGATATCTTTGTTGGGATCATTCCAAGGCACGGTGAGGCCGCAATCCTGCCAAAGCTGGATAACGGCTGCCCGGTCGGCTTGCTGAAAGGGGCGAATCTGCACGCTACTGACTCCGCTAAAGCGCAACAGGCTAGCGATTCAGCCTGAAGGCGGCAAGTTGGGCGTTAGCGTTGGCGGGATTTGGGCAGCACGATGCGCACACAGAGTCCGCCTTCGGCTCGATTGAAGGCGCGGATTTCGCCTTTGTGCGCCTGGATGGCGTGGCGGGCAATGTTGAGACCCAGGCCAGCGCCAGGGTTGCTTTGGTCAAGCCGATAGAAGGGATCGAACAGTTGCTCCAGCTTATCGTCAGGGACGCCTGGTCCCTGGTCCGACACTTCGATGGTGGCATGATGCCGATCGCTGTGCAGTTCGATACTCAGTTCGCTGCCATCCGGTGAAAAGCGCAAAGCGTTGCGCACCACGTTATCCAGAGCGCTGTGAATCAGTTGGCCGTCGCTATAGAGGGTCGTTGGCTGGTCGATGATTTCGACGATATTGACCTCGCGTTGGCGTGATTCAAAGCGAGCGTCTTCAGCGACCTGATGCACCAGATCATCCAGCTGGATTTCGCTGGGCTCGAGCTGCTGCATATCGTTTTCGAAGCGCGATAGCTTCAGTACCTGGGCGATCAGGCTTTCCAGGCGATCGCTTTCGCGTTCAATCCGGTTAAGGGCGCTTTCCAAATCGGTCGGCGCTTTTTGTCGCACGATACCGAGGGCGACCTGCAGCCGGGTCAGTGGCGAGCGCAGTTCGTGACTGACGTTACTGAGCAGACGTTGCTGGGCGGAAACCAACTGCTGCAGGCGTTCGGCCATATCATCGAAGTCGCGCCCTAACTCGCCCAGTTCGTCAGCGCGGTGGGTGACAGAATCGCCAACCCGGGCATCCAGACTGCCACCGGCGAGTTGACGCGAAACTCGGCGCAAGCGTTCCAGCGGTCGGGTGAAAGACCAGGCCAGCAGCAGACTCATCAAGCCGGACACGACCAGACCAAAGATGATGCGCAGCCATTGGCTGTCGAGCCAGAGTGGTAAATTGGGTGGCGGCAAAGGAGGCACGCCACGAATAAACATCCGGTACACCTCGCCGCCAACCGACATGGTGATCGGCCCCATCCAGGTTTCCTGCCGCCATTGCCCGACTTTAACGCCTTCCATTTCCATCATTTCCGACAACATGACCAGAATGCGCCGAGGAGGTCTGGGTGTACCGAGCAGGTGGTAGGTGTCATCAACCAGATACCATTGATAGCTGGACTGGCTGTTGAAGCGGTCGAGCTCGTCAATGATTTCCTGGCGACTGCTGGCCAGGCGATCGATATTGGGCAGTTTGACCCTGTTAAGCAGGCGGATGTGATTGGAGTTGGGGGCGCCGATCTGATAGACCTGCGCCACCTGGTGCGAGACGAAGGCTACGGCCAGAACAATCAGTAGCAGCGTGACCCAGAAGCTGATCCAGATCTTGCCAAACACAGACCCCAGTGGATTCAGCTTGGACCAGGTCACGGATGGTACAGGCAGAGACATTGATTAGCTGGCTTCAACAAAGAGGTAGCCGATGCCTCGAATGGTTTGAATTTTGGGGTCTTCGGTGACGGTCTGAATCTTACGACGCACGTTGGAGACGTGCATATCGATAGAGCGATCGTAAGCCATGATTTCACGACCCAAAACTTCGCGATAAAGGTCTTCTTTTGGCACTGCCTTGCCCGCTCGGCTCATCAGTACGCGCAGTACTTTGAATTCGCTGGTGGTCATGGGCAGTGTCTGGCCATCGCAGTCGACTTCGTAGGTATCGAAGTTCAGCGTGACGCCATTGCATTCCAACGTGCCGGTATCGTTTTCTTTCTGGGCGCGATCCAGTTCGATCCTGCGCAGCAAAGCTTTTATGCGGGCCAGCAGTTCACGGTGGCTGTAGGGTTTGGCCAGGTAATCATCGGCGCCCAGTTCGAGGCCGAGTACCCGGTCGGTTTCCTCGCCTTTGGCGGTCAACATCAGGACCGGAACGGCGGAGGTGTTGCGAATCTGTTTGAGGGTTTCAAAGCCATCGATGCCAGGCATCATGACATCCAGCAGCACCAGGTCGTATTCGCCACGACCCAGTTCCTGGATGCCTTCTTCACCGCTGTGGGCGGCGCTTAGGCGGAAACCTTCGGCGTCGAGATACTCGCCGAGCAGTTCGGCCAGATCACGATCATCGTCAATGAGGAGGATATGCGCTTCATTCATGGCCATTAGTTTGTCCCAACCGTTAGAGGCTCGCGATTCCTTTTACCGCTCGTTTACACCGCCCCGAGCGCCTTAGGCGGCGCTTGTACTAGCTGATAGAATAGCGCCAAAAGCTTTAGGTGTGCTATGAGTGATGACGATGAACTGGACCTCTTCCGCCAAGAGATGAAGGGCGTTCAGCCGCTGAAAACCAAACCCAAGGTGGATCTGGCGAAAGGCTCGACACCTCAGCCGAGCCTGATTCATCGGCGCCAGATGGCGGTGACCACAACCGAAAAAGACAGCAATCACCTGACCGAAGAAATCATCGATCTGGTACATCCGCTTGATGTGCTGGAGTACCGCACTGATGGTGTTTCGCACGGTGTTTATCGCAAGTTAAAACGGGGTCAGTATCCGATCGACGCCCGTTTGGATCTGCATCGCAAATCCATGCAGCAGGCGCGTGCTGAGGTGTTTGGCTTTATCGAAGACTGCCTGAAATATGACGTACGTTCGGCGATGATTCTGCATGGCAAGGGCGAACGCAGTGAACCTCAGGCATTTCTAAAAAGCTGCGTGAACACCTGGTTGAAACAGATACCGGCGGTATTGGCGTTTCATTCGGCGCAGAATTTCCACGGCGGCGTTGGTGCGCTTTATGTGCTGCTGCGCAAAAGCGAACGCAAGAAAAGCGAGAACCGCGAGCGGTTTATGAAAGGTCGGATTGAGTAATAAGAGGGTCGTACAGATGGTGCCTGGGAGAGGATTTGAACCTCCACGGGGTTGCCCCCACTAGCACCTGAAGCTAGCGTGTCTACCAATTTCACCACCCAGGCAGAGCGGTCGCGGTAAGAAGGTCATCCGGGTGAAATGGTGCCTGGGAGAGGATTTGAACCTCCACGGGGTTGCCCCCACTAGCACCTGAAGCTAGCGTGTCTACCAATTTCACCACCCAGGCATTCCGGATGCACTCACCGTCGGTAAGCAGGCGCGCATCTTAGTGAGCGGCCCGGCCGCTGTCAACAGTCTTTCCCGTTTTCCACGAAAAACCACTGCCAAAACAACGGCTTGAGGCCACTTACTGGTCCTGCCCTGTCATTTTTCGGCCGGCAATGGCTTCTTCGAGCCAGCCCAGTTTCATCTGGGGTACGGAACGTAACAGCAGGTCGGTGTAATCATCGAAGGGCCCCGTCAGTACTTGTTCGTGAGTGCCGTAGCGTACGACCTCGCCTTGCAACATCACCGCTATGGAGTCTGAGATGGCGCGCACCGTGGCCAGATCGTGGGTGATGAATAAGTAGGCAACGCCGGCCGATTCCTGCAGACGCAGCAAGAGTTTCAGGATGCCGTCGGCGACCAGCGGATCAAGCGCTGAGGTCACTTCATCGCAGATGATCAGCTTGGGTTCGGCGGCTAAAGCCCGAGCGATGCAGACGCGTTGCTTCTGTCCGCCGGAGAGTTCGGCCGGGTAACGGTCGTAATATTCCGGTCCCAGTTCGATGGCGTCGAGCAGTTCCAATACACGTTGGCGGCGAGCGGCACCCTTTAAACCAAAATAGAACGTCAGAGGGCGACCAATGATGGTCGCTACAGTATGGCGTGGGTTCATCGCTACATCGGCCATCTGATAGACCATCTGCAACTGGCGCAGCGTTTCTTTATCGCGACTTTTTAATGCTTTGGGCAAAGACTGGCCAGCAAAGCGAATATCGCCGGATTCAATCGGTAGTAAGCCGGTAATGCAACGCGCCAGCGTCGATTTCCCGGAGCCTGATTCGCCTACCACGGCGAGCGTCTGGCCGGCTGAGAGTTGCACCGATACCTGCTTCAATACCGGCGGCAACTCAGCACTGTAGCGCGCACTGACCGCATCGACTTCGAGCAACGGCTGTACCTGTGGTTGACGCGCCTGGTGGTCAATGGAGCGGACCGATACCAAGGCTCGGGTGTAGTCTTCTTTAGGGCGCTCGATGATGTCGCGCGTTGGGCCGTATTCCACCGCCTCGCCGTTGCGCAGCACCAGGATGTTGTCGGCCACCTGAGCGACCACCGCCAGATCGTGCGTGATGTAGAGCGCACCAACGCCGGTATCGTGAATGGCATCTTTGATCGCCGCCAACACATCAATCTGGGTGGTGACATCCAGCGCGGTCGTCGGTTCGTCAAAAATGATCAGATCGGGTTCTGAGCACAGTGCCATGGCGGTCATGGCGCGTTGTAATTGGCCGCCGGAGACTTGGTGCGGATAACGCTGACCAAAATGCTCCGGATCGGGCAGTCCCAGCTTGGCGAACAACTCCACAGCACGCGCTTCTGCATCAGCACGGCCAAGCACGCCATGCGCCAGCGTTGCTTCGATCACCTGATCCATAAGTCGATGCGCTGGGTTAAAAGCTGCTGCTGCTGACTGAGCAACGTAGCAGACCGTTTTGCCGCGCAGGCGACGCAATCCACCTTGGCCGTTGGCCAGGATGTCTTCGCCGTTGACGCGGATTTCACCACCGGTAATGCGCACGCCGCCGCGACCATAACCAGCAGCACTCAAACCGATGGTCGATTTGCCAGCGCCGGATTCACCGATCAGTCCCAGTACTTTGCCTTTCTCCAGCGTCAGGCTGACGCCATCGACCAGAGTGACATCACGCGGTTTTTCGCCGGGTGGATAAACGGTGGCGCCGATGCGCAGATCGGTAATGTCCAGTAATTGATCAGCCACTGCGGCCTCCTTTTAGATCGGTGGTGCGACGCAACACCCAGTCGGCAACCAGATTGACGGAGATGGCCAGCAAGGCGATGGCGCCGGCAGGAATCAGTGCCGCCGGTACGCCAAAAACAATGCCCTGACGGTTTTCGCGCACCATGGAACCCCAGTCGGCTTCCGGCGGTTGCACACCCAAGCCCAGGAAGGACAGCGACGACAAGAACAGCACCGCAAAGATAAAGCGCAGACCCAGTTCAGCAACCAGAGGCGATAAGGCGTTGGGCAGAATCTCACGGAAGATGATCCAGACCCGGCCTTCACCGCGCAGCCGGGCGGCTTCGACAAAATCCTGAACGTTGATATCGACAGCGACCGCCCGGGCGATCCGGTAAACGCGGGTGGAATCGAGAATGCCCATGACCAGTACCAGAATCATGGTCGTGCTGGGCATGACTGAGAGCACCACCAAGGCGAAAATCAGCGTCGGAATGGACATCAGCAGATCGATGGTGCGTGACATCAACTGATCGGCCCAGCCGCCGAGTACCGCCGCCAGAATGCCCAGGATCGAACCGAGACCAAATGCCAGAGCGGTCGCCAGCGCAGCGATGGTCATGGTGGTGCGGGCGCCGTACAGCAATCGTGAAAACAGATCGCGACCCAGGTTATCGGTACCCAGCAGGTGAATGGCAGAACTGGATTCCCACATATCGCCGACCGATTCGGACAGGCTGTAAGGCGCGATCCAGGGCGCAAAGACGGCGGCCAGCACAAATAAAGTGGTCAATATCAGGCCGATCAGTGCGGTGATGGGGATATTGGCCAGAGGGTTATTGGGGAGTTTCATCGGCTGCGCCTCACTTCGGATGCCGCAAGCGCGGGTTGGAGAGGATGGACACCACATCGGCGATGATGTTCAGGCCGATATAAACGGTGGCGAAGATCAGTCCGCAGGCCTGAACGACGGGTACGTCGCGTTTGGCAACGTGGTCAATCAGATACTGGCCCATGCCCGGATAGACAAAGATCACTTCGATCACCACCACGCCAACGACCAGGAACGCCAGGTTGATCATAACGACGTTAATCACCGGTGCGATGGAGTTGGGAAAGGCGTGACGCCAGATGATCTTCAGCCCGCCCAGCCCTTTCAGCTCGGCCGTTTCAATGTAAGCCGATTGCATCACATTCAAGATGGCCGCGCGGGTCATGCGCATCATGTGCGCCAGAATGATCAGCGTCAGCGTAAAGGCCGGCAGTGCGATGGCGCGCATGCGTTCCACGAAAGGCATGCCGTCGTAGACGGTGGACACGCTCGGGAACCAGCCCAGTTTGACCGCAACGAAATAGATCAGCAGATAGCCAATAAAGAAGTCGGGCAATGAAATGGTGGTTAGGGTCGCCCCGGAAATGACTCTGTCCGGCCAGCGGTTCTGGTAACGCACCGCCACCAGACCCAGCAAGATAGCCAGAGGAACGGCAATCAGCGCTGTCCAGAACGCCAGAAAGAAGGTATTACCAGCCCGCCCCAGCAAAGAGTCGGCAATGGATTGACCGTTGGAAAGGGAGGTTCCCAGGTCGCCGGTCAGAATGCCGCCGAGCCAGTCGAGATAACGCATCCAGGCGGGATCGTTCAGCCCCAACTCGGCGCGTAAATTGGCAACCGCCTGATCCGTGGCGGACTGGCCCAGGATGGCCTGGGCGACGTCGCCCGGAAGCATCATGGTGCCGACAAAGATCAGAATGGAAACAGCGAACAGCAGTAAGACGCCCAGCGCGAGGCGCTGGGCGATCAGTCTTGCGACGATTAGGTTCATGGTTTGGTCGCTCAGGCACTCAACCAGCAGCGGCTCAACGCGAAGCCGGACATCATCTCGAACTGAGGATGATCGACCCAACCCTGAACCTGGTTGTTATGTGCTTCGATGTAGTCGTTGAACATCGGCAGCAGCAAGCCACCTTCGTCACGCAGAATCATCGCCATGTCGTGGTACATCTGGGCGCGCTTGGTCTGATCCAGTTCGCCGCGAGCCTGAACGGCCAACTGGTCGAACTGCTCATTGAAGAAGCGGGTGTCGTTCCAATCGGCGCCGGAAACGTAGCCGGTGGAGTACATTTGGTCCTGAGTCGGGCGGCCGCTCCAGTAAGAGGCGCAGAACGGTTCCTTGTTCCAGACATCGGACCAGTAGCCATCACCGGGTGAGCGTACCACTTCCAGGTTGATGCCGGCCTGGGCGCAGGTTTGTTGATACAGCTGAGCGGCATCGACGGCGCCCGGGAAGGCAACGTCAGAGGTGCGCAGCACAATGGGGCCGCTGTGGCCGGAGCGTTCGTACAGGAAGCGGGCCTGATCCGGATCGAATTCGCGCTGCGGAATGTCGGTTGGCGCCAGAGGGTAAGCGCTGTTGATCGGGAAGTCGTTGCCGACACTGCCGTAGCCACGCAGGATGCGCTCCACCATATCTTCGCGATTCATCGCCAGTTTCAACGCCATGCGCAGGTCTTTGTTGCTGAAGGGGGCGGTGTCGCAATGCATCGGGAAGACGTAATGGGCCGGGCCGGATACGTTGTGAACTTCAATATTGGCCAGGCGTTTCACCATATCGACAACACGTGGTTCAACGCGGTTGATCATATGTACCTGGCCGCTTTGCAGCGCGGCCATCCGTGCGGTCGGATCGTTGATAACGGTGATTTCGATTTCCGCCGCGTGGCCCCATTCATCGAGATTCCAATAATCGGCGAAGCGTTCAGCACTGTGGCGTACGCCCGGTTCAAACTCGGTAACCTTATATGGGCCGGTGCCGATGCCAGCATCCGGGGCGTCTTTGCCGCCGTTGGGCTGAATCATCAGGTGGTAATCGGAGAACAGGTACGGCAGGTCGGCGTTGGCTTCGGTGGTGGTGACCACGACTTCGTATTTGCCGTTGGCTCGAATATCAGCCAGACCACGCATAATACCCAGCGCGCCGGATTCAGAGGCTTCGTCGGAGTGACGCTCCAGAGTGGCCACGACATCGGCGGCGGTCATTTCCTGGCCATTGTGGAACAGCACACCCTGGCGCAGTTTGAAGGTCCAGGTCTTGGCGTCGGCGGATGAGCTGACTTCTTCGGCCAGACGCGGTACCAGGTCGCCATTGGGGGCGACGTTGGTCAGACACTCACCCCAGGACTTACCAAACATAAATTGCACCTGGCTGGTCCAGGAAGCCGGATCCAGGCTGTCGGTGGATGAGCCACCTTGCATACCGGCCTTCAGTAAACCGCCTTTGATAGGTGTGCCGGAAACGGCTTCGGCAAACACGCTGCTGGCGAAAGGTAAAGCCATACCCAATGCCATGGCGCGGCCGAGAAAGTCGCGGCGGGAAATGCGGCCACGACGGGCCTGTTCAGTCAAAAAATTCAGTTCGTTGGACATCGTCCGTTCTCCTCGTTGTTGTTTCCGTATCGCGCAGTTTTTTATGGGCTGGATTGGCCAGTGCGTTGCCTGGGCAAGCGCTGAACATCCAATCTTCTGTTTTGCGTAGGACGGGCTAACCGGGGGAGTCGTCGGCCAACCAGCGGAATAACTCACCGGACTCACTGCGAGCGATGAGCTTTTCCAAAAAATGATAGTAATGCTTGGATTCGTCGATCTTGGCAAGATCGCGTTCAATTTCGCGTTCGGTCTTGGCGTCCAGGTCGGGGTCGTTGAGTAATGCCTGATATTGGCGTTCCGCCGCTGCGATGGCTTTGCCGTTGATGGTGACTTCTTCTTCCCAGCGTCGACAGAAGAAGTTGATGAAGTTTTTATGAAAGTCTTCTTCGGCGCGGTAGAGGTCTTTGCGACTGCCGGGACGAAATACCCGGTGCACCATGCGGTTGTCTTGCAGCTTGCGCACGCCGGTGCTCATGCTGGCTTTGCTCATGCCCATCTTGTCGCACATCTCATCAAGCGTGATGGGATCGTTGTGGAAATACATCAGGCCATAAAGCAAAGCCGTAGAGGCATTGACGCCATAGTGATCCATCGTCTGAGCGATGGCATCCACCACCAGACCGCGAGTTGCATCAAGGCGATCTTCTAGCGACAGAGTGTCGTCTTCAGTTCTGGCTTGTGAGGGCGTCGATGGTGGCATGGTTCGGATCCAAATCCGGAAAAGTCCAGTGTTCTGAACGTTCAGTATTTTTTAAACGTTTTTTCACCTTACCAGACTGAACTCAGATGTGAACCGTTACTCAAGAATCAATTGGTGTTGAACAAGCAGGATTTGGGAGGGAATGTCTTCGAAAAGCGCTAAATTCGGAATATGGCCACCTACTGGTGGCCATCTGCATTTAACTGGCCGGTGTTAGGACAGTTGGCTGAAAGCGTTTTGAGCAGCCTGAAGGGTTCGTTCGATGTCTTCTTCGCTGTGCGACAACGACATAAAGCCAGCTTCAAAACTGGAGGGCGCCAAATAAATGCCCTGATCCAGCATGGCGTGGAAAAAGCGATTAAAGCGTTCGCTGTTGCAGGCCATCACCTGGCTGAAACGGCTCACAGTTTCTTCTTCGCTGAAGAATAAGCCGAACATGCTGCCAGCGGCATTGGTGGTAAAGGAAATGCCGGCGGCTTTGGCCAGGTCGCGCATTCCCTGAGTCAGCGCTGTGGTGCGATCGGTCAGTTGTTCATATACACCGGGTTGATCAATCTGATTCAGCACCGCAAGGCCTGCGGCCATGGCAACGGGGTTGCCAGCCAGAGTGCCAGCCTGGTAGACCGGTCCAACCGGTGACAGATGATCCATGATGTCGGCACGACCACCAAAAGCGCCAACCGGCATGCCGCCGCCGATGACTTTCCCCAGCGTGGTCAGATCGGGTTTGACGTTGAAGTATTGCTGAGCACCTCCCAATGCCACTCGAAAGCCGCTCATTACTTCGTCGAAGATCAACACAGCACCGCTGTGATCGCACTGCTCACGTAAGGTTTCCAGAAAGCCCGCCTCGGGCAATACGCAGTTCATATTGCCGGCGACGGGCTCGACGATGACCGCGGCAATGCGATCGCCCAGTTCGGCAAAACAGCTGCGAACGGCCTCGGCATTGTTGTATTCCAGCGTCAGGGTGTGCTCGGCGACGTTAGCCGGCACGCCGGGCGAAGTGGGTACGCCGGTGGTCAACATACCGGAGCCGGCTTTGACCAGCAGGCTGTCGGAATGACCATGATAGTTGCCTTCGAATTTCACCAGCAGATCGCGCCCGGTAAAACCTCGTGCCAGCCGAATAGCCGACATGGTGGCTTCGGTACCGGAGTTAACCATGCGTACCTTTTTGATGGACGGTACCAGGGCGCAGACTTTTTCCGCCATCAGCGTTTCCAGTTCACTGGGCGCACCAAAGGTCAGAGCCTGATCAACCTGATGGTGGATGGCCGCACGCACGCTTTCATCGCCATGGCCGAGAATTTGCGGTCCCCAGGAGAGGACGTAATCGATGTACGCCTTGTCGTTGGTGTCATACAGGCGGGAGCCTTCGGCGCGCTTGAAAAAGACGGGAGTGCCACCGACGCCCTTGAACGCACGCACGGGTGAATTGACGCCACCAGGGATGACTTTCTGGGCGCGTTCGAACAGCGCCGCAAAGGAATCGGTCATGGTCTGTAATGCCTATTGGTTATGCGATGCCGGCCATTGTCCTGTTTCGACTCAACTCTGGCAAACGCAGGCACTGCCCTGGCTCTGGAGTCAGTGGCGTTTAGCGTCTAGACTCGCGCTGATCGTCAGATTTTATGATCTGGGGATTGTCTAGTTGATAGGTAGTCATTGGCCAACGACCTGGCGGTCGTTGGCCTTTTTTGTATCTGCTCGACAGTGTGATTAGAAGGGTTTCAGCACCACCAACAGCACAATACCCACCAGGGCAATGACCGGCATTTCATTGAACCAGCGGAACCAGCGATGTGAATGTCGATTGGCGTCCGCTGCGAAAGTGCGTACCAGGCGGCCACAGGCGTGGTGGTAACCGATCAAAGCGAGCACCAGCGCCAGCTTGAAGTGCAACCAACCCATGCTCAGCCAGACCTGTCCGCTGGCGGTGAACAGCATGCCGATACCAAAGGCCAGCGCCAACACCATCGAGGGTGTCATGATGCCGCGATAAAGTTTGCGCTCCATGATCTTGAAGCGTTCCTTGCTGGCTTCGTCTTCGGCCATGGCGTGATAGACGAATAACCTTGGCAGATAAAAGATGCCCGCAAACCAGGTGATGACGGTCATGATGTGGAAGGCCTTAAGCCACAGATACAGCATTATTGGATGTCTCCTTCTGAGGTGAGTACCGAGACCAGTTGCGCACGGGTGACCAGTCCGGTGTTGCCATCATCCAGCGGCAGTAAGAAACCGGCGGTATCTTCCTGTTGCAGGGATTTGACGGCTTCAAGCAGGGTGATGTCTTCTGTCAGTGGGTGTAGACGGCTGTATGGCCCGATCAGTGACTGAACCGCCTCGGCGAAGGGTGGCCGTATGTCCGCTTCCAGTTGAATCCAATCCTGATGGCAGGCGGTCAGTCGCTCACGCGCCAGCAGATAGGCTTTGTTATCGAGTTGTAATACCACCCATCGATAAGGACTTTTAGCCAGAGTGGCGATGCGTTCGCGTTCGCTGGCTGGATCGCAGCTGTCAAACTGCCGGGTGCCCAGCTCCGACAGATAACGTTGCGCCAGAGCCGTGCGCACCGGGTGAGTCTGAATCGACAGTCCCTGAGCTTCAAGGATGCCGCGAAACAACGACGGCAACCGGAACCCGTGCTGGCAAACCAGGTTGGCCGACAGCACAACGATCATCGCCGGAAACATCGCCTGAGCACTGAGTGATAACTCCAATACCGCTGCCAGTGCAGCCAGTGGCGCATGCAGTACGGCGCTCATCATGCCGGCCATACCCAGCAGTGCATAGAGCGCCATATCGGAGGCAGGCAGAATGGCTGCCATTAGAGCACCACCGCAGGCGCCAATAACGAGGATGGGGCCGATGACGCCGGCAGGGATGCCCAGTCCCACTGCGCAGGCGGTGGCAATCATCTTGGCGATTAGTATTAACGCCAGAATTTGCCAGGGCTGAGGGTCGCTGAGGGTTTGGTTAACCGTATCGAAACCGGAGCCGAGAATTTCCGGAACCAGCGTCGCCAGGCTGCCCACCAGCAAACCGGCGAGCAGCAAACGGGTTGAGCGCCGCGCCGGGCCATGCCGTTGCATTAATCGAACCAGATGGTGAAACGCTACTGCCAGCAGACCGATCGCCAGGCCGGTTAGCACCAGCAATGGCCAATCAGAAATGTGCGCAGATTGCAGTTCAATGGCGATAAAGCTGGGGTGTTCGCCGATTAACCAGCGACTGGTAGCCGAAGCTGTTACGGCCGCCGCTATAATGGGCGTAAAGCCGAGCAGGCTGTACTCCATCAATACCACTTCCATGGCAAATAAAACGCCGGCTAATGGCGTATCGAACGCTGACGAAATCGCCGCCGCTGTACCACAACCGATCAGCAGGCGGAGCTGGCTTGGAACCCGATGTGTGCGTTGTCCAAGCTGATTGGCAATGCCAGCACCGATATGCACCGCTGGACCTTCTTTGCCGACCGAATGGCCACTACCCAATGCCACTATGGCGGCGGCCAATTGAAAGAAGGCGTTACCGGCGGCCAGTTTGCCGCGACCACGCTGCAGGCGATCAATCACATGAGCAATGCCCACATTGTGAACCCGGCTAGGCGTCCATCGATAAAGTGCGATCAGGACCAGACTACCTAGTAAAGGAAGCGCAAAGCGCATGGGTAGGGAGAGGGATTCAAAATCTTCCAAAGAGTCGCCGTTGAGCAGGCCGAGCAAGCTATTGAGCAACAGCAAAAAACCGGTCATAACGAGTCCGGTTGCGACTCCGGTAACCATGCCGAGTAACACCAGTACCAACAAACTTTCAGGCCTACTCAGCCAGGTACGAAACAACGTAAAGCGAGTATTTGGCATGGAGGGCGGCTTGTCACTGGCTTCGATCGGCCCTTATCATAGGGGGCTTACGCATTGATTGCCACGACCCTTGGGGTCACCGGTTACAGCCGGTCAGTGCTGTCGTGCCTTGAGTGATACGCATTGGTAATTGGTGCGCTACGCTGCAAGTTGCACTGGATGTCTTCATTGGCCTTGGAGTCCTAATGGCGAAAGAACAGCTGTCGCGCTTTGACCGGATGTCGGTCGTGCCTTATCAACCCTGGCGACGTAGGGTCGTTTCAGCGATTGGAACTGTGATTCTAGTCCTGGTGGTGTATTGCGCTTACCTGTATGGTCGCCAGGCTGGATTTGATGCTCAGGTCGATTTGGTTGCTGAACGCAATCGATTGCAAACCGCTTTACGACAATCGGTACAGCGCAGTGAAGAGTTGCGTTTGCGGGTGGCGACGCTGGAGCGGGGCTCGGATGTGGACCGTCAGGCCACCGAAGAAGTCCGCCAGGTGAATCGGGAGCTTAGTGATAGAATTGCTCGCCTTGAAGAAGAAGTGACGCTTTATCAAGGCATTATGGCGCCTTCAATGAATGCCGAAGGTCTGCGTGTACAGGAAGTCCGTTTGGAACCGACCAGTTCACCGGATCGCTATCGGTATAATCTGATGCTGACTCAGGTTGGCAATAACTCTCAGTATTTGCAGGGATTTGTTGGCGTCAACCTCGTGGGTAGCCAGAACGGTGAGCGAGTTGCGATGACGCTCGCCGATGTATCGGATGATGTGGATGAGGTAGATATCCGTTTTCGATACCGCTATTTTCAAGAAATCGCAGGTGACTTAGTGTTGCCGGAAGGGTTCATTCCCGACCAGATTCAAGTCGTGGCGCAAGCAGTGGGGAATCGCTCCGCTCGGGTAGAACGCGCTTATAGCTGGTCGGATTTGGAGAACGGAAACAATGTGGGGCAATAAGAAAACAGTGGCTAACGACGTAACTCTTATATCAGTAAAGGCCGAAATCAACGGTGACATCCGGGTTTCGGGAGGCCTCCACGTCGATGGACGTATCAAAGGCAATATCCTGGCCGATCCGGACAGTGGTGCTGCGGTGCGTATCAGCGACAAAGGCTTGGTGGAAGGTGAGATTCGTGCCCCCAACATCGTCATCAATGGCGAAGTCAAAGGCGACGTTTACTCTTCCGAACATATTGAGCTGGCTAAAAAAGCGGTGGTCACCGGTGACGTTCATTACGTCATGATGGAAATGGTCATGGGCGCTAAGGTCAACGGCAAGTTGTTGCACGTGGCGACCGATAAGAGCAAGAAGACCAAACCAGCGGCGCCCGAAAATACCGCCGACACAAGCTCCAACAGCGCCACGGGTTTGTCGTCTCCGGCAGCGAACCTTCAGTCTGGTCCTGGGGCTAGCGACAACAAGCCGAAAACGACACCGACTGACAGTTCAACACTTAAGTAAGAGCCTAGGGCCATTGAAAAACGCTTTCATGGCCCTGATCTCGTCGTTCAACAGCGGGTCTGCACTGCGCAGGCTTGTGTTGGCTGACTGATGATTGAGTAATGGTGATGACTGAAACTGCAATTCAAGATGATGCCTTGCTGGTGACTGACCAGGCTGCCATCAAAGTCCGTCAGTTGGTTGAAGAAGAAGGTAATGAGCAACTGATGCTGCGGGTCTTTGTCACCGGCGGCGGCTGCTCTGGGTTCCAATACGGATTTACCTTTGATGATGAACTGGCCGACGATGACACTGTGATCGAGCGTGAAGGTGTTCGGTTCCTGGTCGATTCATTAAGTGTGCAGTATTTGCACGGCTCAACGGTGAGCTACACCGAAGGGCTGGATGGCAGCCGCTTCACGATTGATAATCCGGCTGCGGAGACAACCTGTGGCTGCGGATCCTCGTTCTCTATCTAAATCTAACTCCAGATTCATGTTTAGGCGATTGGCTGCGCTCACACTGGTGTTGCAGTTTGGTCTGGCCGTGGCTGAGACGTCGAGTTTAAATGCAGCTGACGAGCATTGGGTCGCCTATTTGCAGGCGCATACGCCTGAAGAAGTATCCACGATTTTAGAGCGTGCTGAATCCTTGCTTGATTCAGCCGAGGGTTACCCCAGCCAAAGCCCCATCGCGTTAATCCTGCATGGAGAAGAGACGCGAGCTTTCCTCAAAGCAAACTACTCCACAAACAGAGCGCTGGTTGATCAGGCTGCTCGCCTGGATGCCTATAACGTCATTGATGTGCAGGTGTGTGAAACCTGGATGCGTGATAATGCCGTGTCGGCGGATCAGCTACCGCCTTTTGTTTCTACCGTTCCTTATGGCCCCGCTGTTGAGCAACAATTGCTCGAGCAGGGCTATGATCATTTCTGATCGATAGCCCGATAAACCAAGTTTGTGGATAGCTGAGATAGCGACTGGGATCAGTCGCTGTTGGCCTGAGCGTAGTTGCCGTTAAAGACATCTAGCTGGCCCATCATGTTGGATGCGAAGTCCTGGAATGCCGTCAGGTATTGCTCTTCCAGTGGCTGGGCAGTGGGCAGTGGCACGGTTTGTGGATTGCGGTGCACACCGTTTACCAGGAACTCGTAGTGCAGATGTGGGCCGGTAGCCAGGCCAGTGGACCCTACATAGCCAATAATCTGTCCCTGGCTGACCCGGTTGCCGACTCGGGCGTACCGGGAGAACTGGTTCATGTGGGCATAAAGAGTGCGCATGCCGCCGCCGTGTTGGACCACCACCACATTGCCATAGCTGCTACTGCGACGGGCGGAGATAACTTTGCCATCGCCCGTCACTTTGATTGGAGTGCCGGTCGGTGCAGCGTAATCGGTGCCACGATGGGCCCGAATGGTATTGAGTACGGGGTGACGCCGGTTAAGGTTGAAACCCGAAGAAATTCGGAAAACATCCATCGGAGTACGTAGGAAAGCTTTGCGAATACTGTCGCCATTGGGCGAGTAATAATCGGTACGACCGCCAGCATCGGTATAACGAATAGCGGTTACTTCACGGCCCTGGTTAATGAAGCGTGCCGCCAAGATAGGGCCATCGCTCAGCTTTTTACCGTCCAGGAAGTGCTCTTCATATATCAGTGAAAATGAATCGCCGGAGCGGATGTCCAGCACAAAATCGATGTCCCACCCGAACAGCGTCGCCAATTCCATGATCATGTTATCGCTGAGGCCGGCGTCTTTGCCTGCCAGATAGAGGGAGGTATCGATAGAGCCTTGAGTAAAGCGAGTGTGGATTTCCGGTTCGCGAACAATTTGTTCAAGTTCGAAGCTTTCATCCCCCAGCGTGATACGGTGCTGGATCATTTGTGATTCACTGAAGGTGACTTCTCTGAGTGTTTCCGTGCTGTCAAAACCGAAACTGAAGGATTGTCCTGGGTAGATGCGATCGAGCGACTGGCTGATCTCATCATCGGCCAGCATACGATACAGGACGCTGACGCCCGCGCCCGCTCGTTCGAACAGCGTCGACAAGGTATCACCAGGGCGAACCTCCGCTGCAACGCGGCTGAAGGAATCGGCTGAATCCCCAGCCGGAGGCGATGACTGCAATTGCAGTCGGGCGGGAATCTCGACAATGACGGATTCACTGGTGGCGGGCCAAAGTGTCAATAGCAGCATCAACGCAGTGAGGCTGCCAACACCAATAGCGTGCCAGCGAGGAAAGGCTTGAATGCGGTATAGGAGCGTACTGATCATCTTGAAAACAGGTAATTGGCTCGTAAAGTTAATCTAATATCTTAACAGTAGATCCGTCGAGTGCTAACTGATAGCACATACTGATATAATACGTCTTCTGTTTATATGTAAATTCTTTTGAGGGTCCTTCATGTCTCTGGAGCAGACACTGGCGGAAATTCGACGCGGAACCGAAGAGATTCTGCTGGAAGACGAGCTGGTTGAAAAGTTGAAAAGCGGTCGCCCGCTGCGCATCAAGGCGGGGTTTGATCCAACCGCACCGGATTTGCACCTGGGCCATACGGTTCTTATTAATAAGTTGCGCCAATTCCAAGAGCGCGGCCATACCATCATTTTTCTGATTGGTGACTTCACTGGCCTGATTGGTGATCCATCGGGCAAGAATGCGACCCGTCCGCCACTGACGCCCGAAGAAGTTGCGCAGAATGCGGAAACTTATAAAGAGCAGGTGTTTAAAATTCTGGACCCGGAGAAAACCGAAGTCCGGTTTAATTCAGAGTGGATGCACAAGTTGGGCGCTGCCGGCATAATAAAGCTAGCCGCCCAGCATAGTGTGGCGCGGATGCTCGAGCGGGACGACTTTAAAAAGCGCTATAAATCCAACCAGCCCATTGCTATTCACGAGTTTCTCTATCCTCTGGTTCAGGGGTACGACTCCGTTGCATTGGAAGCGGACGTTGAGTTGGGTGGAACGGACCAGCGCTTTAATTTGCTGGTGGGTCGTGAGTTACAAAAAGCCGAGGGGCAGACACCTCAGGTCGTGATGATGACCCCTTTGCTGGAAGGTTTGGACGGCGAGAAGAAAATGTCCAAGTCGCTGGGTAACTACGTAGGCATCACCGAAAGCCCAGGCTCGATGTTCCAGAAAATCGTTTCCATTCCCGATTCGTTAATGTGGCGCTGGTACGAGTTGTTGTCATTTAAAACGCTGGATGAAATCGACTTGTTGAAACAGCAGGTTGCCGACGGCGCCAATCCTCGTGACATCAAAATCGAATTGGCACGAGAACTGGTCGCTCGCTTCCATGGCGATGAAGCGGCCGCCAACGCCCATAAAGGGGCCGGTAATATTGTGCGCGAAGGCGAGGTGCCGGAAGACACGCCGGAAGTGGTTTTGGAGTTGGGTGATCAAGACGAGTTGCCAATATCCGCCATCGTGAATCAGGCCGGTCTGGCTACAAACGCGGCGCAAACGCGTGACATGTTGAAAAACGGTCGCGTCAAAGTTGACTGGCAAGTGGTCGAGGCTGGTTTGAAGTTGGGCGCTGGTGATTATTTGATTCAGGCTGGCAAGAAAAAACTGGCTCGAGTCACCTTAAAATAAGATCCATGGGCGGTCCTTTCTGTTGATTGTCATCTTTCTTTCAACTTTCCCCGTGGCGGCCGTTGACAGCGGCCGCAAAAAGACTATTATACGCCTCCCTCGCCGCTGAGCGCGGTTGGGGAGCGAAGTTTTCCAGTCTTTCTTCTCTTGGTTCGGTGCTTTCTAAGTGCCTGTTTTGAAAAGAAAAAATCTGAATCTTCGGTTGACAGTGCGGCGCCGATCGGTAGAATGCGCGCCACGCTAAAGGGTGGTCACCAACAGCTGTGACACCTTGTGATCTTTAACATCGTCAGAAGTAATTCGTGTGGGCGCTTGTGGGTCGACCTATATGTCCTTAGGGACAAAACTCGATCGACAAGTGACCTGTCAGAAATTCTGAGAGGCGTTTATTCGAACTTAGGTTCGAATGAGCTTGCGAACGAGTCATGAGTAAAGGCGGAGTGTCTTTGGATGCTTTGCCAGACTTTAAACTGAAGAGTTTGATCATGGCTCAGATTGAACGCTGGCGGCAGGCCTAACACATGCAAGTCGAGCGGTAACAGGACTAGCTTGCTAGTTGCTGACGAGCGGCGGACGGGTGAGTAACGCGTAGGAATCTGCCCGGTAGTTGGGGATAGCCCGGAGAAATCCGGATTAATACCGAATAATCTCTACGGAGGAAAGGGGGCTTCGGCTCTCGCTACTGGATGAGCCTGCGTGAGATTAGCTAGTTGGTGGGGTAAAGGCTCACCAAGGCGACGATCTCTAGCTGGTCTGAGAGGATGATCAGCCACACTGGGACTGAGACACGGCCCAGACTCCTACGGGAGGCAGCAGTGGGGAATATTGGACAATGGGGGCAACCCTGATCCAGCCATGCCGCGTGTGTGAAGAAGGCTTTCGGGTTGTAAAGCACTTTCAGACAGGAGGAAGGGGTTTCGGTTAATACCCGAGATCATTGACGTTACTGTCAGAAGAAGCACCGGCTAACTCCGTGCCAGCAGCCGCGGTAATACGGAGGGTGCGAGCGTTAATCGGAATTACTGGGCGTAAAGCGCGCGTAGGCGGCAAGTTAAGTTGGATGTGAAAGCCCCGGGCTCAACCTGGGAATGGCATTCAAAACTGGCTCGCTTGAGTACGGCAGAGGAGTGTGGAATTTCCGGTGTAGCGGTGAAATGCGTAGAGATCGGAAGGAACACCAGTGGCGAAGGCGACACTCTGGGCTGATACTGACGCTGAGGTGCGAAAGCGTGGGGAGCAAACAGGATTAGATACCCTGGTAGTCCACGCCGTAAACGATGTCGACTAGCCGTTGGGACCTTTAAGGACTTGGTGGCGAAGTTAACGCGATAAGTCGACCGCCTGGGGAGTACGGCCGCAAGGTTAAAACTCAAATGAATTGACGGGGGCCCGCACAAGCGGTGGAGCATGTGGTTTAATTCGAAGCAACGCGAAGAACCTTACCTACTCTTGAAATCCTGCGAACTTGGTAGAGATACCTTGGTGCCTTCGGGAACGCAGTGACAGGTGCTGCATGGCTGTCGTCAGCTCGTGTTGTGAAATGTTGGGTTAAGTCCCGTAACGAGCGCAACCCTTATCCTTATTTGCCAGCGATTCGGTCGGGGACTATAAGGAGACTGCCGGTGACAAACCGGAGGAAGGCGGGGACGACGTCAAGTCATCATGGCCCTTACGAGTAGGGCTACACACGTGCTACAATGGCCGGTACAGACGGTTGCGAAGCCGCGAGGTGGAGCTAATCTGAAAAAGCCGGTCGTAGTCCGGATTGGAGTCTGCAACTCGACTCCATGAAGTCGGAATCGCTAGTAATCGTGAATCAGAATGTCACGGTGAATACGTTCCCGGGCCTTGTACACACCGCCCGTCACACCATGGGAGTTGATTGCACCAGAAGTGGGTAGCTTAACATTGGGCGCTCACCACGGTGTGGTTGATGACTGGGGTGAAGTCGTAACAAGGTAACCCTAGGGGAACCTGGGGTTGGATCACCTCCTTAAACCTAGACTCGCAAGTGTCCACAACGAATTACTTCTTAGAGGCTGAATCGAGCGATCGATTTGGCCTTTAGGCGTTCTTTAACAATCTGATTGAAGTTTTCTCAAAGAAAGAAGTCTGATTAAAACCAAGCGTAGCAATATCTTTGTCGTTCAAGACGTCGCTCATAAGCTTGAAGCGTGAAGCCACTTCGGTGGGGACACTCCTTCGGGTTATATGGTCAAGCGATTAAGCGTACAGGGTGGATGCCTTGGCAACTGGAGGCGATGAAAGACGTGGTAGCCTGCGAAAAGCTTCGGGGAGGTGGCAAACGACCTGTGATCCGGAGATGTCTGAATGGGGAAACCCACCTGCTTTTAGCGGGTATCTTGTTCTGAATACATAGGAGCAAGAGGCGAACCGGGGGAACTGAAACATCTAAGTACCCCGAGGAAAAGAAATCAACCGAGATTCCCTCAGTAGCGGCGAGCGAACGGGGACCAGCCCTTAAGCACCGGGCCAGTTAGTGGAAGGTTCTGGAAAGGACCGCCATAGTGGGTGATAGCCCCGTACACGAAAGCTCAACGGTGTGAAATCGAGTAGGTCGGGACACGTGGTATCCTGACTGAAGACGGGGGGACCATCCTCCAAGGCTAAATACTCCCAGTTGACCGATAGTGAACCAGTACCGTGAGGGAAAGGCGAAAAGAACCCCGGAGAGGGGAGTGAAATAGACCCTGAAACCCTGTACGTACAAGCAGTCAGAGCCCCTTCGGGGGTGATGGCGTACCTTTTGTATAATGGGTCAGCGACTTACATTACGTGGCGAGGTTAACCGTATAGGGGAGCCGTAGCGAGAGCGAGTCTTAACTGGGCGTCCAGTCGCGTGATGTAGACCCGAAACCCGGCGATCTATCCATGGGCAGGTTGAAGGTTGAGTAACATCAACTGGAGGACCGAACCCACTAATGTTGAAAAATTAGGGGATGACCTGTGGATCGGAGTGAAAGGCTAATCAAGCCGGGAGATAGCTGGTTCTCCTCGAAAGCTATTTAGGTAGCGCCTCGGACTTATACCTACGGGGGTAGAGCACTGTTTGGGCTCGGGGGTCATCCCGACTTACCAACCCCATGCAAACTCCGAATACCGTAGAGTACTATCCGGGAGACACACGGCGGGTGCTAACGTCCGTCGTGGAAAGGGAAACAACCCAGACCGTCAGCTAAGGTCCCAAAATCCATGTTAAGTGGGAAACGATGTGGGAAGGCTTAGACAGCTAGGAGGTTGGCTTAGAAGCAGCCACCCTTTAAAGAAAGCGTAATAGCTCACTAGTCGAGTCGGCCTGCGCGGAAGATATAACGGGGCTCAAACATGGTACCGAAGCTACGGACTTGTGCTTGCACAAGTGGTAGAGGAGCGTTCTGTAAGCCGTTGAAGGTGTGTTGAGAAGCATGCTGGAGGTATCAGAAGTGCGAATGCTGACATGAGTAACGACAATGGGAGTGAAAAACTCCCACGCCGAAAGACCAAGGGTTCCTGTTCAACGTTAATCGGAGCAGGGTGAGTCGGCCCCTAAGGCGAGGCTGAAAAGCGTAGTCGATGGGAAACGGGTTAATATTCCCGTACTTGGGTGTACTGCGATGGGGGGACGGAGAAGGCTAGGTGATCCAGGCGTTGGTTGTCCTGGTTCAAGTGAGTAGGGAGTGGGATTAGGCAAATCCGGTTCCACAATCCTGAGACACGATGACGGTCGTTCTACGGAACGCGAAGTCACTGATGCCCAGCTTCCAGGAAAAGCCTCTAAGCTTCAGGTACACCGGAACCGTACCCAAAACCGACACAGGTGGTCAGGTAGAGAATACCAAGGCGCTTGAGAGAACTCGGGTGAAGGAACTAGGCAAAATGGTGCCGTAACTTCGGGAGAAGGCACGCTGGTGTTAGGTGAAGGTCTTTACGACTGGAGCTGAGGCCAGCCGAAGATACCAGGCCCCTGCGACTGTTTATTAAAAACACAGCACTGTGCAAACACGAAAGTGGACGTATACGGTGTGACGCCTGCCCGGTGCCGGAAGGTTAATTGATGGGGTTAGCTTAGGCGAAGCTCTTGATCGAAGCCCCGGTAAACGGCGGCCGTAACTATAACGGTCCTAAGGTAGCGAAATTCCTTGTCGGGTAAGTTCCGACCTGCACGAATGGCGTAACGATGGGGGCGCTGTCTCCACCCGAGACTCAGTGAAATTGAAATCGCTGTTAAGATGCAGTGTATCCGCGGCTAGACGGAAAGACCCCGTGAACCTTTACTACAGCTTCACACTGGACTTTGAACTTGTTTGTGTAGGATAGCTGGGAGGCTTAGAAGCGTGGACGCCAGTCCATGTGGAGCCGACCTTGAAATACCAGCCTGGCAAGTTTGAGGTTCTAACTCAGCCCTGTGATCCAGGGCGAGGACCGTGTGTGGTGGGTAGTTTGACTGGGGCGGTCTCCTCCCAAAGAGTAACGGAGGAGCACGAAGGTACCCTAAGCATGGTCGGAAATCATGCGGTTAGTGTAATGGCACAAGGGTGCTTGACTGCGAGACGGACAGGTCGAGCAGGTGCGAAAGCAGGTCATAGTGATCCGGTGGTTCTGTATGGAAGGGCCATCGCTCAACGGATAAAAGGTACTCCGGGGATAACAGGCTGATACCGCCCAAGAGTTCACATCGACGGCGGTGTTTGGCACCTCGATGTCGGCTCATCACATCCTGGGGCTGAAGCCGGTCCCAAGGGTATGGCTGTTCGCCATTTAAAGTGGTACGCGAGCTGGGTTTAGAACGTCGTGAGACAGTTCGGTCCCTATCTGCCGTGGACGTTGGAAAACTGAGAAGAGCTGCTCCTAGTACGAGAGGACCGGAGTGGACGAACCCCTGGTGTACGGGTTGTGATGCCAATCGCATTGCCCGGTAGCTACGTTCGGACGGGATAACCGCTGAAAGCATCTAAGCGGGAAGCCCCCTTCAAGATGAGTTTTCCCTGAGACTTCGAGTCTCCTAAAGGGCCCAGGAAGACGACCTGGTTGATAGGCTGGATGTGTAAGCGCTGTGAGGCGTTGAGCTGACCAGTACTAATGGCCCGTGCGGCTTGGCCATATAACGCCCAAGGGGTGTTGGCGGCTTGGACGCAACAAAGATAGAGCTATAGAACACTTGGACGATCGGACAGAAGACGGCTGGTGAGAAAGAAAGCTAGAAAGCTAGCTGGCTGTAAGAAAGATGAGAAAACGTGTCAATCAGAGCGAATTGGGTGCGTTGTTGACAGAAGCCAACACAGAAAAACGGCTTCGTTAAAACTGCAAAAAACAACAGCCACCAACCAGTTTGCTTGACGACCATAGAGCTGTGGAACCACCTGACTCCTTGCCGAACTCAGTCGTGAAACGCAGCCTCGCCGATGGTAGTGTGGGGCTTCCCCATGTGAGAGTAGGTCATCGTCAAGCTTTTATTGCGAACCCCAGGTCAGAGATGGCCTGGGGTTTTTTATTGCCTGGAAACCGGAGGACGACGATGTCCTACTCTACGAGTC
Source organism: Saccharospirillum sp. ABV4_185 (assembly GCF_056159245.1). Classification (NCBI taxonomy): domain Bacteria; kingdom Pseudomonadati; phylum Pseudomonadota; class Gammaproteobacteria; order Oceanospirillales; family Saccharospirillaceae; genus Saccharospirillum; species Saccharospirillum sp. ABV4_185. The sequence goes on from NZ_JBSWUW010000001.1 coordinate 1,596,192, forward strand.
CCGGGATGCCGGCCAGCGGAGCGCCGCCCGGATCCTAATCAAGCTTTTAATACCGCCCCGGACCAGAGATAGTTCGTCTGGCCCGACATATCGGTATCGATTTTATATTGGCCGGAAACCCGGGCAGACGATGACTCGATCAATGGTTCAGACTGACGCGTTTTCTGATCCATAAGTTTGGGGTAATGAATCAGTGATCATCTACTTTGGACTGGAATGAGACGGGCAGTCCGTTTGGACCTTCAAGAAAGTAGATCCGTTCGCCGTGAGCCTCCATGGGGCCCTGAGGGTTAAGGCCTTGTTGTTTGGCCTGTGCTGCGAATGCATCTGCGTCATCAACGACCAGTTGCAGCATGGTACCCGCCGGCATGCCCTCTCCTTCAGGCCAAACTTCGATCCAGCTGTCGCCAGCCAGAAAGACGCCACCTTGATCACTCGATGCCATTTCAGATTCAGTCGGCAGGCCAAGGGCGTGGAAGAACTGAAACAGCGCCTTTGATTCATGGCTGATGGTGCAATACCTTAAGCTGAGTACGTTCACGAGTTGCTCTCCCTACCAGTCTCTCAGTGTTACCTACCTTGTCGGCGTGATCAGCCCCAGGCAATGACGCCCATCAGGCGGTGTGGTAGTAACGTAAATATCCCCGCACCCAGTAGCCCCCAATGGGTGCACAGCATAATAGAACGATGGGTTTTGACGCGGTGCTTGCGCGCAGCGATGACACCAAACACCAGGCAGATCAGGGTGTAAACGCTGAGAATGTGGATGGGACCGAAGCCGCCAGGGAACCAAGGTAAAGTGCGTAGCCAAAAGGATGAGATTGCTACGCCGGTCAACAGTACAACCCAGCAGTAGCCGGATAGCCGGTGAAGCCAACTTCCCTTGCGGGTAGTTAATGCCAGTGAGCCTAAAATGACGGCAATCAGGGCAGCGCAGGCATGGAGTGTGGTCACTGTTGAGACTGGTTGTTGAATCACGAAAAATAACAACTCAATCAATAGCCAGCTGGCGATCGCAGTAGGTAACAGCAACCCGACGTAATGGCTCGACGCGATGCGATTTTGAGCGGTCATAGCGACTCCCTGTTGTTATATTCCCTGCGTCTTTAAACAGTCTATTCCGGCGAATGTCGTTGCAGTTGGTTTTCCAGTTCTGCCATACCCGAAGGCACATCCAGCGATTGCCCCAGGTCGTTAAAGGTAGAGCCTAAAGCATGCAGAGTTCGAAACAGGTTATGAACCCGGCATTGCTCACCCATCTGGCCGATACGAACGATGGGTGGTCCAAAAGAACCTGCGATCTCAACGCGGTAGTGTTGAGAAATATGATCACAGACCTGCTTTGCATCTAGTCCGACAGGCAACTCAATGCCAACTACCGAGTTCAGCCGTGCTGGTGGTTTAACATAGAGTTTTAATCCGAGCGCCTGGATACCGGCCTGCAATGCCCTGCTGCTCGTGGCATGGCGTTCAAAACGCCGCTCCAGTGTTTCTTCGCAGACTAAACGCATAGCCTCATGCAGTGCCAATAAGCCAGAAACTGGGGCGGTATAGTGATAGGAAGCACGATGCCAGAACTGAGTAGCCAGGGTGGCATCCAGAGTCCAGTGAGTCATAGGGACCGGGCGATCAGAAATACGTGCCCAGGCGCGCTCTGAGAAGGCCACTAAGGAAACGCCGGGGATAGAACTCAAGCCTTTCTGGCCACCGGTAATGACAGCATCGATGTTCCAGTTATCCATTTCCAGCGGCATGGTCGAGAGCGTACAAACCGCATCAACGATGATCAGACAGTCGTATTCATGAGCCAGTTGGGCGATGCGCGGCAATTCAGTATTGTGGGTGGTGTTAGAGGTTTCCCCCTGAACCAGCGTCATAATCGATGGCCGGAACCGTTCCAACACTTGGCGAATGTTTTCCGGATCGGCGCCCTGCCCATCCGCAACTTCCAGCTCTTCCACTTCACCACCGGCACGGCGGGCCATTTCTGCCAGACGGTGGCTGAAAAAACCGTTACGCACACTGAGCACTCGAGTGCCGGGCCAAACCAGATTGGCCACGGCCATTTCCATCGCAGCTGAGCCTGGTCCGGCGACACCCATCAGCCAGGGCGATTCGGTCTGGAAAATATAGCGCCCCATGCGTTTGACCTGGTCGATGATGCGCGCCATCGATTCACCCAGATGATTAATCACAATGCCGTTGGCCGCTGCAACAGGCCCAGGAATGGGAACCGGCCCGGCGCCCATCATCAGCAGAGGTTCTTCGGGCAAAATGCGACTGAGGCTATCGATCTGGGGGACATCTAACATGGTGTTTGACTCACTTTGATACCGCTGGATAACTGCCTTGATACTAGCATGACGCCAACCTTAACCGTCATAGGCGGTCAATTCATTGAAGCGAATCATGGCTTCGAGTTCATCAACATAGGCCTGACCGCGCTGGGAGTAATTGATCAAGGTTGGCGCTAATGCCAAACCGGTTATGGGCTCCCCCGCTGCCCGCAATTGAGCACGGCGTTCACGCAATTCGGCATAGGCATAGTGGGTATTTATATTATTCACGTAGCGACGAACGGATTGTCGTGCTGACGCGAAACGCGCGACTTCATGGCTGGCATCATCATCGCGCGCTTCCGGTACCAGTCCACAGCCGCGTGAATAACACCACTGGCCGAAATAATTGTTACCTTCGCGGGCGAAACGCGATGTGCCCCAGGCGCTTTCATTGGCAGCTTGAGCCAAAGCTAAAGACGGCGGAATAATGTCTACATGGGACAACAATGCCTGCCAGTGCTCAGCATTGTCTGTTTCGAAGTCTTCCAATTCATAACGATGGGCCAGGGCGCTTAACCAGAGTCGCTCAAACCAGGTTGCCCGGTTCGCTTCCACAACGGCCGATAATTTAGTTCGGCTGGAGAGAATGGCCTCGTTCTCTGTATCGATCAATTGTTCGAAATAATCGAAAAAAGCGGTCTTGCGTTCATCACCATCAGTGAATTTGCTGAAGTCCGGAGCCTGCGGTGTGGTGGGATGCGTGCTCAGCCCTGCAGCCAGTGCCAATATCAGCACCAGCAGTAAACCGAGGATAGGAAAGTGACGTGTCATATGGCTGCGTACCTGAGAATGTCAGGTCAGTATACCAAGGCTGACATTGCTCGCAGCAGACTTGCTCAGTGGCGCTGCATGACGGCAACGAAAAGCGTATCAGCGTCTTCCTGTGGTGCGCCCAGCAGTCGTTGCTCTGTCAGGGCGAAGTGCGGGTGGGCAGCTAGAAAATGAGCCACCCTGTCTTCATTTTCGGAAACCAGCCAACTGCAGGTTGCATAAACCAACCGCCTACCGGGTTTGACGGCGTTACTGGCGTGCGCGAGTAAGGCGTCCTGAGTGTCATTCAGTTCTGCCAAGCGCGCTGAGGTTAATCGCCAACGCGCATCCGGGCTGCGCCGCCAGGTACCGGCCCCGGTACAGGGTGCGTCTACCAGGACTGCATCGAATGGCGCTTGATCCGGCAAACTGGCAGTGCCATCCAAAACGGCTGTGTTTAAACCGCTCAGGCCCAGCCGGGCAGCCCGTTGCCGACATTGGTTCAATGCGCCGGGACGAATATCGGTGGCCAGCACCTCACCGTTGGGTTGTGCTGCATCAAGCAGTGCCAGCGCCTTACCACCGGCGCCTGCGCAGACATCCCAACAGCTTTCACCAGGCTGTAACGCAACGGCCGCTGCTACTGCCTGACTGGCCTTGTCCTGAATTTCGACCCAACCTGACTGCCAGCTTTGACTGCGCTCCAAACCCGGACGCGCGGTGATTGCCAAGGCCTGATCGTAACGGTTGAGACACTCGAACCCTTCTGTGCGCAAACTCGCTTCGGCTTCGTTCTCGTAACCCCGCGCCAGTCGCAGCCACAGTGGTGATCGCTGGTTTTGCATTTTCAGCCAAGCGGTTTGGTCGACATCATTCCAGTCACTGGCTCGGGCTCGTTGGACTAACCAGTGATCCCATTCAGACAGCCAGCCGTCTTGCAATCGATTTAAGATGGCGCGGTCGTCTGCACTGAATGAATCAAGCCAGGCGCGTCGCTGTGGGCCGTCGGTTATTTCTCGTGGTAGTTGATCGTCCGCACCATCGAGTAATACCAGCCAAACCCAGATATCAGCCGGCGCCATTTGTTTGAGTTCCGGCCAGAGTCGGTCAACCGCGGGTTCGCTCGTCTCGCCCTGCCAGCGACGCTGCAAATAAACAGGCACGGCGGCCTGGCGGCACAAGCGGAAAAAAGCATCGCTGTAGAAGGCTCTGTCTTTGCGCCCAAACTTTGGCTCGGAACGAAAGCGTTCTGCCAGCCAGCGATCTGTGGATGGCCAGTTGGGTTCTTTGAGCAGAGCTTCAGTCAGGCGGAACAGGTGCGACCAACGAAAGCCCGGCCAGGAATGTGCAGTCATATCAGAACCGGATTCAGGCTGGGCGGCGCAGTATAGAGCAGGCGATACCGGCTGCACAGTCAGTCAGGCTCTGGCAAGATGCCTGAGTCCTCATGTCTTGGAGCCCACGATCATGACACAGCCATTGGCACTGATTACCGGCGGTACTTCCGGTATCGGCGCGGCCTATGCCGAATTATTGGCCGAAGCGGGTTATGCGCTGATTCTGGTTGGCCGGCGCCAGCGTGAATTGACCGAAGTTTGCAGCCGCCTGACAAGCCAGTTCGGTGTCACAGCGGAGCCTGTCTTGGCCGACTTATCCGTGGCTAGCGAACGCCAGGAGCTAGCCCAGCGTATTGCAGCTTTGCCCCGTTTGGATGTGTTGATCAATAACGCCGGTTACAGCAAAGATGGCCTCTACGGCGATGTCAGTTGGCCGCAGCAGCAAGCGTTGCTGGATGTGCATGTGCAGGCGACCTGTGAACTGTCCTATGCTGCTTTGCCGTTGTTATTAGCGCAATCCGGTACGCTGATCAACGTATCTTCCGTAGCGTCCTGGTTGCCGACGCCACAGAGCGCGCTTTATGGTCCAACCAAGGCTTTTGTGCGCTCTTTTTCTGAGACACTGGCGCTGGGCTATGGTCGTCAGGGATTGAAAGTGCAGGCACTGAGCCCTGGGTTTACCGTGACCGATTTTCACGAAAAGCTGGGTATCGATCCGGATAAATTCTACCGATCAAGAGGCTTAATGCGTGCCTGGAGCGCACGCACCGTGGTGCAAAAATCCTGGCGCGACCTTCACCGTGGCCGCATCGTTAGCATTCCCGGTTGGAACTATCGCCTGATTGTTGTGCTGTTGCGTCACCTGCCCATGAGCTGGTTGCACTGGCTTATGAAACGTTCAACCGTGGCGCGTTACGGTGCCGATTAACGAAACAGCATCGATCGCACTAAGCCGCTCTTGTACTGGTGATGTTAAGGCGGCAGGCTTGGTGGTAATTCCACTTAGAAGAAAACCATGCACTGGATAATTACTCTGGGCCTGTGGCTCTATGTGGCGGCGCTTATCAGTTTGAGTCTGCGCATCCTGATGCGACGCCGGAGCGTCGGCGTCACTCTGGCCTGGTTACTGCTGATCTACGCGTTGCCCTTGCTCGGTATCAGTCTCTACGCCTTATTTGGTGAGCGTTATCTGGGTCGTTTAAGAGCCGGTCGCGCCCGTACTCAGTTCCGTTTTTATAATCAGTGGCTGGAAGATGTCAGCATCCGCCAAGATATTTCCGCACCGATTAACTCGCCGTTACGACCGGTTATGGAACTGACTCGTGGCAGTCTCGGCATCCCGGCACTGGAAGGCAATCACTGGCGAACGCTTGATACTGCCGATGCGGTTTTCGATGCTTTATTGGCGGATATTGAGCAAGCTCAGGAATGGATCTTCATGGAATTTTATATTCTGGAAGATCGTGGACGAGTGACCGAAGTTTTAAATGCGCTGGTTGCTGCTCAGTCACGAGGTGTCGGCGTATATTTACTGCTCGACAGTGTCGGATCGAATAAATTTTTATCCAGTAAAAGATGCCAATCCATCACGGCCTCTGGCATCGCAGTTCTGGATGTTCTGCACGCCAATGTGCTGCGTATGTTTATGCAACGCATGGACCTGCGTCAGCATCGCAAACTGGTCAGCATCGATAATCGCGTTGCTTACAATGGTTCTATGAATCTTGCTGATCCGCGTTGGTTCAAAAAGGATTCTGGTTTTGGTCCCTGGGTGGATTTACAGGTGCGCCTGGAAGGTCCTATCGCGGCCATCATCCAAGGCAGCATGATTTTCGATTGGGAAATGGAAACCGGGGTGCGTTTGGAACCGGCCTTAAGCTGGCCGCAGCAAACCCAGGCCGGCGGCAGTCTGATGCAGTTCCTGCCAACAGGTCCTGCCTTTGAAGAAGACATTTTGTTGCAGGTATTGGTGACGGCTATTCATAACGCCCGCCAGGAAGTCTTTATCAGCACGCCTTATTTCGTGCCGGAAGAAGCGTTGTTATTGGCGCTGAAATCGGCCGCCCGCCGTGGTTTAAAAGTCACCTTGTTGATCCCGCGTCGTATCGACAGTCGCCTGGCCCAATATGCGGGCCGGTCGTTTTTCGATGACCTGCTCCACAGTGGTGTGGAAATTCGCCGTTTTACCGGAGGCATGCTGCACACCAAAAGCGTCATTATCGATGATCACCTGGTGCTGGTCGGTTCGGTGAATCTGGATATGCGTTCGCTGTGGTTAAATTTTGAAGCGACTTTGGTGGTGGATGATCCGGATTTCTACGCTGATATGCGTCGTGTGGTTGATCGTTATCTGGCGGCCAGCCATCGCTTGGAATTAAAAGAGTGGCGGAAGCGACGCCTGTACAAAAGGGTGTTGGAAAATCTGGCGCAGTTGGCCAGCCCGTTGTTGTAGTTATCCCAGGATAACAGCGCAGCGCTGATTACAGAGGTGTGCGACTGTAGATGCCGAGCAGCATGGCGACAGAGACCACCCCAGTCGCTGGGATCAATACCAGAAAGAACCGTAACGGATGATACAGGCCAGACGCGCCTGCAAGCAGCCCAATACCGCCACCACCACCGATCATCCAGTTGCCGGGCAGGTTCACCAATATAACCAATACCCAGTAGGGATGCGCTGCCAGATAACGTTCAGCAAAACGCAACAGTCGTGAACGCAGGCTATTGTCAGTAGCGGTCTGAAATGCTTCATCCAAGCGATATTGCAGGCGCTGCAATACCGGCCAGTCACGCAGGTTGTGACCGAGCATGAAAGCAATCAGCAAGCCCAGGGGCGTCGCTGCCCAGATGGCGAGAATACCCGGCGTTCCCAGCGCAGCCATTACCATCCAACCCAGTTCAACAGCGGGCAGAAAAGGTACTGCCAGAGCCAGAGCGTAAACGGCTGCGGTCACAATAATGACCCAGCCAGGCGAGAGCCCTCGCGCTGCCAGCCAATCCATGATCAGGCCTTTGCCATCGGCAAAAAACACCAGCCACAGCATGGCTGTCAGTGCGATCAAAGCCAGTATCCGGCGTGTATAGATGATCAGGGAATCGCTCAATAAGGGGGCGCCAGTTGGACATTGGGATTAGCGGCTATTTCAGTCGCTGCCTTGGCAGGCTCAGCCAGTATCAAGTGCACCCTGGGGGTCAAAGCGCGGGCTTGTTGGAGTGCTGAAGTCAAACGTTGCAACAAACCATGTGGGGGTTCATTGGTGCTGGCCAAGGTTGCACCAACACTGACCTGCACGCGCTCGCTGTGACCGCCCAGGTCGAAAGCCAGCCGGACGGATGAGTCATGTATTTGTTGAGCCATTTCCGATACCCCTTTTGGTTGAGTGGCAACATCACTGGCAAGCATTAATTGATGCTCAGTGAACCGCCCAATAAAGAGATTGTCGGTGGTTTCGGTACGCAGACGTTGTACCAGTTTACGAATTAATTGGTCGCCAGCATCCTGCCCCAGGCGACGGCTGAGTTCGGGGTAATCTTCGATGTCTAACAGAAAGACCGAAAATGGTCGGCCTTCATTAAACCAGCCGGCCAGCTGTTGCATAAGTCCGTGGCGATTGGGTAATCCGGTCAGCGTATCGATCAGCGCTAAACGTTCCAATTGTGCCCGTTGCTGCAATAGGCGATGAATAAAGAAACGGCAGGTAATTGCCATGCACAGTAAGCAAACGACCAGGTCGAGCCATTTAAAATGGTGAATTTGCTGATCCGAAATAATAAACCAGGGGTTGGCAGGTTCTGGAAGAATAAAACACAGGCTGAGTAAGGCCAGAGTCAGCGTTAATAGACTGATCTGCCATTCGCGTTGTTGCGGTGGCAGCACCATGAAAATCAACGCCGGTATCATAATGAAATAGTATTCGGCACCTTGGCTTTCAGTAAAACCGTAAATATTGATGATGGTGATATCGAGCAATACCACCAGCGTCATCCACACCGACGCAAACAGGGTTTTGCCAAGATAGAAACCGATGATTCCGAACAGATGCAGGCCTGCGCACACCAGCGGAAAGAGTGCCGCTGTGGGGTTGGTGTCGGTCAGCCGTAACAGTATGGCGTAAAGCAGATAAATCAACAGCAGCGCCCACAACATGATGCGAGTGGCGAGCTCTTGCAGCTGCGCATCGCTGGGCACCGCCATAGGCCAGACTTTCACGCTTGAATCTCCCGCTGATGGAAGGAACGCAGATCAATCTTCAGCGGTGAGATTGACCCTAAGGTCTAAAGATTGTCAAGGCGCCTGGCGGCGCCTTGACGGGTGTCGATCAGTGATCGTGATCGTCGCCGGAATGGACGTGACCGTGTTCCAGTTCTTCCGCAGAAGCTTCGCGAACTTCTTCAACCTTGCCGGTGAAGCTCAGCGCTTTGCCGGCCAGCGGATGGTTGCCGTCAACCTGGACGGTTTCGTCGGCAACTTCAGTAACGGTGACCTGCAGCGGGCCGTTTTCTGTCTGGGCGGTGAAAACCATGCCTTCTTCGACTTTTTCCACACCCTGGAAAGCTTCTTTGGGCACGGACTGAACCAAGCCTTCCTGGTGTTCGCCATAAGCTTCTTCGGGGGCGACGGTTACGTCGAAGTCGTCGCCGACAGCCAGGCCGGCCAGGGCATTTTCCAGACCCGGAATGATGTTGCGATGGCCGTGCAGATAGACCAGCGGCTCGCGACCAGCGGAGGAATCGACGACGACGCCGTCTTCATCCTTGACTTCATAGTGGATGGAGACAACGCATTGGTCAGCAATGTTCATAGGAAACTCCTGTTGGAGGTGGCCGCGCGTTCGCGGCCCGAGAATTTATGGCCTGATAGGCCTTGTAGGCCCCGACATCGGTCCGGTTGCGGTCCGGGCCAGTGAGGACCATCTCAATATGGATGGTCAAGGAGCACAGATGCGACGGCGTCGAGACAGCTGCAAGAATACCAGTGGCGCGGCGGCCAGAAAAGAATAGAGCCCATCTGAAGCCGTTTGATCAGTGTTAAAGTGCGGAATGCTGATCGATAAAGGCTCTGGTTTGTCGGATGGCGCTGTTCAGATTATCCACCAGCGTCAGCCCACTGGCCTTGCGCGGTTTAAGACTGTGATCACCGTCAGGCAGCCAATGCAGGTCGATATTGGGTGGCAGGTTGTAGCTTTCAACCTCAGGGCGATTGCCCAGAGCATCGCGTTCACCCTGACAGATGAGTACCGGGCAACCAATGTCGGGCAGATGGTCAAGGCGTTGTTTTTCGGCTTTGCCGGGTGGATGGAAGGGATAACCATAAACACAAACACCGGCGACTTGCCGCTCAGTGGCGAGCAGGGTGGCCATACGTCCGCCCATCGATTTACCGCCGATAAAAACCGGCTCGGTACCCAGGCTGTCCAGAACCTCAGTAAAGCTGGCCAACAGCTTGGGAGCTCTATCCGGTGGCCGCTTCTTGCCCGTTTCGCGCCGCTGCGCCATATAGGGAAACTCAAACCGAAGCACTCGGATCCCCTCTTGCCCTAAACCTTCAGCCAGCAGATTCATAAAATCAGAATCCATGGCAGCGCCAGCGCCATGAGCGAGAATCAAGGTTGGTCCCTGTTCTGGTCCGTTAGTCAGCATGGTTTTTCCTTACACTTTGATGGCTGCATGCTAATGGCTGAACAGATCACTGTGTAGTGAAGTCGATTTCTTTATACTGTGGGCTGATTCATTTCTGGTTTTGTTGCACATGTTTAAACTGACGCTTTTTTCCGTTGCGATCGCTCTGCTGGCCGGTTGCAGTGCTGTCTCTATTCAGGATGTTGATCCTGACGATCTGGATATCAAAGTTGAATACCGGCATCAGCCCGGAACGGTTGAAGTCCGCACCGAGATGCGTGCCGGCATGTGGGATCGACGCGTCGAGGCTGACAGTAACCGTCTTGAAATCCTGACGGCTGGTGGTGAAGTGATAGCGCTGAAGCCAGGAAGTGAAGAGGGTGATTACGGTGCTCAGCTCGAGCCTGATTTTGGTCCTTATCAGTTGATACTTCCGGGTGTCGCGCAAATGACCTTGCCATTAACGGAAGCAGTGACGCTCAGCGGTCAGGCGCAGGTAGAAGGTCAGGTATTCGATCGCAACGACGAACTGACACTGGTTGTCGATGGTCAGACCGATAGGGTTCGTGGCTGGTCATTCACCGCCTTTTGCGGCAGCGAAAGCTGGACACTGAATTTATCCCTGGCGCAGGACGAAACTGAAATACAGCTGCCGCTGGCAACCTTGATGCGGCAGATTAATGCCAAAGCGAAGGCTGACCTTGCCGGCCAGATCCCGGTGACAGTTACGCTTTGGGAAAACTATCAGCCAACCTGGGTAGCGCCCTTTCGTCCCGGTATCGCCAGAGCCGAAGACAGTACCCACTTTACCGTCGATACGGCCAGTTTTCGGGTCAGCGGCAGCTTTAAATTGCAGTTGTCGAACAACCTTGCCGTTGGCGTCAGTAACCAGGCTTGGCCGGTGCGTTATTGCCATTGAGGCAGTTTGACGGTCGACTCTTGTTGCAGCCAATCATGCAGTTGATCCAGTGGCATGGGGCGGGCAATTAGATAGCCCTGAGCGCGATTGCAGCCCAGCTCGCGGCACAGCGCCAGGGTGTGTTCATCCTCGACCCCTTCAGCCACGATGACAGCACCCAGCGTACGGGCTAATTGCACGATCGCTGTTACGATATGCTGGTCGGTCGGTGAGTTGTTTAGCGCGCGTACAAAGGCGCGATCAATTTTTATCTCATCGGGTTTGATGCGCGACAGATAAGCCAGCGATGAATAGCCGGTGCCAAAGTCGTCAATAGACAGCAGGCACCCTAAGGCGCGCAGTCGTTCCAGGGTTTCCAGGCAGCGATCCGTCTGCTCCATGACCATGGTTTCGGTGATTTCAACTTTTAATCGACGCGGCGACAAACCGATATTATCGAGGCACGAAATCAGATCCCGGCCATCGTCTTCGGCAATTAAATCCAACACCGATAAATTGACCGACAGTGGCCAACTCGGTGACTTCGGGTCCGATTGCCAGCGATTAACCTCAGCCAATACATAACGGGTTAATCCTGAAACCCGGTTCATCTGCTCGGCCAGTGGAATAAACTCTGCCGGCGATACATCACCAAAAACCGGGCTTCTCCAGCGCAACAGAATTTCGCCACCGGTGACTTCACCGCTGTTCAAGTCGATCACCGGCTGTACATGACAGCTGAGTTCCCCAGCTTGCAACGCTTGAGGGAGCGCCTGGGCCAGACCGATTCGGCGCTGGAAAACGGTATCCTGTTCCAGACTGTACGATTGAAATGAACGCCCCTGTTGATGGCCGCTGACCAGAGCCACATTCAAGCGCCGCAGGATTTCGTCCAGCGCTTCCGGTTGCGTTCCGACATGAAAACAGGCGACCTGGCTTTCCAGTTCAAAATTCTGCCCATCAACTTCCAGCTCCAGATGACTTAACGCCGCCAGCCGGGCTCTAAGGTCCGGTTGCCGCTGTTGATCGACCAGGACCAAAAAACTGTCGTGCGCAAAAACGGCCAGCGATGCCTTAGGGTAACCGGGTAAGTGCTGGACACCGGACAATTGGCTCAGTCCTTGATTCCAATATCGCATCGCCTGCACGCTGAGCCGTTGCACCAACCCCGGGCCGAGTAACTGCAACAAGGTCCGAAAGCCATTCAATTGAACCAGCAGTACTACTGGTTCAGTGGCCTCGCTACACAACTTTTGCCAATGTTCGGCCAGCTGCTGATCGATATAGGGGCGTCCGGGCAGACCGGTGGCGGTATCAGTCAATAACACCAGTTGTTGTCGTTCTTCGAGAAAACGCAGTCGTGCGGCGACTGCAAAAGCCATCAGCAATAATTCCAAAACAGCCGATATAAAAAAAGCATTCAGGGCCAAGTCGGATACCGGCCATAGACCTGTGAATGCCAGGGTGCCAACGCTACCGCCAACGATTTGGACAAAGAGTGCCGCCATGAGCAATCGCGCCGGGCGATAGCCAGCACGTTCCTGGCGCCAGGCAAACAGAAAAATAGGTACCACAACCAACAACTGAGCCAGCAAGTACAGCGGCATGACAAAGCGGTCTTGCCAAGTAAGGGCGGCAACCACGCCAACCAGTTGAACGACCGGAATACCGTAGCGAAATCGAATGGTTTTGGGTGGTGCTGGCTCGCCCTGACTGAGAAAGGCCAAGGCAAAACGATACAGCAGCAACTGGATAATGAAATTCAGCACCAGGATATGTTGGCTGAACCAGGAAACTGTCCCAGCGGGAAGAAACTGGTAGCCAAATCCTTGCAAGGATCCAACATAAAGAATGAGCAGCGCGTGGAAACTGACTAGCCAGCCCTGAGTGGAATCGAGGCGACCAAACAACAAAACCAGATTAAAGGCCAGCAATGTCGTTAACACCGCAAACATGGACCAGTCCGTTGCAAATTGCTGGCGCTGTAATGCCGCCCAACGACTATCTGGGGTAACCCGGATGGCCAGAGCGATCGGGGTATCGGATTTTAAGCGGGCCATAAGATAGTAGTGGCCCTGTCCATCCAGTGTTATCTGGCTGTTAAATCGCTCGTCGGTTGTCAATTGAGTGAAGTCTGGCTGGTTTTGTCCCAATGACAGTTGCTTCAATACTTCGCCTTGAGTATTCAGCAGATAGAGATCCAACTCGGACAGAATGACGTTCTCGTTAGACAGGTAATAGGTTTGGTCGTCTGTCGCCTGGTTTTCGACCTCAAACAACAGCCAGATGGCTTTTCCACTCAGTCCTGGAGGTGCCAGCTTATTGCCAGCAGCTGACAGTGCGGGCCAGGCTTGGTCAGGTCCAAGACTGGGGTCGGCCATCCAGGTAGCATCGGGGTTGGTGAGCCAGCGGCTGGACATATCCTGTGACCATTGATGACTGGCGAAGACTGGACCTGACAGCATCAAGCCCAATAGCCATATCAATGCCTGTCTATGCCAAGCTGCCATCAATAATCCATGCTCCACGAGAACTCATACGCTCAAACAGCGTATTTAATATTCAGTCTAGCCCGCTTTCGTCTGGCCTGCCGCTTCGTTGCGGTGTTCTCCCTGATCACCATTCCCAAGGAACATAGCGTCCACGAGAAGGAACGCTGTTTGGCTCGATTCCTCTTGGCGTGGGCCGATTACTTCCTCAGGGTTTACAGGATAAACTGCCTATACCGCTGCTCCAGGGATCGAAGCTCGGACATACTCATTCATGTCGCAGCAGGACACTCTCATGACGTGGCTTAGAAATTTGTCGATCGCCAACAAGGTCCGCCTACCTCTGGCGCTGATCTTGTTGATGACCTTGGTCATGACGGTTGGAGGGATTCAAAGCATGCTGGCGTTAAATGCCAGTTCTGACGCTCTCATCAGTCGTTATCAGCCGGCGCAATTGTCACTGGCTGGCATAAAATCCAATCTCTATCGGGCATTGGTTGCCCAGCGTGATTACATCCAGGGGGGTAACTGGGGTACTCCTCGTGAGCAAATGGATGCTTACCGGAATCAGCAAGAAACCGGTATTGCAATGACCCGTGAAGAAATTGCTCGCTTAGCTGAATTATTGGAGTCAGAAGAAAACCAGGTATTGCTGGATAAGATTCTGACGTCTCTCGATCAATGGGAGTCGCATTCCAAGGAAATATTGGAATTAGCGACAGACGGTCTTGCTTCGGTTGCCTATCAGATCAGCATCACCGACGGCGAAGCTGCGTTCTCCGCTGCCAATACCTTGATCGATGACCTGGCGCAACAGGTTAATGCCGAGGCACAAGCCCAAGGTGATAGCGCGATCGCACAAAGTGACAGCACTATTTTTGCTTTTTTGATTCAGCTGTTGCTGGCACTCGTTGTGATTTTGGCCATCGGTATATTACTGCCGCGTTCACTATCGCGGCCGATTATCCATTTGCGCGACCGGCTCAGTGATTTGGCGTCGGGCGAAGGTGACCTGACGGCTCGTTTGAGTCTGAGTCAGCGCGATGAAGTCGGCCAATTGGCGGAGCATTTCAATCATTTGATGGAAAAACTGCACCATTCCATGGCTCGGGTGACGCGTGTTAATCGGCAGCTGTTGGACAGCGGCCAAACCATGAATTCGGCCAGTCGCAGCAATATCAATCTGGCGCAGCAGCAAGAAGAATCCATGGATCAGGTAGTCACTGCCGTCGAACAACTGCATGGTTCGGCACGTGAAATTGCCAGCAATGCCGAACGAGGTGCCGTAAGCGCCAATGAAGCCTTGGACAGTGTTCGTGATGGTACGCAACGGGCAGAACAAGCCAATCAACGTATGCAAACACTGATGCATGGGCTCAATGATGCTTCCAGTGCAACTCACAACCTGGCCGAAGAAGCAGAAAATATCGCCGGGGTTCTGGAGGTCATTAAAGGCATTGCTGAACAAACCAACCTGTTGGCATTGAACGCCGCTATCGAAGCGGCACGCGCGGGCGAACAGGGGCGCGGTTTTGCGGTGGTTGCCGATGAGGTGCGCTCATTAGCCAGTAAAACCCAGCAGTCCACAGAAGATATTCAAGAACGCATTGAACGGCTGCAAACCGGTGTTAATCAGACGGTGGAATCGATGACTCGGGGCACTGAGCTCGGCCAGGAAACCGTATCGGATGTCAGTGAAACAACTCAGGCATTCCAGAAAATTCAATCTTATATGCAAGAGATCAATGACATCAGCACGCAGATTGCCACTGCTACTGAAGAGCAGAGTCAGGTGGTATCGGGTATCAATGAAAACTTGCAATCCATCGCCGATTACTCGAAAGAAAACACTGGAAACTCTCAGCAAATAGATCGGGCTGCCGATGACCTCACCCGTCAATCGGCAGAGATTCAATCAGTATTGGATGGATTTAAACTCTAGTGCGGGGTTCTCTGAGTGGCTGAATTGTGTAGTGGGTCAAATTTTCGCCCCTTGTAATGTCGTTAAATAGAGCCACGTGTTAAAGGATGAAAGGTTCGAAACTGATATAGCACAAAGGAGAGACGACGATGCATTTGATTATTTTTCTGTTGATTGGTGCCCTGGCGGGTTGGTTGGCTGGACAAATCACTCAGGGAGCCGGGTTTGGGATTCTCGGTAATATAGTCGTTGGGGTGGTGGGCTCCTTCGTTGGCGGACTGGCGTTCAACTTATTGGGCTTTACCACCTGGAATCTGTTTGGCTCCATCGTTACCGCTACTGTTGGCGCCATCATCCTGTTGTATATTGTTAGGTTGGTCAGTTAATAACCTAAGGTCGACCATTAGATCGATATAAGCAGCCGGTGGCTGCTTTTTTTATGTGCACGATATGACAATTGATAACTATCGGTAGTGCAAAAAAAGGCCCTCCTTTCGCTACCAAGAAATGAAATAGCATTGAAAGTGTGGGCCAATCCGCCGCCCCTGGAAGGGGGCGGTATGGTTATAGGTTGAGGAACCTTTATTTATCGCTTTTTATTGGTCTTGCAGTTTTAAAAAATGGCGTCCATGCCAGGCTTCCATGCCTCATCTTCCCTAGCTGGAGGGCGTGTCCTTAACCAGCGATAAAGAGTATGACGCATGACCGTTTGACTGAGCGTGTAAAAAACCGTGGTATTTTTTAGAAATCTGCTTTTTATTGGCGGTAAAGGTTTGAAAAAACGCATTTAGTCAGTCCGCGGCGGAAAAATTGTCATTTAAGCCTCACGATTGATAGGTGCTAAGTCAGACATGGTTGGCTGTTTTCTAAGCACCTCCGGATTGCTCGAGCATGTGAACATCCATTTCCGGTCAGTCGGGGTTCCGCGCAAGAAAATCACGCACAGCCTGAAGAAAACCGGTCGAGGCTGGCTCCCTTCCCAGTAATGAATGATTATCGCTGCTGAGGCCAACAAACTCTGCGTTGGGGATTTTTGCTGCCAGGTTGAGTCCATCGTTGACGGGTACTCTTTGATCGCCCCGTGAATGTATGACCAGTGTCGGAACGGTCACCAGCGGTAGTAACTCCTGAATATTGATGTGATCGAAAATGGATAAGAACCGGGCGGCGTTTTCAGGTGATGTAGTGGCGCGCTGAAAATCATTAAACCAAGCCACTTCACTGGCGCTGGCACTGGGAATAAAGGTTGATGAAAAGATCTGCCGGTAAGCGGGATTGTCTCGTGACCAACCCATTTCGGTCAGGGTGACAACGGCCTCGCGCTCGCGCTTAAGTTCAGCGTTGGTGGTCAGTCCGCCACCGCGGGCGTAACCACCAAAGAGAATCAGGTGACTGACACGCTCCGGGTGTGCCACGGCATAAGCGATGGACAACGCAGCACCTTGAGAAATGCCTAATAATACAAATCGGTCGGCGCCACTGGCATTCACGACCGCTTCCAGGTCTTTTAGAAAAGCGTCGAACGAGAGGTCTTCTACGTTCCAGTCGGATAGCCCACAGCCGCGTTCATCATATCGAATGAAGCGATGATCTGCTGCCAGGTCTCTGAACAACGGACTCCAGATCGGAGCATCCCAGTCGTGCTCCAGGTGATTCAGCCAGTTTGCGGCCTTGACGATGGTAGGACCATTGCCGACTGAGGCGTAAGCAATACGAACGTCATCGTCAGTGGTACAGAATTGAATTTTCTGCCGTGAGTCCAAAGAGCTCTCGTCGATGCCCTCTTTGGGTTGGTCGGAGGCTATACCGATGGGGTTACCCGAACGCCTTTTGGGAGACCAGTTAATGCCGGCGGACTGGAATCGTTTGGTAAGCCGGACAGACTGACTGCTCAGTTCCTGAGTCAGCCCTATGGATTCCAGCAGTGTTATTAACCGGGTCGCCGCCGAGGGGTTATAAGGCTCCAGCTCCTCCCACAATCTGGCCCAGTACAATTGCGTTGATGGCGGCAACTCCGGGTGGCTGGACAGCCTGAACATTACTTTGGCGCGTAGCTGAGCCACGACTCGGCGCTGGGCGGTTAACCAGTGTTGGAATAAATCCTGATCAGGCAGATCCAGTCCTTCAAGAAAAACTTCCTGCAAGGTGGTTTGCATTGTTTCGAGTTCTTCAGGTGACGTAAAAGGATCATTCGTCTTCATTTCAATGTCGCGAATGTCGATGAGCATGTCGTATGTCAGCAGTGAAACGCGTTCTCTGTCGGCAACGAGTCGGTCTTTACCGCCGGCGTTGACCAGCGGTCGGATTTTGCTCAATGACCAACGCAGGGCGCTGCGCGGATCATCAGGCAGCTTCCAAAATATCTCGCAAAGACGGTCGCGGCGGTGAGGTCGTGCTGCCACGGCCAGATAGGCGATGAGTGCACGGGTTCGTTTGGATTGCGGCAGTTCCAATGGTTGGCCATCACTGGAGATTGCTAGGTCACCTAAAGTCTTAATGGATAGTGTCATTGTCCAGCTTCCTGATTCATCGATTGTAAATACACCGATCGTCCATCTGGATTTCAAACGCAGATCACGAATTACCACGATCGTTCAAACGCTCGATCAAACGGCGATGAGTTAAATTGTTTTGATCAGCAATGAAGTACGGAAAGGTGAGCTGGGAGACTCATGGGAGAGTGAAGGAGCAGACAGTCGCATGGAAGCTCAATCACAAATGGCATTCTGAACCATTCAAATTATCCAATGCAACGGGTGTGAATGAATTTTTTATGGAAAAGTGACCTGGTAAACGAAATTCGATAACTGACCTAGCTATCGATTGCTGTGGTGGGCTCTGGTTGGAGATAAGCAACGTCTACAGATCAAGATGGTTCTGTAGCTGCATCGCTTTGAGTCTCTTTTATTGATGGCGCTAATGGCAGGTTGAGGCTGCCTCTCGGTGGCGGTCGCCTCAATGACAGTTGGTCATTAGCAACCTCAATCTAGGGTGGTCATTAACGGTCTCTGCGGTATGGAATTTCTGGTCTGGAGGTGGCGCAGGTTTAACCTGGGTTGTTTGCTCAGCGTTATTTGGCGAGGTTCCAAGGTTCACCTTTGTTACTGTCATAGCATCTTTGGTTTTCAGTGACCTCTTCAATGCGATTTTCCACAAAGTCTGCGAGTTGAGTAACCAGGCAGGCACTTTCACGGCCCAGGTCGGTCAAGCTGTAATCCACATGGGGTGGCAACACAGGATGCATGGTTCTCTTAACGAATCCGTCTCGCTCCAAATTCTGCAGTGTTTGGGCGAGCATCTTTTCGCTGATACCGCCGATTATCCGACGCAGCTCGCTGAATCGATGACTGGGCCGGCCCAGCAATGCCGCTAAAACGATAACGCCCCAACGGCTGGTCAAATGCTGCAGCACCGGTCTGGATGGACACTGGGCAGCAAAGATATCGCCTCTTTCCAGCGTGTCGCTCAGACTGCGCCACGAGTAGTTGTTTTGGGTACTCATCTCTACTTACCTTTTGGTTGGTACTTACTAAAAGTTAGTTCGTAGTCTAGTCTCAGTGTCACTGGATAACCAGTCTATACGAGGAGATAAAGATGATTGCTGTAACCGGAGCCAGTGGCCAACTGGGCCGCTTAGTGCTTGATCAATTGCTGCAAGCGACCAACCCGCAAAATATCGTCGCTTTGGCTCGTAAACCGGAATCCCTGGCGACTTATGCTGACCAAGGCGTTCAGGTCCGCTATGCCGACTACGACACTCCCTCGTCATTATCGACTGCTCTGAGTGGCGTGGAGAAACTGTTGTTAATATCAGGCAGTGACGTGGGTAAGCGCGTCGTACAGCATCAGGCGGTGATTGATGCGGCGGCTCAAGCCGGCGTTGCCTTGCTGGCCTATACCAGCATTCTGCATGCTGACCGATCCAGCTTAATGCTGGCGGAGGAGCATCGAGCGACCGAAGCTGCGCTGCAGTCCAGTGGTTTGGCTTACGTGTTATTAAGAAATGGCTGGTACAGCGAAAACTACACGGGCACCGCTGTAATGACGGTAGAGCAAGGCGCACTCTATGGCTGTGCCGGAGAGGGGCGTATTTCCAGTGCACCTCGCGCTGACTTTGCTGCTGCTGCGGTTGCAGTACTGACTTCAGTCGAGTCGCCAGCGGGCAAGATTTATGAACTGGCCGGTGATGGCGCCTTTAGTCTGAGCGAGTATGCCGCAGAGTTAGGGCGACAAAGCGGTAAGGCAATTACCTATAACAATATGAGCCAGGAAGATTACCAGGCGTTGTTGATACAAGTTGGGTTACCCGAGGGGCTTGCAGTGATGTTGGCTAATTCAGAGGCAGGAGCAAGCCAAGGCGATCTTTTTGACGAATCGGGGGATTTGAGCCGTTTGATTGGACGACCAACAACCTCTATTCAGCAAAGCGTTAAGACCGCTTTATCTGCATAGCCCGTTCATTGTTTGAGTAATACTTTGGCACATGTTCCCGGTTGCGATGCTTCCTTCGCGGCCGGGAACATGCCGCTATAGCTGACACGGCTACAATCGCTCCGACTTAATGGACTGAGCATCCATAATGGATTTTTTTGCAGCTCAGCTTTGGTTGCAGAGCACCCCATCTAATTGTCGGAAAAAAATTTCCGGTGCTGCATCAGAGCGCGGTTTCTTTGTTTGCTCAACAGCGGTTTCTTTTGGACAGTTTGGTGGCCGACTATGGGTCGAGTTATCGCTGTCATCCTTATCGATCTCAGCTTTGGCCAAGGCATTAATATAGGCTGTTTGCTCCCATCGTCCGGAATCAATTCGGTTAAATACAACGGCAGATCCCATATAACTTGACGGTGTCGTTCCGTGGATTCTTGGGTAGGCAGAGCTGAAGTCATCTTCTGCTATGACAAGGGTGTTACCGCCTTTACTGAGGTGAATGGCGAAACCGAAAAATTCCGCAGCGTTGATGTCGCTGGTTTGCAAATAGCGCAGTTGCTCCTCCAGCTCAGTCGATACCGACACCACAGGAGAATCGGTGAAACCCTGCTCATTGAAAGCACGTAATTTGTATTGAGCGTTGAGGCGACTGTATAAAGGCACTGTCCAGACCAATGATTCCCGGCCGGGTAAGATATAAGACCCGGCTAAGCTGAAGTCCGCTTGATCATCTGTACGCTCTAGTAATTGATAGTGACTGGCACCATCAACATCGCGCCATTGAAAACGCAGGTTGCGAGCCGATGGAAAGCGCAGGTTAATTCTGGGCGCAGCAGGTGTTAACAAAGTAGCTGTATTAGTCTGCTGGGCGGTTTTAAGGTGATGGTGCTTTTTCCTGTTTATATGAATCAAGGTGACGATAACGATGGCGAGTAACGCTGTACCTTTCAAAAACAGGAATAATAAATCTGAATATCTCATGTTGATAATCTCAATAAAGCTTAAATACTTATGAAAAAGTCAGATGCAGGCGGTGGAGGACAATCGCAAAATCCCTGCAACTGAACCCCCACCAAAGACTTCCTTGTCGCGGGAATCCCTTCCCGGCTCTATCCCCGACTCTTACGGTTGAGCAACGAACCAGACGTTGCCGACGCCGTGACCCTTGGTATCGCCTTCTTTGCGATCACCAACCCAGGTGTACAGAGGGCGACCTTTATAGGTCCACTGTTTGCTGCCGTCGTTACGCTCAATAATGTTAAAGTCACCTTCAGCCATAGCTGCTGAACCGGCAATAAACGGAGGCCAGTTGTCAGCGCAACCGCCGTTGCAGTTGGACACTTCTGGCGCATCGTTGGTGAAGGTGTAGAGCGTCATGCCATCGCGATTGGCCAGAACAGTGCCTTCGCTGGTGCTGACTTCTTTGGCGAATTGGTGATGATCACCGTAAGCGTCGGTTGCGCAACCGGCCGCGGTGACGACGGCAAAAGTGATGACTGCTGCAAAAGTAGCGGCTTTCATTATTGCTTCCTTTTTCGTTGATTGTTGAGCGTCTTGACCGCTCTTAATAACGGAGTCCCTGGCTGCATGCCTATGATCCTCCAACTACATGAGCCACTGGTTTATGACTCTGTTTGGAGGCAGAGAATCTCTCCAGTGGTTTTAACATCCATCCAGACGACCTGACTGATTCGCCTGGATGCATGGGTTTCGATTTTCTTTAAAATTTTCCAAGAGTATTGATTAAGTACCTGGTCAGCCCCTTTCATGCAGTGCGATCAAGGTGCTCATCAACATCCTCATTGAGTACCAGGTCGAGCAGATAATTAGCCAGCTCATAAGGGTCGGCGTCAGCACAGGGACGACGGTCAACTAAATAGCCATAGCCTTGCTGTACCACTGGAGTGGGTATGCGAATGGCCGCTGTTCTTTGGGTGATACCGCAGCTGAAATGTTGATCAACGTCGAGTTGGCGGTGGTGGTTTTTAGGTTGCTTGCATCGGTTGTCACTGAGCAGGTGCGAGATCATCTGAATAGCATCCAGGCCACAACGCGGATCCCGGGTATAGCGGGTGGAGAAGCTGGTGTGCAGGTGGGTGTAGCGATGTTCAAAGTGATATTGAATGTCGAGACCTGCTTGCTCAGCCAGGCGAGCCAGCAGAAAACGCGCTATCCATAAATCGTCAGAGGCTTTCAGTGCATCGCACGCTTCGCCTTCAATTCCACGAGGGCCAATCTGAAAGCGCCAGCCGTTGTGAGCGGATTCGCAATGCATGCCATAAAATAACAAAGCGGCATCCAGGCAGGCTTGTGCATGTGCTTCAGCCAATTCAGAAGCAACAGCATCTCTTTGGCTAACGGCGCAATAGTTGGGTTTATGATTGGCCGGAACTGGATGGGCGGTTTCTTTTGGTATGAGGCGATAGGGCTGCTCGAAACCTAACCAGGGGTCCAGGTTGTTGTTGGCATCGTTTAGCAGGGACCGCAATGGTGCTCGCTTGTTCGATATATGTGTACAACCACCAGCGTCCAAGACTTCGCATAATGCTAAATAGTGCCCAGTGCCGCGCAGCGGGTTGGGATACAGGCGGACAGGCGCCAGAAGACAGTCGTGATCGTGATTATCTGCTTGCGCGGTAAGGGTGCCGTCAAAGGTCCAGCGCGGTAGATCCGTCGGCAACAGCGCATCGTTCAAAGCCACAATGCGTGTTTTGCTTCTTAAGCCAGGCGATGGTTCAAAACCATCAATCCAGATGTATTCGATGATGCTTAGCTCGCTCATTGGCGATGGTCCTGATCGTTCCGGCCAGTTGGAAAGGTTGTTTGGGCAGTCGGAAAAGTCGGGGAGCCATGGACCGCACCTGTTCTGCGAGCGGCACTATAGGGTATGACCGTTTGAAAAATCGTTTGAAAAACGAGAAAATTTGGCTCTTATCGTGTGAAAATTCGTGGTATTTATGACGAACAGTCAAAAAAACACGACTGGTTCAAATTTCCACCCCATCGCTTAGTCTTGGAAAGGACACCGTGAAACTGACCCTGAAGACCCTGGGTGAACTCAGTATCGCCTGGGATGACCAGTCGGTCGCCTTGCCATCGTCAAAACGAACCCGCGCTTTGCTTGCTTATCTTGCCTTGACGGCCAGACCGCAACGGCGTGATCGCTTGTGCGAAGTTTTCTGGAAGCTACCGGATGACCCTAGAGGTGCCTTGCGCTGGTCGCTCAGTAAAATTCGCCGTCTGGTCAACCAGCCAAAGCATGAACGCCTGGTGGCCGACCGTGAGCGGGTCACTCTGTTGACTGACGATATCGAGATAGATGTTCGTACGCTGGGGCGGCAGCTCGATGAACCAGAGCTCTCGGTCGATGCCTTGACGACCATCGATCAGCGTTTGCGAGAACCGCTGTTGAACGGGCTGGATTTATCGAATCAGGACCTGTTCCAGCAGTGGCTCTACGCTGAGCGCCAGGAAGTGGTATCACTGCGCGCTAACATCGCTGGCCGTCTGGCCAGTCATGGTGATATCGACCCGACTGGGCAGTTGGCCTGGGCCCGCGCCTGGACTCAGTTGGACCCTTATTGCACCCAGGCGGCGCATCGTTTGCTCGAGTTATTGCAGGCCTGCGGGGAAACGGATGCTTTTCGCAAGACCGCGACTCAGCTCGCGCAGCATTTTCGCAATGCCGGAATCGCCTGGTCACCCCAGCTTCCGGCGGAGCGAGAAATGGAAGGCTCAGACACTGACCGGGGCGCAACTGAACGCGAATTGCTGGCCCGGCAGAAAATTCAGTTCTGTAGCGCTGCGGACGGCGTACGTATTGCTTATGCATCGGTTGGTGAAGGCCCGCCTATCGTTAAAGCGGCGAACTGGTTGAGTCATTTGGAGCACGACTGGGATGCGCCGATCTGGAGTCCCTTGTTTCGTGACCTGGCCAAAAACCATCGCTTTATTCGCTACGACGAGCGAGGCAATGGTCTGTCGGATTGGCTGGTGGGGGAGCTGTCCTTTGATGCCTTTGTCGCCGATCTGGAAACGGTTGTCGAAGCCAGCGGTGAGGATCGTTTTGCGCTGATGGGTATATCCCAGGGTGCCGCCGTCTCTATCGCTTATGCGGTCAAGTATCCAGCAAGGGTCAGTCACCTTATTCTGTTTGGCGGTTATACCAGTGGCTGGCGCATTGGCGCAACGCCCAATGTTCAACGTGAGCGTGAAGCGGTGATTACCCTGACCGAGGCGGGTTGGGGCCAGGATAACCCGGCCTATCGGCAAATTTTCTCGTCCACCTTTATGCCCAGCGCCAGCGCCCAGGAGTTGGCTTGGTTTAATGAATTTCAGCGTTTGACAACCTCCCCGGAAAACGCGGCCCGTTTCTTGTCCGTCTTTGGTGACATTGATGTGCGCGAGCAGCTGGCTCAGGTTCAGGTACCAACCTTGGTCATTCATTCATTGGACGATCAGCGTATTCCCGTCAGTGTGGGTCGTGATATTGCCGCGGCAATTCCCGGCGCAGAGTTTGTTGGCCTGGAAAGTGATGGCCATTTATTGCTGGGGCGAGAGGCTGCTTCGCGGGCTTTTGTCGAAGCGGTACGGAGTTTTATTGCCAGCCACTAGCGACTTAGTGGCGCCGGGTTAAAATTGGTGGCATCGAATCAAAACCCGAGTTGAATATCATGTTTGCCGATACGCCCAAGCCACCTTATTACGCGGTGATATTTTCATCGCAACTGACGAATGATAATGCCGGTTATCAATCCATGGCAGAACGCATGCTGCTTCTGGCTTCGCAACAGCCTGGCTTTCTCGGCGTTGAATCCGCGCGCGATGATATGGGTATTACGGTGTCTTATTGGTCCAGCCTGGAAGCCATTCGAGACTGGAAACTGCACGCCGAGCATCGCCAGGCTCAGCAGCAGGGTCGTGATCAGTGGTACCAGGATTTTCGGGTTCGGATTGCACGGGTCGAGCGTGAATACTCGCTATAAGCCGTTTGTTTTGTCTTCTTTTATTACCTTCTAACAGTGGCGCTCGGTCGCTGTTATCATCGCCGCCTTTTATTCTGCCGGCTCCGATCTGACTTATTTTATCAACCGAAATAGTTGCGGAAACTCAGAAGGCAATTTGTTTCAACCGTCGATTTGACGTGGATTGCATATTGTTGGTGGGCATTAAATCTCAGGGAAAATGGATAGCTCGATTTATTATCGGCAATCGATGTTTATTTATTCCAATAGTGAATGAGTCACCTTTGTGCGACAAATAAAATCCACCCTATCGTTTGAATAACCGTGTGAATTGAATATTTATGGCCATTATCGTTTGAAAAACCGTGGTATTTTCTAAATGTTTGAGTATAAGTCTGGTCTAATCAGTGGTTTGAGCACTTACGGTGCACAGGAAATAACGTTGTGAAGCTATTCGTCAAAACCTTGGGTGAATTAGAGTTATCAGTCACTTGGGACGACCAAATATTAAAACTTCCCTCATCAAAACGAACACGTGCGCTGTTGGCCTATCTGGCCATGACGGGTCGGCCGCATCGTCGTGAACGCTTGTGTGAGGTGTTCTGGAATTTGCCGGATGATCCCAGAGGGGCTCTGCGCTGGTCGCTCAGTAAAATCAGGGGATTGGTTAATTACGGCGATGTGGAACGCCTGGTAGCAGATCGCGAACGCGTATCACTGCTGATGGATGATATCGAAATTGATGTTCGTTCTTTAGCGTTGCAGATCGACATGCCGAATATTTCAACAACCACGTTGAAAGAGATTAGCCTGCAATTAAAAGAGCCCTTCCTGGATGGTCTGGACCTGACTGATCAGGAACTGTATCAGCAGTGGCTCAGTAGTGAGCGCTTGGCGGTTAAGAAATTACGCATCAAGGTGTTGTCGTTACTGGCTCAACATCCCAGTCTCGATCAGGTTGAGCAACTGCATTGGGCGCGCTCCTGGGAAGCACTCGACAGCTATAACCCCCTGGCTGCCAACCGCCTGCTGGTGTCGCTGGATAACCTGGGCCTGGAACAGGAACGGCTTAACTTGAGTGAGCGTTTTGCCGAGCGCTTTATGAAAGCCGGGATTCCATGGAATGGCGCAAACGACAGCTATAGCGAGCCAGTTGCTGTCCCTTCACCAGCGCACAAACCGACACGCGATCTAAACCCCCGGCAGCGGATAAAATTCTGTACCGCAGCCGACGGCGTTCAGTTGGCGCATATGTCGGTGGGTCAGGGCACGCCGGTGGTCAAGGCCGGCAGTTGGATGAGTAGCCTGGCCAAAGACTGGGACACGCCGACCTGGAGTCCGATCTATCGGGCGCTGGAAGAACAACATCAGTTTATTCGCTACGATCAAAGAGGCTGCGGCTTATCGGATCGCCAACCGGGACAGTTCGAGTATGAGGATTGGGTAACCGATCTGGAAACCGTTGTTGATGCCAATAATCTGGATCGTTTCGCGTTATTTGGGATGTCACAAGGTGCGGCCATTGCGGTCGATTACGCGGCCCGTCATCCCGAGCGAGTCAGTCATTTGGTGCTGTTTGGTGCTTTTCCGGTGGGCTGGCGCCACGGCAAGAAAGGCGCCATCAATACCGCGCGTGAAACACGAGCCATGATTGAGATGGGCATGGTTGGCTGGGAAAAAGACGATCCGGCGATACTGCGACTGTTGTCGGTGTTGTTTATGCCCACGGCGGATGTCAGTGAGATACTCTGGTTCACCAATTATTTGCGTGAAACCACCAGTCGGGAAACCGCGCGCCGTAGCCTCTATTTGATCGGTGATGTCGATGTTACCGAGCAACTGACCAGGGTGCAGGCGCCGACGCTGGTGGCCCACTCGCTCGGCGATAAAACGATTCCCGTTAGCGCCGGCCGCGATATTGTTACCGCCGTTCCCAACGCCGAGTTTTGTGCTTTGGAAAGCCAAAACCACATTCTGTTGGGGCGCGAGCCTGCGACCCAGGATTTTATCGATATGTTTCTGGACTTTATCAACCGCTAATCGCCGCTGTCGCCAATCAGTCTGCAGCGCCTTGCTCCCATTGCTCATTATCCTGGCGTTTAACGGTTTTGTGAGCGTCTTCGTTAGCGCCCATTTTCCAGTAGCTGGAAATATAGAAATGGCTTTTGGGAATGTCGGCGGTTTCCCGGAAATGCTGGCGCAGGGCGCGCATGGAATTGAACTCGCAGGCCGTCCACACCGAGGGTGTACCGTCCAGCCAGGGCAGCTGCTTGACCGCTTCAACCAGTCGTTGTCCGCTGGGGTCGGCGTTCGCTGCAATGATCCAGTGCAGTTCCACGCCGGTTGGGTGTTGTAACGGTTGAATGTCGCTGTTATCGGCGACTTCAATCACAACGTGGCCCCGGGCGTCGTCGGGCAACTGTTCCAGATTGACGCTGATTGCCGGCATGGACGTCATATCGCCAACCAGTAAAAACCAATCTGCCTCGAAGTTGACCATTTTCTTCGGACCCGGGCCACGGATATCGATGCGCTCGCCGGGCTGTACGGTTTGTGCCCAGTGTGACGCCAGGCCGGCCGGTTCATGCAGAGCAAAGTCGACATCGATTTCGTCATCGCGTTGATGGCGGATGGTGTAGGTGCGCATCAACGGCTTGTCACTGCCTTCGCGCGGGAACAAAAACTTGAAATAGGCGCTGGCTTGGTCGGCTGGAAAGTCGGTGGCTTTTAGCCCGCCGAGGGTGACGCGTTTCATATGAGGGGTAATGTCAGTGGTGCGGATAACTTCCAGTTGGCGTTGGGCCGGGGCTGGCATGGTTGAATTCTCCTGTGCAGAACGGACCGGCGTGGCATTGGCAATCATGCGTTGCGCCAGTGACATGAAGTGACTGAGATCGTCCGGACTCAGTGTCTGAGTCAATTGGCTAACCGCCGACTCTTCGGCTTGTTGGAGACGTTCGCGCAGTGCCTTGCCGGCTTCGCTCAGTTGCAATAACTGGCTGCGACCATCCCGCGGGTTGTGCTGACTTTCGATGAGATCAGCCGCACGCAAGTCACTGAGCGCCCGGGTAATTTGTGCTTTATCAGCACGCATGGCGCAGGCGATCTCCCGAGCCGTACAGCCAGGCTGGTGAGCGATGCCCTTGACTACGCGAAGGTGGGTCACCGGCCAGCCGATGCCTGCGCCGCGAATGGAGTCGCGCAGTTGCGAACGGTAGGTGTGCATTAATTGGTGCAGGCTTTCACTGAGCCGAGTTGACATTGTTGAGAATGCTTATCAAGTCTATTTGCGGCGCATTGTGCTCGCTATAGTTGATAGTGTCAACCAGTTAGCGCTGTCTGGTCAGGGCCGATGGCATGCGCCAATATAAGGCTCCCTGACCACGCCGGATAAAGTCTGTGTCCAGACCAGAGATTGCCCAGCTCAATGCGGATGCCATGGCCGACTACCAGGCGATGCTCAGCGTTTTTGCCACCGCCTTCGATGATGCCGAGTCCTATTTGGCACAGCCGCCGGATGTCGATTATCGCCGTCGTTTGTTGAATAACCCGGGCTTTATCGCTTTGGTGGCGAAGCTGGACGATGAGGTTGTCGGTGCCCTGGCCGCTTATGAACTGGTTAAGTTCGAGCAGGCCCGCAGTGAAATTTATCTGTACGATTTGGCAGTGCTCGCTCCTTACCGCCGACGCGGCGTTGCTACAGCGTTGATCGGTCACTTGCAGAAACTGGCGGCAGAACGTGGCGCCTGGGTGATCTTTGTGCAGGCCGATACCGAAGCGGAAGACATCCCGGCGATTGCGCTGTACGAGCGGTTGGGCCAGCGCGAGTCGGTGTTGCATTTCGACATTCCACCACTTCGTGACTGATCATGTCGGCCATTACCAATAGATAGAAGGAAGACCATGCTGCCCCGGAAGCCTTTGATCGCTGCCCTCGCAATCTTGCTGCTCAGTGCCTGCGCGGCAAACTCACCGCCACCGCCGATTGCACAAGACGACCCACTGCCGACCGCCAGCCTGGCCGATGTCGGGTTATCGAACGAATACCTGCAACAGCTCGATGCCGATCTGGCCGAGGTGGAAAATCACCAACTGCACTCGATCCTTGTCGCTCGTCAGGGCCAACTGGTGTACGAGCGTTATTACAACGGCTACAGCGCCGATACCCCTCATGACTTGCGCTCGGTGACCAAGAGCATCACCGCTTTGTTGACCGGCATGGCGGTGGATGATGGCGCCATACTGAATATCGATCAGCCGATGATGCGCTACCTGGGTGAGGCCTATCCGCAGGTGGATAACAAAGGTGCCATCACTCTGCGCCATCTGCTGACCATGTCGTCCGGTCTGGACTGTGATGACCGTGATCGCCAGTCCCGAGGTCAGGAAGACCGCATCTATCGTCAGCGCGACTGGGTGGGTTACTTTCTGGCACTGGATGCCGTCGCCCCGCCGGGCCAACTCAGTGCCTACTGTACGGGCGGTGTTATCGCTCTGGGTCGGGTGATGACCGAAGCGACCGGCCAGCCGGTTGATCAATATGCCCAGCAACGCTTGTTTGCACCTTTGGGGATCCGCAACCTGCGCTGGGCGCGTTTTGATGGTGACACTCAGGTGGATACCGGTGGTCATTTGTTGCTGACACCCAGAGCGCTGATCAAGATCGGTCAGCTGATTTTGCAGCAGGGACAATGGCAGGGAGAACAGTTGCTCAGTCCGGCCTGGATCAGCGCCGCCACAACGCCACAGGTACAAGTCGATGGCACGCCATACGGCTACTTATGGTGGTTGCATGAGGTGGACTACGGGTTGCAGCCGGTACGTATCATTGCCGCACGTGGCAATGGCGGCCAGACGCTCTTTATCGCCCCTCAGTTCGGTCTGGTGGCGGTGCTCACCGCCGGTTATTACAACAACCCAGACGCCTCGGTCGTTGATCGTATTTTCTTTAACGCCATCCTGCCCTCAGTGCCTGAATTAAAAACGGCGGCGCAGCGCACGGTG
Organism: Saccharospirillum sp. ABV4_185; assembly: GCF_056159245.1. Classification (NCBI taxonomy): domain Bacteria; kingdom Pseudomonadati; phylum Pseudomonadota; class Gammaproteobacteria; order Oceanospirillales; family Saccharospirillaceae; genus Saccharospirillum; species Saccharospirillum sp. ABV4_185. The sequence continues at coordinate 1,625,941 of NZ_JBSWUW010000001.1, forward strand.
CCTGAGGTGACTGAATAACCTGCGGTAACAACGAAGGAGTCGACTGATGAGTTATCGTTCGCGCATAGACATCTGGCTGGTCGCGGTCTTGGCCGGCGCTTTTATTCTCAGTCTGGTCAGCCTGGTTCCTACGCTGGGAGTAACCCTGGCGGTCTTGCTGGAACTGTTGGTGGTGATGGTGCTGGCGCTGTTACTGTGGCCCTGTGAATACCGCTTGGAGCCAGATCGCTTAAGCATCCGTTCCGGGCTGCTTAACTGGCGTCTTCGCTACGCTGACATCCTCAGCGCCGAGCCCAGTTTCGACCCCACCGCGGCGCCGGCGTTGTCGTTAAAGCGCGTAAAAATCCGCACCACAGGCCGTACCTTTTTAGTGTCACCTCAGGATCGGGAAGGCTTTATCGCTGCGCTGATGCAACGCGTCAATCAGGCGCGCTGAGCCCCGGTTTGGCCGCGCATTCGTTAAACGTGGATTGGTCTAGACTGGAACAGGGATAACCCGGATTCCAAGGAGACGGAATGAAGCGCCTTGTGATTTGGCTGACTTGGCTGTCCGTGGCAAGCAGTGGTTTTTGGGCGGCTCACAGTCAGGCGCAAACAACCTCATCGCTGACGCTGATGTCGATTGCCGGCCTGCCCAGCGCCGAGTTGGCGAATCGCATTATGTCGGCGGCTTACACCAAGCTGGGCATATCGATCTCTATTGTGCCGCAGCCGGCAAACCGGGCTTTGTCGATGGCGGTCAGCGGTGAAGCCGATGGCGACATGATGCGCATAGCGGCGCTGGATGGTCGTTACTCAAGCCTGGTGCAGGTGCCTTATCCGTTGCTGCACGGAGAGCTTCGTGCCATTACCCAGGATCCAACTATTACCCACTGGGACCTGGCGGCATTGGCCGACAAACGCATCGCCATTCGTCGCGGTGTGGTGATCGCTGAACGTGCCACCGCCGGTCTGAGGGTGACTGCTATTGCCGATTCCGCTCAGTTTATTCCCATGCTTGAGCGTAATCGGGTGGACGTTCTGGTGATATCGAACATTGCCGGTATCGATCCGCTGGAAAATGCAGACTGGTCGCAATTGGTGGTCCTCGATGAAGTGCTGGCGCACTTTACGCTGCACCACTACCTGCACCGACGGCATGCTGAGCTGGCGCAGCCCTTGGCTGATATTCTGGCGCAAATGCAGCTCAGTGGTGAAACCGACGCCATTACCAGCCAATTTCTCAAGGAGATAGGTCAGCGCGAATCCTGGCTGGAAAGCGCTGGCGTCCGCTGAGTGATTGGCTCAACTCCTCTTAACTCTGCCCAACTTCGCCTTGTATTTACGCGGCTCAAACGGACAATAACGGTCCGCTTCAGAACCGAGGTCAACGCCATGACGCCACACTGCTTGATTCTGCCCGGCTACGGCAATTCCGGTCCGCAGCACTGGCAAAGTCGATGGCAGCAGGACGCGGGCTTTGAGCGCGTCGAGCAAAGCGACTGGTTCCATGCCGAGCGTGCGGCCTGGGTGGCCGCGCTGGACGCTGCCGTGGCTCGGAATGCCAATCGACCGCTGTTGTTGGTAGCGCACAGTCTGGGCTGTCTGACCGTTGCGTTCTGGGCCGCGGAGCATCCGTTGACGGACGTCCATGGCGCGTTACTGGTTGCCCCACCTGACCCCAAGGGCGCTCACTTCCCCAGCACTATTACCGGCTTTGAGCAGCCGCCTCAGCAATGGCTGCCATTCCCAACGACGCTGGTGATGAGCACCGACGATCCTTACGCCCAGCCCGAATTTGCTCAGCAGTGCGCCCGCAGCTGGGGCAGCCATCTGGTTAGTCTGGGCGACTGTGGCCATATTAATCACGACAGCGGTCTGGGCGATTGGCCAGAAGGACGGGCTTTGTTACAGGATTTGATTGACCGTTAAGTGGTCACCTGATCATAGAAATGAGTAAATTTTGGCGTAGTGAGAAAAATCTGCTGATTTCTACAACGATTTGCTCAAATTACCACGGTTGTTAAAACGCTTAATTCAGCGCTTGCCTGAGAGCATAGGGCACTCTCAACCTGGCAAAGGATTAAGCCAATGCAATGCCCGTCTTTATTCGCAATCAGCTGTCTTCGTTATTGCTTACTGGCCGCTCTGACCAGCGCCATCTGCGGTTGCGATCAATCAGAATCGACCATGCCGACCTTACAGACCCTGTCCCCCAGCGCTGTCGAAACAGTGAAGCTGGCACAGCCCAAATCGGCTCATCTATTGACCACGGTAGGCGATGCCTTTGGCACGGCCGTAGCGATCAGTGCTGACGGTCGTACTCTGGCCATCAGTGCGCCGGGAGAAGACAGTGAGGCGCGCGGCATCAATGGTGACGAATTCAATAACAAAGCCATTAATTCCGGTGCCGTTTATGTCTATTACAACACCGGTAGCCGATGGGTTCGTCAGGCTTATCTGAAAGCCAAAGACAGCCAAATGGAAGATCGCTTCGGCAGCGCGCTCAGCCTCAGCGCCGACGGCTCTGTGCTGGCCATCGGTGCCTCGCAAACCGATAGCATGGATGAGCAACTACCCGTTGGTGCCGGGGTGAATCAGGGCGCGGTCTATCTGTTTCGACGTAAACAGCAGCACTGGTATCAGGAGGCGCAACTGGAAGCGAGCAACGCCGATAGCTTTGATGCCTTTGGCACAGTACTGACAGTCAGTGCTGATGGTCGGACGCTGGCCGTTGCCGCCTTGGGAGAAGACAGTTCCGGTGACAGCGCCAAGGGAAACGACAACCAGCGTCATAATGCCGGTGCGGTCTATTTGTTTCAGTATCAAAATGATCAATGGCAGCAAGGTGCCATATTGAAGGGTGCTCCGGCGCAGGAAATGGAAGACTTCGGGCACGCCTTAAGCCTCAGCGAACATGGCAAATTACTTGCCATTGGCGCCAATCAGCACGACGGTTTTGTCACCGAGAATGGGGTGACGAAGCGCCTGCATAACGCCGGCATGGTGTATCTGTTTGCGCAGCAGACTGACGGCTGGCAACTGCAGAGCAAGCTCAGTGCCCGCTATGCTGATGAACGCGATAACTTCGGTACCGCCGTCAGCCTGAATGCGGATGGCACTCGTCTGGCAATCAGCGCTCAGGGCGAGGCTGGTTCACCAGGTGCCGGTGGCGACGGACAGGACAACAGCGCGAGCAACGCCGGCGCCGTCTACCTCTATGAATTACGCAACGGCCAATGGCAACAACAGGCCTATTTGAAAGCGGCCAACGGCGAAAAAAATGATGGCTTCGGGACGCAATTGCAGCTCAGTGCCAACGGCAAGGTGCTGGCGGTGAGCGCCCAGTGGGAAGACAGTTCCGGCAGCGCGGACAATAACAATGCGCTGCAATCCGGAGCGGTCTATCTGTTTAATCAGCAGAAAGAAAACTGGAAGCAAACGGCTTACCTGAAAGCCGAGGCACCTGCCGCTCTGGATCAATTTGGCAGCGCCCTCAGTCTCAGCGCAGATGGCAAAACCCTGGTCATTGGTGCCGCCGCTGAAGACGCTGGCTTGCTGGAGACAGCACCGGGTTATCATCCTGGTATGGCGCTGAGTTCCGGCGCGGCCTATCTGTTTCACCAGCCGGATGAGCAATGGCAGCAAGGCGCTTATTTCAAAGCGACCATGGACAGCGACTTGGGCGACAGCGCGATGGCGGCATACCGCTGACAGCGGTGGCGATCAGTTCTTGGTCGCCACCGTAAACAGCACCATGGGCGAACTGTCGGGCACCCAATCGGATTGCAGCTTAAAACCGCTGTTGCTGATGTCCTGCCTCAGTTCGTCCATATCGAACACCTTAACGATGGGCAACAACCCCAGCTTTTGGCCGATTGGCACCAGGTAACGAAACCAGGCCATTTTTTCACCGACGCAGGCGGTGCTGCTGATAAAGCAACCGCCGGGTTTCAGAATACGATGCACTTCCACCAGGGTTTCCTGCCGGTTCGGCAGCAGATGCAGAATACTCATACCGAGCACCACATCCACGCTGCTGTCGGCCAGGTTTAAATCGAACAGCGTGCCGCAACTGAAGCTCAGGTTGTCAACGCCGGCATCGGCCGCTTGCTGACGGGCAATGGCCAGCATACGTTCGGAGATATCGACAGCACGCAGTCGTTTGACAAAGGGCGCATGAGCGACGGCCGTGGTGCCGGTACCGCAACCAAATTCCACCACCTCGCTGTGCTCAGTGAAATACTCGCGGGTTAGCTCGAGCTTGCGCTGGTAATCGGCTTCACTGGGTACCGGCTGCTTATAGTATTTGTTGGCAATGCGGTCCCAAAAACGATGTGCTTCCATATCGATCAACCTCTGGCATGAAGCTGCAGTATTGGAGAAAAAAGCGACGCTCGCCACTGGCCGATGGTCATCGTGGTAAAGGCCGCCCCTTTGGCCGTTATCTTCGCTACACTGGCCTGCGGTCAAAGCGGTTGGAGATCCCGATGATGCACAAAACGCCCTGGTTGGCGCTGAGCCTGGCGGCCTTAACGATGAGTGCTACCGCGGCTCAGTGTTTTGACCGTTCCGAACAATCGCATCGTTTTGTGGTCGACAGTCATCTGCATTTCCAGCCCTTCAGCGGCCCGTCGCTGCCCCATGAAGAATTGATCGGATATCTGGAGCGCGCCGGCATTCGCTACGCCAATGTCTACGGTATTGGTCAGACTCGCATCCAGGATTGGGGCTGTTTTCATGGCGGCCCGTGCGATTCCGATACCATCATGCCGACGATGAAAAACGACTTTATCAACGCCAAAAACATGGCCGATCATCCGTCGCGCAATGTCGGCCTGACCTTGTCGATGACCTTCCCCGACTTACAGCACCCAGAAACCATCGTCGATCGCATGGACATTCTTGACGCCGAATTTCCCGGCTTTTTCCAATGGATGGGTGAGGCGAATCTGGTTAAGCAAGCGCTCTTTGTCTGGGGGCATGAACCGGCCACCCTGGAAGACATTGACGCCTGGGCGCCCTTTATGGCCCGACTGCGCGAACGCGATATGCCACTGGCGCTGCATGCGGATTTTGGTAACGACCAGGACCCGCTGAAATATCTTTATTTAATGCAGGCCGTGTTGGAGCGCTACCCAGACAACACCATCGTCTGGATGCACCTGGGTATGTCACGCGAGCAACGCGATATGGAGCCGCGTCAGCACACGCGAATTCTCAGCGAGATGATGGATGAGTACCCGAATCTGTGGGTCGATATTTCCTGGAGCGTGCTCTACGACTACTACTTTTCTGAGCCAACACGCCGGCCGTTTTACGTTGATTTTCTCAACCAATATTCGCAACGCGTATTAACCGGAACCGACATCGTCGCCTCGGAAAATACCGGCTATTCACAATACGAGCGGGCGCTTGATGCCAACAGCTACATCAACCAGTTTCTGGATGACGACGCCTTTCGCAACATCGCGCTGGGGCAGAATTATTTTGATTTACTGGGGCTGGATGACACCGCGCCAGCCATTTGCACCGACTAAGCGAACAGCAAATGGCTGGGCAAAAGCGATGCTTTAATCGCGGAAATTATTGAACTGCAACGGCAGCTCGATGTCCGATCCTTTCAATAAAGCGATGGCTTCTTGCAGGTCGTCGCGCTTCTTACCATTGACCCGAACCTGATCGCCCTGAATTGACGCCTGAACTTTTAGTTTGTTGTCTTTAATCAGCTTAACGATCTTCTTCGCGGTCGGCTGATCAATGCCCTGTTTAAAGGTTAGCGTCAGTGAGAATGTTTTGCCCGAATGCACCGGTTCGTCATCAATATCGGCACCGGCGGCGCTGACGTTCTGCTTGGTGCAGGCTTTGCGAAACAGGTCTTCTAACTGTCGGACCTGAAAATCGGATTCGGTCTTCAGAGTCACTTCCAGACCGTTCTGTTCGATGCTGGCTTCGACACCGCGGAAGTCGAAGCGGGTAGCCAGTTCGCGGTTGGCGTTATCGACGGCGTGGCGCAGGGCGACTTCGTCGGTTTCAGATACGATGTCGAAAGACGGCATGGTGTTCTCGCTGTGATTCAGTCAGTTAAGCAGGGCGCATCATAGCATTAAAGCTTATTCAAAATTCAGTCGCGCCCGCGCATTTTGGTTGCGCAGCGCATCATCGCGGTTGGCGTAAAGCACAATGGCGGCGGGCGTGACCAGCAACGCCTGACCATCGGCCAGGCCAATATAGCCAGCGCGGTGCTCGGTGACAAAGCGTTCACCCGCCGGCGCCAACTGATGCGCTTCATCCAATTCGACCAGCGCCAGCAAGCCATTACCCAGTGGATCGTCCGGCGAGGCCGCATCCTTGTACAGTGCCAGCGCCTTCTGACTCAACACCAGCACCGGCCCACCTTTGAGGTGCACCCGCTCGGCCGGTGCGCCGTTATTCAGCGGCCGGCTTTCCAGTTCAGTGACGATGTCTGAAGTGCCATAAAACAACATAGGCTTGGGTCCTGTCGTTCGGGGCGAGTACCATAGGCCCGCCGCCGCCCACTGACAAGCCGAACACGAGAACCCCATGGCCAAGCTGATCTTCCGATTGCACAACGTTCCCGACGATGAAGCCGATGATGTGCGCCAACTGCTCGCTGACCACGGCTTCGAAACGTATGAAACCAGCGCCGGTCGCTGGCGCATCTCCATGCCCGGGATTTGGTTGATAGACGACAGCCGCAAAGCCGAAGCGCGAGCGGTGATCGAGGCCTATCAGCAAGAACGTCAAAACCGCATGCGCGGCGAATACGAAGCCGCGCAGCGCGCCGGTGAAGTGCCGACCATTCGGGCGCGGTTCCAAGCCAGTCCGTTGGCCTTTGTGGTGATCGTTATCGGTTTGGCGGTGGTCGCCCTAGTATCCACGGTACCGTTTTTTTCATTTTTGTAGCTCTGATCATATTGGAAATTAAGACAGGAAATATCAACGAGAACATTTTTCCCGTATAAGGGGGAGCCCGAAACGCCAACACAAGACTCACCAGTGCCAGGGAATTAATCGCGGTTTTGATCAAATCATTACAGCGGCTAGCTGTTTGCTACTTTTTGACCAAAATTTTCATCTGCCTTTTCTGCCAGTGTTTTCCCTAGGTTGTAATATGCGTTGCCTTTGGCGCTCTTGTTTTTTGTTGATAATCTTTTAGGTTGGTTGGTGTTTATATAGTTATAGTATTCTTTCATTGATGTAATTTTAATCATGCTGATCCCCCTCGAAGTCTAAATTATACTTTGAAAAAAATTGATGGTTCAACTCTTTATCAAAATAGTGCTTTCTTTTTATCCATACTAGACCGTCCCCTTTAGTTATTACGCAAACATCAATGGGGCCGCCAACAGTTTCCATATTTAGAGTTACTTGCTTTCTAAAAGATTCAAGGTTAACTAAAGTTTCTGCCATTGATGCCATTTCAGTGGGAGAGAAAAAAGATACCGCATTTATGACAGGGCCCGAAAAATCTTCCCTACTAATTAATTGTAGCTGCTCTATTGCTTGATCTACAATTCCTGAGCCAGATACATTTAAGGAATCCTTAACTTTTTCTTTGTTGTCTTCACTAACTAGTCCATCGTTAAATAACTGGTTGGATAATGTTTCACCAAAATCTTTGCTAAATAAGGATTTTAAATCCCTTGCGCAATAGTCTAGGAATCGTTGACTTATGCCGTTCATGAACGTGCCTACTTCATTTGTTTGAGCAAACGCTCTTACGCTAGCAGTGTTTCCTAATTCAATGTTTCTATTGAATACCTCATCAAATTCTACTTTCCCATCTAGTATTTTCGTTATTTCGTATGCTCTAGCAGCAGGAAAGTTGTCCTTGCTTCCATAGCCTGCAAGAACAAGCCCCGATTTATTAATTCCAGGGAAAAGAATGGCAAAAAGTAAGCATGTATCTATTAATTTTCTTTTTGTATTTCCACTTATTGGTCTTGAATGAATCAAGGGCTCAATAATAGACTTCACCAATGGACGGTAATTGGTGAACGTCGGTTTAATGTCATCTTTGTTTTTTGAGTTTTTCTTTATGGAGTCTAGTACATTTGAAAGAGCGTTTATTTCTGTTTGGTGGATTTTTTTTATTGCATCTTCATCAATTTCTCCATCGACTTCTAAAGCTTTTTCTACGTTCTTATCAGCACCTTTTGTTATGACTGTGAAACATTCAAATGCTCTTTGTCGAACATAACGCTCGTATGCTTCATTAGGTAAAAGTTCTTCGCAAAGGTACTTAAAAAGCTCATCTTTGTATTCTTCAAGTGTAGGGTAGCTAGCTCGCCCTAAATAAGTTCTAAATTGCTTTAAAACCACCTCCCACGGAATGCCCATTATTTCGGCGCCACCGTAAATCATTACTGCAACTGGCTCATATTTTGAAAGAGCAAATACTTTGTTTGCAGTGTTATATGTTTTTGACTCTCCAGGACCCCCAGAAATAGTGACAGCACTATCTGCGGCAAGTGCTAAGCCAATTTTGTTCATTACCAAGACTTCCGCTGTCATATATTCCTCTCTTGTTCTTATAAACTAACTCAGCCTTTAGAATGCACTCAATGCAACCAGTAGCGAAATAGCATGAGTGTATTAAAAATAATAATATGATATCTAAAAGCTACTACTCGCAAACGTAGATATACTTCATATATTTGAAGTCACTGCCCCTTAATTCAACATATTAGAGCTATAGTCTCACGGCCAGGCCGCAAAGGTCGTATCGTCATGAAACTCTTTCGCGCGCATTTCCCGCCGCCAGGCACCTGGAGCAGCGCCGATCTGGCGCTTAAAAAAGCGATTGAAATAAGCCGGATCGCGAAAGCCCAAACCATAGGCCACTTCCGCCACAGACAACGGCGAATGCGCCAGTCGCTGGCAGGCTTCGCTGAGTAGTTTGCGTTGAATCAGTGTGCTCGGTGATTGGCCGGCATCGCGTTGGGTTGCTGCTTCCAGGCGCCGTTCGGTGACACCCATACTGGCGGCGTAGTCGCGCACCTTCCAATGCTCGCGAAAGTGCAACTCCACCAATTGCAGAAAACGTTGATAGACCACAGACCGGGTTTCACCCGAGGCCGGGTGGGGCGGTCTGTCGGTATCAAGGCGATGCAGGTAGGTAAGCAGCGTCGTTAACTGGGCGGCCACCACCGAACGTGCACCAATATCACTTTGTTGAAGTTCGGCGCGAATGGTGGCGAAGCAGGGCTCAATAAGGCGCCAAAAGTCGCCATCTTCCGGTTGCGCCGCATGGACGGTATCGGCCAACACGCGGTAGGGCAAATCCGGGTCAAGCCGGCCGGTGACGGCGGGCACCAGCCAATCCTCAGAAACCGACAGCAGCATGCCACGACTACCAGCCGCAAAGCGCGCCTGCACCATCATGCCTGCGGGCAACCAGGCCAGAGCCGGTGCTTTGAGTGGCAACTTGGCGCCTTTGAACAGGGCCAGCGCCGAGCCCGATTCCAGCAGCACGCACTGGGCAAAGTGACGCCACTCCTGACGCGGTGCTGTCCAGGTCAGTTCGGAATGGGGTGAGGCTACCTCGACCACGTCCAGATGGCGCTGGATGGGCGCTGACAGTGGGTTGTTGGTCATGATTTCAGCGTCTGCCGTTTAGTAAGTGCAATTATTTGTCGTAAAAGTACCATACAAAAGCATTTTACTGCCCCGGGCTTTTATCTACCGTTAGCGCCAGAACCGACACACAACTACAACAACGGTCGAGGAGCTAGCTATGTACGAAGTCCCCCTGTGGCTGAACGGTCAGCCAAGCAATGCGCAAAACAACCAGACTTACCAAGTCAAAAACCCCATCAGTGGGGAAGTCGTCACTACTGCCGCAGCGGCGACGGTAGCCGATGCTCGTGCGGCGGCCGATGCAGCGGCCGCGGCCTTTCCGGTCTGGTCACAGAAAACCCCGGGCGAGCGACGTGCTGTCTTATTGCTGGCAGCCGACAAGCTGGCTGCCAAAGCCGAGGAAGCTGGCCAGCGCGTTATGCAGGAAATGGGCGCTACCGGCATGTGGGGTGGGTTTAACATTCACCTGGCGTCGTCGATGTTGCGTGAAGCGGCGGCCATGACCACCCAGATCGACGGCTCCATCATTCCGTCGGATGAAGCGGGCATGATGGCCATGGGTATCCGTCAACCAGTGGGCGTGGTGCTGGGGATTGCCCCCTGGAATGCGCCCATCATTCTCGGTGTGCGTTCGGTGGCCATGCCGCTGGCCTGTGGTAATTCGGTGGTGTTTAAAGCGTCGGAAATTTGCCCGGCAACCCATCAGTTGATTGCCGAAGCGCTGAGCGAAGCTGGCTTGCCCGAAGGCACCCTGAATATGATCACCAATGCGCCTGAAGACGCGCCGGAGATCGTGAAAAGCTTGATCGAACACCCGGCGGTGCGCCGCGTGAACTTCACCGGGTCGACGCGCGTGGGTCGTATCATTGCTGGTCTGTGCGCGGAAAACCTTAAGCCGGTGTTGCTTGAACTCGGTGGCAAAGCGCCGATGGTGGTGCTCGATGATGCCGACGTCGATGCCGCCGTTAACGCCGCTGCTTTCGGTGCCTATATGAACCAGGGCCAGATCTGCATGTCGACCGAACGTTTGATCGTTACGCCCGGCATCGCCGATAAACTGGTCGCCAAACTGGCCGAAAAAGCGCGCACCATTACCGCAGGCAAACCCGAAGCGGGCAATACCATCCTGGGCGCTGTGGTCAATGAGGCGGCTCTGGAACGACTCAATCGCCTGATTGACGACGCCAGCCGTAAAGGTGCTGAGGTGTTGGCCGGTGGTCGCAGCAATTCGGTGTTAATGGACGCGACCTTGATCGATAACGTCACCTCCTCGATGCAAATCTACAGCGAAGAATCCTTTGGCCCGGTGCTGTCGATCATGCGCGCCCAGGACGAAGAAGACGCCATCCGCATCGCCAACGATAGCCAGTATGGTTTGTCAGCGGCGGTATTCAGTCAGGACTTCAATAAAGCCATGGCGGTGGCGGGCCGCATCGACAGTGGCATATGCCACATCAACAGCCCCACCGTTCAGGACCAGGCGCAAATGCCTTTTGGCGGCGTTAAGGCCAGTGGTTATGGTCGCTTCGGCAGTAAGGCGGCGATCAATGAATTTACCGAGCTGCGTTGGGTGACCAACCAGTGGGGGGGGCGGCACTATCCGTTCTAATACGCCGCCAAACCAGGGCTTATTAAAACAGTAAGGCTCTTTAAAAAGTACGGCTCATTAAAAAGCCAGGCTGACCTTTATCAGCCTGGCTTTTTTGTTGGGTAACGCTTGAGTCTGTCGTCGCTGTGGGCTGTTACGATTGCTTAATCGACCTGGAATTTCCGGGCGATCTGATCGATCCGTCCTGCTACCGTTTTCAACTGACTCATTACATCCTGCACTTCGGTCGCCTTGGCTTTCACCTTCTCCGAAGCCTCAGCCACCATGGCGGTGCGCGCCGACATCTCGGTGGTCACAGACGACTGCTCGGTGGCGCTGGTGGCGATCTGGTGGTTCATTTCCACCAGGGCGTTCATCTGTGCGCTGGCGTCGTTCACCATACTTTCAATGCGTGACATCGCCGCCAGAGTTTCCTCACGTTGGGTACGCGACAACTGCATTTTCTCGACGGTTTCCTTAGCCATGCTATTGAGCCGTTCGAGAATGGTGCTGACGTCGTCGGTGCTGGTTTGAGTGCGTTGCGCCAGCTGACGAACTTCGTCGGCGACCACCGAGAAACCGCGGCCGTGTTCGCCCGCCCGAGCCGCTTCGATGGCAGCGTTCAACGCCAGCAAATTGGTTTGCTCAGAAATACCGTTGATCTCATCCAGGGTGCGCGAAATGCTCTGGATTTCCTGGTCCAGACCGTTGATGGATTCTTCGACGGACTGCGACAGCGCATCCAGTTCACCCAGGGTTGCCTGGGTGGCAACCGACTGTTCATTAATGCCCTGCATCTGTTCCTGAGCGGTTTCCGAACGACTGCGGGTTTCTTCGGAATGATTGGCAATGTCCGCAGCCGTAGCCGCCAGTTCTTCAACGGCGGTGGCGTTGGAGTAAACCGATTCGGCCTGATCGTTACTTTCGCGCGCCATGGAGGTGGCCGATTCGGTGCCCTGATCGGACACCTGACTGATGGTGGCCACATCCTGGTTTAATTGACGAATGTCATCGCGTAATTGGCCCAGGAAGGTGTTGAAATCCTGCGCCAGATCGTTGAATACATCGATGCCACTGCGCGGCAGTTCGGTGGTTAAATCGCCCTGTCCGGAAGCCAGTCGTTTGACCGAACCACCCAAGGCATTCAACGCCCGGTAGATGCCGCGCACCAGCAAGGTGATCAGCCCCAGAATCAACAAGGTGCCTGCACCCATGACGATGGCCGAGGTCGACATCATATCGCGACCTTCATCGACAATGGTGTCGCGGATAGCGCCGGTCAGGGATTCCGCCGAGTCGATATAAAACCCGGTGCCGAGCATCAGGTTCCACTGCCCCACCCAGATGGCGTAGGAATATTTAGGTTCGGCAATGTCACCGCCCGGACGTGGGAACAGGTAGGTGAAATAGCCGGTCCCTGCTTTGGCCGCGTCGATCAAGCCTTTGATCAGATAGGTGCCGTTGTCGTCCTGGAGGTTGTAGTAATTATTGCCAATGCCGCCGCCGGGGTGCAGCAGGCGGACACCTTCGCCGTCGTAGCCGAAGATATAACCATCGCCTTCATCGAAGCTGTAATTACCGAGCATTTCCATGGCGGCGTCGCGGCCACCCAAGCCAGGTTGTTCGAGGTAGGGTTGGATCAGGCCTTCAACGGAATCCATGATCGTTTTCAGCCGCTGGCTTTCAATTTCGATCACGGCCTTGTGGATGTGTTCTGCAGTGTGTTCCTGCAAGGTGCGGTTACCCAAGTACTGGGTGCCGATGCCTGCTACCGCCAAAGCGATAACCGGTAACACCGCAATACCGTACAACAAAGCTTTCAACGATAGCTTCATGCTGTGGCGCTCCATTAATTTTGTTGTTTTTAGGAGTATGGTCGAGGCGGACAGAAGTGACACCAATCGACCACTGGTAGATTTTAGAGAACACTAATTTACGAGCGTTCATTAGAATAATAGGGCCAATTCCAGCTCGATTTTGTATAAAAAACGTACAATCCCATGGCTCAATATAGTCAATAATCGGCCTCAGTGCTCTTAGCCGAAGATCGTACTCAAGTTTTTCCGACACCGACCTGTCATTGCGCTGTGGTAGGCTGGTGTTTTTGCATCGCTTCAGGAATTTCCATGCGCATTCTGACCGACACCCACGCCCACACCGTCGCTTCCGATCACGCCTACAGCACGGTGCACGATTACTTCCGCATCGCCCGCGATAAAGGCCTGCAGTTGTTCAGCATCACCGACCACGCCCCGACCATGCCGGACGGCGCGCACTATTGGCATTTCGGCAATATGAAAGTGATTCCACGGGTGGTGGAAAACGTCGCCATGCTGCGCGGCATCGAAGCTAATATTCTCGAGCCCGACGGTGGTGTCGACATTCCGGAAAAACTGCACGGGTTTCTCGATTTCGCCATCGCCAGTTTTCACGAGCCAGTGTTCTCGCCCGCCGATAAAGCCACCAATACCCGCGCCATGATCAACACCATTGCCAGTGGCCATTGCCAGATCATCGGCCACCCCGGCAACCCGAATTATCCGATCGATGTGGAAGAGGTGATTCGCGCCGCCAAAGACAACAATGTGCTGCTGGAGATCAACAATTCCTCCTTCACGCATTCGCGCCTCGGCAGCGAGCCGCATTGCCGGCATATTCTGGAAATGATCGACCGCCTCGACTGGAAAGTCTCCTTTGGCTCCGATTCACACGTCGCCTTCACCGTTGGTGAGTTCGATCAGGCCATCGCCCAGGCCGAAGCGGTGGGTTTTCCTGAGTCGCGCATCGTTACTGCCAATGCTCCGCGTTTTCTGAAGTTTCTCGGTGAGCACGGCAAAACGGTGGCCAAAGACCTGGCCGTCTGGGCGGCCCAGTTCGACCCGGATTGATGCGTATTGACAGAGCCGCGGTCGCTGCCTAAGGTAGCGCCTCGGTTGCAGACACCGGCCGCTCGCGGGCCTTAACGCTCTGGTGAAGTTCTGCCTTATCCAATGTTCTCCCCCTGCGCATTCTGTTCGCGAAGGTGGTAACGCGAGCCCCATCTCTCAGTATTGCTTATACAGAATGCCAGCGCGTGGAGTAACCGCCGTGACTGCTTCAACCTCCCGTACCGGTCCGTCTTTTCTAAAGGACGACCTGACTTCTCTTTTTGCCCGCACCGCCCTGCCAATCATCGCCATCATGCTGATGAATGGTTTGCTGACTGTGGTCGATGCCTGGTTTCTCGGTGTCTTTGTCGGCGCCAATGCGCTCGGCGCGGTCACCCTGGTGTTTCCGGCTTTTATGCTGATGGTGGCTTTGTCGAGCCTCATCTCTGCTGGCCTGTCGAGCCTGTTGGCGCGGCATCTTGGCGCCGGCCGTACCCAGCAGGCGCAGGGCGTCTTTGTTGCCGCTCAAGGTCTGGCGTTACTGACCAGTGTGTTTCTGATGCTGCTCTTTGCGCTCTGGGGCGCGGCTTTTACCGAAGCCGCCGCCGAAGGCCGGGCAGAATTGGCACAGATGGCGTTGACCTATTTGCGCATCATCGTTTTTACCTCGCCCTTGATGTTCAGTCTGGGCGTGCAAGGCGATGCGCTGCGTAACGAAGGTCGCGCAGGCTGGATGGCGCTGATGGGCCTGGTCGTCACTGTCGCCAATATGCTGTTCAACTTTGTGCTGATCGTGGTGTTTGAACTCGGTGTGGCCGGTTCGGCTTATGGCACTGCGGCAGCGCAATGTTTAGCACTGAGTCTGATTTTCGGTTTGCGCTTGAGCGGTAAGACCCGGTTGCGCTTGCAACTGCGCACCGGCTTCGCGCGAACGGGCGAATTGCTGCGCAGTTGGCGCGATATCCTCATCCTTGGCGCGCCGCCAAGCCTGGCGTTTTTTGGTATGGCGCTGATTTCGGCAGCGATCATTACCTCGCTCAATGCCTTGAATACCTCCAACTATGCGGCAACGGTGTCGGCCTACGGCATCGTCACTCGGCTGATGACGCTGTGCTTTATGCCGATGCTGGGGTTGTCGCACGCTTTGCAGACCATCTGCGGCCACAATCATGGTGCCCAGCTGTGGCAGCGCAGTGATGATGGCTTGCGACTGGGGCTGGGTGTCGCCCTTTGTTACGGCCTGGTGGTGGAATTAACGCTGGTATTTTTCGCCGAGCCAATCGGCCGCTTGTTTGTTGATGATGCGTTGGTCGTTGCTGAAGTCGGTCGCATTCTGCCGGTGATGGTGGCGCTGTATTTTCTGTCTGGTCCGATGTTGATCCTGGGCGCTTATTTTCAATCACTCGGCGATGCTGGGCGTGCAGCTCTGTTCAGCCTGACCCGCCCCTATCTGCTGACCTTGCCGCTATTGTTGCTATTGCCATTACTGCTCGGTGAGCGCGGTATCTGGTTGGCGATGCCGACCGCCGAAGGTTTGATGCTGCTGATTGCGCTGCTGGTGTTGGCGCAGACCGAACGCCGGCTTGGGCTGCGTCGTGGTCTGTTTCAGGCCAGTCGATCATGAGCGAGCCCTTACCGACGCTGGCGCAGATTAAGGCGCAGGCCAAACGTCTGCGTCAATTAATGGCCGCTGAGGGTGTGGACATTGGCCACAGCCAGGCGTTGGAATTAATCGCCAAAGATCATGGCTATCGCGATTGGAATACGCTCAGCGCCGTGCTGAAAAACACACAGCCGCCGGTCGCTGTTGGCGAGTGGGTGACCGGTCACTATCAGGGGCAGCCGTTTCGTGCCGAGGTGCGTTCGGTCGAAACAGAGCGTCTGGGTTATTGGCGGCTGCGTCTGCAATTGGAACAGCCGTTGGATGTGGTGACGTCGCCCCGATTTTCCGCTTTACGGCATCGTCTGATGGCGACCGTCGATGATCGCGGCATCACCTCGGAACGCCTGTCCAGCGGTGAACCCTTGTTGCGTTTGCAGTTGAAGGATCGTCCCTGATGAGCGTCAGCTCAGGCGCTGCACAAACTCCGGCGCCAACCGCAGCACTTCCGGTGCATCGGTGCGCTGACTGGCAATGGAGGTGATCAGATGATCCAACGCCTGGTTGACCAGTTGTTGCACCGGTTGCGCCAGCGTCGTCAATTGATAGCCCGGCCAGGCGGCTTGAGGCACATCGTCACAGCCGATCAAACTGAACTGCTGCGGGCAGGTTTTACCAGCAGCGCGTAACGCATCCATGGTGCCCAGTGCCAGCGCATCACAGGCGCAAAACAGGGCGTCGGTGTCGGGGTAATCACGCAATAATTGCTGCGCCGCGCGGTAACCGCTGGCGTAACTGTAGTCGGGGTTACTCAGGCACGGAGGTGTTGTCAGCCCTGCCTTTTTCACCCTGTCGATAAACCCCTGTTGGCGTTCTCGCGAGGCCTGGCCGTCGGCGCGACCACCAATAAAGGCGGGCGCAGTTCGGAGTTGACTGAGCAGGTAGTCGGCGGCGCGTTCGCCCACAGCCCGGTTGTCGGTAAGAATGGCTGACACCCGGCCGCGTGGATCTTCGCGACCCAATAAAACCGCCGGAGTGCCCAGCGCCAGGAACGCATTGGTCGCTTCGGGTGAGAGTGAACCGGCAGCGATGATGGCACCTTCAACCTGATAGGCGATCAGCCGTTCCAGCGCATCGTCGAGGCTGCCTTGGGCATCCGGCATCACCAGCATGGCAACCCGACCCTGAGCTTGCAGCGCCTGAGTTAACTGGCTGAAAAAGTGCGGTTGAAAAGGGTTATCGAATTCGCCCATCACCACGGCGATCAATCCTGATGACGGTCCCTGTTTCGATTTCACCAGCGAGCGCGCCAGCGCATTGGGCCGATACCCCAGCTCACGCGCCACCGTCAGTACCTGCTCGCGGGTGTCCGGGTGAATACTGGCTTCGGGTGTGAAGGCGCGCGAAACAGCCGAGCGGGACACCCCGGCGCGGCGCGCCACATCGGAGGCAGTGACACTGCGCGGTCTGGGTTTTATTGCAGAGGATTTCATGCCTGACTGTCCTGCTTTTCAATCTGCCAGCGGCCGCCTTTCAAGCGCAAACAATCGCCATCACGCGGCACAAAGATGTCGTCTATCGCGGCGGCCTCGGCGCGGATCCGTGCCTGGTGATCGGTGCCAATATGATAAGGGCACAGCAAGCTGCCGGCTTTGCGTTCCAGCTCCTGACACAGTGGCCAGTCGCCATGATGCGCCAAACGCGATAACGCCTGGCTGACTTCGCATTCTTGAAAAACGATATCGGCATTGCCGAGCAGGCTTTTATTGTGTCGGCTGGGCCGGCCATCGCCACTGTAAAACAGACTGCCCTGAGCGCCACGCAACCAGATGGAGCGATTCGGCACCGAGTGTCGGCTGGTGGCGGTTGCCATCCGCCACGGACCGAGCGCATCGAGTTCGGCGCTGTCGACCCACTGGATCGAAAAGCCCGGGTTGTCATCCGGCCAGTGGCCAAAATAACTGAGGTTTTGCAGCCGTGCCCACTGGGCGCGCTGGGCAACGATCAGCAGCGGCCGTTTGCGCTGGCAGTGCTGCCAGTGGTTGATCAGCGTCGTTAACCCCAGGCAATGGTCCGGGTGACAGTGGGTGAAATAAAGTGCTGAGATGGCTTCCGGATCGAGCTCGCGTCGCCATAACGCCGGCGGCACGGTTGGCCCGCAATCGATCAGGCATTGGTAGCCATCTTCTTCCAATAATAACGACGCATTAACGCCCTTGGATTCGTAAGCGGCGCCCACGCCGATAACGTCGATCTTCATTGATGTTCCTTGTTTGTGCCTGCGGACGTGCTTACTGACGGCTTGGCTTCCGGCAGTACGCTGCAAGTATTTCTCAATGGCTCGGCGGCCGCCCCCGATGTGTCGGACCACCCTGGCGACCGACGCCTGCTGAAAGCCAAGCCGTCAGCAATCACTCGTTTCGTGCCAATATTGTCATCCCGGCCTTGAGCCGGGATCTCGGTTTTCATGCTGTTCTATTGCGGACTCATCGCAAAACCGCGCAATAAATGCTTTTGCAGATAACCCGCCAGCATTAAAACCGGCAACGAACTGAGCGTGCCAATCGCCATTAACTGCCCCCAGAAGGTCTGGTTTTCGGTAGTGAAGGTGGCGATGTACAACGGCAAGGTGAACTGGCTCGGTGTTTGGATAAACAACAGCGCAAACAGAAATTCGTTCCACGCCAGCAGCATGGCAAAGATCAGTGTTGCCACCAGACCGGGCGCGGCCAGAGGCACGACAACGCGCAGCAAACGTTGCATTAATCCCGCGCCTTCCAGTGATGCCGCTTCTTCCAGATCAATCGGAATCTGGCGTACAAAACTGAGCAGCATCCAGATGCAAAATGGCAGGGTGTAGATCTGATAACTGAGCATTAAACCCAGATGCGAGTCGAGTAAGTTGAGGCTGTTTAAGACCCGGTATAACGGAATGGCGACGACGATGGGCGGCAGCGTTTTAATCAATAACACCAGCAACAAAAACGCATGATCGAGCTTGGCTGGAAAGCGATAACGCACCAGCGCATAAGCCGAAATAAAACCGACGCTGAGCGAGACGGCGGTGGTACCAATCGAGACCACCAGGGTATTGAATAAACGCCGCATCACACCTTCATCAAACAACTGAATAAAGTGAGAAAAGGTTGGCTGGCTGGGCCAGAAAACCAGGCTGGTGCCAATATATTCCGCGGCCGGTTTGAATGCGGTGCCGAGCATCCACAGCGTCGGCAAGGTAAAAAATAATACCGCTAAGGTAATGCCGAGTGGGCGAAGAAAACGACTCATCAATGCGGTCTCCGCATCACTTGCCAGGCATAGGCCAGGCTCAGCACCAGGGCGATGACCAGCATCACCACAGCAATCGCACTGGCGGTGCCCAGGTGGAAAAATTTAAAGCCTTGTTTGTAGGCGAGCAGCGATAAGGTTTCGGTGGAATAAGCCGGACCACCGCCGGTGAGCACGTAGTTTTTATCGAATAATTTAAAGGTGTCGATGGAACGCAGCAGCAAGGCTAAAAACAGTGGCGCACGCAATAACGGCAGTCGTACATGCCAGAACCGTTGCCAGGAACTGGCGCCTTCTAAGGTGGCGGCTTCTTCGATGTCGGGCGGTATGGCTTGCAGGCCGGCGAGCAATAACAAGAACGCCAGCGGTGTCCATTGCCAGGTGTCGACCAGCACGATAGCGGCGAGTGCGGTTTGCGGATCAGACAACCAACTGACCCGGGCAATACCGAGCAGGTCGAAGAAGTTATTCAGCCAGCCGAAGTCGTAATGCAACCAGGCTTTCCAGATTGATGAACATACCAGCGTCGATAACATCATCGGATAAATACACAGCGGTAACAGCCAGGCACGACCGCGAAACGGCTGGTGGAATAACAGCGCCAGCAGCAAGCCCAAACCTACTTGGGCGATGGAAGCGGCGAGCGTAAACACGATGGTGTTGCGCGTGGCTTGTTGGAAAAACCAGTCGCTGAATAAATCGCGGAAATTGTCGAGGCCGACGAAAGTCATCGGGCCGCCGTACTGGGTGTTGGTGAAGGCCAGCATCAGGCTGTAACCGATGGGGTAGAGCGTGAGCAAAGCCAGCAGCACCAGCGCCGGTGACAGCAACAGCAAAGGGTGCCAGTGGGATCGGAACATGGGTGGCCTGTTTTTTGGTTTTTTGGGGGTGTGAGGCGGTGCGCCGCCGGGCCTGTTGATCGCGGGTCGGCCGATGTGTCGGACCAGTGAACCCATCCCTGGGGCCTAGGCCTCGACATCCATGTCTCGGACTACCCGCGATCAACAGCCCCGACGTCGCACCTCAGGTTGTGGTGCGGTTGCGGTGAAGTTATTTACCGCGACGCTACCATCCGTTCGTGCGCCTGCTCAGCCGCTTGTTCCGCGCTCAGGCGGCCCAGCAGTGCCAGTTGCAGGTAATCACCGAGGATGGATTCCAGTTGTTGCCAGTCCTGGACGCGCGGGCGGGCAGTGCCTTGGCGCAAGGCGTCCAGCTGGTTCGGGTACCACCGGTATTTGGCGACGACGTCGTCGTTCAGATAAACGCTGGTGCGCGTCGGTGGCAGGCCCTGTTCCAGGGTCAGTTGACGCTGGAAGTCGGCGCTGGTGAAAAATGTCAGGAAGTCTTCAGCCAGATCGGCGTGTTCGGCGTGCGTAGAAACGCCCATCTGCCAAACGCCCAGCATCGGTGTCGATTCATTAACCTGGCCCGGCGGCGGCACGATGTTGACCTGACCAACCACCTGGCTCACTGCCGGGTCGTCCATCGACGGCACCCAGGACGGCCAGACTTCAATCGCCATGGCGGCTTTGCCTTGCTGGATAGCGTCGCGCACTTCGCCGGAGTTGTAGACTTCAACGCCAGTCGGGGCGACATCGCGCAGGCTGACAAAGGCTTCGATGGCCTCAACCGTGGCCGGGCTGTTCAGTGAGATGTTGCCATCTTTATCGACGATATGGCCGCCGTAAGCCCACAGCATCGGTAAAAAGCCAGTAACGATGGGGTTGCCCTGAGTGCCCCGGAAAACCACGCCAGCGCGGTCGTTGGTTTTCAGGTTCTGGGCCTGACGGAAAACGTCGTCCCAGCTTTGCGGCTGGTCCATCAAATCGGAGCGGTAGGCGAACATGGCAACGTTGCCGACGACCGGCAGCGAATACAGCGGGCCCTGGCCGACCGGGTAACGCGAGATGTCGGTCAGCGACGGAATAAAGTCCTGGCTGACGGCGTCTTCGTTCAAAGCGGCCAGCCAGTTATTGC
Organism: Saccharospirillum sp. ABV4_185; assembly: GCF_056159245.1. Taxonomy (NCBI): domain Bacteria; kingdom Pseudomonadati; phylum Pseudomonadota; class Gammaproteobacteria; order Oceanospirillales; family Saccharospirillaceae; genus Saccharospirillum; species Saccharospirillum sp. ABV4_185. The sequence goes on from NZ_JBSWUW010000001.1 coordinate 1,646,843, forward strand.
TCATAAATTCCGGCGCCCAGGTGTCGTCGATCATCACCAGGTCGAAGCTGGAATCGCCTTCGCGCATGCCGATCACCAGCTTTTCATAGAGCGAGCCATAAGGCAGTTTCAGCAGTTCGATGTCGGTGCCCGGATGGGCGGCTTCATAGGCATCGACGCCAGCTTGCAGCGCTTCACCGTAACCGCCGTCACGGCCGGCGATGACCAGATCAGCGGCTTGAGCCACACCGGTCAGCGCCAGGGCGCTGGCCAGCAAAGTGGTAGAAAAAGCAGTAATAGGTTTCATGATGTTCTCCGTTGGGAGTCAGTCAGTTTTTAAATTGCACACGTGTGCAACGTTAAGGGCGGGCTGTGACTTTTCGGTAACAGCCCTGTGAAGCTTTGATGAATAAAGCTAAAGAGCTATCAGTACGGCAGCAGGTTGAAACGCTGGTTAGCGCCGCCGCTGCAATTGGCCAGTTCCGCCTGAGTGCCGTTTTGCTGGCTGCTGCCCGGTACTGCAGCGCAGCGATTGCCGATACCGACCAGCTCACCGCTGGTGGTCAGACGCCATTTTTCGCTGTCGCCACCGTCGCAATCCCACAGATGCAAACCTTTGCCGGCGACCGACTGACCGCCGTCGATGTCGAAGCAATATTCCTCGTTACCAACCGCGCGCAGCTGGGTTTCATCGCTGTAGCGGAACACCTGGTTAACGCCGTCGTGGCAGTTCCATTGATGGATGTCGGAGCCGTCGGCGTAGCTGGCGCCTTCCACGTCCAGACACTGACCACTGTGCTCAGCCTGCAAGCGGAAACGGTTGGGGATGGAGCGGCGTTCGCCGTTCAGTGGGATGCGGTTGCCGTAACTGTCGAGCGTTTCACGGCTGATCATCGAAGCGCCGGACGCCACGGCGATATAGGCGTTGTGGTAGGCATCGAAGTGATGGTTATTGGACGACCAGATATTGATCACCTGCCGGTTCAGCGCCGAGGCTTCGACGGTTTTCGACCAATATTTCAGGTTCTCGGTATTGCCGCAGACCACCCAGTTATTGGCCGCGTAACCGCTAAAATCCTTGGCGCTGCCGTAGGCGTCGAAGTAGATCGGATCTTCCGCCTGCGGGCAGACCAAGGCCTGCGCCTGATTACCGAACTGCTCGATATAGGCGCGTTGCGTCTGGTTTTTCTGGCTGATCGGGCCGCCAGTCAGCATCACCAGAAACTGGCCGCGCAAACTGCCGATGCTCGGCCAGCCGTTGTTCAGAACGCCCAGGCGCAAACTGTTGTTGCCGGTGAATTGGCGCAGCTCTTCCGGCGTGAAAATCCGGCTGCCTAAGGTCTGTGACAACTGACTGTTCAACTGACTGCGTGCACCACTGTCCCAACCAAACAACAGCCCGGCTTTTAAATCGATTTGCAGCGTGATCGGCAGATGGTTCGGATGGCTGTTGCTCCAACCGACCAGGTCGTTCAGGCAGTCGGCAAAGCTGCCGCCGGAACCGCCGTTGCAGTTGTTGGCGTAATCGCCATCGGTGCCGTTGTGTTTCACCACCAACTGACCACCGGATTCCCAGACATCGAGTTCCACCACTCGGTTGCCGCGATTGAGCACATCCAGCAGGTTGGCAAACTGAGCGGTTTCATAAGGGTTGTGCGGGCGCGACCAATAGGCTTGGTCATACGCCAGATTGTCGGACAGACCAGCGGCCGAGGGCACGGCCGCGCTGGCCACGGAGGCAATACAGGAAATCAAACCCAGGCCAAGCCAGGCACGGGCATTGGGGAAAGTCATGGCGTCGTCCTCTTTATGCTGTTGTTGTATTCAAAGGTTGTGCACACGTGTGCAAGGACGAGGATGTCAAAACGCCATGACCATCGACTGACGGCCTAATGAAGCTTTTTTGAACCTTAAAAGATTGGATTTGTTAATCTGCGCAACATCTTTGCGGCGATTTGGCAGGAGCCCGCCTGATGACCTTTAAAGCCATTCCCATACTGCGCATCTTCGATGTCGACAAAGCCATGGCGTTTTATCGCGACTTTTTAGGCATGAAGGTTGACTGGGAACATCGCCACGAACCCGGCCTGCCGTTGTATTGCCAGGTCTCCAAAGATGATCTGGTGCTGCACCTGAGCGAACACTCCGGCGATTGCTCGCCCGGCGCCAAAGTCTTTATCCAGACCGATCAGCTCGACGCCTTATTCAACGACATCAGCCAGCGCGATTACGCCTACAGTAAACCCGCCATTGAAACCGCGCCCTGGGGTGATCGTTGCTTCGAGGTGATCGATCCGTTCGCCAACCGCCTGCTGTTCAACCAGCCGTCATGATAGCGCCAGCCAGTCGTCGCAAGGTGCTGCGCGCGCATCGCTCCCATTACCCGAACCCCATTGGCTTTCAGACCGGGGACGATCTGCTGCTGGGTCGGCGCGATACCGAATACCCGGGCTGGGTGTGGACCACGACCGGCGATGGCAACAGCGGCTGGGCACCGCTGGTGTTGATGTCGCTCGCCGCCGATGGCCGCCACGCCAGGGCCTGCGCCGACTACAGCGCCCGCGAACTGAATACCGAAGTCGGCGAGCGGCTGAGCGTGGAACGGGAGCTGAACGACTGGAGCTGGGTGGTGCGTGAAAACGGTGACGCCGGCTGGGTGCCGACGGCGACGCTGGATGAGGTGATGTCTTAACAAAAAAGCCGGCCCGCTGATGGGGCCGGCCGGGGAGTCGTCGGCTAGGGCGAATTAAAATTCAGCCATCTCAGGTCGCGCAAGGCGTTGGGGCGATACAGCGACAACGGCGAGGTCCAACCCTTTTCGCTGACGCCAACCGAGGTCTTTATCGGTTCCGCCGGAGTGACGCTGATGTCCAGACATTCGGCTTCCAATTCGTCTTCGCTCATCGCTGCGGCGCGGTCGCCGCGCAGATAGGCCAGCTTGTTCCACTGATCGTCGCCATCGCGCAGGAACACATAGGCGGAAGCGTTGGTTGCGTCGTCTTTGGCATCGTCCTCGGCGATGATCATGGTACGGCCGCCGGCGCTCTTGTTGATGGAAAAACCGAAGTAGCCGGTCGGATCGATACCGCCGTTCAGCAGAAAGGCCAACTTGGTTTCCAGCCGCTCGCTGACGCTCAGGGCGACAGAGTCGGCCAGGCCGACATCGTTGTAGGCGCGCAGCACATATTGGCTGTTCAGCCGGCTGTGCAGCGGCGTTTTGACCATCAGCTGACCGTTACCGGCAGGCACCGGCCGGCCGACTGGCCGGTACAGTGAGTTCGGTCCCGGGCGCTCGAGCAACTGATAGTGAGTTGCGCCGCGGACTTCCTGCCATGCAAAATGCAGGCGCCGGGCGGATTTGAAGTGCAATTCCAGACTCGGCGCTGTCGGCGGTTGCAGCTCATCCGTAGCCTGTTGTTCGTCATTCCCCTCGCTGCGGTGGGTGTTGAGCAGACGGACGAAAATCGCCAGTAAGCCGAGTACAGCCAGGCTTTTAATAAAGATGTTCAGGGTGTTTGGCAAATCCATGGTGGTCTTCCTGTTTACCGGTTGGTCAACCTCAACAGTAGGTTGATCCTGGGTTGTTATTGTTGAGCCGCTGGGCTCGGTTCACGATGGAAAACAGTGTGCGTGGGTACCGTGGAATTAAGTGTTTGAAGAATCGGATCGGGCCGCCTTATATTTGTGAATTGCTTCTCAAATCCGAAATTAGCTGCCGATAAATTGACCCTTTTTGAGCGATGGGCGCCGCGAAGCCGGTGTATGGATGGCAATGGACAGGGAGTCCTGTGCCTCTGTCGTGAATCGGCCGTAAGCGGCCCCAAGGAACTGAACGCGTGAAACTATCGATACAAACGCTCACCGAGCTAATGGTATTCAAGGATGACCAACCACTGCCGTTGCCCGCGTCCAAACGGACCCGCGCCTTACTGGCCTACCTGACCCTCACAGGTCGCATGCAGCGGCGCGACCGCCTGTGCGAGCTGTTCTGGGAACAGGCCGACGATCCCAGAGGCGCGCTGCGCTGGTCGCTCAGCAAGATGCGGCCGCTGGTGAACGAAGTGGGCCATGAGCGACTCTGGGCCGACCGTGAACGGGTGCACCTGAATAACCAGGACATCGACATCGATATCCACAACCTGGCGGATAAAATCGCCGACCCGGAGATGTCGATCCAGGCATTGAAGGGCATCGACCGGGCGCTGCAAGAACCCTTGCTGGACGGCATCGACCTGCCGGATCAGCCGCTGTTTCAGCAATGGCTGACGGCCGAGCGGCAGGAGATCAATAAGTTGCGTGGCAAGCTGCTGTCCCGGCTGGCCGCTGATTCGCAACAACCGGTCATCGACCAGCTCGGCTGGGCCAACGCCTGGGAGGCGCTCGAACCGTTCAACACCGAAGCCGCCACCCGCGTGCTGACGCTGCTCGAATTTATGGGTGAAGAGCAACAACTGGCCTGGCGGTCGAACGAGCTGGCCCAGCGCTTTCGCAGGGCCGGCATCGCCTGGTCGGCAAAAGAACGCAGTCAACTGACCGACCAGTCCGAACCGCTGGCATACCGCACCCCCGAGCGTGAATTCCTGGCGCGCCAGAGCATTAAGCTGTGCACCGCCCGGGATGGCGTGCGCCTGGCCTACGCCGACATCGGCTCCGGCTATCCCATCATCAAGGCTGCCAACTGGCTGAGCCACCTGGAACACGACTGGGACGCCCCGATCTGGAGCCCGCTGTTCCGGCGCCTGGCGCTGAACCACTACTTCGTGCGCTACGACGAACGCGGTAATGGCCTGTCGGACTGGGAGGTCAATGACATCAGCTTCGAATCCTTCGTTACCGACCTGGAAACCGTGGTCGAGGCCAGCGGCGTTGACCGCTTTGCGTTGTTGGGCATTTCCCAGGGCGCAGCGGTGTCGATCGCCTATGCGGTCAAATACCCGGAGCGCGTGTCGCACCTTATCCTGTTTGGCGGCTACCCGGCCGGCTGGCGCATCGGCACCAGCGAGGAGGAAAAACGCGAGCGCGAAGCCATCATGACGCTGACCAAAACCGGCTGGGGCAAGGACAACCCGGCCTACCGTCATATTTTCTCCTCAACCTTCATGCCCAGCGCCGACGCGGCCGAACTGGCCTGGTTCAACGAATTTCAGCGCCTGACCACCTCGCCGGAGAACGCCGTCCGCTTCCTTTCCGCCTTCGGCGATATCGACGTCCGCCACCTGCTGCCTCAGGTCAAGGTGCCGACGCTGGTCATCCACTCCCTGGGCGACCAACGCATTCCCGTCAGTGTCGGCCGCGACCTCGCCGACGCCATACCGAACGCCGAATTCGTCGGCCTGGACAGTGACGGTCATCTGTTGCTGGGCCGGGAACCGTCCTCCAAAGACTTTATCGACGCCGTGCGCCACTTCATCGCCACCTACTAGTCACTGGCAAACGGGCTAAGCCCTTGATATGACGGCGAATCTGGACTTGGACCGGTGAATCTGTATACTGCGCGCCATCCGCCCGTAGCTCAGCTGGATAGAGCGCTGCCCTCCGGAGGCAGAGGTCTGAGGTTCGAATCCTCTCGGGCGGGCCAAACATTAAAAAGCCCCGCCATGTGCGGGGCTTTTTAATGTTCGCTCGTCCGAGTCGGACGAGCACCTCAGCCAGGTTCGATAAAACGCCAGAGGCGTTTTAGGCCGCCAACGGCGCCGCGAAGCGGGCGGTTCCACACCAAAGTGTGGAAACCGAGCCCATCCTCTCGGGCTCGTAACCAGCCCCGCTCCGTTTATGTCCGCCTATCCTCTAGCGCCCCTAACCAGCCTCTCTCAGTCCCCAGCCAAAACATCCTGCCATTCCCGATGCCGTCCAATCTGCGCTTTGGCAAAGGGACACAACGGAATAATCGACACGCCCTCAGCCCGAGCATCCTCAACCGCCCGTTGTACCAACCGCACGCCGACCTTTTGGCCTCTCAGTGCGTCGGGCACTTCGGTGTGATCGATGATAATCATGGTGTCGCTGACGCGGCTGTAGGTCAGTTCGGCTTCAACGCCTTCGACCACGACAAAATAGCGCCCTTTGGTTTCACCCACCTGGCGTTGAATGGGTTCATTGCCTGTAGCCATCTTCGCTCCCTCATCAGTTGTGTTGGTTGTTATTCCGGCAGTGGAATGAATTCGTCGCGATCATTGACCGGCAGATCAAAACGGCCCTGCCCCCAGTTCGCGGCTTGCCAGTCGGCCTTGGCCTGCTCGATGCGTTCTTGCGATGAGGCCACAAAATTCCACCAGATGTAGCGCGGGCCGGGCAGGGTCGCGCCGCCGAGGATCATGATGCGCGCGCCAGCCGGGCCGGCAGCAACGCTGATGGCATCGCCAGGCCGGAACACCATCATCTGGCCTGCGCTGTAGTCCTGGCCGGCCACGGAGACGGAGCCTTCAACAATATAGAGGCCGCGGTCTTCGTGGTTATCGGGCATCGGCAGGCGACTGCCGGGGGTGAGAATGGCGTCGGCGTAAAAGGTTTCCGAGAGCATTTTCGCCGGCGCTGATTCGCCATAGGCGTCGCCCAGAATCAGCCGCACTGTGACACCGCTGTCTTCAATCAAGGGCAGCAAGGCTTTGCCGTAATGCTCGAAGCTGGGTGCTGCATCTTCAAATTCTTCCGGCAGGGCCAGCCAGGTCTGAATACCGAACAGGCTGTTCGGGCCTCTGCGGGCGGCTTCGCTGGTGCGTTCGGAATGAGTGACGCCACGGCCGGCGACCATCCAGTTCAGTTCGCCCGGATGAATAATTTGATCGGCGCCAGTGCTGTCGCGATGGTGAAAATCGCCCTGGAACAGATAGGTCACCGTGCCTAATCCAATGTGCGGGTGCGGCCGCACGTCGACGCCCTGGCCGGTTAAGAACTCAGCCGGTCCGGCCTGATCGAAAAAAATAAAAGGCCCGACCATTTGTCGTTTCGGCGCGGGCAAGGCCCGCCGCACTTCGAAATCACCCAGATCCCGGGCGCGTGGAATGATCAGGGTTTCGATGGCGTCAGCGCCAACCTTGTCGGGGCAGCCAGGCGTTAAAGCAGGGTTCCAGCTCATAGCGGCATCCTTTGCGTCAGGGTGATAGCCGTGTCCATTGGCGTACGTTTGAGCGTGCGCCCGGACGCTAAGCCATCATCATGGAACCTGGCGGGTGCAGCCGCTAGTCCCGCAATGCGCTTATCGGTGTCGCTGAAACGGGAACGCTCAGAGCGTGCGTCCCCAGAGTTCCGGGTTGTTGTTGAAGTGTTCGATCAGCAGTTCGGTGAGCACCCGTACCTTGCGTGGCGAATGCTGGCCAGGCGGGCGCACCACATAGGCACCACCGGACCGCACCGAGTACTGCGTCAAAACCGGAACCAGAGCGCCCGTCGCCAGATGGTCGTGGGTCAGGCAGTCGGGCAGGCTGGCGATGCCCAGTCCAGCGGCGGCCGCAGCGGTAAGGGCGATGCCGTTGTCGGCCTTGAAACGCCCTTGCGGTTGCACCGTGATCAGCTTGTCGCCATCCAGTAAGTGCCAGCTTTCGGTGCCCTGCAACAAGGCTTGGTGCTGGGCAAGCTCGGCCAGGGTTTGGGGTACGCCGTGCGCTTCAATATAGCTGGGGCTCGCGACCAGTTTGCCGGTAATGGGCCCAATGCGCCGGGCCACCAGGTCGGAATCCGGCAAGTGACCGACGCGAATGGCGCAGTCGAAACCTTCGGCGATCAGATCCGCAAAGCGGTCGCTGTAGGAGGCCTGCACCTGAAGTTGCGGATGTTGATGTGCCAGCTCAGCCAACACCGGCGCAAAATGCGTCGGGCCGAACGATAACGGCATGGCGATTCTCAACCGGCCGCGCAGCTCACCGCTGGGCGAAAGGGTGTCTTTCGCTATTTCCAGCTCGGCACCAATGCGCGCCGCATGTTCGCGAAAGGTGACCCCGGCTTCGCTCAGGGCTGCGCCTCTAGTGGTCCGCACCAACAGCTGCACACCGAGTTCTGCCTCGAGTTTGAACAGCCGGCGACTGACGATCGACTTCGACACATCCAGCCGTCGCGCGGCCGCTGAAATACCCCCGGCGTCGGCCACTTCGACAAAGGTTTGCAGGTCTTCGATATCCAATTGAGTGTTCCCTGTTGCGGCACGCAGACAGTTAATAAGGTGCGCTATCGTAGCGGATTCCGGAACGGTGAAGTAGCCAAGGGTCAATCCGTCAACACCGCCGGGCAAAGCCCCGCAGATAGCAGGGCTTTCTTAGTGGGCGTTCCTCTGTGTTAGCAGCGCCTCGCCGCCGGCGGTCTTATTGATCCGTCTGCTTATCCAGAAACTCCCGAATCACCGGAATAATCTCATCGCCGTGGGTCTCCAGCGCAAAATGGCCGGTGTCGTAAAAACGGATGTCTGCCTGCGGAATATCACGCTTCCAGGCTTCGGCACCCGGCGGCAGGAAGAACGGATCGTGCTTGCCCCAAACGGCCAGCAGCGGTGGCTGGTAGTTACGGAAATAAGTCTGAAATTCCGGATACTTCTCTACGTTGGAGGCATAGGTGAGCAGCAGGTCGAGCTGAATGTCGGCCATACCCGGCTGCGAAATCTGCGCGCCTTCCAGAGTGTAGGCATCGGGCGATACCAGGCGGGTGTCCGGTACGCCTTCAACATACTGCCATTTGATGGATTCGGGCGTCGGAAAGTCGTTTAGGGTCGCACGATTTTCCGCGCTCGGGTCGTTCCAGTATTTCTGAATCGGCTTCCAACCATCGGATAAACCTTCTTCATAGGCATTGCCGTTCTGCGAAATGATGGCGGTGATTTTCTCCGGGTGATTCACCGCCAAACGCCAGCCCACGGGCGCACCATAGTCGTGCACGGCGATGGCGAAGCGATCGAGTTTCTTCTGCGCAATAAATTGTTCAACCGTTTTGGTGAGGTTGGCGAAGCTGTATTCGTAGTCACCACGCTTGGGTGATTTGGTAAAGCCGAAGGCGGGCAAATCCAGCGCAATCAGATGGTACTTGTCGGCCAGTGCCGCTATGACATCGCGCCACATATAAGAAGAAGCCGCAAAGCCGTGCAGCAGCAGAACGGTGGGCGCTGAGGGGTTACCGGCTTCACGATAAAACAGCTCTACCTCGCCGACGGTTTCAAACTGATAACGGACGGTGGTCATATCTGGCTCCTTGGTAACCATTAAAAATGAGTTTTGAAGGTTATCAAGGTTTGGAGTAACCTGTCAAAAGTGAAATTAAAGGTTACTTTTATGAGTACTGACACGACCCCTTATTTTATCGCCAGTAACCTGGCGCTCGACTTCATCAATACCCGCTTTGGCGTCGGCGATGAGCAGCAGGAATGCCTGATCGATGACGACAGCGTCGTCGACTGGCTGCAACAAGCCGGCGTTCTGGAAGCCGATTTTGCGCAAGCGCCTGCCCCGGGCCTGGTTCGGCTGGCCCGCGAATTGCGCGACAACCTGCGTGATCTGCTCGATGCAGCCCGCCGTGGTGAAGCGGCCGAGGCATCGGTGGTGAATCAGATATTGGAACGGGGTAATCCACTGGAGTCTCTGGTCTGGCAGGCGCAGCAAAAGGCATTCGTACGCCAGCAACATCGGCGCGATGACCAGGCCGAAAGCCTGTTAGAGCCAGTGGCGCAAGCTGCGACTCAGTTGCTGACCGACGTGGATTTGCAGTTGGTGAAAGAATGCGAAGCGCCGGATTGCGTGTTGCTGTTTCACGATCAAACCAAGTCGCATCGCCGCCGCTGGTGCAGTATGGCGACTTGCGGCAATCGGATGAAAGCGGCGATGCATCGCGCCAGAAAAAATGCGGGCTAAGCTGTTGAGTGGTGGCTTGGTCCTTGGGTCAGGTCACCGCTAGTACGTCTACCTCAACCTCCAACTGATGCGCCCCACCCCCATTCATCACACCCTTCAACGGCGTGACATCACCATAGTCCCGTCCCCAGCCCAGCGTTAAATAGCGTTCGTCGGGCAAACTGCCGTTAGTCGGGTCAATATCGAGCCAGCCCCAGCCGGGAATAAAAACACTGAGCCAGGCGTGGCTGGCGTCGGCGCCGAGCAGTTTTTGCTGGCCCGGCGGTGGCAGGGTTTCCAGGTAACCGCTGACGTAACGCGCCGGTAAGCCGATGGAGCGCAGCGCGCCGATGGCAAGGTGGGCGAAGTCCTGGCAGACGCCTTTCTTTTGCTGCAACACTTCAGCGACGGGCGTTGCCAGGGTGCTGAAGCCGGGGTCATATTGGAAGTCGTTAAAGATGCGTTCATTAAAATCGAGCACGGCGTCGAGCAACGGTCGTTGTGTAGTAAAGGATTCCAGCGCGAAGTTCTTCAGTTCCGGGCTGTGACGAACGAAAGGCGAGTCGAGCGTGTACAGTCGCGCTTCCTGGCAATCGGCGTCGCCCGCGTCGCTGGCCTGGGATTGGGGGGTTAATTGCTCGACGGCGCCTTCCCAAGGCACTTCGCAGGCGTCGCCGCCGGGCTTGGGTCGCGCTTCGGTGGTGACCAGACTGTGGGCGGTTACTTCCAGGCTGTCGTGAATATCCTGGATGGCGAAATAGGCAACGCGGTTGCCAAAAAAATCGCGCCGTTCGTGTTGGCGCAGCGGCGCTGGGCTAATGGTCAGGCGCGTCTGGGTGCAACGTTGCCAGTCGAGGTTGCGCGGCAATAAACGAGCTTCGTTATGGCTCAGGGTGACCGAGCTGCTGTAGCGATAGCGCGTGGTGTGGCGGAGTTGATATTTCACGAGGCACTTCCTTGCACGGCCACCAATTGCTTGGGTTGTTCGGCATGGCTGAAATAGCTGTTGGAAATCGCATCGGTTAACGCATAGAGCGGTGCGACCACTTCATTCAATAAATTCTCCAGCGCCCGGCGTGCTTTGGCGCTTTGTTCCAGATCGCTCAGGCTGTCTAAATCGACCAGATGCAAATGGCTGTTGGCCTGAATAATCAGCCGCGTTTCGCGCGAACGGAAGGGCGTATTTTCCGGGTGCGGCAGTTGCTCGATCTGGCGTTGCAAACGGCCCAGCATATAGCCGACGGAGCGCGGGTTGGTTTCGTCGAACAGCAGTAAATCGAGGATCGCCGTCGGGTAGAGTTGCGAACGATAACGACGCCGATAGACGGTTAAATTATCGGTTGCCGAGAGCACTCTTTCCCACAACTCGGGGCCTGGGTTTTGCGCATGAATCATCGACAGTTTCAGTAGCTCGACCGTGGCAATGCAGCGCTCGGTGATGCGCCCGATGTCCATAAAACGCCAGCCAAAATGATGCGGCATGGTTTCGTTGCACAAGCCAAACACCGCCGCCACCAGGGTGATGATTTCTTCCAGGCTGTGTTGCGCCGCACTGGCGCCTTGCAGCGTCGGCAGGTTGTGCACTTTCTGGCGCAGGGTGTTGAGGGTGCGCCAGGCATCGTCACCTAAATGATCACGTACCGCGCGGCCATTGTGCAGCAGCGAGTGAAACAGCCAGGGCAGATCGGCATCGGTTCGAGCGACATCGAGCAGCACGGTGCGCAACGCGCTGAATTGACGAATGCCGCCGGCAGGATCCTCTGCTTCCGGTTCCTGATTAGGGTTTACATCGGTTGGCAGCGGTAGTTTTAAAGCGGTGAATAAATCCGGTAGTAAGGTTTCATCAAGCTGCCACTGGCCTTGTTCGACCAGGCACACCAGACTTTCGCGTAACAACCGGGAACGGTTGTCGAGGCGTTCGCCATAGCGACCAATCCAGAATAAATTCTCAGCAACCCGGCTGGGCAAATCGGAGCCATCGCGCGTGACCAATAAACTTTTTTGAGCGCGTTGCAACAAACTGATGTGTGGCTGTACCACCGGTGACAATACCCAGACATCTTTCACCGTTCGGCTGTCCATCGGTGCGGTGCCCGGCTCGGCCACCCAGGCCAGGCCGCCGGGCATAATGCGGTGGCGTTGCGTCGAATCGGCATCGTCGCCGGGGTCGGCCAGGGCGAAGAAACGCAGACAGACGGGCTGGGGTTTAATGCTGTTGGATGCCTGGTCGTAACTGGGTGAGGTGGCCGAGATCAACGGTTGTTCGGCGACAAAAAAATGCGGCGCGTCGGTTATCGTCTGACGCAGTTGTTCACGTTCGCTGTCGTTCAAAAGATCGGGCCGGATAACAGCTTCGGCATCGCGCACATCGCGAATGCGCCAGGGCGATAAATCGCCTAGTACGGCTTCGCGCGCCTGGGCTAAACCACACCACAGCAGAGGTCGTCCGGCTAGCTTCAAGGGCTCGCCTAACAGGTGACGACACAGCGCCGGCAGGAAGGCAGCGAGCGCCGGATGTTCGAGCACACCCACACCCAAACCATTGGCGATGGCGACTTCGCCGCGTCGTGCCGCCTGCATTAAACCGGGCACACCGAGCAGCGAATCACCGCGTAATTCGAGTGGGTCACACCAGGGATCGGTGATCTGCCGGACGATGACATCGACGGTTTTTAGACCGCCCAGGGTACGCATCGCCACGCGGCCATCGCGGACCACCAAGTCGCTGCCTTCGACCAAGGAGAAATTCATATAGTTGGCGAGCCAGGCGTGTTCAAAATAACCCGGACTGCCCGGCCCTGGAGTCAGCAGCACAATGTTGGGCGCATCACGATGCGGCCGCGCCAGTTCGGCCAGACAACGATGAAAGTTTTGCAGAAAACCGGCCAGACGATGCAGCGGCGCATCGCGATACAGACGCGACAAAGCCCGCGCCAAGACCACCCGGTTTTCCAGCGCGTAACCGACGCCGGAACTGGCTTGGGTCCAGTCGCCCAGCACACGCCACTGACCGTGGTAGTCACGCATCACATCCATGCCCTGGAACAGCACATGCGGCCGGTCGGCATCGCTGCCGTTATCGGCGGCGGCGAATAACCAGCCGGGATGACTGAACACCAGCTCGGCCGGCAGAATACCATCGCGTATCACGCTGCGTTCGCCGTACAGATCGGCGACCAGTCGCTCCAGCAGACGGGCGCGTTGGCGCAGGCCGGCTTCGAGAATGTCCCAGCTTTGTGGGGTGATGACATAAGGAATGGGGTCGAGCTGCCAGGAGCGCATCTTGCGCACGTCGTCTTCATAGGCGTTAAAGGTGACGCCGTTTTCGTAGAGCAAATCCTGCGCTTCCAGCGCCATTTGCTGAAAGCCGTCCAGGCCCAGTTCGTTGAATTCCTCGATCAAGGGTTGCCAGCGTGAGCGCACCTTGCCTTCGGCGTTGACCAGATCGTCGTAGGTATCGTTGAGTTCACTGCGCTGGCGCTGGTAATTGGCGAGCAAACTTTCGGACAGGCTGAGGGTCTTGGCCGGACTGGACATGGCAGATAGGTTCCGCTGGACGATCGATCATCGGTTTGTGGATACTGGATTGGTGTTGAAAGTGCTTGTGTTTGCGCTGCCAACGTCCTCATGATAGCTGATAAACCCACGGCATCCGACTGAGTATTAGATGCGATTGTTTCACTGCGAACATTGCGATCAACGACTCTATTTCGATAACACCCGTTGCGTTCAATGTGGCACTCCTCAGGGCTTCGACCCTGAAACCCTGTCCATGCGTACCTTTTCTGCCGATACCTTACGCCCGTGCCACAATCGCGATGCCGGCGTGTGCAACTGGCTGCTGCCGGCCGACTCCCACGACATCTATTGCCTGTCTTGCCGCCTGACCATGGTCATTCCTGACCTCGGTGTCGACGGCAACGTTCAGCTTTGGGCTGATATGGAAGCGGAAAAGCGCCGCTTGATCTACAGCCTGCTGCGGCTCAATTTTCGATTGGAATCGCGTCATCAGGATCCGGTGAATGGTCTGGGTTTTCGTTTTATGGCCGATGCAGTCGACGGCGACAGCGAGCGCGTGCTCACCGGTCATCTCGATGGCGTTATCACCCTGAATATTGCCGAAGCGGATCCTGTGGTGCGTGAAACCATGCGCCGGCAGATGGCAGAGCCATATCGCACCATTTTAGGGCATTTTCGCCACGAGGCCGGTCATTACTACTGGCAGCAGTTGATCAGCAAAACGCCTTGGCTGAACGACTTTCGGCGTCGCTTTGGCGATGAACGCCAGGACTACGCCAAGGCGCTGGAGCGTCAGTACCAGCAAGGTCCCACTCCCGATTGGCAGCAGTATTACATCAGCGCCTACGCCAATTCGCACCCCTGGGAAGACTGGGCTGAAACCTGGGCGCATTACCTGCATATGGTCGACACCCTGGAAACCGCCTATGAGTTCGGCTTAACCACGGCACCACGTGTGGCGGCTTCTTACATGACGGAAGTGCAGTTGTTCACCGACCCCTACCAGAACTTCCAGTTTGAACAGCTTATCGCCCAGTGGCTGCCGCTGACGGCCGCCTTGAACAGCCTGAATCACAGCATGGGCTACGATGATGTGTACCCCTTTAATCTATCGGCAACGGTAATCGACAAGTTATCGATGGTGCATGCCGTGATTCATCAGTATCCGCCGGGAGGTTAACCGCAAGCGAACTGGCGCAGCTCTTGCTCTGCTCTTGATATGAGTGGAGAACCCATTCGGTGGTATCACCGAACTGGACACCAACGGCCGCTGGCAACAGATGGCGGTAGGGACACAGGAGAGGTCTATGAGCAAAATACAGTGGTCCGAATACGCCTGCGATGGCTTCTACGATGAACTGCTGGCCGGGCCCGGAGAACCGCATCCGGCGGCGGCGATGCTCTGTGATTATCTGGCAGAACTGGGTGGCCGGGAGCTGGCTGAATTAAAGAACGCCGCCGAAGTCGCCATTCAGGTGATGGGCATCACCTTCACCGTTTATTCCGAAGGCAGCATGATCGATCGCGCCTGGCCGTTCGATATTGTGCCGCGCATTATTCCGCTGGCCGAATGGCAGAAAACCGAAGCCGGTTTGAAGCAACGCGTCCAGGCGCTGAACTTGTTTATCGACGATCTTTACCACGACCAGCGCATCATCAAAGACAAAATTCTGCCCGCCGAAGTGCTTGAGCAATCGGTGAACTTCCGCCAGCAATGTGTGGGTATTAATCCGCCGAATAATATCTGGGCGCATATCTGCGGTTCCGACATCGTGCGCGACAAAGACGGCACCCTCTATGTGCTGGAAGACAATTTGCGCGTGCCGTCCGGCGTCTCCTACATGCTGGAAAACCGCAACGTCACCAAACGTATTCTGCCCGAGCTGTTCCAGACGGGACGCATTCAACCGGTCGACGACTACACCGGCCAGTTGTACGACATGCTGGTATCGATGTCGCCGCGCCCGGGCGACGACCCGCAAGTGGTGGTGATGACGCCGGGCATCTACAACTCGGCCTATTTCGAGCACTCTTATTTAGCGCAACAGATGGGCGTCGAACTGGTGGAAGGTTCGGACTTAGTGGTCGATGACGACGACGTGGTGCACATGCTCACTGTCGATGGATTGAAACGCGTCGATGTTATTTACCGCCGCGTCGACGACCTCTTTCTCGACCCCGAAGTCTTTAATCCTGAATCGGCCTTAGGCGTACCGGGTTTGATGCGCGCCTGGCGTGCCGGCAAGGTAGCGCTGGTGAACGCACCGGGTGCCGGCGTGGCCGACGACAAAGTGGTCTACGCCTTTGTGCCCGACATCATCCGCTATTACCTCAGCGAAGAACCGCTGCTCGCCAACGTGCCCAGCTATCTGTGTATGCGCGACGACGACCGCCAATACGTGCTCGATAACCTCGACAAACTGGTGGTGAAACCGGCCAACGAATCCGGCGGTTACGGAATGCTGGTCGGCCCGCACGCGACCAAAAAAGAACGCGCCGCCTTTGCCGAATTGATTAAAGCCAATCCACGCAACTATATGGCGCAACCGACGCTGAATTTATCGACCACCCCAACGTTGATTGAAGACCGCTTAGAGCCGCGCCACGTCGACTTACGGCCGTTTATTTTATCGGGTAAGAACAGCACAGAGGTGACCACCGGTGGCTTAACGCGCGTGGCACTGACCGAAGGCTCGCTGGTGGTCAATTCTTCGCAAGGCGGTGGCAGTAAAGACACCTGGATTGTCGATCTGAAATAACTATATCAAGCAATCGGGGCGCAAGCCCCGGCTGGAGGAGAAGGCTTATGCTGTCTCGTGTGGCTGAAAATATTTACTGGTTGGCGCGTTACCTGGAACGCGCTGAAGACACCGCCCGTTTGATTAACGTGACCAGCAATCTGCTGCTGGATTTTCCGCGCAACACCCGGCTGGATTGGGATTCACTGGTGGTGATCAGCGGCGCCGAAGAACTCTTTGATGAGCATTATGAAACCCGCAGTGCCGACAATGTACTGAACTTTTTGTGCGTCGACCAACACTACTCCGGTTCAATCATTTCCTCCCTCGACGCTGCCCGCGAAAACCTGCGTACCACCCGCGATATTCTGCCGCGGGAAATCTGGGAAGAACTGAATACGCTCTATCTCGATATGCATCGTCATGCCGAAAATGGCATCACCTCGCGCAAACGCGACACCATCATGAAACGCATTATCCGCAGTTGCCAAACCATTAACGGCGTTATCGAAGGCTCACTCAGCCACACCCAGGTACACACCTTTTTAATGCTCGGCCGCAACCTCGAACGCGGCGACATGACCACACGCATTATCGACGTCCGTTCGGCGAATTTGTTACCGCGCAACACCGATGACCTCACGCCTTTTGAAGGTCTGCAATGGATGAGTGTGCTGAAATCGCTGACCGGTTATCAGATGTATCGCCAACAAGTGCGGCTGCGTGTTAAAGGCCCCGACGTCTTACGCTTCTTGCTGCAGGATGAATATTTCCCACGCTCGGTGGCCTCCTGTTTAGGCCAGCTTTCTTTCGAACTGGAAGACCTGCCCGGCCACGATGAAGCCCAGGCCTTGGTGGATAAAACGCTGTCGCTGCTGATCAACGCCAAGCTGGTATCACTGGCCTACGAGCCCGATTTGCTGCATGACTTTGTCGATGAATTACAGATCAGTTTTAACGAACTGCACCAGGCCATTGCTGACCAGTATTTCAGTGGCGCCTATCGCGGGCAGAGTCAAAGCCAGAGCGTGGCTTAGCCTGGCTGTAAGGCTGACCTTGGGTGTGCCTGCTTACCGCAGCTAACAGCGAATTGCCAGAGTATTCATATGAGCTGCTCGCTAAGTGAGGCAAGCTGGTTGCCTACTTATCTGAGCACCGACACCTGCCGCAAATAGCCGATACCCAATTGAACCAGATGCGCAGTAAAGTCGTCCTGTCGCGCTATTGGCATGGCTCCTGTCAGCATCATCTGAACGGGCCCGACCATAGCGCCGGTGAAAATTGCGGCCGCTAAATCCGGCGCTTCGAACCGTGCATCAGAGCAGTTGCGCAGCAGGTTAGCAATGGCTTGCTTACCTCGTTCGTTTGCTCGGGTCACTATGGCATCGCTTTCTTCGTCGGAAGGCAGCATATAGAGCGCACGCGATACGTCTGGACGTTCCATCTTTACCGCGACAAAGGCCGAGGTGATACCGCACCCTATGGCTTCGAGCGGCTGACCATTCAGCTCATCGCAAACGCTTTCGATCGCCTGAATTATTTTTTCCAAATGCTGATTCAAAACGGCCAGCAGGAGAGCCTGTTTGTTGGGATAGTATTGATAGATAGACCCGACCGAGACGCCAGCGCGCTCGGCTATTCGAGCCGTGGTCAAGTACGCCGGGCCCTGAGTTACCAAAACCTGAATAGTGGCTTCAAGAATGACCTGAACGGTTGCCTGAGAACGCGCTTGAACAGGCGATTTGCGGGGCTTTTTCTCAACTGTGGTAGCCATAATAGAACGCGACTAATAAACCTGAAGGATTCGTCACATACTAGCTGTGAAAGCACTGTTTGGGAATCCAACGATGAAAAAGACTGCATTAATAACCGGCGCCACGTCCGGTTTGGGTTTGGCCTTGGTTAAGCAACTGGTCCGTAACAAAGACATCCATTTCATTCTGCCGGTGCGCGATATAAAACGAGGCCAGCAATTATTGAATTCGTTTACTGGGGAACAGCAAGAACGCATCCGTTTGTTGGCAATGGACTTATCTGATTTGGCGACTGTTCGAGCCGTTGCCGACTCATTGGACTCGCCAATCGATATCCTGATGTTTAACGCAGGCGTACAGTCCGCCGAGACAACCATCTACACCAAAGATAACCTCGAGCAAACCTTCGCAGTAAATCATTTGGCGCACTTTGTGCTGTTGCAAAAAACAGAGAATCTACTGACTGACGAGGCGATTATTGGCTGGGTGGGAAGCGGGACTCATCATCCTGAACTCGCCAAGACATTCGGTTTTACCGGCGCGCATTATCTCGATCCAGAACAGCTCGCCAAAGGGCAGTACCATAGTGAAGCCAATACCAGACAATCGAGCCGAGATGCTTATGCAACCTCTAAAGGCCTGAATATTCTTGTGGCCCGATACCTGGCTTCGCGTAACTCATCACGCACTTACTTTGCGTTTGATCCGGGTTTGATGGCGGGTACTGGTTTGGCTCGTGAAGGCAGTCTGGGTTTGAGGTTGGCCTGGAAATATGTACTGCCCCTTATCGCCCAGTTTATGAAGGGCACCAGCACACCGAAGCGGTCCGCCGCAATGCTGGCGCGAATACTGTTGAAGGACAAAAAAATCACTTCCGGCGACTATTTAGAATACACAGGTCATTTGCTCGAACCTTTTATGCCGCAGAACGAAACTGCTTATTGTCAGCGGCTCTTCGATTACAGTGATGGCTTTGTAGCGCCCAGCAATTAGTGACCTGGTTGAGACTGGCGCTGTCTTTCTGCTCGATGGTTTTTATCGAAGCATAAAGCATCACACCAGCTCCCGCCGGTAATGCACAGCAATGGCACCATTGCGCAGTGGCTTCGCCGAGATCAGCGTCAGTTTACGCGTACTGGGTAAGCCACTTTGGAACAGCGTTGGACCATGGCCGGCGATTCTGGGATGGACCAGAAAAATGTACTCGTCAATCAGGTCGAGCCGGTCCAATTCGGTGGCCAGTTGACCGCTGCCGACGAGAACGCCCGCCGGGGTTTCGTCTTTCAGCTTTTGCACGCTCGAACCCAGGTTGCCATTGATGTGGTGACTGTTGGTCCAGGGGAAATCTGAGCGCGTTTTGGACACCACATACTTTGGCTGCTGTTCCAGTTTCACCGCCCATTGGTGTATGGCTGGCGGCGCTTCAACGTCGCCACGCGCCACTGCTGGCCAATAGCCTTCCATCATCTCGTAGGTAATCCGACCCCACAGCATGGCACCGCTGTCATCCATCATCTGGGTGAAAAAAGCGTGCGTTTCGTCGTCGGCAATGCCCTCCATATGATCGACGCAGCCGTCCAGAGTGAGGTTAAGGCTGAAGGTTAAAAGTCCCATTTTAATAACTCCGTATTAGGCATTTCGGTATCAATTTTCCGGCTGCGCCTACTGGTCATTAGGCCTGATTATAGGCTTCTTCAAGCGGTGCAATTTCGAGCTTAACCATGGTCATCATGGCGTCCATAACGGCTTGGACTTTCTTGGGGTTGGTGTCGTTGATCAGTTCCATAAAACGCTTGGGCACGATCTGCCAGGTCACGCCGAAGGGGTCAGTAATCCAGCCGCACTGCAAAGTCGTGGCGCCGGCATCGAGCAGCTTGTTCCAGTACTCGTCCACCTCAGCCTGGTCTTCGCAATTCACGTACAACGAAAACCCCTGAGAGAATTGAAAATAAGGCCCGCCGTTATAGCCCATAAAGCGCTGTCCACCAACCACGAACTCGGCTGATGTGACCGGGCCATCATCGCCGGTACGCGCCATGGTGGTGACTTTGGAGTCTGGAAAGGTCGCCGTATAAAAGGCGATAGCGGCTTCGAGTTGGTTGTTGAACATCAAAAAAGGAGTGACTTTCGACATGGCGTTTAATCCTATGCTTAGGCTTCCAAGTTGGAAACGACGCAGCATAGTCGAACGCAAGGCAGGGAAATCGACATCAACGAAACCTCAGACTAATGTGTGTCTAAAGAGCGCGGCTTTGCACGCAAGGGGACAGTGATGACAAGAGTGACCGGAATTGGCGGCATATTTATCCGCGCCGAAGACCCAAAAGCCTTAGGTGATTGGTACAAAACGTACCTGGGCATCGATGTCCAAAGCTGGGGCGGCACCGCTTTTCGTTGGGTCGATGCCGAGGGCGCACCGACGGCAGGAACGACTACCTGGTCGGTCGGCGATGGCAGTTATTTCTCACCCAGCAATGCCAGCTTTATGGTGAATTATCGGGTTGCCGATCTGCATGCCTTATTAAGCCAACTGCGTGCCGAAGGCTGCCAGGTTATGGATGACACCGACGAATCTGAATTCGGTAAGTTCGGTTGGGTGATGGACCCGGAAGGTAACAAGGTAGAGTTGTGGGAGCCGCCGGAGGGACAGTAGATCAAGGTCATTGCCTTAACCGACTTATTCCCGGCAGGCACTTCAGCCGACGCTATTGTTATTGGAGCTTGAACTGCGAAGTCTTTACTATCCGCGCTTGTTTTGGCCCGGCGGAAGTCGAGCTACCTTTAATAACCATTCCAATAAGCTTCTATCACAGTGAAACCAGAAACCATGACGTTGTCTCGATCTCCGTTGGCGTTAGTGCCTTTGTTATTGTTCCTGCTGCTCTTTGTTGGCAGCGGTCTTTGGTATCAGGCGCAGGGCGTCGACATGCCGTTCTATCAAATCAGTGCACCGGTGGCGATTCTGCCTGCCATTGCTCTGGCGTTGCTGTTGGCGCACGGGCGTTTCAGCGAACGGCTCGATGCCTTTGTTGCCGGCGTGGCCGACAACACCATCATCACCATGGTGTTGATCTACCTGCTCGCCGGCGCCTTTGCCAGCGTCACAGCGGCCATTGGTGGTGTCGATGCCACCGTGAACTGGGCTTTGAGCGTGGTGCCGCCGGCGTTAATTCTGCCGGGGCTCTTTGTCGTTACCGCCTTTGTTGCCACTGCCATGGGTACCTCCATGGGCACCATTTCGGCGATAGCGCCGCTGGCGATTGGCGTGGCCGGCGCGACCGAATTGCCGCTGCTGCTGACCGTCGGCACCGTGGTCGGCGGCGCCATGTTTGGCGATAACCTGTCGATCATTTCCGACACCACCATCGCCGCGACCCGCACCCAGGGTTGCGATATGCGCGATAAATTCCGCATGAATTTTAAGATTGCCTTGCCGGCGGCCTTAGTCACCCTGGTTTGGTTATTTGCCTTAAGCAGTCGCGCTCAGTTGGGCGAATTGCCCGAAACGGATTTGATCAAAATGCTGCCCTATCTGCTGGTGTTGGGTTTGGCCGTGGTCGGCGTGAATGTTTTTCTGGTGTTGTTCAGCGGTCTGCTGGTATCGGGCGTGATTGGACTGGCGAGTGTCGAGGGATTTAGCGTCGCCACCTGGTCCGCGAAGATTTACGACGGCTACAGCGGTATGCAGGAAATTCTGATTCTATCGTTGCTGATTGGTGGCCTGGCGGCGCTGATGAAACGCGAAGGTGGTTTGGATTGGTTGATCGGTCGCATCGAATGGATCAGCCGCGCCCTGGGTGCCAAACCCGATTCACAGCGCGCCGGTGAACTGAGTATCAGCGCCTCGGTTGCGCTGACTAACCTGTGCACCGCCAACAACACTGTTGCGATTTTGATCAACGGCTCGGTCGCCAAAGAACTGGCGCAACGCTACAAGGTCGACCCACGCCGCAGCGCCAGCTTGTTGGATATCTTCTCTTGTGTGGTCCAGGGTCTGTTGCCATACGGCGCACAGATTCTGTTGGCAGCGTCGCTGGCGGGCGTCTCGCCCTTGGCGCTGGTGACCGAGGTTCGTTACAACTGGGTGTTGGCACTGGCGGCGTTGTTGTCGATTGCCTTTGCCTGGCCGAAGGCGAAAGCGAAATAGGCGTTAGAGCTAACTCATTATACAGAGTCATCCCGGCCTTTAAATTCAGTCATCCCGGTCTTGAGCCGGGATCTCTTAAAAATGGAACTCCGGCTTTTACCGTAACGGCCGCTCCAACAGGCGCAGAGCATTGAATCCAATAGCGCGATAAATATCCGCTAAACTTGCTGGCATTCTTGCAATGATCAAAGGCCGCCAATGAAACGCCTACTAACCCTTCTTGCTCTGGCAATACCAATGGTTGCGCTGGCTGATTGGCCGCTCGACGTGACGCTTGGTTTTGAATCTCATACCGGTGGTGATCGCTGGGACAGCATTGAGCGTTCAGGTGAACCGGATCGGGATATAGACCTGGGAGATGGGCTTTATTTCTATGGCGGTGCGGTTGCCTTGCTACCCGAGTTACCCATTGATGGCCGTTTGGAGCTGCGCTCGCGTTTAGGGGTAAAAACGGTGATGGGCGAAAGCGATAACGACCGTTACTCCAAACTGTCATATCCATTGGAGCTGGGCATTCGTTATACCAACGACTGTGCCTTGTTCAGCGCCTTAGGCTGTGGCTTTTATGTTGAGGCGGGCGCCGTCAAAGAGTTGTCTGCACAATACACTGTTCGTGGTGGCCAACACCGCGATGATGAGTTTGATACACCGCCGGCTTTTAGCCTTCGTTCTGGCTGGTTTATTTTTTACCTCGGTTATTGGTTTCAGACCTACGAGATCAATGGCGAAAGTCACGACGCTTCATCGCTGAATTTCGGAATCGAAGTGCCAATAACAGGTTATTAAAACGGATCTTCTTTATCGGGGAGGTCAACAATAATTTTCCGGCTGCCACAAAGCCGGCAGTGTGTCTCGATTATCAGCTTGTAGTCCACAAAGAATGTCAGCACCCGTAGAAAAATCGGTATAACGATGACAAGAGCCATAAGTCCAGTAACGAGGCCGGAGCCGCTTCGTAAAATGAAAATGCCATAAACGCGCCGGTGCTCTCCAAACTCGCCCGATAACATAGAAGACCAAAGCGCTGCGGTTAAGCCCCAGGCAATTAACAAAAGTATGGCCAGAAAAAAGCCACCAACAATAGCAATACCAAAGACGTCAGCCGGATTCGCCTTAAAGTGGATTTTCGGTCTGCTGATCTTGCCACAGCATCGATAATTCATGTTTTACCAACCAAAGGTGTTCTCGACAATTCGCCAGCGTTGATGCTGCCGCCGACATCAGTGCCACCAAACAGGGCGACCCAGAGTTGCACCGTTAACCGCTCTATTGAGTCAGGTTTACTGATCAAAACGATCGGTATCTACTGACCCATACACCTCATTGATACGTGGCTGAATGAACCAAATGCCGAGTGGTAAAATCCACAGCAGTATCAAAGTGCCGAGTTGCGACCGGAATTTTATCGGTTCGCCTTTCTCGAAAGTAACGAGGTTCTTAGCAATAAAATAAGAGCCATAGAGTATGCAGTACGAACCAAACATCTGGAGCAGGAACAATAATCGTCCGATTCCTCCCCCATTTTCATTAGTCAGAGCTAGGACCGTCAGCAACGGATAAGTGATGAAAAGAGCGGCGCTATAGATGACGCTAAACTTGAAGAATTTAACCTTGGGGCGGATCTCGGATTGAATGCGCTGGTTGATACCGACACCCAATGTCCAAATCCAGAACAGATACGCGACGCCACCGATCAGCATGGCACCTAAGAAGATAATCAAAAATAGTTTGGGGTCGCTATAGATAAGACCCAGAAAAAATTTAAACATTACCAACTGAGTAACAATGGGAATACTGACTAGAATGGAAAACACCTGCCATGCTTTTGCTTTAAGAAAAAAATCCATCATTGCTCCTTGGATCTGCACTCAGCCTGGACGCGGCTGAACAGTAAGCGACTTGTTTCAGTCATCTATTCTTGCCCATTCTTCAAAACCCCGTCTGAGTTAAAAGCAACCAGCAGGTAAAGCAAAGAATAGCTAAGGCCTGAAATAATACTGCATATTTTGCGATTGGATATGAGTAACTGTGCCAAGTATAGAATAGTAAGCTAAGCGGCAGTCCAACAAATAATTGCAGTGCCATTCAGCAATATATCCGACAAAGCCTCACGCTGGCCCGGCTGGGCTAACAGTTTTCCGATCAAGCCGTACGTCGCTCTTTCTCCTGGAGTTTTCGTGGTGGGTAAACGGCTAACGATCTCCTTCCAATTCATACCACACCCGAAGGATGATAATCGTGGTGTTATGCACTGAGTAGCGAACAATGTATTTGCCGAAAACAATGTCTCGAATTGAACCGTGAACGGGTGCCAACTCAACTGGCGTTCCTATCTCTGGAAAGTCAGGCAGTAACGTGACTTTCTCAAGCAACTCTGTAGCGATTCTTGAAGCAGCAGACGGATGATGAACGGCGATGAACTCTCTAGGTCGCTTCAGATCTGCAATGGCTACATCCGTGTAAACCAATTTCACTGATCGACCTCCGGTGCATCCTGCTCGCGGTCGCTTCCCCAACTATTCAACCAAGTATGAACCTCGCCGGCATCAACGACCTTTCCTTGGGCAGCGGATTCCATTGCTTCCAGTGTCTGTTGCCAACGCGCCTGCTCCAGTTGCTGTTTCTCGATGTACTCCGACAACGCTTGGTTTATGACCCAGCCTTTACTGCGATGCAGCTGTTTAGCGATGGTTTCCAAATGCTGTTCAATCTCAGCCTGAAGGCGAACAGTGGTGACGCTCATAAGGTACCCTCCCATTAGGTAACTACAATGTATTACATCATAGTGTGACTGGGGAGCAAAGCATAAGAGGTGGCTGGTATAGCTGCGGGAAGTGGGCCCCGCGCACCACAGAAACCACGGCCCACAACATTATGAATGAAACTAATAATAACGTGATATTTCGTCGCTTTTGTTCAAATGACTTCCCGCCTAGACTGCACAGCCTTCTTGGAGGTGGCCAGAACGGCCTTCTTGCTAAGCCGTACCTTCAGCGCTTAACAACAGAATCAGGATGAGTATTGCAATGAGCAGTGAGTTTGGGTTCACCATCAACAGCCTTCGTTTCGATGAGAACTACCAACCAGCGGACAGCACCCGCATGACCACCAATTTTGCCAACCTGGCCAGAGGCGAGCGTCGTCAGGAAAATCTGCAGAATACTCTGCGCATGATCAACAACCGCTTTAATGCGCTGGCGCACTGGGATAACCCAACCGCCGATCGCTACTCGGTCGAGCTGGACATCATTTCCATCGATATCGATGTGGAAGGCAATGGCAAAACCTTTCCCACCATGGAAGTGCTGAAAACCAATATCGTTGATCACAAAACCAACTCGCGTATTGACGGCATTGTCGGCAATAACTTCTCGTCCTACGTGCGCGACTACGATTTCAGTGTCTTGCTGCTGGAGCACAATAAAGACAGACCAAAGTTCAGCGTGCCGGAAAACTTTGGTGACCTGCACGGCAAGATGTTCCAGTCGTTCCTGAATTCCGCCGCTTATCAAGAAAACTTCAGCAAACTGCCGGTTGTTTGCCTGAGCGTTTCAACGACCAAAACCTATTTCCGGACAGATAACCACCATCCGGTACTGGGCGTTGAATATAAGCAGGACGAGTATTCGTTGACCGACGACTACTTCGGCAAAATGGGCATGAAAGTGCGCTACTTTATGCCGCCTAACAGCCAGGCACCGCTGGCCTTTTATTTCTGTGGCGATTTATTGAGTGACTATACCGATCTGGAGCTGATCAGCACCATCAGCACCATGGAATCGTTCCAGAAGATCTATCGCCCGGAAATCTACAACGCCAACTCGACAGCGGCACAGACTTATCAGCCGAGCTTAAAGTATCAGGATTACTCGCTCACACAGATTGTTTACGATCGGGAAGAGCGCAGTCAGTTGGCGGTGAAGCAGGGGAAATTCGCCGAAGAGCACTTTATTAAACCCTACCAGAACATTCTCGATCACTGGGCCGCGAATAAAGCTGCCTGATTAACTGAATAGATAAGACGACACCTATGAAACGATTACTACCAACCTCAACCGCCGGCAGTTTGCCGAAACCTTCCTGGCTGGCCGAGCCCGAAA
The DNA here is from genome assembly GCF_056159245.1 of Saccharospirillum sp. ABV4_185. Classification (NCBI taxonomy): domain Bacteria; kingdom Pseudomonadati; phylum Pseudomonadota; class Gammaproteobacteria; order Oceanospirillales; family Saccharospirillaceae; genus Saccharospirillum; species Saccharospirillum sp. ABV4_185. Next base: position 1,672,886 of record NZ_JBSWUW010000001.1, read on the forward strand.
AACTCTGGTCGCCCTGGAAGCTGGAAGGTGAAGAACTGGTCGATGGCAAACTGGACGCGTTGAAAATATCGCTGCACGAACAACAGCGCGCCGGCATCGACATCGTCAGCGATGGCGAGCAAACCCGCCAACACTTTGTAACCACCTTTATTGAACATCTCGATGGCGTCGATTTCGAAAAGCGCGAAACCGTACGAATTCGCGACCGCTACGATGCCAGCGTGCCATCGGTAGTCGGCGCGGTCAGTCGGCAAAAGCCGGTCTTTGTTGAAGACGCCAGGTTCCTGCGGAAACAGACCGACCAACCGATCAAGTGGGCACTGCCGGGCCCGATGACGATGATCGACACGCTCTACGATGGTCACTACAAAAGCCGCGAAAAACTGGCCTGGGAATTTGCCAAAATCCTCAACCAGGAAGCCAAAGAATTAGCGGCCGCCGGCGTTGATATCATTCAGTTCGACGAACCGGCGTTCAACGTCTTCTTCGACGAAGTAAATGACTGGGGTATTGCTGCGCTGGAAAAAGCCATCGAAGGGCTGGAGTGCGAGACCGGCGTTCACATCTGCTACGGTTACGGTATTAAAGCCAACACCGACTGGAAGAAAACGCTTGGCTCGGAGTGGCGCCAATACGAAGAGATTTTCCCCAAGCTGCAGGCGTCGAATATCGATATCGTTTCATTGGAATGCCAAAACTCGCGCGTTCCTATGGATTTAATTGAATTGATTCGCGGTAAGAAAGTGATGGTCGGCGCTATCGATGTGGCGACTAACACTGTCGAAACGCCAGAGGAAGTTGCCGCGACCTTAAGAAAGGCGCTGCAGTTTGTCGATGCCGAAAACCTCTACCCCTGCACCAACTGCGGCATGACGCCGCTGTCTCGCCAGGTCGCTCGCGGCAAGCTGGAAGCTTTAAGCGCTGGTGCTGCCATCGTTCGCCAAGAGCTTTCCAGCTAAGCGCGCTTGCCGCACCCTTTGGCGTTCTGCCGTTTCAACACAGGTGCAACAGACGGCCGTCGAACACCGGCGGCCGTCTCATCCCAAACTCAATCGAACGGCACCGACGATTCAGGAGTTACCATGTCCCTTCTCAGCACGGCGGTCGAGCCACTGCAGTTTCGTGAAGCGCTCGGGCACTTTGCCTCGGGCATTACCGTTATTACCTCACAGCATGAAGACGAGCCGGTCGGCTTCACTTGCCAATCTTTCTACAGCGTATCGATGGAACCGCCTTTGGTGTCATTCAGCGTCATGTCGCGTTCGCTCAGCTACCCGAAAATCCGTCGCGCCGGTCGCTTTGCCGTCAATATTCTCAGCGGTGATCAGCAAAGTATTTCCAACCAGTTTGCCCAGCGAGGCAACGACAAATGGCGCGATGTGGACTGGCAAAGGTCGCCGCTGGGTAATCCGTTGATTGCCGGCAGCCTGCATTGGCTCGATTGTGAAATTCACACCGAACACGCCGCCGGCGATCATCTGATTGTGCTGGGTGAAGTCAAGGCGCTGAATCTGAACGAGGCCGCATCCGAGCCACTGCTGTATTTTAAAGGGCAATATCGCAGTTTGGCTGGTTAGAGTGTGAGCTAAGTATTGGATAATCCGTTAGTTCTTAGCTGGCGTTATGACGGCGCAATGTAATGACCAGGCAACGCCTAATTTGCAGTCTGCGCAAAGTTGAAGTTTGCTCTTCTTTTAACAGTGCGCTGATAAAAGCCGTCTTATTATCAAAATCTGTTTTAAGTGAAGCTCAGCGTGATCAGAGCACTGTAAACTGGCAGCCGGTGACCGAGGCAAGGGTAAGGGAGCGTGTTGCAAAAAGGCTGTCTGCAGCCCGCTAAAAGGCCGGCACCAGTATCATCCAGTGCCGGCGTTGACCGCGGCTCACTTTAAACGCGCGAACCGGAAATGAGGGTGGATTGAATGTCTGGCAAGTCCTTCACGATTTTTGCGTAAGCCAGCGACATGCTGCCCGCATCGATGTTGGAAACTCGCCATTGACCATCGTTCAGCGTGAGAGACCAGATGGTGTTGACCTCTTTGTATCGCTTGCTGCCTTCAACCACTTTTCCCGTGTTTATATTCTGCAGATAGTCTTTCATCCTGGCTCGAACGGATATCACAACCATTGAATCTTCGTGTTCCTGACCACGATTGCGGTGCACAAATAGCAAAGGCTTGATATACGAGATTTTCTTCACATCGCACACATTTTTAAGGCCATCTCTTTTCCAGCGTTCAAGATGTACCAATTGTTGGTTCTGCCAGTACCAGTCCGTCATCCATTCCTTGGCGCTGGATAAATCTTCGTCGTCCCAGCCGGAGTGGATGCGGAAAAAACAGTCCTTCAACCGTTCCTGAATTTTCAGCCATTCAAAATCGGAACTGTGCATAGACATAAAGCGAAGGTCTTTTCGGGTACGTTGCTCCGCACGTTTCTCCCGCATATAGACATAAATAATGATCGGAAGAAAAATGATCGTCAGGATGAAAAGCCCAATACGGCCCCAAAACGACTCGAACGCAGCGCTGGCTATTTTCCCGCCCGGTCCGGCAAAGGCTGGTTCAGAGAGTACTAATATAGAGAGCACGACCAGAGCCACGAGGGCCAGTTTGTTTTGCTTCATGTCGGTTCCTTCTGTTTCACCGCGCATCGCCAATGGTCCAAGCCAGGCAATATAGACGATATACGCTGGCTGTGCCGTTTTGTGGTTCTGAAAGCATAGAATATTTACCGGGTCTGGCGGCATTCGTCTAGGGCTAACCAGGCTGGGTTAGAGTGGAACAAGTAAACGGCCTGTTGGCGATTTAAAACGAATGCTAAGCCGGGTGCCCGCTTAAACAACCGGAGCACCTTCCGGATATTGCGGCAAGCCATCAGAAAGAGTGACCCAGCTCTGCTTGGACGACACCCAAAAATGCATATCCGGTTTAAACAGCGACGGATCATCGAGGCTGCCCACCGTCAGGCCCATTACCCCAGCGGCCGCTCGCCGGGAGAACACGCTGGCACCACATTGTGAACAGAAGCCGCGCTCTAGGGTTTCAGATGAATGGTAGGTGCTCACAGAGCCGGTGATAGAAACGTCTTCAATACGCATCAGCACGCGAGCATTAAAGGCTGCGCCGATGGCTTTCTGGCACAGACGGCAATGACAGATTCGCTGGTTTAACGGCTCCGCCGTGGTTTCGTAGCGAATGGCGTTGCACAAACAGCCGCCGGTAAATTTGGTCATTTTTAAGCCTCCTCACTGTTGTTTGGTACTGTGATCAGTGACTTAGATTAGCTGGGTTCGGTGGTCACTGATGAGTCGCAGAGTTGATCAGCTTATGGACTTCTTCTACAGCTTGATCACCAAGTTCTAACGGGCAACCCCAATAGTCAAAAATACCGTCTCGATTGGTATTCTGGCCACAAACAACAAATAAACCCGTTCCCAATTCTCGTTTTAGATGGTTTGCCAACCAGCCTATGAAACCACTATTGTCAGAGCAGCCATCAAAATGAAAAGAGAAAATTTTAAACAGTTCTTTCGATGGCTCAGTTGTTGGGACGAGCTGACTCCAAACTTCATCGTCGCGAACCAAACATAGAGCATCCTGGTTGGCCTTATCACGAAAATCGGATAACGGAAATTCTTCGAAACTATAGGCGCCGGGATATACTTTAAAATCTGTTTCAGAAATGACGGCTCGAAGTCGCTTCTCGGTCTGTTCTGGAGTTTCTTTACTGATTTGGACCATTGTTTACCTGCTGATCGTTACTCGCTGGGTGTTTGCTGTGCCTGTTCTAACTCAGGCGCACTGGAAAAATATAAGCGGAAGGCATCCATAGCACTACCGTGGCCAAGGTGAGCATACGACGCTCGTGAGCTATAGTCATCGATAACACATAGCAAGGCCGGATTAACCAGATACCATCCGAAATTTTGGATTAAAGGCGTTTGCGCGTTTGCGTGGACATTCACCGTAAGCCTTTCTTAAAGTGGGTGCCTTGTTAACCCTCGCCTTTGTCCTCTCGGATTGCTCACCTCAATAAGCATGTTTTTAGCCTTGGCGTTATTTAAAATTTTCCCAGCCAGACCCATTCCAAAAATAGCCATCAATGCTGTTACCGTGCATTTCGTCGTACCAATTGCAGGCGACGGCGATCATGTTGGTGAGAGACTCCGGCGGCCAGTGTTCTGCTATCTTCTTCATCTCATCCAGGCATTCGCGTTTGTTGTCTGGGCTGGTATAGGCAAAGACCATCACTTTAATAGGCGCCGCCATATTCAGTACTTTTTTAAAGTCGTACAACACCATCTCTATGGTTGTATCAGGCGATAGCTGCTTGCCCCATTCGCACTCAAGAGCGAGGAGAATGCGTCCATATTCATCGTGGTAGGTATAGTCACATAAGAACTCACGCTTTGAATCGGGCTCGCCTTTCGCACCCTTGTTCCAAAACGATTTATCTGCTTCAAGAGAACTCCTTCTTTGGTTCTCGCACGCTTTGTCGGCTGCCTCGAATATTCGATGCGTATCGACTTGGTTCGGTGTTTTTCCCTGGATGACCTTCGCTTTGGAGTTGTCTAGGTGGTCTCTGAAATCGGCGTAAAAGGTGGTTTTGTTAAATGCCAAAACAGGCCTCGCTGATCGATGTGTTTGTGTGAGCTGACCGGGCAGGCGTACTAAAGTGAATCGCCCGGATGGATGGCTTAATGGGCGTTTCCAGCCAGGCAGCGAACCTTTTGTCAGATATATGCAGCACGTCACACTTTTTAACGATATTTCTAAAAAGTCAAACGGATAGTCAAACGAAAATTCAAACGGCCACCCCTTAAGCTTCGGTTCTGGAAAGAGCGAGGTAACATCCTCTGTTTCTCGCTCTGTTTATCTACTTAAAAGGAACGGCGAGGCCAACCCATGATCACTCACCCAAAACGGTCGTTTTACTACGGTCTGCTAACCCTGCTGTGTGCCGTTGTAGCGCTGGCTGGTTGCAATGAAAGCACCACACCCAAACCGACTCCAAAACCCCCGGCCGAGCTGCGCTTTTTCATTATCGGAACGGTCTCCGGTTTAGCATCAGACGACCAATTAACCGTCAAACTGAATAACGATGAAGAGCTCCCGATCACCGAAAACGGTGAATTCAAATTCAAAACCCGTTTGGAAACCGGCGACGATTACAGCGTGGAAATCGCCCAACAGCCGGCCACTCAGGAATGCAGTCTTGAGGAGGAGCATAAGCAAGGCCAGGTCGGCAATGACAACGTCACCGACATTCGCATCGAATGTGTCGATGTTCCAACTTTCACCATCAGCGGCAGCATCGATAATTTGTTGGGCACACTCGAACTGCAATTGAACGACGGTGAACCGCTGGCCATCACTCAGAATGCTGAACCCGCCGGTGAGGCCAAGTTTCATTTTTCCACCCAGCCGTTAAAACAAGGCGTGGACTATGCCGTTCGCATCGCTCGTCAGCCGGAAAGCCAAAGCTGCACCTTCATCGGTGAACACAGCGGCACCATTGAAAGTGACGACATCGACAATCTGTCCATCGCCTGCGCATTCGTAGCAACCTTTGATATCGGCGGCCAGGTGAACGGCCTGGGTGACAGCAGCAACACAGTGAGGTTGAAACTGAGCATTGCCGACGAAGGCGAGCCCAGCCAAACACACGACATTACCGGCAACAATGAAGCGTCCATCGGCTTTACGTTTGCTAACCCGATCAAACAGGGCGCTCAGTATTCGCTCAGCGTTGAGAAACAGCCGGACAACAAAATCTGCACCCCGACCCTGGCAACCAGCTCCGGCCAAATGGGCGCACAGGCCATTGATGATCTGTCGGTCGAATGCATAACCCCGCCTACCTACAACGTGGGTGGCAAGGTGTATGGGTTAGGTGGAAACAGCAACCAACTGACACTGAAACTCAGCTATGGCGATAACAAAAGCGAAACAAAAACACTCACTGGCAATGGCAATGCCCATTTCACCTTTGCGTTTAACACCAAGCTCAGAGACAAAGTTCAGTACAGCGTTAGTATTGACGGAAAACCGGAGAGTAAAGCTTGCTCCATAAAAAATAACGTAGGTGCCATCGATGGCAAAATGGTGGATGACCTGCTCATCGAATGCGCAACCACTTACAGCATCGGCGGAACGGTCCAGAACCTCCTTGGCTCGCTGATACTGCAATTAGTATCAGGCGAAAATGCCAAACCAGACACACTCTCCCTAAACACCGGTGAGACTGAATTTACCTTTTCCCGCAGACTGCACGCAGGCACCGAATATACCGTCAGCGTTGCCAAACAGCCGGATAACCAGCAGTGCATCATCGACGGTGGAAACAACGTCGTTCAAAACAGCAATCAACTGAGTATTACCAGTGTCAAAGTAACCTGCGCCGCACTTCCGGCCGCTGAATTAAAATTATACGACACGGCCACCAAAATTTTGGGATTTTCTTGGAAGCATGTTAACGGTGCCGACTATTACCGACTGGAGGAAAGCCTGGGTTCAGCAGACTTTGTACCCATAACCGACGAGGATATTCCGGCCAGCCAAGCGGACGCGAATGGTAAAATAGAAATTCGCCAACACAGCGTACCGCTGTATGCGCTGAGCAACGCTCGATACTCACTCAAAACCTGTTACCAACGGACTAACCAGAACGACGCCTGCGTCAGCCAAGTTCTGCCTTTTGACTATGCGAGTGAGAAACTCCTGATCGCTGCCATTGGCTATGTGAAGGCGAGTAATGCGGACATAGGAGACCGTTTCGGGTGGTCCGTCAGCCTGAATAAAGACGGCACGGTGATGGCGGTTGGGGCGCTGCAAGAGGCTAGCCCGTCGATAAGCCAGCCGATGCTAAATACGGTGGACCGTGCCGGTGCCGTCTATATCTATACAAAAGATTCCGCAGGTACCTGGAAATTTGCCGCTTATTTGAAAGCAAACGATGTGGCCGCTTTGGCTCAGTTTGGCAGCTCCGTCAGCCTCGATTCAAGTGGCCAGCTTTTGGCAGTGGGGGCGTGGGGCGAAAATCCTCGCGGTGGATCCGGTGCGGGCTCTGCCTATCTGTTCCGTTACGACGCCGAGAATAAATCGTGGCAGCAAATAGGACCGGCCCTTGAATCTAATCAGCCTCAAAGCGGTGGCAGGTTTGGTCGATCAGTCAGCTTGAGTGGCGATGGCACCAAGCTGGCGGTGGGCGCTTATGGACAAAACAAGGTTTATATCTATAAAAAAATTGATGAGGAAAGTTGGCAACAAACCGGCACCGAAATCTCGGTTACGGGTGCGGATCAGTTTGGTGTGAGCGTCAGTTTAAACGAGACCGGCACGGTATTGGCGGTGGGTGCGACAAGAGCAAATAACGATACAGGTGCTGTTTACTTGTTCAACGAAGCCAATGGAACCTGGTCCCAACAAGGCGCAGCGATTACCGCTCGCTTTCCGGATGCGTTTGACTGCTTTGGCGCTTCGGTTAGCTTGAATGCCAAGGGCGATAGGTTAGCCGTAGGTGCCATCTCGGAGGACGGCAATGCCACCTCGGCAAACGGACCGGAGGTTGGTAATACCAACTCCGACGATACTAGTAGTTCTGGTGCGGCCTACGTATACGACTTTAATCATGATAATCAGCAATGGGAACAACGGGCTTATATTAAGGCGAGTAATACCGGGAAACGGAATTTTTTCGGCCAAACGGTCAGCTTAAGCGATGATGGAAATCGCCTGGTGGTGGGCACCAACCATGTTGAGTTCAATATTGCCGGCCCTGCAATTTTTAGTTCGGAATCGAGCAATGCAGCCGGTCTGAATGGTAACGACCTACAGAACTTTGACCCTAGCTCGCAAGGATTCTCCTCCGGTGCAGCCTACAGCTATATTCTACGCGACGACCAATGGGAGTTCGAAAGCTACATCAAGGCATCCAATACCGGAAAGGGCCACTACTTCGGAAGCGCTGTCAATATCAGCGGCGATGGCCGTACCATAGCGGTAGGTGCGGTAATTGAGGCAGGCAGTGGTAAAGGCGTGAACCCTGCTGGAAATGATGACTTGGCACCGCTTTCGGGCGCTGTGTATCTCTACTGATTGTTACTGACAATAAAACCGGTTCTGCTGAAGGGCGGAGCCGGTTTTTTTGTTTCCGTTTGGCTGTTCCCAACTACCAGGATATATATGTCCTGTTAACTGCCATCCTATTAGCTGCCAGCAGGTTCTCGCTTACAGCGAATGGACAGCCATCCAGACATGACCGTCCAGATCCTTGAACGTGGCCGAGTATCCCCACGATTCCCTTTCCGGACCGGCGGCAATTTCCCCTCCAGCGGCTCGAACTCTACTCACGAGTGAATCCACTTCTGCCTCAGAGCTGGCGGAAAGTGACAGGATGCACTCGGAGACTTCCTTCGGCGCGACTTCGTTGCCCCCAGCGACCCAACCAAACCCATCTGTTGGGATCACCATAAGATTCACGCCCTCGTTGAGGACAAACTCAACCGGCTCAGGCATGGTTTCACCTTCGCTCGCCGCCGGTTTAAACCCAATCTTCCGGTAGAACTGGTAGGCCGACTGTAAATTGGAAGTCGGGATGCTTACGATTACAGGTAACGGTTTCATAGAGTGTCGTCTCCTTGGTTATCGCTGTTTACAAAGGTGTTTCTAGAGGGCCAGTACAGAGCATCCCCATGACGCTGCAACGAGTGGTTAGGTGAATCTGAATTTAAAATCGAGACACCCCAATTAAACCTAGACCAGGGTTATAAGCCTTAGGGTCAGGTTGTCGGAAGGGTCTCTGCAAAGACTGGTCGAACGGCATTGGGGTAGATCGACAGCTGGGTTTGGACTGAAATTAACCCGGGGACTTTTCGCAAGATCGGACAAGGCGGTAATTGGCGTTAGCTTGAGCGTTCCGATCTTCTCGGCCACTCGGATCGAGCCCTTATTGTTCGGGTCGAAGATGGCGATAAGCTTGGATTGGCCTTTGTCGTTCAAACCATAGTTGATCAGCTTTTTTGCCGATCTCGACCGCATAGCCTTGGCCTTGATGGGGTGCGTCAATGAAGTAGTTCACTTCAAGGTAAGATTCACTGTTGATCTCTTTTGGCAGCAAGCTGGCGTAACCCGCCAAGGAATTGTCTGCGTTCATCACCAATGGCCACAGGTCGTATTCTTCGGCTTCCGAATTCAAGACGATTTCCTGAAAGAAACTGCGAAGCGCCACAGGGCCGCGCGGCCCACCGGTGTATTGAGATGTTGTCGTCGGGCTAGAGGTTGATCAGGAAGTCAATATTGGTGCTATGGTGGCTATCCTCTTTGCTCTACCGTTAATTAAACCGGGCAGAACTTGGGCTATATGAAGCGAGGGCGACAACATGAAGAAGCATGTAGTGTTTATTCACGGCGCTGGTGAGGGTGCTTACGATGAGGATCGGCTGTTAGCAACGTCGCTACAAAATACCCTGGGTTCTACCTATAAGTTGCATTATCTGAAAATGCCAGAGGACGATAGCGCGACCTATGAGGACTGGACGGCTCCGATTGAACGAGAATTAGCCACCATCGACGATGAAGTAATCATGGTGGGTCATTCGGTAGGGGGCTCTGTGCTGGCCAAGTACCTTTGCGAAGAGCGGATCAATATAGCTGTCACTGCTATGTTCCTGCTCGCTGCGCCATACTGGAATGGCGAAGGCATCTGGACATGGGACGAGGCGCGCTTACCTGAAAATGCTGCGGCAAGGCTGGAGAGTATTCAACGAATCGCTTTGTACCATAGCCGGGACGATAACATCGTACCTTTTGCGCATCTTGCACTGTATGCAACGAGCATCCCACAGGCAGACATCCGAGCGGTGGATGGGCGGGGACATCAATTTGGAAACGATCTGGCGGATTTAGCAGAGGATATTAGAAGAGGAGAGCTCACAGGGCACTAGATGAACTCATAGGCTACTGCGATGGATGCCTTGTTTGCTTAGGGGGGGGGAGTTTTCACCGAACAGTTAATTAAACCGGATAGCTACTAGGGCATCCATCTAAACCATACTAATAGTGGGTGTCCAGTTAGATACTTTCATATATGTCCTATTAGTTGTAATTCACTCAGGCTTTTTTTTATCGATGAAACTTTCTACGGATAAAAAACTATTATTTTGACTACTAATTAAGGATGAAAAGTCATAGTAGTTAGCAGAGAAATTCGCAATGTGCCATTGGTCTTCCAGATATTTCCTAAAGCAGACCGTTTTTTCATGACGGGCTCGAATATTAAAAGAAGCGGAAAGATTTGAAATTTTATCCCGAGCTTCCTCATCGAATATAGGAGTGTCTATTGATACCGCATCTAAGAATGCAAAAGAACCAGACCAATATCGTATATGATATATTCCAATAGAGGTAACCCTAAAATGAAATTGCTCCGGAAATTCATGATCCGGAACCTCTATCTCACGATAATGAGCATGAGGAGTTTCAATTAGTCGTTTATGTGATAGAAGTCTAAGAGAATTACGAATCTGATCTTCGACAAAACCGTTATACGACATTTCTGTAAGGATATCTTGACCTCTGCAAAATCCGTCACTATCTGTAATTTTCGTGTTTGAACTTAGAAATGCAACTATAAGGCTTGATAAAAAATGTTCGCGGGGATCGGCCACGCTCACATCAAATATATTGCATGCTAATAATGAAGAATGTGTATTGAAATATGCATACTCACCAAGTAATGCGTGCTTTGTAAACTCATGCAATGGGATCTTGTAGTTACCGAACCTCTCTTCGAGAGAAACAATTTTTTCAGAATCAACATTCGGGCTACCAAAAAAACTCGATATAAGCTCTATTACACTACGTGTATTTCCGCCGGTTATATTACTTAGAAACTGTCTTATGTCCTCACGGTTGCGTATAGACCGCAATGTAGTTTTAAGAAATAGCACAACGTTTCCTAGGTTCAGGCGAATTCCTTCTAAGCTGGCCGGATCAACCTTTCCTTCTGCTACTCGCGTGGCAAATATAAGCCTTCTTTGCACCACCTCATCAGCAGGAGGTGGTGCCACAGTCAATACCTTATTCTGGTAAGCAGCGAGTGCGCCAGCTTCCTTTGATAAATAAAATGTACTTGGACGTAATGCTATAAATACTAGGATGTTCCGAGAGGCAGCTAACTCTTGCGCAATTAAAAAAGCCTCCTGCTGTACGCGCAAGGAACGTTGATCCGCGTTATCCATTACCAGAATAATTTGTTTGTTTTGTCCTCTGGCAATATGGCCAAGAGATGCCTGAAGGTGCCTGTCAGCGTTTTCAATTTTTTTGGATAAAAAATCAATTCGTTCACGATAATACTCGTTTTCATTGATTTGTTTTAGTTGTCCTTTGACGCCTTTGTCAAAATCACTGAGATCTCGATAATATACCGAATTGACGAAATCCGAAGAAAAGATGTCAATTTTGTAATGAGCTTTTAGGACCACTGGAATCTCAGATAAGACAAACGATTTTATGTCGTCAGAAAGATTGGCTTTTATGCCAAGATTCAAATGAATGAAAAGAGTCTTAGATTTCTCTGTCGCTTCCAAGCTTTCAAAAAGATTTTCGAAAAACGATGTTTTTCCTACCCCGACATCACCAATAACGACAATTGGCCTTGAAGTCCCCGAACCCGTCAAGGCTGGGTCATTAATTGATAGATCTCCATCTTTCTCTGTTTTTGCGACTGTTTCGAGTGCAGACGGAGCTACATTCCCGTCAACAGCGCGATTGTATCTTGATTCAATTATATTTTTACTTAGCAACAAGTTTCTATTGTTGGCTTCTATAGGTACGTAACACTCTTTATAGAATGATGATTTAATATCAGGATTATCCTCTATTTCTTCCAAAAGAAGCGAAGATAGTGATCTTAAGTTTTCTTGAAAATTAGTTCTATATCGGTATTTATTAGGCTCTGGTATAGATGTACTGGCTTTTGGTGGTATTCTAGGATTACGATGCAGTGATAACTCTCGGAATGCATAGTTCTCAGTAATTCCTTCCGGTGAAAGTAATCTCCAAAGTATCGGAAAATCATTAATATATGAATCAAATCCATTGAAAAAGTAACACTCCCCTTCTAGAGGGGATTGGCCAGGTATGATGGCTTGGAAAACAGCTAATTGAGGACCATTACAGACTATAGCAATCGATGCACCGTTAACAGCGCAATATGAAACAACTTGGCGCACTGCATCAGAGAAGTTCTTAGAGGCTTGTAACAGTGGCTGGATTTTACGCACCCGGCTTGGGTGACCGGAGGGAAGATTCTCAAACTCCTTGGCTTCTTTTTTTGCTTCTAGTACCGCTTTTGGCGGAGTTCCAAAAATATAATCTGACCTTCCCCCAAAGTCGTCATGCTCCTCAACACGAATATCTGGCTTCTCCCATCCGAGACATTCCGTCAGGAGCCTATCAATAAACTGAAATCTATTCTGCGCTTCATTCCAATACGGACTCTCTGAAGGAAACTGATTGATAATTTCTTCCAGTCGGCGCTTACCCTCAGAAAGCTCAAATAGTGCCTGCATATTTCCCCACTTAGGTATAGATTTCAAATTACTCTATGAGACTATATTTACAAAGTCCGTAAGGGTCCAATGCCGGACCTTGAGTGCCGTATAACAGCTTATTCATTGTCACTGTCACTTACGCCTCTCATTTCGGCAAAGCCTTGGTTTAACGTTACCTCGGTGTTCTGCTCCGGCCCAGTATGAGCAGTACATCCCCGTGGTCGATGGGTTATAACCGCCGAGATCCATTCCGTAGAAACCGTCTCATACGACCCTTATTTCGCATATCAGCGTCTTACAAGACTGATATCCCAGGTTATACCGAGAAGATACGTCGTACTAAGGGGTGAATGGTTCTACTGCTCTCATTCGCTGGCTGACTGTACGAAACCAACAGAACTTAATCTTTTGCAATAATCATTAGCTGGTTCCCTAGCCAGTAACTCAAACAAGCTACCGCCCAGCCAGCTACAAGGCACACCAATCCCTCAAGTTGTAACCGCATACAGCAGTCTCGACAGAATGCCCTCACTCTGTGACGGGGTTCAAGAAGGACAGGCGCGTTTGTGTCCGCTTTTGGGAATGGAATTGCTTGGAAGAGGTGACGGGAGTTATCCAGAATCAGGCATTTCCGAATAAAACTCCCACTAATACAACAACTTATAAAGCCACTTATAGATCTGGTTCAGCCCGCCCTCTAAACCGCCGCCGAATGCCGCTGCGCATTTGCTTCCAAATACCCATCAAAAGCCGCACACACTGCTCTTACCAACGGCCGCCCAGTCTCGGTCAACTGAATCCGCCAACCCTCTACTTCCACAATACCGTCACCGGTCATGGCGCGTACTCGATCTAACTCCGGTAGAAACCGATCCGGGAAGCTGTGGTGTTGGGCGCAGATGTCGTTTAGGTCTACTGATAGGTCGCACATCAGGCGGTTGATGATGTCGCGGCGCAGTCTGTCTTCAGCATCAACCGCCACGCCTTTGGCTACGGCGCTTTGGCTTTGGGCGATGGCTTTGCGCCAGTCGCCGACGCCGGTGAGGTTTTGGACGTAGCCTTGCGGTAACGATGAAATGGCTGAGGGGCCGAAGGCGATGAGGGCTTCGGCGTTGTCGGTGGTGTAGCCCTGGAAGTTGCGGTGCAGTTCGCCGTTGCGCTGGGCGATGGCGAGGCTGTCGTTTGCGTGGGCGAAGTGGTCGAGGCCGATGGCTTGGTAGCCGTGGGCGGCGAGGCGGTTTTGGATGGCTTCGTATTGCGCCCAACGTTCGTCGACGCCCGGCAGGCTGTCGGTGGCGATGACTTGCTGGTGTTTCTTCATCCAGGGGACGTGGGCGTAGCCGAATATCGACAGGCGGTCGGGCCGCAGGCCGATGGTTTGGTCGACGGTGTCGATCAGGGTTGCGACGCTCTGGTTGGGCAGGCCGTACATCAGGTCGACGTTGATGCCGTTAATACCTTTGGCGCGCAGTTGCTCGATGATGGCGGCGACTTCCTCGAGGCTTTGTTCGCGGTTGACGGCTTTTTGTACCGCTGGGTTGAAGTCCTGGATGCCGATGCTGGCGCGGTTAAAACCGTTGGCAGCCATGGCGTCGATAAAGGCCTCGGTCGAGGTGCGCGGGTCCATTTCCAGGGCGACTTCGGCGTCCGGCAAAATATCCAGTCGGCTGCGCAGCTGGTCCATGATGCGGGTTAAGTCGGCCGCGGAAAGTATGGTCGGGCTGCCGCCGCCGAAGTGCAGATGGGCGACTTTAAAGCGTTGGACTGGCGGCAACAGTGACAGGCGCTGGTCGATTTCTTCGAGCAATAAATCGACGTATTGGCCGACCGGTTGGTAGCGATGGGTGATCTGCGTATTGCAGCCGCAAAACCAGCACATTTTTTCGCAGTAGGGCACGTGCAGGTAGAGCGACAGCGGTTGTTCCGGGTCCAGTTCGCCCAGCCATTGGCTCAGCTGTTCGCCGTCGATTCCAGAGTGAAAATGCGGCGCAGTGGGGTAGCTGGTGTAGCGTGGCAGGCGCAGATCGTATTTTTCGTAGAGGGCGAGTTGCATGGCGAGCGGACCGGCTTCTGTGAGTTCAGTAATGGAATGGCGGCAGTGTGCCGCCTTCCGCTCGGTCGCGTTTTGATATGGGTCAAGGTTGGGATGGCCGCCCGGTCAGGCGGGCCAGTCTTGCTGGAAGCGCAGCGTTTGTTCCAGTGTTTTGTAGCATTCACATACTTGGCTGACAAAGCGGCTGTCTTGGGCCAGGGCGGTGGGGAAGACAGCGCTTTGTGCGAAGAAGGCTGCAACCCGCGCTGCCACCTCGCTGTGTTGCTGATGCAGTTGCGCCAGGTCGTCGGCCAGCGGGTCGCTCACCGGGTAGCTTTGGCCGGCTAAATCGACACCCCGGCAGTAGCGAATCCAGGCGGCGATGCCCAGCGCGGTGCACGGCAGGTCGGCGTCTTTCTGGCGCTGCTCTTGAGCACCGCTTAACCAACGTTGCGGCAGCTTCTGCGAGCCGTCCATAGCGATTTGATGCAGCCGGTGGTTCAGGCTGTCGTTAGCGAAACGTTGCAGCAGTTTATCGCAGTAGTCGTGCAGGTCGGTGCCTTCGGGCATGGCCAAAGTTGGCGCCGCTTCGCTCAACATATAGCGACGCAGGAAGTCGCGAATGGTGGCGTTGCCCACGGCGTCGGCGACGGTTTCGAAACCGGCCAGGCTGCCCAGGTAAGCCAGCAATGAATGGCTGCCGTTGAGCAGGCGCAGTTTCATGGTCTCGAACGGCGCCACGTCGGCGACCATTTGCACGCCGTCTTCCTGCCAGTCGGGGCGGCCGCTGGGGAAGTGATCTTCGATAACCCATTGAGTAAAGGCTTCGCTGACCACAGCGTTGTGGTCGTCGATGCCCAGGGTTTTCAGGCGCTCGAATTCGGCGTCGGTCATGGCCGGTACGATGCGGTCGACCATGCTCGATGGGAAGGCGACTTCGTCGGCAATCCATTGCGCCAAATCGGCATCGTGCAGCGCAGCCAATTGCATAACAGCGCTGCGCGTACGTGCGCCGTTGTGCGGCATGTTGTCGCAACTGAGCACGGTGAAAGGCGCGGTGTCGGCGGCGCGACGGCGGCGCAGTGCTGCCACCAGAATGCCCGGCGCGGTGCGTGGTTGTTGCGGGTTTTTAATGTCGGCGGCCAGATCGTCGGCGTCGATTAATAAACGGCCTTCGGCGGGGCTTAAAAAGTAGCCCTTTTCGGTGACCGTTAAGGTGACGATGTGCACCGACGGGTCGCTCAGTTGCTCGAGCAGTGCATCCAGGTCGCGGCCCCAGTTGCCGTCACTGTCGCGGCCGCTGAACAGGGTGCGTTGAATGCTGTCGATACTGTTGATCTGGTAATGTTCGCGGTCGGAAAACGCCACCAGATGGTAGCGATAATCGGCCGTTGCCAGGTCGTCGACCAGCGTTGCGTTGGAGCGTAAGTTAGCCGCGCAAATACCCCAGCCGGTATCGCCGGTGCGGTCGCAATAAGCCTGCACATAGGCCGCCTGATGGGCGCGATGAAAAGCGCCCAGGCCCAGATGAACGATGCCAATATCTGAAGTCATAAATCCGCACTCACCAACCGCTGTTACCAATGCCAGAGCGTGCCGTCTTCCAGTCGGTTGACCGGCAGGCTGGCGCGTTTGTAGGGGTATTGTTTGGCTTTTTCTTCGTCGATATCGACGCCGTGTCCGGGCGTTTCACCGACAATAAAGTGGCCGTCTTCAAAGCGATAATCGTGCGGGAAGACTTCGTCGGTCAGCGCTTCGTGTGCCATGTGTTCCTGAATGCCGAAGTTGGGCACCCAGGTATCGAAATGCACGGCAGCGCCGAGGCAAACCGGCGACAAGTCAGTGGCGCCATGGAAGCCGGTACGGATGTGGTACAGCGACGCCAGGTCGGCAATGCGGCGCACGTGAGTAATGCCGCCGGCGTGGCTCAGCGGCGCGCGCACGTAGTCGATCCATTGGTTAACAATGAGTTCGCGGTAATCGTGAATGGTGTTGAACACTTCACCGAGCGCCAGCGGCGTGGTGGTGTGTTCGCGAATCAGTTTGAAACCTTCGGGGTTTTCGGCGGCAACGCAGTCTTCGAGCCAGAATAATTTATAGCGTTCGACTTCTTTGCCCAGACGCGCCGCTTCGATGGGCGTGAGGCGATGGTGAACGTCGTGCAGCACATGCAGATCGTCACCGAATTTTTCCCGCACCGCAGCGAACAACTTGGGCGCGTGGTTCAGGTATTTGGAAGTGTTCCAAACGTGCTCGGCCGGCAGGTCGGCATCGGCCGGCTCGTAACGTTCGCCGGCTTTTTTGGCGACGCCGTAGGTGGTGGCAATGCCGGGTACGCCGGCCTGAACACGTACCGCCAGGTAGCCGGCATCGACTGCCTTTTGCACTTCGGCCAAGCAACCGTCGATGTCCTGGCCGGTGCAGTGGGCGTAAGTCATCACACGCTCACGGCTTTTACCGCCAAGCAATTGATACAACGGCATTTGCGCGGCCTTGGCTTTGATGTCCCACAGCGCAATATCGACCGCGGAAATGGCGGCCATGGTGACCGGACCACGACGCCAGTACGGGCCGCGATAGAGGTATTGCCAAATGTCTTCAATCTGACTGGCGTCACGACCGATCAAAGCCGGAATAACGTGCTCTTCCAGGTAGCCGACCACGGCCATTTCACGGCCGTTCAAGGTGGCGTCGCCAATTCCATAAATGCCCGACTCGGTGACGATCTTGAGCGTGACAAAATTGCGTCCCGGTGCCGAGACGATCAAATAAGCATCGCTGATTCTCATGTGCTTTCCTTTCGTTGTCCGCGTTAAAAAGAACGCTTAACGTTCGAATAAATAACGCTGGACGTTGTCGTAACAAACCGCACGTACCATTTCACCGATGCGGTCGATATCGTTGGGCAATTCGCCGTCGGTCATCAGTTGGCCGAGGCGATTGCACAGAATGCGGCGGTAATAATCGTGGCGCGAAAACGACAGCAGCGAGCGCGAATCGGTGAGCATACCGACGGCGTGGCGCAGCAACCCGAATTGCATTTGCGTCATCAGTTGGCGTTCGATGCCATCGCGTTGATCGTTGAACCACCAGGCAGCACCGAACTGCACTTTGCCGGCGATGCCGTCGCTTTGATAACTGCTCGCTAGGGCAGCCAGCATTTCGTTATCGCGCGGGTTGAGGTTGTACAAAACGGTGCGCGGCAGCTGGTTGTCGGCATCGAGCGCGTCCATAAACTGCGCCAGCGGTTCGGCGTAGGTGACGTCGCCAATGGCGTCGAAACCGCTGTTAATGCCGACGCTTTTTAGACCACGTTGGCTGAGGTTGCGTTGCGCGCCGAGGTGCAATTGCATCACCCAACCGCGTTGGGCGTATTGACGGCCGAGCCAGACCAAAACGGCGCTGGTAAAGCCGACGCTTTCATCGCTGGACAGTGGCTCGCCGCGACGGGCTTTGTCGAGAATGTGGTTCAGTTCGGTGGTTGACGGCAGCGCCATAAACACCGGTTTTTCCAGGCTGTGATCGGACAGACAGCAGCCGTGGTCGGCGAAGAAATCGAGCCGCTGATGCAGCGCTGCCGTCAGGTCATCGAAGCCTTTGATATCGATGCCGCTGGCGGCTTCGAGACGTTGCAGGTAGGCATCGAAATCCGGGTGTTCGGGCTTGTAAACGGTGTCCGGACGGAAGGTCGGCAACATGGTCGGGCCGTTACCGCTTTTGGCGTGCTGGCGGTGTTTGGCCAGGTCGTCGACCGGATCGTCAGTGGTGCACAGTTCGCGCACATTGAACTGTTTCAAAATGCCTTGCGGGCTGAGTTCCGGCTTTGCCAGCGCGGCGCGCGAGCGTTGCCACACATCGTCGGCGGTTTCTGGCGACAGCAGTACATCATCAATGCCCAGCGGAAAACGCAGCTCTAAATGCGTCCAGTGATAGAGCGGATTGCCCAGGCAGTCGGGCACGGTTTCGGCCCAGGCCTGGAAGCGTTCGCGGTCGCCGACATCGCCGGTAATGCGCTGCTCGGCAATGCCGGCGGTGCGCATGGCGCGCCACTTGTAATGGTCGCCGGCGAGCCACAGCGGCGTCAGGTTGTCGAAGGCCTTGTTGTCGGCAATTTCCACCGGGCTTAGGTGCGAGTGGTAATCGCAGATTGGCATGTGCACGGCGTGATCGTGGTACAGCCGTTTAGCTGCCGCGTTGCCGAGCAAAAAATCCGGGCCGATGAAAGGGTGTTGCGATTGTGCAGTCATGTCAGCTCCAAAATGCCGCCTAACCCATTAACCAGTTGGGTAAGAACAGCACCAGGTTGGGAACAAAAATAATGGTCAGAACAACGGCGATAACCGCCAGCGCCAGAGGCAACAATTCCCGGCTGTAATCGACAAAGGAACAACCGAGGATGCCGCAGACGGCGTACATGGAAATACCCACCGGTGGCGTCATGCCGCCGAAGGTCACCAGAATCATCATCACCAGGCCGAAGTGCACCGGATCGATGCCCGCAGCAGTGATGACCGGCACCAGAATCGGCGTCAGCAACATCACCACGACGGTGGCTTCGAGCAGCATGCCGAAGAACACCAGCAACAAGGCCAGCGTCAGCAGCAGTGCCCACTGGCTGGAGAACACGCCGACGGTCAATTCGGCGATGCTTTGCGGTACGCGTTCGAACGACACGACGTAACCGATGACGCCGGAAAACATGATAATCAGCATGATCACGCCGATGTCGCGCACACCAGCTTGCAGGGCTGCCAGCACTTGCTTAAGCGACATTTCGCGGTGAATCAGACAGCCAACAATCAACGCATAGGCGACGGCAAACGCACCGGCTTCGGACGGGGTGAACAGGCCGTAACGAATGCCGATCAACAACCACAGCGGAAACAGCAGCGCCCAGATGCTTTCGCGCAACGCGACCAGCACTTCACGGCCCGTCGGGCGGCTGTCGAGCACTGGTTTGTAGCCGCGTTTTTTGGCGACAAAGTAAGTGGTCACCATCAGCGCGACCATCAATAAAAAGCCGGGTACGACACCGGCGATAAACAATCGGCCGATGGAAACCTCACCCAGATAACCGTACAGAATCAGCCCGATGCTGGGTGGAATCGTCGCGGTAATCAGACCACCAATAGACAACACAGCGCCGGTAAAACCGGGCGCATAACCTTCACCGGTCATGCCTTTGCCGAGCACGCGCGATTGCATGGCGGCATCGGCCACGGCCGAACCAGAGACGCCGCCCATCAGCGTACTCAACACCAGACTTGCTTGTGCCAGGCCGCCGGTCATCCAGCCGGCGAGCAGCGTCGACAGCCGAATCAGTCGCGGCGTAATGCCGCTGGCGTTCATTAAATGGCCGAGCAAAATAAACAGCGGCACGGCCAGCAACGGAAAAGATTGCGTCGCCGAGACAATACGCTGGGCGCCGATGTTCACCGGCAAAAAGGTGTCCGGCAGCAGAAAATAACTGAAGCCGGCGATGCCAATGGCAAAGGCGACCGGCATACCGATGGCCATTAACAGCAGGCCGAAACACAGAAGTAGAGTGGCGGTCATGGGGTTTCCTCCGGATCGGGAGTGAATACCCGCATCAGGCCTTCGCGCCACAGACGACGCAGCAGGGAAATCATCATCAGAACGGCGCCGGCAGGTAACGCCAGAGTGACATAGCCGTAACTTAAATCAGCGACGCCGAGCGGGCGTTGCCAGTTGGAGAAGGCGAGCGGAAAGCCGTACCAGGCCAGCAGGCCGAGAAAGGCAAAGATCATTAACAGACACAGCACGATGACCGGACGCAACAACAGCGGCGGCATCATGGCGGTAAAAATATCAACGCGGACCTGAGAGCCGTGGCGCAAGGTAATGTCGGCGCCCAAAACGGTGGTCCAGATAAACAATAATTGCGACAACTCGGCACCGCCCGCAAACGGCTGACCGATGGCGCGCATGGTTGAGCTGGCAAGCATGGTGAGTGCGGTGGCGCTGAGCAGAATTACGGCCAGCCACTGCTCAATGCGGTCGTACCAGTGCCACATAGAGGTACCTCGAATGCAAATGGAAAGTGGCGCTTGCGCCTTCGTGACGCAAGCGCCGGTCGGCTTAGTTGCCGAGCAGTTGATCGCGATATTCGCTGTAACCCAGTTCGTCGTAGACGCCGCTGACGGCATCGCGGAAGACGCTGGTATCGACTTCATTAAAGGTCACGCCGGCCGCTTCCATGGTGGCGCGAACGGACGCTTGTGCATCGATGGTGGCCTGGCTGGCTTCGGCACCGGCCTGGAACAGTTCTTCATCGACGATGGTGCGCAGGTTTTCTGGTAGGCTCTGATACCAGGCTTCGGATGTTGCCAGGCCGGTCATCAGATGGATGTGCTTGGTCAGGGCGATGTTGGTAACCACTTCTTGCAGGTTCTGGCCGTTGGCGGCGGTCAACTGCGCTTCGGCGCCGTCAATCACACCCAGTTGCAGCGCCGAATAGACTTCGGTCCACGGCAGCGGAGTCGGGGTGGCGCCCATGCCGGAAATGGTTTTGATCCAAACCGGAGAGTTGATGGTGCGCACGCGCACGCCGTTCAGGTCAGCCGGAGTGTTGACCGGTTTTTTGGTCAGCATCTGACGCGAACCCTGGAACCAGTTGTAGTTCAACAGGCGCAGACCGGAGTTTTCGGCCAGCTGATCGACCCAAGACTGGTACAGATCGGACGAGGTGATCTGGTCGTAATCAGCCGGATCTTCGACCAGGTAAGGCGCGCTCAGAATACCCAGTTCCGGTTGGTATTCAGACAGACGACCGGCATCAACCAAAATGGCGAAGTTGGCACCGCTGCGGATCTGCTCCAGGACGTCTTCATCGGAACCCAACTGGCTGTTGGGGAAGATGCGCAATGTCAGTTCACCGTTGCTGCGCTCTTCAATGCGCTCTTTGGCGGCCTGCATGGATTGCACGATCGGGTCTTGCATGCTCAGAGCGGATGACAGGTTCAGTTCGTAATCGGCCAGCGCCTGGCTGCCGACCATTGCCAGCGCGATGGCGGGCAAAAGCTTGCTGATTTTCATAGGTACTCCAAATCTTGTTGTTGTGGCTGAAGCTGAAAGTAAAAAAAACCAGTGGTTGTCACCCAAGGGTTGCAACCGCTTCGTGAAGATGACCGCACAGGCGGTCGGTTACGCCGGACAACAGCAGGGCAGGTACGCCCTCAGCCGAATGCCCGTTTCCGGGTGGTGCCGGATTCGCCGGCAAACATCTGCGGAAAGCGTTCGGTCAGATCGGGCAGCGAGCGCAAAATTTCGCGCAGGTGTGCCTGCATATGGCCGCGCGTGGCTTTGACGTCGCGCGCGGCAATGCTGTCGAGAATATGGCTGTGTTGCTCGATCAATTTGGGCAGCGGTGTGGTTTCCGGCAGCGACAGATAACGCACTCTATCCAGTTGCGCTTTGACTTCCTGGGTCACGCGCCAGGCGGCATCGTGACCGGAACCGAGCGACAGCGTGCGGTGGAAGGCTTCGTCGAGCTCGAAGAAACGATCGTGATCGGCCGGTTCGATGCAACGCTTCTGACGTTCAATCAGATCGCGCAATTCATAGAGCACCTTGTCATCCAACCCTTGTTCGGCGGCCGAGCAGGCCACCGCCACTTCAACGGCTTCACGCACGAAACGCGCTTCGGTGACCGCCGTTTGTGAAATCTGTACAACATAGGTGCCGCGCTGCGGACGAATTTCCACCAGCCCGGCTTCAGATAAACGAATAAAGGCTTCACGCACCGGTTGGCGGCTGACGGAAAAGGCGTCGGCGATTTCTTTTTCCGATAACGCCTGACCCGGGGCCAAGGTCATACGGATGATCGATTGGCGCAGCACGTCGTAGATACGCTGGCGCATATTGCTTTCGGATTGGGCGTCATCCCACAGGGCGATCAAGTCGGCAGTCATATTTGTTGTTATCTTCCATTCTTGTCTAACTAGTATGGTAGTGAGACCATTCGTAGCCTGTCAAACAAAAAAAATGAGCCTGTGCTATGTCGATACCCGCTGATTCCTGCGCCCCTGAAATCCTCTGTTTTGGCGAAGCCATGGCGCTCTATGTGGCGCAAACGCCGGGCGATCTGGCCAGGGTGGAGCACTTTCAGCGCCGCCTGGCCGGTGCCGATAACAATGTCGCCATCGGTCTGTCGCGGCTGGGTTTTGCGGTGCAGTGGCTCAGCCGCGTCGGCACCGACAGCCTGGGCCGCTATGTGCGCACCAGCCTGGAAGCCGAAGGCATCGATTGCCGCTCGCTGATTGAAGATCCGCAGCACCCGACCGGACTGATGTTCAAAGAAAAGGCGCAAGACGGCCGCGACCCCAAGGTCGAGTATTTCCGCCGTGGCAGCGCCGCCAGCCATATGAGCCCGGCCGATGCGCAAGCGCTGGATTTATCCGGCCTGCGCCATCTGCATTTGACCGGCATTACCGCTGCGCTGTCGGACAGTTGTCTGGCTTTGTGTGAAGCCTTGATTGGTAAGGCGCGTGACGCCGGCGCGACGATTTCCTTCGATCCCAACCTGCGCCCGAGCCTGTGGCCGAGCGAGACAGTGATGCGTGAGACGCTCAATGCGCTGGCGCGCCAGGTCGATTGGGTGTTGCCGGGTCTGGCTGAAGGTCAGTTGTTGACCGGGAAAAGCAGCGCCGAGGAGATTGCCGATTTTTACCTCGACGGCGGCGCTAAGGCCGTAGTCATAAAACTGGGGCCGGAAGGCAGTTTTTATCGCGGCGAGCTGGATGGTAAGCGTCACAATTTGCAGGTGGGCGGTGAAGCGGTCGCCGAAGTGGTCGATACAGTCGGTGCCGGCGATGCGTTTGCGGTGGGTGTGATCAGCGCTTTGCTCGATGGCCGCCCCGTTCAGCAGGCGTTGCAACGCGGTAATCGTCTGGGCGCGCGTGCCGTTCAGGTGGTCGGTGATATGGAAAGTCTGCCCGACCGCCGAACCTTAACAACTCTGGAAGCGGACAACGGCGTTCCTTAGTGGCGCATTACTGTCCGTCTTCCAATGGCGGTTAAGCCCCGGCGGCGCTACTTTTAATGGTGATGACAATAACAAAGGGCCGCCCGTATGACGCTCAAGCGACGTCTGATAGTCACCTTGCTCGCCGTAGGGCTGCTACCGGTTTTGATACTGGCCGTACTCAGCACGCGCGATGCCCGTATGGCGTTGGAAAATCAGGCCTTTGCGCAGCTGGAATCGGTGCGGGCGATCAAAAAATCCGCCATTGAGCGCTATCTGGTTACCATCGTTGACCAGGCCTCAAGCCTGGCCCGCAGTCAGGCGGTGGTCGATGCCATGGTGGAGTTTGCGGAGGGTTATCGGCTGTACGCCCGTGAATCGGGACGCTCATTGTCATCGTTGCGCTCGCGCGTGCTGCCTTATTACGCCGAGGAATTTCAGCCGCGCCTGCTCGAAGCCCATCCGCAGGCGCAAATAGACCCCGAAGCCATGCTCGAACCGCTGAGCCTCAGCGCTTTGGCCATGCAATACGCCTACATCGCCAACAACCCCAACCCGCTCGGTGCCAAAGATGAGATGATCTCGCCCAACACCTTCTTTGGTTACGATCAGGCGCACAGTCGCTGGCATCCCTATTTCCGCGACTTTCTGCGCCGCTTCGGCTTTTACGACATCTTCCTGATCAACAACAACAGCGACGTGGTTTATTCGGTGTACAAGGAAGTCGATTTCGCCACCTCCTTGAGTGAAGGCCCTTATGCCGAATCCGGTCTGGGTGAGGCCTATCGGCGGGCGCTGGAGTTACCCGCAGAAGCAGATGCCGTGCTGGTGGATTTCAGCGTTTACCGGCCGTCCTATGATGCCCCTGCCGGCTTTATGGCGGTGCCGGTGTTCGCTAACGGTGAACGCGTCGGTGTGTTGGCGTTGCAGTTTCCCGCCGAACGACTGGGCAGCATCATGAATGAGCGCGCCGGCCTGGGCCAAACCGGAGAAACCTATCTGGTCGGCAGCGACGGGCTGATGCGTTCCGATTCGGTGATGGACCCGGAACATCACAGCGTGGAAATGTCGTTTCGTCATCCCGACACCGGTCGCGTTGATACCGCCGCCGTCCGCGCAGGTCTGGCGGGGGAAACCGGCAGCCTGATCGGTCTCGATTACAGCGGCGGTACGGTGCTGTCGACCTATGCCCCCATCACCACGGCCGGGTTGGACTGGGTGTTGGTGGCCGAACAGAACCAGGCCGAAGCCTTCGCGCCGGCCAATCAACTGCTGGTCAGTGCCGCCATCATCGTCGCCGTGCTGGTGGTGATCGTCGTCGGCATCGCGCTCTATACCGCACGCAGCATTCTCAAACCTCTGGGGCGAGAACCGGCCGATCTGCAGCGCGTGGCGGTTGCCATTGCCGATGGCGATTTGCGGCTCTACGACGCGGAAAACCAGGCGACCAGCGGCGTTTACCGGTCGATGCAGGACATGGTGAATGGCCTGCGTGCGCTGGTTCAGCACATTATCGAAGCGGCCGATCAGCAGGCGTCGTCGGCGCAGCAGTTAACGGCGATCACTGGTCATACGCTGGCAAACGTCAATCGGCAAAACGAGCAGACCGAACAGGTGGCGACCGCCATCGAGCAGATGAGCAGCGCCATCAGCGAGGTGACGCGCAACACCAACGAATCGGCGCAGGTGGCGAAAACCACGCACCAGGCGGTGAACCAGGGTGTGGATGACGTGGTGCAGATGTCTGCTGACATTAACCAGATGTCCGGCGACCTGCGCGATGCCAACGCCCGCATTCAGGCGTTGCGCGAAGAAATGAAAGGCGTCGATGCCATCCTGGAAACCATCAAGGGCGTTGCCGAACAAACCAACTTGCTGGCGTTGAATGCCGCCATCGAAGCCGCCCGCGCCGGTGAACACGGCCGCGGCTTTGCCGTGGTGGCCGATGAAGTGCGCAGCCTGGCGCAGAATACCCAGACGGCGACCGATGAAATTGCCAACACGGTCGATTCGCTGCTGGTATCGTCAAAAGACGCCGCCACACTCACCGATGCTTGCAGCGCCTCGGCGCAAGCCATTGCCGAACGTTCCACCAAGACCGCCGAACGCTTGCGCGATACGCTCAAAGAAGTACAGCAGATTGTTGACATCACCCTGCAGATCGCCAGCGCTTCGGAGCAGCAATCGACGGTCGCCTCGGAAGTCACCGCTCATGTCGCGCGCATTTCCTCCATGGCCTCGGAAACCGAAACCGCAGTGCAGGAAATTAGCGTCGCCAGTACCGGTCTGGCCAAGTTGGCGAGTGAACTGCAAAACAGCGTCACCCGTTTTCATCTGGACTGATATGACCAGGCGGCTGGAACGCAGTGTTCGGTAAAATAAGCCGTCGGTATTTTGGCGGAAAAATGATTGTTTTGAGCGATAAATCCAGCGCTTAAGTTTATTTGTGTTGCGAGATCACTCTGGCTGTCAGCGCCAACACTCTAAGTAAAACTCGCATTCTCTGTCGTTAATTTGACGCTGAAATAATCCCCGATCGACGTTCCAATTGACTCTGTTAAAGCCTGATCACGATCAAGCTTCGTTGACTTTGGCCGACATCCCTAGATGATGGCGAGCGGCTGGATTGAGTGAAAAACGACCACCGGCCGGTTCGCGCACGAGCACTAAATACAGTATCGCACTGCAAAAACAACAGGGATCACCCTGACTCCATCATGCCCGCTATAACCGATTTTCGGCGAGCCATCTCACCGAAAGGGTTGGTCGTGTCTGGTGGATATTCAATGTGTAAAGGAGTAATGGATGTCTTTGAATATTCGCGCCCGCATTCTGGTGCTGGCGATTGTGCCTTTGGTCCTGGTGGCGGCGCTGCTGACCGCCATTAACCTGCGCCAGGCGTCCATCATGGGCACGCAATCGGTGACTGCCTTTGAGCGCAGTCTGTCGGAAACCTACGAAACCCAGTTAAACAGCTATCTGTCGCTGGCACGCACCGCCATTATTGATCTCTACCAGGGCAACGTTTCCGGCAGTGAAGCGCAACGCCAGCAACGGGCGCTCGATATTATCCGCAAGCTGCGTTACGACGATTCCGGTGCGCCGGGCTATTTCTTCGTTATGGACGACAAGGTGAACATGCTGGCGCACGGCGCGAATTCAGCGCTGGATGGCCAGAACCACGCCAACCTCGAAGATGTTAATGGCGTGCGTTTTTCCAAGACGATGGTCGATAAAGCCACCTCAGGCGTCGATGAACCGACCCGCTATTGGTGGAATAACTCTGAAGGCGTGCCGGCGCCGAAAATCAGTAAGGCAATCTATCTGCGGGACTGGAACTGGGTAATTGGCACCGGCTTTTATATCGATGGTCTGGAAGCGCAATTAAACGTCGCCCGTGATGAAGTTCAGCAACACCTGACCCGCGCCACCGGTATTTCCTTAACCGCGGCAGTGTTGGCGGTGCTGGGCATTGCCGTGGTGGCTTTAGTGGTGGCACGCGGTATCAGCAACCCGTTACGCCGGGTGGTCGATGCCATGGATGATATTGCCAACGGCGATGGCGACTTGACGCAACGGCTGGACATTCACAGCCGCGATGAGATCGGCGCGTTGAGCCGCAGCTTCAACGCCTTTGCCGACCAGGTAACGGCGCTGGTGCAGCAGATCCACCGCTCTTCCGGCGACATCAACAGCTCGGTCGCCAAACTCGACGCCATCTTGAGTCAGACCGAAACCGGCGTGATCAGCCAGCAGGAAGAGAGCGACCAGGCGGCGGCGGCCATCAACGAAATGGCGGCGGCGTCTCAGGAAGTGGCGCGTTCGGCCAACGAAGCGGCCATGGCGGCCAACGATGCCGAGCAACAGACCGAAGATGCGCAGTCCAAGCTGGGTCGAGCCATAGCGGTGATCGACGGCATGGCTAATCGCGTCAGCGAAGGCGTTGCGGCGACGCAGAACCTGAGCAAAGAATCTGACGCCATCGGTGCGGTGCTGGATGTGATTCGCGATGTGGCTGAGCAAACCAACCTGCTGGCACTGAACGCGGCCATCGAGGCGGCGCGTGCCGGTGAAGCGGGCCGGGGCTTTGCCGTGGTTGCCGATGAAGTGCGCAAGCTCGCCAGTCGCAGTCAGCAATCGACCGAAGAGATTGAAGCCATTGTCACCCGCTTGCAGAACGGCTCCAGCGAAGTGGCGCGAATGATTGAGTCGATTCGTGGCAGCAGCAATGACACCGTGTCCGAAGCGCACGAAGTGGAAACAGCCTTGCAAAGTGTGCTGGCGGCGGTGAATACCATCAACGGACAGAATGCTCAGATTGCCAGCGCTGCGGAAGAACAGAACTCGGTGTCGGAAACCATCAACGAGAACATGCAGCGTATCGTGACGGTTTCCAGCGAGACGGCCAGCGGCACCAAGTCGGCGCGTGATTATAGTCGGCAGCTGTCGAAGGCTGTTCAGGATCTGGACGCCATCGTCAAAGGTTACCAAGTGTAAGCGTCGTTCAAAAAGCTCCGACCGGGGTGACTGGTACGGAGCTAGTAACTTTTCAGCACATTAAAAAAATGGCCGGTTTGGCGGTCCAATCTAAACTGCGTTGCGTATTTGGTTTATCTAATATTCAACGCAGGATTTCGTCTCATGACTTTCGGTATTACTTCTGATTCCGGTGCCGTTTTGAAGGCTATCGATAGCTCTCAGGCGGTCATTCAATTTAAGCCCGATGGCACCATCATTACGGCCAATGCACTGTTTCTCGATTTAATGGGTTATCGGCTGGATGAAGTGGCCGGCAAACATCACCGCCTGTTCGTCGAGTCCGGCATGGCTGCCAGCGCTGACTATAAAAAATTCTGGGCCGACCTGGCTGCAGGCGAGGCGAAAACCGCTACTTTTAACCGTGTTGCCAAAGACGGTAGTGAAGTCTGGATTCGCGCAACCTACACGCCGGTGGTGCGTGGCGGTAAGGTACAGCGCATCATTAAATTCGCCACCGATGTGACCGATCAGGTTGTGGTGAGTGCCGAGGCGAAATCTCAGCTGGATGCGCTCAGCCAGGTTCAGGCGATTATCGAATTCAAGCTCGATGGCACCATCGTTAGCGCCAATGAAAATTTCCTGCATCTGATGGGCTATGGCCTGCATGAAATTGAAGGCCAGCATCATCGGATTTTTGTTGATAAAGTCGAGGCGTCGAGCCGAGATTATCAGGCGTTCTGGGATGCGCTGCGTAATGGTCAGCACAAGACGGCGGAGTTTAAGCGCATCACCAAAGATGGCTCGGAAGTGTGGATTCACGCCACCTACAAACCGATTCACGATGCGCAAAACCGGGTTGTAAAAGTCATCAAGTTTGCCAGCGACATTACCGCCGAAGTGCGCAAGCGCGAGCAATTCCGCATGCTGTCACTGGTGGCTGATGAAACCGATAACGCCGTGATCATTACCGATGCCCAGCGTCGCATTCTCTATGTGAACCCGGGCTTCAGCCGGATGACCGGTTACAGCCCGCAGGAGTCACTGGATCGTAAACCCAGTGAGATTCTGGTGGGCGCTAACACCAGTGCCGCCACTCGAGAACGTATTCGCGGCGAACTGAACAGCTGTCGTCCGTTTTATGACGAAGTGGAAGTTCACCGCAGTGACGACAGCCCGATCTGGGTATCGGCGACGGTGAACCCGGTGTTCGATCCACAAACCAAAAAACATACGGGTTTTGTGGCCATTATGGCCGACATCACCGATGTCAAAATCAAAGCACTGGAATCCCAGACCCGCTTTGCGGTAATCAATGAAACCAATGTGTTGATTGAATGGTCACGCGATGGCCAGTTGCTGGCGCTGAATGATTACCTGCAGCAAAGCCGTGGTTTGAGTCGCGAGGCTTTGCAAAGATCGCTGTCGTCCTGGGAAAGCTACCTGGATGACAAGCAGCGTCATGACCTGATCGAAGGTCAGAGCGTTAAACTCGATATGTCAATTTCGGTGGGTCAACAGGAGGTTGGCATCGGCGCCACCTTTACCGCCATGCGCGACAGCCAGGGTAAAGTCACCAAGGTGATTTTGTACGGCACCGATATCAGTGAACGCATGAAAGTGGTACAGACCAGCGAAGCGGTAATGGGCCAGTTGCTGAAGTCGGGTGAAAATATTAATCGCATGGTATCGAGCATTAATGCCATTGCCGAGCAAACTAACCTTTTGGCGTTGAACGCGGCGATTGAAGCGGCACGTGCCGGTGAAGCCGGTCGCGGCTTTGCGGTGGTGGCCGATGAAGTGCGCAGCCTGGCAGCCAAGGCTGGTTCTTCAGCCAGCGAGATTGATCTGGTGGTGAGTAAAAACCAGGAATTGTTGAGCGCCCTGTCGGCAACCTTGAACGACTTGAGTAGTGAACGTACGACTGCTTAATCGCTGGCGTTGTCTGCCATGATGTCTGCATAGGTGCCGTTGGCTCGAATGGTCGCCAGACCTTCGGCCAAGGCGTCTTGCAGCCGGTCGGTGCGTGATGAATGCAAGGGCATTAACACCACGGTATTGCTCTGTTCAATGGTGTGGTCCTGTATGACCAAATCCGCTGCGGTGGGCACATCTGCTTGCAAGTCACGGATATAAGCGCGGGCGGCGACCTGATCGAAAGCGGCGACATCGAAGCGGCCATAAGCCAGCATGCGAAACAGCAATTCCTCGCTGTTGACGATCTCCAGTGACTGGCCAGTGCGTTCGATCCACTGATAAAAATCGATGCCGATTTCGTAACCGACAACGTTGCCGAATGTTAAGCCATCAAGCTCATCAAACTGCTGCCAGTCCCGTTCCTGGCCCGGTGCAAATACCAGGCTGAAGGTGTGCTCGAACACCGGCACCGACAGCGCGAATCGTTCGCCGCGATCACCTTGATCGGTCCAGGGAAAAGTGCCATCGATCTGACCTTCCTGTGCCATGCGATAGGCGCGCGGCCAGGGCACAAACAGAAAGTTGGCTTCATGCGATTGGGTGGCCAGGGCAGCGCTGATGATGCGCGGCCCCAGGCCATAACCTTTGGCATTGCGATCAACGAAGGGTGGAAAATCGTCGATGGCAAAGCTAAAGACATCGGCTTTGGCGGTCAGCGCGAGGATGATGACAAGTGATACAACCCACTGTTTCATTCACCGATCCATAGTTCATTCGAACGTTCAGTCGAGATAGCTTGACTGGCATCCTCGCTTTTTTTAAACCGAATTACTACGCCCGGTTTCACAACTTTCAGTCGCGAAACAGATCCACCTCGATGCCAGCGCTGGCAAACAGATGATCGCGACTGCTTTCCAGGCCGTGACGCAAATGCTCAATATCGACGTCCAGTAACCGACCTTGCCATTTGCGAATCTTACCGGCGACCAGGACAGTATCGACGTTGCTGCGATCCATTAATGATACCACCGCACCGGGCACGTTATTGAGTGGCGCTACGTTCATCGCCTGGGCATCGAGCAGAATAATGTCAGCCTCTTTGCCCGGCGTTAGTGAACCGGTTTTGTGGTCGAGTTTTAAACCGCGAGCGCCTTCGATGGTGGCAAAACGCAGGCAGTCACGAGCGGTTAATAAAGCCGGCAGATTGTCTTCGCCAGCCAGCGCCGCCTCGTTAATAAAGGCGCGTTGCAGCGTCAGGGTTGAGCGCATTTGGGTGAAGGGATCGGCCGTCATGGTGCATTCCACATCGGTCGATAGCGAGGGTTGCAACCCCAGGTCGAGACATTTTTGAATTGGCGGCATGCCGTGGCGCATGGTCATCTCGATCGGCACCGACAGCGATACATGGGCACCGGCTTCAGCGGCTTTTTGCCAGGCTAAATCGCTCATGCCGGTCATATGGATAAAAATGTTGTCGGCGCCGAATTCACCGGCGCTGGCAAGCTGATCGAAAGTCGGTGCCATGCCGAAGGTGCCCACCACATGTAAGGCAATGGGCAAACCCAGTTCGCGACCCACACGCCAGGCATTTTCATAGCCGGGCAGATAAATCTCGCCGCCCATGATCATGGTGGTCAATTGGTCATCGGAACTGAAATGTTCTTGGCGAATGCGGCGGGCATCTTCGGGGTAACGCGCATCCTCGCCCCAGCCTTCGAAGTAACCGAAAACGGCACGCCGACCGGTATCACGCAACGCCTGAATCACTGAATCGGAATGCTCTGGCGAATGGTGAATCTGGCTGACATCCATGACGCTGGTCACGCCGGTATCGAGTTGCGACAAACCACCAAAGAGCTCGTTGATATAGACGTCTTCGGTGCGATATTGCAACGACAGCGACTGCAGAATAGTTTCGTAATAATTGCGTTCGCTGTGCGGTTGGCCATCGTTGATCAAAATGCCGTTGACCAGAAAAGAACGCAGCGCGGTTTCGAACTGATGATGGTGCGTATCGATAAAACCAGGCATAACAATCTTACCGCTGGCATCGATCACCGCCGCATCGGGTGCGTCGATATGGGCGGCAACCTCAACGATACGGTTGCCTTCAAGCAACACATCGCCTACTGGAAAATCACCGATGTTATCGTCCATGCTTAACACCGAACCGCCACGAATCAGGGTGCGCCGCCCGGCCTCACCGACACCTTGCGGTCGTGCTTTGGGTTCTTGCTTAGAGGCAGACGTTGCACCGGGCGCGAGCAAAGGCGCATCGCCTCCGCCTGCGGCCATTTTCAGAAAATCACGCCGGCTATCGGCGGCTTGCGCTTGGTTACGATGATCACACAGACGACACATGGCAGAACCCTCTTGTTATTGTTTTTGTCGTGGTCTAAACGCGACATTCGGGCACTGTTCACTTTGCCAATAAATCCAGCGCTTTGTTGTCAAACCTTGAAATAGCCATGCTATTCCTGCGGCTTTCCGCCTCGCTCTGAACTTATTGGCGTCGCTCCTTAGTGACCGGACTTCATCTTTGGACCACTGGTGGACCTATGAATGTTTATGGTTTTGTTTATTGGCTTCACAACAACTGGCAGCACTCTTCAAACGACAAACGTGGCAGCCGCTCACGTAATTGGGTTCGATCGCCATAGCCGATATTGCATAAAAAGTTACTGCGGTAGGCGTGATGTGCGCTGTCGCTGAAAAACAGTCGGTCAACGGTATCGTTATCGAAGCCGGATAACGGGCCGCAATCGAGCCCTAATGCGCGTGCGGCCATGATGAAATAACCGCCTTGCAGACTGGCGTTGCGCATCGCGGTTTCTTCGCGCAATGGCTCGTTACCGACAAAGTCGTTACGCGCTTCGGCGTGTGGAAACAGCTTCGGTAACTGATCGTGAAAACGACGGTCGTACGCCAGAATCACGGTGATCGGAGCCGCTTCTACCTTGGCCACATTGCCAGCGGCCAGCGCTGGCAGCAGCTTTTTTTTGGCTTCAGGCGAGCGCAGAAAAACCAGTCGTAACGGGCTGCAGTTTTTACTGGTCGGGCCCAGGCAAACCAGCTGGTACAGTTCGCGCAATAATCCATCCGGCACCGCTTTATCGAGCCAGTAGGAAAAGGAGCGACCCTGATAAAACAGTTGCTCAAGACTGGTGTTGGCTAAAGCGCCCTTGTCAGTAGTGCTCATCACGAATCCTCAGTACAGATACGCTAACGTGGTCGACAGCGACGGGAAGGCCGTCAGTACTGCCAGGCCGACCAGCATGGCAAAGAAAAACGGCATCACGCCTTTGAAGATTTCCTGAATCGGGACACTGTCGTCATTGAGGCTGGCTTTGACGGTATACACCGAAATACCAAAGGGCGGCGTGACCAATCCAATCTCCACGGCAATCACGGTGATGACGCCAAACCAGATCAGATCGAGGTTAAAAAACTGGGCGATGGGCAGAACGATGGGCAAGACGATCAACATGATCGACACCGAATCGATGATGCAGCCCATCAAGATAATGACCAGTAAATACACCACCAGAAATTGATAAACACCCAACTCCAGGCTGGTCACCCACTGAGCAATATTCATCGGTAAACCGGTCAGCGCCAGCATACGGCTGTATAACGAAGCGGCCAGAATCAGGAACAGAATCGATACCGCCACATGGCCGGTTTCACTGAGCACGCCATAGAAAGAACGCCAGCTCAGTCGACGCTTGACCAGCGCCAGTATCAAAGCACCACAGGCACCGACAGCACCCGCTTCGGTGGGCGTGAAAAAGCCAGAATAAAGACCACCGAGCACCAGCAGCATCAGCAACAGAATGGGTATCAGCTTGGTCATTAACTGGCCCAAGGTCGGTTCGTCTTCTTGCAGATCAGCGCTGTTGTAGTCGGCCCGTTCCATAAAGCTTGGGCGCAACCAGGCGATCAAAACGATGGTGGCAATGAAACCGAGTGCCAGCAGAATGCCCGGCACGATGCCGGCGATAAACATCCGCCCGACTGATTGCTCGGCCAGTACGCCGTAGACAATCATCAGCAGCGAGGGCGGAATCAGCATGCCCAGAACCGAGCTGCCGGCGACCACGCCGACGGAAAATCGAGGCGTATAACCGTGGCGGCGCATTTCCGGAACCGCGACCTTGGTGAATACCGCCGCTGAGGCAATGGAGACGCCGGTGATGGACGCGAACACACCATTGGCGCCGACGGTGGCGATGCCCAGACCGCCGCGCAGTCGACGCAGAAAATGCTGAAAGACATCGAAGGTGTCACGGCCGATGCCGGAGATCACTACCAACAATCCCATCAGCACAAAGAGCGGCACCACGCCGTAGAGATAGCTGCTCAGTGAATCGTTGGCCGCCGCGCTGACCATGCGAGTTGCCAGTTCTGGTCCGCGCAAGGCGGCGATGGCAACAAAGGAAACACTCATTAAGGCGATGGCAATATGCAGGCCGATATAGATCAAGACCAGCATGGCAACAATGGCGATGGCGCCGATTTCCAGACCACTCATTCGGCGTCCTCCTCAGTGACCGCAGGCGGGTGAATGACGCAGCGGATTTCATTCAGCGCCAACAATAAATATTGCAGCACTGTGACCGCTGCGCAGATCAGCACCACCAGACGAATGGGCCAGATCGGGAAAGTAAAAACGCCTTCGACACCCATGAATAAATTTCGCTCAACCGCGTTGAGATAGACCGGCAGGGTGCCGTCGAAAACGATCGCCAGCATGATGGCGCCGGCGAGAAAAAACAGCGTCTTCAGGCCATGACCGAGACGTGGATGTTTGCGGGTGAAGCCGGCGATAAAAATATCGGCCTGCGCCATACGACCATGACGCAACGCGCTGGCCAGTTGAAAAAACACAATCATCACGATGGAGGCGGCGACCAGTTCGGCCACGCCCTTGATCGGCTGGTTAAGAACATTGCGCGACAGCACGTCGGCGCAGATCAACGCCATGATGGCGAAAATCAATACAGAGCCGATGGCGTTCAAGCCATCGGTCAGGGCGCCAAACCAGCTTTGTTGCTGGGTCGGACCCTTAAGCCAGGTCGAAAGAGTCACAGTCAGGCTCCTAGATGCGAACCCGGCGTGAGGCCGGGCTCGGTTGAAGAGTGAGTGGCAGGGACGGCGCCGTTATTCCTGATCCCAGGCACGGGCCGGCTCGAAACCGCGCTCACGCATGGCGTTCATATAGGTGCTGAGCAATTCCGCCGCGGGCAGACCGCGCGCTTCATTGCGTTCAACCCACTGATTCGCCAGATCCGGCATGCCGTCGATCCACTGCTGACGTTGGGCGTCGGACAATTCGAACACCTGCACCGGTGGGTTCTGACGGGCGCCAAGAATGAGCATTTCTTCAAGCGCATCTTCATAGCGCGCAGCGAGGTCGGTGCCGTGGGCTTTGGAATAAACCGAGCCGGCTTCCATCAAGGCATCCTGCACCACTTCCGGCAGGCTATCGAAACGGTCCTGGTTGAAACCCAGACCGCCGGAGAAGACCACGCCCATGTTCACCTTGGTGATGTAAGGCGCCACTTCGTAGACCCGCGCCGGCAGAATGCCGGTGGCCAGGCTGACCACGCCTTCAGACACGCCGGTCTGAATGTCGGTGTAGTAGCTGGCCAGAGTGCCATCGACCGGAGTGGCATCGACCGGGTTCAGCCAGACACCCAAAACGCCCGGCGCTGAAATGCGGCGACCGTTGAAATCATCGAGGCTGTCGACCGGGAAGTTGGTGTACAGATCGTAGGTATCGGACGCGGTAGCGCCGAGGAAGACCACGCCGTTGTCGGTCCATTCGCTGGCGAGCGCCGGTTCGGAACGCACCAGGTCGTTCATCACGTCGAGCATCAATACCGGATCACCGGTAGTGAACGGCGTATAGGCGCTGATCTGACTGAGCGGCATGCGCGACCCTTCCAGATAGCTGAACACCCAACCCATGTCGGCGATGCCATCGCGGACCGAGGTCAGCGTTGCATTAGCGCCATAAAGCTGGCCGGCATAGGCCTCGGTCCACTGAATTTTATAGCGACCATCGGCGGCTAGAATGCGGTTCACTTCGGGAATAAAAACGCCCGGAATCATACCGACCCAGGGAATGGTGGTCGGGTGACTGGAGCCGACCGTCAGGCGAATGGTTTCTTCGGCCTGGCTGGCCAGCGGCAGCGCCGCCAGGGCGCTGGCCGTCAAGCCGAGGGTGATGCCGGCGAGCCGGCGCTGAATGGAAATATGGTTCGGTTTCATAGCAATCTCTCTTTCGGTTTTGTTGTTGTACAGAGTGATTTGAGGCGTCCGATCCTCAGTCGATGGGCGATTGCGGCAAACGCGATTCGCCTTCCGACAAGTCGAA
Source organism: Saccharospirillum sp. ABV4_185 (assembly GCF_056159245.1). Taxonomy (NCBI): domain Bacteria; kingdom Pseudomonadati; phylum Pseudomonadota; class Gammaproteobacteria; order Oceanospirillales; family Saccharospirillaceae; genus Saccharospirillum; species Saccharospirillum sp. ABV4_185. The sequence continues at coordinate 1,709,229 of NZ_JBSWUW010000001.1, forward strand.
AATTAATTCCAGGGTGCTGTATTCACCGCTGACGTCGTCGGCTGGTGCCTGGCCGTCGTTATGAATCGGGAAGGGCACGGCGAGGTCGGCGCAGGTAACACCGAACACACAGTCGGATTCGATAAAGCGGTCATCGGCCGGGAAAATCTGCGTCACCAAGGTGCTGTGATCCGGCGCGGAAACGGTGAAGTGCAGATGCGCCGCGCGGAACGGATGACGGTTCTGGGCGGCGAGCATGTCACCGACGATGCCGTGAGTGGGAATCGGATAACTCGCCGGGCGGATGGTGCGGAAATGGAAACGGCCATCGGCGTCGGTGCGGAATTTACCGCGCAGATTCAGGTAAGGCTGATCTGGATCCTGGTTTTCGTACAGACCTTCAGGCGAGGCATGCCAGACTTCCACCAGCGCATTGGCCAGCGGCTTGCCGTTGACGCTTTGCACCTGGCCGGAGACGAACAGCGGAATATCGCTCGGCTTGGGTTCGGCGCGATTGATGTTGGTACCCAGTGGATACTCCGGATCCTTACGGCTGTAGAACGGGCCGAGCAAGGCCGGCGACATCTGTTCCGGCTGACGGTTCTGGTTGAGGATCATCACCAGGGTGGAAAAACCGAGCGCGTCGGACATCACCATGGTTTCGTTGTGGCGATCCTTGGTTAAATGACCTAAACGGGTAACGGCGTTGATCGCCATCATAAATTCTTCGTCGGAGAGTTTTACTTCGCGACCGAAGGCGTGCAGATGACGCACCAGGGCTTCAAGAATTTCACGCAGGCGCGGGTTTTCGGTGCGGCCCATGGCGCGCAAAACGATGTCGGTAATATCGTCCGGCGTGGAAGGAATGCCATGACAGAAGATGTCTTCTTTAGCGGGTAAATCGAACATAATAGGGCTCCGTTTTTTGTTGTGTTCTGGATGCCGTTGCTGCAGCGGTTGGTGCTTATTTTTTTTGAGTTCAGTTTTCTTATTCAGCTCTTTTTATTCAGCTCTTCTTATTCAGTTCCGCCAGAATTTCCTGGCGGTGTTGATCGAGCAAAGGCGGCGCGCTCATCTGCAAGGGGCGCTCGCCGTCGTAGCTGATCGGTGAGCGTACCGAGCGGAAGGTTCCACCGGCGGGATGCTCCGTCTGAATCTCCAGTTGCAGGTGTTTGGCCTGGGGGTCGTTGAGCGCTTCGTCGGCTGAGTACATGGGCGCGTGCGGCACGTCTTCGGCGAGCAGGCGCGCGCACCATTCATCGCGCGGTTGTTGCCGGAAAATACCCTGCAACACCTCGATCATCGCTTCCTGGTTGGCGATGCGACCTTCGCGACTGCTGAAGCGTTCGTCGTCGAGCAGTTCCGGGAAACCGATGGCGCGCGCCAGTCCCTGCCAGAATTTTTCCGGCGACGACATATGCAAAGCCACCCAGCGACCGTCGCTGCATTCCATCACATAGGATTGAGACACCTGTGGCCGGCTGTAGGGCCCCATGATTTCGCCTTCGGAAAAATAATGGGTGAAGGCGTCGAGGTTGAAATGGCACATGGCTTCGAGCATTGATACTTCGACCCGACGACCCACTCCTGTGCGGCTGCGTTCGAACAGCGCTCCAAGAATGCCATAGGCGGCGTAGAAACCGGACAACGAATCGGCCATGGCCGGACCCACCACACGTGGGTTTTCCGGGTTGATCAGCAGTTTTAAGAAACCGCTGGCGGCCTGGGCGACGGTGTCGTAGCTGGGTCGTTGCGCGGCAGGACCATCCTGACCAAAGCCGCTGATGGCGCAATAAATCAGCCTGGGGTTCAGCTCGCGCAGGCGCGTTTCGCCGGCACCGAGGCGGTCGGCGGCGCCGGGGCGGAAATTCTGGATATAGACATCGGCGCTGCGGATCAGGTCGTCAAAGATGGCGCGGTCGCCGTCGTCTTTGGTATCCAGCGCAATGGAGCGTTTGTTGCGGTTGTAGGTCTGGTAATGCGGACTGTACAGACCGCCTTTAAAGGCCCGAAACGGATCGCCGCTGCCGGGTCGTTCCACCTTGATAACGTTGGCACCCAGATCGGCCAGCAACATGCTGGCGGCCGGTCCGGTGATAAAGGTGCCTTGCTCGATGACGGTAATACCGTCCAGTACCTTGCTCATGGCGGCTATGCCCTCGGTTCAGCGCTGGAAATCGGCCGGCACAGTGCCGGTGTATTGGTAATGTTCGGTCGCCTGGTATGACAGCGCGAAACCGGCTGGCTGGTCGGCTTCTTCATTGAGATGCGCAATCAGGCTGGCGGTGCGCGCCAGAATCGGCACTCCGCGCAGCGCGCGAACCGGGAAGTCGACGCCCAACAGCACCGCCGGAATGGCGGCGGAGACGTTCAGTTTGAGGTCCTTACCGATGACCTCGGGAATGGCCGCTTCGACCGCCTCGGCGATGTCGATAAAGCGGGTATCGGCGCCGGCCTCGCGTGCTACCCGAAACAGGGCATCAACGCGCGGATCGCGAGCTTTGTGCTGCGGATGGCCATAACCGGGAACCGGTTGTCGCTCGGCGCGCAAAGCCTGCACTACATCCAGGGCGGCCTGGGCCAGGTCGGCACCGTCTTGCTGGCGTTGTTCGATGTCTTTAAACAGTCGGCCGGCGTTTTCTGACGCCCCCAGAATGACTGGGCCGCAACCGAGAATGCCGGCGGCAACAGCGCCTTGCAGCGCGTCCGGCGCCGCCGCAAAGGTCATACGACTGGCCTGTACCGAGGGCACCAGGCCGTGTTCGGCAATGGCGACCAGGGTCGCGTCGAGCACCGCGCGGGCGGCACTGGTCGGTTGTTTGCCGGTCAGCAGCAGATGGAAGTAGTCGGAGAAACTGGTGTGGCCGATGAGGTCGTCACAGAGGTCTTTGCCGCGTACGACAATTTGCTCGGCGTTGGAGATACAGATGGCGCTGCGCGGAACGGTTTCGCGTCCGATTTTCATGGTCCGATTCCTGAGTTGTTTTTATTTTCAACCTACCCTAAGCGCGCTTTTTGATTTATAAAAATGATAAATATCGCTAAAAACGATCGATGACATCGATAGTTGGTCATCAATAGTTGCTGGGGTTGGAATCACTATGGAATTGCGACATCTGCGTTACTGCCTGGCGTTGGCCGAGGTACAGAACTTCACCCGGGCGGCGCAGCGGGTGCACGTCACTCAGTCGACACTGTCGCATCAGATTCGGCAGCTGGAGGAAGAACTGGGCGTGCAGCTGTTTCACCGCCATGGCAAGCGCGTCACCATCACTGAATCCGGTCGTGCCTTTGTCGACCAGATCCTGCCCATCGTCGGTCAGGTCGACGGCATCGTCGCCGCGCTGAAAAACGTGCCGGATGAACTGACCGGCGAGCTGCGTATCGCCGCAACCCACAGCTTTAATGTGCAGCTGATTCCGCAATGTCTGGCGGCCTTTATGCAGCGCTTTCCGCGGGTCAAGGTGGTGGTGGAGGAACTGTCGGGTGAGTCGATCGCCGTGGGGCTGGAAAATGGCAGTCTGGATTTAGGCGTGTCGTACCGGCCGGCGGTGCCGCGTGGGCTTTGGTTTGAGCCCTTGTTCAATGAGGAATTGCGCTTAATCGTAGCGTCCGATCATGCGCTGGCAAAACGCAAAAGACTGAGGATGGTGGAACTCAATGGTCTGCCACTGGCGTTGCTGACGCCGAATTTTTCCACCCGTCAGTTGCTCGATGAGTGCTTTATGGCCGCCGGTGCCAAGCCTCAGGTGGTGGCGGAAATGAACGCCATTTCGCCGATGGTGGAGCTGGTGCGCCGTACCGGTCTGGCGAGCATCGTCTCAGCCAACGCCCTGGCGGGAGAGCCGGGCCTGGTGGCGGTCGCGCTGGAGAACCCGACGCCGGTGCGCACGCCGGGGCTGCTCTGGAACAAGGCGACGATGAACCGCCCGGCGACGCGTCAGATGGCGGCGATCATCCGTCAGCAGGCAGAGAACGATGCCAGTTAATCAGTGTTTATAGTGGGCCAGCCACTCATCGGCGGGCGTCGGCCGATTGAAATAATAACCCTGAAGATTGGCTTCCGGATAATGCGCCAGCAGGTCCAACTGGTCTTCGTTTTCCACCCCTTCGATGACAGTACGCAGGCCCAGTTTTTTGGCCAGCATATAAATCAGGTCGACGATGACGGCGCCGGCTGAACCGGGCGTAATGTCGGCACTGAAAGAGCGGTCGATTTTCAGCTCTGAAATCGGCAGGGTTTGCAGATAACTCAGACTGGAATAACCGGTGCCGAAGTCGTCGATGGACACTTCCACGCCCAGACCGTTGAGCCGCAATATTTTATTAATGACTTCGTCTTTATCCTGAATCATCACGCTTTCGGTCATCTCGATAACCAGATGCTGGCCCGGAACACCGGCTGCATCGATGGCGCTGGCAATGAACTTAACGAAATCCTCACGGGCAAAATGATCGGAGGTTACATTGACCGCCAGACGGAACGGATCGTCCGGTAACAAAGGCAGTGCTTTTAGAATCGCCAGTGCCTGTTGGATCATCCAACGGTCGATGTCAGGCATCAGCCCCAGCTGTGCGGCCAGTGGCAAAAACTGATCCGGTGGTACCAGGCCGCGCTGCGGATGTTGCCAACGCACCAGCGCCTCGGCACCGACAATCTGGCCCTGATGATCGTGCTGGGTTTGCAGATAGATGCGCAGTTCGTTGTTGTCGACCGCGGTTTTCAGTGCCTGGCCGAGCTTGAAGTTTTCCATCACCGCATCGCCCATCGGCGTTTCAAAAAACACCACCTGGGCGTGCTCCACATCCTTGGCGCGATGGTGTGCGGTTTTGGCGTTGCGCAAGGCGTCGAAAGCCGATTCTTTATCGCTGTGTGGCAACAGCGTTACGCCGATGGTGGTGCTGATATCGATGCTGTGCTCATCATTGATCCGCAGCGGCTCGCCGGTATGCCAGAGAATGTTTTCCACCAGTTGCGATACTGCCTGACTCAGGCGTTCGGGGTCGTCATCCAGGCGCGTGGCCGGTAGCAAAAAGGCGAATTCATCGCTGTCCATGCGCGCCAGAAAATCAAAATGTGAAGCCAGGTCCTGCAGTTTATTGGCGAACTGCACCAGCACTTCATCACCCACCGGTATGCCCAGTGAATCGTTGATTTGTTTGAACTGATTGATGTCGAGAAACAGGATGGCGGACATGCGATCGTTGCGTCGGCACGACTTCAAGGTGGCGTCCAGACGATCGAGAAAAAAAGCCCGGTTGGGCAGCTTGGTCAGGGGGTCGTACCAGGTCAGAAAATCGATGGTGAATTCGGTCTCCTTTACTGAGGTGATGTCGCTGAATACCGAGACATAATATTTAACCTTGTTACCCGGACCGCGAATACTGCTGATGGTGCGCAGCTCCGGATAACTGGAACCGTCTTTGCGCCGGTTCATCAACTCACCGCGCCAATGACCTTCCTGCTTTAACGATGTCCAGATGTGATGATCGAATTCCATGCGCTTAAAATGTTGGCGTAGATATTCCGGCCCTTTACGCAGCACTTCATCCTCTTTCAGACCGGTGATGCGCGTGTAGGCTGGATTGATGGCTTCGATGGTGCCGAGTGAATCGGTAATGACCACCGCTTCCATGGCCTGGGTGAACACCGATTGCAGCAACAGATCGGCGACATGAGCGTCGGGATCGGGGACCAGATTGCTGTGGCCGAGCGCGACGTTGCCGATGCGTTCTTCCAGTTGCGAAGCACGCTCCATTAAGCGGCCCATCATGCCGTGAACCGACAGATGCGAGCGGATGCGCGACAGCACGATGGAGCGATTGAAAGGTTTGTGAATGTAATCGATGGCGCCGAGTTGGAAGCCGGCTTCTTCGGAGGCGGCATCGGTTTTTGCGGTTATGAAAATCACTGGAATATCGCGCCAGTCGACGCTGTTTTTCAGTACCTGACAGAGGGCGTAACCGTCCATGCCCGGCATAACGATATCGAGCAAAATCAGGTTCGGTCGCGTTTCATTTTCCAGATAACGCAGCGCCTGGTCCGCACTGGTGACCACGGCGACGCGATAATCAAATTTCAGCGTATCGGCCAGTACCTTGAGGTTATCGGGTTCGTCATCCACTAATAAAATAAGCGGTTGCAAACTGGCGCTGATATCGGTCATGAGGCATCTCCTTGGCTGACGACTTTATCTCTGCCGGTGGCCTTGGCCTGGTACAACATTTGGTCAGCGCGTTGAATCAGGTCGTGGCTGATTTGCGACTCTTCCGGCACGGTGGTGGCCAAGCCCCAACTGGCAGTCAGGTTGATGTCGTGGTCATTAAAGCGGATCGGTTTTTGCCGCAACAGCGATTGCGCCTTGCGCGCCAGTTCTAAGGCTGAATCCTGTGGCGTATTGGGTAACAAGACGACAAATTCCTCGCCACCGTAACGACACACCAGATCGGATGGTCGCTTGGCGGTGGTGGTTAACACCCGCGACATTTCGATCAGACAGTGGTCGCCGCCCTCATGGCCGTACTGGTCGTTAATGACTTTGAAATGGTCCAGGTCGCTGTACAGCAAAGACAGCGGTGCCCTCTGGCGGTAATGCAATGACCAATAGCGTTCGTAGACCGAATCGAAGGTGCGTCGGTTGGCTAGCCCAGTCAGCGGATCAAGGCTGGCCAGGTTGATCAGCAGTTGGGTTTTCTGCTGCAGTTCCAGATGCACTTTCAATCGCGCTTCCAGTACCGGCAATGAAATCGGTTTGCGTAAAAAGTCGCTGGCGCCGGCATGCAGGCAGCGCACTTCGGTATCGGCATCCCGGGTTGCGGTTAATACCACCAGTGGGATATCGGTGGCGTGCAATTGATGTCGCAACAGACGGATCAGTTCCATGCCGTGCATATCGGGCAGATTCAGATCAAGCAGAATCAGGTTGGGTTGCTCATGCGCCAGCTGCAGTGCCTGTTCACCATTGGTGGCGATCAGGGTCTCACCGCACTCTTTAAGTGTGGGCAGGATGGTATGAATGATCAGCGGATCATCTTCAATGATCAGGATACGGGTATCCGGGCTTGAGGGGTTAAACATCGTTCCGGTCCTTGATGTAGCTAAGGGTGGTACGGGCATTGGCGTAGTCAAAGCGATCGATCTGTTCGAGCAGCTGCTGATAGTGACCGGCCAGCTTGTCGTTAGCCGCAAGGCTGCGCAATTGCATGATCAACTCCGTCGGTATTACCCGCGAACGCGACAGGATGACATCCACTTCGTTGAGCAAGGCGGGTTTGTCTTCAGGTTTGATGGCGGCCTGGGGCAGGTCGTTGAGCGTTAAGGTCTGCAACGCCGTTAACGCCTGATTCAGCGGCTGCTGAATGCTCTCCAGTGATACTGGCCATTGGGTTTTCAGGTCTTGCTCCAGAGCCTTGGCAGCGTCGCTGAGTCGGCTCAGTCCCAGGCTGCCGGCCGTGCCTTTTAAGGTATGCAGCAGACGTTTCAAGGTGGCAGCATCATCGGCCTGAACCGCCTGTTCGAGTTGCTCGCTGAAGTCGTGATAATTGCGTGCAAAGCCGATCAATAAATGTCGAACGGTGGCTTCCTGGTTCTGAAAACGGCGCATCACCTCGGTGGTACTTTCACCCATTTGCGTAAACAAGGAATCCAGCGGCACGTCGGCGGTGGTTTCGTTGCGGCTGTTGGCTGAATGATGATTGGCGGTTGTGGTGTCCAGCGGTACCGGCAGCCAGCGATAGAGGGTGTCGACCAGCTGCGCCAGATCAATGGGTTTGGCCACGTGATCGTCCATGCCAGCGCCTTTGGCCTGAGCGATGTCGTCTTCCATGACCGCCGCGCTGAGCGCGATGATTGGCAAGTTTGGTCCGAGCAGTTCACGGATGCGGCGCGTGGTTTCAAAGCCATCCATGGTCGGCATGTGCAGGTCCATCAGGATGGCGTCGTACTCATTTTCCCGCACCAGTTCCAAAGCCGCTTCGCCGCTGTCGCAGACTTCCAGTGGTATGCCCAGATTGGCCAGCAGGGTGCGCGCTATTTCCTGATTCAGGGCGTTGTCTTCGACCATTAAAATGCGCTTGCTGACCAGTTGTCTTGCCTGCTCGTGCATCCGCTTCTGTTCGTCGTCGCTGTTATTGTTTACAGCGTTGTTGTTGTCGTTGTCCAGTCGTGCCAGAACGTCATAGAGCGCCGATGAGGTGAAGGGTTTTTTCAACAGCGGCACATCGCTGATGTCGCGGGCCTTGATCTCATTGAGCAGATCGTAGGGGTCTTTATTGGTCATCAGCACGGTCATGGGGAATGGCTGGTCGTTGCTGCGCACGGCGTTGATCAGATCAAGGCCCGAGTCATCGTTCAATTGCCAGTCCACCAGGATGGCGTCGTATTGGATGTCGGGGTTGTTGATGGCTGCCAGGCCTGCTTCGAGGGAGTCGGCGGTATCGGTCGTGATAGACCAGCTGTCGAGATAGGCTTTGCTCATGTTACGCGCTGCACTGCTGCTGTCGACGATCAGAATCCGTTTCAGCCGGGGTGGGTTGGCGATATTTTCTTCGACAATTTCATGGTCCAGTTCGAAATAAAATTCACTGCCTTTGTTTTCGGTACTGTTGACGCCGATGCTGCCGTCCATCAATTGCACCAGCGTGCGGCAGATACTCAGACCCAAACCGGAGCCGCCGAATTCGCGGGTGGTGTCGTTATCGGCTTGATTGAAATAGTCAAAAATACTTTGCTGTTTGTCCGCAGGAATACCGATGCCGGTGTCTTTAACGGAATAGATCAGATGCGCACTCATCTCATTTTTGCTGGCCAGGGTGACCGACAGCACCACTTCGCCCTGGCGAGTGAATTTCAGCGCATTGCCCACCAGGTTGTTCAATACCTGATTGAGCCGGTGCGGGTCGCCTTTGAGTCGGCGCGGAATGCGTGGGTCGACCCAGACCAGCAGTTCGACGTTCTTTTTATAGAAAGCCGAATCGAACAGTTTGACGGTGCTGTTAAACAGCCGTTCGACATCGAAAGATTCCAGGTTGATGGACAGTTTTCCGGCTTCGAGTTTTGATAGGTCGAGGATGTCGTTCAATACATGCAATAAGGATTTGGCCGAGGCTCGGGCGTTATCGATGTAGTCATGTTGCTGAGCGTTCAGCTCGGTTTCACGAATGATGTCCAACAGGCCAATGATGGCGTTCATCGGGGTGCGAATTTCATGGCTCATATTGGCCAGGAAATGACTCTTGGCCGCAGCGGTGGTTTCTGCCTGGCGGGTACGTTCAGCCAACGCCTGGTTCAGTGCTTCCACGTCTTTGCGCGCCTGGATGATTTCGGTCAGATCGGTGCTGATGGAGATCACACCGCTGATCAGTGTTTGGTTCGGCGCCAGCGGATCGGGCTGCTTGTGTGGGACATAGGTGGTGTGTAGATGTTGCGTGATGTTGTTGTTTATGACACTGCGCTCAAAGGTGACTTTTTCACCGGCCAGAGCGCGCAGCAGTAGGGAATGATAGAGCTGGTGGTCCTCATTAAGCATCACTTCGCTGAAGGTTTTTCCGATCAGTTCGGAAGCGGACGTGTTAAACCAGTGCTCAAAGGTTTCGTTGACGTACTCGCATTTCTCCTCGCGATTCCAGTAGATAACCAAGGCCGGTAAGACATTGTTAAGGGTCTGCTGAAAGGTCAGGCTGGAGTTGAGTTCGTTGGTGATGTCCTGATTTTCCCGGCGCAATAAGGTGGCGCGTTTTTGCGTGCTGTAGAGCACGGTGCTGAAGATCAACAAGGCGACCAGCAAGGTGGCATAGAGCAACAACGACTGACGAATATTGCCGCTGGTCGCGTTCACCAGGGTAGCGCGCGGGATGTTGGCCAATATCCAGATATCAGTGCTGACTGCTACGGACTCGTTGCCTTGCCCGACGCGAATTTTGGTCCAACGCCAGCGACCATTGGTGGTGTTTAGGACATTGTTACTGAGGCTGTTGTTGGTCAGCGCGGTCCACAGTTCAGGGTTGGTCTGGCTGATTTGGGTATCGTTGCCAAGCAGTAAACCCCAGGCCCAGGCAGTTTGATCGTGCAGCAACCATTGGCCTCTGGCATCGGCGAGGAACAGGCGGGTGTCACCTTGCAGCCGGCGGATGGTGTCGAGCAGTTGATCCAGATCGAGGTTGAAAATCAGGTAGCCCAGGTCGACATCGTTGACCCGTGGCAGACGCAGACCATAGCGAATGGTTGGCTTCAGCGGCACTTCAACCCGGCCATCTTCAACGTTCAGGTCGGCGTCGGTAATGCCCACTTCAAAGCCCTGCAGCTGCATAATCATATCGTGATAGGGGCGGTTGGCTTTGTTCTGCAATTCCTCTTGTGAACGGTTATAAATGCCGCCGTTTTCGTGATCGACATCGATGCGCAGCGCTTCCTGACCACTGGGTAATATCCAGCGCAATTGCATATAGTCGCGATTGCGTAACGCCACTCCGCTCAGACTGGCTGCCAGGGCGCGGCTGCGATCAGTGGGGTTGTTGCTGGACATGGCTTGCAGCACGAAGGGGTTGGCGATGGTGCCGGTCAAATGCTGAATAGGCTGATTCAGGGCAGTTTTCAGTAAGGTCTGAGCTTCAGCCAGCGTCCGTATCTGATCCTGATCAAAGTCTTCCAGTTGCTGCGCCTGGCGCTGCTGCTGAAGCACGTAACCGAGGATAATAAACAGCAGGGTGACGGGCAGAAGTACCAACAGCATCAGCCGTTTTGAATCTCGATCGATTGCTGGCTGAATCGGTTTGTTCATTAACCACAACCTCCATCATTATTATCGGACGGCAAACCGCCATACCCTGTCCCGGGGTCTGTTTCAGCCTAGTCAAACATTGGCCGATTGGTATTTTTTTTGTGCGCATACCCGGCGCTATAAACAGTGTCCCGGCCGGTGAACGCCCTGTTCCCAAGAAGCCCCGCCTGAACTGATCCAGATCAGTTTTAGTCATATCGGCTGCTCTAGTCTGTGGCTCAAGCAACGATGACGGAGCTTTACCATGACCATTCCTCATTCACCGCCAGGCACCCAGATCTTTGACGGTCCTATGGCCACCCAGGGCTATGCCTTGAACAAGCTGTGTTACTCCTTTAATGAAGCGGCCGGACGCGAAGCCTTTCTGGCTGATGAAAGCGGCTATTGCGATCGCTTTGGGCTCGACGCCGAACAAAAAGCCGCCCTGCTCGGCCGTGATGTACTCAAGCTGCAGGCGCTGGGCGGATCGATTTATTACCTCGCCAAATTCGCCGGCGTACTGGGTTTGGGCGTGCAGGATGTCGGTGGTTTGCAGACCGGCATGAGCACCGATGAATTCAAGGCCATGCTGGTCGATGGTGGTAACCGCCGCTTTGGAGAATACGACTATGAGTAAGATCATCGGTGGTATTAGCACCAGCCATATTCCCGCCATTGGCGTGGCGATGGATCAGGGCCTGCAAAACGAGCCGTACTGGAAAGACTTCTTCGCCGCCTATCCGCCGGTGCGGCAGTGGTTGTATGAGCAGCAGCCAGACATTGCGATCGTGTTCTACAACGATCACGGTCTGGAGTTTTTCCTCGACCGCAAACCGACCTTTGCCATCGGCACAGCGGCCCACTATGTCAACGCCGATGAAGGCTGGGGCATCAAACCGATTCCGCCGATTACCGGTGAAACCGACTTGTCGTGGCACATCGTCAACAGCTTGATCGAAGCGGATTTCGATCCGACCGTGTGCCAGGAAATGCGCGTCGACCATGGTTTAACGGTGCCGTTGACCTTGATGTACCCGGACCGGGATTACCAGCATCTGCAGGTAATACCGGTGGCCATCAACTGCGAACGTCACCCTATGCCCAAACCGTCCCGCAGCTTTGCCTTGGGACAGGCCATTGGCCGGGCGGTGGAATCCTGGTCGGGCAACAAGAAGGTGGTGATGTTCGGAACCGGCGGGTTGTCGCATCAGCTCGATGGCGAACGGGCCGGCTACATTAACCACGAATTTGATCATTACTGCATGGATCAGTTGGTGCCAAACCCCCAGGCGCTGACGCGCTATTCCAATGGTGATCTGGTGAAAATTGCCGGCTCCCAAGGTGTGGAACTGGCCATGTGGCTAGCCATGCGCGGTGCACTCACCGGCAAGCTGACCGAACTGCATCGCTCCTACCACGCGCCGATTTCCAATACCGGTGCCGGGGTGATGTTGATTCAAAACGACTGAACGAAAAAAACCCCGCCGGAGCGGGGTTACTGCGCTGAAATCCGCCGGGTTAAAAGAGGTAAAACACACCGGCGGGTGGCGTTAAATCGAATCGGCTCAGGCCGCTTGCTTCTTGGCGATCTCAGCGACGTGCTTGCCTTGGAAACGAGCAATGTCCAGCTCGTTTTCGCTCGGCTGACGGCTGCCGTCGCCACCGGCCAGAGTGCCGGCACCGTATGGGCTACCACCGGTGATGTCGTCCATATAGGTCAGGCCAGGGCAGCTGTAAGGGACGCCGACGATGACCATGCCTTGGTGCAGCAAGGTGGTGTGGAAAGAGGTAACGGTGGTTTCGTGACCGCCGTGCTGAGTACCGGTAGAAGTGAACACAGAGCCCACTTTGCCCACCAGTTTGCCCTGTGCCCACAGACCGCCGGTCTGGTCGAGGAAGGTGCGCATCTGGCCAGTCATGTTACCGAAGCGAGTCGGGCTGCCGAAGATGATGGCGTCGTAATCGGCCAGTTCGTCAACGCTGGCAACCGGATGTTCGGAGTCGGTTTTGGCGCCGATCGCAGCCAGAGCATCAGCGCTCATGGTTTCCGGTACGCGCTTGATGGTGACTTCAACGTCGCCGGCTTCTTTAGCGCCTTCAGCAACGGCTTTGGCCATGGTTTCCAGATGGCCATACATGGAGTAGTAGAGCACCAGTACTTTAGTCATGTCAGATTCCTCAGTGGAAAATGTGAACGAAAAGTTCGAATACGGGGCGCAGTATGCGCTTTCGCTGTGCTGATCAAAGCGAAGGAAACTGAAGCCCGGGTTCAAAGATTTTCACTAAGGGAGCCCCGGGGGAATTATTCAGAGGCTCCCAAGGTCTGAGCAGGCTTAACCGCCGCGTGTGAGCACCTTCTGGACATACCAGCAACTGGCGTGGATGTTATAGCCTTCGCCGCGCGCCCAGGCTAAGCCGGCATCGACCAGCTCACGGGCCAGGCCGCGACCGCGCCAGTTATCGGGCACATAGGTGGAGGTGAAGTCGATGTCCTGGCCGTTGAGCTGGTAGCGCAGATGACCCTGACCATCGTCCAGGCTGAGGATAAACTGGTGTTCGTCGGGGCGGTGTTCGACGGCGTTCATACAGACTCCGAGTGGCAACAAGAGAGCTGCCATTCTTGCTGCTCAAGCCACCTGACGTCTAGAGCACGCGACCTTGCAGATTGGATTCGAGGCGCTCGATGCTGCGTTTGCTGCTGCTCGATTGCGGGTAAATTTCCAGCACGGCTTCGAAGGCGCGGATGGCGGCCTTGGGTTGTTCCAGTTGCGCGAAGATGGCACCGAGGCCGGACAGTGCGCCGAAGTGACGCGGTTCCAGCGCCAGTGTCTGGTCAATGTCGGCGATCGATTGCTGATAGTTGCCGAGCAGATAATGGACGGTGGCGCGTTTATTCCAGGCTTCGGCGAATTCCGGTTCGGTCTCGATCAGCTCATTGAAATTACTCAGCGCGGTTTCCAACTGGCCGGCCTGCATCGCGGCCGTGCCACGACGCATCAGCCGACCGGCCGCGTCGTTGGGTGCTTCGCTCCAGGCGCGCCAGATTTGTTGTTCGATCATGGCTGAGGTCACCGCATCGGGCGCACGCTGCAGCCGGGCGAACAGTGGATCGAGCCGGACATTGAATTGATCGGCCGCGCTGATACCGGTGAACAACACCAGCAGCAGCGACAGACTCCAGCGATGAACGGACATTGGCCTGCTCCGTTAGCGTCATCTTGGAAGACTTAGTCTAGACCATGACTGGCGGCTTCACTGCCGACGTTATGGTTAGAAGTTGGCCGGTGTGGTGGCCGAGATAATCTGGCAGGGTTCGTCGAACGGGTTGCGGAAACGGTGCGGCCGGGTGGAATCGAAGTAGTAGCTGTCGCCTTTGTGCAGCTGGTAGATGTCGTTGCCGACGGTCAGTTCAAAAGCGCCGCGCACTACCAGACCGGCTTCTTCACCGTCGTGTACGTAAAGGTCGGCGCCGGTGTCTGCGCCGGGTTCGTAGGTTTCGATCATAAAAGCCAGCGCCCGTTTGCCGAAGGCGCGTCCAACCAGCTTGAGCTGCACATCGTTGACGGACAGGTCGAGCAGATCGTCCGGCGAATAGACAACCGGCTGGGTTGACTCGTTCTCGTTTTCTTCGGCGAAGAATTCGACCAGCGACATGGGAATGCCCTGCAATACTTTTTTCAGCGAACTGACGCTGGGGCTGACGCTGTTTTTTTCGATCATGGAAATGGTGCTGTTGGTGACGCCGGCGCGTTTGGCCAGCTCCCGTTGCGACAGTCCGTGTTGTTCACGAATGGATTTGAGTCGTTCGCCTACATCCAAGAGTGCATCCCTCCAGGGGGTTTCATTATTTTTTACAGCCTATCAAACGCCACTGACCCTCACCATGCAAGCTCCATCACTACGGCCGCTGTGGCTTGCAATGCCACTGACGCTATGTCAAAAATACCAAACGATCGCCCATTATAATTAACACTGGAACTGAAGACCACGATGTTAAACCCCCGCACCCACGGCCCGGATCACCCGGCCTCTTACTACGCCGATACCGCACGCTACGACCAACGTTACCCGCAACTGACCGAGTCGATCCGCGCTGATGTCTGCGTGGTCGGCGGCGGTTTCAGTGGCGTTAATACCGCGCTGGAGCTGGCGGAACGGGGCTACAGCGTGGTGTTGCTGGAGGCGCGGCGCATTGGCTGGGGCGCGTCCGGTCGCAATGGTGGCCAGCTGGTGCGCGGCATCGGTCATGGTCTGGCGCCGTTCCGCAAGGTGCTGGGTGAGGCGGGTATGGCTGAGGTGGAAGCCATGGGCAGCGAGGCGCTTGATATCGTTGGCCAGCGTGTCGCTCAATACGGCATCGATTGTGATTTGCGCTGGGGCTATGCCGACGTCGCCAACCGACCGCGTCACTGGCGTGATCTACAAGCCGACGTTGAGGCGCTGAACAAGACACCGCTGGGCGCTCAGTTTGAACTGATTCCACCGGATCGATTGGGCGAAGTCGTCGGCTCCGAGCGCTATCTGGGCGGCCTGGTTGATCAGGGTAGCGGTCATCTGCATCCGCTGAATCTGGTGACCGGTGAAGCCAGGGCAGCAGCGAGTCTGGGTGTGCGGATTTTTGAACGCAGCGCCGTGACCGAGGTGATTGAAGGCGAACCGATGCGGATTAAAACCGAACTGGGCGAGGTGACGGCTGAACGATTGGTTTTGTGCGGCAATGCCTATGTTGCTGGTCTGAACAAAACTCTGGCCGGCAAAGTGCTGCCCGCAGGCAGCTATATGATGGCGACCGAACCCCTCGACGACGCCACCGCCAAACGCGTGCTGCCAGGCAACCACGCCGTTTGCGATATGAATGTAGCGCTCGATTATTACCGTTTGTCCGCCGACAACCGCCTGCTGTTTGGTGGTCTGTGCAACTATTCCGGGCGCGACCCGTCTTCCATCGAGGCGGTGTTAAAACCGCATCTGGACAAGGTATTTCCTTACTTAAAAGAAGTACGCATCGACTACCAATGGGGCGGCATGATCGGCATCGGCGCCAACCGTTTTCCGCAGGTTGGCCGACTGCAACCCAACATCTACTACGCCCAGGCTTATTCCGGTCATGGTGTGAATGTCACTCACCTGGCCGCGCGAGTGATCGCCGAAAGCATTCACGCCGAAAGCGGACGCTTGGATTTGCTGGAGAAGGTAAAGCACATCACCTTCCCCGGCGGGCCGAAATTCCGGTCGCCGTTGCTGGCGTTGGGGATGTTGTATTACCGGATGAAGGATTGGATTTGATTGTACGGGAGATGCTGGACGGGAGACGGGAGATGCTAACTAGGTGTAATCAGCGTCAAGCGTCTCCCGTTAAGCGTCTCCCGTTTAAATCTTTATCCAGGTCGCCTTAATCTCCGAGTACTTATCGAACGCATGCAGCGATTTATCGCGGCCGTTACCCGACTGTTTATAGCCGCCAAACGGCGCGGTCATGTCGCCAGCGTCCCACTGGTTGACCCAGATCGAACCAGCGCGCAGGCCTTTGGCAAAGCGATGGGCGCGGCTGAGGTTGGCGGTCCAGAGGGCGGCGGCCAGACCATAAACGCTGTCGTTGGCAATGCGCAGCGCTTCGGCTTCGTCTTCAAATCGAATCACCGACAGCACTGGCCCGAAGATTTCTTCCTGGGCGATGCGCATCTGGGCGGTGACGTCTTCAAACACCGTTGGTTCGACAAAGAAACCACCATCGACGGCGTTCAGGCGTTCGCCACCGGCAGTCAGGCGGGCGCCGCCTTCATGGCCGGCGGCGATGTAGCTTTGCACGCGTTGCAACTGGGCTTCATCGACAATGGCACCGACCTTGGTGGCCGGGTCGAGCGGGTTGCCGGGTTTCCAGGTGGCGATGGCGGCGCGCACCTTTTCCATAAAGTCGTCGGCGATGCTGGCTTCGACCAGCAAGCGTGAACCGGCGGTGCAGACTTCGCCCTGGTTAAAGCAGATGCCTTCGGCGGCGGCCGCAGCGGCGGCGTCCAGATCGGGTGCATCGGCGAAGACGACGTTCGGTGATTTGCCACCGGCTTCACTCCAGATGCGTTTTAAGTTGGATTCACCGGAATAAATCATCAGCTGCTTGGCGACGCCGGTGGAGCCGGTAAACACCAGCGTGTCGACGTCCATATGCAACGCCAGCGCTTTGCCGACGGTATGGCCAAAACCGGGCAGCACATTAAAGACGCCCTTGGGAATGCCGGCTTCGGTGGCAAGCGCGGCCAGTCGAATAGCGCTCAATGGCGATTTTTCCGACGGTTTCAGAATCACCGAATTACCCATCGCCAGTGCCGGACCGATCTTCCAGCTGGCCATAATCATCGGGAAATTCCACGGCACGATGGCAGCGACCACGCCAACCGGCTCACGCGTCACCAAACCGAGTTCATCGTGCGCCGTGGGCGCAATTTCGTCGTACAGCTTGTCGATGGCTTCGGCCGACCATTGAATGGAACGCACCGTGGCCGGGATATCGACGCCGGTGGAATCGCCAATCGGTTTGCCCATATCGAGGGTGTCGAGCAGCGCCAGTTCGTCGCCGTGTTCTTTGATCAGGGCGGCAAAGCGCAGCAGCACCGACTTACGCTTGGCCGGCGGCAGTTGTGACCACTCACCAGCATCGAAGGCGCGGCGCGCAGCGGCGACCGCGCGGTCGGCATCGGCGGCGTTGCAGGCAGCCACATTGGCCAGCAGGCGATTATCAATCGGGCTGCGCGATTCGAAGGTTTCACCCGAGAGCGCGTCGCTGTATTCGCCATCGATATAGGCGCGGCCTTCGGCTTTCAGGGCGGAGGCCTGTTGGGTCCAGTAATCAAAAGTTTGGGTGGTCATGGCGGCCTCGAGCGGGAAATTTTAATGCTGCCACCTTACTCCAGTGGGCGGTGAACATTCAATATATTGAACGCTTGTTGAAACCCGCTTTTGTGGCGGTTCGGGGCAGACAGAATGCAACTATCGAGGAGGTTGGCGGTGGTTGGCGACCGTGAATCTTTGACATACACTGGCGCTGCATGTTCAAAATAACAAACGTCGCGATGCCGATTTCGAGCAAGGGCGATGTTGCTACCCATTGCCATAGCGAGGCCGCCATGTCTGTTAAAACCGATGCCTTCTGGATGCCCTTCACCGCCAACCGCCAATACAAGGCCGAACCGCGCATGCTGGTCGCGGCCGAAGGCATGCACTACACCACCGAAGACGGCCGTACCCTGCTCGATGGCACCGCCGGTTTGTGGTGCGTGAACGCCGGTCACGGACGCGACGCTATCTCCAAGGCAGTGCACCAACAGATCAGCACACTCGATTACGGCCCGACCTTTCAGATGGGTCACCCGGCGCCGTTCGAGCTGGCCGAGCGTCTGGTGCAGTACACACCTGACGGCCTGAACAAGGTGTTCTTCACCAACTCCGGTTCCGAATCGGTCGATACCGCCTTGAAGATTGCGCTGGCTTATCACCGCGCCAAAGGCGATGGCCAGCGCTCGCGTTTGATTGGTCGCGAAAAGGGTTATCACGGCGTGGGCTTTGGTGGCATTTCGGTCGGTGGTCTGGTCAATAACAAGCGCGCCTTTGGTCCGGGTTTGCCGAATGTGGCGCATCTGCGTCATACCCTGTTAGCGGAAAATGCGTTCAGCCGGGGTTTGCCTGAAGCCGGTGCCGATTTGGCGGAAGACCTGCAACGTATGATCGATCTCTACGGCGCCGACACCATAGCAGCCGTTATCGTCGAACCGGTGGCCGGTTCGGCCGGTGTGGTGTTGCCGCCGGTCGGTTATTTGAAACGCTTGCGCGAGCTGACCCAACAGCACGGCATTCTGCTGATTTTCGATGAAGTCATTACCGGTTTTGGTCGAGTTGGCGAAGCCTTTGCGGCGACGCGTTTTGGCGTGACTCCGGATTTAATGACCACCGCCAAAGGCCTGACCAACGGCTCGGTGCCAATGGGCGCGGTGTTCGCCGCCGACTTTATTCACGATGCCTTTATGAACGGCCCGGATGCAACCATCGAGCTGTTCCATGGCTACACCTATTCGGGGCATCCGGTGGCGGCGGCGGCTGGTTTGGCGACGCTCGATATTTATGAAGCCGAAGGATTGTTCCAGCGCGCGCTGGAACTGGAAGTGCGCTTCCAGGATGCGTTGCACAGCCTGAATGAACTGGATGTGGTGAAGGACATTCGCAACATCGGTCTGGTCGGCGGCATTGAATTGCATCCGCGTGATGGCGCCGTCGGCGCACGTGGCTACGATGTGTTCCATCACTGTTACTGGCAGGGCAATGTGCTGACCCGCTGCACCGCCGATACGCTGGCGCTGTCGCCACCGCTGATCATCAGCGAAGACCAGATCGACCAAATCATCAGCGCCATTCGCACCGCCATCCAGAGCGTTGGCTGACACCGAATCGAGGATTTTGATATGCAGCAGATCAATCATTTTATTGGCGGCCAACATACCGGCGCCTCCGAACGCCAAGGCCCGGTATTTAATCCGGCCCTGGGTGAGCAGACGGCGCAGGTTTCGCTGGCGTCCAAAGCCGAAGTGCAGCAGGCCGTAGAGGCTGCGCGTAAGGCCTTGCCGGACTGGATGGAAACCTCGCCATTGAATCGGGCGCGTATTCTATTCCGCTTCAAAATGCTGCTCGATGAACGGCTCGATGAGCTGGCGCGGGTGATCAGCGCCGAGCACGGCAAGGTGTTTGAGGATGCACGCGGTGAAGTGATTCGTGGCATGGAAGTGGTTGAGTTTGCCTGTGGCATTCCGCATCTGTTGAAAGGCGAAATCACCGAGCAGGTCGGTCGCGGTGTCGATGCCTGGTCGGTTAATCAACCACTCGGCGTGGTTGCCGGTATTTCGCCCTTTAACTTCCCGGCCATGGTGCCGATGTGGATGTGGCCGGTGGCGATTGCCTGCGGCAATACCTTCGTCATGAAACCCTCGGAAAAAGATCCGAGTGCGGCCTTGTTGGTCGCCGACTGGCTCAAAGAAGCCGGCTTGCCCGATGGCGTGTTCAACGTGGTCAATGGCGATAAAGAAGCCGTCGATGAGCTGTTGATTAACCCGCACGTTAAGGCGGTCAGCTTTGTTGGTTCCACGCCCATTGCTGAATACATCTACCGCACCGCCAGCGAACACGGCAAACGCGTGCAGGCCTTGGGCGGCGCGAAAAACCACTTAGTGGTGATGCCCGATGCCGATCTCGATGGCGCGGTGAATGCGTTGATGGGCGCGGCTTACGGTTCGGCCGGTGAGCGTTGCATGGCGATTTCGGTTGCTGTTGCCGTGGGCGATATCGCCGACGAACTGGTGGAAAAACTGGCCGCCAAAACGCGTCAATTAAAGATCGGCAACGGCGCTGAAAAAGGCCTCGATATGGGGCCGTTGGTCAGCGCGGCGCATCTGCAGAAAGTGACCGGTTATGTCGATACCGGCGTGGCCGAAGGTGCGCAGTTGGTCGTCGATGGTCGTGGTTTAAACGTCGCCGGTTGCGAGAACGGCTACTTTATCGGTGGCTGTCTGTTCGATCAGGTTACACCGGACATGACCATCTACCGCGAAGAAATTTTTGGTCCGGTACTGTGCGTAGTGCGCGTGCCCGATTACGTCAGCGCGGTGAAACTGATTAACGCTCATGAGTTCGGTAATGGCACCTCCATCTACACTCGCAGCGGCGGTGTGGCGCGTCAGTTTGTGCGCGACATTCAGGTCGGCATGGTTGGCGTCAATGTGCCCATTCCGGTACCGATGGCCTTCCATGCGTTCGGTGGCTGGAAGCGTTCGCTGTTCGGCAGCAACCACGTTCACGGTATGGAAGGCGTGCGCTTCTACACCAAACGCAAGGCTGTTACTGCCCGCTGGCCGGAAGGCGATTTAGGCGCCGAATTTGTCATGCCGACGCTGGAGTAACTGAACTCAGTTATTCCACTGGCTGGATGGAATACGTTGCAGATGGATATGGCTGGTCAGCCGCAGGGTTGGCCGGATTAAAAACTGAAAACTGCCGATGATAAAAAACCAGACTGCCAGTGTTTCCTGGCTGGGAAACAGAAACAAAATACTGCCGACAAAAAACCAGATGGCGATAAAGAAGTCATTGATGATGCTCAGCACTTCGTAACGTCGCCGGATGATCAGTTCTTCATGACCCAGTTTCAGGGTGAGCGGATTGTCCAGGTTGGTGTCGGTCATCGTTGCCTCCGTCGCAGTTAAGGTTGGCAAGCATAGAGGCAGCGCAATTCACAACGCAAACGTGCTCTTGCAGGAGAGTTTTAAACATGGCTGAACGCACCGAACATACCGGCTCCTATTACGCCGCCACGGCCAATGCAGCGCCGCAACGACCGCCGCTGACGGAAGCTATTGAAGCCGACGTCTGTGTGATCGGCGCGGGCTTTACCGGTTTATCGACAGCGCTGCATTTAGCCGAAGCCGGCTTCAAGGTGGTGGTGCTGGAAGCAGCGCGCATTGGCTTTGGTGCCAGCGGCCGCAACGGCGGTCAGTTGGTCAACAGCTACAGCCGTGATCTGGATGTGATCGAACGTAATTACGGTCAGGACATGGCGAAGATGCTTGGCTCGATGGCGTTCGAAGGCGCCGACATTATTCGTCAGCGCATCGCTCAGTATCAGATCGATTGTGATTACAAGCCCGGTGGTTTGTTCGTTGCCTTCAACAAACGCCAGCTGCACGAACTGACCGAGCAGCAAGCACTGTGGGCGCGTTACGGCAACGATGAGATGAAACTGCTGGATCGTGATGCCTTGGGCGGCTACCTCAAATCCGATCGTTATCTCGGTGGCCTGCTCGATCAGCGCGGCGGTCATATTCATCCGCTGAACCTGGCGCTCGGTGAAGCGGCGGCGATTGAAAGTCACGGCGGACAAATATTTGAAGACTCAAAAGTGCTGCGTATCGATCGCGGTGAGAAGCCGGTAGTGCACACCGACCAGGGCCAGGTAACGGCCAACTATTTGATGGTTGCCGGCAATGCCTACCTGGGTAATCTGGTGCCGGAACTGGCGGCCAAATCGATGCCTTGCGGCACCCAGATTGTCACCACCGAAGTGCTGGGTGAGGAAAAAGCACGCGAACTGATTCCGCAATTGCAGTGCGTCGAAGACTGCAATTACAAGCTCGATTACTACCGCATTACCGGCGATTTCCGGCTGCTCTACGGCGGCGGTGTGACCTACGGCGGTGGCGACCCGCGCTCCATCGAAAACTTCCTGCGGCCGCATCTGGAAAGTACGTTCCCGCAACTCAAAGGTGTGAAATTCGACTACGCCTGGGGCGGTGATTTCCTGCTCACCATGAGTCGCCTGCCGCAGTTTGGTCGCATCGGCGACAACATTTATTACGCTCAGGGTTACAGCGGTCACGGTGTTACCACAACGCACCTGGCCGGCAAGTTAATCGCTGAAGCCTTGCGCGGCCAGGCGGAACGGTTCGATGCTTTCGCCGCGTTGAAACACTTCCCGTTTCCCGGCGGCCGGATGCTGCGCGCGCCCTACACGGCGGCGGGCGCGATCTATTATGGCTTGCGCGATAAGTTGGGGATTTAAGCCATGGCCCCGGCAATGCGCTCAGCGGCGAAAATCTCGATCCAGTAGCCGTCCGGGTCTTTGATAAAGGCCAGGTCGTTCATCTTGCCGTCTTCCGGGCGTTTGACGTATTCGACGCCCAGTTCATCAAAACGCGCACAGGCGGCGTCCAGGTCCGGTACCGCGAAACCGATATGGCCGAAGCCCTGAGGTTGGTCGTTGCCGTTGTGGTAGTGGAAGTCGGCGTCCTTTTCGGTGCCCCAGTTGTGGGTCAGTTCCAGCATCGCCGGGCGGCCGAAGGTTTGGGCGGTGCGGGTTTTGGCATCATTGGACCAGTCGCTCAGCTCTTCCGGTTTGATCGCCGCTAGAAAGTAGAGCGAGAAGTTCATCGCCTCGAAATCCAGTTTCTTTACCAGCGTCATGCCCATAACCCGGGTGTAGAAATCCAGGGTCACGGCCGGGTCTTTGATGCGCAGCATGGTCTGGTTAAAGACAAAGTTGTTAGTGGCCGGGTCGCGTTCTTCGTTCAGGCCGGGTGCGGTTTCGAAATGACGGCTCATGGTGGCTCCTTCTGTCAGCGAATTCTGTTTCGGCTAAGATGGTGTTGCAGTGCCGCTTTTAAACCGTCGCATCGGGTCATGCTAAACTGCCGCCAGTTAACCGAAGAGAACAACGATGACGATCTGGGTCGATGCCGATGCCTGTCCGGGCGTGGTCAAGGAAATTCTGTTTCGCGCTGCGGAACGTACTGCTACCGAGTTGGTGCTGGTGGCCAATCAGCCGATGCGTACGCCGCCGTCGAAGCATATTCGCAGTGTGCAGGTGGCTTCCGGCTTCGATGTGGCCGATAACGAAATTGTACAGCGGCTGCAGCCTGGAGATTTGGTGATTACCGCCGATATTCCCTTGGCGGCTGAGGTGATTGACGCTGGCGGCCTGGCGCTGAGCCCGCGTGGCGAGGCCTTCACCAAGGACAACATCAAAGGCCGGCTGAACATCCGGGATTTTCTCGATACGATGCGCTCCAGTGGTATTCAGACCGGCGGTCCGGCGGCGTTCAACCAAAGCGATCGTCAGGCCTTTGCCAATCAACTCGACCGCTGGCTGGCGCGCCAGCGTTAAGCGCACCACAGACGTTAAGGAAAAGACGATGAGTGTCAGCGATTTTATGACTCCCAACCCGGTGAAAGTGGGCACCGAACACACTCTGGCGAGCATTCGTGAGTTGTTCGAAGAACACCATTTTCACCATGTGCTGGTCACCGAACACGGCAAACTGGTGGGCATTATTTCCGACCGCGATGTGCTCAAGGCGCTGTCGCCGTTCGTCGGTAAATACGAAGAAGAACTGCGCGATACCCACACCATGATCAAGCGCGCTTATGAGTTGATGACGCGTGACCCGATCACCGTTTCACCGGAAGCGCCGATCATCGAGGCGGTGCGCCTGATGCACGACAAAGGCTTATCCTGCATTCCGGTGGTGAACAGCTCGAAACAGCCATTGGGCATTCTCACCTGGCGCGATCTGGTGCGCGCCATGCTCGAACACTCCTACCGCAAAAAATCGAAAGATTAAGCGTTGCCTAGTCGTTCGGAGTTGCGTCTTCTGGTGGTTGCGGACGCGGCCCTTGGCGACGTTCTTTCGGCGGCTCAATTTCCTCTTCCGAATCCGGGTGCAGCGGCAACACATTGGGGCCGGTGCGCACCATGGCCACAAAGTGACCTTCGTAGTCGGTCGGCTTCTCCACCACCTTCGATTGCCGTAGCTGCCAGGCCACGACAAACACCGCCAGCAGCGTGACCAGCGCAAAGAAACCCGGTAATGACTGGCCGCCGAGCCGCTGCAAACCGATGCCTGCCAACGCCGGGCCGATAAAGGAACCCAGGCCATAGAGCAGTAACAGACCGCTGGAGCCGGCCACCAGATGATCCTTATGGATATGGTCCACCAGGTGCGCCACACCGATCGGGTATACCGCCAGTGCCAGGCCGACAAAGAGCATCGCCAGGAAAACGATTAACCAGAGTTGCGATGGCAGCAGATAAGCGACGGTCACCAGCGCCAGACTGACCAGGGAGGTCGCTGCCAGGACGCCCAGAATGACCAGCCGCCGATCGATCAGATCGGACAGCCGACCGACCGGATACTGGATCGCCGCGCCCCCCAAAACCGCCAGAGAAATAAAGATCGCCACCTGGCTTTCGCTGTAACCTAGGCTGGCTGCAAACAGCGGCGACAAGCCCCAGAACGGACCCAGCGTCAGACCGGAAATCACCACAGCAGTGACCGCGACCGGTGCCGATTCAATCAGGCGCGGCAAATCCATTTTCGGCATATCGAGCGCCACGTGTGGCTGTTGCAAGCGCGTCCAGGACACCGGCATTACAGCGGCCGAAGCCAGCACAGCAGCGATGGCAAAGAGCGTAAAGGCATCGGCGCTGTCGAGATGCAGGAACTGCTGAGCAATGGCGGTGGCGATCATCTGCACCACCATGTAGAGCGAGAAAATGCGATTGCGGTATTCGTCCGGCGTCTGGCCGTTCAACCAGCTTTCGATAACAGTAAAGAGCACGAAGACGCCGAAGCCGGTGAGCAGACGAATGATCATCCAGGCAACGGGAGAGAGCAGCAGCACATAAAGCACAGTGCCGCACGACAGCAGTGATGCGCAGAAGGTGAAGCAACGGATATGACCCATCTGCCGAATCAACCGGCCGGCAAACCAGGTACCCAGCAAGGCGCCGAGGTAATAGCTTGATGACAGCAGGCCGAGAAACTGTTCAGAAAACCCTACGCTGACGCCGCGAATCACCAATAAGGTGCTGAGCAGACTGTTGCCCATCAGCAATAACGACAGACCAAAAAACAGGGCAGTAATGGACAGCAGAATGGAACGCATGAGGGTACTCAGTCCAGGATTGCAGCGAGGCTCGGCAGAGGCATAGCGGGGCCGACGTCAGGCCCCGTACTCTAGCACTCTTTGTTGGTTGCGCCAGCGCAAAAATGCAGCTTTTAACTGGACTGGCGGCTGTCCGAATAAACGCGGAAACCGAAGATAATAATGAGCGCTGTTAACGGCTTAAAGAGCACACCGATAAAGACCTCTATCGGTCCATAACCACCGGTTTCTGAGGTCAGGGTGTAGGTGATGGTTTGCATCAGCAACATAAGGACGCCATAGAACAACAGATAGCCGCCCAGCAGTGTCCAGCCATAACCATCGCTACCGTTCCAGGCCGACTTCATGGCGGTGATGATGGACTGTCGGTCGAGCACCAGATAAAAGCTGCTCAACGCCAGTTTAATGCCCAGGTAGATGCCGGGGACGACGAGAAACACAAAGCCGATGGAAATGCCGATGGCGATCAGTATCTGCAAAGCCGCCAGCGGTAACACGAAAGTCAGCGCTTTTTGCCAGGCGCTCACCGGTGCCAGATATTGCCCACCCAGGGCATGGTCAAGATAAAGAATGACCGCCGCCATGGTCCAAACCGAACCGAGCCATTGCAGCAGGTAAGCAAACCACGGAAAGCTGAGCTCGTCCGGATTGGTTTGCGGCCAGCTGAGCATGACCAACAGTTCAAACACCAGCCCCAGACTGGCGGTGATGACCGTCAGCGGAATCCAGTGATGGCCGAAGAAACGAAGGGTGTCGCGCAGGAAAGAATACAGCATGGGCATCGCTATCGGTTGAGGTGGCAAAACAGTATCACAGCCGGGCAGTAAGTGAAGTGCAGCCCGGTGCGTTTACGTCCGCGCCCGGCTCAGTGGCTGTGGGTATCGAGAGATAGGTCTGCTTGCAAAGCCTCCAGCGCCGCCAGCACCGACGCCAGCGTCGGTTCGCTTTGCTCGCTGACGGCCAGGCACAACTGAGCGCAATTGAGGTTGCTGTGTTGGGCAATGATTTCGACGCCTTTGGATTCGGCGACGATGCCAAAGGCGCGAGCAATAAAACTGACGTCCTTGGTTTGCAGCGCTTCGTTTAGGAAGGCGTAAACATCGTGCGGCGTGAGCAGATAGTCCGCCATATTAAAGGTCTGGGTATCAACAGGCATGGGAATTCTCTCGGCTATCAGTGAGTCAGGCATTGTCTGTGTCGGGTCGCTGATGAGCATAAATTTGAAAAATAAAAATATAGAACAGAATCACGATGGGCTGGATGAGTAAAACCAGCACCGACATCTGTAACAAAAGATAAGGCTCGACCAAGGGTAGGATGATGAAAACCAGGGTGATGGCGGCGAAAAAAATCAGATGTGCAATCAGCAGCGTCCAAACTTGACCTCGGCTGATACGCCAGGTCGAGAAAACGAGGGTTTTCAAGTCGGTTTGATTCACCACCAAATCAATCATTCCCAGTGCGACCAATCGTGACCCGAAATAAAACAGCACGACGAATCCCCAGAGGTTGTACGGAAACTTATCGAGGAGAGGAAAGACGCTGACGATGGGTAGCCAGGCAACCATGACGAGCAGCAATAAGACAGCCAACAGCAGCAACTGGTAACCAAACACCGGAGTAATACTATCCAGGCTTTTGCGAATGGCCGCGAATGGTGACAGCTGTTGCCCATCAGCGGCGGCATAAAGGTAATAAAGGATGGCCGTACTCATCCAAACGCCGCCAATCCAGGTCACCAAACGCGCCAAATTGACGGGATGGATCCCTCGGCTACCCATTACCACAGCGACGATTGCCCCGACCGCGACAATCAGCGTGATAGCGCTGATAAGCAAAGTGATACTGAACAAACGCAGCCAGTGTTGACCGAAAAAGCGGCCAGTATTACGCAACAAGACAATGAAATTCATGGTGGTGTGACCGCCTTGGATAGAATCCAAACACTAGCATAAGCGATTGCGCCATTGGATGGAGCAGCGATCACATTCATGGGCTAATAGAGGCGGTATGAACAGCCCCGTCTTTTAAGCCAGGGGCTGTTGCTGGGTAATGCAATGAATATTGCCGCCGCCCAATAAAATCTCCCGACTCGCCACCGGCACGATTTCCCGGTTCGGACACAGATCGCTGAGGATATTCGCCGCCCGTTCGTCCATCGCATCGCCAAAGGCGGGCAGGATTAAGCCGCCGTTGACCAGCAGGAAATTCACGTAGCTCGCCGCCATGCGTTCACCAGCGCGGCGCGGCCAGGCTTTGGCGGCCTGGTCGATGCCGTCGGCTTCATCATCGGTTTGGATCAGCGGTTGTGGCAGCGGCACTTTGCTGACTTTGAGTTTGCGGCCACGGGCATCGCTTTGGCTTTGCAGATATTCCAAAGCGGTGCGGCTGCGTTGGTATTGCGGGTCGCTCTCGTCATCGGTCCAGGCCAATACCACATGGCCTGGTTCGATAAAGCAGGCGATGTTGTCGATGTGGCCGTTGGTTTCGTCGTTGTAGATGCCTTCGGGTAACCACAGAACTTTGTCGATGCTAAGGTGGTCGCGCAGCTTTTGCTCGATCTCGCCGCGGCTTAAATGGGGATTACGGTTGGGGTTCAGCAGGCACTCTTCGGTGGTCATCAGGGTGCCTTCACCATCGACATGAATGGCGCCGCCTTCGAGTACAAAACCATCGGTGCGGTAACGTTCGATGCGTTCCATATTGCAGATTTTCTGCGCTACCTGATCGTCGCGATTCCACGGCTGATAGAGACCGCCGGTCAAGCCGCCCCAGGCATTAAATTCCCAGTCGTTGGCGCGCTGGTTGCCGTTGCCGTCGATGACAAAGGTCGGGCCGGTGTCGCGCACCCAGGCGTCGTTGCTCGACAGTTCGACAACGCGGATTTTTTCGCTCAGACGGGCGCAGGCGTTTTCGTATTGATCGGCCGAAACACCCATGGTGACTGGTTCAAAACGGGCGATGGCTTCGGCGACAGCGGTGTAGGCGCGTTGCGCCGGCTTGGCGCCGTAGCGCCAGTTGTCCGGGCGTTCGGGCCACAGCATCCAGGTCTGGCGGTGCGGATGCCATTCGGCGGGCATATAGAAACCATCGGCGCGCGGTGTTGAGGCGAGTGGAAAGGGCACCTCAGCGGCCTCCGTCCTTGGTCAGTAATGGGCTGTATAGATCAGGCCGGCGGTCGCGGAAAACACCCCAGGCGTGACGGGTGGCGGCGACTTCATCGAGATCGAAACTGTGCACCAACACACCCTCTTCTTCGCGGCCGAATTCGGCGACTTTTTCGCCCAGTTCGTTGGCGATGAAAGAGGAGCCATAGAAGGTAATCGATTGTTCACCTTCGGTTTCCACGCCGGTGCGGTTGCTGGCGATATAGGGCGTTAAGTTGGCGGCGGCGTGACCTTGCTGGGTGCGTTGCCAGTGGTCGCGGGAATCGATGCCGCTGTCTTGCGGTTCGCTGCCGATTGCGGTCGGGTAGAACAGCAGTTCGGCGCCTTGCAGTGCCATGGCGCGCGCGGTTTCCGGGAACCACTGATCCCAGCAAATGCCGACGCCGATGCGTGCATAAGCGGTGTCCCAAACTTTAAAACCGGTATCGCCCGGCGTGAAATAGAATTTTTCTGAGTAGCCGGGGCCATCGGGGATATGCGTCTTGCGGTAGATGCCTAAATTGCTGCCGTCGGCGTCGATGATGGCGACGCTATTGTAGTAGGCGTTGTTGGCGCGTTCGTAAAAGCTGATCGGCAATACCACCTTCAATTCAGCAGCGACTTTCTGGAAATGCGCGATGGCCGGATTCTCGGACATTGGGGTGGCGAAGTGCAGATAGGCTTCTTTCTGTTTCTGGCAGAAATAGCAGCGCTCGAACAACTCCTGTATCAGGATGATTTGCGCACCCTGACTCGCGGCCTGGCGTACCAGTTGGTCCGCTTTGGCAATGTTGGCGTCGACGTCCCAACCACAGCTCATCTGGGTGGCGGCTACGGTGACCTGGCGCATCTGCATCTTCTCCGGTTTTCAATGAGTGAGTGCCCAAAGGGCGGCGCATTTTAGGGCCGGTTTTTGCTATTGTCTTGTCATTTTTTTAGCGTCTTCCGTTAAGCGTTTCCCGGCCCTTCTGGCCTCTCAAACATAGGGCAATAACAACTCATATTCCAACGGCGTTACCTGATGTTCGAATAACCGCACTTCACTCCATTTGCAGATGCGGTACATGTCGATGAAGTCTTCGCCGAACCAGGTGTTAACGCGCGGGTCTCGGTCCATGGCGCGCAGTGCATCGCGCGGGTTGTCGGCGATAACCGGGTGTTCCTGATCGTAAGCATTGCCGGTGACCGGGTCGGGCGGTTCGATGCGGTTTTGCAGGCCTTCGGTAACACCGGCCAAAACCGCTGCCACCGCCAGGTAAGGATTGGCATCGGCGCCGCTGAAGCGGTGTTCAACCCGAGTGGCTTCGATGCTGCCCGAGGGAATGCGCAGCGCCAGGGTTCGGTTGTCGTAACCCCAGGTTTTGGAGGTGGGTGCGAAGGCATCGGGTGACAGCCGGCGGTAGGAGTTGATTGACGGGCACAGCAGCGCCTGGACGCCGTCGGCCATGGCAATCAGGCCGCCCATGGCCCAGCGCATATAGTCGTTCTGCTCTGGGTCTTCGGCGGCGAAGATGTTGGTGCCACTGTCATCCATCAGGCTTAAATGAATGTGCATGCCGCTGCCCGCTTCTTCGATATAGGGCTTGGCCATAAAAGTGGCTTCCATTTCCCATTTGCGGGCGACCTGAGCGATGACGCGCTTCAGCAGGACGGCGTCATCGGCTGCTTTCATCGGATCGTCGCAGTGGTGCAGGTTGACCTCGAACTGGCCCGGTGCGTATTCGGTGATGACGGTGTCCGCGGGAATGTTCTGGGCGTGGGCGGTGTCGATGACGTCGCGAATAAAGAAGTCGTATTCATCGAGGTCGTCCATCGAATAGACCTGTTTGGAACTCATGCGCCGGCCGGAGGTTGGCGACACCGGCGGTTGCAGTCCGCCATTGGCGTCGCGTTCGGTGTCGATTAAGTAGAACTCCAGTTCGACCGCGATGCCCGGGGTGTAACCCAGTTGCTGGAAGCGTTTGATGACGCTGGCCAACACCTGACGTGGGTCCATGGCGAAGGGGGTTTCAGCGTCGGTCTCAAACATGCAAAACAGCGCCTGAGCGCGGTCGTCGCCTTGCCAGGGCACCGGCGCCAGTGAGCCGGGAACAGGCAGGCAGAGGCGGTCGCGGTCACCGTCTTCGGCGCCCAGGCCGGTTTCTTCGACGGTGGTGCCGGTGGCATCCAGCGCCATGACCGAACCAGGCAGGCTGAAGCCTTCGGCGTAGACTTTTTCCAGCAGGTCGATTTCGATGCGTTTGCCGCGAATGACGCCGTTCAAATCACTGACCAGCAGCTCGACGGTGGAGACGTCGGGATACTGGTCAAGAAAGGCGGCAATTTCAGGGTGGGCCATGATGTTGTCTCAGTAAGATGTGGCGGTCAGCGATCCAGACCGCCCAGGCAGAGATACTTGATCTCCAGGTATTCGTCGAGGCCATAGTGGCTGCCTTCGCGGCCCAGACCCGATTCTTTAACGCCACCGAAGGGGGCGATCTCGGTGGAGATCAGCCCTTCATTGATGCCAACCATGCCGTATTCCAGGGCTTCGGCGACGCGCCAGATGCGTGCCAGATTGCCGCTGTAGAAATAGGACGCCAGTCCAAAGGGCGTGTCGTTGGCCATGGCGATGGCTTCGTCTTCTGTATTAAAGACGCTAATGGCCGACAGCGGGCCAAAAATTTCTTCCTGACTGATGCGCATCTCGGGCCTAATGCCGGTCAGCACCGTCGGCTCAAAGAAGTTGCCACCCAGGCTATGACGCCGGCCGCCGGTCAGCACTTTGGCGCCGTTATCGGTGGCGTCTTTAAGCAGGGTTTCGACTTTCTTCAGGCCCGCCTCGTTAATCAGCGGACCCTGTTGTACACCTTCATCCAGACCATTACCGACTTTCAGTTCCTTGGAGCGTTCGGCCAGCTTTTGGGCGAACTGGTCGTGAATGCCGGCCTGGACGATAAAGCGGTTAACGCACACGCAGGTCTGGCCTGTGTTGCGGTATTTGGAGGCGATGGCGCCATCGACGGCGGCATCAAGGTCGGCGTCATCGAAGACAATAAAGGGCGCGTTGCCACCCAGTTCCATCGACACCTTTTTAACGCTGTCGGCGGCCTGTTTGAGCAATTGCTTACCGACGGGGGTGGAGCCGGTGAAGCTGATTTTGCGCACCAAAGGGTGAGTGCTGAGCACCTCGCCCACGGCTTTGCCGTTGCTGGCGGTCACGACGTTAAAGACGCCCGCCGGCAAACCAGCTTCCTCGCCCAGTTGTGCCAGGGCCAGGGCGGTAAAAGGTGTGGCTTCGGCGGGTTTGACCACCATGGTGCAGCCGGCGGCCAAAGCCGGCCCGACCTTGCGGCCGATCATTGCCAACGGGAAATTCCACGGCGTGATGGCGGTGCAGACACCGACTGGCTGTTTGATGGCGAAGACGCGTTTGTCGCCCGCGTGAGTGGGAATGGCATCGCCGTAGGCGCGTTTGCCTTCTTCGGCAAACCACTCAATAAAGGACGCGCCATAGGCGACCTCGCCCTTGGATTCGGCCAGGGGTTTGCCGCATTCCAGCGTCATTAATTCAGCCAGGCTGTCCTGGTGTTGCATGATCAGATCGAACCAGCGACGCAGAATCTGGGCGCGCGCCTTAGCGGTCTGCTGTTTCCAGGAACCGAAGGCGGCGTGGGCCGCTTCGATGGCGGCGCTGGCGTCGTCTTGCCCGCAATCGGCGAGCTGTGCCAGAACCTTTCCTGTTGCCGGGTTGACGACATCGTATTGGCGTCCCGAAGCGGCACGGCTCCATTGACCGTTAATGTAGCTTTGAGTGTGCAGCAGAGGATGGGTCACGCTGGGTCTCCTTCGCATCCGAAGGCGCCAAAAAAGCGTCCGGATTTGTCGTGTTGGAATGGCAGCCATCAAGCTAACCCCATTTGCGCCCTGAGCTCAAGTGCGTGATTAGAATATTTGACAACACTAGGTTTTATGGGCATGAATGGGCGGGGTAAGTGTTTTAAATATTATACATGGCCGCTAAACCGAGCGTTTGAACGCGGTTTTCGACACCCATTAATTTTCGGTGCCGGAATGTCAACTCGCTCCTATAATTAAGTCGCCTGACCAACGCTATCGATGTGTTGGCGGACCATGACCCTATAACGCCTTGAGGCCGTTCGGTGACGCCCCGTTTTAGGCGCGATAACTGCACGGAAATCTATGGAAAACCTGATTAAGTGGCTGAAAGACAATCGCATCACCGAAGTGGAATGCGTCACGCCCGACCAGACCGGCATTGCCCGGGGAAAAATTCAGCCCACCAGTAAGTTCATTAATGAAGGCGGCATTCGCTTACCCGAAAGCGTTCTGCTGCAAACCGCCACCGGTGATTACCCGGACGATGATGCCTACTACAACCTGCTCGATCCGGCCGACATTGATATGTTGCTGCGGCCGGACGAGCGCGCCTGCTTTGTTGTGCCCTGGGCCGAGGAGCCGACCGCCCAGGTGATTCACGATTGCTACGATTCGATGGGCAATATGATCGGCCTGTCGCCGCGCGCGGTGTTGCGCAAAGTTCTGGCGCTTTATGAAGAACAGGGCTGGAAGCCGATCGTCGCGCCGGAAGTGGAGTTCTATCTGACCCAGCGCTGCACCGATCCGGACTTACCTCTGGAGCCCCCGATCGGTCGTTCCGGTCGTAAGGAAAGTGGCCGTCAGTCGTTTTCCATCGATGCCGCCAACGAGTTCGACCCGATCATCGACGACATCTATGACTGGTGTGAGGCGATGGAGCTGGACATCGACACCCTGATCCACGAAGAAGGCACCGCCCAGATGGAATTCAACTTCCGTCACGGCGAGGCGATGACGCTGGCCGATCAGGTCTTTGTGTTCAAGCGCACGGTGCGCGAAGCCGCACTGAAACACAAAATCGGCGCCACCTTTATGGCCAAGCCGATCACCGGTGAGCCGGGCAGTTCGATGCACATTCATCAGTCGCTGATCGACATCAAAACCGGCCAGAATCTGTTTTCCAACAAAGACGGTTCAGCCTCGCCGCGTTTTCTGAATTACATCGCCGGTCTGCAAACCTACATTCCTTTTATGATGCCGATGTTCGCGCCCAACGTGAATTCGTATCGCCGCTATCTGCCCGGCGCTGATGGCAATGCCCCGGTGAACATTGAATGGGGCGAAGAAAACCGTACCTGTGGTTTGCGTGTCCCCAATGCGCCGCCGGAAGCGCGACGCGTGGAAAACCGTTTGCCCGGTTCCGATACCAATCCGTATCTGGCGCTGGCGGCGAATCTGGCGTGCGGTTATCTGGGCATGGTTCAGGATTTGAAACCGCGCAAACCCATGGCCGGTCGCGCCGGTGCTGAAGCCGATCCGGACGTGCCTTTTAACCTCGAAGCGGCGCTCGACATGATGGCCTCCAACGACACTGTGCGCGAGATTCTCGGCGGCCAGTTTGTCGATGGTTTTATCGCCACACGCTGGGCCGAACAGGAAGGTTTTAAGCGGGTGATCAGTTCCTGGGAACGCGAGTTTTTGTTGTCAGCGGTGTGACCGGGAGGCCCAGATGACTCAGACCACGGCGCATTGGCAACAACAGGATGCCGACCACCATCTGCATCCTTTTGGTGACAGCGGCGCCATAGCCCGCGATGGTGCGCGCATCATTACCCGGGCCCAGGGCGTGACCATCTGGGACAGCACCGGCAAAGCCTATCTGGATGCCTTTGCCGGTTTGTGGTGTGTGAATCTTGGCTACGGTCGCCAGGAGTTGGTCGAGGCAGCGCGCCAGCAGATGAGCGAGCTGCCGTATTACAATCTGTTCTTCAAAACGGCGACGCCGCCGGTGGTCGAATTGGCCGCAACGCTCGCCGAGATTGCACCACCGCACATCAACCACAGCTTCTTTACCAACAGCGGCAGTGAAGCCAACGACACCGTGTTTCGCATGGTGCGCCGTTACTGGGACATCAAAGGCAAGCCGACCAAGAAAACCATCATCGGCCGTCACAATGGTTATCACGGCTCCACCGTTGCCGGCGCCAGTCTCGGTGGTATGAAACCCATGCACGCTCAGGGCGATTTGCCGATCAGCGGCGTCGCCCATATTCGTCAGCCGTACTGGTTTGGTGAAGGCGGTGATTTGAGTCCGGACGACTTTGGTTTAGTCGCCGCGCAAGCACTGGAAGAGAAAATCCTCGAACTGGGTGCTGACAATGTAGCGGCTTTTATTGCCGAACCGATTCAGGGCGCCGGTGGCATCATCATTCCGCCGGCAACCTACTGGCCGGAAATTCAACGCATTGTGCGCCAGTACAATATTCTGCTGGTGGCCGATGAAGTTATCTGCGGTTTTGGCCGCACTGGTGAATGGTTTGGCTGCGACACTTTTGATATCCAGGCGGACCTGATGCCGATCGCCAAAGGACTGTCATCGGGTTATCTGCCGATTGGCGGTGTGATGGTGTCGGACGACGTCGCTGAGGTGTTGAAAAGTGGTGGCGAATTCCATCATGGTTTTACCTATTCGGGGCATCCGGTCAGTGCGGCCGTGGCTCTGGAAAATCTGCGGATTCTGCGCACCGAGGGCATCATCGATCGGGTGAAAACGGAAACCGCTCCCTATATGCAATCACAGTTGCGGACATTGGCGGACCACCCTTTGGTGGGTGAGGTCCGCGGTGTCGGTATGTTGGGCGCTGTTGAGCTGGTGCAAGACAAGACCAGCCGACGTCGCTACGCTGACGAAGGACAAACGGGTACGCTGTGCCGGGATAAAGCCCTCGAAGAAGGGCTCATTTTGCGCGCAACCGGCGATACGATGTTGATGTCGCCACCGCTTGTCATTAATCACGCTGAAATCGACGAACTGGTCGCCAAGACCCGGCAAGCATTGGATAATACGCTCACCGCGCTCTAGTGGACCGCGTTCGTCGACTGTTGGCGTTAAGGCCGAAGGCCCGGTTTCGGGCTGGCCGCATCATGATACTGCAGGGGAGTCCCTACCAATGAAGACATTGAGCAAAACCGTCGCCCTGACCGCCCTGGCGGCATCAGTGGCCGGCGCGGCCTTGGCCGAAGATCAAGTGGTTCGTATCTATAACTGGTCCGACTACATCGCTGAAGACACGCTGGAAAATTTCACCGCCGAAACCGGTATCGACACCGTCTATGACGTTTACGACTCGAACGACATTCTGGAAGCCAAGGTGTTGTCCGGTCAGTCCGGTTACGACCTGGTGATGCCGACCACCGACTATATGGCGCGTCAAATTCAGGCCGGTGCTTATCAGAAACTGGATAAGTCGCTGATCCCGAACTGGGGCAACCTGGATATGGAACTGATGGCCACGCTGGAAACCTACGACCCAGGCAATCAATACGGTGTGCCTTGGCAGTGGGGCACCACGGGTATTGGTTATAACGTCGACAAGGTTCAGGAAATTCTGGGTGATGATGCGCCTATTGGTTCCTGGGATCTGATCTTCCAACCGGAATACGCTTCTAAGCTGGCCGAGTGCGGCATTACCATGCTGGACTCCCCGGAAGAAGTGCTGCGCGCCTATCTCAAGTACCAGGGTAAAAATCCGAACAGCAGCGATCCGGATGATTTCGCCCAGGCAGCTGAAAGTCTGCAAGCCATTCGCCCCTACGTTCAGTATTTCCACAGCTCGCGCTATGTCACTGATTTGGCCAATGGCGATGTTTGCGTCTCCATCGGTTGGTCCGGCGATGTGTTTCAAGCCATGGCCCGTGCTGAAGAAGCCGAAAACGGGGTCACTGTGGATTACTACATCCCGCGCGAAGGTTCCGCTTTGTGGGCTGACATGATGGTGATTCCAGCCGACTCGCGTAACGCCGAAGCAGCCCATGCGTTTATTAACTACATTCTGCAGCCGCAGCCGGCCGCTGATCTGACCAACTACGTCTGGTATGGCAGCCCGGTTGCAGCGGCTCGTCCGTACATTGATCCGGAAATCCTCAACAATCCTGGCATTTACCCGGAAGAAGGCACGGAACTCTATTCTTTCGAAGTGTTGTCCAACTCCGTTCAGCGCGTTATGACGCGCAGTTGGACACGTCTCAAATCAGGTAGCTGATTTTTGACCGGGCCGGGACTATCCCGGCCCTTACCCGGCGCTTGCCGCAAGGGCCTTGGTGACAGGACCTTTGCGGCAAGCCGATCGCAGATCCCAATTAAAAAACCAAAAATACCCAATTGGCCTGACCACCGAAGGGGGCAGCAGATGGCAATATCGGCGGGCGCGCGTCGCCAGCAAAACGAGATGCAACACCAGCAGCAGGGCAGTGAAACCCTGTTGCGGATCGAAGGCATCAGCAAATATTTTGACGACGCCCTGGCCGTCGACAACGTCAGTCTGGATATCCGCAAAGGCGAAATTTTTGCTTTGCTGGGCGCTTCCGGTTCCGGTAAATCCACCTTGCTGCGCATGATGGCCGGCTTCGAAATTCCTACCGAAGGTCGCATCATTCTCGATGGTGAAGATATTACCTGGCAGCCGCCTTACCAGCGTCAGATCAATATGATGTTTCAGTCCTACGCCTTGTTCCCGCATATGTCGGTGGAGCAAAACGTGGCGTTCGGTTTGAAGCAGGACAAGTTATCCAGAGACATCATCGCCGAGCGCGTGCAGCGCATGCTCAAGCTGGTGCATATGGAAAAATACGCCCGGCGCAAACCGCATCAGTTATCGGGCGGTCAGCGTCAGCGGGTGGCACTGGCGCGCAGTCTGGCCAAGCAACCCAAGCTGTTGCTGCTGGACGAACCCATGGGCGCACTGGATAAAAAACTGCGCACTGAAATGCAGTTGGAGGTGGTCGATATTCTGGAAAACGTTGGCGTGACCTGTGTGATGGTGACGCACGATCAGGAAGAAGCCATGACCATGGCCGATCGCATCGCCATTATGGATGAAGGTTATATCCAGCAAGTCGGTTCGCCGGTCGACGTTTACGAAAGCCCGGTCAATCGGATGGTGGCGGAATTTATTGGTTCGGTGAATTTGTTCGAAGGCGAAATCATTGCCGACGAAGGCGACCATATGCGCTTGTACTGTGTTGATCTGGAGCGGGAAATTTATATTGGCCACGGCGTCAGTTCGAGCGCTGAGGACCGCGCCATGTTGTACGCCCTGCGTCCGGAAAAAACCTGGCTGTCGCTGCAGCAGCCCGACGGTGAGGCCAACTGGTCGTCCGGCATCGTGCACGACATTGCCTATCTGGGCGGCCATTCGGTTTATCACGTGCGGTTACCGAGCGGCAAAATTGTGCAGTGCTTTCTCGCCAATACCGAACGTCGCGCCGAGCGACCGAGCTGGGACGATGAAGTTTATATTCATTGGGCCGACGACAGCGGTGTGGTGATTCGCCCATGAGTGACCTTAAACTGCGCAAGCTCGATCTGAGCCGACTGCCAGGGGGGCGTCGCTGGGTGATCTCGGTGCCTTATGCCTGGTTGCTGTTGTTCTTCCTGCTGCCTTTTATCATTGTCGCCAAGATTTCCTTCGCCACCTCTGAATTGGCCATTCCTCCTTACAGCGCCATGTTTGAGTGGGCCAATAATGCGCTGTCGATTCACCTTAACCTCGATTCTTATCTGTGGTTATTCAGTGACGATATTTATATCCACGCTTATTGGAATTCGATCCGTATTGCCTTCAACTCAACGTTGTTGTGTTTGCTGGTGGGCTACCCAATGGCGTACGCCATTGCCAAAGCGCCGGCACGGGTTCAGGCGACGTTATTGCTGTTGATTCTGTTGCCGTCCTGGACCTCTTTTCTGATTCGCGTGTATGCCTGGATGGGGTTGCTGAGCAACAGCGGCATTATTAATTCGTTTCTGATTTGGCTGGGTGTTATTAACGATCCGATCCAAATGTTGAACACCGATTTCGCGGTCTATGTCGGGGTGGTGTACGCCTATCTGCCGTTTATGATTTTGCCACTCTACGCCAATCTGGTGAAGCACGATCATACCCTGCTCGAAGCTGCCAACGATTTGGGCGCGCGTCAGTGGACCACCTTTTTCCGCATCACCTTGCCGCTGTCGAAAAACGGCATTATTGCCGGTTCCATGTTGGTGTTTATTCCGGTGGTCGGTGAGTACGTCATTCCCGAACTGCTCGGTGGCGCCGAGACGGTGATGATCGGCAAGGTGTTGTGGCAGGAGTTTTTCAATAACCGTGACTGGCCGGTGGCTTCGGCACTGGCGGTGTTGATGATTATGATTTTGATCGTGCCCATCGTGCTGTTTCACCGTTACCAGAACAAGGAGCTGAACTCATGAGTCGTCGCAGTTTCAGTCTCAGCAAGGTGTGTTTCTGGTTCGGTATCGTCTTTCTCTATGCGCCGATGCTGGTGTTGATTATCTATTCCTTTAACGAGTCACGGCTGGTGACGGTCTGGGCCGGTTGGTCAACCAAATGGTACGGCGAACTGTTTCGCGATGAGCAGTTGATGACTGCAGTCTGGCGTTCGTTTCAGGTGGCGTTCTATGCCGCTACCGCAGCGGTGGTGATTGGCTTGCTGGCGTCGGTGGTGATGGTGCGTTATTCGCGCTTTAAAGGCCGCACGCTGTTTTCCGGCATGATTACCGCGCCGCTGGTGATGCCCGATGTGATCATCGGTTTGTCGATGCTGCTGTTGTTTGTGGCCGCCGCTCAAACCATTGGCTGGCCGCCGCACCGTGGTTTGTTGACGGTGTGGATTGCGCACACCACCTTCTGTATTGCCTATTCGACCGTGGTGATCAGCTCGCGGCTGCGTGAGATGGATCAGAGTCTGGAAGAGGCTGCGCTGGATTTGGGCGCACCGCCGCTGACGGCTTTCTTCAAGGTGACGCTGCCGATTATCGCACCCTCGATTCTCTCAGCCTGGTTATTGTCGTTCACCCTGTCGCTGGATGATGTGGTGATCGCCAGTTTTGTGACCGGTCCGGGTGCGACCACCTTGCCGATTGAAGTGTTCAGTTCGGTGAAATTGGGTGTTACTCCCAAGGTGAATGCGCTGGCGACCATCATCATCGGTATTGTCTCGCTGGTGGCGTTGGGTTCCTGGTATGTGTCGCGTCGTGTGGATGAGCGCCATAAGGCTTCGTTACGGATGGCGGCGGGCGCCTGAATAACCGGCGCACAAAAAAGCCCGTGATGATTGCTCATCACGGGCTTTTTTAATGGTCAGCATTACAGCTTGAACTGACGCACCAGTTGGTTCAGCAATTGTGAGAGATCGTTCAATTGCCGGCTGGAGTCGGTCAGTTGGTCGGCGATTTCTGCGGTTTCTGTGGTCAGGGTGTTGATGCTTTCCACGTCGCGACTCAACTCGGCGACGACCGTCGATTGTTCTTCAGTAGCTGTCGCCACTTGCAAGGTGACCTCGCTGATGCTGCCGACAAAAGCCGTGATGCTGCCCAGCGACTGATTGGCCGCATCGGCCTGTTCACGCACCGACTGACTGTGCGATTTGCTGTCCTGCATGGCATCCACACTCTTGGCTGCCTGTTCCTGCAATTGGTCGATCATCGCCTGAATTTCGTCCGTCGAGGCGGCTGAACGATTGGCCAGATTACGCACTTCATCGGCGACCACAGCGAAGCCGCGACCCTGTTCGCCAGCACGCGCCGCTTCGATGGCGGCGTTCAAGGCCAGCAGGTTGGTTTGTTCAGAAATGCCGCGAATGGTTTCCAGGATGCCGCCGATGGATTCGGTGTGTTCAGCCAAGGAGCCGATCACATCGCTGACCTTGTCGATTTCGGTAGACAGCTGACCCACACCCTGGCGCGCCTCAGCGACAATGCGCGCGCCTTCGACCGATTGTTCATTAGCTTTCTTGGCTGAATCGGCCGCTTCCGAGGCATTCTGCGCGATGTGCTCAACGGTGGCGCCCATTTCGTTAATGGCGGTGGCCATCTGCATGGAGCGGTCGCGTTCGTTGCTGCAGTTGTCGTGCGTCAGCTGTGCTTTGGATGCGACTTCACTGGCGGTTTGTGACAGCTTGCGCGAGTTATCGGCAACCGCCTCTATGGCGCTGCGGATTTTAACGACGAACTGGTTGAAGTCGTTGGCGATGTCAGCCAGTTCGTCGCGCCCGCGCAGTTCCAGTTCGCGGCTTAGATCCAGATTGGCGGCCGATTGGCCGATATGGTTCTGCAATTGCACCACGCGTCGGCTCAGACGACGCAGCATGATGGCTGATACCACGATGGTCGCCAGCAAGGCGGACACCACCAGAGCGATCATCTCCAGTTGCACGAAGCGGAAGTTGGCTTCGCTGGTTTCATGGCGCAGCTGTGCTTGCTCAACCAGATAATCGAGTACCTGATTCACCGCAGCGCGCATTTCACCGTAAGCCGGGGCGTATTGGTTGCGGTAAATATCGTAAGCGCGATCGAGGTTGTTGCGTTCCAGCGCTACCAAAATAGGCTCAAGAACATTGCGTTTGACGTTGCTGAACTGATCGACCAGACCCTGTACCTGAGCGCGCGCTTCGGGCGTTGCCTGAGCGTTCAGTGCGGTCTGCAAGGCCTGCTCCATTTCCACAATGTCTTCATTGCGCGCTTCCTGGATGCGCGTGGTGACCCCTTTGGCATCCTGCATACCGGGTACTTCCTGTAGCAGCATCATGTCGAAGCCAACTCTCATACGCGGAATGCGCGAGTTCACTTCTGCCAGGGCGCGCAGCGGTAAACTGGTGTTCTGTGCCAGGGCTCTGGCTTGGTTCTGAATGCTGGCCATACCGTAGATACCGGCCAGGCTGACCAATATTAAGACCAGGCAGGGTAAAGCGATGGCAGCGATAAACTGCCCGCGAAGAGTCATTCGTAACATCCGGCTCTGTGCCTCCCAAGGGCGATGAAGGTGTGGGTCCGCACAGTCCATTTGTTGCGGTGGAGATTGGATTATATCGGCTCGGTGTGACGCTTTTTTAATCACAGGGCGGTTTCTTTATGAACAAAATTAAAATGCCTCTGTATTGGGCAGGCCTGTTGGGATTCAGGCAAAATAGAGGCGACTTTTTAAGGACCCGGTCATGAAATCGCTGTTTCGATTGTTGCCTCTGCTACGTCACGATCAATTTCTCTCAGGCACTGATCTGGCTAATGCTTTGGGCGTTAGTCGGCCGACCATCGCTGCCTGGGTTGCCCAGCTGGGTGAGTTGGGCGTCGACATTCATGTGGTTAAAGGTCGCGGCTATCGGCTAGCAGAGCCAATCAGTCTGCTGGATCGCGAGCGTATTTTTGCCGGCCTGGATGATGCTTTGCGCGCTGTTCTGCAGGTGCTCGATATTCAGACCGATCTGGACTCGACCAACCGTTGGGTGATGGAGCAAAAACCGGCAGCAGGGCGCTGGTCGATCTGTGCGGCGGAATATCAGTATCAGGGACGTGGTCGGCGCGGTCGTGTCTGGCGCAGCCCGCCGGCGTCGAACCTGATGGTATCGATTGCGTTGCGGGCCGATTTGCCCAGTCGGGCGCTGTATGCAGCGAGCCTGCTGGCCGGGGTGGCAACCGCCCGCGCTTTGCGGTCGCAGCTAAGGGTGCCGGTGGTGTTGAAATGGCCGAACGACCTTTATATGGCAGACGCCAAACTCGGTGGCATCCTCTGTGAACTGCAGGGTAATCCGCAGGATCAGCCGGTGTTGGCCATTGGTTTGGGTTTGAATGTGTCGCGCAAGCCGGAAGGTCTGGATCAGCCGGCGGTGGCTTTGGCGGATGTGGTGTCCGGTGAACTCGACCGCAATGCGTTGCTGATCGCCATTCTCAATCAGTTGCACCGCGTCTTTGAGCAGGTGCGTAGCGAGACCGGTCTGGATGAGTTGCTGGCTGAGTGGGCGCAGTACGATTGCATTCGTGATCGCACGGTTCGTCTGGTGCGCACCCAAGGCACTGAAACGGTGGTGGCTCGCGGCGTGGATGATGTCGGGCAGCTCGTCGTTGAGTCGTCTGACGGACAGCGATTCAGTGTTAATAGTGGTGAGGTTTCAGTGCGATGGTAAGTGCACCTTTATTACTCGATTGCGGTAACTCTTCGTGCAAGTTTCGTTTTGGCGACCAGAGCGGCCGCTTGCTGGATCAGGCCGAGGTGCTGGACTGTGTGCAGCGTTTGCAACCATCCGAGGTGGTGATTGCCAGCGTGTCACAACTGGGTTCGCAGTTGGCGCAGCATTTAACGGCTCAGGATGTGCCGGTGCTGCAGTTGTCGGTTAAAGATGGCTGGCATGGTTTGCAGCTGGCGTATGCTCATCCACAGCGTCTGGGTGTGGATCGTTGGCTGGCAATGCTGGCGGTGCTTGATCGCGGCCGGCCAGTGGTGGTGATCGATGCCGGCACGGCGCTGACCATCGATTTGATCAGCGCCGATCGACAGCATCGGGGCGGCTATATTCTGCCTGGGCTGAGTCTGATGCGTCGAGCGCTGGTTGATGATACATTCGCGCTGCCGTCGGTCAGCGCGCCGGGCAGTCTGGATGCTGGCCGCGATACCGTCGAGTGCATTGCCAATGGTTCGGTGCTGGCTTTGGTGGGTGCCGTCGATAATGCCGTTGCGCAGTTTCCGGTGGCAGCACGGGATGTGATCTGGACCGGCGGTGACGCCCCCGCATTGCGCGCCTTATCCGCTTGGCCAGGTGACCACGATCCGCAATTGATATTTGAGGGAATGATGACATTGATCGCCGATTCCGATTACCGGGCGTCGCTGTAATGAAAGCAATTATCCTGACTCTGGTGGCGCTGAATCTGGTGTTTGGTGGCTGGATTTACTGGCAGCAGCAACAGCCCGATGACAAGACTGAAGCCGTTGCGCTGGCCGAACTGAATAATCTGGGTCTGGACGATGCCACCCGGGCGCGATTAGCGCAGTCAGGTCGGCAGCGTGATAACGCCGAACAGCCAGCCCAATGCATTCTGATTCGTGGTATTGGTTCGGTCGAAGACAGTCGGGTCATTCAGGCCCGGTTGACGGCACTGGAAGTTCCCTCCGAAGAGCAAGTCCGCAGCGAAGTGACACGCACCGATCATTGGGTGGTGCTCGGCCCCTTCGATTCAACAGCACGCGCGCGTGAGCGGTTGGCGCAATTACAGGCCGATGGCGTAGAGAGTTTTCTGATCAACCAGGGGCGTCTTGAGGGAGGTATTTCCCTGGGCCTGTTTTCTTCAAGCAGCAATGCCGAAAATCGCCGCGCTGCTTTGGTTGAGGCGGGCATTGATGCGCGCATCGAAGAGTTTGAGCGTTTGCGCGAAGTGCGTGATCTGAATATCGCTGCCGATGCCGCTCGATTGTTGTCCGACAGCGCGCTGGAATCGATTCTGGATCGTTTCGAAGGTGTCGATTTTCAACGCTACGGCTGTTGATCGAAGCGCAGTGTTGCAATCGCCAAAGAGAATCAATAAGATGCGCGCTCTCTTGCAAGGCAAGAGGTTTTGCCAGGGTCGTACCGGCGTCTAAGTTCTTGTTCTGATTGAAAAAAGCTTTTCGTTCAGAGTTGACAGGTTCTGGGGCTTGGTGCAAACTCTGCGCCCGCTTGGAGGGGTTCCCGAGTGGTCAAAGGGAGCAGACTGTAAATCTGCCGCTTTATGCTTCGATGGTTCGAATCCGTCCCCCTCCACCATTTCCTCCTTCCGGAGGAAGCTGCGGGTATAGTTCAACGGTAGAACCTTAGCCTTCCAAGCTAATGATGCGGGTTCGATTCCCGCTACCCGCTCCAATCGTTATGGCTTCGGTCATAAAAGTAGTTAGGCTCGCGTAGCTCAGTGGTAGAGCACTCCATTGGTAATGGAGAGGTCATGAGTTCAAATCTCATCGTGAGCACCATTTTGGTTGCAAAAGGCAGGCGCGCTGGCGGCTGCCTTTTGTGCATGAGCATCCTGGTGAGAGGCTGACACCATGTCCAAGGCGACTTTTGAACGTAGCAAGCCCCACGTCAACGTGGGCACCATTGGTCACGTTGACCACGGTAAGACCACCCTGACAGCGGCGCTGACTCGCGTCTGCCACGACGTATGGGGAACCGGTTCAGCGATGGCGTTTGACGGCATCGATAACGCCCCGGAAGAGCGTGAGCGTGGTATCACCATTGCCACCTCTCACGTTGAGTATGACTCACCGGCTCGCCACTACGCGCACGTTGACTGCCCGGGCCACGCCGACTACGTCAAGAACATGATCACCGGTGCCGCTCAGATGGACGGCGCGATCCTGGTTTGCTCCGCTGCTGACGGCCCGATGCCGCAGACGCGTGAACACATCCTGCTGTCTCGTCAGGTTGGCGTACCTTACATCGTCGTGTTCCTGAACAAGGCCGACATGGTCGACGACGAAGAGCTGCTGGAACTGGTTGAGATGGAAGTTCGTGACCTGCTGAGCCAGTACGACTTCCCGGGTGACGAC
Organism: Saccharospirillum sp. ABV4_185; assembly: GCF_056159245.1. Lineage (NCBI taxonomy): Bacteria > Pseudomonadati > Pseudomonadota > Gammaproteobacteria > Oceanospirillales > Saccharospirillaceae > Saccharospirillum > Saccharospirillum sp. ABV4_185. Next base: position 1,753,974 of record NZ_JBSWUW010000001.1, read on the forward strand.
ACACCGTTGATCACGGGTTCTGCGCTGATGGCGCTGGAAGGCAAAGACGACAACGAAATGGGCACCACTGCGGTTAAGAAACTGGTGGAAGCACTGGATTCTTACATCCCTGAGCCGGAGCGTGCGATCGATCAGCCGTTCCTGATGCCGATTGAAGACGTCTTCTCCATCTCTGGTCGCGGTACTGTTGTGACTGGTCGTGTTGAGCGTGGCATCGTGAAGTCTGGCGAAGAAATCGAAATCGTCGGCATCAAGGACACCACCAAGACCACCGTTACCGGTGTGGAAATGTTCCGCAAACTGCTCGACGAAGGTCGTGCGGGTGAGAACATTGGCGCCCTGCTGCGTGGTACCAAGCGTGACGAAGTGGAGCGTGGTCAGGTACTGGCGAAGCCGGGCACCATCACCCCGCACACCAAGTTCGAAGCCGAAGTCTACGTTCTGTCCAAAGATGAAGGTGGCCGTCACACGCCGTTCTTCAAAGGCTATCGTCCGCAGTTCTACTTCCGTACCACAGACGTAACCGGTGCGTGCGAACTGCCGGAAGGCGTCGAGATGGTTATGCCGGGCGACAACATCAAGATGGATGTGACTTTGATCGCTCCGATCGCCATGGACGAAGGTCTGCGCTTCGCGATCCGCGAAGGTGGCCGTACCGTTGGCGCCGGCGTTGTAGCCAAGATCATCGAGTGATGATCGCTGGAGTCACCTTCGGGTGACTCCGCTGGACGCGAAACGGGAGGCGGGAAACGCACTTAAGCGTCTTCCGTCTCCCGTTCAGCGTCTCCCTCTTATAAGTTCTTGAATCCGGACGGCGATTGACATAGAATCCGCCGCCCGGTTGATTTACAGGCCAGTAGTTCAATTGGTAGAGCACCGGTCTCCAAAACCGGGGGTTGGGGGTTCGAGTCCCTCCTGGCCTGCCATTTACTTGTTTCGGTATCCATGTTGGGTACGCCCGGATTTTAAGGTTGCTTGTCGCATGAACGCTCAAGTTGAGTCGCAGAATACAGCTCTGGATGCCATTAAGTGGGTTCTGGTTGCCGCTCTGGTTGTGGCCGTGATTGGTGGCAACTTCTATTTTGGCGATGAGTCGCTGTTATTGCGGGTGATCGGTGTGGTTGCAGGTTCGCTGGTTGCAGTCGGTATTGCTCTGACTACAGCGCGCGGTCGTCACGTCAATCGTCTGCGTAAGGAAGCCTGGACCGAAGTACGCAAGGTGGTCTGGCCAACGCGTCAGGAAACGGTGCAAACCACTCTGGTTGTAATCGGTGTGGTCCTCTTGGTAGCGCTGATCCTTTGGGGTATCGATTCCCTGCTGGGTTGGGCGGTATCTGCGGTCATCGGTTAAGGAGATCCAAGTGAGCAAGCGTTGGTACGTGGTGCACGCCTATTCCGGTTTTGAAAAGCGTGTCGCCAGCTCTCTGCAGGAACAAGTCGAATTGCATGGTATGCAGGATCGCTTTGGCGACATCCTGGTGCCGACTGAGTCTGTCGTGGAAATGCGCGATGGCAAGAAGCGCAAAAGCGAGCGCAAATTCTATCCCGGTTATGTTCTGGTCGAGATGGAAATGGACGAAGAAACCTGGCACCTGGTTAAAGAAACACCTCGGGTGATGGGTTTTATTGGCGGTACTGCTGAAAAACCAGCGCCGCTGACGCAGCGCGAAGCCGATGGCATTCTGCAGCGCGTCCAGGATGGGGTTGAAAAGCCTACTCAGAAAACCATTTACGAGCCGGGCGAAGTGGTCCGGGTCACCGACGGTCCGTTCGCCGATTTCAACGGCACTGTCGAGAAAGTGAATTACGAAAAGAATCGCTTGCAGGTGTCGGTATCGATCTTTGGTCGTGCCACGCCGGTCGAGCTGGAATTTACCCAGGTCGAAAAGAGCTGATTCATAACGGAAGGCAGATGCCTCGAGGCTATTGAAGTCTCGGGGCTTTGTCGTCTGTAACCACCGGGGAGCCTGACGGCGTTTGCACCCACAAGAGAGGTTATTATGGCCAAGAAAGTCCAAGCTTATATCAAGCTTCAAGTGAAGGCAGGTCAAGCCAACCCAAGTCCGCCGGTCGGTCCGGCTCTGGGTCAGCACGGCGTGAACATCATGGAATTCTGTAAGGCGTTTAACGCTGAAACACAGAGCATGGAGCCGGGTCTGCCGATTCCTGTGGTGATCACTGTTTACAGTGACCGCAGCTTCACCTTTATCACCAAAACCCCGCCTGCTGCCATTCTGCTGAAGAAGGCTGCTGGTATTAAGAGCGGTTCTGGTCGTCCGAATACTGAGAAAGTTGGCAAGGTCACTCGTGCTCAGCTCGAAGACATCGCCAAGGCCAAAGATCCCGATCTGACTGCGGCCGACATGGACGCTGCTGTTCGCACCATCGCTGGCAGCGCTCGTAGCATGGGTCTGAATGTTGAGGGGGTTGAGTAATGGCTAAGTTGAGCAAGCGTATCAAGCTGCAGCGTGAAAAAGTCGACGCGACTCACGCTTACAGCATTGAAGAAGCTGTCGCCCTGTTGAAAGAACTGTCTACGGTTAAGTTCTCTGAATCAGTCGATATCGCCGTCAATCTGGGTATTGATGCGCGTAAATCCGATCAGAACGTACGTGGTTCTACAGTACTGCCGAACGGCACTGGTAAAGACGTTCGTGTAGCCGTCTTCACCCAGGGTGCCAACGTTGAAGCGGCTAAAGCAGCTGGCGCTGATGCGGTTGGTATGGAAGATCTGGCTGAGCAAATCAAAGGTGGCGACCTGGATTTCGGCGTGGTTATCGCCTCTCCGGACGCTATGCGCGTTGTTGGTCAGTTGGGTCAGGTGCTGGGTCCGCGCGGCCTGATGCCTAACCCGAAAGTCGGCACTGTGACTCCGGACGTTGCGACTGCGGTCAAAAACGCCAAGTCCGGTCAGGCACGTTTCCGTACTGACAAGAACGGCATCATTCACGCGTCCATCGGCAAAGTGGCTTTCGAGCCGCAAGCCATTAAGGAAAACGCGGAAGCACTGATCGCTGATCTGAAGAAGCTGAAGCCTGCTACGGCCAAAGGCGTTTATCTGAAGAAAATCGCGCTGTCCTCGACCATGGGTCCGGGCATCGTGATCGATCAGGGCTCGTTGGCTATCTGAATAAAGGGGCTGGCCGTGAGGCTGGCTCACTGCAAGAACTTTGGGGTTCCCGCCGCACTTCGGTGAGGTGGGAATTGTCAAAGACCGTAGGTGGTTGCGGTAGTGAGGCTTTATGAGCCGTTGAAGTATCGCCGCCTTAATTTCCTACGCAGACGGTGGACCCCGATTCGGTTTTATTGGGCTGGATCCTACCACCGTTGATTCCTTTGGAATCGCAAACCAAGGCCTTAGGGCCTTCGATGGTAACGGGCTCACAAGAGCTCATATCCAGGAGAAAGAATGTGGCACTGAATCTCGCAGACAAGAAAGCCATTGTCACCGAGGTAAATGAAGTTGCCGCCAAAGCGCTGTCTCTGGTGATCGCGGATGCCCGCGGCGTCACTGTGGCAGACATGGACAACCTGCGTAAGCAGGCCCGTGAGCAGAAAATCTTCCTGCGCGTGGTCAAGAACACTCTGGCCAAACGCGCATTTGAAGGGACTGATTACGATGCGGTTCACCCCGTATTGACCGGTCCGACTCTGCTGGCCTTCTCAATGGAAGACCCGGGTGCTGCGGCTCGACTGTTCAAAGACTTCGCTAAAGAAGTCGATGCTTTCGAAGTTAAAGCGCTGTCCGTTGGTGGTGAACTGATGGGTGCGGAACAAATCGATCGTCTGGCAAAACTGCCGACGCGCGAAGAAGCGCTGGGCTTGCTGGCCAACGTCACGTTGGCACCGGTTACCAAACTGGTTCGCACGCTCAACGAAGTTCCGTCCTCTGTTACCCGTGTTATGGCGGCTGTTGCCGACAAGAAGAAAGCCGCCTAAGGCAGGCAGCTTGAACTCTTACTACTGTTTTTAGATTTTTGGAGATTAGGATCATGGCACTGTCCAATGAAGATATCTTGAATGCCATCTCAGAAATGTCTGTGATGGATGTTGTTTCTCTGGTTGAAGCAATGGAAGAGAAGTTTGGCGTTTCTGCTCAAGCTGCTGTTGCCGTTGCTGCAGGCCCGGCTGCTGGCGGTGACGCTGGCGCGGCTGAACAGACTGAATTTGACGTTATCCTGGCTTCTGCCGGTGAGAAGAAAGTAAACGTCATTAAAGTGGTTCGTGAAATCACTGGTCTGGGTCTGAAAGAAGCTAAAGGTCTGGTTGACGGCGCTCCGGCTCCGATCAAAGAAGGCGCTAGCAAAGACGAAGCGGACGACATCAAAGCCAAGCTGGAAGAAGCTGGCGCGACTGTCGAAGTCAAGTAAGCTTGACGGTCCGTATTGGCAGTTGAGACTCTCAGCTGTTCGGGCTGGCGGCCATGGGCCGCCGGCCTTTTCGCGTCTTTGGAACAAAAGTGCCTTTGACGCGACAGTTTCGTAAACGGTCTGGCGCGACCAGACCGTTAGGAAAATCGGATCTCTGTTAACCCAGAGAGCGCAGGAAGCGACGAAATTCGGGGTGACTGTTGCCGTCTGGCAGTCACCGCTGTACCGACAAGCACCCGCGTTGCGGGTGTGACCGCTCAGACCCACCGTTGGTGAACAAGCTGGGGATTGCTGATGGCATACTCTTACACCGAGAAAAAGCGCATTCGTAAGGATTTCAGTAAATTGCAGCCGGTTATGGACATTCCATACCTGCTGGCGATTCAACTGGATTCTTATCGCAACTTTCTACAAGCCGAATCTGAGGCGGGCGAGCGACAGGACACTGGCCTGCACGCAGCCTTCAAATCCGTCTTTCCAATTGTCAGTTACTCTGGCAATGCCGCTCTGGAATACGTCAGCTACAAGCTGGGCGTCCCGGTCTTTGACGTCAAGGAATGCCAACTGCGTGGTGTGACCTACGCAGCGCCGTTGCGCGTTAAGGTGCGCCTGATCATTTATGATAAGGAATCACCGAGTAAGGCCATCAAGGACATCAAGGAACAGGAAGTCTACATGGGCGAAATGCCCCTGATGACCGACAACGGTACCTTTATCATTAACGGTACCGAACGTGTTGTTGTGTCCCAGCTGCACCGTTCACCGGGTGTGTTCTTCGATCACGACAAAGGCAAAACCCATTCCTCTGGCAAGCTGCTCTACAGTGCCCGGGTGATTCCTTACCGTGGTTCCTGGCTCGACTTCGAGTTCGATCCGAAAGATCAGGTCTATGTGCGTATCGACCGTCGTCGTAAATTGCCGGCGACCATCCTGTTGCGCGCCCTGGGTTACACCAACCAGGAAATCCTCGACCGCTTCTTCGATCGTTCTGAATTCAAATTGGTTAAAGATCAGTTTGAACTGAAGATCGTGGCCGATCATCTGCGCGGCGAGACCGCTCAGTTTGAAATCAAAGACAAAGACGGCACCGTCATCCTTGAAGAAGGTCGCCGTATTACCGCACGCCATATTCGTCAGCTGGAAAAATCCGGCGTTAAGACCGTTCAGGTGCCGGACGAATACCTGCTGGGTAAGGCGTTGGCGACTGACCTGGTCGATCCGACCAGTGGCGAAATTTTTGCTGCCGGCAACGACGAAGTCACGCTGGAAATTCTGGCCAAGGTACGTGAGCTGAAGATCAAACAATTGGATCTGCTCTACACCAACGACCTGGATTGCGGTCCTTATATCTCTGACACTCTGCGTAACGACCCGACCAGCACGCCGCTGGAAGCGTTGGTTGAAATCTATCGCATGATGCGTCCGGGCGAGCCGCCGACTAAAGAGTCTGCCGAGACGTTGTTCCAGAACCTGTTCTTCTCCAGCGAGCGCTATGACTTGTCGGGCGTTGGCCGCATGAAGTTCAATCGTCGTCTGGGCATCGATGATGAAATCGGTGAAGGCACGCTGAGCAACGAAGACATCGTTTCTGTGCTTAAGACGCTGATCGACATCCGTAACGGCCAGGGCAATGTTGATGACATTGATCACCTGGGTAACCGTCGCGTGCGTTCGGTTGGTGAAATGGCTGAGAACCAGTTCCGTGTAGGTCTGGTGCGTGTTGAGCGCGCTGTGCGTGAACGTCTGTCGATGGCCGAATCTGAAGGCCTGATGCCTCAGGATCTGGTCAACGCCAAGCCGGTTGCTGCGGCGATCAAAGAGTTCTTCGGTTCCAGCCAGCTGTCTCAGTTTATGGATCAGAACAACCCGCTGTCGGGTGTTACCAACAAGCGTCGTGTTTCGGCCCTGGGCCCGGGTGGCCTGACCCGTGAACGTGCCGGCTTCGAAGTGCGCGACGTTCACCCGACGCACTACGGTCGTGTGTGCCCGATTGAGACGCCGGAAGGTCCGAACATTGGTCTGATCAACTCGCTGTCTACCTATGCCCGCACCAACAGCTACGGCTTCCTGGAAACGCCGTACCGCAAAGTTGAAGACGGCAAGGTGACTGACGAGATCGTTTATCTGTCGGCCATCGACGAAGCCAAGCACGTCATCGCCCAGGCCAACGTGCCGCTGGACGACAAAGGCAACATCGAAGGCGAATTCGTACAGGTGCGTCACCAGAATGAATTCACCATGGCGCCGCGTGCCAACGTCAACATGATGGACGTCTCACCGCGTCAGGTGGTGTCCGTGGCGGCCGCTCTGGTTCCGTTCCTGGAGCACGATGACGCCAACCGCGCCTTGATGGGTTCCAACATGCAACGCCAGGCGGTGCCGACCTTGCGTGCTGATAAACCCCTGGTCGGTACCGGCATCGAGCGCAACGTCGCGATCGACTCCGGCGTCTGTGTGGTGGCCAAGCGTGGTGGTTACGTCGAGTACGTCGATGCGTCGCGCATCGTGGTTAAGGTGAACCCGGATGAGATCGAAGCCAGCGATGCCGGCGTTGACATCTACAACCTGACCAAGTACACCCGTTCCAACCAGAACACCAGCATCAACCAGCGTTCTATCGTCCATCAGGGCGAAACCATTGCGCGCGGTGATGTGCTGGCAGACGGTCCGTCGGTCGATATGGGCGAACTGGCGTTGGGTCAGAACATGCGCATCGCCTTCATGCCCTGGAATGGTTACAACTTCGAGGACTCCATCCTGATCTCTGAAAAAGTGGTTCAGGAAGATCGGTTCACCTCGATTCATATCCAGGAGCTGACCTGTATCGCTCGTGACACCAAGCTGGGTGCTGAAGAAATCACCGCGGACATTCCGAACGTCGGTGAAGCGGCTCTGAACAAGCTTGACGAGTCCGGTATCGTTTACATCGGTGCCGAAGTTGGCCCGGGCGACATCCTGGTCGGCAAAGTCACGCCGAAGAGCGAGACTCAGCTGACGCCGGAAGAGAAACTGCTGCGCGCCATCTTTGGTGAGAAAGCGTCCGATGTGAAAGACACCTCATTGCGCGTTAAAGGCGGCACCACCGGTACCGTCATCGACGTACAGGTGTTTACCCGTGACGGCATCGAGCGTGACGAGCGTTCCAAAGAAATCGAGCGCATCGCGCTGGAAGAGTACCGCAAAGACCTGAAAGCCGAGTACCGCATCGTCGAAGACGCCATCTTCGAACGTCTGCAGGCGGCTCTGGTCGGTCAGGCAGTTGCTGGCGGCGCCGGTCTGAAGAAAGGCGATAAGCTGGCCGAGGACTTCCTCGCCGAGCTGCCGCGTGAAGACTGGTTCAAGCTGCGCATGCAGGACGAAAGTCTGGCTGACATGCTGGAGAAAGCCGAAGCTCAGCTGGCTGAGCGTAAGGCTGACCAGGAAGCGCGCTTCGAAGACAAGAAAGGCAAGCTGCAAAGCGGCGACGACCTGCAACCGGGCGTACTCAAGGTGGTCAAGTGCTACGTGGCCATCAAGCGTAAGATCCAGCCAGGTGACAAGATGGCCGGTCGTCACGGTAACAAGGGTGTGATCTCGGTGATCAAGCCGATCGAAGACATGCCTTACGACGAGAACGGTGAGCCGGTCGATATCGTGCTCAACCCGCTCGGCGTACCGTCGCGGATGAACGTTGGTCAGATTCTCGAAACCCACCTGGGTGCGGCGTCCAAAGGTCTGGGCGATCGCATCAACGAAATGATCCGTGACCAGAAAGCGGTTGCCGACGTTCGTGGTTTCCTGGATGAGATCTACAACAAGTCCGGTCGTGGTATCCGTAAGGAAACCCTGGACGACTTCAGCGATGACGAAATCATGGACCTGGCGCGCAACCTGCGCGGCGGTGTTCCCTTTGCAACGCCGGTATTCGACGGTGCCAAGGAAGAGGAAGTCAAAGAACTGCTGCGTCTGGCGGGTTACGACGACAGCGGCCAGATCCAGTTGTGGGATGGTCGTACCGGCGAAGCCTTTGAGAACAAGACCACGGTCGGCTACATGTACATGCTGAAGCTGAACCACCTGGTTGAAGACAAGATGCACGCCCGTTCCACCGGGTCGTACAGCCTGGTTACCCAGCAGCCGCTGGGTGGTAAGGCACAGTTCGGTGGTCAGCGTTTCGGGGAGATGGAAGTCTGGGCGCTGGAAGCCTATGGCGCTGCCTACACCCTGCAGGAAATGCTGACGGTTAAGTCGGACGACGTGAACGGCCGTACGAAGATGTATAAAAACATCGTCGACGGTGACCACCGTATGGAGCCCGGCATGCCGGAGTCCTTCAACGTACTGGTCAAGGAGATCCGTTCGCTGGGTATCGACATGGAACTGGAAAACGAAGAGTGATAGCCGCCCCGGCCTTTGGGCTGGGGCGACTCTTTGAAGATTGGGTGGCTGAGGTCACCTGAAGCCACTCCTTTCGGAGCTGAATGATGAAAGATTTGCTGAATCTGTTGAAATCACAGGGCCAGGCGGAAGAATTTGATTCCATCCGCATTGGCCTGGCCTCACCGGAGATGATCCGGTCCTGGTCTTTTGGCGAGGTTAAGAAGCCGGAAACCATCAACTACCGGACGTTCAAACCGGAACGTGACGGTCTGTTCTGCTCGCGCATCTTTGGTCCGATGAAGGACTACGAGTGCCTGTGCGGTAAGTACAAGCGTCTCAAGCACCGCGGTGTGATCTGTGAGAAGTGCGGCGTTGAGGTAACCCAGGCCAAGGTGCGTCGTGAGCGCATGGGCCATATCGAACTGGCGGCGCCGGTGGCGCACATCTGGTTCCTGAAATCACTGCCGTCCCGCATCGGCCTGATGCTGGATATGACGCTGCGTGATATCGAACGCATCCTCTATTACGAGAGCTTTGTGGTGATTGATCCGGGCTTGACCAGTCTGGAAAAAGGTCAGTTGCTGACCGACGAAGAATACTACGAAGCGATCGAGGAATTCGGTGACGACTTCGACGCCCGCATGGGTGCCGAAGCGGTTCAGCGTTTGCTGGGCAGTATCGATCTGGAAGCCGAAGTGAATCAGTTGCGTGAAGAGATTCCGGCGACCAACTCCGAAACCAAGATCAAGAAACTGTCCAAGCGTCTCAAGCTGCTGGAAGCCTTCCACAAGTCGGGCAACAACCCGATCTGGATGGTAATGACAGTGCTGCCAGTACTGCCGCCGGATCTGCGTCCGTTGGTACCGCTGGATGGTGGTCGTTTTGCGACGTCCGACCTGAACGATCTGTATCGTCGGGTGATCAACCGGAACAACCGTTTGAAGCGTCTGCTCGAGCTGGCTGCGCCGGACATCATCGTGCGCAACGAAAAGCGCATGCTGCAGGAGTCCGTCGATGCACTGCTCGACAACGGCCGTCGCGGTCGGGCCATTACTGGTTCCAATCGCCGTCCGCTGAAGTCGCTGGCTGACTTTATTAAAGGTAAGCAGGGTCGTTTCCGTCAGAACCTGCTCGGTAAGCGCGTCGACTACTCTGGCCGTTCGGTCATCGTGGTGGGCCCGACCTTGCGTCTGCACCAGTGCGGTCTGCCCAAGAAAATGGCGTTGGAACTGTTCAAGCCGTTTATCTTCTCCAAGCTGGAACACCGTGGCCTGGCGACCACCATCAAGGCCGCCAAGAAGATGGTTGAACGCGAAGAAGCCGTCGTTTGGGACATCCTGGACGAAGTGATTCGCGAACACCCGGTCATGCTGAACCGCGCGCCGACCTTGCACCGTCTGGGTATCCAGGCGTTCGAGCCGGTATTGATTGAAGGCAAGGCTATTCAGTTGCACCCGCTGGTGTGTGCGGCTTATAACGCCGACTTTGACGGTGACCAGATGGCGGTGCACGTACCGCTGACGCTGGAAGCTCAGCTCGAAGCCCGTGCGCTGATGATGTCGACCAACAACGTCCTGTCTCCGGCCAGCGGCGAGCCGATCATCGTACCATCTCAGGACGTGGTTCTGGGTCTGTACTACATGACGCGTGAGCGTGTCGGCGCCAAAGGCGAAGGCATGGTCCTGGCGAATATCGAAGAAGTGCATCGTGCCTACGGTGCCGGCGAAGCGGCACTGCAAGCCAAGGTTCGTGTGCGGGTGAAGGAAGTAACCTTCACCGACGATGGTGAGCGTGTTGAGCAAACCTCGTTGGTCGACACCACTGTCGGTCGTGCCATCCTGTTTGCTATCGCACCGGACGGTCTGCCGTTCGAGCTGTTTAACCAGGCGATGAAGAAGAAAGCCATCAGTGGTTTGCTGGATGCGGCCTATCGCCGTGTAGGTCTGAAAGAGACCGTGGTTTTCGCTGACCAGATCATGTACATGGGCTTTGCCTATGCGACCAAGTCGGGTTCGTCCATCGGCGTGAACGACTTCGTTATTCCGAAAGCCAAGATGGAAATCCTGGGCAAGGCTGAGGCCGACGTTCAGGAAATCGAAGAGCAGTTTGCCGCCGGTCTGGTCACCCAGGGCGAGAAATACAACAAGGTGGTGGACATCTGGTCACGTGCTAACGATCAGATTGCCCGCGCCATGATGGAAGGTATCTCCAAAGAGTTCGTTACTGATAAAGACGGTAACCAAGTCGAGCAGGATTCCTTCAACTCGGTCTTTATCATGGCCGACTCCGGTGCCCGGGGTAGCCCGGCACAGATTCGTCAGCTGGCCGGTATGCGCGGTCTGATGGCGAAGCCGGATGGCTCGATCATTGAAAACCCGATTAAGGCGAACTTCCGTGAAGGTCTGTCGGTGGGTGAGTACTTTATCTCTACCCACGGTGCCCGTAAGGGTCTGGCTGACACTGCTTTGAAAACGGCGAACTCCGGTTACCTGACGCGTCGTCTGGTTGACGTCTCTCAGGACGTGGTGATCACCGAAGAAGATTGCGGCACTGAAGATGGCCTGATCGTTGAACCGATCATCGAAGGCGGCGACGTTGTTCTGGGTCTGGGCGAGCAGGTGCTGGGTCGTACCCTGGCAACTGACGTCATCGATCCGGCGACCAAGGAAACTCTGATTCCGGCCGGCACCATGCTGGACGAAGCCTGGGTTGAGAAGTTCAACGAGTGGGGTGTTGACCAGGTTAAGATCCGTTCCGGTATCACCTGTGAAACCCGCCATGGTCTTTGTGCCCAGTGTTACGGTCGCGATCTGGCTCGTGGTCACCGCGTCAACATCGGTGAAGCGGTCGGTATTATTGCCGCTCAGTCCATCGGTGAACCCGGTACTCAGCTGACCATGCGTACCTTCCACATCGGTGGTGCGGCCTCCAGCTCAACGGCGATCGACTCGGTTCAGATCAAGCACGGTGGTTCTGTCACCCTGCACAACCTGAAGACCGTAACCCGTGAAGATGGCGATTTGATTGCCGTCAGCCGTTCCGGTGTGCTGGCCGTTTCCGACGAACATGGTCGTGAGCGCGAGCGTTACAAACTGCCTTACGGCGCCATCATCAGCGTTAAAGATGGTGCTAACGTCGAGTCTGGCCAGATTGTCGCCAAGTGGGATCCGCATACTCACCCGATCATTGCCGAATCCAACGGTAAGGTGGCGTTCATCGGTATGGATGAAGGCATTACCACTAACCGTAAGATCGACGAACTGACCGGTGTCGGTACCATCGAAGTGATTCCTCAAGGCCAGCGTAACTCGGCCGGCAAGGAAATCCGTCCGATGATCAAGCTGCTCGACAAAGACGGCAACGACATCATGATCGGCAACACCAATCAGCCGGTTCAGTACCTGCTGCCCGATGGCGCTTTCTTGAGCCTGGGTGACGGTGATGAAGTGGCGATCGGTGACGTTATCGCGCGGATTCCGCAGGAATCCTCCGGTAACCGCGACATCACCGGTGGTCTGCCGCGTGTTGCTGACCTGTTCGAAGCGCGTAAGCCGAAAGAACCTGCCATTCTGGCGGAAATCTCCGGCACCGTTGGTTTCGGTAAAGAAACCAAAGGTAAGAAACGCCTGATGATCACGCCGACCGATGGTTCCGACGGCTACGAAGAGCTGATCCCGAAATGGCGTCAGTTGAACGTCTTCGAAGGTGAGCAGGTCGAGAAGGGTGAAGTGATCTCCGACGGCCCGATGAACCCGCACGACATTCTGCGTGTGCGTGGTGTTGAGCCGCTGGCGCGTTACATCGTTAACGAAATCCAGGAGGTTTACCGTCTGCAGGGCGTAACCATCAACGACAAGCACATCGAAGTGATTGTGCGTCAGATGCTGCGCAAAGCGACGATTCTGGATAACGGTGATACCGACTTCATCAAAGGCGACCAAGTTGAGTTCAACCAGTTGTTGTCTGCCAACGAAGCGGCCGAGGCTGATGGCAAGCAGGGAGCTCGTTACGAGCGCATCCTGCTGGGTATCACCAAAGCATCGCTGGCGACGGAATCCTTTATCTCGGCGGCTTCCTTCCAGGAAACCACTCGAGTGCTGACCGAAGGTGCGGTCACTGGCAAGCGCGATTACCTGCGCGGCCTGAAGGAAAACGTGGTCGTTGGTCGACTGATCCCGGCCGGTACCGGTCTGGCATACCATGCCGATCGTAAGGCCAAGCGTCTTGAGCGTACCGGTGAGAAGCAGTCGAAGAGTGCTGAAGATATCGAAGCAGCACTGAGTCAGGCGCTTAATAAGTAACGCTTAACGCCGTACGGGAGACGGGAAACGCCAAACAGCGTTAGGCGTCTTCCGTTAAGCGTTTTGCGTCACCGGTTGACTAAGAATTGCGCGATACATAGAATTCGCGCTCCCAACAGAACCCGACTGGTCCGCCAGTCGGGTGCTGTCGTGTAATGAGAAGTGAACTTTTAGAGAGGCTTAGATGGCTACAATTAACCAGCTCGTCCGCAAGCCGCGTAAGCGGAAAGCGGTCGCCAGCGACGTTCGGGCTCTGGAAGGCTGCCCACAGCGTCGCGGTGTGTGCGCTCGCGTATACACCACCACACCGAAGAAGCCGAACTCAGCGCTGCGTAAAGTCTGTCGTGTGCGTCTGACCAACGGTTTCGAGGTGTCTTCCTACATCGGTGGTGAAGGCCACAACCTGCAGGAACACTCTGTCGTATTGATTCGCGGCGGCCGTGTTAAAGATCTGCCGGGTGTGCGTTACCACACAGTGCGCGGTTCACTCGACACCTCTGGTGTTGCCAACCGTAAGCAAGGCCGTTCCAAGTACGGCACCAAGAAGCCTAAGGGCTGAGTTGTTTAACATTATTGTCTTAAGGTAAGAGTAAGGCCGGGTGCTGCCGATCCGCGTTGTCGGAGCTGCTCATTCCGGGTTCACCTGAAGACCTCTATAGATAGGGCTTATCCAATGCCAAGAAGACGCGTCGCTGCAAAGCGCGAAGTATTGCCAGATCCGAAATTCGGAAACACCCAGCTGGCCAAGTTCATGAACCACGTCATGTACGACGGTAAAAAATCCGTCGCTGAACGCATCGTTTATGGTGCGCTGGACATCGTGAAAGAGAAAAAATCCGACCAGGACCCGATCTCATTGTTTGAGCAGGCTCTGGAGTCCATCGCGCCGATGGTAGAAGTGAAGTCCCGCCGTGTTGGTGGTGCTACCTACCAGGTCCCCGTTGAAGTCCGTCCGTCTCGTCGTGAAGCGCTGGCTATGCGCTGGTTGGTCGACGCCTCTCGCAAGCGTGGTGAAAAATCCATGCGCCAGCGACTGGCCGGCGAACTGCTCGATGCTTCCGAAGGCAAGGGCGCGGCGATCAAGAAGCGTGAAGACGTGCACCGCATGGCTGAAGCCAACCGTGCCTTCTCTCATTACCGTTTCTAAGCCTGTGCTGAAATTCTTCAATCTAAGGAGATTGAATCGTGGCTCGTAAAACGCCTTTGGCTCGCTACCGCAACATCGGTATCGTAGCCCACGTAGACGCCGGTAAAACGACGACTACAGAGCGAATCCTTTTCTACACCGGTCTGTCTCACAAGATCGGTGAAGTGCATGACGGCGCTGCCACCATGGACTGGATGGAGCAGGAGCAGGAGCGTGGTATTACCATTACCTCTGCTGCTACCACCTGTTTCTGGAGCGGCATGTCGAAGCAATTCGATGAGCACCGCGTCAACATTATCGACACCCCCGGACACGTTGACTTCACCATTGAAGTAGAACGTTCCCTGCGTGTTCTCGATGGTGCCGTCGTTGTGCTGTGTGCCTCTTCTGGTGTGCAACCGCAGACTGAAACCGTTTGGCGTCAGGCCAACCGTTATGAAGTTCCGCGCATGGTTTTCGTCAACAAGATGGACCGTGCCGGTGCTGACTTCTACCGCGTGATTGCGCAGATGAAAGAACGTCTGGGTGCTAACCCGGTTCCGATTCAGATTCCGATCGGCGCAGAAGACAACTTCACCGGTGTGGTCGACCTGATCAAGATGAAGGCCATTATCTGGAACGAAGAAGATATGGGCATGACCTTCGAGTACGGCGATATCCCGGCCGAACTCCAGGAAAAAGCCGAAGAGTATCGCGTTCAGATGGTTGAAGCGGCTGCTGAAGCCAACGATGACCTGATGGAAAAGTACATGGAATCCGAGACGTTGTCGGAAGACGACATCAAGATCGGTTTGCGTGAACGCACCATGGCCGGCGAAATCGTCCTGACTCACTGTGGTTCTGCCTTTAAGAACAAAGGTGTTCAGGCGGTTCTGGACAGCGTTATCGAATACATGCCTTCTCCGACTCAGGTACGCCGTATTGAGGGTGTGCTGGAAGACGGTGAAACCGTTGAGGCCGTTAAGGTTGACGACGACGCTCCGTTCTCGGCGCTGGCATTCAAAATTGCGACTGACCCCTTCGTCGGTACGCTGACCTTCATCCGCGTTTATGGCGGTGTGTTGAAGAGTGGCGACCAGGTGATGAACTCGGTCAAGAGCAAGCGCGAGCGTGTTGGTCGTATGGTGCAGATGCACTCCAACAGCCGTGAAGAAATCAAAGAAGTACTGGCCGGCGACATCGCTGCTCTGATCGGCATGAAGGACGTCACCACCGGTGACACTCTGTGTGATCCGAGCCACCCGATTACGCTGGAGCGCATGGACTTCCCGGATCCCGTTATTCACGTAGCGGTAGAGCCGAAGTCCAAAGCGGACCAGGAAAAGATGGGCATCGCTCTGGGTAAACTGGCCCAGGAAGATCCGTCGTTCAGCGTTCGTACCGATGAAGAAACCGGCCAGACCATCATTGGTGGTCAGGGCGAGCTGCACCTGGACATCATCGTTGACCGCATGAAGCGTGAGTTCAAGGTTGAAGCCAACGTCGGTGCACCTCAGGTGGCTTACCGTGAGCGCATCCGCAACGCCTGCGAAATCGACTCCAAGTTCGCCAAGCAGTCGGGCGGTCGTGGTCAGTACGGTCACGTTATGATCCGCTTCGAACCAGCTGAAGATGGCGACGCCGAGAAACTGGTATTCGTCAATGAAGTGGTTGGTGGTTCCGTACCGAAGGAATACATTCCTGCGGTCGAGAAAGGTATTCAGGAGCAGATGAAGAACGGTATTCTCGCCGGTTATCCGCTGCTGGGTATGAAAGCAACGCTGTACGATGGTTCCTACCATGAGGTGGACTCGAACGAGATGGCGTTTAAGGTGGCTGCTTCTATGGCGGTCAAACAGTTGAAGGACAAGGCGAATCCGGCACTGCTGGAGCCGATGATGAAAGTCGAGGTCGTGACCCCCGAAGATTATATGGGCGACGTCATGGGTGACTTGAACCGTCGCCGCGGTACCGTCAGCGGTATGGAAGACAGCCCGTCGGGCAAAGTCATCAATGCCGACGTGCCGTTGTCTGAAATGTTCGGTTACGCGACCGACCTGCGTTCCATGTCTCAGGGCCGTGCGTCCTACGTTATGGAATTCAAAGGTTATGCGGAAGCTCCGATGAACATCGTCGAAGAAATTGTTAAGAAGTCTTGATCCGTTAGGGCTAAACAAAGAGGAAAGACACCATGTCCAAGGCGACTTTTGAACGTAGCAAGCCCCACGTCAACGTGGGCACCATTGGTCACGTTGACCACGGTAAGACCACCCTGACAGCGGCGCTGACTCGCGTCTGCCACGACGTATGGGGAACCGGTTCAGCGATGGCGTTTGACGGCATCGATAACGCCCCGGAAGAGCGTGAGCGTGGTATCACTATCGCCACCTCTCACGTTGAGTATGACTCACCGGCTCGCCACTACGCGCACGTTGACTGCCCGGGCCACGCCGACTACGTGAAGAACATGATCACCGGTGCCGCTCAGATGGACGGCGCGATCCTGGTTTGCTCCGCTGCTGACGGCCCGATGCCGCAGACGCGTGAACACATCCTGCTGTCTCGTCAGGTTGGCGTACCTTACATCGTCGTGTTCCTGAACAAGGCCGACATGGTCGACGACGAAGAGCTGCTGGAACTGGTTGAGATGGAAGTTCGTGACCTGCTGAGCCAGTACGACTTCCCGGGTGACGACACACCGTTGATCACGGGTTCTGCGCTGATGGCGCTGGAAGGCAAAGACGACAACGAAATGGGCACCACTGCGGTTAAGAAACTGGTGGAAGCACTGGATTCTTACATCCCTGAGCCGGAGCGTGCGATCGATCAGCCGTTCCTGATGCCGATTGAAGACGTCTTCTCCATCTCTGGTCGCGGTACTGTTGTGACTGGTCGTGTTGAGCGTGGCATCGTGAAGTCTGGCGAAGAAATCGAAATCGTCGGCATCAAGGACACCACCAAGACCACCGTTACCGGTGTGGAAATGTTCCGCAAACTGCTCGACGAAGGTCGTGCGGGTGAGAACATTGGTGCGCTGTTGCGTGGTACCAAGCGTGACGAAGTGGAGCGTGGTCAGGTTCTGGCGAAGCCGGGCACCATCACCCCGCACACCAAGTTCGAAGCCGAAGTCTATGTTCTGTCCAAAGATGAAGGTGGCCGTCACACGCCGTTCTTCAAAGGCTACCGTCCGCAGTTCTACTTCCGTACCACAGACGTAACCGGTGCGTGCGAACTGCCGGAAGGCGTTGAGATGGTTATGCCGGGCGACAACATCAAGATGGACGTTACCTTGATTGCTCCGATCGCCATGGATGAAGGTCTGCGCTTCGCGATCCGCGAAGGTGGCCGTACCGTTGGCGCCGGCGTTGTAGCCAAGATCATCGAGTGATGATCGCTGGAGTCACCTTCGGGTGACTCCGCTGGACGCGAAGCGGGAGACGGGAAACGCACTTAAGCGTCTTCCTTCTCCCGTTAAGCGTCTCCCTCCTGCTAAATTCCTGATTTTCCAGCGTTTTCCTCCCCTAAAATTCCCTTTCAACATCGCGTTGACACCCCTGCTCGAGATACATACAATACGCCTCCCCTGATTTCCCGGGGGTAGCCGTAATTGCTGTTTAACAATCTTGGAGCTTTGGTCACATGCAGAACCAAAAGATCAGAATACGCTTGAAAGCGTTCGATCATCGCCTGATTGATGCTTCGACTCAGGAGATCGTCGATACGGCCAAGCGTACTGGCGCTCAGGTTCGCGGCCCTATTCCGCTGCCGACCCGTAAAGAGCGTTATACCGTGCTGGTCTCTCCGCACGTGAACAAGGATGCGCGTGATCAGTACGAGATTCGTACTCACAAGCGCATGCTGGACATTGTCGAGCCGACTGAAAAAACCGTTGATGCGTTGATGAAGTTGGACTTGGCAGCAGGTGTGGACGTACAGATTAGCCTTGGCTAATCCAAAGTGTCTCTAATGTAACGCCCCTGGAATCATGTATTTGAGCACTTGGGCGGCCATAGCGGGTTGAAGCCCCATACATAGAGGAAAGAAAGAAATGTCTATTGGTCTGATTGGTCGTAAGACCGGTATGACCCGCGTCTTTACCGACGCCGGCGTCTCCGTACCGGTGACCGTCATTGAAGTCGAGCCCAACCGGGTCTCGCAAGTCAAAAGCCTGGAATCCGATGGCTACGTTGCTGTCCAGCTGACCGCTGGTAAGCGCCGTGCTAATCGTGTCACCAAGGCCGAGGCTGGCCACTTCGCTAAAGCGAACGTTGAAGCGGGTACCTTTACTCGTGAGTTCACTCTGGGCGAAAGCGCTGAATACAATCTGGGTGATGAGCTGACTGTTTCTGTATTTGAAACAGGCCAGCGTGTGGATGTGACCGGAACCTCCAAGGGTAAAGGCTTCGCTGGTGCTATTAAGCGCCACAACTTCCGCACTCAAGACGCCACCCACGGCAACTCACTGTCGCACCGTGCACCGGGCTCCATCGGTCAATGCCAAACTCCAGGCCGTGTCTGGAAAGGCAAGAAGATGGCTGGCCAGATGGGCAATGTGCGCAACACAGTGCAGTCGCTGGAAATCGTTCGTGTCGACGCTGAGCGCAACTTGCTGCTCATTCGCGGTGCTGTTCCGGGTGCTACCGGTGCGCACGTTGTTGTTCAACCCGCGGTTAAAGGCTGAGAGGTAAGCAATGGATATTACAGTTGCAGGAAAAGCCAGCGCCAAGGTTGAAGTGTCTGACGCGACGTTTGGCAAAGATTACAACGAAGCCCTGGTACACCAGGTCGTCAACGCCTTTTTGGCTGGCGCCCGTCAGGGTACTCGTGCTCAAAAAAGTCGTTCTGATGTAGCTGGCGGCGGCAAGAAGCCGTGGCGCCAAAAAGGCACTGGTCGCGCCCGCGCCGGTACCATTCGTTCGCCCATCTGGGTTGGCGGTGGTAAAACCTTTGCTGCTCGTCCTCAAGACTGGTCTCAAAAGGTTAACCGCAAAATGTATCGCGGTGCCATGAAGTCCATTCTGTCTGAGCTGGTTCGTCAGGAGCGTTTGGTCGTGGTTGAGAGCCTGGCCATTGAGCAACCCAAAACCAAAGCTTTTATCGCCAAGATGAAAGAGTTGGACGTTTCCAATGCTCTGGTGGTGTCAGAAGAGGTCGATCAAAACCTCTACCTGTCCGCTCGTAACGTGCCGCATATCGAAGTATCTGATGTGACTGGCATTACTCCGGTCAATCTGGTGGCTTACGAGAAAGTCGTTATCACCGTGAGTGCCCTGAAGAAGGTTGAGGAGGTATTCGCATGAACCAGGAACGTATCTATCAGGTCGTTTTCGGTCCGCATATCTCCGAAAAAGCGACCATCGTAGCGGAAGGCACTGGTCAGTACGTTTTTCGTGTGGCCAAGGATGCAACAAAGCCGGAAATCAAGAAGGCTGTTGAACAACTGTTCGATGTCAAAGTTCAGTCTGTTCGCACTCTGATTCAGAAGGGCAAGGTTAAGCGCACCGTACGCGGCTTCGGCAAGCGTAACGATGTGAAGAAGGCCTATGTTCGTCTGGCAGACGGCCAAGAAATTGATTTCATGGCGGCAGAATAAGGTAGGGGTTGCGAACAATGGCTATCGTAAAAACCAAGCCGACGTCAGCTGGACGTCGCCACGTCACCAAGACTTACAACCCGGACCTGCACCGTGGTGCGCCACACGCGCCGCTGCTGGAAAAGCAATCCAAGTCCGGTGGTCGTAACAATATGGGCCGGATCACTACCCGTCATATCGGTGGTGGTCACAAGTCGCATTACCGTAAGGTCGACTTCAAGCGCAACAAAGATGGCATCGCTGCCAAAGTTGAGCGTCTGGAATACGATCCGAACCGGACTGCGAACATCGCTCTGGTGCTGTACGCAGATGGCGAACGCCGCTACGTATTGGCTCCGGCCGGTCTGAAATCGGGTGATGAGATCATCTCTGGTGAACACGCGCCGATCAAAGTGGGCAACACCATGCCGCTGCGTTCAATTCCGGTCGGTTCTGTGATTCACAACATTGAGCTGAAGCCTGGCAAAGGCGGCCAAATGGTCCGTTCTGCCGGTAACTCGGCTCAGCTGGTCGCGCGCGAAGGCACTTATGCCACCTTGCGTCTGCGTTCTGGCGAAATGCGCAAAGTTTTGGCTGATTGCCGCGCCACCTTGGGTGAAGTGAGCAATTCTGAGCACAGCTTGCGTCAACTGGGTAAAGCCGGTGCTTCACGCTGGCGTGGTGTTCGTCCGACGGTTCGTGGTGTTGTCATGAACCCGGTTGATCACCCGCACGGTGGTGGTGAAGGCAAGACTTCCGGTGGTCGTCACCCAGTCACTCCCTGGGGTGTTCCCACCAAGGGCTACAAGACTCGTAAGAACAAGCGCACGAACAAGTACATCGTTCGTCGTCGTTCTTCGAAGTAACTGATTTAAGAGGAAATAGGCTGTGCCACGTTCACTTAAGAAGGGTCCATTTGTAGACCTGCACTTGATGAAGAAGGTAGAGGCTGCACTGGAAGCCAGTGACAAGCGACCCATCAAAACCTGGTCGCGTCGCTCCACAATCTTCCCGGAATTCGTCGGGTTGACCTTTGCAGTCCATAATGGCCGTCAACATGTTCCTGTCTATGTCACTGAAGACATGGTCGGTCACAAGTTGGGTGAGTTCGCGCTGACTCGGACGTTCAAGGGTCATGCTGCTGACAAAAAGGCTAAGCGGTAAACGAGGGTAGACACTATGGAAACACAAGCTGTATTGCGCGGTGCGCGTTTGTCTGCCCAGAAAGCACGCCTGGTAGCAGACATGGTCCGCGGTAAGTCCGTGGCCGAAGCGCTGGACCTCCTGACATTCAGCCCCAAAAAGGGCGCTGCGATCGTCAAGAAGGTTCTGGAATCGGCAATTGCCAATGCCGAACACAACGACGGCGCAGACGTTGACGAACTGAAGGTCTCCACCATCTTTGTTGATGAAGCGATGACCATGAAGCGTATCCGTCCGCGAGCCAAAGGCCGTGCTGACCGTATCTTTAAGCGTACGAGTCATATCACGGTCAAGGTTGCCGAGAAATAAGGGGAGAATGACAGATGGGTCAGAAAGTAAATCCCACCGGGATCCGACTCGGCATCACTAAAGACCACGGCTCGGTCTGGTATGCCGATTCAAGTAGTTATGCTGACAAGTTGCTGAACGATATCCAGGTACGTAGCTACCTGGAGAAGAAGCTTGAGAAAGCTTCAGTGAGCAAGATCGTGATCGAGCGTCCTGCACAGAACGCCAAGATCACCATCCATACCGCTCGCCCGGGCATCGTCATCGGTAAGAAAGGTGAAGATGTCGAGCTGCTGCGTCAGGAAGTCTCCAAGATGATGGGCATTCCGGTGCACATTAATATTGAAGAGATCCGTAAGCCGGACCTGGATTCCAAACTGGTTGCTCAATCAGTTGCCGGTCAGCTGGAGCGTCGCGTTATGTTCCGTCGCGCTATGAAGCGCGTCATGCAAAACGCCATGCGCAACGGCGCCAAAGGTGTCCGAGTTCAGGTCAGCGGTCGTTTGGGTGGTGCAGAAATCGCGCGTACCGAATGGTACCTCGAAGGTCGTGTACCGCTGCACACCCTGCGTGCTGACATCGACTACGCCACTGCCGAAGCACACACCACTTACGGTGTTATCGGCATCAAGGTGTGGATTTTCAAAGGCGAAATCCTGGGTGGTATCGAGCAAGTTCGTGCTCAAGCCAAGGCGCCCAAGAAAAAGGCTTCACGGTAAGGAGTACGTAGATGCTGCAACCTAAACGCACAAAATTCCGCAAAGTGCAGAAGGGCCGTAACCGTGGCCTGGCACAACGCGGTAGCAAAGTAAGCTTCGGCGAATATGCGCTGAAAGCAACCGGTCGTGGTCGTATCACTGCTCGTCAAATCGAAGCAGCGCGTCGTGCCATGACTCGCCATATCAAACGTGGCGGCAAGATCTGGATCCGTGTTTTCCCGGACAAGCCCATCTCCAAGAAACCTTTGGAAGTTCGTATGGGTAAAGGTAAGGGTAACGTTGAATACTGGGTTGCCCAGATTCAGCCAGGCAAGGTCTTGTACGAAATGGAAGGCGTATCGGAAGAAATCGCGCAGGAGGCGTTCCGCCTGGCTGCCGCCAAACTTCCGGTTGCGACCGTTGTTGTTAAACGGCAGGTGATGTGATGAACGCTAAAGATCTTCGTGAAAAATCCGTAGACGAGCTGAAGACCAACCTGTTGGAGTTGCTTCGCGATCAGTTCAAATATCGCATGCAAAAGGCGACGGGTCAGCTGACTCAGACGCACCTGCTGAAGCAAGTCCGCAAGGACATCGCTCGTGTTAAAACAGTGCTGACAGAGAAAGCAGGTGCCTGATATGTCTGAGACCAATACCCGTACCGTGACTGGTCAGGTTGTCAGCAACAAGTCTGACAAGACCGTTACCGTTATGGTCGAGCGCCGGGTTCAACACCCGATTTACGGCAAGTTCGTAAAGCGTTCTACCAAGCTGCATGCGCACGATGAAAGCAATGAGTGCCAGATCGGCGACACCGTTACTATTGAAGAGTGTCGTCCGCTGTCCAAGTCCAAGACTTGGCGCCTGGTAAGCATTGATGAACGTGCAACTACCGTTTAACACCGCTTGGCGTGTAAGAGGAGTTTGACAAATGATTCAAACGCAAACCGTACTAGATGTTGCGGATAACAGCGGTGCCAAGCGCGTTCAGTGCATCAAGGTGTTGGGTGGTTCACACCGCCGTTACGCCCGCATTGGCGACCTGATCAAGATCTCCGTTAAGGAAGCAATTCCGCGCGGCAAGGTCAAAAAAGGCCAGGTCATGAACGCTGTTGTCGTACGGACCCGTAAGGGTGTGCGTCGTCCGGATGGTTCTGTTATCCGTTTCGATACTAACTCTGCGGTTCTGCTTAACGCTCAGAACGCTCCGATCGGAACCCGGATCTTTGGCCCGGTAACCCGTGAACTGCGTACTGAGAAATTTATGAAAATCATTTCCCTGGCGCCGGAAGTGCTCTAAGCACGAGACGGTAGTAGGAAGTGGAGTAAACCATGAACAAGTTTAAAACTGGCGACGACGTTGTCGTAATTGCCGGCAAAGACAAAGGCAAGCGCGGCAAGATCAATAAAGTGATCACCGACGCCAAGAAAGGCACTTTGTTTATCGTCTCTGGTGTGAACATGATTAAGAAGCACCAGAAGCCGAACCCGAACATGAACATCCCGGGCGGCATTATCGATAAAGAAGCGCCGATCGCTGCATCCAATGTTGCCATCTTCAACAGCGAAACCAACAAGGGCGACCGGGTTGGTTTTCAGGTCAAAGAAGACGGCACCAAGGTGCGTATCTTCAAGTCCACGCAGAAAGAAATTGGCGCATAAGGGGCGGAATCGACATGTCTAGACTCAAAGAGCTCTACAAAACCGACGTTGTCGCCGCACTCCAGAAAGAGTTCGGTTACAAGAACGTTATGGAAATCCCCCGCGTCACCAAGATCACTCTGAACATGGGCGTGGGCGAAGCTATCGGTGATAAGAAGCAGATCGACAACGCTGTTGCCGACCTGCAGGCCATCTCTGGTCAGAAGCCGTTGGTAACCAAGGCGCGCAAGTCCATCGCGGGTTTCAAAATTCGTGAAGACTGGCCGATCGGCGCCAAAGTGACCCTGCGCGGTGAGCGTATGTGGGAATTCATGGACCGTCTGATCGACATCGCGCTGCCGCGTGTTCGTGACTTCCGGGGTATTAACCCGAAGTCGTTTGATGGCCGTGGCAACTACAGCATGGGTGTGAAAGAGCAGATTATCTTCCCTGAAATCGAATACGATAAGGTCGATAAACTGCGCGGTCTGGACGTTACTGTCACGACCACTGCTCGCACCAATGATGAAGGTCGCGCTCTGCTGAAGGCGCTGGCCTTCCCATTCAAAGGTTAAGGGGAAAGGTCATGGCTAAAGAGAGCATGAAAGCGCGCGAAGCTAAGCGCGAAAAGACCGTTGCCAAGTTCGCTGAAAAGCGTGCGAAATTGAAAGCGGTTATCAAGGATCCAGCCAGCTCTGATGAGCAGGTTTGGGAAGCACAACAGGCTTTGCAGAAGCTGCCTCGTGACGCGAGTCCGGTGCGTCTGCAACGTCGTTGTCAAGTGACTGGTCGTCCGCATGCGGTTTACCGCAAGTTCGGTCTGTCTCGTATCAAACTGCGTGAACAAGCCATGTTGGGCAACGTTCCGGGTTTGAAGAAGTCCAGTTGGTAAGTTGGTAAGTCAAGTGGACCGGGCCGGCGCATCTGCGCCGGCTACCGCATTTGACTGCACAGTGAGGAAACTTAAATGAGCATGCAAGACACACTTGCGGATATGTTCACCCGTATCCGTAATGCCCAGCAAGCGGGCCATGCCACTGTCAGCCTGCCTTCCTCGAAGCAAAAGATCGCTGTTGCGAACGTGCTGAAGGAAGAAGGTTATGTGGATGACTACGCTGTTGAAGGCGATGTCAAAAAAGTAATGCATATCACCTTGCGTTACTTCGAAGGCAAGCCGGTGATCGAGTCCATCAAACGTATTTCCCGTCCTGGTTTGCGCCAGTATCGGGCTGCGACTGAGCTGTCCAAAGTGGCAGGCGGACTGGGTATCTCCATCGTATCCACCTCCAAAGGTGTCATGACCGACCGTGCCGCGCGTTCAGCCGGCGTTGGCGGTGAAGTCATCTGCGAAGTCTTCTAAGGGAGTGGTTTAACGATGTCTCGAATAGCGAATGCTCCTATTACAGTACCCGCAGGTGTGGACGTTAAGCTCGGCAGCGACAAAATTTCTGTTAAGGGCAAAAACGGCTCTTTGGAAACGGCGCTGCACAATACCGTTGAAGTTAAACAGGACGGCAACGTTCTGACATTTGCTGCCCGCGATGGTGGCAAATTCGCTCACTCCATGTCAGGCACCATGCGTGCGCTGGTTAATAACATGGTGGTTGGCGTTACCGATGGTTTTGAAAAGCGTCTGCAACTGAATGGTGTCGGTTACCGTGCTAAGGCAGCCGGTAAAACCGTTAATTTAACCGTTGGCTTCTCTCATCCGATCGACTACGCCCTGCCTGAGGGTGTGACGGCTGAGACTCCCAGCAATACCGAAATCGTCCTGAAGAGCGCCGATAAGCAGCGGCTCGGTCAGGTGGCGGCTGAAATCCGCGCCTTCCGTCCGCCGGAGCCGTATAAAGGTAAGGGCATTCGGTATGCCGACGAATACGTTCGTCGCAAAGAAGCCAAGAAAAAATAAGGGCATAGGTCATGAGCGAAAAGAAAGTATCCCGTTTACGCCGTGCTCGTCGCAGCCGCATCAAGATCCGCGAATTGGGCGTGCATCGTCTGTGTGTGAATCGTTCGAACCAACACATTTACGCACAGGTTATCGCACCCAATGGCAGCCAGATCGTCGTCCAGGCTTCTACTCTGGACAGCGCGCTGCGTGACGGCACAACCAGCAACATCGATGCAGCCACCAAGGTTGGTGCTCTGATTGCAGAGCGCGCCAAGGCAGCTGGCATCGAAGAGGTGGCCTTCGACCGCTCCGGTTTCCGTTATCACGGTCGAGTCAAGGCTTTGGCAGACGCTGCCCGCGAAGGTGGCCTGAAATTCTAAGGTGTGAATGATGGCGAATAACGATCAAGTTCAAGCTGGCGGCGATCTGCAGGAAAAACTGGTTCAGGTTAACCGTGTCGCCAAAGTAGTGAAGGGTGGCCGTATTTTCGGTTTCACCGCCCTGACTGTTGTCGGCGATGGCAATGGCAAGGTTGGTTTCGGCCGCGGCAAGGCACGTGAAGTGCCTGTCGCGATCCAGAAAGCGATGGACGCTGCGCGTCGTAACATGGTGCAGGTGCACCTGACCGATGGCACGTTGCAGTATCCGGTCAATGCCCGTCATGGTGCCTCTAAGGTGTACATGCAGCCGGCATCTGACGGTACTGGTGTTATCGCAGGCGGTGCCATGCGCGCCGTTCTGGAAGTCGCCGGTGTTCAGAACGTACTGGCTAAGTGCTACGGCTCGACCAACCCGGTCAACGTCGTTCGCGCGACCGTTAACGGTCTGGCCAAGATGCGTTCTCCGGACGACATTGCAGCCAAGCGCGGCAAATCCGTCGAAGACATTGTGGAGTAAGCGGCCATGGCGAATAAGACTGTAAAAGTTCAGCTGTTTCGCAGCCCCATCGGCACCCAGCCTAAGCACAAGTTGTGCGTTAAGGGTCTGGGCCTGAGCCGAGTGGGTCAGGTTCGCGAACTGGAAGATACTGCTTCCGTTCGCGGCATGATCAACAAAGTGAACTATATGGTTCGCATCGTTGAGGGTGAATAAAAATGTTTCTGAACAAACTGAGCCCCGCTGAGGGTTCCAATACCGAAGGCAAGCGTGTTGGCCGTGGTATCGGCTCTGGTCTGGGTAAGACTGGTGGTCGTGGTCACAAAGGTCAGAAATCACGCAGCGGTGGTGGTGTTAAGCCGGGTTTTGAAGGCGGCCAAATGCCATTGCAGCGTCGTCTGCCGAAATTCGGTTTTACCTCTCGTCAGGCAGCGTTCACAGCCGAAATTCGGTTGCATGAACTGGCCAAGGTCGAGGCGGGTGTTGTCGACCTGGACGCTCTGAAACAGGCCGACATTATCGGTCATCAGATCAAGCGTGCCCGTGTCATCCTGTCTGGTGAAATCAGCAAGGCGGTCACCGTCAAAGGCCTGAAAGTCACCAAGGGTGCCAAGGCAGCGATTGAAGCTGCAGGCGGCAAGGTAGAGGAATAATCCCCCATGACCAGACAAGGACAACCGACTGGATCACAAGGCGGCCTGAGCGAACTTTGGTCTCGCTTGCGTTTCGTGCTGCTGGCGATCCTGGTGTACCGAGTCGGTGCCCACATTCCGGTTCCGGGTATTAACCCGGACCAGTTGGCGGCACTGTTCGAACGTAACCGCGACACCATCCTGAGCATGTTCAACATGTTCTCCGGTGGTGCATTGGAACGCATGAGCGTCTTCGCCCTCGGCATTATGCCGTACATTTCGGCGTCGATTATCATGCAGCTCCTGACGGTCGTGAGTCCTCAACTGGAACAGCTGAAGAAAGAAGGCGAAGCGGGTCGGCGTAAGATGAGCCAATACACCCGCTTTGGCACTCTGGGTCTGGCGCTGGTGCAATCACTTGCACTGGCCGCTGGCCTGGCCAGTCAGGGCGTGGCCTTTACTACCGGCCCGTCTTTCTACTTCGTCGCCGTGGTGACTTTCACCTGCGGTACGATGTTTATGATGTGGCTGGGTGAGCAGATCACTGAGCGCGGTATCGGCAACGGCATTTCCATGCTGATTTTTGCCGGCATCGTTGCGGGTCTGCCAGGTGCCATCGGTCAGAGCTTCGAAAGTGCCCGTCAAGGCGATCTGAGCATCATTGCGCTGCTGTTGATCGGTGTTCTGGCGGCTGCGGTCGTGGCTTTTATCGTCTTTATCGAACGCGGTCAGCGTCGGATCACCATCAATTACGCCAAGCGTCAGCAAGGCCGTAAGGTGTTCCAGGCGCAGAGCAGTCATCTGCCGCTGAAGATTAATATGGCGGGTGTTATTCCGCCGATCTTCGCGTCCAGTTTGTTGCTGTTCCCGGCGTCGGTGGGCAACTGGTTTGGCAGCAGTGATGGTATGGGTTGGATGCAGGACATTGCTCTGCTGCTCAGCCCGGGCCAGCCGCTGTACATCCTGGTGTTTGCCATCGCGGTAATCTTCTTCTGCTATTTCTACACAGCAGTAACCTTCAATCCGAAGGATGTGGCTGAGAATCTGAAGCGCTCAGGTGCTTTTATCCCAGGCATTCGTCCAGGTGAGCAGACCTCTCGTTATATCGATGGTGTCTCGGCTCGTCTGACCTTCTTCGGTGCGATCTACATTACTGCGGTGTCGTTGCTGCCCCAGGCTCTGGTGATTGCCGCCGATGTGCCGTTTTACTTCGGTGGTACTTCCCTGCTGATCGTGGTGGTGGTTGTGATGGACTTTATGTCTCAGGTGCAAAGTCATCTGATGTCGCACCAGTACGCTTCGCTGATGAAGAAAGCCAATCTGAAATCGATTGGTAACTAGCGCAGCGAACGGTGTCTATACCGGTAATTGGAGTCAAGCATGAAAGTACGTGCGTCGGTCAAGAAAATCTGCCGTAACTGCAAGATCATCCGTCGTAACGGCTCTGTTCGTGTGATCTGCACAGATCCTAAGCACAAACAGCGCCAGGGTTGATCCCAGCCGGCTGATGGGCGCTTGATTTACCCATAATCAAGCGCTATCATCTCGCGCCCTCGTAATGGGGGCGTTCATTAATAGAGCCGCTGGGCTCTATTAAAGGTTCAGCCTTTTATAAGGTTAAAAATAGTTGGAGTAAGTTGAATGGCCCGTATAGCAGGCGTCAATATTCCTGACAATAAGCATGCGGTGATCTCGCTGACCTATATCTATGGTATCGGTCGCACCACTGCTTATGACATCTGTGCCGCGGTTGGGGTTGAACCCACTGCTAAGGTGAAGGATCTGTCCGATGAAAAATTGGACGAGCTCCGTACCGAAGTTGGCAAGTTCACTGTTGAAGGTGACCTGCGTCGTGAAATTCAGATGAACATCAAGCGGTTGATGGATCTGGGCTGCAACCGTGGCATCCGCCACCGCCGTAGCCTGCCTCTGCGTGGACAGCGTACTAAGACGAACGCTCGTACCCGTAAAGGCCCCCGCAAGCCAATCAGACGCTAATTCTGTCTGGTTTATTGACAACAGTTTTTGCATAGGAAATCGAAGATGGCAAAGCCAGGTCAAAACCGGTCGCGCAAAAAGGTGAAGAAGCAGGTAGCGGATGGCATCGCGCACATCCATGCCTCCTTTAACAACACCATCGTGACCATTACGGACCGCCAAGGAAACACCCTGAGTTGGGCAACTTCCGGTGGCTCCGGTTTCCGTGGATCTCGTAAGAGCACCCCCTTCGCTGCACAGATCGCCGCCGAGCGCGCCGGTACTGCAGCACAGGAGTATGGTCTGAAGAATCTGGACGTTGAGGTCAAAGGCCCCGGTCCAGGTCGCGAATCCGCGGTACGAGCATTGAACGCGTGTGGCTATCGAATCAGCAACATTACCGATGTGACGCCCATTCCTCACAACGGTTGCCGCCCGCCCAAGAAGCGCCGCGTGTAAGATAGGAGACAGAAATCAATGGCACGTTATATTGGTCCCAAGTGTAAGCTGTCTCGTCGCGAAGGCACAGATCTGCTGCTGAAGAGTGGGGTGCGTGCACTCGACTCCAAGTGCAAAGCCGAAACACCGCCTGGTGTACAGGGCGCAC
The DNA here is from genome assembly GCF_056159245.1 of Saccharospirillum sp. ABV4_185. Classification (NCBI taxonomy): domain Bacteria; kingdom Pseudomonadati; phylum Pseudomonadota; class Gammaproteobacteria; order Oceanospirillales; family Saccharospirillaceae; genus Saccharospirillum; species Saccharospirillum sp. ABV4_185. Next base: position 1,783,514 of record NZ_JBSWUW010000001.1, read on the forward strand.
GTCGTGGTCGTTTGTCCGACTACGGTGTTCAGCTTCGCGAGAAACAGAAAGTGCGTCGTATCTACGGCGTGCTGGAAAAGCAATTCCGTAACTACTACACCGACGCTGCCCGCCGCAAAGGCGCTACGGGTGAAAACCTGCTGCAACTGCTGGAAGGTCGTCTGGATAACGTGGTGTATCGCATGGGTTTTGGTGCCACACGCGCCGAATCTCGTCAGTTGGTATCGCACAAGGCGGTCCAGGTTAACGGTCAGACGGTCAACATCGCGTCTTACCAGGTTAAGCCGGGTGATGTCGTCGCGATCCGTGAAAAGAGCAAGAACCAGCTGCGCATTCAAAACGCACTGGACATCGCTGCTCAGCGTGCACCCGTTGCCTGGGTTGAAGTTGATGCGAAGAAAATGGAAGGCAAATACAACTCCCGTCCGGAGCGTGCCGACCTGCCTTCCGAGATCAACGAAAACCTGATCGTGGAATTGTACTCCAAGTAATCTCACTGCAAATTAGGGGCATCTATGCAGCGTTCAGCTAACGACTTTTTGACGCCACGTCATATCGATGTGCAGGAAATCAGCGCCAACCGGGCCAAGATCACTCTCGAACCGCTCGAGCGTGGCTTCGGGCATACCCTGGGTAACGCGCTGCGTCGTATTCTGCTGTCGTCCATGCCGGGCGCCGCTATCACCGAAGTGGAAATCGACGGTGTACTGCACGAATACAGCACCATCGAGGGTGTTCAGGAGGACGTTCAAGAAATCCTGCTGAACCTCAAGGACGTTGCCGTCAAGCTGTTCGACCGTGACGAAGTGACACTGACGCTGAGCAAGAAAGGCGCCGGTACACTGACTGCGGGCGACATCCAACTGGATCATGGCGTTGAAGTGGCCAATCCAGAGCACATCGTGGCGCACCTCGGTGCCAACGCTGATGTGAGCATGACGCTGCGCGTGACCACTGGCCGTGGTTATGTCCCCGCGGAAGCCCGCAGCAGTGGGGAAGACGAGAGCAAACCCATCGGTAAACTGCAGTTGGACGCCACGTACAGCCCGGTGGTCCGTGTTGCTTACAGCGTTGAAAACGCCCGTGTTGAGCAGCGTACCGACCTGGACAAGCTGGTGATTGAGCTGGAAACGAAAGGCACTTTGGATCCGGAAGATGCGATCCGTCGTGCGGCGACTATCCTGCAACAGCAGGTAGCGGCTTTTGTTGATCTCGACCATCAGTCTGAGCGCGAGCCGGAGAAGGAAGAAGACAAGATCGATCCTATCCTGCTGCGTCCGGTCGATGACCTCGAGCTGACTGTTCGTTCGGCGAACTGTCTGAAAGCAGAAAATATCTACTACATTGGTGACCTGATTCAGCGCACCGAAGTAGAACTGCTGAAGACGCCGAACCTCGGTAAGAAGTCTTTGACTGAAATCAAAGACGTTCTGGCATCCAAGGGTCTTTCTCTGGGCATGGTCCTGGAGAACTGGCCACCTGCAAGTTTGAAGAATGACGATAAGGTTCTGTCGTAACCTTATTTCCGGCTGGTAAGGAATGTAACAATGCGTCATCGTAAAAGTGGTCGTCACTTTAACCGTACCAGTGCTCACCGCAAGGCCATGTTCCAAAACATGGCGAACTCCTTGTTCGAGCACGAAGTGATTAAAACGACCTTGCCCAAGGCGAAAGAACTGCGTCGCTACGCAGAACCCCTGATCACATTGGCTAAGGAAGATTCCGTAGCCAACCGTCGTCTGGCGTTCGACCGCACGCGTTCAAAAGAAGCTGTTGGCAAGTTGTTCGGCGAACTGGGTCCGCGTTTTCAAGAGCGCCCGGGTGGTTATCTGCGTGTCCTCAAGTGCGGCTTCCGCGCTGGTGACAACGCGCCGATGGCTATCGTTGAGCTGGTTGACCGTCCGGTCAACGCCGAGGTCGTTGAAGACGAAGCCGCTGAAGGCTAAGTTTTCACCTATTAAAAAAGCCGCCTTAGGGCGGCTTTTTTGTGTCTGATAGAAAGGCTTTTAGTCGGTTTGAATGACCGCTAAGGACCAAGGGGAGAGCGTGCACTCCTGTTGGTTGTCTCCAGTGAACGACGCACCCTCTGCATCGCTGGTTAACACCCTCTGCCAATTAGCCGCATCGAGTCGAAACGTCTGTTGTTGCTCTGCGGCATTGCACAGCAGCCAAACAGACTCGCTCAGCCTGACAGCGACCGCTTTAAACTTGATCAGGTCGGTAGCTGTATCGAGTGTCTGACCATCCGGCAAACGATAGCCTTTGACCGTCTTGGTAGCGAATAAGCCGCTTTTGCGAAGTTCAATACAGCGCTGTACAAAGCCGATCAGAGCGTCATCCCGGGCATTCCAATCCAACCAGCTCAATTCGTTATCCTGGCAGTAAGCGTTGTTGTTTCCCGCCTGACTGCGACCCAGTTCGTCGCCAGCCAATAGATGAATCGGGCCGGGTGATAGCAGCAGGCTGGCCAATAAATTGCGCTGGGTGCGGCGACGCAGCGCTGTGATCTCGACATCTGCAGTGTTGCCTTCCACGCCCCAGTTGCGGCTGAAGTTGTCACCATGACCGTCGCGATTGTCTTCGCCGTTAGCCTGGTTGTGGCGCTGTTCATAACTGACCAGATCGGCCAGCGTATAGCCGTCGTGGTAGGTGATGAGGTTGAGGCTCTGGCTGGCCCCCGCACGTGACTCACCAAAGCGCTGTGGCGAGCCCTGCAGTGCATCGATAAAGGCTGGCAACTGCTGATCATCACCGCGCCAGAATCGCCGCACGGTATCTCTATAGGCGTCGTTACATTCGATCCAGCCAGCCGGAAATTGCCCGGCCTGATAACCTTGGGGCCCTAAATCCCAGGGTTCGGCAATGAGTTTGCAGCCGGCCAGTTGCGGGTCTTGCTGCACGACTTTAAAGAAGCTTGCCTGATTGGAAAATGCCTCGGCTTCACGCCCCAGGCTGGCGGCCAGGTCAAAGCGAAAACCATCGATATGATAGTGCTGGCGCCAGTGCCGCAGGCTGTCCATGACCAGGCGCAGCGTGGCATCTTGGCCGAGATCCAGGCTGTTACCACAACCGCTATAGTCGAGATAGTTACCGCCCTGGTGCTCGGGGTGGCGATAGTAGTGGTCATTGGCGAGCGCTTTGAGATTCAGCACCGGCCCAGCCTGATTCCCTTCCGCGCTGTGGTTGTAAACCACATCGAGGATGACCTCAATGCCGGCCTGATGCAGGGCGCGCACCATGGTCTTGAATTCGGTCACGGCGTCGTCCATGGCATAGCGCGGTTCCGGCGCGAAGAAGCCAACCGGGTTGTAACCCCAGTAGTTTGTCAGGCCCAGGTCAACCAGACGTTGTTCGGTCATAAAGGCGAAGCAGGGCATCAGTTGAACGGCGGTCACACCCAGTGATGTTAAATAATCCAGACTCGCCGGATGGGCGATGCCCAGATAGCGGCCGCGCAGGGCATCTGGAATATCCGGGTGACGCTGGGTAAAGCCTTTGACGTGCAGCTCGTAGATCAGCGTTTGTGACCAGGGTGTTGGTGGGAGTTGGCTGTCTTGCCAGTCGAAGTTGTCCGGGCCTGGCGTCAATGCCTTGGGCAGAAAGGGTGCGCTGTCGGTGTTGGGGTTCGTGGCGTAGAAGCTGGGGTGTGATGTCACCGACTCCGTCAATGCCTGCGCATAAGGGTCGATCAACAGCTTAGCCGGGTTGAACCATAAACCCTGTTCCGGTTGCCACTGTCCATCTGCACGAAAGCCATAGCGCTGACCGGCCGGTAGATCGACAACGAGTCCATGCCAGATAGCACCGCTGCGTTCGCTCAGTTCCAACTGCTGTTCCGCGCCGTTTTCATCGAACAGACAAAGCCAAAGACGCGTCGCCTTGGGGCTGTAGACCGCGAAATTAGTGCCTTCCGGTTGCCGGCTTACACCCAGAGGGTAAGGTCTGCCGGCCAGACATCTAAGCTCAGATTGCATCGTTGTGTCGCTTGATAAAGAGCGCGGCTAAGGGAGGCAATGACAACAGCAGACTTTGCGACTGGTTGTCACAGGTTACTTCGTCACTGTCGAGCCAGACGCCGCTGTCGAAATCGCTGCCGCCATAGAAACGTGAGTCGGTGTTTAACAGAATGTCATAGCGTCCAGCCGCAGCGACACCCAGTCGATAATCGAGCTGAGGTTCGGTTTGGGTATTGAGCACGATCAGTATTTGTTCATCACTGTCGGGATCGCAGCGCCACAGACTGAAGACGCTCTGCTCTGCATTGTTGTTGCGCAACCAGGTAAAACCTTCGGGCCGGCTGTCGCCACGATGCAGCGCAGTTTGCTCGCTATAAAGCCGATTCAAATCGCGTATCAGCGCATGAATACCGCCGTGGTGAGGGTCTTTTAACAGCGTCCAGTCCAGCTCCTGCACTTCGCTCCATTCGCGTCGTTGCGCCAACTCGTTGCCCATAAAATTGAGTTTCTTACCCGGATGGGCGTATTGCCAGGCGAAACAGAGCCGAAGGTTGGCGCGTTGTTGCCAGTCATCGCCGGGCTGGCGCGTCAGGATAGTGCCTTTGCCGTGCACCACCTCGTCGTGGGACAGCGGCAACACAAAGTGTTCAGCAAAGGCATAGTTCAGGGTGTGGCTCAGTTGCTGGGCATGACCGGGACGTTCATTCGGGCGATGTTGGAAATAATCGAGGCTGTCGTGCATCCAGCCCAGGTTCCATTTGAAATCAAAGCCCAGCCCGCCTTGATCGACCGGGCGGGTAACACCGTCAAAACTGGTCGATTCCTCGGCAATGCAAAAGGCGCGCGGGCAGTGTTCAGCGATGGCGCGGTTCAACTGGCGTAGCACTTCAATCGCTTCGTAGTTGTGATGGCCGCCATCGACATTCGGCGTCCACTCGCCGGGGCCGCGTGAATAATCGAGATAGAGCATGGAGGCCACTGCATCAACGCGCAGCGCATCGATATGAAACACGTCCAGCCAGTACAGCGCCGAGGCAATCAGAAAGTCGCGCACTTCCGGTTTGGCAAAATCGTAGATGTAGGTTTGCCAGTCCGGATGCCAGCCGCGCTGTGGATCGGCGTCTTCATAGAGTGGGCTGCCATCGAAGTGGGCCAGACCATGTTCATCCGCCGGGAAATGCGCCGGCACCCAATCGAGGATGACACCGAGCCCGGCCTGATGGCATTGATCGACCAGGTATTTGAAATCGTCCGGAGTGCCGTAGCGGCTGGTCGGTGCAAACAACCCCAGTGGTTGATAACCCCAACTGCCGTCATAGGGGTGCTCCATCAACGGCAGGAATTCGAGATGGGTAAAACCCAGATCGAGCACGTAGGGAATGAGTTGGTCAGCCAGTTGGCGGTAATTGAGCGGCTCACCGCCAGGGCGTTTCCAGGAGCCGGCGTGAACTTCATAGATGCTCAGCGGTGCTGTAGTTGGATGAGTGAGTGAGCCTTTACACCAGTGTGAATCCTGCCATTGGTATTGGCTGTGATCGGTGACGACGGAATTGAATTGCGGGAACTGCCGGGCCTGAAAACCGACGGGGTCGGCCTTATGCGGCAGGCGTTTGCCCTGGGCGTCGCTCAGCGCGAATTTGTAGTCGTCGCCGCTGACCAGACCCGGAATAAAAAGCCGCCAGATGCCATCATCATGGCGTTGCATCGGGTGGCGGCGCTCATCCCAGTCATTAAAGTGACCGATCACACTGACGCTGCTGGCCGCCGGTGCCCAGAGCGCAAAGCGCACGCCTTCCACCGACTGTTGTCCAATTTCCGCTCGGCAACATTGCGCGCCCAGATTGCGGTCGATGCGCAGTGGATCGGCATCGAAGTCGCTCTGGCTGCGCTGGGCAAACTGGTATGGATCGAAGGCGGTCCAGCCGTGGCCATCCTGACCTTCAATCTGCAGTCGATAGGGTTGCTGCAAAGCTTCCGCTAACGGCAGTTCAAACAGTCCATCGGGATGCACTGGGGTCATCAGCCCGAGTGAGCGCTGACTGTCGAACGGCAGCACCTCGATGCGTTTTGCCTTTGGTTGATAGACGCGCAGGCAAGCACCGTCCGCAGTCTGTTGCGGACCCAGATAGGTAAAAGGATTGGCTTCGAGAGCTTGGCTGAGCCGTGTGGCCAGCGCCTGTCGATCGATGTCCATGACAAGGCCGAGATGGTTAGCAGTCAGGCTTCAGTCTAACTGCTAACGAAGGCCGGTGCGCGCTTGGTGCGCACCGGCGAGGGAGTTGCTTAGTTTAGCCGCGCAGGGCGGCGATGCGATCGTCCAGGCTGGGGTGGGAGGCAAACAGTTCGCGCGCTTTACCTTTAATACCAAAGGCAACCAGTTGGCCGTCCAGTTCTGAATCATGACTGCCTTTCAGACGTTGCAAGGCGGCAATCATTTTCGGCGCACCGACCAGTTTGGCTGAGCCGGCATCGGCGCGGAATTCGCGCTGGCGCGAGAACCACATGGCAATGATGCTGGCCAGTACACCAAAGACCATTTCCAACACCATGGTGACGCCAAAATAAGCCAGATAGCTGCCCTGATTGTTGCCGCCGCGTACCAGCAGCTGAGCAATGAGTCGGGCAAAGAAGATCACAAAGGTGTTCAACACGCCCTGCACCAACGCCATAGTGACCATGTCGCCATTGGCGATGTGGGAGATTTCGTGCGCCAACACTGCTTCGGCTTCGTCTTGACTCATCGACCGCAACAGACCCACCGAAACCGCCACCATGGAATTATCCCGATTGGCGCCGGTGGCAAAGGCATTGACGTCCGTTGACGGGAAAACCGCCACTTCCGGCATACCAATGTTCGCCTGCTTGGCCAGGCGCTCGACGGTGGTCATCAACCAGCGCTCAGCATCGTTGCTGGGACGTTCGATGACCTTGGCGCCAGTAGCGCGCTTGGCCATCCACTTGGATAACTGCAGTGAAATAAAGCTGCCGCCCATGCCGAAGACGAAGGCGATGACCAGCAGGCCGGTTGTGTTACCAGCCTGGATGCCGAGAATCGGCAGCAGGATATTCAGGAAGACACCCAGAACCAGGACGATGGCCAGGTTGGTGCCCAAAAATAACAGTGTTCGGAACATAATCGACCCTCTGTCGGTTATCGTCCGAACATTATGGGGACAGCCCGATGTCAGGCAAGTGACTCCGGTCAGACCGAGTGCCAAGGAATTGCAAAGGCCGGGGTATTAACTGGCTTTGCTGTCAGTGGCGCTGTTGACGCTACTGTTGAGGCTAAAGTCGCGTGGATCGAGGCCATGCTTTTTGAACAGCTTGTACAGATCGGTCCGGTTACGGCCGATCAAATCCGCTGCCCAGCTGACTTTGCCTTCGGTCATGCGCAGGGCACGAATCAGATACTGGCGTTCAAACTGATCGCGCGCTTCGGTCAGCGTCGGCCAATGATGACTTTGATCGGCCAGGGCCTGGTCTACCAGCGCCGGCGCAATAACCGGGCTCGGACTCAGCGCGACGCATTGCTCAATCACATTAACCAGCTGGCGCACATTGCCCGGCCATTGGGCGGTCATCAGTCGTTCCAGGGCTGCATCGGAAAAGGCGCGAACATCGGCCTGGTGGCGTTCGCTGGCCTGACGCAGCAGATGACGCGCCAGCAGCGGGATGTCTTCGGCGCGCTCGCGCAGCGTTGGCAGATGCAACTCCACCACTTTCAGCCGGTAGTACAGATCTTCGCGAAACTGACCTTCGGCCATGGCTTCGGGCAGATTGCGATGAGTGGCTGAGAGCACCCGTACATCCACTGCAATGGTCTGGCTGCTGCCGACCGGGCGAATCTGGCGTTCTTGCAGTACGCGCAACAATTTAACCTGTAACGGCAGCGGCATATCGCCGATCTCATCGAGAAACAGAGTGCCGCCGTCGGCAGCGCGAAACAGGCCGTCCTGCTCGCGCACGGCGCCGGTGAAAGCGCCCTTGGTGTGGCCAAAGAGTTCGGACTCGAGCAGATGCTCCGGTAAGGCACCACAGTTGATGGCGATAAAAGGCTGGTCAGCGCGGCGGCTGGCGCGGTGAATGGCCTGGGCCAGCACTTCCTTGCCAGTGCCGCTGGCGCCGGAGATCAGTATGCTGACATCGCTCAGTGCCACCTGGCCGGCCTGGGCCAATAAATTTTCCATGACATCGCTGCGACTGAGCAGGTCGCGACGCCAGTCGGCCTGACGTTGATCGGCGCCCTGTGCCAGCGCTTTTTCCAATAATTCGCGCAGTTCCGCGTGGTCCAGGGGTTTGGTCAGAAAACCCAGAACACCGCGCTGCGTAGCTTCGACGGCTTCGGGAATGGAGCCATGGGCGGTCATCAGAATGACCGGTAAGTCCGGGTGGCGCTGACTGATCCAGTCGAACAATTCCAGACCATCTTCGCCGGGCATGCGCAGATCGCTCAGTACCAGTTGAAAGCGTTGCTGATCGAGCGACTGGCGGGCGGCGGCGCTGCTGTCCACAGCGGTAACCGCATAGCCTTCGTTATCGAGCCGGATGGCCAGCAGTCGCAGCAGACTGTCGTCGTCATCGACCAGCAGCAGACGGGGGCGAGTTTGGGTATCAACGGTCATCGGCCTCTCCTGCATCCGGGGTTCGCGGTACGCTGAGTTCTTCTTGGCGCAGCTGTGATTCGATCGCCGTCAGGGCTTCGATCTGGCGTTCCTTCTCCGCCAGATCCGCTTCCAGTTGCAGCATCCGCCGTTCACTGGCCTGGCGTTGGCGCCGGCTGAGGTCGCGCTCCAGCAGGGCGTCGTTAAATTGCAGTGTCTGATCGAAAACCGGCTGCACTGACGCCGGCAGGTACGGCTGTTGACGTTCTAAGGTCTGCTGGCCGAGACGGCGCAGCGCTTCGGGCATATCGGCGCGGCTGGTGACCAGGGCCGCGATCAGTTCGGCGCTGGCCGGCTCGGTGACGTCATAATGCTGCAAGGCGCGCCACTGCTGCATCTGTGGTCCGCTGGCCAGCTCCAGCTGAATGTTCAGCCAGCCCTGGCGGGCGTTCTGATTGTCCTCCAACTCCGGCACCTGAGTCGGCGCAATGCATTGCTCGGTGTCACCATCGACCGATGCCGTGCTCGGGTTCAGCGCGAAGGATTGGCAGCCAGCCAGTACCACCACTAAGGGCGTACAGCGGAAAAAAAGCTTCATAAAAAGGTGTCCTTTAACGGCAATTGTACGCGCACGCAAACATCGAAATCCGGCAGGTCAACAAAGTGTGCCTGGCCACCGAGCAACCGGGCACAGTCGCTGACCACCGACAAGCCCAGGCCAGTGCCACGAAGCGCATCCAGCCGTGGCGCCTGGCCGCGCTGGAAGGGCGCAAAGAGGCTGTCGCCCTGGTCTGCCGGGATGGCCGGACCGGTGTTGGCGACGTCCAGTTGCAGGTTGTCTTGCTGTTGACTCAGGGCGATGCGCACCCGGCCATTCTGGTAACCGTAGGCCTGGGCGTTGTTGAGCAGGTTGTCGAGAATGCGTTGAAACAGACGCGGGTCGGTGTCGAGCGAGGTCATAGCACAGTCAATTTCCACGCTGAAGTTACGCTGTCGCAGTGCCAGGCCATGTTGCTGCACGGTGATGTTGATCAGATCGCTGGGGTTGATGCGTTGCGGGTCGACCTCGCTTTGTTGCAGCAGTTGGTTGTAATCCAGTAATTGGTCGGTGAGTTGCGCCAGCCGTTCGGTGCTGCGGGTGAGCAGCGTCAGTACTTCGCGCTGGCTTTGGTTGAGTGGACCAGCGATGCCATCGGCCAGTAACGCACAGCCTTCTTTCATGCTCGCCAGTGGCGTTTTCAGTTCGTGCGAGGCGTGCCGCAACAGCGCCAGGCGCAGCGACTCGAGTTGCTCCAGCCGGCCCGATAACCAGTGCAACCGCTCGCCCAGCTCGTTCAGTTCACGCGGACCATTAACCTGGGCTGGCAAGGTCTTGTTGGTTTGGTTCTGACCGATGGTGCGGATCATCCGATCCAGTCGCTGAATGGGCGTGGCAATGCGCCGGCTGGCCCAGAACACCAGCACCAGCGTCACCAGTACCAGCAGCACCGTCTGGACGCTGAGCCAGTATTGGCGCTGATTAACGTAATCCTGCTGTTGCGCCAGGCGCTGATTCAGGCGCTGCCAGACACTGTGATTTAACTGCCGCTGATGCAATCGCAGCGTGCGTAACGCCTCGTTGAGCTCAATGCCGTTTAAGCTGTCGAAATTTTCGCCCAGATCACTCAGCACCTGTTGCTGCTCGGCGCAGACCGGCGGTGGTTTCACCTGAGCGGTGCTGAAACAGAGCGTGCTTAGCGCTTGGGAATAATCCTGCAGCTGGCTGGCTGCGGTTTGGTGGGCGGCGTCGGTGCGCAGAATATCGTATTGGCGCAGGGCGCGTTCTATATCGACGACCAGACTGTCGAGGCCTTCGATCTGCCGGGCATTGCGCACCGCATCCTGAGCTTCGCGAACGGCCAGATCGTTGATGCCGTTCAAGGCGGCGTGCGCTTGCCACAGCAAGACCGCTAGCGGAATTAATGCGATAGCAAAGCTGGTCAGCACCCATTGGCGCAATGAGGCCGGGCGTAACAGCTTGTTGAGTGTTTGACGGAACCGGGTCCGCTGCACGGCCTTTCCTTTGTTGAACATGAGTCCGCTGATAACAAAAAAACCGGCGCCAGGCGCCGGTAAAGTGACCGTTAGAGGACGGTCTGTGGGTGTGGCCGACCTGCTAAAGGCCGGCCAGACGCATTAGGACGCGCCTTGGCCTTCCATGCCAGTACCGCTTTCCATGCCGCTGTTCAGTTCCAGCTCTTCAAATTCGGCCAGGGTCAGATCACCAGAACCGTCTTCGTCGAGCGTTTCGAACTCTTCGGTCAGCGTCATGCTGGCGGACGCTTCTTCCATGGAAATCACGCTGTCGCTGTTGGCATCGAACTGTTCGAACAGCGCTTCGTGATCTTGCGTTTGGCTGGTAGCCGCCAACTGGTCGGCCAGAGCACCGGTGGTAGTGAACGCTATCAGAGTAGTGGTAATTGCGATTGCAGTTTTCATGGCGTTTACTCCTGACTGTGGTTTAGATCAAAGTTTTGATATCGCCCAGGTCGCTGTCCGCCTGGGTTAATTGGACTATTTCAAGTGGCGTGCCAAGTCAGAAAAAACGTTTAAAAACAATAAGATAGGGTTTTTTAGTGGTTGAAGGGGCGATGCTTGGCAGGGGGAAAGCGTCGGCGATTGGCGACGCTATAGCAGGGGATTTTAAGAAAAGTCTTATAAATCAATAAGTTAAGGTGTCGCCAAATGGCGACACCTGCTTTAGGTCCGGAACCGCTGGGTTTGTTGATCCAGTTCTTCCAGGCGTTTTGAGACATCCTCAACCTGAGCCCGAACCCGCTTCAGCGCCTGGTTGTCGTTGCGCAGATGGCTGGCCACGCTTTCCATATCGCGGCTGATGCCCGACGCTGCCTTGTCGACTTCTTCGATGGCATGCGCCATCTGATCGGCCGCTGCGACGCCTTGCTGGGCGTCGTTCTCAATCGCCTGCATCGCCTGAACAGCGTCGGCGCTGTTTTTCTCAACCGCCTCGAGATGATGACGACCACTGTCGGTCACTTCCACCGCCTGGCGGGTAAAGCCCTGGATGTCGCTGACGATGGCGTCAATGCGCGAGGTGGCATCGACGGTTTGTTCCGCCAGTTTGCGGACTTCGTCGGCTACCACCGAAAAACCGCGACCGGCATCACCGGCGCGAGCCGATTCGATGGCGGCGTTCAAGGCCAGCAAATTGGTCTGCTCGGCCAGGCCATTGATCATTTCGACGATGTTATCGATATCGGTCGAGCGGTCATTCAACTCGTTCAGTTTGACGTCGATCTGCGCCACCATCTGGCTGGTCTCGGCCAGACTGCTAACCGCCTGATGCAGAATCTGGCTGCCGGTTTTGGCTGATTGCTGAGTCTGCCGTACCTGCTCAGACAGGGTCCGGGTGGTTTCGGCCACGTCCGACAGCGTCGCGGAAATTTCTTCGGTGCTGGCGGCGACACTTTGGCCCTGATCGTTGATCTGTTCGTTGCTGCGCTCAAGGCTGCGGGTTTCACCGATCAGCTCCTGCATCATCTGCGTTGAACTGCGGGCTGAGGTCGACACCGCCTGAACCAGCGCGCCCAGACCTTCGGTACTGGCGTTGACCTGGCCGCTGAGCTGATCGAACTCGTCGTTGCGCTTTTGATTAACGCTCAGACGCGCGCTGAGATCACCCTCTTTGACCTTGTTGAGATCGCTGATGATGCGCTTCAGTGTCTGGCTGACGTTGCGGGTGATACCGAAGACGATGGCCAGCATAAACAGGCCGATGCCCAGGCTGACCAGCGCCAGCAGCGTCCGGGCGCGGGTGGCGCTGGAGTCGGCGTAGGTCTGCGCCTGGCTGATGCGTTGATCCAGTTCGGTACGCACCTGCAACTGTTGGGCATCCATGGCATCCAGTGCCGCGCTCATCGCGGCCTGATTGTCTTCGAGCTGGCTGCTGCCCTGGCGATGTTCGCCGAGGATTTCGCGGTAGCTATTGTTCTGCTCGGTGAAGCGTTCAGCCAGGCCATAGTCGCTGAGAAAGCTGATGTAGGTTTCGAAGGTTGTCTGTAGCTGTTCGAAGCTTTGCGCCGATGGTCGGGACAGATAGATCACTTCCTGGTTGCGGATCTGCTCAATCTGCTCCTGCACGAAGGAAAGAAAGCCGACATCTTCGCTGATCTGATTACCCTTTTCGCGCACCTGGGCGTTAAAGCCGCTTTCCAGCGTCAAACCCAGCCAATGCGCCTGTTCTATGTAGGCAGCGGTGGCTTGAAGGTAATTGCGGTATTGGTTCAAAAAGCCGGGCAGACCGGTGCTGCTGCCAGCGTCGAGGTTTTCTGCATCGAGCCGCTCAAGTGCCGCCTGCAGATCTTCCTGTACCGCCGTGATGTTGTCGTCGTTGAGTCGGAAGACGCTGATTCTCAGGCGCAAGGCTTCGAGAGTGTAAGCATCCAATCGAGTCGATTGTTGATTGAGTTGCTCAAGTTGATCAGTGGAACCCTGTTGCTGATTGAGCCCTTGCAACGCCACCACATATAGAATGGCAAGCCCCAGCAATGCGCTGACAACAAGCAGCATGAGCTTCATGCGAAAACTGAGATTCTTTATCATTGTTTTATATCCGCCGTCGAACTACAGACCCGCGCATAAGACACAGCGGGTAAATCAGTTTAGCGGCGGGAGAAAGGCTTTATTGAACGTTGTTTTGGAACGCTAGGGCCCACCAGGGCAACATTGCTCAGGCTGAACAGTGTTGCCCGGTGGCTGTGATCAGCTCGGCAGGCGTTCGTATTCGTGCGCGCCGAAGAAGTTCCGTTGACCCTGGATCAGGTTGGCCGGCAGACGGGCGCTGCGTACGCCATCGAAATAGGCGAGCGCATTGGACAGTGCCGGCGTCGGCACGCCGCCTTCAATGGCGCGGGCCAGCAAGCGACGCAGCGCGCTTTCACAACCATTCAGCTCGGTACGATAGAAGTCGCTGAGCATCAGGTTGTCGAGCTTTGGCTGCTGCTCAAACACTTTCTGAATCGGATCCAGCGCCTTGGCGCGGATAATACAACCGGCCTTCCACACCTGGGCGATGTTGGCCATGTTCAGCTTCCAGTTGTATTCACGTGCTGCCTCAGACAACAGCGAGAAACCCTGAGCGTAAGCGATCAGCTTGGCGGCATAGAGCGCCGCTTCGGCGTCGTCGACCAGACCGTCATAGCCGGCCAAAGTCTGCTTGGGCTGATAGAAATCGTGCAACTGCTGGCGTTCATCCCAGCGTGAAGACAGCGCGCGGGCATACACCGCTTCGGTGGTGATCGAGCCAGGAACGCCCAGCTCCAGCGCCTGAATGGCGGTCCATTTGCCGGTGCCTTTCTGGCCGGCTTTATCCCAGATGTTATCGACCCAGTCGCTGCCGTCGTCGTCTTTGATGCGCAGCACTTCGGCGGTGATCTCCACCAGATAGGACGATAAACGGCCTTGGTTCCAGTCGTCGAATTTGCTGGCGATGGCGGCGTTGTCGAGGCCGGTGGCGCTGAGCAGGTGGTAGATTTCGGCAATCATCTGCATATCGCCGTATTCGATGCCGTTATGCACCATCTTCACAAAGTGGCCGGAGCCGCCGTCGCCCATCCATTCACAGCAGGGCTCGCCGGCGTCGGTCTTGGCGCTGATGCCTTGCAGGATCGGCTTCAGCGCCGGCCAGGCGGATTCGTCGCCACCGGGCATCATTGACGGGCCGAAACGGGCGCCGTCCTGGCCGCCGGAAATGCCACAGCCGACAAAGTGAATGCCTTTGGGCGTCAGCGCGTCGCTGCGGCGTTGGGAATCGGTAAACAGGGAGTTGCCGCCATCGATCAGGATGTCGCCGTCGTCGAGCAATGGCTGCAGTTCATCGATGACCGCGTCGACCGGGCTGCCGGCTTTGACCATCAAAATAATTTTACGGGGTTTGGCCAGCGCATCGACAAAGCCTTGCAGCGAGTCGGTGCCAACCAAATTGTCATGTGCGCTTTGTTTGACGAAATCGTCGGTGACTGAGCTCGTTCGGTTGTAGACGGCCACCTTGTTGTCATGATCCAGCAGGTTAAGAACCAGGTTTTGACCCATTACCGCCAGGCCGATCAGACCGATATTGCAGTCACCGCTCATGCGCTACTCCTCGCCAGAATTTATAGCTGTTGTCTTGGGGATCCGGTGTGCATCAATAAGGGCAAAACTGACAAATGCAATTATTGACTGTGGCCGGATATCGACGGTCAGAAAAAGGAAAACCGGCACGTCTGAAGCACGCGCCGGTCGGGCAGTCGTCAGCCGCTGCCGAGGAAGAAAATACTGAAAATACTCAACGCCAGAGAGATCAAACCAACCGACAGTTCAATCAGTGCAACCACGCTGCGGTCAGAACTGGCTGGCCGGCTGACACGCTGGGTGCGGGTGCCATCGATTTTTTTAGCGCTGTTCTTAGCCGCCGGTTTAGACGTCTTGCTGGGTTTGGACGTCGATGACCGCTTAATCCGAAACGCTGCCAGGAAGGTGGTGCGCAATGGCTGGGACGCCAAAAAGCCGATGCCGGAAACGATCAGGATATAGATCAGCATATCCAGCAATTGCGGCGGTTCGGCCCAGAAGCGGGACCCATAAAGCGGATACAGCACCGCCGCGCTGATCAAGGTACCAATCAGGGTACTGAACAGCGGATAGACAATTTTGATCAGGCGTTGAATCAGCCCCATCAAGATGGGCAGACCGATCAACACCACTGCCCAGTGAGCGTAGGAATTAAACTGGATAAAAATGAACAGGGTATCCTGCAGATAGAAAGTACCGGCACTGGTACCCAGGGCAAAAACCAGTGCACCCACCAGGACATTCAGAGTTTTGGAAAAGCGAGTGTTCTTGTAAATCATCATCCCTCCGGGGAAATCTCACCATAACTGTATTAGTCGGCAGATTGTGTGAGCGACCAATACACTTCAGCGATGAAGAGCATTCCGCGGTACATCGTGAAAGCAGGCTGGATAGTTATCCATCAAGGCTGTCTTAGCACCAGGCATCCGCACCGCACCCAATACCGATTCACAAAACTGCAACCGGGAACCGGGTTGAACAGGCTGAATACAGCCGCTGGGCGGCTATTCGAAAACTGTGGCGTAAAAAATAGCCACGGTCCCAGAGTTTATAAAGTGTGATGCAGTCGTGATCAAGTGAAAACCCATGGAATCAACAGCTTGGCAGCTTTTAATCACGGATTTCCCAGCCAGAAACTGCCGAACCAAAGCCACAGGGGTAAGGACACAAAGCCGAGCAAGGATTGCACGGTGATGATGTTGGCCATTAAACGGGTATCGCCGCCAAGCTGGCGCGCCAGAATAAAGGCCGATGACGCCGTCGGCAGCGCCGCCAGCAACAGCAAAACCTGCAGCGCCATGGTCGGCAGCGCAAACCAGTGACCAAAGCTCAGCATCAACACCGGCAGGGCGATGAACTTGAACAGGCTGGAGATGACTATTGCGCCGACATCGCCTCCGAGCGAGCGCGGCGTCAGCGCCACCCCGACCGCGAGCAGACCTAAGGGCAAGGCCGTCGCGCCGATCAACGCCAGCGTCGGGGCACTCCAGCCGGGTAAGCCAATGCCGAGGGTGTTCAGCCCCAAGCCCAGCAGACAGGCCAGAATCAGTGGATTGGTGGCTAATTGCTTCGCCACCCGGCCGGCACTGATATCGGCCTGACTGCCAGCGATGGCAAAGGCCAGAATGCACAGCACATTGATCAGCGGAATCATCACGCCCACGGCCATTGCCGCCCACACCAGGCCGGCGTCACCAAACAGAGCACTGGCCGCTGCCAGACCGATATAGGTATTGAAGCGGATGCCGCCCTGGAACACCGAGGTGACCGCTGCCCCATCTTTGGCCAGCCAGGGGCTGAGCAACCCGATCAGCACGCTCAAACTCAGCAAGCTGGCGCTGATCACCAAGGCCAGCTGGCTCAGACCGGCGGCGGAAAAATCCGCCTGCGCCAGGCGGTGTACTAATAACGCGGGGAAGGCCAGGTAATAGGTGAGCCGTTCAATGCCGGGCCAGATGTCGGCCCCGGGGAAATTCAGCCGCCCCAGCAGGGCGCCAATCAGGATCAATAAGAAAACCGGTCCGAGGGCGTCGGCGATCATGATGTCAGCTTCCGGGCACAAAGCGCATCAGTGTAGGCGGCGAGCGAAGGCCGATAAACTCTTGAATATTACCCGGATTAAATTAAAATAAATTAATTCTGGGTATAAATGAGGCGGTTATGGAACTGATCATCTTTCATGGCAATGACAAGGTGGCGTTGGGCGCGCCCGCAGACGCGCTTTCTTCAGCACGACGCTATCTCGCCGCCCAGCCCTGTGTCGGTGGCGATCTGCTGGTGCTGGAGCGGCGCAGTGCCCGCCTGGTGGAAATTGATTTCAGCCAGGACGACGGCGTCATCCTGAAAATGCTGGCGCTGCAATACGGTCTGTCCGAGCCTGGCGCCAAACGGTCGCGCGGTCGCCCCAAGCTCGGGGTGCAGTCGCGTGAGGTGTCTTTGCTGCCGCGTCACTGGCAGTGGCTGAATGCTCAGCCGGGTGGTGCCTCGGCGGCGCTGCGGCGTCTGGTCGAGGCGGCGCGGCGATCGCCGGAACTGGTGTTGGAGGAAGCGCGCCAGGCGGTTGATCGGTTGCTGCAAACGCTGGCTGGTGATCTGCCGCAATATGAGGAAGTGTTGCGGCAGTTTTATCGCCGCGAGCACCAGCGCATGTTCGAGTTGATGGCGGACTGGCCTTCAGCCATTGTCGAGCACGTCACTGAGTTGGTGGCTCAGGTACAACAGGCGGAACAGGCATTGCCGGTGGCTGCGCAATAAAGGCCACCGGTCTTGTTCCGGGTATTGTTCAGAAAGCACGAAGGTCTCGGTCAGTCTTTTCCGATTGTGGCGCCACTGGGGCAGAACTAGAGTGAGCGGCATTACAGAGGAGAGCTGTTATGTCTGCCAAAGCCCCGGTTTTCTTTTTACCCCATGGTGGTGGTCCGCTGCCGCTGATGGGTGACCCGAATCATCAGGCCATCATTGATCTGCTCAAGCAGGTGTCGACGCGCTGGGAAAAACCCAAGGCGGTGTTGGTGATCAGCGCGCATTGGGAGGCCGATCAACCGACCGTACTGGCGGACGTCGATCCGGGGCTGTATTTCGATTATTACGGCTTTCCAGCTGAGACCTACGAATATCAATATCCAGCGCAAAATCCGCTCAGTTGGCAGCAGGCCATCGCCGCTGAGTTGGATAAAGCGGGCCTCGTCTTTGGTCGTCAAACCGGTCGTGGCTATGACCATGGCGTCTTTGTACCGATGAAGCTGATTTATCCGGAGGCGGATTTTCCGGTGATGCAGGTATCGCTGGTGAAAGGGCTCGATCCGCAGGTGCATCTGCAACTGGGTGGTGCGCTGGCTTCGTTGCGTGAACAGGGCGTGTTGATCATTGGCTCCGGTTTTTCCTTCCATAATATGCGCGCCTATAACTTCCAGGGTGGCCCAGCCAGCCCGCAAAGCGAGGCCTTTCATCAGTGGCTGGTGGAGCAACTGACCGATCCGGAATTGTCGCCGCAACAACGTCAGGACGCACTGGCGGCCTGGACGGAAGCACCGCACGCCCGTTTTTGTCACCCGCGTGAAGAGCATCTGTTGCCGTTGCATGTCTGCCTGGGTGCGGCGGAAGGCGCCCCCGGCAGAAATCATTTTCGATGAAGCCATGCTGGGGCAACGCGCGATAGCGGCGTTGTGGCATTAACGCCAGCCTCTGCAGAGTGTACCTGGGGCTGACAAGAGCCTATGCTTTGGCAACGTCGGGCGAGCCTACCAACAGCACAACAAGCTCGCCGCCGGAGGTCCCATGTCCACTCAGCCCGAATTCGAACTGGTGCAGGAGCGCGAACACAGTTTGCGCTATCTGTCGCATGCCGCTGACAGCGATCTGATTCGCTGGCATTACCATAGCGAATACGAACTGCATCTGATCCGCACCACCCACGGCAAAGCCTTTATTGGTGACTACATCGGCCCATTCCGGCCACAAACCGTCTATCTGTGTGGTCCCAATCTGCCACATAACTGGATCACCACTGCCCAGTGGCAACAAGGCACACGCGACCAGGTAATCAATTTCAGCGACGAACTGATGTCGCGCTTGAGTCATCTGCTGCCGGAAATGCAGACCCTGCAACCTATGCTCGACGCCGCCCGCTATGGCCTGGAATTCGATGCCGCCGTCAGTCGTGAACTGGTGCCGGCCTTCGATCGTATTGAACGCGCCAGCGGCATGAATCGGCTGCTGGAGTTTTTTGAAGTGATGAACCGGTTGGCGCAAAGCAACTATAAAGTGCTCTCCACCCGCGCCTACGATCGCCACCCCGATCCATTGCTCGAACAGCGCATCAATACGGTGGTTAATTACATCGCCGAGCACTACACCGGCGATATCAGCCTGGATGAAGTGGCTTCACTGGTGCGCTTGTCGCCGACCTTTTTTTCGCGCTATTTCCGCCGCGCCACCGGCCACCGTTTTATCGATTTCGTCACCCGGATGCGCATCAGCAAAGCCTGCGAACGGCTGGAACTGACACCAGACCCCATCACCAATATCTGCTTTGAAGTGGGCTTCGCCAACGTCGCCAACTTCAACCGGCATTTCCTCAAGATAAAAGGCATGACACCCAGGCAATACCGGGACTCGCTCGCGTTGCGTGGCGGTGTGCACCGGTTGCCGATTTCCACTGAAGTCAAAAAAGTATAGAAACTTTTGGGTGCAGTATTGGTTGCCTGGCCAGTCCATACGTTTAATGGAGTAATCCACCGGTCACTGTCGTCCGGTTGATTCACACAAAAACAACAATGGACAGGTAATAGCGATGCAAATAACAAAAGCACCCTCAGTGCGTCTGGCCACTTTGGCCTGCGCCATATCCCTCTCTACCGCAGCCCTGGCCGAAACCGTCACCATCGGTACGGTAAACAACGGCGACATGATTCGCATGCAGGCGCTGTCTTCCGCCTTTGAAGAAGCGCATCCGGATATCGATCTGGAATGGGTAATCCTGGAAGAAAACGTACTGCGCCAGCGTCTGACCACGGACATTGCTGCCAACAGCGGCCAGTTCGACGTCATGACCATCGGTATGTACGAAACGCCGATCTGGGGCGAAAACGGTTGGCTGGAGCCGATGGACAATCTGCCCGCCAGCTATGACGTAGACGACATCTTCCCGTCCGTTCGTGGCGGTCTGTCGAACGACGGTACTCTGTACGCGCTGCCGTTCTACGCCGAAAGCTCCATGACTTACTACCGCAAAGATTTGTTCGAAGAAGCTGGCCTCGATATGCCGACCGAGCCGACCTGGGACCAGATGCGCGAATTCGCCATGGCCCTGCACGATCCGGCCAACGAACAGTACGGCATCTGCCTGCGTGGTAAAGCCGGCTGGGGCGAAAACATGGCGCTGGTCACCACCATGGTGAACGCCTTTGGCGGCAGCTGGTTCGACATGGACTGGAATGCGCAACTCGACGGCGAAGCCTGGCACGAAGCCATCAACTTCTATGTTGATATCCTGGGTAACTATGGTCCTCCGGGCGCCTCCAGCAACGGCTTCAACGAAAACCTGGCGCTGTTCAACACCGGCAAGTGCGCCATGTGGATTGACGCAACTGTCGCCGGCAGCTTCGTCACTGACGAAAGCCAGAGCCAGGTTGCTGATCAGGTTGGTTTCGCCGCAGCTCCGAAGCAGGAAACCAGCAAAGGCAGCGGTTGGCTGTGGGCCTGGGCCCTGGCTATTCCGGTCAGCTCTGACGCCAAAGACGCCGCTCAAGAGTTCGTTACCTGGGCGACTTCCAAAGAGTACTCGCAACTGGTTGCACAGGAATACGGCATCGCCGCTATCCCGCCGGGCACGCGTAACTCTACCTACGAAAACCAGGACTACCTGGACGCGGCTGAATTTGCATCCATGACGCTGTCACAAATGCAGAAAGCCGACCCGAACGACCAGACGCTGAACGACTCCCCGTACACTGGTGTTCAGTTCGTTGCCATTCCGGGCTTCAGTGGCTTCGGTACGGTTGTTGGTCAGCAGGTTTCCGGTGCTCTGTCCGGTAACGTCTCGGTTGACCAGGCGCTGCGTAACGCCAACCAAGTGGTGAATCGCGAAATGCGTCGCGCGGGCTACCAGGACTGATCCTCAGTCGTAGTTAATCGCTCGTAATCAAGCCCCGCCGGGTTATCCCGGCGGGGCCCGTTTTATCGGAAGCCAGTCTCATGTCTCAGATCAACACCAACGCTAGTATCGCCAAGATACTGGTCGCGCCATCGGTCATCCTGTTGGCGTTATGGATGATCGTGCCCCTGGCCATGACCATCTATTTCTCTACTTTGAATTTCAACCTGATGATCCCTGGCGGTCGCGATTTTATCGGGTTTGAAAACTACTACTGGTTCTTCACCGATCCCAGTTTTATTGCCGGCATTGTGAACACCCTCGTATTGGTCGGCTCCGTACTCATTATTACTGTCGGTCTGGGTACGCTGATTGCTGTATTGGTCGACAACCCCTTTCCGGGCCGTGGTGTGGTCCGTGTGTTGTTGATATCACCCTTTTTCATTATGCCCACGGTAAACGCCCTGATCTGGAAGAATCTGTTGATGCATCCGGTCAGTGGTCTCTTTGCCTGGCTGTTTCGCCAGGTCGGTCTGGAACCCATTGACTGGTTCACCGACCTGCCGATGACCTCGATTGTCATCATCGTTTCCTGGCAATGGTTACCCTTCGCTATCCTGATTTTGATGACTGCCATGCAGTCGATGGATCAGGAACAACTGGAAGCGGCGCGGATGGATGGTGCCGGTCCGATCTCAACGTTCTGGCACATCACCTTGCCGCATCTGTCGCGACCGCTGGTTGTGGTCATCATGATTGAGACCATCTTCCTGTTGTCGATCTTCGCAGAAATTTTCACCACCACCTCGGGTGGCCCGGGTACCCAGACGACCAACCTGGCGTATCTGATTTACACCCAGGCGTTGCTGCAGTTCGACGTCGGTATGGCGTCAGCCGGTGGCATTATTGCGGTCGTTCTGGCCAACATCGTGGCGGTCTTTTTGATTCGGGCTGTCGGCAAGTCGTTGGCGGAGCAATAGGAGACCGGTTATGGATATGCATCGCGCTAAAATCGTTAAAGGTATCGGCGTCACCATTGCTGCCTGGCTGGTCGCACTGCTGATTTTCTTCCCGATTTTCTGGATGGTTTTAACCAGCCTGAAAACCGAGTTGAATGCGTTTTCCACACCACCGTCGTTGTTCTTTAAACCCACGCTGGAAAACTATCTGGTGGTGTTTGAGCGCAGCGATTACCTGAAATTTTTCTGGAACTCGGTGGTGATCAGTTTTGGTTCGTCCATCCTCGGTATGTTGATTGCCGTGCCGGGCGCTTACGCCATGGCGTTCTATCCGACTGAGCGCACCAAGGGTCTGTTGCTGTGGATGTTGTCGACCAAAATGCTGCCGCCGGTGGGTGTGTTGGTGCCGATTTATCTGCTGTTCCGTGACACCAACCTGCTCGACAGCAAGATCGGTTTGATCATTATTTTCACCCTGATCAACCTGCCGATTATCGTCTGGATGGTCTACACCTACTTCCGTGAAGTACCCAACGACATTCTCGAGGCGGTCCGTATGGACGGTGCTCATGTCTGGGGTGAAATTCGCCATGTGTTGTTGCCCATCTCACTGGGTGGTTTGTCATCCACCTTCTTGCTGTCGTTGATTCTGAGTTGGAATGAAGCTTTCTGGTCACTGAACCTGACCACCTCCAGTGCTGCGCCTCTGACGGCCTTGATTGCCTCCTATTCCAGTCCGGAAGGGTTGTTCTGGGCCAAGTTGTCGGCGGCGTCCACTCTGGCGGTGGCACCGATTCTGATTTTCGGCTGGATCAGTCAGAAACAGTTGGTGCGTGGTCTGACCTTTGGTGCGGTTAAGTAGTAGAGCACCGTTTTATTGAGGGCGGTTTTGGCCGTCCTGTTGTCAACTTTGTTGTTAGAAAATCGAGCGAAGTTCGGCTTCGCTGACGGAGGTAAGTGCGTGTCTCGATCTTCTCAAGCGCTGGCGGAACTCACCGCAGCGACCTGTCCTGATGGCCTTGGCTGGCCTGCTTATGAGCGCAAGCTGACCACCGGTATTGTCCATGTTGGTGTCGGCGGTTTTCACCGCGCCCACCAGGCACGTTATCTGGACGATTACCTGGCCGCTGGCGGTGAGTCTCATTGGGGTATTTGCGGTATTGGTCTGATGCCCGGCGATGCCAAATTGTTCGAGGCGTTGCAGCAACAGCAAGGCCTCTATTGCCTGACTGAGAAAGACGATCAAGACTCCACCGACCGGGTCATCGGTTCTTTGCATCGGTTGATTTTCGCGCCGGAAAATCCGCAGCAAGCGATTGATGCACTGGCCGATCCGGAGGTGAAAATCATCAGCATGACCATCACCGAAGGCGGCTACCGTTACGACTTCGACAGAGATCGTTTCTTCAGCGAACACCCGGACATTCAGCACGACCTGGCCCACCCGCAAGCACCCAAAACACTCTTTGGTTATTTGTGGCAGGCTGCCAAGTTGCGTGCTGCTTTAGGTGATGCTGGCAAGGTCACTTTAATGTCTTGTGACAACGTGCCGCATAACGGCAATGTGTTGCGCAAAGCCATGCTCGCCTTTATCGAACTGGCCGAGCCGGCGTTGAAACCCTGGTTCGAGCAGTCGGTGTCCTATCCGAACTCCATGGTCGACCGCATTACTCCGGCACCGGAAATCGCCGATGCCGAACGTATTGCTGAACGCTATGGCGTCAACGATCCGTGTGCGCTGGGTTGTGAAAGCTTTATCCAGTGGGTCATTGAAGATAATTTTATTGCCGGTCGCCCGGCTCTGGAAAAAGTCGGCGCCGAATTTACCAACGACGTTTCGCCTTATGAAATGACCAAGCTGCGCCTGTTAAATGGCAGCCATTTGATGATGGGTTTTGTCGGTTATCTGGCTGGTTACGAACGCGTTGATCTGGCCATTAAAGACGCCGCCATTCTTAAACTGGTCCGTCAGTATATGGAGCTCGATGCCGAGCCGACCTTGGCCAAAGAAGTGATGCCATTCCGCGCCTACGAAGACACTCTGATCGAGCGCTTTGGTAACTCACAGATTGCTGATCAGCAAGTCCGTATCTGTTCGGACGGTTACGCCAAATTGAAAAACTACGTCATGCCAGTGGTGCGTGATGCTCAGCGTCATGGTTTGGCCATGCATCGTCTGGCGTTTTTGTTTGCCACCTTCCTGGCCTATCTGAACGGCCAATCCGACGACGGACAGCCGTTGCGTATTATTGAATTCAACCTCAGCGATGAACAGAACCAGGCGACGCGCGATGACCGCCTGTCGTTGCTCAAAACCGATGCGCTGTTCGGCCAGCAACCGGCCGGTCAGGACGAGGCGTTTCTGGCTTTGGTTGAGCACTGGTACCTGCGCACTGTAACTGAAGGCGGTTATAAAGCCTTGCAGGCTCTGTTAAACGAACATTGATGACGATTCATGGTGGGTGCCTTTAATAAGGCATCGGCAGCGCTTGGCGGCCCCGGGGGCCGCCTTTTTTTTGTCCGTTGATTGGCTAGCTGTCTAAACGGAAACGTTCGACTTCGGTTTCCAACTGACTGGCAGCGTCGCCCAGACGCTGACTGTCTGCGGAGGCAGAGGCGGCGTCGTCGCGGGTTTCGCGGGCGACTTCGGCGACACGCACCAGACGTTCACTCATTTCCTGGCCGGAGCTGTCCTGTTCGCTGGTGGCTTCGGCGATGCTGCGGCTGAGTTGGTCGATATGACCGATACGGCCGCGAAAGCCTTCCAGGCTCTGGCTGGAGTGGCTGGCCACCTGGTGGCATTGCTCGATGGCGTTGCGGTTGTCCTGCAGACGCTGTGCCAGTTGGCCGTAGCCGGTGGTGAGCTGTTCGATGATGGCGCGAATGCGGGTGGTAGAGTCGGCGGTGCGGCTGGCCAGCGCCCTCACTTCGTCGGCTACGACGGCAAAACCACGGCCGTTTTCGCCGGCGCGGGCGGCTTCGATGGCGGCGTTCAGGGCCAATAAGTTGGTTTGTTCGGCGATGCCTTCAATTTCTTCAGACACCGTTTCCACGGCCTGCATCTGTTGCGTCAGTTCGGTCATGGTGCGCACCGATTCTTCAAAGCCTTCGCTCAGTTGCGCCAGTGCTTGCTGGTTATTGCGCATCTCTTTCAGGGTGGCTTCGATTTCCTGATTGGCTTGCTGGCTTTCGTCCATGCCCTGGCGGGTGGTGTCGGCGACGGCCTGAATAGAGGCGCTCATCTGCGTCATCGAAGCCGACAGCGATTCGATGTCTTCGCTTTGCCGTCCAGCATTGTGACTGAGCCGTTGCGACAGCGTCTGGCTGTCGTGTGCCGAGCGTTGCATGGTCAGTGAGCGCTCACGCAGACCTTCAATAATGCTGTTGAGTGACTGGCGCACGGCTTCGACCGAGCGGCTTAGTTCACCCATTTCATCGCGGCTGTTATGACTTAAACGAACGCTGAGGTCGCCTTGCGACAAAGCGCGTAACGCGGTTTGCAGACGCCGCATTGGCGGCCGGATGGAGCGGATGATCAGCCAGACCACGACCAGGGTAACGACAATGGCGATGCCCAGTGCAGCGATGCTGGCCAGCAGACTGAGCATCAAATGGCTGGAGACGGTCTGGTTGGTGCGCTCGGAGTATTGTTGAGCGAAATCGTTCAATGCACTCAGTTGAGCGGCGGCCTGGTTCTGCAACTGCGCCAGATTTGCCAGCGTCTGGCTTTGTTGGGCTTCGACGTTGAGCAGCGTGCGGCGGTCGGCAATCAGGCCGGGCTGGTCTTCGGAGCCCTGAGTCAGTTCGGTCAGCAGCGTTGAGGTTTCCTGGGCCGAGCGCATAAAGCTCTGGGCCTCGGCAACGCGCATCGCCAGGGTGGTGAAGTTAAAGAACTGCGTCTGGTGGTTCTGGTCCCAGCTGTTGAATTGCTGTTCACGTTCGGCCAATTGCTCGACTGAATCGGCCAGGCTGATGTTTTTGATCACCATCAGACCACTGAGAAAGGAGGCATAGAATTCGTAGGCGACGGCCAGGGAGTAGTCGTCCGACAGCGAAAACAGCAGGTTCTCGAACAAGGGGCCGATATCGGCTGCCAGCTGATCGGCAGTGGCGGCGTTGGTGTCGAAACGGGCACGTACGGTGAGGCTTTGCTGGTGCTGGTTAAGAGCGGTGTCGGTCAGCGTCGACATCTGGGTGAGTAGGTCACTCAGGCTGGCCAGGCTGGCGTTGGCGGCTTCGGCGTTATCGAGACCGGCCAGTAATTGGCTGAGCTGTTCGGCCAGTTCTCGCTGTCGCGCCTGGCTGGCATCGAGTTGATTGCGCAGGGTGCTCAGGCTGGCGTCGTCGTGTTGTGCCAGCGCTTGTTGAAAGCGTTCGGCGGCGCGACTGATCGACAAATCCAGCTCATTGTTGGTGGTGACGATGGGCGTGGCATTGCCGGTCAGTTGGTTCACGCTGTGAATGGTCTGGCGGCCATAGCCGATGCCCACCGCGGTGGCGATAGCGACCACAGCAATGACCAGGGTGAAACCCAGGCCGATGCGCAGCACGATACTGGGGCGGGGCAGAGTAGGAAGCTTCATATCGGTTGCCTTGGGCGGCCAGGCAGCTACAGCCGCTATTTCTTATTGTATGGTTCAGTTAACGGCCAGCCTGCGAGTCTGACCAATAGCTTATCGTTTAATATCGATACTTTTTTGTCATTTTGCTGTCGGGCCAGAGACCATGGGTTACACTTTGGGCCGTTCACGTCGTCCTTTCTGAGTCCCAAACCGACGGGGTAACAGCCGCATGAGTGTTGTGAAGCCGAGCTATGAGGCCGTCTACGAGGCTGATCGCAGTTTCCGTTATCTGGCGCATGGCGCCGACAGCTCGCTGGTGCGCTGGCATTACCACGACGAGTACGAACTCCACCTGATTCAAAGCACCGAAGGCAATGCCTTTATCGGCGATTATGTCGGCCCGTTCAGGCCCGGCACGGTGTTTCTCTGTGGGCCTTATCTGCCGCATAACTGGGTGTCGCTGGGGCATTTCGAGAAAGGCATTCGCGATCGGGTGATCAATTTTTCCGATCAGCGCATTCAGGCGCTGGCCGAATGCCTGCCGGAAATGCGCTCGCTGCAGTCGATGCTGGCCGATTCGCGCTTTGGCATTGAGTTTTCGCCTGAGGCCAGCGCGCTGGTCATCGATGACTTTGCCGAAATTGCCGGCCTGAGAGGCATGGCGCGGGTGCTGCGTTTTCTGGAAGTTATGACCTGCCTGGCGGAGACCGGCGACTATCAGTTGCTGTCGAGCCGTTCCTACGAAAACGAATCCGATAGCCAGACCGAAGAGCGGGTGAATACTGCGGTCAGCTATATCATTGCACACTGCACCCGGGAATTGACGCTGGATGAGGTGGCCGGTCAGTTGAACCTGACGCCGTCGTTTTTCTCGCGCTGGTTCAAGAAGGCGACCGGTTATCGGTTTATCGATTTTGTCACCCGGCTGCGCATCAGCCGGGCTTGCGAGCAGTTGGAGGTCAGCAGCAAGCCGATCACCAATATCTGCTTCGAAGCCGGCTTCTCCAACGTGGCGAATTTCAATCGGCATTTCCTCAAGATCAAGGGCATGACGCCGCGTCAGTACCGCGAGTCTATCGCCATCCGCGGTAAAACGCCGATCAAGGTTTCACTGCGTCGCTGAAGGGCTTGGGCGTCGTCTTATCCCAAAGGAGCCTGGTGCGAGTTGTGCAGAGGCTCCCTCGCGCGATCACTATCATTCTCGGTTATAGTGATCTTTATCCGCAGACAATGTATTAGGGTGAAGTCGATGAACAAGGGATGGTTGACCGGTGCGGCGTTGTTGTTGGCAGCGTCGCTGGGGCCGGTCACAGTTATGGCGGCAACCTTGCCAACGTTGCATCTGACCGATCAAGGTGGTCAGGATGTCGGCGAGGCGGTTGTTGAACTCAAAGGCGCGGCGGCTGTTGAGGTGCCGCCGCTACCGGAAGAAGCCATTGTCGATCAGGTCGACATTGCTTTCGTGCCGGAAATCGCGGTGATTCGCGTCGGCACCCAGGTACGTTTCCCCAACAGCGATGAAACGCGCCACCACGTCTACTCTTTCTCTGCCGCCAAGACCTTCGAATTGCAGCTTTATAAAGGCAACGATGCGCCGCCGGTTGAGTTCGATAAAGCCGGTCTGGTCGCTTTGGGCTGCAACATCCACGATTCCATGCGCGGTTATATCTATGTCGTTGAAGGCGCTCTCTATGGTCAAACCGACGCCAGCGGCGAAGTGACTTTGCCGGCGTTCAATGCCGAGCAGTCGCCTTATCTGGTGATCTGGCATCCGGACATGGATGAGCCTTTCCAACTCGCCATTGCTGACCTCGCCGATGCTGATGCCGATCGTCTGGAAATCCAGTTACCTTTTGAACTGAGTGTTGATGATCCGTCGCAGTCGCCGTCGAGCTTGTACGACCGCCTGCAAAGGTATCAGTCCGATGGCAATTAGTTTTCGCACCCGGCTGTTACTGATCTTCCTCAGCCTGCTCGGGCTGACATTGGCCACGACGCTGTGGGCGGTATTACGCGCCACCGATGCCAATGCGCGTGCCGGTGCCAACCGCGAACTGGCGGTGGCTGAACGCGTCTTCGATACGCTGTTGGTGGATAACAGCCGTCAGTTGACTGACCGCACCACCTTGTTGGCGGAAGACTTTGGTTTCAAACAGGCCATCGCCACCAACGAAGAAGGCACCATCGTCAGCGTGCTGGCCAACCATGGGGATCGGGTTGGCGCTGATATGATCGTGCTGATGGACCCGGCCGGTGAGGTGTTGATCAGCACTCACAATATCGCTGCTGAACTGGCTGAGTTGCGTGAATCGATCAACCGCGAAGAACAAGCCTTCAGCGTGCTGACGCTGGCCGACGATGCGCCATACCAACTGGTGATGGTGCCGGTGCAGGCGCCCCAGCTGATCGCCTGGGTGGGCATGGGTTTTATCATGGATGAAGCACTGCTGGAGCGGTTCCGGGGCATTACCGGCACCAATCTAACGCTGCTGTTTCGCGGCGGCGAATCGGCGCCTGTGCGCGCCTTTACCACCCTCAATGCCAACCTGCCGCTGGATGCTCTGGACGGTGATTTCGGCGCAGTACTCAGCCAGGCGACCGATCGCTTCAGTGAAGCCGGTTGGTTGAGCCGGCAAGGCGTCTTGAAAGATCGCGATGGTCAGCAACTGGGTATGTTGTTGTCGGTGTCGCTGCAAGAAGCGCTGGCCGCTTACGACAGCCTGCGCAACCAGATGCTCGCCATCGCTGCCATTGCGTTGGCGCTGGCGGCGTTGGCCACGGCCCTGATCGCCAGTGGTATCAGCCGGCCGATCAATGCGCTGGTAGTGGCAGCGCGCCGTATTGCCCGCGGTAATTACACCCAGCCGGTGGCTTTGCAGGGCAGCGACGAATTTGCGGTGCTGGGCGATACGCTCGATAACATGCAAAGCGCCATTCAGGAACGCGAACGCCATATTCTCTATCAGGCGCAGCATGATTTGCTGACCGGTCTGCCCAATCGCGATGAATTCGGTCGGCAGTTGAGTGAGCGACTGAGCAGTCAACCCGAAGCACCCTTTGCAGTGATGTTGCTGCAACTGAGCAACTACGACGATCTAAGCGATGTCTACGGCCTGGCGGTGATGGACGCTGTGCTGCCGCAGGTGGCCAGCCGTTTGGCCGATGCCTGTCGCGAATCCGACCGCGTTGGTCGCATCGGTACCGATGAGTTTCTGCTGTTGATCGATGGTCTGACCGAAACCGGCGCCACTGCCGAAGCCGAGCGTTACCTGGCGTTGTTTGACGACGCATTCCGCCACGACAGCCTGGAAATCAAGGTGGAAGCGCGCTTGGGCATGGTGTTCTGTCCGCAGCAGGCCAGCGATTACGAAGATCTGATGCGGCGCACTCACCTGGCGATCAGCGAAGCGCGTCATTTAGGGCACAGCTTTGCCACCTATCAGGAAGGTCAGGATGAGCGTCATCTGCGGCGCATCACCGTGACCAACCGCTTGCAGCACGCCATCGCCGAAGGCGGTTTCCAGTTGATGTTCCAGCCGCAATACAGCCTGGAACATCAACGTATGCGCTCGGTGGAAGTGCTGATTCGCTGGCACGACCCGGTGCTCGGGCGGATGTTCCCGGACGAATTCATTCCCCTGGCTGAGCAATCGGGTGACATCACGCTGATTACCGACTGGGTGTTCGATGAATCCATTCGTCAGATGCGTCGCTGGCAGGCCGAGGGTTATCCGGACCTGGGTATCAGTGTGAATCTGTCGGCCAAGGACATTCTTAAAGACAGCTTTGTCGACAGTTTGTTGGCGCGCATCAAACAACACGGTTTGAAGGGCGAAGAGTTGATTCTCGAAGTCACCGAAAGCGCCATGATGGCCGATACCGAGCGGGCGCTGAAAAATCTTCAGCGGCTCTATGATGCTGGCGTCGAGCTGGCGATGGACGACTTCGGCACCGGCTTTTCATCGCTGGCTCAGCTGAAGTCGATGCCGGTGCATGAACTGAAAATCGACAAGGCGTTTATTTTGAATCTGGCCACGGATGAAGACGATCAATGCATCGTCCGTTCGACCATCGAGATGGCGCAGCAGTTGAAGCTGACGGTACTGGCCGAGGGTGTTGAAGACCCGGCTTCGGTGGCCTTACTGGAAGCCATGGGTTGTCACTGCATTCAGGGTTATTGCCTGGCCAAGGCGTTGCCTTACGATGAGTTGATGGATTGGCTGGCCACCTTCAACGAGCAGCGTGAAACCTTTTTGCGCGCTTGACTAAAAACGGGCCAGCGCTGATGTCATCAGTCGCTGGCCCGTTTTTCATGCTTCAGTGATTTAAGGTTGCAGTGCACTGAGTACGGTTTCCCGATCTTCCTCACCTAAGCCGAACAGATCGGTCGGCGTTTGTTCACGAATATCCAGTGCCAGTTGAGCGGCCGCTGAACCGGCCTCTTCACTATCGCTGAAAGCGCTGTTGCCCTCGCTCAGGGTGGCGTCCTGGTTGGTATTGAAGGTTTCACGCAACTCTTCCAAACGGCCGGTATCCAGATCGGACTGACGCTCCAGCGCACTGATGGCCTGGTCCAGCGTATCGACCGCGTCCTGACGGCTGCGCACGAAAAAGCCGTTGTCAGCCAGCGGGCCGGCGTCGGCTGAGCCGGTGCCAAAGGGATCTTCCACTGCCAGGGCGCGGATTCGCTCCAGCGCAGCAAAGGTGTCTTCGCTTACCAGGCGCTGGCTTCCCGGCTGTTCTGCCGAGTCATCGGCGTCGTTAGAACCTTGAGCCAGACGTTCGCGCTCGCCGCGCAGTTGCTCCAGCACCTCGCCTCTGTCCTGCTGCGAGACCGCCAGTTCATTGGCTTCCTGCACTTGAGAGCGGATGGCGGCACGGCGGCTGTCGATGCTGGTATCGACCTGAACGTCAGCTTGAACAGCGTTCTGGTTGGGCGATTGGGGCGCTGGTGTCGTCTGTTCAGCGGCACGTGTCTGGGGCGCGTTCAGGCTGTCCTGACGGTTCAGCGGATTGAGGTTGTTGAGACTGCCAGTCGGTTCGATGGGCATTGTTTAGCCTCCCTGGTCGAACGTGTGCTGTCTAAGATACGGTTGATTGGCTATTTTTCAACCAGCTTAGCGCCTTTACTTGGTCGGGGCTTTATTTTTACAGCAGTGGCGCCATGATGAAGCCGTTAACGTCGGGCTTTGTGCCCGATCAACCAGGGTTCGAGGCGAGGAGGCCAGGATGTCGATCTTACGCGATGAGTATGGGGCGGCACTGGCGGGCATACATGCCCACGGTCTGGAATTGATCGAACGCTATCAGGATCTGGTCGATCAGGAAGTGGTGTCCGCACCCACCGAGACGCTGTTGCGACGTGCTATAGAAGCGCGCAGCGCTATGTTGGGACGAATTGAGGCCATGGAACGTGCTCGCGGTGAGTTGCCGCAGGCTGGAAATCAGGAACGGGCCTTGCTCAAGGCCATCAGTGACTGGGTTCAGTCGCGGGTGCATTCCGAAGCGACTTTGGTGTTACGGCTGATGGAAGCTGAAGCCCAGTGGCGCAGCGAAGTCGATGAAGCGGCAGATCTTGACTGGAGCGATGATGAGCAGGATGTGCTCAGCCAGTTGGTGATTCACAGCGATCGTTTGGTGGATGAACTGCGGTTTTTGCAATCCTCTTTGTAGCGACGGGTGTCGTTTAACAGCGCATCAAGATGATTCGGGGTCAGTCCAGTATTACACTGGCTGACCCTTTTTATTGGAAGTTAACATCGTGCCGCCGCTGGTAATCACCGTCCTGTTGCTGACCTGTTCCAACGTCTTTATGACCTTTGCCTGGTACGCCCACCTTAAGGCGCTTAATCACAAACCCTGGATCATTGCGGCGCTGTTCAGCTGGGGTATCGCCTTGTTTGAATACCTGTTGCAGGTACCGGCGAATCGTATCGGTCATACGGTTTACTCGGTGGGACAGCTGAAAATATTGCAGGAGGTCATTACCCTCAGTGTGTTCGTGCCGTTCGCACTTTTTTACCTGCGTGAGCCACTCAAACTGGACTATCTCTGGGCGGGTTTGTGTTTGCTCGGTGCGGTCTTCTTTATTTTTCGTGAGCGCCTGTTTTAGGCCGGAAGTCACCTTTTTTCATTCACTCTGACTCGGATCAACTCTGAGACTTGCTTCACACCTTTTCACCCATAGATTGGAGGCGGGTTCGGTTGATAAAGCCGAGTTGTACCAACCTCCTGCTGTGGAGTGTTCCTGCCTTATGTTCAGTCGTCTGAAGATTTTTCATCGTTTGGCGCTATTGTCCGGTCTGGCCATGGTCGCTTTGATCGGTGTTGTGCTGTCATTGCTCGGTGTGGTGCGTGAGCAAATGATCGAAGATCGTGCCCAGTTGATGCAGGCACAATTGGACAGCGTTGTGACCTTGCTGGATGGTTTTCGAGAACAGGTTCGGGCCGGTGATATGAGCGAAACCGAAGCCCAGTCTGAAGTCATCAGATTGTTGAATCAGTTGCGTTATCTGCAAGACGAATACGTCTTCACGCTCGACAGCCGGTCATTGCGGGTGCTGCAGCATCCCTCGGCAGAGATCATGGGCAGCGACGGCCGGCAGATTCTCGACAGCGAAGGTACGGCGGTGATGGTGGGCATTGAGCGCGCTGTTGAGGCGGGTAATGGTCGTGGCCGTTTTAATTACCTGTGGCCCAAGGTGGGTGAAGCACAGCCGCAACCCAAGCTCAGTATTGGCGTCGCTTACCGGCCCTGGAACTGGACCCTGGTGACGGGCATGTACACCCACGATATCGACAAGCGTTACTTCCAGCTGCAACGCTGGGTATTGCTCGGCGCGGCAGGCGTACTGGTGGTGCTGGGATTGCTGTCGTGGCGCATCGGCTCGCAGATTTCCGGACCAGTGGCGCGGGTAACTCAATTTACCCTGGGTGTCTCGGATGATCTCGATCTGAAGCGGCGCCTGCCAACCCAGCCGAGTTGGGAGGTCAACCAGATCGCACAGTCGCTGCATTCACTGCTCGATTCAACCCGTTCGGTCATTCTCGATGTTCACGATCAAAGCGAAGTACTGAACGCTACCAGTGAAGAGCTCAGTCAGTCGATCAGCACCACCCGCGGTGAAATTCAGCAGCAGTTGAGCGCCATCGATTCCATTGCTGCAGCCATCGAAGAAATGACCGCTACCTTTGATGATGTGGCGCGCAACACTGAGAAAACCAGCGACCTGGCCAGCGGCGTTCGACAGAATGCCGAAAGTGGTCAGCAGACGCTGGACACCACCCGTGAAGTGACCGATCGACTGGTATCGGAAGTGGGCGAGGCCGCCGAGGTCATACGCTCGCTGGCCATCGAGATGCGCAGCATCGATGAGATCGTCGAAGTCATTACCGGCGTTGCCGACCAGACTAACTTACTGGCGCTGAATGCAGCGATCGAAGCGGCGCGTGCCGGCGAGCAGGGTCGTGGCTTTGCTGTGGTGGCGGATGAAGTGCGCACCCTGGCGTCCAAAACGCAGGAATCCACGGAGGCAATTCGCGGCAAGATTGAACACTTGCAGCAACGCGCCGAACAGGCCTATCAGGTGATGGATGACAGTCGCAGTTATGCCAGCCGCACCACCGACCAGATGGCTGAGGTCACCGAATCGTTCGGGCAAATTCGTCAGGCGCTGGACGAGCTGTCCGACCAAACCCAGCAGATTGCTGCGGCAACCACCCAGCAAAGCGCGGTGATCCAGAACATCAACAGCAACGTGGTTCAGATCAGTGAGCAGACATTGAGTACCGAAGAACAGGCCAAAGCGATCGAAATGTCGTCGCAGGAATTGGCTTCGGTGGCGAATGAATTATCGCAACGGGCGTCACGTTTCCAAGTGTAAAACGATGACGGAATGCTGTAAGAAAACCGGCTTTCGAGTAAGGTGGCAGACTGAGTATTCAGGGAACCCACTGCCATGAGGCAAACACTCGAAAACCGGTTTTTTCTGCTCTTATTACTGCTCGTCAGCCTGGCTTTTTTCTTTGTATTAGAACCTTTTTGGGGCGCCATTTTCTGGGCCGTCGCCATTACCGTTATTTTTTATCCGCTGCAGACACGATTCCTACGGCTTACTGGCAATCGCCGTAACGTGTCGGCACTGATCACTTTATTGTGTTGCGTTGTCATCGTGGTTTTGCCGGTACTGCTGATCGTTATGCAGGTGGTCAATGAAGCCGTTAACCTGTTTCAGAGTATTCAGGAGGGCGACATCTCAACAGGCGATATTCTCGATCAATTGCGTACGGCCTTCCCGATGGTTCCAGAATTGCTGAACAAAGCGGGTATTGATACCGAGAATGTCCGTCAGCGCCTGTCGGATTTCGCGGTCACCGCCAGCCAGTACCTGGCTCAGGAAACGCTGAGTATCGGTCAGAACACCATGAGCCTAGTGTTGAACCTTGGCTTGATGCTGTATCTGGCGTTTTTCCTGCTGCGCGATGGCCAAAAACTGATTGAACTCTTTATTCGTGCCTTGCCGCTTGGTGATGAACGCGAACATCGGCTGTTCGATAAATTCGCAGAAGTGACCCGTGCAACGGTCAAAGGCAACCTGGTGGTCGCCGTCGTTCAAGGCGCCCTGGGCAGTATCATTTTTGCCATTCTGGGCATACCTGCGGTGATTTTGTGGGGTGTGCTGATGGCGATTTTGTCGCTGATTCCGGCCGTTGGCGCAGCCCTGGTTTGGGCCCCGGCGGCGATCTACCTGATCGCCAGTGGTTCCTGGATTTCCGGCATCGTGCTGGTGGCTTACGGTATGGTGGTCATTGGCTTGGCTGATAATATTCTGCGCCCCATTCTGGTCGGACGAGACACCAAACTGCCTGATTACGTTGTGCTGTTTTCTACCTTGGGTGGTATCGCCTTAATGGGAATTAATGGCTTTGTGATCGGTCCCTTGATCGCCGCCTTATTCATGACCTTCTGGGACATCTTCATGCGCGATTTTAATCGCAACGATGAAGCACCTTATTGACGGCTATTTCACGCTTTGATTTGGCGTCGCCCCCACAGCACCAGGGCGATGCCGCCGAGTAACAAAATGCTGGACAGCACCAGACGTGGGTCCAGCCTTTCCCCCACCAAGAGCACGCCACCGGCGGCCGCCAATAGCGGTACCGACAACTGCAAGATACCCGCCTGAACACCACTGAGTGACGGCAGCACCGCGTACCAAAGCGCGTAGCCGCAGCCGGAAGCCAGGGTGCCGGAAAGCACCGCTAGCCAGAAACCCTGCTGACTGATTTGCACGGTTTCAATAAAAGGCACAAATAACAGCAAGACCAGCGGCGCGGTGCGCACAAAATTGCCGGCAGTATCGAGCAGCGGCTGGCTGGAGCCGCGACCGTTGAGCGTATACAAACCCCAGGCGATGCCCGCGCCCATCATTAACACCATGCCTCGCAATGATGGTGTGGTTAGATCTGGCAGAATCAGATAGACGAAACCCGCACAGGCGGCGAACACACCGGCCCATTCGATGCTGTTCAAACGATGCCCTTGCCACAGGCTGATGCCGATCAGCGTCAGTTGCACGGTGCCGAACAGGATCAGCGCGCCGGTGGCGGTATCGAGTTGGATGTAGGCAAAGGAAAAGCCCGCCGCATAGAGAAACAACCAGGCTGCGCCGGAAATAGAGCCGGCTTTGACAGCGCGATAAAGCGGCAGTTTGTGGCTACTCAATTTAACCAGCAGCAATAGTGCCAGGGCGCCGGCAACCAGCCGTACGGCAGTAAAGGAAGCGGCATCAATGGTGGCGTCACCCAAAGCCCAGCGGCACAGCACGGAGTTGGCGGCGAAGGCGACCAGGGCCAAGAGGGTGAAGCTGATCAGGCGCGGGGAGGCGGTCATGGTGGTTCGGTCCGTCGGCAAAAGCGCCACTATATACTGCCGTCTGCCCGGTCGCGAAGATGGGGCTTGAACCTACAATGACTTGAGGGTTTTTAATAAGCCTCAAGTCCTTGAGGAGATGTTTTGATGTCACATCATCACGGTTCGACCAGCGGGCATAACGCTGCGCACGGTCACGCTCATGCTCACGCTCCAGCGCAGTATAACCGGGCCTTTGCGCTGGGCGTGGCGCTGAATCTTGGCTTTGTGGTGATTGAGGCGCTGTACGGTTTCTGGGCCGGATCGCTGGCGCTGCTGGCCGATGCCGGCCATAACCTCAGCGATGTGCTCGGTCTGTTGCTGGCCTGGGGTGCCAGTGTGCTGGCCCGGCGTCATAGCAGTCGATTGCGCACTTTCGGTTTGAAGAAAACCACCATTCTGGCGGCGCTGGCCAATGCGCTGCTGTTGCTGGTGGCGGTCGGTGCCATCGCCTGGGAGGCGCTGCAGCGGTTCAGTGAGCCGGCACCGGTCGCCGGTTTGACGGTGATCAGCGTTGCCGCTATCGGCACGGTAATCAACGCCCTGACCATGCTGCTCTTTATGAAGGGCCAGCACGACCTGAACATTCGCGGCGCCTTTTTGCATATGGCGGCCGACGCGGCGGTTTCTCTGGGGGTGGTGATTGCCGGTGGTTTGATTCTGCTGACCGGTATCAGTTGGATCGACCCGCTGGTCAGTCTGGTGATTGCCGCTGTCATTCTGGTTGGCACCTGGTCGTTGCTGACCGAATCGCTGAATCTGGCGGTCGATGCGGTGCCGAAGAATATCGATCTGCGTCAGGTGGAAATGGCCCTGGAGCAACTGCCGGATGTGTTGGATGTGCATCATCTGCACGTCTGGGCGTTAAGTACCACGGAAACCGCGCTGACAGCGCATCTGGTGCGCCGGCAGGCGGCCGATGACGACGCTCTGATTCATCGCGCCAGCGAACTGTTGCAGCACGATTTCGGCATCGGTCACACCACCTTGCAACTGGAATACCAGCCACAGCATTGCCCGACGGACAACCATTGCTGAACGTTCAGAGAATGCCAGCCAGATAGCTGGGGCCACCCAGGTAGCGGATGGCGTTGCGGATATCGTAGGCGCGCTTATAGACGTAGTCGGATGGGCGCTGCGCCGATAAGCGCTTGGGGTTGGGCAATACCGCCGCCAGCAAAGACGCCTCATAGCGTGTCAGCTGACTGGGTGATTTACCGAAAAAGGTCTCGCTGGCCTGACCCACGCCATAAATACCGGGGCCGAACTCCACCACATTCAGATAAACCTCCAGAATGCGTTCCTTGGGCCAGGTCAGTTCAATCAACAGCGTAAACCAGGCTTCAATACCCTTGCGGAACAAGCTGCGGCCGGACCACAGATAGAGGTTTTTCGACAGTTGCTGGCTGAGGGTGGAGGCGCCGCGCATCGGGCCGTCTTCTTCGTGAATCGCTTCCCAGATAGAACTGAAATCGAAACCGAAATGGGTGGGGAACAGCTGATCTTCCGAGGCGACCACGGCCATTGGCATGTCAGCGTCGATCTGATCGAGCGGCGTCCAGTGCTGGCGCATCTGGCTGGCAGAAGCATCGCCGTCGAGCAGGATAAAGGCCGTGATCGGCGGATTGATCCAGCGCAGCGGCACCGTCAGCAACAGGCTGAACAACACCAGCGACAGGCAACACAGAGCCAGAATTCGCAACAGCGATGTGAACGACAGTTTCGACATGAACAGCCGGCGGTTCAAAAGGGCGCGGGATTATAATCGACCGGAGCCGCCTTGTGAGCCGATCGAGCTCACAAAACGGCGCTTTTACGTTCCGGTGACGTCCGGCTTAGCCGAACATTCCTTTAAACATAAAGAAGAAGAGGATGGCGAGCAAACCGCCGGCGGGCAGGGTGACCACCCAGGAAGCGACGATGGTGCCGATAACCCGCAGGTTCAGTGCGGAAATACCGCGCGCCAGACCGACACCGAGCACTGCGCCCACCAGAGTGTGGGTGGTCGAAATCGGCAAGCCGGTACCTGAGGCCAGCACCACGGTGGTACCGGCAGCCAGCTCAGCGGCAAAGCCACGGCTGGGCGTGAGCTCGGTAATGCGACGCCCGATGGTGCCCATCACTTTGTAACCAAAGGTCGCCAGACCAACGACAATCCCCGCACCGCCGATCAGCAATACCCAGGCCGGCATCGCCGACTGAGCGGCAATATCGCCGTGATTGGCAACAACATTGATGACCGCCGCCAGTGGTCCCACGGCATTGGCGACGTCGTTAGAGCCGTGTGCGAAGGCCATGGCACAGGCGGTGAATATCATCAACACGGCAAACACGCGTTCAACAGAGGCGTAACGGAAGGCGCGGTCGGCTTCGGGGTCAACCTGAACGCGGCGCAGCATCAGCAAACCCAGGCCAAGAATCACCAGACCCGCCAGCGCGGCCAGCGCCAGGCTGGACAGGAAGGACAGGTGCAGGCCGACGTGTTTCAGACCTTTGGTCAGCGTCACCATGGCGATGATAAAACCAGTCAGAAACATATAGACCGGTACATAGCGCTTGGCGTTGGCGAAAGGATCGTCGGTATTGAGAATCAGGCGATAAACAGAGCGGAACAGCAGGAAGGCGATGGTGCCGGAGAGCAGTGGCGATATCACCCAGCTCATGACAATGGTCGTTACCTTGCCCCATTGCACATAGTCGACGCCGATGCCGACGGCGGCAAAGCCGACGATGGCGCCGACAATGGAATGAGTGGTCGACACCGGCCAGCCCATATAAGAAGCGATTACCAACCAGATCCCGGCCGCCAGCAGTGCCGACATCATACCGTAGACTAATAATTCGGGTGAGCCTTCGAGCACCGACGCATCGACAATGCCTTTGCGGATAGTGCCGGTGACTTCACCACCTGCCAGGTAAGCCCCGGCGAACTCGAAAATCATGGCGATGACGATGGCCTGGCGCACCGTCAGGGCGCGCGAACCGACCGAGGTGCCCATGGCGTTGGCGACATCGTTGGCGCCAACACCCCAAGCCATGAAAAAACCAAAAACGCAGGCGAGCAGAACGAACCATGGGCCATATTCGGCAATGATGGTCATGCGCTGTCCTCTGTCTTAACAGTACATAAAAGAAAGGCCCGCTGAATCAGCGAGCCATGAGGATTTGCAGGCGGGCGCCTACGCGCTGAGCGACATCGGCCAGATCGCCGATCAACTCGATGACGCGGTAGAGGAACATCACCTCAATGGGCGGATGATCCAGTTCCACGGCACGCAGGGCCTTGCGGATGTTGATTTCCAATTCGTCCGTGCGGTGTTCCTGATCATCCAGAGCGTCGATCAGTTTGGACACCAGAGTGATTTCCTTGGTACCGAATCCGGTTTCGAATAATTCGTCCAGTTCGGCCAAAGCGTCGGCGGCCTTGGCACTGGTCGCGATGGCCGCTTCCAGGTATTCACGCATCAGCGGTTGCAGCGGTGCGGGAATGGCCATTTCACGACCGACCATGATGCCGGCGATGTCCTTGGCGCGGTTGGCCAGGCGGTCTTGCTGGGTCACCAGTTCGAGCAGATCCGAACGGGGCACCGGCATAAACAGGCTGTTGGGCAGGTGAACCCGAATGTCCTTTTTCAGCTTGTCGGCGTCTTTTTCCAATCCGGCAATGTCGAGGCGAACCTGTTCGGCAGCTTGGTAGTCACCGCTGAGC
The DNA here is from genome assembly GCF_056159245.1 of Saccharospirillum sp. ABV4_185. Lineage (NCBI taxonomy): Bacteria > Pseudomonadati > Pseudomonadota > Gammaproteobacteria > Oceanospirillales > Saccharospirillaceae > Saccharospirillum > Saccharospirillum sp. ABV4_185. The sequence continues at coordinate 1,823,416 of NZ_JBSWUW010000001.1, forward strand.
GCGGTGTCATAAAAGTCGAGCAGGCGTTCGGCGCAGGCGTGGGCTTTTTTGATGTGCTCTTGAATGGGCTTGACCGGAGATCGGCCAAACAGCGCCATCAATGGACTGTCGGCAGCCATGTCGCTGTCCTCTGTTATGCGAACTGGGCGCGCATTATAGAGGCCTTTTTCTGTAATAAAAATGTCATCAGCGCAGAAAATGCTGACAACAAAACATGACGGCGGGTGCGTCTACCTCAGTGATTACTCAGGCTGACTTCCAACTCCGCTTGCGGCAGCGCCCGAATGCGGCGCTGTTCGTCGATGGCGACGTAGACGAATTCAGTCTCGGTCACCTTCTGTCGTTCGGCGTCTTCGGGCATGCGGCACCAGACTTCTACGCCGATGCGAATGGAGGAGCGGCCCATGCCCAGGATATGGGTGTAGCAGCAAATCACCGAACCGACTTTGATCGGCCGGACAAAGGCCATGTCGCCGATGGCCATGGTGGTGGTCCGGCCCCGGGCGATGCGGCCGGCAGCAACGCTGGCGGCCATATCCATATGAGTGACCAGCCAACCACCGGAAATATCGCCGTTGGTGTTGGTGTCTTTGGGTTGAGCGACGACGCGTAATTGCAATTCACCGCGGGGTTCTGGATTGGTGGCGTCCAGTTTGCTCATGACTCTGGCTCGTTATTGTCGTTGTTGGGTGGATAGTAAGGTGGATAAGAGCGCCAGTATAACGGCGTCGCCGTACCTTGGATATGGTTAAAAAGTACCTCGGATATGGTCAAAAACCGGCCATGGGTGGTCACAAAAGCAACAATGACAGCTTGTCATAATACTGTCATCTTTAGTTCATACAGTTGTCATCCGACGCACCTAGCATCCCTTGCGAGCCCATGAAGCCACTGGCGTTTCCAAGGGGAAAGGTCGGGGCTTCACTCAGTGATGAACTAACTGGAGGTTACCAGTGAAGAAAACAATGATTGGCGCCACCCTGGTGGCAGCTATGGCCGCGTCTCTGTCCGGCACCGCTTTTGCCGAAGCCCGTGACCAGATCAGCATCGTCGGTTCTTCGACCGTTTATCCTTTCGCCACTGTTGTGGCCGAACGGTTCGGTCAGACCACTTCTTATGCTACCCCGACTATCGAATCAACCGGTTCTGGCGGTGGTATCCGTTTGTTTTGCCAGGGCGTGGGTGAATCTACTCCTGACATCACCAACGCTTCTCGTCGCATCAAGGCTTCCGAGCTGGAAACCTGTGCGGCGAACGGCGTAGAAGAAGTTGTTGAAGTGCTGATCGGTTATGACGGCATCGCTGTTGCTGAAAGCGTTAACGGCGAAGGCATGGACGTTTCCAAAGCTGAACTGTTCCTGGCGCTGGCCGCTACTGTGCCGAACCCGAACGGTAATGGCCTGGTAGAAAACCCGTACGAAAACTGGAGCGACATCCGCAGCGACCTGCCGAACCACGCTATTCGCGTTTTCGGTCCGCCGCCGACTTCCGGTACTCGTGACGCCTTCGTTGAACTGGTTATGGAAGAAGGCTGTGCTGAATTTGACGCCATCGCCGCTCTGGAAGACAGCGATGAAGACAAGTTCGGTGAAGTCTGCGCTACCATGCGTGAAGACGGCGCTTTCATCGAAGCCGGTGAAAACGACACCCTGATCGTTTCTCGTCTGGAAAACGACCCGACTGCCCTGGGCATCTTCGGTTTCTCATTCCTGGACCAGAACTCTGACCGCGTTAAGAGCGTTGCTGTAGAAGGCGTGCAAGCGACTTTCGAACAGATTGCCAGTGGTGAATATCCGGTTTCCCGTCCGCTGTTCTTCTATGTTAAGAAAGCGCACGTTGGCGTGATCCCAGGTGTTGAAGAATACGTTGCCGAGTTCACCAACCGTCGTGCCATCGGTTCTAACGGTTACTTGGTTGACCGTGGTCTGATCCCGCTGGACAACGCTGAATACTCGCGCATGAAAAAAGCTGTCGACAACCTGGAACCGCTGGAACTCTAAGCGCCCGGTTTGATGCAGTGATTGATCGGGAGAGCCACTGGCTCTCCCGTTGTTGTTTAACGCAGTGATTGAATGAACAGTTGTTTAACGCACTGGTCGGAAGGTGACCAACCGGTGTTTCCGGGTCAGTCAGGGCGTGCGCTGACTGACCCGGACATATCGCAAACTTTGGAGCTCTATTGATGCAAACCTCGACGCTGATGCTGGTTATGGTGGCTCTGGCGGCGATCGCTTATACCCTGGGTCGGGCGCGTTCCATCCAGCTGGTCGGCGGTACCGCCAAGATCAAATACCTGCATTCGTTGCCTAACTACTATGGTTTGATGGCGGCGGTTTGGGCAGTCCTGCCTGGCTTCCTTTTATTGGCGGTCTGGGTTGGCCTGGAAGAGCGCATCATCATCAAAGCCGTGATGGATTTCCTGCCGGAAAGCTACGGTGAGATGGGTTCGGCGCAGATGAACCTGACGCTGGCCAAAATTCAGAACATCAACTCCGGTTCGCTGTTGGCCGGTTCCGATCCGATGTTGCTCCAAGCAGCCGAACTGCTTGAGCACATGCGTGAGCGCAGTCAGTTGTTCAAAGTGGTGCTGACGCTGCTGACCATGATCGCCGGTGCTGTGGTCGGCTGGCTATTCACGCGGCCGACTTTGCGTGCCCGCCCGCAGTTTGAGTTCGTCTTGAAGAGCCTGCTGTTGCTGTGCTCGACCATCGCCATCTTTACCACCATCGGTATCATCCTGTCGGTGTTGTTCGAGAGCATCCGTTTCTTCCAGGCCATTCCGTTCTTCGACTTTATCTTTGGTACCAAATGGAGCCCGCAGATCGCCATTCGTGCCGATCAGGTCGGCTCGTCCGGTGCCTTCGGCGCCATACCGCTGTTCGTCGGTACCCTAATGATCGCGGCCATCGCCTTGTTCGTGGCGGTGCCGATCGGTTTGATGTCGGCGGTCTATCTGGCCGAATACGCCAAACCGCGCGTCCGCAACATCATCAAACCCTTGCTGGAAGTGCTGGCCGGTATTCCGACGGTGGTATACGGCTTCTTCGCGGCGCTGACCATGGGGCCGGTGGTGCGCGACATTTTTGCCGGCATCGGCTTTGATGGCGTTTCTGCCGAATCGGCGCTGGCCGCCGGTCTGGTGATGGGCATCATGATCATTCCTTTCGTTTCTTCGTTGTCCGATGACGTCATCAACGCCGTGCCCAACAGTCTGCGCGATGGTTCTTATGGCTTGGGTGCAACGCGCAGCGAAACCATCCGTCAGGTGATTTTTCCGGCGGCTTTGCCGGGCATCATGGGCGGTATTCTGCTGGCAGCGTCGCGCGCTATTGGCGAGACCATGATTGTGGTGATGGCCGCTGGTCTTGCCGCCAATCTGACCGCCAATCCGCTGGAAGCGGTGACCACCGTGACGGTGCAGATCGCCACCTTGCTGGTCGGCGACCAGGAATTCGACAGCCCGAAAACGCTGTCCGCCTTTGCGCTGGGTCTGATGCTGTTCTTTACCACCCTAATGTTGAATGTCGTCGCCATGGCGATCGTGAAGAGGTTCCGCGAGCAATATGACTGATCAAAAACTCGACGCCATCGAACGACTGGCAAGCGTCAAGCAGGAGCGGCTGCACGCCAAACTCAAGGCGCGTTATGCCCGCGAGTGGCGTTTCAAGGCCTACGGTATTGCTTCCATCGCCGCCGGTCTGGGCTTTCTGGTGATCCTGCTGTCGACCATTTTCAGCCAGGGTTTGTCGGCTTTCTGGACCACCTATGTAGAGCTGGAAGTCACCTACGATCCGCAAGTGCTGTACATCGACGACGCCACCGACCCGGATCAATTGAGCCAGGGCGATTACGGCAGCGTGGTGCGCCAGGCTTTGTTGGACCGCTTCCCGGACGTGTCCGGCCGTCAGGATACCCGCGCGCTGACCTCTCTGGTCAGTGGTTCGGCCGAATACCGACTGCGCGACCGTCTCAAGGCTCACCCCGAACTGCTGGGTCAGACCGAGCGCCTCTGGGTGCTGGCTGATGACGATCTGGATTTGCTGCGCAAAGGCATCATCGATCGCGATCTGCCGGAGTCCGAACGCCGCATCAGCAATCTGGAACTGGGTTGGATTGACAGCTGGCAAGAAGCCGGCGAATTGAAGGGCCGGTTCAATACCGTCTTTTTCACCAACGGTGATTCGCGTGACCCGGAAACCGCGGGCATCTGGGGCGCGGTGGTCGGTTCTTTCTATACGCTGGTGGTGACCTTGCTGTTGTCCTTCCCGATCGGCGTCGCAGCGGCCATCTATCTGGAAGAGTTTGCGCCCAAAAATCGCCTGACCGACATCATCGAAGTCAACATCAACAACCTGGCGGCGGTACCGTCCATCGTTTTTGGTTTGTTGGGCTTGGCGGTCTTTATCAACTTCTTCGGTCTGCCGCGCTCGGCGCCGTTGGTCGGTGGTCTGGTACTCACCTTGATGACGCTGCCGACCATTATTATCTCGGCGCGTTCTTCCATTCGTGCGGTGCCGCCGTCGATTCGCGAAGCCGCCACTGGCCTGGGCGCGTCGAAAATGCAGGTGACCATGCATCACGTTCTGCCGCTGGCCATGCCCGGCATGCTGACCGGTACCATCATCGGTATGGCGCAAGCGCTGGGTGAAACGGCACCGCTGCTGATGATCGGCATGGTTGCCTTTATCGTCGATATTCCGGGTGGTTTTACCGACCCATCCACGGTGTTGCCGGTGCAGGTTTACCTCTGGTCGGACAGCCCCGAGCGGGCCTTTATCGCCAAAACATCGGGCGCCATCATGGTGCTGCTGGGCTTCCTGGCAGCGATGAATTTGCTGGCCGTCTTTTTACGTAGAAAATTCGAGCGTCGCTGGTAAGGCCAGGCCTTGCCCGAACTGGAGATATATAGATGACAATTTCAAACCAGTACACCGATCAATCGATGGACGACAACGCCATCAGCAAGCCGGAAAGCCGCCATCCCGTTTTGGAAAACTGGGAAGGCACCGTGGGCCCGGCACTTGTTGATGATCCGCGCATGAGCGCCCGTTCGGTCGACGTTTTTTACGGCGATGCTCAGGCTATCGACAACGTCAGCCTGGACATCGGCAAGAACGAAGTGCTCGCCATGATCGGCCCGTCCGGCTGTGGTAAGTCGACCTTTTTGCGCACCATGAATCGGATGAACGATTCCATCGACATCTGCCGTGTTCAGGGCGATATCCTGCTCGACGGCGAAGACATCTATAAAAAGAATATGGATGTGGTCGCGCTGCGCGCCAAAGTCGGCATGGTGTTTCAGAAACCGAACCCGTTTCCGAAATCGATTTACGACAACGTCGCCTACGGCCCGCGCATTCATGGTTTGGTATCGCGCCGCGCCGAACTCGACGAAGTGGTGGAAACAGCCTTGCGCAAAGCCGGTTTGTGGGAAGAAATTAAAGACCGTCTGGACAAGCCGGCGACCGGTCTTTCCGGCGGTCAGCAACAACGTCTGTGCATCGCTCGCACCATCGCCATTTCGCCGGAAGTGATTTTGATGGACGAGCCGTGTTCGGCGTTGGATCCTATTGCCACAGCGCGCATCGAAGAGTTGATCGCTGAACTGTCGCAGAACTACACCATCGCCATCGTGACGCATTCCATGCAACAGGCGGCGCGGGTTTCTCAGCGCACAGCCTATTTCCACCTGGGCAAACTGATCGAGGTTGGCGAAACCGACCATATCTTCACCTCGCCCAGCCACAAACTCACCGAAGACTACATCACCGGTCGTTTCGGTTGATCCCAGAGGATAACGTCATGGACAAGATGCAATTCGATAAGCACACCTCCACTCAGTTCAACGCCGAACTGGAAGAGGCGCGCAAAAACCTGATGCAGATGGGCGGCCTGGTTGAACAGCAGGTCGAAGACGCCATCAAAGCGCTGATGGACATGGACACTGCCCTGGCGCAGCGCGTCATTGAGACCGATCAGACGGTCAACAGCATGGAAATCGACATCGACGAAGAGTGCACCCGCATTCTGGCGCGACGTCATCCGGCCGCTTCTGACCTGCGTTTCGTCATCGCTGTGACCAAGGCGGTCAACGACCTGGAACGCATCGGCGACGAAGCCTCCAAGGTCGCACGCCATACGCTGGAACTGGCCGACACCGGCTCAGGCCCACAGGGCTATGTGGAGCTGCGTCATATCGGCGAACAGGTACGCCAGATGGTGCAGCACTCGCTCGACGCCTTCGCTCGTCTGGATGCCGACAGCGCTCTGAACGTCCTGCATCAGGACAAGGCCGTCGATCTGGAATACGGCACCGCGATCCGCTCGCTGATCACCACCATGATGGAAGACCCGCGTTCCATCAGCCGCGCCCTGAACGTCATGTGGTCACTGCGCTCCATGGAACGCATCGGCGACCACGCCCGCAACGTGGCCGAATCGGTGATCTTCCTGGTGCAAGGCAAGGACGTCCGCCACAAGGCGCTGGAGCAGGTCGCTGCCCAGGTCAAGAAGGGCTGAGATCCGCAGCTGAGCCGGGCAACCGGCTCAGGCTGAAAAACCGTTGGGAATCAACTGCTTGTTGTGCAATGGATGTTGACGGCCCGACTGCAAATCACTATATTACGCAGCCGTTGCCGGCATAGCTCAGTTGGTAGAGCAACTGACTTGTAATCAGTAGGTCCCGAGTTCGACTCTTGGTGCCGGCACCACTTCTTCCCGAAACCCGCTTTGTGCGGGTTTTGTCGTTTCTGACCTTCGCTTTCCTCCCGCTCAAGTCGCGAACCCTGTCATGCCGGTGTTTTTATCCTTGTGGTAGAGTCATCGGCTGTTGTGTTGTTGGACAGTGTTGTCTGACTGAATTCCTTGGCTGATGGAGCAATTCATGTCTGTTCTGACCGACCTGCTGGCGTATCTGTCCGGCTTGATCCGCCCGCATCTGACCTTTGTCGCCGCGGCTCTGGTCGCCACCTTGCTGGTGATCTATGGTAATAACCTTAATCGCGCCGTCTGGAGCATGATACGGGGCGCGCACTTCATCATTCGGACTCTGGTGTTTGTAGCCCTATGTGCATTTGGATACGGTGCCTTGACCGTCTTTTTGATTCCCTTCGTACGTCGCATTCTGCTGTCGGCCGGGCCTTACTGGCTGGCGCCGATCGTTATCGTCACCTTCTTCCTGGTCGGTTGGCTCGCCGAGAAAAACAGTCGCCGCGGCTGATTCTGGCAGCGCTGCTGCTGTGCCTGGCCGGTTCCGCCAGCGCCTTTAATGAGCAGGGCCACCGGCTGGTGGTGCAGCTGGCTGAGTTGCGGCTGAACGAGGGCGCACGTGCCGCCCTGGAAGATTTGTATGGCGAGCACTGGCGCACCGATCTGGTCAACCTGGCCAGTTGGGCGGAAGAGCATGCGCCGGCGGAGGATTTGCGCACCGTGCTGTTCGATGCCGAGGATGAAGGCTTTGAGGCTGCCAAACACTGTCCGCGCAATCGCTGTGTGGTGGGTGCCATTTTGGAAAGCCGCTTGGTGCTGATTCGTAACAGCTATGAGAAGGCGGAAAAGCGCCGCGCGCTGCAGTATCTGATTCACTTTATGACCGACCTGCACATTCCTGTGAATGCGGGTTTGGCGCGTGACCAGGCCGGGCGGCTGATTGCGCTGAAAACCAGCGAGCTGGAGCGGGTTAACCTGAACTGGGTGTGGACCCAGTCGTTGTACCGCGAGCTGGATGCGCCGGTGTTTGCCACGGCGCAGCGTTATCAGCGGGAGATTACCGACGAAGAAGCGCAGCAGTGGCTGAGTTCGATGAGTGTGGTCGATTGGGCCTGGGAGACGCATCAGATCGCCATGGAGGTGGCTTATCCGCTGGCGGTGCGCGGCGAATACGATGCCGCCTATCGACGCGAGGCGTTGCCGGTATTAGAGGTGCAACTGAAAAAAGCAGCGGTGCGCTTGGCGGCGCTGTTGAATACGATTTATGGCGACGCTTAAGTGGGAGTTAGTTGGTAAGAGGGAGTTTGTGAAAGCCGATGAATCACGGTTGTTGCCGAGCGAGTTGCAAGGGGAGGCGAACCTCCCCTTGTCGCCGCCCAAAGGCGCCGTTCGTACCTGAACGGGTGCCATCCTGGCACAGCGGCATCCTGCCCCTTTCCTGAAATACCCATCCCGGTATCGGTCCTGGTTCCTGCATCCGTGCGCCTTCCCGTGGCTGGGCATCCTGCCGCGAGCTTCCCGGGTGTTCATCCACAACACGATGGTTATTATATGGCCTGCTTGACGGACACTGCGGTGGTACCCGGTCGCTGATCGGAGTCGATTCAGTGGTCAGGCCCGTTGCCGGGCGCTGTGTCTGGCGAACCCATGAAAGGCGCCGGTGTAATCGACCGGCTTGCGTACGCATTTTGTAGGAAAAGTCTTACATCTCATGTCGGAAAATCAGCAAGCAGACCGCCCCGGAGGGCGCTTACATGCGTTTGGCCCCAGCGCATGGCTGAGTTGGCTTAAGGCTGGCTATTTGCCGATGCAACCGGGCGCTCCGCTGGCCTATCCCTTTGCGCAGTTTGATCGTTGGTTGCAGCAGCGCCAGCAGCAGCGGCCGGTTTCAGAAGAGGCCATGGATGCGGAGTGGCAGCGTCAGTATGAAGCGTTGCCGGATGCTGTGCGTGGCCTGCTCAGCTTCGAGCATTTTCGGGCTCAGGGCGGTTCCATTGAAGCCGATATTCGCGCTGCTGCGCGCCGTCATCAGGACGGTGAGCAGCCGCATTATGACAACGGCTGGCAAGGCCAGGGTCGGTTGCTGCGGTTATTCGCATCGCCAGTGTGCTACGCCGGCTGGCGCGATCTGGCGGAGGGGTTCAGCGGTTTGGCGGTGGCGTTGAGCAGTACGCACAAGTCGCTGGCCAGCACTAAGGAGCGACCGTCGTTACTGGCGCCGGTGCGCTATGGCCAGGCGCATCGTTTCAAAGTGAGCGCAGATAATCCATTTCCGGGTTTACTTGAAGATCATGTCTCCGAGGCCGATAACCAGGAATGGCGGTTGTTGATGCCCGCCAAGACCACGCCGCAGTATCGCGACAAGCCCGCCTTGCCGATAGCCCGTGATCTGGTGCGGGCCATTTACTGGTCGGTGGCGACGCCCGAAGAGGTCGTTGAAGGCATTCGTGCACTGAAGCGCGATATGCGGTTTCGTTCGGTCGAGTTGGGTTGCATCACGCCGGATGCCCATCGCTGGCAACTGCAAATTGATCCCGACTAGTGGTAGACGCGCTGGCCTTGAACTAGCCTGAACCACTATCATCGACATTTATTGGCGGCTTGGGCCGCTCTTTCAGGAAAGGAAGGAATGCTGCAGACACTACATTTTCTGGTGGCCGATGACGCTGGCTTTATTCGGGATCTGGTGAAGCGCGCTCTGCGCAGTCAATTTACCCAGTGTCAGATCGATGAGGCCGTCAACGGCAGCAAGGCTCAGGCGCTCTTGGTCAAGAAACGCTACGATCTGGTGTTGTGTGACTGGGAAATGCCGGAGCTGTCCGGCCTGGAACTGCTGCAATGGCTGCGCGATCGCGAGCAGGTCGAAGCCGAAGATAAAACGCCCTTTATCATGGTGACCAGCCGTGGCGATAAAGACCACGTGGTGAAAGCCGTGGAAGCGGGCGTTAACGATTACATCGGCAAGCCGTTCAGTAACGAACAGCTGCTGCGCAAAATTTTCAAAGCCCTGTCGGTCAATCACCGAGACCTGATTCGCGCCATTCTCAAAGGCCGTTCGGCCATGAGTCAGACTAAATCCAGTGATGATTCAGCCAGCTTGTTGACGGGTGGCAAGCCGGCAGAGCAGGCATCGGCGGCCAGTTTGCTGACCGCCGGCTCGCCCAGCAGCAAGCTGGTAGCCTCGGCCAACAACAATAATGCACCGCCGGTTCCTCAGAACCGCAAGAAGATGAACTGGCAGGTGTCGTTGCGCTCTAATCAATCGATCTGGGCGGGCCTGTTGCGGGACATCAATCTGAACGAAGTGGCGGTGCAGATCGCCTTTGAGGACACCTACCCGCCAGTGTTGCACGAGCAGGTGGTGGTCGATATTCAGGCGCCCGAGCAAGAAGGGGTGGTGGCCCGGGTTAATGGTTTTGTCACCGGACTTGCGTTGCAGGAACCCAGCCAGGATTGCCGACGCGCTCGCGTCAGCGTCAAGTTTGTCGATGAGGACGAAGATAAGATGGCGGTGTTAAGCCGTCTTGTCGGAGCGTTCCGCAGCCGCTAACACCCGCTCGGCCGGGAAACAGCAGGTAAACACCGAGCCGCGCCCCGGCACACTGGCAATGTCCAGTCGTGCCTGGTGGTGCTGCAGGATGTGTTTGACGATGGCCAGGCCCAGACCAGTGCCGCCACGGGCGCTGGAACGGCCTGGATCGACCCGGTAGAAGCGTTCGGTCAGGCGTGGAATATGGCGTGGGTCGATGCCGATGCCCTGATCGTGAACGGCGATAAAACCACCCGCCGCCGAGGCCTTCCATTTCAGTTCGATATCGCTGCCGTCCGGGCTGTAATTGACGGCGTTATAAACCAGGTTGCTGATCGCCGAGTGCAATTCTGAGGCATCGCCTTGCAAGGCGGCGTCGCTGTCCAGCTGCACGCTGATGCGATGGCCGCGATCGTTCGACAGCTCGCGCGCATCGGCGGCAATTTTCTCCAGCAATTCACCCACATTGACGCTTTGCCGCACCGAATGCTGTACTTCGGCGTCAAGCCGCGTCAGCACCAGCAGATCGTTCACCAGATTATCCATGCGCTGAGTCTGAGCTTCCATATTGGTCAGGCCCTTGCTCAGCGCCGGTGGCAGATCGCCACCAAAGGTGAGGATGGATTCCAGATAACCTTTGAGCACCGTCAGCGGGGTTTTCAGTTCGTGGCTGGCGTTGGCAACGAAATCCTGGCGCATTTGCTCCAGTTGCTTAATGCGCGTGGTGTCGCGGATCAACAGCAGGCGTTCACCCTTGCCGTAGATGGTCATGGACACATCGATGTAGCGATCCGGAAAGGCCGGGTTTTCCAGCTGCACCGTCTCGCTCATTTCGCCCTTGTTGTAGAAGCGCACAAAGGTCGGATCGCGCAGCAGATTGGTCAGCAACTGGCCCTGATCCTGAGGCTTCAGGCTGAGCAGCGCTTCGGCCGCCGGGTTCCACCATTCCAGCGCACCCTGACGATCGAGCTGAATAACGCCATCTCGCAGCGCCTGGGTGGAGGTCTGAATGCGGCTGATGACGTTTTGCAGGTGCCGCACTTGCTGACGATGATCGCGCTGCACGCTGTAGAAGTGATCGAACACCATGCCCCAGAGGCCACCGGCGTCGGGTGGTTCAGAGCGTGCGCCATTGCGCAGCCATTGGATCAAGCGTCCTTGCTGAAACAACTGCCACAGCAGGCAGCCAAGGGACGCCACCAACAACGCCCGAAGCGGATAACCCAAAAGGAAGCCGACCGTGGCGACGGCGGCGAAGAAGAGCAGCAGATTACGGTAATAAGGCCGACGAATGTCTCGGATCATGAAGCCGATTGTGCCGAAACTTTGGTGGAGAAGCGATATCCAGTGCCGCGCACCGTCTGCACCAGCGCCTCGTGCGGCGAGCCCAGGGCTTTACGCAGGCGGCGAATATGAACGTCCACGGTGCGTTCGTCGACATAGACATTACCGCCCCAGACCTGATCGAGCAGTTGAGACCGGGTGTAGGCGCGCTCAGGGTGGCTCATAAAGAATTGCAGCAGGCGGAATTCGGTCGGGCCCATGCTCAGCTCGCCGCTGGCGTCGTAAACGCGGTGGCTGGCTGGATCGAGTGTCAGACCCTGGATTTCGATGGGTTCATCAACCCCGGCCGGCGTAGCGCGACGCAACACGGCTTTCAGACGAGCCACCAGTTCACGCGGTGAAAACGGCTTGGTGATGTAATCATCGGCGCCCGCTTCCAGACCGGTGATCTTGTGATCTTCCTCGCCTTTGGCGGTGAGCATGATGATGGGGATTTCTGCGGTCAGCGGATCACGCTTCAGACGCCGCGCCAACTCGATGCCACTGACTTGCGGCATCATCCAGTCGAGCAGGATCAGGTCTGGTTTCTGGTCGACCACCAGCGCATGGGCTTCGGTAGCATCGGCCGCTTCAAGCGTGCGGTAACCTGCCATTTCCAAAGCGGCGGCAATGACTTCACGAATGGCGGATTCGTCGTCAACAATAAGAATGCTGCGAGCGTTCATGAGTAACCCCGGCTATCACGTTCGTGACTATTAGACGCGGCTTTGATGACAGCAGTGTTACAGCTTTCATCATATTGTCAAAAATCTGCAATGCGTCGCAAGGCAGCTGTTACAGCGGCGTACCCAGATCGATCACCGCACCGACGAACAGTGCCATCCCGGCCCAGTGATTATTGAGAAAGGCGCGAAAGCTCGGGTCGCGTTCGCGATGGCGAATCAACCACTGCTGGAACACAAAACAACCGGCGGCGACGGCCAGGCCCAGGCCCCAGAACAGACCCAGATCAGCATGCAGTCCCAACAACAACCAGGCGACCCAGGTCATGATCTGCAACAGACCGACCATTAAGCGGTCGGCATCGCCGAACAGAATGGCGGTCGATTTAACGCCGATTTTCAGATCGTCATCGCGATCGACCATGGCGTAGAGGGTGTCGTAGTGCACCGTCCACAGAATATTGGCGATATAGAGCAGCCAGGTGGCGGTAGTAAAAGGCGCGTCCACGGCGGTGTAGGCCATCGGAATGGCCCAGGAAAAGGCAGCGCCCAGAAACAGTTGCGGCAGGTAGGTATGGCGCTTCATGAAAGGATAAAGCGCCGCCAGAAACAGCCCGACGAAGGACATCAGCACGGTGGTGCGGTTGGTCAGCAGCACCAGCGCAAAGGCGATCAGCGTTAATACCGCGAACAATGTTAACGCCGCGCGCTCGCTGACCAGACCCTGAGCCAGCGGCCGGGTGGCGGTGCGTTTAACGTGGCCATCGAAATGACGATCGGCGTAATCGTTGATCACACAGCCGGCGCTGCGCATGGCCACGGTACCCAGAATAAAGATCAGCACCAGATGAATGGGTGGCAAACCACCGGCAGCCAGCCAGAGGGCGGTCAGTGTTGGCCACAACAGCAGATAGATGCCGATGGGGCGATCGAGTCGGGTCAGTTTCAGGTAATGGGGCCAAGCTGAGAGGGTCATAAGGGTTCCGTTCAGACCGGTTGCTATCAGCCCGTGTCCTGCCCGGGCCAGTCGACGGCGGCCAGTGTATCCACGGGTTTGGGCATTTGCCAGTGATAACAACTGCCTTGCTTTTAGCGGCTGCTGTCAGTAGTTTCTGCGTCCAACGCACCAACCCATCCCCCGACTGCGCTCGCTGCAACAGAGGCGAAAATGAAGAAATGGCAATGTATCGTCTGCGGTTTTATCTATGATGAAGCCGAAGGCCTGCCCGATGAAGGCATTGCACCCGGAACACCCTGGGAAGAAGTTCCTGAAGATTGGTACTGCCCCGACTGTGGTGCCAGTAAGGCCGATTTCGAGATGATTGAACTGGCATGAAACCGACTTCAACGTCTGCCCCGCTGGTGGTGCTGGGCTCCGGCCTGGCGGCTTATACGCTGGTCCGGGAATGGCGCAAGCATGACAGTGACACCCCTCTGGTCATCATCACCGCCGATGATGGCGCCGGCTATTACAAGCCCAACCTTTCTAATGCACTGAGCAAACAGCAGACCGCCGATGATCTGGTGCAGATGACCGCTGAGGCCGCTGCCGAACAATTCCAGGCGCAGATTCTGACGCACACCGAAGTGACGGCTATCGATACCGTGACTCGCACGCTGCAGCTCAGTCAGGGTCAGCCGCAGACCTGGGGTCGACTGGTATTGGCCGTGGGTGCTGAACCTTTGCAACCACCGCTGGAAGGCAATGCGCTGGAGCGAATCTGCCGGGTGAATGATCGTCACGACTTCGCCGCTTTCCAGCAGGCATTGGACGGCCATTCCAAGGTCACCATTATGGGCGCTGGCTTGATTGGCTGTGAATTCGCCAACGACCTGGCCAGTGCCGGTTATCAGGTGGACGTCGCCGCCCCCAGCGAAAGCCTGCTGACCGGCCTGGTACCGCCGGAAATCGGTCGTGCTCTGCAAACCGAACTGGAACAGCTCGGTGTGCGATTCCATCTGGGACCGCTGGCCAGCCGGGTGGATAGCGCTGCAGACGGTGCGCTGAGTGTCAGCCTGACCAACGGCCAGCAGCTGCGCACCGAGGTGGTATTGTCGGCGGTGGGCCTTGCGCCCCGTATACGACTGGCGCGTGAAGCCGGCCTGGCCGTGCATAAGGGCGTGGTTGTTAACCGATTTTTACAAAGCAGTCAGGCCGATATCTACGCCTTGGGAGACTGCGCCGAAATCGATGGCCTGAACCTCATGTATATCCTGCCGTTGACCACTGCAGCGCGGGCTCTGGCCAAAACCCTGGCGGGTGAGCCGACCGCAGTGAACTGGCCAGCGATGCCCATAACGGTAAAAACTCCGGCTTGTCCTGTGATCGCCTACCCACCAAGAGGCGATGGGGCATGGCAAATCGAGGGCAGTGGCGCTAATCTAGCGGCCGTGTGTCGTCGCGGGGCTGATGTATTGGGCTTTGCCCTGTGCGGCGAACGTATCAAAGAACGTAACACCTGGTTGAACACAGTGCCGCCGCTGTTGGCAACCTAAAAACCGTAACGTATGCTGAAAGATGCATCGTGTACCACGATAAAAACAGAAGGAAATACTTATGCGTAAACCTGAACTGGCCGCTGCAATTGCAGAGAAAGCAGACATCTCTAAAGAGAAGGCCAACGATGTTTTGAATGCCATGTTGGATCAGATCACCAACACCGTTGCCAAAAAAGAATCTGTGACTCTGGTCGGTTTCGGCACTTTTGAAGCTCGTGCCCGCGCCGCTCGTACTGGTAAGAACCCTCAAACAGGTCAAACCATTCAGATCCCAGCCAGCAACACTGTTGCCTTCAAGCCGGGCAAGGCTCTGAAAGACGCTGTCAACTGAGTTTGATGGTTAGCGGTGCCGCCCAGCGGCATTGTTAGGAAACGGGGCCTGTCTGGCCCCGTTTGCGTTTCTAGCGTTTTATTTCCCGCCTAAGCATTCTCGTCTACAAACAGCCCGCCTAGACATAGCCCAGCGGCAGATCTGTCTTATCGACCACCCGACGCAGCACAAAGCTGGAATGCACACCGGTCACGCCCGGAATCCGGGTGATGCGGTTGAGCAGCAGTTCCTGAAAGGTATCCATATCCGGCACCACCGCCTTGAGCATGTAGTCGGCGTCGTGGCCGGTAATCAGATAGCATTCCTGAATTTCCGGGCAGGCTTCGATCTGGCTTTGGAACTCGGCGAAACGCTCGGGAATGTGGCGGTCCATGCTGATCAGGATGATGGCCGTCAGCGATAGTCCCAACGCCTTGCGTTCCAGCAAGGTGACTCTTTTTAAAATGATGCCCGCCTCTTCCAGTGCCCGGACCCGGCGCAAGCAAGGCGAGGGCGATAAACCGACACGCTCGGCCAGTTCCTGATTGGTGAGTCCGCCGTCGGCCTGCAGGCATTCCAGAATACGACGGTCTATCTTGTCGATCTTGACCAGCTTTTCGCTCATGATGAAATTAAATGCCATCTATTATTTGTTTTCTGATATTTTATGGCGAATAAATATGAATAAACAGCAAATTCGCAAACACCTTGCGAGAGGGTCGACCTATACTGTGTCACGTTGCTCAACCGGTCTGCCGTTTATCCACGCTGGCCGAGACCCGGTCCAGCCCACAAGGCCAGACCATGCAGTCGGACCGACCCGGACCGCTGCCGAGCTGGCCGGTTCCGACCGATCGTCGCGAGCCGGTCCATCATGTTGAGCTGCATTGACCCCTTAGCTAATCTTGCACACTGAGCCCACCGGAGATCCCGGCCGGTCAGAGATAACAGGACACCGACATGAGCTTCGACCATCGCAAGTACCGTCCCTTCGCCCCCATCCGCAAGACTGATCGCCGCTGGCCAGACCAGGTTATCGAGCAGGCGCCGCAGTGGTGTGCGGTTGATCTACGCGACGGTAACCAGGCGCTGGTTAAGCCGATGAACCTGACCCAGAAGCAGCAGCTGTTTGATCTGCTGGTCGACCTGGGCTTCAAGCAGATCGAAATCGGCTTCCCGGCCGCGAGCCAGCCGGATTTCGACTTCTGCCGCAAATTGATTGAAGAAGACCGCATTCCCGATGACGTCAACATTCAGGTGTTGACCCAGGCGCGTCCGGAGCTGATTGCGCGCACCTATGAAGCGCTCAAAGGCGCACCGCGCGCCATCGTGCACGTCTACAACTCGACCTCGACGGTGCAGCGCGAGCAAGTGTTCGAACAGGACCGTGACGGCATCAAAGCCATCGCGGTTGAAGGTGCCAAAGAAGTACAGCGCTTGGCTGCGCAATTCCCGGATACCGACTGGACCTTCCAGTATTCGCCGGAAAGCTTTACCGGCACTGAGCTGGATTACGCCGTCGAAGTGATCGACGCGGTAACCGATGTCTGGCGCCCCCAGGATGGTCAGAAGATGATCATCAACCTGCCGGCGACGGTGGAAATGGCGACGCCCAATGTGTTCGCCGACCAGATCGAATGGGTATGCGACAACATTCAACAGCGCGAACACATCATCGTCAGCCTGCACACGCACAACGACCGTGGCTGTGGTGTGGCGGCGGCCGAACTCGGTCTGATGGCCGGTGCCGATCGCATCGAGGGCACCTTGCTCGGCAATGGCGAGCGCACCGGTAATATGGATTTGGTGACCATGGCGATGAACCTCTACTCCCAGGGCATTGACCCGAAAGTGGACTTGTCGGACATGGCGCGCATTATCCGCACCGTTGAATACTGCACCGAAATCGAAACTCACCCGCGTCATCCTTACGCCGGTGAGTTGGTGTTCACCGCCTTCTCCGGCAGCCACCAGGACGCCATTCGCAAGTGTCTGAACAAGCGCAGCGAAGGCGATGTCTGGAAGGTGGCTTACTTGCCGATCGATCCGTCCGATCTGGGCCGTCGTTACGAAGAAGTGGTGCGCATTAACAGCCAGTCCGGTAAAGGCGGCGTGGCCTATGTGCTGGAACGCGACTACGGCATCTCCTTGCCGCGCTGGCTGCAGATCGATTTCGCCAAAGTCGTACAGCGCGATGCTGAAGTGACCGGCGATGAAGTCGATTCCCAGCGCGTGCACAGCCTGTTCGATTCGCAATACCTGGCCATTCCCGATGGTTGGCGTTTGCACACCTACGACCTGCATCGCACCGACGCCGGTGTTGAAGCTCAGGTCAATTTCGGCGACGCCAGCAGCCCGACCCTGTTGCAGGGTTACGGCCAGGGCGCGCTGGAAGCCTTGGCGGCGGCGTTGGAGAAACAGTTCGACTTGTCGCTGAAAGTCGACGCCTACGACGAATTTGCACTCAGCGAAGGCACCAACGCCAAAGCGTTGTGCTGCCTGAAGGTGCTGGTTAACAACACCCCGGTGACAGCTGCGGCCTTGGCGGAAGATACCTCGACCACCGCCTTGCAATCACTGCTTACCGCCGTTGGCCGCTACCAGCGTGCCAGCCAAGCCGATGTGGCCGCCGCCGGCGCGGAAGCGCCCGCCTTGTAAACGGCACCCGCTTCGACAAGGATGTCGGGCAACGCAACCGAACAGGACCGGACGGTGAGTACAACCCTCATTTATACCAACGGTTTCAATTCCGCTGTCGAAGTCGACGGCCAGATTCCCAGCGATAAAGCGCGCTATTTTCGTGACCAGGTGGTGGCTCAAGGCTGGCATTTCCAGGCGCATAACGCCTTCTACTACAGTGTTGCCGAGATGCACGATGCGCTGTCGGGTCTGGTGCAAAAACTCAATGACGCCCCGGGTCGTCCGCTGCTGATGGGCTCGTCGATGGGCGGTTTACTGGCCTTGCTGGCGCTGGCCGAAGGCGACCGCTTTGATGCCCAGGCGGTGCTGATTAACCCTTTGCTGGTGGCCAAAAGCGGTTTGCTGGAAGACAGTCTCGGTCAGCAGTTGACCAACTATGTGACCGGCAGCCGCCACTCTGTTGATCCAGCGGTTGGCCCGGAACTGAGCGTTTGGCTGGAACGCGTGCCTTCATTGTTGGCCGGTTTTGGTGATCGGCTGACGGTGTTGCTGGATCAGGGCGATGAGGTACTCGACAGCGCCGCCACCGCGGCCCTGTGCGAACCCTGGTGTGAGTTGCACCAATACGCCGGTGGTAGCCATCGCTTTGAGCATTGGCGCGAAGCCTGGGACAGTATTATCCAGCTGTAACCGCGCTCAGCGCACCCGCGTTTCGCGGCGATAGCCGAACCAGCCTTTGCGCACCCCGATCAAAAATGCCCGTCGGCAGCGCTCACATTTAACGGTGTGAGCGCCGACGCTACGCGCCGGATAATCACCCGAAAACGGCGCGCTGCAAAACGGGCAGCGCAGACTCAAGCGTCGATCGGCGCCGTCGCCTGGCGCGCTTCCAGGTAGGTAATGCGCGTAAGGCCCTGCTCGAAATCGCGCATCAGACGGCTTTGCTGCTCGCTATCGAGTGTCGACGCATCAAGCTGGCGCTGATAAGCCGAGCGCAGCAATTCCGGATTGAAATCGACCGAGCGCAATACCGCTTCAATCGAATCGCCTTTGCGCTGGTTTTCCAGGCGCACCGCATCGCCGCCATCGAGGTAAACATCGACGCTGTCGGTATCGCCAAAGAGGTTGTGCAGATCGCCGAGAATTTCCTGATAGGCGCCGACCATAAAAAAGCCCAGCCAGGGTTTTTCGTCGGCCTGCCAGGCGGGCAGCGGCAGAGTGGTTTCGATGCCTTCGCCGTCGACATAGCCATCAATGCGGCCGTCCGAATCGCAGGTGATGTCCTGAATAACACCGCGCTCGGTCGGTTCACGATCGAGGCCAGTTAATGGCAGCACCGGGAAAATCTGATCAATGCCCCAGATATCCGGCACCGACTGAAACACCGAAAAATTCACGAACAGCTTGGTGGCCAGCTTTTCGTTCAGGTCATCGAGAATAACTCGATGGCTGCTCTTGGCGGCGTTCAGTCGCGTGCGCAATTTCAGGTTTAGGCTGCGCGCCAGCTCTTCGGCCTGAGCGCGACCGGCCAGGTTCAACTGGCCGAGGTTATAGGCCTGGTGACATTCGCTGAGAAAGTAACCGGCATCGTGATACAGCTCCGGCAATGAACGTTTGCGACTGTCGAGATCCTGATGGCACGACCAGAGCTCGTGCAGCGCCGGCACCGCCTCGGCGTCCGGCGCCTGCAATTCGCTGCTTTCGGCGCGTTCTTCTTCGATCACGTCGGTGATCAGCACCGCATGGTGAGCGGTCACCGCACGGCCGGATTCGCTGAACACATCCGGATGCGGCTGATCGGCCATTTCCGCCGCCTGACGGAAGGCATAGATGACGTTGTTGGCGTATTCGGCCGTGCTGTAATTCATCGAGCAACTGGAGCGCGAGCGCGTGCCTTCGTAGTCGACGCCCAGGCCGCCACCAACATCCACCGCACTGATCGGCGCACCGAGCTCACGCAGTTCCACATAAAATCGCGCACACTCGCGCAGCCCGACCTGAATATCGCGGATGTTGGCAATCTGTGAACCGAGATGGAAATGCAGCAGTTGGAAGGCGTCGAGCAGGTCCGCAGCTTTTAAGGTTTCGACCACGTTCAACACTTCCGAGGCGGTCAAGCCGAACTTCGATTTCTCGCCACCGGTGTTCTGCCAGTTGCCTTTGCCGATCGACGACAGCCGTGCTCTTACGCCAATGCGTGGCTGCACTCCGAGCTCGCGGGCGATCTGCACAATCCAGTCGACTTCGCTGGCTTTTTCGACCACCAGATAGACCCGGTGACCGAGTTTCTCCGCCTGTAACGCCAGGCGGATAAATTCTTTGTCTTTATAGCCGTTGCACACCAAGGTGGTCTCACCTTTGTAGGCTTCGGCCATTACCGCCAAAAGTTCCGGTTTGGAGCCGGCTTCCAGGCCAATGCGGCCGCCACAGACGCGCTGTTGGCCGGCGATGATTTCTTCCACCACACGACGCTGCTGATTCACCTTAATCGGATACAGCGGTTGGTAACGCCCCTGGTATTTTTCCGACACGATGGCCTGATCGAACGCCTCAACAATACGCGCTACCCGATCGTGAAGGATGTGCGGAAAGCGCACCAGCAATGGCAATTGCAGTCCCTGACTGCGCGCCGCCTCGACGATGCGCGTCAGGCGGATGTCACCGGAATCGTGGCGCACCGTGACACGGCCATCTTCGGCTATGCCGAAATAACCTTCTGACCAGCGATCGACGTTGTAGCGTTCCAAAGCGTCATTGACGGACCAATTCATGAGCGAACGAACTCCCGCAATAAGGGAAAAAGGATGAATGTTAGCGGATTGTAGTGCTTTGTAGTTACGCCGCAATTGGCGATAATGCGTGGCTCACTTTTTCAGCGCTGTCAGTCGGCGATATGGCCGGGCTGAAGCCGACATTCATAATAAAATCGACTCAAAGAGAGCCTCACCATGAACAAGAGCGTTATCAGTACCGACCAGGCCCCGGCGGCGATTGGTCCCTATTCGCAAGCCATTAAGATGGGCGACACCGTCTATCTGTCGGGCCAGATTCCGCTGGTGCCGGAAACCATGACGCTGGTTGACGGCGACATCTCCGCTCAGGTGCATCAGGTGTTCCGTAATCTGCGCGCTGTTTGTGAAGCGGCCGGCGGCAGTTTGCAGGATATCGTCAAGCTCAATATCTACCTGACCGACCTCGGCCACTTCGCCACCGTCAACGACATCATGACCGAGTATTTCGTGCAGCCATACCCGGCGCGCGCCGCTATCGGCGTGGCCGAACTGCCCAAGGGCGCGAATGTGGAAATGGATGGAGTCTTGGGACTGGCTTAAGCCAGCCCGGCAGGGAAGCGTGACGATTAAGCGCGGCCGGCTTTTTTGCGCGCCTTCAGGGCCGCGCGCGCATCCTTGTAGCCTTGCCAATGGACTTGCAAGGCCGCCAGAGCACTGAGCAGCTTATGGGCGCCGCGGCGGCGAGTGAGAATTTTAGGCAGAGGCTTAGCCATTGTCTGAATGTCCTGATTTGCAATCGCCCGGCTGGGCCGGTTTTGATAAACTAGAGCGTCATTTAACGATCCCGGCCCAGCATGCGTCAAGCCAAAGCACCTCGTCCCCGAAAAACCCGCCAACGCGATTCACGCGTAACCGATCGCTTCCGTTATCGCGATTTCCTTGCCCCGCGTTATTGGGGACCCTGGCTGTTTATCGGTTTTATGCACTGCATTGGCCGGCTCAGCGAACGCGGCCGGGTACGAGTGGCGCGCTGGTTAACGCCGATCCTGATGGCGGCGGCGCGCAGTCGTCGCCATGTTGCCGATCGTAACCTGAAAGTGTGTTTTCCCGATTTGAGCGAGACCGAGCACCGCGAGCTGCTTAAACGCAGCTTCTTCTCCTACATTCTCGGCATGTTGGAAACCGCGCGTTCCTGGGTGAAACCCATGGAGCCGATGCGCGATAAAGTCCGCTGGGAAGGCCTCGAACATCTCGATGCCGCTCAGCAGCAGGGCAAGGGAGTGTTGTTAGTGGGTGGTCACTTCACCATCCTCGATATGGCCGGTGCTTTGTTTGGTCTGATTCGCGAATACGATCTGATCTACCGCAAGCACGACAACGAACTGCTCAACTACTTTATGACCCGGTCGCGCGAACGCTGGTGTTCACGCAGCATCGCCCGGCGCGATATGCGTGGCTTGATCCGGTCGCTGCGTGAAGGCCGCATCGTCTGGTACGCACCGGATCAGGATTACGGTCGCAAGGCCTCCACCTTCGTGCCGTTTTTCAACATTCCCACCGCCACCGTCACCATGACCACCAAGCTCGCCAAATCGAGCGGCGCGGCGGTGGTGCCGGTGTTTTTCTATCGCGATGAAGATCCGTGCCGTTATGTGGCGCGCTTTGAACCCGCCTTGCCGATTCCCAGCGACGATGAAGACGCCGACGCCCGGGTATTCAACGAATGGCTGGAAGCCAAGGTGCGCGAACAACCCGAGCAGTATTTGTGGTTGCACAAGCGCTTTAAGACCCGCCCGGAAGGCGAACCGTCGGTCTATTGATCGGCGGTCATCCGACACGCTAACGACGTCGTATTGCATAAACCTGCCCAGATCGGAAATTGCCCATGCTCAGTAACGAAGCCCTGGCCGTCCAGGAAGCCTTGATCGCCCGCGGATTGGAAACGCCCATGGTGCCCAATGATTTGAATCGCGATCAGAAAGTGGAGCGCATTGAGAGTTTAATGGCTGAAGTCGCCGGCACCTTAGGTTTAGATCTGACGGATGACAGCCTGGTGGAAACGCCATTGCGCATCGCCAAAATGTACGTCGACGAAATTTTCTCCGGCTTGGATTATCAGCACTTCCCCAAGATCACCCAGATCGATAATAAGATGAACGTCAACGAAATGGTGCGGGTGCGCGACATCGAAGTGTTGTCGACCTGCGAGCACCACTTCGTCACCATCGATGGGCTGGCGACGGTGGCCTACTTGCCGAAAGAAAAAGTCATCGGTCTGTCGAAGATCAATCGCATTGTACGCTTCTTCGCGCAACGCCCGCAGATTCAGGAACGATTGACGCAGCAGATTCTGGTGGCGTTGCAGACCTTGCTCGGCACCGAGGACGTAGCGGTACAGATTGACGCCACGCATTACTGCGTGAAGGCCCGCGGCGTTCGCGACGGCCAGTCGCGCACGGAAACGCGGGCATTGGGTGGGGTGTTTTTGCAGGACGCGGCGCGGCGGAGGGAGTTTTTGGGCGCCGTTTGAGGCCGCGCCCGGGAGACGCAGGTTTGTCGGGCGCCGGCGGCGCCCGTGCAGTAATTAGCGTCTCCCGTTAAGCATCAAGCAGGCGCCGCCAGGCGCCTCAATGCAACTTCAACCTCGGCCGAATGGCATGGTTCAGCCGGTCAATTAACGCCAGCATCAGGGTTCTCGTCACGCCGTGCAGCGCCATCTGATGTTGGCGATAGAGGCTGATATAAACCATCCGCGCCAGGCGACCTTCGATCATCATCGAACCGCGCGTCAGATTCCCCATCAGGGAACCGACAGTACTGAAACGGCTTAGGCTGATCAGTGAGCCGTGGTCTTTGTAGTGGTAATCCACTAAAGCCTTACCGGCTTTTTGGCGTTTAAGGTTTTTCAGAATGTGGCTCGCCATCTGGTGCGCAGACTGAGCGCGTGGTGGCACCCAGCTGCCATCGCTTTGTGGGCAGGCGCAGCAGTCGCCCAGCGCCCAGATGCGTTCGTCGCGCGTCGTCTGCAAGGTCTGGTTGACCATCAGTTGGTTGTTGCGCGCGCTTTCCAGCCCGGCCAGATCCTTAAGGAAATTCGGTGCGCGAACACCGGCGGCCCAGACCATAATGTCGCCGTCGATCATCTCGCCTGCGTCGGTTTCCAGCGCGCCGTCGTGACCGCGTACCACCTTGGTGTTATGACGCACCTTAACGCCCAGCTTGCCCAGCTCCTTAATCACTGAACCGGCAATGCGGTCGGGCAGTGCTGGCAGAATGCGCGGGCCGGCTTCGAGCAGACTGACCTGTAAATGTTCCGGGCCGATATGCTCCAGATCGTAGTCCTGCAACACCGTGGCGGAGTTGTACAACTCTGCCGACAGCTCAACACCGGTGGCGCCGCCGCCGACAATCACCAGCTTCAGTTGGGCATCCTGACCGGCGGCGCGTTCGCGGTCTTGACGTAAAAAGGCGTTGAGCAGATGGCGATGAAAACGTTCGGCCTGGCCGGGTGCATCGAGCATCAGGCAATGGTCGGCGATGCCGGGAATGCCGAAATCGTTGGTGACGCTGCCGAGCGCGAAGATCAGTTGATCGTAGCGCACGCGGCGTTCGTCGAGCACGGTCTGGCCTTCTTCGTCGACCAGCGGTGCCAGTATGACTTCGCGTCGGTCTCTATCCAGGCTGTAAACGCTGCCGAGGGTAAAGTGAAAACCATGGCGGCGTGCATGGCCACGGTAGTTGACCTCATCGACGCCCGCATCGAGCGAGCCGGCGGCCACTTCGTGCAGCAGCGGTTTCCACAGGTGGGTGTTGTTGCGGTCGATCAGGGTGACGCGCGCCTTGCCTTTGCGTCCCCACAGGCGCCCCAGTCGCGTGGCCAGTTCCAGCCCGCCGGCGCCACCGCCGATGATGACAATCTGTTCGATGTCGTTGCTCATGGTTAGATCCCAAAGTTTCAAAAGAAATCGGTAGCTGGCTGCTCGACCGCCTCAAGCGGTGTCGTCGGATACGAAGCCAGCGGTGTTCGGATTCAAGCGTACCGGCGTGGCGTAGGCTAACGGCCATTGCCAGCAATCATCAAAAGGACACTCTAACAAGATTGCCGCCAGGGCACGCAAACTACCAGCGTGGGCAATGATCAAATCGCCCTTATCGAGGCGGATGGTATCGGCCCAGTCGGCCACGCGCCGGTACAGATCGCGGCCGCTTTCACCACCGGGGATAACAAAATCCAGAGGTTGCTGCGCCCATCTATCGAGTCCGGCGCGATCAATAACCTCCCAGGGTTTGCCTTCCCAGTCGCCAAAATTCAGTTCCCGTAATGCGGGTATTAACTCAGCCTTTTCGTCCCAAGCCAGCGCCAGTTCCGCACAGCGTGGCGATGGGCTGGTGAACAGCCGTTGCCAGGGCGCGAGCTTTGGTTTTAACCGAGCTGCCGTTTGCGCCGGTGTTTCCAACAAGATGGGGTCGAAGTGGCCATAACAGAAGCCGGTCTCAAGCGGCGCGCCGTGACGCACGAATTGCGGGCTGTTAAACACCGCAGGCCACCCAGACCAGCAGCAACAGTAACTCCTGTAATTGCTGGGCCGCACCCAGGCAATCGCCGGTATAGCCGTCGAGGCGACGGCCGAACCAACCGATCAGAACAGCGCGCAATAACACCGCCAACAACAAAGCCCAGAGCAACGTTTGCCAAGGCAGTATCATTATCAATAGCAGTGGTAAGGCTGCGACCAGGCTGGCGCCAACACCAAAGCGCGTCGCCAGTGGTTTGCTTTTGCTAGTGGCATCGGCGCGCGCGTAGTCGAGTGTCCATAAGGTCGAAATCGCCCAGAAACGACTCCAGCCGTGTAATAAAGGCAGCAGCCAGAAAGCGCTCAGCGGCGCAGCGCTTAAAATGTAGAACAGCGCGATGCCGCGCAAGCCAAGTGTGATGACCAGCGCTGCTGCACCGTAAGTACCGAGACGGCTGTCTTTCATAATGCTCAGAGCGGCGTCTTTGCTAAAGCCGCCACCGAGGCCATCGAATACATCCGCCAAACCATCTTCGTGAAAAGCGCCGGTCAGCAGCAGGCTGGCGCCGAGCATTAAACCGACTGCCAGAGTTGTTGGTAAAACTAACTGCAGGCCATAAAAGATAAGTGCCAGCAATGCGCCGACGATTAATCCAATCCAACTGAAATAGCGACTGCCCTGGTTTAGGTAGTCGTCGTTAAACACCACCCTAGGCGGTGCTGGCAGTCGCGTGAAAAACACCCAGGCGTTAAAGAAGGCGTGATATTGGCGAGCCAGCGCAGCGATCATTCGGCGTCACTCCGGCTGACACCGGCGCTGTCGAAACTGGCCATGCCGCTGAGCATGGCGACCGCCGACTGAATCAACGGCCAGGCCAGCACCGCGCCAGTGCCTTCGCCCAAACGCAGGTCCAGTTGCAGCAGTGGTTTTGCGCCGAGCGCTTTGAGTAACTGGCGGTGACCACTTTCATCGGAGCAGTGGCTGAATAAGGCGTAATCGACAATGGCCGGCTGATCTTTCCAGACCGTCGCTAAGCTCGCCGTCGCCAAAAAGCCATCGACGATAAAGGCATGGCCGGCTTCGGCCGTGGCAGCCATCGCGCCGGCCAGCATTGCCAATTCCAGGCCGCCAAGATGCTGCATAATTGCCGCACCATCCTTTAGCTGTGAGTTGTGCAGGCGTAACGCAGCCTCGATAACGTCGGCCTTGTGTTGTTGCATCGGCTTCGAAGCTCCGGTGCCAGCGCCCACGCAATCTGCGGCATCGCGATTACAACAGGCGGCCATCAAAGCCGCTGCGGCCGTGGTATTGCCGATGCCCATTTCGCCAAAGCTGAGCACATCGGCGCCAGCTTTGAGCGACTGTCGTGCTAACTCCGCGCCGGTGCTGATCGCCTGCTCAAACTGTGCCTGTGACATAGCCGGTTGTTGAGTAAAGTCGGCACTGCCGTTGCCAAGGCGGGCCTGAATTAAATCGACATGATCGTCCAGCGGCTCGGCATTCAAACCAGCATCGACCACTTTGAGTGGCACCGAATGTTGTCGGCAAAATTGATTAATGGCCGCACCGCCAGCGAGAAAGTTCTGCACCATCTGGCGCGTTACGCTGCTTGGATAGGGGCTGACGCCCTGAGCACAAACGCCATGATCGGCGGCAAAGACCCAATGATGCAACGCGCCCAGCTGTGGCTTTGTCGTTTGTTGAATGCGGGCAATCTGTGCGGCGATGGTTTCCAACTGCCCCAGCGAACCCGGCGGTTTGGTCAGGTTATCGAGCCGTTGCTGGATGGATATATCGAGATCGGTCGGCAGGGCGTTAATGGCAAAAGAATAGGGCATATCAGGGCGCTTTTAAGGTTTGTGGCAAGCCGGCGACGACCCAGGTCACTTCATCGGCCAGTTCAGCAATGGCCTGATGCAACCAGCCGGCTTCATCGACAAAACGCCGGCTCAGTTCGCCCAGCGGTACGATGCCCTGACCGACTTCATTGCTGACCAGCAGCCAATCACCTTGGCTGTTTTGCAGCGCATCGAGAAACGCCTGGCGCTGGGCGGGCCAGTGATCGGGATTTTCCGTCAGCCAGTTACTGAGCCAAAGCGTCAGGCAATCGACCAGAATGGTGTTACTGGTGTGGTCGAATTCGGCCACGGCAGCAGCAAGATCAAGCGGGATTTCATGGCTTTGAAAGCGGGCGTCGCGCCCGGCTTGATGGTGTGCAATACGCGCCTGCATTTCGGCATCGCCGGCGCGGGCGGTGGCTAAATAATGCAAACCACCGGCGCTATGCAGCGCGCGGTTTTCAGCAAAGCGGGATTTTCCGGAGCGGGCACCACCGAGGATCAGATGTACCGCCATAGAGGATCCCGCTCCTGATCAGTTGCCGACTCAGTGTCGATTGTACCAATAAATTATAAAACCGGTGCCGAGAACACTGGCCTCTAGAGGTTTAATACCAATACTTTATAAGCACATTTGTACCATTAAATTATAAAATCTCACACTTTTGCACCACTGCCATAGTCCATGTATATGATGGGATTGATAGTAATAGCTTAGGGTGATTTTTATTGGAAAGATGTCCGGCACGTGGGGTTTCAAGTTTTCGAAAGCAACATCCTGTTACATGGCCCTGTTTGTGAAAATCGATTTATCCAAGCAATCTAATGGTAATGCTCGGGAGTTTACATGTGGCTGTAGCCACAAGTACTAGAGTTACAGGGTATATGCTTTTTTTCTAATGTTAGACTGAAATTTTTAGGAGAGACCGATGCCACTATATGAAACGAATTGTAAGCTGCCGGTTGAAGTGCAAGCGGAGGTCGACCGCAAAGCCGAAGAGCGAGTGCGCTTGATGAAGGCATATAGCAGATCCGAAGCAGGGAGACGACGCTGGGCGTTTTTGGCATCCGTTAAATCGCCAGTCAGCAGTGGTGTTTTAGCTGGTAAGTGATGGTAGTAATATTAGATGTGTGTTCGTGGCTATTAGTTAACGCTGAATTGCCGAGTTATTCATTATGATATCCTTACAGGGACATCTGCGAAACTCGGGATACGTAAAAGACGACTTTTAAGAGCCTAGAATAGTCGCTGTGATTCAATGAATCAGAGTTCCACAAACACTAATGATAATAGGTCTCGATATTAAGCCGCTGGTTGAATTAGTTCTTATAGGCGAAATTGTTACTCAAGCTAAATTTGCTGAGTTGGCAGCTTGCCAACTCGAAAGCACTACGGATCTTATAGAAACATGGTCAGCTATTCAGTCGATTTTAGTTGCTACTGCAAATGTTTCGAAGATCTTATGGCCTTCTAGTAGAGGCAGTACTCAGCGCGGAAAGCACTTGCGAAATCTTCTTGGTGTGGAAGACGATAATTTACTCTCCGAGCGGACTTTTCGAAATCACTTTGAGCACTACGATGAGCGAATAGAAGAATGGTTCAAAGAAAAAAACTCTGCTGTTTACATGGACTATAGAATCGATTCTTTTAGTCCCAATGCAGATGTGCTTCCACAGATATTCCACCGAAGTTATAACCCATCTACAAAAACGCTAACCTTTCGAGGAAATTCGATCGATCTTGAAGCGATTTTATCTGAGCTCGCAAAGGTTCGAGTGAAGTGTCTTAACTTCGACCTTCCGTAAATAATGGGTATCTGTTTTTTTTAGTGTAAAAGCGGACACGATAGCAGCTATATCAATTCATTGAACCATTGCTAAATGAGAGGATTAGAGTTTAAGGCTGCTTCAATCAACAATATAGGGGTGTTTTAATCACGTTAGATAAAGGGGGCAAAGTGAACTCAAGTACATATCTCGCTTATTGGGCCGATATAGCTGCTATTGCGGGTTTTATAGTGACACTGGCTGGTGCTGGTGTCGGCATTCACGGGTATTGTGTGTATCGATGTAGTTGGAAGAGAAAGACGGACGCACTGGTTGCTTATCTCAAAAAGAAAAAGGATGAAGCCTCTGGCGACAGGAAGGGGCAGCAGACGGCGATGCACCTGATTCGTTATGTCGGACTTACGGAAGACGAGGTCCTGAAAATCAGCTTCGAGAACGAGCATGTTGAACGTTCCGTGGGAATGGACGATCAGGGGAGGGCCGACACTCTCTACTTTGAATACAAGCGATAGGTGGGCCAGCGAGTCGTAACGGTGTTGAAACTTGTCGTAAATGCGTGGGACTGGATGAAGCTTTTTATAGAGTCTCGGGACCAACTCGAAACCAGCTTTGCGTTACTGAGTAAGTCTTCTAAGACCTTTTATCATGAATAGTGTGGAAAGCTTATCTGCATATTGTAACTACTCCGAAGTGGATTCGCTCTTGGTTTTTTCTAGTCTTTGCTCTAAATCAGAAGCTAGCGATTCAGCCATTTGAAGAAACCCTTTTAGACGATTGAGGCGGTCCTCTAATCGCTCTTGCTCTTCTGCACTTGGGTTAGGCTTGGTTTCTAGATTATGTTCATTATAAATTATACGTACAATAGAAATATCGGCGTCTTCACCCACACCCGCTTCTTCAGCTAGTGCAGCCCATTCTTGAGATTCCTCAAGGGCACTTTCGGCAGCTCTTGCTAAACAATAGCGAATAAGTAATCGTGCAGAATAATCTATCCCGTCGATAACCTTTAGCCAAGACTGTGACTCTGTGTCTTGGATGTCATCGCCAGCCTCTCTTATCCTGCTAAAGAATCTTGGTGTGTGGTTATCGGGGTCAAGCTTTTCAAGAGATCGTAGTGCTGGTTTCAGGGCTTCAAAAGGTCGGCTTCCATCTGGTAGTTCATGCCGATGCTTCCAGAGATCCAGGATAGCCTCACTACAATCACGCATTCTGGATGGTCTTTCTTCGGAGGCTGCATTCTCTGCATCATATATTAACTCTGCGATATAATGGGCCATCCAGCGTCCAAGAGTATCTACGGACTGATCGAGATCCAATTCTCGGGTAAGCTTTTTTCCCAAATCGAGCACAGATCTAGAGCGTTTTGATGCTACCGTCTTTTTTAATAAGGAAGAGTCTGGCGCTTGCTGGTATGAATCTGGTTTCGTCATCGTAATTATTTTCCCAATGAGAGGAGCGGCGACGCCGCTCGATTTCTACTTTCACAATTAAATCCATTTCTAGCCTGTGTAGGAGATTGAATACAAACTGAAGAGATGATTGTAGACGAGTCCCGCTTTCTAGGTTCGAATCGTCATCGTCTCGATCACGAAAGTTTCCCCATGTATGTGAGCACAGACTATGCGTATCTTCATTTTCAACAATCCAACGTCGATTTTCGGTATCGGATTTAAGTTTCATACACTGAATAACAAATTCTGCAGGAGCAGGTGGCGGATAACTTACGGCTCCTGCCCATGGATCAAATTCGTCTAATCTACTACTTTGAGGTTGATCTATAACCCACCCTTTAAGCTGAAAACCATTAAAATCAATTTGCGAATCGCATGCATCAGGAATTCGACAATAATGTGGATTAACTGCACTTTGTAAAGCGCGTAGCAAAGCAGTAGAACGACTAGAGGAGACAAGAGCACTGCTAATATAGATAGATTCATTTCTGCGCCCCGACACCCTATTCCAGTGCCCCCACAGATTGATATTATTGTCTTGAGGGATAAGGAGTCTATCAAAGTCACTACGTGTGAGCTGCCAGCGCCAGTCTTCAGATTCTTTCTCCTCTTTCCATGCGACTTGCTCAAGCGGATGTGGGTCTCGGCGGTCAGCAAGCCAGCCATAGTCTGAACGACTTATATCATGGCGACTGAACCATTCACAAAAATCATCCTCGCATTCGTCAATGACATTATTAACAGGATACCTGCTTAAAATTTTGCCAGCGGCAACCATCATTGCATGATAGGAAAGATAAAATCGCAACTCGTCTGCACGTGGGTATGAACCATGTGAGTGGTGAGTTTCCCGATCTTGATAGATTCGTCTCTTATGTCGCTCATCTGCATCCCAGCGGCTGCTAGTGGTTAAATTCCAGTCGTCTCTTATTACCCGCAAGACTTCCCGCTCAATCAGCGATTGAGGTTTGCCAAAGCATCTTCCAAGTGGAGCCAACCAATATGGCCCTATGTCAATGCCGAAGTAAAAATTGTCTACATCATCATCGGTCTCAGAGGTGTCATGATTTATGTAGCTACTGGATTTTGATTCTAGAGGAGGGAATGGGGAGGTGTTGATGGACATTAGCCGTGACCGAAGATTGTTCTTTGGGTCTATAAGGCTAGCGTCAAGTATTGCCAGTAATGTACGTTTTGCAAACTCTCTAATTAGAACGTGAGGTTCGCTATTGAATGCAAGTTGAGTAAGAAAATCAGTGTGATCGACAAGGATAGCGGGGTAGTCCTTTGCAGCACGCGATAATCCGATTAGTAGCCATAACCGCGCATGCATGTCGTAAAAATGCAGGTTTGCATCATGAAATGCACTGGCAGAAGCTCCACTTGCAAATGCAACTAAATGATTAACTATCTGTTGGAGGTTAAAAGTGCAAAATGCACGAACCACATGGGCGGCTTCCCAACGCAGACTTGTGCGTGGTGCTGCTAGGCATCCCCAAACATATCCAGCTAGCGAGCTTTCAATATCAAGCGGTGGTAAGAAATTATTTGACCAGGGGCCATCACCATCACTGACCTCCAACACGGGATCGAGCAAGTCCAAGCCGAATGAGAGTGCTTCCAGTGCATGTTGTTTAGTCATCATCGGTGTAAGAAGGCCTACTAACGTAAACAAACGGCTCGCGCTTGCGATGTCAGAAGCTTCACCGATAGCTGTCAACACTTCTGCCAGGATTTCTTCTTCTGAGAGGTCCGATAGCTCGCATGCTATGCGAAGAGGAAGTCTTTCATAATGGCGGTTTCTAGTGATTTCCATGCAAAATCGGCGACTGAAGAATTTTATTGTTTTTGCTAGAGCTGGCTTTAAAGAAACTCGATATTTCCAGCTCTCTGGGAGGCATTCAAGCAAGTAGCGTAGGTGATAGAGATTGAAGTCGCCGACTTCGGCAACTGCTGAAATAAACTCAGCTTCTTTGCCCGTAATGACACGACCACAAGCTTCTTCAAAAAAGTGTTCAGTGTAGTATGGGGGCTCTGAATCTCTGAAGTTTCGATAGGCACTTGCAATATCGTTTGAAGAACTGAAATCAATACCGGAAAATAACTGGTCCCAATTGCGCTCGCTTTTTCTAGATATAGTGAATTGGTCGCTGGTTATATGGTGTTTGTTTTCTGTTTTCTCTTTGAGTTCAATAAAGCTTATTCTCTCAGAAATTTCCGGAATGGCTATATTGTGGGTGTCTAGTATCGATTTAAACTTCTTCCATGTTTTAGCACTTTGTTCCTCAAGCGTCATATAGCGGTAAAGAAAATCTGACAAAACTTGCTTTTCTGTCTTAGTTATATCCGCTTCTAATGCATGCTGTAGTAATTTTGGTTTATCCCATTGAGCGCGAATGGTAGTTAATGTCAGAGCAAGTTTAGGGTTCAGATCTCCGCGTGAAACGAGGAAGTTGATTGCGATAGGCAGTACTTCCTCAGACCACCCGAAATTTCTGTCTCGCCAACGGCTTAGTATTGCAATGGATGAACTTCCGCATAGGCCTGTAATTGCCTCTACAGTGGCGGTCCAATCAAAATGCTTGTCGCGCACAACATAGGCATAGGTTAGTTCTGCGCACCGGGCCAGACGAAATGCCAAGTGCGGTTCTGGCTTCTCCTGTACGGCCGCGCGCTCAGAAAGGTTCAGAAGTGCTTCCCATCGATCCAGGTTCTCATCACCGACTTTGCTGGCTACCTCAACTGCCTGATTGAAATAGAAGGCCGCTTCCGAATGGCTTTTTGTTAATATCGCCCTTGCCAGCTTTATGAAACTGTCAGACATAGACTCAGCGTCTTCACGTTCCTCAAAGCACTGCTTGAAAGCTTGATTGGCATAGTCGAATGAGTATTTTGCGGGAGCATCTGAATGTGACAATTTTCGTGAAAGATTTGTTAGTGTTGTTGTAGGTAGCGGACGATCTAGTCTTTTTATCCACTGATCGAATGTATCGATCAACTGAAAGTCAGCCTTATCATTAGTTAATAGGATATCAAGCCAAATCTTGACAGTATCATTGCTAATGCCAGAATCTTCCCGGTAGCTTA
Organism: Saccharospirillum sp. ABV4_185; assembly: GCF_056159245.1. Taxonomy (NCBI): domain Bacteria; kingdom Pseudomonadati; phylum Pseudomonadota; class Gammaproteobacteria; order Oceanospirillales; family Saccharospirillaceae; genus Saccharospirillum; species Saccharospirillum sp. ABV4_185. Next base: position 1,856,519 of record NZ_JBSWUW010000001.1, read on the forward strand.
GTTTTTTTACACTCTCAGCGGCAGATTTGGCATCATCGATTTTGCCTGGAAAGTCGGCTAGTGATATTGGATGTACTAGTGCGTCAGCCCATAGCTGTATCCAGGGTAGGAGGGCGCCGACACTCTCTTTGAATTCTCGAGCTTCCTGAGATTCGGAATACGACTTGGTTGTTTCTAACTCTTTCCGTAATTCATCGTGAGCTAGCTCAATTACGTCGAGTTTTTGGCCAGTAAGCGCGGCCTTGAGCATATAGGCGCGAAGTAAAGGAATATGAAGTCCACCATGGCGTGATGCGAGGCCACGCGGAGGTGATGCGGGCATATAGCGGCTTAATAGTGCAATCAAAACACTTCGATTGCTCACAGACAGTCTATGCGCTAATTCGACAAGTGTTGTGATCATCTCGATAGAGGAAGCACCCTCATTGTGCCAATGATCGTTGTCTTTTAGTGTGATATGTCGGCTGGTAACGAGCCGAAGGGCTTTTTCAACGATGCCCTTTGGTGGAGTTCGGTATACCTCCCTTAGTTCTTGTATAATGGCAAGCGAGAGCCAAAAATTGTTTCCTGCGGCTATCGCGAGGTCATCGAGTTCGCTGAAACGACCATGATCAATAAGTCGGATCGCTAAAATTTTGCCAATGCGGAATGAAATGCTACGAGGTCGCCATCGACGGAGATAATCAGCGCAGCTTTGTGCTCCATAGATGTTTAATTGAGCGATTGCTATTTCCAGAATATCACTATCTGTAATCTCTTCATTTTGTCGCTCTTCCTCTGGAAGTCGGCTCCAATTTTCTAACCATTCATGAGCCATTCTTAACCTGGATCCAGCATCACCTAGAAGTTCACTGCGTCCAGATAATAATCCGGCTTCGTAAGCATGGTGAGACCCTACCCATCCTGAACCAAATGTGCGCCTAGAAACGAGTTCTTGTATGCGGTCGCTGTCCAAGAATTTTGAAGCTAAGTCAGTATTTGCTTGCAGCAATCGACGCTGACGTTCATCTCCGGCACTTTCACCGCCAGCTTTCAAGGCTAATTTTGCTGCATCGGTGTAACGCTTATTACGTAGACTGGCTTTAAGCGCATAATGGAGGCGCTGTAACTCGACATCTCTTTTCTCGATGGGGTTATCAATTGGGAGACCATCAGAAGATAGTGCAAGTTCGACAAGTTCAGTGAATTGTCCTGCTTCTAGTAGAAGTTGGGGTAAACTGGATGCGACATATGCACTGTTTAAGGAGAGTGGTTTTAATCCTGATACGAAGTCTGTCAGCGCAGAGTCGGTTGGTTTGAATTTCTCTCTAAACCATGTTTCGGCTGGCTCATCGAAGAATTGAATTGTATTGCCACTGATCAGCAGGGGGCGGCCGAGGTCAAGTGCAAAACTCTTGATCGCTGCTTCACTGACTCCCGACATAGATGCCAAAACAGATATGGGGATCAGTGGGCGGAGTGCGGCAATACCTGCACAGATTTTATCTATTTGAGTTCTCTCTACAGTCCCTGCAGCGTCCTGAAGTTTTGATATGGATTTTTCTAATAAGTTGCCAATCGTATCTTCAACGGTGGTTGGATTCGGGCCTAGTGCCCGTAAAGTTTCGTTAAGGGGGTAGTTTTGAGACAGCGCGAGTGCTTGGACTCGCGGGTTATGGGAGCTTAAGCGATGAAATTCGTGGATGTCTTGTTCAGTCGCCTCAGGAAACGTTTGGGTCAAATGTGCAGTCGTTTCAGCTAAGCTAAAAGGGGATAGGTTAATCCGAAGAACATCTGTTGGCGGTGCTAAATACTCTTGACGATGAGTCCTACATAAAAAGACAAAACGTACCCCTTCCGGTACTCGTTCTCGTATTAAATCTTTGACAAATGATCGGTTTTCGCCAATTTCCTCAGCTGCCATTTGTGCGTTGTCTGCTGCATCTATAACGATGCAAAGAAGTGCATCTGGATTCTGACTTCTCAAGGAATTGATGCTTTGCCTAAGGCGGTAGATGAAAGCTTTCACATAAGCTGAAGGCTCTGCATGACGGCTTGGAATTAATGGGTGGCATAAGCCTTGAGATGCCAATTCATTCGAGATTTGTACCAAGGCATCTTTGTGCCGGTGTCTGTACCCACTGGCGCTACGATATTGCCCATCACCAAAGCAGTCATATAGTACACCCACTGATCCTGTTGGCAGACCTGACTTGATGCGTGTTGCAAGTATAGATTTTCCAACACCACCATCTGCATGAATGATAATGGGAATATTTGAATCTACTATCCTTTTATGAATTTCTGGCTCTTGCTCGCGAGGAACCATGTGAGCTGTATCTTTTATGAGACACGGAGCTGGAAATAGGTAGTCTTCGTCTGTGTTCAATACTCTCAGTACATCCATCTTGGTGATTTCAGGATTCTCTGCACTAGAGGACAGGGCCTTCTTGGTTACTAGTTCTTTGAGTAAAATAGGCGCGTCAACGTCAATATCTGGCAGGTAGTTTTTGAGATCGTGGTTTAACAAATTCCATGCGTTCCATAATCCTGAGTGACTTTCATCAAGATGGAGTAGCTTGCAGAAACTTACCAATGATGCTCCGCTAAGCCCGGTGAATTTTTCGAGCTTTGATTGATTGGTTTGATTTTGAATCTTTCTGTCGCTACCTGCTTCCCGAATGCTTTCCAAGAAAGAACTGTTAATCTGGCGGTTAGAAACAAACCAGAATTCCAACTTGTTCTCCAAGTTCTCATTGGGGTATCGCTCCTGAATAGCTTTATATCTTTCTGCAAATCGGGACAGGGTCTTTTTAAGCTCGCTGGGTGGCCAATTTTTGTCGATTCTTAGTGTCGAATGCTTGACCTGGACATATCTGATGCATGTTGCCTTTTCTAGCGTGGCACTGCCGTAATATTCTCCGACATCAATGAGTTCTTCTCCTTCTGTAACAGGTCTAGAGGTGCCTCCTTCTGAGGATGACGCACCTTCGATCGTAATGGCTTTTAAAGTTGTATTTGGAAAAAGAAGAAGAAGGCATCGGCGTGCCGCCCACAAATAGTGAAATTGATCTCCATCTCGACTTGCGCGGACTAAATCGGTGTCGGACATTATTATTGTTTAATCCCTTGGTTGGTGGAGTGAATTCTCTCCAATAGCCTGAGCGATCCACGATGGGTGGTCTAGCTCAGATGGATGTTAGTGCTTTTCACTCCTTGGGCGGCGGCGGCGTTGATGAAGAGTTTCAATGGCGTGGTTTAACTGATTCAGCAAAAGCCATGCCAAGGCTCGTATTTCTTTACCTGCGGGCCTAGTCCCAAGGCTTAGCATCAAAGGTGGTACATTTTTCATCAACACTTATACACGTCCAAGTGCTTGTTTTCGAGTTCGTCCAGAGACTAGTCAGACTGTAATCCCCCAAATTTCCAACCGCAGTTATTCGTAGAGAGTTATTCAGCCTGCAATAGTCGTGTTGTTGCGACCATAAATTGTCCATAATGCCTGGAAACGCCCTATCTAAAGCATCAATGCTCTAAACGACAGGGGGTGAAGTAAAACTGGAAAATTTTCAACTTCTCTCACTAAGCCATGTTCTCCTTTAATCGCGAGGAGGAACCCAGTCGGGAAACTCTTACTCCTGAAATACTGGGTTGCTCTGAAGCCCTTCAGCTTTCCCAAACCATCTGTAATTCATACATATCGTTGAGGCTTCTTCGATTTTCTTTCCAGGTGCGGTCTTTTGCTGACTTGAAGCCACTTTTAAAGGGTTCATTGCCAAAGTTTCAGACTATGACCTGCAGACCTGTTGTTATCGGTCAGCCTCGCTGCAATCCTGTACCCACCGACCTTTCTGGCAGCTCAGGCTGGCAAGTAGGATGGGCGCGCTAGGCTACCACCTCCTCCTGGCCGGCGAGTAAGCCGTACCCCAGAGCAGCGCGGCTTCAAACGCGCCACTTGCGAATATCAGCGGCGGTTTGGGCAGCGAACAGCTCGACATGCCGTTCTGGCCCCCAACCGCACCAATACCGGACAGAAACGCGCCCACTAACATTGACCAACTTCACAGATAGCGGTATTGCTAGGTCCATAAACCGTATCCGTGGCGTGCCCCGTAACCGGCCGGGCGGTAGCGTGCCCTAAACCGCATCAGCACTGATCAACTGGACTGCCCATGCCCCGCTCGTGCAACCCCACAACAAGAGTGTAGATCTGCGTTGTCTCGATGGAACAATGCCCCAGGAACTCCAGAATATTGCGCAGGCCTGCACCCTGGCGCAGTAGTTCTGTCGCGAAGGAATGGCGGAAGGTGTGGCACGTTACCCGTTTATTGATGCCGGCCAAGTTTCCAACAGAGGATTTCTGTGCCGCATGAATCAAAAATTGGTTGGGGCACGACGACTATTCCCGGTGATTCGTGGATAGTCGTCTAAAGTGACGATTTATCCAGGATATATAGGCTGAAGAGGCACCTATCTCGAAGCATTGATAGTTTAGGCGCATCCTGCGGTAAGCCCTCCCGGCGGGCTTTAGGAGGACCCGGGGCAGTCTAGATAGTAGGCTGGTTTCTAGATATACGTCGTAAACGACATAGAATCAGATGTTAAATGTAAAAGTAGTCATGAAGATAACTGGTTATAAAAAGGAAGATACAGAACTTGATGGTTGCATGGTCTTAAGTGATGTTGGGATTATGGCATCACCAGAAATCTTAAGAGACCTTGCCGCCTTTTTGCTATCCGCTGCCGACGAAATGGAAGGGTTAGGTGAGGATTATCGTCATCTCCATCTCATGGATGAATGGCCAAAGTGGAAAGAAGGTTATGCAGATATCCAAGTTCTTAGCGAAAAATACATTTAACAAACATAGGCAACACGCCCGCAAAAAGCGCGGGCTGGACGGCTTACACTTCGCTTTGCTTCGTTCCAGCCGCCGTTGCTATGGGCGTTAGATTATACGGTACATCTATGGAAAACATTGAGGCTCAAAAACACTTTTACAGACCAGTATGCAATGAGTCTGAAATAGATCGCATCTTTAACGTAAAAAATGCAAATGATCATCTTTTGAAGCTCAGGGCTGACACTATCGTTGATCATATGAGGCTGTATAGGGTATACCGCAATAAGGCTTTAGCAGATGAAAAAAAATGGTCGCTAGAAGGCTCATTCGATCAATCTCATTATAAAGACGTTCTTGATAGACTGGATCCAGAACACAGGGATGAGTGCAGAAAAGTAACCTATGGCGATATATTTTCTAATGACCCCAATGGGATTATCTTTAATTCAGAATACGGCGTTATAACAACCATCAGTGACTCTCTAACTTTTTTTTTAAAGTTTAGTCATCTGGCGCTCTTGGATTTCGATTCTGATGTTCCAATGGAAGTCAGATTTAATTCGCTGCGTATAGCTATACGTACCATGCTAAAAACAGAAAGCATGGACTTCCTAATGGATCCTAGAGGCATTATCCCCGCAGACGTTGCTGCTGCAATACACGCACCCATAAAACTGCAAAAGCAGTTTATAGCAGGCCATGAATTTGCTCACCATATTCTAGGTCACCTGGATAAAAGCGCCTCAATAAGCCAACCAATATTTCACGCTATAAGCCCCAATGATGATGAATATAGGCGTGAGAAGGTTTTCAATAACTCTCAAAAAAATGAGTTTGAAGCTGATGTGCAGTCTATCCTCTTGCCAAACTATTCTGATTTGGAAACTGGAGAGATTCTCCATTCAGCCTTGCTTTGGTTTGGTTGTTTAGAGCTTTATCAGGCAGCTTGTGACGTCATGTTCCCATCTAGCCCTTGGAGTTACAAAACACATCCGTCTGCCAGGGAACGATACGAAAATTTACTAACTAAGATTCCGACACCAAAATCATTTGAAATATCGAACTGGAAAAATTTTCATAATTTAATTGATAATTTTACGGCTGGATTACAAGAAGATATCTCCGTAAATTTTGAAGCCTACGAGAATTATGGTTCTGCCTATTTGGCTGCTCCAAACACTCAGTGGCGAGGAAAAGAGCTTATTGATCGTGTCGATTACTATTAATCTAACAAGTCAATCAACTACGCGCCTACGGCGCCGGACTCAGCAAAGCTGCGCCGGTTATTGATGCGTTACGTGTATAGACCAAGAATTGAGTAATGATTTTAGATTGGGAAGACATCAGAGGACACCGGTTCAAGACTCTTTTGTTAGGTAACGGGTTCAGCATTGGAATTAGTGATCTATTTAGATATGAGTCGCTCTTGGATCAAATTGATCGATATGAAATTCCAATGTACCCCCTTGCAAGGGATTTATTTAACGAATACAAAGTTAATACACATAACTTTGAGGAGGTTCTTCGGGTAATTTACCATGCCAGCCTAGTGAATTTTTATAACCAAGATGCTATTAAGCAGCTATATTCCAATGTTCAAAAGTCATTAATTGAGGCAGTTTCACAATCACATGTGATGTACTCTGACGTTCCAATTGAGCACGTTGCTAAAGAGCTAAAAAAGTATAGATCCATCTTTACAACCAATTACGATTTAATTCCCTACTGGTCATTGATGGGGGCGTTTTCGTTTCGAGGATTCTGCGATTATTTCTGGTCTAGAGGTTGTGAATTTGACCTGTCTGATACTGAAATCTGGGACAGAAAAAGACCAATTTACTATCTTCATGGTGCAGTACATTTAAAAAGTGATCCAGACGGTGTCGTATATAAAGTTACAGCGTCAGAAGACCGAACACTTTCTGACATAATTAGTTCAAAAAGTATGGGTGATACGCCGCTGTTTATATCAGAAGGAAAGTCCGATATGAAATTAAAGAGGATACGTGAAAACTATTATCTTAGTTTTTGTTACGATAATCTCCTGAACTGTGAAAATAATACGGTTGTTTATGGTCACGGCCTTGATAAGGAATACGATGAACATATTTTATCTGCCCTCAAGAAGTCTCCAGCCGAGAAGTTGGCATTTAGTGTCTACTCCGAATTGGAAGCTGCGGATAAAGAAGCTTTTGCAAGTAATATCAGAGCCTATTTTGCAAAGGTAGAAAAGGAGGTTTATTTCTTTGAGTCCGCTACACATCCACTATCAATGCAAAACACGTAACAAGCGCATGTTGTCGGACTGGTTTTCCGCTGCGCTACAAACCAGCCGCAAATGAGGGCGTTAGCTGCCCGAGTTACCCACGAACAGTAGACACTGCTAATGAACAGACGTCGTAACACACAGCAGGCACATGAGCGGGCGCAAGTCGCAGCCTTCATTGATTGGCTTAACTCTAGATATCGGGCCCGGTTTGAAGTGGTGGCTGAGCCGAATCCGCCCGAGGCAATCATCAGATCGAGACGTACTACTCGATGGGTTGAAGTGACGGATGCATTCTGGAGCGATGCCTTCGCACAGGATGAATACTCCTACGCGACTCCCGGAGAAAATCATAAGTCAATTGGCAGCGGGCCGTTTATTGGCTCAGATGCCCAATTTGCCGAACGGTTTGTTGACGTCATTCGGAAGAAACTTGAGAAGCGTTCGTACATTGCCAGTAGAGAGGCTTTCGGACCAGGCTACCTTGTCGTCCCTATCATGTATCCGCTATTCAATTCGCATTCGCTCCGTTTCATGAAGGAGGCCTGGGCGAGCACTCGTATTGAGGACCTTGGGTGTTTCCGCAGCGTCTATATGTCTGTACAAATGGGGCGAGGTCCCATCGTAAGGTGGACCGAGTATGCCCGCAGCTAACAAGCGTAAGCACTTGAGGAGTGTCATGTATAAATTCGTAGAAATTCCGCGAAATGATGTCAGCGTGGAGAAAGAGAACGCATGGTTTGACCAGTGTGTGACAAACCAGATTCCCTTTATCACGGTGAAGATACGAACCAAGTATGCAGATGTCCACTGGGACTATATTACGTACTCGAAAGAAGTTGACGAGGTTCTTGAAGGTCTCGGAACAAGGCTTCGTGATAGTGCAATAAATATCTTCAAGCAGTATGCGAATGAAAATTCTCGGTACACTGCTAGCGGACATCTTGTCTGGTTTAAAAACCTAGAAACTGAGAGTGCGCGCCTAGCCGCTTCAGAGCTATATAACCTCATAGTAGACACAGTAAACCAAAGTAATGCTTAACAAAGTGTTCCAGTACGTTCCGGGCCTGACGGCCTTCCACCGGATGCCCTTTTCGCTGCGCTACAAGGACATCACTGAACAACGGCGGTAAAATTCACATTCAGCTCACCACATCCGCCAGATTACCCTTGGATTCCAGCCAGGTTTTGCGATCGCCGGAGCGTTTTTTCGCCAGCATCATGTCCATGACTTCGCGGGTCGCTTCGCTGTCTTCGGCTTCGATGCGCAGTTGCACCAGCCGGCGGGTGTTCGGGTCCATGGTGGTTTCGCGCAGCTGGATGGGATTCATCTCACCCAAGCCTTTAAATCGGGTGACCTGCGGTTTGCCTTTTTTCTTCTCCGCCTTGATGCGATCGAGAATGCCGTCGCGTTCAGAATCGTCCAGGGCGTAGAAGGTTTCTTTGCCGACATCGACGCGGTACAGCGGCGGCATGGCAACGTGCACGTGGCCGTTATCGACCAGGGTGCGGAAGTGTTTGACGAACAGAGCGCACAGCAAGGTAGCAATATGCAAACCGTCGGAGTCGGCATCGGCGAGAATACAGACCTTGCCGTAGCGCAAACCTTCGATGTTGTCGGTGTCTGGATCAACGCCCAGAGCAACGGCGATATCGTGCACTTCCTGGCTGGCCAGCAGCTCGTTGCTGTCGACTTCCCAGGTGTTCAGAATCTTACCGCGCAGCGGCATGATCGCCTGGAAGGTTCGGTCGCGCGCCTGTTTGGCGGAGCCGCCGGCTGAGTCACCTTCCACCAGAAACAGCTCTGAGCGAGCGCTTTCGACGCCCGAGCAGTCGGCCAGTTTGCCCGGCAGTGCCGGACCCTGAGTGACTTTTTTGCGCGCTACTTTCTTGGCTTGTTTGAGGCGCGATTGGGCGTTGTTGATGGCCAGTTCAGCAATCTGATCGGCGAGATCGGTGTGCTGATTCAGCCACAGTGCGAAGGCGTCTTTTACGATGCCGGCGATAAAGGCCGAAGCCTGGCGCGACGACAGCCGCTCTTTGGTCTGGCCGGAAAACTGCGGATCGCGCAGCTTGTACGACAGCACGTAATGGCATTTGTCCCAGACGTCTTCCGGGCTCAGTTTGACGCCGCGTGGCAGTAAACCACGGTAGTCGCAGAATTCGCGCAACGCATCGAGCAGGCCCTGGCGCAAGCCATTAACGTGGGTGCCACCCAGGGCCGTAGGAATCAGGTTAACGTAACTTTCCTGTACGCCTTCGCCGCCATCGGGCAGCCATTGTACCGCCCAGTCGACCGCTTCCTCTTCGCTACTGTAACTACCGACAAAGGGTTCGGCGGGCAGCGGGTCGTAAACCGCCGTGGCTGAATGCAGGTAATCGCGCAGGCCATCTTCGTAGAACCAGTGGTCGGTTTCGTCTTTTTCTTCGTTATAGAAAGTGATGCTCAGGCCGGGGCAGAGTACCGCCTTGGCGCGCAACACATGGCGCAGCCGGCTGACCAGAAATTTGCCGCTGTCGAAATATTTGGGATCGGGCAGGAAACGCACCGTGGTACCGGTTTCGCGTTTCGGACAGGTGCCGATTTCTTCCAGGTCGGAGGCCTTTTCGCCGTCGGCAAAACCCATGCGGTAGATCTTGCCGTCGCGTTTGACGGCTACTTCCAACAGCTGCGACAAGGCGTTGACCACCGAGACCCCGACACCGTGCAAGCCGCCGGAGAACTGGTAGTTCTTGCCGGAGAATTTACCGCCGGCGTGCAGTCGGGTAAGGATCAGTTCGATGCCCGGTACGCCGTGCTCGGGGTGGATATCGACCGGCATGCCGCGGCCGTTATCGGCCACCGACAGGGAGTTGTCTTTGTAGAGCACCACCTCGATGCTGTTGGCATAGCCGCCGATGGCTTCGTCGACCGAGTTATCGATGACTTCCTGGGCCAGGTGGTTGGGGCGGCTGGTATCGGTGTACATGCCCGGGCGCTTACGCACCGGGTCGAGACCACTGAGTACCTCGATGGCATCGGCCGAATAACTGCTCTGACTCATGTTGCGGTTTGCCTCGTACAAAAACGGGTTCGGCGCTGGGCCGGGTTGAATAGGCTCAAGGATACTGCCCCGACGCCGCCGGCGTCGAGTTTCGACTGAAATTTCAGGGAGTTAGGGAGCCTCTGAATAACTCCCTCTGAGTCCTGGGGGAGTTGTTCCGAGGCTTCCAGATGTACTTAATAGCCCTGGCTGCCGAAGTCGATCTCGAAATCGACATCTTCCACGCGGGACAAGCCGGTGTCGATCTGGCCATCGGCGTGCAGCTGTAGCCAGCGGTAGCCGGGGCCGGCGGTGTCGACACCGAAATCTGCCGATTGCGGTGTGAACTGCACGCAGGTCGAGGGTGTCGACAGGTAGCGAATGTCGTCAAACACCCGGTCACTGGCCTGATGCACATGGCCCCAGAGCAGACAGCGAACGTTGTTGTGACGGCTTAATATGGCCTGCAGTGCATCCGGGTTATTGATGCCGATCTTGTCCATCCACACGCTGCCCATGGAGCAAGGATGATGATGGAAGGTGACCAGGGCGTGTTTGTTTGAGTGTTGGGTGAGCAGTTGGTCGAGCAGTGCCAGTTGGTCGTCGGCCAGGTGACCGTAGACTTTTCCGGGCACGGTGGAGTCGAGCAGGATGACCACCCAGTTGTCGAATTCGTAGCATGGCCGGCCTATGGACTCGTGGCCTTCGAGCGCGGCTTTCATGTTGTCGCGCTTATCGTGATTGCCCGCTGTCCAGCGCAGCGGTGCGTTCAGCGGTTGCATCAGTTGAATAAAGCGGCGGTAGGCTTCGACCGAACCATCCTGAGCGATGTCGCCCGTGGCCAGCAGCAGATCGATATGATTCTGTTCTGCCTGGATGCGTTCAAGGATGTGATCCAGGCTTTCTTGGGTGTTCATACCCAGCAGAGTGCCATCCTGGCTGGCGTGCAAATGGGGATCGGTGATCTGCACGATATTCAGAGTTTGGTGAGTCAAAATCAAAGCCTGAAGTCCGTTTGTAGAGCGTTATTTGTACACCAAAGTAGCGCTAAAAGCGACCTCGTGGCGGCGTTTAAACGATTATTACAACGATTATGATTTTTTTGGGCGTCGTCTTGTCACTGAGCTGTCCAGGCCGGTTCAGCAATGCCGTGGCGTAGTAAATGTGCCAGCCATTCACCCAGATACAGGTTGGCCTGCGCTTTTTCGTCAATCTGATACATCCGCTCATTGGGGTAGGGATAGACGCCTGACAATTGGCGACCATTATCCCAGCTGACCACTTCGGCCATGCGGGCATCGTGGTACATGCGGATGGTCAGTTGCATATCCTGAATCGGTGCGGGCAAGGCCGGGTTGGACTTGGTTAGAATCAGCGTGGAGGTGAATTTGAAGCGCTCAATAATGGCCACTTCCATCTGCACCGGTGCCGCGGTGCTGCCGTACCAATGAAAGCGATACTGGGGTTGATCCAGATCGCCCAGCAGTTTTTCCAGACGCAGAAAATTCGCCTCGCTGAGGGCATTCTGTTCCGGCAGGTCAGGTACGTAGCGTTTTGGCATAAGCCCCTTATTGACTCCAGTGTTGGCGCAGCCAGTCGACATTCAGCTGTAACCACTGCAAGGCAATCAGCGCAGCGGCGTTATTGATGGTGCCGTCCTGGCAGGCGGCAAAGGCTTGTGTGAAAGGCACGCGCAGCACGCGGATATCTTCACCTTCCTCGTCCAGGCCGTGCACGCCTTTGGCAGTGCTGGCATCGGCTTCGGCTATATAAAGATAGACGCTTTCGTTGCTGCCGCCGGGTGAAGGCAGATAGTGCGAAATGGGGTGCAGACGGCCGAGTTCAACACCGGCTTCTTCAATGGCTTCGCGGCGCGCCACTTCTTCGGGTGACTCATCCTTGTCGATCAAACCCGCCACCACTTCGAGCAACCAGGGGTTGGGCGTCTTGATGGCACCGACGCGGAATTGTTCGATCAACACCACCTCATCCACTGACAGATCGACCAGCAACACACAGACGGCATCCAGGCGGTCCATCATTTCGCGCGTGATGCTTTGCTCGCCGCCATTGAAACGCTGGTGGCTGATGGTCAGGCGATCCATCTGATAAAAGCCTCGATAGAGTGCTTCGCGCTGGTCGATGCGAAACTGAAAATCGTCGGTATCGCGTTTCATGCGGTCCTCAAAGGTTGCTGCAAGCGGATGTTAAATGCGCTGGTATCGTCAGGGTCGGCCAGTATGACACAGTGCCTGGTAGTGGATAAGGCGGGATATTCGGTTGCCAACAATATAAAGCAGGGCGTGACTTTTGGGGCTGTTTTGCCTTGACGGGCATCGCCACAATGTCGACCTATTGGCGTAAAGTCGGGCGCATGGGCTGCGAAATGCCAGTCGTTGTCCGCATAATGATGCCACCCCATTCATCCTAGCTTTGAAGAGACAGCGTGATGCGTTTACGAACCCTGGCTGGTGCCCTGACACTGGTCGTTACTTCTGGTGCCTGGGCTCAGGTTTCCCTGATGGATGTCTACCATCAGGCTTTGGACAAAGATCCTGAAATTGCCGTGCAGCGGCTGAATCAAGAAAACGCGGCGGTGCAGGTGCAAAGTGGTTTGAGCAGACTGTTGCCGTCGGTGAATGCTGAAGCTGGCTGGAGTGCCTCCAGTGCTTGTGAAGCCAGAGGCCAAGCTGATTATCAGTTGAACCCAGACTTTGAAAACTGCCAGGCAGCGTCTGCCAGCATCACTGTGTCGCAAAACCTCTTTGCGCTGGCGGCGGTCGATGCCTACAGCGCTTTGAAACTGAATGCGTCGCGCGTCGAAATCCAGACCGAAGCCGCCATGCAAGACTTGATGGTGCGCGTTGCCGAAGCTTACCTGAACGTTCTGCGTGCCCAGGATGCGCGCGATTCCATCGCTGCCCAGTTGGCCGCGGTTGAGCGTCAGTTCGAGCAGACCGAACAGCGTTATGAAGTCGGTCTGGTGACGGTAACCGATGTTATGGATGCCCAGGCGACACTGGATGAAACTCGTGTTGCCTTGATCCAGGCCCGCAACAGCGCCAGCACTGCGCTGCAGAATCTGTCCGTGCTGATCGGTGAAACACCGGATTCGGTGCTGACACTCGGTGATGAGTTGCCCGTTGAAATGCCTGCCGAAGGCGAATTGCAGGACTGGGTCGATTTCGCCCTGGCCAATCATCCTGATGTGCTGGCGGCCGAACAAGGCCTGGCCTCGGGTCAGAAAGAACTGCAAGCGCGCCGTAATAACCGGCTGCCCGTATTGAGTGCTAACGCTAGCATGAGATACAACGACCCACTGGCTGATGGCACTGATTTCAGCGAACGGACCACGTCAACGGTGGCGCTTTCACTTTCGATACCCATTTACACTGGCGGTGCGACCTCATCGGAAATTCTGACCACCGGTCTGAATAACAACATCGCCGAGCAAAACCTGGAATTGCTTAAGCGCAGCATCAGCGTTCAGGTCACCAACCTCTACCATCAGGTGCAAACCGACGTGCAGAATATTCAGGCGCAGGCGCAGGTTGTGGCCTCTCGCGAAAGCGCGCTGGAAGCCACTCAGGTGGGCTACGAAGTCGGCACCCGTAACATTGTTGAAGTGCTCAATGCCCAGCAGGCGTTGTTCCAGGCGCGCCAGGCTTACTCCGAAGCGCGTTACAACTATGTGTTTGACCGTCTGCAATTGAAAGAAGCTGCGGGTCAGTTGAGTGAAGCTGATCTGGCCGGCCTGGAGATGTATCTTGTCCAACCCTGAAACGCTGACCGTTCATCATCTGGAGTATTCCCGCTCGCATCGGGTGCTCTGGTTGCTCGAAGAAATGGGTCGGTCTTATGAGGTGAAGCGGTATCCTCGCAACGCCTCCTGGCTGGCGCCGAAGGAGTTGCGCGAAGTGCATCCCTTGGGCAAGTCGCCAGTGCTGACGCTGGATGATCGTACTCTGGCTGAAAGCGGTGCCATTCTGGAAAGCCTGGTTGAAGAAAACCCGGAATCCGGTCTGGGCATTGCGCCGGGTGAGCCGGGTCGCAGTGATTACCTTTACTGGCTGCATTATGCCGAAGGCTCACTGATGCCGCTGATGGTCATGACCGTGGTTTTCCGTAAAATCCCACAAGGCAAGATGCCGTTTTTTATCCGGCCCATTGCCCGCATGATCAGCCAGAAAGCCGTCGAAACCTTTCTCAAGCCTCAGGTCACCACGCACCTGAAGGTGCTCAACGATTGGCTCGATGGCCGCGACTGGCTTGCCGGCGACAAACTGACCGCCGCCGATATCCAGATGAGTTTTCCGCTGGAAGCGGCGGCCAGTCGTTTTGGCCTGGACGCCTACCCGGCACTGCAACACTATCTTGAGCGTTTGCGTGCCCGCCCGGCGTATCAGCGGGCGCTGGAAAAAGGCGGGCCGATGACGCCGGCTTGAAGCGTTGTTGTCCGCCAACATAAGAAAGCCCGCCTGAGCGGGCTTTTTTATGTCTGTGGTTTCAGTGCAGCAAGCGATATTGCGCGACTGCCTGGGCAATATCGCGACTGGCCTGTTCCAGTTGATTGCTGTCGTTGATCAGGTCGCTCATATCCCGGCCGGTTTGCTGAGCGGTATCGTGAATGCGTTCCACGCTGGCGCGAATAGTTTCGGTAGCCTGCTCCTGAATGCGGACGGTGTCAGCCACGGAATGGCTGATCTGGTTCATGCCATCGATGGCTGCGTGAATCAGCTGCAAGGCACGGCCGGTGTTGTCGATGGTTTCGGTGCTGCTGTTGGCCTGTTCAACACCGTCGCTGATGGCGGTTTTAACGCGCTCGGCGTCAGCGCGCAGTTGCTCGATCAAACCACTGATGCGCAGCGTCGATTGTTGCGTTTGTTTTGCCAGGCTGCGCACTTCACCGGCGACCACCGCAAAACCACGACCGCTGTCGCCGGCTCGGGCCGCTTCGATGGCGGCGTTGAGCGCCAGTAAATTGGTCTGTTCGGCGATGGTGTTGATCATGGTGGTGACATCACCGACATCGATAATGCGCTGATCCAGGTGGCCTAACAGTTCAGCGGCTTTGTTGATGCTTGTTTTCATGGTGGCCACCGCCGTGCCTGCGGTGGCAATGGTACCGGCCGTGCCCTGCATTTCCGAACTGGCCCGATCGGACACCTCATTGACCTCAGCGGTCTGAAGGGTGATGGCTTTTAACTGTTCGTGCAGCGCCTGGACCGATTCGCCGATCGCCTGGCTGTTGCTTTCCTGCTCGGCCAGACGAGCGCGGGTCTGCTGATTGAATTCCAGCAGGGCGCGGACGCTTTTATCGACCTCGGTCGAGGTCACTGCCATGCGTCGCATATTACCTTCGAACTGATCCATCATGGCGTTGAAACAGGCCGCCACTTCACCGGCTTCGCTGCCGATTTCCACCTCGACCCGGGTCGACAAATCCTTGCTTTCAATGACGCTCTGCATGGCGCGCAAGGTATCGAGCCAACTGTTGGACGCGCCGTGTTCGGACACATTCAAACCCTGAATTTCAAACGCCTCAGAGACGCGCAGCATCTTGGTCGCTTTCAAGGCCAGGAACAGAATAAAGCCAGTACCCAAAGACCACAGCAGCACTGCGCCAACCCCCAGTGTCTGCACGCCCAGCTGCGTCATCATGCCGTGATTGAGATTCTCCACCGGCGCCAGAAAAGCCAGTGCCAGCGTGCCCCAGGCGCCCGCAAAACCATGGACAGCAACCGCGCTGACCGGGTCGTCGAGCTTACAGATACGCAGCAGGAATTCGCTGGCGAAATGCGCGATCAAGCCACCGCTGGCGCCGATGATGACGGCCCCAGTCGGATGCAGCACGGCGCAACCGGCGGTAACGGCGACCAGGCCACCGAGCACGCCATTGAGAATCAGCTCAATGCGAATCACCGGGCTGATTAAACGACCCAGGATCAGGCAGGTGGCGCCACCAGCGGCAGCGGCCAGGGTGGTGTTAAACAGAATGCCCGGTACGGCGCTGTCGAACGCCAGCTCACTGCCGCCGTTAAAACCGAACCAGCCAAACCAAAGAATGAAGACACCGAGCGTCGTCAGTAGCAAGTCGTGTCCCATCATTGGGCTGACTTTGCCGTCGGCGGTGAAGCGCCCAAAGCGTGGCCCCAGCACGATGATGCCCGCCAGCGCCAGCCAGGCGCCGGTTGAGTGCACCACGGTGGAACCGGCGAAATCGATAAAGCCGCGTTGCGCCAGCCAGCCGTCGCCGTTCCAGATCCAGTGGCCGACCAGCGGATAAATCAAAGCGGCGATGACCACCGAAATAATCAGATAACCGCTGAAGTGCATGCGCTCGGCCACAGCACCGGAGACGATGGTGGCGGCGGTACCGGCGAACATCATCTGGAACAAAAAGAACATGATGTCGAAGGGGGCGTGGCTGTCGCTGAAAAAGAAATCGCTGGTGCCAAACCAGCCGCCGACCGAGCTGCCAAACATCAGCGCATAACCGATCATCCAGAAACCGATCACCGACAACAGCAGGTCGGACATGTTTTTGACCGCGACATTAAAGCTGTTCTTTTTGCGGATCGAACCGGTTTCCAGCAGGCAGAAACCGGCCTGCATAAAGAACACCAGAACGGCGCTGATGCCGATCCACAGCAAATCGAGCTTGGCGTCGACATCCAACTCAGGCAGATCCGCTGCCTGAACCGATGCACTGAAACCAAGGATGAATATTAAAGCGAGCAGGGAACGTCCAGGGCGGCGCATCGGGGGTGAAGGCAAAATAAACATCGCTCGTCCTCAAACAACGGGGCGGGTCTTGGTGAGTTTGAACAGCGAGAGCGTATCGTTGGAAAACCCTGTCGTTCTGGGGACAGTGGCCGAGCAAGATTACTCGACTGGTTCTTTGTTGGACAGTATTTTGGCGGCAAATGGATTAATAATTGACCAGCGTCATCTGGTCGCCGGAATATTGGCGACCAGCCGGATTCAAACTCAACCTGAGCAGCCTCATGCGACCCAGCCAATACCCTCAATTGTGCGCCCTGGCGCGCCGTCTTTTAGCCGATACCAGTGAGGTTGAAGACGTGGTGCAGGACGCCTATCTGGCGGCATTTGAAGTTGGACGGGTGGATTTTGAAGCGCAGGAAACGCGTCAATGGCTGGTGGGCACGGTGCGCAATAAAGCGCGGATGGCCGCTCGCACAAAGCGGCGTCAACAAAACCGTGAAACGCTTTGGGCGAGCGAACATCCACAGCTGGAAGCGCCGGACCCAACTGACCTGGCTGCTTGGCTTGGCCGTCTGACGCCAGCCTTGAAAGCCGTCGCGCTGCTGGCGTTGTCCGGTCACAGCCGTCGTGAAATCCAGTATTTGCTGAGGCTGAGCGATACCAGCCTGCGTCAGCGAATTGTGGTGTTGAAACGACAGGCCCGGCAGCAGCAACTGACCACTCCGGTCGATTTACCCGGTTTGCTGCCGGTGCTGGCGTACGGCCGGATTCGGCAAGCGCTGTTGTCCACGTTGTTTTATCGCGGTGGTGCTTTGGCCAGTCACGACCCGGATGGCCATCTTTTTGTCATTCGCGGCTCACAAATTTCTGCTTGGCGGCAATAAGGCCATGAACTCACCACAAGGAAACCACCATGAGCTTCAAACCCAAAAACGCCAGCATCGTCTATTACGTCAGCGATATTGTGCGCACCGAGAAGTTTTATAACGAAACCCTGGCGCTCAATTTGCAACGCATGGAAGGTGCCAAACCGTTCTGGTTGCAAGGCCAACTGAGCAATGGCCTGGATTTGATCTTCTTCGAGATGGAAGGCGAGCGCGGCACTACCCCGGCCATTGTCTTTGAGGTGGATGACGGTGGCATCGACGACATTGTCGCTGAGCTGGCGGACGCAGGGGTTACCATAGTAACGCCGGTATCCGAAGCACCGGGTGGCTGGAGTGCCGACTTTCTGGACCCGGATGGCTTTGGTCTGGGCTTGTGGCAATCCGGCGAGCTGCCGCGATCGTTGAAACCCTAAGTTCAGTTGATCAGCAGCAGCCAGTCCAGGCGGTCATTCGCTGGACTGGCTTTTTTGTTTGACTCGTTCGGCAATCTTCCTCATTATAAATTCGAGAGGTAAATTAAAAACAACAACAATGGCCCTGATCCGGGCCGTCGATACGAGAGGACCCACCATGTCGACCTATTTCAGCGAGATCGAGCCGGTTCGCTACGAAGGCCCCGACTCAGATAACCCCCTTGCCTTTCACCATTACGATGCCGAGCGAGTGGTATTGGGTAAAACCCTGGCAGAACAACTGCGCTTTGCTGTGTGCTACTGGCACAGCTTCTGTTGGGACGGTTTTGATGTGTTCGGTGAAGGCACCTTTGACCGGCCCTGGCACAAGGGCGCGGAGCCGATGGCGCTGGCGCATCAGAAAATGGATGTGGCGTTCGAATTTTTCACCAAAGTTGGCGCGCCGTTCTGGACCTTCCACGACTACGACATTGCCCCAGAAGGCGACAGCATTCGTGAAAGCCGGCGCAACTTCGATGAAATGATTGAACGCGCCGAAGCCAAGCAGGCCGAAACCGGCATGAAACTGCTTTGGGGCACGGCCAAGAATTTCGGTGCCAAGCGTTATATGGCCGGTGCGGCGACCAATCCCAATCCGGAAGTCTTCGCTTACGCGGCCTCTCAGGTACAGCATGCGATGTCTGCAACCCACCGTCTGGGTGGCGCCAACTATGTGCTCTGGGGCGGTCGTGAAGGTTACGAAACGCTGCTCAATACCGACCTCAAACGTGAGCAGGAACAGCTCGGCCGTTTTATGCAGATGGTGGTTGAGTACAAGCACAAGATCGGTTTTAACGGCACCTTGCTGATCGAGCCCAAGCCGCAGGAGCCGACCAAACATCAGTACGATTACGATTCCGCCACCGTCTTTGGGTTCCTGCAGAAATACGGTCTGGAAAAAGAGATCAAGGTGAACATCGAAGTGAACCACGCCACCCTGGCAGGTCACACCTTCGAGCATGAAATCGCCACCGCCGGATCGTTGGGCATTTTAGGTTCGGTCGATGCCAACCGCGGCGATCACCAAAATGGCTGGGATACCGATCAGTTCCCCAACTCGGTCGAGGAAATGACGCTGGCCTGCTATCACATTATTCAGGCGGGCGGTTTCACCACCGGCGGCTTTAATTTTGACACCAAGCTGCGCCGTACCTCTATCGATCCGAGCGATCTGTTCCACGCCCATGTTGGCGCTATGGATGTGCTGGCACTGGCCTTCACCAAGGCGGCAGAGTTGGTCGAGCAAAAGACACTCAGCGATTTTGTCGAGCAGCGTTATGCGGGCTGGCAAGGTGACCTGGGGCGCAACATCCTGGGTGGTAAATGGGATCTGGAAGCGGTTGCCAACTATGCCGTTGAGCAGAACCTGAAACCGGAACCGGTGTCGAGCCATCAGGAAATGCTGGAGAACCGGGTTAACCGGGTGATCTATAAGTAAGTCTGGCTGAGCCGCTGTCTGCCCAGTCGTCTGGCGTTGCCTTATACTGCGCCAGACGACTAAGCAGGGCAGATAGATGATCGAACAAAAGCTGAGTGATTTTATACCCTCTCCGGTCTTGGCGGTGGCGGCAACTTATCTGGATGCCGGACGCGAGACCGATGTCTATATCTGTGGCGCCCAATTACGTGCAGACAATGAACTGGAGTTGCGTTTTGCCCGTGGTCATCGGTTAACGCCGGGCGCGCGCGTCACCATCCATCTGGATAATCGCACCGGTGTGTCTGAATACGATGCCGATCTGCGCGTCTATCGTCTGTCGTACAAGGGGCGGGTGGTGCGTTTGGACGATAATCGCGTGCTGGTCGAGCCGATTCAGTTTCAGGTGTTTTATGGTCTCAGCGTGCTGCTCGACTACGCCCAAAGCGGCTATCAGTTCCCGGTGGATCAACGACCCGAGCGGCCGTTGCCAACCACGCCCATGACCACCTTGCCCAACATCGACGGTGGCGAGCACGACAACAAAGTTGGCGTGCTGGTGACTCATGCCGAGCAACAACCGCACACCACCGTGATGGCGTTTTTATCGACCGAAGCGGACGATATTTTCTTTATTACCTTCCCCAGTACTTTCAAATCAGCCTTGCTCAAACGCGATAACCGCTGCCTCTTTGCGATCGATAACCGCGCCACCTACGCTTTCGAGCAGGCCATTGAATGGAACTACAGCATAATCAGCGGGCACGCCTTCGATGTGCCAAAAGACACGCCGCTGTTTCGCACGGTGCAGGAAGCCTTTATCGCTAAAAACCCCTGGGAAGTTGGGTTTTTCAGCAATCCGGAAGTGGAGATGTTTCATCTGCGCGCCGAACATCTGATCTGTCCCGCACCGCATCGGCGTGGTGAATAAAACCGACGTCAGTCGGGTTAGCGGAAGTGTTTCAAAGCCAGCGCAATGATGCCTTTGCCGGTCATATCCTGTGACCAGGGGTAAGGATTGATATCGGCGCGGCCGATTAATTCCGGGACCAGTGAATCATCGATGCCTTCAACGATGCCCGCCTGCATCTGTTCAAAAGCACGCACACCCGGACCGGTCACCACGACTTTCTGCGGACTCAACAAGGCCAGGATGTTGGCAATGCCAAAGCCCAGCGCCTTGCCGGCCTGATGAAACAATCGGCTGGCCGTCGGGTCGCCTTCGATCGCCAGTTGCGTCAGTCGCGCCATCTGTTTTTCCGAGGGGTGACGGCGGTCGGTGGCCGGTAAGTCCATCACTGCGCTGGCGTCGCGATAGAGCGCATAGTCCGCCACATAGGCTTCGATGCAGCCACGTTTGCCACAGGCGCACTGCGGGCCTTCGTGACTGAATTTGGTGTGACCGAACTCAGCGGCGGCGCCAAAATGACCGCTGTAAAGTTCACCACCGACAATCAAACCACCCCCCACACCGTAGCCGATCATGATCACCGCGAAGTCGCGGCAACTGGCGTAGTCCGGCTGTTTGTGAATGGCGTAGGCGATGCAGTTGGCGTCGTTGGCTAATTCGACCGGGCAGTTGAAGGCCTCTTCGAGCGCCCGGGTCAGATTGACGTGACGCATGTTCAACGCCGGGCTCCATACCACATCGCCAGCGTGCACATCGACAAAGCCCTGAATGGCGATGCCCAGACTGACCAGGCGTTGCGCCTGCTGTGGGTAGTCCGCCATAAAGTGCTGTGCCTGGCTGACCAGCATGTCATTGAGCGAATCCTGATCGTGGGCCTGGGTTTTGGCGGTCACTACACTTTCCGCCAGGATGTTGCCTTTGAGGTCACCGAGCATCAGCCGGATCTCATTGATCGACAGCTTGATGCCCAGCACACAGGCGTGATTGGGATTCAGGTCGATCAGCACCCGGGGGCGGCCACGTCCGGTGCTCGGCGTCGGCGCCTGTACTTCCTCAATCACGCCTTCGCCGGCCAGCTCTGAGGTGATGGCGGTAACCGTTGCCGGGCTCAGTTTGGTAATGCGGCCGATATCGACGCGGGCAACCGGGCCAAAAACACGCAATGCATTGATGATATCGACGCGGTTAGCGGCGCGGATCTGTTCGGTGTCGGTCTTCTTCATGCAGCCGGCTCTAAGGTTTTTCGGACAAGTCGGCCAGTTTAGGGTTTCGATACTTTTTAGTCGACTCTCGAAAATATTTTGACATCGCAAAGGCGGTTATGGTCTATTTAGTTTGAGACTTAAATTTAGTGGCAACACCGCTAAAGTCCCGAAGCGTCGCCAGACGCTTACTTGGTAAAACAAAGACAATAAAACCAAGGGGAGCCTCGCATGCCTTGCATAGAGCTTCCCAGGAGGACCGACCATGACTCGCTTTAAGACCCTGCTGCCGGCTTCGCTGGCGGCTTTCAGCCTGGCTGCCGCAACCGTCAGTGTGCAAGCGGAAGAAGTAGTGAACGTCTTGCACAATCAGCAAGACGAAAAAATCCGCGCCGCCTGGGAAGAGATCCGTCAGGATTTCGAAGCTCAGCACCCGGACATTCAGGTCAATCTGGAATTCCAGGACGACTCGGCCATGAAGCAACGCCTGCCGACGCTGCTGCAATCGTCCGCCAAACCGCATCTTTACTGGAGCTTCGGCGGTGCCAACTATCGCACCCGTGCCACCTCTGGTCTGCTTGCCGATATCACCGACCAGGCCGATGGCCTGCGTGAGAACATCTCACCGGGAGCCTTGTCGGCCTTTGAAATCGATGGTCGCCTCTACGGCGCGCCTTACCGTCTGGCTCAGGTCGGTTTCTGGTACAACAAACGACTGTTCGAACAGGCGGGTGTGTCGGCTGACGACATCGAGACCTGGGATGACTTCCTGGAAGTGGTTCAGGACATCAAAGACGCCGGCATTACGCCGATCGCCGCTGGTGGTGGTGAGCGCTGGCCGCTGCACTTCTACTGGACTTACCTGGCCATGCGCATCGGTGGTCAGGAACTGTTCAACGACATCCTCGCCGATGAAGCCAGCTTCGAAAATCCGGCTTACATTCGCGCCGGTGAAGAACTGCAACGTCTCGCTGATCTGGACCCCTTCCAGCCTGGCTATCTGGGTGCCAAGTACAACGAAGCAGCGAACGTCTTCGGTAATCACCAGGCCGCCATCCATCTGATGGGTGAGTGGGATATCGGTGTGCAACGTTCGGAAAGTGAAAGCGGTGAAGGCGTCAGCGATGCCGACCTCGGTTACTTCAGCTTCCCGGCTGTTGAAGGCGGTGACGGCGACCCAAGCGCGACTCTGGGTGGTGTTGATGGCTGGGCCTTTACCGCAGGCAATGGCACTGATGCGGCGGTCGAATGGCTGACCTTCTTCCTGTCGCCGGAAAACCAGGCCAAATTGGCTGAGCAGGACATCATCATTCCGGTGGCCCGTGGTGCTGAAGCGTCCGTGCAGAACCCGCACATGAAGGTGATCGCTGAAAACATCGCCCGTTCTTCCTGGCACCAGGTGTTCTGGGATCAGGCACTGGGTGCCGATGTCGGCGGTGTGATCAACGACATTTCCGCCGAGCTGACCTCCGGCGACGAAGATCCGGAAGGTGCTGTTGAGCGCATCCAGGAAGCCTGGGATTTCCGTTAAGCAGTCGTTGCAATAAACAATAAAAATCACCGGCGCTGTCTGCTCGTTAAAGCGACAGGCAGCGACCGGTCGCACTACTTAGGTCACGCTAATGAGCACCCAGATTTTGCCGTCGCATTCGTCCGGCTGGCGCCAACGCCTGAACAGTTGGTTTTACCGCAATAATTCCGGTGGCCGGCTGACAACCTTGCTGCTGTTTTTGCCGCCGGCACTGACGGTATTTACGCTCTTTGTCATTCTGCCCATCAGCGAATCCGGTATTTATTCCTTCTTCCGCTGGAACGGTTTTACCGAACTGTCCGAAGGCGGTCGCTGGGTGGGGTTGCGCAATTTTGCGCAAATGCTGCAACACGATGTGTTTCATGTTGCGGTCTGGAATACGCTGAAAATCGTGCTGATTTCTCTGGCCATTCAGTTACCACTGGCGATGGCCGTGGCGCTTGCTGTGGCGTCAAAAAGTCGGGTCAACAATCTGTTCCGGCTGATCTTTTTTCTACCCTTTATTCTTGCCGACGTCGTCGCTGGTTTGATCTGGCGGTTTATTTACGACGGCGGTACCGGACTGGTTGCGGCCATCACCGGCGCCTTTAACATGGACGCCTTTTATCCGCTGGCGGATTCCGATTGGGCCTTCAATGCCATTCTGGTGGTGGTGATCTGGAAGTATTTTGGTTACCACATGATGATTTATATCGCCGGTTTGCAGGGCATTTCCGATGACATGATCGAAGCTGCCAAGCTCGATGGTGCGAGTCCCTGGAAAATCATCACTAAGGTTAAGCTGCCGTTGATCTGGCCGGCGATTCGGTTGTCGATTTTCTTCAGCGTGATTGGTGCGTTGCAGTTTTTCGAAATGGCGATGCCCCTGGTGCAATCGGGTGGTCCGGGTGGTTCGGCGCACACCATCGTCACCTATTTGTATGAGTTTGGCATCGTGCGCACGCGCGTCGGTTTTGGCAGCGCCGTTGCGGTGGTGCTGTTTTTGGCCTGCGCTGTGTTTGCTTTTAGTTATCAGCGCTTTGTTATGCGCCAGCGCGACTAGGAGATAATGATGACCGCAAACACTCAACTGGAAATCGGTTATTCGGCGCGCCTGGCTCGCTGGGGTTTGATGCTGATCACCGCTGTTTTCGTGCTGTTGCCGTTCTGGATCACAGTACTCGGTGGCTTTAAAACCCAGGGCGAGCTGCGCGCCAATCCACTCGGCTTACCTGAAGTCTGGCAGACCAGCGCCTACTGGGACATTCTGATCAGCCCCAATACCTGGCGCATGCTGGGTAACTCCGTGCTGATCACTGGCTTTACCGTGGCACTGGTATTGATACTGGCATCGATGCTGGCCTTTACTTTTTCGCACATCAAATTTGCTGGCCGTAAATACCTCTATTCCTACGTCATTCTGGGCATGATGTTTCCTGGCGCGACGGCGATTTTGCCCTTGTTTATCAAGATTCGGGACCTGGGTCTGCTCGATACCTACGCCGGTGTCATTCTGCCGCAAGTGGCATTTGGTCTGGCCATGAGCGTGCTTTTGTTCCGAACTTTTTTTGAACAATTACCCAAGGATTTATTCGAGGCTGCGCTGGTCGATGGCTGCGGTTACGGCCGCTTTTTCTGGCGCATTGTGATTCCGTTGTCACAACCGATTTTGGCCACCGTCGGCGTTTTTGTTCTGGTGCAGAGTTGGAACAATTACATCTTTCCGCTGATCATGCTGAATGATTCAGCGGTCTATCCGTGGCCGCTCGGCTTGATGGAATTTCGCGGTCAATACGGCGCTGAATGGAACCGGATTCTGGCCTATATCACCATCACCATTTTGCCGGCGGTGGTGTTCTTTTTATTCGCCCAAAAATACATCGTTGCCGGTTTAACCGGTGGCGCTGTCAAAGGTTAGTGGAGTTTCGATGAGCGCTGAGTTTCGTATTCAAAATCCAATCCTGCCGGGTTTTAATCCGGACCCGTCCATCTGCCGCGTCGGCTCGGATTATTACATCGCCACTTCCACCTTTGAGTGGTATCCGGGTGTGCAGATTCATCACTCCAAAGATCTGGTGAACTGGACTCTGGTGGCGCGGCCGCTGAACCGTCCTGACTTGCTCGATATGCGTGGCAACCCGGATTCCTGTGGTGTTTGGGCGCCCTGTTTAACCTATAGCGATGGCTTGTTTTATCTGGTCTATACCGATGTAAAACGCCACAGCGGTGACGCCAAAGACGCTCATAATTACATCACCACCTGCGACCGCATTGATGGCGATTGGAGTGCCCCGGTTTATGTGAATTCCAGCGGCTTTGATCCATCGCTGTTTCATGACGATGATGGCCGTAAATGGTTTGTGAATATGCTCTGGGATTACCGGCCGGGCAAACCCTCGTTCGGCGGCATTGTGCTGCAGGAATTAGACGCCGAAACACTCCAGCCTTTTGGCCCGGTGCGGAACATTTTTCATGGCAGCAGCTTGGGTATGGAAGAGGGGCCGCATCTGTATAAACGCGGTGGTTATTATTATTTGCTGACCGCTGAAGGTGGCACCGAATACGATCATGCCTGCACTTTGGCACGGTCGCGTAATATCGACGGTCCGTACGAACTGCATCCGCTGACGCATATCACTACGGCGCGTACTAATCCGCAAGCGCAGTTGCAGCGCGCCGGTCATGGAGACTGGGTGGAAACCGCCGAGGGTGAAACCTTTTTGGTGCATCTGTGCAGCCGGCCGCTGCGCAATCGTGGCCGCAGTCCGCTCGGTCGTGAAACCGCGATCCAGCGTCTGGAGTGGCGTGACGATGGCTGGCCCTGGCCGCTGGACGATGATCCGACACCGCGAGTGGACGTTGCGCCACCAAAAGGCGTAGAGGTTAAACAGAGTCCGCAACCGCGAGATGAAGTCAGCGATTTTTCCAGCGCTGAATTACCCTTGTCGTTCCAATGGCTGCGCACGCCTTATCCCGAACAGTTGTTTAGCCTGACTGAACGTCCGGGCTATTTGCGTCTTTATGGTCGTGAGTCTTTGGGCAGTCTGTTTCGCTCGGCCTTGGTGGCGCGCAGGCAACAGGCGCATCAATTTACTGCGATCACGACCTTGGAATTCGAGCCGGAACATTTCCAGCAGATGGCGGGCCTGGTGTGCTATTACAACTCGCGCAAATACCACTATCTGTATGTCAGTTACGATGAGCAGCTTGGCCGCTGTCTGGCGGTGATGAGTTGTCAGGGTGACAGTAACGGTCACGCGCTTTATCCGCTCGGTGAGTCGCCCATTGCCTTACCACCGGGTCCGATTCGATTGCGCGCTGAGGTCCATTTTGAGCACCTGTATTTCTCCTATGCCGTGGCCGGCGGTGATTGGCAGCGGCTGCCTTTGAAGCTCGAACATTCCTGGCTCAGCGATGAAGCGGGAACCGGCGCGGGCAATAACTTTACCGGTGCCTTTGTCGGTATGGCGGCTCAGGATCTGGCCGGTACAGCCGGCGTGGCCGATTTTGCGGATTTCCATTATCAGGAGCGTGATTAAAGGGTTGTCTTTGGCTTCGTTCGTCCTGCGGTGCCACCTGGCCCGGCTTGTCTCAGGGAAGACGGCCGGGTCTTTTTTATTCCAGAGGCGAATAAAAACATGAAGGAACTGCCTAAAAAACGAACTAATACCAAAGTTATTAGCCTTTCTATTGACTGTGATGGCCCTTTTCGAAAAGAATAAATTCGCGTAATAAAAATAATATCGAAGCTCTCCTTCGATGGCTGTAGCGCAATAACAACAACAAAGCAGACAAGCTAGGAGCAATTCATGAAACGTACGCTGATCGCACTCGGCCTGAGTGTTTGTGCCCTTCCCGTCCTTGCCCACGACATCACCATTGGCGTGTCCTGGTCCAACTTCCAGGAAGAACGCTGGAAAACCGACGAAGCCGCCATCAAAGGCGCGCTCGATCGTCTCGGTGCCGACTATATTTCTGCCGATGCACAGTCATCGGCCGCCAAGCAATTGACCGATGTAGAAAGCCTGATCGCCAACGGTGCCGATGCGCTGATCATTCTGGCGCAGGATTCCAGTGCCATCGGGCCAGCGGTTCAGGCCGCTGCCGATGAAGGTATTCCGGTGGTCGGTTACGACCGTCTGATCGAAAACCCCGATGCCTTCTATCTGACCTTCGATAACCGCGAAGTGGGTCGTTTGCAGGCGCGTGCTGTGTTTGAACAACAGCCGACCGGCAACTATGTATTTATCAAAGGCTCGCCAGCCGACCCCAATGCCGACTTCCTGCACGCGGGCCAATTGGATGTGCTGCAAGGCGCCATCGATAGCGGTGCGATTCGCAATGTCGGTGAGGCCTATACCGATGGCTGGATTCCGGCCAATGCGCAACGCAACATGGAGCAGTTCCTGACCGCCAACAACAATAATGTCGATGCTGTTGTTGCCTCTAACGATGGTACCGCCGGTGGCGTGGTATCGGCGCTGTCAGCGCAAGGTCTGGATGGCGTCGTACCGGTCTCTGGTCAGGATGGTGACCACGCGGCGCTGAACCGTATCGCGTTGGGCACTCAGACTGTTTCAGTTTGGAAAGATGCCCGTGAGCTGGGTAAAGCCGCCGCCAACATTGCCTTCCTGATGGCAAGCGGTACCCCGCTGGAAGACATTCCTGGCGCCACCACCTGGAGCGATGGTCCCAATGGCGTGACCATGAACGCCATCTTCCTGGCGCCGTTGCCTATCACCCGCAATAACCTGAACGAAGTGATCGACGCCGGCTGGGTTGATCGTGCGACTGTTTGTCAGGGCGTGCCCTCTGGTCAGGTCGCTGTCTGTAACTGAGACTAGGGTAAGCCGGACGTTCCAGTCCGGCTTGCTGTTTCCGGTTGATCTCAATCCTTGTAATTAGGAGCTCAGTCCATGGCGGCTAATATCGCCAATCCCGTTAAACGATTTTTTGCTGCGACCGAAGCCGACTTGCGTATTCTCGGTATGGTCGCCGTATTGGCGCTGATCTGGCTGGGCTTTGGTCTGGCCAGCGACGGCGCTTTTCTCAGTGCGCGTAATCTGTGGAACCTCAGTGTTCAGACCTCATCGGTCGCGGTGATGGCAACCGGCATGGTGCTGGTGATCGTCACTCGTAATATCGATCTTTCCGTCGGTTCGGTGCTCGGTGTCACCGGCATGATTATCGGCGTCACCCAGGCTGAATTGTTGCCGCCGCTCATTGGTTACGACCACCCCTTTACCTGGCTGATTGCACTGGGTGTCGGCATTGTCGTCGGCGCTTTGATCGGTGCCTTGCAGGGCTTTGTTATCGCCTATCTGGCGGTGCCGGCTTTTATTGTCACCTTAGGCGGTTTGCTGGCCTGGCGCGGCGCTGCCTGGCTGGTGACTTCGGGCCGTACTGTGGCACCGATGGACAGCCACTTTCAAATGATGGGCGGCGGACCGGAAGGCTCGGTCGGTGGGCCGGTTACCTGGCTGATTGCTCTGGTCTTTTGCGCGCTGATCATTGCCGCTGTGCTAATGGGGCGTCGTCGGCGTCGCCTGCATCATTTCCCGCTGCGTCCGATCTGGGCAGAAGTGGTCATGGCGGTGGTTTATTGCTCGGCGGTGCTGGGCGCCGCAGCGGTCGCCAATGCTTACCACTGGCCAGAGCGTGTCGCAGCTCGCTACGCTGAAGCTCAGGGCATGGTCGTTCCCGAAGGTGGGTTGATCATCTCTCATGGCTTTGCAGTGCCGGTATTGATGGCTGTGGCCGTCGGTATTGTGATGACCTTTATTGCCACCCGCACTCGTTTCGGTCGCTATGTGTTTGCCATTGGCGGCAACCCGGAAGCGGCTGAACTGGCGGGCGTGAACACCCGCTGGGTGATCATGAAAGTCTTTATTCTGATGGGCATTCTGGCGGCCATTGCTGCGGCTATTTCCACCGCCCGCTTGAATGCCGCGACCAATGCGCAGGGCACCCTGGATGAGCTCTATGTGATTGCCGCTGCGGTTATCGGTGGCACTTCGCTGGCCGGCGGTGTCGGCAAAGTCGCAGGCGCCATGCTCGGTGCCCTGGTGATGCAATCGCTGCAATCGGGCATGGTTTTGGTCGGTGTCGATACGCCGCTGCAAAACATGGTGGTCGGCCTGGTTCTGGTGCTGGCCGTCTGGGTCGATACGCTGTACCGCAAGAGGGCGACGTTATGACGGATGCACAAAAAACGCCGCTGGTGGAGATGGATAAAATTTCCATTTCCTTTGGCGGCATTAACGCTGTTGATGAAGTTTCTATCGATCTTTATCCCGGTGAGGTAGTGGGTTTGCTCGGTCATAACGGTGCCGGTAAATCGACCTTGATTAAGATTCTCTCCGGCGCCTATCAAAAACAGGGTGGTGAGATTCGCGTTGATGGCAAGCCGGTCAGTATTAATAACCCACGCGATGCCAAGGCGCTGGGCATTGAAACCATCTATCAGACGCTGGCGCTGGCTGATAACGTTGATGCGGCGGCCAATCTGTTTTTAGGGCGTGAATTACGCACCGCCTGGGGCACGCTCGATGATGCTGCGATGGAAGCAGCCTGCCGCGAAGTGATGGGTCGGTTGAACCCCAACTTCAAGCGTTTCAAGGATCCGGTACGGGCGCTTTCGGGTGGTCAACGTCAGTCGGTCGCCATTGCCCGGGCGCTGTATTTTAATGCGCGCATTCTGATCATGGATGAACCGACCGCTGCGCTGGGCCCGGAAGAAACCGCTCAGGTGTCGCAGCTGATACAGAACCTGAAAGAGCAGGGCATCGGCATCTTTTTAATCAGCCACGACATCCACGATGTGTTCGATCTGTCCGATCGCGTCAGCGTGATGAAGAACGGTCAGTTGGTCGGTACCGCGCCCGTCAATGCCGTCACCAAGGACGATGTGCTAGGCATGATTATTCTGGGCAAATGTCCGGCCGCGGCGACTGCCGGGCCTGGTGCCTTGGTGGAACAAACTGCCTAAGGCGTTAGCTGGTGGTAACGAGGGCCGGTTCGATCATCTCGTCGATCAGGCCCTCGCGAATCGCCTGATGAGAAATGCGCATCGAATCCAGATCGAAGGCATGAAAAACGCGGTGCAAAATAATGTAACCCGCCGCAAAAACGGCAATGCGCCGCGGATTTAATTCCAATAATTGCGACAGTTGCTGCTGACTTTCTGCCTGCGTCAGCACCGGGTGCAGACGATCGAGTTGACCGCGTTCTATCACCCCGTTGGAAATTAACCCCAGGTTACTCAGCGCCCAACTGACGGCTTTGATGCTGCCGGACGAGCCGATAACGTCATCCCACTGAACCCCTTTGAAGCGATCACTGATGGTCGCGATTTGGGCATCGACCTGAGCCTCACAAGCCGCCAGTTGTTGGTCAGTTAAGCGGTCTTCGCTGAGGAACTGACCGGTCAAGGTCACGCAACCCAGATCCAGACTGGCAACCACCTCGGCCTGACGACCGCGGCCGACGATCAGCTCCGTGCTGCCGCCACCTATATCGAGCACGAAACGCCGGGCGCTGTCATCGCGACTCTGAGAGACGCCGCGATAAATATAACGCGCTTCATCTTCACCGCTGAGAATTCGAATCGGTTGTCCTAACGCCGCTTCTGCCTGATGCAGAAAACGCACATCGCCCACCAGACGACGAAAGGCACTGGTGCCGACGGCGGTGATATTGGCTTTGGGAATATGCTGAAGCGCGTCGCGAAAATGATTCAGGCAGCGTAGTGCGCGATTACGCGCTTCTTTGGTGAGGCGTCCGGTGTCGTTATCGACGCCAGCGGCCAGACGCACCAGTTCGCGCTTGCATTCGACGGATTGCAAGTGAGCACCATCCGAGCGCATGACAACCAGATGGAAACTGTTGGAGCCGAGGTCTATCGCGGCGTAAAGCGAAGGTGCGTTCATGGGCCAGTGAACATTTTATTATGTCTCGGAATATAGCCGCTCTGACGAAAAAATGACACCATTTCGGTGCATAGGGCCACGGGCCTGCCCTAATGGAGCCTCATCGCTCGGCTGTGTTATTATAAGATAATTAACCCTGTCGATTTGGCAGATCGGTAATACCTTCCGGCTGAGAGAACTGAATGGCGGTACTGGAACGAAATTTGAGCTTGTCACAGCGCATGACCCAGGAGCTGGGTCGCGCCATCGTCTGTGGCGAATACAATGTTCATGAAAGCCTGCCCAGTGAAGCGGTTCTCTGCGAGGACTTTGGTGTCAGTCGCACCGCTGTTCGTGAGGCCGTTAAAATGCTCTCCGCCAAAGGCATGATTTCCAGCCGTCAACGCCAGGGCATTCGGGTATTGCCGGAAGAAGAGTGGAATATTCTCGATCCCGATCTGCTGCGCTGGTCACTGGAAAGTAATCCATCGATGCGGGTGTTGCAGGAATTTTTGCAAATGCGCATCGCCATCGAACCCGAAGCGGCCTGGTTGGCGGCGCGTCATGCGCAACCGGAACGGGTGCGCGCCATTCACGATGCCTTGGATCGGATGGAAGCGGCGCGCGGCAAAGACCCGGAAGCCTCGCTCGAAGCCGATATCGATTTCCACATCAGCATTCTCTACGCCAGCGAAAACCGTTTCTTTATTCGCATGCGCGATTTCACCCGTACCGCCTTGAACGTCAGTATTCGTCACACCAACGTACTGAAAAGTAATCCCGCTGGTGTCATTGCCGACCATGGCAAGGTGCTCGAGGCCATCGAACGCCGGCAACCCGATGAAGCGCGCGATGCCATGTACGCGCTGATTGATGAAGCCTTGCGTTTTATTGAAAGCGAACTGGAGCAGCCGGGCAAAACCGCCTGATGACCCAGGGACCTTAACGCCCAAGCTGCTGTTGATTCCCTTCTTAGAAATCCATCTTTGCTTAGTTGTTGACGGGCTCAGGCCGGGGCGCTAGGCTGCTTTTTGTTAAAAATGCTATTATAGTATAAATAAGAATCTCATCCGATATCAGCGCGATGACCAACAACAAAAAAGGAACAACGATGCGACTGATTCAGTATTTAACCGATGACAACCAACCAGCGATCGGTCGGGTTATTTCCGATACCGAAATCCAGCCGATCAGCCCGGAAAGTTCGCTTTATTACCTGGCCAAGCGCGCTATCAGTGAAGGCATAAGCCTGGAAGAAGCAGTGCAGCGTGGCGCGACTGATGAGCGTCTGGATTACCAGAAACTGATTGACGAGCAACGCCTGC
Organism: Saccharospirillum sp. ABV4_185; assembly: GCF_056159245.1. NCBI lineage: Bacteria > Pseudomonadati > Pseudomonadota > Gammaproteobacteria > Oceanospirillales > Saccharospirillaceae > Saccharospirillum > Saccharospirillum sp. ABV4_185. The sequence goes on from NZ_JBSWUW010000001.1 coordinate 1,888,964, forward strand.
TGCCGCCCTTTGCCCATCCGGATCCGGCGCATCTGTTTGTCACCGGCACCGGTTTAACGCATCTGGGCAGCGCCGATACGCGCGACAGCATGCACGCCAAAACCCAGGGCAAAAGCGACGCCGAACTGACCGACAGCATGAAGATGTTTCGTCAGGGCGTAGAAGGTGGCAAGCCCGCCATTGGAACAGTCGGTGCGCAGCCGGAATGGTTTTATAAGGGCGATGGCAGCATCGTTGCCGCGCCGGGCAAGCCGTTGCAGTCGCCGGCCTTTGCGCTCGACGGCGGTGAAGAACCGGAGATCGTTGGTTGTTATTTAATTGATGATAACGGCCAGCCATGGCGTTTGGGTTTTGCGCTGGGTAATGAGTTTTCTGATCACCAGACTGAGCGTCAGAATTATCTGTTGCTGGCGCATTCCAAGTTGCGTCCCTGTGCCGTTGGTCCGGAATTATTGGTCGGTGATTTGCCGCAGGAAATTAATGGCATGTCGCGACTGCTGCGTGGCGATAAGGTGGTTTGGGAAAAGCCGTTTGTTTCCGGTGAAGCCAATATGAGTCATAGCCTGGCGAATTTGGAACATCATCATTTTAAGTATGAATTATTCCGTCGCCCGGGCGATGCGCATCTGCATTTCTTCGGCACAGCGACGCTGAGTTTTGCTGATGGTATTGAGGCTCAAGAAGGTGATGTTTTTGAAATCGAAGCCGAGGTTTTTGGGCGGGCGTTGCGTAATCCGCTGAAGACCGTGGGTGATGAGAAGTTAGTAACCGTTAAGGGGCTTTAGTAGTAGTCGTTCGCGGCGGCCTTGGCCGAGCAGGCTGGGGCACGCTACCCCGTTCATCTATGAACACTCATAAATAGTCGTCCCTGAAGGCTCGACGATAGCCATCCCTGGCTATCGACGTCCCCATCCTGCTCGTCCAAGACCACCGCTATTCTGGGTGGTTTTTTTATAGTTGGCTGTTATTCGCTTAACGGCTGCGGCAACAAAGCCGCATCCGGCGTGCATTCCGGCAGGCCTTTATAAGGCGTGGCGTAAGCCAAGAGACTGCCGGCTTTGGGTTCGGCTTTGAGTTGTTCGTCGCTCATGGCTTCGGTGGCTGAAGTCACGAACAAGACGTTCAGATCGGGGCCGCCGAGCGCGACGCAGGTCGGTTGGGACGCCGGTAATTCATGCAGTGCTACCAACTCGCCCTCTGGATTGAATCGTGCCACGGCGCTGCCACCGAAAAGCGCGCACATCAGGTAACCCTCGGCATCAATTAAACCGCCATCGGGATAGCCGCGTGGCGCTTTGGCGAACAGGGTTTCGTTGTCGATGTCGCCACTTTTGGCATCGAAATCGTAGCGGCGAATCTGGCCTGTGGGCGTATCGGCATGAAACAGCTGGCGGCTGTCCTGTGACCAGCACAGCGTATTGGGAATGGTCAGGTCGTTAATGACCGGGGTGGCGCCGGTGGAATCGAGCCGGTAGAGCGTGCCGACCGGTTGGCGATCGCCCTTGTCGGAAGGAACGTCCTGCATGGTGCCGGCCCAGAAACGGCCCTGTCGATCGACCCGGCCGTCGTTGAAACGATTGCCCGGCAGATGCCGTTCCGGTTGCGCCAGCCATTGACAGTCGCCGCTTTCCGGTTGATAGAGCGCAAAGCCGCCAGCGAAGGCGGCGAGCAGACGGACCGGCTGGGTGTCGAGAATGCCGAAGGAGGTTATTCGATCGGGAGTGTGCCAGTCGGTCAGTTGCTGACTGGCCCAGTCGTAGCGATACAGTCGGCTTTGGTGAATATCGGTCCACCACAGCGTCTGGCTGGCGTGATGCCATTGCACGGCTTCGCCCAATTCATTGCCCAGATCCAGGCTGAACAGCAGTTCCAGTTGATCCGTCATTGATACTCCAAAAAGCCCGCTTAGAGCGGGCCGGTTTGCCATTGTCCATCCACTCGGCGGCGCAGTTGCCAGGGGTTGGTGTTTTGCAGTGCCGGTGGCAACAGACTGGCCGGGCTGTTTTGATAACAGACCGGACGCAGCCAGCGGTCGATTGCCGCAGTGCCGACCGAGGTAAAACGGGTGTCGCTCGAAGCCGGATGCGGACCACCGTGCATCATCGCTTCGCAGACTTCTACACCGGTTGGGAAGCCGTTGAACACCAGTCGACCGACGCGCTGTTCGAGCACGCGCACCAGGTCGCTGTGCTGGCCAAGCTCGGTTTCGGTGCCGTGCAGTGTACCGGTAAGCTGGCCGGAAAGCGCGTTGGCGACGTCGGTCAACTGGGCGGCGTCATCGCACACCACCACCAGTGATGTCGGCCCGAAGACTTCTTCCTGTAGCGCCGGGTTGGCGAGAAAATCCTTGGCGGCAACGCGATACAGCCGCGCCTGGCCGCAATAGCCTTGCGTGCCCGGCTCGTCACCGGCGACAACGCACTCAACACCGGCTTGCTGGCCCAGTGTGTCTGCGCCTTTTTGATAAGCCTTGGCGACGCCCTGGTTGAGCATTACACCGGCCGGTTGACCGGTTAAAGCCTCGGCGGTGGCGCTCACAAAGGCGTCCAGTTCCTGGCCGGCAATGCCCAACACCAGACCTGGATTCACACAGAACTGGCCGGTGCCGAGGGTGAGCGAACCGACAAAGCCTTGAGCGATTTCTACGGCACTTGCTTGCAAGGTTTCGGGTAAAACCACCAGCGGATTAATGGAACCCATCTCGCCGAAAAACGGAATTGGATCAGTGCGGTTGCTGGCCAGTTGATGCAGTGCCGAACCGCCACGATAGGAACCGGTAAAGCCCACTGCTTTGATGTTCGGGTCGGTCACCAGTTGGCTGCCGATGCCATTGCCGTCACCGGCGACAAAGTTGATCACCCCGGCCGGCATACCGCATTGCTCAGCTGCCTTCGCTAATGCCTGAGCGACCAATTCGCCGCTGCCGGGATGGGAGTTATGGCTTTTCACCACTACCGGGCAACCAGCGGCCAGCGCCGAAGCGGTGTCGCCACCGCCGGCGGAAAAGGCCAGTGGAAAGTTGGAGGAACCAAACACGGCGATGGGTCCCAGCGCCTGTTTAACAAAACGCAAATCCGGACGCGGCGGGGTGCGCTCCGGCAAGGCCGAGTCGATGCGCACATCGAGAAAATCGCCAGCACGGACCACGCCGGCAAACATCTTCAACTGGTTGCAGGTCCGGCCGCGTTCGTTCTCGGCACGACCACGCGGATAGCCGGTTTCCAGACTGACGCGCTCAAGCAGTTCATCGCCCAGCGCCATAATTTGTTCGGCACAAGCGTCCAGGAAAGCCGCACGTTCTTCCAGACTGGTCGCCGCAAAAGCCGGCGCTGCTTTAGCGGCTGCTGCCGTTGCTGCGCTGATCTGTTCTTCGCTGGCAAAACTCAGCTCAGGACCAAGTTGCTCACCAGTAGCCGGGTTGACGGCCTGATAACTGCCGGCTTCTCCGGCCTGCCAGTTGCCGCCGATCAGTTGCTTACCGGTAATACTCATAAGGCTGTCTCCTTGAATTTGGTTTTCTAACTTTCAATTGTCTTTTCAGCGGGCCAAAGGTGTTTTTCGGTGCCCAAGGAGCAAAGCCAAAGTGTCTGTCACAAGGCGAGGAAGCACAGGAATAGCAGCGCTATTTCAAGCTTTCTCAACGCGGTGACAGGCTCTTTGGCGAAGCGAACGGGCATCGAAAAGCGCCTTTGTCCCGCAAACTAGATCCATCCGCCGTCGACGATATAGTCTTGTGCCGTGCACATCCGGCTATCATCCGAGGCCAAAAACAACGCCATCGAACAAATGTGTTCCGGATAAAGTTCTTCCTTCAAACACTGGCTGCTGTGAATCTCTGCCTTGGTGTCTTCGTTAACCCAGTTGGCCAGTTGGCGTTCGGTCATTACCCAGCCCGGGGTCAGCGTATTCACGCGAATACGGTCCGGACCCATGTCGCGCGCCAGGCCGCGGGTCATGCCGAGTACGGCGGCTTTGGAGGTGGTGTAGCCGGTCATGTTGCCCTGACATTCGTGCCAGCTCATCGAACCAAAATTGATGATGGAACCGCCACCGGCCTGCTTCATCTGTTCGTACACCGCCTGGGCGGCGAAGAACTGTGGTCGCAGGTTGATGTTGATGCGCTCGTTCCAGTACTCGGGCGTGACGTCGCGGAAGTCGTGACGGGTGTCCTGGGCGGCGTTGTTAATCAGCGCCTTGATCGGGCCGAAGCGTTCGCCGGTGTCGCGGATAATTTGCTGTAACTGTGCCACGTTGATCAGATCGCAGTGGTGGAAATAAACCCGCTCGCTGCCGAGACGATCATTCAGCGTTTTCGCCAGGGCGATGGATTCGTCTTTTAAGATATCGACGAACACCACCGTCGAGCCCTGGTCGGCGAAGGCTTCGACCAGGCCAGCACCAATGCCGGAGCCGCCGCCGGTGATAAAGATAACGGCGCCATCCAGGCTGGGGTAACGATTACTCAGTTGCATCTTGCCTCCGATCAATGCGAGTGGGCCGGTACGGCTGCGCCACGACAGCCGACCAAAAAGTCGAAGTCGCAGCCTTCATCGGCCTGCAGCACCCGGTCGCGATAGAGTTCCAGATAGCCACCTTCACGGGCGATGATATGGTCGGCACGCAGTTCTTTAAGGCGTTGCTCCAGCTCGGCATCGCTGATGTCGAGGTTCAGCACACCGCCGTCGGCATCCAGATGGATGATGTCGCCATTACGTACAGCGGCCAGCGGACCCAATTCCATCGCCTCGGGGGCCACGTGCAGCACCACCGTGCCGAAGGCCGTGCCGCTCATGCGCGCATCGGAAATACGCACCATGTCGGTCACACCTTCTTTCAACAGTTTCGGTGGCAGGCCCATGTTGCCGACTTCGGCCATGCCCGGGTAGCCCTTGGGACCGCAGTTTTTCAGCACCATGACGCAGCTGGCGTCGATGTCCAGATCCGGGTCGTTGATGCGCGCTTTGTAGTCGTCGAAGTTTTCGAACACCACCGCACGGCCACGATGGTTCATCAATTCCGGGCTCGCGGCCGACGGTTTCAATACCGCACCGCGCGGTGCCAGATTGCCGCGCAGCACGCAGATGCCGCCATTGGCGATCAATGGATTGTCGAGGGTGCGAATAACGTCGTCGTTGTAGCAGGGCGCATCCTTGACGTTGTCGGCCAGGGTTTTGCCGTTGACGGTCAGGCAGTCGCCCTTAATCAGTTTGGCATCGTTCAAACGACGCAATACCGCTGGCAAACCGCCCGCGTAATAAAACTCTTCCATCAGATACTGGCCTGAAGGTTGGAGGTTCACCAGCGTGGGTACCTCGCGACCTTCATTCCAGTCATCCAGTTCCAGCTCGACACCGATACGACCGGCAATGGCTTTAAGGTGAATCACCGCATTGGTGGAACCACCGATGGCGGCGTTGGTGCGGATGGCGTTCAAAAAGGCATCGCGGGTCAGCACTTTGGAGAGTTTTAAGTCTTCATGCACCATTTCCACGGCGCGCATGCCGGACAGATGCGCCAGCACATAACGCCGCGAATCGACCGCCGGAATAGCCGCGTTGTGCGGCAGGCTGACACCAAGCGATTCGGCCATGCAGGCCATGGTGGAAGCGGTGCCCATGGTGTTACAGGTACCGGCCGAGCGCGACATCCCGCCTTCGGCGTCGAGGAAATCCTGCAGGCCGATCTTGCCGGCTTTGTACTCTTCGTGCAGGCGCCACACCAGGGTGCCGGAACCGACCGGCTCGCCATGGTGTTGGCCGTTCAGCATGGGTCCACCGGTGACGACAATAGCCGGAACATCACAACTGGCCGCGCCCATCAGCAAGGCGGGCGTGGTTTTATCGCAACCGGTCAGCAGCACCACGCCATCAATGGGATTGCCACGAATGGCTTCTTCAACATCCATGGACGCCAGATTGCGCGTCAGCATGGCGGTCGGCCGCAGGTTCGATTCGCCGTTAGAGAACACCGGAAATTCCACCGGCACGCCGCCGGCTTCGCGAATGCCATTCTTGACCCGTTCGGCAATCTGCCGGAAATGTGCGTTGCACGGTGTCAGTTCCGACCAGGTGTTGCAGATACCGATGATCGGCCGGCCGTCGAAATGATGATCAGGAATGCCCTGGTTCTTCATCCAGGAGCGATACATAAAGCCGTTTTTGTCGCGCGTACCGAACCACTGCTGAGAACGCAGTGGGGTACTGGAATTTGGTTTGCTGCCCTTGCCGTCGTTATTAGCCGTCATGGCGGTGCCCTATTAATAATAAAATAATACAAATGGTCCGAGTGATCGGAGCGACTGTCAAGCCGGTTGCCCGGCTTGCCTGTAATTAAAGGAAGTGGCCGCTCAGCCGCTCTTGTTCTTGTTGTAAACGTCGAAGATCACCGCTGCGAGCAGCACCAGACCCTTGATCACCTGCTGCCAGTCGATGCCGACACCGAGGATGGACATGCCGTTGTTCATCACGCCCATGATCAAGGCGCCGATCACCGCGCCGATGATTTTGCCCGAACCGCCGCGCATCGAAGCGCCGCCGATAAAGACAGCGGCGATCACATCCAGCTCGAACGCCAGGCCCGCTTTCGGCGTTGCCATGTTCAGTCGAGCGGCGAACACCATGCCGGCCAGCGCCGCCAACATGCCCATATTGGCGAAGGTCAGGAAGGTCAGGCGTTTGGTGTTGATGCCTGAGAGCATGGCGGCCTTTTCGTTGCCGCCGATGGCGTAGATGCGCCGGCCGAAGGTGGTGCGCTGAGTCACGAAGGTGTAGATCGAAATCAGCAGCGCCATCAGGATCAGCACATTGGGTGGGCCTTTGTAGGTCGACAGCAGGTAGGTGATATAGATCACCGCCGTTGCAATCAAACCATTACGCAGCCAGAAAAACTGCAATGGCTCGCGCGCCGCGCCGTACTGAGCCTGCTTGGCGCGGGCGCGGATATTGAAGTAGAGCAGCAGCGCTGCCACGGCGATGCCGAGCAGCATGGAGGTCAGGTGAAAGTCACCGCCGGGCAGCAGGTCGGGCAGAAAGCCGGTGCTCAGTTTCTGGAAGGTCTCCGGAAACGGGCCGACTGACTGACCGCCGAGCAACCACAGTGTCAGACCTTTGAACACCAGCATGCCGGCGAGCGTGACGATAAAGGCCGGAATGCGGTAGTAGGCCACCCAGTAACCCTGGGCCGCGCCGATCAGTGTGCCGACGACCAGGCAGGCAACAAAGGTAACCGGCGCCGACCATTCCCACTGCACCATCATCACCGCCGCCAGGGCGCCGATAAAACCGAGCACCGAACCAACCGACAGATCGATATGGCCGCAGACGATGACCATCAACATGCCCAGCGCCATGATGATGATGTAGGAGTTCTGCAAAAACAGATTGGTCAGGTTCAGCGGCTTAAGCAGGATGCCGTCGGTTAAAAACTGGAACAGCGCCATGATCACCACCAGGGCGATCAAAATGCCGTATTCGCGCAGATGCGACTTAAAGAAACCGCCCAGCGAACTCTGCTTGCTCTGCGGCTGGTCCACGGATGCTTGTGTCGACATGTCAGTGTCTCCCGGATTGAATGATCATCGTCATAATGGCTTCCTGCGATGCCTGCTCGCGTGGCAGTTCGCCGATCAGCTCGCCTTCGTTCATCACGTAGATGCGATCGCTGATGCCGAGCAATTCAGGCATTTCTGAAGAGATGACGATGATGGCTTTGTGCTGTGCAGCCAGTTCGTTGATCAGGCTGTAAATTTCGTACTTGGCACCGACGTCGATGCCCCGTGTCGGTTCATCCAGAATCAACACCTCAGGGTCGGTAAACAGCCATTTCGACAGCACCACTTTTTGTTGATTACCGCCGGACAGATTCACCGCTTTTTGCTGTACATGCGGCGTCTTGATATTGATTTTTTGGCGGTAACCTTCGGCGACATTGTCTTCATATTGATCGTCCATTACCGCCCCCCGGCTGACTGCGCCGAGGTTGGCCATGGAGACGTTGCGGCTGATGGTATCGTCCAATACCAAGCCATAGGTTTTGCGGTCTTCAGTGGCGTAGGCAAGGCCGGAACCGACCGCTCGCTGCACTGTGCTGACGTCCATGGGTTGGTCGTGCAGTGTCACTTCACCGCTGATTTTCTGGCCATAAGCGCGGCCAAAAATACTCATCGCGAGCTCAGTCCGACCCGAGCCCATCAAGCCGGCAATGCCGACGATTTCTCCGGCGCGCACATCCAGGCTGACGTTATGAATAATCTGCCGATCGGCCTGCTGCGGATGGAACACATTCCAGTTGCGTACTTTAAAAACGATGTCGCCGATGTTCGGTGTGCGTGGCGGAAAACGATCCGATAAGGCGCGTCCAACCATGTCGGAAACAATACGGTCTTCGCTGATTTCTTCAGTCGCACAATCGAGCCGACTGACGGTGGCGCCATCACGCAAGACGGTGACGGTGTCGGCCACCTGTTTGACTTCGTTGAGCTTGTGCGAAATCAAAATGGAGGTAATGCCCTGAGCGCGAAACTCTTTGAGCAGTTCCAATAAGGCGGCGCTTTCGGCTTCGTTCAGACTGGCGGTGGGTTCGTCGAGAATCAGCAGGCGCACGTTTTTTGATAACGCCTTGGCGATTTCAACGAGCTGCTGTTTGCCCACACCCAGTTCGCCCACCGGCGTACCCGGTGCTTCGCTGAGGCCGACTTTGGTGAGCAGCTTTTCGGTCTGGGCGTAGCTGCGTGGCCAATCGATGATGCCGTTGTGTGCCTGTTCGTTGCCCAGATAGATGTTCTCGGCAATCGACAGTAACGGCACCAAGGCCAGTTCCTGATGAATGATGATGATACCCAGGCGCTCGCTGTCGGCGATGGATTTGAACTGACGTTGTTCACCGTCGAACAGAATCTCGCCGTCGTAACTGCCGTGCGGATGCACGCCGCTGAGGACTTTCATTAAGGTTGATTTACCGGCGCCGTTCTCGCCCACCAGGGCGTGAATTTCGCCGTCGCGGATCGCCAGATTAACGTTGTTGAGCGCTTTGACGCCGGGGAACGTTTTGGTGATGCCGCGCATTTCTAAAATGGTGTTCACTGCGCACCCTCTCATACCAAAAAAAGGCCGACCGGCGGTGCCGGCCAGCCAAAGGGCTTAGCGAATGTCGTCTTCGCTGTAGTAACCGCTGTCAACCAGGACGTCTTCCCAGTTGTCTTCATCGACACTGACCGGTACCAGCAGGTAAGAAGGGATCACCTTGACGCCGTTGTCGTAGGTGGAGGTGTCGTTGATTTCCGGCTCGGTGCCACGGAACAACGCATCGACCATACCGACGGTGACACGCGCCAGTTCGCGGGTGTCTTTGAACACCGTCATGGTCTGCTCGCCGGCGAGGATGGATTTAACTGAAGGCACTTCGGCGTCCTGACCGGTGATCACTGGCATTGGCAGATTACCGCTGCCGTAACCTACGCCTTTCAGCGAAGAAATAATACCGATGGACAGGCCGTCATAGGGCGACAGCACGGCATCGACGCGGGCATCGGAATAGTAGGCTGAAAGCAGGTTGTCCATGCGCGCCTGAGCGACCGAACCGTCCCAGCGCAGTGTGGAGACGGTGTCCATGCCGGTCTGGCCGGAGCGGACCACGAGCTGGCCGTTGTCGATATAAGGTTGCAGGATCGACATGGCGCCGTTGTAGAAGAAATAGGCGTTGTTGTCGTCGGGCGACCCACCGAACAGTTCGATGTTGTAAGGGCCGTCGCCGTCTGCCAGATCCAAGGCATCGACGATGTATTGCGCTTGCAGGACACCGACCTGGAAGTTATCGAAGGTGGCGTAGTAGTCGACGTTTGCTGAGCCGCGAATCAGACGATCGTAAGCGATCACTTCGATGCCCAGATCGGCTGCCTGTTGCAGCGCTGACGACAGCGTCGTGCCATCGATGGAGGCGATGACCAGTACGTCGACGCCTTTAACGATCATGTTTTCAATCTGTGACAACTGCGTCGGAATATCGTCTTCGGCGTATTGCAGATCGGTGTCGTAACCGGCCTCTTCGAACTGGCGCACCATGCTTTCGCCGTCGGAAATCCACCGCGCCGACGACTTGGTGGGCATGGCGATGCCGACGGTTTCAGCGGCGACCTGAGTGGCCAGCGTTGCGGTAAAAGCGGTGGCGAGCGACAAAGCGCACAGCCGGGCTGCGGTCTTAAAGACAGTCATGAGTTGTTCTCCCAAGGCGTTACAGCGCTGTGAACCACTGCCGCCAGCAATATTGTTGTTGGTTGGCCCGCTCCGGTACTGAGCAAAGGCACTTTTTCGGGATTGTGTATTTTTTGCAGCGCTGTTTGATCGCTGTTGCCGATCAAACCAGGAAAAGCGCATCCCCTGCTTTGTTTATTGTCGGGACGGAGCGCTGCACCGGGCCGATAAGGTCCGATTAAAATTAAATGTATTATAATAAGATTTTATGCGCAACCGTTGTCACTCAAGCGACAGAGAGGCTAGCGCAGCAGCGCCGTCGACTTGATTTGTGCCCAAACGTGCTGGCCGGGTTGGAGCTTAAGTTGGGCGACTGAACGCCGCGTCAGGCGTGCCAGCAGCGTCTGGCTGCCAACGAGAAGTTGCACGGTAATGCTGGCGTCATCGCTGTCGGTCAGCTCAATAATGCGCGCCGGTAAGCGGTTGAGAATGCTCGAATCGCTGGCTTCGCTCAGGCTGAGGCTGACGTCGCGCGCCAGAATGCGTATCCGGATGGTGACATCCAGCGGCTTGCCGTTATCGCCCACCCACAGACTCAGCGCGCCGTTTTCCAGGCGCATCAGGCCCCAGTCGTTATCGCGTTCAGCGAGGCGGGTTTCCAGCACCACCCCGCTTTGATCGCCCAGGCGCAGTGGATCGTCGGCGCGGCTGAGCAATTCGGTCAGCGGGCCGCTGGCGGTGACGCTTCCCGCCTGCATGACCACCAGATGATCGGCCAGGCGGGCGACTTCTTCGGCGGCATGGCTGACGTACAGAATCGGGCAGGCCAGAGCGTCGTGCAGGCTTTCCAGGTAGGGCAGAATTTCAGCTCGGCGCTGGGCGTCGAGCGAGGCCAGGGGTTCATCCATCAGCAGTAGGCTGGGGTTGATCAACAGGGCGCGGGCGATGGCGACGCGCTGACGTTCGCCACCGGAGAGTTCCGCGGGTTTACGTTGTAGCAGTTTGTCCAAACCCAGTAATTCGACGATGTCGGCACGCGATAATGGCGTGTTACCGGCATCGGCGCGTTTAGCGGCGTAATCGAGATTGCCGGCGACATTCAGATGGTCGAACAGGCTCGATTCCTGAAACACATAACCGAGTGGGCGACGATGGGTGGGCAGGAATTTCTGGTCATCCTGCCAGCACTGACCGGCGACCGTTAAATGACCCCGCTGCGCTTTTTCCAGACCCGCAATGCAGCGTAACAGCGTCGTTTTACCGCAACCGGATGGACCGAACAGGGCGCTGATGCCATTGCCCGGCAGCTTCAGATCGACGTCCAGCGCGAAGCCCGGGTAGCAATGTTGAAAACGCAGTTGTAAGGCGTCACTCATGAGCGCCCCCAATTCAGTTGCGTGCTGCGCCGTTGCAGCGTGTAGAGTGCCGCCAGCGCGGCGAACGAAAACACCACCAGAACAGCGGCCAGCGCATGCGCCTGATCGTAGGCCAGCGCCTCGACATGGTCGTAGATCTGCACCGAGGCGACGCGGGTTTCATCCGGAATATTGCCGCCGATCATTAACACCACCCCGAACTCGCCAACGGTATGGGCAAAGCCGAGCACGGCAGCACTGATAAAACCCGGTTTGGCCAGCGGTACCGCTACGGTCCAGAAGCGATCCCAGGGGCCGGCGCGCAAGGTGGCGGCGGCTTCCAACGGGCGGTCGCCGATGGCCTGAAAGGCGTTTTGAATCGGCTGCACCACAAAGGGCAGGGAATAAAGCACCGAGCCGACGACGAGACCGGCAAAGGTGAAGGGCAATAAGCCGATGCCCAACGCCTGAGTCAGTTGGCCGACAGGCCCGTTTGGGCCCAGTGAAATCAGCAGATAGAAGCCCAGCACCGAGGGCGGTAATACCAACGGCAAGGCAACCAGAGCCGCGATCGGGCCTTTCAGCCAGGAGCGGGTGCGCGCCAGCCACCAGGCCAGCGGCGTACCCAGCACCAGCAGCACCAGGGTTGAGACACTGGCCAGACGCAGCGTCAGCCAGAGGGCGTTCCAGTCGGCGCTGCTCAATGTCACCCTGGCACCTCGATGTGATAACCGTAAGTTTCAATCAATGCCTGGGTGGTATCGCTGCGCAGATAATCCAGCAGCGCCCGGGCGGCGGCGTTATTTTTGGCTCGACTGAGCAAAACAGCATCCTGGCGGATGGGCTGATAATAGTTGCTGGGGATGATCCAGGTGGTGCCGGTCGGCACCTTGTGATGATCGATCAGCTGCGACAACGCCACCAAACCCAGGTCGGCATTGCCGGTGGCGATAAACTGATGCGTCTGCGCAATGTTTTGTCCCAGCACCAACTGATTGGCGAGTTGTTCGTTCACGCCCAGCCGCTCCAATACTTCCATTGCCGCTACGCCATAGGGCGCCAGTCTTGGGTTGGCGATGGCCAGTCGATTGAAGTCGCCGCTGCGCAACAGCGCTTCGCCGTTACTGAAACGGTCTGGCGTTGCCGACCATAACGCCAGCGTGCCGACGGCGTAGGTAAAGTCTGAACCCGTGAGTGCATCGCCAGCATCGATCAAGGCCTGCGGCTTGGCCTGATCGGCTGACAGAAACACATCAAAGGGCGCGCCGTTTTGAATCTGAGCAAAGAGTTGGCCGGACGAGCCGAAGGACAACCGCAGGTGATGGCCGGTGTCGGTTTCAAAGCGATCGGCCAGGGCCTGCATCGGCCGGGTGAAATTGGCGGCTACGGCGACCGTCACTGTATCGGCCCACAGCGGTTGGGCGGCTAACCCAAGTAACGGACAAAGTAACAGGATTAACAAAGGATAAAGCGGCATGAGAACTTCAAATCTGCAGTCACAAGATCGCCATCATTGACGATCATCAATAGACAGGCAAGGTAGATACAAAGGTCTATGGACAGGCCGGTAGCGTCGCTACTAGAGTGCGTCGATTGTTTTTCAGTTCGAGACTTCCGATGGCCAAGCCCTGCGATATTCACGACTACCAACAACTCGCCCGCCGCCGCGTACCGCGCATGTTCTACGACTACGCCGATTCCGGCTCCTGGACCGAATCGACCTACCGCGCCAATGAAACGGATTTCGATAAGCTGAAATTCCGCCAGCGCGTCGCCGTCGATATGACCAATCGCTCCACCGCAACCACCATGATCGGCCAAAAAGTCGCCATGCCAGTCGCGTTGGCACCGACCGGTTTAACCGGCATGCAGTGGGCTGATGGCGAAATCAAAGCCGCCAAAGCTGCGGAACAATTTGGCGTGCCTTTTACGCTGTCGACGATGAGTATTTGCTCGATTGAAGATATCGCCGCACACACTGAAAAACCTTTCTGGTTCCAGCTGTACGTAATGCGCGACCGCGACTTTATCGGTCGTTTAATCGATCGCGCCAAAGCCGCCGGTTGTTCTGCTTTGGTGATCACATTGGATTTGCAGATTCTCGGTCAGCGTCATAAAGACCTGCGCAATGGCTTGTCGGCGCCGCCGAAATTTACGCTCAATTCAATACTGCAATTAATGAGCAAACCGGCCTGGGGTTTGCGCATGTTGGGCACGCGTCGTCATGGTTTTGGCAACATCGTCGGTCACGTTTCCGGTGTGGAGGATTTGTCGTCGTTGTCGGAATGGACGGCGAAACAGTTCGACCCCAAACTGTCTTGGGATGATTTAGCCTGGATCAAAGAACGCTGGGGCGGCCCGGTAATTCTGAAAGGCATTATGGATCCGGAAGACGCCAGGTCGGCGGTGAAAACCGGCGCCGATGCGATCATCGTCTCCAACCATGGTGGCCGGCAGTTAGACGGCGCGCCATCGAGCATCGAAGCCTTACCGGCGATTCTCGATGCGGTCGGCAATGACATTGAAGTGCACTTTGACGGCGGCATTCGCAGCGGCCAGCAGATCTTAAAAGCCATCGCCCTGGGCGCACAAAGCACTTACATCGGCCGGGCGTTTTTGTACGGTCTGGGTGCAGCGGGCGAGCGCGGTGTTACCGATGTGCTGAACATTTTGCACAAGGAACTGGATATCTCGATGGCGCTCTGTGGCGAGCGGGATATTTTGAATGTCGGTAAACACAACCTGGTTAACCCGGACGTTTTTGGCAGTAATTGAGCTGAGCAAGAGCCGATCATCGCTTAATGCATCACCTTGACTGGGCATTAATTCTATAAACTAACATATAGTTTATATATGCTATTTAATAGTTAATATAAACTAAAAGATAGTCTATAGTCGTCGGTCTATGGTTTGAAAAGGCGTTGATGATGTTTGTGCTCAAAGGCGTACTAAGAGCGGAGACTCAGGAAAAAATACTGATTTATCTGCTGCTGAGAGGTGATGGCTACAGTAAGGCTATCGCTGATTTTTATGAGGTGCCCCTCACCCCGGTGCAAAAGCAACTGCTCCGGCTTGAAAGTGACGGGGTCCTGGTCAGTCAGCAGATTGGTAAGGTGCGCAACTATGAGCTTAATCCGCGCTACCCCTTTATGGAGCCGTTAAAGGCATTGCTGAAAACGGCGCTGGCGGTCTACCCGGATGAACTTATTAAAAAGCTGCTGGTACATCGAACTCGCCCCAGGGCGGCGGGGAAAGCGATACGTCCGGCACTATAAAATCTCAGCGTTGAGGCTTAGGTTATGGACGACTTCAGCACGACGACAATCACTGAACTGGCCGCTATTGTTGCTGGCCATCTGCAGCACAGGGATATCGATGTTGTGCTGGTAGGCGGTTTGGCTGTGGAGATTTACACCGCAAACCTCTACCTCACCGAGGATATTGATCTGGTCAATACCAACTATCAGTCTCCACAGCGGTTAAACAGCGCAATGGCTGAGCTGGGTTTTTTTAAGCAAGGCCGGGTGTATGTTCATCCGACTACAACGATCGTGGTCGAGTTTCCCGCAGCGCCATTGGCTGTCGGAGATGAATTTATTACCAGCGTCGCGCAAATTCAGGTGGCTGATAAAAATCTGCCCATCCTTCACGTGGCGGATGTGATTAAGGATCGGCTGTCGGCTTATCTTCATTGGCATGATCGCCAGTCGCTGATCCAGGCCATTGCCATTATGCGCAAACACCAGCAGTTGCCGGAAAATTTCCGCACTTTTCTGATTCGGGAAGAGGGCGATTCAGACTTCTTGTTGTTAAGCACTTTGTATCAAAGGGCGGACTTTGAGAACGCTAATTCCATGGAAGATCTGGAAAGGATACTGGTCGCCCTGCTGCTCTCAACCTAGTAGTTAGGACTGGCACTCAGCTAGCTTAAGGAAAGCATCCCGGCGCAGGGCCGGGATGATGTGTGCTGTCACCAGTGGTTGTCACTGCAAGACCAGTCACCGCAAGACTCAGTTTAAACGCTCTTCCAAAAACGCCGTTAACGCCTGCCAGGAAGCGCGGTCGGCATCGAGGTCGTAGTCGCCACTGCCGTAGACGGTAAAGGCATGGCGCGCGCCGCCGTGAATCTGGGCGTTGTGTTCAACACCAGCCGCTTGCAGCGCGTCGAGCAGGGCGGCGACATCGCTCATGCCGGAAACCGGGTCGGCGGAACCATGTTGAATCAGTACTGGCGCGCTAACGTCGTCGTAATCCTGGCCTTCAGGCAGGCCAAGGCCGCCATGGAAGGAGACAAAACCCTCCGTTTCGGCACCGGTACGCGCCAGTTCCAATACGCCCGCACCGCCGAAGCAGTAGCCGATGACGACGACGTTATCGGTGCCGCCGGGAATGTCATCCACTGCATCCAGAGCCGCCGTTAAACGACGCTGAAAAGCGGCGCGGTCGGCGTACATTTCACCGGTGCGCTGCTGGTTTTCCTGCATGGAGGTGGGGCGGTTGTCGCGGCCAAAAACGTCGATGGCAAAGGCGGTGTAGCCCAGGCTGGCGAGCATCTCGGCGCGGCGTTTTTCGTAATCGGTCAGACCATCCCAGTCGTGAATAATCAGCACGGTGCCCCGGCTTTCATCCAGGTTGCTGTTGTGGGCAACATAACCCTGGTAGGCGGTGCCGTTGATGGTGTAGTCGTAGTCGGTGCCGGTGATGTCGGCGCGGGCGCTGAGCACAACGGCCAGCGACAGGGTAAAGACGGCAAAGATTAACTGCAGCGGTTTCATAAACTTCTCCTCGGGGTGAAGTGGTTGAAACAGTACGTGCCATCGCGATTGCCAGATCAGACTCGGCGCGAACAGCGGCAGTCTTTATACTCTGGCACACAGTCTGAACTAAAAAGGTAGACCATGGCACTGTTACCTGCCGTCGAACTGCAAACCCGCCCCGAGCCGACCGCCACGGTCATCTGGCTGCATGGCCTGGGCGCCGATGGCCACGATTTCGAAGCCATCGTGCCCGAACTCCAACTGGACGATCTGGCGGTGCGTTTTATCTTCCCGCACGCGCCTTCTATTCCGGTGACCGTCAACGGTGGCATGCGCATGCCGGCCTGGTATGACATCACCGCCATCGACATCGACCGCACCATCGATACCGCGCAGCTGGAAGCCTCGGCCGACGCCGTCGATGCTTTTATCGCCCGTGAACGTGAACGCGGCATCGACAGCCGGCGCATCATCATCGCCGGTTTCTCTCAAGGTGGTGCCGTGGCCTATGAGGCGGCGCTGCGTCACCCCGAGCCGTTGGGCGGGCTGATGGCGCTGTCGACCTACTTTGCGACGGCTGAAACCAATCGCAGCAGCGATGCGAACAAAGGCATAGCCGTGCTTGCCTGTCACGGCATGTTCGACCCGGTGGTGCCGCAAACGCTGGGCAACAGAGCGGTGGAGACGCTCAAGTCGCGAGGTTACTCGGTGGATTACAACATCTACCCGATGGAGCACTCTGTCGATATGGCGGAGATTCGCGATATCGCCGCCTGGTTGCGCCAGCGGCTGACCGCGCCGCTGGCCTGAATCCGCTCAGCGCTGGCGCCGGTACAGCATCATGGTCAGCGGCCCGAAGATGGCCGTTAACACCGCCGGCGCCAGCAGCGACAGCGCAATGCCGGCCAGGCTTGGCTGACCGGCGAGAATATCGCGCAGCGCCGTCACCAGATGCGCGACCGGGTTCACGCCGATGGCTGCTTGCAGCCAGGCGGGCATGGTGGCTGGGTCGACAAAGATGTTGGAGGCGAAGGTCACCGGCATCAGCACCGTCCAGCTCAGCGTCATCACTGCGCCGGGCGTGCGCAGCAGCAGGCCGATGGTGGTAAACACCCAGCCAATGCCAAAGGCGAACAGATTCAACAGCACGATGGCTAACACCACCGCGAAAAAACCTCCTTCCGGGCGATAGCCCAACAGCATGCCGATAATGAAGACAATTACCGATGAGCCGGTGTAGCGAATCACATCGCCGGCCATGGCACCGACCAACGGTGAGGCGCGCCAGATCGGCATCGATTTGAAGCGGTCGTAGATGCCCTTGCTGATGTCGGTGTTCAGCGTCACGCCGGTATAGATGGTGGTGAACACCACCGTCTGCGCCAGGATGCCGGGCAGCAGAAACACCAGATATTCCTGTGGCGACCCGGCCAGAGCGCCGCCGAACAGGAAGGTGAACATCACCGTGAACATGATCGGCGTGATCAGCACATCGAAGAGCTGTTCCGGCACGTGTTTGATTTTCAGCAGGGCGCGCCAGGCGAAGGTGGCCAGGTTCGACAGCGTGCCGGGCAGCTCAGGTGCTTGTTGCTGCATCAGGGCATGCAGATCGGTTGGCGCTTTGGCGGTTTGGTTATCGAAATCGGTGCTGCGCAGTTGCTCGGTCATGCGGGCAGGTCCTCGCGGGTCTCAAGGTCCGATGGTTGGCCGGTCAGCGCCAGGAATACCTCATCCAGGCTGGGTTGACCTAAACCGAAGCTCGCCAGGGCGAAGCCGTTATCGGTCAATCCCTGCAGGGTTTTGCTGGCCAGAGCCGGGTCGGCGCAGGGCACGCTCAGCGACGCAGGTTCGGTATCGAAGCTGACGCTGGCCTGCAATTGCTGGCTGAGCCAGTCACCGGCCGCGGGTCGTTGCGAGGCATCGGCAAGGCGCAGGCGTAAAACGCCCGAACCGACCTTCTGTTTCAGCTCGCTACTGGTGCCTTCAGCGATCACCCGGCCGTGATCGATGACCGCGATGCGCTCGGCCAGTTGATCGGCTTCTTCCAGATACTGGGTGGTCAGCAAGACGGTGGTACCGGCCGCGGCCAGAGCACGCACGATGTCCCACACCTGATTGCGTGAGCGCGGGTCGAGTCCGGTAGTGGGTTCATCCAGAAACAGCAAATCCGGTGGCACGATGAGTGAGGCGGCGATATCGAGCCGGCGCCGCATGCCACCGGAATAATGTTTGACCTCTTTGTCGGCGGCCTCAAGCAGGTCGAAACTGGCCAGCAGTGTATCGCTGCGCACGCGTCCGGCCTGGCCTTTACAGCCCAGCAGGCGGGCCAGCAAACGCAGATTTTCGCGGCCGCTGAGATCTTCATCGACCGACGCGAATTGGCCGGTCAGGCTGATGCGCTGGCGGATCGCCTGAGCATCCTTTACAAGATCTAGACCGAGTACCTGGGCCTGGCCGTCGTCTGGTTGTAGCAGCGTTGCCAGCATGCGCACTGTGGTGGTCTTGCCAGCTCCGTTGGGGCCGAGCAGACCATAGACACTGCCGCGCCGCACCTTCAGGTTAAGTCCTGTTACCGCTTGGGTGGAACCGAAGTGTTTATGCAAGTTTTGCACGTCGATGGCCCAGCCTTGCATAAGGCTTCACTCCTGTGAAAAAACGGAGGCTTTACTCTAGGTGTTGACTGAAACCGTTGCCAGCATTTTTGATACCCCGACTAAGGCCCATTGCCGCCCAGTTTACAGCCGGGCGCGGCCATTGAGTCTTGCTATAATGATGCTCTTTAATGCTTGACAACCTGGACCGTCACTCACTCATGGATGCCTCTCCTTCAAACAATCGATGGCGTCGATTGTTCTCGCTGCGAAAACCAACACGGGTTGCCAAAGATCAATATCTGGAATTCCTAGCCATTCAAATCTCCAGTCTGTTTTCATTGTTGGCGCATGTTTTTTTGGTGGTGCTGTATCGCCATTACGAGGTGATGCCGATGGTGCTGTTCAGTCTCCTCAGCATGTCGCTCTGGATTCTGGCTATTGTTGCCAATCGGCGCGGTGAACATCTGCTGGCGGTGATACTGGTTTGCACCGAACTCTGTGGATACTCAATTGCAGCGGTCTATTTTTTGGGCCTGGAATTTGGTTTCCAGTTTTATCTGTGGCCGACCACCTGTCTGGCAGTCATTAATTCCCGGCTGGAGGTGCGCTGGGCGAGTCTGACCGGTCTGGCCTGCATTGGTTTGTTTCTGGTTTTAAACCTGGCGTTTCCCGGACAGCGCTACGACGGCGAACTGCTGCTCTGGGCGAAATTTCTCTACAGCACCAATGTGCTGTTAGCGGCCGCGCCGTTGATCATGTCGGTGGTTTTGGTGCGGCGTCATTTCGAACGCCAGCGTCGAGACCTGGTCGAACTGGCCACCCGCGATGAACTGACGCAACTCTACAACCGTCGTTACCTGCGTGAATTTCTGCATCCCTGGCGCGCCCAGGCACGACGCACCGGTGCCAGCAGTGTGATCGCCTTGGGCGACATCGATAACTTCAAACCGATTAACGACGAACTTGGTCATGAGGTTGGCGATGAAGTTCTGCGTGGTGTGGCGGCTTTTCTGTTGGAGCAGGTACGCGAAGAGGATCTGGTGTGTCGCTGGGGTGGCGAGGAGTTCGTTATTGTCTTTGCCAGCACCACTCTGGAGCAAGCGCAGATGATTTTACAGCGTCTGCATCAGGCCATGCCGCAGCAGCGTTTTATGGAAACCGAGCGCCAGGTCACCATCAGTTTTGGCGTCACTGATTTCAAGCCGGAAGAAGATTTAAGCGATGCCCTGGTGCGCGCCGATCAACTGCTCTATCGCGCCAAGGCGGCCGGCCGTAACCGTATTGAATTGGCGGCGGAAGGCAACGCTTCCTAAGCCAGGGTCAGGCCGGCAGCGGCGAATTTATTGCAACCGGAAGAAGGACACCGATTGCAATAAATCCTTGCTGAGCGCGTTCAGTGTTTCGGTGGAGCCGAGTGAAACGCGGGCGCGTTTGGCGTTGTCTTCACTGATGCGGTTTACATCGCTGACGGTTTCGGAAATACCACTGAGCGTCGCCGCCTGTTCTTCGGCGGCGGCGGACGTTTGCAAGGTCCAGTCTTTGATCTGATCCACGGCGCCGACGAACTGTTCGATGGTGCGACCGGCTTCACCCACGGTGTCGACGGTGGCGACCGACTTGGCGTGGCTGTCGCCGATCACCGTGACCGCTTCACGACTGCCAGACCGCAACTCTTCCAAGGTCTGCTGAATTTCTTCGGTCGATTGCTGAGTGCGATGCGCCAGCTTGCGCACTTCATCGGCGACCACCGCAAAACCGCGACCCTGTTCACCGGCACGCGCAGCCTCGATGGCCGCGTTCAGTGCCAGCAGGTTGGTCTGTTCAGCGATCGCCTGAATGGATGTGATGATGGCGGTGATGTTCTCCGCCTGGCCATCGAGCTTTTCAATCACACTGACCGATTGTTCGATCTCGGTGGCCAGTGTCTGGATTGAACTGATGGTGTCCTGCACCGTCTGGAAGCCACTGTCGGCGGCGTCCTTGGCTTGTTCGGATACCGTCATCGACTGACTGGCGGCCTCCGATACCTGACCGGAAGCGGTGTGCAGTTCGTCGATGGCAGTCGCCAGTTCGTGCATTTTCTGCTGCTGGTTTTCGGCATCGCGGAAGCGGGTTTCGGTGTCGGCCATGATGTCGTCGGCAGAGCGTTTCAGGTGCTCCGACAGTTCGATGACCGAACCGACGATGTCCGATAGCTTGGTGTTCATCTGCGCCACCGCGAGCATGACTTCATCGACCTCATCGCCGTTTTCGCGCGCTTCGATGCGTTGGCTGAGATCGCCGCTGGCCAGTCGCTGGGTCGCCTGAACAATGGACTTCAAGTCGCGCTTGATCTTGCGCAAAGTCCAGACCGCCGCCACCACGGCAACGCCGATCAACACCGCCAGCGCGGCAATCAGCACCCGTACCGTGGCCTGCTGAGAAGCGATCAGTTTGGCGGAGCGCAAATCGACCAGTTGGCTGTATTGCGTTGAAATCTGCCCGATCACGTTATCGACCGGTGCCAGCGCTTCCGTCATGGCCGCCTTGATGGCATTGCGCTCGTTCCAGGCGGCTTTGCCGAGCCAGGCTGTGGCGGCGTTGGCCGAGGCTTCTTCCAACTGGTCCAGACCGCTGTTGAATTGCTCAGCCAGCGCGCCCAGCGACTGGTCAGTCTGGCTCATCATCACCGAATCCCAACTGCGAATCAGGTCCGGACTCAATTGCCCGACCGTTTGCCGCAACTCGGTTTCGGTGGCGTCGGCGGCATCGATGGCCGCCTGCAGTTCTTCCTCGCTGATGGCGCTGGCGAAATACTGGGGTCCCAGTTCGGTAACCCTGTCGTATTGCTGATTCAGAGTCTCCCATCCCTGAGTCAGGTTTTCACTGAGTCGACGCAGCTGAGCATCCTTCTCGCTGTTGGCAATGACGGTATTGAAACTTGCGATGAAGAACACGGCGAGCACCAGCAGGGCCAGGATGAGGGCCGATACCAGCGCACTGATCTTCAACGTCAGGGAGATTTTTTTCATTCGTATGAGCTCAAGGAAATAGCGGCCGTTGCATAGAACATCGGCTTAAGCTGGGAAAAGCTTGAATGCGAAAGCCGTGCCGCTGCGAATTGTCTCTGTTATGGAAGCGATACCAGCGCGATCAGCTGCGATCTTTGCTGTATTCAAACGCTAGCGCTCCATAATGGAGCGTTGGGTGGCGCAGTATGTCAGCTTTGGTGCGCGCACGTCCGTCTGTGTTTTGTTACAGAAGGCATATTTTGGTGATCAGATGAAACAAATGTTTCTCTAAAGCGAGCATATCGATCATTTGTTCACATTGTTAACAACCTGGCCTACCCCTTGCAGTGCATCGATCGCCATAACGACAACCGATGCTAATGAGGGGATCTACCATGAATAAGCGGACTTGGCTCAGCGGCCTGGCCGGCCTGATGGCTGCAGCCGGCGCCAGCGCAACCGACATCGACTTTGCGCTCGACTGGAAATTCGAAGGCCCGGCGGCGCCTTACCTGATGGCCATGGAGCGTGGCTATTATGAAGAAGAAGGACTCAACGTCAGCATCGATTCCGGTTCCGGTTCGTTGGAAGCCATACCGCGCGTTGCCTCCGGCACTTACCAGCTGGGCTTTGCCGATGTGAATTCGCTGATCAAATTCCGCGACCAGAACAGCGCTGACGTGCCAGTCAAAGCCATCATGATGACCTATGATGCGCCGCCGTTCGCCATTGTCGCGCGGCGCAGTCTGGGTGTTGAAACACCTAAGGATCTGGAAGGCAAAACGCTGGGTGCACCGGCCACCGATGGCGCCTATGCGCAATGGCCGATCTTCGTCGAGGCCAACGGCATTGACGCCGACGCCGTCACCATCGACAACGTCGGCTTCCCGGTGCGCGAGCCGATGCTGGCCCAGGGCGATGTCGACGCCATTACCGGCTTTTCGTTCTCGTCCTACATCAATTTGAAATCCAAAGGCACACCGGAAGACGACATCGTGGTCATGCTGATGAGTGATTACGGCGTCGATCTGTACGGCAACGCCATCATCGTTAACCCGGCCTTCGCTGAAGAAAACCCCGAAGCGGTGGAAGCCTTTATTCGTGCCACCCTGCGCGGCTGGCGTGACACCATCGCCGATCCGGAAGCGGCGGTGCAGTACGTGCTGCAACACAACACCGTAGCGCGTGAAGCGGTGGAGCTGGAGCGTCTGCAAATGACCATTGCCGATAACATCCTGACCGACTATGTGCTGGAAAACGGCATGGGCGACATCGATGAAGAACGCATGGCCAACGCCATCGAACAAATCGGTCTGACTTATGAGTACAGCAACAAGCCGAGCGTCGATGACATCTTCACCGACGAATTTCTGCCCGCCATGGAAGAGCGGATGGTCGCACCCTGAGCTTGATCCAAACCCCGGCCGACGTGCCGGGGTTTTTATACCCCTTGTCCAAACACATAGGTCCAGCATGAGTTTTATCGACATTCAATCGTTGCGCCTGGGTTACGGCGGTATGGACGAAACCCAGCTGGTGCTCGACGGCATCGACCTGCAGGTCGAAGAAGGTGACTTCGCTGCCATCGTCGGCCCCAGTGGCTGCGGTAAATCGACCTTTATGAAATTGCTTTCCGGCCTGCTGATTCCGCAACAAGGCAGCGTCGTGCTCGATGGCGAACCGGTGACCGGGCCGCGCGCTCAGGTGGGCATGGCGTTCCAGAACGCCATTATGCTGCCCTGGCGCACCACCCTGGAAAATGTGCTGCTACCGCTGGAAGTGGCGCCGGCAACGAAAAAAGATTTCCGCAAACGTCGGGCGCAATATCGTCGCCGTGGCGAAGAACTCTTGGCGGCGGTCGGCCTTAAAGGCAAGGGCGATAAATACCCCTGGGAATTGTCCGGTGGTATGCGCCAGCGCGCTTCGCTGTGTCGTGCGCTGATTCATGAACCGAAACTCTTGTTGCTCGATGAACCTTTTGGCGCGCTCGATGCGTTTACGCGTGAAGAATTATGGAATGTGCTGCAGGAATTATGGCAACAACAACGCTTCACCGTGGTGCTGGTGACGCACGATCTGACCGAAGCCGTTTATCTGTCGAACACCGTCTACGTGATGAGCGCACGACCGGGCAAGATTATCGAAAAACGCGACATCGATTTTGCCCGGCCACGTACTTTGGAAAGTCGTTATCAGCCGGAATTTGTCAGTGCTGTCCATGAATTGCGCGAGCACATTCGCAGTGCGCGCGCCGAAGATGGCAGCAGTTCTATTGGGTCCTTGCAGGAGGCGTCGTCATGAGTAACGCCGCAACGAAACGATCCTGGGGTCAGCGCTTATTTGGCTGGCTGGGACGCGAAGAAGCCATGTCGTTCTGGGTAACGGTCGGCTTTTTTGTGCTTTGGGAACTGATCTGTCGGTTGAGCAATATTCCGGTTTATTTCCTGCCACCGCCGTCGGTGATTGTGCAAACCGGTATCGAATTTCAGCGCGCCCTGGTGGTTAATTCCATTCAGACCTTGTGGACCACCGCCGCTGGCTTTGGTCTGGCCGTGGTGTTTGGTTTGATTCTGGGCATTGCCATCGGTTGGTCGCGGCGTTTGTATCGCGGTTTGTATCCACTGATGGTTGGTTTTAATTCGGTGCCGAAAGTGGCGCTGGTGCCGATTCTGGTGCTCTGGTTTGGCATCGGCACTGTGCCCGCCATTCTGACCGCCTTTTTGATTTCGTTTTTCCCGATTGTGGTGAACGTGGCCACTGGCCTGGCGACCACCGAACCGGAAATGGATGATGTCTTGCGTGCGCTCGGGGCGTCGAAAATCGACCGTCTGTTAAAGGTGGGTTTGCCTGGAGCGATGCCGCACTTTTTCGGTTCATTAAAAGTCGCCATTACCCTGGCCTTTGTCGGCTCGGTGATTTCCGAAACCGTCGCCGCCAACTCCGGCCTCGGCCATATGATGTTGATGGCGCAAGCCAATTTCGAAGTGCCACTGGTGTTCGCTGGTTTGCTGGCGCTGGCCTTCGAAGGGGTGGTGATGTACGCCCTCTTCGTGTTGATCGAACAGCGCATGACTGGCTGGGCGTTCCGCTCGCAGCAGTAAAGGTCACCACGGCGGGGTGCGCCCAGCGTCCCCGCCGTCTACACTGAAAAAAAACAGTGTCCGCTTCGCTTTGCTATGAACAAACCCATCGATTTTCGTGAACTGGCCTGCAGCGAATGCCGCTCGGCTGACCTGCTCGGTTTTGATTTCTCCATGGCTTTCCAGCCCATCGTCTGCACCCGCGATAAAACCATCTTCGGTTACGAAGCGCTGGTGCGTGGTCTTAATGGCGAGCCTGCTGGCACCATCATTGAGCGGATCAGCGACGACAACCGCTATCGTTTTGATCAGGCCTGTCGGGTAAAAGCCATTACCCTGGCCGCCCAGTTGGGCCTGGATGGTATTCTCAGCATCAACTTCCTGCCCAATGCGGTGTACCGCCCGGAGCTGTGTATTCGTACCACCTTGCAGGCGGCGCGTGAAAATGACTTTCCCATCGAACGCATCCTGTTTGAAATCACCGAAGTGGAGCGGGTGGCGGACCATGATCATCTGGTCAATATTTTGCGCCACTATCAGCAGCAGGGTTTTATTACCGCGCTGGACGATTACGGCGATGGTTATGCCGGGCTGAATTTATTGGCCAAGGTGCAGCCGGATATTGTTAAGCTGGATATGGGGTTGGTGCGTGGTATTGAACTCGATCCCAAGCGCCAGATCATCGTGCGTTCCACCCACACCATGTTGCAGGAACTGGGTTGCCGCACTTTGGCTGAAGGCGTGGAAACCGAAGCTGAATTCAAGTTTCTGCGCGATCTGGGTATCGATCTGTTTCAGGGTTATTACTTCGCCCGTCCTGCCTTTGAAGCCTTGCCCGAGGTGGATTTATCTAACCTTAATTAAATCTTTTCAACATAAAAAAGCCCCCGCGAGCGGGGGCTTAAAAGGTTGGAGAGTCCGATTCTTATTGGAGATTCAATCAGGCGCCGATCACGCCGCCGTCTTCGCGGTAAACCGCAACAATGGACGAACGCGGTACGCCGTCGCGGGCGGCATTCGGCCAGGCGCTGCCCGGATGTTGAATGCCGACCAGAGCGACGCGGTGATCGTTGGCGAAGGTCAAACCGGTGATTTCACAACCTTGAGGGCCGACCATAAAGCGGCGGATATGACCGGTTACCGGGTCGCCACAGAGCATTTGGTTGTTACCCTGGCCGGCGAAGTCGCCTTCGTTGGAATAGTCGCCATCGGTTTGAATCCACAGCCGACCGAAGTCGTCGAAACGCAGACCGTCCGGGCTGTTAAACATGTTCTCTTCGGTGATGTTGTCGCTGCCGGCGTAGGCGCCGGTTTTCACCGCCGGGTTGCCGGCGATGGCGTACAGATCCCAGCCGAAATATTCGGAAGTGTGGTCACGGTTTTCCGGCATCCAGCGCACGATCTGACCGTAGTCATTTTCAGCACGCGGGTTCGGTCCGTTCAGCGGTTGGGCAGCGCTGGTGCCGCGACGGCTGTTGTTGGTCAGGGTGCAGAACACCATCGGTGCGGACGGGTGACAGGCGACCCATTCCGGGCGATCCATGGTGGTGGCGCCAACAAAGCTGGCGGCGGCACGGGCACGCACCAGAACGTCGGCCTGGTCGGCAAAACCATTGGCCTGGTTCAGGCCGTTAACGCCATGACGCAGTTCAATCCAGCGGCCGCTGCCGTCGTCGTTGAACTTGGCAACGTACAGACTGCCGTCTTCGAGCAGACGCATATTGGCGGCACGATCGTCCGGGTTGTAGGTGCCGCGTGAAACGAATTTGTAGATAAATTCACCGCGCTCGTCGTCGCCCATATAGACCACAGCGTGGCCGTCGTGGTTGATGGTCATGGCCGCGTTTTCGTGTTTGAAACGGCCCATGGCGGTGCGCTTTTTCGGCGTTGAGGTCGGGTCGGTCGGATCGATTTCGACAATCCAGCCAAAGCGGTTCGGCTCGTTCGGTTCTTGCGCCAGGTTGAAACGGCTTTCGTGTTGCCACCAGTTGTAGCCGGAGCCGTTTTCGCTCAGACCGTAACGCTTGTGAGCGTCGCTCAGGTTGGTGCCTTCGGGCGCGCCGAAATAACCGTTGAAGTTTTCTTCGCAGGTCATGTAGGTGCCCCAGGGCGTGCGACCGGCGCCGCAGTTGTTGAAGGTACCAAAGACGCGACGGCCAGAGGCATCGGCTGAGGTTTTCACGTAGGCGGTGCCGGCAACCGGGCCGGTCAGTTCAAATTCGGCGTTGCCGTGCAGGCGGCGGTTGTAGTCTGAACCTTTCTTGTATTCCCAGCGGCCATTGCGCTTGCGCTGCAATTCGACGACGGTAACACCGTGGGCGTTCAGGCCTTTTTGCACGTCTTCGGCGGTCTTGGCGGCTTCGCCATGGGTGTAGAAATATTCGTCGTTCAGGTATTCGTTGTTCACGGCCAGCACGGCGCGATCCGGGTCGATATTGCCGTTACGGTCGGTCAGGTGGAACAGTTCCATGCCGTCGGTGTTGTCACCGAACTGGCCGGCCTGGTCGGCGGCGCTGTTGTCGCGGGCAAAGTTGGGCGCGCCTTTCAACACCGGGTCACCCCAGGACATCAGCACTTCGTAGCGGTAACCCGGTGGCAATGAAATGTCGTCGGCGGTGCTGGTGGGAATGTTGTCGAAGCTCATCAGAGTCGTGGCTTCGTTGACGGCCAGGGCCAGCGGCGCAACGCCGCCCAGGAAGGCCGTGGCACCAGCAGCGCTGCCGGCTTTGATCAGGTTGCGGCGGCTGATGGCGTGGTCGATCAGACGGTCGAATTCGACCGGCTTGTTATTTTCGTCGTGTGGGATATGCATGATTGAAGGTCCTGTGTTTTTTTCAATTGGGTGGGCGAAGCGATAGCGATGTCGCAGTTTTGCGAAAGGCTGTGACAGTTGCATGACCAATAGATGACGCTTGTCTGTATGCTGTTCGAATGGATTAAATTGGGGACTGGGGAGTAGCCGTTTGACGAAGCAAATAGTCGATGACTGGCCATTGATCGTGGCCGGGCCACAGGTGCGACACCTGGATGCTCAGCAATTGGTGCTGTGGCTGGTGACCACCCAAGAGCCGTCCGGCCGCGCGCAATTGCATTGCGACGACAAGCCGGTGATGGACTTTGATCTGGCGGACTGTTGTCAGTCGTTGCGCATTGGTGAACACGCCTGGATCAATCTGATTAGTCTGAATGTCGAACAGCCATTGCCGGCCGATCAGCGTTTTGGTTACGACCTCTGGCTGCAACAGGCGGATACCGAACATAACCTCGCACAATTGGTTCCGGGGTTGTTGTACGACGGCGAAGAACGGCCCACCTTGGTACGCCGTGGCCGGCTGGATTATTTGCTGCACGGCTCCTGCCGCAAGCCGCATTTCCCATCGCAGGATGCGCTGGCGCGTGCCGATGATGTGCTGGCTGACACCTTGGAGAAACCGCAACAACGTCCAGCCTTATTGATGATGACGGGCGATCAAATCTATGCCGATGACGTTGCCGGCCCCATGCTCCATGTCATTCACCAGCTGATTGAAGCCTTGGGTTTGGCCGACGAACGCTGGCAGGGAGCGGCGCTGAACCAGAGTGCTGAACTGCACGGAAACACCGATTTTTATTATCGCCGTGCCGAGCTGTTACCGCGCGATAAAGACAACCGGAAATTACTGGAAGCGTTTTTTACCGGGGTGCGCAAACCGATTTTTACCGATGCTTCGGCGCGCAATCATCTGGTCAGTCTGGCAGAAATTCTGGCTATGTATCTGTTGGTCTGGTCACCACAACTGTGGTCGAAATTATCGCTCGATGCGCCGGATATCGACGCCAAATTTATCGACGATTATCAGCGTGAGCGTGAAGCGCTGGAGGAGTTTGTCGACAGCTTGCCCGCGGTGCAACGCGCCATGGCGCATCTGCCGACCTATATGATTTTTGACGATCACGACGTCACCGATGACTGGAACCTCACTCGCGCCTGGGAAGACGCCGCTTATGGTCATCCCTTTGCGCGACGCATTATCGGCAACGCCATCATCGGTTATCTGCTGTGTCAGGGTTGGGGTAATGCGCCGGATCGCATGGCGCCCTTGTTCGATAAGGCCGTGCCTGAGTGTTTTGCCAATGGCGTGGGCATTGAGCAACGCGACCAGGCACACAACAGCCTGATCGATCGCTTATTGCAGTGGGAGCACTGGCATTTTTGTCTCGATACCGAACCCAAGCTGGTGGTGCTCGATACGCGCACCCAGCGCTGGCCGTCGCAAAAGCGACCGAGCCGGCCATCGGGTTTGCTCGACTGGGAAGCCATGACGGAATTGCAGCAGGAACTGATTAACCATGACGCGGTGGTCATGGTGTCGGCGGCGCCGGTCTATGGCGTTAAGTTGATTGAGACGGTGCAGCGGGTGTTCACCTACTTTGGCCAGGCCTTACTGGTGGACGCGGAAAACTGGATGGCGCACCGGGGCGCGGCGAGCATCATGCTGAATATTTTCCGGCACCGTAAAACGCCCGGTCATTTCATGATTCTCAGCGGCGATGTGCATTATTCGTTTGTCTACGATGTGGTGCTGCGCCGCAGCAAGCATCAACCGGTGATCACCCAGATCACCTGCAGCGGTTTGAAAAATGAATTTCCCCAATCATTGCTGCCAGGTTTCGACCGTCTCAACCGCTGGCTCTATGGCCGCAAATCACCCTTAAACTGGCTGACCAAGCGACGCCGCATGTCGATTCGCACCCGCTTACCCGAAGGGCAAAAAGGCCGCGCTCTGGTCAATTGCTCGGCCCTGGGCCAGCTGTGGCTGGATGAACAGGGCGCTGCGCGTGAGGTGAGTTTATTGTGCGCCGACGGCAGCACCATAAAGTTTGCCCCGACCTCAGATTAACTGTTTGTTTTTTAACGATTTTTAAAAGACTGGTGTACGGCGGGGCTGAACCCACTTCTCCCGAGGTTGTACACAACCTTGTCCACGGCTTCTGTGGGTAACTGGATTGGTTGCTGTCTACCAGTGCATGACCCGTCCGAAAATAGATTGATGGTTTTAATTAAGCCAGTAGCGCCCGGCAACTGGCTTTTTTAGGTGTTCGTCCACGCACATCGGGCCCTGGCGTTCGGCTCTGTTGAAGATGCCGCATACAAAAGCAACGCCCATAAAAAAGGATGCCGAAGCATCCTTTTTGTTTCAGTTTAAAGCGGTCGTTACGGCTTTGGCCGAAACGCGTTTTTCAGCAATAACTGCCAATCTTTGCCGTCGGTGGATCGCCAGATTTGGTTGTCGGGTAAAGGTAACCCGGTGCTACGGGTATTACCTCCAATCAACATCAGTTGTGGACGAACGTCGGTGTCATCTGTTTTGGCACTGGGATATACCACCACTTGATGACCTTGGCGTCCGGAGAAGGCTGCATTGTCGGTTTCCCGCTGCCAGCTAATGCCGTTGGTAGACGACCAGACATCATTTTTTACCCCACTACCGTCTTTACCACCCATCAGCCACAGCCGCTCACCTTCGTCATCCTTTGCGTCGTAAACCACAACCTGATGTTCGCTGCGCGCTGAAAAGCAAAGGCTGTCGCCCGAGCAAGGGTCATGAAGATTCCAGTTGACGCCATCCGATGAAGACCAGACGTCATCTTGCATTCCGCCACTGTCTTCGCCGCCTATCAACCACAGCTCTTTGCCCGGCTCTTCAGTGTCGCCATCAAAGAGCACTAGTTGATGACCCGCACGGCCGCTGAAGAGTGAAGTATCTGGATCCGCAGGAGCATCGGCCTGGGTCCAGTCTGTGCCATTGGGTGAAGACCAGACATCGTTCAGGTAGTTATCCTCGCCCGCTTCGCCACCCACCAACCACAGTTGTTCACCATCGCCCGTATCGTACGCCACCACTTGATGACCGGCGCGCGGTGTGAAGCAGTTGCTGTCGCATTCACGCTGAGTCCAGGTAACGCCATCGAGCGACGACCAGACGTCATTGAGTTCGGCAGCACCAGTGCCCAGGCTCTTGCCACCGATTAACCAGAGTTTTTGCTTCTGATCATCCGGGTCTGTATACACCACCAACTGATGGCCTTCGCGGGGTGCAAACAAAGCTTCACCGGGGATGCTGTTAACGGCGGTTTGGAGCGTCCAATCGACGCCATCAATGGACGACCAGACTTCGCTTTGGCCCGCCGAGTGGCCCACCATCCACAACCGTTCACCGTCACCACCATCAAAAGCCACCGCCTGATGCCCGGCTTGCGGTGAAAAGTCGGCAAAGGGAAGTTGGCGAACCCAGTCGTTGCCGTTTTCGGTGGACCAGGTTTGATTGCCGATGCCTTCACCGCCAATCAGCCACAGTTCGTTTTGGTCATCGTGGTTGGTGTCGGCGACGAGCAGTTGGTGATAGCTGACCGGGTTAAACGGAACAGCGGGAGTCGTATGTTGGGTCCAATTGGTGCCATCAGGTGAGGACCAAACTTCATTATTCGGTGGATACTCTCCGTCTTTTATTTCACGGCCACCGACCAACCAAAGTTGTGGACCCTCACCGTCCAGAGCGTCGAAAACAGTGACCGCAGTAGCGTAGCGATTGCTAATAGGCAAATCCTCGCTGAGAGTCCAAGCGACACCATTGCCTGAAGACCAAAGTTGAACACTACCGTCGGACGTCTTAAACAGCCATATTTCCGACTTACCGTCTTGATCACTATCAAAGCCCATCACCCAGTTAGTTGTATAAACCGAAAACAGCTCTGGGCTATCCGGATCGGCATTCTTTAAACCCGTTTTTTCGGTCCAATCCACTCCGTTAGTCGATGTCCAGATGTCACCGTACGCAAAACCTGATTCGGTACTATTGTCGGAACCACCGAATAACCACAACTCCGGATTGCCATTCTGATCAGAATCAAAAACCACGATCTTATGATACTCTCGAGCGGGAAAACGCTGGTTATCCCGGATCGGATGCAAAACCCAATGAATACCGTCCATTGAGGACCAAACATCGTTATGAGTACTGCCACCGATCAACCACAACTGCTCACCCTTCTCATCCCCCGCATCGAACACCACCGCCTGATGTCCTCCGCGCCCAATAAACATCGCTGTCTCATTAACATCACCCGCATTGACCGAACGGTGAGGCACCCAAGTTCGGCCATCAGCGGAAGACCAGAGGTCATGCTCACCATCAAAACCGTAAATACCAGGGACCAGCCAGAACCGATCTCTGAAATACACCACTTGGTGACTGTTTATGCCCGGAAAACGCCGTGCATTCAGTTCGCTCACATAGTCGCGTCCGTCGGTTTGCAACAGTGCGTAGCTGGGTGCCGTTAGGCTGATATTGTCGTCGTTCTCGACGCTGAAGGGCGTGGTTTTGGGGAGCTCCAAATTAGAGCAACGCGCATTCAGGCTCTTCAGGCATTCCGGATCGCTGTAGGTATAGAGTTTGGAGTTATCACCGACGATGGAGCCGGTGAGCGTGAGTTGGTTATTGCTTTGTTGCGTGCCGTCCTCCGCCTGCTTGTCTGCCCCCACCCAGACGCTGAGTTGAAGGTCGTCGATGACCGGTGGGCCTTGATCCGGCGGCGCGCTGCTGGAACCGGAATCACAGGCGGCTAAGCCTGCCACCAGCACCACAGATGCCGACCAACGTAAAAAAAGACGAAACCGGCCGCGGCTTACCTGGCTGGCTAGCTGGCTGACTGCCAAAACGTTCATAAGACCATCCTCTGGTTTATGGATTTTAAAGGAGCGGCCGAACCGCTCTGGTGTGCGAGGATTGTCGAATGACCGTTCAGATAACGCCATTTTATTGGCGTTATATATTGTGAATTACGTCATATTTTTGACATGACGCTATCGTAATAGCGCATCCGCGAGGTTTTTTGAGATTGGGGATGAAGGCCGAGTGTTCAGTCGTGCACGGGTGATGGGGCTCGTTACCAAGGGAGGAATGTGTTTGAAGGCAGCGCCGGCTTTGGCAGGCAATAAAAAGCCCCGCATCAGCGGGGCTTTTTTTGAACAGCTTAAGGCTTCTTTAACGGCTCAACGGCGGTAGTACATCAGCATTTCGCTGTCGAGGCCGGCATCGTAGAGGCAGTAGAAGCCGTCTTCGCTCATGCCGAGAATGGTGCATTGGTAGTCTTCTGCTTCAACCGCTGCCAGTGACTGGCCGCAGCTGTCGCGGCTTTGGGCGGACTGACTGTCCTGGAACAGCTGATTGCCTTCCTGGCGCCATTGGTAGTCGAGGGTGTAGAGCTCGCATTGTTGCTGATCGTCTTTTTGCACGTAACGACCAGAGCCCTCGGCGCTAAAGGTTTCGCTGCCGTCGGGGTACCACTGGCAATCGGAACTGAGCACGGAGGTCTGGTACTGGCCCGGCTCAATCTGGTTTCCGGCGCTGTCCGGCCGGCCGATGGTGGCATTCAGCACCGCTTCCCAGCCGCGTTCGGTGTAGGTTTCGCGGTAGGTGTATTCAATCGGCAATTCGCTGAAGGTCAGCATCGACAGGTAGGTGGCTTCGCACTCACCCTGAGCAGGCAGGTTGAAGTAAGGCATGCCGTCGATCATCGCTTCGCCAAAGCGCGCCATGTTAAAGGCGCCGCCGAAGGTGCCATCGCGGTTCAGCGGTTCGCTGGCCAGATCGTCGGCAGCTTGCGCAGCGGCTTCGCCGGTGTAGGCCACCAGGTGCGAGCCTTTAATTGCCAGGTAGATGGGTTCCGGCCAGTAGGGCATGGGCAGCGCGACCGGATCTCCATTGGTGGGGATTTGCGGAATAGGATAGAAGGCGGCGGCGCTGGCACGCAGGGTGTTAGCGAGGACAGCCGGATCGTCGGCGCTGGCGCTGATCAGCGCAGAGCCACTGAGGCCGGTCGGCGATTGGGCGTTGGGTTCGAGGTTGAAGGCAGCCACACCCAGACCTTTAAAGCCCGGCAGCACGCCATTGATCATGCCGGCGAAAGACGGGTTCAGGCTGTTGCGCAAAGCGGTCTGCATTTCCACCAGTTGCGGGCAGCTGAAGCTGGCGTTGGAGAATTCCGTCCACAGTGCTGTGATTACCGGCGACAGAGCATTCAGGTCGATACCCGCGGCCAGCGCGAAAATCTTGTCGCTGGCGTCATTGCTGTAGGCCGGCAGCGAGCCGGGCAGTTTGGCCAGTTCGGTGGTGACCGCCCGGTTATTCATTTCCAGGATAAAGCGCGCGCTTTGCATGATGCTGTCGGCGCTGACGTCCAGGTCCTCAATGCCGTAGACCAGACGCGGCACACTCTGCGCCAGGCCTTGCCATTCGTCGGCGCAGTTGGCGCTGACTGAGGCGTTCAGCTCAGCCATTTCGCTGGGAATCAGCGCTTGCAGATCTTGCCCCATCAGGCTGGTGTGTGGCTGCAAGACGGCCTTGGCGATTTCGGTGATGCTGAGGTAGCCACGCATCAAGGTGTCGAAATCGTACTCATCACCCAGGGCTTTCCAGGTTTCGCTGTCGACCAGCGATTCGCTGACGGCGGCGCGGCCAAAACGCTGGGCCAGGCGATCATCGTCGTCGAATTCGTTGATGACGGTGAGGGTGGCGATGCCCTCATCCAGGCTCAATGCCAGGTTCATCTGGTTGTTATCCTGCACCGCTGTCAGTCGCCATTGCTGTACCTCCAGCCCGGCGATCTGACGAGTCTTGGCGGCTTTACCAGTCTCGGCAGCGGCGTCGTTCCAGCGCTGCATAAAGGCATCCGGGTCGCTGACTGTCATGCGCACGACTGGCATCAGACCATCGAGATAGAAGGCATAGTAGTCACCGGCTTCGATGCCGTAGTAAGCCGGCAGGTTGGTGTTGGTGCTGTCGAGCTGGGCAATAAAGTCTTCATAAATGCGCAGCAGAACGGCAAGGCCCGGGGAATTTTCGGTGAGCTCATAAAGCTCGGTCATCGGTGGCTGATTGGCGCTGTAGGGTTCGCCCTGCATAAAGCTGTAGCTGTCTATGTCGGAATGGCCGGCGGTAAACCAGGCGGTGTCTGCCGGTGCGCTGGCGAGTAAACGTTCCAGCTCGGAATCGTCGGAACCAAAGAGACCAAAGAAGTTAAATGACCAGGCCGGGGCGGCCACTAACAGGGTGCTTGCCATCAATAGACAGCGATGTATGCCTTTCATCCAAAACTCCGAAAGCGGGGGAGAATCCCCTCCTAGTGGGTGAAGACTGCCGAGTGTAGCAGGATGGTCTGCGAACGGTACTGCCAGGGCGGACAACTGTGCGCCTGTTGCTATTACGCAGAAATTACGCCGCTTCGGCTGGCCTGATAGTTCGCTTACGGCGCTCTCCATAGACTGTTCGGCATCAGGTCTCGTCTTGGGAGGCGAGTGATGTCCGAGCTGAAACCGGCGCTGCAGATTGCTTCTTTTACCTTGCTGGTCTGGGCGGGTTTTATGGTGGTGCCGATTCTCTGGGTCGATTGGCACAACGATCAACTGGTGCGACCGCTGGTGTTCAGCGCGGTGTTCTGTGTGGTGCTGGCGTTGTTGTGTTTTGTGCTCGGCCGCGGCCGTCTGCAGCGTTTGCGCCCCCGTCAGATGTTTTTGGTGACGCTGTTTAACTGGACGCTGCTGTCGGTCACCGGTGCCTTGCCGCTCTATTGGGGCTGGCCGGAATTGAGTTTTGTCGATGCGCTGTTTGAAAGTGTGTCCGGTTTGACCACCACCGGCTCGACGGTGATTGCCGGCTTGGACCGCGGGCCGCGGGCCTTGCTGGTGTGGCGCTCCATTACTCAGTGGGTCGGCGGCATCGGCATTATTCTCATGGCGGTGGCGGTGCTGCCGTTTCTTAAAGTCGGCGGTATGCGGTTGTTTCGTACCGAATCGTCTGAATGGTCCGATATTCAAAACAGTCGCATCGCCCGGGTGGCGCTGACCATTGCGCTGGCCTATGCGGTGATTTCACTGCTGGCGTTTTTAACCTACTGGCTGCTCGGCATGACCGCTTTCCAGGCCTTCAATCATGCGCTGACGTCCGTTGCCACCGGCGGTTATTCAACCTCGGATGCGTCCTTCGGTCAGTTCCAGCGACCTGCTTTATTGTGGGCGGCGAGTGCCTTTATGTTGCTCGGCGGTATGCCGTTTTTATTGTTCGTCAACTCGGTGCGTGAACGCAGTTGGCTGGTGCTGCGCGATGCGCAGGTGCAACTGCTGTTGAAGCTGGTGCTGGCAGCGACCCTGGCGGTGACCTTGGCGCGTTGGCTGGCTGGCAGTGAAGCCTCCTGGAGTGAGTTGCTGACCCACAGCCTGTTCAATCTGGTGTCGGTGATTACCACCACCGGTTACGCCAGCGATGACTATTCCCAGTGGGGTGGATTTGCTTTGCTGGTATTTGGTTTTCTGATGTTCAGCGGTGCCTGCTCCGGTTCGACGTCCGGCGGCATCAAGCTGTTTCGCTATCAGTTATTGGCGTTGATGACGCGCGAACATCTGTTCCATTCGTTGCATCCGAAAGCGCATTTTTCCCGGCAATATAATCAGCGCCGCGTCGAAGAAGGGGTGCTGGTTGCTGCGCTGGCGTATTTCTTTCTGGTGATGGTCAGCTGGCTCGGCTGCAGTCTGTTGCTGGCGATGACCGGTCTTGATGCGGTAACCGCAACCTCGGCCGCCTTGACCGCGCTGATGAACATCGGCCCGGGGCTCGGTGCTATTATCGGCCCGGCTGGCAACTTCAGTTCGCTCAATGAAGTGGCCAAGTTGTTGTTGTGTGTTGCCATGTTGCTCGGTCGCTTGGAATTTCTGGCGCTGATCGTGCCCTTTACGCCCGGCTTCTGGCGTTGGTAAGGAGAATGCTGTTGAGACTGCCCTGGCCCAATCGTAACGCCTGGTTGCTGGCGACGCTGTTGCCGGTGTTGGTCACCTTGCTGGGTTGGTTGCCCGGCGCCTGGCTGAACCAGTCGACGCATCTGCTGTTGTATTTAATGGTCGCGCTGGTGTGCGCACTCTGGACCGGTTGGGCCGGGGTGTTGATCTGTGCCTTTCTCGGTTTTGCGCTGTTTAACTTCTTTCATACCCAGCCGCGTTTCAGTTTTCAGATGCACGATGCGGGCGAACTGGCGGCGGCACTGGCCTATGTTTTCTTTGCACTGCTGGCCGGTTGGTTGGCCTATCGGTTGCGCTCGCAACTGCTGCAGTTGCAGTTTCAGGAAGGCTTTCTTAAAGCTCAACTGCGGTTAATGGCGCAGTTGCAGCGCGGCGATGATTTAACCGCGGCGCTGGCCGATTTCAGTGCCGAACGTTTTCCCGGTCAACTGCGGTTGACCCCGGCACCGGGCGAGCGCGATGTTTTAACCGGCGCCCGGGCCTTGCACGTCGAGGTGCTCAACGAACAACCTTTGCCGGCCAGTTGGCAGACGCTGGTGCGCAGTCTGGGTGAACAGGTGCAGACGGCGCTGGAACGGGATGCCGCCGCCGACGAACTGAAACGCGCCGAGCGTCAGGCCGATGAAGAACGCCTGCGTTCGGCCTTGTTGTCGTCGGTATCGCACGATCTGAAAACACCCCTGGTGACGATGATGGGCTCGGCGACTTCGCTGCGTGATTTGCACGCCGATCTGTCCGAACAGGACCGGCTGGATTTGCTCGATTCGATCATCGATGAAAGCCAGCGCCTGGAAACCTATATCCAGAATCTGCTCGATATGACGCGCCTGGGGCAGGGTGAGTTATCGCTGAACCGGCAGTGGGTGTCGGTCGAAGAACTCTATGCAGTGGTGGCACGTCGCATGACGCAAGACAGTCAGCGCCAGCGCTTGCGGCTGGATGCCGAGGTGGATTTGCCATCGCTTTGGGTGCACGCCGCTCTGGTTGAACAGGCGCTCTACAACGCTGTTGATAACGCCTTCAAAGCATCGCCGCCGGATGGACAGGTACTGATCAGGGTGCGGCGTCAGGATGACTGGATGGTGTTGGATGTGTGCGATCAGGGTAAGGGGTTGCCGGTCGATCAATGGGAGGCGGTGTTTGCCCAGTTCTATTCGTTCAGCCGTGGTGATCGCTACGAAAAAGGGTCCGGTCTGGGGTTGACCATCTGTCGCGGCATGATGCGGGTGCATGGTGGCGAGGCCTGTATCGTGCCGCCGCCGGAGGGTTTCGGCCATTGTTTACGACTGAGCTTGCCGTTGTCTCAGGCTGGCCAGTCGGGAGAAGCGTAGATGAACCGAATTCTGATCATTGATGACGAACCGCAGATCCGCAAATTTCTGCGCATCAGCCTGACCTCCCAGGGTTATGAAGTCATTGAAGCCAGTGATGGCGCGACCGGTCTGGCTCAGGCGGCGCTGGCCGAGCCGGCCTTGGTGGTGCTCGATCTGGGCTTGCCGGACTTGGATGGCAAGGAGGTGCTGCGGCGCATTTTGGCGGAACGCAGTCTGCCGGTGCTGGTGTTGTCGGTACGGTCGGATGAAGCCGAAAAAGTGCAGGCGCTGGACCTGGGGGCTCTGGATTATGTGGTGAAGCCCTTCAGCGTTAACGAATTTCTGGCCCGGGTGCGCCGCTTGCTGGCATCGCGGGCTGCAGAGCCGATGCAGCCGGAGCCGTTGTTTAACGATGCTTATTTGAGTATCGATGTGGCGCAGCGTCGGTTGTTGGTGCGTAACGACAATGTGGTGCTGACGCGTAAGGAGTGGGCGGTGTTGCGTCACCTGATGCTGGCCTCGGGTCGGTTGGTGACCCAGACGGCACTGCTGGAAACCATCTGGGGGCCGACGCATCGCGACGATACTCAGTATCTGCGTAATGTGGTTCGTCAGCTGCGTCAGAAGCTCGATGACGATGCGGCCAACCCGCGCTACATCGAAACCGAGCCGGGTGTCGGCTATCGCTTTTTGGGACAAAACCAGATCTTAGCCTGACCGGCTCTTGCCTGGCCGCTGTGGCTGCGGCAAACTGCTTGGCGTTGTCGCTGTGGTGGCAAAGTTCCAGCGCAAACGCAAACCAATAAGTCCCATCGCAAAAAGGAGGCGTTTTTCATGAACCTGAACCTTGTAGAGCTTGCCCCAGTGGCAGGTCGAGGCTGAGCGCACTCCTTCTTCCTGTGGAGCTTTCGCTCCAGTTTTACCTGCCCTGAATCGGACCGGATCGATCCAAGTTAGACGACTTGGGTCTTAGCCTGTTAACGCCAGTTTGACGCTGGCTCCGTGAAGGGAAACCCTCATGACTTCTGCATTATTAACGCTGGCCGACCTCGGCTGGCGACCGGTATTTCAACAACAACTGAGTCTCGACGAACTGTCCAATGGCCGGCCGGCCAGAGTGACGGCGGTGCATCGCGATCGTCTGGAATGGCTCGACGAAACGGGCGCGCACAGCTGGATGATCAGCGGCGCTTTTCGCCACGCCGAGGCCGGCGATCGGCCTACGCTGGGCGATTGGCTGTGGCTCGATGCTGCCAGTGGCGAACCACAACGCTTGTTGCAGCGGCAGACGCTGTTGCGCCGCACCGCCTCGGGCACCGAACCGAAGCCTCAGCTGATCGCAGCCAATCTCGATACCTTGCTGATCGTCGCCTCGTGCAATGCCGACTTTAATCTGTCGCGGTTGGAGCGCTATCTGGCCTTGGCGCTGGATGCCGGTGTCGATCCGGTCATCGTGCTGACCAAGGCCGATTTAAGCGCGGACGCTGACGCACTGCGTGATCAGGCGCAGTCGCTGCGCTCAGACTTGCCGGTGGTCTGCCTCGATGCCCGCCAGAGCTGGTCGGTTGATGCGCTGTCACCCTGGTTGATGCGTGGTCAGAGTCTGGCCTTGGTCGGGTCGTCCGGCGTTGGCAAAACCACCCTGACCAACAGCCTGATCGGTGAAGCACGCTTTGCCACTGCCGCCATCCGCGAAGACGATGCCAAAGGTCGGCACACCACCACTCAGCGACAGATGGAGCGCACACCGCTGGGCGCCTGGATCATGGATACACCGGGCATGCGTGAGCTGCGTTTGGGGGAAGCGGCCGAGGGTGTCAGCGCCCTGTTCGATGATATCGAAGCGCTGGCGCAGCAGTGTCGCTTCGGCGATTGCGCCCACCAGGGTGATGCCGGCTGTGCGATAGCGGCGGCCGTGGCGTCGGGCGAGTTGGATGCGCGGCGGCTGCGTTCTTACCAAAAACTGCAGCGCGAAACCGCCCTGGCCAGCGAAACAAACTGGCAGCAGCGGCGTCGCCACAAGGCGTTCAGCAAGATGGCCAAACGCGTGCAAAGCGATCAGCGGGCCAAGAAGACGGACTGAGCTTAAAACCGCTAGTCGCCTGTCATTAGAAATTCACGCCTGGCCAGCAAGCTGTTGTTGGGTCGGGCGTGACTCGCAATTGGTGAAAAAACGAGCAATATCAGATAGTTGTCGAACAACGCTCAGAAAGCGGGTGAGAACGGCGCTGTTAAGCGACTTTGGCGGCTTTTCGGGGCGCTAAAAAGTACTTTACATCCAATTTGGCTTCGCTAAAGTGAGCTTTGTAAAAGATTGTCGCAATACTTATAAGCAAGACCCGGTGAGACTTTGTCGTACTCTGAAGAAGTTCCCTAAGCAGGTTGCGCGTAAGTAAGACGTTATCTTTACCGGCAGCGGCTGTCTGGAATTGCTCTGGCTCGAGCGCTGTCCGAAACACATCGCATCCTCTTCCAGGAGAAAGCAATGTCTGTACAGACTGGCAAAGTAAAATGGTTTAACGAAACCAAAGGCTTCGGCTTCATTGAAGTGGAAGGCGGCAAAGACGTTTTCGTTCACTTCAGCGCCATCAAGGGTGACGGTTTCCGCACTCTGGCTGAAGGCCAAGCCGTTCAGTTCACCATCACTGAAGGTCAGAAAGGTCCTCAGGCCTCTGACGTCGAAGTTATCTAAGAGCGTTATTTAAGCCTTAATCGGTTTACCTCATTCCATAAAAGGTCGCCTCGGCGGCCTTTTTTTGTGGCTGCGGTTTTTTGTGCGCATCGGTATGACCGACGTCACCCTCTTTATAACGCGCCCTTCAATTAGCACCGGGCGACAGGCATGCTGGAACCATCCTAATCATCCTACAAGGAGAGGGTTTTGAATAAAGGCAGGGTGTTAGCTGGGTGTGTTTTGCTTGGGATCCTGGCCGGTTGTGCCAGTCGCGAGCCCGTTACCGAAACCACCGATCAAGCCAGTTTGAGTGTTTTTGAATGCGCTCAGACCAGTGTCAGTTTTTATTACCTCAGTGCCGAGGATGCCCGGCTGTATTTACCCGACGGACCGGTTGAACTGAGCCAGGCGCGCTCGGCTTCCGGAGCGCGTTTTGTCGGTGAGGATGTGGAGTTCTGGGATAGAGGCAATCACGCCTTGCTGACGTTGCCCGGCCAGGCCAAAACCGAGTGCCAGCTCAACGAAGCCCGGGCGCCACGCGATACGCTCGGGCGTTATCCGGTCAACTTTCGTGCCTTAGGCAACGAGCCGGGCTGGCTATTGGAGTTGAGCGATCGCGAG
This sequence comes from Saccharospirillum sp. ABV4_185, assembly GCF_056159245.1. Taxonomy (NCBI): domain Bacteria; kingdom Pseudomonadati; phylum Pseudomonadota; class Gammaproteobacteria; order Oceanospirillales; family Saccharospirillaceae; genus Saccharospirillum; species Saccharospirillum sp. ABV4_185. Next base: position 1,930,365 of record NZ_JBSWUW010000001.1, read on the forward strand.
GCGCATTTGTTAACCGACTACGGCCAGGTACGAACCGTCACCCCGCTGCCTGAAGCCAAGGCCGTCGGGCCAGGCATTAGTTACGATATAAGCGGTGAGGTGACCGAATTGATCATTCATCTGGAGCCGGTGCCTTGTCAGGACAGCATGAGTGGCGAAGATTTCGATTGGACGGCAGTCGTTACCCTGGACGGCCAGACCTTTCAAGGCTGTGGTCGTGCCCTGACGAAAGCCTGGCCTCAGGCGCTTTAAGCGAGTGTCAGTGGCCGGTGCGCAGCGGACGAATGTCGCGTGAGGCGCTGCTCGGGTCACTGTCTGGATTCAAATCCAGGTGCTTTTCGATCCAGCTTTCCAGGCGTCGCAATGCCCCCTGTTGTTGCTGGAAAAAGAGGTAGGCACGCTGGCCGTAGGTGTCGCGCAAATCCTGGCTTTGCAGCAGGCCGAGCAGGCGCTGGGTCAGTTCTTTGCTGTTTTCGACCGTCACCAGACAGTGCTCTTTAAGCATCGCATCGACGATGGATTGGAAGTTGATAAAGCTCGGGCCCAGCAGAATGGGTTTGGCCAGCGCCGCTGGTTCGATGGGGTTGTGACCACCGCCTTCGTTGAAGGTGTTGCCGATCACCGAGACGTGCGCCACGCCGTAGAACAGCAGCAATTCACCCAGCGTATCGCCCAGAAAGACCGCATCATTTTTGCGCGGCTGACCCGTGCGTGAGCGGCGGCTGTAGCGCCAACGATCGCGATCGAGCAGGTCGGCCACCGCATCGAAACGATCGGGATGACGGGGCACCAGAATCAGCAGGGCGTCGGGCAGTTTGGCGCGAATATCACGATGCACCTTGAGCAGCGTTTCTTCTTCACCGGCATGGGTGCTCGCTGCCACCCAGACCGGCCGGCCAGACAGCTGCTGACGATAGGTTTCGATGCGGCTGTGCAGTTCCGGCGTCAGCGGTAAATCGAATTTGATCGAACCAGTCACTTCAATGCGGTTGCTGTCGATGCCCAGTTCAGCAAAGCGTTCGGCATCGGGTGCGTGTTGGGCTGCGACACCGTCTAGCTGGCGCATCATCGGGCCAATCAAGGCGCTCAGTCGCTGATAACCGCGCAAGGAACGCTCGGACAGTCGGCCATTGGCCAGCAGCACCGGCACTTTGGCCTGTTTGCAGGCGTGCAAGAGGTTGGGCCACAGCTCGGTCTCAATGATCACCAGCGCACGCGGTTGCAGGCGCTTGAGCAGACGCCGCTGTACGTGCGGTAAATCCCAGGGCAGATAGGCGTGGTAAACGCTGTCGCCGAATTGCGCTTTGACGGTTTCAGAGCCGGTGGGTGTCATCGTCGTGACCAAAACCGGCATACCCGGATGGCGCTCCAGCCAGCGTTCAATTAACGGCTTGGCAGCGATGGTTTCACCCACGCTGACCGAATGCACCCAGAGCGCACCGGCCGGTATTTTGGGCCAGTGACCAAAACGCTCACCCAGGCGTTTGCGATAAGCCGGCAGGGTGCGACCGCGCAGCCAGACGCGCACCAACAGCAGGGGCGTCAGCAGATAAAACAACAGCGAATAGAGGTGGCGCGCTAGAGTGCTCATGCCAGCCACTCGGCAAGAATGTCATTTAAGTATAGAAAACCTTGGGGTGTAGTACGCAAGCGTCCAGCCTCGATGGTCAGTAAATTTTGTTGCTGCAACTGGCTTAGAGTCGGTTCCAGTGTAGCGCGATCCAGGCCGGTGGCGACTTCAAAATGGTCCAGCGGCATGCCTTCGACCAGGCGCAGACTGTTGATGAAATAGTCGAATGGCCGGTCTTCAGCGCTGACCTCTTCTTCCTGACGCAGCAACAGTCGTGAGCGGTCCAGATAATCTTTCGGCAGCCGGGTTTTACGGGTGCGGCGAATAACGAACGGCTCGGTCTGGGTGATTTTACCGTGCGCGCCCGGGCCCAATCCTAAATAGTCGCCATAACCCCAGTAATTGAGATTGTGCCGGCAGCGCTTGCCATCACGGGCGTAAGCCGAGACTTCGTACTGGGCAAAACCAGCTTCTTTGAGACGTTGCTGACCAGCTTCCTGAATCGCCCAGAGCGTATCGTCCACCGGCAGCTCCGGCGGACGTCGGTAAAATTCGGTATTGGGTTCGATGGTCAGTTGGTACCAACTCAGGTGGGTCGGGTTCAATGCGATGGCGCGATCGAGGTCAGCCAGTGCATCGGCTTCGCTTTGTTCAGGCAAGCCATGCATCAAGTCGATATTAAAATTATCGAAGCCTGCTTCGCGGGCGCGTTCGATGGCGCGCACCGCCTGATCCGGATCATGGATACGGCCCAGACGTTCCAACTGATGCACCTGAAAACTCTGCACGCCGATGGATAAGCGATTAACGCCAGCCGCGCGCAAACCGCTAAAACGACTTTCATCGATGGTGCCTGGGTTGGCCTCGAGGGTGATTTCGCAATCCTCGGCCAAGCCCAAATGCTGATGCAGCGCTTCGAGAATAGCGCCGATGGTTTCAGCGCTGAGCAGGCTAGGCGTGCCGCCACCGAAGAACACCGAATGCACCAGGCGGCCTTGCGCCAGAGGTGCGTCCTGCTTCAGGTCTTCGATCAGCCGTGCCAAATAGTCGGCTTCGGGAATGGCGTGCGGATCGAGAGCATGGGAATTAAAATCGCAGTAGGGGCATTTGCGCACGCACCAGGGGACGTGCACATAGACCGACAGCGGAGGCAACACAGCGTCGGTCATAGCCCGAAGCGGTCACGCAGCAGCGGCAGCAAGGCGTCCAGTGCCTGGCCGCGATGCGATACTTTATTCTTGGTGGCCTTGTCCAGTTCGGCTGCGGTCTGGCCCAGTTCGGGTACAAAGAATACCGGATCGTAACCGAAGCCATCGCTGCCGGACGGCGTTTCCAGAATGCGACCTTCCCAGCTGCGTTGCACGATCAGAGGTGTCGGATCGGTAGCGTGACGCATCACCGCGAGCACACATTGAAAGCGAGCGGTGCGTTGCTCGGCAGGCACGCCATCAAGTTCACGTAGCAGTCGTTCGATATTGGCGGCATCGCTTTTCTCGCCGCCGGCGCGCAGTGCATAACGCGCCGAATAAATACCCGGCTCGCCGTGCAGCGCATCCACTTCCAGACCGGAATCGTCGGCCAATGCCGGTCGTCCTGTTGCTGCGGCGGCATGGCGGGCCTTGAGGATGGCATTTTCGATAAAGCTGAGGCCGGTTTCCTCGGCGTCGGTCACGCCCAGTTCGCCTTGGGGTTGAATATCGATCGACAGCGGCTCCAGCAAGTGGCGGAATTCGCGCAGTTTGCCGGCGTTACCGGAGGCCAGTACCCAGGCGCTCATGCTTCTTCCTCCCACATTTCTTTGCTGAAGCTGAACTGGTAATCGCGCTCGCCGGGAATCTCGACGTTGATGTCGAACCAGAGCATTTCACGGTCGAGCAAACGCACGATGCCGAGGTGATAGATGGCGTTCTGTTCGCGCACCACGTCCAGTTCAATAGTGCGTTGTTGGCCGAGCAAATCACGCACGCTCAGGCTGACCGTTGCGTCGACGGGCGTGGCCACGCCGTTGTTTTGTTGCTGCAAGACTGAGAGGTTAACGATGGCGCTGCGGCCGGCGCGAGGCAGGTTGTATTGACGCGCAATCTCCGGCTGCAACAGGGTCGAATTAAAGACGATGTAGTGCAGTTCGTAGTCGCCATTGAAGACGACTTTTTGTTCGGCCTGGGCGGTCAATGACAGCACACCGAACAGCGCAATAAAGAAGACAGAACGAATCATGGCGATCACCGGCTGATGTGATAGAGCGCAATTTCACCGAGCAGGTTGGGCAGCATGCGCATCTTCCAGTTGGCCTGGTGATTGCGATCCACCACCGCTCGGGTGAGAATTTTTATGCCGCGTTCGCGACACAGTACTTCGAAATCGCGAAAGGTGAAGAAGTGAATGTTGGGTGTTTCGTACCAGGCGTAGGGTAAGGATTCCGACACCGGCATACGGCCGCGAAAACCCAGATAGGCGCGCGTTGTCCAGTGACCAAAGTTGGGAAAAGTCACCACCGCCTGGCGGCCGATGCGCAGCATTTCCTCGACGATGCGATCGGGCGCTGTGGTCTGTTGCAACGACTGCGTCATGATGACGGTATCGAAACTCTGGTCGTCGAAATTATCCAGGCCGGCATCCAGATCCTGATGGATAACATCGACGCCACGCGCCACGCATTCGACGATATTATCGGTATCGATTTCCAGGCCGTAACCGCGCACGTTTTTGTTGTCGCGCAGCATGGCGAGCAAGCCGCCGTCACCACAACCGAGGTCGAGCACGCGGCTGTTGGGTTCGATCCAAGGCTCGATAAAATCGAAATCGGGGCGTTCTATTTGACTCATGCCGGCGCTCCTTGGGTGCTCAGTGAAGCCAGAAAACCGCTCAGCAATTTAACGTACTCGGGAATCGGAAACAGAAATGAATCGTGACCCTGGTCCGCCTCAATTTCCAGATAGCTGACCGGCTTTTTCGCGCGCACCAAAGCACGCACAATTTCTTCACTGCGCGCCGGCGTAAAGCGCCAATCGCTGCTGAAGGAAGTCACCAGAAAACGACACTGGCTCTGTGACAGACAACGTGCCAGATCACCGTCATGATCACCGGCCGGATCGTAATAATCGAGCGCCTTGGTCATCAGCAAATAGGTATTGGCGTCGAAATTATCGGAGAAATTTTCACCCTGATAACGCAGATAGGATTCGACTTCGAAATCGACATCGTAACTGAAATGCAGTTTGCCCTGGCGCAGTTCCCGGCCGAACTTTTCGCGCATACCGCTTTCCGACAAATAGGTGATATGACCGAGCATCCGCGCCAACATCAAGCCACGGCGTGGCGACGTATCGTGCTGATAATAATGGCCGTCATGAAAATCCGGGTCGCTGGTAATGGCCTGACGCGCCACTTCGTTAAAAGCGATATTTTGCGCCGATAATTTGGGCGCCGAGGCGATCACCGCACAGCCACGCAACCGTTCCGGGTGGTCGATAGACCAACGCATAGCCTGCATGCCGCCCAGGCTGCCTCCAATCACCGCCAGCCATTGTTCAATGCCCAAACGATCGGCCAGACGCGCTTGGCTTTTGACCCAGTCGCGTACCGCCATAATCGGGAAATCAGGGCCGTAACGACGACCGGTTTCCGGATCGACATCGGTGGGTCCGGTAGAGCCGTGACAACCGCCGAGGTTATTCAGTGACACCACAAAATAACGGTCGGTGTCGATGGCTTTGCCCGGCCCGATGCACGCATCCCACCAGCCGGGTTTACGGTCATCCATGCTGTGATAACCGGCGGCATGATGGTGACCCGAGAGGGCATGACAGATCAAAATGGCGTTGGAACGATCGGCATTGAGCGTGCCGTAGGTTTCATAAACCAGTTGATAAGACGACAGCGAACGACCGGAGCGCAGTGGCAACGGCTCATCAAAAAAAGCGGTCTGGGGTTCGACCAGGCCGACACTGTCGGCCGGTATTTCTGTGGGCATGAAGCGATGTCCTATTGAGCTCATTCCGTCGGCGCGTTGCAGGCGGGCGAATCGATAATGCTTAGAGACCGATCACCGGCATGATGCCGCCAGTGGCAAAGCCAATAAAATTATTGTCGTACAGACCGGTCATCGGAACGATGACGCCGCCAAGAATAAAATCGCGCAGAATAATCAGCACCAGAAAGGCGATGATGTAGGACAAATCCAGCATGCCGATTTGCAGGTTTAAACGCCGGAACGGACCGACAAAGGGTTCCACCAGTTCCTGCAGAAAACTGAGCATCGGGTTTTGTTGACCCATGCTGATCCAGCTGCCAATGGCGACGATGATCATGCTCCATTGCAGCACCGTCATCAGCAGGCCAGCAACCGCCAGCAGCGACAGCACCGCCATCGAACCCAGATGCGGCACAGGGTTGTTACCGTTCACCAGAATAATGGCCAGGGCCAAGACAAACTGACCGATCCAGATGCACACCAGAGCGGCAATATCGAGCCCAGCAAAGCCGGGAATAATGCGCCGCAGCGGCAGCAAAAATGGATTGGTGATTTTCAGCACGGTCTGGGCCAAAGGGTTATAGGTATTGGCGCGCGCAACCTGCGCCAGGAAGCGGGCAATCAAGGCGATCAGCACAATACTGAAGGCGGTTTTCAGAATCAGGACGGCGATACTAGCCAACACCATGTCGGGTTCCTCTTATTCGGTCGGTGGCGCTGAGTCGGGCTCAGTCTGCCAGTTCTTCGGACAATTCAATTGAGCGCACACGACAAGCTTGCATGGCTCGATCCACCATCGCATCGAGGTCGTCTGCCTCGAAACTGCGGATGGCGCGTTCGGTGGTACCGTTGGGTGAACAGACCTTGCGGCGCAGTTCGGCGGGCATTTCGCCGGTTTCCTGCACCATCTTGGCGGCACCCAGGGCGGTCTGGACGATCAGTGCGCGGGCGCTGTCGGCATCCAGACCTTGGTGTTCGGCGGCCTTTTGCATGGCTTCCATAAAGCGAAAGAAATAAGCCGGTGCGCTGCCGCTGGTGGCGGTGACAGCGTGCAATTCGTCTTCGTTGTCGACCCAGAGCGTGGCGCCGACACCATCAAAAATCTGCTGTACTGCCGTGCGTTCTTCGGCGCTGACGCGGTCATTAGCGAACAGGCCGGTGGCGCCGGTCATCACCAGCGAGGGTGTATTGGGCATGGTGCGCACGATGGCGAAATCGCCACCCAGCCAGCGGTCGATGCTTTCGGCGGTGACGCCAGCAGCAACGCTGACCACCAAGGGGCGCCGTGCCTGAAACGCCGACGCCAAGGGCTCAATCACCGACTTTAATACCTGAGGTTTGACCGCCAGCACGAGGATATCGCAAGCGGCGACCAGTTCGGCCGCATCGGCGGTGGCGACTAAACCTTTGCGCTCAAAGTCGTCACGCTTGGGCTGGTTGCGATCGCAAATCTGAATGCGTTTTGCGTCAAAGCCACTGGCGAGCATGCCATTGATAATGGCGCCTGCCATATTGCCGGCACCAAGAAAGCCGATGGTGGCTGTTTGCATTCTGGTCTCCTTCAAAGCGTTGCCGCTGTTAATGGATTGTGGCCGCTAATGATCAAAGTGATGCTTGCGAATCATAGTTGCGCTGACCAAAGAGCGCGCTGCCCACCCGGACATGAGTGGCGCCGCACTCGATGGCGGTTTCGAAATCGGCGCTCATACCCATCGACAAAACACCGGCATCCGGCTGCTGTTGAATAAGGGTATCACTGAGGCTTTTCAATTCATTGAACTGGCGGCGCAGTTCGGTGTCACGGAGATCGGCGGCGGTAATGGCCATGATGCCGCCCAGCCGCAAGCGCGGCAGCGCGCTGAGCTGGTCGGCAAAACTCAGCAGTTCAGCAGCGTCGATGCCGGCTTTGGCCGGGTCCTGGCTGATGTTGATCTGAATGCAGATGTTGAGCGCCGGCAAGTGTTCCGGGCGCTGATCAGACAGGCGTTGAGCGATCTTCAGTCGATCAACACTCTGCACCCAGTCAAAGTGCTCAGCGACCAACCGTGTCTTGTTCGACTGCAATGGGCCGATAAAATGCCAGACCGGCGCCGGCCCTTGCCATTGCTGCACCTTGTCGACCGCTTCCTGAACGTAGTTTTCACCCAGTTCGGTGACGCCGGCGGCGACGGCCGCCTGCAGATCGGCCAGCGGCCAGGTTTTGCTGACGGCCACTAAGGTGATCTCATCAGCAGACCGGCCGGCTCGCGCACAGGCGGCGTTAATGCGCTTGTTCACGCTGGCCAAACGGTCGTTCAACGGGCTTTGTTCAGGGCTCAAGCTGGCACTCCGACAAGCTGGAACGGTGCTCGCAAAACATCGTTCTTCGGTTACACTGGCGTCGTTATTCGTTAGGGCTGGCGGCGCTCGCCACCGGCCTTGCAAAGCGCAACAGCATACCGGTTTTCGACTCGCCTGAGTATCATCCGCCCATTTTTGAAGGAAGCCTTTTTCTCATGGATATGACCGAACTTCTGGCCTTCAGCGCCCAACAGAATGCGTCCGATCTGCATCTCTCTGCCGGATTGCCGCCGATGATTCGGGTCGATGGTGAGATGCGCAGGGTGAATGTGCCGGCCTTGTCGCATGCTGAGGTTCAGGCGCTGGTGCACTCCGTTATGAAAGAGCAGCAGCGCGCCGAATTCGAGCAGCGGCTGGAGACGGATTTTTCCTTTGAAGTGCCTGGCGTGGCACGTTTTCGGGTGAATGCTTTTAACCAGAACCGGGGCTGTGGCGCGGTGTTTCGCACCATTCCATCGCGGGTGCTGAGTATGGCAGAGCTGGGCCTGGGGCCGGTATTTGAGGAAATCGCCAAGGTGCCGCGAGGCCTGGTGCTGGTCACCGGACCGACCGGTTCGGGCAAATCAACAACGCTGGCGGCGCTGCTCGATTACATCAATGACAACAAGCAAGACCACATCCTGACCATCGAAGATCCCATCGAGTTTGTGCACGAGGCCAAAAAATGCCTGGTCAACCAGCGCGAAGTGCATCGCGATACGCACAGTTTTGCCGATGCTTTGCGTTCGGCGCTGCGCGAAGATCCGGACATCATTCTGGTCGGTGAACTGCGCGATCTGGAAACTATTCGGCTGGCGTTAACGGCGGCTGAAACCGGCCATCTGGTCTTCGCTACCTTGCACACCACCTCGGCGGCCAAGAGCATCGATCGGGTGGTGGATGTGTTCCCTGGCGAGGAAAAAGCCATGGTGCGCTCGATGTTGTCCGAGTCGCTGCAGGCCGTAGTCTCCCAGACTTTATTGAAGAAGGTGGGCGGTGGCCGGGTGGCAGCGCACGAAATCATGATCGGTACGCCGGCGATTCGGAACCTGATTCGTGAAGACAAGGTGGCGCAGATGTATTCGGCCATTCAGACCGGTTCGCAGCAGGGCATGCAGACGCTGGATCAGAGCCTTGCGCAATTGGTGCAAAGTGGGGTGGTTGAGCGCGATGCGGCGCGCCAGAAGGCCAAGCATCCGGAGAATTTTTAAGTTCAGCCAGAGCTGGCCATCAGTGTCGGGTGGCCGCAGCGCGCATCTGTTTGAGATCGCGATAATTACGCAGACCGCCGTACATTAAGGTCTGGAATTTTTGCGCGGTCAGTTCGGTTTTTTCTTTGTAGTCGTTGATGTCGTAGTCACGCACGACTTCGCTTTCCGGGGCGTAGCCGGGTTGGCCGGTGCGCAGCACCAGGCGGATCAGGTGGTTGCCGATCTCCTCGCGAATCGCTTTGACCAGATCCAGGCCCGCGTGTTCGGATTCCATCACCACATCAATCAACGCCATCGCCAGGTCATCACCAAGCTGACGTACGATATTGAGGGCTTCTTCTGCGCTGGCAGCGGTATGCACGATGAGCGGTTTGTCTTCGAAGCGAAAGCGTCTTAATGCCAGGCGGGTCACGGCATGAACTTCGGGTTCGTCATCGACGACCAAGACCTGCCAGCTCTCATTGGAAGCCGGGCTGTCGTCATCATTTTCTTCGGCCAGCCAATCCACGGGCGTCATCAGCGTCACTCCTGTTCGCCGCGCTGGAACGTCCAGCGATTACCGTGCCACTAAGATAGTCAAAAGCCGGTTGTTTGCAATTCTGAAACCGTTCTCAAGGGCGCATATCTGTCCGCTGTGTCGAAACAGTGGCTAAGAGGTTCGATTGGCCAGGGACGGGTGCTTAGGTGTCGGCTATTGCCGCTTGCTGAACGCAGCGGGCACAGATTCCATGCACTTCCAGCTGCTGGCTGCCCATCTGGAAGCCGGCGCGACTGGCGCTGGCTTTAAGCTCGGTCATCAAGGCGCGTTGCATGCCGACTTCTTCAACCGCCTGGCAGCGGTCGCAAATCAGGAACTGCGGCACTTCGTGATCGTGATCGCAGCTGATGTGCGAACAGGCGAGGAACTGGTTGGTGGTGGCCAGCTTATGCGCCAGGCCAGCATCAACCAGGAAATTCAGCATCCGATACACCGACATGGCCGCCGGCGCTTCACCGTAGGCGGCCTGATGATCGCTGATCAGGTCGTAGGCGGATTTGGGGCCTTCTGCGGCCAGCAGCAGGTCAAGCAAGCGTTCGCGTTTTGGCGTCAGACGTTCGCCCAGTTGTTGGCAGTGTTCGCTGGCTTTATCCAGAATGGCCTGTTTTTGATCAGTCATGGCAGTCGGTCATCAAGATGAGGGACCTATGGTAACCAGTCAGGCCAGCGAAGCGAAGCCTTGCTCAATTGGCCAGCCGCGCGGCCAATTGCTTGCCAATGGCCTCGGCCTGACGCTGGTTCAGCATGCCAATACGCAGGCGTCGGTTCAGCACATCTTCGGCGCGGCAGGCGCCTTCGTAATCCAGTGCCCAGCTGAGTTCGGCGTCAATATAGGGCGCATCGTCCAGCAGGCGCTGCGCTGAACCTTGGGCCAGCACGGCCGCGGCGCGATCACCATAGGCCTGCCAGAGATGGTCGGCGATGTCGGCCGGCAGCTCTTTCAGCGCCTGCTCGGTGGCAGCACGATCGCCGTTGGCACCGGCCAGTTGCAGCGATTGAGTGCGGCACGGGCCGGCCTTCAGTCCGCTTTCTTTAACCACCACATCCATGCAGTCTTCCGCCATACGGCGCCAGGTCGTCCATTTACCGCCGGTCAGGCTGGTCAGGCCAAGTTCAGTGACGATGACGTGATCGCGTGATAGCCCGGAAGTGCCCGCAGCGTGCGGATCGCTGACCAGAGGCCGCAAGCCGGAGAAGGTGGCGCTGATATCGGACTCGCTGATGGTTTCACTCAGCAAGCCATTAAGGTGGCGCAGTAAATAATCGATTTCTTCCTGACTGGCTTGCGGCTGATCGCTGAGCTCGGCCGGATCGTCGGTGGTGCCGACCAGCGTCTTGCCCAGCCAGGGCAGCAGGAACAACACGCGGCCATCTTCGGTTTCGGGGATCAGAATACCGCGGCCATCGGGCAGCAGTTCGCGATCGATCAGCAGGTGAATACCGCTGGACACGGTCATCATCGGCTTGGCATTGGGATTGGCCATCTGGCGCAGTTGATCGGTCCATGGGCCGGTGCAATTGACCACGGCGCGGGCGCGCAACTCGAATTCATCGCCGCTGAGCTGGTCGCGGCAGCGGGCGCCGGTGACGCGGTTGTCGTCCATGATCAGACCGTCAACGGCGCAGTAGTTCAGCGCCAAACCACCTTGCTCCAGGGCGGTACGGATCATGGCGATGCCGAAACGGGCGTCGTCAAACTGGCCATCCTGATAGCTGACACCGCCTTTGAGCGGTGTCTCGTCAATGGCCGGGCAGGCGCGTTTCAGTTCGTTTTTGCTCTCGATGCGCGAGCGACCCAGGCGTTGCGAACCGGCCAGCAGATCATAAAGACCCAGGCCGGTGCGGTAGTAGGGCAGGCCAATCCAGGATTTAACCGGGGTGATCAGCGTCAGCGGCCAAGCCAGATGCGGTGCCATGGCGAGCATGCGTTTGCGTTCGGCCAGCGCTTCGCGCACCAGCTGGTACTTGCCGATGTCGAGCGTTTTGAAAGCCTGTTCCAGATAACGCACACCACCGTGAATCAGCTTAGTAGAGCGGCTGGAGGTGCCGGCCATAAAGTCCTGGCGTTCTATCAGCGCTGCCTTCAAACCGCGACTTTGAGCGTCCAGCAACACCCCCGCGCCGCTGGCACCACCGCCGATGATCAGCACATCGAGGTCGGCTTCGGACATAGCTTGACGTTGTGCCTGGCGGTCCCAGGGTTGGTCGGCTTGGAGTGGGCGAGACATGCTGGCTCCTGTCAGATGAAGAAAGTGAAGTGATGGTAGCGCCGATGTTCGTTATTAGTAAATAAATATTCGTTATTTTTCGTTTTTCAAAGCGATGCCGGAAAATCATCGCCAGACGCCGCTTTGGTAATAGCCAATACCAAAGCTGCATCCGGAGCGTGGCGAGTTGTCGTCTAGTGCAGGGAATCAATACCAATACCAACAACTTATTAAAGGAAGAAACCATGAAAAAACTGATCACCACCACAGCGACAGCCACCTTGCTGGCACTGGCTGCCAGTGTTCTGGCCGAAAACCTGCCTGATAATGTTCCGGTGGACACCCACGACAGCAGCCAGGGCTCGGTACTGACCGACGACGACGGCATGACGCTTTATGTATTCACCCGCGATGACGCCAGCAAGTCCAACTGTTACGGCGGTTGCGCGCAAAGCTGGCCGCCGTTTGAAGCCGGTCGCCGGGCTCAGGACAGCGGACGGTTTACGGTCATCGAACGGGATGACGACAGCCGCCAGTGGGCTTATGATGATCAACCCCTGTATTACTGGGTGAACGATAAAAAGCCGGGCGACGTCACCGGACATGAGGTCGGTGGTTCCTGGTTCGTTGTCCAGATGGGCCGGTAATTAAGGAAAGTCGGGGAGTCTCTTAGCAGCCCCCAGGTTAATAGCGTGAACACTCTGGTTCGCGTTCAAGGATCAGCCCGGCCAAATTGCCGGGCTGAATTTTATCAGCCGTGGCCACCGCAAAACGTCACCAGGCGTTTGGCCAAACCAATCGGGATTGTAGTTGTGACCCAATCTTCAAGCTCAGTGCCAGATGCTTCCAAGCAGCACGATTCGGCCTGGATGATGCGCGTGATGAATCGTGTTGCTCATCAGGATTACGCTGCTTTGAAGTCACTCTACGATGCAACATCCAGTCGCCTGATGGGCGTGGCGAACCGAATTCTGAAAAACGAGCAGGAAGCGTGCGATGTGTTGCAGGACGTCTACCTGAAAATCTGGCAGCAGGCGGGCGATTACAGCGGGCGCGGTTCGGTCATGGGCTGGCTGACGGTGATGACGCGTAATGCCGCACTGGATCGCTTGAAGAGCATCAAACGCAAGCGCGAAGATTTATCCGAAGACCCCGGCGCCGATATTCTGGTCGAAATGCCAGCCTCGGAAAGCCATGATCTGGGTGTGCATCAATGCCTGGATCAACTCAATGAAAATGCCCGCGAAGCCATCGTGCTGTCGTACATCTATGGCTACAGCCATCAGGAATTGCACGAACGTTTGGCGCGGCCGCTGGGCACGGTTAAAGCCTGGATTCGGCGCGGATTGCAGGAGCTGAAAAAATGTCTGGAAGCCTGAACAGCGCCGCTCGATACGACGACCCGCAAGTGTGCGATCAACTGGCGGCGCAATACGTCGCCGGTGATATGACTCCCAGAGTGCGGCGTCGTACCGAGCAACTGATGCGACGCCATACGGCGCTGCGCACGGCGGTGGATTTTTGGTCCACTCATCTTGAACCGCTGCAGCAGCCTTACCCGGAACAGGCGGTGCCTGCCGATCTCTGGTCGCGTATCGAACGTCGCGTTAAAGCCGATATGATACAGCAGCCATCAACCGAGTCGACCTCATTCTGGTCGCGTCTCGTCACCCAATGGGATATCTGGCGCACCAGTGCCGTTGGTGGCATGGCGACGGCTTTGGCGTTGGTGGTGACTCTGACTCTGGTTCTGGGGCAGCCGACTGAATTGCGCGCTGCCGACTATATGGCACCGCTCAGTTGGCAGGGTGATGTGGCCCTGGTGGTCAGTGGCTATAAAGGTCAGGACGGCGATGCGCCCTGGATTTCCACCCAGTGGTCGGAGCGCTTGGCTGACCGGCCGGAAGGCGAGCTGTACCTATGGGCCGATGGCGGTGCCGAGCAAAGCTGGGTGTATCTGGGCAAGGTCACGCCGGAGAACCGTCGCTGGCAACTGGATTCCGCTGCCTGGCAGGCGGTAGCCAACAGCAGCAACCTGGCGGTCAGCACTTCGGCTGACAGCGTCAGTCTGGAAACGGCGGCGCTCGATGGACCCTGCATACAATTGACTAACTGGTAAGCACAAAAAAGGCCGGCGATTGCCGGCCTTTTGCGTTAACAGCGACGTTTAACCCAGTCGCGGATTCAGGCGACTTTGGCCTTTTGGTCGGCCTTCTCGTCTTTTTTGTGTTCCAGAGTGTTGGAACCGCTGTTAATGGCGATGCTCTTCGGCTTCATAGCCTCCGGCACTTCTTTGACCAGGCTGACGGTCAGCAGGCCATTGCGCAGTTCGGCACCTTTGACTTCCACATGGTCGGCCAGGTTGAACTTGCGCTCGAAGGAGCGGTAGGCGATGCCTTGATGCAGGAAACGACGCTGTTCGTTGTCCTGACTGTCGGCTTTCTTACCGCGTACGCTCAGCACGCCGTTTTCCACCTGAATATCCAGCTCGGACTCTTCGAAACCGGCCACGGCCAGAGTAATGCCGTATTGGTTTTCGCCAGTCACTTCGATGTTGTACGGCGGGTAACCGCCACCGCTGGACTGTTCGCCGCGCAGCGCGGAGTCGAGCAGAGACGCCATCCGGTCAAAGCCGATGGTGCTGCGGTACAGGGGAGTGAGATCAATCGTAGTCATGGTGTATATCCTCCATTGAGAAGCAATATAAAGTGTTGGCCCTTATGGCCGTCGCTGGCGGACTCTCATCGAGACATCCGCTGGCAAAGCACTAAATAGGGACAGCCCAACTCAGAGCAAAGGGGGGATATTTGTAAAGATTGCGTTAGCGCGATTCGAGCAATCGGGCGTAAGCAAGGGCAGCGGCGTTAGCTTGCGGATTGTGCGCCTGACGCTGCTGCTGGCGAGCGTGCTTGAGTAATTTGCTCAGGTGACGACGATGATCGGCATCCTCCGGGTTCCAAAAAGGTGCCGGATTTTCAATCGTTTTGGGCGCGCCGGAACGCACCCACAACCACTCATAAAGACGGCCGTTTTCTGCGACGACGCCTTCATCCAAGATCCCAAAAATCGGCTGTAAAAACTGCCGCACCTGAAACAGATTATTGGCCGGTGAAATCAGCCAATCGATTTGGGCGTCGGTGGTTTGAGCGTGCAGTTGTTGCACGATGCGAACGGTCACTTCATCGCCAACCCCGGCCAACACCAGCAGATGCTTGCCCGTTGTCGGCAACGCAATGTGCTCGGCCGGGCAACACTGCAACTGATAATTACGCGCGCCATATTGCGCTAAGCGCGCCGCCAGGTCGGTCATAATGCTGTCGATGCAATCGACGAAATGCACTTGTGGTGTGCGCCCGGTTTCCAGCAGCGCCATGCCGAGCCGACCGTGATCGCAACACAGATCCCAAACGCTGTCGTAGTCATCGGCAACGACGTTGAACAGCGCTGTGAGGCGTTTACCCAGTCGGGTTTTCATGCTCGCGCGACCGGTTCAACGGCGCGCACTTCGGCTTCCAATTCAGCAATCCATTGGCGGCGGGTGGGTAACAGTTTCACCGCCAGGTAGTACAAAGCCATGGCCACTAGCACCAGCGCGCCGGTCACCCACCAGGCGTTGTGGCCGAGCAATTCCAGCGTTAAACCGCCCAAGGCAGGCGCCAGCGAAAAGCCAAAACTGCTGATGGCGTTGGCACCAAAATAACTGCCGCGCAAATGCTGCGGCGCCATTACATCGATCTGAATATTCAGGGTCGGAAACAGCACCGATTCACCCACGCTCATAATCAAAGTGGCCAGAATCCAGGCGATGGCAAGCTGTTGCGGCAACCAGGCGTAAGCACTGAAACCGAGCGCGAATAACGCCAGGCTTAAATAAATGCGATTGTGCAGTTGGATATTGCGCAACAAAGCCAGCATCGGAAATTGAAAGATCAAAATAGTCGCTGCGTTGACCATCACCAGGGTCGCATACAAACCGACAGCATCGCCTGGCCGCACCAAACCCAGATACTGCACCAGGGTGGCTTCGAACTGGCCGTAGCAAGTCATGATCAGGGTATTGGCGATCACCAATAGCTGAAACGCCTTGTCTTTTTTCAGCACGATCCAGGCTTTCGCCAAGCCTGCTGCGGCTTTTTGATCGTCACTGATACTGGGCTGATGACGGCTGAAATAAGCCAATGCCAAGCCGTATATCAAATAGGTCGCCATCACCAGACTGAAGGTCGATTGTTGGGCGGTCAGGCCAAAATAAACCCCACTTAACGGCCCGGCGGCGGCACCAATGTTGAGAAAATAATAACGCAGATTAAACGCCAGACCGCGCGCTTCCGGGTCGCTGATTTCGTCGGAAATCATCGCTTTCGACGGCGGCTCCAACAGCGAGTAACCGGCACCGACCAGCAAGACGCAGACAATATAAACCACTAGCTGATCAGCCAACGCCAGGCTGCCGAACGCGATGGCCGATGCCAGGGTGCCGGAAATCATCACCACCCGGCGGCCGAAGCGATCGGACAAATTGCCCACGACAAAACTTAGCGAACTGCCGGTGAAGGCCGCGCCACTCAAAATCAGCCCGATGGTGAACACTGATAGGTCGAACTGTTCTTTGAGCAAAATGGCCATAAAGGGCCAGACCATAAAGTAGGTCAGGCGGGTCAGAAAGGTGCCACCGATAACGGTCCAGATCAGCGGTGAAAATTGCGACAAGCGATCGAACATCGGTGGGCCTGTACGACGACTGGTGAAGGGGGCCGGATTATAGGGAGCGATGGTCAGGGTGTCACGGTGGCGGAGATCGCCGATGTTTTTGTCGGACGGGAATTTATCGCTGCCAGGCGGGAAAAGTGCCTCTGTTTCGGCGCGAAAAAAGACACCGTTAAATCAATAGCAAAATCAAACACTTAATAAAAACGGTACAAAATGTCTCAAAAATGTTTTGACAGCCCCAAAATTGTGCAATTACTATCCATCCATGAAATTTATTTCTTTTAACTGAAATATATTTCAAACCAAGGCGTAATCGACTACCTATGCTGTTCAACGCCTGACGAATCTCAATGCACCTATAAAAATAAGGAGAGTGCTGATGAGTAAGTTGTCCATCCTCAAACGGGGTCTGTGTGGCCTGTCACTGACCCTCGCAGCTGGCTTTACGCTGGCCGAAGAAGCGCCCAGCTCGGGCCACGATCACGGTCCCTTCCGCTGCGATCCGGGCGAAACCTACTACATGAACGTTATGGTCTCTGGCGTCGAGTACTGGTTCCCGGTCTATGAAATGATGAAGCAAGCCGCCGAACAGATGGGTTGCGACACCGTTTACACCGGTACACCGGAATACGACGTTAACAAACAGCTGGCGTCTTTCGAGCAGATTCTGGCGCGCGATCCAGCCGGCATTCTGTTGCATCCGATGAACCCCGATCCCTTTATCGAACCGATCAACCGCGCTGCTGAAATGGGCATCCCGGTGGTGACCTTTGCTGCCGATTCTCCCAACAGCGACCGGGTTTCATTTATCACTTCCGACAACTACCAGGAAGGTCGTTACGCCGCCGACACCATTGCCGAAGCCATGGGCGGTGAAGGTGAATACGCCGTGCTGGAAAACCCCGGTCAGGACAACCACGACCGTCGCATCGCTGCCTTTATCGAGCGCATGGAATCCAACTGGCCAGACATGGAACTGGTCGCCCGCGCGGCGAGCAACCAGGACCCGACCCGCGCCTACAATGCGGTGCTGACCATGGCGCAAGCCAACCCGAATCTGGGTGCGGTCTTTATGCCTGAAGCCAACTCCGCCCTCGGTGCGGCCCAGGCAGCGAAGGAGTTGGATCGCGGCATCAAGGTGTTCAACGCCGACGTTAACGCCAAGATTCTGGACATGATCAAAGCCGGTGAAATTTTCGGTGCGGTCAACCCCAACCAGGGTATCCAGGGTTATATGGGCATGATGTTGCTCTACCTGGCGGCGCATCCGGAACAGATCGATCCGATGAACGATTATCTGCGCAGCGGCTTCAACCCCATGGGTGTGCCCTTCGTCGATAACGGCTTCTCCATCGTCACCGCCGACAACGCCGACGACTTCTATTGGGGTGATTACCTCGAACGTCGTGGCACACGCGGTATTAACGAGTAAGACCGGTTTGGGATCGGCCAGTAGGCGGCCGATCCCAACAGGGATTATTAAGCACCGCAGGGACGCTGTTTTGGACAGATGGGAGGATCGGTTTTGACACGCTTTGATGAAACCGTCTTGGAATTGATCGGCATCGAAAAAGCCTTTGGCGCGACCCGCGCATTAGCCGGCGTTAACTTCAGTCTGCGCAAGGGTGAAATCCATGCACTGGCTGGAGAAAACGGCGCTGGCAAATCGACCTTGATGAAAATCATTGACGGCATTCACCAGCCCGACGCCGGAGAAATTCGCGTCCATGGCAAGGCGACGCAAATCGCCGATCCATTGGCGGCGCAAAAAATGGGTATCGGTCTGGTGCATCAGGAAATTGCACTCTGTCCGGATGTGTCGGTTGCGGAAAATATTTCCATGCCGATGCTCAACGCCAGCAAACGCTGGTTTGTGAATTTTCGTGAGATTCGGCGCATCGCTCGTGATGCCATTAAACCGCTGGCGGATATCGACCCGGACGCGCGCTTGCACGACCTGAGCATTTCCAATCAGCAGTTGGTGGAAATCGCCAAAGCCTTGACCCTCAACTGCGATATTTTGATTTTCGATGAGCCGACCGCAGCGCTTACCGAAAGCGAAACCCAGGCGCTGTTTCGCATCATGCAGCAGCTGAAAGCCAAGGGCATCAGCATTATTTATATCAGCCATCGCATGGCGGAAATTTTTGAGCAGTGCGATCGCATCACCGTACTGCGCGACGGCCAATACGTCTGCACCGAAAACATCGCCGACACCTCACCCGATGCCATCGTTGGCAAGATGGTCGGGCGCGAACTGGGTGAACTTTATCCACCCAAATTGAGCACGCCGCCGGAGTCCGGCGAGGTCTTGCTCGACGTGCAAAATTATTCTGATGAACGCCGTTTTCACGACGTCAGTTTCCGCGTGCATCGCGGTGAGATTTTTGGCATCGCCGGCTTGATTGGCGCCGGTCGCAGCGAGGTGGTGAAAGCCATTTGCGGACTGCACAAACGCAGCCGTGGCGAGCTGACCTTTTTAGGGCAGCGCGCCGACATTCGCAATTATCAGGACAGCGTCGAACTGGGCATTGTCT
This sequence comes from Saccharospirillum sp. ABV4_185, assembly GCF_056159245.1. Taxonomy (NCBI): domain Bacteria; kingdom Pseudomonadati; phylum Pseudomonadota; class Gammaproteobacteria; order Oceanospirillales; family Saccharospirillaceae; genus Saccharospirillum; species Saccharospirillum sp. ABV4_185. The sequence continues at coordinate 1,949,430 of NZ_JBSWUW010000001.1, forward strand.
ATCTGTCGGAAGATCGCAAGGAAAATGGCGTTTTTCTCGACCTGTCGATTGCCGGCAACATCGCCGCGCTCGATCTCGATCAGGTGTCGCGTTACGGCTTTGTAAATCGCCGCTTGGAACGCGAGCAAGCCCAAGAATTAGCGCAACGTTTAAACCTGAAATACGGCCGGCTCGATCACCCGGTGTCGTCCTTGAGCGGCGGCAACCAGCAAAAGGTCGCCATTGCCAAGATGCTTTCGGTGAAACCGCGCCTGGTGATTATGGATGAACCGACGCGCGGCATTGATGTTGGCGCCAAATCGGAAATCCATCGGCTGACGCGTGAGCTCGCCAGCCAGGGCGTTGGCGTCATTGTTATTTCTTCCGAGTTGCCCGAGGTCGTCGGTCTGTGCGATCGCGTCATGGTGATGTGCGAAGGTCGCAATAACGGCATCGTCAGCGGCGAGGCCATTAATGAAGATCGGCTGATTCGCCTGGCATCCGGTCTGGGACCGGCGGCGGCAGCAACCAGCGTCGAAAACCCAGCGCAATTTCGTGTGCAACCGGCGACCTAAGGCCGTGCAAAACAATAACAAAAGGCAAACCAGGAGCGTGGTTTTATGACCGCTAACACACCGAGTTTCTCACCCGACCCAAGCAAGCAGGGACTGTTTGGCAACATCCGGAAAATGCGCGAACTGACGTTGATCCTGATCATCGTCGGCCTGTTTATCGTGATGAGTTTTGCCTCACCCTATTTTCTGACCTGGGCCAATATGAAGGCCATGCTGCTGTCATTTTCCACCGAGGGCATCGTCGTCGTCGGCATGACGATGTTGCTGATTGTCGGGGGTATCGATCTATCGGTCGGCGCGGTCATGTGTCTGGCCATGGTCATGGCTGCCAAGCTGTTTGTGCTGGGTATGAACCCCTGGCTGGCGAGTCTGTCGTCGATCGGCATCTGCAGCATTATCGGTCTGATTATGGGTAACTGCGTGACCCGCATTCGCATGCATCACTTTATTGTGACGCTGGCCTTTATGGGGATTGCCCGCGGCGCTTCGATGGTGATTACCCAGGGCACGCCGATCTCGTTATTTTCGTTGCCGCCGGAATTTAAATTCGTCGGTCAGGGCACGCTCTGGGGTGTGCCGTTTTCGATCATTATTTTCTTTGTGGTGGTGATTATCGCCGACTATCTGCTGCGTAACGCCACCGCTTTCCGGAAAATTTTCTACACCGGCAGTAACGAGCGCGCGGCAGAGTTCTCCGGTATTCGCACCAATCGCATCAAGATTGGTGTGACGGTACTCAGCTCGACGCTCTGTGGTCTGGCCGGCATTATTTATATGTCCAAATTTGGCGCGGCCACACCCAACTTCGGTGTCGGGCTGGAGCTGAATATCATCGCCGCAGCGGTGATTGGCGGCGCTTCACTGAAGGGCGGCGAGGGCACAGTGTTCGGCGCAATTTTGGGCATTGCCTTGCTGTCAGTGGTATCGAGCTCACTGATTTTGCTGAACGTTTCGGTGTATTGGCAGGACCTGATTAAAGGGTTGATTCTGCTGGCAGCGGTGGCCATCGATCACATCCTGCACAACCGCTCGGTGCAACAGGGCTAAGGCGAAGGAGATGAAGGTGGATTACGACAAGGCGCGATTGTTCAGCCGGATATTGACGATGCACTTTATCGAGCAGCGCAATCAATCCGATATTTCCAAACTGCTGGGACTGTCGACCGCCAAGGTCAATCGCATCATTCGTCAGGCGCGTGATGAAGGCTATCTGGAGATCAGCATCAAGACGCCCTACCAGTCGTTGTTTGAACTGGAAAAAGCGCTCACCGATGCCAGTGGTATTCCTGAAGCTTTGGTCAGCCCGACCTATTCGGACGACCCGGATACCGTCGCTCGCACCGTCGGCAGCGCCGCCGCCGATTATCTGCTGCAGCATCTGCGCGATGGCGATGTGCTGTGCATCAGTGGCGGCAAGCAGATCACCGAAATCGTTCATGCACTGAATCCGCAGCGCCAGTATGACGTCACCGTGGTGCCGGCCACCGGCGGTGTGCAGGGCAAGCATTACACCGATGTGAATCATCTGGCGATGGAGCTGGCAGAACGTCTCGGCGGCCGCGCTCTGCAACTGCATGCGCCGCTGTTCGCCGACAGCGCCTCCGAACGCAACATGCTGATGGACATGCGCCAGACGCGCGAAGTGCTCGACAAAGCCCGTCACGCCGACATCGCCTTGCTCGGTATCGGTTCCATCGTGCCCGAGGATTCGAGCTACTTCGATTTGCGCGCCATGAGCCGCGTCGATCGCGATGCCTTGATTAACGAAGGCGCAACCGGCGATCTGTTCGCCCATCTGTTTAACGTTGACGGCCAATTGGTCGGTCATCAACACAATGAAAAACTGGTCGCGCTGACGTTGAATGAATTGCGCGACATTCCACTGTCGGTTGGGGTGGCAGCGTCCGCCAGCAAGGTGAACCCCATCGTGGGCGCTTTGCGCGGTCGCTTTTTCAAAACGCTGATCAGCGATGAAGTCACTACCAAAGCAGTGCTAAAACGCTTGGAAAAAGGAGCCTGACTATGAAGATGAGAACGCTCGGCAGCACCGATATTCAAGCCTCGGTTGTCGGCCTCGGCACCTGGGCCATGGGCGGTTGGATGTGGGGAGGTCATGACGATGACAACTCCATCGCCGCCATTCGCGAATCACTCGACCGTGGCATCAATTTAATCGATACCGCCCCGGCTTATGGTCTGGGTCGTTCCGAAGAGCTGGTCGGTCGCGCCATTGAAGGCCGGCGTGATGAAGTCATCCTGGCGACCAAGTGCGGCATGATCTGGCACGACGAATCCAAGGGAAAATTCTTCGTCGATGAAGACGGCCAGCCGGTCAATCGTTACCTCGGTCCGGAGTCCATCGAGTACGAACTGGAGCAAAGCCTGAAACGGTTGCGCACCGATTATATCGATCTGTACATCACTCATTGGCAGGACCCGACCACGCCGATTGAAGCGACCATGAACAAGTTACTGGAGCTAAAAAAGGCCGGAAAAATTCGCGCCATTGGCATCAGTAACGCCAGCGAAGCGGACCTTCGCGAATACCTGAAATTCGGACCGGTCGATGCCATTCAGGAATGCTACTCGGCCATTGATCGCGGCATCGAAACCACCTTGTTGCCGATCTGCAAAAGCAATGGTGTTTCCTGCTTGAGTTACTCCTCCATGGCACTGGGTTTGCTGAGCGGACGAATGACACCGACGCGTCAATTTGAAGGCGACGATCAGCGCAAAAACAATCCGCGTTTCAGCGTCGATAACCGCAAAAAAGTCGCCGATTTTTTTGCCGATATCGAACCTCTGTGCAGTCAGTACCACGCCACGCCCGGCCAGATCATCATTGCCTGGACGTTGCAGCAGCCGGGCATCACCTATGCGCTTTGCGGTGCGCGCAATCCATCCCAGGCGGCGGAAAACGCCCGTGCCGGTGAGGTTGAATTAAGCGCCGCCGATTGCGCACATATCGAGGCTGCCCGGGCCAGGCACTTGTCGGATATCGACGGCTAGCGCTCACGCCAGCGGGCGCGGTTATGCGCGCCCAATCGACCAAATGCAGATGAGATCAGGGTTATGAACGAGCATAGCAGGGCCGCGCTGTGGCAAAAATTAACAGCCAGGGAATCGGCTGAGGTGGTGGTGATCGGCGCCGGTATTAATGGCATCAGTGTCTACCGCGAACTGGCGTTGCAAGGCGTCGATGTGGTGCTGATCGATCAGGGCGATTTTTGTGGCGCTGCCAGTGCGGCACCCTCGCGCATGATTCACGGTGGTTTGCGTTATCTGGAAACCGGCGAGACCGCCCTGGTGCGTGAATCCCTGGCTGAGCGCAACGCCTTATTGCATAACGCGCCCCATTATGTGCGACCGCTACCGACCACAATTCCGATTTTTTACTGGCTTGCCGGTGTTGGTGCAGCGCTCAGTCGTCTGTTCGGTCGCGAGCCCGGTCCGTCACGTCGCGGTGCTTTTATTATCAAGGCCGGGCTCTGGTTGTATGACTTCTATACCCGCCGCCGTCAGCTATTACCGCGACACCGGTTTCGCTCGCGCTCGGCAACCTTGCAGCGCTGGCCACAACTGAATGAAAAACTGGTGTGCAGCGCGACCTATTACGATGCCTGGATCAGTTATCCCGAACGCCTGGCGTTGGAAATGGTGCTCGACACCCAGGCCAGTGCGCCCAATTCGCTGGCGATGAATTACGTCGCTTTGGCGGAGACCGAAGGTGATCAATTAACCCTGACCGACAAAATCAGTGGCGCACAAACGACGCTTAAACCGAAGGTGGTCATTAACGCCAGCGGCGCCTGGATCGATCACACCAATGAGGCGATGAACAGCGCCAGTGAATTTATCGGCGGCACCAAAGGTTCGCATCTGATTGTCGCCAACGAAGAACTGCGCGCAGCCACCGGCGACCATATGATTTTTTACGAAACACCGGACGGTCGTGTCTGTATTTTATTTCCCTTTATGGGCCAGGTATTGGTCGGCTCCACCGACTTGCCGGTGGACTCGCCGGATGCGCCTTATTGCACGCCGGAAGAAGAGCAATACATTCTCGAATCGCTGGCTTATGTGTTCCCTGATATTCGCATTGAGCCGCAACAGATTCTCTATCGTTTCAGTGGTATTCGCCCCTTGCCGCGCAGCGACGCGGCGGTGACGGGCCAGATCAGTCGCAATCATCAGTGCCGCGAAAGCGCGCCAACGCCGCAACGTACTTTCCCGATTCTGTCGATGGTCGGCGGCAAGTGGACCACCTTCCGTGCCTTCGGCGAACAGGTTGCCGATCGGGTTTTGCAGCAGCTTAAACGTGAGCGAAACGTTAGTACCAGCGAGCTTGCTATTGGCGGTGGTCAGCACTATCCGCACGACAGCGGCGCCCGGCAAAATCTGCTCAATGAATGGCAACAGCGTTACGCCGAATCACCGGAGCGGTTGACGCAATTGTTTGAGCGTTACGGCACCCGCGCTGAAAAAGTGCTTGGTTATCTTGCCGCTGGCAATGACCAGCCGTTGCGCAGCCTTAACGATTACAGCGAACGTGAAATTGGTTTTCTGATCGAATTCGAGGCGACCCAGACTTTGTTGGACCTGGTCTTGCGCCGCACCAGTATTGGCATTGGCGGACGCATTACACCCGAGTGTTTAATCGAATTGCAGGCGTTACTGAACCGGCATTTGGCACTGAGTGATGCCGAAGGTAATGCCATGCTGCAACAAACCCGAGACCAGCTTCGCCGCCTGCATGGCCTGGCCGACTGGCAACTGAATCCCGCTGAGCGCAATTCGCGTTCGGCCTGACGCATCATAAGGAGTGCATCATGTTTAATACGCATAAGGTTCGGATGAACCGCTTGTTGAATAACGGAAAATGTCTGGATGTCGCCATCGATCATGGCGTCTGTAATGAGCCGAGTTTTTTGAATGGTCTGAGCGATATGGCCGGTGTTGTTGATCAGTTAGTGGCGGCCAATCCCGATGCCATTCAGATGAATTATGGCCAGGCGGATTTGCTGCAGGATCGCAACGGCAAAGACAAACCCGCCTTGGTGCTGCGCACCGATATGGGCAATCCCTACAACCCGGAACGTCATCGCAGTATGTGGGCGGTGTTGCAGAACGAGGACGATCCGATTAACACGGCGCTGCAAATGGACGCCGCCTGCGTGGTGGTGAATTTATTTATGCTGCCCGATGAACCCGATCTGTTTCGCCAATGCGTGAAGAATATCGGTAAAGTTCGTAATGCCTGCGACCGCGTCGGTATGCCCTTGATGATTGAGCCGTTGGTGATGCGTCCGCACGATGGCAAGGGCGGTTATATGGTCGATGGCGACCGCGAAAAAATCGTCACCCTGGTGCGGCTGGCGCGCGAGATGGGTGCCGATATTATCAAGGCCGATCCGACAACTGAGGCCGAAGATTTCCACGAAGTGGTCGAAGCGGCGCGCTGCCCGGTGTTAGTTCGTGGTGGCGGTAAAGAGGATTTGTCGGCGGTGTTCGGCAAGGCCGAGCAACTGCTGAAGCAGGGCGCGCACGGCATGGTCTATGGTCGTAATATCTATCAGCATCCGGATCCGAGCCGGGTGGTGAAGGCTTTGATGGCTATGATTCATGATGGGGTTAGTGCGGAAGTGGCCATGGGGGTTTATCAGCAGGGTTGAGTTTGCCGGTAGTGGTTCGCTGCCATCTTGGGTGGTCCGCTTGGAGGCACGCCGTGAACCCATCCATGGGGGCTCGACTTTGACATCCATGTCAAAGACGTCCTCCAAGCGGACCACCCAAGACAGCCGCTACTGGCTGTGGTTTAGTCGTTAAAAAACAACAACAAGAAAGCGAGCAAGTTATGGCAACCCAGACGCCTTTATTACTGGGCATCGATTGCGGCAATACTGTGGTGAAAGCGGCGCTGTTCGATTTGAACGGCCGCGAAATTGCGGTGCATGCGCAAAGCGTCGATACCCAAAAACCGGCGCCCGGTTTTACCGAAACCGATATGGATGAGCACTGGCAACGCTGTGTCAGTGCTATTGCCGGTGTGCTTAAAAAAGCCGGAGTCAATGGTGATGCCATAGCGGCCATCGGTGTCAGCGGTCACGGTAATGGTTTGTATCTGCTCGATCGTGAAGGCCTGCCGCTTAAAGCCATTCAGTCGATGGACACTCGCGCTGAAGCCCTGGTCGCCAGTGGCGAATTGGACGCAGCGGCGATTCTGCCGCTGAACCATCAGGGCATTTGGGCGGCGCAGACGCCGGTGTTGTTGCGCTGGTTACGCCAGCATAAGCCGGAGCTGTATCAGCGCATCGGCACCGCTTTTCTATGCAAAGATTCAGTCGTGCATCGGTTAACCGGCGCGCGGTCCAGCGACTTCAGCGATATGAGCGGTTGCGGCCTGATCGACTTTGGCCGTGGCGGATATTCCGATGAACTGCTCGCCGCCTATGGTCTGGACGATGCCCACGACTGGTTGCCGCCACTGCATCAATCGACCGAGGTGGTCGGCGAGGTGACTGCGGCCACAGCAAAAGCCACCGGCCTCGCTGCGGGCACGCCGGTGGTGGCCGGGTTGTTCGATGTGGTTGCCAGTGCTCTGGGCAGCGGTGTTGAACGCACCGGTCAGGCGTCGTTAATCGCTGGTACCTGGAGCATCAATCAGGTCATCGTCGAGCAGCCACCTGAGCCCGGTTCGGTCTTTATGGCCAGTACCTTCGATGCGAATCGTTTTCTGGCGATTGAATCCAGCGCCACCTCGACCGCCAATCTGGAATGGTTTATCCGCGAGTTCTGCGCCGATGAATGCCAGCGCGCGCGTGACCGTGATGCTTCTGTCTACCAGATCATCGCCGAAGAGCTCACCAACGTAACGCTGCCCGCCGATCTGCCGCTGTTCCATCCGTACCTTTATGGCGCCGGCCAGGCGTTGCACGCACGCGGTGGTTTTTATGGTGTGACCGGCTGGCACGATCGCAGCGCCATGCTCTATGCGTTGTTCGAAGGCGTAGTGTTTGGTCATCGCCAGCATCTCGATCGCTTGCGCGCCGCCGGTGTCCACTTCGATTCGGTGCGCTTAACCGGCGGCGGCGCGCGCAGCGATTACTGGGCCCAGTTGTTTGCCGATGTGCTCGATGTCGAGATCGACACCGCCGACGGCACTGAAACCGGCGCACTGGGCGCGGCCATCGCCGCCGGCGTCGGCGCTGGTTGTTTTGCCGACTACGCCGAAGGCACCGCCCGGATGACGCGACTGAGCGCTCACTATCAGCCCTGCACCGATCAGCGCGACTTCTTCGAGCGGCGCTATCAGTTCTTCTGCCAGTTACGCCGCGCCATGGAACCGCTGTGGCAGCAACTGGCGGAGTTCAACCAGGGACTGACCCCGAGCGATTGATTTCCCGTTAACCCTGCTGACCCGGTAGCAAGCACCGGGTCGGTTCTGTGCGGCTCAAAATTTAAATTTGTAAAAACGGTACAAAATGTCTCAATATAAATTATATTGACCAGATAACAGCGAGAGCGGCGCCTGAGCCGACCAACAGAAGCCGGTCCGCCGGCGGCAAGGAGGGTCCGACATGACTCATAGAATCGTTCTACCCCGACTGATGGAAACCGGTGCCGGCGCAGTGCAACAGGTACCGGCCTTGTTGCAGACGCTGGGCTGCAAAAAACCGCTGCTGATCACCGATCCGATTATGGTGCAGCTCGGCCACGCGGCGCGGCTGCAAGACATCCTGGCAACGGCCAGTATTCACAGCGCAGTGTTTGCCGACACCATGGCCGAGCCGACCGAGGATTCACTGTTGCCGGCGGTTGATCAGGTCAAAGCCGGCGACTTCGATGCATTGATCGCCCTCGGTGGCGGCTCGGCCATCGACAGTGCCAAGGCCATCGCCATTCTCGGCAAACACGGCGGCCAGATGGCCGATTACAAAGTGCCGCGCATTGTCGATGAGGCCGGCCTGCCGGTGATCGCCATTCCCACCACCGCCGGTACCGGCTCGGAAGCGACCCGCGTCACCATCATCACCGATGCCAAAACCGACGAAAAAATGCTCTGTATGGGATTGGGTTTTATGCCGGTGGCGGCGGTTATCGATTACGAATTATCGATGACGGCGCCCGCGCGGGTGACCGCCGATACCGGCATCGATGCGCTCACCCACGGCATCGAAGCTTATGTCAGTCAGAAGGCGAATCCGTTCAGTGACCAGCAGGCGTTGGCGGCCATCGAACTGATCGCACCCAACCTGCGCCGCGTCTATCACAACCCCGACGACAAGCCCGCGCGCGAAGCCATGATGCTCGGCGCCACTCTTGCCGGCGTGGCCTTTTCCAACGCCTCGGTCGCTCTGGTGCACGGCATGAGCCGGCCGATTGGCGCGCATTTTCATGTGCCCCACGGTCTCAGTAACGCCATGCTGTTGCCGGCCATCACCGAGTGGTCGATTCCGGCCGCCGAGGCGCGTTATGCCACCTGCGCACGCACCATGGGCATTGCCACAGCAAGCGACAGCGATGCCACGGCCAACGCCAAATTGCTCACCGAATTAACCGCGCTGAACGACGAATTAAAAGTGCCGACGCCGGCCGGCTTTGGCATCCAGGAAGGTGACTTTTTCGGCAAGCTCGAATTAATGGCCGAGCAGGCGCTGGCGTCCGGTTCGCCCGGCAATAATCCGCGCGTGCCGACGGCGGCCGAGATCGTCACGCTCTATAAAAAAGTTTGGAATCAGTCTTAAGGAATCGCCATGAAAACCATCGAACACTTTATTAATAACGCACGAGTCAGTGGCGCCAGCGAACGCTACGCCGACGTCTACGACCCGGCTACGGGCCAGGTTCAATCGCGGGTGCAACTGGCGTCGGCCGACGATACCCGCCAAGCCATCGCTGCTGCCCAGGCGGCCTTTCCGGCCTGGTCTTCGGCGGCCGCTTTAACGCGGGCGCGAGTGCTGTTTCGTTTTAAAGCCTTGCTTGAAGAGCACGAAGACGAACTGGCCGAACTGATCAGCCGCGAGCACGGCAAGGTGCTTTCGGATGCGCGCGGCGAATTGACGCGCGGCAAGGAAGTGGTCGAATTCGCCAGCGGCATGCCGCACGCCCAGAAAGGCGAATACAGCCGCAACGTCGGCACCGGTGTCGATACCCACAGCCAGATGATGCCGCTCGGTGTTTGCGTCGGTATTTCTCCGTTTAATTTCCCGGCCATGGTGCCGATGTGGATGTTCCCTATCGCGCTCGCCGCCGGTAATACTTTTGTGCTGAAACCCTCGGAAAAAGATCCGTCGGTGGCGCTGCGGCTGGCCGAATTGCTGCGCGAAGCCGGCTTGCCCGATGGCGTCTTTAACGTCGTCAACGGCGATAAAGAAGCCGTCGATACCTTGCTGACCGATGAGCGCGTCCAGGCGGTCAGCTTTGTCGGCTCCACGCCCATTGCCGAATACATTTATGAAACTGCGAGCCGTCATGGCAAACGCGCCCAGGCGTTGGGCGGCGCCAAGAACCATTTGGTGGTGATGCCCGATGCCGATCTCGATGGCGCGGTCAGCGCGCTGATGGGTGCCGCTTACGGCGCCGCCGGTGAACGTTGCATGGCGATTTCGGTGGCGGTGGCGGTCACCGATGCCGTCGGCGATGCGCTGGTTGAGCAACTCAAACCACGTGTCGAATCGCTGAAAATCGGCGCCGGTTACGGCGTTAAAGACGAAAACGATATGGGCCCGCTGATCACCCGCGAACATCGCGACAAGGTGCGCTCCTATGTCGACAGCGGTGCCGAGCAGGGTGCTGAATTGGTTGTCGATGGTCGCGATTTAAAAGTGCCCGGTCACGAAGACGGCTTCTTTATCGGCGGCTGTTTGTTCGATCATGTTCAGCCGAACATGACCATCTACCGCGAAGAAATTTTCGGCCCGGTTTTATGTGTCGTGCGCGTGCCCGATTTCGACAGCGCGGTGCAATTAATTAACGCCCACGAATACGGCAACGGCACCGCCATTTTCACCCGCGATGGCCAAGCCGCGCGTCGTTTTGGCGAGGAAGTTCAGGTCGGCATGATCGGCGTTAACGTACCGATTCCAGTGCCCATGGCTTACCACTGTTTCGGCGGCTGGAAGCGTTCTTTGTTTGGTCCACTGCATATGCACGGACCGGACGGCGTGCGTTTCTTCACCCGCATGAAAACCATCACCACGCGCTGGCCCGACAGCGAAGTTGCCGCGCCTGCTGAGTTTGTGATGCCGACGATGAAGTAATCCTTTTCGAGTGCGATGCAAGACGGCTTCGGCCAATGACTGCCTGTCTGAAAACCGCCTTTAGAGCGGAGCAGGGATGAGGTTTGGGCGCAGGGATGCGCCTTTGTTTTTTGTGGCCACTGCAGATGGTCTGTTTCGGTTGCCCAGGTGAGATCCCGGATAAGCCTTTTGCACAAGTGCTCGATAAACCTCAACCTAACGCCCATGTTATAGTCTGCCCACTATCCACTGACCCACCACCGGCACGGAGCCCACCCCACCCATGACCCAACGCCGCGAAAAAGGCTCTTCCATCCTGCGTGTGCTCGACATCCTGAAAACCGTCAGCCTGGCCGAACGCGGTGCGTCCTTGCCGAGCCTGATCGACGAACTCGATATTCCCAAAGCCACGGTGCATCGTCTGGTGCAGCAAATGGAGGAAGCGGGTTTCCTGCAGATCAATCTCAAAGGCAATGTGGTGCCCGGGTCGGCATTGCAGGAAGTAGCGTTGGGTGTGCTCAGCAGCAACGAGGTGAAAATTCAGCGTCAGGCGATTCTGCAGGGCTTGGCGCGGGAAGTGGACGAAACCTGCGGCATTTCCATCCCCAATGGCACCGATATGCTGTATTACGACCGCGTCCAGGCCAACTGGCCGTTGCAGGTGCATCTGCCGGTCGGTTCCGAAGTGCCGATCTGGTGTACCGCCAGTGGCAAGCTGTATCTGGCGCTGTTGCCCAAGGCCGTGCGCGAGCGGGTCATCCGCAATCTGCCATTGGATAAGCGGGCGCGTAATACCGTGACCGACCCGAGCGAGCTGGCGACGGAACTCGAACGCATCCGGGCGCAAGGCTTCGGTACCGATAACGAAGAATTTATCGACGGCATGGTGGCGGTCTCGGTGCCGGTGCGTACCGGCGATGGTCAGTTGGTTGCCTGTCTGTTCGCGCACGGCCCGGTGATTCGCTGCTCACTGGACGAGTTAAAAAGCCATATTCCGGCCATGCAACGCGCCGCCACCGAGCTCGGTCAGGTGCTGGATGGCGTGAAAAACTGAAATATATTTCAATAATGAGATTATTTGTCTCATTATTTTGACTTTGATGCGGGCTACCGCTAGGTTGTTTAAAAAAACAACAACCTTGCGGAGCCCGCTCAATGACCTTCGCCCAACCGCTCGATCAGCCATTTTCTGAGAGTCCCCGCTGTGTGCTGCCCTGCGCCGATGTGATCGGCGAAAGCCCGATCTGGTGCGCCCAATCCGCCACTCTGGTGTGGACCGATATCGAAAGTGACCGCATTCATCGCTTCCATCCCGCCAGCGGCCGGCACAGCGTGCATCAGGTCGATATCGGCATCACTGCTTTAGTGCCGACCGACGCCGGCGACTGGATTGCCGCCAGCCGCAGTGGCCTGTACCGGCTCGATGCCGATTTCAAAACCACCGCCTTCCTGCTCGACCCCTGCGTCGGGCAAACCGACATCCGCCTTAACGATGCCATCGCCGACCGCGCCGGTCGGTTGTGGACTGGCAGTCTGTTTGAGGCCGATTTGGCTAGCGCGAAAGGTGCGCTGTATCGATTGGATGCCGACCTGAATTGCACCACTGTCGATGATGGTTTTGCCGTCGCCAATGGCATCGCCGCCAGCCCGGATGGTAAACGCCTCTACGCCGTCGATATGTTCCATCGCCAGATTCGCTGCTACGACCTGAACCCGGTCAGCGGGGAACTCGGGCCAGCGCGTATTTTCACCACCCTCGCCGAGCACGAAGGCAAACCCGATGGCCTGTGTTGCGACGATCAGGGCGGGCTTTGGGTGTGTCACTGGGGCGGTGGTTGCGTCAGCCGGTTCGAGCCCGATGGCAGGCTGAGCACGCGCATTCATCTGCCGGTTTCCCAGGTCACCCGCTGCACCTTTGGCGGGCCGGACCTGCGCGATCTGTTTATCTGCACCGCCCACTTTGAACTCAGCGCCGCTGCCCTTGAGCGCGAGCCCGAAGCCGGCGGTCTGTTCCACATCCGGGTGCCCTGGAGCGGGCTGCCTGAAGCTCAGGGAGCCTCTGAATAACTCCCTCAGGACTCTGGCTTATCCGAGGGACGGTGCCACAAGGCGGACTCATGCAGGAATGTCGAGACCTTTCAAATGAGTTTAACGCAGTGGCAGCGTTCCTCGGAAAGCCCCGGAGGGCGCGGCTAAAACGTCCTGCCCCGGCGTTGCACTTCTTGACAAGGGCTACGGCCATTGCGCTGCGAAGTGCGCCTTGTGGCAGAACGTTTTAGCTCGCGCAGAGCCCTGAGGGAGTTGTTCAGAGTCTCCCTCTAACTGCGATACGGCAGGAGCCGGCGCGGTTAAGGAGGTTGCCCGATTCTGAAGCTCAGTAAGTTGTGACCGGACTGACCCCACAAAAAATCAGCCGGTCGACCGCTCATCACAGTGCGTCCGAACGATCCGTGCGTTGTTCGTTCGGCAAGGAGATCACAATGAAAACAATAAGAAGGATGCTGTTGGCGACGCTGCTGTCGCTGGCCGCCGTGCCACTCGCCTTTGCCCTGAACGGGCCCGGCCTGGGCAATCTCAACTACAACGCGGGCGAGCTGTACCAGCGCATTTCGCTGGTCGATGGCTCCCTCGGTATTCCCGATAACTCCAACGACCCGGCGGCCGTGTTCGGCCTGAATCTGGGTTATATGTACAACGGCTATTTTGTCGGTATTTTCGCGCCCGACCACGGCCATTCCTCCGGCGGCTGGCTGGTGTTGGATGTTTCCGATCCGCGTAACCCGACGCAGGTGGCGCGCAAATACGATTCCACCTACAGCTTCGGCAATGCCTACAACGGCTACAGCAACGGCCAGCAGGATCCGCACTTTTTAGGCGAGACCGGTGACTTCCGCGAAAACCACGGCACCGGTTTTTCCATACAGGATGGCCGTTATTACGCCGCCATTCCCACCGGCTATGGCGTGGAAATCTGGGACTTCACCGATGTCGGCCCCGGTGTGCCACCAGAGCGCGTCACCGCTTTCGATATTCCCAATATCGCTGCCGGCGACTACACCAACACCTCCTGGCAACTGACCTGGCAGGCGCCGTATTTGTATGTCGCCAACGCCAACCAGGGCATCACGGTGATCGACACCAGCGACATCAATAATCTGGAAATTGTCAGCCGCACGCCGATTTCCCTGCTCGGCGGTTTCCGTATCGGGCCGATCTTTGCGATGGGCAACCATATGGTGGTGTCGAGCATGGACACCAATGGCCGCGTCGCCAGCATCGACATCAGCGACCCGGCGCAACCGCAATTGCTGGCCACCTATTCGCCCGGCCAACGTTTTTACGCCATCTGTTTTAACGGTTCCCAGGTGATGTTCACCAACCGAGGTACACCGGCCTATATGCAGGTGGTCGATATCAGCGACCCGACGCAATTTGTGGAACTGAGCAAGAACGAATTACGCATTGATGAGGCGCTCTATTGCGCCACTCAGGGCGACCGTTATTTCTCCGGTAATCAGGAAGACGTCAGCGTCATCGATATGAGCACCCCGGCCGACCCAATCTCGCTCGGCGCCGGCTCGTTGAACGTCGGCGGTGGCAGCGACCACGGACAGGTATCGGTGTTCGGTAACCTGGTCTATGTCGGTAACGACCACGGCGGTGGCAATGGTTTTATCGTGCATCAGACGGCCGCCGATTCGACCGGCCCCAACGTCACTCAGGTGAGCCCGCGCGATGGCGCCACCAATCAAGGTTTGAAAAGCCGCATCGGTTTGGCGCTGGCTGACAATGCGCTGATCAGCTCGCTCGATAACACCACCTTTATTGTGCGCGAACAGGGCAGCACGGTTCCGCTGGCCGGTCAGTACAGCGGCCAGGGTGATATTGTGAACTTCACGCCCGATGCCGCCTTACAGGCCAACACTACTTATGAAGTGGTGGTGCCGGTCGGTGGCATTACTGACTGGTCCGGCAACGCCACCGACGTAGCTTTTAGCTCCACCTTCACCACCGGCGACGGTTCCGGTTCGGCCGACTGCACCGAGAACTGTCCGATTGGTGGCGGCACTGCCAGCGCCAGCACGACGCAATCCGGTCACCCGGCCAGCGATGGTAACGACGGCGATTACAGCACCCGCTGGACCGCCAGCGATGGCTCGGTGCCGCAATGGTTCCAGGTCGATTACGGCACGCCGCACGAATTCTCCGGTGCCCAACTGACCTTCGAATTCGGTGGCGAGCAATACAACTACACGATCGAAGTCTCCAGCGACGGCAGCAGTTGGACCCAAGTCGCCGACCGCAGCAACAACCCGGAAACCACCATCCAGCAGACGCTGACGTTTGCGCCGGTTACCGCCCAATATATGCGCGTGAACTTCACCTCTTTGCCGCCAAGTTCCTGGGCGGCGCTGTACGAATTCAGCGCGCTGCAACCGGTGCAGGGCTGTAATGCGGTGGGCAACGAAGTCTGCTTTGTGAAGCTGATTGCCGATTCGGAAGTCAACGGCGAAGCCTGGACCTCGGTTGCCGAACTGACGGTGCTGGATAGCAATCTCAACGCGATTTCGGTGGCCAATCTTGACCTGTACGACGTCGACAGCGAAGAGCTGGCCGGTGAAGACGGCTCCGCCTTCAACGCCATCGACAACAACCCCGCCACCTTCTGGCACACCGAATGGCAGGCGGCGAATCCAGTGCATCCGCATCAGATCACGCTGAAGCTGGCGGAAGGTCAGGCGCTGGGTGGTATCGATTATCTGCCGCGCCAGTCTGGCTCCAACGGCCGCATTGCCAACTACCGCGTTGAAGTCAGCGCCGACGGCAACAGCTGGACTCAAGTTAGCAGCGGCACTTTCGCTGATTCCGCCACCGAGCAACGCGCCCTGTTCGATGAGCTGGTGCTGCCATTAAGCGTCGAATTGCCCGCGCCCGGTGCCGTTGAAGCCGGCCAGAGCGTGCAGTTCGCAGCCGATGGCGAAGGCGGCGACGGCACTCTGGAATACGCCTTCGACTTTGGCGATGGCAACAGCCGCGGTTTCTCCACCGACGCGACCGCCAGCCACAGCTACGCCAATGCCGGTCACTATCCGGTGATCGTCACGGTGCGCGATGCAAGCAACAACACCGCCAATGCCAACCGGCTGCAAACGGTGCATCGTACGCTGACCGCGAGCGCACCAACGCGCGCCTCAAGCATTGTTCAGGCCAACGGCCGGATTTATACCGCCAATACCGATGCCGGCACGGTCACCGCGATCAGCGCCTCAACTTTGCAGGTGGATTGGGAAGTCAGCGTCGGCGACAAACCGCGCACCCTGGCGATCGCCAATAATGGCGATGTCTGGGTCACCAACCAGGGCAGCGACAGCCTGAGCGTGCTCGATGGCAGCAGCGGCGCCTTGGTCACCAGCGTCGATCTGCCGCGCGGCTCGCAGCCCTATGGCGTGGTGTTCAATCCAACCGGCAGCGCGCTGTACGTCAGCCTCGAAGCCAGCGGCGAATTGCTGTCGCTCGATACCGGTACCGGCGCCCAGCTCGACAGCCTCGATATCGGCGCAACGCCGCGTGGTCTGGCGGTCTCGGCCGATGGCCAGAACATCTACGTGACGCGCTTTATCTCGCCGCTGCAGCCGCAAGGTGAAGTCTGGCGGGTGAGTGCCGCTGGCCTGAATCTGGCGGAAACCATCGTGCTGCAGAACGACACCAGCACCGTCGATGGCGAAGACCGTTCCCAGGGTTATCCGAACTATCTGGCTTCGGTGACCATCTCGCCCGATGGCGACCGCGCCTGGGTGCCATCGCAGAAAGTGAACACTGGTCGCGGCACCTTCTTGAGCGGTGAAGCCCTGACTTTTGAGAGCACGGTGCGCACCATCGTCTCGCAGATCGATCTGGCGACGCACGACGAAGACTTCGCCGCCCAGTTTGATTTCAACGATGCGAACCTCGCCACCGATGCGGTGTTCACGCCGCTGGGCGACTATGTATTCGTCGCGCTCCAGGCCAACAACAAGGTGGAACTGCTCGACGCCTACGCCGGCTCCAGCCTGGGTCAGCTGATCACCGATCGCGCGCCCAAAGGTCTGGCGATCAGCGATGATGGCCGCCGCCTGTACGTGCACAACTTTATGGGCCGCAGCGTGGAAGTGTTCGATACCGGCGGTCTGATCGACGGCACCAACTTCCTGGCATCGTCACTGGCGCTGGTCGATACCGTCGGCAGCGAAGCCTTGTCGGCGCAGGTGCTCAACGGCAAGCGCATCTTCTACAACGCCGACGACACCCGCATGGCGCTTGATGGCTATCTGACCTGCGCGTCGTGCCACCTCGATGGCGATTCCGACGGCCGCGTCTGGGACTTCACCAACCGAGGTGAAGGCCTGCGCAACACCCGCAGCCTGATCGGCGCCGCCGGGACGCGCGACGGCAATGTGCACTGGACGGCGAATTTCGACGAAATCCACGATTTCGAAAACGATATTCGCAACGAGTTCGGTGGCAGCGGCTTCCTGTCGGCGGCGGACTTTGCCGCCACGTCCGATCCACTCGGCGCGGCCAAAGCTGGCCTGAATGCCGACCTCGATGATCTGGCGGCTTATGTCACCTCGCTCGCGGAAACCCCGGCCAGCCCGTACCGCAACAGCGATGGCAGTTTGACCGCCGATGGCGTTGCTGGCGAAGCGCTGTTCAACAGCCTGAACTGCGCCTCCTGCCACAGCGGTGACTATTTTACTGACGGCCAGCGCCACGACGTCGGTACGATTCAGGCCAACTCCGGCCAGGGCAGTGGGCAATCGCTGGCGGGCGTCGGTTTCGATACGCCGTCGCTGCTCGGCCTCTGGTTTAAAGCGCCCTACCTGCACAACGGTCAGGCGGCGACGCTGGAAGACGTGCTCGATTCCAGCAGCCACGGTGGCACCGCCACACTGACCGCTCAGCAGCGTCAGCAACTGGCCTCATACCTGTTGCAATTGGAAGGACCGGAGGCGTTGCTGACCGGCACCGGCCGGCTGCAATCGAAATCCAGCGGTCGCTGCGCCGATGTGGAAAGCGCCGGCAGTGCCGACGGTGATGATGTGCTGCTCTGGGGTTGTCATGGCGACGCCAACCAACGCTGGCAGGCCACACCGACCAGCGCGGGTTATCTGACGCTGACCGCCGAGCATTCCGGCAAGTGCCTGGATGTGGACGGCAACTCTACCAGCGCCGGCGCCAACGTCCAGCAGTGGACCTGCAACGGTGGCGATAACCAGCAGTGGTTACCGGTCGATACCGGCGATGGCTACTTCCAGTTGCAGTCGCGCTTGAGCGGCTTGTGTCTGGGCTTGCTGAACGACGGCACCGCCAATGGCGTGACGCTGGAACAGCAAAGCTGTTCCAGCAGCGATGGCCAGCGCTGGCGGCAGAACTGAGCCCCTGGTTTAAATACATTGGTATAAAGCCCGGCTACCTCTGAGGTGACCGGGCTTTTCTATTTAGTCTCCTAGTAAGAATTATCGCACTTCCACGCCTTCCTACTCGGGTATGGGCATTGGATACACATGTGGCTGCGGTTAACAGACTGTTTTAGAGCATTGATTTCAAAAGACAAATCAAAGTTAAAGATATTGCTTATCAAATAATAATGATTTGTATTTGCAATGTAAGTTTTTTTGTCATAGTTGTATGAGCTCACTGTATTCATACAACAAGGGAAATAAGGATGAGTAAGTTAAGGATCATCAGCGCCCTACTAGGGAGTATTGGTGCATTCGCACCATTAACAGCTAATGCCGACATTTCGGATTTGTTTGGTGTCGGGCATGAAATGCCTGCCTCAGTGGACGAAACCGTTCATCTAGGGATGCCGTTCAATGCCATGTCGGGTCAATTTCAACACTACCGTTGTATCAATGGTCCCATTGTTGAAGCCGTGGAGAACGGCAGCTCGGAATTGGTCCTGCAGCAGGGGCTAACCGAGAGCGAAATACGCAAGTATCTGTCTGGCAGTATCAGCGCGGGTTTCAACAGTGAACTGCTGGATGGCGTACTAGGTGCCGAAGCCGGTGCTGGCTTGGCGCGGTCATTAAGTGAGAGCGAAACCTCTATTTCTTACTCATATGGCTATGAGCTGGAAAAAATTGTTGAAAGTCTGGTGGTGGATTCGTTTAACAGCGAAGGCTTGCCAGAACATATCAGTAGCGAATGTTTAGACCTGATCGATTTGGTTTCTGATACCAGTCAGCATATCGACAACTCCACTCTGGCATCGATGGGCACCCACTTGCTGACTAATATCTCGTATGGCGCCAGCCTCTTTGCCAACCTAAAAATTTCCACCAGAACTGCTACTGAAAAGTCGCAGATTAACGGCATGTTGGATATTAGCAGCGGTATTCTGGATATCAGCGGTAATTTGAACGACCTGTCTGAGGACACTCGAAGAAACACTACTGTCGAAGTTTATGTGCGTCAGTTGGGTGGCGAACCTAGGAAACTACTGGAATCGTTGAGTGCAGAAAACGGCAATGACGGAACCGCTGTTGTTGCTCGATGTGACTTGAACGATATTGGTCCATGCAGAGATATATTTACGGAAATTATCCGCTATGCGAAAGACGGGTTTCAGGACAGTTTAGTGGATGAATATGGGTACCTTGATGCTTCTAGACTGGCAAGAATTAATTACTTTGTAACCCCGTTTGCAAACTACAATTTGACCAGTTTGATGCTAGATGAGTTAAGCCAACATGCTGCGGATGAGTCAGGTTATTTAATAGAGATGCTGCAGGCATATGAGGCTTACTCGGAAAAGCTATTATTAGTGGAAAATGCAATTTTTTACTCAAATGAATTTTATTCGGATTCATATAGAGCTAACCTGTATGCGCTAAGAGACAAGCTTTCTTATTCAAAGCAGTTGTTTCGGAAGGCATCTGCTATATGTAGAAATGACTTTATTATTGGTTCAAATTGTGAATCGGCCAGAAGTGAGATATATAACTCTTCAATTAGTGCTGATTTAAGTGCCATTCCTGTAAGCAGTGAAGCTTTTAATGAGCTGTTCTACTTGAGCGAAGATATTTATATTGAGAGTTCGAGTGTTACGTTCAAAACTGGTTTAACTAATGGACCGGTAAACGAAAGTAGCGCTGGTGTGGTGTTTTCTTGGCAGGTTATTAACGCTTCCAGCTGTAGTGTTGAAATTCAAGATGAAAGCGGCGAGTTAGTTGAAGATTTTGTCTATATTGATTCAGGTGCAGATGGATCTGTTTTAATAAGTGTAGGAACAATTTCTGGTTATCTTTTCCCTAATAGTTGGTATGGTGATGGAAGCAGTTATGTTGAAGAAGTTCAACGCTGGTTTTTGGATATAAAGCTAATATGTAGTGATCCATTTCAAACTACGAAGTTAGTGTTGGAAGAATCGATAGATCTTCATGACGACAACTTACAGTTATCCGAAATAACATATGAGCATGACTTAATTGAATTAAAACTAAATAACTATACGAACATAGGTTCTAATTGCTGGGTAAGAGCTAGGTGGTCGATACTAGGTGTGTTGGTTCCTTTGTATGATGATCAGTGGACTGAATGGTTTCCGCTTGATGCTGATGGAAATGTATCAATAGGGTTAACGCCAATTGGAGTTAGCTATCTTCCATATGAATCCTTTATTCGTCCTTTTGACTTTATGAATCCGGGCGAATCTGAATTAGAAGATTATCCCTATGCGTTTGATGTATTCTCTAATCCATACGAATATTTGTGTGTTTTTTAATATATATTTTTCAGTGTAGGGTTTTAAGAGGGAATTAAGATGAGTTTCAGGAATGTTTTTATATATTTTGTTTTTTTCTCGTGTTCAGTAGAAGCCTATTCGGATACCATTAATATATATGAAGAAAACAATAGTATAGTTCTGCAAGTAGAGGAGTTCCAAAACGAAAGGCTGATGATTTTGCAACCACATCTAGGTATGGGCTATAAAAAATCAGGAAATGCCTTAACTAATATATTGTGTGTATCGGGTATTGAATCTGAATTTGGCCCAGTTAAAGAAAGTTTTAGACTATTAGCTAATGAATCAATTGAAGCTATGCGCGATGAACTCTTTGGTCGTTTAGATGTAGGTATAAGTCTGGGGGGGTTCTCCCTAGATGCGGGTGGTCTAATTGATAGAAGAACCGTTAGTGGGGATTACTCATCTACCTACTCCTTTATATATCAAGGCGTATCTCGACGACGTGTGTTATTACCACATGATCCGGAGAGCCCCTTGATAGATGGCCACTACGACACCAGTGGTTGTGCATCGATTTTTGCCAGCAGTAATGCGCCAAATATTATTGGCGATGAATTTGTTAACTCAATTTTATTGGGTGGATTATTAAAGTTCGACCTGACAATGACCGCTAAGAAAAAGAGCGATATCGATGTCCTAAAAGGGCATCTAAAAATGGGTTCAAGCAATGGCTTTCACCTGGATATCGCTGGTGCTGAAGAACAAGGCGTTAACCTGAATGAAGTTCGGATTACGCTGAGTTTAAGCCAGCAAGGTGGCCGCCCGGAGATGTTGCAACAGGCGGTAGGTGATAGCGCAGTTAGTTGTCGTGCCAGTAATTGGAGTGCTTGTACTGAGCTGTATACCACGGCAATCAACTACGCTTTTAACAACTTCCCCAGTCAGTTTGATAGCGGTGGTGATGAATTCATCCTGTCATATACGACTGTGCCTTATCGCAATGCCAGGATTGCAGATTTTGAATCACTGGGCGGGGCTGATGAAATTAAACAGTTGGCTGTATTGCTACATCTGCGAGGTGAATACGATCAGGCATTAACCTACCTGAACGAACTGGTTGTATTGGAGGCGAATCAATCGGAAATTGCGGCGGCTGAATCAGAAGTGACGTCACTCGAATCGCAGTATCGGCTCTGCCAGCAGGACCATGAATATTGCAGCAGTGTTGTCATTAACTGATTGATTGCATGGGAGCTGCAGGGTAATGCCTGCAGCTATTTTTCATGAAAAAGCTTTTATTGTTTCTGCTAGTCTTATCCGGTGGGGCTCAAAGTAGCACAGAGCTCGTTGGTCGTGGCTATGATGTTCGATCTCAAGAGCTACTTACTGGTCAGTGTATTGAACCTGTAGGCGAGCCAATACCCCTGGCTGGTTTTGTTGAGTTTAACGCCAACCTGTCGAGCAATGTGGCTGAGGATTATCGCCGAACCAGTGCCAGTGGTCGTCTCGCTGGAAACGTTATTGTTGTCTCTGCTTCTGTGAGTGTGGAGCTGGATTATTCCTATTACGAGAGTACCACAGCAATTGAAGAACGATACTTTCGCGAAATAGAAGATGGTCTTACCAGTTATTCAGAATATCGGCTAACTGACCTGGCAGAGAACCTGTATCAAAATTCGTTGCCAGAGTTCCGTCGTCTATGTGGCAGTGGTTTTGTTGCGGCTCAAGGAGATGGTTCCTTGATGAACAGTCGAATAGTGCTGACATTTGATAGTGAGGAAGAACAGAAGTACTACAAAAAGACCACTAAAGTGAAGGCATTATTCGGGTTGGTTAAATACACAGATGTTGATATTGATGAGTATCTGCATGATTTTTCTATTAATCGAATAACTATCTATTACTCAGAATTTGATGATATTCATTCTCGCTTTATCAACCAAAGCTACAGTTGTTCAACCAACTTTCGAACCTGCATAGAACGTCATCTGGAAATGCTGGATCGGTTATACCTTGCCGGTGACAGCAGCGATGACGCGGGTGTTATCTATCGAGTGTTGCCCTATACCGCTTTGGGTCTGAACCCGTACGATCCAATCAACGATTTCAGGCTCGATCAGGTGTTACTGGTCTCGAACCAGCGCCTGGCACGGTTGCGGCATATGGAGACCGCGCTGAACCGCTGCACTCTGAATACACAGAGCGACTTACAGTATGTGCGAGGGCTGATCGCAGATATTCACCTGCAGCAAGGCTACTGTGTCGAAAGTCCCGATATGAATTGTTTTACTGAGCTCTCCTATCTTTCCACAACTCCGCTTAACGAGCTTTCGTCAGGTTGCAGTCTGTTTTCCAGTTAATGGTTTGAATAAAAAGTCACCTTTAATTGGTCTGTCTAATGATTCTTTGGATCGCTAAATAGACTGGCCAATCGGCTCCACCGCTTCGCGCTGCGCCACCAACAATGGCCAGTCCGCTTCCGGATGCGCCAGTTGATGAGTGCGCAGCGCGAAGGCTTCGGCCACTCGTACCGGGGTGAGACTTTCCTTCACCGGGCCGACCACCAAAGGTCGGCCCGCCTTCATCAGCAACACTCTGTCGGCATACTGCGCCGCTAAGTTAATGTCGTGCACGATGGCGAACACGCCGATGTTTTGCATCGTTAATTGCCGCACTAATTGAAACACCTGGTGTTGATGCGCCGGGTCTAAACTGGCGGTGCATTCATCCAAAAATAAATAGCGCTGTTCCGCCGGTGACGACAACAATTGGTGCAGCACTCGCGCCAATTGCACGCGCTGCATTTCGCCACCGGAGAGCGTCGGAAATAAACGCTCGGCCAGGTGGTCGGTGCCGGTTAAACGCAGCCGTTCCAGCGCCAGTTTTTTCTCCACTGCTTTGCGTTTACGACCGTAAGGCGTGCGCCCGAGTGCCACTACTTCCCAGACCTGAAATGGAAAATGCAGCGGACTCGATTGCGGCATGACGGCGCGAACTTTGGCTAAGTCGGCGCGCGAAAAACTGCGCAACGAACGGCCGTTCAGTTCGACGTCGCCATCCTGCATCGGCCACTGGCCAGACAGAATTTTCAGCAGCGATGACTTACCAGCACCGTTGGCACCAAGCACGGCCACTAATTCACCGGGGTGCAGTTGCAGGTCGATGCCATCGACCAGAGCACGGTTGCCGGCGCGCCAATAAAGGTTGCGGGCGTCAATCATGGTTCAGTGTCCTATCGTTCTGGCGCAGCAATAAATAGAGGAAAAAAGGCCCGCCGATCAGCGAGGTGATGATGCCAATGGGCAACTCCGCCGGCGCTACCACGATACGAGCCAGGATGTCGGCCCAGACGAGCAGGGCAGCGCCGACGATACCGGACAGGGGAATCAACGCCCGGTGGTCGGGCCCAATGGACAGCCGCACCAGATGCGGCACCACCAAACCGACAAAACCGATCATGCCGGCGACCGAGACGCCAGCGCCCACGGCCAGGGCAGTAAACACAAACACCAGCCGACGAATGCGATGCGGGTCGATGCCCAGGTGTTCGCACACGGCTTCGCCCATCAGCAACACATTCAACGCCGGTGCGAGTAACGGGAAGGCAATCAGCGATACCAGAATCCAGGGCGCCGATACCGCCAGATCACGCCAGGTGACCGAGGCCAGCGAACCCATGCTCCAGAAGGTAAAAGAACGCAACGCGGCGTCGTTGGCGAGAAAGGTCAGAATGCCGGACACCGCCCCGGCAAAGGCGGTGATGGCAACACCGGCGAGAATCAGGGTAGTGATCTGGCCGCCGCCGGGGGTGCGTTTGGCGATCCAGTAGATAATCCAGGTAACCGCTAAAGCGCCGCCGAAGGCTGCCAGTGGCAAGGCGAGAAAACCCAAGGTCGCCATCCAACCAGCGAGCAGTGTATTGCCGAGCACAATCACCGCCAGCGCCGCCAAGGCCGCGCCGCTGGACACACCAATCAAACCCGGATCGGCCAGCGGATTGCGAAACAAACCCTGAATCGCCGCGCCGGCCATGGCCAGAGAGGCACCAATCAAAACGCCCATCAGCAAGCGCGGCGCGCGGATGTCGCTGAGCACAATCTCAACGTGGCGCGGCAATTCGATGGCGTTACCCGGCCACCAGCGCAGCGACCATAAACCGAGCTGATCGAGCGACACCGGCACGGCGCCAATCGCCAATGCCATCACCACGGCTAGCGCCAGCAGTGCCGCCATGGCTAACGAAAACGGCGTGGTGTTCATGACGGATTGGCCATGCGCTCCGCCAGTTGTTGCAGCGACCAGCCCAGACGCGGACCGAAGGCCAGCAGGTCGATATCATCGACGCTGTAGATGTGGCCGTTTTCCGCAGCAGCGGTCAGGCGCAAGGCCGGGTTGGCGGCCAGCGTCGCCAAATCGTCCTGGCTGTGAAACACCAGAATGGCATCCGGGTTGGCTTCGATGGCGGCTTCCGGCGTCAGCGGCTTGTAGCCCTGAATATCGCCGAAGGCGTTGTTGAAGCCGGCCACTTGCAAAGCGCCGTTGGCGAGCGTGCCGGTGCCGGCGACCTGAAAACCACGCGAGCCACCGTCCATGACGAACATAACGTTCAGGCGACCGATGTTTTGCTGCAACGCCTGCTGCGCAGCGCGTACTTCGCGGTCGACTTCGGCGGCCAGTTGAGCGCCGGCGTCGCTTAAACCGAGCGCGTCTGCCGTCGCCTGAATTTTAGTTTTCAGACCCTGGAGGCTGGGATCGTTATCGAGAATATCGATCTGCACACCGGCGTTGATCAGTTGCTCCAGTGCATCGGCCGGGCCGGCGTCTTCGGTGGTGATGATGCGTTCCGGCGCCAGCGACAAAATGCCTTCGGCCGACAGGGTGCGCATATAGCCGACGTCCGGCAATTCGGTGGCCGCTTGCGGATAAATCGAGGTGGTGTCGACGCCGACCAGGCGGTCTTCGGCACCCAGGGCATAAACAATTTCGGTGATCGAACCATCGATGGTGACCAATCGTTCCGCTTGCGCCAGGCCACAGAACGACACCGCGACGACGAACACCAGCTCGCATTTCAGTTTCATGCAGTCACCTCGGCAGCGGTCAGCTCATCCATCAGCGCACGCCAGTCGGCGCGTTCGGCATTGCCTTCGTGGCGCTCGCCAAAGAACTGCACGATGGAGTTGCCCTGCGCATCGAAAGCTTCAAGCGAAGTAACCTGACCATCGCTGGTCGGACGGCGGATTACCCAGGCCGTGTCGATCGCTTCGGTGCTCAGATGCAGGTTGAAACCCGGATCAAGAATGTTGAACCAGGGGCCGGTGCGCAGCAGTTTTTGCGGCACGGCGGTGTGAATCTGCACTGCGCCGGCGTTGCTGACAAAGGTCATCAGCGGGATGGCACGGTCGCGGCAGGCGGTGATGGCGGCTTCGCAGACGCTGACATCGACGCGCTCGGCGAGGTCGGTACCGGCGGCTTCCAGGGCGCTCAATCGATCCGTTTCATGGCGTTTCAGCAAACCGTGGAACTGATGCACATCGGTAATGGCGTTCCATTCACTGCGAAATTGATCGACGTTTTTCACGGCGCGACGCACCAGCTTCTCTGCTTTTTCCAACGCCGGGGCCTGAGTTAGCTCGGCGCTGTATTCGGCCACCAGCGCATTCCAGGCATCCACATCGGTCGCGTCTTTGCGGTAGATCTTGATCACCGCCGTGCCCGTGGCATCGAACACCTGCAAGCTGTGGCGTTCGTCTTCTTCCACCGCCACCACAAAGGCCCATTTCGAGAAGAACAACCGCTGGTCCTGAGCGCCCAAAAACAGCCCGGTCTGCTCGCCGCCTTTGAGCTCGCCAAAGACGCCGGTGGTTTCATGCACGGCGTTATCGTTACGCACCAGCGCCATCACCGTGCCCAGCTTGGGCAACTTGCCGGCCAGTTGGTGACCGCTGACGTCGAGCCAGGTCACGCCGTCGCCCAGACGGGTCAACAGCAAGTCCAGTTCGCTGACGTTTAGTTGATCGGCAGCATTGCGAATGCGCAGTTTGGGGGTGTCAGCCTTGAGCTTGGCCCAGGCCTGAGCCAGTTCAGCGTGAATCATGGTGTGCCTCTAAGGGTTAGTTTCTTTTTAAGAATGATTCTCAACTCTGTTGACGAGAGTGCGGTTGTACCTATATCGTAATTGATAAGTATTTGCATTTACAAATGGTTATCAAAAGAAATGAAGAGAGTCAGCCAACCCTTGTCAGGGCGCGCCTATCGCAGCGCCATCTTGCCCGCACTGCTGGTCGCCACGGGCGCTGTTCAAGCTGAACAAAGCCTCCAGAGCGCCGATAAGCCAGAGCTCGACACCGTTGTCGTCACCGGCACGCTCAGCGAAACCCTGATTGAAGACAGCCCGGTGCCGGTGCAGGTGATCAGCCGCGACGCCATTGAAAGCAGCCAGGCAGCCACGCTCGAAGACCTGCTGGCCGATGTGCCGGGTATTCAGTTGATTCAGACGCATGGCCAGACTGGTCAGTCGATTCAACTGAATGGCATGGGTGAAAAACACGTGCTGGTGCTGGTCGATGGTGTGCCCTTGAACCAGGCAAACCGATCCAATATCGATACCCGTTCCATTCGCCTGGCGAACGTCGAGCGCATTGAAATAGTTGCCGCCAATGCGTCGTCGCTGTACGGCAGCGCAGCCATGGGCGGGGTGGTGCAGTTGATCACCCGTCAGGCGGAAGAGCCGGGCTATGAAGTCGGTATTCGCACCCGTCAGGCCGAAGCCAGTACCGACCGTGGCCCAACCCGAACCGACGTCGATGGCCGGCTGGTCACGCCTTTAATCGGTGGGCAATTGGCGTCGACTGCATCGCTGTCTTACGACCTGGGTTTTGATCGCACACCCGATACCTGGGAAGACCAAAGCGCCAGCGATCTGTCCTGGTCGCTGGACGAACGCTGGGACCTGCGCGGCGATGTGAATCACAGCCTCGGTTTTGGCTGGAGCGGCTGGGATTTATCGCAACCCGGTGAACACGCAGTGACCGGCAACCCCAACGAAAACTCGGTGTTCGAACAACACCTCACCGGCCAATACCACGCCAAAAGCGACCAGGCTGAAATTATTCTGGCCGGCGGCTTGGGCCGTGGTGTTTCCGAGCAAGACAAGATGGCAACCGAAGAGGTCGATCTGACGCGCACCTATGAAAGCTGGGACGCTTCCATCGACAGCCGATTGTTTTTCAGTTGGGCATCGCGCGATCAGGTCGTCGGTGCTCGACTCGGTGCGGCTTATCTGGGTCAAACCAAAGAAGAGTTGGGCCAAGCGGATGTCGAAGAAATTGAACCGGCAGACCAGCAAAGCGTTGAGGTTTATGTCCAAGACGATTGGTTCGTCGGTGAGCGGGTCGAAATTGTCACCGGTTTGCGTGGCCATTGGGAAGACAGTTACGGCCTGCATTGGGCGCCGAACCTGGCAACGCGATTGGACTTATCCGAACAGCAATTTATTCGCGCCAGCGTCGGCCTGGGCTATCGCGTTCCGGATTTAAAAGAACGCTTCTATCTGTTCGATCACAGCCTGCATGGCTATCGCGTTATTGGTAATCCAGACCTGGAACCGGAGACGTCTTTAAGCGCTCAGGCCGAATGGGTCGCTGGCCCGGCATCTGTCGAAATCTTTGTGCGCGACGTTAAGAATTTAATCAGCACTCGCGAAGTATCCAGCAGCGGCGGCATAACCGATTACCAATACAGCAACGTCGAAGAAGCCGATATCTGGGGCATTAACTTAGGCCTGGATGGCAGCTGGAAATCGCATTCTTTATCAGCTGAATTTCAATGGCTGTATGCCGAAGACAGCCTAACCGGCGAGCGCCTGGCGCGCCGCCCGGAGTATCACCTTGGCCTGAATCACCAATGGCAATTCAGCACCTTTAAACCGCATCGCTTAAACACTCGATTGACCCATACCGGGCCGCAATTTTACGCCGCCGAAGAGAGTCAGCCGGTCGACCCCTACACCCTGGTTGATGTCTCACTGGCCACCGAATTAACACCCGCCATAACGCTGACCATTGGCGTCGACAACCTGACCGATGTCTGGTCAGAAACGGCGCGCAGTCAAGATCCTTTGCCCATTACCGGGCGTGAGTATTTGGTCGGGGTGCGTTATGCGCCTTAAAAAATAACGGGTAATTGCCCACTTAAAATATAACGGAGGAACTATGCAGCATATTAAATGGGGTGTTCCAGCTACGCTGGTTTTAGTGGCTTTGGCCGGTTGTAATCCGTCTGATTCTTCAGATTCAGGTGGTGCTGGTGGTGATGTAGATGTTGTATTGGATGCGTCATCTGGATGGGCTTTTTTGAATCTGGAAACTGAAAGTGAAGTAAGTGCTACTGGAAATTGGGATTTAGCCTTTGAAGGATCCAATGTACGCAGCAATCCAGGTCGAGTAGAGCTTGCACTGGCCGCCCCACAGGAAGATTTTTTTGATAGCGTAGGGGATCCGGTGGCGAATGTTTTTCTTAATGCTACTGCGAGTTCGGAACTAGAACATTTCAACGCGAATTATGAAGTATCAGAATTATCGTTTGCACCAGATGCAATTGATGCGGCCATAGGCCGAGATGGGACAAACTTTTATACTGGATCATTCGCAGCCAATACGAGTGCCTGGTGGATAGTCCGTTCGGCTGAAGGTGACAGTTTCGCTAAACTTAATGTCACTAACTTTAGTTATAACGGGGCAACAAATGAGATAACTGTTGAAGCGGACTTTTTCGTAAAAAGTAGCGGAGACAGCAGTTTTTCTAGCACTGCCGTTCAGTGGCAGAGTCATAGTTTAACGCCAAGTGAAGCCTGTTTTGACTTTGACAGTGGCTCAACTGTTTCTTGTAACAGTACTACCTGGGATGTGCGGTATTTCAGTGTAGGTCAGACCCCGATGTTATTGCTTAACAGTGAATTCAGTGGGGATGGCTCTGCAGGGCTATATGTTTTTGATGACAAAAGTGATAGTGATGCATCGAATGACGATCACGCTATGACTCAGTCTCAAGTGGACGCAGTAGATGTCTCGACTCTTGCCAGTGCAGTCTTTGCAACGGATCAAGAAAACGAGAGCAACATGTTCTTTAATGCGTATCCCGACTACGGAGATACCTATAATGATTGGTTTGTATATGCCGGCCCTTACGAGACAACTTTTGGTATAGGTAACCACGGTATTTACCCGAATTTTCGCGTCTATGCAGCTAAATATTCCAACGGCGATATC
Source organism: Saccharospirillum sp. ABV4_185 (assembly GCF_056159245.1). NCBI lineage: Bacteria > Pseudomonadati > Pseudomonadota > Gammaproteobacteria > Oceanospirillales > Saccharospirillaceae > Saccharospirillum > Saccharospirillum sp. ABV4_185. Next base: position 1,979,221 of record NZ_JBSWUW010000001.1, read on the forward strand.
TACCTGTTTCAAATTATTGATTATTACAATGAGGCCGACGAAGGCGGTCACATTAGCGTAAGAATTCGTCCGCTTAATTAGTGATCATTAGCACAGCCATCCAAGCCGGGCCCAGCCCGGCTTTTTCACGCCCGCTTATCCGGCTACCAAGTTTGAAAATGCAACCAATTCGCAATACCATTCCCTTCCTACATATTCTTCTGCTCTGACCTCCAAGAGTGCCCATGACTGCGAATTCCACCGCTAACTCTTCCCGCAACTCTCACAACACTGGCAGCCGTTTGCATGGCGAAGCCCTGACTGTGGGTTATGACGATGCCAATATTCTCGATGGTGTCGATTTTGAAGTGCCCGATGGTGAAGTGACCATTCTGGTTGGCCCCAACGGCAGCGGGAAGTCGACGCTGCTGAAGACGCTGGCGCGTATTCTGTCGCCGCGTTCGGGGCAGGTGATTTTGGATGGTGAAGACATTCATCGCAGCAAGACGCGTGAAGTCGCCAAGAAGCTTGGGCTGTTGCCGCAGGGGCCGATTGCGCCGGAAGGGCTGACCGTGCGTGAACTGGTCGGGCAGGGTCGCTTTCCGCATCAAAGCCTGCTGCGCCAGTGGTCGAGTGACGACGAGCGGGCGGTGAACAGCGCCATGGAAACCGCGCAGGTGATGGAGTTTGCCGACCGGCCGGTCGATGGTTTGTCCGGCGGTCAACGTCAGCGCTGCTGGATTGCCATGGTGCTGGCGCAGGAAACCGATCTGATTCTGCTCGATGAACCGACCACTTTTCTCGATCTGAAAGTCCAGGTCGATTTAATGGATATGCTGGTGCGGCTGGCGCACGACACCGGCCGCACTCTGGTCGTGGTGTTGCACGAACTGAACTTGGCGGCGGCCTATGCCGACCGGCTGGTGATGTTGCGCAGCGGCCGCATCGAACAGTCCGGCACGCCGGAAGCCATCTTTAACAGCGCCAACCTGAAGGCGGTGTTCGATCTCGATGCGCATGTGATTCGCGACCCGCATTCGCAGCGCCTGCTCTGTGTGCCGTCTTCATTAGGCGAGGTGTCATCGACCGTTGAGGTTGGAGCCCGCATCGCATGACGGCCGCTGCCGTCGCCAACCGCGGATCACGACAGCATCTGTGGCTGGGCCTGTCGGCCTTGCCGCTGTGTTTGTTGGTGATCGCGATTTTATTTGCCTGGCATCTGGCCGTAGGCGCCCGCCCGGTGCCGCTGGGTACGGTGTTTCAGGCGTTACTGCATTTCGATCCCAGTCAGTTTGATCACATCATCGTACGTCAGTTGCGTTTGCCGCGTGCGCTGATGGCGGTGCTGGTCGGCGCCAGTCTGTCGGTCGCCGGTGCCTTGTTGCAGGGCGTGACGCGTAACCCGCTGGCCGAACCCCATATTCTCGGCCTGATGGCCGGCGCTTCTTTTGCCGTGGTCATGGTGATTGGCGTCTTTAACTGGCTCGACGGTTTCTGGTTGCCCTGGGTCGCCGCTTTGGGGGCTTTGGTGGCGGCGCTGGTGGTCTGGCTGATTGCCCAGTGGGCACCCGGTGGCGCCACGCCGCTCACTTTGACGCTGGCCGGCGCTGCCATTACCGCCTTTCTCACCGCGCTGATTTCCGTGGCGCATCTGCTCAATCAGGATTCGTTTGAACAGCTGCGTGTCTGGCTGGTCGGCTCGCTGGCCGGTTCCGGTCGGGATCTGATCTGGGTGGCGTTGCCGTGGCTGGGTATTGCGCTGGCGCTGGCCATGCTGCTGGCCAACAAGGTGACGATTTTGGCAATGGGCGATGAAGTCGCGCTCGGTTTGGGCGTGCGCACCGGCTGGCTGAAAGTGCAGGCGCTGCTCTGTGTGGTCGCACTGACCGCCGGTTCCGTCGCGCTGGCTGGCCCGCTGGCCTTTGTCGGCCTGGTAATTCCTCACGCCGTGCGGCTGTTTTTCGGCTCGGATTACCGCTGGATCGTGCCTTATTCGGCGTTGATCGGCGCCGGTTATTTGCTCGGTGTCGATATCATCGCCCGGCTGATTCTGCGGCCACAGGAAATCGCCACTGGCATTGTCACCGCCTTGGTCGGGGCGCCGCTGTTTATTCACCTGGTTCGGCAGCGGGCGCGCTGATGGCTAAAGCATCCCCTTCCGTCTACTGGACCCTGCGTCTGGCCAATGAACGCCTGGCATTGCGACTGCCGCGCCAACCCTTGCTGGCGTTAGTCGGGATGTGTCTGGCATTACTGGCGCTGCTGGCACTGAGTTTGATGCTGGGCAGTTATTCGATGTCACCGGCCGAGGTGTGGCAGGTGCTGAATGGCCTGCATGCTGACTCGGACCGGTCCATCGTGGTGTGGGAATTCCGCTTTCCGCGAACCCTGGTGGCGGCGCTGGTCGGTGCCATGCTCGCCATGTCGGGCGCTGCCTTGCAAAACGTTACCCGCAACGGCCTGGCCGACCCGGCGTTGGTGGGTATTTCTCAGGGCGCCGGTCTGGCCGTGGTGTCGCTGACCATTGTTTGGCCGCAGCTGCCCGGCAGTTGGTATCCCTGGGCGGCTTTTTGCGGTTCGCTGATCGTTGCTGCGTTGATTCAGGCCTTAAGCTGGAATCGACAGGGCGGCAGTTCCATTCGTTTTATTTTGATGGGCATCGGCATGGCGGCGTTTATTACCGCCATTACCTCAGCCTTGCTGACCTATGGCGATGTTCAGCGCGCCTTATCGGCGCTGGCCTGGCTCAGCGGCAGTCTGCACACCGCAGGTTGGCCGGACGTTCAGATGCTGAGCCTGTGGCTGGTGCTGCTGTTGCCGCTGGCACTGGGTTTGTCGCGTGCCATGGCGGCGCTGCAGATGGGTGAAGATACCGCTATTGGTCTGGGCGTATCGGCGCGCCGGGTCCGCTATGCACTGATCAGTGTGGCGGTAGCGCTCGCGGCGATTGCCACGGCGGTGGTTGGCCCGCTGGGGTTTGTCGGGCTGATTGCGCCTCACGCCGCGCGCCGGCTTGCCCGGGCCGGGGTCGGGTTACACCTGTTACTGACGGCGCTGCTGGGTGCGCTGCTGGTGATGTTGGCCGACCTGCTTGGTCGCGCGCTGTTCGCCCCCATACAGATTCCGGCAGGCTTGGTGACGGCCATCATTGGTGTGCCGTTCTTTGTGGTGTTGCTGCACCGAGCTCAGGCCAAAAGCACCTTCTAACGCGGAGTCATCGATGACGCAGTTTTGCGCTCAATACAGTCAGGAGGTTGGCGAGCCGCTGCCCGGTACCGCAGCGCATCTGCCCAATAACCTCTTACTCAGTTGGCCCATTGGCGACTGGACCCGGACCTACCATCAGGCCAAGTCGATGACGCCGGAGGTGTCCGAGCAGATTCGCGCCCTGGTGGCCGCCGGCCGTCGCGTCAATCTGATCCATCGCGCCGATCAAGGCGGTGATGTGCATCGCGCTTACTTAATGCCCGAATGTCTGGCCTTTAACGTCCCACGCGAAGAATTGGCTGAATTCCTCAATGCCTTGCAACAGCAACAGTCGTTGGCGCGTTGGCAACTGGGTTCGGTGCACAGCCGCATCCTGCTGTGCTGCACCCACGGCGTAAAAGACAAATGCTGCGCCAAGTTTGGCAACGCCGCCTTCAAAGCCCTGGATCAGGCGGCGCAAGCCTATGACGACGCTTTTGAAATCTGGCAGAGCAGCCATCTGGGCGGCTGTCGGTTGGCATCCTCGGCGCTGATGTTTCCGGCGCTGCGCAAATACGGCCGCATCGAACCGGAGCAGGCCAGCGCGCTGTTGCAGGCCGAGCTGGCCGACCAACCTTATTTGCCCAATTACCGTGGCGATGGCCGGTTAAGCCCGGCGCAGCAAGTCGCCGATGTGGCGGCACGCGAGCATCTGCAATCGGTTGGCACAGTGCCGTTGAACATTGATCTGACCGAGCTGCCGGCAAGCCGCGCAGGCGGTCTCGATTTCCACGCCCACTGGCAGTCCGCCAGTGCTGAGGGCGCGCTGTATGTACAGCTGGAAGCCATCACCAGCGTTCGTTACGGCACCTGTGCGGATATCGACGAAGGCCTGCCACCGGCGGTTTACGGCACCTGGCAGCCGGTCGTTGTTGAAGCGGTAAGCTGAGTTCGACAAAGCGCATCACAAAACGTTATGGGAATTGTTATCATTAACGTTTTGGTCCAAGTGAAGGATATAAGATGCGCTGCCCTGGTTCTGTGTTCCGTCGTTACGCCGTTTTGCTCACCCTCAGTGTTGCCGCTGCCTTTGCTCAGGCCGACACCCAATACCCGCTCAGTCTGGACACCAAATTCGGCACCACCATCATTCCCGCCCAGCCCGAACGCGTCGCTTCAATCGATTACGCCGGTGGCGATAACTTGCTGGCGCTGGGCTTCCAACCGCTAACGGTGCGTTACTGGTTCGGCGATTACGACAACAGCTACTGGCCCTGGGCGCAGCCGCTGGTCACCGAACAACCGCAAGTGTTACGTGGTGAGCTGAACTTCGAACAAGTTGCCGCCACCGAACCCGATGTGATCATCGCCATCCGCTCCGGCATTACCGCTCAGGAATATCAGCAGTTGAGCAAAATTGCCCCCGTGGTGGCGGTGCCGCCGGGCGTTGGTGATTACGCGCTGACCTGGGATCAACGCGCGCGCCTGGTCGCCCGGGTGTTGAATCGCACCGAAGCGGCCGAAGCGCGCATTACCGAGGTGCAAAATCGCCTGCAACAAGCCGCCGATCAGCATCCCGATTGGCAGGGCAAAAATTTCGTGATGGCGACCTACTGGAACAACAGCGTGGGTGTTTATTCCGCCGAAGACACCTCGGTGGCGTTGGTCCAAGCCATGGGCCTGACCGTCTCGCCCGAAGTTACAGCGCTGACCGAGCCAGGCGAGTTCTACATCACCCTGTCGGAAGAAGAACTGTCGCGTTTGGATGCCGACCTGCTGTTCTGGTACAGCTCGGCGGATTCGCGCCAACAGATCGAAAAACTGCCGCTGCGGCCGCAATTACGCGCCTACCAAGAAGGCCGTGAAATCTTCCTGCCCGACACCTCCGAGCGCAATGGCGCGCTGTCTTACGGCACGCTGCTGAGCCTGCCATACGCGGTCGATCTGCTGGTGCCATTGATAGAAACCGCCATCGATGGCGACCCGACTACCCAAGTTCCCGAACAGGATTAATCGCCATGATACTGAACGCGCTGAAAACGCTCCTGCTGGCTGTGCTGCTCTGCCCACTGCTGGCACTGGCCGAAACCCAGACCGTGATCGACGACGCCGGTCGTGAAGTCGAGATTCCGCTGCAAGCACAGCGGGTGATTTCGCAAAACGACAACCGCCTGACCTTGCCGTTACTGGAGCTGGGCGTACCGCTGGTCGGCAGTGCAGGCCGTTTGGATGCCCAAGGCCAACCCTACCTGCGCGCCGTACCCGATTTGCTCGGCATCACCTTCGCTAACAGCGACATCGATTTTATTGGCAGCTACAACGAACTGGATTACGAACGCATCGCCAGCCTGCAGCCGGATTTGATCATCACCATGATCGAAACCCAGGCCGAGCCACTGTCGCGCATTGCGCCGACGGTAGTCATCGACCCCAACGAATATCCGGTGCGCGAAGGCATGCAACGCCTGGCCGAGATAACCGGCCAGCAAGCCAACCACCAACGCCTGGACGCCAACTATCAACGCAAACTGGCGCAGACCCGCGGTTACTTCGAGGCATTGGAAACCAAACCCGACATCAGCGTGGTGTTCTCGTTTCCCGCCGGCGACGCCCTCTACGTGTATCGCGACTTAGGCGCCTTAACCGTCGCCATCGACGACCTCGGCCTATCGTTACCCGACTGGATCGCTCAAATGGACGAACGCCAGATCTCACTCAGCCCGGAACGGCTGATGGATATAGACGCCGACTTCCTGATCAACTTCTACGGCAGCACCCCAGAAGACGGCCCCGAAGCCGTGCGCGCTGGCCTCAACAACTTCTTCCCCGGCTGGTGCCAAGCCCTCCACGCCTGCCGCCAAGGCCAGGTGCTGTTCTTCCCCTACGCCAGCTTCGGTTATGCGTTCAGTGCGTTGGAGCTGAATTTGGATTTGCTGACCACGCATATTGTTGGGCGGGATTGGCAGAAAAAAGCTGACTGAATCTTGGTGAGGTTTCATCTGGGGAGTCATTAGCAACTAAAAATAGTTGCTAATGCAAAGGTTCGATCTTAGGATGAGCCCATCATCAAAAGGAAGTGAAGATGACCAGAGCAGAGAAGCTCATCGCTAAGCTGGTTAATCTGAGTGGGCCATTTACATGGTCGGATCTGGTTAAACTGCTGAGCCATCTGGGTTATGAGAAACAGGAAGGGAAGGGCTCTCGGGTGAAGTTTCACAATGGTAACCCGACCGACATGATCAACCTGCATAAGCCGCACCCAGGCAATGAACTGAAGCAGTACGCGCGCAAGCAGATTATCGAGAAACTGAAAGAAGGGGGGCTGCTCTGATGGCCAATGAATTGAACTACAAAGGTTACACCGGTTCGATTGAAGCCAGTCCCGAAGATGGCGTGCTGTTTGGTAAAGTGCGCTACATCCGGCCGCTGGTGAACTACGAAGGGCAAACCGTACCAGAGCTGGTGGCCGCCTTCGAAGCAGCGGTGGATGACTATCTGGCGACTTGCACTGAGCAAGGTATCGAGCCTGAAAAACCCTGCAAGGGAACCTTCAATGTGCGGGTAGGGCATGAATTGCATTTGGCCGCAGTGCAGGCGGCGGAACGGGAACACAAAAGCCTTAATGACCTGGTGCGTGGTGCTTTGAATCAATACCTGGAGCATGGCCATCGGTAGGTTAGTGCCGGTGAGCGCCCTGTTCATGGACAGGAGCAAGTCGGGGCACTACCTCATCACTATTGAAGCCGGATACAAAGAGCATGCTCAGTGTTGTGGTTGTGGCGGCTAATCTGCCGGATTGCTTCCAGGCGAGAGGGTTCTAACTGCGCCAGCGAGATCGCTCTTAATCCAGGCTCAGGGCATCAACAGGCAGGTCGAGCGCCTTGGCCCATTTCTCCAGTATGCGGCGCTGCGCAAATACGGCCGCATCGAACCCGAGCAGGCTATGGCGCAGCTCGATTCCGAACACCGCGACCAACCCTCTTTACCCTGTTATCGCGGCGATGCCGCCCAGAGCCCGGCGCAGCAGATTGCCGACATTGAAACGCGCAACCAATTGCAGCGTGTCGGTATTGAACCGAGCCGGGTGAGCATTGTTGCAGAGCAGAGTCACGATAATGGGACCAGCATTTCGAGATGCATTGGCAAACCAGCGGCGCATCGGGAAACCTGAGCATTGAACTGAACCCCATCACCACTGTTCGCTACGCCACCTGCGCCGATATCGACGCCGGCGAACCCCCGGTCGAACATCCCACCTGGCAGCCTCAGGTTGTTGATCTTGCTCGCTGAGTTTTCGCGCAGCGCACGGCGCCAAATCGGGCGTTATGCACATTCTTGAACATCGTTCACTCCCCCAAAAGCGGACACATCCGCGCCACCTGATCTTGAACTCCATCACATTTAGCGTTAACCGTAGACGCACCGCAGATTTCGTCTGACGACAAGTAAAACCATTGGTGTGCCCTGTAACCGGCGGGGCGGTAGCGTGGTTGTTGTGAAGGGCTTAGTGGTGATGCCGGTGCTCATTGCGGGTAGGCGTTGATAGCAAGCAAGGCTTGCGTTTTTAAGGACTTAAAATGAGCGTCTTGTTAGCGTTACAAGGAAACTGAAAGCTCCCAATGATTCTAAATCCTAAATCGCTTGAAAAACTGCGCCTATTGATTAACGAAGAGACTGAGTATCGATCAGGTCCGCAGCTTGTTCGTTTCTTCAATAGCATGGGGTTCAATGATTCATACGGGCAAGGGTTTCCATCGCGATGGATGTACACTGAAGAAAAACTGGAACGAATTAACGGCGCCCCGGAACTAGATCAATGCATCAGAATGGTGCTCAATCCTGCAAATTTCATAGATAGGCTCGCAGACCTCGATAATAGCATTTCCGAGTTGAATAAATTCCTTGCCTTTGACAAGTGGAAAGTCGTGCGCGAGGGAGCTGATATTCAGTTTAGGAAACTAGAGAAAGTTGAAATCGAGGAGCCATCTGCGCCTGACCAAACTGGCATTGATACAGAAGATGAATTCTTAAATAGAGAGTTTTCCAGTGTATCAGTGCAAAAAATCGGATTGGATGGAATGGTTTCTGCGATACTTGAGCAAAGAATCAAAGAGATTGAAAAATGCTATTCCTCTGGCGCTTATCTATCTGTAATTTTTATTGCTGGCAGCACTCTAGAGGGGATCCTTCTCGGTTTAGCAATTAAGCACCCCAAACAGTTCAATACCGCAGCCTCATCACCGAAGGATGGTTCGGGAAAAGTTCGTCAATTTCACGAATGGTCACTTAGTGCGTTCATTGATGTTGCTTACGAACTCCGGCTTGTACAGCACGATACTCAAAAGTTTAGTCACACTCTGAGGGACTTTCGGAACTATATTCATCCGTTCCAGCAGATGAGCTCTGGGTTCAATCCGAGGCAACACACTGCAAAAATATGTTTGCAGGTGTTGAAGGCGGCAATACACGAAGTTGGCGAAAATGTTTATAAAATCAACACATAACCAGGGACTCCAGCCGACCGCTATTTCGCTGGCGCTCCAAACCGATGCCTGAGCCCATGCGTTAAATTGCAAAAGGAAGGATTGTGCGAGACCTGAAAGATGAGATGTTAACTAGCGACATTACGTCCGCAATGGGCTTTGCTTCAGTATCGAAATGGTTAAAATATCTTCTGGCCATTGTCGTGATCGTAGCATACTTCACTAACAGCGATTGGCTCACTGAAGTAATAGTAATATCCGTGGTTGTATCACTAATACTTCCGCTTGGGTTCTTTGATGTGTTTATCCAAAAGCTATTAGAGTACAACACTAAAAAAATAGAAGAGCGTCAAACACTAAATGCTACTGAAGCTAATGAGCACTTTGAAAAATTATATAAAAAATTTGGCAAATAATGACATGTAACAAGGCAAGAAAAACCGAATAAAAATGCGTGGGCTAGACTCGATAATGCTCGCCTTTTGTTGCTGCGTTAAACATCAAAAACGATACTGGAGGTTCAGATGATTAACCGTTCTTTCCTTTTAGAAAAAGCTCATGACGTGAGCGCAGTTGAAAATGACTCTTGGTTTTATGATGATCAGGCTGATATTAATACCATTCCTTTAAACGGAAAAAGTACGCCAGTATGCATGTCTTCTGCAATGGTTACCGGCTCGAAAACCGAGGCTGCACCTGGTGATGATGATCCAGATCCTGATGTGGAATTTATGTACTAGTATTCAGGAGGAAGTCTATGAGACTCCTAAATCAATCATTTCTCCTGTCAAGATCTGTTCCTTTGCTTCCAGAGATGGATGTGGGACGTTCTTATGATGAGGAGCTAGGACTTAATTATTATTCTGTAGATGGCAAAGATATTCCAGTAGTGCTGCTAAGTGGTAGCTTGACTACTCAATCTAAGACACTTGCCGCCCCAGGCGACGATGATCCTGACAGGGAGGCAGAAAGTTGTTATTGATCGTATCGAATAAAACCGACCTTGCCACTGATTATTTGATTGTTCGCCTACATGAGAGAGGTATTCCATTTTTAAGAATAAATACCGAAGATTATCTATTATCGTGGGATGTATGCTTTTCAATACAGGAAAGCGCGACTCATGTAGAGATAAGAAAATATGGTAAAGAATCACTGCCGGTTAAATGTTTCACAGGAGCTTATATCCGGCAACCTAAAATACCCGATTTAAATATAGTTGATGGTGATAAGGAGTTTGCGAAGAGAGAGGTAGGGGAGACACTAAAGTCTATATGGCGAGCAATAGACGATAGTATTTGGCTAAATGCGCCGCGCAGGCTCTTGCTGGCTAGTAACAAGCCAGAGCAGCTTACTATAGCCAATTCCATTGGTTTTAAGATTCCTGATACCTATGTGGGAGCGAACTACGAAAGCATTAAAAAATTCTACCAAACACATTCAGGCAACATAATTGCAAAAGCAGTTAAGCATGGATTTGATTTTGATGGGTATAAAGCGCGAGTTGCAACAACTCAGAAGATAGATGAAGAGTCATTAGCTAGTATGAAGAGCTACGCTGCTATACCAATGATTTTTCAAAACCATATAGAAAAAGAGTATGACATAAGGGTTATAGTTGTCGGTAGCGATGTCTTTGCTACGGCAATTGAATCTCAAGACCATGAAGAAACAAAGACCGATTGGCGACTATCTGATTGTTACAAAATACCGTTGAAGCAATATAAAATTAATTTGCCACAAAAAATTGTAAGTTTGTGTTTGGAAATAACTGAGAAGTTCAATTTAAGGTACTCGGCTATTGATCTGGTCCTTGGGAAGGATAGCGTTTATTACTTTCTGGAGTTAAACCCAAATGGGCAGTGGGCTTGGGTTGAACAGCTAGGAATACATAATATTAGAGATAGTATTATCGATGCGTTGGTCGTTAATAAAGGTCATATGTGAATGAAGTCAATAAGCACAATAAGAGAAATGCTGTCATCTGACGATATTAACGTTGTTCAGAGATGCCAAGAATTTGTGGATGAGAGGGCAAGCTTAGAGCGTATTCGTGGTGAATCCGCAGAGCGAAGAGCAAATATTATATTAAGTACTCTCGGTGCATCTTCGGCATTCTTGGTTTTTATTGCTTCTAATTTTTTAGGCGATCCGGAGAAGGTCGGATGGATCGCTATTATACTGTATGCGGCTGCTGCATTATGGGTCTCTAGATCAGTTTGGTATTGCATAAAAAGTATACGCACCCAAAGTCGCTATAGGTTAAAAGAGGAAAGTGTATTTGAGGTTCAGGATAAAAATGAGATTGATGCCATTAAGGATTTGCTAAGCGGAAAAATATGGGAGCTTCAGAACTCAGTTCAGCCAAACACTGAGCGACTTTTTTATCTTCAAAGAGCACAGCGGGCCTTAATAGTCTTTGTAAGTATTCTTTTACTTCTTGGTGTGGTGGTGATTGTTCGAAATTACTTATCCATTCAGCCAGGCCCTTGTGTTTTATTTTTTGTTTTAGCGCTTGGTGTTATTTTTTGGTTCTTTGGGGACTATTTTATTGAGAAAAGTGGGATATGGAATCATTAACTGAGTTAAACAGGGCACCCACTCTAGCGAAAACACATTTGAAGCGATGATCTTTCAAAGCATTTCAGTTTCGATATAAACGGTTGATGCGTTCGATGTTGGTTTTTAAACATATACGCAGTAGCAGTGGCAAATTTCAGGCACGACAAATCACTGCGTCGATAGCCGAGTTTTTTGCAAGCGCTGATTAGAGAATGTGTTGAGCCAACTAAGGTTTTAAAGGAACTTTCGAAGTGCGTTGAAGTATAGAGCCATTTGTCAGCATCGATATTGAGTCGCTCCAAAATCGGTGGAAGCGAGTCATCTATATGGCCTCGTTTACCTCTGCGAATTTGCCAGTTAACTGGACATATATGGACGTCCGACCACTGTCAAGGCATAGCAGCCCTTCAGGTTAGGCGAAAGTCCAACGCCTTTGTTTTATTTTGCCACTGCCATTATCAATCAAAGGAATGATACAAAGTGCAGTCGTACTGACATATATCCGGCCTTCTGATTGGGGTTTCTTGAGGATACCCCGGGCCTTGATGAGATCCGCACTTGACTGTCTAAAACACCCACTCGATTTGAAGCAACCGTGCCCTGACCAGACTCGTGTCAAGGCGGATTGACCGCTTAATCATCATTGCATCGACGGACCTTGGCAGATTAATCCATTTCGTGGTGTTACCGCTCCAACTCCGTTATTTTTAGCTCGACTGATAGGCCTCCTGCTTCTGCATTAAGGCCCATGTGTAATCCCCCCGCAAACCGGTTGTTTTTATCTGACGTTACAGATTGTTGAATCCCTTGTTCAGCACTAGCGGAATCTTCAAACCTTACTTAATTCGAAAATCGTCATGCAAATTACGCCAGTGTATCTGCAATTTTTCCTTGTGCGTCTCATTCATTGGAAGGTCTTCAATCATTTCCCGCCAATGAGTTCGAGCCTTATCCATCACATCATCCAAGTGCGGTTTTATGGCTTTCCAGGGAATCTCAGCATGATTAGCCCACGACTGAAAATTTTCCATTGAGACGGCGTACCAATCTTTAGTCTTTCCTAAGTTGAGCGCGAAATTTTTTTCACCATCGATATAGACGTTCGTGGTGACGATGTCGTATGCGGGTGAAAGTCGGGGCGTGAATGTGTCTGAATAAATCAAACTCCAATTCTTCAAATGCGCATCGCCGTTAGCTAGAAGAATATTAACGAGTAGTCTTCTGGCTAACTGTTGTGCATCAGTTATGCTGTTGCCAGAGTAACTGTAAATGAGTCGGCCGATTTGTTCATAGTTGGCGTTGTTGTACTTTTCATGCGCATATTTGACCAAAACCTGGGCAAAGTCTTCCATGTGAATGCGCGCGTCACCATTGCGGTCAAAACGTTTAATTGCAAAAGCTAGCTTTTCGTCGGGTAGATTTATCGGAGGAAGATTGTCGAGTTTATTCAATTCAACCAATTTTATTTCTGGAATATCGACACCAACCGATTCAGCTAGTTTCATTGCCGTGTATTCATTCAGAGGTACATCTTTATGCCGGGTGGATGGCGTTTTAACAATCCAATCTCCCAAAACGCCGTTTTTGGAAAGGTTGTAGCGTCCATCCTTTTCTTTCATTGAAAATTTCATTTGGACACCGGCCAGCGAAAATTTATTTTCCGCTGATATTTTTTCAAACCTTACTGCGCGAACATCGCCGTAAGTACTGAGTATATTTCCTGGAACATCGTCAGGCTCCAAAGGCTCGGCGATCAAAGCGCCAGGCAAATCATCACCCAAATATGAAAAAATACGGAACTCGTTGTCGGTATGGACTTTGAGCTCTCGTGCAATTAACTCACGCAATGAGCCTTCAGGAAGTAAGTTAGACAGAACAGGATGTAATTTTTGATTTTTTGCCCAAGGTTCCGACAGTATCTGTCTAGAACGAGGAAATGCTGGATGAGTGATCAAACTGAATGTGGGGCGGTTTGTATCATTTATGAATTCTTCGGCAAAACTAAGCACGTTCTTACCGTTTTGAAAGCCAGCCAAATAGCCAACCAATCTTCCGTGCAAGCTCAACTTAAGCACGTTTATTTCATTGCTACGGTCGTCACTCATGATTCATCCTCCAGCAAACCCTGCCACGGATCATCTGAAAGACTTTCCTTTGCCTCTTCCTCAACCCCATTTCCCGGTTGAAGCCTTTGCGCGCTGCCTGGCTCGGAACTCTCTTGCTCAAGGAGCGCCAAAACAACGCCAAGTTTTTCCTTTGGAATGAGTACAAGCTCGCTATTCAAACCCTTAGCGATCAACTCCAGCGTATCCAGCCTGGGGTTGCCTTTTGATTCCAGACGCTGATATTGCTGACGCGAAACGCCAACACGCATCATCATATCGCTCTGTTTAAGGCCAAGAGCCAGTCGCCGCCGTCTTATCTGTCGCAGTATCGATTTCATCATGGTCAACGTATATGTTGCTTTTCCAGTGAATAGCAACATATTGGTTGCTTATTTTACAGAAGGCAACTTATTTGTTGCTTTTAAGGTGTTCATCCCATCGAAAGCAGAAAAAGAAACATATAAGTTGCTTTTTCTATTGTGCTTTAATGTTGTACTGCTGGACCAAAACCTCACGACTTTCCCACTCAAGCATTTGTTTCCAAGCTTTCACACAAAGCGTTTCAACCAATACTGCATCTTGGAACACCGTTCATCGCCAAAAGCGGACATGACCGCACCCATAAATTTGAGATGCGTCACAAAAAGGCGTAGTCGTAACCCTATTGCGGATAATTAAGAACTTGGCGCGCTCTGTAACCGGCTGGGCGGTAGCGTACGTAGTGGATCTTTCTTACTTGGCGGTGGCGTTATCAACCATCATTGCTTTGCCTTAACTGAAATCAGCTTCATACGATTCTTTAAAGATAAGTATCTTGTTTATTGTTCTTGATAAAACGAAGCTATGAAAAATCGACCTAATTAATGTGTAAGGAATTATGCGTAATCGCACTGTAGAAGAATTAGTCATCACCTTGAGTAACATTGATGAGCTGGAGACTTGGAGGAATCATACACAAGGTTATTCCAGCGTTGACGTGGCTTTAGCTTACGAACAGGCTAAGCCTTTGTGGGTTAAAAGAATGGTTTCTGAACAGAAATTATTATTACACCCGGATTCTATAAAACAGCTAGAAACACAGAATTGGCAGCCGAGTGATACACAAAAGAGAATGATATGGGCAAGCCTGCTCGCATCTGATGAAAGAAATGAAAGTAAAAAAAGGATGTATGCGGTTAAGAACAGCTTGATAAAGAAGTATGGGGCATGGTGGTGGGAAGATGTCTATTACCGAATTAAGCACGCCTATGCGGCAAAAGAGCGGATTAAAAAAATTCACGCTGGTCCTGGTGTTTCCGCATTTATTAATAACACAATCATAGGTTCACAAGCGGCTGGTGAAGAACGAGTTCGAGCCTTAGAAATGATACCAAAACATTGAAGTGAATTATCGCCTTAAGATGACTGCAAGCATGTATCTCTAAAGATCGGTTATGTTGTAATATCAGTTCTTTTGATTTTCTGTTCACTATGATGAGAGGGTGGTAGGCGCCCTGTTAGTGCAATTTGAGCAAGGTTGGATTGATATTAAAACAACAAATCCATATGAAATTAAGATTGATGTTTTTATATTTTTGAAGATTTAAAACTAAAGGACTCAAGTTAACTTAACCATGATTTCAATACACATTGGTAAAGAAGATAAAACCAGGGAAGTTAGCAGCTGGTCGATATTTTGGGACGAAGAAAAGCAGTTGCTTCAATTAAAATACCGACTTCAATCAGGACCAGGCCTAAGCCACCCCCTTTCCGATTGCCGAGTGCTTCCTATGCGAGAGCTGGAGGAGAAGCTACTCAAAAGAACCGGTAGTCTGGATTTTCATAGTATTGAAAGCGCTACTGTTTATGGCGATCGATATGCCGTTGTTTATTATCGAAAGGACGACAGACCTTACCCTTTTAAAATGGAGAATGTTGAGTTTTTTCCGACTACAAGCATGACGGAATCATCAGTCTTACGTTATTTTTTAGATGTCGCAAGAACTCGACGTGATTGCACAGAATCTTCCAATCAGAACATTATAGCCGCCAATATTGTTCGTCAGTTGGAGAGTCTGCCCTCTCGCCCAGACACCGCTTTGCATGCCTACTGTGCGGGAGAAAATGCAGCACAAGAACCTGGTGTTGAACTTATCTATCCGTTCGGTGTAAACGAAAGCCAACTAACGGCTGTTGAGCGAGCGTTTAGCCATCAAATCAGTATGGTTGAAGGGCCGCCCGGGACGGGTAAGACGCAGACCATCTTAAACATCCTGGCAAATATTCTACTTCGTGGCCAAACGGTCGCTATACTGTCGAACAATAATCCGGCGGTCAGCAACGTTTATGAAAAGTTGGAAAAAGTCGGGCTAGGTCATCTAATTGCTAAGCTGGGCAACAGTGAGAACAAGCGTGATTTTTTCCGTGATCTTCCATCCTGGCCTGTTAAGGCACCGTCCTCCCAACCAGTGCCTACTATGGATTCTATTCAAGAGATGCTTTCAACTATTAAGCAGTATCTTCACGATAAAAATCGTGCCGCTCAGTTGCGTGCTGAGATCGACGAGTTAAAGATTGAGCGTCGCTATTTGGAGGAATGGCAACAGGAAAACAATGTAGAACCAGCGGGTTCAATTAAAAGATATGGATTATCATCACGTAAAGTCACCGACTTAATGGCTTACATCGCCTATTTGGGCGATAAACGCATACGGATTAAAGATCGCATTGAGCTGTTTTTGAATTTTAGAATTCTGCGTGCTAGGCCGTTTTCTGAGGAAAAACGGCTATCTATCTTTTATGCCTTGCAAATGAATTACTATGATCAATGTATCAACCATAAAGAATTAGAGTTGAAGGCCTGCGAAGATTCACTAGAACGGATCAATTTTGAGAATTTACTAGTATCGTTGACTACATCGTCAATGAGTTATTTTAAGCATGAATTAAATATTAGAGTTCCAAAAGAGCAAGATTTTGAGTTAAAAAAATATCGGAATAAATTTGACGATTTTTTACGTCGCTTTCCGATCATCGGTAGCAGTACACATTCTATTGTTAATTCCATCGCGCCGGGAGCCATTCTTGATTTTGTGATTATCGACGAAGCTTCTCAGCAGGATCTCCTGCCTGGAATACTGGCGCTCGGTTGTGCAAAAAACCTGGTCGTTGTTGGCGATAGTCGCCAGTTGGCCCACATTCCGACTAAATTGGGTATTAAGGCTCCAGAAGATGAATACGACTGTGAGCGATATAGTTTACTGGATTCTTGTGTCAGCGTTTTCAAGGACGCTTTGCCTAGAACTTTGCTGAAAGAGCACTACCGTTGCCATCCGCTTATTATCCAGTTCTGCAATCAACAGTTTTATGACAACACCCTAATACCAATGAAGCAGGATAAAGGTGAGTCACCCTTGCGCTTGATCATTACAGCCAAGGGTAACCACACTCGAAAAAACGTTAACTTAAGAGAGATCGATTCCTTACTGAAGGTTCTTGATGACGAAGCTCAGCAGGAAGATATTTGGTTGGGGAGTGACGGCCGAGGGTTTATTGCGCCATTTCGAGCGCAAGCCCGACTTTCTGATAATCATTTGCCGGATGACTTTGTTAAGGAAACGGTCCATAAGTTTCAGGGGCGCGAGTGCAGTGAAATTGTTTTTTCCACTGTGCTGGACAAAAAGCGTTATAACCAAAGTCAAGAACGGTTGGATTTTGTTGATGAAGCTCGCATGGTCAATGTGGCGGTATCCAGAGCCAAAGATCGATTTACTTTGGTAACTGGAGATGACGTCTTCTTGGCAAATAATGCACACATCGCTGCGCTAGTGCGTTACATCGAATACTACGGAAAAGCTGATCAGATACATAGAGCGCCGGTTGTCTCAGAATTTGACCTGCTATACAGGGAATACGATCAATCGCTCGAATGGCTTAATAACCGATTACGATCAGAAGATTCGCGCTATAAGTCCGAACAGATTGTCGCTGAACTGCTCCGCCAAGCGCTGTCAGATACTGCGTATCGTGGAATCAGATACCATTCTCAAATCTTGCTAAGCCAGTTGGTGCCACCAGCAACATACGATCTGACAGGTCCAGAAAAACGCTTTTTAGGTAACCGCGCCAGTTGCGATTTTGTCTTGTACTTTAAAGTTGGTAAGCGTCCCTTTGCTGTGGTTGAGGTTGATGGTGGCTCGCATGATAGTCCCGAACAAAAAGCTAGAGATGCTTTGAAGAATAGCGTTTTAGAAAAGAGTGGTATTTATCTCTTGCGAGTGAACACCCAAGAAAGTGGCAATAAAGATAAGGTTGCTAGATTTCTTGAGCAATCAAGTAGAGCTGCAATCGCTGCTAATCAAACAGAACTCACGCCACAGTAGCCAAAATTTCACTTATAAAATTCCGCGATAACCAACCCCGCCAAGATTAAATACCCAAAAACCCAACACCAAAAAGGCGCCGAGGCGCCTTTTTGTTTTGTGGTTACTGTTCGTTTGAGAGCGGAATCTGTAAGGGTGTTTTGATGGACAACCGCCAATCTTTGCCATCGGTGGAGCGCCAAACGTCTTTACTGGGGCCAATCATCCACAAGGCTTTGTCGTCAGGTTTATCCGGAGTGTCGCCGAACACAACCAGTTGGTGATATTGGCGTGGTGAAAAGGCTGGAGCATCGGTTTCCAGGTTCCATGTAACGCCATCGCTGGAAGACCAGATGTCTTTCAGGGGCCTGCTGTGACGGTTTCCTCCAACCAACCACAGTTTTTGCTCGGTTTCACCGGGTGCGGCATAAGCCGCTAGCCCGTGTCTGGCGCGGCCAACGAAGCATGGTTCGGGCTCGGGTGTGCAATTGAGGTTCTGTTTGTTCCAGGTTTTGCCATCCTTCGATGACCAGACATCGTCGTAGTAGGGTAATATGCCAGCGCCATCAACGTCGTCTGATGTACCTCCAACCAGCCACAGTTGGTGCTCAACAGTCCCTGTCTCATCGTGAGTATCAAACACCACCACTCGATGCTCGGATCGTTTTGGGAAGTCGGCCGCTTCGATCACTTGATGCCAATGAATGCCATCGTCTGACGACCAGACGTCGTTTTTGTAGGTGTTGCCTACACTGGTGTTATCAGTGTCACCACCAATCAACCAAAGTCGTTCACCTTCGTTGTTGGCATCGAACGCCACCACCTGATGGTATCTCCTTGCACTGAAGCAGTCGCCGGTGCAGATGGGTTCGTGTTCGGTCCAATGAACGCCGTCTGGGGAGGACCAGATGTCATTGAAATAGTTTCCGTCATTCGCACCACCACCAATCACCCAAAGCTGAGGGCCTTTCGGAACGCCTTCCCCATCGCTGTTGGCCTCGAAGACCACCAGTTGGTGGCCGAAGCGTGGTGCAAACAAGGGTTGGCCCGGGGCTGTTTCTACCTGCTCCCAATGGATGCCATCGGCGGAGGACCAGATGTCGCTACTGGCCGCCCCCTCATTGCCACCCACCAGCCAGAGCCGTTCGCCGTCACCGGCATCGAAGCGGACGACTTGGGTATCGGAGCGTGGGCTGAATTCGGCATAAAAGCTTTCGTTCAGCTCCACTGGGGTAGTGGCTTCCTGTTCACCCTGGCGTAAGCGGGCGTAGAGGGGGTGTTCGAGGCCGAGTTTGAGGTGGGTATTGTCTTTGAAGGTAAAGGGCTGTGTGGTCAGTTCGTGTTCCTGGGCGCAGGTTTCGCCATCGGCGATGACATCGCAGTCCGGGTCTTGGCCGAGGTAGAAGTGCAGGTCTTCCAAGCCATTGTAGTCGCCACTGATGGTCAGTTGGCTGTTGTCAGCACCCACCCAGGCGCTAAGTTCAAGCTTAGAGTTTGGTCCGAGTGGGGGCGGGGGTGATTGTGTACCGGGCGTGGACGAGCCGGAATCACAGGCGGCCAGGCTGAGGGTTAGCAGCATGGCTAAGCTAGGTGCCGACCAATGAGTGTGTTTAAAGGGTTTGCCTAAGGTGTTAGTCATTTCGCTTCTCTCCATAACTGCTTTCCGTAACCGCTTTCTATAAATGCTTTCCATAACCGTTCTCCTTAACAGCGTGATCCAGCCGAGCTGAGTTGGTTTTTTAGATCAGCGTGCTCAGCGAGCGCCAATATATTGACATTAAACCGACGGAAAATAGTGGAATTATTGGCGGAAAATTGAGCGATGAGTCACAAAAGCGAAGGTGGTTGGGGGTTGAAGCTTTGAGGTCTGCTTTTAAAGACCGGTTAACCAAACGCCCCTATGCATTCAGTTGGTTGATCGGTTAAATCCGGTGTGCCGGCCCAAGGCCTGGACGACGCGGTTATTGGGGTGATGGTTCAACGGGCATAAAAAACGCCGGGCAAAAGCCCGGCGTTTTTGCGTTCAGTACTGAGGTTAGGCAGTAGCAGGCTCAACCGTTTTCAGCGTAACCACCGACAACACCACCGCAATGGTCGCGCAGGTTGCGATGCCCGCCACCAGTACGACCGGTGTGCCATTAAAGAGCGCACTCAGAATGGCGATGGCGACTGCACCCAAAACCATCTGCAAGGTGCCACCCAGTGAAGCAGCGGTTCCGGCGATCGGGCCGTGTTCTTCCAGGGCCAGCACCATGGAGGTTGGGATCACCAGGCCGAGGAAGGCGAAGGTGAGGGCGAGCATGGCGACCAGAAGCGGGAAGGCGTCCCAGCCGAGCAGTACAAAGGTCAGCAACAACAGCGCTGAGGTGCCGTAGCCGGCGACGGCCCATTTTACGACGGCGATGGAGCCAAAGCGGTTGCCCAGGTTGGCGGCAATCTGGCTGGTGCTGAAAAAGCCCAGCGCATTGACGGCAAAGAACAGGCTGAACTGGAATGGATTCAGGCCGTAGTAGTCGGTGTACAGGAAGGAGGCGATGGACAGGAACGAGAAGAAACTGGCCATGCCCATGCCGCCGATTAACGTCAGGCCCATAAACACCGGGTCAGCGAAGAGCGTCTTGAACGCGCGCATCATGTTGCTGAATTTAAACGGTGCGCGATCTTCCGGGGCCAGGGTTTCCGGCAGGCCGAATTTGGCGGCGCTGACGCTGACGATGGTGACCAGTGCACAAGCGATAAAGACGGCGCGCCAGCCGAACGGGATGATAACGGCGCTGCCGATCATCGGCGCCAGCATGGGGGCAACGGAAATCACCAGCATCACGGTCGACATTAAGCGAGTCGCCGCTGCGCCGGTGTAGCGGTCACGAATAACGGCGCGCGGAATCGACATAACGGCAGCCGCACCCACGCCCTGGAAGAAGCGCAGTACGATCAGCCATTCAATGCTCGGCGCCAGCGCGCAACCAATGGAGGCGACGGCGAACAGACCGAGACCGAAATACAGCGGCGGCTTGCGGCCCAAAACATCAGACGCCGGGCCATAGAAGAGTTGCGACAGGCCAAAGGCAACAAAGAAGGACATCAAGGTGCCCTGAGTGGCCGAGGTGGTGGTGGCCAGGTCCGCCGTGATGGTGGGCATGGCGGGTAGATACATATCGATGGCGAAGGGGCCAAGGGCGCCCATCAGCCCGAGGATCAGGGCTGTTTTGAATAAGTCGGTATTCACGGATGGTTCCTTTGAGGTTTGATGTCCCGGCAAGGCAACCGAGACGGGTGCGGACACTGCAACAGAATAACGGTTTACAGCGAGTGGCGAATGTCCCGAAGGTCATGCTTTTCTGGCATTTTATCTATGTCGTTCACTCAGCTTCCCTGCTGAGTGAACGACACGCCTTGGCAACTCTGGCGAAGATGCGTGGATCTTCTTGAGTTGCCAAGGCTCGCGCCCGGACGGGTCCGGCGGCGGCACGTCCGTGTGCCGCTTGTGAGGTGAACTCACAATCATCTATGTCATTCACTCAGCGTCCCTGCTGAGTGAACGACACGCCTTGGCAACTCTGGCGAAGATGCGTGGTCTTCTTGAGTTGCCAAGGCTCGCGCCCGGACAAGGTCCGGCGGACGGCACGTCCATGTGCCGCTTGTGAGGTGAACTCACAATTATCTATGTCGTTCCCTCAGCGTCCCTGCTGAGTGAACGACACGCCTTGGCAACTCTGGCGAAGATGCGTGGATCTTCTTGAGTTGCCAAGGCTCGCGCCCGGACAAGTCCGGCGGCGGCGCGTCCGTGTGCCACTTGGCGGCCTTGGTCAATCTTGAGTCTAATCGTTTGGCGCAGCAGCTTATCGACAGTCGGTGATGAATTAATGACGACGCCGGTACAGCAGATAAATAAAGAAGGGCGCGCCGACGGCGGAGACGAAAATACCGGCGGGCAAATCCTGAGGCAGGAAAAGCGTACGGCCGATCAGGTCGGCAATCAGTACCAGGGCGGCACCGGTGCAGGCCGAACCGATCAGTCGGCCGACGATGGTTTGGCCGGTTAAACCGCGTGCCAGATGCGGCGCCAGCAAACCGACAAAACCGATGCCGCCGGCAAAGGCGACCGCAGAACCGGCCAGCCCCACGCTGGATAACAACAACAGCAAACGATAGCGGCCAACGGCCAAACCCAGACCCAGCGCCTGGCTGTCGGTCATGCCCATCAAACCGAGCTGGCGGGCGAACAACAGCGTCAGCGGCAACAGTGTCAGCGTCCAGGGCAATAAACCCCAGACATCCTGCCACTGAGCGCCGTACAGACTGCCGGTTAACCAGACATAGGCGCGCACCGTGGTCGACAGTGGGCTCATCACCAACACCAGGGTGGTAATGGCCTTAAGCGCTGCGGCCAGAGCGATACCGACCAACACCAGCCGGATCGGCAGCACACCACCGCGCCAGGCCAGGCCGTAGATTAAAACCGAACTGGTTAACGCCCCGGCAATCGCCAGCGGCGGCAGCCAGTCCAGGCTCAAGGCGCTGCCCCAAGCCAGAAACAGCACGGCGGCAACGGCGGCGCCATCGGTGACACCGATGATATCGGGCGAGGCCAACGGATTACGCACCAGTTGCTGTAACACCGCGCCAGAAACGCCCAGACCGGCACCGACCAGAACCGCCAATAAAGCCCGGGGCAGACGCAGCGTATGGACGACAAAGCGGTGCTCGCTGTCCGGCTGGATCGCAGCGGTGAAAACATCGGTCGGCGTCAGCACGCTCGAACCCAGGCAAAGGCTCAGCAACAGCAGGCCACCGAGTGCCAGCAACGCCAGTATACAGCCGGTTAGCGTGCGCCGATGTAACGCCAGCGCCAGGCTTTCGGAACGGTTGCGCAACAGAAAATGGCTCATAAGGCAGGGCTGCGTTTGCGGGCGACGGCGATAAAGAAGGGCGTGCCGACCAGAGCGGTGAGCGCGCCGACTGGAATTTCCTGCGGCGGTACGATAAAGCGCGACAGCGTATCGGCGCCGAGCAGCAGGCTGGCACCCAATAACGCAGAGGCCGGCAACACCCAGCGGTGATCGCGACCAAAAAGTCCACGCGCCAGATGCGGAATAATCAGACCGATAAAACCGATCATCCCGGCCAAAGCCACCGAGCCGCCGGCGAGAACCACCACGATAGCGCCCAACGCCAGCCGCGTTGCCAACACGTTCTGGCCGAGGCTGCGGGCGACGGCTTCGTCGAGCATCATCAGGTTGATCTGCCGGACCAGCAGCGCCGTGGCGATCAGCGCGATCACAAAGATCGGCACAAAGGGTTTCATGGTGGCAAAAGAGGTACCGGCCACCGAACCGCCGAGCCAATAGAGAATGCCTTCGAGGCTTTCCTGATTGAGGATCAGCAGGCCCTGAGTGAAGGCAACGAACAAGGCCGTCATGGCCGCTCCGGCGAGCACGATACGCACCGGCGACAGACCGGCCGGTCCGCTCATGCCGAGCAGATACACCAGCACGCCCGCCACCGCCGCGCCCAGATAGGCAAACCAGATAAACTGACTGACCGAGGTCAGCGATAGAAAGCTGAACGCCAGGGCGACAAAAAACAGCGCTCCGGCGTTGATGCCGAACAGGCTGGGCGAGGCCAGTGCATTACGGGTTAACGCCTGCATCAGCGCGCCGGACACCGCCAGGCTGGAGCCAACTAATAAAGCCAGCACGGCCCGGTTCAGTCGGTTGGCGCGCACGATGATGTGGTTGACGACGCTGTCGTCATAGGCAAAGAGCGCCTGCCAGACGGTGTCGAGCGACATCGCCGTCTGGCCCAGCGCTATGCTGGCAAAGCCGCTGATTAGCGTCAGCAGCAGGCAGAAAAACAGCGCCAGGCTTTTGGTGAAGGTGTTGGCTAGCAAGGTCGGAGTTCAGTCCAGACCGTAATGTTCGAACACGCTGTCGACCATGCGCTGGGCAGCAATCGGCCCGCCGCCCATATTCCAGTCGACTTCATTGACGCGGTAAACCTGCTCATTACGCACCGCATCGAGGGTGTTCCACAGCGGATGGCTGGTCCATTCCTGGTAGTTTTCCATCACGGTGGCGTCGGTTTCGGTCATAAAGATAAAGAATACATCGGCGTTCATTGCCGGAATGCTTTCTTTGGACGTCAGCTTCACACCCCAGACATCTTCTTGATGCGCTGGCGGCCGTTCAAAACCCAGTTCGTTCAAAATATTGCCGGCAAAACTGGAGTAATAGATGCGCGCATGGTCGTTGCGGAAATTCAGCAGCGCTACTTGCTGTGGCCAATCGATGGTGTCCAGCTCGGCGACTTTTTGCTGGAACTCGGCGATGCGCGCGTCCCAGTTATGGTGCCATTGCTCGGCGGCGTCAGTGCGACCGGTAGCGGCGGCGACCAGATCGAGCGTTTCCTTAAACTGAAACACCGTTTCGTGAGCGATGGTCGGGGCGATCTGGTTCAGTTGATCGTAAACCGCTTCGTGACGCATCTTGGCGGCGATGATCACATCGGGGTTCAGCGCGGCGATTTCTTCGAGGTTGGGCTGGGTTTCCAGGCCGACGTGTGCCACGCCTTCCAGTTCATCGCGCAGATACTGATACATGGGCTTTTCCACCCAGGAATCGACGACGCCGACCGGAGTAATGCCCAGTGCGACCGCCGCATCGGTAGCGCCCTGATAGAGGGTGACGACTCGCACCGCCGGCGCGTCCAGTTCGGTGCTGCCCATGGCGTGATCGATGGTGAGGGTGTCGGCCTGGGCAAAACCCCAGATGGCAAGCAGCGGCAGGGCGATTCTGAGCTTGAACATGGCGTCCTCTGGTTTGTATCGGCGGGATTGGGTGGCGCGTGTGGCGGCCGTCAGGCCAGCGCAAAGACCCGACATACTATTGATAGGAGTTCTCATTTTCAATACTATTCCGGCCAGTTCCCTTCAACCGGAAGGCGGCCTCTAACCGCACTCCGCTGCCTTATTTTGGAGTCTTGTTGTGTCGTCACTCATGCGTATTGGTGCGTTCTTTTTGTTAGCCCTGGCCGGTGCCGCCCAGGCCGAATCGGCTTTTCCGGTCACGCTGGAACACAAGTACGGCAGCACCACCATTGAGGCGGAGCCTCTGCGGGTGGTTTCGGTCGGTTTCAGCGATCAGGACGATATTCTGGCGCTGGGCGTTAAGCCGGTCGCCATTCGTGAGTGGTACGGCGAGATGCCCTACGCCACCTGGCCCTGGGCGCAGGACGAACTGGGTGATGCCCAGCCGGTGGTGCTCGGTCGTGGCAACCTCGATTACGAAACCATTGCCGAGCTGGAGCCGGACCTGATCATCGGCATTTCCTCGGGCATGAGTAACCGCGTCTATAAGCGCTTGAGCCGTATTGCGCCGACCTTGCCGCAATCGGGCGATTACATCGACTACGGTGTGCCCTGGGATGTTCGCGCGCGCACCATTGGACGGGCGCTGGGTAAAGACGACCAGGCCGAGGCGCTGGTCAGCCGTTTGCAGGCGCGCATTGACGCCGTGGCAGAAAACCACCCGGAATTTCAGGGCAAAGAGGCGGCCATCGCTTTTTATTACAACGGCGATGTCGGCGCCTACAGCTCCAACGATTTGCGCAGTCAGTTAATGCAATCCTTTGGGTTTGATATTCCCGAGGTCTACGACGAAATAGCCGGTAGCTCTTTCTATGCGTCGTTCAGCGAAGAACGCCTCGACTTGCTCGATGTGGATGTGCTGGTCTGGCTGTCGGGCAGCAGTGCGCTGGAAGCTGTCGATGGTTTGTCGTTACGACCGATGTTGACGGCCCATCGGGAAGGCCGGGAAGTCTTTGTCGGCGAACTGCTCGGTGGTGCCTTTTCCTTTATGAGCCCGCTGAGCATGGATTATCTGCTCGACGAGTTGGTGCCGGAACTGGAACTGGCGGTCGATGGTGATCCCAATACCGTCGTTCCGTCATCGGTGGAGTAAGACGATCATGAGCTCAGCGGCGCGCCTCTACAAAGTTCCCACTCTGGCTGATTCGCTGGCACGAATGGCGGCGGTGTCGGAGCATTTGGGCTCGGACGTTGGTCCGCTGGGAGGTGAATGGACGCCCTTCAGTGAATTGCTGAAACAACAGTCGCCGCTGCGCGATGAATTGCTGGCGCTGGAAGCGCAACGCTGCCCGGGGCTGGATGACAAAGGTCAGGTCGCCTTCCTGCTTGGCGGGGTGGTGCACTATCTGGTGATTGTGCTGGCGCCGCTGTTGTTGCTCGGTCGACAGGTGCCACTGTTGCAGGCTGAGCGCCTGGCGTTCCGGACTCGCCAAGTACCCTGGCAACACGGCAAAGAATCCGGCACCTATCAGGCCATCGACTGGCGTTTTATCGATGACCGGTTCTGGACCGACCAAAAGGGTGAACTGCCCGCCGGTGGCGTCGCTGTCGATTCTACTGAAGCGCTTTACCGCCATCTGAATGAACAATTGGAAAGCATTCTCTCGCCGCTGATCGAGCGCTTTAAATCGATCAGCCGGTTAAGCCGCGGCGCGCAATGGCGCCAGGCGGCCGACTCTCTGGCCGGGGCTTTTCTCACCACCGGTCAGGTGTTGCAGATGGAAGCCCAGGCGCGCGCCGTTGCCGATGCGCTGATCGGCGATCCGCAGGCGGCAATGCACAATTCCAAGACCGGCTTTGTCGAGATAGCGGTCGATCACCCCAGCAAACCGGGTGAAACCATTTCCCAGACGTTTCGCGCTCGCGGCGGTTGCTGCCGTTACTACACCGCCGACAGCGGCCATCTGTGCAGCACCTGCGTGCTGGTCAAACCGGTTGAGCGCGATGAACGGCTGCGCCAGCATTTGCTGCGTCACCACCACGACTGAGGTTGCTGGAAAAAACGATCGAGCTGCCAAGTTGTGACGAAAGTCACATTTATCATTTGCAAATGATAATAATTATCGTTAATGTTGTTCTCGAAGGTCGATTCAGTACCCGCCTCGATGGTTTGGAGCACGGTCCGCACGCCATCGAACATGGACGACCTCCGCACCGTTTTCCGATTACTCTCCCTCTGTCGTGATCGGGTCTGGCTGGAAGCGGAACAGGACGTAAGGGTACTGAATGGTTGCCGGCCGGGATGGGTGGGCGAACATGCATCCCGGCCGGTGTTTTTTTTACCGGTCGCCTTTAGCTGCCAAGCCAAGGAACTGCGTTATGGACATCAAAATCAAACTGCTGTCATTGCTGTGCGTGAGCGCGCTGTTTGCTGCTGCTATTGCCATTGCGCAATTCTGGCAGCAGGGCTTCAGCGCGTTCTGATGCCGTTATTACACGGCGCCGGTTGCCGTGCGTCGTTGCAGCCGGATGTAAACCAAGGTGGCAAATGCCAGCGCTGCAATGGCAATAAGCTGCACATGGAAAGCCGCCGTCAGTCCTGCCAATAATCCTTCCGTTAAACCCATCTGATGCACCACCAGGCCATAAAACGCCGGGCCAAAACACAGGCAAATCTGCTGTGCGGTGCTTAACACTGCTGAGGCGCTGCCAGCTTGTTCGGCGGGTACCTGCGACAAGCCAATGCGGAAGAAACTGCCCAGTACCAAAGCCTGACCAAAACCCAGCAAGACGGTGCTGCCAATCAACTGAACCGCATCGGGTTGCGACCAGATGGACGCCAGGGTCAACGGCAACCAGACCAATCCCAGCAACGTCAGCACACAGCCGAACAGCAGTGTGTTGAGTAACCCCAAACGGGCGGTGATGCGGGCGCTGACGTAGGACGCGGCAAAGAAGGCCACACCGCAGGCGATAAACGCATTACCCGATTGCTGCGCCGTCATCCCCAGCCCCATTTGAAAACTCAGCGCCAGGCAAAACATCATGCCGCTGACGTAGGTGAAGAAGAACAGCGCCAGCACCAGACCAAAACGAACCGAGCCGGTTTGCATCAGCGACGGCGGAATCAATGGCCAGCGGTGTTGGTGTTCTTTGCGGCGCTCCAGTTGCAAAAACAGCGGCAACAGCGCCACACCCATCAACATCAACACGAAGCACCAGCGCGGCCAATCCAACAACGGGCCAATTGCCAACGGCGACAGGATGGCGGCGATGGCAGCCGCCAATAACAGCGTGCCGCTGACATCAAAACCCGCCGGTTGTCCGGATCGCGTTTGCGGAATAAAGCGCGGGCCGAGTAACAACACCAGCAGGCACACAGGTACGTTGACCAGAAAAATTCCGCGCCAGCCAGTACCGGCGATGTCCGCTGCGATGATCCAGCCACCCAGAATCTGACCGATCAAAAACGACAGGCCAATGACCGCACCAAAAATGCCAATGGCATTGGAATGCGCCCGACCGCTGAGTGACACATGAATGGTCGCCAACACCTGCGGGATGATCAGTCCACCGGCGATACCTTGCAGAAAACGACCGACCAGCAAGATGGGAATATTGGTCGCCAAACCGCAGAACAATGACGCCAGGCCAAACAGGGCGACGCCGATGTTGAGCACTCGGCGGCGGCCAAAACGGTCGCCACTGCGACCACCGAATGCCAACGTCAGCGCCAGTGCCAGGCTATAAACGCTCATCAGCAATTCCAGTTCGATCTGGCTGGCATTGAGACTGGCACTGATGGTGTTGAGCGCCACATTAATAATGGCAACATCGATTAAGGGCAGCATCTGCCCGCACAACAGTAACACCAGGCCAAGCCGACCCAGGTGTTGAGTGGTGGTTGTGGTCATTCAGGTTCCTTGATTCATACCGAAAGGACGCGCATTATCAGCACCGCATTAAACAGGTACCAGTAAGTAGTTATCCTGGTATAAAAACTAACAGGAAAGGCGATGACCACGGCTGATCAATCCACGCCAGGCCAGGCATTGGCCAACTTTCTGCGCAGTCGACGCGAGAGCCTGGACCCGATTCGTCTTGGCTTGCCGCGCCAGGGCCGTCGCCGCACGCCGGGTTTGCGGCGTGAAGAGGTGGCGCAACTCGCGAACGTCAGCACCACCTGGTACACCTGGCTGGAACAAGCTCGGGAAGTGCGGCCATCGGCGGCGACCATGCTTGCCATTGCCGAAGCGCTGCAATGCAATCGGGCCGAGACCGATCATCTGTTCAGTCTGGCGCAACTGGCTCCGCTTAATCGCGAGTCCGGTGATGTCGACCCGATGCTGGAAGCGTGTCAGAAGATGCTCGATAAACTGCTGCCGTACCCGGCCTATATGCTGAATGCGCGCTCGGATTATCTGGCTTGGAATCGGGCACTGGATCATTTCTACGGTTTTAAATTGAGCGAGCTCGACGAATTTGACCGCAATGTGATGTATCTGGCGTTCAATAACGAAACGCTGCGCAGCCGCTTTCGCGCATTAGAGCAAACGCTGCCACGCATGGTCGGCCGGTTTCGCAGCCAGATGACCGCGCACGAAGGCGATCCGGCATGGCAGCTACGATTAGACAGCCTGATGGTCTCCGAGGAATTTCGCCGCTATTGGCAGCGTTATGAAATCAATGGCGTGGAAAACATGCTCAAAGAAGCACATCACCCTGAGGTTGGCGTTTTACGCTTTCAGGTGTTGAACTGGTGGACGGCGCCGCGCAATGGCGACCGCATGATGGTGTACATGCCGCAGGATGATGCCACCGACGTCAAATTGCACCAACTGATGGCTCAGCCAGATTGATGGTCGAGCGCGAAGAACCCCTCATCCGATAACTGCCGACTGAGCCACGGCAAACAATTGCGCAGTTGCTCGGCCAATAAATAAGGCGGATTCAGCACGAACAGGCCCGAGCCGGTCATGCCATAGCCGTCGCTGTCTTGCGCGATATTCAGCTCCGCCACACACCAGTCTTTGCTCAGCTTCTTCAGCTTGCGCACCAGCGCATCGCTGCGTTCGCGCTGCACGATCGGATACCAGACCAGCGCGCACAGCGGCTGGAATTTACGGGTGACGGTCGCCAGCGTGGCGGCCACCTGGTCGTAATCGGATTTCTGTTCGTAGGGCGGATCGATCAGCGCCAGGGCGCGTCTTTCCTTTGGTGGCATCGCCGACAGCAAACCCTCATAGCCATCGCGTTGATAACAGCGTACCCGGCGATCACCGTGGAAATGGCGCTCCAGTGCCGGGAAGTCGTTGGGGTGCAATTCAAACAACTGCAAACGGTGATCGGCCTTAAGCAGGCTGGCGGCGATGGCAGGCGAGCCAGGGTAGAGCTCGTTCAGATCCAGACCGGTGCGGCTCAGCGCTTCGAGAAAAAACTGCACCTCAGCCGGTGGTTTGTCTGCGGCCAATAAGCGGCTGATGCCGGTCTCGAATTCTTTGGTTTTTTGCGCCTGAGCGGCACTGAGTCGATAGGCGCCGGCACCGGCATGAGTATCGACATAAACCAGCGGTTTGTCTTTGCGCGTTAAATAATCGGCGCACAGGCTCAGCACCAGATGTTTGAGCATGTCGGCGTGGTTGCCGGCGTGAAAGGCGTGGCGATAACTGAGCATGGCGCTGGGAACTCTGAGCGGAAAAGAGCCGGCATACTAAGCGCAAAGCCGCCCTGCTGCCAGCAACGCTCGACTTAAGTTGATGCGGCAGCGGTCGATATAACCGGTTAAGGAAAGTGCTGAGTGTTTCTATTAGGGAGTAATAGATCATGATGAGTAACTACTACGGTTTTTTCACGCAACACCCCGATGCTCAGCGTTATCAGGAGCAACTGGGCCAGGCACTGAACAGCAAAAGCATTCCGGAAAGCCGTTCGCTTTCTGAGTCCGGGTACAGTGCTTTAGTAGACAAGATTCGACAGGCGGCAGAACAGGGCGGCGTCTACGATAACGGCGATGTCTCCTTGAGCATTAGCGAGCAGCCGCTATCGGGGGATTTATCGCCACCGCCGCCGGATATGTATGACGACAAGACCTATGAACCGGAGCCCGGTGTCATCGTTCATACCGATAAACCGCAACTGGCTGGCCAGCCGGATGTGGATCGACGCATTACCCAGGTTGAGGCGACCAAGAACGGCGCCGCAGTCGAGTCTGACGCGCTCAATGCCGTGGTTGAAGCCGCCACCCAGCCGGGTGTTAAACCCTCGGTCTTGTTAACCGCCGCCGGTGCATTAACGGCGGGTACCGAAAGCGTGCAGATGACCACCCGGGTCGATGTCGGCCACTATGGTTCCCGCGCCAGCCTGGCCATTGAACTCGGTGGTGGCAATCTTTATGAGCGCCCCGAACGACGCCAGCAAGACAAGGTAGAGATGAGTTTTCAGGTGGCGTTGGCATCGGGCAACCGGGTGTCCTTAGCGGTCAGCGTCAGTGACACCACCAATACCGAAGCCTACAAAGGCGTCAGCCGCACCCTAGGTATTAACTTCTCCGCTGATCAGGCGCTGTCGGAAGACGATGCCGAAGCCGTCAGCAGCCTGATGTCGAGCCTGGATAATCTCCTTGACCGCTTTAACCACGATAAGTCGGTTGCCGTCGCTGACATCAATGCCTTCAGTGCAACCGTGGCGGAGCAGAACGACGCTGTGGTTTCGCTAGGGGCCACATTGTCGTTTAGCGATGATGGCCCTCGTGAATCCTATCGTCGCATCAACTTTACCGCGCAGGACGACGGCACGATTCAGCATCAGGCGTTCGAGAAAGATATGGAGTATTACTACGCTGACGGTTATCAGCCTGACTTTATCGATGAAACCTATCGTCAAGGCTTCGAGAAATACGATCTGCCGTTTTATGAGTATTACGATGAGTTGGAAGAGGCCGGTCTGAGTGGTCAGTATATCGGTGCCGTCGTCGATACCGACGCGGCTGCGGTTCAGGACCGGCGCGATTATTTCGAGTCTTTCTTTAAGTAGAACCTCAGGCGAAAAGTAGGGCCTCAGACGAAACCGGCACAGGCTGCCGTGCCGGTTCCGTTCAGCCGTTTTAGTGCAGGGTTTGCGGCGGCCGGCAGCAGCGGCTCATCATCGCCACTTCGAAATACAGATCCCTCACCTCACGTTTTTCCGCGCTGCTTTGCGCCAGCTGTTCCAGTCGTTGCAATGGCTGATAAATGCTTTCCAGACAGCGGCAGCGCCAGTCTTCGGGCACGAATTCATCGCTGATGGTTTCGCGCAATAGCTGATATTGTAGCCGGTAATAGTGGCGTTGCGAGGCCTGGCTTTGCAGGCGCTGCGGCACTGGCGCATCCAGCCAGTGCCGCAGCAGCTCGGGGTTGTCCGGCTCGGAAGCAAAGCGAATTTTGCGCGCCAATAGCGCAGTGGGAGCGATGGCAGCCTGGGTCATAACACCTTCCTTGTAATGATAACTATTATCATTAAGTTAAGTGGCGGATGCGAGACTGTCAAGGCAAAAGCCAGGGTTTGGTGTGAGTGTGAGGAACAAAAAAAAACCGGCCACAGAGGCCGGTAAAACAAGCAGAGCAGGACGCCTAAGAATCAGTTCATGGCAATCACACGATCCATCCGTTCCAGATCATTCAACACCTGCCATTCGCCGCCGCCATCAAGCACCCGGGCCTGCCAGGCGTCGAGACGGTTCTGGTAGTCGCGCGGATCGATGTTGTCCTGATTCAGTTTGGTAACGTTCAGCGCCACCACCTGAATGCCGGCGACGTCGATCGGGAAGTCGCGGATATGGCCTTCGGGCAGTTCTTCAGCCAGGTCGGAAAACACCAGCAGGTATTTTTCACCGGCTTCGGTTTCATTCAGATAATCGACCGCCTGAATCACACCGCCAGTGACATCGGTATAGGCGCTGCCGCCGTTCACGCTGGCGATAAAGTCGTGCATCTGTTTCTGGAAGGCGCGCTTTTGATCGTTGGCGGCGCTGGGACGCGGATCGAAGGTGGCCTGAACGATGATGTCTTCTTCGTTAAAGCTGGCGCTGTCGATGCGCGCCAGTGCCAGTGAATCGCCGGTGTTCAGCGTGCCCAGCAGGTAGTTCATGATCTTCTCGGCCTTATCCAGTTGCTGGGTGTAGGTGCCGGAAATATCCATCAGCATATAAACAGCGCGGCTTTGTACCGGCGGTTCGCCACAGCCGGCCAGCAGTACGGTGACCGCTAGGGTGCTGGCGGTCAGACGGCCGCGGCGGGTCAGGTGTTGCAGTGAGTTCAGCAGTCGCATGGTGATTCTCCTCAAACGTCTGCGGTGGATTGGTTGCGGATGCGCTTGCTTTCCAGCAGCGCGGGTTCGTCGTCCCAGTCGTCTTCCGGACGATGCTGTTCGCGACGTGACTTGACCAGTCGTTCCACGCCCAGCGGCACCATGATGAAGAGGTCATAAAGGCTGATGACGATTTGGCAGGCATAGCGGCCCAGGCTGCCGACCAGACGCAAAGCCACTCGCAGGGTGCGCAGCAGGCCAACCATGAGCATGCCCATCACGGTGCGCAGTGAATGGATAAAGGACTCCAGCGGGATGGCCACGAACGCCAGGGCGAACGGCAGAATAAAGCCCATGACCATCTGGCCGATGGACGGAATCCAGCGGAACTGGGCTTCAACCACGGCCACGCCAGACAGCGATTGCTGCAGCGCAGAACGGTCCAGCGCCAGCAGATCACGCATATAAGCCAGTGATGCTTCGATGGTGGCGAGGATGGTCAGAATGGTCAGCGTAATAATGATCATGCGCCGGCGCAGTCGGTCGTCCATGGAGTGAATCACCGGGAACAGATGGGTGATGCGCAGCGATTCGAGCAGGAACAAGCCCATGGCAATTTCCACCAGAATGATGACCAGGGCAGCAATGTCTGAGGTGCGCATCGAACCGATGGTGGAGGTGGCGCCAACCATTTCCGACATCGGCAGGGCGATCAGCTGGAAGTTGATCAGGCCGCCCAGGGTGGCGATCACCAATACCAGGCCGGCAATCAGAAACTGGGTGATGGACGAGGAGGTCAGCGCATTCACCGAGGCGTCTTCGCCTTTGCGAATGGATTCGTAGCGCTGCATCTGGCCGTCGATGGTGCGGGTGCGTTCTTCCAGACCATCGAGGGTTTTCTTAACGTTATCCATCGAGCTTTGCAGCGTGCGCCACTGAGGTTGCATGGTGCTCAGATGGCGATGACGGTCGAGCGTCGCCTTCTGGTACGCCTTCAGCGTTTGCTGGTGCGACTCTTCGATGGCGTCCTTGATGTTGTTGAGCACCTTGTTCATCGCCGGATCGCCGTTGGTCGGCAAGGCCGCTATGGTTTCCACCACTTCGGACCAGGCCGGTGGCAATGGCGCGGCTTGGGTCGAGGCCTGATAGTCAGCTTCGATTTTCTCGATGGCGTCGGCTATTTTGCGGTGCAGCTTGGGGTAAGCGCCCAGATCGCGTTCGACCAGGGTGCTGACGCGATTGAATTCGCGCTCAATGGTTTTTTCCGCCTGGGCCCGGCCCTGAGCGATCAGCACATCGCGGTTGCGGACGATCAGACGGTTCTCCAGCCCACGCACCGAAAACGCCGCCAGACGCATGGCGTTATGGATGGCGCGGCCTAGAGTGATAAAGAGCTGATGAGCCTGCTGGCGGCCCAGGTACAAAACGGTAACCAGCAACACCAGCCAGATCGCCGCCGAGATAGCGACTGAATCGGACCAGACGGTTAGTAGTTGTTCGAACATGATGAGTGCCTCTTGTTAGGTTCGGTGATGAGGCGGAGTGTGGAGGGTGCTGGTGAAAAATTTGTGAGGAGAAATGAGAGGAAGACGGGAGACGCTGGACGGAAGACGCTTGCAACGCAACCAGCGAAGCTGGTTGAGAGCTACCTAGCGTCAAGCATCTCCCGTTAAGCGTCTCCCGTCACCGTTAACTCCTTCACGCTAGAGCCGTCTTTACAATGTTAGACTGCTCCTAACAGTCATCGCAGTAGCCCGATCATGACCAGTATTTTGTGGGTAGAAGACCAAAGTCATTGGATAGAGCGCTTCAAGCCTGTGCTTGAGGCCACAGACTTTGGTGGCCAGCCGACCGAGGTGACCACCTTTAAGTTTGCCGAAGCCGCCTGCCAGCACATCCGCGCCGCCAAAGCAGCGCCCGATGTGGCCTTGCTCGATGCCCATATGGGCGGCAACAGCATGGCCGGTTTGCAGGTGTCGCGTGCGCTGCACAAGCGCTGGCCGGGGTTGCCGGTGCTGTATTTGTCGGAACATTCAGGGACCGACATTGAGCAGGAAGCCTTCGAGCAAAGCGGCACCATGGATTTTATCGCCAAACATCAGCGCAATGTGGAAGCCGTATTGTGCTGGCGCATCCGCGCGGCATTGCGCCAACGACACCACCAGAACAGCACCGCTCAGCCGCAGACTGACGACACCATTCGCAGTGGCTCGCTGAGTATCGACACCCGCACCTGGGAGGTGTTCTGGCATGGCACCCGCCTGATGAACCCGACCAATGCGCGGCGACCACTGGCACCGACGCCGCGCAAAATTCTGCGTTATCTGGTGGAAGCCGCACCCAGCCCGCTGTCGACCCTGCAGATTGCCGATAAACTCGATGCCGACCCGGAACGGTTCTCCTACGCGAATTATCGTCAGCACATTCGCACCCTGAGGCGCGCTTTCGACCAGGCTGAAGCCCAACCCAATGCCTTCAGCGAACGCTGCCGACAGGGGCAGGGCATCGTCACCTTTGGCGACGAAGAATCTTATTGCTGGAGGCCGGATGTCTAAACAAACCGCCAATCATGACCAGCCTTACCAGGCCAAATTAAAGATCCATTTCAGTTGGCCCAGTAGCTTTGCGGCCCTGGCGCTGGTGACCTATTTGTTTATCGCCACCGAGCCTCAGATTGCTGAGTATTACGGCCTGACCGATGCCGTTTTCGACTGGCCTTATAAAGTCGGCGCTATGGCGGTTTTTGCGCTCTTACTGTGGTGGGATGCGCATCGTTATGGCCGCGATCAAATAAAACATCGGCGCGAGCGCGAACGGCTGCGCGATGAAATCAATCAGCTCTGGGACAGCCGCAAGCAATTGCAGCGCAAGGCCCACACCCACGCCGGCCAGGCGGACAAACTGAAATTGTTTATCAGCGATAAGCTGCTCGAATACATCGAATACGACGAAAAATTTCTGCACTTTAAAAGCATCGCCGCCGAAGTGCGTCACAACGGCGTGATCAGTTTCGACAAGGTTCAGGGTGCACTGGAAGCGGCCTATGCCGGCTTGCCCGAAGGCGATTTCGCCCGCCGTATGACCGGCGATGCGTTAGAGCAATTGCGCTATTTGTGGGATCTGTTGGATCTGGCAACAGCGGATAATATTGCGCTGCACATCGCCAACCAGATGGGCGAACTGGAAGAGCAATATTATCAGCGCGAACTGAACCCCGAAGCGACCTCGACCTGGGCACTGCAACCGGACTTCTCGCCACAGCGGGCGCTGGAAAGAGCGCTGATCCCGATGCTCGAAAACCCCGACGATTTTGTGCAGCAACTGCAACAGGATTTACCGCTGCGCTGGAGCGATGACAGCCAGTTCCATATTGAAATAGAACCCTGCGGCAGCTTGCTCGGTAATGAAAACCACTGGGTGCTGATGCTGGAAAACCTGCTGAAAAATGCGCAGTTCTTCAGTGGCAAACGACCCTATCGACACAAGTACCGGCGCATCGCCGTCAAGCTCAGTGAACAACAAGGGCGCGCCCATCTGAGCGTCTTCAATGGCGGGCCGCCGATCAGCGAAGAAGATCAGCAGCGAGTTTTTCAGTTGGGATATTCGACCCGCCGCGTTCAGGAAAATCACGGCAAAGGTTTGGGGCTGTTTTTTGTCGGTGAAATCGTCAAAGGCTACGAAGGCCAGGTACGGATTCGCAATATTGAGAACGAAGCCAGTCGGTTATCGCTGCGGGTGACTTTAAAAGACGGTCGGGTGGTTACCGATATCATTGAAACCCTGCTGGACAACGAACTGCCACTGGTAAAACTGGCCGACGGCACGGCTGACAAAGAACGCAGCTGGCAGTTTGATCATCGCGCTGCGGAAATTGAAATTGCCATACAGGGACGCCGTGAACCGCAACGCTTAACGCTCGATGACAGCAGCGGCAAAACGCTCTGGCTGGACCCGGATAACCCCGGCCGACCCGCCTGGGTGATTCAGCTGCAAAACCGCCGCCGTGAGTCGCAATTGCTGTTCACACCGCTGGATGTGCGCGGTGTGGCGTTTGAAGTGGCCTTGCCGTTGGCGCAGACGCGCCTGGAGGATGATGGTTTCGATAGCGATTTAGAGCCGGATTTCGAGCGGTTAAATGAACCTTTTAGAGCGCTGGAAGATTTTCGCGATACCGGCACGGAACCTTTCTCCAAAGGCTGAGTCGAAGTCTGACCCGGGCGCCGATGGCGGCTGGGTCAACTCACTGCAAACGGAGAATAACGATCATGAGTCAACTCAAACTGCTGAGCCTGCCTGCTGCTGCTTTTATCGTTTTATTGGGCGTCGCCGGTTGTTCCAGCATGGGATCGGACGATCACATGATGGACGACGATATGAAAGACAGCGAAATGATGAAAGACGACGATATGATGAAAGACGACGATATGTAAGTCGTCATGGCGGGCTGATACTCGCAGTGTCAGCCCGCCTTTCTGGTCAATCCCAAAACTCCACAGTGGCATCGACCACCACCTTACAACTGCACGCCAGAATATCGTTGGCGCCGCAGAAGGCGAGCGGCTCGCCGACTTCTTCCACCCGACCACGAATCAGTGTCATGCGGCAGGCGCCGCAATAACCTTCGCGGCACTGATAGGGAATTTGAAAACCCTGATCTTCCAGTTGTTGCAGCACCGTCTTGTCACGCTGCGGGAACAGCGTGACCTTGCGGGTGTTGCGGTTGTCCGAGCGTTGCTGGCTCACAACTCGAAGTCACCCAGCGCATCGGCGTCGACATCCGAATGAATGGCACCGACCAGGTAAGTGGTGATTTCGGTTTCCTGGGGCGCAACCTGGACCGAGTCGCTTTGCAGCCAGGCGTCCATCCACGGCAGCGGATTTTTCGGCGCGCCGAACAACGGCTGCTGACCGAGTGCCGCCAGGCGTTGGTCGGTGATGTGTTCAACGTACTGACCGAGGATGTCGGCGTTGAGGCCAATCATCGAACCGTCTTTAAACAGATACTTGGCCCATTCGCGTTCCTGCTCGGCGGCTTCTTTGAAAATCTTCACCAGATTTTCCTGCTCTTCAGCGGCAATTTCACCCATTTCCGGATCGTCCTGACCTTTGGCCATCAGGTTCAGCATGTGCTGAGTACCGGTTAAATGCAGCGCTTCGTCGCGGGCAATAAAGCGAATGATTTTGGCGTTGCCTTCCATCTTGGAGCGTTCAGCAAAAGCAAAACTGCAGGCGAAGCTGACGTAAAAACGAATGGCTTCAAGCACGTTGACCGAAACCATGGTGAGGTACAGAGCGCGCTTTAATTCACGCAGCGCTTTTTTGCCGTCGGCGCCGGCGCGCCATTCATCGGACGCCGTCTGGAAACGTTGCGTCTGGGCGATCAGTTCGTCGTAGTAACGCGTTACCGAAGTGGCGCGCGCAACGATGGCCGGGTTGGCAACGATGTCGTCGAATACCTTGCCCGGCTCGGTTAACACATTGCGCATGATGTGCGTATAGGAGCGCGAGTGAATGGTTTCGCTGAACGCCCAGGTTTCGATCCAGGTTTCCAGTTCCGGCAACGAGACGATCGGCAGCAGGGCGACATTGGGTGAACGCCCCTGAACGCTGTCGAGCAGTGTCTGGTATTTAAGGTTGCTCAAGAAGATGTGCTGTTCGTGATCGGGCAGGGCGATAAAGTCTTTGCGGTCGCCACTGAGATCGACTTCTTCCGGGCGCCAGAAAAACGACAACTGCTTTTCGATCAGTCGTTCGAAGATGCTGTATTTTTGCTGGTCATAACGCGCGACGTTAACGGTTTCGCCAAAAAACATCGGTTGGCTGAACGGATCAAAATCAGCCTGGTTGAATGTTTTGTAACTCATGATGTGTCCTTGTCAGCCGCAGCTGAAAATCTAACAAATCGGATGGGTCAATGAATTCGGCCCCACCCGAAGGTGAGGCCGTTTAGGATTTAGATTTTGCACGCTCCGGATGCGCAATCGTCGTCCTCGAGTTCGGCGCCGGCGCCGTCTCGGGTGTTGTGATAGTAGAGCGTTTTCACACCCAGTTTGTAGGCAGTGAGCAGGTCGCCGATCAGTTTCTGCATCGGTACCTTGCCGCCTTCGAAGCGGGCCGGGTCGTAGTTGGTGTTGGCGGAAATCGACTGGTCGACGAATTTCTGCATGACACCGACCAGGTTCAAATAACCTTCGTTGCTGCCTTGTTGCCACAGCAGTTCGTACTGGTCTTTGAGGTTGGCGATGTCCGGTACCACCTGCTTCATGACCCCGTCTTTAGAGGTTTTGACCGAGACCAGACCACGCGGCGGTTCGATGCCGTTGGTGGCGTTGGCGATCTGCGATGAGGTTTCCGACGGCATCAGCGCAGTCAGCGTAGAGTTACGCAGACCGTCGCGTTTGATGTCGGCACGCAGGCCTTCCCAGTCCAGTTTCAACTCGGTGTTGCACACCTTGTCGAGATCTTTTTTGTAGGTGTCGATCGGCAGTTTGCCAGCGGCGTACTGGGTTTCGCTGAAACCAGAACAGGCACCGAATTCACCGGCCAGTTTGTTGGACGCCTTGAGCAGATAATACTGAATGGCTTCGAAGGTATCGTGCGTCAATTCCAGCGCCGAACCGTCGGAATATTTCTTGCCGTTCTTGGCCAGGTAGTAGGCGTAGTTGATTACACCGATGCCCAGCGTACGACGTTTCATGGAACCAATTTCGGCGGCCTTGACCGGGTAGTCCTGGTAGTCGAGCAGGCTGTCGAGTGCGCGCACGATCAGTTCGGACAACTCTTCCAACTCATCCAGTGATTCCAGCGCGCCCAGGTTGAAAGCAGCCAGAGTACACAGAGCGATTTCACCGTTCTCATCGTTGATGTCGTTGAGCGGTTTGGTCGGCAGGGTGATTTCCATGCACAGGTTGCTTTGACGCACCGGCGCCTGTTTCGGATCGAAAGCACCGTGGGTGTTGCAGTGGTCGACGTTCTGAATGTAGATACGACCGGTGGACGCGCGTTCCTGCAGCAGGGTGGAAAACAGTTCCACGGCCGGAATGGATTTCTTGCGAATGTCGGTGCGCTGTTCGTACTCAGCGTAGAGCCGTTCGAACTCTTCCTGGTCTTCAAAGAAGGCGTCGTACAGACCCGGCACATCGCCTGGGCTGAACAGGGTGATCTGTTGGTTTTTGATCAGACGGGTGTACAGCAGACGGTTGATCTGCACGCCGTAGTCGAGCTGACGCACGCGGTTTTCTTCAACACCACGGTTGTTTTTCAGCACCAGCAGGCTTTCCACTTCCAGGTGCCACAGCGGGTAGAACAGCGTGGCCGCACCACCGCGAACGCCGCCTTGCGAGCAGCATTTAACGGCGGTCTGGAAATGTTTGTAGAACGGGATGCAGCCGGTGTGGAAAGCCGCGCCGCCGCGAATCGGTGAGCCGATGGCGCGAATACGACCGGCGTTGATGCCGATGCCGGCGCGCTGGCTGACGTAACGTACGATGGCCGCTGAAGTCGCGTTGATGGAATCCAGGCTGTCGTCAGACTCGATCAGTACGCAGGAACTGAACTGACGTGTTGGCGTACGCACACCCGACATCAGTGGTGTCGGCAGTGACAATTTGAAGGTGGAAGCCGCTTCGTAGAAACGCTGGATAATGTCCAGACGCTGGTCTTTCGGGTAGGACGAAAACAGGCTGGCGGCGATCAGTACGTACAAAAACTGTGGCGATTCATAAACATCGCCAGTCACCCGGTTCTGCACCAGGTATTTGCCTTCGAGCTGCTTGACGGCGGCGTAGGAGAAATTCAGGTCGCGCTCGTGACGCAGGAAGCTTTCCATTGCTTCGTAGTCGGCTTCGGAGTAATCGGTGAACAGGTGTGAATCGTAGCGGCCGGCTTCGACCATGGCTTCAACGTGGTCGCGCAGTTTCGGCGGCTGGAACTGACCATAGGCGCGTTTGCGCAGATGGAAGATCGCCAGGCGCGCGGCCAGGTATTGGTAATCGGGGTTTTCTGCACTGATCAGATCGGCCGCGGCCTTGATCAGGGTTTCGTGAATATCACTGGTGGTGATGCCATCGTGAAACTGCAGCTGGGCTTTCAGTTCCACCTGGGAAACCGATACATCGTCGAGGCCTTCAGCCGCCCAGTTCAGTACTTTATGAATTTTGTCGAGGTCCAGTGGTTCTGAATGCCCGTCGCGCTTGGCCACTGTGATTTGAGAAGTGTTCACCTGCGTCTCCTGTTTGGTCTTCTGGTGGTGACGCGTCGAACGGTGCAAACCCTCCTGGCTTGTTGCCGTTGTGCCGCAGTTCACCTCCGCCTGCTGGGTGTCAAAAAGGAACGCCCTGAGGGCTACTGAAAGCAGGGCGTTTCGCTGTGCATTTGGTTGCCTCGACCGGCAGGATTACGACGGCGGATCCTGCGTTGTGCACCACCCGGGACAACGTTTTTCAAACGTGCGGAGCGGGCTGTTATGGCGCTTTTCAGGCCACTGCTGATGTTCAGGGCGCTGCTGGGCTTAAGTGCCAAAATGCCTAGATATGGTGGTCGCTAACGAAGATGCTGTCAATATATAGTTTTCAGGTGAGTGTTCGCTTGCCCGCTATTGACCGCATATAGGGGGGCTGAATCTGACTGGTTGATTTTTGTGCGCGAACGCGTTGGGATAGGTTCAAACGCATGCCTTTCGTCAACCCCAAGATGTCGTTTACTGAAACCTAATTCCGCAGGTGTACACCATGGCCATCGTACAATTACAAACCTGTACATTGACGCAGCAATGGGTGTCGCACTCGCACGACCATCATCAGTTGATTCTGGCAACCTCTGGCAACACCGAACTGAGCATTGAAGGTCGGGGTAACCGCATTACCGGCGATACCGGCTGTCTGATTCCGTCCGGCTATCATCACGATTACCTGGGCGATGGCCGTAACACCACCCTGGTGATGGATCTGCCGGTCGCGGCCCTGGGCAAACTCACGCGCAGCGACGATGCCCAGCGTCTGTTCGAGCGACCCACCTTTTATAGTGTGCCCGGCGCACTCAAACAGATGGGCGCTACCCTGGCGCAGCAGGCGAGGGTGACACCCGGGCTGCACGATGAAATCTCGGCGCTGATTCTGCGCACGCTCTATTTGGGATTGTACGATCGGGCTCTGCCGGCCGAGCGACGTCCTGCGGTAGCGGCGCCGTCGGTGCACAGCCGGTTGTCGTCGGCCAGCATGAATCAGTTGGTGGCCTATGTTGAGGCGCATCTGGCCAGCGATATTAAAGTCGAAGATCTGGCGGCGCTGTGCTGTCTCAGCCCGGGCTATTTTCATCAGGCGTTTCGCGCCCAGACCGGCCAGACGCCCATGGCGTTTGTGCAGCAACGTCGCCTGCAACGGGCGCGCTGGTTGCTCAGTGAAACCGATTGGCCGATCGGCACCATCGCCGCCGAAGTGGGTTTTCGCGATCAGGGCAGTTTCAGCCGCGCCTGTCGACGCCGCTTCGGCTGCGCGCCTTCTTCGCTGCGTACCTGAGTTTCGGGCAAAACTGCCTGAGCCTCGGGCAAGCTTCTCTTACCGCTCTCCCTTAGAGTCGAAATAACGCGATCACAGCGGCTCCATAAACCAAACCAATAATAATCGCTTAAAAAAAGGGAGAGACCCATGATCAGCAAGCAGACAACAGCGCTGGCGCTAACCGCCGGCCTGGCATTCGGCGTTGCCGAAGCCGCGGAATACGAAATGGCCATTGCCACCCTGATTCCGGAAAACCTGAACAATAACGCTATTTATCCGGCCCTGGTGCATTTTAAGAACCAGGTTGAAACCCGCACCGACGGAGACGTGGAAGTCGTTATCTTCGGCGGCGGTCAGCTGGGTTCGGAAGTGGAAACCGGTTCGCAGGTTCAGGCCGGTGGCCGGGCGTTGCAATCGACCATTCTGACCTCCGGTGCGATGTCGTCCTTCTATCCGAAATATCAGGCGGTCACCACGCCCTTTATGTTTGAAGACTGGCGTCAGGCCTGGGCGTTCTTCGACGGTGAATGGTTTGCCGACTTTATGAGCGGCGCCATCGACGAAGCCGATATGCGTTACCTCGGCACCTTCGATGACGGCGGCGGCTTTGTGGCCTTTACCAATAATGAGCGGCTGATTCGTACCGTCGAAGATCTCGAAGGCCTCAATATTCGCGTCGAAGAAAACCCGGCGCACGTGGCGATGATGAATGCGCTGGGCGCATCCGCTACACCCCTGCCCTGGGGTGAATTAATCACCGCGTTGGAAACCGGGCTAGCCGATGGTCAGTTCAACGCGCCGGTGTTGAACACCACCTTCAACTTCAACGAAGTAACCGACTACACCACCTTGACCGGCCACGTTTATAACAGCGCCAGCTGGGTGGTCAGCGAAAGCTGGTATCAGGAACTGCCGGAAGAGTATCAGCAGGTGATCATTGAAGCGGCGCGCGAAGCGGTGACCATGAGTCACGGAGCGTCCGGTGCTTTTGCGACCGCCAGCTGGGAAAAATCCTGCGAGGTGTTTGACGAGTGCTACCTGATGCCGACCAGCGAACGTCAGCGCATGGCTGAGATTGCGCGTCCGGCCTGGAAGGAATGGATCGTGAATGATTTCGGTCTGGATGAAAGCCTGATCGACGATCTGTGGGCTGAAGTCGAGCGCATCGGCAGCGAACTTGAGCAGCAGGACTACGCCCGCTACGGCAACTGAAACTGACCGTTGACCGGCGCCCGGTCGTGGTGTCGGTCGACTTCTGGAGTCTGTGATGAAGCGCTTGTTAACCGCAGCGCGGGCGTTGAGCGATGGCGTTAATACCGCCGCCATTGCGGTGTGCATTTTCTGTGTACTGGCGATGCTCGCGATATCCTTTACCGGTTTTCTCTACACTCTTTTCACTGGCGGCGCGCTGAGCTGGACCTACTCATTGGCGCGTTTGTTTTTGCCATGGATTGGTTTGCTGTCGTCAACGGTGGCACTGCATTCGGGTGAACACGTCGCCATGACCTTGTTAATGCGTGTCCTGCCCGACTGGGGTGTGCGCATTGCCGCTGGTTTATCGATGGCGATTCTGGCGCTTTTTGGTCTGGCGCTGATTGTTTATGGCTGGGATTTTTTCAGCAACGCCCGGCAGATTTATATGGTCTCCGACAGCATTCAGGTGTCGTATAAATTAACCACCATTGCCGTACCCATTACCGGCGTGATCATCCTCTTGCATCTGGCGCAGGGCTTTTCGCTGCTCGAGCATTATCTCGATGAAGACGAGCTGATCGATTCTGCGTTGGATGATACCGAACAGGAGGGCGCGTGATGGCCGTCGCGGTAATTGTTTTTATTTTAATTTTGTTGATCGGTGCGCCGGTGGCGATTGTCATGGCCGTCTCCGGTATGGCCGGTTCTTTTATGCTCGGTGGCGAACGCATGATCGGTATTGTGGCCGATCGCATGTTCTCCGGCGTGTCCGGCTATATGTTGATTGCCGTGCCCTATTTTATTTTTACCGCCGAGCTGATGAACCAGGGCGGTTTGACGCGCAAACTGATTGCTTTTAATAACGCCTTGCTCGGTCGGGTGCGCGGTGCTTTGTCGCATGTGAATGTGACGGTCTCCTTGTTCTTTGCCGGTCTTACCGGTGCGGCCATTACCGATACCGTGGCCA
Organism: Saccharospirillum sp. ABV4_185; assembly: GCF_056159245.1. Classification (NCBI taxonomy): domain Bacteria; kingdom Pseudomonadati; phylum Pseudomonadota; class Gammaproteobacteria; order Oceanospirillales; family Saccharospirillaceae; genus Saccharospirillum; species Saccharospirillum sp. ABV4_185. The sequence continues at coordinate 2,023,625 of NZ_JBSWUW010000001.1, forward strand.
TCGGCAAGATCATGATTCCGGAGATGAAAAAGCAGGGGTACGACGCCGATTACGCCGCCGCCATTACTGCCTGTTCGTCGATCATCGGGCCGATTATTCCACCCAGTGTGGTGATGGTGGTCTACGCCTCCATGCTGCGCGATATTTCGGTGATCGATTTATTTGCCGGCGGTATTATTCCCGGCGTGCTGATGGCGGCGGTGTTGCTCGGCACCAGCCTGGTGTTGTCCTTTAAACGCGGTTATCCGCGTCAGCCGGCGCAGTCGATCAAGGTGGCGTTGATTGCGTTTTTGACCGCGCTGCCCGCCTTGTTTGTGCCGGTGATTATTCTCGGCGGCATTTTGACCGGCGCCACCACCATTACCGAAGCCTCCGGCTTTGCCACCGTCTATGCGTTGGCGATTGGTTTTCTGCTCTATCGTAACCTGACCTGGCGCAAGGTGTTGGAGTCGCTGGTGACTACGGTGCGTTTATCCGGCGTGGTGTTTTTTCTGTTGGCAACCTCGGCGGTGCTCAGTTGGTTTGTGACCCGCTCGGGCATTGCCCGCGATGCTGCCGAAATTATTACCGCCATTTCCGATGTCGCCATCATTCAGATCTTGCTGGTCTGTGTGCTGCTGATTTTGCTCGGCACTGTGATGGATGTGTTGCCGGCGCTGGTGGTGGTTGCACCGGTGATCGTGCCGGCCATGGTGCGGCTCGGTTTTGATCCGCTGCACTTTGCCATCGTTATGATCGTCACGCTGAACGTTGCCAATGCCACGCCGCCGGTGGGCATGACGCTGATGACCGCCGCGCGCATCGCCAAGGTGCCGTACGAGCGTGCCATTGTCGCCAGCTGGCCGTTTTATCTGGCGTTTCTGGTGGTCATTGTCTTGCTGGCGCAGTTCCCGCTGTTGTCGACCTGGATTCCTTCTTTGCTGGATTAATGGAGCCGAAGATGCAGTGCTTTTATTCACCGCGCCAGGCGGATCATTCGCCCGATACCTTTTTGTTGCGCGGCGAGCCGGCGCCTTCGCCCGAACAGAGCACCCGCGCCGACGTCTTGCTGGCCGCGCTCGATGAAGCGGGATTGGTGATTGAACAACTCGATGGACAGGGTTCAGCGGCGCTGGCGCAGCGACTGGCTTTGGTGCACCGGCCGCGTTATCTGACCTTTTTGAAAACCATCCAACAGCGCTGGGGCGAACTGCCCGGTGCACCGCAGCGCGTTGCACCCAACGTTCACCCAACATCCTCCGCTCAGCATTACCCCGGCCACCCGGTCGGTCAGGCCGGTTGGCATCTGCACGATATGGCCTGCCCGTTAGGGCCGACCAGTTACCGCGGCATTGTCGCCAGCGCGGCCACGGCCGAACGCGCCGCCGAAGCGGTGTTGCTGGATCCGGCGCAGCGCAGCTATGCCTTGTGTCGTCCGCCAGGTCATCACGCCGGTCCGGAACGCGCCGGGGGGTTTTGTTTTTTGAACAATGCGGCGCTGGCGGCGGCGGTGTTGCGTGAACGCTTTGCGCGGGTGGCGATTGTCGATGTCGATCTGCATCACGGTAACGGTACTCAGGAAATTTTTTATTCGCGCAACGATGTCTGGACCGGTTCCATTCACGCCGATCCGGATGGCTTTTATCCGTTTTTCTGGGGCACGGCGAAGGAGACCGGTGAGGGCGCGGGCGAGGGTTTTAACCTGAACGTGCCGTTGCCGGTCGGTGCCGATGGTGATGCCTTTATGGATGGGCTGGAAACCTTACTTGAAGGTTTCGATGACTTTGGCGCCGAAGCGGTGGTTATCGCCCTGGGACTGGACGCCCATCAGGACGATCCGCTGGCCGGCATGACCTTGACTACCGACGACTTTAACCGCGTTGGTCGGCGGCTGGCGCAACTGACACAGCCGATGGTGGTGGTCCAGGAAGGCGGTTATCCGACGCCGGCACTGGGCGCTAACCTGAGCGCTTTTTTATCCGGCCTGAACGGCTGATTTTTTTTACTGTAACGATCGATAAGGAAACCCCATGAGCATTCAATATCACAAGCCAGGCGCACGCATGAGTCAGGTCACCGTTCACAACGGCACGCTCTATTTGGCCGGTCAGGTGGCCGCCGATGCCAGCGCTGACACCGCCGGTCAGACGCAGCAGATTCTGGAGCAAATTGACGCGCTTTTAGCGGCGGCCGGCTCGGATAAGTCGCATCTGTTAGCGGCGACGATCTGGGTCACCGATATGGCTAATTTTGATGCCATGAACGCCGCCTGGGATGCCTGGGTCGTGCCCGGTCGGCCGCCGGTACGCGCCTGCGTAGAAGCCAAGCTGGCCAAGCCGGAATGGCTGGTCGAAATCATGGTGACCGCCGCCGTTAAGGAGTAAGGCATGGATATTCTGTCGTCGCAGGCCGTGGCGACGGCCTTGCCTTGGGCGGCGCTGGTGGACCGACTGAACACCACCTTCCGCCAGGGCATCGAAGCGCCACCGCGTCATCATCACGCCATCGAACGCCCCGACGGCGAAGCGACCATGTTGCTGATGCCGGCCTGGGAGCCGGATGGGTTTATCGGCATGAAGATGGTCAATGTGTTTCCGCAAAATGCGGATCGTGGCCTGCCGGCCATTTCCGGCTTGTATCTGCTGTGCGATGGCGACACCGGTCAGCCGCTGGCCTGCATGGATGGCAGCGAACTGACGCGCCGTCGTACTGCAGCGGCCTCGGCGTTGGCGGCGCGGTATCTGGCGCGCGAGTCGGCCGACAGTCTGGTGGTGGTCGGCACCGGTCGCTTGGCGCCCATGCTGATTGAAGCGCATGCCGCAGTGCGACCAATCCGGCGTGTGCGTATCTGGGGTCGCAACATTGATAAAGCCAAAGCGCTGGCTGATGAATACCGTGGCTACAGCGCTGGCTTGCAGGTGTTGGAGTCGGTTGAGGCAACGGACGATCTGGCCAGCGCCGTCGCTGATGCCGCCGTGGTCAGTTGCGCCACCCTGTCCACTGAACCGCTGGTACGCGGCGCCTGGCTGAGCCGTGGTACTCATCTGGATCTGGTCGGCGCTTTTCGGCGCACGATGCGCGAAACCGATGCTGCCTGCATCGATGGCCAGGCGGTTTTTGTCGATACCTATGCCGGCGCCGAAGGCGAGGCGGGGGATCTGCATTTTGCGCAACACGAAAGTGGTTTTGAGTTTGCCGATATCCGCGCCGATCTGGCTGAGCTGACGCGACAGCAGCATTCGGGGCGCGCCGATGAAGACGCCATAACGGTGTTTAAATCGGTCGGTGCATCGCTGGAAGATCTGGCGGCTGCGATTGAAGTCTGGCAGCAGGTAAAAGCAGCCAATTAAACGGACACTAACATGAAGGTTGTAGTGATTGGCGCCGGCGTGACCGGCGTCACCCTGGCTTGGGAATTGTGTCAGCGTGGTCATGACGTCACCGTTGTTGAAGCACTCAGTGAGCCTGGCCTGGAAACCAGCCGCGCCAATGCCGCCCAGCGTTCTTATGGCGCGGTCTATCCCTGGGCCTCGCCGGCCTTGATGCGGCAGGCGTTGCGAACTTTTTTCAGCAGAAATGGCGCTTTCAAACTGGCGTTGCCGCCCAGCCCGGAGACGCTCGCTTTTCTGTTTCGCACGCTCAAACACGCTCTCACACCTGGCCGCTTCGATGCCAACCGCGAAGCCATGTTGCGTCTGGCTGAACACAGCCGGCAGTGCTTTTTGGCGCTGCAGGAGGAGTTGGGAGCGGCGCTGGCATTCGATGGCGATCACCGGGGTTTGATTGAGCTGGCCAGCAGCCACACAGAGCGTGAACGCTTGGGCGCCGATACCGCCCTATTGGAGCGTTTAGGTATCGACTATGAACTGCTCGATGCCGCAGGCGTACGTCGTTACGAGCCGGCCTTGAATAATGATGCGCCGCTGGCCGGAGGGCTGCGCCTGAACAGCGATGGAACCGGTGATTGTTATCAGTTCACCCAGGCTTTGGCTGCACAAGCAGCCGCAGCGGGTGTGCGCTTTCGCTACGGTGTCTCGGTTAAAGAACTGGCTGTAGAGAACAACAGAGTTCGCGCTGTCATCCTCGATAACGACGAGCGGCTGGAACTCGATGCGGCAGCGCTCTGTGCCGGCTTTGCCAGCCGGGTGCTGGCACGGTCTGTGGGTCTGGCGGCGCCGATCTATCCGGTGAAAGGTTATTCGATGACGCTGCCGCTGATCGATGCTGACCAGGGACCACGCTCCACGGTGCTCGATGATCGCTATAAGGTGGTCTGTACCCGTTTGGGTGGGCGGTTGAGAGTCAGTGGTTTTGTGGAATTGTGTGGTCTCGATCGGCGTCTGCCGCAAGCGCGGTTTGAGGTGATGCAACAGGCACTGCGCAGCCGCTTTCCCGCAGCAACCAGCGGCCAGGTGGAGCAGGCCTGGGCCGGTTTTCGGCCGATGACGCCGGACGGTCCGCCACTGTTGGGTGCCAGCCCGGATGGCCGTTTGCCTAATCTGTATTTCAATACCGGCCACGGTACCTTTGGCTGGACGCTCAGTGCTGGCTCCGCCAATTGGGTCGCCCGCCAGCTCGATGGTGAAGCCTTGCCTGACTATTTAAAGGGTTTTGGGATTCGCGGCTGAAGGATGATCGGCTTTGTTTTAAAGGTATAGCATTAGAATACCAATTATCCTTTTGAGGCCGAAAAATAAATAATAGTCGCGAATCAGTCCACAAAACCTCCCTCTGCTGATTATTAGCACTTGCCTTTAAGGTATCTAAATGATCTCCTTCTGCGCTTTCGAATTAATGAAACGTATAAGGTGGTTGGGTGTCTGCGGTTCAGCTCTCCTTGGTTATTCCGACTTATAACGAAGTTGAAAATATTGCTACTTTGGTACAACGGTTGCGCCAAGCCTTAGCGGGGCATTGCTGGGAGGTCATTTTTGTCGATGATGATTCACCTGACGGTACGCTGGCGGCGATTCAACAGCTGGCCAGCAGCGATGAGCGCATTCGTTATATCAGTCGCAAAGGGCGCCGTGGTCTGAATTCTGCCTGCAAGGAAGGCGTACTGGCCGCGCATGGTAAGTGCGTGGCGATCATGGATGCCGATCTGCAGCACGATGAAAGCATTCTGCCGCAGATGCTGGTTCAGGCGCAGCACCATGATCTGGTGGTGGCCAGTCGTTATAGCGGTGACGGCGGGGTATCGGATTGGTCGCGTCTGCGCTTGTTGGTCAGCCGTGCCGCTACCTTGCTGAGCCGGATGTTTATCCGCCATTCACTGAGCGATCCGATGAGCGGCTTTTTTCTGATGCGCGGCGACTTTGCGCGACGTTATATCGATCAGGTGGGCAGCGACGGTTTTAAAATTCTGCTCGAGCTGGTGGCCAAGTCATCCAGGCAGACGCGCATCGCCGAGGTGCCTTATGTATTCCGTAGCCGCCTTGCCGGTGAAAGCAAACTCGACAGCCGGGTGGCGTTGCAACTGCTTGAGTTCCTGTGCAAACACCGCTTCGGTGAACGCTTTCCGTTTGCGCTGTGCCTTTATGGTCTGGTCGGTGCAATTGGTGTGGCGGTGCACCTGAGTGTGTTGTGGTTACTGCTGCAGGTTTTTGCCGTGGACTTCCGCCTGGCGCAAGCCGCAGCAATTATGGTGGCGATGGTGGGAAATTTTCAGCTCAATGACTGGCTGACCTTTGCCAACAATCAACGTCGTCATGCGCATTATTTGAAGGCGTTGTTGTCTTACGGTCTGGTGTGTTCCATGGGTGCCGGCCTGAGTTATTTGGTCTCTGTCTTCCTCTACGCGCACGATACCCAGTGGTGGCTGGCCAGTTTCTCTGGCATTCTTGCCGGCTTTTTCTGGAACTATCAGGCGTCGAGGTTATGGGTTTGGTGTCGCGTCTAACATTAAAATGGGGCCAGCAGGAATGGCCTGGCAGTGACCTCGGCATTGCGCTGCTGTTGTTCGCCGCCAGCAATGTGCTGGTCTATTCGGTGGTGCTGATTGGCTCGGGTTTTCTGCCCATAGCGCCGCCCAGTTTTTCCGGTTTCTGTCTGGCGGACTGTCTGTGGTATGCCGATCTTACCTCGGTCGGCTACGCCGATGGCAGCACCAATACCGATAAGCTCCGCTACGCAAACTGGGCGTTTTTTCCGTTGTTGCCGATGCTGGCGCGCGGCTTGGTAGCGGTGCTGCCGATCAGCGCTGAAACGGCGTTGATACTGTTGGGTAAGTTGTTTCTGCTGGGCAATATTTACGCCTTTATCAAACTGCTTCGGCACTATCATCCCGATGTACAACCGCAGTGGGCTGGCGCCTTGGTTGCGCTGAATCCCTTCGTTATTTATATGCACGCCGGCTATACCGAGTCGCTGTATTTCCTGCTGTTGACGCTGGCGTTTATCGCTTTGCAACGCGGCTACTGGTGGTCGGGTGCGATAGCGGCGCTGCTATCGGCCACTCGGGTAGTGGGGGTGTTTTTTTTGTTGCCCTATTTGTTGCTGGCTTGGCAGCGTCGGGATAAGCAACAGTGGTTGAGTCGCCGCAATCTGAACTGGCTGCTGGGACTGATGTTGATACCCTTGGGCCTGGCGCTGTTTATGATGTTTCTGGATCAACAGATTGGTGATCCGCTGGCCTTTAAGTCGGTACAGATATACTGGAGACGCACGCTGCAAAATCCGATCGCCGTTATTATTGATGGCTTTCGCGGTTTTGAATCCGGCTATTACTCGCTGACGGCGGTGCTGGGGATTATCTCAATCATAGTGCTGATGTATTGTCGGCAATACGCCCTGGCACTGTTTATGATTCCGACCCTTTTTATACCATTGATGACCGGCCTGATGTCGATGCCGCGTTTTGTTTTTTGGCAGCCGCCGTTTCTGGTGGCGCTCTATTTTGTCTTTTATCGTCTGCACCGCCTCTGGCCGATATACTTTGCCGCCAGCGGCGTGTGGATCGCCATCATGGTGTTAGCCTGGTTTGTGCCTCATGCGTTATTCAAGTACTGATCTGTTGCGCGGTCTGGCCATTATTGCGCTGGCGGTATTTTATCTGTGGCTGGGTTGGCGCGTTCTCGTGGCCACGCCGGACCCGGTCTACCAAGCCTGGTTAGACCGGGAGATAGAGCAAGTCCGAATTGAGCGTACGGCTGGCAAAATTCCACCGAAATAACCCGATTGAATGCGGAATATTGTCGCTGTCAGTGCCGGCGTCAGAACGACACCAGCGTCCACACCCCAAAGCCGATAAAGAGCGCGCAGGCGAACAGATGAGCGGCGCGCACCGGCAGTCTTTGCATCACCCAGTTGCCGGCAAAAATGACCGGTAAGTTAGCCGCCAGCATGCCGGCGGTGGTGCCCAGCGTGACCCAGAAAATAGACTGATATTGTGCCGCCAGAATAACCGTCGCGATCTGGGTTTTGTCGCCGATTTCGGCCAGGAAAAACAACACCAGTGTTGCCAGGAAAGGCCCCCAGCGTTCGACGCTGCTGGTATCGGCGTCGTCTTTATCGGGAATCAGAATCCACAAGCCGACGGCAATAAAACTCAGACCGATCAACCAGGGGCCCCAACCCGCCGGTATCCAACCGACCAGCCAGTCACCGAGCCAGGCCGAGATGCCGTGGTTGATGACAGTAGCGATCAGAATGCCGAAGGTGATGGCTGTACGCGCGCGAAAACGTGTGATTAACAACAGCGTCAGTAATTGGGTTTTGTCGCCGATTTCGGCAAGAGTCACCACAGCGGTGGAACTGAGCAGAGCGTCCAAGATGATTCCTTAGGGGCGGGATGAGATCACGTAAGGCAAACCACACGGTCCCGCCCGGCACCGTGCCGTTTGCCTTAGGTCTCATCAAGCCAGCCGAGAGGCTGGGTGCGACGACCATGAGCTGTGGCTCAATTATGTTGACCGCCGCGCCGGTGGGGATGGAACACTACCGGCCGATTACTCCCCCAAGACGGCACGCAGTTTAGCGGCTCGATCTGGGGGAGACAAGCGACGACCCTGGGTTACTCAGCCGTTGGCCGGAGCGTCTTGGTGTCTGGACGATGACCAGGCATTGATCGACAACAGCGCCGCCATGGTGACCACCCCGGCTATCTCAAACGCCAGGCTCGGATAGAAGATGGCAATAACCGCCGCCGTCAGCACCAGTCGTTGCCAGATCGGCAGCGGTGCAAACAGATAGCCCTCAATCACGGCGGCAAAGGCAACCAGAGCCAGAATGACAATCAAGCCATTCCACAGCAGCAACGGCGGCGGCCCGCCTTCGATGATGATCGGATTGAACACGAAGAACAGCGGAATCAGGTAGAGCCCCTTGGCGAACTTCCACGACTGCACACTGGTTTCCATGGTCTTGCTGCCCGCAATCGCTGCAGCGGCGAAGGCCCCGAGCGCCACCGGCGGGGTGACGTTGGAATCCTGCGAATACCAGAACACCAGCAGGTGAGCGACCAGCAATGACAGCCCGAATTCGTTGGTCAGCGCCGGACCGACCAAAACGATCAGCACGATGTAGCTGGCCGTCACTGGCAGACCCAGGCCGAGAATCAGGCTGGCGATGACCACCAGCAACAAAGCCAACAGCAGGTGGCCGCCGGAGAAGGCGATCATCATTGAGGAAAACTTCAGCCCCAGACCGGTTAAGCCGACCACACCGACGATGATGCCCGCCACCGCACAGGCGATGGACACCGCCAACGCATTGCGCGCGCCCAGCTCCAGCGCTTGCAGTAGTTTGATTGAACCGTCACGCAGCGCTTGCAGCACAGATTGACGCAAGCGTCCGTCGCGGCGGCCTTGTTGCACCGCCAGCCAAAGCCCGTTTAATCCGGCCACGCCGATCAGCCCGACGATGGCGTAGAAACCCACGCGCATCGGCGAAATACCCAACACCAGCAGATGCACCAGCATCAGCAGCGGCGCCAGAAAATACCAGCCGCTGGCGAGCACCTGACGCAGTTGTGGCAGCTCTGAACCCGGCAAACCTTTCATGCCTTGTTTAACAGCGATGATGTGCACAAACAGATAGACGGTGGCGAAATACAGCAGCGCCGGAAAAATGCTGACTTTGACGATGTCCAGATAGGGCAGGCGGGTGTATTCGGCAATCAAAAAGGCACCCGCGCCCATCAGCGGCGGCATGATCTGCCCGCCGGTACTGGCAGCGGCCTCGATGCCACCGGCCTGAGCCGGGCGATAACCGAGCTTCTTCATCAGCGGAATGGTGAAGGCACCGGTGGTGACCACGTTGGCGATGGCGCTGCCGGAAATCGAACCCATGCTGGCCGACGCCAAGACGGCTGCTTTCGCCGGACCACCGCGCTGACGGCCGGTGGCGGAAAACGCCAGGTCGATAAAGAACTTGCCCGCGCCGGTTACTTCCAGCAGCGCGCCGAACAGCACGAAGATAAACACAAAGGTCGCCGCCACACCCAGCGGCAATCCGAAGATGCCTTCCTGACCCAGATAGAGCTGAGCGGCCAGGCGATCGAGTGAATAACCCCGGTGACTCAACAGGCCGGGCAACCAGTCGCCCAGCCAGGGCAGGGCGCCGCGCGAACCGGCCAGCGCATAGACAATGGCGACTGCACCGATAATGGTCAGACCGGTACCGACGGCGCGGCGGCTGGCTTCGAGCACGGTGACGATGCAGATACAGGCAACGACGATATCGGTGCGCGTCCAGAAGCCGGCGCGGCTTACGATGTCGTCGAGAAAATACACCAGATAAAAGCCCGACAGCGCAGCGGCTGCAAACAGCGCGGTATCGAGTGCGATCGCCAGCGGGCCGCGTGTCTGGCCCGGGCGTGGACCAAACAACACAAAACACAGCATCAGCATCAAACCCAGATGGATGCCGCGTTGATAAAACAGGCCCAGCGGTTGAATGCCGGCGCCGTACAGATGGAACAGCGATAAACCGATACCCAGGATGGTAATCAGCGCCAGGCTGAAGCGGTTGCCCGGCAACGCCTGCGGCTGCCAGCTGCCACTGGTTTGGATGGGAAGGGCGGAATAGTGACTCATAACGATGAAGGTCCGTCAGTCGATGGGATCAGCCGAATTTCGACGCGTTCACCTGCCGCCAATTGGCTGAGGCTGAGACGACGCTCACCCACCTCAATTCGATGATCGACGCGCACACTGCCGACGCGCAACAGAAAACGATTGGCCGGCACCGGTGCATCGATATCGACAATGCGATAACCGTGCTCGGTGTCGGATAACAAGCGACCGCGCCCCGGCGTATGGCCCAGTCCAGCGGCGAAGTCCGGTGTGTGTGTGCTGCTCAGCAGCATCTGGCCGTCGGCCACCCGGTAGCAGTCCTCAACCTGAAAGCCCTGTACCGAGTGATGCCACAGCAGACACCAGCGACCGTCAGCCGGTAACGCCAGGCTGGCCAGCGGTGCGCCGCCTGCTGCCTGAACCACCAGCGTTCCAGCCGATTCCGGCGCTGCCGCTGGCGCCTTGGCCAGCAACAGCACCGCGCCCAGAACGATCCAGGCCGAGCGCGACAAGCGTGGGCGACTCACCTCAGCGGCGCAGCCGGGCCGGAATGTCAGCGCCGATTTCCTCGTAGTAACGCAGCGCACCCGGATGCATTGGGATCGGCGTAGAAGTCAGCGCAAACTCGACCGTGGTGTCGTCAGCGGCCGGATGAATGGCGCGCAGTTCCTCGACCCGTTCGAACAGCAGCTTGGTGATTTCATAGGCCAGGTCATCGGACATGGCAGTGTTCACCACCAGAACGTTGGGAATACCAACGGTCTGCACGGCGCTGTCCATACCTTCGTACAGGCCGGCGCGCAATTGATAAGGCGCGAACACCGGCTCTGCGGCAACCGCATTGCGGATTTCCGCATCGCTCAGCGGCAGCAGGCGAATATCACGCGCGCTGGCCAGGCTGAGGATGGAACTGGTGGGCGGACCAACGCTCCAGAAACCGGCGTCGATATCGCCATCACGCAGTGCATCGGCGGTTTCGTTGAAGTTCAGGCGTTGCACGGTGAAGTCGTCATAGCTGATGCCATTGCTTTCCAGAATCGCCTGAGCGTTGACTTCGGTGCCGCTACCGGGAGCGCCGACAGAGACGCGCTTGCCGGCCAGATCGGCCAGCGAGTTGATGCCTGAATCGGCGAGCGTGACGATTTGCACCGCATTGGGGTAGAGCGACGCCAGCGCAACTACATCCAGTTTGCGGCCGGAGAAGCGCTCACCGCCTTCGTAGGCTTGCAGCACGGTGTCGGCCAGAGCGATGGCAAGGTCAGAATCCTCGCGATGGATCAGACCCATGTTTTCCACCGAGGCACCGGTGACTTCCGCCACAGCGGTGGCGCCATCCAGATGTTCGCTGATCAATTCGGCCAGACCGCCGCCGAGTGGGTAGTAAGTACCGCCGGTACCGCCGGTGGCAATGGACAGGTCTTCAGCCTGAGCGGCGGACCAGCCCAGCAGCAGGGTCGCGCCCAAAGCAGGGAGTAGGGTTTTCATCGTGCGTTCCTCTGTTGTTGTTGTTTTGCGAAGTCGGTTTCTGTGAACCGAGGTCGATAGTACCCGAGCTTAGCGATGGCCCACAAAAAAACCGGCTCTGGGGCCGGTTTTTTAATCGAGCTGGTGACTTATTCGTCGAGGAAGGAGCGCAAATGATCGCTGCGCGTCGGATGACGCAACTTGCGCAACGCCTTGGCTTCGATCTGACGAATCCGCTCACGGGTCACATCGAACTGCTTACCGACTTCCTCGAGGGTGTGGTCGGTATTCATGTCGATGCCGAAACGCATGCGCAGCACCTTGGCTTCGCGCGCGGTCAGGCCGGACAGCACTTCACGCGTGGCTTCGCGCAGGCCGGTGACGGTGGCCGAATCGATCGGCATTTCCATGGTGTTGTCTTCGATAAAGTCGCCCAGTGAGCTGTCTTCATCGTCGCCGATCGGCGTTTCCAGGGAGATCGGTTCCTTGGAAATTTTCAGCACCTTGCGGATCTTGTCTTCCGGCATTTCCATGCGTTCAGCCAGTTCTTCCGGCGTCGGCTCGCGACCCATTTCCTGCAGCATCTGGCGGGAAATGCGGTTCAGCTTGTTGATGGTCTCGATCATATGCACCGGAATACGAATGGTGCGCGCCTGGTCCGCAATGGAGCGGGTGATGGCCTGACGAATCCACCAGGTGGCGTAGGTCGAGAACTTGTAGCCGCGACGGTATTCGAACTTGTCGACGGCTTTCATCAGGCCGATGTTGCCTTCCTGAATCAGGTCGAGGAACTGCAAACCGCGGTTGGTGTACTTCTTGGCGATGGAGATCACCAGACGCAGGTTGGCTTCCACCATTTCTTTCTTGGCACGGCGCGCACGCGCTTCGCCAATGGAAATACGCCGATGGATGTCCTTGATTTCCGCCAGGGTGATGCCGCTCTGCTTCTGCACATTGCGCAGTTTGCGCTGGGCACGACGCAGTTCGACTTCGTACTTAAAGGCTTCTTCGGCGAAACGGCTGTCTTCGAGCAGGTTGTTGAGCCACTGTTCGTCGGTTTCGTTACCCACGAAGGTGTTCACAAACTCTTTGCGCGGCATCTTCAACTGACGCACACAGATTTGCAGCAGCTTACGTTCCTGGACACGAATGGTGTCGACCACGTCTTTGATCTTATCCAGCGATTCATCGAACTGACGCGGCGCCAGTTTGAAGCAGGAGAAGGTCATGCCCATGGCGTTCAGCGCGTCGTTGGCTTCCTGGCTGTAACGGCCGTGCTTGTCGATCGCCTTGGTGGCGTCTTTGAGCTGTTCGGCCAGCAGGGTGAAACGCTCGCGCGCCAGTTCCGGATCCGGACCGCCTTCGTTGTCGTCGTCATCGCTGTCGGAATCGTCGTCGTCATCGCTGTCATCGTCGCGGCTGTCATCTTTGATGTCAGGCGGGGCGATGGCGTCCGGTGAGTCGGCGGCCGGTTCCGGGTCGGAATCATCCGGGTCCTGGAAGGAGGTGAGGAAGTCGGACAGACGGCCGCCTTCTTCAGTCTGGCTGTTTTCGTAGGTCTGCAGAATGTCTTCGATAACACCCGGATAAAACGCCATGGCCTGCATGACTTCACGGGTGCCTTCTTCGATACGCTTGGCGATAACGATCTCGCCTTCGCGGGTCAGCAGCTCAACGGTGCCCATTTCGCGCATATACATGCGCACTGGGTCGGTGGTGCGGCCGGTGTCGGTTTCCACCGCAGCCAGAGCGGCGGCGGCTTCTTCGGTGGCGTCATCGTCGTCGGTACTGCTTTCATCGTTCATCAGCAGTTGCTCGGCGTCGGGCGCCGATTCAAACACGCTGATGCCGATGTCATTGATCATGGCAATGATGTCTTCTACCTGATCCGGGGAGTTGATTTCCTCCGGCAGGTGATCGTTGACTTCCGCGTAGGTCAGGTAGCCCTGTTCCTTACCGCGGGCGATAAGTTCTTTGAGGCGTGACTGTTGCTGAGATTTTTCAGCCATAGAAACCCTGTCAGTTCAGTAGTGGATCAGGCGGGCGCAAAACAGCCCTACATTTTACCGTAATTCAGGGTGTTAGCCAATTTTTGACCAACACTTTCTCAGGGTCGAAAACGGCTTGGCCCGGTAGCAGCCAAGGCGTTTCGGTGATGAAGTCAGTAAGTCCGCCCTGGCCGAAGTCAGTATCGGTCGGTCTAAACTGCCCATCACAGCTTGCGTTGCTTTTGCAGCTCTAGGAAGCGCTGCTTCTCAGCCTTCGTCAGTGAAGGATCCAGGTTGTTGATGCGCTGTTTCAGCGCCTCATACTCCGCATGCGGAGCCCTCTTTTTAAGGGCGACCAGCAGTTTTTCAAGTTCTGTCCTGGCCAGCTCAGTGGCATCGGTGTTCTCACCTTCCAGAACCCGATGCTCCAGCCACAGATAATCCGAAGCCGCGATGGGCGCCAGGGTCGCGCGCAAACCATGCTGACAAAGATAGTCAAAGGCATGGTAAAGATCGTTGCCGGGCGCTTCTTGCAAAAGCCCGACCACTTGCGTCAGCAGGCTTTTGCCTTCCTGCTCAGGCAGTGTTTCCAGCGCTGCCAGGTCTAGTTCGTGGGCCATTTCCGGATGGCGAATCAGCCAGGCCAGACAGCGATGCACCAGCGAAAAGCGCACGCCCATGCCACTTCTCAGGGCCTGGCTGTTGGCGCCTGCGTCGCGATAGGGCGGCGCCTCGTCATAAGAGCCATAGTCGTCCGGCGGCGGTTGGTCATAGGCCGGCATCGGTTCGGGTTCGGCCGTGGCCGGTTTGATCGGCTTGTAGCTGCGCAGTATCTGCTCGACCGGTAAACCGACCAGGTTTGATAACTGTTGCAGCAGCAATTGATGCAGCACGCCCTCGGGTACCTGGTCGATCCAGCCGCGGGCGATGCTCGCCAAGCGCGCTTTGCCATCCAGGCTAGAGGTATCGGCCTGAGACTGCAGATGTTGAAACAGAAAATCGGGCAGGCTCTGTGCCTGGCGGGCGCGGTGCATAAAGCCGTCGTAACCTTCTTTGCGCACCAGGCTGTCCGGGTCTTCGCCGTCGGGCAGGAACAAAAAGCGCGCTTGCTGGCCGTCGCGGATTTCCGGCAGGGTGTTTTCCAGAGCGCGCAGGGCGGCGCGGCGACCGGCGGCATCGCCGTCGAAGCAGAAGACGATTTCCGGCGTCAGTTTAAACAGCCGCGAGACGTGCGTCTGGCTGGTGGCGGTACCCAGTGTTGCGACGGCATTTTTTACGCCGAACTGCGCCAGCGCCACCACGTCCATATAGCCTTCTACGATGATGATGTTGTCGAAATTGCGCAGCGCCTGACGCGCTTCATAAAGGCCGTAGAGTTCCTGGCCTTTGTGGAAGATCGGTGTTTCCGGACTGTTCAGGTATTTGGGTTTGCCATCGGGCGATAACACCCGGCCACCGAAGGCGATGGTGCGGCCGCGCAGGTCGCGGATTGGGAACATCAGCCGTTCGCGGAAGCGGTCGTATTCGCGACCATTATCGTTGCGAATGGTCATGCCGGTGGCCAGCAACTGGCCGCGGTTTTCGTCGTTGTCGCCAAAATGCTGGATCAGGTTCTGCCAGCCGGCGGGCGCGAAACCGATCTGGTAGCGCTGCACCACCTCTTCGCTGAGGCCGCGATTGAGCACGTATTGCTGCACGTCGCTGGCTTTGGGGTGGTGATACAGCTGGTGAGCGAAATAGTCGCCACAGCTGCTCATCAAATCGTAGAGGCTGCGCTGGCGTTTTTGCCGTTCGCGTTGCTGCGGTGATTGTTCCTCGCGCGGCACGTCGACGCCGGCCAGGCGCGCCAGTTCTTCCACCGCTTCGGGAAACGGCAGGCGTTCGTATTCCTGCAAAAAGCGCAAGGCGGTGCCGGAAGCGCCACAGCCGAAACAGTAATAAAACTGCTTGGCCGGATTGACCGAGAAGGACGGTGATTTTTCGTTGTGAAACGGGCAGCAGGCCCAGTGATCTTTGCCTTTGCGTTTGAGCGGTACGCGCTGACCGATGACTTCGACGATGTCGGTGCGTTCGAGCAGATCGTCAATAAAGTCGTTGGGGATCAGGCCGGCCATGCGTTCCTCAGTTACTTCTCAGTACTTTTCAGTCGCTTTCTTAGTCACTACAGCGTACTTGAAGGGGCACTCAACCGAGTGATGGGTCGGTGGGTGCTGGCTTCGGGGCATCTGCAGCATGGATGCTGCAGTTGAGTCTACAGGGATGTATTTACGACGTCCCCGAAGGTTGCGCGCATCGGCTCATCACGAACCCGATGCAATGTGCTCAAATCGACGGCATAGCATACCGCAAGCTTAAGGGCTTGCCAGTGAGTAGATTTAGAGAATTTAAGAGATGTGGCTGAGCGCAGGAACACTCAACCCAGGCGGGCTTTGATGGTCTTGCTGACCGCGCCCATGTCGGCTCGGCCCTGCAGTTGGGGTTTCAACACACCCATGACCTTGCCCATATCCTGCATGCCGCTGGCGCCGGTCTGGCTGATGGCCTGATCGACCAGGGCGTTGATTTCGTCTTCGCTAAGTGCCGCAGGCAGAAAAGTGGCAATCACCTCCATTTCTTCCCGCTCAACTGCGGCCAGATCGTCTCGATTCGCAGCTTCAAACTGCTGGATGGAATCGCGACGCTGCTTATTCATCTTGTCCAGGACGGCCAAAACTCGGGCATCGTCCAGCTCGATTCGTTCGTCAACCTCGATGCGTTTGAGCTCGGCAAGGATCAGGCGAATGGTGCCAAGGCGCGCCTTTTCTTTGGCACGCATGGCGTCTTTCATTGCTTCGGTGATCGCTTGCTTGAGCTCAGACATCGTCGGTTAACCCACTAGAAACCGGCTTTTAAAAGGTATTGATCAGTAGAGACGGACCAGGCGCTTCTGTTCACGCTGCAACTTCTTGGCGTGACGCTTAACGGCGGCAGCGGCTTTGCGCTGACGAACCCAGGTGGGCTTCTCATAGTGTTCGCGACGACGAACTTCAGACAGCACACCGGCTTTTTCGCAAGAACGCTTGAAACGACGCAATGCGACGTCGAATGGCTCGTTTTCTCTGACTTTTACGCTTGGCATTCAATCAACCTTTGTTTGTGGGTTTGGCCTCAACTCAGGAAATACGGGCGTTTCGCAACCCCCTGAATTTGAGGCGCGCAATTTTACGTCGCCCTCTGCCGGGTGTAAAGCCTGGGTTCCTTTATCGGTGGTGCTTCATTACACTGCGCAGCGCTGTTCCGACCGGAACTAAGACCCTAAACGATGATCCTTAAGTGACTGACTGTGGAGCCCGGATGCGCGTTCTCGGTATCGAAACCTCCTGCGATGAAACCGGTGTTGCCCTCTACGATACGGACAGCGGGCTCTTGTCTCATGCGCTGTTCAGCCAGGTGGCCATGCATGCGCAGTTCGGCGGTGTGGTGCCCGAACTGGCGTCGCGCGACCATATTCGCAAGCTGGTACCGCTGATTCGACAGGCGTTCAAAGAGGCCGATCTGCCCTTTGGCGAAGTCGATGCCGTGGCCTATACCGCCGGTCCCGGCCTGGTCGGTGCCTTGATGGTCGGTGCTTCTCTGGCGCGATCGCTGGCCTGGACCTGGGAAGTACCGGCGCTAGGCGTACATCATATGGAAGGTCACCTGCTGGCGCCGATGCTCGAAGAGAACCCGCCGCGCTTTCCCTTTGTCGCTCTGCTGGTCAGTGGCGGCCATACCCAGTTGGTCGATGTGCGCGGTGTGGGTGAATACCAACTGCTTGGCGAAAGCCTCGACGACGCCGCCGGTGAAGCTTTTGATAAGACCGCCAAGATGATGGGCTTGCCTTATCCCGGTGGCCCGCTGCTGTCGAAACTGGCTGACACCGGCACCCCGGGCGTGTTCGAGTTTCCCCGCCCGATGGTCGACCGGCCGGGCATGGATTTCAGTTTCTCTGGTTTAAAAACTGCCGTACGTCTGACCGTGGCCGAACATGCCGTCGACGAAAGTGTGCCTGAAAACGTCATGGCCGATATCGCCTGTGGCTTTCAGGAGGCGGTGGTCGATACGCTGGTGATTAAATGTCGGCGTGCGCTCAAGGCGACCGGGCATCGCGCGCTGGTGATCGCCGGCGGCGTCAGCGCTAACCGTCGGTTGCGGGAGAAATTGCAGGCCATGGCCGATGATCAGCGCTGCAAGCTGTTTTATCCGCGTTTGGAGTTTTGCACCGATAACGGCGCCATGATCGCCTACGCCGGTGCGCAGCGGTTATTGGCCGGGCAGCATTCGGATTTGTCGATCGACATTAAAGCGCGCTGGCCGTTAGACAGCCTGGAACCCATCGCCGCGGAGTCGTTATGACCGATCGCGTTTTTCTCGAAGGCTTAAAGGTCGAAACGCTGATCGGTGTTTACGACTGGGAACGCGAGATCCGCCAGAACCTCTGGCTGGATTTATCGCTGGCCTACGATTGCGCGCCGGCAGCACAGCATGACGATATCAGCAAGGCGCTCGATTACGACGCTCTGTCGCGCCATATCCGCAGCTGGGCTGCCGAGCAAAGCTTCGAGCTGATCGAAACCTTCGGCGAACGGCTGTGTCAGGAGATTCATCGCTTTGCTGGCATTACCGACATTGAATTACGCATTAATAAAGCTGGCGCTGTGGCCGATTGCCAGGCCGTCGGCATCCGCATAAGGCGAACCTTCCCTTGATGGAAAGAGCTGAGAGTAATGCTGCCGTGGTCGATGTGGCGCTGAGTCTGGGCAGCAATATCGATCGTTACCGTCATATCAGCGGCGCTCTGGATGCGTTGGCTGACGCCTTTGGTGAGCTGCTCTGTTCGCCGGTCTATGAAAGCGAATCGGTCGGTTTCGATGGCAGTCCGTTTTTGAATTCGGTGGTGCTGATTCGCACCGCTAAACCGCTGGCTGAGATAGTGCGTTTGCTCAAACGCATCGAAGACGATCACGGTCGTAATCGCAGCGGCCCCAAATTCAGTCCGCGTACCCTGGATATCGATGTGCTGACTTACGGCGATGTGGTCGGCGAGTTGGATGGCATTGAATTGCCGCGTGCCGAAACTGCCGAGAACGCCTTCGTGCTCAAACCCATGGCGGATATTCTGCCCGACACGCTATTGCCCGGCAGTGAGCAAAGCTACGCTGAGCTGTGGGCGGCCTATCCCAAAGACCGCCAGAAACTCTGGCCGGTTGCTTTCCAATGGCGCGATCAGGCGCTGTAATTCCCTAGCTTTATTACTTACCCAAAAAACCGTTCACCGGCCGCTACATCACGCCGCACCACTGTGTTGGCGGCGATGATGGCATCATCGCCAATGTGGATGCCGGGCAAAACCTTGGCACCTCCTCCAATCCAAACTCGATTGCCGATACGTATTGGCTTGGCGATGCATTCGCCGGCCGCGCGGGCGGTGGCGTCTCTGGGGTGGTCGATGGTGTAGAGGTGAACGCCCGGGCCAAGCAGAACGTCCTCACCAATATGGATGTCGGCGGCGTCGAGCAGAACGCAGTGAAAATTAATGTAGACGTTCCGACCGAGGTGAATCTGGCTGCCATAATCACACTGGAAGCCGGGCTCGATGACGACCTGGTCATGTGCTGCAAAAAGACGCGTGATATGACGCAGATTGCCCTTGCTGGGGTGCGCATTAAAACGCGCGCAGGCCAGGCGGGCGGTTTCGCGGCGCTGGCGTAAATCGGCGTCTTTGGCATCGAAGGGCAAGCCCTCGCGCATGCGCTCGAACTCAGTCATGACCGGCCTCGGTGGCGTTGTAATCTTTCTGTCAAGATGACATTTCGCTCAGGGCAGCGGCGACCAGCGGCCATACATTGTCCAGCACCTGAGGCTGGGCGGCGGCGGTTGGATGCAGGCCATCGTCCTGCATAAGGGCGTCGGTCAGTGCCACGCCTTCGAGCAGGAACGGCAGGTAGCGCAAGTCGAATTGCTCGGCCAGATCGGCGTACTGCTGAAAAAACGGTTCGGTATAACGGCTGCCAAAATTAGGTGGCAATTGAATGCCCAGCAGAATGACCTCGGCGCCAGCGCGCTGGCTCAGTTCAATCATGCGGCTGAGGTTGGTGGTGATGCGCGGTACCGGATAGCCACGCAGGCCATCGTTGGCGCCGAGTTCGAGCAGCACCAGATCCGGCTGATGCTGTTCCAGCAAGGCAGGCAGGCGATCGAGCCCGCCGCGTGAGGTTTCGCCGCTGATGCTGGCGTTGATGACCTGGTGTGAGGTGTCCTGTTGGTCGAGTCGCTGCGCCAGCAAACTGACCCAGCCATCTTCTGGGTCGATGCCATAGCCGGCGCTGAGACTGTCGCCCATCACCAAAAGGGTGGCGGCACGGCTTGGCAGAATGGCAAGAATCAAGACTGCAGCCAGCAGGCTGCGGACAATCCATTTGCTCTGTAGAGAAGTAACGCTCATGACAACGGAATCCAAGGCGATGATCGAGACCCGGCAGCTTAAACAGGAAGTGCCCAGCCGGGAAGGGCGCTTAGTCATCCTTAAAGGCATCGATATGCGCATCGAACGCGGTGAATCGGTGGCCATTGTTGGCGCGTCCGGTTCGGGTAAATCGACACTGCTGGGCATGCTGGCGGGGTTGGATCGGCCGTCCAGTGGTGAAGTCTGGTTGGGCGGTCGCGAGATCACCGCCCTGGATGAAGAACAGCGCGCTTTATTACGTGGCGAGTTGGTCGGTTTTGTGTTCCAGAACTTTCAGTTGTTGCCGTCGCTGACGGCGTTGGAAAACGTCATGCTGCCGTTGGAAGTGAAAGGCGTCAGCGATGCCGAAAAACGCGCGCGTGACTGGTTGCAGCGCGTCGGTCTCGATGGTCGTGAAACCCACTATCCATTGCAATTATCCGGCGGCGAACAACAGCGTGTAGCCGTCGCCCGAGCCTTCGCCAGCGAAGCGCCGATTCTATTTGCCGACGAACCGACCGGCAATCTCGATACCCGAACCGGCGAGACCATCGCCGATCTGTTGTTTGACTTAAACCGCGCCAGCGAGACCACTCTGGTGCTGGTCACTCACGATCCCAAACTCGCCGCGCGTTGCTCGCGACAACTGGAAATGAAAGCCGGTGAGTTGGCTGAGCTTTTCAGTGAGGAGCAGCCAGCGTGAATTTATCGTTAAAACTGCTGTGGCGTGACTGGCGCGGCGGCGAACTCAATGTGCTGATCGCGGCCTTATTAGTGGCCGTGACTACGGTAACCAGCATCGGTTTGTTCACCGATCGCATCCGCAATTCCATCCTCGATGAAACCGGCAGTTTGCTCGCTGCCGATGCGCAGATTCGCGCCGGTTCACGCCAGACCATCGATGACGCCGTGCGCGAACAAGCTCAGGCTGCCGGTCTGCAAACTGCCGACATGGTGACCTTTCAGGCCATGGCTTTCGGTGCCGATGGCAACTTGCAGCTGAGTTCGGTTAAGGCGGTATCCCGTGCCTATCCCCTTAAAGGTGAGGTGGTGTTGGCGGACACTCCTTTCGGTGTGGGTCAAGCGATCACCGAAGGCCCGGCGCCGGGTGAAGCCTGGCTAACTTCGCGCCTGTTTCCGGCGCTTGGCATCAACGTCGGCGATACTATTGGTTTAGGCAATGCGGAGCTGACCGTTACCGCCGCTTTAATCAGCGAACCCGATAGCGCCGGCTCGTTTTTTGGCGTCGGCCCCCGGGTGTTGATCAACGTCGCCGATATCGAAGCGACCGGCGCGGTGCAACTGGGTAGCCGAGTGCGGTATCGGTTATTGCTCAGTGGCGATGTTGCCGATTTTCGTGATCAGTTTGAGCAGCAATTCGGTGACGCCTCTGATCGCCAATATCGTTGGGTCGAACCGAGTGAAGCCAACGACGGCATTACCTCCGCTTTGGAACGCGCGGAAAGTTTTCTGATGCTCGCCGGTTCACTGGGCGTGATGTTGGCCGGCGTTGCCCTGGCGCTGGCATCGCGGCGCTACGCCGATCGTCAGTTGGGTCATGTTGCGTTACTGAAAACGCTCGGTCTGACACCGCGTCGCATCGCCCGACTTTACGCCGGTAATTTGCTGGTGCTGGGTGTGCTGGTGGTCTTTGCTGGTTTGGCGCTGGGTTGGTTTCTGCACTGGGGTTTCCTCGAACTGGCGGGCGACTTGCTGCCACGTGAACTGGAGCCGGCGGGCATTCGGCCATTGTTGATCGGCTTTGTAACCGGTCTGATTTGTTTGCTCGCTTTTGCCTTTCCGCCGGTCTGGGTGTTGCGCCAAACACCACCGGCGCGCGTGCTGCGTTCCGAACTCGAAGGCGGCACGCTCGGCCGCCGCTTAACGCTGGCCCTGGGCGCGGTGGCCGTGGTGGCACTTGTTTGGTTGTACAGCGGTGATCTGTGGTTGACGGCGGCCTTGCTTGGCGGTGGTTTGGTGACTGTTCTCGGCGTCTCGGTATTGGCGGTTTTGCTGATCGCCGTGGTGCGTCGTTATGGCAGTCGTCTGGGCACGACCTGGCGTTTGGGGCTGGCCAGCTTGCAGCGTCACAGTCGGCAAAATGCCTTTCAGATTATGGTGTTTGCCATCGCTCTGATGTTGTTGTTTGTGCTGACGCTGTTGCGCTCGTCGCTTATTGGCGAATGGCAGAATCAATTGCCCGAAGGGGCGCCCAATCATTTCGCCTTTAATTTATTCGAAGATGAGCGCTCCGGTTTTGAAGCCGTGCTCGATAACGCCGGTGTCGATCGTGAACCCTTTTATCCGATGATTCGCGGTCGTCTGACCGCTGTCGATGGCGAGTCAATGGATGATCGTCTGGCGCGATTGCAAACCGATGATGACGACTTCCGCCGCGAACTGAACCTGACCTGGAGCGATAGCCTGGCGGACGACAATGAAATTGTCGCCGGTGACTGGTGGCAGGCGGAAAACGCGGGCCAAACGCGAGTCTCAGTTGAAGAAGATTTTGCCCGTGAGCTGGATGTCGAGGTTGGTGATGAACTGAGTTTCGACATCGGCGGTCAGTCGGTGGTCGCCGAAGTCGCCAGTCTGCGTTCGGTGCAATGGGATTCGATGGCGCCTAACTTCTTTATTATTTTCAATGGCCCGATTCTCGATGGCGCCGGCGCGGCGTATCTGACCAGCTTCTATCTCTCGCCCGAGCAGAAACCCATGCTGGCCGAGTTAATGCGGCAGTACCCGACGGTCACTTTGATTGAAGTGGACGCCATCATCAGCCAGATCCAATCCATCGTCGGCCAGGTTACTGTCGCTGTGGAGTTTATTCTGGCGCTGGTGCTGGTGGCTGGTTTTATCGTGCTGCTTGCCAGCGTCCAGGCAACACTCGATGTGCGGCTGATGGAAAGTGCCATCTTGCGAACGCTGGGCGCGAAAGCAGCGCTGGTTCGCGGTGGTTTATGGATAGAGTTTTCGGCCTTGGGCGCGCTGGCCGGCTTGCTCGGCGCCTTCGGTGCCGAAGCTGCGCTGGCCTATTTCCAGGTGGAGATGCTCAATCTGGAGTGGACGCCGCACACTACTCTTTGGCTGTCTGGCCCGATCATCGGTGCGCTGGTGATTGGCGCCATTGGCGTGGTGTCAACGCGTCGGGTCATTAAGGCACCGCCGATGGTGGTGCTGAAGTCAGTTTGAGCCTTGCAACGTGGATCGGTGCTTGAAGGCGCCGGTCCAAGCCCCCATTCTGTAGTGCGCAGTAAGCCGATGATTGATTGACAGAGTCGAAGATGGTGATAGCTATTTGCTATAACCTTTATAGAGGTCCATGTCATGAGTTGTCATCACAAAGGCCGTATTCTTAGGCTGCATCAATGCATCGGTGATGCCCCGATTTTTTGACCCTAAACACACCATAATTGGATCCGACAGGAGTCTCGTATGAGCGTATTGCTTGGACGTAAAGCCCCCGAATTTGTAGCCCCCGCCGTACTGGGCGATGGCCAGATCGTTGACGACTTTAACTTTGCTGAAACCATCAAAGGCAAATACGCCCTGGTGTTTTTCTATCCGCTGGACTTCACCTTCGTTTGCCCGTCCGAGCTGATCGCTCTGGACCACCGCGTTGAAAAACTGAAAGAACTGGGCGTTGAAGTCATCTCTGTATCCGTTGACTCTCACTTCACCCACAACGCTTGGCGCAACACCCCGATCAACGAAGGCGGCATCGGCAAAGTGAAGTACACCATGGTTGGCGACATGAACCATGACATCTCCAAAGCCTACGGTGTTGAGTCCATCGGTGGCGACAGCTACTACCCCGCCGGCGTTGCTTTCCGTGCGTCTTTCGTGATCGACAAGCAAGGCGTGGTTCGCGCTCAGCACATGAACGACGAACCTATTGGTCGTAACATCGACGAACTGGTGCGCGTTGTTGAAGCGCTGCAATTCTTCGAAGAAAACGGTCACGTCTGCCCGGCTGGCTGGCAGAAAGGCGATGCCGGCATGGTTAACACCCCGGACGGCGTTGCTGAGTATCTGGGTAGCAACTCAGAGAAGCTGTAAGTTTGTTTTAGCTTTTCAACTAAACCCGGCATTAGCCGGGTTTTTTTGCCTGGAACTTTTTATTTAAGGGAATACTGAATTTTATTTTGAGTTTTATCTTCGACAAATAAAGTGTGTTGATGGTGTTCGTGAAAGCTTGTCAGAATTATGACGTTTGAGCAGCTGATGAATTAGGCGTGAATATTTTTGTCGGTATTTTGACTTGGTGGCTTTTTTTAATACTTTTCAGTGGGAGTCGGTTAAAAATTAATTGTTTCGAAGCATAAAAGAAAATCCTTCCGATTCTGCTATAGCTTGGCGGTTTCTCAGTAAGCCATCACTCACTTTGCTTGTTAGCGCTAATTAAAAACCAAGGTTTTTAAATACTAAGGCGCACATCTGTCCGCTTTTGGCGAATTTTTTTCTTTTCATTTTTCCTCGGCTTGGAATACTTCCACACTTTGCCGCCCCTCGGTGCAGGTGGTGGGGACATATTGACTATCCACTGACGGATGTAGTGAGGGGACCCTGTTGTGAAAATTAAGCAGTTTTTCTTGGGCTTGATTGCTTGTTTGGCGATTCAAGGTGTAATGGCTTCGGCGTATGACGGCACATTCGATAGGATCATCGGTGGTGACCCAGTGGCGGGTGACAGCAATAACTATTTTGCGTTAATTGTTTATCCTTATGACGACGGTAACAATTTTTATATCCCTCACTGTGGAGCCTCTTATATTGGTGACGGATTGTTGCTTACCGCTGCGCATTGTCTGCCTATTCCAACTGGACACATTCTTGGTGATGGACCAAGAGTGTATTTATCAAATTCACGTAGTCTTGCATTCTTGGATTGCAATTCGGGTTCAGGTTGTTCACCTACTACAGATGAACCTGTTGGTGGAAGTGGACACTCTTCAGATCCGGATAAAATCATCTCTGGCATACTTAAAAACACGGGTAATACTGGTGATTTTTATCAGATTTCACGTGACAAACACCCCCATGTTCTCTATGGAGTGGGGTCAAGCAAGTCCAATGATATTGCTATTATTCAGTTAACAACTATTCCCACTACTGGCGTTGCTATCGACCCTTTCCCTACGAGTCGCCCTACGGCACCTAGTACGCTGACGGTAATGGGATACGGTAATACCAATTATGACGAAGCGGATGCAGGTAAAGAAGCAGCTACAGACCCCAGTGAATTTCCGATTAATTTGATGTCAGTGGAACTACCATTTGTTTCAGATACTGACTGTGTGTCTGTGTACGGCACGTCGTTTGACGATAACAATATGTTATGTGCTGGTTACGTAGACGGCATGAACGGCACGGATAGAGTGGATTCTTGTCAGGGAGATAGTGGTGGCCCATTGATCTCTGCTGGAAACCAGGTGGTAGGTGTTGTGAGTTTTGGTTATCTCTGTGCTGAAACTTATGGTGTGTATGCAGATACATATAAACTGCGAGGCTGGATCAGCGCTACAAGAAATGAAATAGTAGGGGATTTGGATTTTCCTCCTTTCGTTTCTTTTGGTGTTCAGAGCGGTAAAGCAAAGGGTTTTACCGCTACTAAGATATGGACGATTGAGAACACCAGTACTTCTTCTGTTTTACTTACAGACTTTGATTACACAGGAGTAACCAATTCGGATGCTTTTGAATTTAATGGTTCGACCTGTGGAACCGAATTGGAAGTAGGTGCTAAGTGCGGAGTGACTATTACAGGCACCTTTGATGGTGAAACATCGAAAGCTGAAACCGGGTACTTCACTTTTGAAGCGGATGGCGTTTTTATGCAGGTGGACCTGGCTGGTCGAGCTCAGTTGAGGTCTGGGATTGTCGGTTCTACGAGTGAAAGTTCTTCAAGTAGTTCTTCCTCAGCCGGCTCAGCCGGCTGGCTGGTGTTAGCTCTGGCAGCACTACTGGCATTTACGCGCTTTCAGGCATTGCGTCGTTCTTTATTGGCGGTTATTGCTGGCTCGGTGCTTAGCGCCTGTGCTACCAGTACTTCCACCGCTGATGCTTCTGAGGTGATCTATAACCCAGAGTTCAGTGAGCAAGAGATCGCGTTTGAACTAATGTCGACGGGTTGTACATCGGCGGACGATCTGGCGGTGTCGGTCGATGGTGATATGCTGACCATTGAGCGGTTAAAGAAAGATATGTGCCGTACTACGCCTCATTTGGTGCGGATGGCATTGCCCCTGCCAGAAACCAATAGTAACTGGACGCTGAAAAACCCTGTGGGTGAGTCCAGCCTTCAGGAACAACCAATCCTTAATTGATTGCAGTATCACATCTCTAAATTTTAAGCGGCCTTAGAGCCGCTTTTTGTTTCTTATACTTGCCGTCTGAATAAATAGCATTTGATATCGGTAAAGAGCAAAGCAGTCGTCTTCTTCATCCCACGTTGCGCTTTCTATTGATAGCGCATACCTTTCTGTTGCAAGCCACTTCGGCTGCTTAATATCACCTGTCGTTATATCGCCGGTTTCGGGGCGATGAGAAGGATCTCAAGCGATGATGAAACATGGGCTATGGATAGCTGTTTTTCTACTGTTGTCGTCTTCTGCCAGTGCGCTGGACATCACTCCAAAGATTATTGGTGGGGAGGCAGTGGAGGTTGGTTACGATTTTTATGCTGCGCTTCTGGTACCCCGTTCTTTATCGGGCGACTCCTCCAATGTGGTCTGGTTTCATAGCTGTGGTGGCAGCTATCTGGGGGCTGGCATTGTGCTGTCCGCGGCGCATTGTTTTACCCATTTAAAAGAGGGCGACTCATTCGCTGTTGTGCTGGGGAATCACTCCGGGGAGTACGGTTATGTGCATTGTGCAGGCTCAGGTGATTGCCGTTTGGTGGGGACTGACAGTCCGCAGCCAGGACTCGATTACAAAGGCTATATCGCCATGGAAAAGCTGCCATCTGCTGCTTTCCAGGTGCGTCGCTCCAGTCATACAGTTGCCGTGCACCCGGATTTTCGTTTGGCGACGTTGCGTAACGATGTGGCGCTGATTCGTTTGCCCATGAATGCCGATAGTGTGTTCATCAATCTCTCTATGCGTGGACAATCGACCTTGCTTGCCGATGCGGTTGTCATTGGTCATGGTGACACCCGTAAGTCATTCAATAATGATGTGGCTGAGCCGAGCGCCGTGCTCCAGGCCGTTGCGTTACCCACGGTGTCCGATCGCACCTGTCAAGATGAGTATGCCCGCCTGGCAGGTGACGCTGACTTAATACATGGGCCGTCCATGCTGTGTGCGGGTTTTGCTAACGGGGTAGATCCGACTGACGGCAATAAGCCGAAGGATTCCTGCCAGGGCGATAGTGGCGGTCCCTTGATCTATTATGCGGTTAACGGTTATGAGCAGATTGGCGTTGTCAGCTGGGGTTTGGGCTGCGCTAAATCCTATAGCGTTTATGCCGATATTAAAGAACTGAGACCTTGGATAGTGAATAAGATGAACGAGCGTTCCTGGAGAAAGCAAGGCGGCACGATGTTTTCGAGTGGTTGGTGGGTGTTGTTGTCGTTGCCATTGATGGTGCTGCGCCAGCGCAAGGTATTATTGGCAGGTTTTGTGAGTGGCGTCCTGGCTGGCTGCTCGTCCATGCCCCAGGGCGCGGGTGAGCCCGAAGTGCTGTTCAATCCGGAAGTCACGGCGGAAGGCTTTGAGTTTTCCGTGGTCTCTCATGGCTGTACTGAAGATGATCATCTGTTTTTGCGGGTTGAGGGTAACCGTCTGACGCTGTTGCGCACGCAAAAAGACCTGTGTCGTACCTCGCCTCAGATGCTGCGTTTTGTGATGCCGTTGCCGATCTCCGACAACGTTTGGCAGATCGAAAATCCGGTGCGTTATTCCAATCGGGTGGGTCACGGCGCGGCGCCGCTATGAAACCATGCTGAGGGTTGCGGACAGATCCGACACCTTTTGTCGGCATCGGTCATTGCATGCCTTTGGCAATACCGTAAGATTCCAGACAGGTCGCTTTGAGCCGTAGTGACACTTTATGGAAGGTCTCCAGTGGTAAAACGAATTCTCTTGGCGTTGCTTGTTTTGAGTAGCGCATCAGCCTATGCCGAGCGCAACGATATTCTGGTGGGTCTTGGTATTGGCTTGGGGCCATCCGATGCCGATTTCTCCAGTACCGGTTCGGATATTACCGTTTATGAACGTCCCATCTTCATGACGTCCTTTAAGTTGGGCGGCATGTTCTCGCCTCAGCACGCCTTGTATTACCAATATCGCCTCGGCTTTTTCCGCTTCGACCGTTCCGATTGGGAGGATGGCGCCCGGGGTGTCAGCTCTTTTTCTGGTCTGGGTTACACCTATTTTCTGAATCCGACGGTCGGCTCTCCTTATGTTGAGGCGGCTATGGGCATGAGTCGTGTTGCGCTGTCGCAGGAGTTCAGCGAGGGCGACGCTGAAGGTTTCGGTTTCCTGGTGGGGGCGGGTAATGAGTTCAGTGAGAACCTGCATATGGGCGCTGTGTTGGACGTCAGTGACACCATTAATCGCTCAAGCCGGGAAGGGTTGTTGTTGAAGACATTCACTTTCCAGTTGGAATATAAATTTTGAGCCTGCGTTCGGGGATGTTGTATCGATGATCAAAAAGATCGTTTTAATCGTTGCAGGTTGCCTGCTCGTCAGTCAGGCCAATGCCGAGCGCAATGAGTTAGTGCTGAATCTGGGCTTGGGTTATGGCATCAACAATCAGAGTGTTTCTACCTGGGATGTTGAAAATCAGCCGGCGGCATCCAGTGATGGCCTGGTAGGGCGGGTTAAAGTGGGAGTGATGACGACGCCGGTCGATGCGCTCTTTGTGTTCGGGCAGGCTTCTCGCATGAGTTATGACAACCAGGAAGCGAACATTGATACCGCGACCCTGGGTCTCCTCGGTGTGGGTTATACCCATTATCTGGAGTCGGATATCGGTTCGCCTTTCTTTTCATTGGGCGTCGCTCTGAGTCGATTTGACGCCGATAATGGTAACGACCCTATCGTCAACACCGGCCAGGCGTTTTTGCTCGAAACCGGTTATGAAGCGAATGATCACTTGCAGCTGAGTTCGATTTTTATGATGTCGCGGATGACGGACCGTGATTGGTACGACGACAATTTTGTCGACGTTGCCAACACCTCGGTCATCTTCAATATTGAGTTGAAACTCTAGCGGCGGTTTATTCCGCTTATTCCGTCAGCGCGGTTCTTCGCGCATCGATACTTCATCCAGCGAATCCCGGATTGCCAGAAAGCTCTCGTAACGTCGTTGCGAGAGCGTGCCATCTGCGACCGCCTGACGCACCGCGCAGCCCGGTTCACTCTTGTGATTGCAATCGCGGAATTTGCATTGGCCGGCTGAATTGGCCAGTTCCGGAAAGCCGGCGAGCAGGCTGTCGGCGTCGACGTGCCAGAGGCCAAATTCACGGATGCCGGGGCTGTCGATCAAGTCGCCGCCACCGGGAATGTGATACAGCTTGGCGGTGGTGGTGGTGTGTCGGCCTTTGCCGGTGGCTTCGGAAATATCACCGACTTTAATCACTTCTTCCGGTAATAAAGTGGCAATGATGGACGATTTCCCGACACCCGATTGCCCGACAAAAACCGAGTTACCCGTCGCCACCAATTGCCGGATTTCCGCCATACCCGCTTCGGTCTGGGCGGAAAGCGCGTGGGTTTCGTAGCCGAGGTTTTGGTATTCACGCAGTTCGTCGCGCATTTCCGGCGCCTGGTCCAGGCAGTCGATTTTGTTCAGTACGATGATCGGGTGGATGTCGTGGTGCGCAGCGGCGACTAAGTAGCGATCAATCAGGTTGGCCGGCGTTCTCGGGCTGGGTGCGGCGACGATGATGATGCGGTCGACATTGGCGGCGACCGGGCGCATCTGGCCGCGGCTGTCGGGACGACCCAGTTCGCTGCGTCTGGGCTGGCAGGCGGTGATAACGCCGCTGTTGTTGTCGTCCGGTTGCCACAGCACCAGATCGCCTGTGACCAGCGCCGGCAGGTTGGTGCGTTTGTGGCAACGGGTGCGCTGGCCGTCATCGCTTTCCACATCGGTGGTGATGCCATAGTGACTGACCACCAGACCGGGGCGGGCGTCGCCGAGCGCGCTTTCATCGATGGTGGCTTCTTTTTTCTGCGCGCGCGACAGGCGTTCATCCTGAACTTTGCGAATGCGGAATTGTTGCTGGCGGGACAGTTTGCGTTTGCTCATGAATCGACGTGAAGGCTCAGGCGCTATACTCTGCGTCTATTCTACACGTCCACCGGAACAAAGGTTGAATGCATGGATAAACAAACGAATCTGATTTGGGTTGATCTGGAAATGACCGGCCTGGATCCGGACACTGATCGCATCCTGGAAATCGCCACGGTGGTCACCGATAAAGATCTTAATGTGCTGGCCGAAGGGCCGACGCTGGTGGTGCATCAGAGCGATGCGCTGCTCGATGGTATGGACGAATGGTGCACCACTCATCATGGTCAGTCCGGTTTAACACAGCGCGTTAAAGACAGTAACTTAAGCGAAGCAGCAGTGGAACAGCAGACGCTCGATTTTCTCAATGAATGGGTAGAGCCGGGCGCATCACCGCTGTGTGGCAATTCCATCTGGCAGGATCGGCGTTTTCTGATTCGTTATATGCCCAAGCTCGACAGCTACTGCCACTACCGCAATATCGATGTTTCGACGTTAAAAGAACTGGCGCGACGTTGGCGGCCGGACGTGTTGGACGGCGTGCATAAAAAAGGCAGCCATCGCGCGCTGGATGATATTCTCGATTCCATCAACGAACTGCGGCATTACCGCGAGACCTTCTTGAAAGCCTGACCTGAAAGTCTGAGCCATCAGGCCGGTTACAGTACGCTGTACAGCCGGCCGATGTGGTTCTGGAAATGATCGAGAAACAGTCGGGTTTTTAACGGCAATTCGCGGCTGCGGTAAATCACCGTCAGTTGCTGCGCCACCGGCTGGCCTTCCAGCTTGACCTCCAACAGCGCGCCACGGCGCACAAAAGGCTCGGCCTGGTAGCGCGCCAGCCGGGCCAGGCCCAGACCGCGTATCGCCGCCTGCAATTGCATGTCCGGGCTGTTCAACACCAGCCGACCCGTTACCGCTACCGATTCAACACCCTGGCCTTTGCGAAACGACCACTGGGTCTCACCGGCCTGCAAAATACAGCGGCAGCGTGCCAGGTCACTCAGTTGAGTGGGTTGCTGATCGCTGCAATGACGCGCCAGAAACAAACCCTGAGGAATGCTCATCAGGGTGCGGGCGATCCACTCACTCGGTGGCAGCGGGTTATCGTGCAGCACAAATTGCAGGTCGTAATCCGGCGAGGGTGCCGGGAACAGGCCGCTGTATTGAGTGCAACTGAGGCTGATGTCCGGGTAGCGCTGCAGGAACTCGCTGATCAGTTCGCCCATCTGGGTGGTGAACAGTTCCTGCGGCATCTGGATCGCCAGCCGGCCTTTGGGCTGACGCTGGTAGGCGCGTACCGAATCCTGAATATCATCGAGTTCTTCGATGTAGGGCGTGGCGCTGTCGAACAGCATTTGGCCGGCCTCGGTTAAATCCAGCCGGCGCGTTGAGCGCTCCAGCAGTTTGACGCCCAACTGCTCTTCGAATTGACGCAGATGGCGGCTCAGCGTCGATTTGGGTACCCCGCGTTTGTCGGCGGCGCCGGTGATGCTGCCGGCTTTGACGGTATCGATAAAGAGGGACAGGCCGTCCAGATCCATAAAAGCTGCTCCGATTGATTGTGCCAAATATGGCACAAAGAAGCTCAAAATTCATGGCTAGTATCAAATGGGATCGCACCTATCATAGGCGGTGTCAAAGTTAGTCATTCAAGGAAACAACATTATGTCTGCTGTAACCATGCTGAACGCTGAACAATTCGCCCAGTCTGTTGAAGGCGGTGAAGGCCTGACTTTGGTCGATTTCTACGCCGACTGGTGCGGTCCATGCAAAATGATCGCTCCTGTTCTGGAAGACCTGGCTGGTGAATACGACGGCAAGGTCACCATCGTTAAGCTCGATGCCGACGCTCATCCGGAAGTACTGTCCAAGTACGGTGTTCGTGGTCTGCCGACGCTGATGATGTTCGAAAACGGTAAGCCGGTCGGTACTCGTGTTGGCGCTCAACCCGCCAGCGCGCTGAAAACTTTCATTGGTGAGCACGCTTCCTGATTCCCCTTTTCCCAGGGAGCAGCGGGCTTTTTCCCGGCCCGCACATTTCTAGCCCGGCTTTATGCCGGGCATTTTTTTGTCTGCGGTTTTTGTATTCAACAAGAGTCGGTTTGGGTGTTTTTTATTGCGCTGAAGTCAACAACCGTTAAAAAAATCTCCTAGTATTGGCATCTGAGTCCGTAAATCGATACGTTTTCAAACAGTTGTTTGGTTTACTGTGACAAGTGTTTTTTAACCGGGAGATCCTTATGAACCATTTACTGGTGTTGATCCTCGCTGTGGTGGTGATGCTGGCGGTGTTGCGGCGTGAGCCGGGCGCGTTGGTGTCGGTCATCACCCTGGCGGTCCTGACGGTTGTCGCTTTCGTGTTGGGCAGTCCGTTGCTGGGCTTGTTGTACGCCCTGATCGCTGCGGCCGTGGCCTTTGCCGGTCTGCCGCAATTGCGGCGCAGCTGGCTGACGCCCAAGTTGTTCGCCTTTTTCAAGCAAGTAGCGCCGCGTGTGTCGCAAACCGAGCGCGTTGCTTTGGAAGCCGGCACCGTCTTCTGGGACGGTCAGTTGTTCTCCGGCCAGCCGCGTTGGCAACAGTTGCTGGGTCAGCGTAATCCGGGGTTAAGCGAACGTGAGCAGGCGTTTATCGATAAGCAGTGCGATCACGTCACCGGCCTGGTCAATGCCTGGGAAGTTGCCGTTGAGCAAGCCGATTTGCCGGAAGCGGTATGGGATTACCTGAAGAAAGAAAAATTCTTCGGCATGATCATCCCCGAGGAATATGGCGGTCTGGGTTTTTCTGCCAAGGCGCAATCGGCAGTGCTGCAAAAGCTGTCGTTAAACGAAACTTTGATGGTCGTTGTCGGCGTGCCCAACTCTCTGGGCCCAGGCGAGTTGCTGCTGAAATACGGCACTGAAGAGCAGAAGAATCATTACCTGCCGCGTCTGGCCGATGGTCGTGAAGTGCCTTGCTTCGGTCTGACCGGTCCGCGCGCCGGTTCCGATGCCACTTCAATCCCCGATACCGGCATCGTCTGCAAAGGCATGCACAACGGCAAGGAAGTGGTCGGTGTGCGGCTGAATTTTGAAAAACGCTGGATCACCCTGGCGCCGGTCGCCACTGTGGTCGGTCTGGCATTCCGGATGTTCGACCCGGATAAACTGCTCGGCGATGTTGAAGACATCGGCATCAGTTGCGCACTGATTCCGCGCGACACTGACGGCATGGAAATCGGTCGTCGTCACTGCCCGATCGGCAGCCCCTTTATGAACGGCCCGATCAAAGGCAAGGATGTATTTATCCCGCTGGAGTATTTGATCGGCGGCGCCGAAATGGCCGGCCAGGGCTGGCGCATGCTGGTCGAATGTCTGTCGGTGGGTCGTTGCATTACCTTGCCGTCTGGCGCGTCCGGAACCGGTCGTTATATGGCCGGTCTGGCCGGTGGCTTTACGCGCATTCGTCGTCAGTTCAATACGCCGGTGGCGGAAATGGAAGGCGTTAAAGTGCCGTTGGCGCGCATTGCAGCCATGGGTTACATCGCCCGGGCGACGGTGGCGCATACCGCCAATATGATCGATAACGGCCAGAAACCGGCGGTGCCCTCGACCATTCTGAAAAGTCAGTTGACCGAGTTCCAACGTCAGATGGTGACCGATGCCATGGACGTTCATGGTGGCAAAACCGTCACTCTGGGTCCGCGTAACTATTTAGGCATTGGTTATTCGGCGACAGCGGTGTCGATCACTGTTGAAGGCGCCAACATCATGACCCGCAGTCTGATGGTGTTCGGCCAGGGCGCGATTCGTTGTCATCCCTATGTGCTCGATGAGCTGGCGGCCAAAGACGCCGATGACATCAAAGCCTTCGACAAAGCCATCTTTGGCCATTTGGGCATGGTCGCTGGCAACGTGGCGCGTTCGTTCAGCGCAGCGCTGGGTGTACCGACGGGTAGCAATCCGTTCAATGGCGAGGCTGCACGCTATGCGCGCGCTGTAAACCGCTTCAGCGCCTCGTTCAGTCTGATGGCGGATGTCGCCATGGGCACGCTCGGCGGTTCGTTGAAGCTGCGTGAAATGCTCTCGGCGCGGCTCGGTGATGTGCTGTCGAATCTGTACATGACGTCGATGGTGCTCAAGCAATGGCAGGAAGGTCGCAAGGTGCCGGGTGAAGAAGCGCTGATGCGTTATTCCTGTGAATTCCTGTTGCACCGTGCTGAACTGGCGCTGGATGAAGTGCTGCACAATCTGCCTAACCGTTGGGTGGCGCGGGCGGTGCGTCCGGTGGTCTTGCCGCTCGGTCGTCGCTGGCATATGCCGGCGGACCGGCTGACCTCGGAAATCGCTCACGATGTATCGACCGATTCCAAGCTGCGCGCTTATCTGCTCGAAGACACCTGGCAGACGCAGAGCAAAGGTCAGTACAGCAATCCGGTCGCGCGTTATAACGCCTTGCTGAAGGATAATGAGCGCGCCACCGATCTGTACCGCACCATCGACAAGGCCTACGCCAAAGGTCAGTTGCCGATGACGGCGCTGCACCCGGAGCAGCGTTTTGAAGAGGCGTTGAAGGCCAAGCTGATCAGCCAGGATGATCGTGACTTTATGGTTGCTTACGAAGCCGAGGTGCTCGACTTACTGACGGTCGATGACTTTGCCTTCGACGAACTGGCGCGCGATCAATCCAAGGTGGTGTGGCACAACGGCAAGCCCAAGTCTGCTGCCAAGGCACCGGCGAAAGCCAAAGCAAAGGCAGCGCCAAAAGCAAAAGCCAAGGCGAAGTCCAAGGCCAAGACGGATGCCAGCGCCACCACAACGGCGCGCAGTACCTCCGAGAAGAGTACGGACAGTTCATCCTCGAACGAGACCAGCTAAGCCGCTGCGTACCCGGCGGTGGCGTTGCCTGAACGGCACGCTGCCGCCACTTCCCTTTCCTCCGTTTTATCTCCTATGCTGGCAGCATTGTTTTGCTGACCGGGAAGCTTTGTCATGGTGATGGATATTGTCGCAGTCGTATTGGCCACGGTTGTCGGTATGGGCGTTGGCGCTTTGTGGTACGGCCCTCTGTTGGGTGAGGAATGGCGTCAGGCAGCGGGTGTGACTTTGGAGCAGGTACAACAGTCCAATTTTAAACTGATGATGGGCGCGACCGTCGGGCTCGAATTGATCATGGCGATTTTCTTCGAACTGGCGGCACGGGATGACACTGTGATGCACGGTGTGCAATTGGGTTGTTTGACGGCGCTGTTTTTTGCGCTGGCACTGGCCGTGCACTATCTGTTCGAGCACCGACCGATGCGGCTCTATCTGATCAACGTTGGCCACACCAGCCTGGTGTTTATTCTGATGGGCGCGATCTGCGGCTTTTTACGCTAGGAAGGCGCTAGCAGGACGCTGATCAGTCTTTGGCGAGGCGGTCAAGCACAGCGTTTTTCTTGTCGGCGAAGGTCTGTTCTTTATCGCTGCGGGTGCCGACTTTAATGGTCGAACTCAAACGCGTGACACCGGCTTCATGCAGTTCCTGATGGCAGGCCTTGATGGCGGCGAAGACCTCGTCCCAGTCGCCATACAAGGTGGTGCCGTAGGCGTGCAGTTCGGTGTCGATAGCAAAGCGCGCCAGAATCCGCTGGCACTGGGCAATTTCATCGGCCACTGACACGCCTGCGCCGATAGGAATAACACACAAATCAGCCATGCATTTCATGAACCATGCTCCTGATCCATAGCGTCCATCGCATCGGCCATTGTCGCCGGCTCTTCAAACAGCGGCCAGCCACCGAGTTTTTTCCACCGATTCACCATTTCGCAGAACAGCTCTGCCGTCTTGCGGGTGTCGTATTCGGCACTGTGGGCTTCGCGGTCGTTAAAGTCGATGCCAGCCGTAGTGCAGGCTTTTTTCAGCACCGTCTGACCGAAAACCAACCCGGCCAGTGCCGAGGTATCGAAGGTGGAAAACGGATGGAACGGATTGCGTTTAAGGTTGGCGCGATTGGCCGCGGCCATCATAAAAGAATGATCGAAGGTAGCGTTGTGACCCACCAAAATAGCGCGCTTGCATTCGGTTTCTTTAATGCCACGACGCACCATTTTAAAGATGCTGGTCAGGGCGGTGCTTTCGTCGACGGCCTCGCGCAGCGGGTTATCCGGATCGATACCGGTAAACTCCAGCGCAGCCGGTTCCAGGTTGGCGCCGGCAAAGGGTTCAACGTTGAAGAACTGGATTTCATCCGGTTGCAGCCAGCCTTCGTTATCCATGCGTAAGGTCATGGCTGCCACTTCCAGCAGGGCATCGGTCTGGGCATTGAAGCCGGCGGTTTCAACGTCAATAACAACAGGGTAGTAGCCACGAAAACGCTGCGATAGCAGCCAGTGGGCATCGGGGTGCGACACGCGCGCTCCACTCCAGGGGTTTGTCGGTCATCTTAATGAAGTAGCTTGCTATGGCAAGGAAACTGATGGTCCGGCCGATAACCTCATCAAGACTGGCAAAGGCTTTGCTATAGCCAATAATAATCCGCACAGAACGACCGTAAGACGAGGAAATTCCATGAACGGACGGCAACGATTGGCCCGGTGGCGGCGCACGGCGGCGAGAACTCGCCGTTTCAGCGTGTGGCTGATGCTGGCCAGCCTGACGTTGACCAGCCAGGCAGTCACCTTCGGTACCGGCATGACCGATACCGACTGGGTGTCTGAAGGCAACGAATTCTACTGCAAATTCATGCAGCCGATTCCCAATTACGGCATGGCGGTTTTCTTTCAGGAAGCCGGCCGGGAGCTGGAATTTTATCTGGAAGTGTCGCGCAATTTGATGGCCGAAGGCGAAGCGGCGATCACCATCGAAGCGCCGGAATGGCGTTCCAGTGCGCTGACCTCGGCGCTCGGTTATACCCGGGTGCGTGAGCGGTTGATTCCGTTGCGGGTCGAACCGGACCGGGCGCGGCGCATGATGGCCGAGCTCGGTAATGGCATGTCGCCGACGCTGACCCGCCAGGCCAAGTACCGCTCCGAGCCGGTGCGGGTGCGGCTGTCACCGGTCGATTTCAAACAGTTTTATCCGCAGTACCTGGCCTGTTCGGCGGGCCTGCTGCCGGTGAATTTCGCGCAGATTGAACGTACCACTGTGCTCTATCCGCCGGGCCAGGATTATTTAACGCCCCAGGGCGAATCCATCCTCGATGACATGATCACCTACATCGAGGCCGATCCCTTTATTTTGTCGCTGTCGGTCGTCGGCCACAGCGATAACCAGGGCACCCGCTACGAAAACCGGCGGCTGTCGGAGCGTCGCGCCAATCTGGTGACCGATTATCTGGTCGAACACGGCATCGAACCAGGCATGATCGAAACCGATTATCAGGGCGACCGCTATCCGGTGGCCAGCAACGAGACCGTCGCCGGCCGTAACGCCAACCGTCGTACCACCATTCTGGTGCGACGACTGGAAGACCAACCCAATGATCCGCTCGACGGCCTGCCGGATTTTGAAGCGCGCTGAACGATTGCAGTAATGGAGAACGAGACTACATGACGACCCCTGCCGTGGAACTGACCAAAGACCGCCTGATATACCGCCGTGGCCTGCAAGCCAAGACCGAGCTGGATATGGCGGACCTGGAAGAAGTGGCCGTGATGGCCAATAACGACCTGTGCTATTGGCACCTGCGCACCCGCACGCGCGGTGAGGCGCTGGTACCGGTCGGCATTCCCGGCGAAGCCCAGATTCGCCAGTATATGTCGCGCTGGCGCGGCTTCGATTACGACGCCCTGGTGCGCTTTGTCAGCGAGCCGCCGGCAAGCGGCAGCCTGCGCTTATGGCCGTTAATCTGACCTCTTTTGCGGGCTTGCGTTAACGGAAGCCCGGTCCCTGGAACAGCAGCGGCGGTCGGCCGGTATATTGGCCGAAGTACAGCATGGAGGCGGGTCCGTTCTCATCCGTGCTGCTGTCATCATCCCAATCCCAGCTCAACCAGTTGGGCACCCGGGCACGGACGCCAACTACGCCGATGGCGCCATTGCCAGCCACGGTGAAATAACCCTGGCCGCTTGTTAAACCGCTGAGTTGGCCGGTGGCGCTGGCCGCAATGGCGGCGCAGTCAGCCACATCGTTCTCTCCATCCAGGCGACACACGCCATCGGCTACGAGGCCGGTCAATTCTGTGTTGCTGGTTTGGCCGTCGGCAGTGACAAGGTTCTGGAAGGTAAAGGCGGGTTCCTGACCCGGATCGACAGCGGTCAGGGTCTCCACCCAAACCGGGAGAATCACCTGAGTCGTGGTGCCACTGGCACGCGGATCGGCGTTTAGCCGGCCGTAGTGTAGTTGCACTTCAGACAGTTCGAAATCGAAGTGCGCGCAGGCTTCCTCTGCATCGCCATTGGGCTTATAGCAGATACCATCACGGTCGGTCAGCGCATCAGGGCTCAGGCGCAATCTGTCGATTTTCTGCGACAGATCGCTAGCATCAGGTACGGCTTTACGCGGCCAGGTCAGTTCGACATCCGCTAAGCCCAGGTGCGCGGCCGTGTCGGCATCGTAGTCGACGTCGTCTGCGTCGCGCTGCCAATTGAGATCGTCACTGTCGTATTGCAGCGCAGCGCCGGTCGTATTCTGGCTGTCGAGGCGGGTGATCGAGCCTGAGAACTGCGCATCGAATCTGAACAGGTCGCCATCGTAGTTGGCCAGCGGCTGATTGGCGTAGTCTTTGGCGACGATGTTCACACTCAGGCCGCTCAGATCGCCCGCTTGACCCTGATAGCGATAAGTTTGCTCACTCCATTGCGCCAGACCTTCCTGGCTGACGCTCAGCCAAGCCGGTACAAAACGCCCCAGCAGACGCTCATTGATGTCGACGCTGACATCCGCCACGCCATCGATGTCCAAATAGCTTTCGATCTGGCCACTGAGCGCGGTGACCCCGACTTCTGAATAGCTGACGCCCGAGGTTTGCAGTTGGTTGTCGTCGTCGGTGGCGCTCCACTGATCAGTCTCACTGATCTTTGGTGCGATGGCGCCAGCGACGCCGGCACTGGGCGCGTGCAGATCCGATGACCAGGTCACCTCGGGCATGACCGTGGTGCGGCCGAAGCTGGCAGTCGGCTTGCCGTCACTGTCGAGCCCGGCCAGGATCACCGAGAAGGGGGCGCCGGCGATTTCAAAATAGTCCTCGTCCAGTAAGTCAGCGACGCTTTCATTGATGCCCGGTGTTCGCCCTGAGCCTTCAACCGTGACGATCTGTAACGCTGCCGGCCGCACGCGCAGATCAATTTGATCGCTGATGGCGGTGATGGAGCTCGGATCGCTGTCCGGGTCATCAAACTCAAACGACATCAGCAGCGGCTGCTTGCCAACGTCTGGTGCCATGACTTCGAAGCTGGCGGTTGAGTTGGTATTGAAGGTCAGTGCAACGCTGGTGCGCTCGGCGCCGGCTATCTTGTCTTGTGGGTTGGGCAGGTTGGTGTCGTTGAGCACCACCTGTTCACCTGCCAGGCAGCTGGCCGGGTCGCTGCAGCGGCTGCCGATGCTGAAATCGAGTGTTTCTCCATCATTAAAAACCCCCTGACAGATGCGCGTGCCTGGCTTGGTTTCGACCGCCTGAACGCTGATATCCCGTGCTGTCCCGGCGACCAGATCGATCAGCGGCAACGAACTTTGGTTGCTGTCATTGGGGTCGAAAAAGCGCAGCCCGGTGTCTTTCATGGTGACGTTGCAATTGGTCTGTTCGGTTGTGCCGATAAAGCATTTTAGTGCGCTGGCATTGGTCGTCGCCGGTGTGCTGTTGGCGACCGAGAGGCTGTAGTCGCCGGCATTGCTCAACCACAGATTC
Source organism: Saccharospirillum sp. ABV4_185 (assembly GCF_056159245.1). Lineage (NCBI taxonomy): Bacteria > Pseudomonadati > Pseudomonadota > Gammaproteobacteria > Oceanospirillales > Saccharospirillaceae > Saccharospirillum > Saccharospirillum sp. ABV4_185. The sequence continues at coordinate 2,063,574 of NZ_JBSWUW010000001.1, forward strand.
AGGCGGTCGCCACTGTTGATGTCGTCACCGGATACCCTTCTGTTGATGGGGCCGTTAGCGTTCAGCTGGATATCAAATGGCTTGCTGTATTGACTGCTGCATTGGGCATCGAGGCAGGCGCGCACCGCCACCGCCAGCGGTTCACAGGTGAGGCCGGTGGCGCGACTGCGCACCAGTTCGAAGTGGTGAATTTCTGGTTCATAGGGTTCGGCCCTGGTGGCACAGACTTCCAGGTTGTCGATTTCGTGACTGGCGCTGGAGCCGCCGGTCGAGCCGGTCAGAGTGAGCAACATCTCGGCAGGTATTGCACTCTGGCCGGGATGAGTGAGCGCATCGAAGGGCCCGACCAGACGATCGAAGATGCCATCGTTGTTGGCATCACGATCGACGCTGACCAGCGCCTGGCTGCCGTTGCTGTGATCGACCGTCAGCCGATAGCGCTGAGCATTATTACGTCCGGTCAGCAGCGCCGGCGACAGGTTGGCGGCGGTGCCGGTCAGGTAGGCGTAACCGCTTCGGCCTTCACCTGAGCCACGAACCGACACCGAATTTGGCCGCTGGCCCACACCGCCCTGACGACCTTCGGTGGCGTTGGCGTAGTTACCGAACAGATCAATACCGGCACCCAGCCAGCCACCGAGGAAGCCATCTTCGTTGGCATTGTTGTTCTGGGCGTAACCGAGCGAACCGCCGTAACCACCGGCGACCGGCGCGCGGCTGGCATCGGACAACACGATAGCGACGCCGTCGGCGGCATCGTCGTTGTTGGTGTAGGCGTAAAAATCAAATTCGACCTGGATGCGATTACCGGCGCTGGGAAAACGCTGCAACAGCGTCGCTGAGGTCGCGCGATCGGTCGCATCGTCGGTCAGGCGCAGTCGGCCGCCCTGGGTTCGTGGGGTAAAGCCATTGCCATTAACCTGCCATTGGCTGCTGTCGAGTGCGCCCTGGAAATTGTCGGTGATGCAAAACGGTTGGCTGCCGCCGCACTGGCTGAGGTCGCGATCGCCGCCGTCGAGGTTTTTGCCCTGGCGTTGCAGGTCGTACAGCAGTTTGACGTCGCCGTTGCTGAACAACTGCTCGAACACCATGACTTCATCAAGCTCACCCTGAAAATACGTCGGCCCGCCGTTGGTGTTTTCTACCCGGCCCAGGCTTTCGAAGTAGGTTCCGATCAGGCCGCTGGCCTGACGCCCGGCATGATCCAGTTTGCCATCGATGTAGATGCGGTAATTGCCATTACTGGCGTTGCGAATCAGCACGACGTGATGGAAGTCGCCGTCGTTGATGGCTTGTTTCGATTTGCCGTTGCTGCCATTGCCGACGGCCAGACCGATGTGCCCGCGACTGTCCAGCCAGCCCCAGAAAATATCGTCGGTGCCGCCGCTCTCTTCGACGCCGCTAATGCCCGGTGCCAGATAGGGAGTGTCGTTGCCGGTGGCCCTGGTTCGAATCCAGAAGCTTAGCGTCGCATCGCCCCTCAGGGCGTTATAGAGCGATGGCGCGCGGATAAAATCGTCAACACCGTCAAATTCACCGCCGCGACACAAAAAGCCGGACACCGTACTGATATTACCGCCGCCGGTGCCGCTGTTATTGTTGTCGCTGCTGTCGGTGACTTCGCCGGGGCTGCCGTTCCAGCGCGGTTCGTCCATGCGCCACTCCAGTTTCGGTGTGGGCAGCAACGCGTCGCAATGCACCAGATACTGCGCTGGTATGGGGGTGAAATTGGTGCGGCCGTCGTTGGTGATATCCCACAGCAATTCGATGCGGGCACTGCCGGTTGCTTCGTAATAGTCCAGCTCCAGTCGGTAGTAACGATTGGCGTCCAGGTTCAGTTCGGCGCTGTCCAGAGTGGCGCTGTGATTGGTCCAGTTATTGATGATCAGGAATTCGTCGACGCTCAGGCGCACGCCGTCGTCGCTGCGCACGGCGATTTCAAACGCATCACTGGTTGGGGCGCGTAGATAGCCGCTCCAGCGAATGGAAAAATCATCGATACCGAGCGCTGCAACGTTGGGTGAACCGAAGATTCCCCAGTTGAAATCGATCTGCTCATCGGTGCGGCTGAAGGCGCTTGGTGCGCTCAGGTTGGTGTTATCGAAATACTCTCCGGTTAAGCCAGTGGCGAGTGGGCAATTCACCGGTGGGCGATTGATGCAGCCCGGGCTCTCCGGCGTGCAGTTGCCAAACACCTGACTGTCGTCGGAGACGTTGATGGTGGACCAGCTTGGCGCTGTCAGGTCGCCATAAATCACCGAGCTGTTGATTAAGCTGATGGCGCCATTGCGGGCGTTGGCGTTGACCACCCCGGTGGCGCCGCCCAGGCTGGAATCGGTAATGCGGATGGTGCCGGCGTTGAGGCTGCCATCGGTCATGGTGACCCGGTCGAGGTACATCCGATTACTGGTGGAATGGAAATCGCCGGTCAGGGTACCGCCCGTAATGCGGATATCTCCGTTTGACTGAGCACCACCGAGTAAGTCTGAATCGGTGGCTGTAATGCTGTTGGCCGTGCTGGTGACCTGACCGGCAACCTCGCTGTCGGTCAGCTGGATATTGCCATTTGCCGTGACCGTTCCTTGCAGCAAGGTGCCGTTGGCGATAATGCCGTGATTGGAACTGGTGACATCACCACTGACCCAACCGCCGGACAGGTTGATACTGCCGCCCGTAGTTATGCTGCCATCGACGCTGCTATTGGTGAGGTTAATGTCGCCGCTGCTGGCTTCCAGGTCGCCGAACACCGTGGCGCCGTTGGCATCGATATCACCATAGCTCGACTGTATCTTGATTGGATTGGCGGTTGTGCCGATTGTGGCGTTGCGCAGGTTAAAACCGTCGTTGGCAATCAATGTTGCAGAGCCGTTGGCGACGACGATATCGCCACTGCCCAAAGCGATACGGCCGTTGCTGTTGCAGCGATAGGTCGAACCAGAAACGCTCCAACTGGTTGAACAGTAAGGGCGCTGACCCAGCGACAGATTGTAAGTCGCTGCCTGCAGGGTACCGATGCAGCCAACCAGCAGCAGACCGAAAACCGGCTTAATTAAATTCCAGCGTCGCATTCTGCTCCGTCCACACATAGTCTGCCGCACCCAGCTGGCCGTATTCGGCCCGGGCCGTTAAATCATAAAGAACGATGATCGGGTTACCGTACTGTCGTTGCTGGCAAAGCAGGCGGACGCTGATAGTGGGGTAAGCGGGTACGGTTACCGTCGCTCCGTCTAGAGTGCCCGTGCACAGGGTGGCCGGAGCAGCAGCGGTGACCAGTTGCTGAGTTCCCCATTCGAGCCCGGCCTGGGCCGCCAGACGCGCCCGGCTTTGCAACAGGTTCTGGGTGATCTGTCCGCTGCTTTGAGTGGCGAGTGTCGCCAGCAACGCCAGGGCGCCGCCGAGTACGATGATCAGAAAGATCACCGCCACCAGGGTGAAACCTTGCTGGCGCTGCGGCGATGTCATAGCGCACCCGCCAGGATGATGGTGTCAATCAAACGGATATTCTCGCGCGCATTGCCGACACTCAGTGTCACCGTCAGGCTGGGCGGTTGCATAACGGTGCCGGGATGCCAGTCGAAGCGGCAGCTTTGCACCGAGTCGATCACCCGGGCGCTGGTTACAGCATTGCCAGCAAGCGACAGGCGGGCGCTCAAATCGCTGTTGCTGACGCTGTTGTAACCGCTGTGCCGCCACAGAAAACCGCCACTGCACTGATACGCCACCGGACCATCGCTGAGATAGGCGCGATAAAACGGAGAGTGGTCGGTAAAGGTGTGGGTGGCGTTGTGCAGATTAAGCGTCGTTACCGGGCAGTCGCCACAGGCACCGCAGTCACAGTTAAGGTCGGCTGGGTCATCGCTGTGAACATTGTAGCCGCTGATGACTGCCACGCCCCCGGTTGAGGCATTGGCTTGCCAGTCACCCAGCACCTGGGTGGCGCTGCCGCCGGCAATACTGACTCTGGCCGGCAGTTGTAAGTTGCCAAGGTCAGCAAAGACATCAAAGGCGTTATCACCGCCGGTTATCAGTTGATCAAAACCGCTCAGTGCTTGTTGCCGATAGCGCAGTCGGGGCGTGGCGCCGGTCTGGCTAAAACCGAGAAATTCCACGGCTTGGGTATCGCTGTTATTAATCGGCGTGCGCACCGAGTTAGGCACCGACTGACTCAAATCCTGACGCAGATGAAAAAAGGCGTATTCCGCCTGCTGTACCCAAAAAGCGCGTTCGCTGGACTGGAACACACTGCTGTAACCGCGACCGATTAAAGGCCCGACCACCACCGCCAGAATACCGGTGATGACGATGACAATGACCAGTTCGACCAGGGTAAAACCGCGGCTGGATGTCAGCATCAGCAGCCTCCCTGAGTGTCATGGATATAACTGGTGCGGTAAGCGTCGAGTGTCAGTGGCTGGCCGCGCGGATCGGTGACCGTGACGCTAATGCGGGCGACCTGTGGAATGCAGCCGGCGGTGTTGCTCAGGCCGCCGAGCGAAACTCCAAAGCCAGCGTTGACCGCTATCTGAACCCGATAATCAGCCAACTCCGATATCGGCGAGCCATCGCGAAAACGCGGTCCGTCGGGGTCGGAATCGTAACCGTTGTAGTCGCAGATATTGTCCCAGCCGTTGCGGTCGTTATTGCTCAGCGTTTCCGGTGTCGGGCAGACGCTGAGAGGAATGCTGCCGGGGTTTAACACCGGGTCATCATTGCTGTCGAAAAAGGCTTTGGTCTGAACTTCGTTGAGCATGGCTTCGGCCAGCAGGCGGCTCTGGCTGCGCAGCATCGGGTCGACATTACGCAGCACCAGTACCCCCAGAATTTGCAACACGGCGACGGCAGCAATGCCGAGCACGACGATGGTGATGATCAGCTCGATCAAGGTTAGCCCGGCCTGGCGTCTGGCGCCCTTACTGCAAGCTGGCATAGCCGGTGACTCCATCCAGACGCAAGCTGGCGCCGTTACTGAGGGTGATGATGGTATTCGGATCCGGTCGGTTATCGGCGTCTAACGTACCGTCACATTCCGACGTGAGCCTATGTACCTGGCCGCGCGGGGTGAAAATCAGCCGTACCAGCGGCGTTGCTGAACTGGCGGGCAGTGACAATCTGCCGCTCAGGGTGCCGCCATTGCCGTCGCTGAACGCATAGGCTGGAGCATCACCGCAGACCGGTGCCGGTGAGCTGAAACCGTTACTGGAATCGCAGCTGGTGGCGCTGTCCTGATCTCGCCAGACGCTCCAGCCGTTGCTGTCGATGCGCACTTCATAGCTGCACTGAGCAGTAACGGCGCGATTGCGTACCAAGTTTAAGGCTGACTGAAAGGCGGTGCGGTCGTCTGCGGCTTCGAAGGTATCGGCGTTAAAAAAACGCGGCATGCCGACCGCGGCCAGAATGCCGATGATGACAATGACCAAGACCAATTCGACAAGCGTAAAACCGCGTTCCATAGACTGACCTGTGTACTGAAATGCAAAACGCCCCGACCAAGGCGATGCCTGTGTCGGGGCGTTGCTGACCACCCCTGAATAGTTGGGGTATCTATCTTAACGCTGCTTACTGGCAGGTTGCTGAGGTCGGGGTTGACGAACCACCAACGACACCAGTGCCAATAACAGGAGGCGTGGTTGCATCCACAGCAGCAACATAAAATACGCATGCATCTGTGTCTGCGAGTGCGTTGTTAGTGATGATCAATCCAGCGTTAGTTCCATCAACGCCGGAAGAGCGAGTTAGGGTAAAACCTTCTAAGTTGGCTGCCTGGACTATGCCAGTTGCATTGTCGTCTGCGCCGGGATAACCGAAGTCCATATCAATATTGCCTTCGAGGAAGGTAGTAGAACCTGATGCAGTCGTATCACAGGTTGCATCTGCGAGACAGGACGCATGAGCGATGGCTGAACTAGATTTGACTGCGCCCAGCGCACCTTGCAAGGCAGCCGTAGAAGCCTGGCTACTAAAATCCACAAAACGCGGCAGGGCAAACGCCGACAGAATGCCCAACACCACGATGACCATGATCAGTTCGATAAGCGTAAAACCTTGCTGTTTTTTCATTACTTCTTGTATCCGTATCGGTCAATTTTAAAAAAGGTGGGCCGGAGTGCAGGAGGGGATACCGTCAGAACGGGCCGCCGACTCCACACTGGCTGCCTATAAAGTGTAGACAATTCTAGAGTGTTCACACGGCTATTCAAACGATTTTTAAAATAGAAAGAGATTCGCTAGCCCAGATACTATCTGGGCTAGCGGTATATCGGCGGGAAATTAGAAAGGTTTAATTGGTTTGGTTGTCGCGAAATCGTTTGATTAATACAGCGGTCGACGAATCATAGCCATCGGTATTGCCAGTGGAGAGCGCCTCGAAAACGCTGTTGCCGAGCACCTTGCCCAACTCAACACCCCACTGGTCGAACGAATTCACGCCCCAGATAACGCCTTGTACAAAAACTTTGTGTTCATAGAGCGCAATCAGCGCACCGAGAATTTCCGGCGTCAGTTTTTCAAAGATAAGGGTATTGCAGGGTCGGTTACCGGCGATCACCTTGTGCGGCGCCACTTCCCGAGCTTCGGCTTCGCTCATGCCTTTGGCCGTCAGTTCAGCCATGACTTCGGCTTCGGTCTTGCCTTCGAGCATGGCCTGTTGCTGGCCGAGGAAGTTGGCAAATAACCACTGATGATGATCATCGACCGGGTTGTGGCTGGTCAGCGGCATGATGAAATCGGCCGGGATCAAGCGCGTGCCCTGGTGCAATAACTGGTGGTAAGCGTGCTGGCCGTTGGTGCCGGTGCCACCCCAGATCACCGGGCCGGTGGACCAACTGACCGGCTTGCCATCCTGAGTCACGCTCTTGCCGTTGGATTCCATATCCACCTGTTGCAGGTGATTGGGCAGATCTTTCAGCGTTTCATCATAGGTCAGCACCGCCTGCGTTTCGGCACCGAAAAAGTTGTGATACCAGACGCCCAGCATGCCCATGATCACCGGCAGGTTGTGTTCCAGGCCAGTGGTGCGGAAGTGTTCATCCATGGCGTGCGCGCCGCTGAGCAGTTGTTCGAACACATCGAAACCGAGCACGATCGACTGCGCCAGACCAATGGCCGACCACAGCGAATAGCGCCCGCCGACCCAGTCCCACATCGGAAACATATTGGCTTCGTCGATGCCGAATTCGGTGGCGGCTTTAACGTTGGTGGACACGGCGACGAAGTGATGTTTCACATCGTCCGGCTTGCCGCCCTGACGTAAAAACCAGTCGCGCGCGGCTTGCGCATTTTTCAGTGTTTCCAACGTGCCGAAACTTTTCGAGGCGACCACGAACAGGGTGGTTTCCGGGTCCAGATCGCGGCAGGTTTCGGTGACATCGGTGCCGTCGATATTGGCGATGTAACGCAGCTCGTAGCCGTCTTGCCAGTAAGGTTTGAGCGCGTCGGACACCACCTTAGGCCCAAGGAAGGAACCGCCGATACCGATGTTCACAATGGTGCGCAGTTTCTTGCCGGTGTAGCCAGCGAACTCGCCACTGTGCACCGATTCAGCAAAAGCGCGCATGCGTTTTAAGGTGTCGTTGACGGTGGCGGTGATGTCTTCATCGCCGACCTTGATCGGGTGATTGCTGCGGTTGCGTAAAGCGATGTGCAGCGCCGGACGGTTTTCCGAGCGATTGATCACCTCACCCTTGAACATGCCTTCGATGGCTTTGGGCAGACCGGCTTCGCGCGCCAGTGCCATCAGTTCGGCCAGGGTTTCATCGGTGATGCGGTTTTTTGAGTAATCCAGATCCAGACCGGCGGCAGAGACGGTCAAACGCGGACCGCGTTGCGGGTCTTCAGCAAATAGATCGCGCAGATGCAGCGGTTCAACGCGCTTTTTGTGTTCGTTCAGTTTCTGCCAGGTGCTCAGTTGCGTCGGATCGTAGGACATGGCTTGGCTCACTTTGATCGGTTCTGTGACTGGAAAATGAAGGCGTTGAGCCACGCTTCAAGGTGGCCAAACGGGCTGTCATTTAATGACAAAAAGCAGGGCAAGACCACCGTGGGGTGAAAGAAAACTACATTTTTGGGTGGGAGACGTCGGACGGGAGATGCTGAAAAGCAATGGCCGCCCTTGGCGGCCATCAAACAAAAATCAGGCGAACTGAACGGGGATGGCGTTGCTGGTGTGGCTGACGCTGTTGTCGGCGTTCATATAGAGCATGCTCGGTTTGAACTGAGGCAGTTCGGCTTCGTCGAGCACGGCGTAGGCGCAGATGATGATGACGTCGCCGACCGACGCCTTGTGTGCCGCGGCGCCGTTGACCGAAATAATGCCGGAACCGTCTTCGCCGCGAATGGCGTAGGTGGTGAAGCGTTCGCCATTGGTGATGTTGTAGATCTGGATCTGTTCGTATTCGTGAATGCCGGCCATATCGAGCAGGTCACCGCCGATGGCACAGGAGCCTTCATAATCGGGTACCGCATGGGTGACACGGGCCTGATGCAGCTTGGCTTTGAGCATGTTCAGTTGCATGGATCAATCTCCACCTTGGGAACGCAGTCAGCGCGATTCTGGAATCAGCGATCGAGCTGGATGTTGTCGATCAGTCGCGCCTTTCCTAAAAACGCAGCGGCGAGGATAACCAGTTGGCGGTCATCATCTCCGGCCGGTTCCAGGTCAAGACGGCGGCTGATATTGAAGTAATCCGGCGTGAAGCCGGCTTCGGTCAGGCGTTCCTTGGCCTGGCGGGTCAGTTGCGCGAAGTGGTTGTCGCCGGCTTCGATGGCTGTCGCCGTTTCCCTGAGGATTTGGTACAGCTTGGGTGCGCGTTCGCGCTCATCCGAGGTTAAGTAATTGTTGCGTGAACTGTGCGCCAGGCCGTCGTCGGCGCGACCGGTATCGACGCCGATCATGCGAATCGGCAGGAACAGATTATCGACCATCATCTTCAGCACGGTGAACTGCTGATAATCCTTGAGGCCAAAGACGGCAACATCCGGCTGCACCTGGTTAAACAGCTTGAGCACGATGGTGGCGACGCCGACAAAATGGCCGGGACGACTGGCGCCGCAGTGCAAGGTGGTGATGTGTTTGACGTCGACGCGAGTCAGATCCGGTTCGGGATACATGATGGCCGTGGTCGGGGTATAGAGCAGTTGACAGCCTTCGGCGATCAGTCGTTTTTTGTCTTCTTCCAGGGTGCGCGGGTAGCCGGACAGGTCTTCGTTTTCGCCAAACTGAGTTGGGTTGATGAAGATGGACGCGACCACGATGTCGGCGTTTTTGCGCGCCTCGGTCACCAGCCGCATATGGCCTTCGTGCAGGTTGCCCATGGTGGGCACGAAGGCCACCGTTTTGCCGCCCTGGCGCAGTTCGGCCAGGCTGGTGCGCAGCTGCGCCAGGTTATCGACGGTTTTCATCGCAGATTCTCTCTCGCGCTGGGAACGTTATTCAAAGCTGTGTTCCGGGCCGGGGAAGGCGCCGCTGGTGACATCGCGAATGTAGGCGGTGACCGCCGCTTCAATGCTGTCGTTGTCGGCCATGTAGTTTTTGACGAACTTGGCCATGCGATGCGGATTGAAACCGAGCATATCGTAGCTGACCAATACCTGAGCGTCGGTATCCGGGCCGGCGCCAATGCCGATCACCGGCACTGAAACCGCCTCAGTAATGGCTTTGCCGAGTGCCGACGGCACGCATTCGAGCAACAGCATATCGGCACCGGCATCGACCGCCGCCAGGGCGTCGTTGATCATCGCCTGGGCGGCCGCTTCGTCGCGGCCCTGCACCTTAAAACCACCGAGCTTGTTGACCGCCTGAGGCGTCAGACCCAGATGAATGCAGCTGGGAATGCCCATGCGGCTTAACGCAGTGATGTGCTCGGCGAGCCAGGCACCGCCTTCAATTTTGACCATCTGCGCACCGGCCTGCATCACTCGGCCGGCGTTGTGCAGGCATTGCTCGACGCTGCCGTAGCTGTTGAACGGCAGGTCGGCCATCAGCAGGGCGCCCTGGTTGCCGCGCGCCACGTTGGCGGTGTGATAAACCATGTCGTCCATGGTCACCGGCAGAGTGGTTTGCTGGCCCTGAATCACGTTGCCCAGGGAGTCGCCGATCAGCAATACATCGATGCCCCATTCGGAGAATCGGTGGGCGAAGGTGGCGTCGTAAGCGGTCAGAACGGTGAATTTCTCACCCTCGGCGACCTTTTTTTGCAGGCTCGCCGTTGTCTTGGTTTTGGCCATGGTACCGGGCGTTGTCGCTGAAGAGGGTGCGAATGGTTGCGATTTGGTCCGAGCAAGTCAAGCAACGCTTGTCATCAAAGTGTCAATCGAGGTGAGCAGTCAGTCTGGCAGCCGCTTTATGGACTGATCGGCAACGCTGTCGAGCCAGTTTTGTACGCTGCGACCGGCAATCAGCAGTTGTGGATTAAGATCGGCCAGCGGGTAGAGCACGAAGGCGCGCTGGTGGGCACGCGGGTGGGGCAGGGTCAGCTTTGGGTCATCCGATTGCAGATCGTCGAAGGCGATGATGTCCAGATCCAGGGTTCTCGGCCCCCAGCGTTCATGACGCACGCGGCCAGCGCGCTGTTCCAGTTGCTGCAAGGCGCGCAGCAGTTCGATCGGGCTCAGTCGGGTTTCAAGCAGGCAGGCGGCGTTAAGGAAGTCCGGCTGTTCGGGGCCGCCAACCGGCGCGGTGCGATAACGCTTTGAGCGCGCCACCAATTGGCTGTCGGGCAGTTGGGCGATTTGTTCCAGCGCCTGGTCGAGCAAGGCACCGGAATCACCCAGGTTACTGCCCAGCGCAATCCAGGCCTGACTCACGACTCGGAACTGTTGGACGCCGGTGACCGACGCCGGCGACGCTTCGGTTTGGTATTGGCGGTATCGCGTGCCATAGCCGCGCGGACATCGGGGTTCTGTTCCTGATAATCGGTCCACCAGTGACCCAGATTGCCCGGCTGTTCGCCGGAGCGTTCACGCACCAGCAGGAAGTCGTAACCGGCGCGGAAACGCGGATGAGCCGCGGTTTGCTCGGCACGTTTGGGGGTGCGCTTGGGCAGGCGCAGCTGCAATTCCCAGATGTCTTTCATCGGCAGCGAGAAACGCTTGGGAATGGTGATGGAACGCACCTGGTCGGCCACTACCTGCGCCATGGCCTGCTGCCAGGCCGGTACTTCCGGGCTGCCCATATCGATGCGATGTTCGGCATCTTCGCGCACCGCCGGCCACAGCAGCGCCGCGTACAAGAAGGCGGGCGTGACCGGACGACCGCGATTGATGCGATCGTCGGTGTTGATCAACGCCTGTTCGATAAAGCGGTTGTAAGGGCGGTCGCTGTTGCGCGCCAGAGCCGCGTGGGTGGCTGGCAACAAAGGCTCAACCAGACCGTATTCGCGCATCAGCCGCCAGGTTGCCAGACCCTGGCCGGACATCAGCATCTTGATGACTTCATCAAACAGCCGCGCCGGCGCCACATGGCTGAGCAGCGGCGCCAACTCGGCGATGGGTTTGCTGGTGCGCGGTTCGATGTCGAAGTCGAGTTTGGCGGCGAAACGCAGCGCTCGCATCATCCGTACCGGATCTTCGCGATAACGGGTATAGGGGTCGCCGATGATGCGTAGGGTCTGGTTTTCCAGGTCTTTCAGGCCGCTGCCGTATACGCGCAGCGAGAAATCTTTGGGGGTGTAGTAGAGCGCATTGACGGTGAAGTCGCGACGTTCGGCGTCTTCTTCGAGGCTGCCGTAAACGTTGTCACGCAGCAGCAGGCCTTCGTTCGATTGTTTTTGCTCGCCCGGTCCGGCATCGCCAGCACGGCCGCGGAAGGTGGTGACTTCGATGATTTCGCGGCCGAAGGTGACGTGCACGATCTTGAAACGACGGCCAATCAGGCGGGAATTGCTGAACAGCTTGCGCACCTGTTCGGGTGTGGCGTCGGTGGCGACGTCGAAATCTTTGGGTTTTAAACCCAGCTGGAGGTCACGGACACAGCCGCCGACCAGATAGCCCTGATAGCCGGCATTTTGCAGACGATACAGCACCTTAAGTGCGTTCGGGCTGATGTCCTTGCGGGAGATACGATGGTGATCACGCGTCACCGTCTGCAGTGCCTGCGCCGGGCCTTTGGCGGGCAACCAGCGCTTAATCCATTCTACGACCATGCGAGGGCTGTGTTCTCAACGAAAAACGAAGGGCGCAGTTTAGCGGAACTGACGGCTGTTCTCCATGACCGGCGCGAAGCTGTCCGCAGCGCCGCAGATTCGGGTGGTTTGGGCGGTTAAATATGGTTCGTGAACGGGACAAAGACGGGGAAGGGGACAAAGACGAGAAAGCCGGCACGAGGCCGGCTTCAGCAGCAAGAGTACAATGGCGGGCCGTTGTTGTTTTTATTGAGGCCTTACTCTGTGAGTGCGGTTTTTATTGTTATTCAGCGTTTATTGTTTTTGTTTTTGCGCTTTAGGCGATGCGGTCCGGATCCGAATGCAGCCCCCTTATTGTTGTTTTTGGGTGGGGGCGCTTTAGGGCATCTCGGTCGACCCATTATTGTTTTTGTTCGCGGGTCTTTCCTGCATTGCGCGCTAGTAAGAGCAGGCTGCGTGCCAACAATAAAAAATCTTTATTAAACAAATGGTTAGCGAAGTGTGGTTAAAACGTAAACAGCTCGTCAGCGTCTATCTGTTACGTAAGGTGTCAGTTTTGTTACGAAGTTTTGGGCGGGATAGTTACGGTCATTTGGGGAGCTGTTCGACCGGTGGAACGCTGAGCGAAAGCGGACGTTTTTAACGCGAAGAGCTGGCGGTCGCGGCACTCTTTTTCGGGCGCGGAATGCCCAGGCGCTGGCGACGCTCCCACAGGGATTTGCGGCTGATGCCGAGTTTTTGCGCCAACTCAGTCTCGGACATGCTTTGCTGGTGCTCCAGGACAAAATGCTGGAAATAGTCTTCCAGCGACAGTTCTTCGTTTTCCGGTTGCAGCTCGTTGCTGCTGTTCTGGTCGTTACCGGCACTTTCGCGGCCCGCCAGCGATTCCGGAATCTGCCATTCGTTTTCATCCAGGCCCAGCTCATCCAGGCCGATTTCACCGTCATCACAGAGAATCAGGGAACGCTGAATGGCGTTTTCCAGTTCGCGCACGTTGCCGGGCCAATCGTATTTCAGCAGCGCATCGCGAGCGTCACGCGACAACACCACCGAACCTTCGAGCTTCAAGCGGCGGGCGTGCTTGGCGAGCAGGTGTTCAGCAATGTCGAGCACATCCTGGCCGCGTTCGCGCAGTGGCGGCAGGGTGACTTCGATCACCTGCAGGCGGTAATACAAGTCTTCGCGGAAACGACCTTCCTTAACCAGTTGTTTGAGGTTGCGGTGGGTCGCGGCGATCAGCCGGACATCAACGGTACGCGCATGGACTGAGCCGACGCGGCGCACTTCGCTTTCCTGCAACACGCGCAACAGCCGGGCCTGGGCTTCCATCGGCAACTCACCGATTTCATCCAGAAAGAGGGTGCCGCCTTCCGCCGCTTCGACCAGACCCTGACGCGCCGCTGTGGCGCCGGTGAAGGCGCCTTTTTCGTGACCGAAGAGTTCCGACTCGATCAGGCTTTCGGGAATGGCGGCGCAGTTGACGGTGACCAGCGACTGGTCATGGCGCGGGCTGTGCTGATGAATGGCGCGGGCGGCCAGTTCCTTACCGGTGCCGGATTCACCGTGAATCAGGATGGTGACATCGGCCGGTGCGACCCGCCTGATGCGTTTATAGAGTTGCTGCATGGCATCGCAGCGACCCACCAGATCACCAAGAACGCTGGCGGCCTGGGGTTCGTCCGGATTGGGGTTGTCAGACTCCTCCGGGCTCTCGATACGGACCTGCTGACGACGCTGCTCATTAATGATGCGGCTGACGGTGCGCACCATCTCTTCATGGTCGAAGGGTTTGGCGATGTAGTCGACGGCGCCCATTTTCATCGCATCGACGGCCGAACGCATGGAAGCGTAACTGGTCATGATCAGCACCGGGACGGACTTGGCCATCTCGATCAGATCGGTGCCTGGGGCGCCGGGCAGGCGCAGGTCGGTGATGATGAGGTTGAAGCGGTTCAGGTCGTGCTGGCTGGCTTCGGTGACGGATTCGGCTTCGGTCACTCGGTACTGGTGACGTTCCAGCAGGCGTTTCAGTGCCGAGCGGATGATGCTTTCGTCTTCAACAACGAGGATGTCGCTCATCTTGGCCTCCGTCAGATCGCCCGGTGGGCGTCGCTGTTAGCGCTGGCACCGGGCTGGGAAAGCCGTCCGGTGACCTAGTCAGATTCGGTCTCGCCTGTTACCTCTGGTAACAGGGTGTGCAAGGGTAACCGAATTGTGAAACGAGTGCCAAGCTTGTCGGCGTGGAAAGCCGGGCTCTCGACGCTGATATGGCCGTAGTGTTCCTCGACGATGGTGTAGGCCAGAAACAGCCCAAGGCCAGTGCCTTTGCCGACTTCCTTGGTGGTGAAGAATGGATCGAAGACGTGATCGATCACCGCTTCATCGATGCCGCTGCCGCGGTCAACCACTTCCACCAGCACGCTTTCGCCGTCCACGGTGGCGCTGATAACAACGGTCTCACCCGCCGGGCTGGCATCGCGGGCGTTACCGAGCAGATTGATAAACACCTGGCTGAGCCGCTGCGGCTCGCACAGCAGCACCAGTTCCGGGTCGATCTGGTTATCGAACTCGACGGTCTGGCTGTGCGACAACGACAGCAGATCGATGGCGTCCTGCACCACCTGGCGCAGCGGATAAGGCTGATGCTCGCTCTTGCTGTCGTCCTGCTGGCCGGCGTGGGCGAAATTCACCAGCGAACGTACGATGCGGGTGACGCGCTTGGCCTGATCGCGAATCTGATCGGCAATCTGCTGTTGCTCTGTCGGATCGGTGACGTAGCGCAGATCCTGCGCCAGACAATCGATGCCGGTGATGGGGTTGCCGATCTCATGCGCCACACCCGCGGCCAGCCGGCCAATCGACGCCAGCCGCTCCGAATGCACCAGTTCCGATTCCAGCAATTTGTGCTCGGTTTCGTCTTCGAGCAGCACCACCTGACCTTCGTTCATCGACAGCCGCACCGGGCCAGGCGCCTGATGCAGGCTGAACCAGCGCTTGCCGGGGCCCTGGACATCGGGTTGTTCGACCGTGACCTTGCTGGCGCCGCTTTGAATAAAATCGTGCAGCAGGTCGTGCCAGTTAGTCGGCAGACTGTCCAGGCGCGCGCCGATGGCTTCGTTCTCGCTGATGCCGGTCATCTCCGCCATCACCCGGTTCCACAGCAATATTTCGCCGTCGTTGGCCAGGTGACAGACACCGATGGGCAGGTTGTAGAGCGTCTCGCGATGGTGGCGCCGCAGCCGGTCCAGCTCCGCCGCCATACCGGTCAATTGATGGTGGAAGCCATCGAGTTTTTGCTCGAAGAAATGAATGTCGTCGCGCTCGATGGTACCGCTTTGCTCGTACGGCAGCGCCCGTGCTACCAGGGCTTGAGCAACACTGGGGCCCATCAGGCCGGACAGATTGGCTTCGATGGTGTCGCGTAATCGGCGCAGTGCGTAGGGCCGGTATTCACCGAGCGGAAAGCCCAGCGTTTTCAAGGCGCGCTTCACTTCACGCTCGGCCATGATGCGACCCAAGGGCCGGCTCAGCGATTCGATAAATTCTTCGGCATTGCGCGCTTTCAGCGGCAGGCGATGACGGCGGTCAACCGAAGTGATGACACAGGTCTGGGCCGCTTCCTGCTCTTCCGGACTGGTGCGGGTAAAGACCGAAACCAGGATAAAGACCAGGGTATTCAGCGCCAGCGAACTGAGGGTGGTCATCGACCAATGATCGGTGTGCAGCGCGAATTGCAACGGCAACCGATTGGTCAGATGCAGGCTGTCGGTGACCAGCGGTACCAACAGGCTGATGGTCCAAACCCCCAAACCGACCAACATGCCGGCGATATAGCCTTTGCGGTTGGCGCCAGCCCAGAACAGCAGGCCGAGAATGCCCGGCAGCAGTTGCAGCAAGCCAGTAAAGGCGGTGATGCCCAGTGACGACAGGTTCTGCAACTGCCCCAAAAACAGATACAGACAGTAAGACAGGCCGATCACCACGCCGATCAGCAGGCGCCGCACCCACAGCAGCCAGCGGTAAACATCGGTATCGAAGCTGGGCTTGTGGAACGGCAGCACCAGATGATTCAGCGCCATCGACGCCAGGGCGATGGACGCCAGCACAGTAATGCCGGCGGCGGCGGACAGACCACCCAGAAACGCCAGCCAGACCAGCCAGGGTTGTTCCAGCACCAGGCCCAGACCGAGCGAGAAATATTCCGGATTCACCGGCGCGCCCAGACTCATGCCAGCCCAGAAAATCGGCATGATCGGCAAGGCCATTAACAGCAGATAAATCGGTACCGCCCAGGCCACCAGCCGCAGCCGGCGCGGGTCGGCGTTTTCCCGAAACAGCAACTGGAACAGATGCGGCAACACCAGCGGTGCAGCGATAAACATCAGCAGCAGTGAAAACCACTGCACCGGTTGCAAGGGTTCGATGGCGCGGTTAACCGGCAGACTCGCCGGCCATTCCAGCAAGCCGGACCAGCCACCGAACAGATGACTTAGGGCGACCGCACCCAGCACCAGCAGCACAATCAGTTTGAAGGCCGATTCAAATGCCAGCGCGAAAATCAGCCCCGGGTGTTTTTCACTTGGAGTCACATCGCGGGCACCGAAGAGCACCGAAAACGCCAGCAAAATCACACAGATCAGCAGTGCCAGCGGTTTGGCCTGGGTTTGCGGATCGAGCCGGGTCAGGGTGTCGGTGATGGCCTGAATCTGCAGCGCCAGCAAGGGCAACATCGCCAATAGCACGCCGAGCGCCGTGACCAGGCCGGCCCAGCGGCTGCGATAACGAAAGGCGAACAGATCGGCCAGGGAGGCCAGTTGATAGCTGCGCGCCAGCTCGTGTACCGGACGCAGAATGATGGCGGAAAACATCAGCGCCACGGCCATGCCGAGGTAGTAAGCCAGATAGCCATAACCGACTTCGTAGGCCAGACCGACGCTGCCGTAAAACGCCCAGGCGCTGCAGTAGACGCCGATCGACAACACATAGACCAGCGGATGCTGGGTCAGGCGCTGCGGCACCCAGCCGCGCTCGGCGGCGTAGGCGATCAAAAACAGCACCAGCAGATAGCCCAGACCGACGGTCAGCAGCAGTTCCCAGCGAAACACCATCAGCGCCGGCTCCGCAGATATTCAGCCAGGCCGTTGATGGCGATCAGCCCGGCCCAGATTAAAAACGGCAGCGGCCACAAATCGCTACGACCCGCCCAACCCAGCGTAAAGGGCAGCAGCAGATAGAGCGGCAGAATCAGTAATTTCAGCAGAATGGAAAGAGACATCGGGACCAGCGTTCACTATGCGGCGGCCATAGTACCGCCCTAGGCGGTCCAAGGTAAGAGCATCCGCCCTAGGCGGTCCAAGGTAAGAGCATCCGCCCTAGGCGGGGTCCAAGGTAAGAGCACCCGCCCTAGGCGGTCCAAGGTAAGAGGACCCGCCGCAGGCGGTCGAAGGTAAGAGCACTGCCGCAGGCGTTTGAAGGTAAGCACGCCGCCGTTCGCGAACGCTAAGACACAGAGCGTTCAGCTGGGGTCTGGATAGCGGCGTTTGATCTCGGCGAATTCATCAAAATTGGCCAGCAACAGATCGACCAGTTGCGGGTCGAAGTGCTTGCCGCGTTCGCCGGCAAACAGCCCCTTAACCTCTTCCAGCGCCCAGGGCTCTTTATAACAACGGCGGCTGGACAGCGCATCGAAGACATCCGCCAGGGCGGTAATGCGTCCGCCGATGCTGATGTCTTCGCCGGCGAGGCCGCGTGGGTAACCTTTGCCGTCCCAGCGTTCGTGGTGTTCACGCGCAATCTGGGCGCCCATTTTCAGGATCGGTTTATCGGTGTGGCTGAGCAGGTCATAGCCGCATTGAGCGTGGGTTTTCATCACCGCCCACTCGTCGGGGTCGAGCGCTCCGGGCTTGTTCAGGATAGCGTCCGGAATGGCAATCTTGCCTAAGTCATGCAGTGGTGCGGCCTCGCGAATCAGTCGTGCTTCGGTGCTGGGCAGACCGGCTTTTTGCGCCAGCAGATAACTGATCTCAGCCACCCGGCGCAGGTGCTGGCCGGTCTCGCGCGAGCGATGCTCAACCGCATCACCGAGCAGATAGACCACCTCGCGCTGGCTGTCTTCCAGTTCGGTGCGCAGCGCCAGGTTCTCAAAGGCGGTTAACGCATTCTGGCAAAACACTTCCAGCAGATGGCGCTCCATTGAATTGCGCACCACCAGTCCGTTCAGAAACAGCACGCTCAGATGCATCTCGCTGGAGCGGTACAGACACAGATAGCCACCATCGAGTTGCTGGGCACGAAAGCCGGTATCCAGACTTTTGATAAATGACTGAGCACTGACCGGCAGCAGATCCGCCACCGGCTGACCCACCTGGTGATTGTATTGGCCGGTGCCGGCGAGCACCGTCAGGCGACCGAACTGCTCATGCGCAGCAACGCCTTCGCACAGCGCATAGAGCGCATCTTCATCGGGCGAGAGGATGGCGGAAATCTGCTCCAGAATGCCGTGCGCAAAATCCTGGATAAAGGCATGTTGCTGCAGCGCCGTCGAGGCGTTGAGGATGCGCTCCAGCCCCTGGCGGTTGCGCTCCAGCGCCAGAATGTCGCGGTAGGAGCGCAGGCACGAATACATCAGGGTGTGCATCTTGCTACGCGTCAGTTCGGTTTTCTCTTTGTAATCGTTGATGTCGTAATCGGCGATGATGGTTTCTTCCGGTGCCTGGCCGGGCTGGCCGGTACGCAGCACGATGCGGGTAAAGGAGTTGCGCAACTGGTCGCGAATCACCTCGACCATATCCAGACCGGCGTGCTCGGTTTCCATCACCACATCGAGTAGACAGAGCGCCAGGTCAGGGTGGTTGCGTACCTGTTCGATGCCCTCGGCCGCACTGTAGGCGTGGTGAAACTGCAATGGCCGGCCATCGAACTGGAAGTTACGCAACGCCAGAGTGGTGATGGTGTGTACCTCATCGTCGTCATCGACAATCAGCACTTTCCAGGGTTTTTGGTCGCTCGGACCGTCTTGAGATTGTTCTTCAGCAAAGATCAGTTCGTCACTCATGCTAAGCATCCTCCACTGGCTCAGCTGCCGGCTCCAGCGGCAGCGTGATGCGGAAGCGGCAGCCGTCGTGCGGCGGGCTGTGTATCTGAATGCGCCCGCCCAATTTACCGGTTACCAGATTGAACACGATGTTCATTCCCAAACCACTGCCGCCGCTGGAGCGGCGCGTGGTGTAAAAGGGGTCGAAGATGTGTTTCAGGGTTTCCTCGCTCATGCCCTGACCGTCGTCTTCGTACAGCAGTGCCAGACTGTTGGAACCGGCCGGAGCGTTGGAAAAACGAATCTGGCCGGCGCGTTGGCCGTCGTCAAAACCGTGCAGCAGTGAGTTGATCACCAGATTGGTAACCACCTGCGCCAGCGCACCCGGTGACAGCCGCGTGGTGATGTCCGGGTCGATATCATTAATGATCTCCACCGGTGCGGTCTTGTACTTGGGTCGCAAACTGGCCAGCACTTCATCAATGTAGGCGTGCAGATTGATGCGGCGTTGTTCTTCGCTGGTCTGGTCGACCGCCACCTGTTTGAAGGAGCGAATCAGCTGGGCGGCGCGGTCGAGGTTGGCCGACAGCAAATCGCCGGTTTCCAGACATTCATTAAAGAAACGCTCCAGATCGGACTTTTTCAGCTCATTACCCTGCAGCGCCCGCTGCGCCAGTCGCGCTTCGGAGGTCAGGTGGCTGGCGGCGGTGATGGAAATGCCCAGCGGTGTGTTCACCTCATGCGCCACGCCGCTGACCAGATTGCCCAGCGACGCCAGTTTTTCGCTCTGCAGCAATTCTTCCTGAGCAATTTTTAATTTATCGAGCGAGTCGGTCAGGCTGCGGTTGCTTTGTTGCAACTGCTCGGTGCGTTCGGCGACGATTTTTTCCAGATTGTCCTGGTGCCGACGCAAGGCTCTGTCGCGTTCGACCAGACTGTCGTGCTGGCGGTTGAACACCTCATAGAGCTGACCGATTTCGTCGTTGCGACCTTCCAGCAAGGGTTCGCGCTGCTGGCTCCACTGGGTGACGTCCCGAGGCGAGATGCGTTGCACATAGTCGCTGAAATGGCGGATGGGTCGCGCCACCAGATGCTGCACCACCCAGTACAAAGCGCCCAGCAAGGCGATGATGGCGACAATGGCCGACACCAGCGCGCCGCCCAAAACCAGGCCCACCTGGTTGCGGATCAATTCGTTTTCCGAACGCAGATAAATCCAGCCAATGGTGGTCAAACTGCCGTTGAATTCGTGCTCTACCGGCGTGGCGATGATCAGGGCGGTTTCGGTGAGTTGTTCGGTGCGCGAGTCGGCCGGTTGCAGCCAGTCCGGATTCTGGCCGGCCAGATCGCCCAGTTGCAGATCAATCTCTCCCTCCACCGAGCGTATCGCCACGCCGGAGATGTAAGGGTCGCGCAGCAGCGCCTCGGCGGCGCGCTCGACATTGGCGCTGTCGAACGCCCAGATGGATTCGTTGATCAGCGGCAACATATTACTCAGTGAGGCATCGACGTTCTGGTCGCGCAAGCCTTCCATGGTCCGCGTCAGCGTCCAGGACTGCATCAATATCGTCACCAGAATGGCGCAGGCCACACCCAGGGTGATGGCGGCCAGCAAGCGTCTGGCGAGAAATGCATTGACCTCAAACATGGCAGTTCTCACAAGAGTCTGGTTCAAGGTTAGGCGGGGATATTGGCTTTTGCCAGTGAGCGGTGGCACTGCTGTCCGCTCAGCGTTCCAGCCTTAGCTCGACACGGCCATCGAGGCGACGATCAGACCAGTGCTGTTCAGCGGCGACCAGCATTTGCTCGGGGGTGTCGGCCGCAACATCCAGCGCTAAGCATTGCAGCGCCCGTTGCAGATTGGCGCTGGCCTTTCGATCGTCCAGCGCCGGAGCGTGATTCTGCTTGCTGAGTTTTTGGCCGTTGTCGCCGATCAAGACCGGGAAGTGAGCGTAGTCCGGCGGCGTGGCACCGAGACTGCGAAACAGCGCGCGTTGCCAGGGCGTGGAGTCGAGCAGGTCGATGCCGCGCACCACCTCGGTAATGCCCTGGTCGAGGTCATCGACAGTCACCGCCAGTTGATAGGCGAAGGGACCGTCGCGACGGCGCAGCACCACATCGCCCAGCTCGCGCGCCAGATCGACGCTTTGTTCACCCTGATAGCGATCACTGAAACGTTCAATGACCTCGGGTACCTGCCAGCGAATGGCGGCGTCCGTTCTCGGCTGACGACAGTCACGGCAGTTGCCCGGGTAGATGGGTTGGTCGGCCAGTTGCTTGCGGCTGCAACGGCACCAGAACAGTTGATCGGCGCTCGTCAGTTGTTCCAGTGCGGCTTCATAGGCGTCGCTGCGCTGGCTTTGATAGCGCACGCTTCCTTCCCAGTGCAGACCATGCGCTTCCAGGCTGCGCAGAATGGCCGCGGCCGCGCCGGGCTGTTCGCGCGGCGGGTCCAGATCTTCCATGCGCACCAGCCAGGCACCATCACGCGCGCGGGCATCCAGATAGCTGACCAGTGCCGCCACCAGCGAACCCAGATGCAAAGGGCCAGTCGGTGACGGCGCAAAGCGGCCGCGATAGGGCGTATTGATCATGCGTAGCAGGGTTCCGCAATTGAAGCTCGGCCTGACATTCTGCATGATGCCGCCGGACCTTCCCAGCCATGGACTCGCCAACAATGAAGCTAGCCAACCGCACCGACCGAATTCAGCCGTTCCAAGTGATGCAGATACTGGCGCGTGCCAAGACGCTGGCTGACCAGGGGCGTTCGGTGATTGGGCTCTACGTTGGCGAGCCGGATTTCGGTACCCCGCGAGCCATTATCGAAGCCGGCCAGGCGGCGCTGGCTAATGGTCATACCGGCTATACACCGGCGACCGGTTTGCCCGAACTGCGCGCCGCCATCGCCGAGCGGTATCGTCGCTGGCACGGCGTTGAAGTCGCACCGGAACGCATTCTGGTGACGCCCGGCGGTTCCAGCGCTTTGCTGTTGGCGTTCGCGGCCAGCATCGATGCTGGTCGCGAGGTGTTGCTGCCAGAGCCGGGTTATCCCTGTAATCGTAATTTTCTCGAAGTAATCGGCGCTAAGCCGCTATCGGTGCCCTTGGCTGAGCAAGGCTTGCGATTGTCGTTGCCCGAGCTGGAAACTGCGCTGACGCAGAACAGCCAGGGCTTGCTGCTGGCATCGCCCTGCAACCCGACCGGCCAGGTGCTGACCTTGGATGAATGGCAGCAGGCGGCGAATTTTGCGCAGCGTCATCAGTTGGCCTTGTTTGCCGATGAGATCTACCACGGCCTGAGCTTTACCGATGAACTGCCACCTTCGGCGCTGAACGTCACCGACGATGTCTGGGTGACCCAGAGTTTCTCCAAATTCTACGGCATGACCGGCTGGCGTCTGGGTTGGCTGGTGGTACCGCCTTACGCTATCGAAGCGGCGGAACGGCTGGCACAGAATCTGTATTTATCGGCGCCGTCGATGGCGCAACACGCCGCCCTGGCAGCTTTTGACACTGAGGTCGAAGCCGAGTGCTTTGCCCGTCGCGATGAACTGCGTAAGCGCCGCGATTATTTGGCACCGAAACTGGAAGAACTCGGCTTACCTTTGCTGGCGCAACCGGACGGCGCTTTTTATCTGTACGCCGATATGTCGGCCTATGGTGACGATGCGGTGGACTGGTGCGATCGACTGCTGGAAGAAACCGGCGTGGCCATCACGCCCGGCGTCGACTTCGGTGGCGCGACGGAAAACAGCGCGGTGCGAATTGCCTATACGGCGGAGGTTGCGGTGCTGGAGGAGGCGGTGGCGAGATTGGCCGCCTTTGTTGGGAGACGCGATTAACGGGAGACGCCAGGCGCACGCTCCGCTGACGGAAGACGCCAGATAGCGGTATCCAGCGTCTCCCGTCTGGGCGGCACTCCGCTCCCGGCGCGAAGCGCCTAAGCGTCTCCCGTCAAAACGATTACATCGTTTTGAACAACAAACTCCACCGGCGTCAGATACTCGCCCTGGCAGGGCCCTACCAGACAATGACCGGTTTCAATCTCGAAAAGGGCGCCGTGGGTGGAGCATTCGATCAGCGCGCCGTCCATATCGAGAAACTGGTTTTCCATAAATTCCAGCGCCGTATTCAAGTGCGGGCAGCTGTTTTTGTAGACGTAAATCTGATCGTCTTTGCGCACGGCAAAAACCGGGTTATCGGGCAAATCGAAACCCAGAGACTGACCTTCTTCCAGCTCGTTAACGTTGCACAGTTCGGTCATGACGTTCCTCAGTACTCCCCTCAGTATTCGTTCAGTGACTGATAATCAGCGGGCAGTCGTGATGCGGATGCGGCTGCACCGTCACGCTCAGCCCAAAATGTTGTTGAATGTTTGCCGCGGTCAGCACCTCGGTGGGTCGTCCGGTGCATACTGACCGACCGCGATTGAGCAACAGCACCCGGTCGGCGTAGCGTGCCGCCAAATTCAGATCGTGCACCACCAGCAGCACACCTACACCGCGCCGGGCAAAACCACGCACCGCCTGAAACAGCATCTGTTGATGATGCAGGTCGAGGCTGGCGGCGGGTTCATCCAGTAACAGAAAACGATGGCCTTCCGGCTGGGCGTCCCAGATTTGCGCCAGCACTCGTGCCAGGTGGACGCGCTGGCGTTCGCCACCGCTGATTTCGTGAATATTGCGCTGCGCCAGGTCGGTTAATTCACACAGTGCCATGGCCTCGGCGACGATGCTGTCGTCGCGGCGTTTGCCGGTGGCGTGGGGGTAGCGACCCAGCGCCACCACTTCAGCCACGCGAAAGGCGAAATTTAAAGAGTGTTGCTGAGGCAGCACCGCGAGCAGACGCGCCCTGTCTTCACCGCGCCAGTCGTTGATGGCCTGGTCGTGCAGGCATACCTGGCCGGCGTTTGGGGTGCGCTCGCCACTGAGCAGATTCAGCAGGCTCGATTTGCCCGCGCCGTTCTGGCCGATCAGCGCCAGCACTTCGCCGGCGTCGAGCTGAACGGAAACCTCGTCCAGTGCGGCGCGGCCGGGAGACAGCTGCAATTGCAAACGCTCGCCCGTCAGACTCATAACCCGGCATTCCGTTGGCGATGGATCAGGAAAATAAAGAAGGGTCCGCCGAGCAGGGCGGTGATAATGCCGACCGGTAATTCAGCCGGGCTGATCACCAGGCGCGCCAGCCAATCGGCCCAAAGCGTCAGCAAGGCACCAAAGCCCAAACTCAGCGGCAACACCCGGCGATGGTCCGGGCCCACCAGCAGACGCACCATATGCGGCACGACCAGGCCGATAAAGCCGATGATGCCGGTAAAGGCGACGGCGGCGCCGACACCGGCGGCACACAGATAAATCACCTGGCGTTTCAGCCGTGGCACATCAAAGCCCAGATGGCGACACTCGGATTCGCCCAGCAAGAGGGCATTCAAGGGTTTGTGCAGCGGCCAGGCCAGCAGGGTGATGGTTATCAACACCGTGGCGGTGACCACCACCGCTGACCAGGTTGCAGCGCCGAAGGAGCCCAGCGTCCAGAAGGTGAGGGTGCGCAGTTGTTCGTTGCTGGCGAGATAGGAGCACAGCCCCAAACCGGCTGCGGCCACCATGTTAAAGGCGACACCCGCGAGGATCAGCCGCAGCGGTGAACTGGCGCTGTCGCGGCCGAGCAGCATCACCAGTTGAGTGGCGATTAAACCACCGATAAAGGCCGTGGCGGGCCGGCTCAGTGTTTGCAAAGCAGGCGGCAACATCGTCAGCAGGGCCGGTGCAAAAATCAGCGTGGCGACAACCGCCAGGGTGGCACCACTGGAAACGCCCATCAGTCCAGGTTCCGCCAAAGGATTGCGAAACAAACCCTGAATCAGGGCGCCGCTGATACCGAGCAAAGCGCCCACACAGAGCGCCAGCAGCAGACGCGGCAGGCGAATCTGCCAGACGATCAGGCTGTCGACACCGACGCCCGGCTGGACCAGCGACTGCCAGACATCGGCTGTGGTCAGGCTCGATGGCCCCACGCTCAGCGCGCAAAAGGCCGACAACAGCGTCAGTGTGATAACCAGCCAGGCCAGCTTGCGGGCGCTGACGGTCATCGCAAGCGCTCGACCAATGTGTGCGCCTGAGACGCCAGCAAACGATCGCGATGGCCGGCAATGGCATCAAGCTCCCAGACTTCCAAACGACCGCCGTCGCTGAGCGTAATGTCGCGCAGCAAAGAGACCTCGATGCTCTGGTTCACTTCCTGGTACTGCAACATCGGTTCAGCCAGATAGATGGCGCCACGCGGTTGTTGGGCGCTGACCTGTTGCAGCCACTGGGCCGCATCGCCGGCGACCAGCGGCAACGGCAGGCCGTGCTTGGTGGTGCGCGAAACAAACGCCGGACCGGCACTTAACGAAAAACCAAAGGCCGGTTGCAACGCCGGATGTTCGCGCTGGCTTTGCAGAATCGCCAGTTGCAGGACGCGCGCAGCGCTGACCGCGTGCATGGCGAAGTGCTCGTCATCACCCAGACCGAACACCAACGTAAAACCTTCGGGCAGCAACACCCCGCCGTAAAGTTCACCGACCTGAGTGATCAGGTTTTCGTAGCGCGCCCACAGGCTTTGCAGTTGGTGGGCGTCGTAGTGGCGCGTCATGGCGTCCCAGTTATGGCACTGCACATGGAGCAAGGCGACGTCGCAATAGGCACCCTGTTCGCCCGCCAGATGCACCTGTTCCAACAGGCGTTCGGCTTCGCCGTCGCTGCTCGCAGTCGCCAGGGTACGCAACACCTGACTGTTGGAATCGAGCGAATTGCTCAACCGCGCGACTAACGCCTTCAGTTGCGCTTCCGGCGGGCCGCTGAACTGAGCCCGCCAGCCCGGCAGATGCTCACTCAGCTGTCGTGCCAGCTTGCCGGTGGTGGCGTCCTGAATCTGGCTGCGCCAGAAAATCAGTCCACCAGCGCTGGCCAGCGCCAGCAGATTGAACAAAAACCAGGAACGTTGAGTGCGGGTGCGCCATTGAATCAACAGACGTTGATCGAGTTGAATTTCGGCCTGGCCAAGCAGCGTCGATTCAAAATGAACCGGATGTTCAAAGGCCACTGGGTCCAGTGGTTCGGGGCCGACCGGCCGGGAGTTGAGCGTTAAATTCTGATCGGCGGCGCTGAGCGAGGCCGAGGCCACTAAGGGTTCTTCGGCGGTGCGATTAAGCAACAGGCTGATTGCCAGGCGATCGCTACGCTGCAAGGGCGCGGCGATATCAAAAGCCAGAGTCCGTGCCAGACTTTCGCCGAGGCGCTGCTGGGTTTGGTCGATGGCATTCAGCGCTGGCACATACCACAGCCAGGCGAGCAACAGATTGAGCACGACCAAAATGGCCAGTGCGAAGGCGGTCAATGGCTGCCAGAGCCAACGCAGAGCATGCATGGTGGAATAATTCAGTCTGGTCGATACAATATCGCCTCCGCTAGGGGGCCCCCCGGAGCGACAGTCGGTTGAATGGACTGTCGATCCAAGGGCGCAATGGTAGCGGTATTCGTCGCTTTAAAGAACCGCCCGGCTTATCAGGCCGGTCCGCCCAATCGATGTTGAGAGGATGTCCCATGAGTGATGCCGCCAACCAACTGGCTGCCCAGTTGAAAGAAATCAAACACGGTCTGTTTCTGATGGGCCCGGATCGCTACCGCGCGTTGTCGACCCACGAAACCGAAGACCTGATCGCCAAGCTGGAACAGGTTGCCGACCAGGCGTTGCAAACGCTGGAAAACATTAAGGGCTGAGCCCAACTGACGGAGCTCGTCCTTGAGTACCATCCTGATGCTCAAGGTCAGTGGTCATGACCGCCCGGGCCTGACCGCCGACCTGACCGAGACGCTGGCGCAGTTCGGCGTCACCTTGCTTGATTTAGGGCAGTCCGTCATTCACGACCAGGTGTCGCTGGGCATGCTGCTGAAGTTGCCCGACGGCGAAGACACCTCGGCCCTGTTGAAAGAAATTCTGTTTCGCGCCCACGATTTAGGCATCGACGCCCGCTTTACCCCGGTCAGCGACGACGCCTACAGCGACTGGGTCAGCCAGCAAGGCAAAGATCGCTACGTGCTGACGCTGCTGGCGCGGCGCATCAGCGCTGAGCAACTGGCCTGGGTATCGCGCGAAGTCTCCAGACAGGGCCTGAACATTCAGGACATCACCCGTCTGACCGGCCGCATCGCGCTCGACCAGGCCGATGACGTGGGCCAGGCCTGCATCGAGCTGACCTTGCGCGGCCAACCGGCCGACGATGCTGCCTTGCGCCAGGCGTTTCTGGATATCAGCGCCCGCTTCGATATCGACGTCGCCTTCCAACTCGATTCCGTTTACCGCCGCAACCGTCGTCTGGTCTGTTTCGATATGGATTCAACGCTGATCGAAGCCGAAGTGATTGACGAGCTGGCGCACGCCGCCGGCGTCGGCGATCAGGTGGTCGCCATTACCGAACGCGCCATGGCCGGTGAGCTGGATTTTCAGGCCAGTTTCCGCGAGCGGCTGGCGTTGCTAAAAGGGCTGGATGAAAGCGTGCTGGCAGACATTGCCGAGAAGCTGCCGCTGACCGAAGGCGCCGAACGCTTGATCGGCACACTCAAAGCTTACGGGTTTAAAACCGCTATTTTATCCGGCGGCTTTACTTATTTCGGTCATTATCTGCAGCGCAAATTGGGCATCGATTACGTCTACGCCAACGAGCTGGAAATTGTCGATGGCAAGGTGACCGGCAACGTCAGCGGCACCATTGTCGATGGCGCGCGCAAAGCGCAATTGCTGCGCGAACTGGCGCAGCGCGAAGGCATTAAGCTGGAGCAAACCATCGCCGTCGGTGACGGCGCCAACGACTTACCGATGTTGTCGGAAGCCGGCCTTGGCATCGCCTTTCGCGCCAAACCGCTGGTGCGTGAGAGCGCACGCCATTCCATCTCAACCTTGGGCTTGGACGCCGTGCTCTATCTGCTCGGCTTCCGCGACCAGGACATCTACTGATTCAGCCAGCGCTTGCCGGCATCGCCCGGCACTTCGCGCACCAAACGCGGCACCAGATAACCGGGCAGACTGGCTTGCAGATCGCGCCATAACTGCCGGGCTCGATCGTCCGGTACATCAAAGTGCGCGGCGCCGCGCACTGGGTCGAGCTGATGCAGGTAATACGGCAGAACATCGGCGTTAAACAACGCCTGGCTCAAGTCGGTCAGCGCTGCGATCGAATCGTTCACGCCCGCCAACAGCACCGCCTGGTTCAGCAATAAAGTGCCATTTTGACGCAGCGGCGCCAGCGCTTGCCGGACTTCGTCGTTAATTTCCTGAGCGTGATTGGCGTGCACCACCAGCACGGTTTTCAGGCGTGTCTCTTTTAGCAACCGCAGCAAGCCGGCATCGATGCGTGACGGCATCACAATGGGTGTGCGGCTGTGAATGCGCAGCGTGGTCAGGTTCGGCAAGCGTTCCAGATCGGCGATTAACTCGGCCAGTCGGTCATTGGGCAAACTGAGCGGATCACCACCGCTGAAAATCACTTCGTGCAGATCATCCTGGCTGGCTAAGTAATCCAGCGCGCTTTGCCATTGCGCCGGGCTTAAGCGGTTATCGGCGTAGGGAAAATGCTGACGGAAACAGTAGCGGCAATGCACCGCGCAGGCCTGGGTGGTAATCACCAGCGCGCGGCCACGGTATTTGTGCACCACACCGGGCGCTGGCGCGTGCTCGCGTTCGGCCAGCGGATCGTCTTGAAAACCCGGCTGCGGATCAATCTCTGCCGCGCTCGGCAACACCTGACGCAACAGCGGATCGTGCGGGTCTTGATGGCGCATCCGGCGCACAAAACTCAAGGGCACACGCAGCGGAAACTCAGCCTCGGCCAGCGCGGGCCTGTCCAAATCGGCCGCCGTTAACGCCAGCAGGTCCAGTAACTGCGACACCGAACGCACGGCGTTTTTCAGGTCGCTTTGCCAGTCGGGGAGGGCGTCAATCGAAATCAGGGCGGGGGAGTCCACAGCGGGCTCGAACTCGGTTAACATACGCTCCTCTTGAATTTCCAGGCAATCAGGACAGGTCATGGCCTCCTATTCTACCAATGAATTTCGTTCAGGGCTGAAAGTGATGCTCGAGGGCGACCCTTGCACCATCGTCGAAAACGAGTTTGTGAAACCCGGTAAAGGTCAGGCCTTCAACCGGGTCAAACTGAAGAACCTGAAAACCGGTCGTACGTGGGAACGCACCTTTAAATCCGGTGAATCCGTCGAGTCCGCCGATGTTATGGACATCGACATGGAATACCTCTACGAAGACGGCGAGTTCTGGCACTTTATGAAAACCGACGGCTCGTTCGAGCAGTTACCGGCCGATGCCGCCGCCGTCGGCGACACCAAAGACTGGCTGAAAGAACAGGAAACCTACGTGGTCTGCCTGTACAACGGCGACCCCATTTCGGTCACCCCGCCGAACCACATCGAGCTGGAAGTGGTGGAAACCGATCCAGGTTTGAAAGGCGACACCGCCACCGGTGGCTCCAAGCCGGCAACGCTGTCGACCGGTGCTGTGGTGCGCGTGCCGCTGTTCCTGAACCAGGGCGAGAAAATTCGCGTCGATACCCGCACCCGCGAATACATCAGCCGGGCCAAATCCGACTGAGTATTCCAGAACAGCGTTAT
This sequence comes from Saccharospirillum sp. ABV4_185, assembly GCF_056159245.1. NCBI lineage: Bacteria > Pseudomonadati > Pseudomonadota > Gammaproteobacteria > Oceanospirillales > Saccharospirillaceae > Saccharospirillum > Saccharospirillum sp. ABV4_185. Next base: position 2,093,380 of record NZ_JBSWUW010000001.1, read on the forward strand.
TGCGGTTTCGCACAGCCGTTGCACAACGAACGGAATAAAAAAACGAACCTCCATTGAGGTTCGTTTTTTTTGTGCGCGAAGGTGGCAAAGCGGTTAGGCGCACCTTTTATTTGGAGACATAGACCCGGTCGCCGTTTGTCAAGTCTACGGCCAGCAGGGCTCTTGATCCTGTGTCCAGCACCAGTGCCCGGTTGTTGATGCTGTCGAGTGCGATTGCAATGGGGTTGCTGAACCTATTATCGCCGCCCGCGGTGGTGGGGTCGGAAATAACGGTGCGTGCGCCAGTCGTGAGGTTTACGGCCAGCAGGGTGTTAAAACCTCTGTCCAACACCAGCGCTTGGCTGTTGGCGCGGTCGAATGCAATCGCAATTGGAAGGCCGAACATCCGGCCGCTGAAGCCTTGGGAATTATCGGAAATTACCCAACGTTGGTCGGATTCGAGATCCGCAGCCAGCAGGGCATTTAAACCTCCGTCCAGTATCAGTGCGAGCTTGTTGTCGCGGTCGGATGCGATTGCAATTGCAGCCGGAGAGGAGATGAACAGCTGGTCGCCGTAGTCGTCGGTGTAGTCGGAAATGACGCTGCGTTTGCCGGTATCGAGGTCCACGGTCAGCAGTGCCTTTAAACCTTGGTCCAATACCAGCGCCTTGTTGTTGACGCGGTCGAGTGCAATCGAACTGACAAGGCTGAACGTCGGTTCGCTGCCCTGAGTGTCGTTATCCGAAATCACCTCGCGTTTGCCGGTGCTGAGGTCTACCTTCAGCAGGGCCCTTAAACTGAAGTCCAACACCAGCGCCTTGTTGTTGTCGCTGTCGAGTGCCATCGCAATGGGGGAACGGAATGTCGGGCCACCGTCCTTGGTGTCGTCATCTGAAATCACCCTGCGGTCGCTGGTGTTGAGGTCTACCGCGACCAGGGCATCTAAACCGCTGTCCAGCACCAGTGCTCGGGTGTTGTCGCGGTCGAGCGCGATCGCCCCGGGTGAGCTAAACGCCTTGTTGCCACCTCCGATGGTGGTCTCCGAAATCACCGTGCGTTGGCCGGTGTTCTGGTCTTTGTCGAGATTCACCGCCAATAGGGCATTTAAAACATCGTCCACCACCAGCGCCCGCTTGTTATCGCTGTCGAGTGCGATCGCAATTGGATTTCTGAACGCCTTGCCGCCGCCGATATTTTCATTCGAAATCACCGTGCGTTGGCCGAAGACGTCGTGGTCGGTATCGAGATTCACCGCCAGCAAGGTATCTGAACCACTGTCCAGAACCAGCGCCCGCTTGTTGGCGTGGTCGAGTGCGATCGCACTAGGGATGTCGAACCCCGTGCCGCCTTCTACGGCCTCGTCATCCGAAATGACCGTGCGTTCGCCGGTGTCGAGGTCCACGGCCAGGAGGGTATTTGAACCGTCGTCCAGCACCAGCGCCTGGTTGCTGTCGCTGTCGCTGTCGCTGTCGAGTGCGATTGCAGTGAGCTTGCCGATCGTTGGGCCACTGCCCATAGTTTCGTTATCCGAAATAACCTTGCGCTGTCCGGTGTTGAGGTCCACTTCCAGCAGGGCATCTAAATCTTCGTCCAGCACTAGAGCCCGGTTGTTGTCGCTGTCGAGTGCCATCGCATTGGGAAAGCCGAACGCCGTGCCGCCGTTGGAGAGATCCGAAATCACCCTGCGTTGCCCAGTGCTGAGGTCCACTTCCAGCAGGGCACGGGAACCGGCGTCCAATACCAGCGCCCGGTTGTTGATGCTGTCGAGTGCGATTGCAGTTGGGAGGCTGAATGCCTTGTCGCCCCCCCCCAATGGTGGCATCGGAAATCACTGTGCGTTCACCGGAGTCGAGGTCCACGGCTAGCAGGGCATCTAAACCGCTGTCCACCACCAGCGCCCGGTTGTTAACGCTGTCGAGGGCGATTGCATTGGGGTTCTTCAAGATATTGGGCTGGTAGGTCACCTGTGCCTGGGCGGCCAGGCTGTTACGGTTGCCTGCCCGGTCGCGAACATCGACGGTAATGGGGTTGTTGCCTTTCAACAAGGGCACCTCGGCCGACCAGTGTGCAAAGCCATCATCGCTGGTGGCGGGTACGCTATTGACGACAACCGAATCGACGCCGATGTCGACACCACTGGCGGTACCTCGGACCCGAACGGTGTCGGATTCAGTGAGGGCGTTGGGTGTGGGGAATTGAATGGTGGCAGTGGGTTGTTTTATATCTTTGGTGCTGGAGGAATCGCAAGCGGCCAGTAACCATACTAACTGGCCGATCAGCAAAGCGGTGTAACCTATCTTTGGAATCCGTTTCATCGTGTTGCTCCATGATGCTGGGGTCTGCATTGCTTGTCGCAGGGTGCCCGGGCCTGAGTTATAACCTCCTGCCTGGGGCTCAAACTGAGAGACAATAAAGGACGCCCATTTGAATAAGCGTTTGAAATATCGTTGTTTTTTTAAGTGCGAATATGATTGTGTGACGCGGTTCTCGTTTAACGGAGAGCCTGTGTTGGTCAGCGGAGCGAAGAGGATGGCAACGATGGATGGACTGGGGAGAGATGATGATCACAGGCACTCAAGATGACTGACTGGCAACCCACAGCGAGCTTGAACAACCTGCGCCGCCGGGCTCAGTTATTGGCGGATATTCGCGCTTTTTTTGCGGCGCGCCAGGTGCTGGAAGTTGATACGCCGGTGTTGTCGAACGTCGGCGTGACCGATGTCAATCTCACCAATATCCGCACCACCGATGGCGGCTTTTTGCAGACCTCGCCGGAGTACGCCATGAAGCGGTTGTTGGCGGCGGGCATGGGCGATTGTTATCAGCTCGGTCATGTGTTTCGTCAGGACGAAAGCGGCGTGCGCCATAACGCTGAGTTCACCTTGCTGGAGTGGTATCGGTTGGGTTGGGATGACGTTCAGTTAATGGATGAGGTGGCGCAGTTGTGTCGCGAGGTTTCAGGCCAGCCAGAATTAGCAGCCGAACGCTTGAGTTACCTTAAAGCGTTTGCACAGGCGGGGTTGCCCGATCCGCACCGGGCTGATTTAACGGAGTTGCGCGCTGCCGTGCATCAGCATTTGTCGGCCGACAGCCGTGATTGGCAACGCGATGACTGCCTCGATGCGTTGATGGCGCTGGTGGTGGAACCCTCTTTACCGGCCGATCAGCTGACCTTTATTACCCATTATCCCGCCAGCCAGGCTGCCTTGGCGCAACTTGAAACTCAGGATGAGCTGACATTGGCGCGGCGCTTTGAGGTGTACTGGGGCGCTATGGAACTGGCTAATGGTTATTTCGAGTTGACCGATGTGGCCGAGCAGCAGCGGCGTTTTGCCGAGGATCAGCAGCGCAGAAAAGCTCAGCAATTGCCAGAGGCGGAGATGGATCAGCGCTTGCTGGCGGCGATGCAGGCGGGTTTGCCGGATTGCGCCGGGGTGGCGCTGGGTGTGGATCGATTACTGATGCGGATATTGGGCGAGGACCGCATTGCAGCGGTCCTGCCCTTTAACCGGGAAAACGCCTGAACTCAGTCGTTTTTGGGTTTGTTGACCAAGGCTTCCAACTTGCGTTGCAAGCGATTTTCCTGGTCTTCGGCCGACACCTTCGGCTGCGCCGGTTTTTTAGGTTTGGCTTTCGGTTTTGCCTTGGCTTTTGCTTTGTCTTTTGGCTTGGCTTTGGCGGCACGCTCGGCACGGCGCTTGTCGATGGCGTCGAGTTTTTCTTTGGCGTGAGCGGCGTCTTCGGCGCTCACGGTGCCGGCGGCGCTGCCGTCGATGGTGACGCGATCGGCACCTTCCACCATGCAGGCGTAGTAGGAACGCAACCGCACATAGACGTTGAGCGCGCGGCGAATGCGCGTTTTCGACAGTTTGCCATCTTCGGCCAGCGCTTCATGAATACCGATTTTCAACGGCTTCGGCTGACGCGGATTAAACGCCTGTGGATAGAGTTCGCACAGTTCGTCCATGGCCTTGCGATTGGCCTCAAACTCTTTTTTACGCTGGGCGTCGGTCTTCTTTTTCCTGGCCGTAGCCGCCTCGGCCTGAGGCTGGGCTTCAGGCTTGGTTTGAGACACGTCTTCCTGGGTCGTTTCGTCGGTCATGGTCTGTCCGGCAAGCTCATTGAACGGCGCAGGATACCGGCTTTGAAAACCCGATTCCAGAGACCTTGTTCATCATTTTGTCGCATTGAGCGGTTGGCCCAGTCGAACCGGCTGGCCGGCGCTGATGGTGGCGTCCCATTCCAGGGCGTCGGCTTCGAATAAAGCGATGACGGTACTGCCCAAACGAAAGCGTCCCATTTCCTCGCCACGCTTGAATTGGGGGCCGTCTTCGCCGAAGTGCTGGTGTTTGATGCGGCGGCCGTCGGGCGCGACGATGCCGGACCAGACGGTTTCGATGCTGGCGACGATCATGGCGCCGACCAATACCAGAATCATGCGGCCGTGCGCGGTCTGGAATTCGCACACCAGCCGTTCATTGCGCGCAAATAAACGCGGCACCTTGTCGGCGGTAACGCCATTGACGCTGAACAGCCGACCGGGCACGAAGGTGGTGCGGATCAGTTTGCCGTCACAGGGCATATGAATGCGGTGGTAGTCGCGTGGCGATAAATAGAGCGTGGCAAAACGACCGTCGCGAAAGGCTTTGCCCTGGTCGGCGTCGCCACCGAGCAATTCGGTCAGGCTGTAGTCGCGGCCTTTGGCCTGGAAAAGTCGACCGTTGTCGATATTGCCAGCCTGGCTGACGGCACCGTCGACCGGGCAGATTAAGCGCTGTTGGTCGTCCGGTAAGGGCCGTGCGCCGGGCTTAAGCGCGCGGGTGAAGAAGTCGTTGAAGTTGCGATAGTCGCTTAAATTCTCGCGTTCGGCTTCGCTCATATTGACTTGAAATTGCTTGGCGAAACGTCCGATAAAGAGGCGGCGAATCGGTGCCCATTCGCTGGCGGCCAGACGGCCGACAACACGAGACAACAGATGGTGCGGCGCCAGATATTGGCTGGCGACGAAAAGGCGTTCGGTCAGTAAGCTCATCTTATTTCCGGTTCAGGGCGCTGTTCCAGTCGGCACAAAATTCACGGAACAGGCGATAATCGTGTTCGTTCAGTTCTTCTTTATCGTCTTTGGCGTCGGCGTAAATCAGCAAGGGTATTGCTGTTCCTATCTTGAACGAGCGTAAGAAAAACGCTTCGCCATCGGCGGCTTTCAACAGATCGGCCGGCAGGGTTTGCTGGCCTTTGTTGCGATTGCTGTCGTTGACCCACAAAGCGGCGGTCCGGCGACTGAATTCCTGCATCACCGTGCTTTTAAACAACGGCAGGCGCAGGTTACGCAGCAGCAGATAATAACTGCAACCGGCGGTGCGCGTCGCCTGCCAGTTACCTTCGATCATTTTTAAAATCACGATACGACTGAGCCCCAGACCTTTTTGCAGGCCTTCGAGCGCTGTCTTGTGGACTTCCGCATCGGGAAGTTCAATGTCGCGCCGCAACAGGGTGCGGGCGTTATCCAGATGATCCTGATTCACAGCGCTGCGCTTTTTCACCGGTGGCGGTGGCGGCGCTGGCGGCGGCACGGGTTTAGCGGCCACGCGGGGGCGCGGCTCTTGGGGTTTTTCACGCAGGCGCAGATCATCGGCGGTATCGAGATTGGGGTCGCGGACTTTTTTGGGTGCGACGCCCGGTGCCGCTTTACTGATCGGTGGCTGGTGCGCCAGCAATTGCCGGGCCGCGCTGCCGGCTTCCGGCAGGTGGTATTGACGCGCTGCCTGGGGAATCCAGATTTTCAGTCGCTGGCGGAAGTCGGCGAGGCCCAGCGCCGTTGCACCGATTTTGCACAGTCGGTCCAGTGCCGGCGAATCCCACGACAGCCTCAGTTGATACGCCAGTTCGTGACTGAGCGGCAGCAGCGCACTGAGCATGGCGCTGCGATTGGGCAACAGACGCTCGCTGATCTGATCGAGTTCTGCGGCGCTCAGATGTTCTGGTGGCTGCGGTAAGTTCAGGTAATGGCACAGCCGGCGAGTCCAGTGGGTCAGCGATTGTTCGATCAGGGTTTCGACCAGTTCGGTTCGGTCACGGCCTTCGGTCGAGCGTTGCTCAAAGGCTTCCATACGCTGCGGTTCCAGCAGCCACAGCGCCCAGAAACCGAGGTTGTGAAACAGCACGCTCCAGAAATCGGCGTCGCTCCAGGGCAGGCTGCGCTGCTCGAACCATTGCTTCATCAGGCTGGCGGCGACCAGGCTGTCGGCAATGTTCAGGCGCAGGCCGCGATAGGCAGTGCTGCCCGGGCTGATGCGCGGAATGGTGCGGTTCAGGTTGATCAGGCGTTGTACACCGAGCACAGCGGCGGCGTGATCGAGGGTGCTCAGTTGCTGGTCGCGGTTGGCGTAAATGCGGTTGGCCTGCCCCATGATCTGCATCGCCAGCAGTGGATCTTCGCGCACGGCCTGGTTCCAGTCGGACAGCGGCGCGGCCGACGATGGCAAGGCACTTTGGGGAATCAGAGCGGGAAGATTGGCCGCTTGAATACGTTCTAGCCAGGGGTTGGAAGTGCTCATCCGCAGGTCGTCGGGTCCGGTTGTGGCTGGTCCCCGACACGGATCGGGGTGGGCCGGCAATCCCAATGGCCGACCCACATTTTAGTGTGGCTTAAAAACGTTGTTTTAACCAGTTGCCCAAAGCGACGCGTTCGTCGTCGGTCATCTCCGTTCGGTTCAGGAACGGCATGTCTCGGGTGACCACGGCGCGTTGTTCGATGCGTCCGGACCAGCGTTCAATCTGCGCCAGGTCATCGAGCACCACGCCCGATGGCGCCGACGGAAACAGGCTGTCGGTCGGCTGCGCCGAATGGCAGGTGGCGCAGCGGTTCTGCACCAGCGCCAGAGCGTCGGCATCGGACATCACCGAAGCGGTTTCTTCGCTGTGAGCGGCGCTGTTGCTGATTGCCGGCGTCGATTCAGGCCAACTCAGAATAGCCGCCATCAGTACAAAGGCGATGCCGGCGGCGACCAGATAGGCCGGTTGCCGAACGCCGCGATGCGCCAGGTTGAAGTAATGCCGCACGCACAGGGTGATGGCGATGATGGCCATCAAAATCAGCCAGCTGTCGTCGCCCTGATAGGTCATCGGGTAGTGGTTGCTGATCATCAAAAAGATGACCGGCAGCGTGAAGTAGTTGTTGTGGACGCTGCGTTGTTTGCCGGTGAGGCCTGGTTTCGGGTCGGGCAGTTCGCCCCGCGCCACGGCGGCGACCATTTTGCGCTGGCCGGGGATGATCTTGAAGAAGACGTTGGCAACCATGATGGTGCCGATCAACGCGCCCATATGGATAAAGGCGCCACGGCCGGAAAAGGTGTGCGTCAGCAGCCAGGCAAAGCCGCAACCGATGATAAAAACAACCACGCCAAACCAGCGGCTTTCGACCAGCCTGGTGCGACACAGGGCGTCGTAAATCACCCAGCCGGCGAGCAGGTATCCCAGACCATAGAGGATGGCGCGACCGGTGCTCAGCGGCATCACATTGGGATCGATCAAATAGGCCTGGGCGCCAAAATAGTAGACCCAGGTAAGCAGCAGGAAGCCGGTGATCCAGGTGGTGTAGGCTTCCCATTTGAACCAGTGCAGCTTGTCGGGAATCGCCTTGGGGCCGACCTTGTATTTGGCGACTTCGTAGAAACCACCGCCGTGTACCGCCCACAGATCACCGCCAATGCCGGCGTCTTTTTTCCATTGCGGTGGCTCGGTCAGATGGTTGTCGAGCCAGATAAAGTAAAACGACGAGCCAATCCAGGCGACGCCAGCGATGACATGGAACCAACGTAAAAACAGGCTGACCCATTCAGCGAAAAAAACGTCCATTAACTGCCTCGGTAGGTGGAATAGCCAAAGGGACTGACCAGCAGCGGCACGTGATAGTGCGCGTCGCTGCCGGACAACTGAAAGCAAACGGTCGCTTCGGGATAGAAGGACTGGCCGTGGGTGGCGGTCAGATAGTCGCCGGTGTGAAAGGTCAGGGAGTAGACGCCATCGGCAAAACCGCCTTCGGGCCAGTCGCCAAAACGGCCGTCATCGTTGGTGACGCCTTCGGCGATGACAGTGCCGCTGGCGTTTTTTAGCGTCAGCTTCATGCCCCGGGCGGGCTGGCCCAGGGTGGTGTCGAGCACATGGGTTGAGAGGGTGTGGCTCATTTTGACTCCGTGTTTTTGTTGTCGGCGTTAGCCGCGCCGGTTGGCGGGCACTCCCCCAGAGGGACGCTGCAAGTACCTCCCTGTAAGCTCGTGATTCCCATCCCTGGGAATCCACGCCCTCTGGTGAAGTGCCCGCCAACCAGCGCTTAATGCAGTGGTTTCAAACCGGTTTACAAGACGGCTTCATCCAACCGTTTCAACGTAATTTTCAACTGCTGCTGCGCCGCCAGTTTCAGTTCCTGATCGGTGCTGTTGTCGATGCGGGCGTTGAGCAGTTCCAGCATCTGGTCGGCGGTTTTGCCGCTGGCAAAGACAATAAAAATAAAACCGTGTCGTTTGAGGTAGCGCTTATTGCCATCGGCCAGTGCCTCTAACGTTGCTTCGCTGGCGCCCGTCGCACCGGCCTGTTCGGCGCTCGATAGGTCTTTGCTGGCGTGGTATTTGGCGCGCAGGCTGTCGATGTCGCCAATCATCGGATGGCCTTCGAACGCCTGGCGCCAGTCTTCTTCATTGGTGCCGGCCCAGTGGATACGGGCGCTGTCGAGCAGGTCGGTGCGGTCTTTGAAGGGCCGCGCCGCAACCATGCGATCAATCCAGCGCTCGGCAGTGCAGGTGGTGCGCAAAAAAGCGGCCATCTGATCGGCGGGCAGGGCGTTGATTTCTTCCACTGTCATGACGTCTTTTCCTGGCTCAATGACTGACTGTGTTGCCAGTTCAGACCGGTTGTTTTTTTACCGGTTTGCGCAACCGGCTGATGCAGCCTTTGGATCAGTTGGCCAGCGATCGAAACCGCCACTTCCGCCGGACGCTTGCCCGGAATGTCTGCCTGGCCAACCGGGCAGATAACGCGCGCGATATCGGCGTCCGACCAGCCGCGATGCGCCAACCGCTGACGAAAACGCTTGGCTTTGGTGGCCGAGCCGATAACGCCGATATAGCCGATATCCGGCCGCTTCAGTGCCGCCTGTACCAGTTCGAAATCGAGTTGGTGATTGTGCGTCAGAATCAGTACCCAGCCGTTTTCCGGTAAATCCGCCACCGCATCGACCGGATTGCTCAGGCATTGCACGCGTACGCCGGCGGGCGCGTCTGCCAGCCAATCGGCGCGCGGGTCGATCCAACTCAGTTGCACATCGAGTGGCGCCAGTATCGGTAGCAAGCGCTGGGCCACATGGCCGGCACCGAACACCGCCAAAGGTTGGCGAGCGTTTACCAGCACTTCAAACAGCAACTGAGCCGCGCCGCCGCAGCATTGGCCGCGACTGGCGCCGAGTTCAACGCGTTCGACCTCGGTGCGGGCCTCGCCTGCAGCAAGTAGTTCACGCGCGCGCTCAATGGCCTGATATTCCAGGTTGCCGCCACCGATGGTGTCCCACTGATCGGCGGCGCTGACTACCATCTTTGTGGCGGCGTCGCGTGGCGTGGAACCGGCGGTGCTGAGTACGGTGATCAACACCAGGGGCTCGCCGTTTTGTTGCAGCTCGTTGACCGCTTCGAACCAGCGCCAATGTCGTTTCATTGGGTATTTCCTCGCAGCGATTCGATGGCGAACAGCACCCGTTCGGGTGTCGCCGGTGTGTCGAGCGCCGGGCTGAGTTGGTAGTCACTGACGCTGGCGATGGCGTCGCGCAACGCACACCAGACACTGATCGGCAACATCAGCGGCGGCTCACCGACGGCTTTGGATTTAAACACTGTGTCTTCGCGATTCGGCTGCGGGTAGAGGTCGACATTGAACACCGGCGGGGTATCGCCGATGGCCGGGATTTTGTAATTGGCCGGGCTGTTACTGAGCAATCGGCCGCTGTCGTCCCATTTCAGTTCTTCGCTGGTCAACCAGCCCATGCCCTGAATAAAGCCGCCTTCAATCTGACCGATGTCGAGCGCTGGGTTGATGCTGTCGCCGACGTCGTGCAATACATCGACGCGATCGACCGAGTATTCGCCGGTCAGGGTGTCGATGCTGACTTCCGAGCAGGACGCGCCGTAGGCGAAATACAGGAAGGGCCGACCTTTGCCGTTTTCGGCGTCCCATTCCAGCTTGGGCGTGCGGTAGTAACCGGTGGCTGAGAGTGAAATTCGGTTCAGGTAGGCGGTTTGCACCAGGTCGGCGAAGTCGATGATGTTGTTGCCCAGCGTGACTTTGCCGGCCTGGAAGCTGACTTCATCGGGCCTTAAACCATAGTGATCGCAGGCAAATTCGATCAGTCGCTGCTTGATCGCCCGCGCTGCGTTCTGCGCCGCCTTGCCGTTCAGATCGGTGCCGCTGGACGCTGCCGTCGGTGAGGTGTTGGGTACCTTGTCGGTGCGGGTAGCCGAGACCTGGACGGTTTCCAGGGCAACACCGAATTCGAGCGCGACGATCTGCGCCACCTTGGTAAACAGACCCTGACCCATTTCCGTGCCGCCGTGGTTCAGGTGAATCGAACCATCGGTATAGATGTGCACCAGCGCACCGGCCTGGTTCAGGTGTTTGGCGGTGAAGGAAATGCCGAATTTTACCGGCGTCAGCGCCAGGCCTTTTTTGATGATCGGGCTGGTTTTGTTGAATTCGGTGATCGCGGCGCGGCGCTGCCAGTAATCGCTGGTGGTTTCCAGACGTTCGATCAGCTGCGGCAGAATGTTGTCTTCTACCGTCATCTGATAGGGCGTGACATCGCGTTCACCCTGACCATAAAGATTGCGCTTGCGAATGGTCAGCGGGTCTTCGCCGCGATGGCGGGCGATGTCGTCCATGGCCGCTTCGATGGTCATCATGCCCTGAGGGCCGCCAAAGCCGCGAAAGGCGGTGTTGGAGACGGTGTGAGTCAGGCAGCGGTAGCCGTCGATGGCCGCATCGCCGAGGAAATAGGCGTTATCGGCATGGAACATGGCGCGATCGACAATGGCGTTCGATAAATCCGGCGAATAACCGCAGAAGCCGTTCACTTCTATTTTCGCTGCCTGAATCACACCGGCGTCGTCAAAACCCAGCTGCCAGCGGTTATCGAACGGGTGGCGTTTGCCGGTGGCGCTCATATCGACGCTGCGCGGCAGCCGTATTTTTACCGGCCGGCCGGTGTGATGCGCCAGCAAGGCAGCGATGCAGGCCCACTGCGCTGCCTGGCTTTCCTTGCCACCGAAAGCACCGCCCATGCGGCGTACATCGACTGTGACCTTGTTAAAGGCAATACCCAGCACTTCGGCGACCAGCTTCTGCACTTCGGACGGATGCTGGCTGGAGGTGTACACCAGCATGCCGCCGTCTTCTTCGGGAATGACCAGGCTGGCCTGACCTTCGAGATAGAAGTGTTCCTGACCGCCGATCTGAATACGGCCGCTCAGTTGGTGTGGTGAGTTTTTGAGTGTGGTATCGGCATCGCCATGGCGAAAGTGCACTGGCTTGCCGACCTCGGCGCCGATGGCTCGCGCCTGTTCGACGCTGAGAATGGCGTCGCTGGCTTCGATCTCCCAGCTTGCCGCTTTGACCGCCAAGCGCGCCTGTTCGTAGCTGTCGGCAGCGACGGCGAATAAGGGCTGGCCGTGGAACAGAATGGTGTCTTCAGCCAACACCGGATCGCCGCCGAAGACGGCGCCGATGTCGGTATGGCCGGGGACATCGGCGACGCTGATCACCCGCTGCACGCCGGCGGCTGAACGCACCGCATCCAGTTGCAGCGACTTAAGCGTGCCGTGCGCGACATCGGCCTGGCCGACCGCCGCGTGCAGCAAACCGGCCGGTTCGGGCATATCGTCGATATAGCGGGCCTGGCCTGCGACCTGACGGCGGGCGCTGTCGTGTTCGACCGGCTGGCCGGCCTGGCCGAGGCTGAATTCGGGCTTGAGCAGGGCGTCGGTCAGTTTACGCATGATGGAAGGCTCCCGGGTTCGATACACGGGTAATCAGACCGCTGTTGCTGGTCTCCAAATAGAAGCGGCGCAGCAGATTGGCAGTGACGGTGACGCGGTACTGGGCGCTGGCGCGGACATCGTCGATGGGTTGCAGCCGGCTGGCGAGGTCGCTGGCGACGGCGTCGATATCCAGTTGCGACCAGGCTTGGCCAACCAGCTGTTGCGACCAGTCATCGAGGCTTAATGGCGTCGCCGCCAGGCCACCAAAGCCAGCGCGGAAGGCGGTGACGCTGTCGCCATCGCGTTCCAGATAAAAGCAGGCGCAGACGGTGGAAATATCGTCTTCAAAGCGTTTGGAAATCTTGTAGGCGCGTACCGTGCTGTTGTCCGGACGGCGCGGAATATGAACGGTGTCGATCCATTCGCCGTCGGCCAACACCGTTTGGCGATAGCCGGTAATCAGCTGCGCGACCGGCAACCGACGCTGACCGTTTGAGCTTGCCAGCGTGACCTCGGCGTTCAACGCAATCAGCAGCGGCGGGGTATCGCCAATCGGTGAGGCGTTGCCCAGGTTGCCACCCAAACTGCCGCGATTGCGGATCGGCGTGGAGCCGAGGCGATCAAGCCATTCGCTGGCTTCGGGGTAGTCGGCCAGCAGCGCGGGTGCCAGATCGGCGTAAGGCAGGGCGGCGCCGATGTTGATAAAGGCGTCGTCGACGCTCAGTTGCTGCAATTCTTCGACGCCAGTCAGGTCGATCAGGGCGGGCAGCTCTTTGACCAACTGGGTTTTCTCCAACGCCAGGTCAGTGCTACCCGCGCTCAGCCGAGCTTCGGGATGCGCTGCCAGTACCTGGCCCAATTCATCGCGGTTGCGCGGCTGCCAAAAGCCGACACCGCTATCACTTTGGGCCGGGTTCAGCGCCGCTAATTCGGCTTCGATGGTGTCCGCCTGTTCGCTGAACGCATCGCCATGGTGTTGTTCGAGCAGTTCCAGGGCGGCATCGATGATCGGCCGGTAACCGGTGCAGCGACAGAGGTTGCCGGACAGCGCATTCAGCACCGCCACGCGTTCCGGCGCGACCTCGCTGTGGTAGAGCGCGAACAGACTCATGATAAAACCGGGCGTGCAAAAACCGCATTGCGAGCCGTGGTGTTTCACCATGGCCTGTTGCACCGGATGCAATTGGCCGGTTGCGGCCAGATGTTCGACCGTCAGCAACTGTTTGCCGGCCAGGCTGTGCACGAAGGTGATGCAGCTGTTGACGGCGCGATAACGCAGCCCTTTCTGGGTGCGTTCACCGACCACCACGGTGCAGGCGCCGCAGTCGCCGGAGGCGCAGCCTTCCTTGGTGCCGGTTAGTTTGGCGTGCTGCCGCAGGTATTCGAGAACGGTGAGGTCCGGATCGGTCGGCGTCAGCTCGACGCGGGACCGGTTTAATAAAAAGGTGGTCATGCCATGGCTCGCTGTTCGCGGGCAAGCCGTCACGGTTGCTTGCCCTTGTTGTTTTTAGCAATGCAAATTAAAGACCATAATATGACCGAACGGTCAGGAAATGCAAAGAAGCAGTGGCGTCGCAAAGGTGAGGTTTGGTAACAATCTGTTTGGCGCCTTGGTCGAACCAAAACGATGCGTGCTGTTTTTGTTGTGCGCTGTTTTGGTTCGGATGGCGAGGCTTCAGACCGAGGCGGTTGAACGCCTTGGTTGCAGTCGGGTTTCGGGAATAAAGCAGGTGACTATCAGGCCGAGCAGAATCACCAGCGCCTGGGCCCACAAAATAGCGCTCATGCTGTCGGACCAGGCGCCGCGCAGATCGCGATCCAGCGCTTCAGCGGCGGCCAGCGTTGCCAGGCGCTCGTCTTCGACAGACAGCGACAGTGGCTGTGCTTCAGTTTGGTAGTGCGCTTCTATATCCGCCTGCAAGGCCGCCAGGTCGAGATGCGGTTGCTGCACATCAGCGCGGGTTAACTCGACCACGGCCTCGTAGTCGGTCAGTGCAGCGGGAATGGTTGGCAATACCTGACTGCTCAGTTGCACCTGCATCACCGCCGCGAAAATAGTGCCCATCACCGCTACGCCCAGCGTGGAACCAAACTGGCGGGTAAAGTTGGCGGCACTGGAGGCCATGCCGATTTTGTCGGCCGGCGCGGCGTTGATCATCATCTGGGTAAAGAGCGGCATGGACGGGCCCAGGCCGATGCCGAGTAAGACGACGCGGGTGGTGACAGACAACTGGCTTTGATCCGGGCTTAACGTCAAAGTCAGCCAGACAACGCCGGTCAGCAACAGCAGCAGGCTGGGAATCAGCACTGGCTTGTAGGCGCCGATGCGCGACACCAACTGACCGCTGACGATGTTGCCAAAGACAATGCCTAACGTCAGCGGGATCAGCGTCGCGCCCGAAGCGGTGGCGCTGACGCCCAGAGCGTTGACCATATAGAGCGGAATAAACACCAGCGAGCCGAGAAAGGCAGCACCGACCAGAAAGCTGGCCAGCGCCGATTAGCCATAGCGCGCATCGAGAAACAGACGCAACTCGATGATGGGTTCGGCCGCGCGCCATTGATGCCAGCCAAAAGTCAGTGCCGCGCCGACCGACAACGCCAGCATGCTCAGCGTCTGAGGGGCGCTCCAGGCAAAGCGGGACGGCGCCAGCGACAGCGCCAGCAACAGCGGAATCACCGCCAGCAGTAACAGCAGGGCACCGCTGTAATCGATGGTGCGGGGGCCGTCGTGACGCAGCACTGGCATGCGCGTCAGCACAAAGGTCAGCGCAATCGCCGCAATGGGCAGATTAACGAGGAAGATCCAGTGCCAGCCGACCAGGTCGGTCAACAGACCGCCGATGCCCGGGCCGATCACCGAACTGAGACTAAAGACCGCACCGAACAAACCCTGATAACGCGGCCGCTCTTCGGGGGTAAAGAGATCGCCGATCACCGCCAGCGCATTGGTCATAATGGCGGCGCCACCCAAGCCTTGCAGCGCCCGCGCCAGGACCAGTTGCAGTGGCGATTGCGCCAGGGCGCAGAACAGACCGGCGGTGCTGAACAGCAGTATGCCGGTGGTGATGCTGTTGCGCCGGCCATAGAGGTCGGACAGCTTGCCCCAGATGGGCAGCGTGGCGGTGCTGGTCACCAGATAGGCGGTGGCAATCCAGGTAATCCAACTGGTGGGGAAGGCCAGCTCGCGCACGATTTCCGGCGTGGCGGTAGTGACAATGGTTTGGTTGAGCGCGGCCAGAAACAGCGCCAGCATGGCGCCGATCAGGGTAGCGTTGCGCTCCGCTTTGGTGAATTCGTTCTTGGGCATTTACTGCTCCTCAATGAGGGTGGCGGCCAGCTTATCCATGACCCGGGTCGCCGCCGTCAGTTCGTCCTGGGTCAACCCCGATTGCACGATGATGGTGTGCAGCGCCTCAGAGACCTTCGCCAGCAAACTTTCGCCTTGCTCGGTCAGCGACAGCAGAAAGCGGCGGCTATCGGCCGGGTCCAGTTCGCGGCGGATCAGGCCGTTTCTCAGACCGCGCTCGATCAGATGAGATACCCGAGAGTTGGAAACCTGGATGCGTTTGCTGATGTCACTCGGTGAGCGCACACCCTGGGCAACGGCCGACAACAGCGGGTAGTCGCTAAAGGCGTGCCCGGTTTCTTGTTCGACTCGCTGGGCCATCACCGGTTTGATCAACGAAACGTAGCGGCGAATGCTGCTTTGGAAGCGTCGGCTGTCTTCAAGTTGGGGTTTCATTACACTTCCTAAATAATTTAGTTTAGGTAGTAAATAGTTTACCGAAAGAAGTTATGGCTGCCAGTGTGGATCGTCGTTAGAGCGGTTATTGGCGGTTTCGCTGGCTGTCAATTAATCGGTACAAGTCGTCCAGGCGGGCGTTGGAGAGGGCGCGGTAATCGAAATAGGGGGTCAGTATCAGGCGTCGTGACGGTGACCAGCGAAAGCCGTTTTCGCTGTGCAGATCGTCCAGTTGATCAAGCCTGCAACTCTCGGCGTAGGCCTTACCCATAACCAGTTGCCAGCGGTTTTCCGACTTCAGTGGTGGCGCAGAGAACAGCAGTGCGCAACCGCTGCCGGCTTGCAGCAGACGCTGGTCGCGACAGTCTTGCCAACTGGCTTCTTGTGGCTCGAGACGGTGCACTAACTTGGCGTAGAGATTAAAAATTTTGCGCCAGTGATTGCCCGTTGCACTGACCATCGCGCCCAGTTCCCCGGGCACCAGCGGCTGCAGTCGGTCGAGGCTCAGATAGGGTTCCAGCGGTGGTCGATGCGGTGCGAAGAGCACCCACTGGGCATCGGCATCACCCAGGCCAATGGCCGTGTTCGCTAGGTCTTGGGGCATTGCGAATCCGTAAGTTGTTCAATTGGTCGGTTTTTTGCTGTGAAATGTGCTTTCTATCTGTGATCGGAGTTTACCCATGTCCAGTTCGCAAACGCACTATCCGCGCGACCTGATCGGTTACGGTGCCCAGCCGCCCGCGGCGCAATGGCCCAATAAGGCACGGTTGGCGGTGCAGTTCGTGATCAATTACGAAGAGGGCGGTGAAAACGGCCAACTGCACGGCGACGCCGAATCGGAACGTTTTCTGTCGGAAATTGTCGGTGCCGAAGCTTATCCAGAGCGTCATCTGAGTATGGAAAGTATCTACGAATATGGCAGCCGCGCTGGCTTCTGGCGGTTGCATCGGTTGTTCACCGAGCGTCAGTTGCCGGTGACGGTTTTTGGCGTGGCCATGGCCATGGAACGTCATCCCGAGGCGGTCGAAGCCATGCTCAAAGCGGATTGGGAAATTGCCTCCCATGGTTACCGCTGGATTCATTATCAAACTATTTCCGAAGCCGTTGAGCGCGAACATATGGCGTTGGCGATCGACATTCATCAGCGTCTGACCGGTAAACATCCGGCTGGTTGGTACACCGGTCGCACCAGTCCGAATACGCTGAAACTGGTCGCCGAGCGTCCGGAGTTCCTTTACTGCTCCGACAGTTACGCCGACGATTTACCCTATTACGATCTCAATTATCAACGACCTTTATTGATGGTGCCCTACACCCTGGACACCAACGATATGCGCTTTGCCACACCTCAAGGCTTCAACAGCGGCGAGCAGTTTTTCACCTACCTGAAAGACGCCTTCGATGTGCTTTATGACGAAGGCGCAACCACCCCTAGGATGCTCAACATCGGTCTGCATTGCCGATTGGTCGGCCGCCCGGGCCGCTTTGCCGGCCTGAAACGCTTTGTCGATTATGTGCAATCGCACAGCGATGTTTGGGTGACAACCCGAGAAGCCATCGCCCATCACTGGCAGGCAATGCATCCACTAAATTAGTGAGTTTTAATGCAGCTCCAAGCGGTCCGATCCGACACCCAGCCGGTTTTGCCAGCGGGCAATTTCCCGATGTCATTGGTATAGTAGCCGGCTGAAGTTTCGGAGGGTGTATCGTGTCCGAAGAAGTACTGTTTGCCCGCCAACCGATTTTTGATCGTGGCTTGCAGGTGTTTGGATATGAATTGTTGTTCCGGCAGGGCGATCTAACCCAGGCCGTTTTCGAGGATGGCGATCTGGCCACCCAGGCGGTCATGCTCAATGCTTATACCCACAGCAACATCGCTCAGGCACTGAATCAGAAACCCGGTTTATTGAACGTCACTAAAACGATGCTCAATGCGCTGCCGGATTTTCTGCGTCAGACCCTGATTATTGAAGTGCTGGAAGATTATCACGCCGATGACGACCTGGTGCCGATACTCAGTCATTTGCGCGAGCGCGGCTTTCGCATGGCGCTGGACGATTTTGAGCAGAAAGATTATCGACCGGAACTGATTGATCTGGTCGATATTGTCAAAATTGATGTGCTGGCAACCAGCCGCGATGGCATTGTCGAATTGGTGCGCGAGTTGTCGTCTCACCCGGTAAAACTGGTGGCAGAAAAAGTTGAAGATTACGACACCTTTCAATTTTGTCTGGACCAGGGTTTTGATTATTTTCAGGGCTATTTCTTCTGTCGCCCCGAAGCGGTTCATGGGCGACGATTACAGCCGTTGCGCGTTAATCTGCTGAAAGTTCTGGCGCAGTTATATAAGCCGGATGTGACTGTTAATGACATCTATTATCTGGTGCAACAGGACACGGTGTTGTCTTATAAATTGTTGCAGCTGGTGAACTCGTCTTTTTATCGTCGGGCGCACAGTATCGAATCCATTCATCAGGCAGTGACCTTGCTGGGGATCGATCGCATTCGTGGTTGGGCAACCTTGATTAATATGGATCGCTTTGAAAACAAACCCAAAGAGTTGCAGCGCGAAGCTCTGACCCGGGCGTTCTTCTGCGAGCAATTGGGTGAGCGCCTGGCACCGGATGAAAAGGACTGCTTTTTCACTGTAGGTTTGTTATCGGTGCTGGATGCACTGATGGATCAGCCTATGCCGCAGGTGCTCATTGAACTGCCGCTTAAGGAAGATCTGAAAGCTGCTCTGAGTGACAGAATTGGATTGACAGGACGAGTGCTGAATCTGGCGACAGATTATGCACATGGTAAGCCTCTCGAAGCTGATTTTTTGCGCGACTATGAGCTGGAGCTGGTTGATTTGTCGGCGTTGTATAACGGTGCTATTGAACGGGCCGATGAATTACTCGGTCAGTGATGATGGGTATTTTGATGGGGTGGTGATCCTGGCCGGACGGATTGATCGGATGTTAATTCTTCCGCCAATCGCTGGCGCATCAGGCGTAAATACAGATCGGGTAACAGCCGATATAACCAGGCGGCCATCGCACTGAAACGGTCTGGAAAACAACGGCGTTTGCGTTTGCGATGAATGGTGATAATACGCTCGGCCATCCAGCCAGCGTCGCGAATTTTTCCGACCGACGAGCGTTGATGCTGAGCTCTATGGCCATTTTGGTCGAGCGCATTCTGCTCAATGGGCGTTGCCAGAAAACTCGGATAAATCAGCGTTAATTCATCGGCGCGAATCAACCCTTCAGCACGGGCGGTTTCAAAAAACTGATGCAGAGCTGCCTTGGCGGCGCAATAACCTGCACGGCCGAGCACCGGCATCCAGCCAGCCATGGAACCGATCACTATTATCCCCCGATCACGATGGTCGGGGGCTGTTCCCAGTAACGGACGCAGCGCCAACGTCAGTTCCAAAGGCGCAAAATAATCCACCGCCATAACCCGACGAAACACCGCCGGCTGCGTCTTTTGGGCGACGCTGCGATGGGTGATGCCGGCGTTGTTGATCAGCAAGGTCAGACTCGGAGTGAGCGTGGCGACCCAGGCGGCAATTTGCTCAGCGGCATCGAACTCGGTGAGGTCTTGCAATTTGCTGCAGTGATTGGCTTGCGGTTGTTGGGTTTGTAGTTGAGTCAGGCATTTTTGCAACGCTTCGGCGTTGCAATCGACCAGTAATAATCGATGGCCAAGCCGTGCATAACGCTGCGCCAATTCCCAGCCCAGCCCAGAGGCAGCGCCGGTAATCAGAATAGTGGCTTGGGCATCAACCATGCGGCAAGGTTCTCAGGCCAGCGGCGAATTCGGCCAAGACTTCGGCGGAGGTTTTGCGCGGACAGTAACCAAACTCCTGTTTTAAAGCGGTATTGGCCAGTACCGGCCGGTAGCGCAGAAAATTCAATTGCTCTGGACCGTAAGCGGTTAACCCCAAAAGACGCCCGCACCTTAAACCAAAACGCACTAAAGGCACCGGTAAATGCCAGATGGGTTTACCCAATTGTTCGGCAATCTCATCCAGGGTGAGCGCACCGTCGCCCGCCAGATTGTAGATGCCGCTTTTTTCTTCGCGCACGCCCTGTTCGATAATGGCGAGCACATCCTGATCCCAGATAAAGACAAAAGGCGAACTGGAACCCTTTAACGCGATCAGCCGTTTGCCTTCGAATAAACGGGTGATGAGGTTGTGGGTGTGGCGACCGAGAACGGTGCCAGGACGCAAAATTAACTGGCGTAATTCCGGGTGGTTTTGGCGATAGTCGGCGAGCCGTTCTTCGACCAGCCGTTTGTGCCAGGCGTAGGAAAATTCGATGTTGCCGCGCAGCGCATCATGCTCGGTTAACCAGTCGGGATTGTCGGCATGATAACCGTAGGCGGCGCCGCTGGATGTGAGCGTGAAATGGCGTACACCGGTGGCGACGCAGGCAGCTAATAATTGCTCGGTGCCTTCGACATCGATGCGGTAGTCGCGCTCGCGATCGCGGCTGGGTTCGAGTACCGAGGCCAGATGAATAACGTGGGTGAAGGCTTCCTGGTCCATCCAGTCGGCGAGACCCGCGCTGGTAATATCGCGCTGTTCGATGGGAAAAGCGCTGTCTTCTTTGGGCCGAATATCGAGACCGGTAACGGCGTAGTGCTTACTTAACCGACAGCCCAACTGATAACCCAGATAGCCACTGGCGCCAGTGATGAGGATGTGTGTCATGCCACTTCCTCGGCGCTGTGCACGATGCTGCGCAGCGGCGATTCGAGATCGCGTTGCAGGCGTCGCTGGTGCTTTTTCAGCGTCTTCAGGTAGGTCGCTTTATGGACGTAGTAAGCCATGCGATCGACGGCCAGATAGTTCATGCCACCGCGACAGTCGCTGTTCGGATGGGCGCGAATAGCGCGTTCAAACTGACGCGCCGAAGCGGTGTCGCGAGCGCGCTGATGCAGGTAGAGCGCGACCAGATGGGCTTGCTCATCACGACCCTGCCAGCCCAGACCGGCGGCTTCGATCATGCCCATCACAAACAGATTGGGGTTGTCCGGATTGAACACATTTAAAAACAGGTCCGGCGCGGCGCCCTGCCAGTTCAGTTCGCGAGAATCGATGTAGGGATAACTCAGACGGTAGCCGGTAGCCTGAAGAATCAGATCGTAGTCGGCCTGTTCACCATTGCTGAAAGTGACGCTGTGGCCATCGACCGCTTGCACATCCGCACGTGGTTGTATATCGCCATGACCGATGTGATGCAGAAACTGGGAGTTCACCACCGGGTGTGATTCGTACAGGCGATAATCCGGGTCAGGCAGGCCGTAATCGGATGGCTTCCCGATCAAGGCGCGGATGATGCCGCCATCGATCCATTGTTTCAGCCGGTTCGGCAAACGTACCTTGCCGCCGAGAGTATCGATGGGGCGACCAGCGACGAATTTGGGCAAAAAATAATAACCGCGGCGCACCGACAGATCGACACGGGCAGCGCGGTGCACGGCGTCGACGGCGATATCGCAGCCACTGTTGCCGCAGCCGATGATCAGCACGCTTTTGTTATCGAACACAGCCGGGTCGCGATAGTCGGCGCTGTGCAGTTGCTCACCACTGAAATGGCCGGGCAGGTCGAGGTGTTTGGGTGCGTGTAAAGTGCCGCTGGCAAGCAATACCCCGGCGACGGCATGACGTTGCTGACGACCCTTGCATTCGGTCTCGATCTGCCAGTGGTCGCCATCACGTTCGACCTTGAGCACCCGGGTGTTAAAGGCAAAGCCGGAGTGCAGGTCAAAGTGTTCAGCGTAGGCCTCGAAATACGCCTTCATCTGGTGGTGACTGGGGTAGGGCGGCACCGATGCAGGCATCGGGAAGTCGCGAAATTCGGTCATGGTTTTCGACGAAATCAGATGCGCCGATTGGTACATCGTCGAGTGCGGGTTATCGATGTCCCATAACCCGCCGACGCCGTCGTTCAGTTCGAAACCGATCCACGGCAACTGGTACTGGCTGAGCCGGCGCGCGGTGCACAGTCCCATCGGACCGGCGCCGATAATGGCGTAGGGAAGCATGACCCTGTCCTTAAGTGGTGATTCAGACACCCAGCTTAGGGTCAGGAGCCTGGCCCTGGCTTGGCTGCTTCGGGACGGTCAGTGGTTTATTTGAGACAGGATGCTGTTTGCTGATCGGGTGGGTGTTGGTTATGAATGATATGTTGTAACATAAATATATCGAATCTGATCTCAAATACCGCCTTCAGGAGTTGCAATGACACTGCATAAAAAGCTTCCGGTTACCGTCCTGTCCGGTTTTCTGGGCGCTGGCAAAACCACCGTACTCAATCATCTGCTCAACAATCGCGAGGGTCTGCGCATCGCAGTCATCGTCAACGATATGAGCGAAATCAACATCGATGCCGCTACGGTGCGCCAGGATGTGTCGCTGAACCGGCGCGAGGAAAAGCTGGTCGAGATGAGCAACGGTTGCATCTGCTGCACACTGCGTGAAGATTTGTTGATTGAAGTGCGGCGTTTGGCCGAAGCCGGACAGTTTGATTATCTGGTGATCGAATCGACTGGTATTTCCGAACCGCTGCCGGTGGCGGAGACCTTTACCTTTGCCGATGAAGCAGGGGTGACGCTCAGCGATGTGGCGCAGCTCGATACGCTGGTGACGGTGGTCGATGGTGCCAACTTTTTAACCGATTACGATCAGGCTCAGGCCCTGGCCGAACGCGGTGAAAGTCTGGGTGAGGAAGATCAGCGCAGTGTCACCGATCTGCTGGTCGATCAGGTGGAATTCGCCAACATTATTTTGGTCAGCAAGACCGATCTGATTGCACCGGCGGAACTGAAACGTCTGAGCGCTATTTTGCGCACGCTCAATACCGACGCCGAGATTGTGCCCATTGTTAATGGTCAGATTCCCAGTCAGAAAATCCTCGCCACTGGCTTGTTTGATTTTGCCAAGGCCGAACAGGCACCAGGCTGGTTGAAGGAAATGCGCGGCGAACATCTGCCGGAAACCGAAGAATATGGCATCGGCAGTTTTGCTTATCGCGCCCGCCGGCCGTTTCATCCGCAGCGCTTTTTCGACTTTCTGCACAGCTCAGATTTGGCGGGCAAACTGATTCGCTCCAAAGGTTATTTCTGGCTGGCGACGCGGCCGGATTTCGTCGGTCAGTGGCAGCAGGCCGGCGGCATTGCACGCTATGGCTTTGCTGGCATGTTCTGGGCGGCGGTAGCAAAAGAACAGTGGCCGCAGGATGACGATTACTTGGGTGCCATTCGTTCGATCTGGCAGGAACCCTATGGCGATCGTCGCCAGGAATTGGTGTTTATCGGTCAGAACCTGGATCGTGATCAGGTGGTGGAAAAACTGGATGCCTGCTTGCTCAGCGAAGCAGAGCTGGCTGCTGGCGAACAGGCCTGGCGCGAACTGGAAGATCCGTTTCCGGCCTGGTAGGTGGTTTGGCTATTGCTGAGCGCCGCCGCTTGGTGGTGCTACCTTTTCCCTTTCCTGAAAATTGCTCCTGCATTGTCAGGATACCGTCCATCCCTGGACATAACCGTCAATTGCGTCCTGCATTGTCGGGTACCGTCCATCCCTGGACATAAAAAAAGCCCGCCGATTGGGCGGGCTAACACTCATTCCCTTTTGGGGACCTCACTGAGAGACGGTCACCCGGTCGGGGCTATGCAATCAAGCCTCGACCAGACGTTTCATATCCGTCATATAACCGCGCAGTTCTTCACCGATCCATTCGATGGGGTGGTTGCGAATCGCTTGGTTGACGGTAATCAATTCGATGTTGTCGACTTCGGTGCCGGCATTACCCAGACCTTTGCCAATAACGTCGGTTTTGATTTTCGGCATGAACTTTTCAGCCAGCAGCGGAACCGCCGCATTGGCGAACAGATAGTTGCCGTACTCGGCGGTGTCGGAGATCACCACGTTCATTTCGTACAGCTTCTTACGCGCAATGGTGTTGGCGATCAAAGGCAGTTCGTGCAGTGATTCGTAGTAAGCCGATTCTTCGATGATGCCGCTGTCGACCATGGTTTCGAACGCCAGCTCAACACCGGCTTTAACCATGGCTACCATGAGGATGCCGTTGTCGAAATATTCCTGCTCAGACAGATCGTTTTTCACTTCCGGCGCTTTTTCGAAAGCGGTCTGGCCGGTGGCTTCGCGCCAGCCCAGCAGGTCTTTATCGTCGGCGTCCCAGTCGGCCATCATGGTGGCGGAGAAGTGACCGCTGATGATGTCGTCCTGGTGTTTCTGGAACAGCGGTGCCAGCAGGCCTTTCAGTTCTTCAGACAATTCATAAGCACGCAGCTTGGCCGGGTTGCTCAGGCGATCCATCATATTGGTGATGCCGCCGTGTTTGAGCGCTTCGGTGACGGTTTCCCAGCCGTACTGGATCAGTTTGCTGGCGTAGGTAGCGTCGACGCCTTCGGCGATCATCTTGTCGTAGCACAGCAGTGAACCGGCTTGCAGCATGCCGCACAGGATGGTTTGTTCGCCCATCAGGTCGGATTTCACTTCGGCAACGAAGGAGCTTTCCAGCACGCCGGCACGGTGACCGCCGGTGGCCGCGGCCCAGGCTTTGGCGATTTCCAGGCCTTCGCCTTTGGGATCGTTCTCCGGGTGAACGGCGATCAGTGTCGGTACACCAAAGCCGCGCTTGTACTCTTCGCGTACTTCGGTGCCCGGGCACTTGGGTGCGACCATGACGACGGTGATGTCGTCACGAATTTTCTGACCGACTTCGACGATGTTGAAACCGTGCGAATAACCCAGGGCCGCGCCTTGCTTCATCAGCGGCATCACCGCTTCGATGACGCTGGAGTGCTGTTTGTCCGGTGTCAGGTTGACAACCAGATCGGCCTTGGGAATCAGGTTTTCGTGGGAGTCGACTTCGAAGCCGTTCTCGGTGGCGTTTTTCCACGATTGGCGCTTGTTGTCGATGGCCGACTGGCGCAGGGCGTAAGCGACGTCCAGACCGGAATCGCGCATGTTCAGACCCTGGTTCAGACCCTGGGCACCACAGCCGACGATAACGACTTTCTTGCCTTTGAGGGCGTTGCAGCCATCGGCGAACTCGGCTTTGTCCATAAAGCGACATTTGCCCAGCTGAGCCAGCTGCTGACGCAGGTTGAGGGTGTTGAAATAGTTAGTGCTCATGCGAAATCCTGTTAACAGTCATGGTGGAGAACCCACCGTTAGCGCCGCAGTCTAGCGGTTTTTGGATATTGCTTTAAATGAATTGTTCACAACGGACTGTTGCTGGAAATGCAGCAGAAGAGCGGTTGTGGTGCAGCAAGTCATATAAGGCTGCGAGTCGCAGGTATTAATCGCTCAGGAATAATCGTTCTCAATAGCGGTGGCTGTACATTCTTTGCTAAACTCTTCGCCGGGAAGGGGTCGGGCCCATTCTCATAAAGGAGTTAAGCATGTCTATTAAGCAACTGTGGCTGGCGCTTTCCCTATTGGGGATGGTCACACTGATGAGTCGGCCACAAGCGGTCACCAGCCTGACAGAAAGCCTGATTGATGCCGGATTTTGGGTGCTGTCCGCGACCTACGAAACCTTCATCAAACTCAATACTGACTACTGACGCAATTGTGCTCTGTCTTTATTGCGTTTGCTGCAATAAAGGCTGGGCCATGCCATAATCAGGCCTCTTCAGAGGAGGCCCGTTATGGATCTGCGAGCACTGAAACAGTTCTTGCACCTGTCTGCGACCCTGCATTACGGCAAAACATCCGAAGCCATGCACGTCAGTCCTTCGACGCTCAGTCGAAGCATCGCCCGTTTGGAAGACGAACTGGGTGCTACCCTTTTCGAACGTGATAACCGCACTGTGGTGCTGACTCAGGCCGGTCGGTTGTTTCGTGAATTTGCCGAGTCGACCCTGGCGCATTGGCAGGATCTGCGCCACAAACTGCAGAACGATCCGGTCGAGTTGCGCGGCCAGATTCGCCTCTATTGCTCGGTGACCGCCAGCTACAGCTTTATGCTGGGATTGCTGACCGAATTCCGTGCCCGTTTTCCCAATATTGAAGTGGTGCTGGAAACCGGCGATGCCGCCCAGGCGGTGCAGAAGGTGATGGATGATGAAACCGATATCGCCATCGCGCCGCGTCCGGATCATTTGCCTAATCCGTTGATGTTTCAGTCGATCGTGGAAACACCGCTGGAATTTATCGCGCCGGCGATTGATTGCCCGGTGCGTACTCAACTGCAACAATCGCCCATTCCATGGGGCCAGATACCCTTTGTGGTGTCCGAATACGGCCTGGCTCGCAAGCG
Source organism: Saccharospirillum sp. ABV4_185 (assembly GCF_056159245.1). NCBI lineage: Bacteria > Pseudomonadati > Pseudomonadota > Gammaproteobacteria > Oceanospirillales > Saccharospirillaceae > Saccharospirillum > Saccharospirillum sp. ABV4_185. The sequence goes on from NZ_JBSWUW010000001.1 coordinate 2,119,407, forward strand.
TTTGGACAACTGGTTTCGCGCCCACAGCATCAAGCCGAATATTTACGCTCAGGTGGCCGGTAACGAGGCCATCGTCAGCATGGTAGGGTTGGGATTCGGTATTGGCGTGGTACCCGGGCTGGTGATTGAGAACAGTCCGTTGCAAGAGAAAATCGAGCGCATTGAGACCGACAGCCAGCTGGAACCTTTTGACGTGGGTGCTTGCGTCCTTAATCGACGTCTGCAGGATCCGTTGGTGAGCGCTTTCTGGAAAACGGCCAGTGATCTGACCGATACCGTGAACTGAAGTGTCGGTGGCTAACATTTCGATTTTATTATTTGGAGGGAACTATGAGTTCCAATGACAGCAAGGTGGCACAACCGACGCAAAATCTTCCGGTGCAACAGCCAGCCCATCGCCGTGGCATCTATCTGCTGCCTAACTTGCTGACCACAGCGGCGCTGTTTGCCGGCTTTTTTTCGATTGTCTCGGCCATCAACGGCGATTTTGTGCGTGCCTCCATTGCGATTTTTGCCGCTCAGTTGCTGGACGGCATGGACGGACGCGTCGCGCGTATGACGCATACCCAAAGCGAGTTCGGCGCGCAGTACGACAGCATGTCTGACAACATGGCCTTTGGTGTGGCACCGGCGATTTTGATCTTCCAATGGTCGCTGCACAGCCTGGATAATCTGGGCTGGGTTGCCGCCTTTATTTTTGTCGCCGGTGCGTCCTTGCGTCTGGCTCGGTTCAATATTCAGATCAACAGCGTCGACAAAAAATTCTTTGTCGGTCTGGCAAGCCCTGCTGGCGCCGCCATTCTTTGGGGCTCTGTCTGGGCGTTGACCAAGTCGGGTGTGGCCGGCGAGTCGGTTGCCTGGATCATGGTCGTCGTTGTGCCTTTGGTCGGTGCCATGATGGTCAGTCCGATCCGCTATTATTCGTTTAAAGACCTTAGTGACCGTGGTCGCGTGCCTTTTGTGGTGTTACTGCTGTCGGTAGCGGTGTTGGCGCTTATCGCTCTGGACCCGCCGCGAGTCCTGTTGGGTATGGCGGTACTCTATGCGTTGTCAGGTCCGGTTTTTGAAGTGTGGCGACGCGCCCGCCAATATCGCAACGCGCGTAAGTCCGGAACTTCCTGAAGCAAAACCGGTCAGAGGTCCGTTGCGTACAGTATGTTAACGGGCCTCAAGGCCCAACACCGGTTTTGACGGAGGGCTCCATGATTATCAAACAACGCTCCGAACTGACAGAGAATGACGTCACCCCGAAATCTGCCTATCTGAATCGTCGTCAGTTGATGCAGGCTGCCGGCGGTCTGGCAATGACCAGCCTGGTACCCGCAGCCATGGCGACGCCACCGGCAGCACCGCCCTGGTTAAGTACCAAGGTTGCCAACACCGCGTATCGCTCGATCACCACCGATGAAGGTGTGACCGATCAACGTGACGCCACCAGCTACAACAACTTCTATGAATTCGGTACCGGTAAAAGTGATCCGGCCAATCATGCCGATGAGTTCAATCCTTATCCTTGGGAAATTGAAGTCGGCGGCTTGTGCGATAACCCCGGCACTCTGGACCTGGAGGCGTTGCTCAGCGGCAAGCGTACCGAAGAGCGTATCTATCGACTGCGCTGCGTCGAAGCCTGGTCGATGGTGATTCCCTGGATCGGTATCGAACTGGCGGCCTTGCTCAAACCCTTCCAGCCGAAATCCAACGCGCGCTATGTGGCTTTTCAAACCATCCAGCGTCCGGATGAATTGCGCGGGCAACGCTCCTTGTTTTCCTTTATCGACTATCCCTATGTCGAAGGCTTGCGAATGGACGAGGCCATGCATCCCTTAGCCTTCCTGGCGGTGGGCATGTATGGCGAGCCGTTGCCCAATCAGAACGGCGCGCCGATTCGTTTGCTGCTGCCCTGGAAGTACGGTTTTAAAAGCATCAAGTCGATCAGCAAGATCGAATTCGTCGAAGAGATGCCGCCAACCACCTGGAATATCGCCAATGCCAACGAATATGGTTTCTATGCCAATGTGAATCCTGAGGTCGACCATCCGCGCTGGAGTCAGGCAACTGAGCGTCGTATTGGTCCGAATGGCGATATCAATCGAATCGATACCCGTCTGTTTAATGGTTACGACGAAGTCGCTTCGCTGTACCAGGGCATGGATCTGCGGACTTTCTTCTAATGCGTATTCAGTTATTACCAAAGCAAGGCTTGCTGTGGTGGGTCTTATTTTTGCTGGCTCTGTCGCCGGCGCTTTACTACTGGACCCTGTTTATCGCTGATCCGCGCACTCTGGGTGTGGATGCGTTGGAAGTGGTGCTGGAAGAGATGGGCAAATGGGCGCTGTGGCTGTTGTTGATAACGCTCAGTTGCTCTCCCTTGTCTCGGCATACAGCATTTAGGGCCGTTCGCTATCGACGCATGCTGGGGCTTTATTGTTTCTTCTATGCCAGCTGTCATCTGGCGACTTATCTATTTGGCTGGATCGAGTTGGATTGGCGCGTCTTTGTCGAAGACCTTGGTAAGCGTCCCTTTATCTATCTCGGTATGCTGGCCTGGGTGGGGTTGTTGGTTTTGGCGATCACGTCACCCAAAGCCATGGTGCGTCGTCTGAAGAAAAACTGGAAACGTCTGCACCGGGTTATATATCTAATAATAGTGTTGGCATTGATTCATTTCTGGCTGCAGTCACGAGTGTCGTCATTTGAAGCCTGGCTTTATACCTTGCTGGCGGTGGTGCTCCTGGGTGAGCGTTTGGTCGTCAAACTGCGGGCACGACGAGGTACAAAAAGCGATAGTGCGCTGAAACAAAAAACCGCCTGAACGTTGTTCGTCATCTTTCTTTCAACTTTCCCCGTGGCGGCCGTTGACAGCGGCCGCAAAAAGACTATTATACGCCTCCCTCGCCGCTGAGCGCGGTTGGGGAGCGAAGTTTTCCAGTCTTTCTTCTCTTGGTTCGGTGCTTTCTAAGTGCCTGTTTTGAAAAGAAAAAATCTGAATCTTCGGTTGACAGTGCGGCGCCGATCGGTAGAATGCGCGCCACGCTAAAGGGTGGTCACCAACAGCTGTGACACCTTGTGATCTTTAACATCGTCAGAAGTAATTCGTGTGGGCGCTTGTGGGTCGACCTATATGTCCTTAGGGACAAAACTCGATCGACAAGTGACCTGTCAGAAATTCTGAGAGGCGTTTATTCGAACTTAGGTTCGAATGAGCTTGCGAACGAGTCATGAGTAAAGGCGGAGTGTCTTTGGATGCTTTGCCAGACTTTAAACTGAAGAGTTTGATCATGGCTCAGATTGAACGCTGGCGGCAGGCCTAACACATGCAAGTCGAGCGGTAACAGGACTAGCTTGCTAGTTGCTGACGAGCGGCGGACGGGTGAGTAACGCGTAGGAATCTGCCCGGTAGTTGGGGATAGCCCGGAGAAATCCGGATTAATACCGAATAATCTCTACGGAGGAAAGGGGGCTTCGGCTCTCGCTACTGGATGAGCCTGCGTGAGATTAGCTAGTTGGTGGGGTAAAGGCTCACCAAGGCGACGATCTCTAGCTGGTCTGAGAGGATGATCAGCCACACTGGGACTGAGACACGGCCCAGACTCCTACGGGAGGCAGCAGTGGGGAATATTGGACAATGGGGGCAACCCTGATCCAGCCATGCCGCGTGTGTGAAGAAGGCTTTCGGGTTGTAAAGCACTTTCAGACAGGAGGAAGGGGTTTCGGTTAATACCCGAGATCATTGACGTTACTGTCAGAAGAAGCACCGGCTAACTCCGTGCCAGCAGCCGCGGTAATACGGAGGGTGCGAGCGTTAATCGGAATTACTGGGCGTAAAGCGCGCGTAGGCGGCAAGTTAAGTTGGATGTGAAAGCCCCGGGCTCAACCTGGGAATGGCATTCAAAACTGGCTCGCTTGAGTACGGCAGAGGAGTGTGGAATTTCCGGTGTAGCGGTGAAATGCGTAGAGATCGGAAGGAACACCAGTGGCGAAGGCGACACTCTGGGCTGATACTGACGCTGAGGTGCGAAAGCGTGGGGAGCAAACAGGATTAGATACCCTGGTAGTCCACGCCGTAAACGATGTCGACTAGCCGTTGGGACCTTTAAGGACTTGGTGGCGAAGTTAACGCGATAAGTCGACCGCCTGGGGAGTACGGCCGCAAGGTTAAAACTCAAATGAATTGACGGGGGCCCGCACAAGCGGTGGAGCATGTGGTTTAATTCGAAGCAACGCGAAGAACCTTACCTACTCTTGAAATCCTGCGAACTTGGTAGAGATACCTTGGTGCCTTCGGGAACGCAGTGACAGGTGCTGCATGGCTGTCGTCAGCTCGTGTTGTGAAATGTTGGGTTAAGTCCCGTAACGAGCGCAACCCTTATCCTTATTTGCCAGCGATTCGGTCGGGGACTATAAGGAGACTGCCGGTGACAAACCGGAGGAAGGCGGGGACGACGTCAAGTCATCATGGCCCTTACGAGTAGGGCTACACACGTGCTACAATGGCCGGTACAGACGGTTGCGAAGCCGCGAGGTGGAGCTAATCTGAAAAAGCCGGTCGTAGTCCGGATTGGAGTCTGCAACTCGACTCCATGAAGTCGGAATCGCTAGTAATCGTGAATCAGAATGTCACGGTGAATACGTTCCCGGGCCTTGTACACACCGCCCGTCACACCATGGGAGTTGATTGCACCAGAAGTGGGTAGCTTAACATTGGGCGCTCACCACGGTGTGGTTGATGACTGGGGTGAAGTCGTAACAAGGTAACCCTAGGGGAACCTGGGGTTGGATCACCTCCTTAAACCTAGACTCGCAAGTGTCCACAACGAATTACTTCTTAGAGGCTGAATCGAGCGATCGATTTGGCCTTTAGGCGTTCTTTAACAATCTGATTGAAGTTTTCTCAAAGAAAGAAGTCTGATTAAAACCAAGCGTAGCAATATCTTTGTCGTTCAAGACGTCGCTCATAAGCTTGAAGCGTGAAGCCACTTCGGTGGGGACACTCCTTCGGGTTATATGGTCAAGCGATTAAGCGTACAGGGTGGATGCCTTGGCAACTGGAGGCGATGAAAGACGTGGTAGCCTGCGAAAAGCTTCGGGGAGGTGGCAAACGACCTGTGATCCGGAGATGTCTGAATGGGGAAACCCACCTGCTTTTAGCGGGTATCTTGTTCTGAATACATAGGAGCAAGAGGCGAACCGGGGGAACTGAAACATCTAAGTACCCCGAGGAAAAGAAATCAACCGAGATTCCCTCAGTAGCGGCGAGCGAACGGGGACCAGCCCTTAAGCACCGGGCCAGTTAGTGGAAGGTTCTGGAAAGGACCGCCATAGTGGGTGATAGCCCCGTACACGAAAGCTCAACGGTGTGAAATCGAGTAGGTCGGGACACGTGGTATCCTGACTGAAGACGGGGGGACCATCCTCCAAGGCTAAATACTCCCAGTTGACCGATAGTGAACCAGTACCGTGAGGGAAAGGCGAAAAGAACCCCGGAGAGGGGAGTGAAATAGACCCTGAAACCCTGTACGTACAAGCAGTCAGAGCCCCTTCGGGGGTGATGGCGTACCTTTTGTATAATGGGTCAGCGACTTACATTACGTGGCGAGGTTAACCGTATAGGGGAGCCGTAGCGAGAGCGAGTCTTAACTGGGCGTCCAGTCGCGTGATGTAGACCCGAAACCCGGCGATCTATCCATGGGCAGGTTGAAGGTTGAGTAACATCAACTGGAGGACCGAACCCACTAATGTTGAAAAATTAGGGGATGACCTGTGGATCGGAGTGAAAGGCTAATCAAGCCGGGAGATAGCTGGTTCTCCTCGAAAGCTATTTAGGTAGCGCCTCGGACTTATACCTACGGGGGTAGAGCACTGTTTGGGCTCGGGGGTCATCCCGACTTACCAACCCCATGCAAACTCCGAATACCGTAGAGTACTATCCGGGAGACACACGGCGGGTGCTAACGTCCGTCGTGGAAAGGGAAACAACCCAGACCGTCAGCTAAGGTCCCAAAATCCATGTTAAGTGGGAAACGATGTGGGAAGGCTTAGACAGCTAGGAGGTTGGCTTAGAAGCAGCCACCCTTTAAAGAAAGCGTAATAGCTCACTAGTCGAGTCGGCCTGCGCGGAAGATATAACGGGGCTCAAACATGGTACCGAAGCTACGGACTTGTGGAATTCACTTAAGCTTGCTGGAGCGAAGCGGAAGCCAAGCGTTCCCGAACGTTGAGTTCGGTGAGGCTGGGATGATGCGAGCGCAAGAACAGTGGGTTTAAGGAATTCCACAAGTGGTAGAGGAGCGTTCTGTAAGCCGTTGAAGGTGTGTTGAGAAGCATGCTGGAGGTATCAGAAGTGCGAATGCTGACATGAGTAACGACAATGGGAGTGAAAAACTCCCACGCCGAAAGACCAAGGGTTCCTGTTCAACGTTAATCGGAGCAGGGTGAGTCGGCCCCTAAGGCGAGGCTGAAAAGCGTAGTCGATGGGAAACGGGTTAATATTCCCGTACTTGGGTGTACTGCGATGGGGGGACGGAGAAGGCTAGGTGATCCAGGCGTTGGTTGTCCTGGTTCAAGTGAGTAGGGAGTGGGATTAGGCAAATCCGGTTCCACAATCCTGAGACACGATGACGGTCGTTCTACGGAACGCGAAGTCACTGATGCCCAGCTTCCAGGAAAAGCCTCTAAGCTTCAGGTACACCGGAACCGTACCCAAAACCGACACAGGTGGTCAGGTAGAGAATACCAAGGCGCTTGAGAGAACTCGGGTGAAGGAACTAGGCAAAATGGTGCCGTAACTTCGGGAGAAGGCACGCTGGTGTTAGGTGAAGGTCTTTACGACTGGAGCTGAGGCCAGCCGAAGATACCAGGCCCCTGCGACTGTTTATTAAAAACACAGCACTGTGCAAACACGAAAGTGGACGTATACGGTGTGACGCCTGCCCGGTGCCGGAAGGTTAATTGATGGGGTTAGCTTAGGCGAAGCTCTTGATCGAAGCCCCGGTAAACGGCGGCCGTAACTATAACGGTCCTAAGGTAGCGAAATTCCTTGTCGGGTAAGTTCCGACCTGCACGAATGGCGTAACGATGGGGGCGCTGTCTCCACCCGAGACTCAGTGAAATTGAAATCGCTGTTAAGATGCAGTGTATCCGCGGCTAGACGGAAAGACCCCGTGAACCTTTACTACAGCTTCACACTGGACTTTGAACTTGTTTGTGTAGGATAGCTGGGAGGCTTAGAAGCGTGGACGCCAGTCCATGTGGAGCCGACCTTGAAATACCAGCCTGGCAAGTTTGAGGTTCTAACTCAGCCCTGTGATCCAGGGCGAGGACCGTGTGTGGTGGGTAGTTTGACTGGGGCGGTCTCCTCCCAAAGAGTAACGGAGGAGCACGAAGGTACCCTAAGCATGGTCGGAAATCATGCGGTTAGTGTAATGGCACAAGGGTGCTTGACTGCGAGACGGACAGGTCGAGCAGGTGCGAAAGCAGGTCATAGTGATCCGGTGGTTCTGTATGGAAGGGCCATCGCTCAACGGATAAAAGGTACTCCGGGGATAACAGGCTGATACCGCCCAAGAGTTCACATCGACGGCGGTGTTTGGCACCTCGATGTCGGCTCATCACATCCTGGGGCTGAAGCCGGTCCCAAGGGTATGGCTGTTCGCCATTTAAAGTGGTACGCGAGCTGGGTTTAGAACGTCGTGAGACAGTTCGGTCCCTATCTGCCGTGGACGTTGGAAAACTGAGAAGAGCTGCTCCTAGTACGAGAGGACCGGAGTGGACGAACCCCTGGTGTACGGGTTGTGATGCCAATCGCATTGCCCGGTAGCTACGTTCGGACGGGATAACCGCTGAAAGCATCTAAGCGGGAAGCCCCCTTCAAGATGAGTTTTCCCTGAGACTTCGAGTCTCCTAAAGGGCCCAGGAAGACGACCTGGTTGATAGGCTGGATGTGTAAGCGCTGTGAGGCGTTGAGCTGACCAGTACTAATGGCCCGTGCGGCTTGGCCATATAACGCCCAAGGGGTGTTGGCGGCTTGGACGCAACAAAGATAGAGCTATAGAACACTTGGACGATCGGACGAAGACGGCTGGTGAGAAAGAAAGCTAGAAAGCTAGCTAGCTGTAAGAAAGATGAGAAAACGTGTCAATCAGAGCGAATTGGGTGCGTTGTTGACAGGAGCCGAGTAAAGAAGGGCTTCGTTGCAGACAGCAAAGAACAACAGCCACCAACCAGTTTGCTTGACGACCATAGAGCTGTGGAACCACCTGACTCCTTGCCGAACTCAGTCGTGAAACGCAGCCTCGCCGATGGTAGTGTGGGGTTTCCCCATGTGAGAGTAGGTCATCGTCAAGCTTTTAATACCGCCCCGGACCAGAGATGGTTCGGGGTTTTTTATTGCCTGGAAACCGGGGGACGACGATGTCCTACTCTACGAGTCCCGGGATGCCGGCCAAGTCCTCGTCAAGCTTTTAATACCGCCCCGGACCAGAGATGGTTCGGGTGGTCCGACGGGTCGATTTTTTTATTGCCTGGAATCCGGTAACAACATTTTATGTCTGCTTGCTAATCCCACCGTATTTTTAACTCTCTTCGACGCATTGAAGTTGTTAGAGTTATTGGATATCTCTTGCTAGGTAAGATTATGAATAGTTTATGGAACGCTGGTCTTAAAAGTCTGGCGGTCATACTTTTGGCTGGCTGTAATCCCGCTTCAGATGCCGACACTAAAACGCACCCAGAGCCGGTTAGCACTGAGGCTATTGGTGTTGGCCATGATCAGGGTGCTGTTGAAATACAGGCGCTCGCGCATCATTGCCTGGCGGGAGAACGTGTCTATCTGTCAGCCAAAATGCAGAAGGTTAATAGAAACACCGAGTCTGGTCTTAGTTATGAACTTCAGCCGACGGATAAGGTTTTGTCACTGTGCATGACGGATGAAAGCCTGACCTATCGCTATGGCGCGATTGGTGAGGTAGGGCTGGAACATACAGCTACTGTTGAACACCCCTTTGCATACTTTGAGCAAAGCATTGGCCGTGTATATGAGCAGATGTTTTATTTTAATAACGGCGACTATTACTACTATGTTGTCGAATCTGGGGGTATGGGACGCGGTGTGGGCTTGAAGGTATTTCAGGGTGATCGGTTAATTGGCGACTATTTTTCTGGCCTAGAAGACACTGACTTTTACAGCAGCATGAGCGTTATTAATAATGCCCTCTTGTCCTCACAGGTTCCCAGGGCTGCTCACCTGAACTGATAGCCGTGTTGTTGCGCCGTCGGTAATTTGTAATCAGCAATGCATCATGGCTGTTTCAGCGTAGATATTTATAAACAGTATTACGACTGACTCCAGCCAGGCGAGCTGTTCGACTGATATTGCCTCCGGTCTGTTGATAATAGGTTCGTATCTTTTCTGCCTGCGATGTCTGAATAGTATCTGCCGGATTGCTATCCGGTGCCTGAGGCTGTTTACATTCTGGTGGTGTATTTAAATCGTCGTAAAAATCTTTAGGCAGATGTTCCGCTTTAATGAGACCGTCGTCGCTCATCGCACTGGCGACTTTCAAAACGTTGCTTAACTGACGCATATTGCCGGGCCAAGGGTGTTGTAGAAAGAGATCCAACACGGCGGGTGACAAGCGTGTTTGACTGGGGTTTCCTGGATGCAGTCTTTGCGTTGCGTAGTTGATGAGTTCCGCTTTATCCGTGCGTTGCCGAAGAGGTGGTATGGTGACATTCAGTCCGGCTAATCGGTAATACAGGTCCTGACGAAAAGTGCCTTGCTGCACGGCTTGCTTCAGGTCGCGATTAGTCGCAGAAACTAGCCGGATATCGATTGGATAGGTTTCGGTTGATCCCAGTGGGGTCACAACCCTTTCCTGGAGAACCCGCAGTAACCTTGCTTGCATGGCAATTGGCATCTCTCCGATCTCATCGAGAAACAGCGTGCCGCCATCGGCGCGTCGGATTAAACCGATAGCGCCATCCTGGCTGGCACCGGTAAAGGCACCTTTGTGATAGCCAAAGAGTTCGGACTCAATCAGATCAGCAGGAATAGAGGCACAGTTTACCGCGACCAGGTTCTTGTTACTGCGACTGCCGTGGTAATGCAGTGACCGGACCAGTATTTCTTTTCCCGCCCCGGTCTCGCCATGAATCAGTACCGGAATATCTTTTTCGATGACCTTGCTGAGCTGAAGCAGGACCTGCCGAACGACAGGATCGCCATGTTCTAATTCATCAAATGGCACAACATCGGCGGGCAGTTGGTGATGTTTAGTAAAAGTGGCCGCGTTAGATTTTGTTGGTTTATCCTCAGTTTGTGCCTGTCGATAATCCGGTATTTTCAGTACTGGAGCTAATGGCGGCTGCACCCTTACCCAGGTGTGATAGCGACCGAACGCCTTTAATGATAGAGGCGTGTTGGCGGGTTGATGACATAATTCGAGAAAACGGCAATTGAATATTTGTTCGATGTTCAGCAGCGCCAGGTCTTGTGCCAGCATTGCCCAAGCGCGCCGGTTGGCGGAGATAACCTTGCCACTGTCATCTAACACCAGCATGCCGGACCAATGAGAATCCAGCCCACTGATGTTGGCGCTGAAGGTGACAATAAAGTGTTCCCGCTGGAACGCGGCATAGATCAACTGATTCTCAACACTCAGCGACATCAGTTTTACCATGCCAAGGGTGTGATCTTGAGGCAAATAAGCATCGGATGAAATATCGAGCACACCGATCATTTTTTTGTGTGTGTCGTAAATCGGCGAGGCTGAACCGACCATATAACGATTCGCGCGCAGAAAATGTTCGTCCCGGCTCACCTGGACGGCCTGGCCGGTTGCTAAGGCGGTACCGATAGCATTGGTTCCGGTGCCCACTTCGCGCCATTGGTAACCCGGAAGCAAGCCGTGACGGTCGCTTTCATGGAACCGGTTCGATCCCCAGGTATTCAGCACTTGTCCTTGGTTGTCGGCCAGAACAATCAGGCAGGCCGAGTTGGACAGAATGTTCTGGTAATGGGGCAGAACCTCGTTTTCAGTGGTGTGTACTAGGTTGTGATGTTCGTCGAGTAAAGCGGCCACATGACCTCGGCGAACCTCGCCAAACTGCGGCTGACTGCTGTGTGATAAACCATAAGATTCGCACCGGGACCAGGAGTTCTCGATGACTTTATGGTGGGGTAAGTCAGCCGTATCTGACTGGGTCGATTGCAAGCCCTGGAGCAGGGCCTCATCCATCTCTGTCATTGCCATTCTCAGGTAGAAGTTTCGTTATTGTTGTACTTCTTCCAGCCTTATCAGGCGCTTCCAGCATACCTGAAATCTGTTCAACGGCTACTGTTCATAAGACTGAACAACTGTTGAACAGCACTGTTTCAATATGAACATAAATGAACAGCTTGAAAAAGTGTTCTTTGCGCACTCATCTTTTTAAATTTCGCTAACTATTTGAAAAATATGACAATAAAAATTTGTTCGTTTTGTTTCGTATTGTTGGCACTGAAGTTGTAACAACGGGTGAAGAACGCTGAAAAGGCGACCTGCTGACACTTCAATGAACAGCAGGCACCAAAAATAACAACAAAGAGAAACAGCAATGTCCTTAACCCTTGAGCGCGTTAGCAAAGCCGTTGGCGGTCAGGAATGGATCAAAGACATCAGTCTGACGCTGGAGCCGGGTTCCTTTAATGTGCTGCTTGGGCGCACTCTGGCTGGTAAAACCAGCTTAATGCGGCTGATGGCCGGCCTGGAACGTCCGACGTCTGGCTCCGTTATTATGAACGGTGTCGATGTGACCGGAATGCCCGTTCGTAAGCGCAACCTGTCGATGGTCTACCAGCAGTTCATTAACTACCCTGACCAGACAGTGTACGAAAATATAGCGTCACCATTACGTCTGGCCCGGTTGCCGAAAAAGGTTATTGACCGACGCGTGCGTGAAACTGCGCAAATGCTGCATATCGAATCCCATCTGGAACGTTTTCCATTGGAGCTCTCTGGTGGTCAACAGCAGCGCACGGCAATGGCACGAGCACTGGTTAAAGATGCCGACCTGATACTCTTTGACGAACCCCTGGTTAATCTCGATTACAAACTGCGCGAAGAGTTCCGTGAGGAATTGCGCGAATTGTTTAAAGCCAAGCACTGCATCGCTGTTTATGCCACGACCGAACCGAATGAAGCATTGGCTCTGGGTGGTCACACCGCCGTTCTGCATGAAGGTGAGTTGCTGCAATACGGAAAAACACCCGATGTTTATCACCGCCCCAAAGACATCCTTACCGCCCAGATGTTTTCCGAGCCGCCGATCAATATTGTTGCTGGCCGAGTAACGGAATCGGAGGTGACTTTTGATGAATCGGTGCACTTCAAACTGAATCAGGATTTAAGCGGGCTCAAGCCAGGCAATTACCAATTTGGCGTGCGGGCATCACACATTGGCCTGGTGCCACACGCCGATGATGACCTCGAACTGACGGTGCGTGTCGACCTCGCCGAGATCAGCGGTTCAGAAACCTTTCTGCACGTGCGCAGTGAGCAATTTGAGCTGATTTTGCACCTGTCGGGTGTGCACGAGTATGCCGTTGATCAGGAAGTGAAAGTCTACTTCCCGACCCACAAAATTTATGTCTTCGACTCGACCGGCGCTGTTGTGCATGTGCCGACACGTTTAGGAGGTCGATGATATGGCGGAAATAATCTTACGCAGTCTGGCGCATACATACGATGCCAAGCCGGGTTCTGACTCCGATTATGCCATTCGGCAAATGGATCATGTCTGGCATCAGGGCGGTGCTTACGCCTTATTGGGGCCTTCAGGCTGTGGCAAGTCAACCATGCTGAACATCATCTCGGGCTTGCTGAGTCCTTCGCAAGGCGAGGTGTTATTCGATACCGAGCGTGTAAACGAACTGTCGCCGGAAGAACGCAACATTGCGCAGGTTTTTCAGTTTCCGGTGGTGTACGACACCATGACGGTCTATGACAACCTGGCCTTTCCGTTGAAAAACATCGGTATGGCCAAGCACCTGATCCCCGCCAAGGTTCATGAAGTTGCGGACATTCTCGAATTAACCTCTGTGCTACATCGCAAGGCCAAGAACCTCAGTGCCGATGAAAAACAAAAAGTGTCGATGGGGCGAGGATTGGTACGTGATGATGTATCAGCCATCTTATTCGATGAGCCGTTAACCGTTATCGACCCTCAGTTGAAATGGAAGCTGCGCCGCAAGCTCAAGCAAATCCATGAGCGGTTCAACATCACCATGATTTACGTGACGCATGATCAGCTTGAGGCCTCGACCTTTGCTGAGAAAATTGCCGTTATGTACGACGGTCAGATTGTTCAGTTCGGGACGCCAAGGGAGTTATTTGAACGCCCAGCACACACCTTCGTAGGTTTCTTTATTGGAAGTCCGGGTATGAACTTTTTAGAAGTGACGGTTGATGCCCATAGTGTTCATTTCTCAGGTTTGAAGATTCCTGCTAATCCGCATCGGCTGAAGACTGCTATCGCTTCCGGTTCCTCCAATATAAAGGCGGGTATACGGCCAGAGTTTATTCATGTCTGGGATGACCCCAATGACGAGGCTTTCGAAGTTGAGGTGCAGGATGTTGAAGACCTGGGTACCTATCGGATTCTGTCGTTCTTTTTAGGGGATCAGATCGTCAAAGCCCGCTTGAACGAGGATCAAGCGGTTCCTTCGCAAAAGGCCTACGTCAGCTTTCCTGAGCAATGGTTGAATATCTACGTGGATGAGTACCGGGTGGGAGGTGAAGATGAATAAAGTAGAGAACAATAAAGCCTGGTTTTTGGTCTTGCCCATGCTGCTACTGGTGGCGTTCTCGGCCATTATTCCACTGATGACCGTTGTTAATTATTCGGTTCAGGATATTTTGGGCAGCAGTGCTTATTTCGTTGGCACGGAATGGTTTAAGGACATTCTTAAGGATAGCCAACTGCAGCAAGCGCTTATCCGGCAATTTATTTTCTCATTCACAATTCTCGCGATCGAAGTGCCATTGGGGATCGGGGTTGCTTTGCTGATGCCCAAGAACGGTTGGCGCGCATCTTTAGTTTTGATTCTGGTAACGCTGCCTTTATTGGTGCCTTGGAATGTAGTCGGAACCATCTGGCTGATTTTTACCCGCACTGATATTGGCCTGGCCGGCGTTGGCCTTCGGGAACTGGGGTATGCCTATAATATTACGCGTAATGATGGCGATGCCTGGGCGACCATTGTATTGATGGATGTCTGGCATTGGACACCATTGATCGCGCTGTTGTGTTACAGCGGATTGCAGGCGATTCCTCAAGCTTATTATCAGGCGGCTCGAATCGATCGAGCATCACGCTGGGCCATTTTCCGATATATCCAACTGCCCAAACTGACCAATGTATTAGTCATTGGTGTGCTGCTGCGATTTATGCACTCCTTCATGATTTATGCCGAACCCTTCGTTTTAACCGGTGGTGGACCCGGAAGCTCGACGACCTTTCTTAGTCAGACGTTAACGACTATGGCCATTGGGCAACAGGATCTGGGTCCGTCTGCCGCTTTCTCCATTATTTATTTCCTGATCATTTTAGCGGTCTGCTATTGCTTCTACGTGGCCATCCTAAATATGGGACGTGACAAGAACACGTCGCAGTCGAGGTAAGCTTATGACGACTTCAAATCATCATTCGACAGCGCCTAAAGTCGCTTTTGCTAAACGCAGATCCGTTAACAGTCCTAATTTTCAGCGTTGGCGACAACGATTCCTGCTCGGGTTGTTTTTGGTTTTTCTGCTGCTGCCTATTTATTGGTTGGTTAGCATGTCGTTTAAGACCAATACCGAAATTCTCTCGGGCTTTTCGTTATTTCCGAAGAACCTGACCTTTGCCAGTTATATTGAAATATTAACGGATCCCAGTTGGTACATGGGTTATGTTAATTCGCTGATGTACGTTGTTACTAATATGGTGATCAGCATCCTGGTCGCCTTGCCAGCTGCTTACGCCTTTAGTCGGTATAAATTTATTGGCGATAAACATCTTTTCTTTTGGCTGCTGACCAATCTGATGGCGCCACCTGCGGTGTTCTTGTTGCCGTACTTCCAGCTCTATTACTCAGTGGGTTTGTTTGACACTCATATAGCTGTCGCCTTAGCGCACTGCCTTTTTAACATTCCGCTGGCGGTCTGGATTCTCGAAGGCTTTATGAGCGGTGTGCCCAAGGAAGTGGATGAGACGGCCTACATTGATGGTTACAGTTTTCCGCGCTTTTTTATCCGTGTCTTTATTCCCATGATCCGCTCGGGTATCGGCGTCACGCTGTTCTTTTTGTTTATGTTTTCGTGGGTCGAACTGTTGCTGGCCAGAACGCTGACCGCAACTGATGCGCAGCCGATTGGCGCCATCATGACCCGTACCCGAGGCGCCTCAGGCATTGATTGGTCGTTGCTGGCTGCGGCCGGCACTTTGACCATCCTGCCTGGTGTCATGGTGGTTTATTTCGTGCGCAACTATATCGCCAAGGGCTTTGCTCTGGGCCGGACCTGAAAGGAGAGGTGACATGCTTCAGTGGATGGTATGGACCTTACCAACAGCCGTTTTTTTTACGGCGATAGCGGTGATGTTGTTTGGGATGACCCTATGGCAGTTGTGGGTTCCTACAATTGAACGAAAAGGTTTTCTGCCCATTGTCACCACTCGTGGCGATCGGCTTTTTATTGGTCTGTTGTGTGCGGCTTATCTGCACTTGGCTGTTGTCGGTTTTACCGACATCTCAATTTGGTTTGCCTTAGCTGCTTCGGCTGTATGGATGGCGGTTCTAATGCGCTGGGGTTAAGTCAAATTAACAATCATGGACGAGATAAACGTCAAGGATGACTGTTCTCGATAGCAACGAGGTGGCTATGAATAACAATAAGATCCCCTACCTATCTACGCTTGCACTCAGTGCTTTGATGGCATCAGGCAGTATTCAGGCAGAAGACCGACGTGCGGTTATTGAGCGCTGGGTTGACGAAGAGTTTCAACAATCGACCTTGACCCGTGAGCAACAGATTGCGGAGTTGGAATGGTTTGCCGAGGCCGCAGAACCCTTTCGTGGTATGCAGATTAACACCGTCGCCGAAGGTCTAACGACGCATGAGTATGAAGCCAATGTTTTGGCCAAGGCCTTTGCGGAAATTACCGGTATTGAAGTCACGCATAACATCATCGGTGAAGGTGATGTTGTCGATACCATGCAGACGCAAATGCAGTCGGGTCGTAATATTTACGATGGTTTCGTCAATGACTCCGACGCCATTGGTACTCATATTCGTTACGGTGTGACCACTAACATTTCCCGGGCCATGGAAAACGAGTGGGCGGACTATACCCTGCCAACACTCGATCTGGATGACTTTATTGGTATCCAGTACACCACCGGCCCAGACGGCAGCATCTACCAGTTACCGACGCAGCAGTTCGCTAACCTTTATTGGTTCCGCTACGACTGGTTCCAGCGTGCTGACTTCCAACAGCAATTCCGTGACATCTATGGCTATGACCTGGGTGTTCCGACCAACTGGACGGCGTACGAAGATATTGCCGAGTTCTTTACCGAGCATGTTGGCGAAATTGATGGCCGCAAGGTTTATGGCCACATGGATTATGGTCGGCGCGATCCTTCGTTAGGTTGGCGTTTCCACGATTCCTGGTTGTCTATGGCCGGCATGGGCAGCCCGGGTGTGCCCTTTGGTAATCCGGTGGATGACTGGGGGATTCGTGTCGATGAAGACAGCAATCCGGTTGGCGCCAGTGTTTCCCGTGGTGGTGCAACCAACTCTCCAGCGTCGATCTTCGCCGTGACCAAGATGGTCGATTGGCTACGTGATTATGCGCCGCCCGAAGCCCAGGGGATGACCTTTGGTGAAGCGGGTCCGGTTCCTGCTCAGGGTAATATTGCTCAGCAGATGTTCTGGTATACGACCTTCACGGCCGACATGATTGACCCGGATTTACCGGTCAACAGCGACGAGGGTCCATTGTGGCGTATGGCTCCATCACCGACCGGACCTTATTGGGAAGAAGGTATGAAGGTGGGTTATCAAGATGTGGGTTCCTGGACGTTCTTTGAATCAACGCCTGAGGATCGCCGTACCGCTGCCTGGTTGTTTGCGCAATTCACCACGGCCAAATCCGTTTCCTTGCAAAAGCTGTTGACTGGTCTGACACCGATTCGTCGTTCCGATATCGAGTCGGAACAATTTGGGGCCATGGCACCACGCCTAGGTGGGCTGGTTGAGTTCTATCGCAGTGAGAACGAAAACTGGTGGACACCGTCATCCACTAACGTGCCTGATTACCCGCGTATGGCGCCGCTGTGGTGGCAGAACCTGGCACCGGCGGTAAATGGTGATATCAGTGCTCAGGAAGCCTTGGATAACTTGGCGGAGGAGATGGATGACATCATGGCGCGTTTGGCGCGGGCGAATGTCTTTGATCAATACGCGCCGAAGTTGAATGAAGAACGGGATCCGGAATACTGGTTATCTCAACCCGGTTCGCCGAAAGCTAAACTCGCAAATGAAATGCCGCAGGGAACCACGGTTCCTTATGATCAGTTGATTGAGAATTGGATCAATAACTGAGTTTAAAAGGGCCAGCTAAGGCTGGCCCTTTTTTTAGCTTAAAGCTTTCGGTAAATCAGATCCCAAACTCCATGACCTAGGCGTTGGCCGCGTTGTTCAAACTTGGTCACGGGGCGATGTTCTGGGCGACCGTTTTGATAGTTTCCGGTGCCTGCGATGTTCTCAAAACCTTCGGCGGCGTCCATTACTTCCAGCATATGTTCCGCGTAGTTTTGCCAGTCGGTCGCCATGTGGAAGGTACCGCCCTGGACGAGCTTGCGACGCAACAATTGCGCGAATTCCGGCTGCACGATACGACGTTTGTGATGACGTTTTTTATGCCACGGATCGGGAAAGAAAAGCTGGACACAATTCAGGCTGTGGTCCGGAATACAGTCGTGCAATATCTCCACCGCGTCTTCGCGAAAAACGCGGATATTGGTCAGTTTATCTTGCTGGATATGATGCAGCAGTCGACCCACGCCCGGGGTATGAACTTCGACGCCGATAAAATTGGCCTGTGGTCGAGCTCTTGCCATCTCAGCCAGTGAGTCACCATTGCCGAAGCCAATCTCAAAGATGACCGGGGCGCTATTGCCAAACACTTGCTGCAAATCCAGCAGGCCCATTTTATGTTCCAGACCATAGTCATCCCAGCCAGAATCTAAGGCTAACTTCTGGCCTTCAGTCATGCGCCCGGTACGCATGACAAAACTACGAATTTTGCGCTGAATGGGCGCTCTTCCCTCGGTCATGATGAATCCTTTGATTATCGAGTCGGGCGCCAGCGCCACAGAATTAAAATAAACCAAACCCAGCCGGCTAATTGGCTTAAACCACCGATGGGTGTTAAGGCGCCGAGTATTGGCAAATCGAGCAGCACCAGAGCATAAAGACTGCCGCTGAATATAACGCTGCCCAGTGCCAAGCAGTAAGCGGGGCCAATCAATTTTTGTTCGGTAGCCTGCAGTTGAATGGCGCCAACAGACAGCAATGCCAAGGCATGGAAGAGTTGATAACGCACGGCCGTTTGCCAGGTCTCCAGACGTTGGCTATCAACCAGAGTTTCCAGGGCATGACTTCCAAAAGCACCCAAGGCAACACCAAGGCCTGCCAGCGTTGCAGCTGTGATCAGGATTAGCCGGGAATCTGCATTCATGGTGATTTCGCTATTCGTTTAAACGTAAAAAAGCCGCTGATAACACAGCGGCTTTAATAATTGCCTGAAGAAACCGGAAGGTTAGAAGTCGATGCTCATAACCTTTTTAACTTTCTTCATGGCGTTCTTTTCGAGCTGACGAATACGCTCTGCTGAGACGCCGTAAACATCGGCCAATTCGTGCAGGGTGGCCTTGTTTTCGTTCAGCCAGCGACGTTGGATGATGTCTTTAGAGCGATCATCCAGGTCAGCCAGAGCGGCGAATAGCTGCTCATTGGCGTCGGTTTCGTAGTCTTCCTGTTCGACCACTGCGGCCGGATCGGCACCCTGGGCCACCAGATAATGAACCGGGGACAGTGCCGGGCCTTCGTCATCGTCGTCAGTCGGAGCATCGAAGGTGGCGTCGTGAGCCGTCAGTCGACCTTCCATCTCATAAACAGTCTTCAGATTGACGCCCAGATCGTCAGCAATGGCTTGAGCTTCGCGCTCATTCAACCAGCCCAGACGCTTCTTGGAGGAGCGCAGATTGAAGAACAGTTTGCGTTGAGCCTTGGTGGTCGCAACCTTAACGATGCGCCAGTTGCGCAGAATAAATTCGTGAATTTCTGCCTTGATCCAATGCACGGCAAAGGACACCAGACGAACGCCAACTTCCGGGTTGAAGCGACGCACGGCTTTCATCAAACCAACGTTGCCTTCTTGGATCAGGTCACCCTGATTCAGGCCATAACCGGAATAGCTTTTAGCAATATGAACCACAAAACGCAGGTGTGACAGGACCAACCGGCGGGCTGCATCGATGTCTTCCTGATAATAAAGCCGTTCGGCCAACTCTTTCTCTTCTTCTGCGGTCAGCAGATCGAAGGCGTTGACTGATTGGATGTAAGACTCCAAATTTTGGCCCGGAGCCAAAGAATCCAGAGCTAGAGCCGGAACACTGCTGTTCAGTTTCACGTTGTCTCCTCCCCATCACGCGTTTGTAACGGTGGATGCGGTTTATGTGTCACTAATACTATCAGAAAACCGCGTTACGACCCTAGTATCGCCAGTAAAGGACCTGAAAAACCAGGGTTCAGTTTGGATGGTAACGATAGCGAAATTGCATCGACCTGCCAGTGAACAAAGTCACCTACGCTGCACAGGCCGCTGTGGATCAATCTAACGCGGTTCGGCTTCGCGCAAGTGGCGCCATAACGCGATATGTGTCCCCGCCAGGCTCACTAAGGTAGCGCTGAGCAAGAGGATGAGCGTTTCGCCAAAGTCGAGCCAGGTGACGTGAGCGTCCAGTCCATAGGTATCCAGGAAGGCGCTCAGAGGAGTATGCAGCCACCAGGCGATACCGCTGACCAGAATCCAGGCGGCGATGCCACCGAGCAGCCCATACCAGAGCCCCAAATAGAGAAAAGGACGCTTGATAAAGGCTTCTGTGGCGCCCAGTAGTTTGACGATGCGGATTTCTTCTTTGCGTGATTCGATGGCCAGGCGAATGGTATTGCCGACGACCAGTAAAACGGCAACACCCAAGAGAATGGCCAGACCGGTAACCCCAGTGGCAATCAGCTCCAGAAAGCGATTCAGCCGGTCGATCCAGGCCAGATCGAGCTGAACATCTTCAACCTGAGGCAAACCTTCAATCAGCAACTGCAGCGCTTCCAGATCGGCGGCACTTTGACCATCAGGGACCACGACGATACTGGCGGGCAGCGGGTTACTTTGCAGTTGCAAGCGATCGTCATCCAGCGTCAGTGACTGGCTGAAACTCTGCCAGGCTTCATCGGCGCCGACGTAACGCGTGCTGATAACTTCCGGGCGCTGTCCGAGTTCTTCGGTGAGCGTGCGACCCTCATCCAGACTGGTACTGTCGGTCAGATAGAGGGTGATCTGACCACCGGCCTGCCAGCGTTCGGTCTGGTGTTCGAGCGAAGCCAGGGCCAGATAAAATAACGTTGGCAGCGTCAGTGAGATGGCGATAACCAGCCAAGTCAAAGCACTGGACACCGGGTTGCGGACCAAGCGCATCAAAGCGGATAGTGCACAGTCGCGATGATGGCGTATCCAGGCGGTGGTCACACCCTGAGCTGGCTCGTCACGGCGGCGGTTCTTGGCTTGTTGACGCTGTGCGGTCATGAACGGCCTCCACTGAACGGCGTGGTCAGCAGACGACCTTCCTGCAAGGAGACCACCCGATAATTCAGCCGTGCGATCAGGCCCAGGTCGTGACTGGCGATCAGCACAGTGGTGCCAACCCGATTAAATTCCGAAAACAGCGCCATGATGTCGCGTGACAAGGCAGGATCGAGATTACCCGTCGGCTCGTCGGCTAGCAGCAGTGCCGGTTTGCGGACCACCGCCCGGGCGATGCCGACGCGTTGTTGCTCGCCGCCAGACAGTTGAATGGGGCGATAGTTTTCGCGTTCGAGCAGACCCACTTTATCGAGCGCCGCCCGCACCCGGCGAGTGACATCGCGCGGATGCTCACCGGCAATCACTAACGGCAGCGCCACGTTGTCGAAAACCGTCTGGTCCATCAGCAGTTGATGGTCCTGATGGACGATGCCCAGATCGCGGCGGAAGAACGGCACCCGGCTTTTGCCCAAACGATTGAGCAAATGGCCGTTGACCCTGAGTTGGCCGGAAGAGGGCTTTTCGATGCGCATGATCAGTTTCAGCAAGGTACTTTTGCCGGCGCCACTGTGACCGGTTAAAAAGACCATTTCGCCGCGTTCGATATGCAAATTGACACTGGCGATGGCTTCGTGGCCGCCATCATAGCGTTTGCTGACCTGATCGAAGTGAATCATTCGCTGTCCTGATCCAGCAGCGCGTCGACAAAGGTGTCAGCTTCGAACGGTCGCAAATCATCGACCTGTTCGCCCACACCAATAAAACGCACGGGAATACCCAGTTTGCGCGCCAGTGCGAAGATCACACCGCCGCGGGCGGTGCCGTCCAGCTTGGTCAGCGCCAGGCCAGTTAGATTGACCGCATCGGTAAAGCTTTGTGCCTGGCTGATGGCGTTCTGACCGGTTCCGGCATCGAGCACCAGTAGGACTTCATGGGGCGCGGTGTCATCGAGTTTTTTCATCACCCGCACCACCTTGCTCAGTTCCTGCATCAGGTTGTCTTTGTTGTGCAGACGGCCGGCGGTATCCGCGATCACCACATCGATATCGCGCGCCTGGGCGGCCTGAACGGCATCGAAAATTACCGAGGCACTGTCGGCGCCGGTGTGCTGGGCGATCACCGGAATGTCATTGCGTTCACCCCAGGTCTGGAGTTGTTCAACGGCCGCAGCCCGGAAGGTATCGCCGGCGGCGAGCAGTACAGAGTGCCCCTCTTTTTCCAGGCGCTTGCTCAATTTGCCGATGGTCGTGGTCTTGCCAACGCCGTTTACCCCGACAACCAGAATTACATAAGGCGCCTTGCTGCGATCAATCTGTAACGGGGCTTCGACCGTTTTCAGTTCGCTGACCAGAGTGTCACGCAAAGCCGAGACCAGGGCGTCGCTGTCTTTGAGTTCACGACGCCCGAGAGTGTTGGTGAGAGATTCCAGGATGGCACTGGTTGCTTCAATACCGACGTCAGCGGTGAGCAGCAGGGTTTCCAGTTCCTCCAGCAAATCATCGTCAATCTGCTTCTTGCCACCTAAGGCGGTGGCGAGACCCGAGGTCAGGTTGCCTCGCGTACGGCCCAGGCCCTGACGGACCCGGCCAAACCAGGAGGCATCGTTATCGGGAGTGTCGGTCGGTGTGTTAGAGCGCTTTTTGCCAAAGCCGAACATGTAGGATCAAACCTTCTAATAGATGACAGGCCGATGGCGGCCCCAAGCCGGCCTATGCTAGCAAAAGCGCTCGGCCAGCCAAAGCGATCTGTCTAGCGTGGCATCTGAAGCGGCGCTTCGGTACATTTGTCGCCACAAAACGTTGGCTGGGTCACAGCGCGTTTTGCATCGCCGCCAAGCCGTGCGCGGCTATTATCAATCAGTCTGGGTCGAGCATGTTTCATTTCAGTCGTCGAACGCTCTGGATCATTATTTACATCACCATTCCGCTGATCTTCATTTTAAATCAGTTGGGCGGCGAGCCCGATTCGGATTCAGCACAGAGCGTTGAGCAGCGCTGGTCACTGGATGACATCGATTTTCAACAGAACGCTAATCGCTGGCAGGTGGATTTACCGCAAGCTGAGCAAATCTGGCTCAGTATCATTCAGCCTCAGGCGCCGGCGCAGACCTTGGCAAGTGGTGATTCTACCGGGCTCAGTCTCACTCGCCAGGGTGGGCAATTTGTGGTCACAGTGGTTAATCCGGCCAGGCTGCAGTTGCTGGAAACCAGTGTCGATTTTCTGGTCGATTGGCTGCCGGACAGCGATAACCGGCGCATCGTCGTGTCCGGTTCGTTAAACGATGAATGGCTGGCGGCGCTGGCACCGCTAAATGGTCAATTGCAGGGTGAGGCTCGCCAAACTGAGATCCAGCCAGCGGCGGCCGTATCGCGACTGACCGCGCCGCCGATGGGCAGTGATGAGCAACTGGCGTTTCTGATCTGGGTCGATGTGCTGGAGCAACGTTTGGGCGGTTATCAGCCTGAGGTTCGCTGGGACCATCGAGCGATCCGCAGTCAGGTGCTGTTTAACCAGACCCTGGCGCCGTCGCTGTTTGCTCCCGTCAGCAAAGAAGAACTGGAGCCGGTGCTGTCGGCCTATCGCAATGCAGCGGCGCAACGCGAGCGTCGGGCTGATCAGATTCATCGTTACCTGGTGACCACCGCCGTCTATCAGCTGCCACTGGATTTCTTATTGCGCCAACCGGAACGACTGGCGCAGGTGGATCTGGCGGCAGTCAATCAACAACGTCAACAGACTATGGAATCCCGTTAGATGGCACGCAGAAATCGTCCCAACCCCGGCCGTGGTGCTGGTCTGGTTCGTTTGATTGGCGGTCAGCATCGCGGCCGGCGATTGTCTATCGCCAACCTCGATGGCTTGCGCCCGACCGGAGATCGACAGCGCGAAACGCTGTTTAACTGGTTGCAGTTTGAGTTGGCTGGCAGTCGGGTCGCTGACCTCTATGCCGGTACGGGTGCCTTAGGGCTGGAAGCCTCATCGCGAGGGGCCGAGCGGGTCTGGTTAATTGAGCAACATCCGCAGGCGGTGACGGCCTTGAAAGCAGCGGTGGCACAGTTGCAGTCCGATGCCGAGGTTCAGTCCGCCGATGCGCTGGATTGGTTGGCGCGTACCGATGCCGGCCCATTCGATGGTGTCTTCGTGGACCCGCCATTTGCTGCCCAGCTGTGGCAATCCACATTAAAAGCGTTGGTGGCTCGGCCTTTGTTGCGTGACAACGCCTGGGTCTACGTCGAGGCGCCGGTCAGTTGGCTGCCTGACGTTCCTGAGCAATTCCAGTTGAGCAAAGAGAAAACCAGCGGTGAGGTGGTGCAGCGGCTGTACCGTTACACAGCTTAATTGACCGGCGGTCATTTGGTTGTTAGCGTCGCCTTTGTTGTCCTCAGGAGCCAGTACGGTGGCGGATCTCAATACCGATTTTGACGCTCAGCGTCGTGCCTTTGCGCAGCAATCCTATCCCAGTCTTGCCGAGCGAAAACATCGGCTGCGCCAGCTTAAACGCCTGATTCTGGACAATGAAGCGGCCATAGCGGAGGCCCTGGATGCCGATTTTGGCGGACGGGCGTTTTATGAAACGCGCTATGCCGAAGTGCTGCCGGCCATCACCAATATTAATCATACTCTGCGCTCGCTGCGCCGTTGGATGAAGCCGCAACGACGCCTGCTGCATTGGCTGTATCAGCCGGCAACCGGTGGTGTCTGGTCTCAGCCGTTGGGTGTGGTGGGCATTATGGTGCCCTGGAACTATGGCTTGTTGTTGGCTTGCGGGCCGCTGATTTCGGCGCTGGCGGCGGGTAATCGCTGCATGATCAAGCTGTCTGAACTGACCCCACGCTATGGTGAGTTAATGGCTCGGCTGGTCGCGGACTATTTTTCTGCGGATGAAGTCGTAGTGATCAATGGTGAGCGGGACGTCGCTCAGGCATTTGCTGCGCTGCCATTCGATCATCTGGTGTTCACCGGTTCCACGGCCGTCGGCCGCCATATCATGACCGCTGCTGCAGCAAATCTGACGCCGGTCACGCTGGAATTGGGGGGTAAAAGCCCGGCCTGGGTCGACCCCAGTATTCCGGTGGAAGAAGCCGCCCGGCGCCTTGTTTTCACCAAGTGCACCAACGCCGGCCAGACCTGCGTAGCGCCGGATTATGTGCTCTGTCCGCCGGATCGTATCGCTGCCTTTACCCAGGCTTATCTGGCCGAAGTGAAACGCCAGTACGGTGACGATCCCAGACTCAGCCCGGATTATTCCGCCATTATTAATGCGCGCCAGCATCAGCGTTTAACCGATTATCTCAAGCAGGTTCAACAGGCTGGCGGGCAGTTGCATTGGGCCGGACCGACTCCGAACCTGGACGATAGCAGTGCCAAATTGCTGCCGGTGGTGCTGACCGGCGTGGACCCTGAAAGTGCTGTTATGCAGGACGAAATTTTCGGACCCTTGCTGCCGGTATTGCCGTGTGCGGATGCGGCTGCGGCCGTTGACTTTATCAACCAGCGTCCGCGCCCTTTGGCGCTCTATGTGTTTGGTTATGCGCGCACCTTGAAGCCGCTGTTTCGCGAACGCACGCACAGCGGTTCGCTGCTGTTTAACGACGCCCTCATTCAGGTTGCCCAGGACAATCTGCCTTTTGGTGGTGTCGGTGCCAGCGGCATGGGCAACTATCATGATCGGGCGGGTTTTGAACGGTTGTCGCAGATGAAGTCGGTGATGGTGAAGGGGCGCTGGTCCAGCCTGAAGCTGGTTTATCCTCCCTACGGCCGCTGGATTCACCGCCTGATCCAATGGCTGATACTGCGCTGAGTGCGCGCATTTGTGCGCCTATGGCGGCTGGGTTACCATTCGCCGGCGTTTAAACTCCGGAGT
This sequence comes from Saccharospirillum sp. ABV4_185, assembly GCF_056159245.1. NCBI lineage: Bacteria > Pseudomonadati > Pseudomonadota > Gammaproteobacteria > Oceanospirillales > Saccharospirillaceae > Saccharospirillum > Saccharospirillum sp. ABV4_185. The sequence continues at coordinate 2,145,154 of NZ_JBSWUW010000001.1, forward strand.
CTTGAATGAGCCGAACCGTCGTTTACCCAGGTACCTTTGACCCCATTACCCTGGGCCATATGGACCTGGTCGAACGTGCCTTGCGCCAGTTCGATAAGGTGATAGTGGCGGTTGCCGCCAGCCCCAAGAAGAAGCCTTTATTCAGCCTGGACCAGCGCGTGGAAATGGCGCGCGAAGTCACTAAAGACTTTGGCAATGTCCAGGTCGAAGGGTTTCGCAATCTGCTGGTCGATTTTGCCCGTGAGCAAAATGCCTTCACCATTTTGCGCGGTCTGCGGGTGGTCAGCGATTTCGAATATGAATTCCAGCTGGCCAATATGTATCGGGCCCTGGCGCCGGATATCGAAAGTCTGTTTTTAACCCCGTCTGAACAGTTCTCCTTTATTTCCTCCACCTTTGTGCGGGAAATTTCGCTGTTGCGTGGAGATGTCACCAAGATGGTGCATCCCTACGTGCAACAGGCGCTTAAGGAAATCTATCACCAGGAAGAAGACTGACGATCAGTTAGTCAACTGGGTTCCAGGCTTGATCTGGCGTTGCTGCGTCGCGATCATCGCCAACTGCGAACCCGGATAGGCAATGTAACTTTGCGTACGGCCGAATAACAGACCATCGGCCGGCGCATAAATCGCCTCACGTTGCGCCCCTTCACCATCGAGCAGAACGACGTCAGCCAGATGATCTCCCTGGCGGATTTGCTCACCCAATTCGCGTCGATACACCACCAGACCGTTGCTGTTCGACGATACGACTTTGACCTGATCAACATTGATGCGGGTTGGCGGCAAGCCCAATTCGCTCGCCTGTGCCTGGGCGCCGCTGTTGCGCACAAAACCCTGTTTTTCCAGAAACGCCAGGATGCCCTGGGCGTCACGTCGGGCGAAGGTTTCATTCACATCCTGTCGACCACGCAGTTCGAGGGTGGCCGCAAAACAGGGTCGATCCAAGGGGGCGTTGAAAGCGCTGGCGACCCGCACCCAGGGCTGGGTATGACTGCCATCGAAAGCCACGGTGCCGCGCACGTCTTCTTCCAACCGCACCGGAAAGCCCAGACAGTCGGCCAACTGGCTGCCGATGTCGTTCTGGTGATTGCCGTAAAACAGATGCGGCAGGGCGGCATCATCGCAGTGCAGATCAAGCACCACAGTGGCATCAAGTGACTGACTGAGCAGCGCTTTGTGCAGCGCATCGATTTCATAATGGGCGGTCTTTTCTGCCACCAGTCGACGCAGTTCAGCGCGTACTTTTTGATCATTTTCGGCTGCGTTATCACCCAGTTGATCACTGAGCCGGTCAATCAGCTCATCGCTGTCGATGGCCATGCCGCGATTGAAATTCTGTCCGGTTGTGGCATCAAAACGGCCGGGAAATTTGCCGAACAGACGTTGGTTAAGTCCCACTGGATTGGCGTAAGGCACGATGACGATGCGTTGCTCAATATGACCCGCCGCATCCAGCTTTTGCAGCTCCTCAAGCAATATCTGGATGGTCAGCAGCCCCGGCCATTCATCGGCGTGCAAGCCCGCTTGCAGATAAGCTTTGTGTTCGCCCTGGCCAAATTCGTGCACGGTTAAAAAGCGCTGATGGCCTGGCGCTGGCGCCGGTAGCGGTAGGCGGGTGGTGTGCATGAGCAACTCCTGAAATGTTCGCGGACTGAACCTCGGCTGGCCCAGTGAATGGTGGCGCAGTTTACACCCAGCGAGTGTCGACGGGCAGCATTGGTGACGCATCCAGGCACTGATATGCTGCAAACATCCGCTCGGATAATTGCCACAGGAGTTTGATGATGCGTGTCGAAGACGAGGTCAAGCTGGGCTTTAAGGACGTGATGATTCGTCCCAAACGATCCACTCTCAGTAGCCGTTCTCAGGTATCGCTGGAGCGCCACTATCAGTTTCGCAACAGTGGGCGACAGTGGTCCGGCGTGCCCATTATCGCTGCCAATATGGACACCGTTGGCACCTTTGCGACTGCAACGGCGCTGGCCCAATCGCAACTGCTTACTGCGGTGCATAAGCATTATTCGCTCGACGATTGGCGTCAGTTTCTGACTCAGGCCAGCGACGCGGATTGCACCGGTCTGATGGTCAGTTCAGGCACCTCCGATCAGGATTTTAAACAGCTCGGTGACATCCTGGCGCTCGACAGTCGACTGGCCTTTATCTGTGTCGACGTGGCCAATGGCTATTCCGAACACTTTGTGCAATTTGTCGCCAAGGTGCGGGCGGCGTTTCCATCGCACACCATAGTGGCGGGCAATGTGGTGACCGGCGAAATGACGGAAGAGTTGTTACTGGCTGGCGCCGATGTGATCAAGGTCGGCATCGGGCCGGGTTCGGTCTGTACCACCCGCATTAAAACCGGGGTTGGCTATCCGCAGATCAGCGCAGTGATTGAATGCGCCGATGCCGCTCACGGTTTGAACGGCCATGTTATATCCGACGGCGGCTGTACCTGTCCGGGCGATGTCTCCAAAGCCTTTGGCGCCGGGGCTGACTTTGTCATGCTCGGTGGCATGTTGGCTGGTCACGATGAAAGCGGCGGTGAGCCGATCGAAATCGATGGCCGTCAGTATCGGCAGTTTTACGGCATGAGTTCGGACACCGCCATGGGCAAATATCAAGGCGGTGTTGCTAACTATCGGGCCAGTGAAGGCAAGACGGTCAAGGTGCCGTATCGCGGTCCGCTGGCAGCGACCTTGCAGGATATTCTGGGTGGCGTGCGTTCGACCTGTACCTATGTCGGTGCCTCCGAACTGCGTGAACTGACCAAACGCACCACCTTTATCCGCGTTCAGGAACAGGAAAACCGGGTCTTTACCGACTGAGGTTCAGCAATCCTTGGGTATTTGATATTGCCAGCGTTGCAGTCGTTGCTGGCTGTCACTGAGGAAGTCACCTTTGTAGTTAAAGCCGTATCTGTTGAGTACCGCCTGGCTGGCCAGATTATCGTCTTCGACGACGGCAAGCACTCGTTTCACTTCGGCCACGGCGCTGGCTCTTTGGCAAAGCCAGCCAACCAATTCGTTGGCAAGGCCGCGTTGTCGATAGGCGGGATGGACGCGGTAGCCAATCTCCACCCAGTCTTGCTGAGGCGGCCCTTTGAAGCCGCCTGCGGCCACCCAGCGATAGTCCATCCAGATTCCGGCAGGACGGTACCACTGGGCTTCGCGGCTGGCCGGGGCGAGCTTGTCGAGCAGCTTTTCGACCAGGGCGGCGGTACCGAATAACTCCCGGCACTGGTCTGGCCGTGCCAACAACTCTTTGAGCGTGGCGTCGGACAGCCAGTCGATAACTGGGGGGGCTTGCGTCATCCGTCCGTCGGGTCGTTATCGAGCAGATCACGGGAACGCAAATCGGACAGACGCTTCATCAGGTGCTCCAGTTCGGCGTGTTTTTCCTGACGTTCATTGACCCGATCTTCAAGGAAATCGATGACCTGACGCTGCAGTTTGGTTTTGCTCAGGCGGTTGATATTGGTGATGCCGCCCGGGTTGCAGACGTTCACTTCCAGCAGCCGTTCACCGATCAGATCCAGACCGACAAAATCGAGACCATCGGCGACCAGTTTCGGGCCGATCTTACGACAAACCCGCTTTTGACCCTCGGTCAGCTTCCACGGATGAGCACTGCCGCCGGCCTGAATGTTGGCGCGGACATCGCCTTCGGCCGGTTTGCGGTGGTAGGCACCGATGGCCTTGCCGTTGAGCATCAGCACGCGCACATCGCCGTCTTCTGCGCCTTCGATGTATTCCTGCAGGATGACGTAGTTATTGCGTTCGCGATCGATGTAGAAATCGAGCAGCGAATTGATGCTCGACTGGGCCGATTTTTCCAGCACGATGACACCGTGGCCGCCACTGCCATCGAGCGGTTTGAGAATCATCCGATCCTGTTTGCTCTCGCGGATGACCCGCTTGAGGTAATCCTTGTTTTTGGAAACATGCGTTTCCGGCAGGAAGTCGTTGGACGGATCGTGGAAGGTGGTGTTGTACAGCTTATTGCTGGCCTTGCGCAGACCATCCACATCGTTGATGACCAGCGTTTCGTTTTTGACCGCATCGAGAAAGCTGAGCAAGGTTGGTTCAATCGGCGGATCCTTGCGCACCATGATGCAGTCGAAAGCGTGCAGCGGCAGCATCTTCTCGTCGAATTGCACCCGCTTATACAGCGCTGACACGCTTTCAGGCACTTTTTGCATCGGCTGAATGATGCGCGAGAAACCGTGAACCACATTGTTGCGTACGGTCAGATTCTGCGGATACAGCAGGGCCACCTTATGCTGACGCATCAGGCATTCCTGGATCATGACCAGAGTCGAGCTCTTACCCGGTTCGATGTCTTCCCAGGCGTTGATTAAAAAGGCGATGTACATGTCTGGCCCTTGGTTGGTGAACGACAGCAGCCTAAACCGCTTGTCGGGTAGCAAGCAATGCGCATGCCTGCAAACCCTGATTGCGGGCGCCTAGCATACTCAAGTGCGCAAAGTGTGAAAGCCCCCGATGACACGAGTGGCGGTGGTGATCACGCAGAGGACAAAAAACAGGCTGGCGAGCAGCACAAAGGCGTCCGGAAACAGGCACATCAACACAAAGAAAGCGATGGTTTCGGTGCCTTCGGTGATGCCACCCAGATAGTAAAAGCCTTTGTTTGGATAGCTCATGCTGGTTAGGCCGCGACGTTCGGCCTGGATGGCAAAGGCCAGAAAGCTGCTGCCAGTGCCCATAAAACCGAACAACAGCAGGGCGGCAGGCAAGGCGTTGGTATCCGGCCGCGCCAGCGCAAAGCCGGCGATAATGGCGGCATAGAATAGGAAATCGAGCACGATATCGAGGAAGGCGCCGCTGTCGCTGGGTTGATTGAGCCGGGCCAGTTCGCCATCCAGGCCATCGGCGATGCGGTTCAGGGCGATGGTCAGCAGTGCCAGGCCGTACCATTCAACGGCCAGCAGCGGTAACGCCAGCAGACCGACGGCAAAGCCGCCCAGGGTGACCTGATTGGCGGTGACATTGCGTTTATCCAACTGGCGCGCAGTGCTTTGTAAGGGGCCTTTGATCAGTCGCAAGGTCCAGCGATCGAGCATGGTTATTCTCCGCTTGGGGCGATCAGTTGCAGTAAGGGGCCCTGGACAGGGCGGTCCGTTGGATCGTGGGTGACCAGCAAGGCCGGAATGCCCAGCTCGGTGATGCGGGCAAACACCCAATCGCGAAAACTCTCCCGCAATTGCTGATCGAGCTTGGCAAAGGGTTCGTCGAGCAGAATCAGTTGTGGTTCGGCCAACAGCGTTCGCAACAGGCTGACGCGGGCGCGTTGCCCCCCGGAAAGGGTGGCGACATCGCGGCCACCCTGGCCGTCCAGACCGGCGCTTGCCAGTGCCGACTCAATGCGCAAGCGTCGTTCGGTTTTGTTTAAGCCCGCCGGTAATCCGAACGCCAGATTATGAAAGACGTCCAGATGCGGAAACAGCAGATCGTCCTGAAACAGAATGCCAACGCCTCTGTCTTCCAATGGCAACACCGCTAGGTCGTGGCCGTTCAGCTGTATCTCGCCTTTGGCCTCAAACGCCGGCAGCAGTGTGCCGCAGATGGCGGCCAGCAAGGTCGACTTTCCCGAACCGCTGGGGCCCATAACGGTGGCGATTTCACCGCCGGCCAGTTGCACGTTGAGTGGCTGAAACAGCAGTTGCTGATCAAGGCAGATAGTCAGTTGCTGTAATTCAAAACTCATGCGAATCAAAACCCACCCTGTTGCAAGTCACGAGAACGACGGTAACGCCAGCTGACGGCCAGCGCCGCCAGCGCAAAACCCAATAATGGCAATCCCTGTTGCGCCAGTGCATAGACGGCTGCGGTGCGACGATCGCTGCCACTGGCGAGACTGACAGCTTCGGTGGTGAGGCTGGCAAAGCGCCCGCCGCCCATAAAGAGCGTCGGCAGATATTGCGCCACCGAAACGGCGAAGCCGGTGGCCAGTGTGTAGCCGATGGGCCGCCACAACATGCCCAGTTTGATGCGCCACCAGGCGTGCCAGCGTGAGCCACTGAGGGTCTGCGCCAGCCAGCTGTAGCGATCGTCAAAGGCGCGGTAGGGACCGCTGAGCGTAAGAAAGGTATAGGGCAGCACAAACACCAGATGCGACCAGACCAGAACCCACCAGTGACGATCCAGATTGAACCAGATCAGCGTCACCTGAAAGCCAAACAGAAAGGCGATTTGCGGCACCAGCAACGGCAGGTACAGCAACCAGAGCAAGCGCTGAGCATTAAAATCGCGTCGTTGATAGTGCAACCGGACTTCGTTTTCCAGCGCCGCCATCACCAAAACCAGCGCAATCAAGGCCGCACAGAGGCCGGTACTTAAGGTCAGCCAAAGCGCTGAGCCGAGTTGTTGGGGCGCGTTTTGCCAGTGGCTCAGATCGAACTGCGGTAAAGCATCGGGAAAGCGCCAGGCTCCGGCCAGTGACCACAGCACCAGCACCAGCAGAGCGCCACCGTAAGCCACAGCACCAATCCCGAGCACTACAGTGGCCAACGGCCGCAAGCTAGGTGAACGCCGCCAGCGTTGACCCGAACGGACTGACTGTTGTCGCCAGAAACGCACCAGCGGTTCCAGCAAGCGCAGGCAGAGCAACACCGCCATGGTCAGTGCCAGCAAGGCGGTGGCGCCCGCGGCACCGGGTAAGCGCAACAACAGATCCGGGTCGTTAAAGAGTCGATTGACCAGCACCGCCACCGTTGGTGGTGTGGTCGGCCCGGCGATCAGCGCCAGATCGACGACGGAAAGGTTATAGGCTGCGACGGCGAAAAAAGGCAGTCGCAAGCGGGGATACAGCTGGGGCCAGAGCAGCGTCAGCCAGATTTTGGCGCGGCCATAACCCAGACTGCGTCCGAGCCAGAGTGTCTGCGACACCTTGAGCGACGGCAATGACGCCAGCGCCATAAAAAGTAGAAAAGGCGTCTCTTTCAACGCCAATACCAGCATCAGGCTGATGCCCCAGGGGTCCTGAAAGGTTAGCCAGTTGGGCGGGTAAGCCGGCACGCCAGTGAGGCTGGCAAAGAGCCGCATCAACCAGCCGCTGGGCGTGATCAAAAACCCCAAACCGATGGCAAAGGCAGCATGAGGTACCGACAGCACCGGCGCCAGCCAACGCTCCAGACGACGAAACAAACGCGATGGATAGAACGCCATCAACATCAGCAACATGGCCGTGAGCGCCAGTAAGGCGGAACCGAGACCAGTGATCAACGTCAGTTGGATAGCGCTGAAAAACCCCGGATAAGCGAAGAGGTCGTACCAGGGTTGCAGGCTAAAACGGTATTGGCCCAGCGCCGGAAACCAGCCAAAAGCCGGCAGCCAGGTGCCGGCCAGGCCGACGCTGACCGGTATCAAAAACACCGCCAGCGTCAGGATGGGGACCCAACTGAGATTGAAGCGTGGCGTCCAACTCAACGAGCGTAGCGTTCCAGCCAGGCTTGTTCCAGGGCACCGACCCAGGAGGCGTGTGGCTCGCGCAGTACGGCGCCTAACTCGTCCGGCGATAAGGTGGCAGCGCCCATAGGCAGAGCGTCAAACAGGGCGCTTTGATCGGCGCTCAGTTTGTTCATCGCCAGCACAGTGGGGTCACCCCAGACGTTGGTGTTGGCTTTACGCGCTTGCGCTTCCGGCGACATCAGGAAGTTGGCGACCACTTGCGCAGCGGCGCTGTGGCTGCTGTTGTAAGGAATGGCGACAAAGTGGGTGTTGCCGATGGAGCCGGCATCGTGCACGGAGGTGCGCACGCTGTCGGGCAGTTCGCCATTGGCGATGGCGTTACTGGCGTCGTTGGGATTAAAGCTCAGGGAAATGACGATTTCGCCGTCGGCCAGCAGCCGCTGCATTTCCGGTGCGCCGTTGGTGAAGGTCTGGCCGCGACGCCACATCAGCGGATGCAGTTCATCCAAAAACGCCCACAGCGGTGCGGTAACCGCATCGAAATCGGCCTGGTCGACCGGTTGATAGAGGGCGTCGGGCGAAGTGGTTAGCTCCAGCAACGCCTGCTTCAAAAAGGTGGTGCCGTGAAAGGCGGGCGGCGCCGGGTAGGTGAAGCGGCCTGGATTGTCATGGGCAAACTCCAGCAGTTGCGCCATGGATGCCGGTGGCGTATCCAGTCGCGCGCTATCGTACATAAACACCAGTTGTGCCATGCCCCAGGGTGCTTCGAGATGATCGACCGGCGTGGTGAAATCGAAGCGGGTCGTCGGTTTATTCTCGGTATCCACCAGGGCGTAGTTCGGCAGATCTTGAGTGAAGGGACCGAACAGCAAACCATTGGCTTTCATGGCGGCGAAGTTTTCGCCGTTGATCCACACCAGATCGACCGAGCCGTTGGTATTGCGGCCAGCGGTTTTCTCCGACAACACCTGGCTGACCACAGCACCGGTTTCCGCCACTTTGACGTGCTCCAGATTAACGCCGTATTCCTGCTCCACTCGATCAGCAACCCAGCTCAGGTAATCGTTGATCGGCTGGCTGCCGCCCCAGGCATGGAAGTAAACCGTTTGGCCGTTGGCTTCGTCGAGAATGTCTTGCCAGTCGTCGGCCCAGGTAGAACAACTCAGGGCAGTGAGAGTGGTTAACAGCAATACTAAGCGTTTCATGGAATATCCTTAAGCAGGGATCGATCACGGCGAATGATGGTACCTCAAGCAGACGGCGTCTTGGGGTCTAAAGTTCCTTAATTCGTTGTCGCTATGCATTTGGATGACTGTCGTTTGGCTGGCGTCAGGCTTGACAGTCTGGACCCGGCTGCCGAGCCTGAGTGCCCTTGGATTTAGGAGTTCCTGATGATCGACGCCAATCACCCGCTGACCGACCAGGCTGCCTGGCAAGCCCTGACAGAAGATCAACAACAGGTGCTTGAAAAAGCGGTGCTGTGCAGTCCGTGGTTGGCGCAATGGCTGGAAGGTCGTGAGTCGCAATGGGTTGATTTTGCCAGCAGTCTGCAACTTGATGTAGACGCCGCTGAGCAGTTGCGAGCGCGCAGTCGGGATTGGTCGCTGGATAACGAAACTCAGGTGCTTGCCGATTTACGTCAATGGCGCAACTGGCACCTGGCGCGGCTGATCGTGCGTGATGCCGCTGGTTTAAGTAACGTGCGCCAAACAGCCCGGGCGGTTTCCGACCTGGCCGACGCCGCCATTGGCGAGGCGCTGGATTATGCGCATCGTTTTTGGGCGCAGCAGTGGGGTGAACCCGGACCTTCCGATTACGGTGAAGATCAACAGCAGTTGGTGGTTTTGGCCATGGGCAAACATGGCGCGCGGGAACTGAATTTATCGTCCGATATCGATTTGATTTTTGCCTTTCCAAGTCAGGGTGAAACCAGTGCCGGCAACAGTCACGAAGCCTTCTTTACCCGCGTCGGACGCAAGCTGATTCAACTGCTGGATACCCGCACCGAAGACGGTTTTGTATTTCGCGTCGATATGCGTTTGCGGCCCTGGGGACAAAGCGGCGCTCTGGTCAGTAATTTCAACGCCATGCAGCGTTACTACACTCAGCAAGGTCGTGAATGGGAACGCTATGCCATGATCAAGGCGCGGCCGGTCACTGGCGCGCCCGCGGCCTGCGAAGCACTGATGGCGGAATTAAAGCCCTTTGCTTATCGGCGCTATGTCGATTTTCAGGCGCTGGGTGCGCTGCGTCGACTCAAAGATTTGATTCAAAAAGAAGTCCGGCGTCAGGGGCTGGAAGACAACATCAAACTCGGCCGTGGTGGGATTCGCGAAGTCGAATTTATCACCCAGGCGTTTCAGTTAATTCGCGGTGGTCAGGATACCGACTTGCAGCAGACCGGAACCTGGCCGGTGCTGAAATTATTGTCCGGCGAAGGCTATTTGCCCGCGGGCGTGGTCGAGGAATTAACCGCCGGTTACGACTTTTTACGCGACCTGGAACACCGCATTCAGGCGCTGCATGATGAGCAAACCCAGCGTCTTCCTGCCGACCCTAAGGACCTTGAGCGTTTGGCGTTCAGTCTGGGTCTGGCCGATACCGAAGCGCTGCTCGCTGAGCTTGAGCAGCACCGCGAACGCATTCACTTTCATTTCAGTCAGGTTATCGCCGAAGACAGCGCTGCCGATGCTGATGCCGAGTCTCACTGGCTGGCCTATTGGCAAGATCCGGCTGCGCAACCGGAGCAACTGCCGGAGGCTGCCGCCGAAGCGGTGCAGGCATTTCGCAATGAACCGGCCGTGGTTCGGCTGAAAGGTGAAGGTCGCGCCAATCTGGATCGGCTAATGCCCTTGCTGTTGACCGAACTGGCGCGGACTCATCAACTGGACAATGGCTTTATTGCCATTCGTCCCATTCTTGAAGCGGTGTTGCGGCGCAGCGTTTATTTTGTGCTGCTGGTGGAAAATCCGGAGGCGTTGCGTCAGTTGTGTCGTCTGGCGCCAGCGTCATCCTGGATTGCCGACTTGCTGGAAAACAAACCCTATTTGCTTGATGAACTGACCGACCCGGACAGCCTGTATCGTTTGCCTGATAAGGTCGAATTAAAAGACGAGCTGTTGCAGATGTTGTTGCGTATTCCCGGCGATGATCTGGAGCAGCAAATGGAGGTGATGCGTCATTTTCGTCATGGCCGGGTACTGCGGGCAGCGGCGTGCGAAGTCACCGAATCCTTACCGCTGATGAACATTTCCGATTATCTCGCCTGGGTTGGCGAGGTTGTGGTGGAGCAGGCTTTGGCGCTGGCCTGGCAACAGATGGTAGAGCGGCATGGTCGCCCCAGTCGTGATAACGGGGATTGGTGTGAGCTGGATTTCGCGGTGATTGCCTACGGCAAGATGGGCGGTCTGGAGTTGTCCTATGAATCGGATCTCGATCTGGTATTTCTGCACGATGCCGCCAGTCAGGGCGAAACCGAAGGTCCCAAGATCATCGATAACAGTCTGTTTATGGCGCGCCTGGGTCAGAAACTGATTCATCTGCTGTCGGCACAAACACCGTCCGGCAACCTTTATGAAGTCGACGCCCGCTTGCGACCGTCGGGCAATTCCGGCTTGCTGGTCAGCAGCCTGGCGGCCTTTGCCAAATATCAGAACAATCAGGCCTGGACCTGGGAACACCAAGCCCTGGTGCGGGCGCGTTGCATTGCCGGTGATCCTGAAATTAAACAGCACTTTGAACAGATTCGCGCGGACGTATTGCAACATCATCGCGATCGGGAAACGCTGCGCCAGGAAGTGGTTAAGATGCGCGCCAAGATGACCCGCCATCTGAGCAGTTCAGACAACACTCTGTTCGATATAAAGCAGGATGCCGGCGGTATCGTCGATGTGGAATTTATGGTGCAATATGGCGTCTTATCATGGGCTGCGGACTACCCGGAGCTGACGCGCTGGTCGGACAATATCCGTTGTCTTGAGCAACTGCATCGAGTGGGTTATCTGAGCGAAGCTGAGCATCGTCGTTTGCTGTCTGCCTACCTGGTTTTGCGCCGCGAGGTGCATCAACGTATTTTGCAGCGCGAGGCTAATGTGCTTGAAGGTGCGCAGATCAGTGCTGAACTTGCTGGCGTTCGCGAGGCAGTCACTGACTGCTGGCAAGCCCTGATGGAAGCGTCGCCCCGGCTGCCTGAGCGCCGTTTGGAGTGATGTAACGGAGCTTTGGGAAATTATTCAAAGACTCCTTAAGGGTCGCCGGTGTCGCCGGCGCTGTTAATGGTCCGTCCGGACCCTGGAAATTTGGAAATTATGATGGCCGCATTTGGAACCGTTTTTATGCCGCAGATGGCGCAGGCCCGGTACGAGGGTGGGCGTTGGTCGTCGACTGAAATCGTCCCGTCCGACGCGCTTACGCTCCATCCTGGCGCGCATGTTCTGCATTATTCCAGTACCTGTTTCGAAGGCTTGAAGGCCTTTCGTCACGCCGATGGTTCGGTGAAGCTGTTTCGTGTGGAGGCCAATGTAGAACGCTTGGCTCAGAGCAGCCGTTTGCTGAACCTTCCAGCGATCGACAAAGCCCAGTTGACCGAGATGATTGTTGATCTGGTGGCGCGCTTTAAAGATGAAGTGCCGCAAGCGCCGGGGTCGATGTATATCCGCCCGACGCATATCGGTACTGAAGCGGCCATCGGTAAAGCGGCAGCCCCAACCGATAGTTCCTTGCTCTACGTGCTGTTATCACCCGTAGGTGATTATTTCAGCGGCGGCGGTGGCGGTCTGACGTTGTTGCTGGAAGAGGACGGCATGCGTTGCGCGGCTCATATGGGCATGGTGAAAAGTGGTGGTAACTACGCCTCTGCCTTGACGCCCATTCTGACGGCCAAGGCCGAGTACGAAGCCGATCAGGTATTGTTCTGTCCGGGCGGTGATGTCCAGGAGACCGGCGCGGCCAACTTTATTTTGATCGACGGCAACGAAATCATCACCAAAGGCCTGGATCGTTCCTTCCTGCACGGTATTACCCGCGATTCATTGCTGACGTTGGCGCGGGATCGCGGCATGACGGTGAGCGAACGCAACTTGACGGTTGATGAGTTGCTGGAACGTGCGGCCAAACCCGGTACCGAAGCGGCTCTGTCCGGAACTGCGGCCGTACTAACACCGGTCAGTCGATTGATCCGTCATGGTGAGTCCTATCCGGTGGGCGCAGGCAAACCCGGCCCGACCACGGAAGCATTGCGCCTGGCGTTGAATCAGGTGCAGTGGGGCGAAGCGCCGGATGAACACCACTGGCTGACGCCGGTAGGCGCTTAACGCAGAACGGGAGACGCTCGACGCTATTTAGCGTCTCCCGTCTCCCGTCTCCCGTTTAGCGTCTTCCTAAACTCTCAACAAATTAGACAACTTCGGATTCGGCTTGTCTTCACGGCGTAGCAACAGTGCGACGTGACCAATGGACTGCACCAGAGTGGCGTCCAGTTGTTCGCAAACGGAAGCGATGGCGGCTTTCTTTTCATCGCGGTCGGCCAGGTTGACCTTAATCTTGATCAGTTCATGATCGCGCAGCGCCCGGTCGATTTCCGCCAGGACCGATTCGGTCAGGCCTTTTTCAGCAACGGTGACCAAAGGATTAAGGTCGTGACCGATGGCCCGGTAGCGTTTTTTCTGTTCCTGATTCAAACTCATTTCACTTAATTCCAACTCGATGCGTGCAAGCGCGCCATTGTACGTTACAACCGCCCAAACGAGGAAACCCGTGGCCCGATCTAAAAGCAGCAATGACTGGCTGCGTGAACATTTTGATGATCAGTTTGTGCGCCAGGCTCAACAGGACGGCTTTCGCAGTCGCGCCAGCTACAAACTGATTGAGATCATAGAGAAAGACAATCTGCTCAAGCCGGGCATGACAGTGGTTGACTTGGGCTCAGCGCCCGGTGGTTGGTCACAGGTGGCTGCTCGTGCCGTCGGTGACGACGGGCGTGTCTTTGCTTCCGATATTCTGGATATGGACCCGGTTCCCGGGGTCGAATTCATTCAGGGGGACTTTACCGAACAGGACGTCTACGACGCCCTGCTGGCGCTGATCGGCGAGCGTCCGGTGGATCTTGTAATCTCCGACATGGCCCCCAACATGAGCGGGGTGGCCGCGGTCGACCAACCGGCTGCCATCTACCTGGTCGAATTGGCAATGGAGATGGCAACAGCTATCCTGAGGCCCGGCGGCAGTTTTGTTGCCAAGGTCTTTCACGGTGAAGGCTTCGACGACTACGTCAAGGCCGCCCGTCAGGCTTTCACGCGTGTGGTGATGCGCAAACCGAAATCATCACGTGCCCGCTCCCGCGAGACTTATCTGGTTGCCCAGGGGTTCCGGGGTTAAGCGACAACGCAGCGATGCTGCAAAGAATGAGTAAAGTAGAACCTTATGGCTAAGAATCTAGTTCTCTGGTTGATCATAGCGGCGGTGCTGCTGGCGGTGTTCAATAATTTCGACATGGCGCCCAGTACCGAAGAGATGAGCTACTCCCGCTTCGTCCAGCAGGTCGAGCAGGACCAGATCCGTTCAGTGACCTATCAGGGTTTGAACATCCAGGGCATTCGTCGCGATGGTTCGAGTTTCGATACCGTTCGCCCGCCCTATGTGGATGACTCCCAACTGATCGATCAGATGATCCAGCACAACGTCGATGTGGTGTCCAAACAGCCGGAGCAGCAGAGCATCTGGACTCAGTTGCTGGTTGCAGCCTTCCCGATCCTGATCATTCTGGCAGTATTCATGTTCTTTATGCGCCAGATGCAAGGTGGCGCGGGCGGCGGCAAAGGCCCGATGAGCTTTGGTAAAAGCAAAGCCAAGATGCTCAGTGAAGATCAGATTAAAACCACCTTCGCCGATGTGGCAGGTGTGGAAGAAGCCAAAGAAGACGTTCAGGAATTGGTTGAATTCCTGCGCGATCCGGGCAAATACCAGCGTCTGGGTGGCACCATTCCGCGTGGCGTCTTGATGGTCGGCCCTCCCGGTACCGGTAAGACCCTGCTGGCTAAGGCCATTGCCGGTGAAGCCAAGGTGCCGTTCTTCTCCATTTCCGGCTCTGACTTCGTCGAGATGTTTGTGGGTGTGGGTGCGTCCCGTGTCCGCGACATGTTTGACCAGGCTAAGAAGCAAGCGCCGTGCATCATCTTTATCGATGAGATTGATGCCGTTGGCCGTTCGCGCGGTGTTGGCATCGGTGGCGGCAACGATGAACGCGAACAGACATTGAACCAGTTGCTGGTCGAAATGGATGGCTTTGAAGTAAACGATGGCGTCATCGTTATTGCTGCCACCAACCGTCCCGACGTGCTCGACCCCGCCTTGCTGCGTCCGGGTCGTTTCGACCGTCAGGTCGTGGTTGGCCTGCCCGATATCCGCGGTCGCGAGCAAATTCTGAAAGTCCACATGCGCAAGATTCCGGTGGCTGACGATGTGAACGCTGCAGTGATTGCTCGTGGCACGCCCGGTTTCTCCGGTGCCGATCTCGCTAACCTCTGTAACGAAGCCTCCCTGTTTGCCGCTCGTCTGAGTCGCCGCGTGGTCAGCATGGAAGAGTTTGATCGGGCCAAAGACAAAATCATGATGGGCGCTGAGCGCAAATCCATGGTCATGTCTGAGAAAGAGAAGATTAATACCGCCTATCACGAGTCCGGCCACGCCATTATTGGTCGTTTGGTGCCCGAGCATGACCCGGTTTATAAGGTGTCAATCATCCCGCGCGGTCGTGCTTTGGGTGTGACCATGTATCTGCCGGAAGAAGATCGTTACTCGGTCAGCAAACGTCATCTGGAAAGTCAGATTTGCAGTCTCTATGGCGGTCGTATTGCCGAGGAGATGACCAACGGTGTTGATGGCGTGACCACCGGCGCGTCGAACGACATCGAACGGGCGACGCAGTTGGCGCGTAATATGGTCACCAAGTGGGGCTTGAGTGAACTCGGTGCTCAGCAGTTCGAAGAAGAACAGCAGGGTTATCTGGGTGATCAGGGTTCTATGTCCAAAGTATCGGGTGAGACGGCCAAGGCAGTGGATGCCGAGATCAAACGGATTCTCGATAAGTGCTACAAAACCGCTTACGACCTGTTGGAAGACAATCGCGACAAGCTCGAAGCGATGAAAGATGCGTTGATGGAATATGAAACCATCGACGCCGAACAGATCGAAGCGATCATGAACGGCAATAAGCCGAACCCGCCGAAAGGCTGGGAAGATCGCAACAAAGGCGGCCCGGACCCCGATCCGGCACCGGCCGGTCAAACCGCTGATGACGATGGCGAACTGAACCGCGAAGGTCAGCCGGAGTAAGGCGGAACTGACGAGCCAGATCAAACGGCGCTGCGGCGCCGTTTTTTTATGTGTGCGCACCAGTGAGAGAGTGGAATGAACAGTTGGCAGCAGTGGCAGTGTGGGAATCGCACCCTGGATCTGAGTCGCACTCAGGTTATGGGCGTTTTGAATGTAACTCCGGACAGCTTTTCCGATGGCGGTCGGTTTGTCGGTCAGGATGCAGCCATTCGCCACGCCGAAGCTATGGCGGAGGCCGGTGCTGCCTTGATCGATATCGGCGGTGAAAGCACGCGCCCCGGCGCTGCCGAAGTCAGTGTGCAGCAGGAGTTGGATCGGGTTTTGCCGGTGGTCGAAGCCTTGTCAGGACGGGTTGATGCGGCCTTGTCGGTTGATACCAGCACGCCGGAAGTAATGCGTGAAAGCGCTCGGCTGGGTGCGCATCTGATCAATGACGTGCGCGCTTTATCCCGCCCCGGTGCGATACAGGCGGCGGTCGATACGGGCTTGCCGGTCTGTCTGATGCACATGCAGGGACAGCCCGGCACCATGCAATTAAGCCCGCAATACGCCGATGTGGTGGTGGAGGTCGAGCGCTATTTAGGTGAACGCATAGCTGCCTGTGAGGCCGTGGGGCTGCGTCGTCAACAACTTATGGTTGACCCGGGGTTTGGCTTTGGCAAAACGGTAGGTCACAATCTGGCGCTGCTTGATCAACTGGCTCGTTTCCGCGCTTTCGATTGCCCGATTCTGGTGGGTATGTCGCGCAAATCCATGATTGGTGATGTTTTGGGTAAACCGGTTGATCAGCGTCTGTATGGCAGCCTGGCCGTCGCCGTTACCGCGGCTTTGAAAGGGGCGGCCATTGTGCGGGTGCACGATGTGGCTGAAACCGTCGATGCCATCACCATGACCAACGCCGTCCAGTACGGTGTCGATTAGCACCGCTTTATAGGGAGAAACACTCCAGGTGAGTGACGTAAAACGTTATTTTGGAACCGATGGTATTCGGGGTCGGGTTGGCCAGGGTGTGATCACTCCTGACTTTGTATTGAAGCTGGGTTGGGCCGCCGGTCGCGTTTTTGCGCGTGAAGGCAAGGGTCGCATTCTGATCGGTAAAGACACTCGCATTTCCGGCTATATGTTCGAATCGGTATTGGAATCGGGCTTGTCGGCGGCAGGCTGCGACAGCTTGCTGGTCGGGCCGATGCCAACGCCGGCAATTGCTTATCTGACGCGCGCTTTTCACGCCGATGCCGGCATCGTTATTTCAGCGTCACATAATCCCTACTACGACAACGGCATTAAGTTCTTTTCCGCTGCTGGTACCAAACTGCCCGATGAGCTTGAGCTGGCCATCGAAGCAGAGCTTGAGCTGGCCTTGACGACAGCAGAAAGCGATCAATTGGGTAAAGCCAATCGCATTCCCGATGCCGGTGGTCGTTATGTCGAATTCTGCAAAAGCACCGCCGGCTATATCGGTTTGGGTGGGCTGAAGATCGTGCTCGATTGTGCCCACGGTGCAACCTACGACGTGGCTCCCAAGGTGTTTCGGGAGCTGGGTGCCAAGGTCAGCGTTATCGGTGCCCAGCCGGACGGTTTGAACATTAACGAAGGGGTGGGTTCGACTCATCCGGCCAACCTACAGCGTGCCGTTCTGGAACAGCAGGCTGACCTGGGTATCGCCTTCGATGGTGATGGCGACCGGCTGTTAATGGTCGATGGCGATGGTGAGTTGGTCGATGGCGATGAGTTGCTGTACATCCTCGCTGTTCATATGAAAGCAACGGGCCAACTGGCCGGTGGCGTCGTCGGTACGCTGATGACCAATCTCGGACTGGTGGTGGCGCTGGAGCGCGAAGGTATTGAGCTGGTTCGCGCTCAGGTTGGTGATCGTTACGTGCTTGAGCAGCTGAATGAGCGTGGCTGGAATCTGGGTGGTGAAAATTCGGGCCATCTGGTGTGCAAACACGTCACCACCACGGGTGACGGTATCGTTTCTGCGTTGCAGGTTTTGTGCGCGCTGATCCAGGCGGATCAGACGCTGTCGCAAGCCAAATCGGGTATGCGCAAATTTCCGCAGGTGATGATTAACGTTCAGATGCCGCAGAAAAAAGACGTCCTGTCATTGCCATCTGTGGTCAATGCCGTGGCTCATGCAGAAGCCACTCTTGGGCGCAGCGGTCGTGTCTTGTTACGTCCGTCAGGAACTGAGCCGCTGGTTCGGGTGATGGTCGAAGGCGAAGACGTAGCACTGGTCAAGCGCACCTGTCGTGAATTGGCCGCTCAGGTAACAGCCGCAGTGCAGGAAGCCGTTTAAGGCTTCTGGGCTAAGCCCTTGTTTTGAAACCACTCTTTTTTGAGATCAGCTTGCCCATGGCAGGCAAAGGAAGTACACTCTGCGCCCGTTTTGAGGGAGGCCTGCAATGCGCCGCAAGCTGGTAGCCGCAAACTGGAAGATGAATGGCAGCAAAGCTCAGACTGAGAGTCTGTTGAATGCTTTTGTTGCCGGCATTGATGCAAAAGCCATGGACGCAGTGGTGTTTCCACCAGCGTTGTACGTTGCTCAGGTTGCCCAGATGTTGAACGGCACTGGCATCGAGTGGGGCACTCAAAACGTTCATGCTGCGGAGAAAGGCGCCTATACCGGCGAATTGTCTCTGGGCATGGTGAAAGATTTTGGCTGTCACTATGTATTGATTGGTCACTCCGAGCGTCGTGAACTCTTTGCTGAGAGCAACGCTGATACGGCGACCAAGGTGGCAGCGGCACTGGCTGCGGATGTAACGCCAATGCTGTGCGTTGGAGAAACGCTGGCAGAACGTGAAGCTGACACCACCGAACAGGTGGTAGGTGAGCAGCTGGATGCAGTATTGAACGAAGTGGGTATTGCGGCGTTCAAGCGCATCGTTATCGCGTACGAACCGGTTTGGGCGATCGGTACGGGCAAGACAGCATCGCCGGAACAGGCTCAGGCCGTGCATGCTTTTATTCGCGGTCGTCTGGCTCAGGCCGATGCCGATGTGGCGGCTCAGAACCGCATTTTGTACGGCGGCAGTGTTAAAGCCGCTAATGCACAGGAATTGTTTCAGCAGCCGGATATTGATGGCGGGCTGGTCGGCGGGGCGTCCCTGCTGGCTGATGAGTTCGTCGCCATCTGTCAGGCGGCAGCAGAGGTCTAACGGATATGATGGTTGAGAATTTAGTTTTGGTTGTGCACGTCTGCCTGGCCGTTGCTGTGGTCGGTTTCGTGCTGATCCAACGTGGTAAGGGTGCGGATGCCGGTGCTTCCTTTGGTGGCGGTGCATCTCAGACGGTTTTTGGCAGTGGCGGCAGCGGTAACTTCCTGACTCGCACCACCGCCATTTTGGCAACCGGCTTTTTCCTGACCAGCTTTGGTTTGGCTTATATTGCCAAGCAAAAGGCGAGTGGTCTGGATGATTTGGGCCTGGATATTCCCGCTGCAGAACAGAGCGTGAATACTCAGTCCGAAACGGCGGGTGATCTTGGTGAGATCCCGGCTGGTGAAGGCAGCGCAACATCGGAAGTACCTGCCGAGTAAGTTTTGCCGACGTGGTGGAATTGGTAGACACGCCATCTTGAGGGGGTGGTGGGCTTTTGCCCGTGCTAGTTCGAGTCTAGTCGTCGGCACCAATACCCGGGCCTGGTTTCCAGGCCCGTTTTCTTTCTCCCGGACTCTTTGCTCCGGGCAGCCTTGAAAGTCGAGTGACGCATCCCTATAATTCGCGCCGCCCGGGGATGATCCTTAGTGGGAGTCATCCAGTTTTGAGACCACCGGAACAGGTTCCGGGATATAAATAACCTGAAAGTTTGATGCGGGGTGGAGCAGTCTGGTAGCTCGTCGGGCTCCCACACCGCAAAAGTCGAAGGGAGTTTTAGCGACCTTCGGCTTATGAGACCGATCCGGCCAGGTTCCGGGATATAAATAACCTGAAAGTTTGATGCGGGGTGGAGCAGTCTGGTAGCGCGTCGGGCTCCCACACCGCAAAAGTCGAAGGGAGTATTAGCGACCTTCGGCTTATGAGACCGACCCGGCCAGGTTCCGGGATATAAATAACCTGAAAGTTTGATGCGGGGTGGAGCAGTCTGGTAGCTCGTCGGGCTCATAACCCGAAGGTCGTAGGTTCAAATCCTGCCCCCGCTACCAATTGGTGAGGTCGTTCAGCTTTAGGGTTGTGCGTCCCAGCGGTAAGGTCCAGGCTGCACATCCGTGTGCAGCCGTAAAAACGGACAGGAAGCATGCTTCCTAAACGTCCATTTTTACCCTGCCCCCGCTACCATTTGAAATGTTGTTTCTATATATGAAGAATCAGCATTTCCGGAATTCCACGGAATTCCAGGGTCTTCGGACCACCGGAAGCCAGAGGGCCTTCCGTAGCATAAAGAAGTCCGCTGGACTTCAGCATTAAGCCCCTCATGCAGGGGCTTTTTTGTACGTGCAGCCTCGCAGTGAGGTGAATGGCTACCGACGGCGGCCATTGTCGAGATCAGTTGATTTTGATCTGGGCCTGCGGAATCGACGCCGGTGCGACGATTCCAAAGTTGCCCTTTTTTTGTTTTTGAAAAAGCGCTCAAACAGAGGACGCCCATGGCGAAGGTAGATGAACTGACAACGCTGATCGAACCGGTTGTGACCGGTTTGGGCTATGTGTTCTGGGGTTTGGAATATGTGGCGCGTGGTAAGCACAGTTTGTTGCGCGTTTATATCGATCATGAAGATGGCATTACTGTCGATCATTGCGCTGAAGTCAGTCATCAGATCAGCGCTGTGATGGATGTCGAAGACCCGATCAGTCAGAACTACACCCTGGAAGTGTCATCGCCAGGCATGGATCGGCCGTTATTCACTTTGGAACAATTCGCTCTTTATATTGGTGAGTGGATTGATGTTCGACTGCGCGCTCCGTTCGAAGGACGACGTAAGTTTAAAGGCGTACTGAGCGCCATCGAAGACGGTGATATTTGCGTCACCCTGGATGGCAGCGATTACCTGCTGCCGATTGAAAGTATAGAAGTGGCGCGTTTGGTTCCGAACTTCGACAACGCATAACCGATTAATCGAAAAGGAAAGCCCGGTACAGGCCCGGCAAACGAGAGGCTGAGACGATGAGCAAAGAAATTCTTCTGGTCGTGGACGCGGTAGCGAATGAAAAGGGTGTATCCCGTGAAGTCATTTTTGACGCCATGGAACTTGCTCTTGCCGCTGCGGCTAAGAAGCGCTTCGACGATGAAGGCGAAGCGGACATCAAGGTAGTCATCGACCGCGAAACCGGGGAATACGAAACTTTCCGTCGCTGGACGGTAACCGCCGATGACGTAGTCCCAATGTTGGGTTCGGAGTGGACGGTGGAAGAGGCGCATGAGGTCGACAAGACACTGCAGCCTGACGACATCTACGAAGAAAAAGTTGAGAACGCCGGCTTTGGTCGTATCAGCGCCCAGGCCGCCAAGCAGATTATCGTGCAGAAAGTGCGCGAAGCCGAACGCGCGAAAATTGTTGAACAGTATCGCGAGCGTGTTGGTGAAATGGTGTTGGGTACGGTCAAGAAAGTGACCCGCGACAACATCATTGTTGATCTGGGTAACAACGCCGAAGCGGTATTACCGCGTGAAGAAGTGATCGGCCGCGAAACCTTCCGCATCGGCGATCGAGTCCGCGCTGTGCTGCAGGGTGTACGCGCCGAAGGCCGTGGCCCTCAATTGGTATTGAGTCGCGCCAGCAACGAAATGCTGATCGAATTGTTCCGCATTGAAGTGCCGGAAATTCAGGAAGAAGTGATCGAAATTCGTGGTTGTGCCCGCGACCCGGGTTCACGCGCTAAGATCGCGGTGAAAACCAATGACGGACGCATTGATCCGGTTGGCGCCTGTGTCGGTATGCGCGGTTCACGCGTGCAGGCCGTTTCCAACGAGCTGAACAACGAACGCGTCGACATCATTTTGTGGGACGACAATCCTGCGCAATTGGTGATCAACGCCATGGCGCCGGCGGAAGTCGCGTCCATCGTTATGGATGAAGACACTCACACCATGGACGTCGCTGTTGCTGAAGATAACCTGGCGATCGCCATTGGCCGCAGCGGACAAAACGTTCGTCTGGCCAGCGATTTAACAGGCTGGACCATCAACGTCATGACCGAAGCCGAAGCCGGTGAGAAACAGGAAGCTGAAGCCGGTCAGTTGGTCACTTATTTTGAAGAAAAACTGGCTGTCGATGAAGACATCGCCCTGGTACTGGTTGAGGAAGGCTTCACCACTTTGGAAGAAGTGGCCTACGTACCCCAGGAAGAATTTCTCGCCATCGAAGGTTTTGATGAGGACATTGTTCAGGAATTGCGTCAGCGCGCCAAAGATGTGCTGTTGACTCAGGAACTGGCCAGTGAAGAACAGCTGGATTCCGCCACCCCTCAGGAAGATTTGCTGTCCATGGAAGGCATGGATGATGGTCTGGCTCGCCTGCTGGCGAGCAAGGGCATTTGCAGCATGGAAGATCTGGCGGAACAGAGCATCGATGAACTGATGGACATCGATGGAATGAACGAAGAGCGCGCCGGTCAATTGATCATGGCAGCACGGGCGCCTTGGTTTGAAAACGACTAATCACGGGTAGGAGGAATCCATGGCAGAAGTCACCGTTAAACAACTGGCGGAGAGCGTTGGTACACCCGTTGATCGTTTGTTGAAACAGATGAGCGATGCGGGTCTGCCGCAGCAGTCGGAAAGCGACGCCGTCAATGACGACCAGAAGCAGACCCTGTTGACATTTTTGAAGAGCAGTCATGGTGAAAGCAATGACAGTTCGCCGAAAAAAATCACCTTAAAGCGCAAAGTGACCACTCAATTAAAAACCGGTGGTTCTGCGCGCGGCAAAACGGTCAATATCGAAGTGCGTAAGAAGCGCACCTACGTTCAGCACGATGCTGTAGAAACGACCGAAAGCGAAGCGCCGGCTGAAGAGAAAGTAGCAGCGGAAGCGCCAGCACCGACAGCGAATGACAGCGCCACTCGTCGTGCTGAAGAAGACGCCAAACTGGAAGCGGCACGTCAGCGCGATGCTGAAGCAAAAGCCAAAGCGGAAGCGGATCGCAAAGCAGCCGAAGCGGCGCGTAAATCAGCGCAAAGCGAAACGGTTGAAGAAGATCCGCAACTGGCGGTGGCGGATGCCGAAGCCAAACTGGCTAAGGAAGATCGCACCACCGAGAAGAAGAAACACAAAACTGAAAAACCGGTTCGAGTCGATGACGGCCCGGCCGGTGACAGTCGTAAAGCGGGTCATAAAAAAGGCGGCAAGAAAGCCGAGGTGGCTCAGCGTGTGGCCAGCGGTCGTGGCGGTAATAAGCATCAGCAGATGTTGTCGGCCTTGGATGAAGGTGAAGGTGATGGCTTTGGTCGTCGCCGTCGTCGCAAGTCGAACAAGCGTCGTGATCACCAGTTCGAACGTCCAACCGCACCGGTGGTGCGTGAGGTGCAACTGGGTGAAGCCATTACCGTGGCTGACCTGGCGAACCAGATGTCGATCAAAGCCGCTGAGGTGGTCAAGGTATTGTTCAAGATGGGTGTGATGGTGACTGTTAACCAAAGCATCGATCAGGATACTGCCATCCTGGTGATCGAAGAGATGGGCCACAAGTATGCGGTCGTCAATGAGAACGCCATGGAAGACGATTTGATGGAAGTGAGCTACAGCGGTGAAGAAACCGCCCGCGCTCCGGTCATCACCGTTATGGGTCACGTTGACCACGGTAAAACCAGCTTGCTCGACCACATTCGTCGCACTCGCGTTGTGGCGGGTGAGTCCGGTGGTATTACCCAGCACATCGGTGCTTACCACGTTAAGACCGACAAAGGCATGATCACCTTCCTGGATACACCGGGACACGCGGCCTTTACCGCCATGCGTGCGCGTGGTGCTCAGGCGACCGACGTGGTGATTCTGGTCGTCGCTGCCGACGATGGTGTGATGCCGCAAACCGAAGAGGCAATTCAACACGCCAAGGCAGCCGGTGTTCCGCTGATCGTTGCCATCAACAAGATGGATAAAGAAGAAGCCGATCCGGATCGTGTTATCAATGAACTGTCGCAGCGCGATGTCATTCCCGAAGCCTGGGGTGGCGATACGCAGTTTGTGCAGGTCTCGGCGCATTCCGGTCAGGGCATTGACGAGTTGCTCGACGCTATTCTGTTGCAGGCTGAAGTGCTGGAACTGAAAGCGCACGCTACCGGTCCGGGTAAAGGTGTGGTGGTTGAATCCAGTCTGGATAAAGGCCGCGGCGCCGTTGCTACGGTCCTGGTTCAATCCGGTCTGTTGCGCAAAGGCGATGTGGTTCTGGCGGGTGCTTTCTACGGTAAGGTACGTGCCTTGCTGGATGAAACCGGCCAACAGGTTGACGAAGCCGGCCCCTCCATTCCGGTCGAGATTCTCGGCTTGAACGGTACGCCTGACGCCGGCGACGACTTTGTTGTCGCTGAGAGTGAACGGACCGCACGTGAAGTGGCCGAGATGCGTTACGAGCGTGCCAAGGAATCCATCCAGGCGCAGCAACAGGCGGCCAAACTGGATGCCTTGTTCCAGGGTATGGGTTCGGATGAACTGCAGAACCTGAACATCGTACTCAAGGCTGACGTGCGCGGTTCGCTGGAAGCGATCAGTGCTTCACTGCAGAAACTCAGCACCGACGAAGTCAAGGTGAATATCATCGCCAGCGGTGTGGGCGCGATTTCCGAGTCGGATGCCAACCTGGCGATTACCGCCAGTGCGGTGGTCTTCGGTTTCAACGTTCGTGCCACCGGTAAGGCGCGTACGGTCATCGAAAATGCCGGCCTGGATCTGCGTTACTACAATGTCATTTACGACCTGATCGACGACGTCAAAGCCGCCATGAGTGGTCTGTTGTCGCCCGATCTGCGTGAAGAGATCGTGGGTCTGGCGGAAGTGCGCGATGTCTTCAACTCACCGAAGTTTGGCCAGGTCGCTGGCTGCATGGTGGTTGAGGGTACCGTCTACCGCAACAAGAAGATCCGTGTTCTGCGCGACGAAGTGGTGATCTACGAAGGCGAACTGGAATCGCTGCGCCGCTTTAAAGACGACGTTCAGGAAGTACGTCAGGGAATGGAATGCGGTATCGGTGTTCGCAACTACAATGACGTGAAAGCCGGCGACAAGATCGAAGTCTTTGACGTTAAAGAAGTGGCACGCAGCATCGAAGACTGATGCTTCTCGTCCCGGTTCTAGGCTGGGGCGGATGACTGCCCAGACTGACCAAAATGGTTGGTCTGGGCGCTAATCGTTTAGGTAATCTCATGGCTAAAGACAACAGTCGCCTGCGCCGGATCGGTGATCAGATTCAACGCGATCTGTCAGTACTGATTCAGCAGGAAGTCAAAGACCCACGCCTGGGCATGGTGACCATCAATGCGGTCAAGGTCAGTCGCGATCTGTCCTACGCTGACATTTATTTCACTTGCATGGCCTTTGGCGATAACGCCGAAGCTGAACAGCAACGCGATGAACAAGCCGCCTTGTTGAATAAGGCGAGTGGCTTTTTGCGTTCCATGCTGGCGCAGGAAATACAGCTGCGCGTAATGCCGCAATTGCGTTTTCATTATGACCAGGTACTGGAAAGCGGCACCCGCCTGACGGGCTTGATTGACGAAGCCTTACGTCAGGATCAGGCTCGTCATCAGGACGACGACTGAGTCGTCCTTTTTCCCTCCCATTTATTTCCTAGCTGATTCATGGCACGCAGAAAAAAAGGTCGTCCTTTGGATGGCGTAATACTGGTTGATAAACCCGATGGCTGGTCGTCCAACGGCGTGCTGCAAAAGGTGCGTTGGTTGTTTCAGGCACAAAAAGCCGGTCATACCGGTGCGCTGGATCCGCTGGCCACCGGCTTGCTGCCGATCTGTCTCGGTGAAGCCACTAAATTCAGTCGTTTTTTGCTCGATGCCGATAAAGCCTATCGCGCCACTGCCCGCTTGGGTGTGCGTACCGATACGTTGGATGCCGAAGGCGCAGTGATCGACAGCCGTCCGGTACCTGAGTTGCAGCGTGAAGCGGTAGAGCGGTTGTTGGCTGAGCGGTTTACCGGCGACATCGAGCAAGTACCGCCGATGTACTCGGCGCTTAAGCGCGATGGTCAGAAACTCTATGACCTGGCGCGCCAGGGCAAAACCGTTGAGCGCGAAGCGCGGCCGGTGCAGATTTTCAGTCTGACACTGGTTGAGCTCAACGACGACGAAATGGTGTTGGACGTGCATTGCTCCAAAGGCACTTACATTCGCACCCTGGTCGATGACATTGGCGAGGCACTCGGCTGTGGCGCTCATATCACCGCTTTACGCCGGACCCGCCATGGCCGTTTCAGTCTGGATCAGGCGCAGGCATTGCAAACCTTGATCGAGCGACAGGAGGCACAGGGCCACACCGCTCTGGATGAGTGGTTGCTGCCGTTGCAATCTTTGTTAGTCGACTTGCCTGTTATCGAATTGAGCGAAGCCCAGGGGCAGCGTTTCAGTCATGGTAATCCGGTGAGTCACTTCCGTTTGGAAGCGCCGTTTGAAGGCCTGGCTCAGGCCGTCGCCGAAGGGCGTTTTCTGGGGGTCGGTGAGGTCGACGCCAGCGGTGAATTACACCCGCTTAGAGTGATCGCAACCAGGGCGGTATGAGGCTTTGTTCCTGCCCGGTTGCTGATGTATAATCCCGCGCGGTTTGCAGCTGTGTAGCTGCACGCTGGAATGCCACTGTTAATATGCGCGGTGGTCACTCCTTTATTTGGCATATTCGTGGAGTTACCCATGTCACTGACAGTTGAACAAAAAGCGGAAATCGTTAAGGAATTCGGTACCGGCGCCAACGATACTGGTTCCCCGGAAGTCCAGGTTGCATTGCTGACCCGTAACATCGAAGGTCTGCAGGGCCACTTCAAGGATCACAGCAAGGATCACCATTCTCGCCGTGGTCTGATCCGCATGGTTAACCAGCGTCGTAAGCTGCTGGACTACCTCAAGCGGAAAGACGTCGAACGTTACGCTACCCTGATTAAGAAACTGGGTCTGCGTCGCTAAGCGATACCGCCAAGGGCTCCGTCAGGGGCCCTTGTTCGTTTCAAGCCAGTGTCACTGCGCTCCCGCCGTTGTATTTGGATCTGTAGTTTCGGACGACCGTGAACAACGATATTTCCCCGGGCTGGTGTTATACCGCCTGCGGAGCTTCTATCCATGAGGTCTCAGCCAGACTTTATCGATAGAAGCATCGTTGGGATCGGGGTCCACCCATTAACCAAAAAGGAGACTCGAGTGAGTCATTTGACCCCTAAAACCCATAGCTTCCAGTTCGGTGGCAAGACCGTCATTCTGGAAACTGCTCGTATCGCTCGTCAGGCCACTGGCGCTGTACTGTGCACCATCGACGACACCGTCGTGCTGGCCACCGTTGTCGCGGCCAAAGAAGCCCGCGCCGACCAGCCGTTTTTCCCGCTGTCGGTTCATTATCAGGAAAAATATTACGCCGCGGGTAAAATCCCCGGTGGCTACCTGAAGCGTGAAGGTCGTCCTTCTGAGAAAGAAACCCTGACCTCGCGTCTGATCGACCGTCCGATCCGTCCTTTGTTCACCAAAGGCTTTATGAACGAAGTTCAGGTCATCATCAACGTGGTGTCTGCCAACAAGACCGATGATCCGGATATCGCCGCGATGATCGCGACATCGGCTGCGCTGACCATCTCCGGTGTACCGTTCAATGGCCCGATCGGTGCTGCCCGTGTGGGTTACACCGATGAAGAGGGTTACCTGCTGAACCCGACTTTCGAACAACTGGAAAGCTCGCGCCTGAACATGGTCGTTGCCGGTACCGCCGATGCGGTTCTGATGGTGGAATCCGAAGCGCAGGAACTGAGCGAAGATCAGATGCTGGGCGCCGTTCTGTTCGCTCACCAGGAATACCAGGTTGCGGTTGAAGCAGTTAAAGCCTTCGCCGCTGAAAACGGCAAACCGCGTTGGGATTTCCAACCGAAAGCTGAAAACACGGCTCTGATCGAACAAGTGAAGGCCGGTTTCGGTGACAAGATTGCCCAGGCTTACCAGATTTCCGACAAGATGGAGCGTTACGCCGCTCTGGACGCCCACAAGGCGGAACTGGTTGAACAACTGGCCAGTGAAGAAGGCCCGTCGGCTGACGAACTGAAAGGCGTCTTCGCCAAGCTGGAGAAACAGCTGGTGCGTGAGCGCATCGTTAAAGGCGAGCCGCGTATTGACGGTCGTGACACCAAAACTGTTCGTCCGATCACCGTTGAAGTCGGTGTGCTGCCGAACGCTCACGGTTCTGCGCTGTTCACTCGTGGTGAAACTCAGGCGCTGGTGGCAACCACCCTGGGTACGCTGCGCGACGGCAAGATGGAAGACCAGTTGAACGGCACCATCACTGACCACTTTATGTTCCACTACAACTTCCCTCCGTTCAGCGTCGGTGAAGCGGGTCGTATCGGTGCGGTGGGTCGTCGTGAAATCGGCCACGGTCGTTTGGCCAAGCGTGGCGTGCTGGCGATGATGCCGAATCAGGATGACTTCCCTTACACCGTGCGCGTGGTGTCTGAAATCACCGAATCCAACGGTTCTTCGTCCATGGCCTCAGTCTGTGGCGCCTCTCTGGCGATGATGGACGCCGGTGTGCCGGTGAAGAGCCCGGTCGCGGGTATCGCCATGGGCCTGGTGAAAGAAGACGACGGTTTTGCTGTGTTGACCGACATCCTGGGTGACGAAGACCACCTGGGTGACATGGACTTCAAAGTGGCCGGTACCAAAACCGGTGTTACCGCTTTGCAGATGGACATCAAGATCGAAGGCATTACCGAAGAGATCATGGAGATCGCTCTGGAGCAGGCCAACGCCGCGCGTCAGCACATTCTCGATGAAATGAACAAGGTGATTGCGAGCTCTCGTACTGAGCTGTCCGACAAAGCCCCGACCATGCAAACGATGAAAATCGACACCGATAAGATTCGTGACGTCATCGGTAAGGGCGGTGCCACCATTCGCTCCATCGTCGAAGAAACCGGCGCTGAAGTGGATATTTCCGACGACGGTACTGTCCGTCTGTACGCCCCGGATAACGCCTCGGCCACCGCTGCCAAGAACAAGATTCTGGCGCTGACCACCGAGCCGGAGCCGGGCACTGTGTATCAGGGCAAGGTAGTACGCATCGCCGACTTTGGTGCTTTCGTACAATTCCTGCCGGGTAAGGACGGTCTGGTGCATATTTCCCAGATCGCTGACCGTCGCATCGAGAAAGTGACCGACGAACTGAGCGAAGGCGATGTCGTTGTGGTCAAGATTCTGGATGTTGACAACCGTGGCCGCGTTAAGCTGTCTATGCGTGAAGTCAGCGACGAAGAGCGCGCTTCATTCGCGGAAACGCCGGCAGAATAACCGCCAGGCACTCGGAAAGACTAAAAAACCTCGGTTTACCCGGGGTTTTTTTATGGCATTATCAGAACAGTCCGGGAATCTCTCCCCAAGATGGACATTCTACGTCTGACGGCCTGTGGTATGCTTCATGGCTGTACCTTAGCGATGTTATGGCACCGACGCCTATTGCACGGTGTTACAACCAGTGGTTGAATGAAAAGGTTATGAAATTTTTGGCTGATTCTGATGTGACAAGCACTTCGTTCTGGTTGCGCCACCCCGACTCAACTCAGGCGGCGGTTCACCTGGCATTACAATGGCTTGCCTACGTATATCCTTCCAGCGAACAACACCTGCGTGAAACACTGCAACGTTCGCTTTCCTATACTGATGACACTCTGGTCGAGCGCTGGCGTCAGCTGCTTGAAAACCAACCTCTGGAGCAACACGTTGAAGCGTTGCGCTGGATGTCAGAAACCCTGTCGCGCGACCAGGTCCCGTTTCTGGTCGAAACCTGTTGGCGGATGTTGCTGGTGTTTCACGAAATGCCCAGTCAGGTGCCTCTGGCACTGCGTTTGCTGGGGCGAATTCTGGGAATTTCCGAGGACCGGGTGCTGGAAATTGGTGAGCGTGTCCAGCGTGAGACCCAGGATGAAAAGGGTGACGTCGAACGTCCGCCGCTGTTACCGGAAGACCCTCGTTATCTTGATCGCATTGAGTGGCGTCTCTTTGGTGTTCAGGCTCGTACCCGTCGTAATTCGCTGCCCAAGGCCAATAAAGACAGCCAGTGGATGTCCTACACGCTGGTATTTTTAATCGGCTTTCTAATGGGCGGCAGCTTCATCAGCTATATGGTGTGGGGCGCGCCACAATGGGGGCGTCAACCAGTACCGCGGCTCTCCCATCTGGTGATGGATCCGGTTGAGAACCCACAGACAGCTGTTGTTGAAGAAGAGACAGCGGAGCCTGTACCCCAGACCGTTGCCGAGACCCCAGCGGTTACCCCTGAAGCACCGGTCAGTGCTGCTGAGCCAGAACCGGCCCAAGTTGCCGCCGTGGCTGAGCCAGAACCAGAACCAGAACCCGCGCCACCGGAGCCAACGCCTATTGTCCAGCAGCAACCCAGTGATGGGCCGGCCGTCTCCTCTACCGGTTCTGAAGAAGTGCTGATGGCAGTAACGGCGTCGGTGCTGAACGTTCGGGCAGAACCTTCCACATCCTCGCCGGTTATTATGAAGCTGGGGCAGGGCGCGCGCGTTTGGGTTGATCCTGAGCAAGCGCAAGGGTTTTGGGCGCATGTACGCGTTGCCGGTGAAGTGGGTTATGCCAGTGGTAACTTTTTAACACCGGTAAACTGAAACCCGTCTTATTCTGGTAATTCCACCTTAAGGTCGAGCGCCGTCAGGCGCTCCTGACTGTGCTGGCGATAGCGCGCGCGCAACTCGCTGCCAGCCGGTTTCTCCAGATAGTAAGCCAGTTGGTAGGCGTCAGCTTCGATGGCGCCCGCAGCTATTAATTGCTCCACTAGGCGATCTTCGGCGCTGAAATCCGGTGCCGGCAGAGCCCTTTCCTCAGTATCGAATTCAATCTCCTCGCCTTCAGCCAGCCGCTCGACCAGACTCCGGTACACTCCTTCAAACGCCGGCCAGCTATACCGCTCTTGTTCTGAACGCAATTTGAAATAACCGGTTTCACGCGCCGCCCATTGAACAGCGGGGTGGGTCCAATGACGTTGCGCGGGGGCGTGACTGTTCTGACAGGCTTCGAGGTAGGCGTCGCGAATGGATGGCAATCCCAAGGCTTGCGGATCGGGCGTTAAATAACGCACGAATTCAGCGATCGTCGGTGGCCAGGCCAGTTCCAGCTTGCACTTTTCCAAGGCGTATTCGATGCGCGACTGCTCGACACCGGCCAGGCTGTAGGCCCACTCGCGTTTCGCCTGAGTCAGGGTCTGTTCATCACCATAGGCGCTTTCGAAACGATGGGTGTAGATCAGCTGCATGCGCGCAAAGATCATATTCACCAGCAGTTTGGTGTCGTGATCCAGGGCGCTTTTTTTACCAGTCGGTGTCGCGGATGTTACGGAGAGCTTCCCGGACTTTAGCCCGCTTGTCCCGAGAAGGGTTTGCAGGCTCTTGGGTGCGTTGGTTGCGCTCATAACGGCCCTTATTGTTCAGTTGATCGTGCCAGGCGCGCTGAACCCAGTTCAGAAAGCGCACATCCCAGCTGTATTCCGCCTTGTCTCTATCCTGATAGTACTGACGGAATTTAGCCAGCTCCGACAGCGCAAAGGTCAGCGGTATATCGTGAAAGGTTAATAGCCGTGGGAAGTCTTCTGAGGGTTCCCAGTCGGCGTGCATGCGGCTGCGTTCAGCGCGCACCGACGGCATCGGTGGTTGGTCCGCCTTGAGGTAATCCAGATCATTTTCGACCTGATTACGGCGCCGGGCATCGTTCATGCGGTGGACCGGCAGGCGTTCGACCGGAGGCGTTTCGGCCGTCGGTGTCTGCACCGTTGGTTGTGGATCAACATCCTGCTGTGGTTGCGCCAGGTCGGCCAGGGTGATTTGCCAGGGACCTTCACCGGAGACATCCAATAACCCTTGAGCCTGCAAGCGACGCAATACCGAACCGACCTGGACCGCACTCCAGAACGGCAACAGACGTCGCCGGTGCTGATCAGTCAGTTGCAAGGCAGGGCCACTCATCAGCGTCAGCTCACTGAGCAACTGATACAATAGGGCTTCTTCCAGGCCCAGGGTTTCGGCCAGGGCCGGAGAAACCACCAGGACTTTCTCGGGTATCACTGAGGTTACTCTCCGATGTACCAGGGTAAGACCGACGCGGATAGCCGGCTTGGAAACAGCGCTAAACCGCAGGTCAGGCTGAAGGTGCCAGTCTAACATTGCCGGCGGCCTCAGTAGAATGACAATCGGCCATGGCGTCCTTGGCTTTACGGCGTTAGGCTGCGCAGCGGCCGGTTTGGCCGGGGCTTATCGTCGATCACAGGAGTTTGGCACAAAGGCATGAGCGATATTTTGTCGGTGCATCAGCTAACCAAGCGGTTTAGGAATCTGACCGCCGTCGATGACATCAGTTTCAGTGTGGCCCAAGGCCAGTGCTTCGGTTTACTCGGCCCCAACGGTGCCGGTAAAACCACGGCCATCGAAGTGATTGAAGGCATCCTCCCGGCGACTTCAGGCGAGGTGCAGTTGTTTGGCCGGCTGGCACGAAAGCGCGATTATCAACGCGTCGGTATTCAGTTTCAGCACACCGCCTTACCGGATTTTCTCACCGTACGCGAAACCCTGCAGCTGTTTGCGGCTTTTTATCCGCAGCCTTTGGCGCTGCCTGAGGTGATTGAACTCTGTGCTTTGAGTGACTTTATCGATCGCGATAGCCGCCGTCTGTCCGGTGGGCAACGCCAGCGTCTGTTGCTGGCACTGGCGTTGATTAATGATCCGGATCTGCTGTTTCTGGACGAACCCACCACCGGTCTCGACCCCCAATCACGACGCCATTTCTGGTCGCTGATTCAGGCGGTCAAAGCGCGCGGTAAGACAGTAGTGCTGACCACTCACTATATGGATGAAGCCCAGATTTTATGCGACAACATTGCCATCATGGATGGCGGTCGCATTATCGAACAGGGCGCACCTGCGCAGTTATTGGAGCGGCATTTCGACGGGGTTATGGTGCATTTACCGTTGGCGTCGCTGGCCGAATTCGATCTGCCTTTTGCTGCTCATCGGCGTGAAGAGGGCGTCGACATTCAGACCACCCAGGTTGATGAAACGGTGCGTCAATTGAGTGCTGCAGGTGTGCCCCTGGATGGACTCAAAGTCAGCAGTCCTAATCTGGAAGATCTTTTTTTGAAACTCACCGGCCATGCGCTGCGAGTCTGACTGAACGGAGCATCATGATGTTGAGCCGCATGCTGGCCGTGTTAAAAGCCCGTAATAAAGAATTTCTGCGTGACCGCAGTTCACTGACCTGGAATCTGGCGTTTCCGATTATTTTAATCGTCGGTTTTTATTTGTTGCTGGGTCAGGCGCAGCCGATGTTCAAAGTCGGCGTGATCAGTGAACAGGATGCCTACGTTAATCGGCCGCAATTGATGGCGCTGGATCATATTCAGTTTGTGCCTTATGAGCAGTTGTCGGTGGCCTTGAACAAGGCAAGGCGTCACCAGATTGATCTGGTGATGGACCTGGATCAGCGGCGTTATTGGGTCAACGAAGAAAGCCGCCAGGGTTATATGGTCGAGCGATTGCTGGCTGCGTCCGATCCGGATTTTCAACGCCGCCGCATCAGTGGTGAACCCATTCGTTATGTCGACTGGGTGCTGCCGGGCATTCTCGGTATGAACATCATGTTTGCCTCCTTGTTTGGCGTTGGTCATGCCATTGTGCGCTATCGCAAAAACGGCATGCTTAAACGCTTGAAAGCAACGCCCTTGTCGGCGGTGGAATTTGTCAGTGCGCAAATATTATCGCGACTGATGACGGTGCTGTTTTTGTGCGTCACCATTTTTTACGCCAGTCACTGGCTGCTGGGTACTTTAATGCTGGGGTCGGTATTGGCGTTGCTGCTGACCTTTACGCTGGGCGCTCTGGCGATGATTGCTCTTGGTCTGGTGGTCGCCAGTCGCACCCGCAGCGAAGAGTTGACCAGCGGGCTTATGAACATGGCCGCCTGGCCGATGATGGGCTTGTCGGAAGTCTGGTTTTCGCTCGAAGGTGCGCCGCTGTCGGTGCAGAATTTATCGCAGTGGTTACCGCTGACGCATCTGGTGCAGGCAGCGCGCGCTATCGCCACCGAAGGCGCCGGGCTGGCCGCCGTCAGTGATCACCTGCTGATCTTGGCGGCGATGACGGTGGTGTTATTAGCGATCGCCGCCTTGCTGTTTAACTGGGACAGCGATCGCCGCTAAAGCGCTGTTATTCACCATCGAGGCTCGGTGGTTTATCGCCCACCGGTTCACTGCTTTTATTGCGGTAGCGTTCCAGTGCTTCCTCACACAACTGATAACCTTCATTGATGATGTCTTCGGCCAGGTTGTAATCAAACAGCCCGCCGACGCTGCGCGGAATTTCGATCAGAATATCGGGCTGGTGTGCGGCCAATTTCATATGAGCGATGGTGTTTTGCATGGTGTCGATGGAGCGATTGATCAGCTCCATGATGCCCCATTTGTTTTGCGGTTCGGCTGCTTTGGCGTCTTCACTCCACCAGCGATCGATAAAGCGGCTGACTGCGCGCTGGACCGTATTCTGATCTTCGGGATTGGACTTGACCGCTTTCTTCTTACGCACTGCCGCCTTCGGTCGCGGTATCTCTTCGCGCCCGTTGAGGTTCACCGCCAGTGTCAGGTCGGTCAGGGTTCTTAACGTCGGCGCCATGGGAACCGGGTTCAGTACGCCGCCATCGACCAGCATCATGTCGCGGTAATAATGCGGTTTGAAAACCGAAGGAATGGCGATGGAGGCGCGGATGGCTTCAAACAACGAACCTTCGGTAAACCAGACTTCGCGCTGGCGTTCGATATCTACCGCTACGGCCGTAAATTCGATCGGCAGTTCTTCAATTTGAGCATCGCCGATCAACTTGCTCAGCACGGTCATGATCTTGTCGCCTTTGAATAAACCGCCGCCATCGAAGGATAAATCCAGCAAGCGCAACACATCGCGCCGGTCCAAAGCCGTTACCCAACCCTGGTATTTATCCAGCTTGCCGGCGGCATAAAAACCGCCGATCAGGGCGCCGATGCTGGCGCCGGCAATGTT
This sequence comes from Saccharospirillum sp. ABV4_185, assembly GCF_056159245.1. NCBI lineage: Bacteria > Pseudomonadati > Pseudomonadota > Gammaproteobacteria > Oceanospirillales > Saccharospirillaceae > Saccharospirillum > Saccharospirillum sp. ABV4_185. The sequence continues at coordinate 2,180,101 of NZ_JBSWUW010000001.1, forward strand.
GTTGATTTGATAACCGTTGTCTTCCAGGCAGCGAATGATGCCGATGTGCGCCATGCCGCGTGCGCCACCGCTGCCCAATACCAATGAAACTGTTTTTTTCGCCACGTCGGAGTCTCCCAAACAGACGCCCGAAAAACGTCACTGAATATCGGGCGTGAGACTATTGTTCCACTTCGTATCGGGCGATAAAAGGGCTTTGACGGTGGCGCTGCTCAGGCGTTGCCGTGCTAGACTTTATCGATGCTGTAGTGGAGTTGTGTCGTGCTTGATCAAGTTCGGATCGATTTTGATCCATCCAGTTTGGATCTGTTGAATGCCTTGTTGGCGTTGATGATGTTTGCGGCCGCTTTGTCGGTTCGCACTGCGGATTTTCGCTACATTTTGCGCTCACCCAAAGCGCCCATTATTGGCTTGATCTGTCAGTTTCTGCTGTTGCCGGCGGCCACTTATGGACTGACCCGATTGCTCGATCTGTCGCCGTCCATTGCGCTCGGGATGATTCTGGTTGCTGCCTGCCCCGGTGGCAGTTTTTCCAACATCATGACCTGGCTCAGTCGCGGCCACCTGGCTACTTCCGTCAGCATGACGGCGATCTCCTCGACCGCCGCCCTGGTAATGACGCCACTGAACTTTATGTTTTATGCGCAGCTAAACCCCGAGACGCGCCCTATCGTTGAAGCCATCGCCGTGGAGCCTTGGCAGATGATGAAACTGGTTGCCATGGTGCTGGTGATTCCGTTGTTTCTGGGCATGTTCACCGGTCAGCGTTTTCCCGGTTTTGCGCGCCGCGCCGACCGACCGGCACGCTGGTTGTCACTGCTGGTGTTTTTGCTCTTTGTGGCTATCGCCTTTGCGCGCAATGGCGGGCTCTTTATGCAGCACGCCACGTCCTTTGCGGGTCTGGTGATACTGCACAACGCCGTGGCGCTTGGTCTGGGCTGGGGCTCAGCAAGGCTGGCGCGGCTCAGTGAAGCCGAGCGCCGGGCGGTGACTCTGGAAGTGGGCATACAGAACTCCGGCCTGGGGCTGATCATTCTGTTCAGTTTTTACCCGCACTTAGGTGGCATGATGCTGATAGCGGCGTTCTGGGGTGTCTGGCATCTGGTCAGTGGCTTGACTCTGTCGGCGTTCTGGTCGCGTCGCCCGCCACACCACGACGTCGCTCCGGTTTAGTCCTGCTTGGCTGGGTACTGACTCGGTGAGCAACCGGCCCAGCGCCGGAAGGCTTTACTGAACGCCGAGTCATCGCTGAAACCCAGCTGTTCCGCAATCTCCGCCAGCGATTGCTGACCGTTGCTCAGCAGGGTGCGAGCTTCGGCGAACTTCACCTGATCGGACAACAGCTTGAAGGTGGTGCCTTCGTCGGCCAGTTTACGGTTCAGGTGACGGCCGCTCATCTGCAACTGTTCAGCAATGCGATCCCGTCCCCAGCGCGGCTGGGCGCGGATCCAGTCGCTTACTTCGGCCAACAGCGTGCCCTGAACCAACTCCGATAATTGATGATCGGCCAGCACCTTCATGCGTCGGTGCAAGGCAGCATTGCTCTGGTTCAATGGCAATTGCAGTTGAGCCGCGTCGAACTGCACCGCATCGGCCACCTGATTGAAGCTCACCTCGGTACCCAGAAACTGCTGATATACCTCGGCCGGCGCCTGCGGGCCGTGGCTAAAGGCGACCCGATCCGGTTGGAAACGATTACCCGTCATCCAGCGACCCAGATGGACCAGCGTCGCTAATGCCGCTTCCACGCGTTGCGCCCGAGCCGCTTCATAGAGCGGTGCGTAGAGGAGGGTGGCGCGGCCATCGCCTTGCACGAAGGTGAACTCACCGCCTTCGCCGACCAGAGGATAATAGGCGATCAAGGTTTCCAGGGTTTCTTCCAACGTCTCGCTGCTGAGCAGTAAAAAGCCCACTATATCGAGGTTGCCGGGTAAAAAGTGCTGGCTCAGGCGCAGCCCGATGGCGGCATCACCACTCTGTTCCAACGCCGTCTGCCAGATGCGGTCCTGTAATTCCAACGGCACACGCGTTGCCTGAGTGTAACGATCCAGCTCGGCCTGGAGCTCGGCCGGCAGGCTTAGACCCAGGCTTGGCAGGTTGGCCAAAATGGCCTGGGTAAAGGAGTGCGTCACCGTTTTTTCGTGCATGGCGGCTGTTTCCTGGCCCGGTTTGAGGTGCGCTCAGGGCTGTTGTGACGGTTGATGCATGGCTTGCAACCAGGCGGCCTGGGCGGGCAGTGGTTGATCATGAGGTAAATCTTCCGGCTGCACCACCGCGATGACTTTTAACCGGATGCGCTGGCGTTTGCCCAGCCGATAGGCCCAGACCTGAGCCAAGGCACGGACGATAGGATGGATGCGGTGCAGCAGTTGACGGGTTGGTGACTGTGCCATCTGTACATCCACCAGCACGATCGGCTTGCCGCTGGTGTGTGCCAGCCGGACCACACCAGTGCGCCACTTGGGATCTTTGGCCTGTTCCCAGAAGGGTTGTGCCACGCTGATGCCGCCAGCCGGCGTCATCACCAACCGGCCACCTTCGGCGAGCAAGGCTTCGGCCGCATTCAATGACGCCCGACCGGTGCGTGAACGGCGTTGATTATCGAGTCGAACCGACAGAAAGACACGCTGCAAGGGTTCAAACACATTGAGAAAATGCCGTGCGATGACCCGGGTTTTCAAGCCCGGCCGACTGGCCAGCCAGGCCAGGGCAAGGCCATCGAATAAACCGTGAGGATGATTGCCGGCAACGATGCACGAACCCAGGTCATCAATCAGCTCGGCGTTCTCGACCTCCAACTGAAAGGCATTACGCCGAAACAGCCAGTCGAGCATGCCGTGCAACTGTCCGTTGCCGGCGCGCCAGGCTTGGTTGAGTAGACGATCGGCCCAATCGACGCCGACCAATTTGAACAGGCTCCGTCGCAGCGGGCCTGGCCAGTGTTCCAACATACCGCTTGTCCTGCTGAACTGTGATTAGCTGTTATTGCCACCGTGCGCGTCGGCGGCTTTATCGGTCTTATTATGCCGTTTCAATTGCCGTAGGCCGAGCTCAGATCCCACATCGGCAGGAAGACACCGAGCACCAGTATCACCACCATGACGCCCATAAAAGCCAGCAGGATGGGCTCAAGCAATTCGGTCATGCGCTTGAGATCATAGTCCACTTCCTGGTCGTAGAAATCGGCAATGTCGACCAGCAGTTCGGCGACGTTACCGGTTTCTTCACCGACAGCGATCATCTGCAGAATCAGCGGATTGAATAGCCCACTGGCCGAAGCTGTGGTCAGCAACGACTCGCCCCGCTCAATGCCGGTCACCATCTGCTCGATGCCACGGCCAATGTAGCGGTTGCCGACGGTACGGCTGGACACCTGCAGCGCCTGCAACATGGGCACGCCGGCATCGAGCATCATGGCGAAGGGGCGCGCAAAGCGACCCAGGGCGATGCGTTCAAAGAGGCGGCCCAGCAGGGGCAATTTCAACAGGCCGTGATCCCAGTGAATGGCGCCTTTGGGGGTGCGTTTCCAGTGCATCAGGCCATAAACCGCGGCAATAATCAGCACCAGCAAATAGGGCCAGGCGCTGAGCAGAAAATTGGAGGTGCCGATCAATACCCGCGTTGGCCAGGGCAGTTCGGCGCCGAGGCTGGCGAACACGCCGGCAAAGGCGGGAATCACTTTGAAGGTAACGGTCAGCATCGCCAGGGTGATGGAAACCGACACAAAGAGCGGATAGCGCGTCGCCGCCGACAGCCGTTTGCGGGTGTCTTTCTCGCGCTCCAGATGACCGATCAACTGTTGAAAAGCGCTGTCCAGCCGGCCGGTGGTTTCGCCCATATGGATCATCGAAACGAACAGGTCGTTAAAGGCATCCGGATGCGCCCGCATCGCCATCGACAGGGTATTACCCTGGGTCAGACTGCGCGCCACCTGGGTCAACACCTGGCTGAGTCGGGCAGAGGCTGTGGCATCGGCCAGGCCGTTGATGGCGCGCATCAGCGGAATGCCGGAGCGGGTCAGGGCATGCATCTGGCGGCAGAACATGATCAGCTCGTCCAGCTTGACGCGCCGGCCCAGCAGGCGTTTCAGCCAGGGGCGGCTGTCGTCCTTGGCGGCCGAGCTGGATTGGGTTTTGGCGCGGCCTTTCTTTTTGGCGACTTCGATGCGCGTCGGCGTAATGTCCTGGCGGCGCAGCAGTTGCACCAGAGCGCTTTGCGAGGCCGCATCCAGATAACCTTCGACCTGCCGACCGTCGGCGTCGCGACCGCGGTAGAAAAAATCAGTCACGTTCGGCGTCCAGATCGTTCAGATCGACACTGATCTTGAACACTTCAGCCAGGTCGGTCACGCCATCGCGCGCGTATTCCAGCGCCCATTCACCCATGGGTTTGAAATCCGGGTTACGTCGGGCGGCAGCGACAAAGGCGGCATGGCTCTGTTCATTGAGCGCCAGCAGCATGTCTTCATCCAGCTCCAGCCACTCGAAGACGCCAACACGACCGCGATAGCCGGTGTTGTTGCAGTGGTAGCATCCATTGCCCTGATAAAAGGTGGCGTCGGCGAAGCGTCCGCCGGCCAGATGCTGCAACCAGATGCGTTCGCGTGCCGCTGGCTCGTAGGGCTGACGGCACTCCTCGCAGATCTTGCGCATCAGCCGCTGCGCCAGCACACCGCGCAATGCTGAAGCCACCAGATAGGATTCAACGCCCATATCGGCCAGGCGCATGGCGCTGGAGATGGCGTCGTTGGTGTGCAGTGTCGACATCACCAAATGACCGGTCAGCGCGGCACGGGTGCCGATGGCCACCGTCTCCTGATCGCGCATTTCGCCGACCAGAATGACGTCCGGGTCCTGGCGCAGCGCTGAGCGCAGAATGCTGGCAAAGTTCAGATCGATCTTGGCATTGACCTGAACCTGATTCACCCGTGACATGCGGTATTCGATCGGGTCTTCAGCGGTGATGATCTTGCGCTGCGCCTGATTCAGCCGGTTCAGCGCCGAATAAAGAGTCGTGGTTTTACCGCTACCGGTCGGGCCGGTGACCAGAATCAGACCGTAGGGCCGTTCGATCATCAACTCGAAGCGATGGCGAATGCGTTCAGGCATGCCGAGGTCAGCCAGCGGCTGGATACCGGCGCTTTGGTCGAGTAAACGCATCACTACCGACTCGCCATATTGCACCGGCAAGGTGGATAAACGCACATCAATGGAGCGGTTGCTGACGCGAATATTGAAGCGTCCATCCTGGGGCAGGCGACGCTCGGAAATATCCAGGTTGGACATGATTTTCAGGCGCATCACCAGTGCCGAGGCGACGCGTTTTTCCTTGATCACCTGCTCCTGCAAAGCGCCGTCAACGCGCAGCCGGATGCGGAACACGCTTTCGTCCGGCTCGATGTGCACGTCTGAGGCGTTGATGGCGACAGCGTCTTCCAGCACGCTTTGCAGCAGACGAACCACGGGTGCGTCCTGCAGATCGGAATCGTCAGCCAGGTTACTCAGATCGAAATCGCTGCTGCGCAGCGAGCCTTCGAGCTCCACGGCGATGGATTCAATCTGGCCGGTGCGGCGATAAACCGAATCGAGCGTTGCCAGCAGTTCCGATTCGCGCACGATGGCGGGTTTGACGGGTTTTTTGAGGCGCTTTTCGACTTCGTCGATGGCCATCAGATCCAGCGGATCGGCCATTGCCAACAGCAGGCCATCGGTGTTATCGGCCAGCAACAGGCAGCGATAGCGCCGCGCCACGGCTTCATCCAGACGCTTGAGCGTCTCGCCATCCAGATGAAACTGGCGCAGCTCAATAAAAGGAATTTTCAGGTGATCGGACAGCGTGCCCAGCAGTTTGTTCTCCGCCACCAGTCCCATATCGACCAGTACCCGGCCGATTTTTTTGCCGGTCAGTTGCTGCTCTTTCAGCGCCAGACCCAACTGGCCTTCGGTAATTAACCCGGCCTCGACCAGTAAATCCCCGAGGCGGACTTTCTTGCGTTCCTGGGCGGTCATTTAACTGTCCAAATAATTCAGGCGTTGCTTGGCGAAGCTGAGCAGCTTGGCATTTTTTCCGTCTTTCAGATAGCGCCGGTAGTGACTGCCCGCCTCATCCGGCAGGCGGGCTTTTTCCAACGACCTGCCCAGAAACAAATGCCAGCTGGCTTTGATTTTCGGTTGCTGCAGCAGTTTCTGGAAGAAATGAATCGCCAACAGATGCTTGTTGCGTGCCTGTTCGGTCAAGCCAGCGTATTCCAGCAGTATCGGATCCTGGGGCGCGAGGTCCAGACCTTGTTGGTAGGGGATGACGGCCTCGTCGTAGAACTTGCACAGCAGATACAACCAGATCAGCAGCACCTTGATGCGCAGCGACTGGGCAAACTCATCCTGAGCGTCGATCAGAAACATTTCCGCTTCCGTATACTGGCCCAGACGAATTAGCTCGACCGCCATTTCCACCACCTGGCGTTCATCGCTGCCACTGTCGGGGTAGCGCGCCAGGTTCGGCTTGGGAATGGGAATATTCAGGTCAGGGCTGGTCAATATCAGTACTTCTGAAGGCAGGATCGTTGCATTACCCAGCTTGTAGCGGGTGGTGTGTTTCTGGGGCTCGATGACCTGATATTTCTCGTGCGCCTGCGCCAGTCGTTTGAGCAGGCTTTGGGTGCGGGGAAACAGGTCGTAGTTAAGCGTCAGGTTCATCAGATCATAGAAACCGATCAGATGATCACGCAGCACCAGGCGGCCCAGGGCGCGGGCGTCACTTTTGTATTCCAGCTCGTCCAGCAGGCGATCCAGCGCTTGCGGATCGATGCTGCTGTGTTCTAGCAGGATGCTGTGTAGGGGATTGGTCGCCATCACGGTCTCTCCAGTGACCGAATTCGTTGGTCGGCAAACGCCGTCAGACTAGGGTTATCGGCCGCAAACTTGTCCAGATAAGTTTGGTACAGAAGGCGTGCCTGCGCTAATTGGCCACTGTTCTCGGCATTGATGGCCCAGTGTAACTGCCAGGCACCGTGACGCGGTTGTTCGCGCGCCAGTTGTTCGAACAATACCACCGCCTGGTTCGGTCGGCCGGCTTTTTCATGCCAGACGGCCAGTAGCCCGCGCGCTTCGATGCCCGTCTGCCCTTCAAGCAGCGCGCCGATAGCGTCCAGCCGATCCTCGGCGAGCAGCAGTTTGGCCAGCCACAGGCGCGGCTGGGCGGCGCCAGGCTGCTCACTGATCCAGCGTCTCAACGCCATTTCAGCGCCCGCCAGGTCGTCGTTCGACAGGGCTTGCTGCACCTGGTCCTGGTGATCGGTGTCGAGCCGGATGCGAGTATCGGTTGCCGCGTCGGGTTGTGCTTCCGTCGGTGCCGGTGCTGGTTGTGTGGCTGCTGTGCTGGGCGCAGTTGCCGGCACCGGTGTTGGTTCGCCAGTCGCCGTCGTTACCGGCGTTTTGGCCGCTGTGACTGGGCTCGGCTGCTGACTGGGTGAGATAGCTTCGCGACTGGCTGATGGCTCCAATGCCTTGGCGGGCGTTGCCACTGCAGCCGTCACTGTTGCTGGTGGTTGGGGCACCGGTTCTGGTGCCGGCTGCGGTATCTGTGGTCTTGGCTGTGCACCGCTGCTGGATTGCGGCGCCGACTGGACCATCGATGTGGCCGGGTCGGTGGCCATGACCGTCTTGCTGCTTTGCCAGGGCGCCCAAATCACCAGCGCGGTCAGTACCAGCGCCAGCGCGGCGATCAGCCACCAGAGCCGGTTGGTATTGGCGGGATTCGAACGGCGTAAGGGATTAAACCGGCTGGCGTTGTTGGGAGTCGGTAAGGTTCGGGTCAGAGCCTGATGAATCCGGCTCACACCAGCCTCCACAGCGTGACGGCGAGCAGAATGCTGACCGCGCCGAGCGCAAACCAGAGACCACGGCCCGGTTTGCTGCCACGGCGCGGTTGGCTGTCGAGCCAGGCGTGTTGTACATCGCGCGGTTCAATCCACTGGCGTTGGGCGGCATAGGCCGACAGCAGCGACTTGTGCGCCAGCACATTGATCATGCGCGGTACGCCGTGGGCGCGTCGGTGCAGCAACCTGATGCTGTGTCGGTTGAACAGGGGCGGGCCGTTATAGCCACTGTGCGTCAGGCGGTAGTCGATGTATTGGCGGGTTGCCTGACGATCGAGGGTTTTCAGGTAATGCGCAAAGGTGATGCGCTGGCGTAATTGGCGAAAACGGTCCTGGTCGAGCAGTTCATCCAGTTCCGGCTGGCCAAACAAGATCACCTGCACCAGTTTTTGCTGTTCGGTTTCCAGGTTGGTGATCAGCCGCAGGGCTTCCAGCGTTTCGGCTGGCAGCGACTGAGCTTCATCGACCACAATCACCACGCCATGAGCCTGTTCGGCCAAGGCCAGAATGCGCTGGGTGATGTGATCGAGCAGGGCGTTATTATCGCTTTGCTGATCCAGCTCCAGTCCCAGTTCCTGACCGACGGCGCGGTAGAGCCCGACCGGCGACAGCATTGGATTGGGAATATAGACCGAGTGGAAGCGCTCCCGGGCCTGGTTGTTTTCATCCAGATACCGCAGCAGGCGGCGGCACAGAATGGTCTTACCGGTACCGACATCGCCGATCACTTTCAGAAAACCTTCGCCGGTATCGAGCACGTGGGTCAGCAACAGAAAACAGCTTTCATGATCCGCCAGGCGCACGAACAACTGAGTGTCCGGCGACAGACTGAACGGCATTTGATGCAAACCAAAGTGAGCCTGGTACATAGGGTGTCCTAGGGCAGCCGACGCAATACTTCATCCAGGTTGTCGACCGTAGTCTGACTGCCATAGACGATGGGCTTGAGCAGGATGACCAACTCACTTTTTTCCTGGCTTGCGCGCTGCTGGCCGAACAACCAGAGGCGGGCGAGGCCCGGTATGCCGGTACTGGAGTTTTGCTGCTGTTGCGACAGCAGACCACCGATAACCACGATCTGACCACTGCTGGCGCGAATCACTGAGTCGGTTTCCCGCACGCTGGAAAACGCCAATGGCAGGTTGTAAGTCGAACCACCGACATTGATCACCTTGGTGCGTTCGACCACTTCAGTCACCGACGGCCGCACATGCAGGATGACATTGTCGTCGGCGCTGATCTGCGGCGTGACGTCCAGTGCGATGCCGGAGAAAAACGGCGACAGTGTGAATTCCGGGTTCGATTCAGTAATGCCATCGCCATCGGAGTCGCCGTTACTGGAGCTCACTTCGGTGACAAAGAACTCATCGGTACCGACCTTGATCACCGCTTTTTGGTTATTGACGGTGGATACGCGCGGGCTCGACAGCACCTGCACATTGCCCTGATTGGATAATAACTGCAGTACGGCGCCGAAGTCGTTGCTGCCGACACCCACTGAGAAAACACCACCGATGCCGGAGGCGCCCTGCAATTCGTTACCGGCCAGACCCAGGCCGCCGACGATATTGGAGGCGCTTAAATCGTCGGCGAAAGCGGTCCAATTGATGCCTGAACGATGTTCGTTGCTGAGGGTGACCTCTATGACTTTGGCTTCAATCACCACCTGTTTTTGCAGGCTGAGTTCGGCGTCGGACAGGAAACCGGCGACGATTTCGTGTTCACGCGGCGTGGCCCGAACCACCAGCAGGCCGGTCTGGGGATTGACCACCACCTGGCGACCTTCTTCGGCATTGAGCAAACCCAGGATGGTGGTTTCCATGCCGCTCCAAAAGTTGGCGCTGTATTGAGTGGCGACACTGCTCGCCTGGCTGCTACCACCGCCTTCCTGATCGGTGATCTGGCCACTGGAAACAGAGGTGTCGGAACGGCCAGAGCGGTCGATGTTCAGATAATTCAGCTGGTAAATGCGCGTCTGAATCTGGTTGGGCAGGACGCGATAACCGTAGTCGGTACGTTGATAGTCGTAACCGTAGAGATCGCGAATGGCGGCCATCACCTGATCAATAGTGACCGAACGCATATTAAGGCTGACGCTTCCGGTAATGCTTGGGTCGGTCAGAATGTTGATGCCTTCGGTACGGCCCAGGTCGGCAAAAAAACGTTGCAAGGGTACGTTGGTGGCCTGCACATCAAAACGATGTTGGCTGGTCGTTGGCGCACTGAAATCAAGCAATTGGGCGTTCAGCTCTGAGGGTGTTTCGACCCGGGGCCGAGCCGACTCAGTGCTGCCGGCACCAGCGGCGGCATCGCGTTCGCTTTGCAGGGTGTCGCGCACACTCAGTTGCTGGGGCTCGGACGCCGGTTCCGGGGCCTGAGTGTTGCTTGGATTGGTGGCGCAGCCGACCACCATCAAGGCGACCAGAAATAAACCGAGGCGCTTGTTAACAGGGCTATAGGCTGCAAAGAACAGTGGCAGCAAAACGTCAGTCCTCGTCAGACATGGATATGTGCAGTGATCCAGATGGTTGGGCAGGGGTCAGAATACGCTGTCCACCAGCGCCTTGGATCACTACCTGATCGGCGTCAATGCTGACGACCCGGAAGTTACCGAGCCGCTCATCGATGCTCAGCCATTGTCCATTGATGACGGCATAGGCTCGCTGGTCCAGGATATAGATGCTCTCCAGGCTCAGCCTGGCTGGATCGACGCTCTGGGCAGAGGCTGTTGATCGGGGCGGGTCGGGTCGCATGGGGTCGGCGAGGGCACAACTGAGCGTCGCATACAGCGCGACGCAGATTACTCTAAACATTCATCCAAATCTCTTGATCACTAAGGGTATGTACATCCAGGCGGATGCGCAGTTGGGGGTAATTGGTGGTTTCAATGCTCAACCGGTCCCAGAACAGGTGCCAGGGCAGGTCTTCGAGGGCGCGCAGGTAGGCGCTCAGATCGTCGAAGGTACCGGTCAGGATCAGCTCCAGCTTGTGTTGATAAAGGGCACTCTGACCGGCGTCCGCCGGTCTTACTTCGGTGACCGGCTGCACGGCCAGTCGCACCAGCGTCAGGTCACTGCGATCGAGCAGTTCGCGCAACACTGAGACCATCTGCTGAGGTGGAATCAGCACTTCGGTGATGTTGGCCATGCGCGCATCGAGCTCAGCCAGTTCCGCCTCCAGAGCAGCATTGCGTTGGCTCAGTTGGATGACGACCGGGTTGTCGCGCGCCTGGGTCAGGTTGCCCAGCGCTGCGGTGTTGGCGGTATGCTCCAACGTCAGCTGTTCCAGACGTTGGCGCTGTGACTGGTGGTCGCTCAGGCCGCTGAGCAGGCCCGCGCCATAGCAGGCGGCGGCCAGTACCACGATCAGCGCAATCAACAACAGCAGCCGTTCGCGCAGTTGCAGGCGTTGCAGTTGCAGGCGCAGCTTAAGTGACAGCGCAGACCACCTCATTGCAGTAACTCCGGCAAAGTGGTCATCGGCAAGCTGTCTTCGGGCTGGTCGAGCAGCCTGGCAGCGTTACCGGGTTGTGTCGGGCTCTGGCGCGAACACGAGGGTGTGGTCACACTCGGCACCATCTCGAGCTCTTCAGCGATGGTAAAACGCCACAGTTCATCGCTGTCCTGTTCGATATTCAGGTTGCGAATGCTCAGTCCCTCAAAGACGTCGCCTTCCAGTTGCCCCAGATAACGCGGAATCAGGCTGGGGCGACGCGCTCTGCCTTCCAGTTCCAGATGGCTGTGGCTGTCGCGCAATTCGATTCGGGTCAACCAGAGGCCGTCCAGATCGTGCTCCGACAAGCTGGCCAGCGGCCGGGCGAAACCGCTGGCGACGGTATCGAGCTGGTTAGCCAGTCCCTGCAATTCGCTACGCCGGGAAGTCAATCGGGCTTGCAGGGTTTCGTTGCTGGCACGCAGTTCGGCTTCGCTGCCGATACTGGGATAGGATTGGCGCAGGCGATGCAGTTGCAACGCGCTGTTGTCGACCTGCTGTTGCGCCATGTCGATCTGGCGTTGCAACGAGGCTGCGCTGGCGAGGTGGTAGCCCAGATAACCGGCACTGGCGAGCAGCGTCAGCGTTATGCCCAGGATAAAGGCCGGTAATTGCACCCGGCCCTGGCCGGGCAGGATATCGGCGCGCATCAGATTGATATGACGAGTCATGAGGCGGCCTCACGAAAGGCGGTGCCGGCCAGTGGCAGCAAGGGTGCGGGCAGTGGTGCTGCCGACACCTGAACATAGTCTTCCAGTCGCAACGGCACAAAGCGCAGGCCCAGCTTGGCACCGAGGTCGTCGATCATGCTGTGGGTGCCAGGCCAGCCGGTCAGGTTCAACTGATGGATGCTGCCCAGGCCCAGTTGGGATTCATAATAGTCAAACGAACGGCGCAGTTCCAACACCAGGGAATCGCGTTGGATATCGGTCTGGCCTTCGAGGATCAGCGCATCGCCTTCGGCATCGGCACCCAGGTCTTCATAGCCGATATCGAAGCGCCGGCTAAGCACCAGTTCACCCTGATAAATCAGTAACAGCTGACAATGATCCGCACGCAGATGCAGCAGGCCGTTTTGTTGTTGATCGCTGGCACGCAACGCCAGGTTGCGCAACTGCAGTTGATCGATGTCGATTTCGGTCAGGGTCAGGCCGCGCCTGGCCAATGCCAGCGCCCATTGGCGCAGCGGCTGCTGGTGGGCGGCAATAACAAAGGCCATACGGGTACGGCCGTGGTAGGCTTGCGCCGGCAACAGGATGACTTCCAGACTGGCTTCGTCGAGATCGTAGTGCAGCAGTTCGGCGGCTTTCAGGCGCAGTGCGGCTTCCATTTCGTCGGCCGGTACTTCGGGGACATCGACCAGCAACAGTTGATAGTAGCCTTCGCCCAGTAAGAGGTTGATCGCGCCGTCAGCCTGGTCGGCTACCCAGTCGGCCAATTCGTCGGCGCGATGCAGCGGGTCAGCGGACTCTTGCCAGGATTGCGGGTGCAACAGTGGCAGAGCGCCTTTGCCGGCACTCAAATGAGCGAACCCGAAACCATCAGGGGTCAGGTAGAGCCAGTTGTGGGAGCCACTGCGGGCGCGCTTAAATAATGCCAAGAACCGAATACTCCGGCGTTTGTCTGGATCCGGATCGATACCGGTCTGGGATTACGCCAATCGTCTGATTACTGACGGTGAGGGCTGCTATGGTGTGCATCCTGGCGCTCAGCGTCAAATTATTGTGAGTTTCTATTACTCTAGGCCGTGATTACTTTCCAAAGAGTAGACTATCTGTGTTCCATATCGTGCTTTATCAGCCGGAGATTCCACCCAATACCGGCAATATCATCCGCCTCTGTGCCAACACCGGCTGCCAGCTGCATTTAATCGAACCACTGGGCTTTTCCATGGAAGCCAAAGCGCTGCGCCGTGCCGGGCTGGATTATCACGAATTCGCCGAAATCCGGCGTTATCGTGATTACCCGCACTTTTTGGAAAGTGCCGCGCCGCAGCGATTATTTGCGCTCTCGACCAAAGGCCGTACCGGACCCGCCGACACTCACTTTCAGGCCGGTGACTTTCTGATGTTCGGGCCCGAAACCCGGGGCTTGCCAGCGGACATTCGCGAGTCGCTGCCGTCCGAGCGGGTGCTGCGTCTGCCGATGGTTCCGGGCAGTCGCAGCCTGAACTTATCCAACGCCACGGCGATCATGCTCTATGAAGCCTGGCGTCAGATCGGTTATCAGGGCGCCCAGCCCTAATGATCAATCGATTCAGCCGATAGCAGCCTCGATAAATGGCCGCTTGGCCCAGGACAGACGCTGCAGGCCAGATAAGCCCAGATTTCGGCCCAGCACCGCTGCCGGATGGTCGCTGCCAAAGAGGCGTTTAAAGCCTTCCATCGCCGCCATGGTGGTCAAATTGTGGGTCTGACGGCGGCGTTGATAACGACGCAAGACCGCGCTGTCACCGGGCGATAATTGCAGTCGTTTTGCCCGGCCCCATTCCTGCGCCAGCACTTCGGCATCGCGAAAACCGAGGTTAACGCCCTGCCCCGCGAGCGGGTGGATGGCGTGGGCGGCATCGCCCAACAGCACCAGCCGGTCCTGTATATAGTCCAGGCTGTGCATTTGTGCCAGTGGAAATCGAAATCTCGGGTCGCTGTGTTCGATCTCACCCAGGCAACCTTCGCTGGCGCGATTCAGGGCGCTCAGGAAGTCGGCGTCGTTCAGCGCGAATAACTGCTCGGCGCGTTCGGTGTCGGCACTCCAGACGATGGAGCTCCAGTGTTCGTCGGCGTTTTCATCCGCCAGCGGCAGAAAGGCCAGCGGGCCAGTGTCGAGGAACACCTGGCGCGCGGTCTGGTGGTGTCGCTGGGTGTGGCGAATGGAGGTGACCAGGGCGGTTTGTCCGTAGCTCCATTCGCGCGTGGCAAAGCCTGCCTGGTCGCGCAGGCTGGAAAACTTGCCGTCACAGCCAGCGATGACCGCGGCTTGAAACCGACTGCCATCATCCAGCTCCACCGCCACACCCTCGGGCTGAACCTGCCACTCGTGCAGACGGTTACCCTGATAGACGCTGATCGCCGGCAAGGCGTCGACACGCTGCCACAACGCCTGGGTAATCCAATGGTTTTCGACAATCTGACCCAGATCCTCAGCGCCAATCTCAGCGGCATCGAAATCGATGGCGCCCTGACCCTGACCGTCCCAGACGTGCATCCTGGTATAGCGGCCAATGCGGCTGGTGGGAATTTGTTGCCAGGCACCTAACTGACTGAGCCAGTGCCGGTTGCGCGGGCTGATGGCGCTGACGCGCGGCGCAAACTGACCATTGTGAGGTGTTACTGGTTCGGCGCGCTGCGGTTCGATCAAAGCCACCGCCAAACCATGCTCGGCGCTGGCCACGGCCAGGCTGAGTCCGACCATACCGCCACCGACAATAACGGCGTCGTATTGTGTCTTCATGAAACAGTCTCCGGTAAGGGCGCACCCTGGCTCAGGCCCATGCTGGCCAGCACGAAGTTGTGGCTGAGTCGCGGATGGCGATCGAGCATATTCAGACCCAGGTTTCGCCCCAGGCGCAGCAAGGGATTAGCGCTGGCAAAGGTCCGCACCAGACGATCTGAGAAGGTGGCGGTGAGCCGCTGATCGTTGGCAATGGCGTCGGCCAGCGGGTGCAGCAGACCAATGTCGCCGGGGTCTGCACCCGTGGCGGCCGCCTGATTGAGTACAGCGGCGGCGCGCATCAGGCCGCGAATGGCGAGGTTGAAACCCTGGCCGGCAACGGGGTGCAGGGTAGCAGCAGCATTGCCCAGGGCGAGCAATCGTGGTCGCACCGGGTCGATCAATTCGCGCCGCACCAGCGGATAATCGAAGGTCATCCCTATTTCGCTAATACGCCCCAGACGTTGGCCGAACGCCGTGTTCAGCCAGGCCAGCTGTTGCTCGGTGCTCATGGCATCGATGCGCCGGCGTTGCCCCTCTGGCAGCGTCCAGACCAGGGCGGAGTAATCGCCGAAGGGCAGCAAGGCGATCGGGCCCTGCTCGGTAAAACGTTCATAGGCGCGGCCATTATGCGGTTCGCTGGTGCGTACCGTGGCGATGCGCGCCGAGCAATGGTAGTCGGTCTGATGAGCGCTAAGGCCGACTTTCGCTGCCAGCGGTGAACGACCGCCATCGCACAGAATGACCAGTCTGGAGTCTATCGATTCACCGGACGTCAGCGTCAGCGCTTGCGCATCCTGGCCAGGATGGATGGCCGCTACGCTGTCGTTAAAGCGCCAGTCCATGCCGTCCAACTCGCTGGCGCGTTGCCACAGTCCCAAGCCTAAATTAGCGTTGGCAACCACGGCACCGAAATCCTGATCCAGATCGGCGGCGTCCATACGGTGATAACCCAGATGGCTTCGATCGCTGACTTCAATCCAGCGAATCGGACTGGCGTAGGGTGCCAATAAAGGCCAGACATTCAGACGTTGATAAGCGCGCTGGCTGTAGGCCGATAAGGCCGTGGCGCGATCGTCGAAACTGGGAGAGCGGGGGGCTTTGTTTTCCGGCGCGGGTGCCGGGTCGATCAATGTCAGGCGAGCACCCGCGCGGAGCGCGGGTTCAAGGGCGATGGCCAGCGTCAGGCCGACCAAACCGCCGCCGACAATAGTAATGTCGTAGCGGGGCATAGCGTGCTTCGCATCCGGTGTGGAGCGCGGATGATAACAGGCCAGAGGCCGCCGGTCAGGCTTTACGCATCACCATAAAGAAACCGACCACGAACAACACCGCGCCGGCTGCGTAACGGATCATCACCTGAGTATTTTCGCCGCCCAGGGCATCGGTGACGACGCCGGAAACTGAATGCGACATATCGTAGCCCCACCACAGGCAACCTGCGCCAAGTACCACCAAAACCAGTCCAATCAACTTCTTCATCGTACAACTCCTTGCGTGAGTGAAGCCTTGATTCTAATCATACTTGAGCACCGTTTGCCTACCGATGGCTTCACGCTTTGCTTATTTGACCGCTCCGGATGTGAGTCCGCGAATCAGGTGTTGCGACAGGAAGGCGTACAACACCAACACCGGCAACACCGCCAACGACAAAGCACTGAGTACCGAATTCCAGTCGGTCGCGTACTGACCGATAAACTGCTGCACACCCAACTGAATGGTCTGGGTGTTGGGCCCGGGTGCCAGAATCAGCGGGAACCACAGATCGTTCCAGATCGGCACCATGGTAAAGATGGCGACGGTGGCAACTGCGGGTCGAATCAGCGGCAGAATAAGCTGAAAAAACAGCCGGTATTCACTGCAGCCTTCACAACGCGCCGCCTCTTTTAACTCTTCGGGCACCTGACCGACAAATTCGGTCAAAATCAAAATCGCCAGCGGCAGTCCCTGAGCGGTATAGACCAGAATCAAGGCCAAGTGAGTGTTGACCAGATTCAGCCCCACCATGATCTCCAGAATGCTCACCGTACCGAGCCGAATCGGCACCATAATGCCCATGGCCAGGAACAGCGCCAGCAATCGGTTGCCGCGAAAACGGTACTCGGACAACGCCCAGGCTGCCATGGCGCCAAACAGCATGACGAGAAACAGCGGCACCAGTGTGACCAGCAAACTGTTGCCAAAAAACAATATGAAATTCGACTCTTCCAGCACCTTGGCATAGCCGTCGAGGCTGAACGAATCCGGGCCGGGCAACGCCAGCGGATCCATAAAGATGGCGCGCCGGGATTTAAATGAATTAATGATCACCAACAGGATAGGAAAGAGGGCGATCAGGGAGTAACCCAGCAAGATCAGATGCACCCATGCCTTGCTGCTGAGACGGTATGACGGTCCGTTCATCGGGATCGATTCCTCGGCTTGATAAAAGTCATAATTGATAGCGCGTCAGACGGCGCTGAATGACAAAGAAATACAGCATGACGCCCACCAGAATGACCAGGAACATCATGGTGGCGACGGTGGCGCCCATGGTGGCGCTGCCAATTTGCGACTGATAACCGAAGAAGGTTCGATAGAAAAAAGTACCGAGAATATCGGTGGAAAAATTCGGTCCGGCCAGCGCGCCCTTGACCGCATAAATCAGCTCGAACGCATTGAAGTTGCCGACAAAGGTGAGGATGGTGACCAAGCCCAGGGTCGGTAAAATCAGCGGCACGCGAATGCGCCAGAAGGTACGCCAGGGTGAGGCACCATCGACCCGGGCGGCTTCGATTAAATCGTCAGGAATGGACAGCAGAGCGGCGTAGATCAGCATCATTGGAATGCCGATAAACTGCCACACTGAAATCAGCGCCAGGGTAATGAGTGCACTGCCTTCACGACCCAGCCAGGCGTCGAATAAAAAGTCCAGGCCGAAGAATGCCAGGAAGCCTTCGGAGACACCCCAGAGCGGACTCAAAATCAGCTGCCAGATAAAGCCGATAATCACCACCGACAACAGAGTCGGTAAAAAAATCAGCGTGCGATAAGTGCGCGCACCGCGCAGATCTTTCATGCTCAGCAGCGCCGCCAGCATTAATCCGATGGGGTTCTGCACCAGCATATGAATAATGAAAAATTTGGTGTTATTCCACAGCGCATTCCAGAACGGGCCGGACCAGTTCGGATCGCGCAGCAGGGTGACAAAGTTGCTCAGGC
This sequence comes from Saccharospirillum sp. ABV4_185, assembly GCF_056159245.1. Taxonomy (NCBI): domain Bacteria; kingdom Pseudomonadati; phylum Pseudomonadota; class Gammaproteobacteria; order Oceanospirillales; family Saccharospirillaceae; genus Saccharospirillum; species Saccharospirillum sp. ABV4_185. The sequence continues at coordinate 2,198,099 of NZ_JBSWUW010000001.1, forward strand.
CGGTGAAGGATCGGACCCCGTCGGTGCTGTCGGTAAACAGACTCAGACGCAGAGTGTCGAACAACGGATAGGCGCTGAACAGGGTATAAATCAGCACGGCCGGCGCCAGAAAAAACAACAGGTGCCAGGGGAAAGCGCGTTTCATCTTGGATCCTCGGCAGAACCAGTGGCCGGGGCAGTTCGCCCCGGCGGAATAAAAAAGGAGAGGCTGGAGCCTCTCAAAGAGCCGCGTTAAGGAGCCGGCTCATCAGCCCATTATCAGTTGGACTGAGGTTCGTACCATTGCGCGAAACCGTCCTGAATTTGCTCGGCGGCGTCTTCCGGAGACAGCGTGCCGTTGAGCACCTGGCTGGAAGTGACCCACAGTTCCTGTTCCATATTCGGCGTGCCCCGGTTCATCACCTGAGCGTTCAGACGAATGGTGGATTCGCAGTCATTGCGCCAGGAAATCATTTCCGCAGCAACCGGGTCCTGGACTTCGACATCGTGGTTGGACAGAGAGAAGAAGCCAGTCACTTCGTTGGTGAACAGATCGGCAAAGTCGGCACTGGCAACCCAGTCGAGGAAGGTGCGCGCAGCCTCGGCGTTATCGCTGGCCGGGTTGATGCCGATGCCCATATCGGTGTGGTCGGAGATGTAGCAGGTGTCACCACTGTCTGCGACCGGTGGTTTGAAGGCGCCGAATTCGAAGATCGCCTGGCTGTTGAAATAGGAAATATCCCAGGAGCCGGTCGGGTAGATGGCGGCGCGGCCCAGCGCGAACAGGTTCTGCGAATCGCCATAGGTTTGGGCTTCATAGCCGCGACCCATGTAGTCACCCCAACTGGCCATTTCTTCCCAGACGGCAACGAATTCGTCGTCGGTGAATTTGGCATCGCCCGACAGCAGTGCCATCCGGCCTTCTTCACCTTTCCAGTAATTCGGACCGATGTTGGTGAAGACGATCTGGTTGGCTTCCCACTGATCGTTAGTGCCCAGTGCCAGCGGCGTGTAGCTGGAGTCGTCTTTGATGGTCTCCATGACAGCGAAGAACTCATCGCGGGTTTGCGGAACCTCAAGATCCAACTCGTCGAAGATGGCCTTGTTGTAGAAGAAACCATGAATCACCGACGCCATCGGCAGACAGAAGGTGGTTTCACCGTCGTCGGTGCTCCAGGCGCGCTTGGCGAAATCCTGGTAATTATCCAGCGCATCCAAACCGTTCAAGGGTTCCAGATAACCCTGATTAAACAGACTCAGCGACTGGTCAAAAGGACGACAAGTAATGAGATCACCCGCGGTGCCAGCCTGCAGACGGGCGTTGATGGACGAATCGTATTCGGTTGGCGCGGTGGCATTGAAGCGCACTTCGATGTCCGGATGTTCGGCATTGAACGCCGGGATCAGAATGTCCTCCCACAGATCTTTATCGTCCACACGCCAGCTTTCGATGGTCAGGGTTTGCGCCTGAGCACCCAGGCTCAGGGTTGCGGCCAGAGTGACGCCGGCCACACAGCTTTTAAAGTTAGGCATTTCGATTCTCTCGCTATCGTTATTGTTCAGGTCGGTGTTTGCGAAATAACCAAACCGACCGACCGGGCCACTCTAGGAGGCTTGGCAACCTGACTGTGAATCCCGTCTAAGTGAGCATGATAGATTGCTGACAGGCAGGCGATGAGCGGTTCAATCGCCAGCTGGCGCTGACCTTGGGCGGGCTTGGATGGCTTACCAAAACTTGCTGGCAAGAAATCCCGCAACAGCGGTAAGACAGCACTAAGATTTAGTAATACTTTGAAGGGTTTTGCTGGGTTAGGATGGCTGCACCTGCGTTGTACAGCCTGATCAGTCCATGTTTCGTATCATAACCTGCTGCCTTCTTTTTGCGTTGTTACCGCCGCCTCTGGTTGCTGCGGCGCAAAACCCGACGCTGGAAGTCCTGCATTGGTGGACCTCGGCCGGTGAAGTGGAAGCCGCCGAAGTGCTCAAGCAAGGTTTGGCCGAGCGCGGTGTGAGCTGGCAGGACTATCCGGTACCTGGCGGCGGTGGCGATTCGGCCATGGCGGTGCTCAAAGCGCGGGTGATTAATGGTTCTCCACCCGGGGCGGCGCAAATTATCGGGCCCAATATTCAATACTGGACCGGGTTGGGGTTTCTACAGCCGTTGTCCAACCCATCCCTGGCTGCCGATGGTCTGTTTTATCCGGTGGTGGACGATCTGATTCGTGTCGATCAGGACGTCGTCGCCGTGCCGCTGTCAATTCATCGCATCAATTGGATGTGGTTGAATCCGGCGGTTTTCGAACGCCTGGAACTGCCCTTACCCACCACCTGGAGTCAACTGTTGCGAGCGGCGCCGCGACTGCGCGAGGCCGGGGTGGTGCCCTTGGCACACGGCAATCAGCCCTGGCAAAACGCGACCCTGTTTGAGGTGTTGTTGCTCAGCGAAGCCGGTCCGGAATTTTATCAGCGTTATTTTGTCGAACAGGACCCAGCGGTGCTTGAAGACGCCCGGGTGGTGGCCACGTTCGAGCGTTTGCGGCAACTGAAAAGCCTGATGGATCCGGCCATGATCAACCGCAGTTGGCAGGACGCCAGTCGTATGGTGGCCGACGGTGATGCCGCCGCTCAGATTATGGGTGACTGGGTGAAAGGTGCCTTCACCGCCTGGGGCTTGCACGCCGGTGAGGATTATCTGTGTCTGGCGGTGCCCGGCACCAACGAGCAGCATCTGTACAGCATTGATACCTTTGTGCAGTTTCGCGACAACCCCAGCCCGATTTCCTTTCAGCCTTTTATCGAAACCCTGCTGGCACCGCAGGTGCAGCGTGAATTCAGTCTGGCCAAGGGCACCATTCCGGTTCGCCGTGATCTGACCATGGCGGGCTTTGATGATTGTTCGCGCGCCTCTCATCATGTCTTTAACCAGGCGGCGGCTGAGCATCGTCTGGCGCCGTCGATGGCGCATTCGATGGCGACGTCGCCGGAAACTGAAGATGCGGTTTTTGAAATCGTGCATCGTTTTTTTATTGATGACAGCGTCAGCCCTCAGGCGGCTACTGCCCAGCTGGCGCAATCGTTAAGAGCCCTGAAATAATGAAAGCAAAACGCATCGTTGTCGTCGATGACGACTATAAAATTCGTGAGCTGCTGAAAACTTATCTGGAAAAAAATAATTACCAGGTGGAGGTCGCCGGCGATGGTGAATCTTTTCTGACCTTGTTTCGCCAGGCGCAGGATATCTCTCTGATTGTGCTCGATATCATGTTGCCCGGTCAGGATGGCTTCAGCGTCTGCCAGAAAGTGCGGGCAGTATCCGATGTGCCGATCATCATGTTGACCGCCAATGCCGAGGAAACCGATCGGGTTGTCGGTCTGGAAATGGGCGCCGATGATTACATCGCCAAGCCGTTCAGTCCGCGCGAATTATTGGCGCGCATCAAAGCCATTCACCGGCGTTATGAACCGGTGCAAAGCAGTTCCGAAGACGGCGGCCGTTACTATCGTTTTCGCGGCCATCTGCTCGATGGTCTGGAGCGCACCCTGACACTCGCTGGCAGCGCCCCGGAAAGTATCAGCGGTGCCGACTTTCAATTGCTGAAACTGTTTCTCGATCATGCTGGCGAGGTGCTGTCGCGCTCCTATCTGATGAAGGCGACGCGCGGTCGTGATCTGGGGCCGCTGGATCGTTATCTGGATGTGCAGATCAGCCGTTTGCGTACCCGGCTGTGGTCGGACAATGACAGCCAGTTAATCAAGACGGTACGCGGCCAGGGTTATGTGTTTACCGCCGATGTGGAACGCCTGCATGCGCCCGATTAATGCCTGGCTGCCGCGTTCGCTGTTTGCGCGTCTGTTGCTGGTGATGTTGACCGGCATCAGCCTGGCGCAATTGATTACCAGCCTGATCTGGGCCAGCCAGGTGCGCAGCGACAGCCAGGCGCGCATTACCGAAAATGCTCAATACATGGCGGTGTCGCTGGCGGCGACCATTCGTTATTTCCAGGCGTTGCCGGATAACGTTCGACCCATCGTTATAGAACAGCAGCGCGAAGTGGGCGGCAGTCGGTTATTTATCAGCGTGAACCAAGCGCGTCTGCCGGTGGAGCCGGAGGTCAATGATCCGCTCAAGGCGCCCTTGCTCGATGCCATTCAGACTCAACTGAAAGCGGAAATTGATCAGCCGGTGCAATTGGCGCTGGCCATGCCCGGCTCGGTGCGACTCTATGACGAACGCGTGCCCATCGCGGAAATTCCGGTGCGCTGGATTCGTCAATCGCTGGTGCTTGAACCAGACCCGGCGCCCATTGTTGTCGCCCAGGTTCCACTCGACAACGGCCATTGGTTGTATCTGGCGACACTGATGCCCGATCCCTACATTCTCGATCGCGACCGTGGCCTGGCGCCGGAGCGTTGGTGGTCACTGGGCGCCACTCTGGTCGTTGTTGGTGTGCTGTGTTTTCTGTTTGTGCGCTGGCAGACACGACCGCTGCGCCGCCTGGCTGAGGCCGCCGATGCTTTTGGTCGCGGCGTTGAAGAACCCCCGGTGTCGGCTTCGGGCATGCGCGAACTCGACGCCACAGCCGAAGCTTTCGAGGCCATGAAGTTACGCATTCAACGTTATCTGGATGATCGTGAACGACTCTTTGCTGCTATTTCCCACGACTTGCGCACGCCGATTACGCGCTTGCGTTTGCAGGCTGAATTGATCGACGACGAGCCGTTGCGGTTGTCGCTGGATGAAGATCTCGAAGAGCTGGAAATGATGGTTAAGGGCGCACTGCAAACGGTGCGCGATACCGATATTCATGAAGATCCAAGACCGGTCGATCTCGGCGCGTTGTTGTTGAAAATTGCCGGCGAACGTCGGGTGGCAGCGCAGGCAGTGTCGGTCACGGTGTCGGATTCGGTCGATTACGTTGGCAAGCCATTGGCGCTCAAACGCGGCCTGACCAACCTGATCGATAACGCCATCCAGTATGGCGATCGTGCCGAGGTCAGTCTGGCGGTGGTCGGCGACAGCGTGGAAATTCGTATCCGCGATCACGGCCCGGGTTTACCCGCAGACGACCTGGCTAAACTGTTCAAACCCTACAGCCGGCTGGAGCACGGTCGCGCCCGCAATGCCGGTGGCATGGGTCTGGGGTTGGGCATTGCTCAGAGCATTGTGCACGCCCACGGCGGTGAGCTGTTGCTGGCCAATCATCCGGGTGGAGGTTTGTCGGTGCGGGTGCGACTGCCGTTGATCTATGCCGTGCGACGGCTGTGAAAAAGCGCTAACGTTCAAGACTGTGAATGCATCACTGAGGGCAAGATGGCATGGATAAATTTCTGCAAGCGGCGATCGACGAAGCCCAGCTGGGATTGAGCGAAGGCGGAATTCCCATCGGTTCGGTCTTGGTCCATCGCGGACGTATTATCGGCCGTGGTCACAACCGTCGGGTGCAAAATGGCAGCACGGTGTTGCACGGAGAAATGGATGCGCTGGAAAATGCCGGTCGCCTGCCGGCCTCGGTTTACCAGGAGTCGGTGTTGTACACCACCCTGTCACCCTGTTCGATGTGCAGCGGCGCTATTTTGTTGTATGGCATTCCGCGCGTGGTGATTGGTGAGAACCAGACCTTTATGGGCGAAGAAGGTTTGCTGCGCGAGCGCGGTGTCAGTGTTGAGGTGGTACAAAATGCCGACTGCATCGCCATGATGGAAGGCTTTATTGCCGATCAACCACAGCTGTGGAATGAAGACATCGGCGAGTAATCCCCGCCGCCTGTCTCACATGAAAAAGTTACCCAGGGTGGGGCGTTGCAACCAGTTTTCCGCCGCATAGGGCAGGGCGCCATCGACCAGATGAAAGGTCAATGCCAATCGCGATTTTGTTGAACGATTAGCGGCACTGTAGTGCGGCAAATGGCCGTGAAATACCAGTAAATCACCCGCTTTCACTGGCATGGCGGTGCCGCTTTCGGTCGGCCAGGGCGTGTCATCCAGTGCCACCATGGTCAATTCGTCACCGTGACGATGATAACGTTCGCGCAGCGGACCTTTGTGTCCGCCCGGGTCCAGCCACAGGCAGCCGTTTTCCAGCGTCGCATCTTCGAGCGCAAACCAATAGGTCAGCACACTGCTCGGTTCGGTGTAGAAAAAGCTGGCGTCCTGATGCCACACCACTTCACCACCGATGCGTGGTTGTTTGAAGATCACCATGGTCTGATAGAGACTGGGCTGTTGCTGGCCCAGATCCCGCGCTATGTCACCAAAGACGTTACGCTGTGCCAGTTGGCGATAAACATCATCCAGATCGTGCAAGGCATGACCGATTTTGTTGATGCTCTGGGCGCGTGGTTGCGTCAGTTCACCGGCATTATTGAAGGCGGCTTCTTCAAAAAAACAACGAATGGTTTCGGCGGAACCGAGAAAGAAATCCTGGTTGATCTGGGCGCGATCGGTGGTGGAAAAACGATGACTGGGATCAAGCTCCGCCTGATCAATTAATTCATAGGCGCGGTCGATCAGGGTTTTACGATCGATTGCGCTGAGCTGCTGTGGTAACAGCACATAGCCGTCGCGATCAAAAGCCTGGCGTTGGTCGGCACTGAGCATGGCGTGTCTCTTTAATGATGCACTCGAGCGTGCGAGTGGTTAATTGCACATTAGATCAAGTGTCGGCGATTTCCGCGCCATCAATGGTTTCGCTTTCTGCGCGCGCTGCGTTCAGCCATTGTTGCATCGAGTCCAGGCGGTTTAATTCATCCATCCATTGGCTGACGACCTTGGGCACTGCAATGCCGTAAGTAGCAAAGCGTGAGGCGATGGGCGCATAGAACGCATCGGCAATGGAAAACTTGCCGAGTAGAAAAGGGCCGCCGGACTTGTCCAATAACTCACTGAGCAGTTCATTGAGTCGGTCAATATCCTTTTGGGTGGCGGCGTCGGGTTTAAAGCCTTGCACCTTGCGGCGACAGTTCATTGGCATGTTGGCGCGCACGGCACCAAAACCGGCGTGCATTTCAGCGACGACCGAGCGACCCAGGGCGCGTAAGTTTGGTTGGCTAGGCCAACCCTGGCCGTCGAGAAAACGCTCGTTAATGGTTTCAGCGATGGCCAGCGAATCCCAGACAATCAGGCCGTCAAGGTCGAGTACCGGCACTTTTTTACTGGGTGAATACTGGGCCAGCAAAGCATCGGTATTGGTTTCGAACAGGGGAATGCGAACTTCTTTAAAACGGATACGAAATTGCTTCAGCAGCAACCAGGCGCGTAACGACCAGGATGAATAATTTTTGTTGCCAATGATCAGGGTCAGATTATTCATTCCTTGTCTCCATCTTGACTGAGTCGAGCCTGAACGGCTTTGGGTAATTTGCTTTTAACCAGATCATAAGAATCATCGATCCAGCTTTGCACCAGTTCCGTGTCGAGCCCGGCTTCGAGATCGATGGTGTTCCAGTGTTTTTTATTCATATGGTAGCCCGGCGTGACCGCGTTGAAGGTGGCGCGGATGATCAGCGCCTGTTGCGGATCGCACTTCAGGTTAATGGCCAGCGGTGAACGGTCGGTCATCAACAACGCAAACATTTTTCCAGCGACTTTATAAACCAGTGCCTGAGGCCCAAAAGGCGTTTCTTCTGTGGTACCCGGTTTGGCGCCCAGACGCTCGCGCCAGAGTTCGATAGCGTCGTTCATTAGACCTCCATTTCCTGCCTCCGGGGCGGATCAATCAGCGCCAGCGTTGTTCGATAGCAGCGCGGATACCTTCGGCATCAAGGCCGGCTTCGTGCAGCATTTCAGCCGGTTTGGCGTGGTCGATAAATCGATCCGGTAAGCCCAGTTGCAATACCTCGACGCTCAGACCGGCGTCGTGCAGACATTCACAAACGGCCGAACCGGCACCGCCCATGACGGCGTTTTCTTCCACTGTCACCAGTCGGCTGTGGCTGCGGGCGACGGCCAGAACGCGGTCGCGATCCAGCGGTTTGATGAAGCGCATGTTGATCAGGGTTGCATCCAATGCCTCGGCAACCTGCTGTGCCGGTGTGACCAGACTGCCGAACGCCAGGATGGCCAGATCGGCACCCTCGCGTAGCACTTCGGCCTGGCCGATGGGCAGATCATCCAGGCTTTCGTCGATGGCTGCGCCCGGGCCAGTGCCGCGTGGATAACGCACGGCCGCCGGGCCAGGGTGACGATAACCGGTGCTCAGCATGCGTCGGCATTCCGCTTCGTCTTTGGGCGCCATAATCACCAGATTGGGCACACAGCGCAGGAAACTCAGATCGAAACTGCCAGCGTGGGTGGGGCCGTCTTCGCCCACCAGGCCGGCACGATCAATGGCGAACAGCACATCCAGATTCTGGATGGCGACGTCGTGGATCAGTTGGTCGTAAGCGCGCTGCAGGAAGGTTGAATAGATGGCAACCACCGGTTTGGCACTGTCGCAGGCGAGGCCTGCTGCCAGGGTAACGGCGTGTTGCTCGGCAATGGCAACGTCGATATAGCGTTGCGGAAAACGTTCTGAAAACTGCACCAGATCGGAACCTTCACGCATGGCCGGGGTAATACCGACCAGGCGCTCGTCGGCGGCGGCCATATCACACAGCCATTGACCGAAGACGGCGGAATATTTGATGCCAGCCGGTGCGCTGCTGGCGGATTTCGGTTCGGATTTTTCCAGCTTGGTGATGGCGTGATATTTGATCGGTTCGTTTTCCGCCGGGGTAAAGCCTTTGCCTTTTTGCGTGGCGACGTGCAGAAATTGCGGGCCTTTGAAGGTGCGTAAATTACGCAGTGTCTGTACCAGACCGACAACGTCGTGGCCATCCACCGGGCCGACGTAATTAAAGCCCATTTCTTCGAACAGGGTGGCCGGTGACACCATGCCCTTGACGTGCTCTTCGGCGCGGCGGGCAAACTCCAGAACCGGCGGCAGGTTCTGCAACACCTTCTTGGAATTTTCGCGCAGGTGCGAATAGGTTTTGGATGAAAACACGCGTGCAAAAGCCGTGGACAGCGCGCCGACGTTTTCCGAAATCGACATATCGTTATCGTTCAGAATCACCAGCAGGTTGGCGCCATCGTGACCGGCATGATTCAGGGCTTCGAAGGCCATGCCGGCGGTCAGGGCGCCGTCGCCGATAACGGCAACGCTTTGGCGGCTTTCACCCAGCAGTCGGTCGCTGATGGCCATGCCCAAAGCGGCGGAGATCGAGGTGCTGGAATGGCCGACACCGAAGGTGTCGTAGTCGCTTTCCCCGCGCTTGGGAAAGGCAGCCAAGCCGTCAGCCTGGCGCATGGAGTTCATGCGCTCACGACGGCCGGTGAGAATTTTGTGGGGATAGGCCTGATGACCAACATCCCAAACCAGTCTTTCGTCAGGCGTCTGGTAGACGTAGTGCAGCGCTATGGTCAGCTCGACCACACCCAGGCCAGCGCCAAAATGGCCACCGGTCTGGCCCACGCTGTAGAGCAGGAATTCGCGCAGCTCATCGGCCAGCACCGGTAATTCAGCCAGGCTGAGTCGGCGCAGATCTGCAGGCAGGTCAATGCGATCGAGCAGTGGCGTACTGGGCCGTTGTTGGGGGATGCGAGTAAATACCTTCATGAATGCTTAGTGATCCTGCCTGAGCCAAAGATGGCGATCCGCGGCGCGCGCCGAGGATGGTGTAACGGATGAAGTAGGACCCAGCCTAAGGCTTTGACTGGTCCGCTGAAAACCACCTCTTCGGTGGCGGCGCACAGTTTACCGGAAAGCTTTCGGCGACCCCAGCGGCAATCAATCGGATATTGAACGGTGTCAATGATTGCGACTGAGCAGCCAGTCGGCCAGCCAGTGCAGGGGAGCTTCAGGTGGCAGCGACAATTCGGTCAGGGCGGCGTGCGCCAGATCGGTCTGCAACTTGGCATGATGGCGTGCCTTGTCCAGCCCGAGCAGGCTGACGTAGGTCGATTTGCCGCGTGCCGCGTCGCTGCCCTGGGGTTTGCCCAGAGTGGCGGTGTCGGCGGTGACGTCGAGGATGTCGTCGGTGATCTGGAAGGCCAGGCCCAAGGCAGCGCCATAGCGGCCGAGGCTGTCGAGGGTGCCCTCAGTTGCCTGAGTGCACAGTGCGCCCAGTTCGATGGCGGTTTCGATCAAAGCACCGGTTTTCAGCCGATGGACGCCAGCCAATTGCGACAGTTCCAGCGCTTGCCCTTCGGCCAGCAGGTCCTGCATCTGGCCGCCGACCATGCCGGTCTGGCCGCTGCTGTGCGCCAGGCGTTGAATCATGGTCAGACGAATACCCGGATCGACATCCGGCTGTGCGCTGAGGTGCTCAAAAGCCAGGCTTTGCAAGGCGTCACCGGCGAGGATGGCGGTGGCTTCGTCGAAGGCGCGGTGGTTGGTTGGGCGGCCGCGACGCAGGTCGTCGTCATCCATGGCCGGCAGATCATCGTGAATCAGGCTGTAGGCGTGGATCATTTCCACGGCCGCCGCCGGTGCCAGCCAGCGATCGCTGTGATCGCCCAGGCTGACCGCTGTGGCGCGCACCAGTAAGGGTCGCAAGCGCTTGCCGCCACCGAGCACTGAGTAACGCATGGCCTCGGTCAGGCGCGGCGCCGTGGTGTCGCTCAATAGCTGCTCAAGATGGTTTTCGAGTTGTTCGCGGGTGGCCTGTTGAAAGGCGCTAAGATCGGTGGGCACAGTGGTCAATCTTCATCGCTTAACGGCTCGAGCCGTTCGGCACCCTCGTCACCGAGCAATACCTGGACTTTTTGTTCGGCCTGATCCAGTGCTGACTGGCAATCGCGGGTCAGGCGGATACCTTGCTCGAAAGTCTTCATGGCATCGTCGAGTGACAGTTCACCGGATTCAAGGCGCTCCACCAGTTGTTCCAGCGCTTGCATCTGGCTTTCGAAATCGGCTTGTTTGGCGTCGCTCATGGGGGCTTCCTGCGGACAGTTGGGCGCAAAGGTAACGGCGCCGGCAAAAGGAATCAACTATTGCCAGCTGCGGCCGATACTCTGGATACCCGTACCAGCATGCGTCTGATGGCCGCGTAAAGACAGCGGACCCAGCGCAGTTGCTGCTAGAATACATCGTCGGGTTTGCAAACCGGATTGCTGGGGAAGGTAACACTGTGGATTTAGCTTCTATTATTGGCCTGTTTGGCGCTTTTGCCATGGTCGCCATGGCGATGCTGTTGAACGGCAGTGTCGGTATGTACGTCAACGTGCCCTCTATTTTGATTGTGGTGGTTGGCTCCATTTTCGTGGCCATGTCGAAACTCACCCTGGATAAATTCCTGGGTGTCGGTGGCATTATTGGCAAGGCGTTTTCATTCAAGATCGTCCAGCCGGAAGACCTGATCGATGAGGTTGTTGAGCTGGCCGATGCCGCTCGTAAAGGTGGTCTGCTGTCGTTAGAAGGTCGTGAAACCAGTAACGAATTTCTCGCCAAGGGCATTCAGTTGTTGGTCGATGGTCACGACCCCGATGTGGTGCGCCAGCTGATGACTCGCGATATGAAAATGACCACCGAACGCCATCTGGCCGGTGGTTATTTCTTCTCCTACATCGGCGATGTCGCCCCGGCCATGGGCATGATCGGTACGCTGATCGGTCTGGTGGCGATGCTCGCCAATATGGATGACCCCAAATCCATCGGCCCGGCGATGGCGGTGGCCTTGCTGACAACGCTCTATGGCTCCTTTATGGCAACCGCCTTTGCGTTGCCGATCAAGGATAAACTCAAGTTGCGCGCCGAAGAGGAAGAGCGCATTCAGCGGATGGTCATTGACGGCCTGCTGTCCATTCAGGGCGGTCAAAACCCCCGTATTATTGAGTCCATGTTGAAGAGCTATCTGCCTGCGACCAAGCGTGGCGTCGATTAAGGCGGTATCAGCGGAGACGTCATGAGCGAAGAAGTCGAAGACGATTGCCCCGAATGTGAGCCTGGCCTAGCGGCCTGGATGGCGACCTTCTCGGATTTGATGGCACTGTTGATGTGCTTTTTTGTGCTGTTGCTGTCTTTTTCCGAATTGGACGCGCTGAAATTCAAGCGCTTGGCCGGTTCGCTGCGTAATGCCTTCGGTGTGCAAACCGAAATTACCGCAGACCGTGTGCCCAAAGGCACCAGCATTATTGCGCGCGAATTCAGCCCGGCGCGGCCTGAGCCGACACCGATCAATGTGGTGCGTCAGAATACTATCGATGAACAGCGCGATACGTTGGAAGTACTGTGTCAGGATACCTTGCTGATGCAGGAAGAGTCGCAAGGCCCGGAAGGTGAATTGACGCGCCGCGTGGTGGTGCCGGACGATGCCATCGACGAAGAAGTGCAGCGCCAGGCGGAGTCCATGGCCACGGCTTTGTCGGATGTGATTGCCGAGGGTTTGCTGGAAATCGAAACCATCGAACAGACCATCGTGATTCGTGTTAAGGAACAATCCTTTGGCGAAGGTACCGACTATGTGGCTGATCGTTTCCTGCCCATTCTGGATAGGGTGCGCGAATTGCTGGTGACGGTGCCGGGCGATATTTCCATTGAAGGGCATACCGATAATATTCCCATTTCCTCCAGCCAGTTCCGTAATAATTGGCTGCTGAGTGCCGCCCGTGCCTTGTCAGTGGGTGAGTATTTATGGGAAGCGCCGGAGATGCCGGAAGAGCGGTTCCAGATTGTCGGCCACGGCAGTACCGAGCCTCTGGCCAGCAACGACACCCTTGAAGGACGGGCGCAAAACCGACGCGTGGAAATTATCGTGACGCGTGAAAACTCGGATTACGAAGGCGAGATCGTACCGCCGGACGAGCAGGGTGAGGATGTCGATTTTGGCGAGCCGTCGCTGTTTGGCCTTGAGCCGGAAGAAATTTTCTAACGATTCGTTCAATCCATTAAAAGGCCCGGAAATTCCGGGCCTTTTGTGTTGTGGTGCGCTGATTTATTTAACGATCAGAATGTCCACAGTAATGCGGTCGAGAATTTTCTCGGCGGTGTGGCCGAGCAGCCAGCGTTCCAGGCCGGAGCGCGGTACCGCGCCCATAATCACCAGATCGATATTGGCCTGGTGTAGATGGTCGGGGATAACTGACAGCGTTGAACCGGTTTCTAAAACGGTATTGGTTTCAGCGATTTGATGTTGTTTGGCCAGCGTCTTTAATGCGGTTTCATGCTGGTCGCGAATGTCTTCGCTGATGTCGGCGCTGTCAATGGTGGGTTGATCGAGATAGATCAATAAGGGCGTTGGGTCGTAAACGTGCAGCAGCTGCAGTTCGCCGCTCATCCGGCTGGTGAAATCCTTGCCCCAGCGCACGATGTGTTCATCCAGTGAATCCGGTTTGTCGTTGGCCTGAACCGGATCGACCGCGGCGGTGACGCGGATAGGATCGTTCCAGGCGTTGGCTTTGGTCAGCAGAATCGGCAGTGGGCAATGGCGGATCAGTTCCCAGTCGGTCTGGCTGAAAAAAGTCCGCTGAATGACGTTCTGATGGTGAGTCGCCTTGACCACCATGTCGGTCGGATGTTGCTCCAGAAACTGTAACAAAGCAGCGCCGGCGTGTTTGTCCCACTGGCCTTCGGTGGTGACTTCGACGCCTTCGCCGCGGGCAATGTCGGCGATGGTTTCCAGGCCCTCCAACAGGCGATGCATGTAGGCCTTTTTGGCGCGTTCGGCGGAATCGGGATCGAGTGGGTGATTGGACGCCAGGGTGGCGTTGTAACCACAGGCGAAGAGCGTCAGGCGGGCGTTTTCGAGTTTGGCCAGCCGGCTGGCTTTTTGCACCGCCAGGGCGCTGTCTTCGGCTGGATCAATAAGGACGACAATATGCTGGTTCGCGAACATGATGGCTCCCCCTTGCGTCTTATTATGACTGGCGTTTAGTCAACGCCAGCCTTGTTAATAGCTGCTTTAAGGTTAGCGCGTTGCGCACCACTTGTCCTGATTTCGATCAGGGATTGTTCGCCGATGCCCGTGAGAAAACGGTAACCACTCGCTGTACGCCGTTAACTTCAGTAGCGATCTGAGCAGCCTGACGGGCAGTATTTTCGCTGACGCGGCCCATCAGATAAACGATGCCTTCTTCAACAATGACATCAACGTGCGATGACGGAAAGTTATCGCGCGTGAACATGCGTGAGCGAACCTTGACGGCCAGCCAGCTGTCATTGGCGCGCACACCGGCCGATAAGGATTCCTGGACGGTCAGGTGATTGTGCACCGCCTTGACGGCCGGATCTCGGCGTACTACTTCCGATGCCTGACGCACCAGCGCTTCGTTGGCCACCTGGCCCACCAGCAAGACGATGCCGGCATTACTGTGCACCTTGACGCGGCCTTCTTTTAACCCGGGTGAGGCTTTCTCCAGATTCACTTCCAGGCGAGCGGTCAGGCTGTTGTCATCGATGACTTCGCCCATGGAGCGGCCTTCAGGGTCGGGGGTGATGGGTTTATCACCGGAAACACCGCCGAGGATGGAGGCACAGCCGGTCAGGCAGAGAGTCAGGGCGATTGGAATCAGGGTCAGGATTTTCATCAGAGTTCGCTTCCAAACAATTGGTGCTCGATCAATTCGCCGAGGCAGTTCAACAGTAGATGATGAGTCAGTTGGATCAGGCCGCTCTTGTCGGCGGCAACGCGCAGTTCGACGTCGTTGTCTTCCAGCAGAGTAGCAATATCGCCCCCACCACCACCGGTCAGGGCGACCACTCTCATGCCCATTTCATGTGCCGCCTGGATGGCTTTAATGACCGGTGGCGCGTTACCGGTTGATGACAGCGTTAACAGCACGTCGGTGGCGTGGCCCAGCGTTCGTATCTGGCGCGCATAGATGTCATTGGGGTTGGTGTCGTGGCTGATGCCGGTCAGCAGCAAACCATCGCCCGATAACGCCAGTGCCGGCAATCCCGGTCGTTCCAGCTCAAAGCGGCTCAGCATGCGGGTAACAAAACCCTGGCCGTTGGCGGCTGAGCTGCCCATGCCACAGACCAGAATTTTGCCGTCGCTGAGCAGGGCCTGGGTCAGCAGTTCGGCGCCGTGATGCAGCAGGTCATCCAGCTGTTCGGCGGCCAGTTGGAAGCTTTCCAGGCTTTGGCCGATCTGTTCGTAGATAATGTCGTCTGGTTTCATCAGGCGGTAAAAGCTCCTTTGATCCAGTCGAGTTGACCGTCAGCCCCCAGGGTGATGACGTCGAATCGACTGGGTCGTCTGGCCTGGCGCGGATTGTCTTGTAAATAGCGCTGGGCCGCCGCGATCAGTTTGCGTTGTTTGCTCAGTGTGACTGAGGCAGCAGCGCCACCGTAGCGGGCGTTGCGACGCTGGCGTACTTCGATGAACACCAGGGTGTCGCCATCGGCGCAGATTAAATCCAGCTCACCCTGAGTGACGCGATAATTGCGCGCCAGGGTGCGCCAGCCTTGTTGCTCCCGGCACCAGCGTTCAGCCTGATCTTCCGCTTCAACGCCGGCACTCGGTTGCCATGCCATCAGGGTCTGGGCTCGGTCGACGGCAAGGGGCCGTCGCTGGCTTGGGCGACACCCTCGGTGATGGTCGCCCAAGTGAGTTCACGATGAATGCGTCGGTTTGGGTCCAGCCGCAATATGCCGGTTTCACCATAAACACGAGCGGTCGGGAAACGCTGCAATTGCACCAGGCGGGGATGCAGTTGATAGGCGTCCACACCCAGGGCGATCAGGGTTTCATAACCGCTGAACTCTTCGTTAAACGCCTGCTCTATATCGCTTTCCAACGCTGATTCGTGCAGTTTCCAGGGCATTTCGACGAACTGCACGCCGTTGAGATCTTCATCGCGTTCGCGGTTAAGCGCACCGGCGTATAGGTGGGAGGTGCCCATGACCGGTATGGCCGTGGCGTACTGATAATTCAAAATGGGTTTGAGCTGTCTCGCCTGTGGCGGGAAGGCAACCATAAAAATAATATCAATGTCCTGACGACGGCGTGGTTCGAATACCAGGTTACGATCGGTCAGCCGCGCAATGTTGCGCTCGCGTTGTTCGCTGTCGTCGATGTTTAAGGCGCGCTTGACGGTATAGAGGTATTGATCGGGCTGGGTGAACAGCGAGCGGCTGGTGATGTGGCCGCCCTGGCGTTCCCAGCGCTGAATAAAGGCATCGCTGACCTTGCGCCCCCAGTCGGTATTGGGGGCCAGCACCATGGCGCGACGATGACCTTCCTGCCAGGCCTGATCGGCGACTTGGATGGCTTCGTCTTCCGGCGCCAGACCGAACTGATAGAAATTCTCCGGCGCCGGCAGGCGGTCATCACCGTAATTCAACGCCAATACCGGTACGGTTAAAGCCGCCTGGCTTTGCAGGCGCTGGACGCGATTTTTATCCAGCGGGCCGATCACCAGATCAGCACCTTCAAACACCGCCTGCTTGTAGACGTTGTAGACATCGTCGTTCAACGCGGTATCAAAAAAGCTGATGGCCGGCGTTTCGCGACCGTTGGCGCGGGCTTCATACCAGGCAGCCAGCAGGCCGCTGCGAATGGCGCGGCCGGCTTTTTCCAGCGGACCGGACAGTGGTACCAGCACGGCAATGTTCTGCGGCTGACGATTGGCCAGTTCGCGCAGCAAGGCCAGATCGCCCGGCAGGTTGCGGGCAGCCGGGTGACTGCGGTGGCTGTTGATCCAGTTGGTGATGGCCAGCAGTTGCTGGCGCACGTCGTCGACGTTTTCGCGGGTAATCAGTGCCAGTTCCAGCCAGCCGGTCAGGTCCGGGCTGGATTCAGCTTCGATCAGAGTGCGCAGTTGTTCTTCCGGAACGCGTTGCAATGCCGACCAGATACGATCGCGGTTGTTTTGTGCGTTGTCGCCTTCCAACTGCGGCGCCAGGAAAATACGCTCGCGGGCAGCGGCCAGATATTCGCCCACCATTTCATAGGCTTCAGCACGCTTGAGACGCAGATCAATCTGGCGTTGCATCGGCAGGCCGTCATACAGATATGCGTAGTCGCCGACCAGCCAGTTCAGCGCTTCCTGGCCGTCACCATGCTGCAGTGCCAGCTCGGCGCGCAGCTCGGCGTAATCGGTTTGTTCGGCGATGGAAAGTTGATCGAACTGGATAACGCTTAAGGCAACTTCAGCCTCTTCGGTGTGTTGTTCGTTCAATAATTGGCGTGCGACATCGAGTCGTTGCTGGATGCTGTCGATGGACGAAAGGTCCGTCATCGGGCTGTCCATTCCGGTCGGCCGGGGACCCTGACTGGCGCAGCCGGCCAGCAACAGTGCAAAAAGCCAGGCAAGCAGCCGGGCGCTGGAGCGCAATGGCATTGTTAACTTCCACCCAAAGACGGTTACAATAATGAAGCGCATTCTACTCTAGAAGGGGGCGCGCTTGAAAATCGCGCCACCGCCCAACTGACAGGCCTTCCATGACCACCGACTCTTCGTTGCCCAGCGCTCTTTATGTGGTGGCAACGCCCATCGGCCATCTCGATGATATAACCCGTCGTGCCGCACAGATACTGAACGAAGTTGAGGTCTGCTGTTGCGAAGATACCCGCCACAGTCGCCGCCTGCTGGACCATCTGGGCGCGCGTCCGAAGCTGGTTTCGGTGCACGAACACAACGAACGCGAACGCATCGACTTTATTCTTTCTTTACTCGATCAGGGTCAGCGTGTGGCACTGATCAGCGATGCCGGTACTCCGCTGATTTCCGATCCGGGCTTTCCCTTGGTTCGTGCTGTGGCTGCGGCCGGTTTTGAGGTTCGGCCGGTGCCCGGTGTCAGCGCGGTAACGGCGGCTTTGAGCGTGGCTGGTTTGCCGACTGATCGTTGGGTCTTCGAAGGTTTTTTGCCGGCCAAGCCGGGTCAGCGCCAGCAGCGCTTGCAGCAACTGGCGAGTGAAAGCCGAACCCTGGTGATCTACGAAAGCAGCCATCGCATTGAGCGTTGCCTGGATGACATCGTTGAGGTGTTGGGCGCGGAACGGCCGCTGAGTCTGGCGCGTGAATTGACCAAGCAGTTTGAGACGGTGCTGCGGGGCACGGCTGCGGATATTCGTGCGCAAGTTGCCGCGGATGCTGATCAGCGTAAAGGCGAGTTTGTATTGATGATCGGAGGTGCAGCAGAAACCACCGCTGCTACTCAGAGCCAGTTAGATGGCGAACAATTAATGAGAGTGCTGGCGCCTTTGATGCCACCCAAGGCGGCGGCAGCGACCCTGGTCGACTTGATCGGTGGTCGTAAAAAGGACTGGTACGAGCGCATTATCGCGCTGGAAAAACCGGCGTCGAATTAAAACACTTGCCAATCCTGCGCAAACCCGTATTGTCCCCGGCGCGAGCTGGCCAGGCAGTCGCCGCTTCGAAAGAAGGGGAGGAAAGTCCGGGCTCCATAGGGCAGGGTGCCAGATAACGTCTGGGCGGCGAAAGCCGACGGAAAGTGCAGCAGAAAGGAAACCGCCATTCGCTTGCGGATGGTAAGGGTGAAAAGGTGCGGTAAGAGCGCACCGCGGCTCTGGTAACAGAGTCGGCGATGGTAAACCCCACCTGGAGCAAGGCCAAATAGAGTCCCATTAAGGCGCGGCCCGCGCTGGGACCGGGTAGGCTGCTTGACCCGGACGGTGACGTCCGGGCTAGATGAATGACTGTCCACGACAGAACCCGGCTTATCGGCCAGTTCGCATTTTTTTCGAACGGGAGCGGAGTGCCGCCCAGACGGGAGACGCTAACCCAGCGTCTGCCGTCAGCGCAGCGTGCGTCTAGCGTCTGGGCGGCACTCCGCTTCCGTCTCCCGTCCGGCACGCCACTCCCGTCTGAGTTATTTTTAACTTCCCCTGGTTATCTAATTCTTTACATCTATTCGAAAACAGTCTTTTACCTAATAAATCACTTTAACTTTCGCAGCTAACTCATCCTCTGGAGGCCTGTTTGCACTGTTAGTGTTCGCTAACTTTTTCTTGGGGACTGTGAACCACTTCGTAAGCTTCTGTTTTACCTGCTTTTTTTTTAGCTTTCCCGGCTAGTGACCACTTGCTTGTGGCTGTTGCCGCTCCTATAGTGTCGCATTGTGGAGAAAAGTGGCGGAAAGTGGGTTTTTGGGGTTGTAAGTAACCACTAACCCGGCGCCGAAATTCAGGCAGCGGAACAGACCATTATGGCTGGGACACAGACGATGATGTTACGGGGCGTGCACACCCTGGCGTTAGACGCCAAGGGTCGTATTGCTGTGCCCAGTCGTTATCGCGCCCTGCTGCAGTCGATGGCCGAAGGCGCTTTGGTCACCACCATCGATACCGAAGCCCGCTGCCTGCTGATTTATCCCTTGCCTGAATGGGAAGTGATTCAGGAAAAGATTTCTGCTTTGTCCAGCTTTAATAAAGCCGCGCGCCGTATTCAGCGTTTGTTGGTCGGTCATGCCACCGACGTCGAGATGGACGCTTCTGGTCGTGTGCTGGTGCCACCGCCGTTGCGTGACTACGCCGAGCTGGACAAAAAAGTGGTGTTGTTGGGGCAGGGCAATAAGTTCGAGCTCTGGTCCGAAGAGCAGTGGGCTCAGACTCGTGACGCCTATCTGGATGAAGCCGGCGATGCGGAAACGCTCACCGCTGAGTTGGAGCAAATTTCATTGTGACCGTCGAGCCAGGCCAGTTCAGCCATGAAACGGTGTTGCTGCAGGAAGCGGTGGCGGCACTGGCGGTCGACGACGGTGTTTATGTGGATGGCACCTTTGGCCGCGGTGGTCACAGTCGGCTGATACTGACGCGTTTGGCAAGTGACGGCCGTCTGGTGGTGGTCGACAAAGATCCGCAAGCCATCGAACAGGCCGAGCAACTGGCCAGTGAAGATGCGCGGGTCGTCGTCTGTCACGCCAGCTTTGCCGATTTGAAAGCGCAATTGCAGCGGCTGGGTTTGGTCGGTCAGGTGCGCGGTCTGCTGTTGGATTTGGGCGTGTCATCGCCGCAACTGGATGACGCCGAGCGTGGCTTCAGTTTTCGCTCGGACGGTCCGCTGGATATGCGTATGGATCCCAGTCAGGGCGAAAGTGCGGCCGACTGGATTGCCCGGGTCGGCGAAACCGACTTGGCGGATGTGCTGTATCGCTTCGGTGACGAACGCTACAGCCGTCGTATCGCGCGCGCCATCCTGCGCGCTCGTGAACAAGAGCCGCTGACGCGTACTTTGCAGTTGGCCGAAGTGATCGCTCAGGCGCATCCGGCCTGGGAGCGGCACAAGCATCCGGCCACGCGCAGCTTTCAGGCGATTCGTATCTATATCAATAACGAATTGGGTGACCTGGAAAGTTTGTTGGCCGATGCGGTTGAGATATTGGCTCCGGGCGGGCGCTTAGCGGTGATCAGTTTTCACAGTTTGGAAGACCGGGCGGTAAAGCATTTTATGCGCGAGGCGGAACAGGGGCCGGAACTGCCGCCGGGTTTGCCGATTCCCGAAAGCGCCATCGATAAAAGCATGAAGCGAGTTGGCAAAGCGATTCGGCCGAGCGCCGCAGAAACGGCAGTCAATCAGCGTTCGCGCAGCGCCACCTTGAGAGTGGCGGAGAAGTTGTAATGGCGGCGCCCTGGCCTCGTCGTCTGGTGACGCTGGCACTGTTGGTGTTGGTGCTGATTTCGGCCTTTGCCGTGGTGATGGTGACTTATCAGAGCCGGGTGCGTTATGCCCAGTTGGAATCGATGCGTCAGCAGAGTCAGGCGCTCGAGGAACAGTGGGGCCGGCTGTTGTTGGAAGAAAGTGCGTTTTCATCGCCGGCGCGAGTCGAGCGGTTGGCGCGTGAGCAATTACAGATGACCGAGCCCGGTGACGACCAGGTGCGCTGGTTGGGCCGGGCGCAATCCGATGAAGAGGCAAGCCGCTGATGTTGGCGAACTGGCGTTTTTATTTCGTGCAAACCGTACTGGGAGCCTTGGTGCTCTTGGTCGTTTGGCGCGTGGTCAGTTTGCAGGTGTTGGATAAGGACTTTTTGATCGATCAGGGCACCTCGCGTTGGCAACGTATCGAGGTGGTGAACGCACCGCGCGGTATGCTCACCGATCGTCATGGCGAACCTGTGGCGGTGAGTACGCCGGTGGTGTCGGTCTGGGCTGATCCGCGTGAACTGCGTGAAGAAGATTTGCCGGCGCTGGCAGAAGCGACGCAGGTTCCGGTGCGCACCCTGGCGGCGCGCCGTCAGCAGCACCGTGCCTTTATGTACGTCAGCCGGCATCTGGCGCCGGAAGTGGCTGAGCGGATTCTCGATCGCGGTATTGCCGGTGTTTACGGACTGACCGAATACAAGCGGTTTTATCCGGCCGGGGAAGTGGCGGCTCATGTGGTTGGCTTTACCGACGTCGACGATCACGGTCAGGAAGGTGTGGAGCTGGCGTTCGAAAACGAGTTGAGCTCCGAGCCCGGTCGCAAAGAAGTGATTCGTGATTTGCTCGGTCGTGCGGTGCGCGATGTCGGTGAATTGCAGGCGCCGCAATCCGGTCGCGATCTGAGCCTGACCATCGATCTGCGCTTGCAATATCTGGCCTATCGCGAACTGAAAAAGGCCGTCACGCAATATGGTGCACGCGGCGGTTCGGCGGTGGTGATGGATGTCGCGACTGGCGATGTGCTGGCGATGGTGAATCAGCCGGGTTTCAACCCCAACGATCGCGCCCAATTATTACCGGCTTCGACACGTAATCGCGCCATGACCGATCAGTTCGAGCCGGGCTCGGTGATGAAGCCGCTGAGCATGGCGACGGCGCTGTCCAGCGGCCAGTTCAGTGCGACCGATGTGATCGATACCTCGCCGGGTTATCTGCGCCTGGGCGAGTACACCATTCGCGATTTTCGCAATTACGGCACGCTCGATATGACCGGCATCATCACCAAGTCGAGCAACGTTGGTATGGCGCGGGTGGCGATGCAGCTTGATGGTCAGCAGATGTGGGAAACCTTTTATGGTCTGGGTCTGGGGCAAACCACTGGTATCGGTTATCCCGGTGAAGCAACGGGCCGTTTGCCCAATCCGCTGAACTGGCGTCCGGTCGAGCAAGGCGCCATGTCTTACGGCTACGGTCTGGCAGTAACGCCGCTGCAACTGGCACAGGCCTACGCCACTTTGGCCAACGATGGACGCCGGGTAAACGCCCGTATCCTGCTCGATACGCCGGTACAGCCGGGCGAGCAGGTGGTATCGCCGGAAGTGGCGCACCAAGTGCTGGCCATGATGGAAACCGTGGTGACGCCCGCCGGTACCGGCAGTCGCGCGGCCTTGGACTGGTACAGCGTGGCCGGCAAAACCGGCACCGTTCATAAGGTCGGGGCTCAGGGTTACGAAGATGAAAAATACATCTCGTCTTTTGTTGGCATTGCGCCGGCGCAGGATCCTCAGGTGATTACCGTGGTGGTCATTAACGAGCCGCCGCCGGATCACTATTACGGTGGTGAAGTTCCGGCGCCGGTCTTTCGCGGCATTATGAATCAGGCCTTGCCGTTGCTCGGTATAGCGCCGGATCGCATTCCGGCACAGGCGCGGTTGCAGGAGGTTGGCTCATGAAAGAGTTGTCGACCTGGTTGCCCGGGCACGCTGAATTGGCTGGCATTAAAGCGCTCGATTTAACACTGGACAGTCGCGAAGTCCGGCGCGGTAGCGTCTTTGTCGCTTTGGCGGGCGGCGCATTTGACGGTCACGATTACATCGACGCTGCCATTGACGCCGGCGCGGTTGCCGTTTTGGCTGAGCGTTCGGTCGGTGAGCGTGAGGTGCCAATCCTGGTGCTGCCGCAGTTGCGCGCCGAATTGGGTGAGCTGGCGCATCGTTTTTTCGATGCACCGTCCGAACAACTGGGCGTGATCGGTATTACCGGCACCAATGGCAAGACCTCGACCTGCCAGTACATCGCTCAGTCGCTGGATTTTCTCGGGCGTCGCTGCGGCATCATCGGCACCAATGGTCAGGGTTTGTGGGGCGCCTTGCAGCAGACCCAAAACACCACGCCCGATGTGATCCGGCTGCATAAAGAGTTGTCACGCCAGTGGGTGCAGGGTGGTCGTTATTCGGCGATGGAAGTGTCGTCGCACGGGCTCGATCAAGGTCGTGTCGACAGCGTGCGTTATCGCACCGCCGTGTTTACCAATCTCAGTCGTGATCACCTCGATTATCACGGCACGATGGACGCCTATGGCGACGCCAAATGGCGGCTGTTCCAGTGGCCGGGTCTGGTCAGTGCGGTGGTCAATCTGGATGACGCCTGGGTGCAGAGCCACCTAGACAGTATTCGCGCCGAGCGGGTGCTGACCTATGGCGAGCATGAGCAGGCGGATATTCGCGTGCTGGCGTACCGCTGTCATCCCACCGGTCTGGACGCGCGCGTTGCCACGCCCTGGGGTGAAACCGAGCTGAATCTGCCGTTGTTGGGACGCTTTAATCTCAGCAATGCACTGGCCGCTTTTGCGGTTTTATTGTGTGAAGACGTGCCATTGTCGACAGCTGCGCGGGTGCTGTCGAATCTGCGTCCGGTCAGCGGCCGGATGGAAAAATTATTGCTTGAAGGCGGGCCGACCGTGGTGGTCGATTACGCCCATACGCCCGATGCGTTGGAGAAAGCTTTGAGCGCTTGCCGTGACCACGTTGAAGGTCGCCTGGGTGTTATCTTCGGTTGCGGTGGTGATCGTGATAAAGGCAAGCGTCCTGAGATGGCCGCTGTTGCTGAAGCCGGTGCCGACTTTGTGGTGATCACCGACGACAACCCGCGCTCTGAATCCTCCGCCAGCATTCTGGCGGATATTCGCGCCGGCTTTACCGGGCCTGAAGCGGTCACGGTGATTGCGGACCGACACGATGCCATTTTCGACACCCTCAGTCGCAGCGGCGAAAACGACGTCATCCTGATCGCCGGTAAAGGTCACGAGGCCTATCAGGAAATATCCGGTGTGCGTTACGACTTTTCCGATCAGCAAACGGTGCGCGATTGGCAGGAGGCTCAGCATGTGGACTGAGCCGAAACTGAGCCAATGGGCCGAAGTCGCTGGCGGTCAATTATTAGGTGACGATGTTGTCGTGACAAAGCTGTCGACCGACAGTCGTTCACTCACTGCTGGCGATATTTATGTGGCGCTCAAAGGCGAGCATTTTGACGGCCATGCCTATGTCGACGCCGCCGTGGAAAAAGGCGCGGCCGCGGTGGTAGTTGAAGCAAAACAAAATACCGCTGTGGCACAGCTTATGGTGCCGGATACGCGCCTGGCATTGGGGCAACTGGCGGGCTTGTTGCGTCAGGCATTTAGCGGTCAAGTAGTGGCGTTAACCGGCAGCGCCGGCAAGACATCGACGCGCGCCATGCTGCAACGAATTTTTGCTCAGCAGCCGGGTTTATTGGCGACTGAAGGTAACTTCAATAACGACATCGGCGTGCCCAAAACCTGGTTTCGAATCGGTGCTGAACATCGTCGTGTGTTGCTCGAACTTGGCGCCAATGCCCAGGGTGAAATCGCCTGGACCGCCGGTTTTAGTCAGCCACATATCAGTCTGCTGCTGAATGCATCCGAAGCGCACTCTGAGGGTTTTGGTGGGCTCGACGGTGTGCGTCTTGCCAAGGGCGAAATTATCGACGGCACGCTGGCCGATGGTCATTGCGTTTTGAACTGGGATGACCCGGCTTTTGAACAGTGGCGTAAGCGTGCCGGATCGCGCTCGGTAATTAGCTTTGGCGAGTCTGAACAAGCCGATGTTCGGTTGTTGGATTTCGAAACTACGGCGACGGGTTCGGCATTTCGCGTGCGTTTACCGGCCGGAGAAATTTCCGTGAGCTGGCCGATGCTGGGTCGGCATATGGCTTTAAACGCCGTCGCCGCAGCAGCCACGGCCTGGGTCGCTGGCCTGTCGTTGCCGACAATCGGTGAAGGTTTGCAGGCGATGCAGCCCGAGCCGGGTCGGTTGCAGCCCGTACCATCGCAACACGGTGGCTTGTTGGTTGACGATTCTTATAACGCCAATCCGGCGTCGGTGCGTGCGGCTATTGATGTGTTGGCGCCAAGCAGTGACGACACCCTGTTGATCCTGGGCGATATGGCCGAACTCGGCGCAGACGCCGAACGCTTGCATGCCCAGGTTGGTGATTACGCGTGGGGGCGAATCAGTGCGGTGTGGACGCTGGGCAC
Source organism: Saccharospirillum sp. ABV4_185 (assembly GCF_056159245.1). NCBI lineage: Bacteria > Pseudomonadati > Pseudomonadota > Gammaproteobacteria > Oceanospirillales > Saccharospirillaceae > Saccharospirillum > Saccharospirillum sp. ABV4_185. Next base: position 2,223,155 of record NZ_JBSWUW010000001.1, read on the forward strand.
TTTATCCGCGTCTGCCAGCGCCGCTTGCGGCGGCGAACACTTTGACTCAATTGAAACGTTGATGGCGGCCTTGTCATCACGTCTGACAAAAACCACTGCGGTGTTGGTGAAAGGATCACGCAGCGCGGGCATGGAAAGGGTTGTTGAAACCCTGAAAAGGAAAACCTGATGTTTGTTTGGTTAACGCCCTATTTAATGGAATTGCACAGCGGTTTTGGCGTGCTGCAATACCTGACGCTGCGCGCCATCTTTGGTGTGCTGACAGCGCTGGGCGTGTCTTTGTTGCTAGGCCCCTGGCTGATCCGAACGCTGCGCCAATATCAGATTGGTCAGTCGGTGCGCAGTGATGGTCCGCAAACGCATTTAAGCAAAGCCGGCACGCCGACCATGGGTGGTGCTTTGATTCTGATTTCTATCATTGCATCGGCCTTGTTGTGGTCCGATCTGAGTAATCGTTATGTCTGGATCACCATCGGTGTAACCGCCGGTTTTGGTGTGATTGGCTGGGTTGATGACTACCTCAAGGTGGTGAAGCGCAACAGCAAAGGCTTGCCGGCGCGGACCAAATATCTGGCGCAATCGATGTTCGGTCTCGGAGCTGCCTTAGCGTTGTTTTTAACCGCCGGTGGTGTGGTTGAAAACACGCTTTATGTGCCGTTCTTTAAAGAAGTTGCTATCACCTTGGGCGGTTTCTTTGTGGTGCTGACTTACTTCGTCATTGTCGGTACTTCTAACGCGGTCAACCTGACCGATGGTCTGGATGGACTGGCTATTTTGCCGACGGTATTAATTGCCGGTGCGCTCGGTGTCTTTGCTTACGCCGCCGGTAACAGCGTTTATTCCGATTACCTGCAGATTCCTTATGTATTTGGCGCCGGTGAATTGATTGTTTTTTGCGGCGCTTTGGTCGGCGCCGGCCTCGGGTTTTTGTGGTTCAACACCTATCCGGCACAGGTCTTTATGGGTGACGTTGGTTCGCTCGCTTTGGGTGCGGCTCTGGGTGTTATTGCGGTTATCGTGCGCCAGGAATTGGTGCTGTTCATTATGGGCGGCGTCTTCGTCGCTGAGACGCTGTCGGTCATTTTACAGGTGGCGTCGTTCAAGCTGACCGGTCGTCGCATTTTCCGCATGGCGCCGTTGCATCACCACTATGAATTAAAGGGTTGGCCCGAGCCTCGGGTCATTGTTCGATTCTGGATCCTCACCGTTATTTTGGTGTTGATCGGACTGGCTACGTTGAAGATTCGTTGAGATGAAACCGATCACCGCAAAACGCGATTATCTGGTCGTCGGCTTGGGCGCTACAGGCTTGTCCTGTGTGCGCTTTTTGCGCGCACGCGGCCAGGGCGTGGCGGTGGTCGACAGTCGCGACGAGCCGCCGGGTCGGGAAGCATTACAGCGTGAATTTCCTGAAGTGGAATTAACCACCGGTGCTTTTTCCGCCGAGCAATTAAAGCAGGCCGATATTCTGGTGCTGAGTCCGGGTGTGCCTTTGGCGACGCCGGCGATTAAAGCGGCCATCGATGCCGGTGTGCCGGTGACCTCGGACATTGAATTGTTTCATCAAGCCTTTGTCGGAAAGCTGGTTTTGATTACCGGTTCCAACGCCAAATCCACTGTGACGTCCTGGGTGGCTGATATGGCGCGCTTGTCGCGTCAGGCTTATGTGGTGGGTGGCAACCTGGGTAAGCCAGCGTTGGAATTATTGGCTGAACCGGCCGATCTGGCGATTTTGGAACTGTCCAGTTTTCAGTTGGAATTATTGCCGCCATTGATTGCCGATGTCGCCACCATTTTGAACGTCAGCGAAGACCATTTGGATCGCTACGACAGTTTTGAGGCCTACCGCCAAGCCAAGTTGCGTATTTATCGCGGCGCCAAACAGGTGGTGTTTAACCGGGCCGATGCGCTGACACAAACGCCGCTGGAAACGCCGGTGGTGTCTTTCGGTTTGGATCAACCGACGGCGGGTAATTTCGGTCTGGTGCAGCATGAAGGTGAAGAATGGATGGCCCAGGGTGATCAGCTGTTATTGCCCAGCCGCGAAGTCGCTTTGCCGGGTCGACATAATCTGGTCAATGCCTTGGCCAGCCTGGCATTGGGGGCGGCGGTGGACCTGCCGCAAGTGGCGATGCTGGAATCGTTGCGCAGCTTTAAAGGCTTGCCGCATCGCTGCGAATGGGTAGCGACCAAGTCCGGTGTGCGTTACGTCAACGACTCAAAAGGTACCAACGTTGGCGCGACCTTGGCGGCTGTCGAAGGGTTGGGCCGTGAAGCCCCGGGTCGATTAATTCTGCTGCTGGGCGGACAGGGTAAAGACGCTGACTTTGCGCCCTTGGCAACACCGGTTAATGAGTTGTGCAAGGCGGTTTTTGCCTATGGCGAAGATGGTGATTTGTTGGCCAGCGTCATCGGTTCTTTGGCGCAACGACTTGATCGGATGGAAGACGCTTTTCAGGCGGCGGTGAAGCAGGCCACCGAGGGTGACACTGTGTTGTTGTCGCCGGCCTGCGCAAGCTTCGATCAGTTCCGTAATTTTGAACATCGCGGTGAGGTGTTTCGGGCTCAGGTGGAGGCGTTGTCATGACCGCTCAAACACGCAGTCTGCCGTTATTGACCGATCGCCTGGGTGCGGCTTATCAGCCGCTATGGCGCGGTGATCGCTGGTTGCTCGGCAGTGCGCTGTCGTTGCTGATTCTGGGTGTGGTGATGATCGCCTCGGCCTCCATCGATATCAGCCAACAGAATTTTGGTGTGCCTTATCACTATACGATGCGCCATCTGGTGTACCTGACGCTGGGCATTTCGCTGGCGGCTTTGGTGTCGGTGGTGCCGATGGTGGTATGGCAGCGACTGAGCGGCGTGTTTTTGATCGTCTCCTTGTTGCTGCTGGTGCTGGTGTTGATTCCTGGTATCGGTCGTGAAGTAAAAGGCAGCTGGCGCTGGATCGATCTGGGCCCATTTGGTTTTCAGCCGTCGGAGCTGGGTAAGGGCGCCATCATCCTCTATGTCTCGGCTTATTTGGTGCGTCGCCGTGATGAAGTAATGACGCAGTTATCCGGCTTTATCAAACCGCTGGCAGTGATGTCGGTGATGATTATGTTGCTGCTGCTGGAGCCGGATTTCGGCACGGTGGTGGTGGTGCTGGGCACCATTCTCGGGATGTTGTTTTTGGGTGGTGTGAAGGCTGGCCAGTTTTTCCTGGCGATTGTCGCAGCGGGCGGCGCTATCACCATCATGGTGTTTTCGCAGGCTTATCGGGTACGCCGGGTGCTGGCTTTTATGGACCCCTGGTCGCCCGAGAATGTCTATGGCAGCGGTTACCAGTTGACGCAATCGCTGATCGCCTTTGGTCGTGGCGAATGGTTTGGCGTCGGTCTGGGTAATTCGATGCAGAAACTGTTTTATCTGCCTGAAGCGCATAACGATTTTATTCTCGCCATTATTGGTGAAGAACTCGGTTTGATTGGCGTGCTGGCGGTGTTGGTGCTGTTCGGGATTTTGATTCAGCGGATGTTTTTTATCGCCCGACTGGCTGAGCGCAAAGGCTATTTATTTGGTGCCTTTGTCAGCTATGGCATAGGTCTGCTGTTTGCCATCCAGGTGTTGATCAATATCGGGGTGAACACCGGTTTGTTGCCGACTAAAGGTTTGACCTTGCCGTTCTTGTCGTCGGGCGGGACCAGTTTGTTGTTGTGTTTGTCGTTGCTGGCATTGGTGAATCGCGTCTACAACGAATCGTTGGCGCGCGACACCGAGGAGGCGACGGCATGAAGCGTATTTTGATCATGGCTGGCGGTACCGGTGGGCATATCTTCCCGGCCATGGCCGTAGCGGAAGCCTTGCATGAAGCCGGCTATCAGGTCAGTTGGTTGGGTGCGCGTCGTGGTATGGAAGCGGATCTGGTGCCGCGTGCGGGTTTTGATCTGCACACTCTTGGCGTGACCGCCTGGCAGGGTGGAGGACTGCTGCGCAAGTTGATCGCACCGTTCAACCTGGCGCGCGCTTTGTTGCAGGCGCTGGGTTTGTTGGCGCGGTTGAAGCCAGCGGCGGTCATTGGTTTCGGCGGTTATGCCTCGGCGCCCGGTGGCGTTGCCGCTCTGTTGCGCGGTGTGCCTCTGGTGCTGCACGAACAAAACGGCGTGCCGGGTTTGACCAACGCTCGCCTGGCCAAACGGGCGACGCGCTTGTTGCAGGCCTTCCCACGCACCTTTGTTGGCGACGTCGAGGTGGTCGGTAATCCGGTGCGGGCTGCCTTGACCGCTTTGCCATCTCCGGCGGAGCGCGGCCTGGGTGGACACAGTCGCCTGCGGGTTTTGGTGATGGGTGGCAGTCAGGGGGCTCAGGCTTTGAATGAAACCGTGCCGGCGGCGGTGGCTCAGCTGTCTAAAGCGCAGCAACCGGAAGTATGGCATCAGGCTGGGCGCAACAAGGCGGACGCCACTGTTGCCGCCTATCGCTCTGCGGGTGTTGACGCCAGTGTGGTCGAGTTTGTCGATGACATGGCCAAGGCCTACAGCTGGGCTGATTTAGTGATTTGTCGCAGTGGTGCTTCGACGGTATCGGAGCTGGCCGCGGTAGGGGTTTACAGCCTGCTGGTGCCTTACCCCTGGCATAAAGATCGGCAGCAGTATCGCAATGCCCAGTGGCTGGTAGATGAACAGGCCGCTGAGTTGTGCGATCAAGCGGATTTAAACGCTGAGAGTCTGAGTGAGCGGTTGCGCTATTGGCACAACCATCGTGATGAATTAAAGGCAGGCGCGCAGTACAGCTGGCGTCTGGGAATACGCGATTCGGCCCGTCGAGTGGTTCGGGTCGTCGATGAAATTTTAGTGGAGCAAGCCGCATGACGCGTCTGGATTTAAACAACGGCCAGGAATTCCCGATCCCGGAGATGCGCCGCATTCGTCGCATTCATTTTATCGGTATCGGTGGCGCAGGCATGTGCGGTATCGCGGAAGTGTTGCATAACCAGGGTTACGCCATCAGTGGCTCTGATTTAAAGCGCAGCGCAGTGACCAACCGACTCGAAGATCTGGGTATGACGGTGTTCTACGGCCATGACGAAAGCAACGTCAGCGGTGCTGATGTGGTCGTCGTCTCCAGCGCCATCAATCCGGCCAACCCGGAAGTGAAGTGGGCGCTGGATCGTCGTGTGCCGGTAGTGCGGCGCGCCGAAATGCTCGCTGAGTTGATGCGTTATCGCCATGGCATCGCCGTGGCTGGTACGCACGGTAAAACCACGACCACCTCTTTAATGGCATCGGTGATGGCCAAAGGCGGCATGGATCCGACCTTTGTGATTGGCGGCAAATTGAACAGTGCCGGTGCCAATGCGCGTTTGGGTAACAGTCGTTATTTGGTCGCTGAGGCGGATGAAAGCGATGCGTCTTTCCTGCATCTGCAGCCGATGACCGCCATCGTCACCAATATCGATGCCGATCATATGGATACCTATGACGGTGACTTCGAACGCTTGAAAGACACCTACATCCAATTTCTGCACAACCTGCCGTTTTATGGTCTGGCGGTGCTGTGCATCGATGATGAGCACGTGCGTTCCATCCTGCCGCGACTGAGCCGTCAGTTCGTCACCTATGGCTTTAGCGAAGAGGCTGATTACCGTGCCGTCGATATCAAGCAGGAAGGTATGGTGACGCGTTTTCGGGTGGAACGTCCGGGTGAGTTGCCGGCGCTGGATATCGCATTGCGCATGCCCGGTGATCATAACGTCTTGAATGCGCTGGCGGTCATAGCGGTTGCCAGCGACGAAGGGGTTTCTGACACCGGCATCCAGGAAGGCTTGAACGAATTCGACGGCGTTGGTCGCCGCTTCCAGGTGCAGGGTGAGTACAGCATTCCGGACGGCAAGGTGATGCTGGTCGATGACTATGGCCATCATCCGCGCGAGCTGGCAGTCACCTTCGATGCCATTCGTCGTGGCTGGCCCGATAAGCGTTTGGTGGTGTTGTTCCAACCGCATCGTTACAGCCGCACGCGTGATCTGTATGAAGACTTTGTCGATGTTCTGTCCAAGGTCGATGCGCTCTTGCTGCTGGATGTTTATGCCGCCGGCGAAGAACCCATTCCCGGTGCCGATGGCCGCAGCCTGAGCCGCAGTTTGCGCATGCGCGGCAAGGTGGAACCGATCTTTATTGAACATCGCGACAAGGTGCTGGAGGCGTTGCCGGACATCCTGCGCGATGGCGATTTGCTGCTGACTCAGGGCGCCGGTGATATCGGTGCGCTGTCGGTAGAAATCGCTCAGGCTCAGTTGGGGTTTAAAGCATGACAGCGGTGAAAAAATTTAAGCGGGTTGCGGTGCCTTACGGTGGCATGTCGGCCGAACGTGAAGTCGCTTTGAACAGCGGTATGACGGTTATTCAGGCGCTGCGCGATGCGGGCTATGAGGTGGTCACTTTGGACGTCACCGATAAGGCCTCTTTGGTTGACTGGGTCAGTCAGTTGGACGTCGATGTGGTTTTCCCGATGTTACACGGCCGTGGCGGTGAAGATGGCCAGTTACAGGGCTTATTGGAGTGGCACGGCCTGCCCTACGTTGGCAGCGGTGTGCTCGGTTCGGCCCTGGCCATGGACAAGTTGCGCTCCAAGTGGGTATTCGCCAGTGCCGGTATCTCGACGCCGCCCTTTGCGGTGATTCGTTCCGATGCAGAGCGCGAAGCGGTGCAGGAGCAATTGGAATATCCGGTCATGGTTAAGCCGGTGCATGAAGGGTCCAGTATCGGTATGAGTCGTGTCGACAGCTCCGGGCAGTTGGCTGCGGCCTGTGCTGAAGCGTTTCGCTTCGATGGCGAAGTGATGATTGAACAATTTATCGCCGGCAGTGAGTACACCGTTGGCATCGTCGGCGATCAGGCGCTGCCGGCCATTCGTTTGGAAGCCGCCAATACATTTTATGACTACCAGGCGAAATATGTGTCCGATGACACCCGTTATTTTCTGCCCTGCGGTCTCAACGCAGAGCGCGAAGCCGAGGTGCAGTCGCTGGCGTTGCAGGCATTTCGCGCCTTGGGTTGTCACGGCTGGGGTCGGGTCGACCTGATGATGGACGAAGCCGGCCAGGCCATGGTGCTGGAGGTCAATACCATACCGGGAATGACCGATCACAGCCTGGTGCCGAAGGCGTCACGCGCGCACGGCTGGGAGCTGCCGCAGTTGATGCACGAAATTCTGGCCACGGTGGGAACGCCCTCTTGAACGATGCGCGTAAGCGTAAACAGGGTGCGACTCTGAGAAAGAGTCCGCTCAACTGGCGTAAGCCACTGCGCTATGGGTTGCGGGCCCTGGCGGGTGGGGTGGTGTTGGCGCTGTTGATGACTGCCGGGCGCTGGGTGTTGGGTTTGGAAGTGAATTGGCAGCCGCTGGCGCTGAATAGCTGGGCCTTGGATGAGGTGTTGGTCTATCAAAGCCGCGCCGATCTGGATGACGCCCTGGCGCAGTACCAGGGGCGCAGTCTGCTGCTGATTTCGCCGGAGGCGGTGCGCAAAGATGTTGAAGCGCTGCCCTGGGTGTCACAGGCGCTGGTCAGTAAGGTCTGGCCGGATCAGTTGCAGATTCACATTGAGGAACATCAGCCGGTGGCACGTTGGAACGGCGAACAGGTTTTAAACAGTGACGGCGAGCCATTGTCTCGTCCGGTGGCTGACCTGGTGCTGGCGGATTTGCGTGGTCCCAGTGGTCAGGCCAAGCGGGTGATGGATCAGTATCTGCAATATTCACGGGTCTTTGTTGACTCGGGTGTGCGCCTGGCGGGGGTAAGAATGCATCCGCGCGGCGCCTGGGATTTGCAATTGGATAACGGCATTCAGGTAGCGCTGGGTTCCAGCGACATGCTCGATCGTACGACTCGGGTGGTGGCATTGCTGGAGCGCCGTCCGCTTGAGCTGAATGACATTGAATACATTGATGCTCGTTACCCCAACGGTGTTGCCGTCGGGCGGCGGGCTGACAACGAACCATCGGCATGAGGTGAATCATGACATCGCCTTTTAAGGGAAAATTGATCGTCGGCCTGGACATAGGCACGTCCAAGGTCGTTGCCATCGTCGGCACGGTGACAGCCGAGGGCGGTATTGAAATTGTCGGGCTCGGTTCGCATCCGTCGCGTGGCTTGAAGAAGGGCGTGGTGGTCAATATCGAATCCACTGTGCAGAGCATTCAGCGCGCGGTGGAAGAGGCGGAGCTGATGTCCGGTTGCGATATTCACTCGGTCTACGTGGGCATTGCCGGCAGCCATATCAGCAGCCTGAACAGTCACGGCATTGTCGCGATTAAAGAAAAAGAAGTGATCGATGCGGATCTGGAACGGGTGATCGATGCGGCTCAGGCGGTGGCGATTCCGGCGGATCAGAAGATTCTCCATATCCTGCCGCAGGAATACATCATCGATAACCAGGAAGGCATCAAGGAACCGCTGGGCATGTTCGGTGTGCGCCTGGAAGCCAAGGTGCATCTGGTAACCGGAGCGCAGAACGCGGTGCAAAACATCGAGAAATGTGTGCGTCGCTGCGGTTTGGAAGTTGATCAGATCATTCTGGAGCAGTTGGCTTCTTCGCAATCAGTGCTGACTGACGATGAGAAAGAGCTGGGTGTGTGCATGGTCGATATCGGTGGAGGTACCACCGATATGGCGATCTTCACCGAAGGCGCAATTCGTCACACCGCAGTGATTCCGATTGCCGGTGATCAGGTCACCAATGACATCGCCATGGCCTTTGCCACACCGACGCAGCATGCCGAGGAAATCAAGATCAAGTACGCCTGCGCGCTGTCGCAACTGGCCGGTGAACACGAAACCATCAAGGTTCCCTCGGTGGGCGACCGCAGTCCGCGCGAACTGACCCGTCAGGCGTTGGCTGAGGTGGTGGAGCCGCGTTACGAGGAGTTGTTCAACCTGGTCAAGGCAGAGCTTCGCCGCAGCGGTTTCGAAGACATGATCCCGGCCGGCATCGTGCTGACCGGTGGTACCGCCAAGATGGAGGGTGCCGTTGAGCTGGCCGAGGAAGTGTTTCATGTACCCGTCCGTCTGGCGGCGCCTCAGGGCGTTTCCGGTTTGTCGGACGTGGTTGCCAATCCCATCCATGCGACCGGTGTGGGGTTGTTGCAGTACGGCTTGAAGCAGTTGCGTACCAGCGGTGGCGGTCAGGCCGTCGCCAAAGGCCGTAACTCGGACGACGATCTGGGTGGCTGGGCGCGCTTCAAGCAATGGGTCGCTGACAATTTTTAATAACGTATTGAACAACAGAATTCAGGGCTCGGGCGTAACGCCCGATTGAATAACACGAGGATAGGAGCAGGAAGATGTCCAATTATGATACCGACATGAACGGTGGCGACATGTTCACGCTGGTCGATGAACAGCCGCAATCCGCAGTCATCAAGGTCTTTGGTTGTGGTGGCGGCGGCGGTAATGCTGTCCGCCACATGCTGGAATCGAAGATCGATGGCGTCGAATTTATTTGCGCCAACACCGATGCTCAGGCATTGCGCGGCGTGGGTGCGACGACTCAGCTGCAACTGGGTAACGGCATTACCCGCGGTTTGGGTGCTGGTGCTAACCCGGAAGTAGGGCGTCAGGCGGCGCTGGAAGACCGTGAGCGCATCGCTGAAGTACTTAAAGGTGCCGACATGGTATTTATCACCGCAGGCATGGGCGGCGGTACTGGTACCGGTGCAGCACCTGTGGTGGCTGAGGTAGCACGTGACCTGGGCATTCTGGCCGTCGCTGTCGTCACCAAGCCGTTCCCGTTTGAAGGTCGTCGTCGAATGAAAGTGGCGATGGAAGGTCTGGAACTTCTGCGTGAAAGTGTTGATTCGCTGATTACCATTCCGAACGAAAAATTACTGACCGTGCTGGGTAAGAATGTCACCCTGCTGGAAGCGTTTTCGGAAGCGAACAATGTGTTGCAGAACGCCGTCCAGGGTGTGGCGGACCTGATCGTTCGTCCAGGCACCATCAACCTCGACTTTGCCGATGTCCGCACCGTTATGTCTGAAATGGGCATGGCCATGATGGGTTCCGGCATCGCCTCTGGTGAGAACCGTGCGGCTCGTGCCGCTGAGATGGCGATTCGCAGTCCGCTGTTGGAAGACGTCGATCTGACCGGTGCCCGCGGTATTCTGGTGAACATCTCGGCTGGTGTGGACTTGGGGCTGGATGAATTTACCGAAGTGGGTAACACCATTGAGGAGTTCGCCTCCGAGGAAGCCACTGTGGTTGTTGGCACAGTTATTGATCCAGAGCTGAAAGACGAGGTTCGGGTGACTGTCGTTGCCACAGGCATTGGCCAGGGCGAAGCGCGGGCCGCCAAGCCGCAGGTTGCGGTGGATAACACCCGTAAATCGGATGGCAGTGTCGACTATAAAAAGCTGGAGCGCCCTACTGCGGTGCGTAACGCTCAGCCGGCCGCCCCAGAAGAGGACGCCAAGCCCGTTCGCAGTGCGAAAGATCTGGACTATTTAGATATTCCGGCCTTTCTGAGACGTCAGGCAGACTGAGAACTGGTTAATAGTTGTGCAGCGCACCATTTGTGCACAGCTTCGGTTCTGCTAGAATGCCGGCTCTTGGAACAGCTATACGGTATTCCGCAGGCCCCAGGCTAAGGAACCACTTACTTTATAGGGTCAATTCACCCCATGGTTAAGCAACGCACTCTGAAAAACACCATTCGCGCCACTGGCGTGGGCCTGCATTCAGGCAAAAAGGTGTACCTGACGCTGAAACCAGCGCCAGTGGACACTGGTATCGTATTCTGCCGCACCGATCTGGATCCGGTGGTGGAAATTCCTGCTCATGCCCTGAATGTGGGCGATACCACTTTGTCCACGACGTTAGTGCAGGGTGATGTGAGCATCGACACGGTGGAGCACTTGCTGTCCGCCTGTGCCGGCCTGGGTGTGGATAATGCCTATATTGAAGTCAGTGCTGCTGAAGTGCCGATTATGGATGGCAGTGCCGGTCCCTTTGTATTCTTGCTGCAGTCTGCCGGTATCGAAGAGCAGTCCAAAGCCAAGCGTTTTATTCGTATCACCAAGCCGGTCTCCATCGTCGACGGTGATAAGGAAGCACGCTTTGAGCCGTATGATGGCTTTGCGGTGCGCTTTACCATCGATTTCGATCACCCGGTATTTCGTGATCGCGCTCAGACTGCAGAGTTGGATTTTTCCACCACTGCCTTCGTTAAAGAAATCAGCCGGGCGCGTACCTTCGGCTTTATGCGCGATTTCGAATACCTGCGTGCCAACAACCTGGCCCTGGGTGCCAGCGTTAATAACGCTATTGCGGTTGACGACTACAAGATCCTGAATGAAGATGGGTTGCGCTACGAAGATGAATTCGTCAAACACAAGGTGTTGGACGCGATTGGCGATCTGTATCTGTTGGGCCACAGCCTGATTGGTCGTTTCACGGGAGTGAAATCCGGTCATGGTCTGAATAACCTCCTACTGCGCGAACTACTCAAGCAAGAAGATGCCTGGGAGTTTGTGACCTTTGAGGAAGGCGAGGCCGAATCCGTGCCCATCGCTTACGCGCCCGTTCTGGCAACGAGCTAGGTAGTACTGCGGTATGAACATCATAGTGGTTAGCCGACGGCACGGTCGGTCCCGTACGGTTACATTTTCTGCTTTAGTGACGATGCTGACACTCGGTATCATCAGCTTGGTAACTCTGGCTGTGTTATCGATTCAGTGGATCCGCGCTAGCGAGCCGTCCATCATCGATATTCAGGCCGTCAAGCAATGGCAGCAGCGCCTGGTCAGTCAGGAGAGCGAACTTGATCGCACTCGTGAGCATACCGAAGAGCAGATTCGCGCTCTGACGGTAAAACTGGCGGAGTTGCAGTCACGCTTAACGCGCCTGGATGCACTGGGCGAACGTCTGGTTGACGTTGCTGAGCTTGATGACGGCGAGTTCGATTTCACCATTCCTCCCGGCGTCGGCGGCCCTGAAACCGAAGCTGGCAGCTATACGCCGCCGGATATTGTTGGTGCTCTGGATAGTCTGTCGTCAATGATTGATGACCGTGAGCAGCAGTTGTCGGTACTTAATTCCCTGCTGGGTGATCGTAAGATTCAATCGGCAACCTTTGTTGCTGGTCGTCCGATCGAACGGGGCTGGATGAGTTCTCGTTATGGTTATCGTAACGATCCGTTCACGGGCGACGTTGCCTGGCACGATGGTGTCGACTTCGCGGGCAAAGATGGGTCTAACATCATTGCCGTGGCTGCCGGTGTTGTTACCTGGGCCAGTGAGCGTTACGGCTATGGCAACATGGTCGAGATTAATCACGGTAATGGCTATGTAACGCGTTACGCCCACGCCAAAGAAGTGTTGGTAAATGTGGGTGATGTGGTTAAGAAGAATGATGTTATTGCACTGATGGGCAGCACCGGTCGTTCAACCGGCCCGCATACCCACTTCGAAGTGCATCATCGTGGTCGATCGGTTGATCCGGCGGAATACATTAACCGCGTAGCTAGATTCTAAATATTTTGGGCCGAGCACCATTGGTACTCGGCCCAAAATACTTCCCTGCTGATTTGAACTCCCCTCTATGGCGATTCTTCGCCAATTTCAAAGACAAATGCACTTGCAGTCAGTATAGTGGACCACCACTTAAGTCTTTGAATCGAATCTAAAAACGACACTTCCTATGTTCACCACTCTGATCCGTAAGGTGGTCGGTACCAAGAACGACCGCGAAGTAAAGCGGTTGAGCCGCTTAGTTCAACGTATTAACGCTCTAGAGCCTGAAATGCAGGCGCTTACCGACGATGGTATTCGCGATAAGACTGCGCAGTTCCGTCAGCGCCTGGAGCAAGGCGAAACCCTGGATGCCATACTGCCGGAAGCCTTTGCTCTGGTGCGCGAAGCCAGCCAACGTACGCTCGGTCTACGCCATTTCGATGTGCAGATGATTGGCGGCATGGTGTTGCATGCCGGCAAGATTGCCGAAATGAAAACCGGTGAAGGTAAAACGCTGGTGGCAACGTTGGCGGTGTATCTCAATGCGCTGCCTGCCAAAGGTGTGCACGTTATTACCGTCAACGATTATCTGGCTCAGCGTGACTCCGAGTGGATGCGTCCCCTCTATGAAGCTCTGGGTATGACCGTTGGCGTCGTTGTGTCACGACAAGACCCTGCAGAGAAACGCGCAGCCTACGAAGCCGATATTACCTACGGCACCAACAACGAATTCGGTTTTGATTATCTGCGCGACAACATGGCCTTCAGCCTGGCTGATAAATATCAGCGTGGTCAGCCCTACGGTATTGTCGATGAAGTCGACTCCATCTTAATCGATGAAGCCCGCACGCCGTTGATTATCTCGGGCGCCGCAGAAGACTCCAGCGAACGCTATCTGCAGATCAACAAGCTGATCCCTTCTTTGCAGCGAGCTTATGAAGCCAATGAAGGCGAAGACGCTAAGCCCGGCGATTTTCAGGTCGATGAAAAAAACCGGACGATCGAGTTGACCGAGCAAGGTCACGAGAAAGTCGAAAGCCTGTTGCATCAAGCCGGTTTGCTGCCCGAAGGCGAATCGCTCTACGCCCCTCATAACCTCTTGCTGTTCCATCACGTAACCGCCGGTTTGAAAGCCCACCATCTGTTCCAGCGCAATGTCGATTACATTGTGCAAGAAGGGCAGGTTGTCATTGTCGATGAACACACCGGTCGGACCATGCCGGGACGTCGCTGGAGCGATGGTTTGCACCAGGCTGTTGAAGCCAAAGAAGGGCTGGCGGTGCAAAAAGAAAACCAGACACTGGCATCGACAACCTTCCAGAATTACTTCCGTCTCTACGACAAGCTTTCCGGCATGACCGGTACGGCGGATACCGAAGCCTTCGAGTTGAATCAGATCTACGGTCTGGATGTGGTGGTTATTCCCACTAACAAACCCATTACCCGGGTTGATAAGAATGACCTTATCTATCTGACCGAGGCGGAAAAATACCAGGCAGTCATTGATGACATCATCGCTGAGCGGGATAAAGGCCGTCCGGTCCTGGTTGGTACTGCGTCGGTTGAGGCCTCAGAGCGCATTTCCGAAGCGCTGAAAAAAGCCAAGATCGAACACAATGTACTGAACGCCAAGCAACACGATCGCGAAGCCGATGTTATTGCGCAGGCGGGTCGTCCCGGCGCGGTTACCATCGCCACCAACATGGCCGGTCGGGGTACCGATATCGTGCTTGGTGGTAACTGGAAAACCGAAGCGGAGAAGCTGGAGAATCCATCTCAGGCGGATCTGGATAAATTGCAGGCCCAGTGGAAAGCGCTGAATCAACAGGTTCTTGATGCCGGCGGTCTGCATATTATCGGCACCGAGCGACACGAAAGCCGACGCATCGATAACCAGTTGCGTGGACGTGCTGGTCGTCAGGGGGATGCGGGTTCGTCGCGTTTCTTCCTATCGATGGAAGACAATTTGATGCGTATTTTCATGCCGCCGCGCATGAAAGGCATGATGCAATCGCTGGGTATGAAAGAAGGCGAAGCCATCGAAGCGCGCATGGTCACCAACGCCATCGAAAAAGCGCAGCGCAAGGTTGAAAACCGCAACTTCGATATTCGTAAGCAATTGCTGGAATACGACGATGTTGCCAATGACCAGCGTCAGGTGGTCTATCAGCAGCGTGATGACCTGATGGCCTCAGAATCCATCGAGGACGTCATCGATAACATTCGTACCGATATCGTCGATTCAGAAATCAGTTATTACGTGCCACCGCAGAGCCTGCCTGAACAGTGGGATGTGGCTGAGCTGGAAAAAGCCCTGCAGCGTGAATTTGCGGTGGAATTGCCGGTCCAGACATGGCTGGATGAAGACGACCACCTCAGCGAAGAAGGTATCCGTGAACGCATCCAGCAGGCGGTGCACGAGCGCTACAAGGAAAAAGAGGCGGTTGCCGGTGCGCAGGCACTGCGCCAGTTCGAAAAGCAGGTGATGTTGCAAGTGCTCGACCAGCACTGGAAAGAGCATCTGTACAACATGGATCATCTGCGTCAGGGCATTCATTTGCGCGGTTACGCGCAGCGTAATCCGAAGCAGGAATATAAGCGCGAATCCTTTGAACTGTTCCAGTCGATGCTGGAGCAGGTTAAGGCAGACACCATTCGCATCTTGTCCAACGTCAAAGTACGGACGCCGGAAGAAGCCGCTGAAGAAGAGCGCAAGCGTCGCGAAGCCGCTATGGCCCGGATGCGTTTCCAGCATGCGCAGGCATCGGCGATGGCCGAAGCTGACGGTGGTAACGATGAGCAACCACAGGCCAAAGCCGCCGCTCAACCGCAGACCCGGCAGACTCAGAAAGTGGGTCGCAATGAACCCTGTCCCTGTGGTTCGGGCAAGAAGTACAAGCATTGTCACGGCAAGTTGAGTTGAGGATAACAGCATGGCGGTCGGCCCAGGTCTGACAGGACAGTTATTGCCGATTGATGGCGTTGAAATAGGTGTTGCTCAGGCGGGAATTAAGCGTCCTGGACGTAATGACCTGGTGGTTTTCAAGCTGGCCGAAGGTAGCCGAACGGCGGGTGTTTTCACGACCAACGCTTTTTGTGCTGCCCCGGTTCATGTTGCCAAGGCTCATTTGCAAGCGCAGGCGCCTCGGCTGTGGCTGGTCAACACCGGCAACGCCAACGCCGGGACCGGTGCCCGTGGCATGACTGACGCTAACGCCAGCTGTGCTGAACTGGCTCGGCTGGTTGGTTTGCCAAGCGAGTCCGTGCTGCCCTTTTCTACCGGTGTTATCGGCGAGTACCTGCCTATGGATCGTCTCTTGGCGGGCTTGCCTTCAGCTCTGGAAAAGCTTCAGGCGGATAATTGGCAGGCCGCTGCCGGCGGTATTATGACCACCGATACCCGTCCCAAAGGGTTGTCGCAGCAGCTTGAGCTGGATGGTCAAACCGTCAGCCTCACTGGCATCGCCAAAGGGTCGGGTATGATCAAGCCAAATATGGCGACCATGCTGGCCTTTGTCGCCACCGATGCCAAGGTCGCCCCGGAACTGCTCGATAGCCTTCTGCGCCAAGCCACCGATGCCAGCTTCAACCGCATTACCGTCGACAGCGATACTTCAACGAACGACGCCTGCATGCTGGCGGCCACCGGTCGCAGCCAAGCGGGCGAAATCGACAGCGCTGAGCACCCGCATTACCAAGCATTTCTCGACGCCTTGACGCAGCTTATGCGCGGTCTGGCACACGAGATTGTTCGCGATGGCGAAGGCGCCACCAAGTTTGTCGAAGTCGCCGTCGAACAGGCGGGTTCGGTCGATGAAGCACTGGCGGTGGCTTACACCATTGCGCACAGCCCGTTAGTGAAAACCGCCTTGACGGCTTCCGATGCCAACTGGGGTCGAATCCTGGCTGCCGTAGGTCGTAGTGGTGTCGAAGGTCTGGATGTCAGCCAGATCGATATCTGGCTGGATGATGTTCAGATCGTGACTCAGGGCGAGCGGGCGGCAGACTATACCGAAACCGCCGGCAGCAAAGTTATGCAGCAGGAAGAACTGACGATTCGTATTGTGCTTGGCCGTGGCGATGTCGCTGACCGGGTCTGGACCACCGACCTGTCCTATGAATACATCCGTATCAACGCTGAGTATCGGACCTGAGATGGCGACCCGACTGATCAACGTTGCCGTGGGTATGGTATTGGACGGCGACAAGGTGCTGATCGCCAAACGTGGCGATCATCAGCATCAAGGCGGTCTGTGGGAATTTCCTGGTGGCAAGGTAGAAGCTGGCGAAACAACCCCCCAGGCATTGCGCCGCGAGTTGGCTGAAGAAGTCGGCTTGGATGTCGACCCTGCTCGGATGGTCGCACTCACCTGCCTGGAATTTGATTATGGTGACAAGGCTGTCCGCTTGGATACCTGGGTATGTCCAGGCTTTGCCGGTCAGGCTCAGGGTTTGGAAGGTCAGCCGGTGCGTTGGGTTGCGGTCTCCGACCTGGATCAATATGAATTTCCCAAAGCCAACCAGCCGCTGATTGAACAGTTGCAGGCGTATCTGGTTGGCGAGTCCTGACGCGCGCTAAGAATCCTGGTTGTTGTCAGGCGGCAGATCATCACTGAGTAATTCCTCCGCAGCCGGTTTGCCGGCAATTCGATGGCCTTCGCTGGCCCATTCTCCCAAATCGATAAGACGGCAGCGCTCGCTGCAAAATGGCCGGCTCGGGTTGGACGCATCATAGAGTGTGATCTTGCGGCAGGTCGGACAAGGGACTTCAGTCGTCATGACGGTTGCCTGTATCTGAACTTTGGGTGGGACGTTTTGCCATAATCTGCTGGTGCAATGCAACTATGGCGTTTTTCAATTCAGCTAAGGAGCCACTGTTGTCGATGACATGATCGGCCCGCAGTCGCTTCTCGATACGGCTCATCTGGCGGGCAATAATGGCTTTGGCCTGGCCTTCGTCGACGCCATCACGAGCGACGACCCGGCGCAGCTGGACGTCTTCTGGAACGTCGATCAAGATGCTCGCTTCGCAGCCTTTATCCAAGTCGTTCTCAAACAATAAAGGGGCTACCAGAATTGCGTAAGGCGAGGTCTGAGCGCTGAGCTGCTCGATCATGCGTTCACGAATTAACGGATGTAGTAAGGCTTCCAGCCAGAGTCGATCCTGTTCGTTCTTGAAGATGCGCTCACGTAACACAGCGCGATTCAGGCGGCCGTCGTCAGTAAGGAGGTCGGCGCCAAAATATTCAGTGATGGCTGTCAGTGCCGGCTCGCCCGGTTCCACAACCTCACGGGCAACCTGATCGGCATCGACACAACCGATACCAAGGCGTTCGAAGATGGCCGTCGCCGCCGATTTTCCCGAGCCGATACCGCCAGTCAGACCAATGATCATATCAGCGTCCCCAGGTACCACTGAATAAGTGCCTCTCCCCAGAATACGTACACCAGAGCAGCACCACACAGATAAGGACCAAAGGGAATCGGAAGCTGGTGGTCACGACCGCGCACAACGATGGCGCCGATGCCCATTAACGCCCCGACAACGGCCGCCAGCATGATGATCAGTGGTAGGCTTGACCAGCCGAACCAGGCACCGAAGGCGGCAAAGAGTTTGAAATCGCCATAACCCATGCCTTCTTTACCGGTCAGTAATTTGAAAGCCCAATATAGGCACCACAGCGACAGATAACCGGCTGCGGCACCGATAACCGCATCAGTTAGGGGTACAAACAAAGCGTTGATATTGACCAGCAGGCCAACCCAGAGCAACGGCAGGGTCAGGCTGTCGGGCAATAATTGGTGATCAATATCGATGGCGGTCAGTACCAACAGAGTCCAGAAAAATCCCATTAATAACAGCGTCTGCAAGCTGGCTCCAAATTGCCAGGCGACCGCCAGCGCCAGCAAGGCGGCAGCGGCTTCCAATAATGGATAACGCGGTGAAATAGGACTGTGGCACTGAGAACAACGACCTCTGAGCAGGATGAGGTAACTGAACAGTGGGATGTTTTCCCAGGCGCGGATAAGGTGATTGCAATGTGGACAGTGCGATGCCGGTTGCATCAGATTAAACGGCTGGTTTGCTGCCGGCTCACGTCCCTCCATCAGTGCCGCTTCACGTGCCCAGGCACGTTGCATCATGATCGGTAATCGATGAATAACAACGTTCAGAAAGCTGCCAAAAATCAAACCGGCAAGACCAGCAAAAATGAGCAGCAAAACTGGACTGGCTTGCAAAAGTTCAAACAAATTCATTAACCGATGACCGCTCCCATGCGGAAGATGGGTAGATACATGGATACTACCAAAGCACCGACCAACAGTCCCAATACTGTCATGATCAAGGGCTCCATAATAGCGCTCAGGGCAGTCACCTGCTGGTCGACATTGTCTTCATAAATGGCCGCCGACTTGGCCAACATGGCATCGAGCGTACCGGACTGTTCACCGATCGAGACCATTTGGATCAGCAATATGGGAAAGCAGCTGTGTTCGCGCATGGCGACAGCCAGTTCAGTGCCGGTTTCAACACTTTTAGCCGTCTCATTAATGGCCTTGGCATAGACCACATTGGCGGAGGCGGTGGCGGCTGACTGCAGTGCTTGAACCAGAGGAACACCGGCGGCAAAGGTGATTGATAGGGTGCGGGCATAACGAGCCATAGCGGCCTGGTGCAATAGTTTACCGATAGCCGGAAGCTTCAGGGTCAATCGTTGCCAGACCTGCTGCGCTCGACTGGAACGACGCATCAGCCAGCGCATTGTCAAACTGCCTGTGATTGACAAGATGATCAGGACAGGCCAATGCGACTGCAGGCTGTTTGATAGCTGTACCACCAACGCAGTGGCGGCAGGCAGGGGCGCACCGAAGCTGGTGAATAGATCCGCGAAGGTCGGCACCACCTTCAACAGCAGCAGCACAGTGACCGCTACGGCGATAACCAACACAGTGATTGGGTAAGCCAAGGCTCCTCTGACTTTTTTACGTATCTGCTCGGCTTTTTCCTGATACAAAGCGAGACGTTCCAGCATGACATCGAGTGCACCGGCCGTTTCACCCGCGTCAACCAGGGCACAATAAAGTGTACCGAAATAACGAGGATGTTGGCGCAGGGCGCTAGACAGAGTGTTGCCACTGGCGACTTCAATACTGATCTGTCTGATCAGACTTGCCAGTCGTTTGTTGGTCAGTCCGTCGATTAAAATATCGAACGCTTGCATCAAAGAAACACCGGCTTTCAATAGCGTTGCCAGTTGACGTGTCAGCGCAGCAATATCGGCTGATTTAATAGGGCTCATGAAACCATTCAAGTGATGGTTTTGTTTGTGCAGACGGATAATCCGAACCATCCCTTGCTGCCTTAACCGGGCTCTGGCCAAACCTGCTGAATGACTGGCAATGGTGCCGCTGTGTTGTTTGCCATTGCGATCCGTGGCCAGGTAATCGAACTGTCGAACAGGTTGTGAAGACGTTGCCATGTTGCCTCCGTTCAATCACTGAGAGTGACTCGGTAAACTTCATCCAAACTGGTCTCACCGCTCAGCACCTTTGTTAATCCGGCTTGCCGCAAGGTGCTGAAACCTGCTTTAGCAAAGGCGTCGTGCAGATCTGCTGTGTGACTGTCCGTCAATAAACGTTGCGCAAGTTCCGGTGTGAGAGTGACGAGTTCGTAGAGGCCAATGCGCCCTTTATAACCGTTGTGACACTGCTCACAGCCGGCCGCCTGAAACAACTGAACCGAGCTTAATTGGGCTTTATCAAAACCGGCGTTCAGCAGATTTTGTTGGCTTAATTGAGCCGGCTGCTTGCAGTGATTACAGAGCCGGCGTACCAGCCGCTGTGCGATGATCATGCGAATGCTGGAGATCAAATTAAACGGCGCTACTCCCATATTGAGCAGGCGGGTCAGGGTGTCGGCGGCACTGTTGGTGTGCAGTGTCGACAATACCAGGTGGCCGGTTTGAGCGGCTTTGATGGCGATATTTGCCGTCTCAAGATCGCGTATTTCACCCACCATGACGACATCCGGATCCTGCCGTAAGAAAGCGCGCAGGGCGGTGGCAAAATCAAGACCGATTCGGTTATTGATACTGACTTGATTGATACCGTCGAGATGAATCTCCACCGGATCCTCGGCGGTCGAGATATTAATACCATTCTGATTAAGAATGCTCAGACCGGTGTAGAGCGAGACTGTTTTACCGGAACCGGTCGGGCCGGTTACCAATATCATACCCTGGGGTTTTTTCAGGGCCGCTAAGAACGCTTGCTGTTGATCAGAGCTCATCCCCAAAGCCTTAATATTCAGCCGCGTTTGAGATGAATCCAGAATGCGTAGCACAACTTTTTCGCCAAAGAGTGTCGGCAATGTACTGACGCGAAAATCAACGCTGCCTGTCTGCTGTTGCACACTCATGCGGCCATCCTGGGGCAGGCGGCGTTCGGAAATATCCAAATTGGACAATATCTTTAAACGTGCGGCCAACTTCGGCCCGAAGGTGGGCGGCGGCTGAGCAATGTCCTGTAGAACACCATCAATGCGAAAGCGAATCCGGTAGCTGTTTTGGTAAGGTTCGAAATGCAAATCGGAGGCTCGCTGACGAATGGCAGCCGCTAACATCTGATTGATAAAACGCACAACAGGCGCGTCGTCTTTTTCTTTGTTCAGGTCACTCAATGGGGCTGTATTGGCGGTGCCGGTGCCGGTGCCGGCTGTGGGCGGTTCTAGCAATAGTTCTGTGGTCTTATCGAGCCAGTTTTGCAAAAGCTGTTCGAGTTGATCATCGGCTAATAGAAAAGCGGTGACCGCCATGCCGGTATGAAACCGAATGTCCTCTACTGCCTGCAGCTTGGTCGGATCGGACAGGGCGATGGATAACTGACCATCGCGCTGCGCCAGCGGAATCACTCTGTGGGTCTGCAACAGATGATCGGCGATTAAATCTCTGGGCGCCTGTGACAGATCGAAAGTATTGAGGTCGCATAGTGGCAAGCCGAATTCAGCGGCAGCGACTTCGGCCAGTTTTTGGGCTGGTATCTGGTGCAGGTTAATCAGGTGGGATATCAGGCTGAGGTTTTGCTGTTGTGCTTGCTGTAGAGCCTGCAGCGCTTCCTGTTCATCCAATAATTCAGCCTGAACCAGGCGCCGCGCCAAACTATTCAGTGGGTCAGTCATAGACAATCCTTTGTCGTAACGTGAAGGATGATACCCATCCGGCTCATTCCATGTGCCGACGATAAATCCGATATCGAAGGTTTTTATATCCGAAGAGGTGTGCTCAACAGAACTCTGAGTGTCAACTTATTCTAAGGTTGTGACCCAGTACTCTTTTTGTGGTGAAAGGTAGCATTTACCTCTTCAAATCAGGCTTGGCATGATCAAGCAGGAAAAACTGATCATGCTACACCGGACGTAGCCTGATGCATTGATAACGAAGGAGAAAGCAATGCGGATACAGCAGGGATTTACCTTAATTGAACTGATGATTGTTGTGGCGATCGTCGGGATTCTCGCCGCTTTGGCGGTGCCAACCTACCAAGATCACATCGCTAGAACGCAGGTTAACCGGGTCTATGGAGAACTGACGGCGTTGAAGTCCAACGTCGAGGACCGACTGATGCGCGGTAATGCCGATTTCACGACGCTTGATGAAATAGGCGGCCAGATATCGTCCCTGGTAGGCGCGAATAATTATCAGATTAATTTCCGAGAGTCGGGTGATGGCTCGGGTTTCTTAAGAGCCACGCTGGGCGGTGATACATCGGTATCCATCAGCGGAGCCATACTGTCGTTGGAACGCAATGACAGAGGGCTTTGGAACTGTGTGATCTATACCGAGGCAGCACCCGCCTGGGAAGACAGCTATACGCCGGGCGGTTGTGAAAACAAAGACCAGCCCCTCGTTTGACTCAATAAATTAAAAAGCCGTTGCCGGTTAAGGCAACGGCTTTTTTATAACAATCAGCTCGGTGTCTGCATGGTCAGTCTCAAGCTCAGGTCCATCGCTTGAACATGCTTGGTAATGGCGCCGACTGAAATGAAATCGACATTGGCGCCGGCTGCCAGGTCGGCGTTGAGCCGATCCAGATCAAAGTTTCCGGAGCTTTCCAACTTGACCCGACCCGCTGCGCGCGCCACTGCCTGGCGCGTTGCTTCGGTATCGAAATTATCCAGCATGACGATATCGGCGCCGGCCTCGATGGCTTCATCCAACTGAGCCATGGTTTCCACTTCTATTTCCACCGCGATATCCCGGTGTAGGGTTTTGGCTTGGGTGATAGCCGGGCGAATACCGCCACAGGCCGTAATGTGGTTTTCTTTGATCAGAAAACGATCATAAAGCCCAAGTCGATGATTTTCGCAACCCCCCACCAAAGCGGCGTATTTCTGCGCCAGCCGTAAACCAGGCAGCGTTTTGCGGGTATCGAGAATGGCGATCGGCATAGCGGCAACGAGACTGGCGTAGCGCTGCGCAGCAGTGGCGGTGCCGCTCAGTGTTTGCAGAAAATTCAGTGCGCAGCGTTCGGCCGTTAAGATGCTGCGTGCGCTGCCGCTGATATCGACCAGGGTGTCGTTGGGTTGGACTTCGGCACCGTCTTCAAAATGCCAGTTCAGCTGGACCTCGGCATCAATCTGGCGAAAGGTTTCTGCGAACCATTCGCGGCCGCACAAGACGCCATTTTCACGGGTGATGACACTGGCTTTGGCCTGGGTATCCGCCGGAATCAATTCAGCGGTTATATCACCACTGCCGAGGTCTTCCTCCAGAGCAAAACGAACGGCACGGCTCAGATGATCTTTCAGGATGGCGGCGTAAGAGGTGTCGGCGATGAACATCAGGTTTCCGCTGTTGTCGGGTGAGGCCGGCATTATAGAGACGGCAGCGAGCGCTTCGCAATCGACTGGTGCCGATGTTAATCTGGCCGCCGTGTCCGCAAATCGGAGCTTTGCAACATGAGCTTTCTGGCAGCGTTGCTGGCCTGGCTGGTATCACTGAGTGTGACCGCCCGGCGCTTGCCTGGTATCGATTCCATGCATTCCATTCTGGCCGTGCTGGTACGCCGTTTAGGCGGCAGTACGGTCGCCTTATTGCTGATTGTTTTACTGCCGGCGGTATTGGTCTGGCTGTTGTTATGGTGGGCGCAGCTGTGGTGGTTGACGCCGGTTTTAGGTTTCGTGGTTCTCGTGCTTGCCTTCGGGCCCGGAGATCAGGCCGATCAACTACAGGCCTACCGGGCGCTGCAGGATGAAGGTGATTTTGACGGCGCCTATCAACTGGCTGTCTCTACCATGGGGATGTCCGAAGGTCTCTATGAACGTGGTCCCAGCCAGATGGACCAGGCCTTGAAACAGGGCCTTGCTTATCAATTGTTTCAGCATTTCTTTGTCAGCCTGTTCTGGTATGTGGCCTTTGGTGTACCGGGCGTGATCATGTCGTCTTCACTGTCACTGGTGCAGCCAATCTTCCGTGGCGAGCCCGGTGGTCCGTTGGCGCTGCAGTTGAGCCATGCGGTGAACTGGATACCGGTAAGGCTGCTTACCCTAAGCCTGGCTCTGGTCGGTAACTTTGCGCAGGGCTTTGCCATCTGGGTGCGCCGGCTGCGTGAGTTCGAGTATGTGGATCGAGCCTTGCTGGCCTCAGCAGTTCGTTCATCGTTACCGGGTGAACCTCATGAGCAGAAGCCCGAAGACCTGTTATTGCTGATCAAGCGGGCTCAGGTGCTGTGGCTGGTCGTGCTGGCGGTCTTCACCATCTTTTCCTGGTAATACGACGGCACCGAAAACTCCCGTTCTGGGCCACGGCCAACCGGCCCGCTGGGCGGGATGCGACCCTTTTTGATGTTAGTTAAAAACAATCAGGGTTATAGCAAGGCAAGGCTTGATTCAATCGATAAAGCCGCCATCCTATGCGCCAGTCGAATTTCTCTCACGCTTTTGAATGGACGGATACTCCGCTATGAGCACTCAACACCATGAACTGATCATTCTTGGTTCCGGCCCGGCCGGCTATACCGCAGCTGTCTACGCGGCTCGAGCCAACCTGAAGCCGGTGGTCATTACCGGCATGCAGATGGGCGGTCAGCTGACCACCACGACTGAGGTTGAAAACTGGCCGGGCGGTCACGCTGAATTGCAAGGACCGGAGTTGATGGAAAAGATGAAGGAGCACGCCGAGCGCTTCGATACCGATATCATCTTTGATCATATCCATACCACCAACCTGAGCGAAAAGCCGTTCCGTCTGGAAGGCGATCAAGGTGTTTACACCTGTGATGCGCTGATTATCAGCACCGGTGCCAGCGCCCGCTATCTGGGTCTGGAGAGCGAAACCGCCTTCCAGGGCAAGGGCGTGTCCGCTTGCGCAACCTGCGACGGTTTCTTCTACCGTGGCAAAGAAGTCGCCGTGGTTGGCGGTGGTAACACGGCTGTGGAAGAAGCGCTGTACCTGGCCAATATCGCCAGCAAGGTGCATCTGATTCACCGTCGCGACAGCGTTCGTTCAGAGAAGATTCTCGCCGATCGACTGGTGGAGAAAGAGAAGGAAGGCAAGGTGGTGTTCCATTGGAACAATACCCTGGACGAAGTGCTGGGCGATGAAATGGGTGTCACTGGCGTGCGCCTGAAAAACACCCTCGACAGCAGCACCTCAGAATTGGCTGTGGATGGTGTCTTTATTGCCATCGGCCATACGCCCAATACTCAGATCTTCGAAGGTCAGTTGGCGATGGAAGGCGGTTATATCAAGGTGAATTCTGGCCTTGCCGGTAACGCCACTCAGACCAGCGTGCCCGGCGTCTTTGCTGCCGGCGATGTGATGGACCATATTTATCGACAGGCCATTACCTCGGCCGGTACCGGCTGTATGGCGGCGCTGGATGCGGAAAAATATCTGGATAAGCTCAAGCACGCCTGAGTTGCTTCCGAATAAAAAACGCCGGCAGATGCCGGCGTTTTTTATGCGTGAACAACGGGTCTATTTCGGCAGATTGACGTTCACTTCCAAGACCGAATGACTGCCGTCGTCGTTCAGATCCACCTGCACCTGATCCGGTTCCACCTGAACGTATTTTTCGATCACCGCCAGAATGTCACGCTGTAAAGCGGGCAGATAGGCTGGCGCATTGCGTTGACGGCGCTCGTGGCTGACGATCACCTTGAGGCGATCGCGGGCGACATCTGCCGAACGGGCCTCTTCCTTGTCGCGAAAGCGGTCGAAAAATGCCATCTCAGCCTCCGAAGACCCGTTTGAAGAAACCCTTGCGCTGGGCTTCCAGGAAACGGTGCGGTTTGTCCTCACCAAGGAAACGATCGACGGTGTCCAGATAGGCCTGGCCGGCATCGCTCTTGTCATCCAGCACCACCGGCATGCCTTTGTTGGAGGCATTGAGAACCGACTGACTTTCCGGCACGACGCCGAGCAGCGGCACGGCGAGGATTTCTTCGATGTCCGGAATGGTCAGCATTTCGCCGCGGGCCACGCGTTCTGGGTCGAAGCGGGTAATCAGCAGATGTTCCTTAACCGGTTCGGCGCCGGTTTCAGCGCGCAGGCTCTTGCTTTGCAGGATACCCAGAATGCGGTCTGAATCGCGCACTGAGGAGACTTCCGGGTTGGTGACGACGATGGCTTCATCGGCGTAATACAAGGCCATCTGCGCACCCTGTTCAATACCGGCGGGGGAGTCGCAGATGATGTACTCAAACTGCTCGGCCAGTTGATCGAGGATAGTTTTGACGCCGTCGCGGGTCAGGGCGTCTTTATCGCGCGTTTGCGACGCCGGCAGGATATACAGCTGATCGCAGCGTTTGTCTTTGATCAGTGCCTGGTTGAGGCTGGCATCACCCTGGATAACGTTGACGAAATCGAACACCACCCGGCGTTCGCAGTTCATGATGATGTCGAGGTTGCGCAGGCCGATGTCAAAATCGATAACGACGGTTTTGTGACCTTTCAAAGCCAGGCCCATGCTGATGGCGGCACTGGTGGTGGTTTTGCCCACGCCTCCTTTGCCGGAGGTAATGACGACGATCTTTGCCAAGATGCGGGTTTCCTGTATCCGTTGATTCGATAATTAGGCGGAAGTAGTCCCTAACGGCGGGGAGTACTTTCTTGCTGTGCCAGAGACTACCAAGGAAAAGCCAAAGCTTCAGTAGCAATCGACCCTGAGTTCGTCTTCGACACGGTAAATTCGTGCGGCGCCGCTCGATTCCGGCAGATCATCGCGTACCCGGTACACACCGGCGATGGCGACCAGATCGGCGTCCATCTGCTGGCAGACAATCTCAGCGCTGGTCAGACCCTGCACGCCGGCCAGAGCGCGGCCGCGCAGCGTACCAAAGATATGAATATTACCATCAGCGATGATTTCCGCGCCGGCACTGACCTGGTTCATCACCAGCAAGTGCGCATCACGCGCGTAAATCTGCTGACCGGAACGCACCGGTTGAGTAATCACCTGAGTGCTTAACGCCGGGCTCGCATTGCGGGCTTTGGCAGGCTTGTCCTGCTCATCCTGCCAGGCCAGATGATAGCGATCGCACCAGGGCAGCAGCTCGGTTTTCGGGCCAGCCAGCGCAAAGACGACCAGGCCTCGCTCGCGCGCTTCGCTGAGCAGTGAGTCCAGCCTGGTCTCATCCAACTGATCGATCACCGTACTCAGATCAAGCGCCACCGGTGCGCGCTGAAACAGCGCCGGCGCCTGGCTTAGGGTGGCGCTCAGGCGGGTGGCGAGATCGGTTTTATCCAGGCTCTCGATGCGCAGTCGTTGCACCGGCAACATACGAGCGCGGACTTGCAGTGGTAGGGCGGTATTCATGCGTATTGATCCAGATAGTCTTGCAATGCCACTTCGCGGTCGTGCTGGTGTTGACGATCCAACAGCAGGGTGGGCTCGGCGGCGCGGCTGTCGCAGTCGGTCAATGGACAGCGCTCGCAACTTTCATGGACGTCCATTTCCGGGACGTCCGCATCACGCCAAAAGGCGGCCAGGTCGCGGAAGCGATCGTCGATTAAAAACCCCAATGCCATGGCGGTATTGCTGTTTTGTTCCAGTGACAGGGGACGCACCACGGCAAAATTAAAAAAGGTCTGATCCTGATGCATAAAGCGACTGCGTTGAGCGGCTACCAGCAGTTGCGGCGTTTCGCCGCTGCGCTGACGATCGCTGACCTCTTCGAGTAATTTCATCGCCACCCAGCGCCGGCAGTGATGTTCGTTCGGACCAAAGCCCCGCGGCGAAAACACATTGGTGGTGTTGAGTTCCTTGGCGATGTTGTAGCGCCGGCTGTCAGCCGGATTATGCAAACGCATATAGTGCATCTGATGTAGCCCAAAATGATGCGGCATCAGTTGTGACATCCGGTAGAGAAACATTTCCGGGGTGGCGTCGTAACGCTGCATCAAGCTGACCAGCGCCGTACCATCAAACCGTGATTGCTCCAGCCAGTTGCGCAGATCCTGAATCAGTGGCGTTTCGGGGATCAACAGCGCACTGGCGAAATAGGACGCCTTAAAGTTGTTGAATACCTGCTCGAAGGATTCCACCTTGATCCAGGACGAGGTCATCGAGCGTTCGGCCATGGCCAGATAGCGAAAGCCGAGTTCCTTGGCGAGTAAGAATTGGCGTTGCTGATTGGACAGTCGTTGATTAACCACCAATAAGCGCGGCGACACGCAGATCGAGCGCAAAGCATTCAGTTCTGGGCGCGATTCGAAATCGTCGTATTCGACCGCGCAGCGATAGTCGTTGCTGAGCCGTTGGGTCAGCCAATCCAGGTCCAGGCGCTGCTCGTCCCAGATGTGGTGATCGGCGCGGAACTGCTGCGCCTGTTGTTCCAACTCGGCAAAATAATTCAGATGCATTTTTTGATAAGAACGCAGCGCTGCCAGCAGGAAATGTTCGACCTGCATATCGTAACCGCGGCCAATTTCCAGCAAGGTGCGTACAAAAGCCCCAGCCTTCGAAGGTGAATCGGTGACCAGATCAAACAGATCAGACAAGCCGATGCCAAATTGTTGCAGCGGAAAGTCTTTGAACAATGGTGAATCGAGCAGGGCGGTGATGGGATTCAGTTCCTCATCCAGCTGCATTGACACCAGATCGTCGTAACTCTTGCCCAGGGCGTCGGCCAACAGAATGATTTTTTCCGGCTTGGGGTACTTTTTGCCTTTCTCGATTTCGCTCAGATAGGAAATCGACAGCTCGGTACGCTGTGCCAATTGTTTCAGCGATAAACCCGCCGCCTGGCGGTATTGTTTGACCTTGATGCCCAGAATAAAGCGCAGGCTCTCGCTATTGATCGTCATCTAAAAGTTCGCTGCTGGCGAAAGTTGGCGTGCATTTTAGAGTCCCGTTCGGCGTAAGTGAACCATTGTGACACCCGGATGACGGCTCTTTACCCCGGCAACATTTCGTAACATAACCGGCGCTGTGCTGAGCTAGGCTGAATCAAGCGTGCCACCGTCTGCGGGCAGCAGGAGGGTCGCTATGGGGTATTGGTGTTGCTTGGGTTTATTGCGTTGGTGGCATTTCTGGCGCTTGCCGGAAACGCCTCATTCGCGCCGGGTGCAGAGTGCCCGCCATCAAATCAAGGTTGACTGGGTGCGGCGGCTTTGGCTGCTCGGTCTGATCCTGGTCTGGCTCAATCCGTCACCACCTTTTGCAGTGTTTGCCTTTCTGGTACTGACCTTTCTATCCTTTGTCGTCTTGGATGAAACCGCCTGACGCTACCCTGCGTATAGGTCGGCCCTGGTCCGTTATTGATGTTGAGAGGTCGTGATGTCCGACTCCCGGGTTGGTGCTGGCGAACGCAGCGCGCTGTTTCCGCTGGACGCCTTGTTATTGCCCGACGCCACCTTGCCGCTGCAGATTTTTGAACCGCGTTATTTGATGATGGTATCGCGCTGCATGCGCGAAGACGACGGTTTTGTCGTGCTGCTCGGTGAGCCGGATCGCGGTCATAAGGTGATCGGTTGTTGGGGCAAGATTATCGACTTCGGTCAACTCGATAATGGTCTGCTGGGCATCACCGTTGCGGGGATGTGTCGGGTGCAGGTTGCCCAGGTCGACAAGGACGCTACGGGACTGTGGTGGGGGACGGTACAGCCTTTGGACGAGGCCACCGCAGACGATGACGCCGTCGCCGATTGGCAGCAACACTACCAGCCGTTGTTGGATGCGTTGCTCGACCACCCCTATCTGGCCAATCAGGTTGGTATCGATCTGCAGCGACCCTTGAGCGCGCTGCACCAACTGATGGGTTGGCTGCCGCTGGAACGGCGCATGAAGCAACGGCTGTTGGACGAAGACGATCTGGTCGAGCGTTGCGTGCAGCTCGACCGTATGTTGTCGGATATGGCCGGTATCGACGTTTAATCGAGTGAGCTGCTCAGAGGCTCCCTAAAGCATAATTCTGGACTGCCTGTGGGAATTTCAAAACCAGATAGGCGACAAAGGTCAGTAGGATCAGCCACCAGAAAGCCGCAGTGCCTGGCAGATGAAAGCGCCGGGTGCGTACCTGGGCATAAGCCAGGCGACCGGCCGCCGCACAGAATAATGCCAGCGCCAGACCTGCCAGCGCATCGGATAACCAGTGCACCCCCAGCCAGACTCGTGTAAACGCCATCAACAGCATCATCACCCCAGCCGGCAGATAGAGTTGCCAGCGTTGCTCCATCGGTCGGCTTTCGTTGGCGATGGCTGCCATCAGCGCCATATAGAGCGCAAAGCCTGAGGCGTGGCCGGAAGGGAATGAATCACCCGGCGGCAGGATGGCAACCCAGGTGGGGCGGGGTACCTGGAAAAATGATTTGAGTTGGAAAATTCCCCATTGAGCCAGCGCAATGGTGACCACCAGTTGCGCCGGTAACCAATAGAAGCCCTGCAGAAAAAACCAGAACGCAAACATCAAACCGGTCAAGGCCAGAATCTGAGGGTCACCGAGCAAGGTAAAGCCGACAAAAAAAGCATCGGCAAAACTGCTGCGCCAGATTGGAACCTGCTGGTTGAGCAGCGTATCCCAGACCAGCGGACGGGCCAGCACCAGCCACAGCAGTGCGCTGCCGGCGGTCAGCGCCAGCATAACCGCAGGAAAGGGCAGGCGCGGTGACAGTCGGGTCAACCAGGGCCAGCGTTGCAGGGCCTTGGGGTGTTGGGGATGAAAATGATGGTAGAGCACCATAAAGGCGAGCAGCCCGGCAGTGGCGAGCAGCACGATAACGATCAGGCTGCGTTCAGCCATTGAGCGGTGCTGTACCAACTCGACGACTTCACCGGTGATAAAACCCGGCAGCATATAAGCTGGCGCCCAGGCTACGACAGAACCCAGGGACAGCAAGATGAACTGTCGCGGCGGCATATTCAAAGTGCCCGCGATCAGCGGTACCACCGGGCGCAGTGGGCCGACGAAACGGCCGACCAACACACTGAGCCAACCCCAGCGACGAAAAAACCACTCGCCTTCACGCAGCCATTCACGGTGGCGCTGAAACCAACCCAGATGATCCAGTCGGTGCTGCAGTCGGTAACCGATAAAAAAGCTCGACAGATCACCAGCGCTGGCACCAATACCGGCGGCAATCAGCACGAACCAGATTGAAATACCGCTGCTTTGGGCGAGGGCGGCCAAACTGAACAGCAGCACCACTCCGGGTACGATAATGCCAATCAGTGCAAAGGATTCGATGAAAGCGGTGATAGAAATGGCTGCCAGTATCAGCCAGGGACTTGCTTGTAACCAAACAGCCATGAGAGTCCTTAACAGTATCCGAACGACGATTCCGGCGACCGATCAAACCACCTTCAGTCGAGGTTCCGGGGGCGGGCTACACCATGAATATCCTTTTACCAAGCGTTGCCCGGGTGGTGATTGGGTCGCTCTAGTCGCTATAATGACGGCATTGTTATCCTGGACTGTCAAGCTCAGCGGGTGTTTGCGCCAGGACTATCGTCGACCAAGAAGATAATTAGCAAACCGGGTTCAAAAACGACCCTTGGTAAACCAGAGTAACGTCCTAATGAATGTCAGCCAATATATGCACGACCTCGGCCGTGCTGCACGAGCCGCAGCCGGTGCCTTGGCACGAGCCAATACCGGCAGTAAGAATCAGGCATTACTGGCCACTGCCGATGCGCTTAAGCAGCAGCGCCAGGCCTTGCAGCGCGCCAATGAGGCAGACCTGGCTGCCGGTCGTGAACGCGGCCTGGATGCGGCCATGCTGGATCGTCTGGAGCTGACCGACGCGCGCCTGGAAGCCATGATTGAAGGCTTGCATCAAGTCGCCGCCTTGCCGGATCCGGTCGGTGGTATTACCGATCTTAATTACCGGCCCAGCGGTATTCAGGTGGGTAAAATGCGGGTACCGCTGGGAGTGATCGGCATTATTTACGAATCGCGCCCCAATGTGACCATCGAAGCGGCCAGCCTGTGCATCAAATCCGGTAATGCCGTTATCTTGCGCGGTGGTAGTGAAGCCATTCAATCCAACCAGGCGCTGGCGAGTTGTATTCGGGCCGGCCTGGCCGCTGCTGGTTTGCCGGAGACGCTGGTGCAGGTGGTGGAAACCACGGACCGCGCCGCTGTAGGCGAACTGATCACCATGCCGGACTTTGTTGACGTTATTGTGCCGCGCGGTGGTAAAGGCCTGATCGAACGCATCAGTCGCGACGCCCGGGTGCCGGTGATCAAACATCTCGATGGTATTTGTCACGTCTATATTGATGATGACGCCGATGCGGACAAAGCGCTCGCCATCGCCGTCAATGCCAAGACGCATCGCTATGGTGTCTGTAACGCCATGGAAACCTTGTTGGTAGCGCACTCGCGTGCGGCTGAACTGTTGCCGGCATTGGCGGATGCCTTTGTCAGTTGTGGTGTTGAATTGCGTGGCTGTGAACAGACTCAGGCGTTGATCGACTGCAAGGCAGCCAGTGAGGAGGACTGGTCAACCGAATATCTGGGGCCGATCCTGGCGGTGCGTGTGGTCGCTGGTTTGGATCAGGCGATTGAGCATATCAACACCTATTCCAGCCAGCACACTGACAGCATCGTCACTGAAAACTACAGCAAAGGTCGTCGGTTTCTGACCGAAGTGGATTCCGCTTCGGTCATGATTAACGCCTCGACCCGCTTTGCCGATGGTTTTGAATATGGCCTCGGTGCTGAGATCGGTATTTCCACCGACAAGATTCACGCCCGTGGCCCGGTTGGCCTGGAAGGGCTGACGTCGCAGAAATACATCGTGCTCGGAGACGGCCAGATTCGTGAGTAATCGGCTTATGGCCATTTTCGGCGGCACCTTCGATCCTTTTCACCGCACCCATGAATGGCTGTGCCAGACGGTGTTGGCCAATACCGAGGTCAGCCAGTTGCGCCTGGTGCCCTGCCAATTACCGGCGTTAAAGGCGGCGGCTCAAGCCTCACCCGAAGATCGTTTGGCCATGTTGCAGGCCTGGGCGCAAACTCAGAACCAGGCGGATCGCCTGGTGATTGATCGCCGTGAACTGGATCGCCCCGGTCCCAGCTACAGTCGCGATACACTGGCAGCGTTGCAACACGAATGTCCCACCTGGCGTCGGGTTTTCGTCATGGGCGCCGATGCCTTTGCGTCGCTGGCTCGTTGGGACGGTGTCGATGACTTGATCCGTTGCACGCATTTTTGGGTGTTCCCTCGGGGTAACGAAGCCATTACTGTGCCTGACCTGCCATTGCGCCAGGTCGAACAGCTCAGCGATCTGGACTTGGACGGTGGCTGTTGGCTGGCCGGCCCGGCGACCGGTTCGGAACTGTCCTCTACCAGCCTCCGTCGAGGCCGTTTGGACTGGCAGGCAGAATTGCCCGCGCCGGTTTATCACTACATCAAGACGGCGGGTTTGTACCGTCCGTCCTTTCATTGAATCGTCAATCTTGCTTGCGAGATTGCAAACTGGAAAACCGCATGACCGAAACCAAAACCGCCAACGCCCACCCGGAAGGCCTGCTGGAAGCTGTAATTGAAGCGCTTGAAGACATCAAGGCACAGGATGTTCAGGTGATCGATGTGGCTGAGAAAACCAGCCTGATGGACACCCTGGTTGTTGCCTCTGGTACCTCGCGACGTCATTTGACGGCGGTGGTGAATTCCGTGGCGGAAGATTTGAAAAAACAAGGCTATATTGCCCGCGCTCAGGAAGGCAGTGGTGCTGGATCAGACTGGGTATTACTCGATTTTACCGATCTGGTCTTGCACGTCATGCTGCCGGAAACGCGTGCTTATTATGACCTCGAACGGCTCTGGTCTGGCGCCGGTCCGCAAAGCGCTGAATCGTCTGAATGAAGTTGCGCGTTTTGGCCGTAGGTCAGAAAATGCCGGCCTGGGTCAAAGAGGGCGTCGCTGAATACAGCAAACGCCTGCCGCCGGAAATGCCGCTGGAATGGGTCGAGCTGGCGCTCGGCCAACGCGCTAAAAACCGCCCGGTCGAACAGGCGATGGCGCAGGAAGGCGATGCCATGTTGGCGGCTATTCGCGCCGATGATTGGGTGGTGGCTCTGGCGGTTGAAGGTAAAGCCTGGTCGACACCGGAACTGGCCCGACAGCTGGAAAACTGGTGGCAGCAAGGTCGCGATATCAGCCTGTTGGTGGGTGGACCCGATGGCCTCGACCCGCGCTGTCTGGCTCGCGCTGACCAGCGCTGGTCGCTGTCGGCCTTGACCTTGCCGCATCCGTTAGTCCGGGTGCTGTTGAGCGAACAGCTGTATCGTGCCTGGACCATCACCCGTAACCACCCTTACCATAAGTAATCCTAACCTCAGCGGATCTTTGGCAGTCATGAGTAATAGCCGCCCATGTTGAATACATCACTCGACAACCGCGAACAGGAACGGCGGTTGTTTTTAAACAGGATGTCGGCGGCAGCGATTATTATCTGCCTGATGTTGCTGATTCTGATCGCTCGTCTGTTTTACTTGCAGATCATTGAGAACGAACAGCACGTAGCGCGTTCGGAAAACAATCGTCTTGAAGTACTGCCGATTGCGCCGACGCGTGGTCTGATTTACGACCGCAACGGCGATCTGCTGGCGCGCAACCAGCCCAGCTATACGCTCAGTGTGGTGGTGGAACGCACGCAAGATATCGATGCGCTGATGCAACAGGTCAGCGAGATGGTGGACATCACCGACGATCAGAAAGAGCGTTTCTATCAGCGGCTGTCATCTTATCGCCGTCCTTTTGAACCCATCCCACTGAAGCTCAATTTGAATGAGCGCGAGATCGCCATTCTGGCCGCAAATCGGGTGTTTCTTGAAGGCATACAAGTGCAGGCCGAATTGATTCGCCACTATCCCTATGGCGACGCCTTTGCCCATGTGTTGGGTTACGTCGGGCGAATTAACGAAGAAGAATTACGCTCGGTCGATCTGGGGCGTTATGCCGGTACCCGCTATATTGGCAAGCAGGGTGTGGAGCGGGAATACGAATCGGCCTTGCTGGGTTCGCCAGGCTTTCAACGGGTGGAAACCAACGCCCGTGGCCGGATTCTGAGTGTGATGGAGCGCCAGGCGCCCGAACCCGGTGCCAACCTGCATCTGTATCTGGACCGCCGTCTGCAACAGAAAGCGGTGGAATTATTGGGCGATCGCCGTGGCGCTATTGTCGCCATCGAACCGGAAACCGGTGGCATTCTGGCCATGGTCAGTCAGCCGGGTTTTGATCCCAATCTCTATGTGTCGGGTTTCCCTCTGGATCTGTACAACACCTTGCGAGCCTCCGAAGACAAACCCTTCCTGAACCGCGCCATTCGTGGTCAGTATCCGGCGGCTTCGACCATCAAACCGTTTATCGGTTTGGCCGGGGTCGATCAGAACTTTGTTACCTGGGATTACAGTATCAATGACCGGGGCTGGTTCCAGCTGCCGAATGATGACCGGATTTATCGTGACTGGCTTCGCGGTGGGCATGGAGAGGTTGATATGACCACTGCCATTGCCGAATCCTGTGACGTTTATTTTTACGAGCTGGCCTACAAAATGAAGCTCGAAACCATTCACGATACCTTGGATCAGTTTGGTTTTGGTCGCGTTACCACGGCCGACGTCTACAACCCCGAACCCGGTATCAATCCGACCCGGGACTGGAAAAAAGATCGTCATGGTTTTGCCTGGTATGCCGGTGACACCATTAACCTCAGTATTGGCCAGGGTTACATGCTGACCACGCCGATGCAGTTGGCGGTTGCCACAGCGGTGATGGCCAATAAAGGCCATTGGGTTACACCCCGGTTATTGCGTTACAGCAACGACAGTGAGCTGCTTGATGACATCCCAGAGCCGCCGGCGGATGTTGTGCTTAACGACGAAACCAACTGGGACCGGATGCACAATGCCATGCACGAAGTGGTGCAAAGTAACAGAGGTACCGGGCGCGGTTCAGGTCTGGGTGC
Source organism: Saccharospirillum sp. ABV4_185 (assembly GCF_056159245.1). Taxonomy (NCBI): domain Bacteria; kingdom Pseudomonadati; phylum Pseudomonadota; class Gammaproteobacteria; order Oceanospirillales; family Saccharospirillaceae; genus Saccharospirillum; species Saccharospirillum sp. ABV4_185. The sequence goes on from NZ_JBSWUW010000001.1 coordinate 2,259,060, forward strand.
CAGCTACGAATGGGCTGGTAAATCCGGTACTGCTCAGGTGATCGCCATTGAGCGTGATGAAGATGGCAACGCGGTGGAAGACGTCCCTGACCGCTTCCAGGATCACGCCTGGTTCAACGCCTTTGCACCACTGGAAAACCCCAAGATTGCCGTGGCGGTATTGGTTGAAAACGGTGGCGGCGGTAGTGGTGTTGCTGCGCCGATTGTGCGCCAGCTGTTTGATTATTATCTGGGACTGGAGTCGAACTCATGAGCTTGATGGATTCTGTTCGCCTCAGTCCGGATCACCGTATGGATCGGCCGCGCAGTCTTTGGCTGCGCTTACACCTCGATCCTTACTTGTTATTCGGCTTGCTGTTGATCTGTGGCAGCGGGCTGTTTGTTTTATACAGTGCCACCGGCGGTAATTGGGATGTCGTTCTGCGCCAAATGGTGCGGTTGGGCGTCGGTTTTAGTGTGCTGTTAGTGGTGGCGCAGTTTGACCCGAATTTTTTCCAGCGCTGGAGTCTGGGGTTGTTCTTGATCGGTGTCGCGCTGTTGGCAGCGGTTCCCATGCTCGGTACTCACGCCATGGGCGCGCAACGCTGGTTGACGATACCGGGGTTGTTCCGTTTTCAGCCGGCTGAAATTATGAAGCTGGCGTTGCCGATCATGCTGGCCTGGTATCTGTCCCGCTATGGCGTACCGCCGAAGTATCGGCATTTGTTTGTGTCGGTCATTCTGCTGGCCGTACCGGTGGCGCTGATTGTTGAACAACCGGATCTAGGTACTGCCTTGCTGATCGCTGCTTCCGGTGTCTTCGTTATCTTTTTGGCGGGCCTGAGCTGGAAACTGATCCTGGCGTTGTTTTCGCTGACCGTCGCCATGTTGCCGGTGTTGTGGATATACGGCATGCGCGAATATCAACGCCAGCGAGTGCTGACCTTGTTTAATCCAGAGTCGGATCCGCTCGGTGCCGGTTGGAACACCATTCAATCGATTACTGCCATTGGTTCCGGTGGTTTGCAGGGCAAGGGTTATATGCTCGGCACTCAATCGCAATTGGATTTTCTGCCGGAAAGTCACACCGATTTTATCGTCGCGGTGCTCGGTGAAGAACTTGGTTTTGTGGGTCTGCTGTTGCTGCTGGCAGCCTACAGTTGGGTGCTGTTGCGCGGCATGTTAATCGCGGTGCGCGGTCGCGATAATTTCTGTCGGTTGTTGGCTGGCAGCCTGACATTAACTTTCTTTATTTACGTCTTTGTAAATATCGGCATGGTCTGCGGCATCCTACCGGTGGTCGGTGTACCCTTGCCGCTGGTGAGTTACGGCGGTACTTCCATCGTAACGCTCCTGGCCGGGTTCGGCGTACTGATGTCGATCAGTACCCATCCACGTTAGGCTGAACGCTCCGCCAGCGGCGGGGCCCGACCAGAAGGAATACCAATGTTCAGAACCACCTGCCGCCTGTTGCTGATCGGTTCGGTCAGCGTGTCTGCAGTACACGCCAATAGCTTGATCGACCATCCCCTTAGCCGTGAAGTCATCGATACTCTGGTGTCAGAACATCGTTTTGACCGCGCTGAAATGGAAAGCCTTTTTGCTGAAGGTGAATACCTCGAACGTAATGTTGAATCCTTAGCCAACCCGGCAGAACGCACCCAGGCTTATCATCAATACCGCCCCATGTTTATTACCGATGCGATGATCGAAAACGGTCAGCGTTTTATGGTGGAACAGGCCTCCTGGCTGGCCAAGGCAGAAGCCCAAACCGGTGTGCCGCCTTCGGTAATTGCGGCCATTATCGGGGTGGAAACCCGTTTTGGTGGTTACCTTGGGCAACACCGAACCTTTGATGCTTTAGGCACTTTGGCGGTTACTGAAGGACGTCGTGCCGACTACTTTCAACGTGAATTGATCAACTTTATGGGCATCAGCCGTGATCAGGGTTTTGCGCCGCGATCGGTCAACGGTTCTTATGCCGGTGCCATGGGTTATCCGCAATTTATGCCCTCCAGTTATCTGGCCTATGCGGTCGATCTGGATGAGGATGGCGATATCGATATCTGGAACGATCCGATCGACGCCATTGGTTCGGTGGCCAATTATCTGGGTGAGCACGGCTGGCGTCGGGGGCAGATTGTTGCGACCCGGGCGCATGTCAGTGGCAACTACCAGAATGTCAAAATGAACAGCTTTGATCGCGACCAGGATTTGATTGACGTCCGCCGTCAGGGCTGGGAGCCGCTCGAAGCGCTCGGTGATGATGCTCAGGTACATCCGATCCGTTTGGATGGTGAGCAGGGCGCGGAATTTTGGCTCGGCTATCGTAATTTCTGGATTATTTCGCGTTACAATCGTTCCATCGTATACACCATGGCGGTGTATCAGTTGTCAGAGGAATTACGCTTGGCGGTACAGGAAGGGGCTCAATGATGGCGGCGCTACGCCTGCTGATCCTGGCTGGCCTGTTGGTGCTGGCCGGCTGTTCGACGCAATACAGTTCCGGTGTGGCACAGCAAAGCAACGCCGGTCGCTATTCGATCAGCCAGGATAGAGGGCCGGATCACACCCAGGCGTTAAGCGCTGAGGATATTGTTATTCCGACGCCGCGCTTTGAACCACTGAGCCCGCGCGGCAACGCCAGTCCCTATACCGTTAATGGCCGTCAGTATCATGTACTGGCCAGTGCCGATCAGTATGTCGAGGAAGGCTTGGCGTCTTGGTATGGCGCCAAGTTCCATGGCCACACCACCTCCAACGGCGAAGTCTTCGATATGTATCAGATCAGCGCGGCACATCGTTCGCTGCCGTTGCCGACCTGGGTTCGTGTCACCAATCTTGAGAACAACAAGAGCATCATCGCGCGCGTGAATGATCGCGGCCCCTTCCATCCGGGGCGGGTGATTGATTTATCCTACGCTGGAGCCGTGAAGCTCGACTACGTCCATAAAGGCACGGCTCGGGTGCGGGTTGAGGCTCTGCATGAAGCGGCGATGGAACAACCTTCTTACTTTGTGCAATTAGGTGCTTTTAGCGAACGACCATCGGCCGAGGCTTTGCGTGATCGATTATCCAGTCAAGTCGGCGATAGCGTGATGATTGATCAAAGCGACTTGTTCCGGGTGCGCATCGGACCGGTTCAGTACGAGCGGGCGCTGGAATTGCAACAACAACTAACCAGTCCGGAGCTCGGTCGCCCCCTCCTGGTTGTGGCCAACTGAGTGGTGGTAGCTAACTGATTGGTTATGGCCAACCGAGCCTCGTCCTTTCACTTCGCTTACACTTTCACTTAGCTTACAACCACCAAGGTGATTTTACTGGTCGCCTTGGTACAATGCCGGCCTGCGGCCGGTGTCGCCCTCTTGGGCGGGCCTCATTACCCCACTAAAACCAGCCATCTTGGATATAAGGACAGTGTTCGTGTTGAAACGTCGTTTCAAACCCCGTGTCGTCATCGTTGCATCTGTTTGCCTCGCCTTTCTCACCAGCATCGCCAGCCCGCTTCAGGCCGAACCCATTATTCCGGCTCCGCCGCAATTGGCCGCTTCGTCCTATATTCTGATGGATGCCGCAACCGGGCAGGTGATCGTTGATGAAAATTCTGATGAGCGCCTGCCACCGGCCAGTCTGACCAAGCTGATGACCAGCTATATCGCCGAGCGCGAAATCATCGAAGGTCGTATGAATCTGGATGATGAAACCCTGGTCAGTGTGAATGCCTGGCAGACCGGCGGCTCGCGGATGTTTATCCAGGAAGGTCGTTATGTCTCCATGGAAGACCTGTTGCGCGGCATTATTATTCAGTCCGGTAACGATGCCTCTGTTGCTGTGGCGGAGCACATTGCCGGCAGCGAAACCAATTTTGCGCAGATGATGAATTCCTACGCGCAACGTTTGGGCATGACGCAGACTCATTACGAGAACGCCACGGGCCTGCCATCGGACGAGCATTATTCATCAGCACGGGATATCGCCATCCTGTCGCGTGCCATCATCTATAACAATGCTGAGTACTATCCGCTCTATGCGGAGCGCAATTTCACCTATAACGGCATTACCCAATCCAACCGAAATTCATTGCTGGGCCGTAATCCGAGTGTGGATGGCTTGAAAACAGGTCATACCGAAGAGGCCGGTTATTGTTTGGCCGCATCGGCCGCCCAGGAAGGCATGCGTTTGATCAGTGTGGTCATGGGCACCAGTTCTGATGAGGCGCGCAGTCAGGAAACGCAAAAGTTGCTGGCTTATGGCTTCCGTTATTTCCAGACCGCTCAGTTGCATGAGGCCAATACCTCACTCTATGAAGCGCGGGTCTGGGCCGGTAAGGCTGACCAGGTCAATTTGGGGCTGGACAGCGATATGCGGCTGACCATAGCGCGTGGTGCAGAAGGTGATTTGACCACCGTGCTGAACATCAATCCGGTGATTAAAGCGCCGATCCAGACCGGCCAGGTATTGGGTGAAGTGGTGGTGCGTCAGAACGGAGAAGAGGTGGCACGGCGGCCTTTGCTGGCTCTGGAGCCGGTAGAATCGGCCGGTTTCTTTGCGCGAATTTGGGACTATATTCTATTGTTCTTCTTCAATCTCTTTAGTGGTGATGGTGAATAGTGTCGCAACCCGAAGCGCCTAAAATCGAATTTCCCTGTGACGACTATATGATCAAGGTCGTCGGAGATGCCGAGGTCGCGCTGCGCGACTTCGTACATCAGGTGTTGGTGCGCTATGACAGCCGCCTGACACTGGAGTCTTTTACCTCCAAACCCAGTCGCAATGGTCGTTTCGAAAGCCTGACCGTCTTTATGCGGGTCGAGCAGGAGGTGCATCTGAGTGAGCTGTTTGAGGTGCTGAAATCCGACGATCGCGTCAAGATGGTGATCTGATGACGGCCAAGGTGCTGATTCGTGATCTGGGCCGCTCTGACTATGAGTCTAGCTGGCATGCCATGCAAACCTTCACCGAGCAGCGCGAAGCTGGCAGTCAGGATGAAATCTGGCTGGTTGAGCATGATCGGGTATTTACTCAGGGTCAGGCCGGTAAGGCTGAACATCTGCTGATGCCCGGTGACATTCCGGTGGTGCAGGCGGATCGCGGTGGACAGGTAACTTATCACGGCCCAGGTCAGTTGGTGGCCTACGTAATGCTGGATCTGAAACGTCTGGGCAGCGACGTTCGGCGCCTGGTGTCGGCTTTGGAAGATTCCATCGTCGATGTTCTGGCTGAATTCGGTATCGCTGCGGCGGCGCGACCCGATGCGCCGGGCGTCTATGTCGGCGAACGCAAGATCTGTTCACTGGGACTGCGCATCAAGCGCGGCTTCAGCTACCACGGTCTGGCGCTTAATCTGGATATGGACCTGGAGCCTTTTGGTCGCATCAATCCCTGTGGCTATCAGGGCATGCAGATGACCCAGATGGCCGATTTCGACATCGCCGTTGATCGTGACCTTGTGCAACGCCGTTGGGTTGAATTGTTCTGTCAGCGCCTCGATTTGCTACCCCAGTGGCAACATCCCGAACTGTCACAACGCCAGGCGGGTTGAAGCCGGTCGCTTAGCCGTCCCAGCGTTGTTATCATTAGCCTCCGCCGTTTCACAGCAGTGAGCCCGCCAATATGAGTGAAAACCGCATCCCCGTTGTCCAAGTCGAAAGTGGTCGTAAGTTTGTTAATCACAACGGCGTAACGGCCATCAAAAACGGCATCAAGACGCACAAAGAAGCGCGCCGTAATACTGAGCGCAAGCCGGAATGGTTACGGGTGCGCTTGTCGACCGGGCCGGAATACGAAGCGGTGAAGGGCATTGTTAAAGAACATCGTCTGAGCACAGTCTGTGAAGAAGCCATGTGTCCCAATATCGGCGAGTGCTGGAGCGCCGGTACCGCCACCATCATGTTGATGGGTGATGTCTGCACCCGGGCGTGCAAATTCTGCGCGGTCGACACCGGCAACTCCCATGGCTGGCTTGATCCGGAAGAACCCGAGAACACCGCTCAGTCAGTCGCGCTGATGGGTCTGAATTACATTGTGCTGACCTCGGTGAACCGCGATGACATCGAGGACGGTGGCGCGGCCCACTATGCGGCGACCGTTAAGCGGGTCAAGGAAGTTAACCCGGAAACCGCGGTTGAAGCGCTGACGCCGGATTTTCAAGGTAAGTTATCGGATGTCGAAGTGGTGGTGGATTCCGGCATCGAAGTCTTTGCCCAGAACGTTGAAACCGTGCGCCGCCTGACGCACCCCGTGCGTGACCCCCGTGCCAGCTACGAGCAAACCCTGGCCGTGCTTGAACACGCCAAGCGCTACAAGCCTGAGGTGCTGACCAAAACCAGTCTGATGCTGGGCCTGGGTGAAACCGAAGACGAAATCATTGAAGCACTGGATGACCTGAAAGCCATTGGTGTTGATATCGTTACCTTCGGTCAGTATCTGCAACCCTCACTGAACCACTTGCCGGTGGAGCGTTATGTCACGCCGGAAGAGTTTCAAAAATACCGTCAATGGGGATTGGAACGCGGCTTCCTGGAAGTCGTTTCTGGCGCCTTTGTCCGTTCCAGCTATCGGGCTGAACAGGTATTGCAGAAAAACAACGTTGGGCTGGGCTGAGCGCCAGAGTTCAAGTCGATCCTGCCAAGGCCCGGGACACCTCGTTGACCTGGGCCAAACCCGCCTCATCCAGGCGCTCTAGCCAGGGTAATAACACTGCAAAATTATTATTTTGAATATGCCGATAAAGGTATACCGGTGTTTCCGTTGACAGTTCCAGCGGGCTGGTACCGGTTGCCATCCAGAAGCGCATGATCAGATTGATGCTGTAGTGCGGGCACAGTTCGGGTGTTTCGTATTTGCGATAAGCCGCCATCGACACGCCCATCAAACGGGCAACCTCTTCTTGCGAGGTACCCCTGGCAAGGCGGAAGTCACGCAACTTTTCCGCTATGGCTCGGTAATAAGGATCACGTAACAGCTGATGGCTGAGACTGCTGCGTAGCTCCGCCAAACTTGCGAAAGGATTGTCAGCTGCATTGTATTCGCGCAACAAGCCTTTCAGTACCGAGTTCAACGCTTCCAGTGCCCAGTCCGGGGCGCGATTCACGAAATAGAGCACCGGAACCCAGGCGGGTTTGAATGGCAACTTCAACCATTGTTGATAGCGCGTGCCATAAAACAGCCAGTGGGTCGGTATGCCGGTTTCCAGTGACCACAGCAGGGCTGAGTGCAGTCGGGGGAAGTCTTGTCCGGCTTCGTATTTGCGGTACTGACTGAGCGACACCTGTATCCGTTCGCTTAAGTCACGCTGACCCAACCCCAGATAACTGCGTACCGTGCGCAAATTCTGACCGATTTGCACAGCCAGTCCATCTTCCAGGACATTGTAGTCAGGTGGGCCTCCAACCGGCATCTGGAAAACTTCTGTGGCTGAGGCTTGAGCTATAAACATGGCGTTTTTTGTCGTTATTTTGGCTACCTTTGTGACTGTACCATCACCCTGAGCCATTGCAGAATATCATTGAGCGCTGAAGGGAGTCTGGCGCCTTCACAGGGAAGTGATATCCATAGACTGAGCAGGGATCCGGCCGGGAAGGCCAACACTTTCGACTGTTGCTCCGAGTCTCTTCTGCTATACCCCTCCAGTAACTTCTTCGACCCCTTTCTCGTCCGTATTCACTGCGGACGGGGCTTTATGCGTGGTTTTGACCGTCCGCTGTCGCTGGAGTGCTGTGATTATATACAGTATATTGTGCCGGCGGGTAAAGCGGCAGTGAGGCGACGGTTTTGGCGTTGCGGAAGATTATCCATATCGATTGCGATTGTTATTATGCGGCGCTGGAAATGCGTGATTTTCCCGAGTTGCGCGGTCAGCCTGTGGCGGTTGGCGGGCAGGGACCCAGAGGCGTGCTGTCGACCTGCAACTATGAAGCCCGGGCCTTTGGTGTTCGCTCGGCCATGCCGACGGCGCGGGCACGATCCTTGTGTCCCGGGTTAATCATCCAACCATCGCGTTTCGACGTTTACCGATCTGTTTCCCGCCAGATGCGCGCCATTTTCATGCGCTATACCGACCAGATCGAACCCTTGTCGCTCGACGAAGCTTTTCTGGATGTATCGGAGAGCTCCGCCTTTGCTGGCAGTGCGACCCGCCTGGCCGAACATCTGCGTGCTGAAATCAAGCGCGAACTGGGCATTACCGTCTCCGCGGGTGTCGCCCCTAACAAATATCTGGCTAAGATCGCTTCGGACTGGAACAAGCCCGACGGTCTCTGTGTTATCACCCCGGATCGGGTCGCTGAGTTCGTACAGGCGCTGCCGGTTGAGCGATTGTTTGGGGTTGGACAGAAAACCGCCGAACGCATGCATCAGTTGGGGTTTCGAACCTGTGGTGATCTGCAACAGGCTTCGTTGATGACGCTGGTGGATCGCTTTGGTCGTTTCGGGCCGCGCCTCTATCAGCTGGCGCGTGGTGAGGATGAGCGGCCGGTGCGTACCGAACGTTATGCCAAGTCGCTCAGTGTCGAACACACCTATCCAACCGATTTACCCGATGAAGCAAGCTGCCAGCAACAGCTGGTGGTCTTGTTCGACGAATTGCAGGGACGCCTGGCCAAGCGGTCGCAGCGCGGCGGCATCGGCCGGGTGTTCCTGAAAATGCGCTTCCGGTCGTTCCAGCAAACCACGGTGGAGCGCGCTATGCCGGTCACCGTGGCGTCTTTCCGGACGCTGCTGAGCGAAGCCTGGCAGCGTCGGGATGAGCCGGTCCGTCTGCTGGGTTTGGGCGTGCGTTTTACCGACCAGGCATTGAACCAGCAATTAGCCTTGTTCGAAGGTTTGACCAGTGGTGGTGTAGATGCGGTCCATCAGTCGTCCATTGAGCTCAGGGAGCCGCTCGCCGAGCAATGAACGCAGTCGCTGATAAGCCGCTGTCTGAGACACGTAGGGGTAGTACTCAGCCTGGGTTATAAACAGCTTGAAGTCGTCCGGGCGTTGCAACCAGAAGTCACTGTAAGCCGTATCATAGCTGGCCGGGTTGCTGAGTTGTCGCAACAGGTCGGGCGCTATGGCTTCCCACAGTCCAGCCACAATTTCCTGCTTATTGCGGAAGTAATAATAAATAGAGGGCGCCGCGCAGCCGGTTTCCGCAGCGATTTTGCGCAGCGATAGTTTGGTGATGCCTTGTTGGGATAAGACATTGCGTGCCGATTCGAGAATGTTTTCTTTCTTTATCATGGCGTGAATACGTCCGAGTAAACAGCGTTTTAAAATCTAGCAGTGGATTTCACCGGTCGCTAAATTTCGCTTCGTGTTGTTTTGTAAAGCGCTGCGCAAACAGCGCCATACTCGGCTTGGACGTATTCGTTGGATGGGCTGTTTCAGCGTTCTGAAGTGGTTAAAAAACCGCTTACTGCATTTGCTGGGCAGCGCTGAGCGTGCTGACTAACCGACCCAGTTTTTGCCATTGCTGGCGTTCGGAGCGGGTTTCGCTGTTCTCGACTTTATGCAGAATCTGCTCGGTAAGCACTGTTGGTTGTGTGGTTTCTTGTTCTGTCGGTGCGGCCAGACTCATCAGCCGTCCCGCTTCGGGCACGGAAATCAGGTCATAGCGCAGCAGCCGTTCGGACAGCCGGCTAAGATTGGCCGCTTCATTGCCGCTGGTAACGGACAGGTTGGGGCTGTTACCGGCAATCCACTCCATAATGATGATGCCGTCGCTGAACGATACATCGTCATCGGCCAACTCGTCGCTGGATGTGTTTTCCGTTGTCTTACCTGCTTCAGCCGCCTTGTTCGGGGTGTCCAGATGACTGAGTTGCTGGTGCGCCTGGTAGCGTTCCAGGCCTTGCAGGCTGAGGCTCATACCGATCTCCATTGCTACAAATCATGCCGCTGCAGAGTGCTATCGCAAAATGTATGCCGATGGCGTTGTGCATAAATTGCAGACATAAAAAAAGCGCCACAGAGGCGCTTTTCAATAGAGCGTCGGATCAGGCGTCGCGGAAGTTGCGTTCCTGACGTTCCTGGCGCTGTTTTTCTTCAGCGCAGAGCGTTGCGGTAGGACGCAACAGCAGGCGGCGGACGCCGATGGGTTCGCCGGTGACTTCGCAGTAACCGAAGTCGCCTGAATCGATACGCTTGATGGCGTCATCGATCTTGGGCAGTAATTTGGTTTGCCGGTCCAGGAAGCGCAAGTTCATGCGGCGCTCTTCCTCAATGCTGGCTTTGTCCAGCTCGTCGGGCTCGTTCTCGAACTTGGTCAGCGTTTCCCGGGCTTCTTTCAGCGCGGCACGGACTTCATCTGCCTGTTCTTGCAACAGATTACGGAAGAACGCCAGCTGCGCTTCGTTCATGTACTCCTCATCGGGAGCTGCCAACAACTGTTCTTCAGTCAGCATATTCGATTCCTGTGCTGTGTTGTCGCCTGGCCGCCCTGCGCAGGGGCATTCCAAGGGGCTGGGCCGTTGTTCAAAATTTGGCCGCAGTCGTCAAAAGAGGGCACATCATATATCATCACCTGAGCGGTTAAAACAGCTTTTTTTCCTGTAGATTCAAGCCCTTGGAGTAGTAGTTAATGGAAGGTGTGTATCGGCTGGTGATGTCCTGTCCGGACCGGGTTGGCATCGTTGCCCGGGTCAGTAATTTCCTGGCGCAATACAACGGCAGCATTATGGAAGCCAACCATCATGCCGACCTGGAGCAGGGCTGGTTTTTTATGCGTAATGAGATCAAAGCCAGTTCGTTGCCGTTCGGTGCCGATACTCTGGCTGAGCTGTTCGCACCTATTGCTGAAGATTTGAATATGCAATGGCGCATCACCGATTCGGCAGTCAAACCCCAGGTGGTGCTGATGGCCAGCCGCGACAGCCATTGTCTGGCGGATATTCTTAACCGCTGGCACAGCGGTGATCTGGATTGCGACATTCCCTGTGTGATTTCCAATCACGATGACCTGCGCAGCCTGGTGGAATGGCACGGTATCAACTTCCATCATGTGCCGGTCGATCCGGCAGACAAGGCGCCGCATTTCGCCGAAGTCGAGCGGTTAATCGAACATTACCGGGCCGATACCGTGGTTCTGGCGCGTTACATGCAAATCCTGCCCCCTGCGCTGTGCGGCAAACTGCCGTATCGGATCATCAATATCCACCACAGTTTTCTGCCGTCTTTTATCGGCGCTCGACCTTATCACCAGGCCCACGAGCGCGGCGTAAAACTGATAGGTGCGACCTGTCATTATGTGACTGAAGATCTGGATGCCGGCCCGATCATTGATCAGGATGTGGTCCGCGTGACCCACCGTGATCGCATCGATGACATGGTGCGGTTGGGCAAAGATTGTGAACGAACGGTGCTGGCGCGCGGCTTACGCTGGCATCTGGAGGACCGGGTTCTGGTCCATGGTAATAAAACAGTGGTGTTTAATTGATGCTTCGTAGTGGTGTGTATTTAGCAGTTGCCGCCTTTGTTCCGGCCTTGGCTCAGGCAACAGACAGTCGTTTTACCGGTCAGTTCCAGGTTCAGGGCGATTATCAGGAAACGGCTGAGCGCGATGGTAAGTGGTCATTGTCGACGGCTCAGTCCTGGCTCGGTATTGAAGCGGTGGAAGAGATTAACGGCACGCGTTACGTCGGCGTGGCTGAAGCGAATCTGGATCCGCTGGCAGACAGCGCCGATGCCAGACAGTTTTATCTGAGTATTGAACAGGCGCTCTATCAGGTGCGTGCCGGTCGGGTGGCGACGCTTGAGCATCGCTATCTGGCCGAGCCGGTAAACCTGATGCAGGGCACCGGGGTTAACAGTTCTGCCGTTGGGCAGCACCTGGAAAACTACGCGGATCGTCTGATTCAGCTCGAACTGAACAGTCGCGAAGCCGGGTTTTTCTCCGCCGAATGGCAGCTCAAAGAAGCTGAGCAGGAAGATTCTCTCTCAGCCTGGACGGTGGTCACGGGTTTGTACACGGCCGAAGGCCAGGCCAGCCTGAGTTATCACCAGGATGAAGTGGATGATGCCGGTCGTTTTGGTGTCAGCATGCTCTGGGCGGACGGTCCCTGGGCATTGTCGGCCAGCTATCTGTTCCGCGAGGATCCCTTGGCCTGGGATATCGGTCTGGATTATCAGTCCGGTCAGATTGTCTCTCGCTTTGCCTATGGCCGCGAAGAGACACCAGAAGGCGAAGATTATTGGGCACTGGGTTTCGAGCAGCTGTACAGCGTCAACGTCAGTAATTTCTTTGAGCTGCGTTGGCAGCCCGAACAGGAAAGCCTGCTTGGTCAGGTGGGTTTCCAGTTGCGGCTGTAATCTGTTTAGAACACCGGTTCGACGGGCAGCCCGGGCATCGGCAAGGTGTTCAGCGGTTGCCCGCCGCTGTGCTCGGTAGCCTGAGGAAAAGCGCGGCGCATCAGGTTGTAGTAACGCCGGATGTTGGCAACGTAAACGACCGGCTCATGGCCACGCGCATAGCCATGTTCGGTCCAGGGATACCAGGCCTTTAACGCCAGCTTGGGCAGATGTTGGCGTACGTCGATCCAGGAGTCCGGGTCGCCATCCTGGGTTTCGGTGATGCGTCGGGCATCTTCAAGGTGACCCGGGCCGACGTTATAGGCCGCCAAAGCCATCCAGGTCCGGTCCGGCTCGGTAATGCGCTCTGGCAGGCGCGCTTTTATCGCCGCCAGAAAACGACTGCCCGCCTCAATACTCTGATCCGGATCCAGCCGGTTGCTGATGCCCATATCGCGGGCGGTTTGCAGCGTCACCATCATGATGCCGCGCACGCCAGTGGGCGATACTGCATTGGCCCGCCAATGACTCTCCTGATAAGCCACCGATGCCAATAAGCGCCAGTCCAGCCCGGTTATGTCGGCCTGGGAGCGGAAGCTGTCTTCAAAGTTAGGCAGCCGCGTGCGCATATGGCGTTCGAAGGTGACGTTGCCGACGTAGTCGAAATCGGCGGTATGTCCCAGATGTCGATCCTGCAAACGATTCAGGCGGCCGTTTTCGCTCATCGCGGTGATAGCACTGTTAACGCGATCAATCAGGGAGTGGTCGGTCTGATCACGGAACAGCGGGCTGATCGGACGCGGTTGATCATTGAGCGGGCTGAACCATTGATTGGGAAAGAAGGGTCGCTGCACCAGAAAATCGCGTCGGTCCATCACCGCCATTTCCAGTTCACCCAGTTCGATACGGGTCATCAGTTCAGCGGCAGACTCACTGCCTTGCGGCGCCAGTTCAGCGTTGTTGGATTCAGACAATTGCGTCAGCACCCAGTCGTGGGCGAAAGGATCGAGCAGAGCGACTCTGTTGGTTGTCGGTCGTTCATCGCGCCGGCCCATGGCACGTACCAGGCCCACCCGGGAATTAAGATAGGGCGTGCCGGCAATAAATTGGTGGGCGTCGGTTAAGGTGGTGCCAGGCAAGGCGAAATCGACGGCGCCGCTGGCCAGGGCCCGATACAGGTCGGCGGTATCGGTGACCGAAAACAGCTGCACATTGACGTTCAGGTCGTCCGCCAGTTGCTCCAGCAGGTCGTGTTCCAAGCCAACGTAGCGTTGGTCCTCAGGCCAATAGATGCCTTCGCTTTCGCGCACGGCGACCACCAGCGAGCCCCGCGCCTGAACGCGTTCCCAGTGATTACGCCATTGCAGCCCGTGCAGCAGCAGCCACAGAACCAGTAAAACCGGTAAGGCAAACAAGGCCAGGCGCAGGCTGTTGCGGACAGGATTTGACCAGAAAAAGACCATAGAAACATCATCGGCCGGAGGTGGTACGACGCTGCCATTCTAGCTGCTTTTCCGCTACTATACGCGCCGTTTTTCTCCCCCCTTACGAACAGGCCGTCCTGTCATGCTGACACTACGTGGAACCCCAGCCCTTTCGTCATTTCGCCGCCAACGTTTGCTGGAGCGATTCAACACCGCTCTGGAGCCAGCTCTGGCGGCTAAAATTACTGACCTTTACGCCGAATACCGTCATTTTGCCGACCTGACACAGCCGCTGGATGAGCAACAACACAGCGTGCTTGAGGCGCTGCTGCACTATGGTCCAAGCAGTGAGCGTCAGGATGTGGAAGGCCCAGCGCTGTGGGTGATCCCTCGTCTGGGCACGTTGTCGCCCTGGTCAACCAAGGCGACCGATATTGCCCATAACGCTGGTCTGGAAACGGTTCGGCGGTTGGAGCGCGGTATCGAATATCGCCTGGTCACCACGGCTGAATTGACTGACGCAGAGCTTCGGGCGGTGGGTGCGGTATTGCACGACCGCATGACCGAAAGTCTGTTATTGGCTGAGCCTGAAGCTCAGGCTTTGTTTGGTACTCAGTCGCCGGCGGCGTTGGGGCGAGTGCCGTTGCAAAGCGGTGGCCGCGACGCTCTGGTCAAGGCGAATAAAGAGCTGGGGCTGGCACTGGCGGACGACGAAATCGATTATTTGCTGGATGCCTATCTGGGCCTGGAACGCGATCCGACCGATGTCGAATTGATGATGTTCGCCCAGGCCAACTCTGAGCATTGCCGTCATAAAATTTTCAACGCCACCTGGACCATCGATGGCGAAGAGCAGCCCTGGTCGTTGTTCAAAATGATCAAGAACACCTACGAGAACAACAGTCACGGTGTGCTCTCGGCCTATAAAGATAATGCTTCTGTGGTCGAAGGCTTCAAAGCCGGCCGTTTCTATCCCGACGCTGATCATCATTACCGCTATCACCAAGAGAACATCCACATCCTCTTTAAGGTGGAAACTCATAACCACCCGACCGCCATCGCGCCCTTTGCCGGCGCAGCAACCGGCGCCGGTGGTGAGATTCGTGATGAGGGCGCCACCGGAACCGGCGGTAAACCCAAGGCGGGTCTGGCCGGTTTCAGTGTTTCCGACCTGAATATTCCCGGTTTCGTTCAGCCCTGGGAAAGCCAGTACGGCAAGCCCGGTCGCATCGTTTCGGCGCTGGACATCATGATCGATGGCCCGCTTGGCGCGGCGGCATTCAACAATGAATTTGGTCGTCCCAATCTGCTCGGTTATTTCCGTACCCTGGAAATCACCGCGCCGGGCGTCGCCGGTACCGAAGTGCGCGGTTATCACAAGCCGATCATGATTGCCGGTGGTTACGGCAATAT
Organism: Saccharospirillum sp. ABV4_185; assembly: GCF_056159245.1. NCBI lineage: Bacteria > Pseudomonadati > Pseudomonadota > Gammaproteobacteria > Oceanospirillales > Saccharospirillaceae > Saccharospirillum > Saccharospirillum sp. ABV4_185. The sequence continues at coordinate 2,274,143 of NZ_JBSWUW010000001.1, forward strand.
TCGCGACGATCACGTCGACAAAGCCTGGGATGCCATTCCTGAAGGCGCGCAACTGATCGTTCTCGGTGGTCCGGCCATGCAGATTGGTCTGGGCGGCGGCGCGGCGTCTTCGGTCGATTCGGCCGAAGGCAACGAAGATCTGGATTTTGCCTCGGTGCAGCGCGGCAACCCGGAAATGGAACGTCGCTGTCAGGAAGTCATCGATCGTTGCTGGCAGCTTGGCGCCGATAATCCCATCGCTTTTATTCACGATGTTGGCGCCGGTGGTTTGTCCAATGCCTTCCCGGAGCTGGTCAACGATGGCGGTCGGGGTGGTCGTTTTGAGTTGCGCGATGTGCCCAACGACGAACCAGGCATGTCGCCGCTGGCGATCTGGTGTAATGAGAGCCAGGAACGTTATGTGCTGGCGGTGACGCCGGAAAAACTCGGCCAGTTCGAAGCTTTATGTGCGCGTGAACGCTGCCCCTTCGCGGTTATCGGCGAAGCCACCGCTGATCGTCGTCTGGTGGTGACCGATCGTCATTTCGGCGAAACGCCCATTGAGATGCCGTTGAACATTCTGCTCGGCAAACCGCCGCGCATGGAGCGTTCGTTCGAGCGGGCTGATTTTGAACGCGACCGCTTCAACAGCAAAGGCATCGATCTGAACGACGCCGCCGAACGCGTCTTGCGGCTGCCGTCGGTGGCCAGCAAGAGCTTCCTGATCACCATCGGCGATCGTTCCATCACCGGTCAGGTCGCACGCGATCAGATGGTTGGCCCCTGGCAGATTCCGGTCGCCAATGCTGCCGTGACCACCAGTGGTTACGACAGCTACACCGGTGAAGCCATGTCGATGGGCGAACGCACGCCAGTCGCCTTGCTGGATGCACCAGCATCGGGTCGCCTGGCCGTGGCCGAAGTACTGACCAACCTGGCGTCGGTCGCCATTGGTGAGATGAGCCAGGTGCGACTGTCGGCCAACTGGATGGCGGCCGCCGGTCATCCAGGTGAAGATCAGGCGCTGTACGACACCGTGAAAGCCGTCGGGCTGGAGCTGTGCCCGGCGTTGAATCTGACCATACCCGTGGGCAAAGATTCCATGTCGATGCGCACCACCTGGGAAGAAAACGGCCGTACCAAGGCAGTGACGGCGCCGCTGAGTTTGATCGTTTCCGGCATGGCGCCGGTGACCGATGTGCGCCGCACGGTGACGCCGCAATTGCGCACCGATCAGGGCGATACCGATTTGATTTTGATTGACCTTGGCCGTGGCCAGAATCGCCTCGGTGGTTCGGCGCTGGCACAGGTCTATCGCAAGGTCGGTGATGTGCCGGTCGATCTGGACGATCCGGAAGATTTGCAAGCCTTTTGGGCGGTGATGCAGGGATTGGTCAGCGATGGCCTGTTGCTGGCTTATCACGATCGCTCCGATGGCGGTTTGTTCACGACGCTGGCGGAAATGGCCTTTGCCGGCCGCACCGGTATCGATATCGATCTGGGCCGGGTCAGCGACGGCGATCACGCCGCAGCGCTGTTCAGTGAAGAACTGGGCGCGGTGATTCAGGTGCGTCGCGACCAGACTGAAACCGTTCTGCAGCAACTGACTGCCGCCGGACTGGGCGATTGCAGTACCGTTATTGGTCACTGTAACGATGATGATTTTGTGCGTTTTGTGGTCGAAGACGACGAAGTGCTGGTCAAGGCGCGCACCGACTTGTTGCGCCTGTGGAACGAAACCAGTTTTCGCATCCAGGCGCTGCGCGACAATGCCGACTGCGCTCAGCAGGAATACGACCGCTGGCTCGACGCCAACGACCCCGGCTTACATGTTGAGCTGAGCTTCGACCCGGCCGACGACATCGCTGCGCCGCTGATCGGTGGCGCTCGTCCGCCGGTGGCGATTCTGCGCGAGCAGGGCGTTAACGGTCAGGTGGAGATGGCCGCTGCCTTTGAGCGCGCCGGTTTCGATACCGTCGATGTGCATATGAGTGATCTGCTTGCCGGTCGTACTCAACTGAGCAACTTCCGCGGTCTGGTCGCCTGTGGCGGCTTCTCCTACGGCGATGTCTTGGGTGCCGGCGAAGGCTGGGCCAAGACCATTCGTTTCAACGCGGGTGTCCGCGACGCCTTCCAGGCGTTTTTCGAAGATACCAATACGTTCAGTCTGGGTGTGTGCAATGGCTGTCAGATGATGTCCAACCTGCACGACCTGATTCCTGGCACCGAGCACTGGCCGCACTTTGTGCGTAACGCTTCTGAACAGTTCGAAGCGCGTTCGGTCATGGTCGAGATTCCGCAATCGCCGTCGCTGTTCTTGTCTGGTATGGCGGGCTCGCGTCTGCCTATCGCCGTGGCGCATGGTGAAGGTCTGGCGGAATTCCGTGATGAAGCCCATCGTCAGCAGGCGGCCGAGAGTGGTTTGGTGGCGCTGCGCTATGTCGATAATCACGGCAGTGTGACCGAGCGCTATCCGTTCAACCCCAACGGCTCGCCCCTGGGCATGACCGGATTCACCAGCGCCGACGGCCGCGCCACGGTAATGATGCCGCACCCGGAACGCGTCTTCCGCGCCGTCACCAATTCCTGGAAGCCGGATAGCTGGGGAGAAGACGGCGGTTGGCTGCGCATGTTCCGCAACGCGCGGCAGTGGCTGGGTTAAGTCGTGATTGCTGAACTGCTGCTGGTCTTTGTGGTGACCGCTGTGGTGATCGGTGGCGTTGCTTTGGCATTGATCTTTGGCAGCGCGCCGGTTTATCGGCCGACCGACGAGTCAATCCAGACGCTGATGACCTCGTTGCTCGACGGTGAAGCCGATGCGCAGCAGTGGCAGTTCTTTCTCGATATGCCCATCCGTCACGATCCGGAACTGGAAAACCTGCGTCTGGAATGTGCCCGGATGCAGGAGCAATACGGCCGCCGGCCGCGCAATGGTAAAGCGCGTCTGGATGAAGCCGGGCAAATCCGTTTGCGCCATAAGTTGAACCAGCTGGAACAGCGTGGCGGGCGGACTTTTTAGTCCTCGGACGTTGTATCCAGAAAACCTTCCAGAATGCGCATAAAGGCGCGCGGTTTTTCCGCATGCGGCCAATGGCCGGCGCCTTCGATCAGTTTGGCCTTGGCATTGGGGAAGCGCTCTTCGATCGCTGGCTGATCGCTCTGGCTGATGTAGCGACTGTCCATGCCTTTGATAAAAAGCGTGGGCCCACTGTAGGGCTGCTGAAAATCCGGTGCCTTGGCGATGCCTTCATAGTCGCTTTTTAGCAACGGCAGATTGAAGCGCCAGGCCAGCTGTTTGTCGTCGTTTCGGTACAGGCTTTTAAGCAGAAACTGGCGGATGCCGAGATCGCGTACGCCGTTTTCCATCAGGGCGTTTTCGACGCCGCGACGATCATTAAATTCATGCAGATCAATCGCATCCAGCGCCGCAAAAATATCCTGGTGGTGCGGTGGGTAATCGCGCGGTGCAATGTCGACAATAACCAGTTTCTGCAACCATTCAGTGTCGCCAGCCAACGCCAGTTGCATCGCGGTTTTACCGCCCATGGAATGACCGATTACTGACGCTTTTTTGATGTCTTTGGCGGCCATCCAGTCGCGCACGGCGCTGGCGAAGGTCGGGTAGTCGAGGGCATCGGTCCAGGGTGATTGGCCGTGGTTGGGCAGATCCAGACAGTGCACCCGGTAGTACTCGGATAACGACTTGGCCACGCTGCGCCAGTTGTCGCCACTGCCAAAGAGGCCGTGCAGAATGATTAGGTCGGGGCCTTTACCCAGGCTATGGCTGTACAGCATAGTGCGCTCTCATTTTCCTGTGTTTTCCAGTGAGGCTAAGGTTTGGAATGCCGCTCCGGCTGCGGTGCCTGTTGCATTGCGCCTTCCATCAATACGCCTTATTACGGCATGCCTGAGGGTAAACCTGCCGGGGTGCGTTGCGTTCATTTATTGCCGGATTATCGCTGTGGCATCTTTGGTCGTCCGGAACGGCCAGCGGCCTGTGGTGCCTTTCAGGCTGAGCCAGATTTCTGCGGCAGCGATCGCGTTGAAGCTCTGCGTATCCTGACCCGGTTTGAAGCCGAAACCATGCCCTAGGCAACAATCCGCCTTAAGCAAAGATGGCCCGGGCGCTGGCAGCCAGCTGATACAACTGAGCGATGTTTGCATCGTCGCGGTCAGTCGGTAAATCCAGGCGAGTGAAGGCGGCGACGCTGTGCCAGTCTTTTTTACTCCAGCCACTGTTGCCTTCGTTGTGCGCCATCAGATTAGCCACCATAACCAGATCGGCCAGGTCAGCCTTGGCCGGTTGGCGCTCAAACTGACGATATTCGATGGGAATGCCGCAGAAACTCGATGGAAAATCCCAGCTTTGCAGAATGATCTGGCCCAGGCTGCCATGCAGTTGGTCGATGACCTGAGACAGATTGGCGTCGTCGACAATCAGCTCAGGATGGGACTCGGCGTAGCTGAGAATCGGCAGCGCGCCCAGACGGTGGATCAGTCCGGCCAGCAAGGCTTCATCGGCGCTGGCAGCGCCGGTGTGACGCGCCAGTACCGAGGCCAGTGCTGAGACATCGCCGGTCAAGCGCCACAGTTGACGCAGACGTTGATCTACTTGCTTGTTGCTGGCGCGGAACATCTGCTCCATGGCCAGGCCAATGGCCAGATTGCAGCTGTAATTCATACCCAGTCGGCTGACTGCCATGGCCAGATCGCGAACTTCCTGAGGGGCGCGTAACAGCGGGCTGTTCACCACTCGTATGATGCGCGCACTCAGGGCGCTGTCCTGGCTGATGATATCGACCAGGTCTTTGATGGTGGCGTCGGGGTTTTCCGCCGTGGTGCGAATTTGCAACGCCACTTCAGGCAAGCTTGGCAGGAAAAGCTGGTCGCTGTTCAAAGCGTCCAGAATGTCTTGATTGACGGTATCGACCAGGCTGCTCATCGCTTATGCGCCCATCCTGTAGAGACAACAGACGCAAGAGTTTAACAGCATCGGTCGGGCACTGAACATCGATCAGTCTCACACCACCGACAGGGCAATTTGCCGCTGTTCATCGACAAACATCGGCGGTGGCGTTTCGATATTGCGAACCACCGCCAGACCTTCACCGCCGTCCTCTGTGCGCACCCAGTTGACCCATTCACCGGCCGGGCCCTGTTCACCAAAGACCTCATTGCCGCCGGGTCCGACATCACCCTGCCAGCGCACCTGAAGCAGACCGCGCTTGCTCTGGCCTTTGTAGTGCAGCCGAGCCACCACTTCCTGGCCGGTGTAACAGCCTTTGCGAAAGGAAATGCCGCTGACATCTTCCAGCCCCAGCATCTGCGGCACGAACTGGCCGCTTTGCTCGGCCTGAACCCAGGGTTGGGCGGCCGCTATGTCCAGTTTTTGCCAGGCTTCTACGGGTTCAATGCGTTGTTGTTCGATGCGTTCCAGCCAGTCTTCATAGTTGTCGGCGCGGGCATCCAGCCACAGTTGGGCGCGGCCGTCGGGCAGCGCAAAGGCAAAGTGGCCCTGGCGCAGCCAGATACCATTGTCAGCCGCCGGACCCAACCAATCGTTCAGCAATTCATCGGTGCCTTCGCCGGCGATACCCAGGCCGTGATAGTTCAGGCTGTCGTCGATCAGTTTTGAGCCGCGGAAAAAGGGAATGTATTTGCTCAGATGCTGCTGCAAAGCCGCCGCCGTGGTGCTGTGTAGCACTAGCTTGATGTGCGTCGGTTCCGGCTCAATCAGCACGTTCCAGACATTGCTGACCGCGCGGCCTTTGGGCGTGCAAAAGGCGCCCGGCAAGGCACCGCTCTGAGTCAGCAGGCGGTAGTCCTGAGTGCCCTGGCCTTGCAGAAAGGTGAGGGCGTCACTGCCTTGCAGGCCGATCAGGCTGAGATGTTCCAGCGGGTAGAAATGGGGCTGTGGTGTTGGCGTGCGCATCGGTGTCGGCTCGTTTGGCTTGCTGTTACAATGGCGCGGCCCGCAAACGGGCCTGGGTCTTTCATTCTTTGGGCTGAGCTTGGACTTTTAAACGTGGAACCAACAGAAAAAGCTGCATTGGAACATCGTCGTCTTTGGTGGCACAGCCGCCGGGGTATGTTGGAACTGGATGTGTTGCTGGTGCCTTACACCGAAACCGTCTATCCGACGCTCAGCGCTGATCAGCAACGCATTTATCAACGACTGCTCACTTGCGAAGACCAGGATCTGTTCAATTGGTTTTTGGAAAAGTCCAAGCCGGAAGACGCCGAACTCGCTGCTATGGTGCGTCAGATTCTGGACCGTGTTCAGCCTGATTGAGTGCCGTCTGCGGCCATCACGCCTGGCCTGGCTGGTGGTGCTGGTACCGGCGCCGACGGTCGCGCTGCTGACCGTTCTGGCGCAGCATCCCTGGTGGTTGAGTCTGGCAACCGCCGCTGCTGTGCAGCTGGCACTGTGGCAAAGCCGGCCGCTTAATCCGCCAACTCATCAACTGCGCTGGCAGGGCGATAGGGTGACCTTGTTCAACAGTGAACTACAGGCCGAAGAATACCGCTGGAGCGGTCGAGGTCGGCGTTCTGCCTGCTATGTGCGATTGTATCTGGTGCAGGAACCACTGTTGTTGCAACGCAGTCTGATGATCTGGCGCGACAGCGTCGATGATGCCAGCTGGCGCGCGCTAAACGCCTATTTCCGCATTCATTGCCACGACATTCAAACCCAGCATCAACTCGACTGAACACTGTTGGTGCGCGGTGACAAGACGGTGATTTCTGCCCGTTCACCGGTTTGCGGGTAGCTGCGGGTAAAGTGCAGGCCGCGGCTCTCTTTACGCGACAGCGCCGATTCGATAATCAACTCCGCCACTACAATCAGGTTGCGCAATTCCAGCAAGTCGCTGTTAACGCGGAAGCTAGCGTAATAATCATGAATTTCCTGCTTCAGCAAATGCACCCGACGACGCGCCCGTTCCAGGCGTTTGTCCGAGCGCACAATGCCGACGTAATCCCACATAAAGCGGCGCACCTCGTCCCAGTTGTGGCTGATGACGACCTTTTCATCGGAATCGGAAACGCGCGATTCATCCCACAGCGGCAGTTGGTCGGCGTCGAATGCTGGCAGCGTCTGGGCGGTCAGATCATCGGCGGCGGCGCGCGCATAGACGATGCATTCGAGCAGGGAGTTCGAGGCCAGTCGGTTGGCGCCATGCAGGCCGGTGTAGGCGCATTCGCCGGCGGCGTAGAGACCACCGAGGTCAGTGCGCGCCGATAAATCGGTGCGAATACCGCCGCAGGTATAGTGCGCGGCCGGCACCACCGGTATCGGTTCGCGCGTCATGTCGTAGCCGTAACTCAGGCAACGTTCGTAGATGGTCGGGAAGTGCTGGCGAATAAAGTCGGCCGGCTTGTGACTGATGTCGAGCAACAGATGGTCGGCACCGAGGCGTTTCATCTCGTGGTCAATGGCGCGGGCGACGACATCGCGCGGTGCCAGTTCGGCGCGCTCATCAAAACGATGCATAAAGCGTTCGCCATTGGGCAGTTTCAGCAAGCCGCCTTCGCCGCGTACCGCTTCGGAAATCAAAAACGATTTGGCGCGCGGGTGATAGAGGCAGGTCGGGTGGAACTGGTTGAATTCCATATTCACCACCCGGCAGCCGGCGCGCCAGGCCATGGCAATGCCATCACCAGTGGCGCCATCGGGATTGGAGGTAAACAGATACACCTTGCTGGCGCCGCCTGAGGCCAGCACGGTAGCGCCGGCACCGATGGTGATGACCTGATCGTTGCGGGTATCGAGCACATAGGCACCAAGACAACGGTCGTCCTGATCGTCAGCACCAAAGACTTTGCGGTGGGTGATCAGGTCGACCGCCACATGATGTTCCAGTACATGCACATTGGCGCGCTGGCGCACTTGACGGATCAGGGTTTCGGAGATGGCGCGGCCGGTGGCGTCGGCGGCGTGAATGATGCGTCGGTGACTGTGACCGCCTTCGCGGGTCAGGTGGTAATCGACTTGCGAACCGTCCTGATGGGTAAAGGGGACGCCCTGATCGATCAGCCATTGTATGGCGCTGGCGGAGCGTTCAACGGTATGCCGCACGGCCTTGGGTTCGCACAGACCGCCGCCGGCGTTGAGCGTATCGGCGACGTGATCTTCCACCGAATCGACCTTGTCGAGCACCGCTGCCACACCACCTTGGGCCCAGGCGGTGGAGCCGGTGCCCAGCTCGCCTTTGCAAATCAGGTAGACGTTGAGATGGCGCGGCAGGCTCAGTGCCAGGGTCAGACCGGCAGCACCGGTACCGATCACCAGGACATCAGCAGACAGACGGGAAGCCATGCAACCACTCCGGCAATAATGGGCGGATCGGGAGTATACCCAAGGCGGGGCGCTTTCCGATAATCTGGTATCCGTTTGAACTTTTCTGTTGCGGCCCCGTCCATAGGGAAAGCTTCTCAGGAGTAGCGCCATGGCCGAGCGCCAGGACGCCGATCAGATTTTGGTCGACAAGGCCCGCAAGGGCGACAAGCGGGCCTTCGATCTGCTGGTATTGAAGTACCAGCATCGAGTCGCGACCGTCATTACGCGTTATATGCGTGATCAGGATGCGGTGGCCGATATCGTTCAGGAGGCCTTTATCAAGGCCTATCGGGCATTGCCGAATTTTCGCGGCGACAGTGCCTTTTATTCCTGGCTGTATCGGATTGCCATCAACTGCGCCAACAGTCATCTGGACAGCAGTCGGCGTCGACCCAGCCAGGATGGGCTGGATATCGAAGTGTTGGTCTCGGCCGATGAACTGGCCGATCTGGCGACGCCAGAGCGTCTGCTGGTGCGCGAGCAGATGGAGCAGCGTTTGCAGGCCACCCTCAATGGCTTGCCAGAAGATTTGCGCGTCGCCGTGACACTGCGTGAATTTGAAGGCCTCAGTTATGAGGACATAGCGCGCATTATGGATACGCCGGTGGGAACGGTGCGTTCGAGAATTTTCCGCGCCCGAGAGGCAATCGAAGTGGCGCTGGATGTGCCGGTGGGTGTCACCAAAGGCCGGGCGCGCCCGACTGATTCTGCGCGAGGTTAATGATGAAACAGGATCGTATTAACGAGAGTTTTTCGGCTTTTCTGGACGGAGAAGCCAGTGAAATGGACATCCAGCGGCTATTGAAAGCCATGGAGTCTGATCCGCAACGCATGCAGGACTGGCATCAGTTGTCACGCGTTCAGGGTGCTTTGCGCGGCGATGTCCTGGTCGATGTTGCCGTCCAGCCTGATATCGAGTCCGCAACCGGGCAACCGGCCCGGCAACGACGCTGGCCATTACGTTTGGGTCAGGCTGGCCTGGCTGCGGCTGTTGCCGCTGTGGTGATTGTCGGCGCGCAGTGGTCGGTACCCACACCTTCGTCGGCCCCGGCAACGCAGGTGGCGCAGACTGAAGATGTTGCTGCGGCCCAGGCGCGTTTCGAAGCTCAGCAACGGCTCAATGCCTATTTGCGTCAACACGCAGAGGCCGCGTCCTATAGCAGTGGCCATGCGGTGGCACCCTATCCGGTGGATTGGATGGAAGCAGAATGAGACGGCTATTGATCGTCCTGGCATTGATGTTTTCCTGGCCGGCGCAGGCCATGGAATGGGAGTGGTTGAGCCAGATGCGCGACGCCATTCAGAACGCCAGTTATCAGGGTGAATATCTGCACCGGCGCGGTGATCAGACCAGTGCTTATTCGATAGCGCATACGGTGCGCGATGGTGAGCCGGTGGAACGCCTGCAACAGCTCGACGGTGACATGATCGAAGTGATTCGACGCGGTAACCGGCTGGTGTGTTATTACCCGGCGGGCGCCGAAGATCAACTCGCGCGGCCGATACCGGCAGCGCCGTTTTCACAGGTCGGCCCCATGGCGCTGGATCGTCTGGCGCAGAGTTATCAGGCCGAGGCGATCGGTGAAGCACGGGTGGCCGGCCGCAGTGCGCGGGTGATCACCCTGACTGCCGACCCCTGGCGCTATACGCATCGGCTGTGGCTCGATCGCGACACCGGTTTGCTGCTGCAATCGGAAATTCTCAGCGGCGATGGCGAAATATTGGAACAGTTCCGCTATAGCCGTTTGAGCGTCGGCGGGCCGGTACCGGAGTCGGCGTTGCAACCGACGCTGAGCGGTTCGAACGGTCGTCAGCAGGCCCTGGTGCAACCGCCAATGCCCGCGCCGGATACCGCATCGTTTGTGACTGACCTGAGCTGGCTGCCGCCAATGTTCAAACTGACCATGGCAGCGCGCGATGTGTCCGCCGATGGCTGGCTGGAAAAGCGCGTCTACAGCGACGGCCTGGCAACCTTTTCCGTCTTTATCGAACCGGCCATGGCGGCCGAGCCCGACAGTCTGCTCCGTATGGGTGCAACCACCGCTTTGATGAGTGAAATCGATGGGCTGACGGTGACGGTGATCGGTGAAATCCCGCGCACCACTGCTGAGCGTTTGCGTGACTCTGTCAGCCGCCTACAATAGGCGGCGGTTGTTCCACTCAGGTTAGTCTCTTGGTCGAAGAAAACGGCACCGTCATTCACAGCGATGGCGACCGCTTGATCGTCGCGGTCGTGCAAAGCAGCGCTTGCCAGAGTTGCCGCGCCCGCCAGGGTTGCGGCCAGGCGGTGCTCAGTGGTCTGGGCAACGCCGAGGCACAGGTGGCAAAAAATCACTTTGAATTAACGCCCCGAGCGGACCTGCGAGCCGGCGATGAGGTGCGTCTGGGCATTGCCGAAGACAGCCTCAGCCTGGCCGCCTTCTGGATGTATCTGTGGCCTTTGCTGGCGGCCCTGGTTGGCTTATTGAGCGGTGCGGCTCTGGGTCTGAATGAAGGCTGGCAATTGTTGCTGGCGATGCTTGGTGGCGCCGCTGCCGTCGGCGTGACACGACACCGTTTTCGACATCCGGATCGGCGTTGGGAGCCCCAGGTGCTCGCCGTCCATTCCAATGTAAAGACCCAGTCTTCATCACTCTCTACGCCGGTCGTCGAGCCGTAAAAGAGACGTAAACCCGGCTGTGACGGCGTTTGCATTTTTACCACCTAGCCTAATATGCGAAGCCTCGTTAGAGGACACAACAGGAGTAGGGTTTTATGTTCAAGCGAACCTCCATGTGCGCGGCAGCTGTTTTATTGGCTGTGTTCGCCGTTCAAGCCTTCGCCGAAGGCCTGCCAGATTTTACCGAACTGGTCGAGCGCAATTCCCCATCGGTCGTTAAAATCACCACCACCACTGAAGTGACGCAAACCCGTTCATCCGGCCAGCAACAGGAAGTGCCGGAAATCTTTCGTTATTTTTTTGGCGATCAATTACCGGAAAACTTCAATTACCAGCCCAATCCACAACCGCGCCAGGGTTTGGGTTCCGGATTTATCCTCTCTGAAGACGGTTATATTCTGACCAACAACCATGTTGTCGATCACACCGATGAAGTGACGGTGACGCTGACCGACGGCACCGAATACGCAGCCGAACTGATCGGTACCGACCCGCAATCCGATGTCGCCCTGTTGAAGATTGATGGTGAAAATCTGCACGCGGTGGAAATCGGCAGCAGCGAAGAACTGAAAGTCGGCGAGTGGGTGCTGGCCATCGGTTCACCCTTTAATTTCGATTATTCCGTCACCGCCGGCATCGTCAGTGCCAAAGGCCGGGCGCTGGGCGGCGCTGATCGCTACGTGCCCTTTATCCAGACCGACGTTGCCATTAACCCGGGCAACTCCGGTGGCCCGCTGTTCAATCTCGACGGCGAAGTCGTTGGTATTAACTCGCAGATCTATACCCGTTCGGGTGGCTTTATGGGCGTATCCTTCGCCATTCCGATCGACATCGCCATGGACATTGCCGATCAGTTGAAGGAAACCGGCACCGTCGAGCGCGGCTGGTTGGGTGTGGAGATGTACCCTCCGTTCAACGAAAACCCGGAACTGGCGCAGTCCATGGGACTGGATCGTGCTGAAGGCGCGCTGGTAGCCCGGGTCTTTGATAACAGCCCCGCAGCCGACGGCGGCATTCAGACCGATGACATCATCCTGTCGTTTAACGACCATCCGGTGCGTCGCTATTCCGATCTGCCGCCTCTGGTCGGTCAGGTACGACCAGGCACCACGGTTGAAGTCGAGGTGTTGCGTGGCGGTGAGCGCCGCACTCTGGATGTCACCATCGGCGTGCTGAATGAGCAGGAGCTGGCCGCTGGCAACCCGCAACAGCCAACCTCGGACAATCCGTTGAATATCATTGTTGCCGATGTCGATGGTGGCGATGGCGTCCGCGTTGAACGAGTTCTGGCTGGGCCGGCATTGGAAGCCGGGCTGCGCGATGGCGATATCATCACCATGCTCGGTGGCGAATTCATCAACGATAAAGAAGAGTTTGATCGCCTGGTGACCCAGTTGCCGGATAACGGCGCCGTAGCGGTACGGGTGCTGCGCGGCAACAACATCGTCTATCTGGCCATTCCAACCGATTGAGCCTCAATGACCGAGCCTCGACCGCCCGAAGGGTCGGGGCTCACATGGTCTTCCGGGGTCAGTTGTTGTAAACTCGCGGCCCCATTTTTCAAGCTGAGTATAGGCTTCTGTGAGCAGCGATCTCTCCCATATTCGCAACTTCTCCATCATTGCCCATATCGACCATGGTAAATCCACGCTGGCGGACCGTTTCATTCAGGTTTGCGGCGGGCTGAGCGACCGTGAAATGGCCGAGCAGGTGCTTGATTCCATGGAGTTGGAGCGTGAACGCGGCATTACCATCAAGGCGCAAAGCGTGACGCTCGACTACACCGCGCGTGATGGTCGAACGTATCAGCTCAACTTTATCGATACTCCCGGACACGTCGATTTCGCTTACGAAGTGTCGCGCTCGCTGTTTGCCTGCGAAGGCGCTTTGCTGGTGGTCGATGCCGCCCAGGGCGTAGAAGCGCAGTCGGTTGCCAACTGCTACACCGCCATCGAACAGGGCCTGGAAGTGGTGCCGGTGCTGAACAAGATGGACTTGCCGCAGGCCGAACCCGAGCGAGTGGCGCAGGAGATCGAAGAGATTATCGGCATTGATGCTCAGGATGCGGTCCGGGCATCGGCCAAGGCCAACATCGGTATCGAAGACATACTTGAGCAATTGATCGAGCGGGTTCCGGCGCCGGAAGGCAATTTGGATGGCAATCTGCAAGCGCTGATCATCGATTCCTGGTTCGACAACTACCTCGGTGTTGTCTCGCTGGTGCGGGTGCGTCACGGCACGCTCAAACGCGGCGACAAGATCTGGATGAAGAGCACCGGTCGTACCCATGTGGTCGATAAGCTTGGCATATTCACGCCCAAGATGCGTGACCTGGATGTGCTGTGCGCGGGCGAGGTCGGTTTTATCTGCGCCTCGATCAAAGACATCAAGGGCGCGCCCGTCGGCGACACCATCACCCATGCCAGCACGCCCGATGTTGAACCGGTGCCCGGTTTCCAGAAGAGCAAGCCGCAGGTGTATTCCGGTTTGTTCCCGGTCTCAGCTGACGACTACGAAGATTTCCGCACCGCCCTGGAGAAACTCAGCCTTAACGATGCCTCCCTGTTCTACGAGCCGGAAAGCTCGGATGCGTTGGGCTTCGGCTTCCGCTGTGGCTTTCTGGGCATGTTGCACATGGAGATCATTCAGGAGCGGCTGGAACGCGAGTACGATCTGGATCTGATCACCACAGCGCCGACCGTGGTCTACGAAATCCTCAAGACCGATGGCGAAGTTATCTCGGTGGCCAACCCGTCACAGCTGCCGGCGGTCAACAACATCGAAGAATTCCGCGAACCGATCGTGCGCGCCAATATTCTGGTGCCACAGGAGCACGTCGGTAACGTCATCATGCTGTGCGAAGAACGCCGCGGTATGCAGAAAGACATGCAGTATATGGGTGGCCAGGTTTCGGTCGTGTACGACTTGCCGATGGCGGAAATCGTTATGGATTTCTTCGATCGCCTGAAGTCGGTCAGTCGCGGTTTCGCTTCATTGGATTTCGCTTTTGACCGCTTTGAAGCCGCCAATCTGACCCGTATGGATGTGTTGGTCAACGGCGATCGGGTCGATGCGCTGGCGGTGATCATGCACCGTGAACACGTTCAGCGTCGCGGCCGTACTCTCTGTGAAAAAATGAAGGAACTGATTCCTCGCCAGATGTACGACGTGGCCATTCAGGCGGCTGTCGGCAATCAGGTGGTGGCTCGCAGTACCGTGAAAGCGTTGCGCAAAAACGTGACCGCCAAGTGTTATGGTGGTGACGTCAGCCGTAAGAAGAAACTGCTGCAACGTCAGAAGGAAGGTAAGAAGCGTATGAAGCAGGTGGGATCGGTGACGATTCCGCAGGACGCCTTTCTTGCCGTACTTAAAGTGGATAGCTAAGGAAGTCGAAGCGGATGAATGTCATCGTCATATTTTGGGCCTGCCTGGCATTGACCCTGGGTCTGGCTGTGTTGACGCTGGTGCGTCACCGGGCGCGTTTGAGCGCTGTGGTTGAACGCACCGACTGGAACGAAGACGAACTGAAAGCGCTGTTCGAGCCGGGTTTGGATGAAAAAGGCCTGGGATATTTGCTGTTGCTGATGTTGCTGTGGCTGGTGGTCCAGACCATTCTGGCGAGTTTTGATTTCGCTCTGGTTATGGCTGCCGCCTGTCTGATGACTGGCCTGGTCTGGGCGGCCGATGTGTACTGGTTAAAGCCTTACCGTCGTCGTGTTCTGGCTAATGCCGCCGCCAATATCGACGGTTTTGATGCCAAGCATCCGCCCATCACCACTGAGCCGGGTTTGATCGACAACAGTCGCGCATTTTTTCCGGTGTTGCTGGTTGTTTTTATACTGCGCAGTTTTATGTTCGAGCCGTTCAAGATTCCATCCGGTTCGATGAAACCGACGCTGGAAATCGGTGATTTTATTCTCGTTAACCGTTTTACCTACGGTTTGCGTATGCCGATCAGTAACGACATCGTTATTCCGATTAACGATCCGCAGCGCGGCGATGTAGTGGTCTTCCGTCCGCCGCACCTGCCCAATACCAACTATATTAAACGCGTTATCGGCGTGCCGGGCGATCGCATTCAATACGATTATGGCCGTCGTATTTTGACCTTGAATGGTGAGCCGGTGGAGCTGACCTTTGAGCGTCGGGTAACCGATGACGAAGGCCGTTACATTCGCTATACCGAACATCTGGATGAGAAGAATCACGCCGTTTATCTGAATCAGGCCGGCCCCAGTCGACAACCTTATGAATGGTTGCCCAGTGAAGGCGTGGTGGTTCCAGAAGGTCACTATTTTGTGATGGGCGATAACCGCGATTCCAGTCTGGATGCGCGTTATTGGGAAGGTCTGCGTCGCGGCATGCAGGGCGACTTCAGTAACAGCGCCGACAACGCCTGGGGCTTTGTTGATGAGGATGAAATTCTCGGCCAGGCCGTTGGTATCTGGATGCACTGGCGGAACCTGCTGGATGGCCCCAGTTTCTCGCGTTTTGGTGGCATTGATTAATTGCCGTTGACGCTGCTTGGGTCTGGGTACAAAGGTCGCACCAGGAGTGGATTGCCATGTTAATGCGAAGTCGCAAACAATCCGGAATGACCTTGTTCAGTCTGGTGTTAATCGCCCTGCTGATGGCGCTGGCAGCGCTATGGTTCGTTAAACTGGCCGGACCTTATTGGCAACAGTTCAAACTGGATTCCAACCTAAGCCAGATGGCCGAAGAACTGCGTGGCCGGAATCCGACCGAGGCGGTTATTGAACGGCGCTTGCAGCGGTTTCTGCGCGCGGAAGATATCGATCTCGATCCGGCCACTATCATCCAGTTAAACCAGGACGATGCTTCATTGCGCCTGGTACTCGATTACGAAAAACGCATCGACATCCTTGGCAACATTGATGTCATCCTCAGCTTTCACGAAGAATACGGACTCTGAACGGTGTCACTTGCACTCGACCGTCTGAGCCAACGGCTCGGTTATCGTTTTAACGATGAGGCTCTGCTGACGCAGGCGCTGACGCATCGCAGTTTTTCCCGCCAGAATAATGAGCGGTTGGAATTTCTCGGCGATGCCATTTTGAATTGCACCATCGCGCAACAATTGTTCGAGCAATTTCCGCGTGCCAAAGAAGGTCAGTTATCGCGTTTGCGGGCGCATCTGGTGAAAGGCGAAACCCTGGCCGAGCTGGGTCGTGAATTCGATCTGGGTGATTGTCTGCGTTTGGGCAGCGGCGAGTTAAAAAGCGGTGGTTTTCGACGTGATTCCATTTTGGCCGATGCCGTCGAGGCCATCATTGGTGCTATCAGTCTGGACAGTTCGCTGGCCGAGGCTCAGGCGACGATTCAGCGCTGGTATGAAAACCGCTTGTCGGATCTGAACCTGACCGACAACATCAAAGATTCCAAAACCCGGCTGCAGGAATTTTTGCAGTCGCGCAAAGCGCCATTACCGGTCTATCGTGTGACGGATGTCAGTGGTGAGGCGCATGACCAAACTTTTACTGTCGACTGTGAAGTCGAAGGGCTGGAACAACCCACTGTGGGCGAGGGCAACAGCCGTCGTATCGCCGAACAGGAAGCAGCACGTGCTGCGCTTCAAGCCCTGGGAGAAACGATTAAGTGAATAACGATCCGGTTCAGACACGCTGCGGTTATGTCGCCATTGTTGGCCGACCGAACGTGGGTAAATCGACCTTGATGAACCATATCCTCGGCCAGAAGGTGTCGATCACCTCGCGCAAGCCGCAAACCACGCGGCACCAGGTGCTGGGCATTCATACCGAGGGTGATACCCAGTTGGTGTTTGTTGATACGCCCGGTATGCATCGTCAGGAAGAGCGGGCCATTAACCGCCATATGAACCGCGCCGCCGATTCGGCGCTGGCTGATGTGGACGCCGTGGTCTTGGTGGTCGATCGCACCGTCTGGACCGACGAAGATCAATGGGTTCTGGATAAACTGAAACGCGTCAAAGCACCGGTTGTTCTGGTCATCAACAAGGTCGATCAACTCGATAATAAAAACGCCTTGCTGCCGCATATTCAGACGCTGAGCCAGAGTTTCGAATTCGATGAAGTGGTGCCCTTGTCGGCGTTGCGCGGTCAAAATCTCGATGCCCTGACTCAGACGCTGGCGGAGCGTTTGCCATTCAGTGAGTTTTTCTACCCGGAAGATCAGATCACCGATCGCAGTGAACGCTTTATGGCGGCCGAATTGATTCGTGAAAAACTGATGCGTCAGCTCGGTGCCGAACTGCCTTATTCGATGGCGGTGGAAATTGAACAGTTCAAACACGACGGTTCGATTTTGCACATTCACGGCCTGATTCTGGTGGAGCGTCCGGGCCAGAAAAAAATCGTCATCGGCGACAAAGGCGCGCGCATCAAAAAGGTGGGTCACGATGCCCGCCTGGATATGGAACAACTGTTCGATGCCAAGGTGATGCTCAATCTCTGGGTCAAGGTCAAAGGTGGCTGGGCCGATGATGATCGAGCGTTGAAGAGCCTGGGCTATCTTGAAGATCGATGAAACCGCGTCGCGCGCCCGACCAGCCGGCCTTTGTGCTGCACGCGCGACCTTATCGCGAACATCACTGGCTGGTTGAACTGCTCACTCCGGATCAGGGGCGATTGCGGGCGGTGGCACGCGACCCGCGTCCGGAAACCTTCCGCCGTTTGCGCATCCGCCTTAGCGGTCAAACTGAACTGAAGCGTCTGGACGACTGGCAATACGTCGAGCCGTTTCGCCTCGGTCAGGGCTCTGCCTTGCTGCAGGCGTTCTATCTGAACGAACTCTGTGTGCGGTTGGTACCTCCCTTCCAGGCCGGCGATACTTTTTTTGGTGTCTACGCCAGTTCGTTATTGTCTCTGGCCGATCCGGCACGACAAAACCCGACCCTGCGTTTTTTCGAGCGTCGCTTGCTTGAGTGGGTCGGTGCCGGTATTGATTATCGGCAGACGCTCGATAGCGGAGACTGGATTGTCGCCGACCACGACTATCGATTTGACCCGGCACTGGGTTTTTGCGCGCGTGGTCATGGACGTCAGATTCCCGGTCAGGCGATCCTCGCCATGGCGGAGAACGATTGGATGACCTCCCTGGCGCAGCGTTGGGGTGAGGTCGTGCATGGCGCTCGTCTGGATCATCTTTTGGAAGGTCGCGCGCTGCTCAGTCGACAGTGGCTGAAGGCAGCGCAAGCAGATACGGGCGCGGATAAGAGGCAGGCATGATTCGAGGCATTGGCACAGACATCGTCGATATTGAACGCATTCAGGCGGTGCTGGAGCGTCAGGGTGAGCGCTTCGTGCAACGCATACTGACGCCGGCAGAGCAGGCTGAATATCAACGTCGCGGAGCGCCAGTGAAGTTTCTGGCCAATCGTTTTGCCGGTAAAGAAGCGGTGGCCAAAGCGCTCGGTACGGGCATAGCCGACGGGGTCACTTTTCAGCAGATTGAAATCCTGCCGGGCGCAAGAGGCGCGCCGGAAGTGCAGTTGAGTGGTCGTGCTGCGCAGATCGGCCGGTCGGATCAGCTGTTGCTCAGCCTGACCGATGAACGTCGTTCTGTGGTGGCCTTCGCGGTACTGCAGCAGGCCCCGCTTTAACCCGTTCGACGCTTGACCGGGGCCCTGGGTGCGATGGCATCGAACTGCCCGGACCAATCGGTGTGCGCCGCCCAGTGTTGTAATTCACTCAGGGCGTTCAGCAGTAACCTCATGGCTTCATCCAGACGGTCGTACTGACCTTGCTTAAGCAGTACCTCGGTGTGACGAGCGGTTTGTTGAACGCGCGGCACACCGCAATAGTGGGTCGCACCATGCAACCGATGCACTTCCTCCAGCAGGGCTTTGTAGTCGCGCTGTTCGTGCAGTTGCTGCAGGCGCTGGCGGTCCGTTTCCAGATTACCAATCAGCATGGCAAACATGTCTTTGGCCAGATCGAGTTTGCCGCTGGCGCGCTCCAGACCCAGCGGCAGATCGATGATGGTGGCGCCCTGCAGCGCAGCGTGATCAATTTCCTGAGGCACATCGTCATCCGGCAGGCGGACGGTGGCGCCGTCTTCAGTCGCCAATTCAGTTAAACCGGTCCACTTGAACAGGGTGCGTTGCAACTGGTCTTCGTCGATGGGTTTGGTCAGATAGTCGTCCATGCCGCTGTCGAGCATGGCCTGGCGTTCTTCGGCCAGGGCGTGCGCGGTTAAGGCGATGATTGGAATATGGCGCATCGGTGCTTCTTGCTGACGGATGCGTCGGGTGGCTTCCAGGCCGTCGATGCCGGGCATCTGGATGTCCATAAACACCAGGTCATATTCGGCCTCGCGCAGCGCATCCAGGGCAGCTTCGCCACTGCTGACACCCTCGACCTCAACACCCAGGCTGTTCAGCAGCGTAACGATCAGTTTGAGGTTGGCGGCGTTGTCATCCACCGCCAGCACACGGGCAAAGCTGTGGTGACGCGGCCTGGTAACACTGTCGTCACTGGCTGCAAACTGGTCGGGGCGTAATACCTGTAACAGCGCCTGGTAGAGCTGGATATCACGAATGGGTTTGGACAGGTAATGTTTGGCACCCTGTTCGATTAACTGATGGCGGATGTCGCGGTCCTGATTGTTGCCCAGTACCAGTGTCGGGCATTGCCAGTGACGTTCCAGATGCACTATCTGGCGGTACAGTTGATCGCCGGGCGTTTCGCCGCTGACGTCGATCAGCGCCAGGTCCGGACGTGGGGCGTCGACATTTTCCAGGCGCGACATCAGTTCATCCAGAGATGCCATATCGAGGCAGTTCATGCCCCATTTTTCGGCTTCGTGGCGCAGCGCCAGGCGCGACATTTCTCGCTCTTCGACAATCGCCAGGGTATAGCCGGCCAAGGCATCCTGACGCGGCGGTTGCTGGCTGTCCGGTGCCACCTGGGCCTTGATGCTGAACCAGAAGGTGGAGCCTTCACCTTTGCTGCTCTCCAGGCCGATATCGCCGCCCATCTGTTCAACCAGTCGTTTGGAGATGACCAGGCCCAGTCCGGTGCCGCCGAACTCGCGCGCGGTGGATGAATCGGCCTGGGCGAACGCCTGGAATAAGGCTTTCTGTTCCGATCGCGACAGGCCAATGCCAGTGTCGGTTACGCTGATGCGCACCGTCAGTTTGTCACCTTGCGCCTGCTCGACCATGGTGCGTACCACGATGCTGCCGCTGGGGGTGAATTTGATGGCGTTGCTGACCAGGTTGGTGAGCACCTGTTTCAGCCGCAGCGGGTCAGTGATTACCTGTTCTGGCACATCGGCATAAAACAGCGACACCACTTCCAGCTGTTTGGCCTGAGAGGCGGGCGCCAGCATCACCAGGACGTCTTCGATGGTTTCGTGCAGGTTGGTGGAACGGTTGTCGAGCATCAGTTTGCCCGCCTCGATCTTACAGAAGTCGAGGACGTCATTGATGATGGTCAGCAATCCCTGGGAAGACGACAGAATGGTGGACACATAGTCGTCCTGCTTTTGCGTCAGGTTGGACTTGGTCAGCAGTCGGGCGAAACCAATAATGCCGTTCAGCGGCGTGCGAATTTCGTGACTCATATTGGCCAGAAATTCGGTCTTTACCTGGTTGGCCTGTTGCGCTTCGCGCCGCGCCATATCCAGCTCAATGTTCTGGATTTCGATGGTTTCCAAGGTCTCGCGCAGATCCTGAGTGGCCTGATCCACGTTGGACTGCATTTCCTCGTAGGCCTCTTTGAGCGTACTGGCCATGGCGTTGATGCCGCTTTCCAGTTCACGCAGTTCACCGCTGGCATTTTCTTCAATGCGCGCGTCCAGGTTGCCTTCGCGAATGGCATCGACGGTATCGATCATATTATGCACTGGCCGGCTGATTTCCCGGCTCAACCAGAACGCCAGACCGGAAACGGCGAGCAGTCCACCCAGCAGAATGATGCTGTTGATCAGGATGGCGCGGTAATGGGCCACCCGGGTATTGGCGTAGTCGAACTCGACTTCCAGCCAGCCTAAGGGCGCTGAGGTCGCAACCCGCAATTGCAAGTCAGACACCTGCTGGACCGGTACCAGATAACGCTTGGTTTCGCTGGAATCGAACGTCGACAAGCGATCGGTTTCAAGAATGGGGTAGGGATAGGCCGGGCCGACCATGGACGGCCCCGAATGCAGGGTTTCACTGCCAAAACGGTCGAACAGCCGGACTGAGCGGGCGTCGCGTTCATCCAGGGCGCGGCGCAGCAGGGCCTGAATCAGCTCGCTGTTGTTGTTGGCCAGCGGCATGACCAGACCATCGGCAAGGCGCTGTACCGCCGTTTCAGTGCGTTGGTTAAAGGCCTGGCGCTGTTGTTTCAGGTCGCCCTGGGTAAACCAGGAAGTAAAGGCGATACCCAGTACCACCGCAGGTGCCAGAGCAATAAAGAGGATGCGATTCTGCAGACCGGAAGCGCGCATGACAAAGACCCGAATTAACGTAAAGAGACTGTAATCCCGGTCGCACGGGGGGTCAATCAGCCCGCTGACACCTCATCCATGGGGATGCGAAACCAGCCTAAGCTTGATTCGTGAGGACGACCTTAGGTTTGCTACTGAATAGGCAGTATTATAGGCGCACCAAAAACGTCAGGAGGCCAGTATGCCGTCTTACCCGACGATCGAAGATTTTGTCGGTAACACCCCTCTGGTCCGTCTGCAGCGCATGGGCGCAGGCGGAACCAACACCATCCTGCTGAAGCTTGAAGGTAACAACCCGGCGGGTTCGGTCAAAGATCGTCCGGCCATGAGCATGATTCAGCGCGCCGAGGCGCGGGGTGATATTCAGGCCGGCGATACTCTGATCGAAGCCACCAGTGGCAATACCGGTATTGCGCTGGCGATGGCGGCCGCTATTAAGGGTTATCGCATGGTGTTGATCATGCCGGAGAACCTCAGCGAGGAACGCCGCGCCAGCATGCGGGCCTACGGCGCGCAGATCATCAGCGTAACCCAGGAGCAGGGCATGGAATACGCCCGCGACCTGGCATTGCAAATGCAAAGCGAAGGCCGGGGACTGGTGCTGGATCAGTTCTCAAATGCCGATAATCCGCGCGCGCACTACGAAACAACAGGCCCGGAAATCTGGCGCGACACCCAGGGCGAGGTGACCCATTTTGTGTCATCTATGGGCACCACTGGCACCATCATGGGGGTATCGCGCTATCTGAAAGAGCAGAATCCGGAGATTCAGGTGGTTGGCCTGCAACCCAGTGAAGGCTCTCAGATTCCCGGTATCCGACGTTGGCCCGAGGCCTATCTGCCGAAAATTTTCGATGCCAGCCGGGTGGATCGGGTGCTCGACATCGACCAGCGCGAGGCTGAAGACACCATGCGTCGTCTGGCTGCGGAAGAAGGCATCTTTGCCGGGGTATCATCCGGTGGCTCGGTGGCCGGGGCCCTGCGCCTGGCTGAGGAGGTTGAAAATGCCGTTATCGTCGCTATTGTCTGCGACCGGGGAGATCGCTACCTCTCCACCGGTGTGTTTTCGGGATAAATTGCCGCGGCCAGGGTTAATGGCCCGGCCGCCGGTTCGAATCGGTTGGATTCGAACACAAAAAAAAGAGACCTAGATGGTAAAGGTACGGGAAGACCAGCCGGTATTCAGTGACGGCACCGTCGATCTGGAATCCTGGTTGGATCGCATAGAACGCAAAGCGCCGCTGATCGACAGTGACGAATTGGTGCGTGCCTGTCGCATTGCGCGACTGGCGGAACAGGAAGCTGACGAGCCGAAGAACCATTGGGGTGAAGGCGAGTCTGCCTATCGCACCGGTTTGGAAATGGCGGAGATTCTCGCCGATCTGAATCTGGATCAGGAGGCGTTGATCGCCGCCATCCTCTATCGCACCGTGCGTGAAGAAGAGCTGCCGCTGGACACAGTGCGCGATCAGTTCGGCCCGCAGGTCGCCAGTCTGATCGAAGGCGTGCTGCGCATGGCCGCCATCCATACCCAACACAAATCCACACGAGCCTCGGTACTGGGACAAAACGAAACCCAGGGCGATGCGGTGCGCAAGATGCTGGTGGCGATGATCGACGACGTGCGCGTCGCCCTGATCAAACTGGCCGAACGTACCTGCGCCATCCGCGCCGTTAAACACGCCCCGGCTGCACGCAAGTACAAGGTTGCGCGCGAAGTTTCCGATATCTATGCACCTCTGGCGCATCGTCTGGGCGTTGGTCAGTTGAAGTGGGAATTGGAAGACCTGTCGTTCCGTTATCTGGAACCCCAGGACTACAAAAAAATTGCCAAACTGCTTGATGAAAAGCGGCTCGATCGTCAGCACTACATCGAAAATGTTCAGACTATTTTGCAGGCCGAAGTAGAGGCCGCCGGCATTCAGTCAGAAATTCAGGGCCGCGCCAAACACATCTATTCGATTTGGCGCAAAATGAAGCGCAAGTCGATCAGTTTCAGTCAGGTGTACGACATTCGCGCCTTCCGGGTGCTGGTGCCTGATGTCCGCGACTGCTACACCGTGCTCGGCATCGTGCATTCCTTGTGGCGGCATATTCCGCGCGAATTCGACGACTATATCGCTTCGCCTAAATCGAATGGCTACCGTTCGCTGCACACCGCTGTGATTGGTCCGGAAGGCAAGGTTGTGGAAGTGCAGATCCGCACTCACGCCATGCACGAAGACGCCGAACTGGGTGTCTGTGCACACTGGGTCTACAAAGGCACCGATGCCAAGGGCAATACCCATTCGCGTGGCTATGAAGAGAAAGTGAACTGGCTGCGCCAGGTGCTCGAATGGCACGACGAGTTGGGCGGCATCGAAGAGATGGTCGAAGAGCTCGGCTCGGATGTCGAAACCGATCGTATCTATGTGCTCACGCCTGAAGGCCACGTGGTCGATCTGGCGCGCGGTGCCACACCCATCGACTTCGCCTACAAGATTCACACCGACGTCGGTAATCGTTGCCGCGGCGCCAAGGTCAACGGCCGTATTGTGCCGCTTAATCATCGCTTGAAGATTGGTGATCAGGTCTCGGTATTGACCGGTCGCGAGCCCAGCCCGAGCCGCGACTGGCTCAACCCGGATTTAGGTTATGTGCACACCAACCGGGCCCGGGCCAAGATTCGTCATTGGTTCAAATCGCTCGATCGCGATCAGAACCTGGCCGAAGGCCGCGCCATGTTGATGCGTGAATTGCAGCGCTTTAACCTGCCCAAGCTGGACATGGACGAAGTGGCGATGCTGGTGAACTACAACAATGCCGACGACATGTACGCGGCCATCGGCGCTGGTGATTTACGCCTGATGCAGGTGGTGCACGCCGCTGAAAGTCTGGTCAATCCGGCTCAGCCGGATGAAATTCAACTGGGTGAAGTCACTGAGCATAAATCCAGCGGCGATCTGGTGATTCATGGCGTCGGCAATATGCTGACCTCCATCGCCAACTGCTGTAAGCCGGTGCCGGGTGATCCGGTGGTTGGTTTTATTACGCTGGGTCGTGGCGTCTCCATTCACCGCCAGGATTGCGTCAATCTGCTGCAGCTGAAAAGCCGCGAGCCGGAACGCATTATCGAGGTTAATTGGGGCGGTCGTTCGCGTCGTACTTATCCGGTGGATATCACCATTGTGGCGTACGATCGCACCGGTTTGCTGCGCGATATCATGATGATCATGGCCAATGCCAACCTGAACGTTACCTCGGTCAATACTCTGTCGAACAAAGATGAGAGCCAGGCCAATATGAAACTGACACTGGAAATTGAAGACATCGATGCGCTCGGCAAAGTCATGGCTCAGCTATCGAAAATTCCCAACGTCGCAGACGTGCGCCGTGCCTTTCAGCAACCCCATTAAGAGCTTGTTATGAGCGAACGCCGCTACGGCTACGACGATCTCAAAACACTCATGCAACGGCTACGTGATCCAGTGGATGGTTGCCCTTGGGATCTGCAACAGGATTACCGCTCCATCGTGCCTCATACACTTGAAGAGGTGTATGAGGTTATCGACACCATTGAGCGTGGTGACTACCCGCACTTGCGAGAGGAACTGGGCGATCTGATTTTTCAGGTGGTGTTTTATGCGCAGATCGCGCGTGAAGAAGAGCGTTTTGATCTGGACGATGTAATCCACGATCTGGTCGCCAAACTGCTCTATCGCCATCCGCATGTGTTTCCTGATGGCACCCTGGAAAGCCGGGTTGATCCTGAACAGCGACCAGAGACGGAAACGGTCAATCGCAACTGGGACCAACTCAAAGATAAAGAGAAAGCCAACAAGCCAAATACCAAGGGTTTGCTTGATGATATTCCCCGCTCACTGCCGGGATTATTGCGCGCCCGCAAGTTGCAAAATCGCGCGGCTCGTGTCGGTTTTGACTGGCCATCGACCGATGAGGTCTACGCCAAGATCGATGAAGAATTGGCAGAATTGCGTGACGCCCAAGCCAGCGGTGATGCCGATGCGATTGAAGACGAACTGGGGGATCTGTTGTTTGTCATGGCCAATCTGGCGCGACATTTAAAGGTCGATCCGGAACAGGCTTTGCGCCGCACCATGGCCAAGTTTGAATATCGTTTTGGTCATGTGCAGCAACAGGTACAGGCCAGCGGCAATGACTGGTCCGATTTCAGTTTGGAACAGCTCGATGTGTTTTGGGACGAAGCCAAGCAGCGGGCGGTCGAGTCGTCAGACTAAGGCAAATAAAGACGTTCAGCGGCCAAAAAAAGCCCGGTTCATGGAACCGGGCTTTTTTGTTTTTTGCTCAGGCCGATTGGGCGCGTTTTTTCAGTAACGGTTTGAGGTAGTGGCCGGTGATGGATTGCGGATTTTCGCTGACATCGGCCGGCGTGCCTTCAGCGATAATCTGCCCACCTTTGCTGCCACCTTCCGGGCCCAGGTCGACAATCCAGTCGGCGGTTTTGATGACGTCCAGGTTGTGCTCGATCACCGCCACCGTATTGCCGTCGTCACGTAAACGATGCAGCACCGCCAGCAACTGTTTGATGTCGTGGAAGTGCAGACCGGTGGTTGGTTCATCGAGAATATAGAGCGTGCTGCCGGTATCGCGCTTCGACAGTTCCCGCGCCAGTTTAACGCGCTGGGCTTCACCGCCGGACAGGGTTGTCGCGCTTTGCCCCAGCTTAATGTAGGTCAGACCGACGTCGATCAGCGTTTGCAGTTTGCGCGCCAGCGCCGGTATCGCATCGAAGAATTCGCGACCTTCTTCAATAGTCATTTCCAGCACTTCGTGAATGTTTTTACCCTTGTAGCGAATCTCCAATGTCTCGCGGTTATAGCGACGGCCGTCGCACACATCACAGGACACATAGACATCGGCCAAAAAGTGCATTTCCACTTTAATTACGCCATCGCCCTGGCAGGCTTCGCAGCGACCGCCTTTGACGTTGAAACTGAAACGCCCGGGTTGGTAACCACGTGAACGCGCTTCCTGAGTGCCGGCAAACAATTCACGAATGGCGGTGAAGGTGCCGGTGTAGGTCGCCGGGTTGGAACGTGGCGTGCGGCCAATCGGGCTTTGGTCGATATCGACCACCTTATCGAAATGTTCCAGACCCTTAATATCTTTATAAGGTGCTGGTGACAGGGTGGTGTTTTTGTTCAGCCTGGCGGCAGCCAGCGGGTACAGAGTCTGATTTATCAGCGTTGACTTGCCAGATCCGGAGACGCCGGTAATGCAGGTGAGCAAGCCAACCGGCAGATTCAGCGTGACGTCTTGCAGGTTATTGCCGCGCGCACCAGTGATGGTGAGCTGGCGTTTGGCATCGGCCTGCGTCAGTTTGGCCGGAACAGCAATCGCTTCCTGACCGTTAAGGTATTTACCAGTCAGGGATTTCGGATTGGCCATGATTTCAGCGGGCGTTCCGGCGGCAACAATTTCACCGCCGTGTACGCCGGCGCCGGGACCGATATCGAGCACGTAATCAGCTGCGCGGATGGCGTCTTCATCGTGTTCGACCACCAAAACGGTGTTGCCCAGGTCACGCAGATTGGTCAGCGTTTGCAGCAGTCGATCGTTGTCGCGCTGATGCAGACCGATCGAGGGCTCATCGAGAATGTACATCACCCCGACCAGGCCGGCGCCAATCTGGCTGGCCAAACGAATGCGCTGGGTTTCACCGCCGGATAGCGTATCGGCGCTGCGATCGAGGGTTAAATAGTCGAGCCCGACGTTGACCAGAAAGCTCAACCGCTGGCCGATTTCGCGCAGAATTTTATCGGCGATCTGGGCTCTGGAACCGGTCAGGCTCAGCGTCTCGAAATAGCTCAGCGCATCGCCGATGGCCATGTGCGTCACTTCCGGCAGGTTGATGCCGTTAACGAAAACATGACGCGCGCTTTCTTTCAGGCGTGAACCGTGACAGCCGGGGCAGTCCTGTTCGGTGAGGAATTTTGACAGCTCTTCGCGAACCATCTGGCTGTCGGTTTCACGATAGCGCCGTTCCATATTGGGCATCACACCTTCGAAGGTGTGCTGGCGGCTGTAGACTGCGCCGCGGCTGTTTACATAGGAGAATTCGATCTCGGTATTGCCACTGCCTTCGAGCACGATCTTCTGGAATTTCTTCGGCAGTTTGTTAAAGGCTACATCGATATCGACGCCGTAATGTTCGCCCAACGCCTGTATCTGGCTGAAGTAATAAACGGCGCGTCGATCCCAACCGGAGATGGCACCTTCGGCCAGCTTCAGGCTCGGGTCGCGCACGACCTTGCCGCCGTCGAAGTAATGCTTCATGCCCAGGCCGTCACACTGCTCACAGGCGCCGGCCGGGTTGTTGAAGGAAAACATGCGCGGTTCGAGTTCGGCAATAGAGTAACCGCAGACCGGACAGGCAAAGCGGTCGGAGAACAGCAGGTCATCGCCGTCGCCATCCATCCATACCACCTTGGCGGTACCGCCGGATAAAGTCAGGCAGGTCTCGAAGGATTCGGCTAAACGCAGTTTCAGATCGTCACGCACTTTAAAGCGATCGACTACGGCTTCGATGCTGTGCTTGCGCTTTTTATCCAGCGCCGGTACTTCGTCCAGATCCATCACTGTGCCGTCGACGCGCACGCGCACAAAACCCTGGCTGCGCAGTTCGTTGAAAACGTGCAGGTGTTCGCCTTTGCGGTCGTCGATCAGCGGCGCCAACATCATCAGCTTGGAACCTTCCGGCTGCGCCAGCACCTGATCGACCATCTGGCTGATAGTCTGAGCAGCCAGCGGCTCGTCGTGATGCGGACAGCGTGGCTCGCCGACGCGCGCGTAAAGCAGACGCAAATAATCGTAGATTTCGGTGGTGGTGCCGACCGTCGAACGCGGGTTGTGACTGGTGGTTTTCTGCTCGATGGAGATGGCCGGAGACAAGCCTTCGATGTGATCGACATCGGGCTTTTCCATCATCGACAGAAACTGGCGGGCGTAGGTCGACAAGGATTCGACATAGCGCCGCTGGCCCTCGGCATAAAGCGTATCAAAGGCCAGTGAGGACTTGCCGGAACCGGAAAGACCGGTCAGCACGACCAGTTGATCACGCGGGATTTCCACGTCGATATTTTTCAGGTTATGGGTACGAGCCCCCTGGACGATAATTTTGTCCATCTGTTCCTCTTGGCGTTACAGCTGCGGTCAGACACAAAAGCGAAAGTGTACTGTATGTATGTACAGAACCCAAGCGGCGCCACTGGTTCGATCTTTTCTGATAAGATGCGCGCCTTCGCACTCGGTTGGATACGTAGACTGACCCGTCATGGCTTTCAATTCCCTGGAAAAACGCGCGCTCTTCGGGCTGGGAACACTCTATGCCGCTCGTATGTTAGGGCTGTTTATGGTGCTGCCTGTCCTGACGCTCTACGGTCAGCATTTGCTTGGCGCCAGCACTCAGACTCTGGGCCTGGCGCTGGGCATTTATGGTGTCACTCAGGCGCTGTTACAAATTCCTTTAGGCATGTTGTCGGATCGTTTCGGTCGCAAGCCGGTTATTCTGGCCGGACTGCTGGTGTTCTTCGCCGGTTCAGTGCTGGCGGCGCTGGCGGATGATGTACTCTGGCTGATTGTCGGGCGTGCTTTGCAGGGCAGTGGTGCCATTGCCAGCGTGGTGCTGGCCTTGCTGGCCGACTACACCCGCGACGGCGAACGCACCAAGGCGATGGCCATTGTCGGTGCGGTTATTGGCGGTTCCTTCGTCTTGGCGGTCATGGTTGGTCCCTGGCTGGCAGGCGGTTTTGGTCTGGCCGGGCCGTTCTGGGCGACCGCTGCATTAGCTTTGCTCAGCATGCTGATCCTGTTGTGGTTGCCGCAACCGCCAGCGCCTGTCGTACATCGCGAACGACAATGGCGAGGCAGTCAGTTGGGCGCGGTGTTGCGTGATCGTCAGCTGACGCCGTTGAGTCTGGGCATCTTTTGCTTGCATCTGACCATGACCGCCTTATTTGTCGGCCTGCCGGTGATGCTGACGCGTCAGGGTGTGGCCGAGAGTCATCTGGGTTGGATTTATGCGCCTGTGATGGTGCTGTCCTTTGTCGCCATGGCACCCTTGATTATGATCGCTGAACGCCGTCGCCTGCATGTGCCGGTACTGCTTTTTGCTGCGGCCCTGGTGTTGCTGGCAACCTTATTGCTGGGTCTGAACCACTGGCTGGTGTTGAGCATCGGTCTGACCTGGTTGTTCTTTGTCGGTTTTAATCTGATTGAAGCCAGCTTGCCGTCTCTGCTCAGTCGTCGTGCGCCGGCGGATGCGCGCGGCACGGCTATGGGTTTGTTCTCCACCGGTCAGTTTTTGGGCGCTGCCTGCGGTGGTGCGCTGGGTGGTTGGGCCTTCAGTCGCTTTGATCAGGTCGGCATAGCGGTGTTGGGTGTGACGCTGATGGCGCTGTGGATGCTGGTTCTGTGGCTGGCTGAGCGCGGTTACGGCCATGCCAGTGCGAGTGAATCCACATCGGCAACAAACCACAATTGACCACGGCAGAGTCCGCCGTGATGATACACACAACTCAGAAGTAAGAGGCGGCCCGGACGGCTGCTATCAAGCGCTTAACCAACAGGATATCGATCATGGCTAAAGGTACGGTAAACAAAGTCATTATTCTCGGACGGCTGGGTCAGGACCCGGACGTTCGTGCCACCGCATCGGGTACTCAGGTGGTTAACCTCAATGTGGCGACCAATGAACTGGGTCCGCAGGACGACCAGGGCAATCGCCAGGACCAAACCGAATGGCACCGCATCGTGATTTTTGGTCGCATGGCCGAAACCGCGGCTAACTATCTGCATAAAGGTTCTTTGGTTTATATCGAAGGTCGTCTGCAGACGCGCAAGTGGCAGGATCAAAACGGTCAGGACCGTTACTCCACTGAAATCGTGGCGCGTGATATGCAGTTTGTCGGTGGTCGCAATGAAGGCGGCGGCTCCGGCGGTGGCAACTTTGGCGGTGGCCAGTCGAATCAAGGCGGTGGCTTTGGTGGTGGGCAACCCCAGTCGCAGCCGCAGTCACAACCTCAGGGCGGTTTTGGCGGTCAGCAGAGTGGCGGCGGCTTTGGTGGCCAGCCTAATCAGGGCGGTGGTTTCGGCGGCGGTCAACAGCCGGCACCCAGCCAACCAGCACCGCAAACCGGTTCTCAACCAGGCAACAATAACTTCGACGACTTTGACGACGATATTCCTTTCTGAGGTCGCTCTGTGAACATCTTGGTGACCGGTGCTGACAGTCAGGTTGGTCGAGCTCTGAAGCGTTTGCTGAGCAGTCGGGAAGTCGCTTTTGTCGCCGTTACGCGCAACCAGTTGGATATTACCGATGCGGCCGCTATTGCGGCTTGTCTGGAACAGGCGGCACCGGATTATCTGATCAATACCGATGGTTTGTATGACGCCAACCTGGCCCAGCAGGATGCGGCGGCCAGCTTTGCGTTTAATCGCGATGGCCCGGCCTTGCTGGCCCAGGCCTGTGCGCAGCGTGGCGTCGGTATGGTGCAGCTGTCGTCAGAACGGGTCTTCGATGGCACCAAGGCTTCGGCCTATGTTGAGAACGATGCTGCGAATCCGCTGTCGGTCCTCGGGGACAGTCAATGGGCGGGTGAACAGGCCGTTCGCGCTGCCTGTGAACAGCATTTAATCGTACGGACTTCCTGGGTCTTTGGGCCGGATGGCGATAATCCACTGACTCGGTTACTCGACCAATTAATGGATCGTTCGGTGCTCAGTCTGTACAACGACCAGCAGGGTTGTCCGACGCCAGCGGCCGATCTGGCGCGGGTGATCTTTGCCATGTTGGAGCAGGTTGATTGCCATGTAGAGCCACCGCTGTGGGGCACCTATCACTATGTCGGCAGTGACCGGACCGACTGGCGTACCTTCGTTGAAACGGTGGTCAAGGCCGCCAAATCCTATATTGATGTCAGCGTCGAACAACTGTCGGAAATGGATTTGGCCGATGCGCCGGAAACACCGGTGCAGCGGCCGGTCAATGCCGAACTGAGCGCGCGTAAGGTGTTAGCCACCTTTGGTATCAAACAACAGCCTTGGCGGCGCGGTATTCAGGACGCCTTGAAAGTGCGTTATGAGAATCAGCTAGAGGACACCCAGTGAAGCTGATACGCAGGTTGATGCTGGTTCTGCTGCTGATCGTCGCTGTGCTGGCCGGATCCTTCTGGTGGTTGACTGATGGTGACGATGCCGTACCGCGCACCATCATCCCGCTCAGTGACTTGCGCAAATACCGCCAATGGTTAGAAGACTATCA
This sequence comes from Saccharospirillum sp. ABV4_185, assembly GCF_056159245.1. Classification (NCBI taxonomy): domain Bacteria; kingdom Pseudomonadati; phylum Pseudomonadota; class Gammaproteobacteria; order Oceanospirillales; family Saccharospirillaceae; genus Saccharospirillum; species Saccharospirillum sp. ABV4_185. The sequence goes on from NZ_JBSWUW010000001.1 coordinate 2,305,832, forward strand.
CCCGGCGCGACTGGTCAGTGGCGAAACCTACGGCATTGTTGTTGCTGAAGACGATATTCAAAAGCTGGCCATTTTACTGGCCTCGACCCAGCCGCGCCTGACGCATTCCCAATTTCGTGCTGATGTCACTCAGCAAGAGGTCATTCTGGATGTCTGGTGGCCTACCGGTGTGCTGGATCGTTTTCTGCCGTTGCAATTACGCTGGCGACCCGAGGCGCCGTTTTATCTCGATCAGCTGAGCATCTCTGGTATTCGTCTGCCGTCTTATTTGCTCGAACGAGTGAACCTGCGCCTTGCTGAAATCCCCTCTGTCGCTGACGCCGAACGCTTATGGCGCCAATTGAATCCTAGTGTGACGCTGTCTGAAGGACAGATCGCCGTGGAGGTGGTTTGGGATGACCCGATACTGGCCGGCTGGATGCAGCGCTTCGCGCCGTTCTGGTCGGATCCGCGCCAGGTTGAACAGCTGCGTGAGGAGGTATTGTGGCTGGGTGACTGGTTTGAACAGCAGCAAGCCTTCCGCATTCCGTTGCGTGAAGCCATGCGCGCCATGCTGTCCCGGCCGGAATTCGACTGGGATCAGGATGCGGCTGCTATGCTGGGCGCGCTCAGTTATGCAGCCCTGCGTTCTTCATCTGGCCTGATACCTGGTGAAGACCTGCCCGAGCTTCCGTTTAAGCGGCTGACCTTGCAAGGGCGTTACGATCTGGCGCGGCATTTTGTGCTGGCGATGTGGCTGGGCACCCAGATGTCACCGCAGTCGGTACTGGAGCTGGCGGTCTACAAAGAATGGTCGGATGCGCTGACCCGACCCACCGGATTCAGCGCCGAAGACATGGTGGCCAATGTCGCCGGTCTGGAAATGTTACTCTGGTTGCAGTCATTGTCGGCACAAGAACGTAAAGAAATCGGCCCGCTGACCGATGACAGTCTTATGCCGCCGGAAGCATTCTGGCAGCCCTGGATGCAAGAAGGCGAAGCTCTGACCGAAACCCAGCTGCGTGAGTTGGTGTCGTCAACGCGCGACTGGCTTGCGCAGAGCCCCTTATATCGGCCCTGATCCAGGCTGTAGCGACCGGCTTATCGAAGAATACTCCTGAGCGTCAGTCGTCAACTTAGGTTGGACGTGACAGGAGTGAGTGGAGGATGCCTGGCGATGGCCAGTATCGAATTCAGTAAGTTACGCCTGACCACCGGCCTGAGTATGAAGCTCGAGGTCGAAGGCGGTGACAGCAAGCGTCATAACATCAATCTGATTGGCTACATTCCGGGCCGGACGGTGTTGGTGACCACTCCCTTGCTGGGTGAGCACCGGCCTTTGCTGTTGCGCAAGGATCAGGGCGTTATCGTGCGGTTTTTCTCTAACAAGAGCGCCTGTGCCTTCCGTACTCAGGTTGCGCACATCTGCACCACTCCAGCTTATTACCTGCATCTGGCCTGGCCGGATCGGGTTGAAGCGGGGGAAATTCGGAAAGCCGAGCGGGTGCTGGCCAATATGCAGGTCACCATCGTCAACCAGACCAGCACGACTGGCGAGCGTGGTACCGGCGCGATCGTCGATTTGTCGACCACTGGCGCACGTCTGGAAACCTTGCAGGCCTTGGGTAAGCCGGGTGACATTCTGCTGCTGACATCAAAAGTTACGGTCGGCCATGTGACCCGGGTGATTTCCATCGAATCACAGATTCGCGCCGTCCTGGATCGGCGCGAGCTGGCCAACAGTGCTGCCGCTTATGGCATTGAATTCAAGTATGTGTCCGATATCGATTTTCTGGCGCTGCAGGCCTTCGTTAACGCCCAGATGGCGCGTGGCGCCGAGCGTTAACGACCGCTGCAATCTTAGTTATCACGGGCGACGGCCAATTCAGCCAGACTGGCCAGGGCTGTCTTGTAGGGGCTTTCGGCGAAACCATCGAGCTGTTGCAAGGCTTCTTCAACCTGACGATGTGCCTGGGCCTTGACGTAATCAATGGCGCCGCAGCGGTGCACAATGTCGAGGATGGCATCCAGATCATCCAATCCGCCTTTGCGAATGGCCCGGCGAATCAGTTTGGCGTCGCTGTCAGACGCCTTTTGCATGGCGTGAATCAGCGGCAGCGTCGGCTTGCCTTCGGCCAGATCATCGCCGACGTTTTTACCCAGCTTGGCGGCATCGCCGTCGTAATCGAGCACGTCATCAATCAACTGAAAGGCCAGGCCGAGCTTCAGGCCGTAAGTCGCCAGTCGTTGGCAATCCGCCTCATTTTGACCACTGAGCAGCGCGCCGGTTTCGCTGGCCGCCTGGAACAGGATGGCGGTCTTGCCTTTGATGACGTCCATATACTGCGCTTCGGTGACATCCGGATTGCGCACATTCATTAACTGCATGACCTCGCCTTCGGCCAGGGTACGGGTGGCCACGGCCAGGCGGTTCATCACCGACATCTCGCCAATCTCGACCAGCAGCTCGAATGCACGGGCATAGAGAAAATCACCGACCAGTACCGAGGGCGCATTACCCCAGTTGGCGTTGGCCGTGGGTTTGCCGCGGCGCATATCAGACGTGTCGACCACGTCATCGTGCAATAAGGTGGCGGTGTGCAGAAATTCGATAACCGTCGCCAGCTTGTGATGGCGATTATCAATACCGCCGCACAGGCCGGCGCTGAGCAGCGTCAATAAAGGGCGCATGCGTTTGCCGCCACTGGAAATGATGTGGTCGGCGATTTTCTCCACCAAAGGGACTCGGGATTCCAGTTGCGCCAGAATGGTTCGGTTAACAGCGGCGAAGTCATCGGCAACGACGGTGAAGATGGCGTTCTGGTCCATGTGGAAATCGGGTCCTGGTCAGGCTGGATGAAGCGGCTAGCTTAACAGGGCCGGACGACGGCGTCAGGCTGGACTGACTGGACCGAACAGTTCCGCTGTTAACAGGACGATTCGGGCTTGCACAGCCAGGTGCATATCCGTACAATTGCGCGCCCTGATCGATCCGCTTCATTCCCTGTCATAGGGTGCTCCCAGCGTAGGCGTTGCCTTTAGCAGCAGGTTCTAAGTAATGAGGTCGGTGCGGGTCGGAAACATTCAGATGGAGAATCCCATGTACGCTGTAATCGTAAGTGGCGGTAAACAGTACCGCGTCAGTGAAGGCGACACGCTGAAGCTGGAAAAAATTGAAGCCGAAACCGGCGCTAACATCGATTTCGATAAAGTGCTGCTGGTGGCGGATGGCGATAAAATCACCGTGGGCGAGCCCGCTGTGAAGAGCGCCAAGGTTTCTGCCGAAGTGGTGGCTCATGGCCGTCACAAGAAGGTGAAAATCCTCAAGTTCAAACGCCGTAAGCATCACATGAAGCAGATGGGCCACCGTCAGTGGTTCACCGAAGTTAAGATCACTGGTATTTCAGCATAACGGAGAGAAACCATGGCTCACAAAAAAGCAGGTGGTAGTACTCGTAACGGTCGCGATTCCCAGAGCAAGCGCTTGGGCGTGAAAGCCTTCGGTGGCGAAGCCGTTTCTGCTGGCTCTATCATCGTCCGTCAGCGTGGCACTCGTTTCCACGCCGGCGACAACGTTGGCATCGGCAAGGATCACACCTTGTTCGCCAAAGCCGACGGTAAGGTGGAATTCACCACCAAGGGCAAAGAAAAGCGCAAGTTCGTCAACATCGTCGCTTAATCGTCGATCCTAACGCTCTTGCAAAAAGCCCTGCCATGCAGGGCTTTTTTTATGTCCAGCGATGGACGTTAGACGGATGTCATCAGCGCATAACATATAATGTCGCGCCAGTGGCGCACCGCATTCAACCAGAGGTTGCAGCGAACGATGAAATTTGTGGACGAAGCCAATATCAGCGTCGAAGCCGGCAAAGGTGGCAGTGGCTGTGTCAGCTTTCGGCGCGAAAAATTTATCGAGAAGGGCGGCCCGGATGGCGGTGACGGTGGTCACGGCGGCAGTATCTGGGTTAAAGCCGACGACGGCGTCAATACTCTGATCGACTATCGCTTTACTCGAAGCTACAAGGCGGAAAACGGCGAGCCGGGTAAAGGCCGTGATATGACCGGTCGCGCGGGCAAAGATACCACCTTGATCTTGCCGGTCGGTACGACCGTGATCGACGCTGATACCGAAGAGGTATTGGCCGATCTGCGCAGCGCCGGCGATGTCGTCAAGATTGTACAGGGTGGCTTTCGTGGCCTTGGCAATACCCGTTTTAAATCCAGCACCAACCGAGCGCCACGTCAGTTCACCAAGGGTACGCCCGGTGAATCGCGCAACCTGCGCCTGGAACTGAAAGTGATCGCCGATGTCGGCTTGCTGGGTTTGCCCAACGCCGGTAAATCGACGCTGATCCGTGCAGTCAGTGCGGCCAAACCCAAGGTCGCTGATTATCCCTTTACCACCATGGTGCCGAACCTGGGTGTGGTGCGCATCGACGATTCGCGCTCCTTTGTTATGGCCGACATTCCCGGTCTGATCGAAGGCGCGTCCGAAGGCGCTGGCTTAGGCATTCGCTTTTTGAAGCACCTGGTGCGTACACGGGTGCTGTTGCATCTGGTCGATCTGTACCCGGTTGATGAATCCGATCCAGCCGCCAATGCACGTGCCATTGCCGATGAATTGGAAGCCTTTAGCCCGGCGCTGGCGCAGCGTGAACGTTGGCTGGTGCTGACCAAAACCGATCTGTTGCCGGAAGACGAACGTCAGGCGCGCATCGATGCGGTGATTGAAGCGCTGGATTGGGAAGGTCCGGTATTCGCCATTTCTGCGTTGTCTGGTGAAGGCACCCAGGCGCTGAGCAACGAACTGATGAATTGGCTGGAGGCGGATAATCAAGCCCTGGCTGATGATCCGGAACGGCTGGAAGCCGATGTTGCCCATCGCGATGAAGTCGAACGCGAAGCACGTGAACGCATTCAAATGCTCGCTCAACAACGTCGCGCCCAGCGAAACAAAGATAATGACGATGATGATGACGATCACGACGTCGAAATCATTTATGCGCCTTAAGCGCAGCGTTATTATTCGGCAATCTTTCGTCTAAAGGAGTGCGCCGGTGAGCAGTTCCCGGCAACGACATTCGGCGCTGACTCAAGGTCAGCGTTGGGTGATAAAAATCGGTTCGGCATTGTTGACCAACGATGGTCGTGGCCTGGATGAAATCCGTATTCGTCAGTGGGTCGCGCAGATGGCGCAGTTGCGTGACCAGGGTGTGGACGTCGTGCTGGTGTCGTCCGGCGCGGTCGCTGCCGGTATGCATCGGCTGGGTTGGGCAACACGTCCGGAATCGATGGAATTGTTGCAGGCGGCCGCTGCCGTAGGCCAGACCAAACTGGTGCAAACCTACGAAGATGATTTCCAGCAGCACGGTTTGCACAGTGCCCAGATCCTACTGACGCACGAAGACCTCTCTGATCGACGCCGTTATCTGAACGCCCGTTCCACCTTGCGTGCCTTATTGGCGCTGCCAGTGATTCCCATCGTTAACGAAAACGACACTGTCGTGACCGATGAAATCCGCTTTGGTGACAACGACACTCTGGGCGCGCTGGTCGCCAATCTGGTGGAAGCGGATGCGTTGATTTTGTTGACCGACCAGGATGGTCTCTTCGACGCCGACCCGCGCAGCAATCCCGATGCCCGTCTGATCGAACACGCTTTGGCCAGCGATCCTCGCCTTGCCGGTATGGCCGGTGGCGGCGGGCTTTTGGGTCGCGGCGGTATGGCGACCAAGGTGCGTGCCGCCAGTCTGGCGTCTCGCAGTGGCGCGGTTACCGTTATTGCCGGTGGCCGGCTGGACGATGTGCTGTTGCGCATTCGCGCTGGCGAGCTGGTGGGTACCGAGTTGATTCCTGATATGGAGCCTCTGGTGGCGCGCAAGCAATGGCTCGCCGGGCAATTGCAAACCAAAGGCGAAATTTCCCTGGATGCTGGCGCCTGTCGCGCTTTGATGGAGCAGGGAAAGAGCTTGTTAGCGGTTGGCGTGACAGCGGTTAAAGGACGTTTTCAGCGCGGCGAGTGTGTTTCCCTGCTGGATGAATCCGGCCGGGTGATTGGCCGCGGCCTGTGCAATTATGACAGCGATGACGCCACCCGTTTGATCAAACAACCGTCGCGTGAATTCGAACGCATTCTGGGCTTTATGGCCGAGCCGGAACTGGTGCATCGCGACAACCTGGTATTGCTATGACAAATGCAGATGATGACCGTAAACGTTGCGGTTGGTGTGGCGGCGACGCCCTTTATCGGGCCTATCACGATCAGGTTTGGGGCCGGCCGGTACGCGATGGTCGTGAACTTTTTGCCAAGCTGTGTCTGGATGGACAGCAGGCCGGTTTAAGCTGGCTGACCATTTTAAAAAAACAAGATAACTACTATCGCGCCTTTGCTGATTTTGATCCCGTTGCCATCGCGGCCTTCAGCGATGATGATCTGGCGGAACGTCTGACCGATCCGGGCATTGTGCGTAATCGCCTCAAGGTTGAATCCATCCGCCGCAACGCCCGGGCTTATCTGGCGATGCTTGACGCTGGTGAGGATTTTGCCGTTTTTCTGTGGTCCTTTGTCGGCGGTCAGCCGATCATCAACCGCTGGCAACGACTGGATCAGATTCCAGTCTCCACGCCCGAAGCGGAAGCCATGTCAAAAGCGCTGAAAAAACGCGGCTTCAACTTTGTCGGTCCAACCATCTGTTACGCCTTTATGCAGGCGACCGGTCTGGTGATGGATCATCTGACTGACTGTCATTGTTTTGAGGATTGCCAGGCGCAGGCGCGGGTTTTTGATCCTGTTGTGGCAAAGTCATGACTTTCGACGGCTGTGGTTGCTAATGCAAAATCGTACAATCGCGGCGTCGAAATTGGCTATTGAGTTTTATTAATGCGGCACAAGCCCCCATTTTTGCCCCCGGCGTTGGGATTGTTGGTGATGCTTGGCATCTTTGCGCTGCATTTTATCCTGCCGTTGGGAACCCTGTTTCCCTACCCATGGAATTTCATCGGGCTGATCCCGGTGGTCATCGGCGCCCTCTTGAACATAGCCGCCGATCGCGAGTTGCAACGTGCTGGCACCACCATCCAACCCTTTGAGCGCCCGACCTCTTTGGTCGACCGCGGCGTTTACCGGATCAGTCGCAACCCCATGTATCTGGGTTCCATTTGTATTGCGATCGGTCTGGCGATCTGGGTTGGCTCGCTGTCTTCCTGGGTGGTGCTGCCGATTTTTGTTCTGGTGCTGTACTGGGTGTTTATTCGCTATGAGGAACGGGTGCTCGAACAGGAATACGGTGCCAGTTATCAGGCATATCGCCAGCGGGTCTGTCGTTGGTGTGGCCGTCGCGGAGGTCGCCAAGAGACCGACCGTTAAGTAGCATGGGTACTTTGCTGCCCAGGCTTCGCCAAGGAAAAACTCAGCATGTGGTTTCGCTTACTTCATCTCTATGAACGCCTGATCACCAAGCGTGCGCTTTGGTTGATGCTGGCGTTGGCTCTGGTCATCGGCTTTTTCGGTTATCAATCACGGCATTTCTCGCTTGATGCGTCTGCCGAGAGTCTGTTGCTGGAAGACGACCCTGACCTGGAATTATTCCGGACCATCTCCGAGCGCTACGGCTCCCAGGAATTCCTGGTGCTCACCTTTACTCCTGAACAGCCGCTTTTCACTGAGCAATCGCTGAGTACGCTCAGTGAATTGCGCGATGAGTTGCGCCAGTTGCCGACGGTCGATTCGGTGGTATCGGTGATGGACGTTCCGCTGTTGTCCAACCCGCCAGTGCCGATGACCGAACTGGTCAGCAATATCAAAACGCTCGAAGATCCGGACGCCAATCTGGATATGGCGCGTTCGGAGCTGGCCAACAGTCCGTTGTATGTCAATCTGCTGTTGAATCTGGATGCCAATACCACGGCGCTGCAAATCAATTTCCCGCGTGATGACGTTCAGGATCGACTGCTTGAAGAGCGCGAATCTCTACAGGCCTTGCGCGAGACAGATTCGCCGCAATTCGACGCTGATAAGTTGCAGGCAGTGGAAACGGCTTTGCAGCAACGCCGCGATGAACGCTCTGAAGATATCGGTATCGCTATCGATTCGGTACGCTCCATCATGACCGAGTACGAAGATGCTGGTGAGCTGCATCTGGGCGGCGTACCCATGATCGCCGATGACATCATCCGTTTTGTGCGCAGCGATCTGATCACCTTCGGGTTGGGCGTTTTGTTTTTATTGATCGCGACCTTAACCGCTATTTTCCGTCACCCGCGCTGGGTGGTGTTGCCGATGATCTGCTGCAGCGTGGTGGTGGTGACCATGCTCGGTATTCTCGGTTGGGGGCGGTGGCCGGTGACGGTGATCTCCAGCAACTTTATTTCTTTGTTGTTGATTCTGACGCTGTCGATGTCGATTCACCTGATCGTGCGTTATCGCGAATTGCTGCGCCGCCATCCGGACTGGGAACAGCGTCAGTTGGTGACTACGGCGGTGCGTCGCATTGCCGTGCCTTGTCTGTATATGGCGCTGACTACCGGCGTTGCATTTGCGTCTTTATTGTTCAGCGGCATTCGCCCGGTGATTAATTTTGGCTGGATGATGACGCTGGGTATTGGCGTTGCCTTCGTGGTTACCTTTTTGTTATTTCCATCCATGCTGGTGTTGCTGGGTAAAAAAGAGAGCACCGGTGAAAGCCGCAGCGGCGGTGCAGCGAGTCGCTTTTTCACCCGTCTGACGCTGCGTTCTGGTGGTTGGATCTGGATTGTCAGTATCGCTTTGGCGGGATTGACGCTGGTCGGTGTGTCGCGACTGGTGGTGGAAAACAGCTTTATCGATTATTTCGGCGAGAACACTGAAATTTATCAGGGCATGACGGTGATTGATCAGCGTCTGGGTGGCACCACACCGTTGGAAGTGCTGATTAATTTCCCCGGCGGTGCGTCCTTAGAGCCGGCCGATGGCATCAGGGAATCTGATCTGGATGAAGCCGCTGAAGACATGGCGGAAATGAATCCTTCGAGCGCCGGTGACGGTTTTATCGATGATTCCGGAGGCGCCTTTGTCGAGGAAGATTTCCTCAGTATGGACAGTGGTGAAATGGGTTCCTTCCAGGATGATTTCGACGGTGAAGATGACCCGCAAAAATATTGGTTTACCAGCGACAAAGTCGAGCGTATCCGGGCGTTGCATAATTACCTGGATGCCCAGCCGGAAACCGGCAAGGTCATTTCGTTATCGACCATGGTGACCATCGCCGAATCTTTTAACGACGGCGAACCGCTGAGCAATATACAACTGGCACTGCTGTACTCGGTCATACCGGCGGAATTTCGTGCGCTGGTGATCGATCCTTATGTATCGGTGGAGCATAACCAGGCCCGCATTAATGTGCGCATTCTCGATTCGATGGATGGCATCAATCGCGATGAGCTGCTGGCGCGGATTAAAACCGATGCCGTTGAAGAACTCGGTTTTGAGCCGGACGAGGTTCAGCTCAGCGGCATGATGGTGTTGTACAACAACATGCTGCAGAGTCTGTTTGATTCGCAGATCAAAACCCTGGGTGCTGTTTTTGCCGGCATCATGCTGATGTTTTTATTGTTGTTCCGCAGCCTGAAGCTCAGTTTGATTGCTATGGCGCCGAACATCCTGGCGGCCGGCTGTGTGCTGGGTATTATGGGCTGGTTTGGCATTCCGCTGGACATGATGACCATCACCATTGCCAGTATTACCATTGGTATCGCGGTGGACAACACCATTCACTACATCGTGCGTTTTCGTCGTGAGTTTGCCAAAGATGGTCAGTACGTGCGTGCGCTTAAACGCAGTCACGACTCCATCGGCAAGGCGATGTATTACACCTCTTTGACTATCATTCTGGGCTTTTCCATTCTGATGCTGTCGAACTTCCGGCCGACACTTTATTTCGGCTTATTGACGGCACTGGCAATGGTAGTGGCGCTGGTGGGTGCACTGACCTTGTTGCCGCGTCTGATCGTGTTGTTCCGTCCTTTTCCACAACCAGAAAAACTGACGCCGTCCGACGATTGAGGCGGACGGCGTAGCACTTTATGAGTGTGGATGGGCTAACAAAGTCGGGTCGAGCAACGACTCCAGTTCTGAACGCGACAAGTCCGTCATTTCAGCGGCCACCTCAATAATAGGGCGGCCGTTTTTATAAGCCGCCTTGGCAATCTCGGCGGCTTTTTGATAACCCACCACCGGGTTCAGTGCCGTGACCAGAATTGGATTGCGGTGCAGCGGACCCTCCACCGATGCCTTATTAACGTTGATGCCCGCTATGGCTTTATCGGCTAAATGCTGGCAAGCGGTGGTCATCAGCGCAGTGCCCTGCAATAGGTTACGAGCGATCAACGGCAGGCTGACATTCAGTTGGAAGTTACCGGATTGCGCGCCCAGAGTGATGGCCGCATCGAAGCCGATCACCTGATAAGCCGCCATCAATACTGCTTCTGGAATGACCGGGTTGACCTTGCCCGGCATGATCGACGAGCCCGGTTGCAGTGCCGGTAATTCCAGTTCCGACAAACCGGCCAAAGGCCCGGAATTCATCCAGCGCAAATCGTTACTGATTTTGATCAGTGTTGCCGCCAGACCTTTCAAATGAGATGACAATTCCAGTGATGCATCCTGGCTGCTGATGCCATAGAAGGCGTTATTGTGTGGGCAAAAATCGCTGTGCAATTGATGGTTCAGGTGCGCACAAAAGCGTTCGGCAAAACCGCTCGGTGCATTGATGCCGGTACCGATGGCGGTGCCACCCTGGGGCAGGGCTTTCAGCCGGGTCAGACATTGTTGCAACCGGCGCTGACTGGCGCTGAGCGCTTCGCTCCAGGCGGAAAATTCCTGCTCCAGGGTGATCGGCATGGCGTCCATTAAATGGGTGCGACCGGTTTTGACCACATCGCGAAACGCCTGGCCGCGTTCGTCGATGACATCGCGCAGCTGGGTGATCGCCGGCAATAATTCGCCTTCAACCGCCAGCGCACTGCTGATCTGGATGGCGGTGGGAATGCTGTCGTTACTGCTTTGGCTGGCGTTGACGTCGTCATTGGGGTGGATGTTCAACTGACTGGCCTGATTGGCCAAATAGGCGACCACTTCGTTGACGTTCATATTGGTGCTGGTGCCGGAACCGGTCTGGAAAACATCGATGGGAAACTGGGCGTCGAAATCCAGCTGACGCGCTGCTTCGGTGGCGGCGACAATGGCATCGGCGCGCTCTTGTTCCAGCGAGCCCAGTTCGGCATTGGCTTGGGCTGCGGCGGCTTTGAGGCTGAGCAGGGCGTCGATAAAGGCGCTCGGCAGGCGTTCGCCGGAGAGTTGGAAGTTGTCCAAAGCGCGGGCGGTCTGGGCTCCATAGAGAGCGTCGTCGGGAACCTGCAGTTCCCCAAAACTATCGGTTTCGGTACGCATGGCAGAAATCTCCGCTGTATAGATACAGCCAAGATTTTGGGGGAGAAAGTGGCAAGTCAAGGGCGACCTGAGTCGCCCTGATGGGAAGGGCTGTTTTAGAGTTCGGCCTGACGCTCGAGACGATTGACCTCGAAGGCGCGCACACGGCGGTTGTCGGCGTTAATCACGCGGATCATCAGGTCGCCCAGGGTGATGGATTCATCGCGCTTGGGCACCTTGCCGAACTTGTGCATCACGATGCCGCCGATGGTGTCGAATTCCTCATCGCTGAATTCGGTCTGGAAGTGTTCGTTGAAGTCTTCGATCGGCGTCAATGCCTGAACCAGAAATCCGCCATTGCCGTTGGGCCGGATGTTGGCGTCGACGGCGTCGTCGTGTTCGTCTTCGATTTCCCCGACGATTTCTTCCAGCACGTCTTCGATGGTAACCAGGCCGGCGGTCTGGCCATATTCATCGACCACCACCGCCATATGGTTGCGGTTGGAGCGGAAATCCTTCAGCAGGACGTTCAGGCGCTTACTTTCGGGCACGAAGTTGACTGAGCGAATCAGGCTGGTCAGCCGTGCCTGCATCTGGTCGAGTTTAAAACCGGTTTGCAGACCGAGGCCGAGTAAATCTTTGGCCAGCAGGACGCCGACGACTTCGTCAGAGTTTTCGCCCAGTACCGGAAAGCGGGAGTGGCCGGATTCGACAATTTTACCCAGCCAGTCTTCGATGGTTTCGTCGGTTTCGACACTGACCATCTGTGAGCGCGGGATCATGATGTCGCGCACATGCATGTCAGAAACGTTCAACGCGCCTTCGATGATTTTAAAGGCTTCGTTGTCCAGGATGTCTTTATCCTGAGCGTCTTTGAGGACGCTGAGCAGATCTTCGCGATCCTTGGGTTCCCCGGTAAAAGCGTCTGCCAGTCGTTCCAGCCAGGATCGCTTCCCGGGGTTGCTACTCGTGGGTCGTTCGTCGCTCATGGCGCCATCATTCCTCTGTTTGTGCCGGTTCAGGCCGGCGGTTTAACCCCGGATGCTGTCGGTGGCGTCCGGCAGCAGGTAGGGGTCGGGCAGGCCCAGATCGGCCAGCACACGACGTTCAATATTTTCCATCACTTCGGCGTCCTCCGGCTCAATATGGTCAAAGCCGAGTAGATGCAAGGCGCCATGAATCACCAGATGTGCCCAGTGCTGCAGTTCGGTTTTGCCTTGCTCGGCAGCTTCACGCTGTACTACCGGTACACAAATGACCAGATCGCCTAGCAAAGCCTGTGCCTCGGCATCGTCAACGCCCGGTGGCAGCTCAAATGGGAAGGACAACACGTTGGTGGGTTTGTCCTTGCCACGGTAGTCCCGGTTCAGACTTTGGCTTTCGTCTTCATCGACCAGGCGGATGCAGACACCGGCGTGGTCGCGATAACCGGCCAGCGCCTGTATCAGCCAGCGCTCAAATTGGGCGGGCTGCGGTAAGTTGTTGCCGCTGCTGGCCAGTTGCAGGTCGAGGTCGAGTTTCATGCGTTTTCGTGGCGGTCGTAGGCATCGACGATGCGTTGCACCAGCGGGTGACGCACCACGTCTTTGGAGCCGAACTGGGTGACACTGATGCCATCAACACCGCCCAATACGTCCAGCGCGTGTGCCAAGCCAGAGCTTTGACCACGTGGCAGGTCGATCTGCGTCGGGTCGCCGTTAATCACCGCCGTGGAGCCGAAGCCGATGCGCGTTAAGAACATCTTCATCTGTTCACGCGTGGTGTTCTGGCTTTCATCGAGAATGATGAACGAATTACTCAGCGTGCGGCCGCGCATATAAGCCAGCGGAGCGACCTCGATAACGTTGCGCTCAATCAGCCGATCAACCTTTTCGAAACCGAGCATTTCGTAGAGGGCGTCATACAGCGGGCGCAGATAGGGATCGACTTTCTGGCTCAGATCGCCTGGCAAAAAGCCGAGTTTCTCGCCGGCTTCGACCGCAGGGCGCACCAGCATAATGCGTTTGACCTGATCTTTGCTCAGGGCATGAACGGCGCAGGCAACGGCCAGGAAGGTCTTGCCGGTACCGGCCGGACCCACACCAAAGTTGATGTCATGCGTCAGGACGTTATGCACATAGCCGCGCTGATTGGGGCCGCGCGGCTTGATCACCGACTTGGGTGTATGCAGCACATAGAGCTTTTGATCGTGCGTCTGTTCTTCGGGATGCTTCAGCGTTTCCACTTCCGATGTTTGCAAGAACAGATTGATGGTATCCGGTAGCAGATCACGACCCCCTTTGGTTTCACGGTACAGCCGCCTGATGATGTCTTCGGCGGCTTGCGCAGAACCGTTTTCACCCTGAACTTCAAAGTGGTTGCCACGATTGAGCACTCGCACGTCCAGGCGTTCTTCGATCTGCTTGAGGTTATCGTTAGCCAGGCCACAGAGGCTGGCCAGTCGCTGGGGATTGTCGGGTTGCAGCTCGAATTGACGCTGACCCGATGCCGGGGCGTCGAGCCCGGCCAGGGACGGGTTAGTCAAAGTAGGTGAGGTCCTCTAATGGGAGTTTGGTCTGGGTCAAGGATACGCCGCAGTGCGAGGCTGTCAAAATGCCATTCGTCTAAAAAACGTCCGTTTTATAGCGCTTGGTTTGAACCATCGATCAATAGGCCAGGTCGGCGTTGATGACCTCGCCACGCAGCGAGTTGGAATAGGCCTCAGTAATGCGCACCTGAACGAATTTGCCGACCAGATCGTCTTCGTCATCACAACGGAAGAAGGTGGGTCGGTTATTCTCGGTGCGGCCCTGCAGCTCGTTCGGATCGCGCTCAGACGGCCCGGTTACCAGGACGATCTGGGTGGAACCCACCATGCGGCGGCTGATTTGCTGAGCCTGCTGGGTGATGCGTTCCTGCAAAATGGCCAGGCGCTGCCTTTTTACCGCTGCCGGGGTGTCGTCTTCCAGACTGGCTGCGGGCGTGCCCGGGCGCGGGCTGTAGACGAAACTGAAACTGTGGTCGAAGCCGATGGTCTGGATCAGGTTCATCGTTGCTTCGAAGTCCGCATCGGTTTCGCCCGGAAAGCCGATGATAAAATCGGAAGAAAAACTGATGTCCGGGCGGTTAGCGCGAATACGCTCCATCTTCTCGATGTATTCCGCCGCCGTATGGCCGCGCTTCATCGCCGCCAGAATGCTGTCCGAGCCGCTTTGCACCGGTAAATGCAGGTGGCTGACCAGTTCCGGGACGTCTTTGAATGCATCGACCAGGGAGTCGGTGAATTCCACCGGGTGACTGGTGGTGAAGCGAATGCGGTCAATGCCATCGATCTGAGCGGCGAGGGTGATCAGTTCGGCCAGATCGGCTTCGCCACCATCGTGACGTGGGCCCCGATAGGCATTGACGTTCTGACCGAGGAAATTGATTTCACGCACGCCCTGGCCGGCCAGATGAGCCACTTCGGCGATCACATCATCGAACGGCCGGCTGACTTCTTCACCCCGGGTATAGGGCACCACGCAGAAGGTGCAGTATTTGGAGCAACCTTCCATGACCGAAACGAACGCCGATACGCCATCGCTTTTTGGCGCTGGCAGATGATCGAACTTCTCGATTTCCGGGAAGGTGACGTCGACCATGGCAATGCGGTTACTGCTGGTCGGTGACTGCTTGTTGGCGCCGTCGAGCATGGTCGGCAGGCGGTGCAGCGTTTGCGGACCAAAGATCATATCGACGTAAGGCGCCCGCTCGGAGATGGCTTCACCTTCCTGGGAGGCGACGCAGCCACCTACACCGATCTTCAGATTGGGATTTTTGGCTTTCAGCTGCTTCCAGCGACCGAGCTGGTGGAACACCTTGTCCTGCGCTTTTTCGCGAATGGAGCAGGTGTTGAGCAGCAAAACGTCCGCGTCTTCGGCCGAATCGGTCAGCTCATAACCGTGGCTATCGCCGAGCAAATCGGCCATGCGGGCCGAGTCATACTCGTTCATCTGGCAGCCATGGGTTTTGATAAACAGCTTTTTGCTCATGAGATCAGTGGTGGTCTTCGTGTCAGTGCATCTTGGGGGCGGCGATTATACGCCTTCATCGGTTCAGACCCAACCATCGATTGTGATGCTTTTTGGCGGGTTCAGCCTGGCTTTGCTTGGCATTGAATACCGGCATCAGAGCATCCATATTGAGCGCAATTCCAAACCTATCGAAACGAGATTGCATGACCACGCCCCAAGCCATTTACCGTGTCTCCTTTATCAACCAGGACAAGGTTTACGAGATTTATTGCGCGCGCATCTTTCAAAGCGAACTCTATGGTTTTATCGAAGTCGAGGAACTGCTGTTCGGTGAGCGCAGTCAGGTATTGGTCGATCCGGGCGAAGAGCGGTTGCAAAAGGAATTCCATGGCGTGAAACGCAGTTTTATTCCGATGCACGCCATCGTGCGTATCGATGAAGTGGAGAAAGAAGGTGCCGCCCGCATTCGCGACAGCAAAGGCGGGCCGGTGATTCAGTTTCCGGCCAGTGGTCCGCGGCGTTCTGAATAACCGCGGTCTTTACCGGAAGTTGCCAGTATCCGGCTGGAACTCGATCCCGGCCGGACTATACTGATGCCAAAGAGCGCTTGTTCGAGCGCTCCGAGGCCAGGTGAGGTAAGAGCCATGTCCGCATTATTGCTTGTTATCAGTTTGATTGCGTTGGCTGCACTGATGATGGCGCCGACGTCGTCCCGGACGCTGGAACCGATTCGGTTGCCAGTTGAGGACCAGCGCCAGCACCGCCGCCCGCGCCGCTAGTCGGACGATTCCGGCCGCTGCTGACCCACAGTGCCAGCAGCGCCAGGCCGCCAACCAGCGGCACCGTTATCCAGATCAGCGTATTCCAGCCGAACTGGAACAAAAACCAGCCGGCACCGAGTGAGGCAATTGCCTGGGTGCCAAACACCAGAAAGTCATTCACCGCCTGAACCCGAAAACGTTCCTTGCCCACGTAGGTACGCGGCAGCAAGGCGGTTCCCGCCACAAACAGAAAATTCCAGCCAATCCCCAATAGAATCAGTGAGCCGCCATAGTGGCCCAAGCTACGACCGCTCAACCCGACCAGAACCATGCCCGCGTAAATCACCAGACCGGCAGCCATCAACGCCTGCGGTCCGAAGCGGCGGATCAGCGTCGCGGTAGCCAGCGACGGTAGGAACATCGCCAGAATATGCGCCTGGATCGCGCCTTTGGTCAGCGACAGGCTGTGATGATCGAACTCGTGCATGCTGATCGGCGCTGCCGTCATCACCAGGCTCATCACGCTGTAGGCCACGGCGCCGGACAATAACGCCAGCCACAACAAGGGCTGGGCCAACAGGCGTGACCAAGGGCGGCCGTCGGCGTCGGCGGACTCGGCCACCATGACCGGGTCGCGGAAGCCAAACGCCAGCAAGAAGGTGCTGACCAGTTGCAAGGCCGCCAGCAGCAGAAAAGAGCCGGCATAGGGAGCTGCTGTCAGCGCTTCACCCCGGGCGCCGGCCTCGGGTCCGACGATGGCGGCAAAAATACCGCCCAGGAGCAACCATGATACGGCCTGACCATGACGCTCAGAACTGACGCTTTCCATGGCCGCAAAGCGGTATTGGTTAACGAAAGCGATGTTAAAACCCAGGCAGGCAGTGGCCAGCAGCAGTAGCCCAAAACTGGCCTGATTGAGCGCCAGGTAACCCAGCAGGCAGCCGCAAATCGATACCG
The DNA here is from genome assembly GCF_056159245.1 of Saccharospirillum sp. ABV4_185. Lineage (NCBI taxonomy): Bacteria > Pseudomonadati > Pseudomonadota > Gammaproteobacteria > Oceanospirillales > Saccharospirillaceae > Saccharospirillum > Saccharospirillum sp. ABV4_185. The sequence goes on from NZ_JBSWUW010000001.1 coordinate 2,322,925, forward strand.
CATTGCCCGTGAGAAACCCCAGGCGGCGGCCCACCTTCTGCATCAGCAGGGAGGCGGGCAGAGTGCTCAGGGCGGTGGCGAGGATCAGTACCGCAACCGGCAAGGTGGCCAGTTCCGGGCTGGGTGCCAGGCGCGCGCCGACCAGACCACCGATCAGAATCACCAGGGGTGCGGAGGTCATGGAGAACGCCTGGGTGGCGATAAGTATCCAGAGGTTACGGGGAATGGCAGACATCAGCAGCATCCATCAAGTTAAAGCGCCAGACTAAAGCTTGCAGCGACGTTAAGGTCAAGCAAAGCGTCGGTTCCCAAGATCAAGCAAAGCGTTGGCGACTTTTTAACCGCTGCGTATAATCGCCGCGCCATTGAGCACAGACAATAACAGCCGGGAGCCTGAATGCGGGTGTTTAAACATCAAAATCTCATTGCCTTGATCGGCTCGTTGACGCTGCTGTGTCTGCCGGTGCGGGCCAATGAAGTCGCTTTGCTGGAAACCGATTTGCCGGATCTGACGCAAATCGCCGATGTCACTACCAAAAAATCGCAGTTTATCGAGTTCCTGGCGCCGCGTGTGCTGGCCGAAAATCAGCGTATTGAAGCCGAGCGCGCCTGGCTGCTGCAGATGCGTGATCAGGCTAATGCCGGCCAACCTTACCAGCCCTGGCAGCAAACCTTGCTGGTGCGGTTGGGGCGTTATTATGAAGTAGACGCCGAACCCGGTACGCGGGCTTATTTCCAGCAGATGTTGCATCGTGCCGACATCCTGCCGGTGTCCTTGGTATTGGCACAGGCCGCCAAGGAAAGTGGCTGGGGCACCAGCCGCTTTGCCACCGAGGGCAATAACCTCTTCGGTCAGTGGTGCTTCCAGACTGGCTGCGGCCTGGTGCCGTCCGGTCGACCGGAAGGGGAGCGCTATGAAGTTAAGGCATTCGACAGTGTGGCTCAGGCGGTGTCGGCTTACTTCCGCAACGTCAATACACACGAACCCTATGTGGCGCTGCGCAACATCCGTTCCGAATTGCGTTATTTATCGGTGCCGCTGGAAAGCGACACTCTGGCCTGGGGTTTGGAAAGTTATTCGGTTCGCGGCGAAGCCTACATTCGTGAATTGTCCGAACTGATTGATTACAACGATCTTAAACAACACGACCTGCCAGCCTATTACGCCCTCAATTGAGTATCCGCCTTGTGCCCATGAGGGAAAAACCGTAAAAAGGTGCCTTTGCCAGCCAAGGTGAGGTTTTATGTTCAGTGGCATTGTCCAGAATTCCGCGCCGGTGCGCATTGAGGCGCGCCATCAAGACTTATGGACGTTGTCGGTACCGCTGACCACCAAGCAGCGCGATGGTCTGACGCCGGGCGCCAGCATCGCACTCAATGGTACCTGCCTGACCGTGACTCAGATCGACAGCTCAGGCCGCGCTCACTTCGATGTCATGATGGAAAGCCTCAGAGTCACCAACCTGGGCGATCTAAACGATGGCGATCCGGTGAACGTCGAGCGTGCCGCCCGCTTTGGTGACGACATCGGCGGACATGTCATGTCCGGCCATATTCAGAGCATGGTGCCCATATTAGCGATTGAGCGGCCCACCAATAACTGTGTGGTCTGGTTTGGTATCACCCCCGAGCAGCGCCGCTATCTGTTTGCCAAAGGCTTTGTTGGCCTGAACGGTTGCAGCCTGACCATTGGTGAGGTGCTCGACGATCGGTTTAACGTCTTCCTGATTCCGGAAACCCTGAACGTCACCACCTTCGGTGAAGTGGCGGTCGGTGATCGTATCAACCTGGAAGTCGATGCTCAGACTCAGGCCATTGTCGATACCTTAGGGCGCATGCGTGCGGCGGGTGAATTGTGATTGTTGAGCAAGCCATGTCTTCGGACGTGATCTGGCAATGTGCGGCTTTTGATGAGCTGGATAGCCGGACGATGTACGCGCTGCTGGCGTTAAGAATGTCGGTGTTCGTGGTCGAGCAGAACTGTCCCTATCAGGAACTGGATGGTAAGGACCAGGGCGCCTGGCATATGCTGGGTTATCGCCAGGGACAGTTAGTGGCGACCGCTCGCATTTTGGCACCAGGCGCCAGCTACGCCGAAGCGGCCAGCATTGGTCGGGTGGTCAGCGCACCAAGCGAGCGTGGTACTGGCATCGGCCAGGCGTTGATGACGGAATCCGTGCAAGCCTGTGTGAAACTGTTCCCGGACCATCCCATCCGTATTGGCGCCCAAGCTCATCTGGATGCTTTTTACCGTCGCTTTGGTTTTGTCTCAAGCGGTGCAACCTATCTGGAAGACGGCATTCCTCACATCGAAATGACCCGCCCTGCGGGTGCATAATGAGCGACACTTTTCTTTCGGTCTAACAAGAGGTGGCCGTGGATATCCCAGCCTTCCACCAAGCGTTAACTGACCATCTTCCGGCATCGCGGTTGATCACCGACGCCGCCCGGCGTTTTGCACTGGGCACCGATGCCAGCTTCTATCGCATGACGCCTGCGCTGATTGTGCAGATCGACAACGAAGCAGAACTGCTAATCGTGCTGGAGCAGGCGCGGCGTTTTCTGGTGCCGCTGACCTTTCGTGCTGCCGGTACGTCTTTATCCGGCCAGGCGGTGACCGATTCGGTATTGGTGATGCTGACGCCCAACTGGCGCGGTTGCCGGATTGAACCTTTTGGCGAACGGGTGCACCTTCAGCCGGGTTTGATCGGTGCGCAGGCAAATCGGAAGTTGGCCTATTTTGGCCGCAAGATCGGACCGGATCCGGCCTCAATCAACGCGTGTCAGATTGGTGGTATCGTCGCCAACAACGCCAGTGGCATGTGTTGTGGCACGCGGCACAACAGCTATCACACCCTGGCCGGTATGCGTTTGATATTGGCCGATGGTGGCATTCTCGACAGTCTCAACCCGGACAGCGTGCGTGCCTTTCGGCGCAGCCACGCACGCCTGCTCAAAGGCATTACCGATTTATCGCAGCGCCTGAAGCGCAGTGAAAAACTGTCCGAGCGGGTGCGCCACAAATACCGGCTGAAGAACACCACGGGTTATGGCCTCAATGCCTTACTCGATTTCGAGGATCCGATCGACATCCTGACGCACCTGATGGTCGGTTCCGAAGGCACCCTCGGTTTTGTCAGCGAAGTCAGCCTGAATACGGTGCCCGACTGGCCGCACCGGGCGTCCGTGATGGTCGGCTTTGACAACCTGAGCCACTGCGCCGAGACAGTCAGCCAGCTAAAGGCTACACCGGTGGATGCGGTGGAGTTGCTCGACAGCCGGGCAGTGCGTGCGGTGGCGCATATGGATGGCTTGCCGGCCTTTGCCCGACGCCTGCCGGATCAGGGCGGTCTGTTATTGGTGGATGTGCGCGGTGAAACCCTCGAGCAGTTGGACTTGCATTGCCAGGCTGTTCAGGCCGTTTTGGATGGTGCAGGCGTTAATCACAGTACCGGCTTTACCCGTGATAAAGGCCGTATCGAGGCGTTCTGGACGCTGCGTAAAGGCACTTTCCCGGCGGTAGGTGCTCATCGTGCCGTCGGCACCACTGCGGTTATCGAAGACGTTGCCTTTCCTATCGAACGGTTGGCTGAAGGCGTGGCCATGTTGCAGTCGCTGTTTGATCGCCACGGCTATGAAGAGGCCATCATTTTCGGCCATGCGCTGGAAGGCAACCTGCACTTTGTATTCACCCAGGGGTTTGACGACCCTTCCGAAGTGCGCCGCTACGAAGCCTTTATGGCCGATGTGGCTAATGCGATTGCCGGTACACTGGGCGGTTCGCTCAAAGCCGAGCACGGCACCGGCCGCAATATGGCGCCTTTTGTGGAGCAGGAATGGGGCAAAGACGCCTACAAGCTGATGAAGGCGCTGAAGAAGTTGATCGATCCGCAAGGCTTGCTCAATCCCGGTGTGATCATCAATGACGATCCTCAGGCGCATCTGCAACATCTGAAATTGATGCCCCAGGCCGATCGGCTGGTCGATGCCTGTATTGAATGCGGTTTTTGCGAGCCGGTGTGCCCGTCGCGTGAGCTGACGCTAACCCCGCGCCAGCGCATCAGCTTGCACCGTGAAATGCAGCGTCAGCGGCGTGAAGAGGGCCTTGCTGACGGTTGGCAGGATCGCTTTGATCATCAGGCGATCGACAGCTGCGCCGCGACCGGTCTGTGCCAGAACCAGTGTCCGGTCGGCATCAATACCGGTGAATTGGTGCTCAAGCTGCGCGCCGAGCGCAACCATCGTTATATCCGCCTGGCGCGGGCCATGGGACGCCATTATGCGGCGCTGGCCAGTGTTACCCGGGCCGGTTTGTGGACCGCACGTTCGGTGCAGCGCCTGACCGGCCCGCAACGCCTGGAGCGTTGGTCGGCGGCTGTGCGCAAGCTCAGCGGGGGCCATACGCCGTTGTGGTTGTCGACCTTGCCGGGCCCGGCGCGGCCAGTGTACGCACCGAATCGAACCACCCGGCCGAGTGACCGTGAAGTGCTGGTGTATTGGGCGTCCTGTGTGTCCCAGACCTTTGGCGCAGCCTTGATTGATGAAAACCGTTCCAGTCTGCCCGCTGCCGTGCTCAGCGTGTTGCGCAAGGCCGGTCTGAATGTGGTGATGCCGCAGCCGACGCGTGGTCTGTGTTGTGGTCAGCCGTTTCAGTCCAAAGGCCACTTTAGCGTCGCCGAACAGCAGCGTCAGGAACTGGTGGATGAGCTCTGGGAAATTTCCAGTGGCGGACGGTTCCCGGTATTGGCCGACACCAGTCCGTGCAGTTTACGGGTACGTGAAGCGGCCAGTGAGCGCGGCATTCAGTTCTATGACAGCGTCGATTTTATCGACCGCTTCCTGCTTGATCGCTTGCATATCGAGCCCGATCCGCAGCGCGTCGCGGTACACACCACCTGCAGTGTGCAACGCCAGGGAATTGCGCCCAGTCTGACGCGGGTACTGGATAAACTGACGCCGGATTGGGTGCAACCCGACGGCATGGCCTGTTGTGGTTTTGCCGGTGACAAGGGTTTTACCCAGCCGGAATTGAATGCCTCGGCGCTGCGCGGCCTGGACGAGGCCGTCAGTGGCTGCGCCTACGGTATTTCCACCAGCCGGACCTGCGAGATCGGTTTGAGTCGGCACAGCGGCCTGACGTATTTGTCGTTGTTTGAGGTTTTGGACCGCCTGTCACAGGCGCGAGAGGAAACCGCCGCTGTTTAAAGCGGCGGCGTTGGTCAGGCTTTCAGAAAGGGATTAATAATCCAGCCCAGTGGCCCAGTCAGTTTCACTGGCGCTTCGACCACCGAGAGTATCAGGCAGTCTTCATGGGCATCGGCCTGAGGTGCATGGGTGTCTTTGCCGCTGCGACGAATAAAGTCGCCTTCGGCATAGGAGCCCAACTGATCGGAAAAACCGCCTTCGAGCACCACACTGATTTCCTCACCACGATGCTGGTGGTTGGGTACCCGGCCGCCGGCTTTCATATGATGCAGACCGATGATCAGGTCGCCGTCGTCCAGCAGACGGGTGACGCGCAGGTTTTTCATCGGTTGATTCCAGTCCAGTTGCTCCAGTGAGTCAGGCAGCAAAGCCCTGAGCGCGCGTGGAAAACGAGCGGATGCAGGGTGTTTTGCAACCGCAGCAGCTTCCGGTTCGCGCTGGATGCGATCCATCAGGCTGGCAAAAGCCGTGTCAGCAACCGGTGCCGGTGCTTGCTGTTCAAACAAGACGGCGCTGGTGCTTTCCAGTTCGCTGAGTGCCTGGCGACATTGGCTGCAGTAGTGCAGATGCACGGATATCGCGATGCTGACGCCGGCACGGCAGCTTCCGGCGGCAAACTCCACGAGTTGGTCGGGATGTGGATGCCACTGGGTCATAGGTCGAACGCCTCCAAAGAGAGTTTCAGTTTTTTCATCGCCAGGCGAACCCGGCTTTTGACGGTTCCCAGAGGTAAATCCATTTCATCGGCTACTTCCTGATGGCTTTTGTCTTCCATAAAAACTTTGGCCATGACCTGGCGCTGATCGACCGGCAGATCGGACAGGTGATTGCGCACCTGATCCTGAACGCGCGCCTGACGCACTTCGCCGAACAGGTCGGCATCGGCTTCCAGTTCCCAGATATCATCGGCGGGCAAATCGTTCTGGTGCTTGCGCAGACGGCGCAGCATATCGATGCGCTGGTTCCGAGCGATGGTGAATATCCAGGTGGAGGCGGCGGCTTTGCGACGATCGAAAGTGGCGGCTTTGCGCCAGACTGCCAGCATGACTTCCTGCACCAGTTCGTCGGGCAGATGATCGCCGCTGCGGTTCAAGCCGGAGGACAGCGCAAAGGCTTTGATCAGCGGCGCGAAATGGTTGAACAGCTGTTCGAAAGCTGCAATGTCCTGGCGTCGGGCGACTGCATCGAGACAGTCAGACCATTGCTGAGTCGCCTGGTTGGCTTCTGTCATTTTGCCTGCTTTCTTGGCTGAAAGTATCGAGATTACAGGGGCGCCTGCCATATGAGAACCTGTTGTCCGTTTGTCTGGCAGCGATTTACGTTGCTGTCGCAGTAACGGATCACCTCAGCAGGCCAGCGCTTTAGTTTTGCTCGGCCAGCGCCTCACGAATCCACTTCAGCAGTCGCTTGGTTTGCTTACCGGCATGGAGCGGGGCATCGGCTTCCTCTGACTGTTCCTTGCGCGCGGCACGCACCATGGCGCGAAAGGCCTGGCGTTCGGTGTCTGGGTGTTGCTCGAACCAGGCGGCTTCGGCGCCGCTGTCATTGAGCAGACGGCTGCGCCATTGTTCGGCCTGGTTCTGCTCGCGCAGAAAGACTTCCGACGAGGGGTCGAGTCGATCCAGCGCCAGTTGAATGCCGTCGATATCTTCGTTGCGCATCAGCTTGCCGATGTATTGCAGATGGCGACGACGGGCTTCGTTCTGGGTGACTCGACGATTCTCATCGATGGCTGCTTTGAGCGCTTCGCTGGTTGGGACGGTCGCCAACTGATCGGCGCGCAGCGTGAGCAAGCGCTCGCCAATCGCCTGCAAGCGATGCATCTCCTGTTTCATCTGGGTTTTGCTGACCCATTCGATGTCTTGGTCGTCGTGATCGTGATTGTGGTCGGACATGAGTAGCAGGGAATCTCCGCCGGGCCAGGTTCATCGCTGCTATCTAGAGCAGCTTTTAGAGCAGGAACAGGGTGGCCAGGCTCAGGAAAGTCAGGAAGCCGACGACATCGGTGATGGTCGTCAGCACGACGGTGCCGGCCAGGGCCGGGTCAATGTGCAGCGATTTTAGAAGAAAGGGCAGGGTGGCACCAGCACAGACGGCCACCAGCAGGTTAATAACGATGGCCGCAGCGATAACCAGCGCCAAGTCGGAATCCTGATACCAGCCGATGGTAATGGCGCCGATGATGCTGGCCCAGAGTACACCATTCACGGCGCCCGAACCGAGTTCCCGGCTGATCAGCCAGCCCAGGTTGTCGCGCTTAACATGGCCGGTGGCCATACCGCGGATCATCACCGTCAGCGTCTGGCTGCCGGCAATGCCGCCCATGCTGGCAACGACCGGGCTGAGCACGGCCAGGGCGACAATCTGCGCAATGGTGGCTTCGAACTGGCTCATCACTGCCGCAGCGATAAAGGCGGTCAGCATATTAATGCCCAACCAGACAGCGCGACTGCGGGTGGTGCGAATCACCGGCGCAAAAATGTCGTCTTCTTCGTCAAGGCCGGCCATGCTCATGACGGTATGGTCGGCACTGTCGCGGATCACATCGACGACGTCGTCGACGGTAATGCGGCCGAGCAGCGTGCCGGTGTCGTTGACCACTGGCGCCGACACCAGGTCGAGGCGTTCGAAGCGACGTGCTACCTGGTCTTCGTGCAAGCTGGCTGGAATGCCTTCGATGTCGTCTTTCATGATCTCACGCACCTTGGTTTGCGGTCCGTGAGTCAGCAGTTTGGTGATCGGCAAAAGCCCGACGTAGCGAAACTGGCGGTTGACCACCCAGAGTGAATCCAGGTGATCGGGCAGTTCCAGACGTCGCAGATAACGCAATACCGTTTCCACGCTGACATCGGCGCGCACCGTGATCAGGTCGGTATTCATCAGGCCGCCGGCGGTGTCTTCCGGATAGGCCAGCAAGCCTTCAACGGTTGCCCGAGCGGACGGTGGCATCAGTGACAGCACTTGATGCGTGACCGGTTCGGGAATTTGTTGCAGCAGATCGGCGAGGTCGTCGTGGTCGAGATCCTGGGTGGTTTCCAGAATCTCGTGGGCGTTCATCCGCGCCAGAAAGGCTTGTTGCAGGTCTTCATTCAGATGCGGCAGCACCGCGCCCTGGCGTTCATCGCTGAGGAAATCCCACAGCAATTCACGGATTCGGCCGGGAGACGACTCGAGAATATGGGCCAGGTCGGCCGAGGCGAGGTCTTCGTCGCAATAGCGCTGTACCCGGTCCAGATCACCCGCTTCCAACGCCTGCAACAGACCGGCGCGGTCGTAGTCGTGCTGTTCCAGGTGCGGCGTGGTTGGCATGGGGCGTCCCGGTTGCCGAGGTGAGCGATCGAGGAGGAGTGTAGCCTTTAGTTCAAAGCGTAATAAAGAGGTCGATCGGTAATCCTGAAATGAAAAACAGGCACAAGCCCGTTATTCGTCTTCGCCAAAACGATCCTGCACCAGCGCCAGAATGGCGGTCCAGGCTTCGGCTGCATCCGGGCCGTCGATTTCCACATCAAGGTCGGTGCCCTGGCTGGCGGCCAGCATCATTACTGACATGATGCTTTTGGCATCGGCTTCGCGGTCATCCTTGCTCAGCGTAATACGGCTTTCATAGTTACCCGCTACGCCGACCAGTTTGGCAGCAGCGCGAGCGTGCAACCCCAGTTTGTTGATGATGGTGAGTTGTTCTTGAATCACGCCTGATCGTTTCCCATGTCGCGGTGGCGCAGCTGAACGTTGGCGTTGCCACTGGCAAAGGTGTGATGCAGCTGCTCGGCGAGAAAAACACTGCGGTGCTGACCACCGGTGCAGCCGATTGCCACAGTGAGGTAGGAGCGCTGGTTGGCTTCGTACTGATGCAACCAGCGGTCGAGAAAGCGACGGATGTCTTCAAACATTTCGGTCACCGCCGGTGAAGCGCGCAGAAAGTTCTGAATCGGTTCGTCCTTACCGGTGAACATGCGCAGCGATTTGTCCCAATAGGGATTGGGCAGGCAACGTACATCGAACACCAGATCGGCATCACGAGGCACGCCGTGTTTGAAGCCGAACGATAAAAACTGCAAGGCGATGCCGCCGGGCTTGTCGATCAGCCGTTGCCGTACCTGGTCGCGCAACTCCTGCAACGACAAACCGCTGGTATCGATTTTCAGACTGGCCAGATTAGCCACCGGCGCCAGCAGTTCGCCTTCCACCGCTATGGCTTCGGCCAGGGATCGATCGGCATTGGTCAGCGGGTGTTTGCGCCGCGTGGCGGAGAAGCGTTGCAGCAGTATGGTTTCTTCGGCATCGAGATAAAGAATGTCCGGCTGCAGCGTTTGCGGCAGGGATTTAAGGATTGCAGGCAAGCCATTGATGGCATCGGAGGCGACCCGGGCATCGATACAGACCGCTACGTCCGGCTGGGCAGTACTGGCGGTCATCCAGTGAACCAGTTCCGGCAACAAGGCTGGTGGCAGGTTATCGATGCAATTAAAGCCAGCGTCTTCAAGCGCGTTCAGAACGGTACTCTTGCCCGACCCTGAGCGTCCGCTGATGATGACCAGCCGGAAATCGGGATGCGCCATGGCGATCAGAGGCCCTGAATAAATTGCTGATAAAGGGTCTGGCTGTCGGCGGCCTGGCGCAGTGATTTCACCAAGGCGCTGTCGTTGAATCGTTCCACCACAGCGGCCAGTAAATTGAGATGATCGTCGGTGGCCGCTTCAGGCACCACCAGCACGAACAAGAGGTCGACCGGTTTGCGGTCGGGAGATTCAAAATCGATGGCTTCGTCGAGTTTGGCGAGCGCGGCGATGGGGCGTTCAATCTGCGCCAGACGACAATGCGGTACAGCAATGCCTTGGCCTAAACCGGTGGAACCCAGGCGCTCACGGGCAATCAGCTGATCGAAAAGATCGACTTCACCAACACCATCGAGTGAAGCCGCCAAGCGTTCGGCCAGACTCTGCAGAACGCGTTTCTTGCTGACACCGAACGCGCCGGTATAGACGCGTTCGGATGAGAGGACCTGGTCCAGTTGAATCATGGTTAACGAGAGTTCCCGTGCATGCGGTCGACCGTTTTTTCTTTGTGCTTGAGCAACTGGCGGTCGAGTTTGTCAGTGATCATGTCAATGGCGGCGTATAAATCATCGTGTGCAGCATCGGCGTGCAACTGAGCCCCTTTGATGTTCAGCGAAGCTTCCGCTTTTTGCCGATTTTTTTCAATACTGAGCGTCACCTGGACGTTGCCAATCTGATCGTAGTGTCGCTCCAGTTTTTCCAGCTTGGAGGCAACATAGTCGTGCAGAGCTTCAGTAACTTCGACGTGTTGACCGCTGATGTTGACTTGCATAGTCCGCTCCTCATGCAGTGACAATGATTCAGGCCATGATGTCGGCCGGCTTCCTTGAGTGCTATCCCTGATTTCAGTCTAGCTCCTGATTCAATCTTTGCGGTGAGAGGCTGCTACTTCAAGCCTGCAGTCGTTCGAAAATCTGATCTAAATCAAACTCTTACGTTCATTTGACGGAGGTATGTGCATGGCCTCCCGGTACTTGGCAATGGTGCGTCGGGCGACCTTGATGCCCTGGTCGCCAAGCAGGGTGGCAATCTTGGAGTCACTCAGCGGTTTGCGCGGGTTTTCCGCCGCGACCAGTTTGCGAATGATGGCGCGAATGGCGGTGCTCGAACATTCGCCACCGCCTTCGGTGCTGACATGGCTGGAGAAGAAATACTTCAGCTCAAAAATACCGCGCGGTGTGTGCATGTATTTTTGCGTGGTGACGCGTGAGATAGTCGATTCGTGCATGTCGACCGCCTGCGCCACATCATGCAGCACCAACGGCTTCATCGCCTCTTCACCGTGTTCGAGAAAACCGCGCTGATGTTCAACGATATTAGTCGCCACTTTTAGCAGCGTTTCGTTACGGCTTTGCAGACTTTTTATGAACCAGCGTGCTTCCTGAAGATGATCTTTAAGGTAGGTGTTGTCGCTGGAATTATCGGCGCGTTTTACCATCGAAGCGTAGGATGCATTGACGCGCAGTTTGGGCGCGATGTCCGGATTTAACTCAACCAGCCAGCGATTGTTTTTGATGTCTTTGCGCACCATGACATCGGGCACCACATATTCGTCTTTGCCGCTTTCAATCTGGTTGCCCGGTCGCGGGTTCAGGCTTTGAATCAGCAGAATAACGTCGCGCAGGTCGTTTTCTTTTAGTCGCGTTTTGCGCATCAGTTGGGCGTAGTCGCGTGCGCCAAGCAGGTCCAAATGATCTTTGACGATCTTAAGCGCTTCCTGTCGGCTGGGGGTTTCTTCGGGCAATTGGTTTAATTGAATGCTGAGACAGTCGGACAGATCGCGGGCGCAAACGCCGGCGGGGTCGAAATGCTGAACGCGGCGCAGTACCGCTTCCACTTCGTCCATTTCCAAGGGGTCGTCTTCACTGGACAATTCTTTGTCCAGGCCTTCAAAAATTTCATCGAGGCTGGACTGCAAATAACCTTCGGCATCGACGCTTTCAATAATGGCTTCGGCGATCAGTCGATCGCGATCGGTCATGGTGGTCAGATTGAGCTGCCAGTTCAGATGATCCCAAAGCGAGTCGGTGGTGCCGTAGACGTTTTCGAAATTGAAATCGTCATCGCCGGAGGGCAAACCATGGCTGGTTGGCGTGTGGGTGTAGATGTCGTCCCAGGACGAATCAACCGCCAGATCATCCGGAATGTGTTCCTGAATTTCCATTTCCTGGCGATTGTCGGAATTGTCGATCAGAGTTTCGGCTTTGGCCCTGTCGCCATTGAGAGCATCACCATTCAGTGAATCGCCATTATGTGATTCGCTGGTGTTGGCATGGCCATGTTCGCCATCGCTGCTGTTGCCGCCGTCGTCTTCGCGAACTTCCAGCATGGGATTGGTTTCCAACGCCTCCTGAATCTCCTGTTGTAAGTCCAGGGTCGACAGTTGCAGGAGACGAATGGCTTGCTGCAGTTGCGGCGTCATCGTCAACTGCTGACTCATTTTAAGTTGTAAGGAGGTCTTCATAGAGGTGTTAATACGCCTTTGGGCCTGTTAATTACAACGAGTCCTGACGGGGATATTGCCGTCATAGCCGGAACTGGTCGCCTAAATATACCTCACGCACGGTGGCGTTGTTGAGTACATCCTCAGCTGTTCCTTCAGCGATGATATGTCCGTTGCCAACGATATAGGCTTTTTCACAGATATCGAGCGTTTCACGGACGTTGTGATCGGTGATCAATACGGCAATGCCGCGATCGCGCAAATGATGAATGATGCCTTTGATGTCGCCTACGGAAATCGGGTCGACACCGGCAAAGGGTTCGTCCAGCAACACCACCGCCGGCTCCATGGCCAGGGCACGGGCGATCTCTACGCGGCGTCGCTCACCACCGGACAGCGCCATACCCAGGCTGTCGCGGATGTGGTTGATGTTGAACTCATCGAGCAGCGATTCCAACCGATCATGGCGTTCGCTGCGCGACAATTCTTTGCGCGTCTGGAGCACGCCGAGAATATTGTCGGCGACACTCAGCTTGCGAAAGATCGACGCTTCCTGAGGCAAATAACCGATACCGTGACGAGCCCGGGCGTGCATGGGCAGTTTGGTGACAGCGGTATCGCCGACGTAGACCTCGCCATTGTCGGCAGGAATCAGCCCAACAATCATATAGAAGCAGGTGGTTTTCCCTGCGCCATTGGGGCCAAGCAGACCGACGATCTGGCCAGGCTCCACGCTGAGGCTGACATCGCGTACCACCGGGCGTTTGCGGTAACTTTTGGCCAGGTGTTTAGCGTGCAATAAACTCATTCAGTCCACCGCTCCTGGCTGGATGATCCAGGTTGCCTGAGGCGCTTCAGGATTTTCTGTCTGGCTGCGTACCGAGCGCACACTGAGCGTTTCTTCAACCAGATTGTATTGGATGTATTCAGCGGTGATTTGGCTGTCATTCTGCTCCAGGCGCCCGCCGCCTTCGGTGATGATGATGTCCTGCTGCGGCCGGTATTCGATACGCTGACCTTCGACATGGATCAACGGCTCGCCAACATCCGGCTGTTCCTGGTAGCGCGCCGGTTCGCCACGCGCTTCGAGAAATTCAATCACACCGGTGGCCGGGTCGCGGGTGACATCAAGGGTATCGGCCCAGACTTCCAGGCTGCCCTGCTTGAGGTGAACGTTGCCCTGAAAATGCGCTTCGCCACTGCCGCTGCGAAAAGCGCCCTGGTCGGCCTGAATGGTCATCGGCTGATCGCGATCTCCGGGCAGTGCCAAAGCGGCGCTGCTGCACAGGCACAGTGCGGCGGCGGTCAAGGCCTTGTGCCAGCGCCGCTTGGAATCAGTCGACCTCATAATGAATGGCTACCTCGGATTGCAAAGTAAGGACGGGATCATCCGTCGTTAGATCGGCGTTGAATCCCACGCCTGTGGCCACCTGCGGGCCCTGGGTGAGTCTAACAGGCTCAGGTGTGCTGACGAAGTCGCCATTTTCGGTCACCTGCAGCCAGTCGGTTGCCAGTTCCCAGCGAGCCAGGTCGCTCAGCTCATGCACTCTGACGGCATTTTCGAAGATAACGTCGCCATTACTGAACAGCGTGGCGGCCTGGGAGCGGATGGTCCAGTCGGGACCGTTGTCGCGAATCAGCCGCACGGTGGGGACCGTCACCTGACTGTTGCCGCTGTCCTGGTAATAGGCAAAGGAGCTGGCCACGGTGTAAAGGCTCGGCTGGCCACTGGTGTCATAGCGGGTCTGCTGGAAGGTGCGGATAAACAGATCCGGTGGGTCTTCCGGCAGTTGTAATTCAGTATTGAAGCTCGGCGGTGCTTCGGCCGGGTGCCACCAGATAATAGCGGCCAGCACCAGGAGCGCGGTTGCGATGGGCAGAACCGTACGCAATCGAGGCATCAGGCCACACCTGCACGCAAAATATCGTGCATATGAACGATGCCGACCGGTCGGTCTGCATCAACGACAACCAGAGCGGTAATCTTGCGCGATTCCATTTCAAACAGCGCTTCGGCTGCCAGGTGTTCGGACGAGATGGTTTTGGCGCCAGCATGCATCACGTCGGCGATCGGCGTTTTATGCAAGTCGATGCCAGCATCCAGGGTGCGGCGCAAATCGCCATCGGTATAGACGCCGAGCAGTTGGCCGTTGTCGTCGACAATCGTGGTCAGACCGAGACCTTTACGGGTCATTTCCAGCAGCGCATCGCGCAGTGGCGTGGTGGGTGCGACGGCCGGAAAGGCGTCGCCGCGGTGCATGATGTCGCCGACTTTCAACAAGAGTTTGCGTCCCAGGCTGCCCCCGGGATGAGAGAAGGCGAAGTCGTCGGCGGTAAAGCCGCGCGCCTCGAGCAGCGCAATGGCCAGGGCATCACCCATGACCATGGTTGCTGTGGTCGACGACGTCGGCGCCAGATTGAGCGGACAAGCTTCCTGCTCGACGCCACAATAAATGTGGGCGTCGGCAGAGCGACCCAACGTGCTGTTGGGGTTGCCGGTCATGCCGATCAGCCGGGCGCCGAGGCGTTTGATCAGTGGAATCAGAGTGATGACTTCGTTCGACTCGCCAGAGTTGGACAGGGCAATGACCACATCGTCACCGGTGATCATGCCCATGTCGCCATGGCTGGCTTCACCGGGATGGACAAAAAAGGCCGGTGTGCCGGTGCTTGCCAGGGTCGCGGCCAGCTTGTTGCCAACGTGGCCTGACTTGCCCATGCCGGTGACCACAACCCGACCTTTACAAGCCAGTGCCAGATCACAGGCGCGTTCGAAACCGGCATCAAGATGAGCGCCCAGCGATTGCAGAGATTCGATCTCCAGGCGCAGCGTGCGTTGAGCCGATTCCAGGTAATTGATCGTTGCGTGCATAGACCGTTTCTTGTCCAAGGGTTCTGAACTGGCGGGCTAGATTACCACAAAGCTGATCTGTCTAAACTGTGCACGGCATCATCTTTGCTGACCTTTGGCATCTCGCACCCAAAGCGCTTCGCCCTTAGAATAGGTGGCGCATACCGAAAGGAGAAATGAATGAGTGTCATGCGAAGGGTGTCGGCCCTGTTGATCGGTGTTGGGTTGTCATTGAGCACAACAGTGATGGCTGAGACCTTTACTCCCAGTCAGTCGGCCGAGCAGAGCGTGATCGACGGTGTTGAGCAGGTGTTGACCGTTGTCGAGAAATACAACAGCGGCGACGCCGGTGATCGCCAGGCCTATCTGAATGAAGTATCCGAGGTGCTGGAACCTTTGATCGGCTACACCGTCATCGTCAGTCGTATTATGGGCGATACGCTGCAAACCGCGACCAATGAACAGAAACTGCGTTTTCTGGAAGTGTTCAAGCGTTCGATGATCAATACCTACGCGGGTGGCCTCTATAACTTTGGCGCCTTCGAAGTGCGTCTGGTGGACGATCAGGACAATGACGACGATAGCGTGCGCAACACCCGGGTCCGGCTGGAAGCGGTATCACCGCAGGGCCAGCGTTACCCGATGGTACAGAGCGTCTACTACAGTCAGGCTTCTGACGGCTGGAAAATGCAGAACGTGATTTTTAACGGCATCAATCTGGGGGTGACCTTCAAAACCCAGTTTGACCAGATCTACCGCGAGCAGGGTGGTGATCTGGACGCAACCATCGACGAATGGGAGCGCATCACCGCCGAATCGTTCGAAGCCAGTCAATTTCAATAAACACCGCACGATAAAACGGAGGTCGGTCGACCTCCGTTTCTCCATTTCGATTTACGCTCGCTTTCCGTATAATCGCCACCCCTTTTTATCGGATTCAACGCAGAGAGACCTATGTCAGCCGACGATGTGAAAGCTATGCTGGTCGCGGCCCTGCCGGATGTCGACTTCGACGTCGACGGTGCAGGTGCCAAATTTTCTGTTCGTGCCGTTGGTGATCTCTTTGCCGGCAAGCGTCCGGTTCAGCGTCAGCAGCTGATCTACGGCGTGTTGAACGAAAAAATTGCCAGTGGCGAAATACATGCCGTCACCATGGCCCTCTACACACCGGATGAATGGTCCGCCGCGGAGAAATAAACCTTGGATAAATTATTGATTACCGGTGGCGCACGCCTGGACGGTGAAATTCGTGTTTCAGGTGCCAAAAACGCTGCACTACCTATTATTGCTGCCACCTTGCTGACCAAAGAACCGGTAACGGTACGCAACCTGCCGCACCTGAACGACATTACCACCATGATCGAACTGCTCGCCTGCATGGGCGTGGAAGTGGTCATCGGTGAAGACATGAGTGTCGAAGTTACCGCCGGTACCATTCGTAATATGACCGCGCCCTACGAGCTGGTGAAAACCATGCGTGCTTCCATTTTGGTGCTCGGTCCGTTGCTGGCGCACTTTGGTGAAGCCAATGTGTCGCTGCCCGGTGGTTGCGCCATCGGCAGTCGTCCGGTTGATCTGCACATTCGTGGCCTGGAAGCCATGGGCGCGCAAATCGACGTTGAAGATGGCTACATCCGTGCTCGCAACGATGGTCGTTTGAAAGGTGCGCGCATCTTCTTCGATAAGGTCACCGTAACGGGCACCGAAAACATTCTAATGGCCGCAGCGCTGGCCGAAGGTACCTCGGTACTGGAAAACGCTGCCAAGGAGCCGGAAGTGGTCGACCTGGCCAACTGCCTGATCGCCATGGGTGCCAAAATTACTGGCGCAGGCACTGACACCATTACCGTGGAAGGCGTTCCCAGCCTGCACGCAGCCGACTATTCAGTGCTGCCTGACCGTATCGAAACCGGTACCTATCTGGTTGCTGCGGCCATTACCCGTGGTCGGATTCGTCTGCGTGAAGCCGATGCATCCACCATGGATGCGGTGCTGGTCAAGTTGCGTGAAGCGGGCGCCAATATTGAAGTGGGTGAGAACTGGATCGAACTGGATATGCAAGGGCGCCGTCCCAAAGCCGTGGATGTTACCACCGCGCCATATCCGGCCTTTCCGACCGATATGCAGGCTCAGTTCACCACCTTGAACGCCATTGCCGAAGGCACCGGCACGGTCGAGGAAACGGTGTTTGAGAACCGCTTTATGCACATTAATGAGCTTGAGCGCATGGGCGCTGATGCGCGCATCAAAGGCAACACCGTCGTCATTACCGGTCATGAAAGCCTGACCGGTGCACCGGTTATGGCGACCGATTTGCGCGCCTCTGCGTCTTTGGTGCTGGCCGGTCTGGTGGCTTCCGGTTCGACGCTGGTGGATCGCATCTACCACATCGACCGCGGCTACGAATGCATTGAAGAAAAACTGGCTCAACTGGGCGCAACCATTAAACGGGTTGCTGGCTAAAGAGCCTTGCGCCTGCCACGGACGGCGGGCCGTATTGATAACATTGCCTGCCAACCTCGCCCTGTAACGAGGTCAATTCACTGAAGATCAAGAGCATATTGTCCGAGCATGGCTAACCCCGCAGATCAGATCACCATCGCCCTGTCGAAAGGTCGCATCCTTAAGGAAACGCTGCCGTTGTTTGCTGCAGCCGGAATTGAGCCGTTGGAAGACATCCATACCTCGCGCAAGCTGATCTTCGAAACCACCCGCCCGGACGTGCGCTTTATCGTCATTCGCGCCACCGATGTGCCGACCTATGTGGAATACGGTGTCGCCGATCTGGGTGTGGCGGGCAAGGACGTGCTGATGGAACACGGCGCCGAAGAAATGTACGAGTTGCTCGACCTCGAGATTGCCCGCTGCCGGTTGATGACCGCGCGATTGGTCGATGCCAAGCCGGTACTCGGTCGGATGAAGGTGGCGACCAAGTTTGTCGATGTCGCCAAGCGTTATTTTGCCGAGCAGGGCCGGCAGGTCGATGTCATCAAGTTGTACGGCGGTATGGAGCTGGCGCCGATCATGGATCTGGCCGACTGCATCGTCGATATCGTCGATACCGGTAACACCTTAAAAGCCAATGGCCTGGAAGCCCAGGAACATATTGCTGATATCAGCAGTCGCCTGGTGGCCAGCCGGCTGGCGCTGAAATTGAAAGACGAACGCCTCAACCCCATTGTCGAAGCTCTAGGTCGCGCTGTTGTTGATCGCAGGAAGGCTTCTTAATGAGTACCTTGTCATTGCGTCGCTTGGACGCCCAATCCCCGGAATTTTCTGCCCAGCTGGATCAACTGTTGGCGTGGGAGTCGGTCTCCGACGCCGACGTTCAGCAACGCGTCGCTGACATTATTGCTGATATCCGCGCTCGTGGTGACGCGGCGCTGCTGGAATTCACCGCTCGCTTTGATCGTTTTCAGGTCGACAGCATCGACCAACTGATGCTGGGCGCTGCGGCCATCCAGGCCGGTTTTGATCGCCTGCCGAAAGCACAGCAGGATGCTTTGAAAACCGCGGCCGAACGGGTTGAAAGCTATCACCAGCATCAACTGGGTGAGAGCTGGCAGTATCGTGAAGCCAACGGCACCTTGCTCGGCCAGCAGGTCACCTCTATGGACAAGGTGGGTATTTATGTTCCCGGCGGTACCGCTCCCTTGGCGTCGTCGGTGATTATGAACGCCATGCCGGCGCGGGTTGCCGGTGTCAGTGAAATTGTTATGACCACACCGGCACCCGATGGTCAGGTCAGTGATTTCGTCTTGGGCGCCGCCCATGTGGCAGGTATTGATCGTATCTTTTTAATCGGTGGTGCCCAGGCTGTGGCGGCTTTGGCTTACGGTACAGAAACAGTACCGGCGGTCGACAAGGTTGTAGGCCCGGGCAATATCTATGTTGCCACCGCCAAACAGCAGGTTTTCGGTAAAGTCGGTATCGATATGATCGCCGGCCCCAGCGAAATTCTGGTGGTCTGTGACGGCAAAACCGATCCGGACTGGATAGCGTTGGATCTGTTTTCCCAGGCTGAGCACGACGTCGATGCGCAGTCGATTCTGATCAGTCAGGACGGCGTCTTTCTCGATGCCGTTAGCGAAGCCATCGAACGCTTGTTGCCGACGTTGGAGCGTGCCGACATTGTGCGTCAGTCGCTGAGCGAACGTGGCGCCCTGATTCAGGTGGCCGATCTGGCCGATGCGCCGGAATTGATTAATCGCATTGCACCAGAACATCTGGAATTGTCGGTCGACGATCCGGAAAGCTGGCTGCCGTCAATTCGTCACGCGGGTGCCATCTTTTTGGGCCGCCACACGCCTGAAGCTCTGGGTGATTATTGCGCCGGACCCAATCATGTTTTACCGACCAGCGGCACCGCGCGGTTCTTCTCGCCACTGGGGGTTTATGATTTCCAGAAGCGCACATCCCTGATCGGCGTTTCTCCTGAAGGTGCTAAGACCTTGGGCGCAGTAGCCTCAGTATTGGCGCGTGGTGAACTGCTGACCGCCCACGCCCGCAGCGCCGAAAAACGTCTGGAAGACTGATTCAATGACCGATCGCAAAACCGACTGGCAAGACAAAATTGACGCCCGCGTGCAACGCTGGGTGCGCGACGATATTCGCAAACTGGCGGCTTATCCGGTGCCCGATTCCAGCGGTTTGTTAAAGCTGGATGCGATGGAAAATCCCTTTACCTGGCCGGCGGAGTTGCAGCAGCAATGGCAGGCAGCTCTGGCCGATGTGCAGGTGAATCGTTATCCGCACTCGGATGCTCCGGAAGTGAAGCAGGGTTTACGTCGGGTGATGGATATTGATGAACGCTGGGAACTGTTGCTGGGTAACGGTTCGGACGAGCTGATTCAATTAATTGCCATGGCGGTAGCCGGTAAAGGCAGAACCTTGATGGCGCCGGAACCGAGCTTCGTGATGTACCGAATGATCGCTCAGTATCTGGATATGGATTACGTTGGTGTGCCGCTGACTGAGCGTTTTGAAATTGATCTGGAAATCATGCTGGCACGCATCGACAGTGAACAGCCGGCACTGATCTTTTTAGCCCAGCCGAATAACCCCACCGGCAACCTTTGGGGTGATGAAAAACTGCGTCGCATCATCGAAGCCGCGCCCGGTTTGGTGGTGATGGATGAAGCTTACACCGCCTTTACCGAGGCAGATTATCTGTCCTGGCTGGACGACTATCCCAACCTGCTGATTCTGCGCACCCTGTCCAAGGTCGGCTTGGCCGGTTTGCGTTTGGGGGTATTGATTGGCGATCCGACCTGGACCGCTGAAATCAACAAACTGCGCCTGCCTTATAACATCGGCAATCTGGTGCAGGCAGCGGCAAGCTTTGCGCTCGATCATTTCGAAACCTTTGAGCAGCAAACCCAGGAACTGGTTAAACAGCGTGGTGAATTAACTCAGCAATTGAAAGCGCTGCCGCAACTGACGGTCTACGATAGCCAGGCCAACTTCGTGCTGGTGCGCACCGAAAACGGCCGGGCGGCGGCCATTCATCAAGGTTTGAAAGATGCCGGTGTGCTGATCAAAAAACTCGACGGCAGCCATGCGTTACTCGCCGATTGCCTGCGCATCACTGTCGGCAGTGGCAGCGAAAATGAACGTCTGTTGTCGGCACTGAAACCTTTGCTGTGACGCTTAGTTGGGTCGCTCGCTGAGCGTTACCCGAGTCTGATAAAAACGCTGGCCGCGCAACAAGGCCAGCGTCAATTGCTCGCCGGGTTTATGCTCAGCAATGCGACCCACCGCTTCGGCCCGACTGGCCAGCGACTCCCCTTCAATACTGACCAACCAATCACCGGCTCGTACGCCGGCCTGCGCTGCCGGACTGTTGATCATCACATCAACGATTTCCCAGGCTGGCGTCGCCAATCCGAATCGCGCTCGTTGTTGCGGTGCAACCGGTCGCACATCGATGCCCAGATAGCCGTGCATGACTGCGCCTTGTTCAATTAATTGTCGGGCAATATCCAGCGCATGCGCATAAGGAATGGCAAAACCGATGCCTTGAAAACCACCGCTATTGGAAAAAATCGCCGTATTAATGCCGACCAGTTCGCCGTAGGCATTGATCAGTGCGCCACCGCTGTTGCCTGGATTAATGGCTGCATCGGTCTGGATAAAATCGGCAAAACGCGTCAGGCCAGGCTGGTGTCGGCCGGTGGCGGAAATAATGCCCATCGATACCGTCTGGCCAACACCAAAGGGGTTGCCGATGGCGAATACCAGATCACCAACCCGGGCGCGATAATCTCTATTCACGGCGATGGCCTGAGTGTTGTTGGCATCGATTTTCAGAACCGCCAGATCGCTGTCCGGATCCAGTCCGACTAGGCGTGCTTCATAGCTATGATCGTCACTGGCTTCGACAATAATCTGTTCACCCTGAGCAATAACGTGGGCGTTGGTCAGAATATGCCCCTGATTGTCGAGCACGATGCCCGAGCCCAGGCTGGTTTGATGCTGAGGTTGTTGCGGCAAAAACTGCGAAAAAAACGGATCGTCTAACAGCGGGTGGCTGGGTCTTTCCAAGCGACTGTTGCTGTAAATGCTGACCACGCTGGATTGGGCGCGGGCGATAACATCCGCGTAACTGACCGGGGTGGGCGCTAACTCCGTCGTGGTCAATTCTGGCTTGGGCGAAAACGATGGCCACAGCACCACCAGGCCACCAACAACCAGGCCAGCAATGATAGGGACCAGCCAAGCTCGCACACTTTGAGGTACACTCATGAGGTTAAATTCACTTCCTTAAATTCGTGCTTTTTGAGCGCAAAGAAACCTTGAATCGGAGTGTATCATGACACTGCATCGCGACGACCTGGTGGCTTATTTGGACGACTATCTCGACGTCGGACGCTTCCAGGATTACTGCCCCAATGGTTTGCAGGTGGCAGGTCGATCGGAAATCCGCAAAATCGTCACTGGGGTGACCGCCAGTCAACGCTTGATCGATGAAGCCATTGACCGTCAGGCCGATGCCATCCTGGTGCATCATGGTTATTTCTGGAAAGGTGAACCGGCGCCGATCACCGGTATTAAACGCAATCGGCTGGCTGCCTTGCTGGCCAACGACATCAATTTGTTCGCCTATCATCTGCCGCTGGATGCGCATCCGGACGTTGGCAATAACGCTCAGTTGGGTCAACTGCTCGGTTGGACGGCAGAAGGCACTCTGGGTGACAGTCTGGTTTGGCACGGTCGGGTCGACGGAGCGGAAACCGGCGCCAGTTTGCGTCAATCCCTGAGTGAAGCACTGGATTATCAGGTGTTGCACATCGGTGAGGATGAAGACGAAATCGAAACCGTGGCCTGGTGTACCGGAGCAGCCCAGGGTTATTTGCAGATGGCCATTGATGCAGGTATCGATGCCTTTATTTCAGGCGAAATCAGCGAGCCGACGGTGCATCTGGCGCGCGAAAGCGGGGTGCATTATTACGCGGCGGGACATCACGCCACTGAGCGTGGCGGGCCCGAAGCGTTGGGTTGGCATCTGGCCCAGCGCTTCGGGTTGAATGTCGAATTTATCGACCTGCCGATTCCGGTCTGATCAGTCGTCGAGAATGTCGTGTTGACGTAGCAGCCTGATCACTGCCGCCGGTGAGGCGTCTTCAACTTTGAAGCCAAAGGGCGCATCGGTTTTACCGGCAATGATGGCAATCAGACCGGCGGCTTCGATATAAGGCGCGACGGCCAGCGCATCTTCCGGGCGGACGATGACGCTGGTGTGACCCAGATCGTACAGAGCTCGCTCCAGTTCGACCGCACGTTCAGCGGCATCTTCCACATCCAATACTACCGACACTGGTTTCTGGCGATAACGCGCAGCGCGTTCGGCTTCGGTGACCGGATGGTTGTCGCGCGACTGAGCCGCCGCTTCAATCATACCGGCGCCAACGGTGACGTTGCTCAACCGATCGATAACGATAAAAGCACCGGTACCGGCAATCTGTCCATAAGGGTCGGCGACGACCGGTTTGTTCAACTGAATGGTCACATCACCAATGCCGTTCAGTGGCAGTTCGTCCGCTGTGCTGTCAACCAGCGTATTAACGTCAATCTGCCGATGCAGCGCGCTGAAAGTACCGGTAGCGGTTTGCGTACCGACTTTGAAATCGTACTGACGGCCTGGTACCAGCGCATTGTCGTGCATCCACACAACCTTGGCCTGGAAAGCTTGCGATACCAGCGGTTCGTCCTTGGCGCCAACCAGCATATCTCCGCGGCTGACGTCGATCTCATCGGTCAGCGTCAGGGTAATGGCCTGGCCGGGGAAGGCTTCGTCCAGATCGCCATCGAAGGTGACGATGCGCTCAACAGTGGAGCTTAAACCTGAGGGCAGGGCGCGGACGGTATCGCCGGGCTTGATGGTGCCCGCAGCAATGGTGCCGGCGAAACCACGAAAATCGAGATCCGGCCGGTTAACGTATTGCACTGGCAGACGGAAGTGTTCGATATCGCGGTCGTGCGAGATTTCGATGGTTTCCAGCAGCTCCATCAAAGGTGCGCCCTGGTACCAGGGGGAGCGTTCACTACGGCTGACAACGTTGTCGCCATCGAGCGCCGACAGCGGCACAAAATGAATTTCCGGCAGCTTCAGTTGCTCCGCGAATTGCAGATAATCGGCTTTGATTTCCTCGAAGCGCGCTTCGCTGAAATCGACCAGATCCATCTTGTTCACCGCTACAATGATATGCTTCAGACCAAGCAAATGCGCGATGTAACTGTGGCGACGCGTCTGCGTCTGCACACCGTAACGGGCGTCGATCAGAATGACCGCCAGATCGCAGGTTGAGGCGCCGGTCGCCATGTTCCGAGTGTACTGCTCGTGTCCCGGTGTATCGGCGATGATGAACTTGCGCTTATTGGTGGAAAAATAGCGGTAGGCAACGTCGATGGTAATGCCTTGTTCGCGCTCGGCTTGCAATCCATCGACCAGTAACGCCAGGTCGATCTTCTCGCCGGTGGTGCCGGATTTTTTGCTGTCTTTTTCGATGGCAGCCAGTTGATCTTCATAGATCATTTTGGAATCGTGCAGCAGCCGGCCGATCAGCGTTGACTTACCATCATCGACACTGCCGCAGGTGAGAAAACGCAGCAGTTCTTTATGTTCGTGTTGCTTCAGGTAGGCGTGGATATCCTGAGCGATCAAGTCAGATTGGTGTGCCATTAGAAGTAGCCTTCCTGTTTTTTCTTTTCCATCGAGCCGGAAGAATCGTGATCGATGGCTCGACCCTGACGCTCACTGGTGGTGGTGAGCAGCATTTCCTGGATGATATCCGGCAAGGTGTTGGCTTCCGATTCGACCGCGCCGGTCAGCGGGTAACAGCCGAGCGTCCGAAAGCGCACCATCTTCTCTTGCACTTCCTCGCCGGGCAGTAATTTCATGCGCTCATCGTTGACGTTGATCAGCATGCCGTCGCGTTCAACCACCGGTCGTTTGGCAGCGAAATACAACGGTACGATGGGAATGCTTTCCAGATGGATGTATTGCCAGATGTCCAGCTCGGTCCAGTTCGACAACGGGAACACGCGGATGCTTTCGCCGCGATTGATCTTGCCGTTGTAGATATTCCACAGTTCCGGGCGCTGGTTTTTTGGGTCCCAGCGGTGGTTGCGATCGCGGAATGAATAGACCCGTTCTTTGGCGCGTGATTTTTCTTCATCGCGGCGCGCACCACCAAAGGCGGCATCGAACTTGTACAGATCCAACGCCTGTTTCAACGCCTGGGTCTTCATAATGTCGGTGTGTTTGGCACTGCCGTGATCAAACGGATTGATGCCTTGACGCACGCCATCCTGATTTTGGTAAACCAGCAGTTCGAACTCGTAATCCCGCGCCATCTTGTCGCGGAATTCGTACATTTCCTTGAACTTCCAGCCGGTATCGACGTGCAGCAGTTTGAAAGGGATGCGGCCGGGAAAGAATGCCTTGCGGGCCAGATGCAGCATCACCGCTGAATCCTTGCCGATCGAGTAGAGCATGACCGGGTTATCGAATTCAGCGGCGACCTCACGAATGATGTGGATGCTTTCCGCTTCCAGCTGTTTGAGGTGGGTGAACATTTGCTGTGCCATAGTCCGTCCAAAGAGGGTGTATCAAGCTGGACGCACTATAACAAAGCTATTTGTTATTGTTGTTACTGCCTGTAAGAATATTTTGATATATGACTATCGCGACTTTTTCGCCTTATCGGCGGTTGCCGTTTCGACGTCATCGTCAGCTTCGTCCGACACAAAAGCCTCGCGGCGCAGGCCATAGGTTTCCGATAGCGTACCTTCTTCGTCACCGCTTTTGGGCGCGTAATCGCGCGGGCCGGTATAGCTGGCATTGGCCATTTCCGAATCTGGCGCCAGGCTTTGCAGGTCTTCGCTGCCGCTGCGTGCCGACTCCAGTCGATATTCCGGCGCCACCAGTTCATCCGCACCCTGATCGAGGTGACTGCGAATGGCGTTGTAGCTGACGGTCAGGCCATCAATCAGCTCGGTGGTGCGGTTGAAGTGTTCGGTAACGCTGACCTGATAATTCTGATGCTGGCGCTTCAGATCGTCGAGTTGGCGTTTCAGGCTGCCGTTGTCATCTCCCTGGCCTCGGGCCCAGAGCCGACCCACGACGATGCCTACAATCAACGCGACGACCAGGGCCGCCAGCAGTGTCATCCAATCCAGTTGCAACATCTGAGTCTCCAAATTAGTAGGCGTTTGACCATCTTGGTCCTTAGTTCGCCATTATTCTAACGTTTGTCGAGACGATTGGCAGCGATCAACTCGACAGGTTCGATCATTGATTGTCCGGGCCTTTCCCGTAAAATTCCCCGCCTTGTCCTCATCTGTGGAGTCGTCGATGACCACCCCCTGGGCCCGTTATCAGGCCGACTTGGAACAACCCGGCTTTTCTCATGATCCGGCTCAGGAAGATGCCGTCAAGGCATTGCAGTCGTTATACGACCAATTGCTGGCGCAACAGGAGTCGCAAAAAAAACTGACGGGCCGCCTCGGCCGGCTGTTTGGTCGCTCCTCAGACCCGGTGCCTGGCCTCTATTTCTGGGGCGGTGTGGGGCGCGGTAAAACCTATTTGATGGATACCTTCTTTCAAACTTTACCGTTTGAAGATAAAGGCCGTATGCACTTTCACCACTTTATGCGCCGCGTACACCGTGGTTTGAAAGAACATAAAGGTCAGGCCAACCCGCTGGAGTTGGTGGCTGAAGAGATCGCGCGTGAATCCCGGGTGTTGTGTTTCGACGAATTCTTTGTCACTGATATCGGCGATGCCATGATCCTGGCCAATCTGTTGAAGGCTTTGTTCGGGCGAGGCGTCACCTTGGTGGCCACATCCAACATTCCGCCGGACAACCTTTATAAAGATGGACTGCAGCGCGCACTCTTTATACCGGCCATCGAATTGCTCAAGCGTCATACCCGCGTACTCAATGTGGACGGTGGCATCGACTACCGACTGCGCACTTTGACCCAAGCGCCCATCTTTTATTCACCCGCTGATGAACAGTCTGAACAGGCTTTGAATTCGGCCTTTGAGCGATTGATTCCGGAAAAGGATGCGGTTGAAGAAAATTACGATCTGGACGTCTTGGGCAGAACCATCAAGGCAAGACGATACTGTGATGATGTTGTCTGGTTCAATTTCGGCAGCCTGTGCGATGGCCCGCGCAGTCAGAATGACTACATTGAATTAGCGCGCAGCTTTCATGCGGTACTGATCAGTGGCGTACCGGTATTCGATGGTCGCAACGATGACAGCGCCCGACGGTTCATTAACTTGGTCGACGAATTTTATGACCGCCAGGTAAAGCTGTTGTTGTCGACCGAAGTGCCCATTGAACAACTCTATAATGACGGCCGCCTGAGCTTTGAATTCCAGCGTACGATCAGCCGTCTGCAGGAAATGCAATCGGAAGAGTTTCTGGCCAAGGAGCACCGTGGCTGATGTCGCAGCATTCTAAGAGCACTACGCAAAAACCGGTTTTCAGTATGGGTGTGGTGATCACTACCTATAATTCGCCATTGTGGTTGAAAAAAGTCCTCGCTGGCTATGAGTGCCAGAGCGATGGAGACTTTGAGACTATTATTGCTGATGATGGTTCAGATGATGATACCCGCGCTTTGATTGAGCAATTTCGAAACAGGGGCAGGCTCAATATTCGTCATGTCTGGCATGAAGACAACGGCTTTAGAAAGACCGAAATTCTGAATAAAGCGATCAAGGAAACGAGCGTTGATTATCTGATCTTCACCGATGGCGATTGTATTCCTCGTGCCGACTTCATTGCCGTCCATAGACAGCACGCCAAGCCAGGTACTTTTCTATCTGGTGGCTATTTAAAACTGACCATGCCGGTGTCACAGCAAATCAGCATTGAAGACATCAACCAGCAACGCCCCTTTGATCGTTCATGGTTGATCAGTCAGGGGCAACCTAAAAACCATAAACTATGGAAACTGGTGAAATCCGCAATGCTGGCGCGTTGGTTGAACCGGTTAACCCCGGCCAAGGCCAGTTGGAACGGCATGAACAGTTCAACCTGGCGCGACGCCCTGCTGCGGGTCAATGGTTTTGACGAGCGCATGCAATATGGTGGTTTGGATCGGGAGCTGGGGGAGCGTTTGTGGAATCTCGGCTTCCAGTCTCAGCGTGTTCGCTACCAAGCGATCTGCCTGCACCTTGATCACAAGCGTGGCTATTCTAGGCCGGAAATTTGGGCACGTAACAATGCGATTCGGGCGGATGTCCGACAAAGCGGACGTTCCTGGACCCCTTACGGCATTGTGCCGGAAGAAGGTCGAGTCGACTGATGGCTATGCAACCGGATCCGCAATTCGAAATTATCCTGGGCAATTCCAATAAACGTTTTTCCGGCGTTACCAGCACCATGTTGCAAGTATTGCAGGTGCAAAAAAAATATCGTTCTTTGGTAGTGCTTGGGGATCATCACTTGCCCGATGATGTTCCGTCTTTGGGTTTTTGGCGTCTTTTAAGACTGGCCCGAAAACCTCTGGCCAATGGCCGTATAAGAGTTTTTCATGCGCGCCGTAACGACGAGATGATCCAGGCGCTTTTATTGAAATTGTTAGGCGCCCGTATTCGTATCGTCTTCACCTCGACGGCCCAGCGTCGCAAAACCTGGTTGACGCGTTTTTTAATGAATCGTATGGATGGGCTCTTATCGACCTGCACGGCCGCTGCTAAATATATGCCGACACCTCCGGATCAACTGGTACCACATGGTATTAACGTTGAGCACTATGCACCGGCGGAAGACCGACAAACCTTATGGCAGTCCATGTCTTTGCCCGGTCAGTTTGGCATTGGAATTTTTGGCCGGGTGCGCGAACAAAAAGGTGTCGACCTTTTGGTTCAAGCGGCGTTGAAGGTGTTGCCAAGGCATCCACAGTTCAGTGTCGTTATCGTCGGTGGTTATGGTTCGGACCAGCAAGCCTTTGTTGATCAGCAAAAAAGCCTGATCGAATCCGCAGGTTTATCCGAGCGAATTATTTTTACCGGTGAGCTTCCCTTCGCCAAAGTGCCTGATTATTTTCGTGCCATGTCGATTGTTACCGCGCTGAGTCGTAATGAAGGGTTCGGGCTGACAGTGCTGGAAGCCATGAGCACCGAAGCGGCGGTGGTTGCCAGCGAGGCCGGCGCCTGGCCTGATATCATTGATGATGGCCACAATGGATTTTTGGTCCCGGCTGGCGAGTGGCAACAGGTTGCCAAGCGGTTGGAATTGCTCATGTCAGATGCACAGTTACGAGCTGAACTGGCTGCTGCTGGTCGTCAAACCGTACTCTCAGATTACACCGTCGAGCGCGAAGCCAAAGCACTGCTCGACTATTATTCCCAATTGGCTGTCGCTGACCATTGACAGCTCAATGTTCATCTCTATAATGCGCCTCCGCTGTCACCGACAGCCATCCTGAAGCGCTGTTCGAGTCGATGAAGAGCGCGACGCTAACAAGCTGATTCCTAAACGAATTTTGCAAATTAGAGTTGACAGGATGCGGCGCAGGCGTAGAATACGCGCCTCGCTTAAACGAGCGCCAACAGCGCGGCTCGTCGATCTTTAACAGTGTTGGAATCAAGTAATTCGTGTGGGCGCTTGTGGGTCGACCAATATGTCCTTAGGGACAAAACTCGATCGACAAGTGACCTGTCAGAAAATTCTGAGAGGCGTTGGAATTCTTTAGGGGATTCCAGCTTGCGAACGAGTCATGAGTAAAGGCGAAGTGTCTTTGGATGCTTTGCCAGACTTTAAACTGAAGAGTTTGATCATGGCTCAGATTGAACGCTGGCGGCAGGCCTAACACATGCAAGTCGAGCGGTAACAGGACTAGCTTGCTAGTTGCTGACGAGCGGCGGACGGGTGAGTAACGCGTAGGAATCTGCCCGGTAGTTGGGGATAGCCCGGAGAAATCCGGATTAATACCGAATAATCTCTACGGAGGAAAGGGGGCTTCGGCTCTCGCTACTGGATGAGCCTGCGTGAGATTAGCTAGTTGGTGGGGTAAAGGCTCACCAAGGCGACGATCTCTAGCTGGTCTGAGAGGATGATCAGCCACACTGGGACTGAGACACGGCCCAGACTCCTACGGGAGGCAGCAGTGGGGAATATTGGACAATGGGGGCAACCCTGATCCAGCCATGCCGCGTGTGTGAAGAAGGCTTTCGGGTTGTAAAGCACTTTCAGACAGGAGGAAGGGGTTTCGGTTAATACCCGAGATCATTGACGTTACTGTCAGAAGAAGCACCGGCTAACTCCGTGCCAGCAGCCGCGGTAATACGGAGGGTGCGAGCGTTAATCGGAATTACTGGGCGTAAAGCGCGCGTAGGCGGCAAGTTAAGTTGGATGTGAAAGCCCCGGGCTCAACCTGGGAATGGCATTCAAAACTGGCTCGCTTGAGTACGGCAGAGGAGTGTGGAATTTCCGGTGTAGCGGTGAAATGCGTAGAGATCGGAAGGAACACCAGTGGCGAAGGCGACACTCTGGGCTGATACTGACGCTGAGGTGCGAAAGCGTGGGGAGCAAACAGGATTAGATACCCTGGTAGTCCACGCCGTAAACGATGTCGACTAGCCGTTGGGACCTTTAAGGACTTGGTGGCGAAGTTAACGCGATAAGTCGACCGCCTGGGGAGTACGGCCGCAAGGTTAAAACTCAAATGAATTGACGGGGGCCCGCACAAGCGGTGGAGCATGTGGTTTAATTCGAAGCAACGCGAAGAACCTTACCTACTCTTGAAATCCTGCGAACTTGGTAGAGATACCTTGGTGCCTTCGGGAACGCAGTGACAGGTGCTGCATGGCTGTCGTCAGCTCGTGTTGTGAAATGTTGGGTTAAGTCCCGTAACGAGCGCAACCCTTATCCTTATTTGCCAGCGATTCGGTCGGGGACTATAAGGAGACTGCCGGTGACAAACCGGAGGAAGGCGGGGACGACGTCAAGTCATCATGGCCCTTACGAGTAGGGCTACACACGTGCTACAATGGCCGGTACAGACGGTTGCGAAGCCGCGAGGTGGAGCTAATCTGAAAAAGCCGGTCGTAGTCCGGATTGGAGTCTGCAACTCGACTCCATGAAGTCGGAATCGCTAGTAATCGTGAATCAGAATGTCACGGTGAATACGTTCCCGGGCCTTGTACACACCGCCCGTCACACCATGGGAGTTGATTGCACCAGAAGTGGGTAGCTTAACATTGGGCGCTCACCACGGTGTGGTTGATGACTGGGGTGAAGTCGTAACAAGGTAACCCTAGGGGAACCTGGGGTTGGATCACCTCCTTAAACCTAGACTCGCAAGTGTCCACAACGAATTACTTGATTCCTTGAAGATGTGAATGGATTAGCGACAGGGCTCGCTGATTTTTTGCGTGTTTGTACGTTGGAAAATCGGCCTGCAGCCACTGACGATTTTCAGGACTGTAGTTCAGTTGGTTAGAGCGCACCCCGGCCGCGAATGCGGATAAAGAGTAGGGTGAGGTCGGCAGTTCAAATCTGCCTTACCAACTTAGCTCGCTGATGATTTCCAGGACTGTAGCTCAGTTGGTTAGAGCGCACCCCTGATAAGGGTGAGGTCGGCAGTTCAAATCTGCCCAGTCCTACCAAATTTCCGCAATCCTGCGTTGGAAGCCCGCTCACGTATTGTTAATACGCTTCGCGAACTTCCGCCTTGTCTTGCGAAAATTAAAGCGTTTTAAGCGTTGAAGTTAAACGCCGAGATTTTTTCGGCTGACGAGGCGCGCAATGAGTGAGTGAAGGAGCATGCTGAAGCATGTGACTGAACGAGCGAAGCGGCGCAACGAAGTTCAGGCGGAAAAAGGTCAAGTTTAAATGGGGCTATAGCTCAGCTGGGAGAGCGCCTGCTTTGCACGCAGGAGGTCTGCGGTTCGATCCCGCATAGCTCCACCAAATCCGCCAGCGCTTCGTTGGAGCACTCGTCGCATAGATGGCTATGCTTCCTCGTACTCCGCCTCGCTCTGACGAATTTGGTCATCGAGAACGTTCTGCAAGAGTTAGAAAAACAATCCATTCATTCGTCCGCAACGCCAAGTGGTTTTGTTGTTTATCACAGCAAGAACATTTCGCCTTGCGCAGACTCGCAAGCATCTTCTGTTCTTTAACAATCTGATTGAAGTTTTCTCAAAGAAAGAAGTCTGATTAAAACCAAGCGTAGCAATATCTTTGTCGTTCAAGACGTCGCTCATAAGCTTGAAGCGTGAAGCCACTTCGGTGGGGACACTCCTTCGGGTTATATGGTCAAGCGATTAAGCGTACAGGGTGGATGCCTTGGCAACTGGAGGCGATGAAAGACGTGGTAGCCTGCGAAAAGCTTCGGGGAGGTGGCAAACGACCTGTGATCCGGAGATGTCTGAATGGGGAAACCCACCTGCTTTTAGCGGGTATCTTGTTCTGAATACATAGGAGCAAGAGGCGAACCGGGGGAACTGAAACATCTAAGTACCCCGAGGAAAAGAAATCAACCGAGATTCCCTCAGTAGCGGCGAGCGAACGGGGACCAGCCCTTAAGCACCGGGCCAGTTAGTGGAAGGTTCTGGAAAGGACCGCCATAGTGGGTGATAGCCCCGTACACGAAAGCTCAACGGTGTGAAATCGAGTAGGTCGGGACACGTGGTATCCTGACTGAAGACGGGGGGACCATCCTCCAAGGCTAAATACTCCCAGTTGACCGATAGTGAACCAGTACCGTGAGGGAAAGGCGAAAAGAACCCCGGAGAGGGGAGTGAAATAGACCCTGAAACCCTGTACGTACAAGCAGTCAGAGCCCCTTCGGGGGTGATGGCGTACCTTTTGTATAATGGGTCAGCGACTTACATTACGTGGCGAGGTTAACCGTATAGGGGAGCCGTAGCGAGAGCGAGTCTTAACTGGGCGTCCAGTCGCGTGATGTAGACCCGAAACCCGGCGATCTATCCATGGGCAGGTTGAAGGTTGAGTAACATCAACTGGAGGACCGAACCCACTAATGTTGAAAAATTAGGGGATGACCTGTGGATCGGAGTGAAAGGCTAATCAAGCCGGGAGATAGCTGGTTCTCCTCGAAAGCTATTTAGGTAGCGCCTCGGACTTATACCTACGGGGGTAGAGCACTGTTTGGGCTCGGGGGTCATCCCGACTTACCAACCCCATGCAAACTCCGAATACCGTAGAGTACTATCCGGGAGACACACGGCGGGTGCTAACGTCCGTCGTGGAAAGGGAAACAACCCAGACCGTCAGCTAAGGTCCCAAAATCCATGTTAAGTGGGAAACGATGTGGGAAGGCTTAGACAGCTAGGAGGTTGGCTTAGAAGCAGCCACCCTTTAAAGAAAGCGTAATAGCTCACTAGTCGAGTCGGCCTGCGCGGAAGATATAACGGGGCTCAAACATGGTACCGAAGCTACGGACTTGTGCTTGCACAAGTGGTAGAGGAGCGTTCTGTAAGCCGTTGAAGGTGTGTTGAGAAGCATGCTGGAGGTATCAGAAGTGCGAATGCTGACATGAGTAACGACAATGGGAGTGAAAAACTCCCACGCCGAAAGACCAAGGGTTCCTGTTCAACGTTAATCGGAGCAGGGTGAGTCGGCCCCTAAGGCGAGGCTGAAAAGCGTAGTCGATGGGAAACGGGTTAATATTCCCGTACTTGGGTGTACTGCGATGGGGGGACGGAGAAGGCTAGGTGATCCAGGCGTTGGTTGTCCTGGTTCAAGTGAGTAGGGAGTGGGATTAGGCAAATCCGGTTCCACAATCCTGAGACACGATGACGGTCGTTCTACGGAACGCGAAGTCACTGATGCCCAGCTTCCAGGAAAAGCCTCTAAGCTTCAGGTACACCGGAACCGTACCCAAAACCGACACAGGTGGTCAGGTAGAGAATACCAAGGCGCTTGAGAGAACTCGGGTGAAGGAACTAGGCAAAATGGTGCCGTAACTTCGGGAGAAGGCACGCTGGTGTTAGGTGAAGGTCTTTACGACTGGAGCTGAGGCCAGCCGAAGATACCAGGCCCCTGCGACTGTTTATTAAAAACACAGCACTGTGCAAACACGAAAGTGGACGTATACGGTGTGACGCCTGCCCGGTGCCGGAAGGTTAATTGATGGGGTTAGCTTAGGCGAAGCTCTTGATCGAAGCCCCGGTAAACGGCGGCCGTAACTATAACGGTCCTAAGGTAGCGAAATTCCTTGTCGGGTAAGTTCCGACCTGCACGAATGGCGTAACGATGGGGGCGCTGTCTCCACCCGAGACTCAGTGAAATTGAAATCGCTGTTAAGATGCAGTGTATCCGCGGCTAGACGGAAAGACCCCGTGAACCTTTACTACAGCTTCACACTGGACTTTGAACTTGTTTGTGTAGGATAGCTGGGAGGCTTAGAAGCGTGGACGCCAGTCCATGTGGAGCCGACCTTGAAATACCAGCCTGGCAAGTTTGAGGTTCTAACTCAGCCCTGTGATCCAGGGCGAGGACCGTGTGTGGTGGGTAGTTTGACTGGGGCGGTCTCCTCCCAAAGAGTAACGGAGGAGCACGAAGGTACCCTAAGCATGGTCGGAAATCATGCGGTTAGTGTAATGGCACAAGGGTGCTTGACTGCGAGACGGACAGGTCGAGCAGGTGCGAAAGCAGGTCATAGTGATCCGGTGGTTCTGTATGGAAGGGCCATCGCTCAACGGATAAAAGGTACTCCGGGGATAACAGGCTGATACCGCCCAAGAGTTCACATCGACGGCGGTGTTTGGCACCTCGATGTCGGCTCATCACATCCTGGGGCTGAAGCCGGTCCCAAGGGTATGGCTGTTCGCCATTTAAAGTGGTACGCGAGCTGGGTTTAGAACGTCGTGAGACAGTTCGGTCCCTATCTGCCGTGGACGTTGGAAAACTGAGAAGAGCTGCTCCTAGTACGAGAGGACCGGAGTGGACGAACCCCTGGTGTACGGGTTGTGATGCCAATCGCATTGCCCGGTAGCTACGTTCGGACGGGATAACCGCTGAAAGCATCTAAGCGGGAAGCCCCCTTCAAGATGAGTTTTCCCTGAGACTTCGAGTCTCCTAAAGGGCCCAGGAAGACGACCTGGTTGATAGGCTGGATGTGTAAGCGCTGTGAGGCGTTGAGCTGACCAGTACTAATGGCCCGTGCGGCTTGGCCATATAACGCCCAAGGGGTGTTGGCGGCTTGGACGCAACAAAGATAGAGCTATAGAACACTTGGACGATCAGACAGAAAGATAGAAAGACGAGAAAACACCGTCAATCAGAGCGAATTGGGTGCGTTGTTGACAGGAGCCGAGTAAAGAAGGGCTTCGTTGCAGACAGCAAAGAACAACAGCCACCAACCAGTTTGCTTGACGACCATAGAGCTGTGGAACCACCTGACTCCTTGCCGAACTCAGTCGTGAAACGCAGCCTCGCCGATGGTAGTGTGGGGCTTCCCCATGTGAGAGTAGGTCATCGTCAAGCTTTTATTGCGAACCCCAGGTCGGAAACGGCCTGGGGTTTTTTATTGTCCGAGAAACAAGCACCACGATGATCCGGCCGGCGCTCCGGGGCTCTACGAGTACCGGGACGCCGGCCGGGTCCTCGTCAAGCTTTTAATACCGCCCCAGAGCAGAGATGGTTCGGGGTTTTTTATTTTGAAAACCAGATGACGCACTCTCACTACTCTCTGGGGCCCATGTGGTCGTGTGCGACCCCAGCCGGCCCTGCACCGGAGGTGCCAGCTGGGGGCGCGTCGCGCGTCGCGCAGCGATGCCGAGCATGCTCGGCACCCCGAGTAGGTCAGGGCCTAACCACAGGGTTGTATTGAGCTATTCATTCTTATACCGCTAAGCCGAACCCCGGGCTAGAGATGGTCTGGGCGGTTCGTCTGGTCCGACATATTGGGGTCGATTTTTATAGTCTGAAATCCGTTAGCAAAATTCTTTGAAGGTTTTAACTACTCTCCCCTTGAGCAAACCGTGACCTCATGCAATAAAACTCTTTATGAATAAACCTGAAGCCCTAAGTCTCGGCGTTCTAAGTGAGTACGTCGTCAGCCATCACGAAGTCGAAAAACTTGATACTGAGCTTGCCGCGGTTTTTCGTACTCCGCTTAGCCCGGATTATTATTTCGGTAATTTTCTTGCCTTGAAGGTGCCCTTGGCGACTCAGTCGTTAAGCCAGTGGGAGTTGTTGTTTGATCATGCTTTTGCTGATTTGGATGGGATTTGTCACCGCACCTTTATCTGGCGCCCGCAGGAGCATGATGCGAGTACTATCGAGAGCTTTTGCAATGCTGGTTATGACTATGAGGAAGCCGACATCCGGGTGCTTAACAAAGCCCAGCTCGACGCTTTGCCGGCAGCGCTGAATCCTGCCGTTCAGTTACGGCCTTTTAATAGTGATGTTGACTGGCAGCAATGGTTGGATATCAGCGTGGCGTTACGCGAACCGGGTCATGAGGAGGTGGATTTCCGCCGCCATCGCCAGGACCGACAGGCTTCGTATCGGTGCTTGGTGGAACGGAACCTGGGCAATTTTTACGGTGCTTTTGTCGGCTCTGAACTGGTGGGTTATGCCGGCGTTTTTCATTGGCAGGGTCTGGCCCGTTATCAGGATGTCCGGGTGGTAGCTGCTTGGCAAAACCAGGGAATTGCGCGGCACCTTGTGCATCGTATGGCCAGCGATATGCAATCGATTGTTGAGCGACAGGTGATAGTGGCCGATGCTAACTACCACGCCACCAAGCTTTATCAGGCTCTGGGGTTTGAACTGGTTGAGCGCGAGGCCAGCTTGTGTTTATGGCCCCGCGCTCAAGGCTAGTTGACGATAATTTGCCGTTTTATACGTCTTCTCTGCTGATAAACCGCAACGCATAACGATAGGTTTTTTCAGTCAGCAAGTATTCTGGATGCACACTGGGGCTCCAGGAATCATCGCCACCCACGCCCATGTGGTAAGCATCCAATCGTACTTCCAGTCCTGTTTCGTCCTGCAACTCATAATCGTGTCGAGCCGAGGCCAATTGGCTTTGGCGATATGGGCTGACGGCAAAATGAAAGTCTCCCTCTACGCGCATCGAGCCGAGTTGCAGCCATCGGGTATCGCAACGTAGACCGTTTTCGCTGGGAAAAATATAGGGTGTGTGCATAGCAGAAAGCGGCTGTCGGTGTATGGCCACGTCGGCTGAAAATAAACGATCCGGGTAGTTTTCATGCGGGCCACGGCCGTACCAGTGAGCATCGCCTAGACGTGTCGCCAAGCGCATTATCACGCCAATGCGTGGTAGCGGCGGCAAGCCGGTCGCCAACTTCAGTTCGACATTGAGGTGCAGCTGGCCCTGGCTATCCAGGCGCCAAGCCCAAAGGCTGAGTGCGCGATCCTCAGCATCGACTTGCCATCGGCTGGTGACCAGGACAGTGATAGAACCCTGGTGTTCGAACCAGTCGATTTGGGCACATTGGCGTTGCAGTCGATCCAGCCCGGCTTGGCTCCAGCGAGCGGCCCAGGCATTGGGATCAATGCGGTCGGCTTCACTGACGCCAATATCGTTGTCGAGCGGCGCGCGCCAAAGGTTATCCTGCGGCGCTTCGGCGATGATGTTGTGGCCATTCATTAGCCATTGGCTAATCAGTCCGCTTTGCCGGTCGAAATGTACTTCTGTTCCTGCGGCGCTCAGCACCAGGCGTCCGTCTTCAACTGCCAGTTGAGCCGAAGTTGTTGGCGACGAAGCGGGCGTTGTTGGCAATGCCATACTCGCGGGCAATGCGAATTGGGCGCCGGCGCTTTCGTGGCCACTTTCGGACCACTGAGTTGCAGCAGGTTGATGCACTCGAAGTATCAGATGATAGTGCTTGCCAGGTTGTGGTTCCGGTAAAGAATTCAACAAAGTAATAAGCTGTTGAGATTGAGGTGAGAGATCTAAGGCGACTGTTCCCGACTCTTTTTCGACACCGTCTTCAAGCACCGACCAATGCAGATTTTCATTGTCGCTATGTCGGAACAAGTATTCGCTGGTTATCCGAATCTGCAGAGGTTTGGTTGCCACCAGTTCAAACTGAAAAAACTGCTGGCATCGTTTAGCTTCCAATAGGCTAGGGTGTGGTGTTCGATCCGGAAAGACCAAACCATTGATGCAGAACTGGCGGTCGTTGGGTTGATCGCCGAAGTCGCCGCCATAAGCCCAGTAAGTCGTACCATCAACGGTTGTGTGATTTAAACCCTGGTCGACCCAGTCCCAGATAAAGCCGCCCTGCAAACGTGGATACTGACGAAAAGCCTGCCAGTAGTCGGCAAAGTTACCCAGGCTGTTGCCCATGGCATGAGCGTATTCGCATAAAATTAGTGGTCGGTTCTCGTTCGGTAGTCCGATCCATTTTTTGATTGCCCATTTGGGTACAGAAATCGGAAGCGTCAAGTCGTTATCAAGACGAGCGTACATTGGGCAGATAATATCGGTCGCTGCGCTGTCAGCACCTCCGCCTTCATATTGCACTGGCCGGGTTGGGTCGGTTTGTTTGACCCATTGGTAAGCCGCGTGATGATTAGCACCCAAACCGGATTCGTTACCCAGCGACCAGATGATTACGCTCGGGTGATTGCGATCGCGCAGAACCAGACGCGTAACACGCTCCAAATAAGCGTTTAGCCAGGCCGACTCGTCCGATACCTGACTGGATGGATAAAGACCATGGGTTTCAATATTGGCTTCATCGACCACATAAAGACCATAGCGATCACAGAGCCGATAAAAGTCCGGATGGTTGGGGTAGTGGGCCGTGCGTACCGCATTGAAGTTGTATTGCTTCATGAGTCGGATATCTTCTTCCATATCCGCGTAGCTGACGGCGTGACCGTTCTCCGGATGGTGTTCGTGGCGATTTACGCCGCGGATTAATAAAGGCTGACCATTGATTCGTAATAAGCCATCGCGAATTTCGACTTGGCGAAATCCGATGTCGTAAGCCTCGATATCCAATGGCTGGTTCTGATCGTCAAGCAGGCTGATGACCAGGCGATACAAATTCGGTGTTTCGGCGGTCCATTTGTCTGGATCACTGACGGCAATGCAGTGCTGAACCCGATCACGAAAACCTCCGCGCTCATCGACTTCAATTTGCCCGGGGTTTTCAATTACCAGCTCGGTTACCGCTTGATCGTCGCGAAATAACTGCGCTCCAAGTCGGAATGACGAGTCAGATAGTCGGCTGGTTATTTTTATAGCGGCGTCGCGATAACTGGCATCTAGTTCGGTTTGAATGGAGACATCTTCAATTCTGTATGTTGGTTTGTGCAGCAAAGAAACATCGCGAAAGATGCCGCTCAACCACCACATATCCTGATCTTCTAAATAGCTGCCATCGGACCAGCGCAGCACCATAACGGCCAATCGATTACGGCCGGGAACCAGCACTGCACTTAGATCGAATTCCGCCGGCAGACGGCTGTCCTGGCTATAGCCAATCCACTGACCATTGCACCATAGATGAAAGGCCGAATTAACACCGTCGAAACGGATGCGTGTTTGGCTTTTTAAGTGATCCGCCTCAATATCGATATCGGTCAAGTAGCAACCGGTCGGATTGTCTTCAGGTACAAAAGGCGGCTTTGGTTCAAAAGGATATTGAACATTGGTGTAGATCGGCTGATCGTGGCCCTGGCATTGCCAGTTTGATGGTACCGGTATTGTTTCAAAGTCTGACAAATCTAAATCGCTTTCGAACAGTTCGGCGGGAACCTGTTCGGGCCGCGGGTAAAGACGGAATGCCCAATCACCATTTAAATTGCGGTTACGCCAGGATTTTTTTTCGGTCAGCGCTGATGTCTGGTCACTGAAACTGAATAAGGGGCTGTGCGCGGGTAATTTATGTAAACCGACTTGCGCCGGATTTTCCCAATCACGCCGGGCGAGAATTTCAGTGAAGCTGGGCATTGTTACCTCCTAAACAAAACAGGGCGGCGCAAGGCCGCCCAAACAGGTTTAGCGAAACTTATTTAACCTTAACGGAAGACGCGTTGACGAACACGTTCCAGATTATTGAGGATGTCATCCAGGCGATCCGGAACGATCATAAATTCCTGGAAGCCCTTCATGCCTTCAGAAGCCATCGCTGGATCAGTATCACGATCATAGAATTGAGCAGTACCGTCAGCTTCAGACAACATCTGCAAACCTTCCTGCAGGAAGTGGTTGTCACCGGCTTGCGCTTCAGAGTTGGTCGGCAGCTGATTCAGCCCCAGGTTCAGACGAGTCTGAACGTCTGGTTGCGCAACGTAAGCGAGAAAACGCTTGGCGTCTTCTTTGTTCTTAGCACGTGACGGAATGTGGATGGTGTCCGTTGGTGCGTCTTCAAACATGCCAACGTTTGGATTGATCTGTGGGAATTGGAAGAAGCCGTAGTTGGAGCCTTCCGGGAAGCTAGGAGTTAGGAAGTTGCCCATCAGATACATGCCAGCATCGCCGTTGAGCAGCGGCGCCTGAGCTTCCTGCCAGCTGTAAGAGGCGTGGTTTTCCAGGAAGTAACCGCCGTCGACCAGCTGGCGCCAGTTGGCAAAGGTATCGCGGACGCGATCATCGGTGTAAGGGACTTTGCCGTCCATCAAATCGATGTGGAAATCCAGGCCGTTGGTGCGCAGGTTGAGGTAGTCAAACCAGCCGGCAGCCGTCCACAGGAATTTGGTACCGATGGTGATCGGGGTGTAGCCATTTTGCTTGAGTGTTTCACAAACCTCGATAAATTCTTCCCAGGTCTGGGGTTCACTCAGGCCGAGTTCTTCAAACATATCGGCGTTGTAATAAATACCCCACTGATAATAAGTAGCGGGTACACCGTACTGTTCGCCTTCGACCGTCATGGAAGCGCGAGTAGAGCGGAAGGTATCGTTCATACCGTTGTCTTCCCAGACATCGGAAACCGGTTCGAACAAACCACGGTCGACGAAAAATTTCATGCGGTTACCGGCGAACCAGAAAACAACATCGGGTGGTGAGGTGACCAGCCAGTTACGAATGGCGCTCTTGTAGCCTTCGTGGTCGTATTCATTCAACTGAACATCGATATCCGGATTGGCGGCTTCGAATTCGTTGATGATATTGGTCCAGGTTTCACGCGGAGCGGGATCGGACTGGTTGGAGTTGATAACCAGAGTGCCTGCCTGAGCTTGGCTCAGCAACAAGGCGCTCAATGCGCTGGCGGTGACTAGGTGTTTCAGTTTCATGGCTTCGTCCTTCTTTTTTGTTGTGAGACGACAGGCGGGACCGCAGCCCCTATTTTCGTGGTGTTGTTGCTGAGCCTTACCGACCCGAACAACACCGGGCGAAACGAATTACCGATGCACGGGTTCAAGTGCCAGCACCAGTAAGGTATCCGGATCCAGAACCGGCAGCGGTAGGCCGATTTGCATCAAATCAGCACCACTGAATTCAATGTTTTCGACACTCATCCAGGCCGGTTTTTGCTTCATTAAATGACCGGTTTTTTCTGGCTCGAACAAAGGTTGTATCCGATAAGTCTGACCGGCCACCAGACGTTTCAGTTTCAGGTTGGCGCCGACCGCCAGCGTTGGCATGCGTTGCTGAAAAATGCTTACCAACTGGCGGTTATTGTGGCTGACGGCAAAGGCTAATTGCGCATCGTCGCCACTGTTTAAGGCGTGACGTAAACCTTGATGCAGCAGCGGCCGCCACTCTTTATGCAGTGCAATACCGCGCGCCATTCGAGCGAACGCAGTTTCATCCAGGGTACGGATATCCCATTCGATGCCCAGGTGTCCGAAAAAGGCGGTGCCGATACGCACATCGTCTTGGTGAACTCGACTGGTGGTATGGCTCTGCGGTGGCCCAATGTGGCTGCCAATCACTTCGGCCGGGAAAAATAATGCGGCCCACTGCTGCATGATCTGGCGTTCGTGAGCGTCGTTGCAGTCGCTTAACCAGAAGCGCTGGGTGTAACGCAGAATGCCGAAATCCATACGGGCGCCGCCGGAAGCGCAGGATTCGATTTCAACCTTGGGATGCTGTCCGCGCAAGCGCTTGAGCAAGGTATAAAGACCCTGCGTCTGACGATAACCGGCGGCGCGACCCTCGGCATCGGCGGCCTGAACGTGGTCGCGATTCATGTCCCATTTCAGGTAGCGAATGGGGTAGTCATTGAGCAGGGCGTTCAGGTGATCGAAGAGATAATCGCGCACCTCGGAACGAGTCAAATCGAGGACTCGCTGATTGCGGGCCAGCGGCTGATGTTGGCCGCTGATATCGAGCACCCATTCGGGATGTTGTTCGAATAGACGCGAGCGCGGGTTGATCATTTCCGGTTCGACCCAGAGACCGAATTCCAGGCCGTGACGTTTTAAAGTAGCGGCCAATGGGTGCAGCTTTTCCGGATAGACGTCGGGATCGACCACCCAATCACCGAGGCCAGCAGTGTCATCGCGCCGACCCAGGAACCAGCCATCATCGAGCACATAGCGTTCGGCACCCACACGAGCACCGGCTTTGGCCAGTTCATCGAGCCCTTGTTGGTTGTGATCGAAATACAGCGCTTCCCAGGTGTTGATGTGTACCGGGCGAGTCGCGTTGTCTGGCAAGGTTAGAATTTGTTCTCGCACGAAGCTTTGGAAACGTTCGGCGACGCCGTTGTAACCCGTCTCAGAACGGCAGGCATAGAGCGTCGGTGC
Source organism: Saccharospirillum sp. ABV4_185 (assembly GCF_056159245.1). Classification (NCBI taxonomy): domain Bacteria; kingdom Pseudomonadati; phylum Pseudomonadota; class Gammaproteobacteria; order Oceanospirillales; family Saccharospirillaceae; genus Saccharospirillum; species Saccharospirillum sp. ABV4_185. The sequence continues at coordinate 2,365,153 of NZ_JBSWUW010000001.1, forward strand.
TTCAAACTGTTCGCCGGCGTTCAGGCGAATTTCGCCGGGTAATAAATGCGCACCGGCCTGGTATTGGCTGTGACCCAATTGGCTGCGTTCCAGGCGCTGGCGATGGTTGCCACTCCAGCCCAGATGAAAACCATAGACGCAACCATCGTCGGGTTTGAAATCGCTGTCGCTGACCAGCAGGCCGGGGAAATGATCGTGCGAAGTACGGCCACGCAGATTGGTGTATTCCAGTGAGCCCAGCGGCAGTCGGTCGCGCTGGGGTTGGAATTCATGCACCCAGCGACCACTGAAACTCATCACCTCAGTCATGGTTACTGGCAGGGGTAAGGTTGTCAGCCATTGATCCAAAACCAGTGGCTCAGGCCCGAGGTTGGTCAGGCTGGCTGAAATACTCAGCACATCCGTTTCGGCATCCAGGTTCAGCAGCCAGTTCAACTGAACCTGACCGTTAACCGCTTGCAGTTGGAACGCGAGCTGCTGCTCGTCGGTCGTTTCGCACTGACTGTGCCACTGCGGCGCCCAGTGACGGCCGTCAACATGACAGCGCAGCGCCGGTTCCATAAAGGTGCCGTCGGCGAGTGTGGGCGCAATACTCAGCTCGCAGCGTTCATCCAGGCCGGCTTGAGGCAGAGCGCGGTGCCACAGTCGCTGATCGGGTGTTGCCGATAATCGCGCGCCCCAGTAGCGGATGATTGGCGCGCCGGTTTGTGGCTGCTCGATGACCAGGCTGGTGTTGCTGCTGTGCAGTGTATAAAGCGTCATGGTTCAGCCTTTGGTTGCGCCCAATGTCAGGCCGGCAATGAAGTGGCGCTGCATGGTGAAAAACAGAATCACCGGCGGCAGGGCCGCGACGATGGAGCCGGCGGAAATCAATTGCCAGGACGCCAGCCACTGACCGCGCAAGGCACTGATGCCAGCGGTGACCGGCCGTACTTCGTCGCTTTGCACCAGCACCAGAGCCCAGAAATAATCGTTCCACACAAAGGTGAAAATCAGCACCGCCAACGCGGCCAGCGCCGGCCGTACCAAGGGCAGCACGATCTTGCGGAAGATATGCCATTCACTGGCGCCATCGAGCCGGCAGGATTCGAATAATTCATCCGGCAGATCGACAATAAAGTTGCGCATAAAGAGTGTGCAGAAACCGGTCTGGAAGGCGGTGTGGAAAAAGATCAGCGCCCAGATGCTGTCGTATAGACCCAGGTCGATGGTCAGATCGCGCACCGGAATCATCAGAATCTGGAAGGGTACGAAGTTGCCACCGATAAAGGTTGCGAAGATGGCGAGCCGACCTCGGAACTTATATTTAGCCAGCGCAAAACCCGCCATGGTGGCCAAGGCAACAGAGGCAATCATCACCGGAACGGTAATCAACACACTGTTGAGCAGATAGCGGCCCATATTGGTGTTGCCAAAAACGGCGCTGTAGTTTTCCACCAGCATCCAGTCTTTCGGCCAGCCCCAGTAGTTACCGGCATTGATATCGCCGATAGAACGCACTGAGGTCATCATCACCGCGAACAACGGCAGCAGCCACAGCACGATGGACAGTGGCAGCGCCACCCGATAGCTGATTTGCGTCAGCGGCGAGGTTTGTTGGATCGGGGTCGGAAACATCTTAACCTCGCTCGGCCCGCAGCATGCGCCACAAGAAGAAGGAAATGTAGATCAGCATGATGGCAAACAGCACTGTGGCGATGGCCGCGCCGTAACCCATGCGGTAATTGAAAATGGCCTGCTCGTACATAAAGAACGCCAGCACCGACGAACTGCCATAGGGACCACCGCCGGTCATGGTGGCGACCAGGTCGAAGGAGCGCAGGGCGCCGATGACGGTGACGACAATGGCCAGAAAAGTGGCTGGACGCAGTTGTGGAATGATGACGTGACGCAGCATCTTCCAACCGTGTGCGCCGTCCATACGTGCCGCTTCAATCTGCTCGGGGTTGAGGTTATTGAGGCCGGTGAGATACAAAATCATGGTGTAGGCGATCTGTGGCCACAGGCCGGCGGCGATGATGCCGTAGGTCACCAGGGTTTCGTCCGCGAGGATCGGCAGCGGCCCCATACCGAACAGTCCCAAGGCCTTTTGCAGCAGACCGTAGCTGGGATCATAGAACCAGGCGAAGACCACGCCGACGATGACCTGAGAAATCACAAAGGGAAAGAAGAACAGCGATTTGACGGCGCGGATACCCAGCACCTGCTGGTTCAGAAACAGCGCCACGCCCAGACCCAGCGGCACCGCCAGCATATAGAACACCAGCCAGAGAATGTTGTTCTTCAGCGATGTCCAGAACAGCGGATCTTCGGTCAACTCTATGTAGTTGCCCAGGCCGATAAAGACTTTGTCACCAAAACCGTCCCAGTCGAAGAAACTGATCCAGATGCTCTGCAGGATCGGCGAAATCACATAGACCGCAAAGAACAGCATGGCCGGTAACAGGAACAGCCAGGGGATCAGGCGATGCCATCGATCAGTGCCGCTGATTTCGTGCACGTCGCGCTACCTCTTGTCGTGTTGTTTTTATAGTCAGGTGCTTGGGTAACACCTGGTGAGGCGAGTATGGTGAGCCTTGGAAACGTTTTCAAGAATTTTTTCAATTCTGCCGCTTTTGGCTTATACGAATATATAATATGGCTCTCTCAGCCCCTATCTTGGGGGTTCTAATGAATGAAATCGTTTTCAGAATGTACTCTGAAGCAGAGCGTTGGCGCTGTTGCTTGAGGTGTGAAGGGGTACACTGGCGCCAGCCGGATCGGCGTCGGTTCTGATAACCGCAGCGGATCAATCTGGGTAAAACAATAATCGAAGGAGTCATCATGTCCGACACCTTGCTCGCCATCGATCAGGGCACCACCAGCACTCGCGCCATTCTGTTCAATCGGGATGGGCAATCTTTGCACAGCGCACAACAGGAATTCCGGCAGATTTTTCCTCATAACGGTTGGGTCGAACACGATCCGGAAGACATCTGGCAATCGACGCTCAGCGTCTGTCGTGAGGTGCTCGACAAAGCCGGGCTGAAAGCCTCCGACATCCGCGCCATCGGCATTACCAATCAGCGTGAAACCACGGTGGTGTGGGACAAAAAAACCGGCGAGCCGGTGTACAACGCCATCGTCTGGCAGGACCGACGCACCGCCGATTTCTGCCACCAATTGCGCGACGATGGCCACGCCGCCTGGGTCGCGGAAAAAACCGGCCTGCTGCTCGATCCTTATTTCTCTGGCACCAAAGTCCGCTGGATTCTCGAGAACGTCGATGGCGCCCGCGAGCGCGCCGAGCGTGGCGAACTGGCCTTTGGCACCATCGACAGCTTTTTGTTGTGGCGTCTGACCGGCGGTCGTGAACACGCCACCGATGCCACCAACGCCTCGCGCACCCTGATGTTCAATATTCACACTCAGCGTTGGGACAGCGCCTTGCTCGATATGCTGGATGTGCCGGCGTCGATGATGCCGACGGTCAAAGATTGCGCCGATGAGTTTGGTGACACCGAGGCCGATTTACTGGGTGGCTCCATACCGGTACGCGGTATCGCCGGCGATCAGCACGCTGCCTTGTTCGGCCAGGCCTGTTTCAAACGGGGCATGGTGAAAAGCACCTACGGCACCGGCTGCTTTATGGTGATGAACACTGGTAAGAAGCCGCTGCAATCGCATAACAAATTGCTGACCACCGTCGGTTATCGTCTGGATGGCGAAGTCACCTACGCGCTGGAAGGCTCCATCTTTATGGCCGGTGCGACTATGCAGTGGCTGCGTGACGGCCTCAAGCTGATCGAAAAAGCCTCCGATTCAACCGCCTTTGCCGAGCAGGTCGGAGCGGACCAGGGCGTCTATCTGGTGCCGGCCTTTACCGGCCTGGGCGCGCCCTACTGGGACCCCGATGCACGCGGCGCCATTGTCGGTCTGACGCGTGATTCCGGCATCGCCGAAGTGGTTACCGCCGGCCTGCAGAGCGTGGCCTATCAGACCCGTGATCTGGTCGACGCCATGCGCGCCGACGGCGCTAAAGAGCTGGAAGCCCTGCGCGTGGATGGTGGCATGGCGGTCAACGACTGGACCATGCAATTTCTGGCCGACGTTCTCGGTACCCGGGTCGACCGCCCCACCGTGACTGAAACCACAGCGCTGGGCGCGGCCTTTCTGGCTGGCCTGGCCTCGGGGCTCTACACTTCCTTGGACGATATCTCCGGTTATTGGCAGTGCGAACAGCGTTTCGATGCGCGGATGTCCGCAGCCGACCGCGATCGCTTGTATGCGGGCTGGCAACAGGCGGTTAAGGGCGTACGGCAGGTCGGTGAGCACAACTAAGATGCTATAGAAAACCGGGTGAACGCCGTTAATAAACAGAGCGTCGGGTGGTATCAGGACGTCAAAATACAACAAGGAATCTGACTATGAAGTGGGCGTTGAGCAAACCCAGGCTGAGATTGAATGTGGCTTCCAGGTTGAACCTGGCGTTCGTCATCCTGAGTTTGGCCATCATCGCCGTGGTGATGCTTGGCGCCCTGGGCCTGGAACGCATTAATGGCGGGGTCGGACGCGTGGTCTCCGGTGCCGCTCCGGCGCAGAAAACCGTCGGTGACCTGCAGATCGAGTTGCTTGAGGTCAGTCGTCTGGCGATTGAACATTACAACGCCGTCGATCCGCAGTTGCTGGGGCGTCTGGAAAGCGACTTCGAAGCCGCGACCGTGGCCTTTAGCAATCGTGCCGCGGCCCTGGCGGAACAGCTGGATCAGCTGGGCACTCTGGAAGCCAGCCGCCGTGATTTGAAAATCATTGTCGGACGCAGCCAGGAGCTGTTCGAAGGTATCCGTGAAAACATGCGTATTTACGGTCAGTCGCTGGTGGCTCAACAGCAGATTGCTACCATCCGTCAGGACTTGCAGGTCATCATCAGTGAACTGGACGCGGTGTTTCCGGCTTATCTGAGTGACGTCGAAGACCCCGATAACCGGGAAATGCTCTACGACATTCGCAACCTGGTCAGCCACGGCTCCGCCTGGGCCCGGGAGTTGGCGTTGGTCAACAGCCTGACCGATTTCCGCACCGCTCAGGATAACTTCCGCGACTTTATGAACGACTACGGCCGGCTCGGCTTTCAGTTGATGGCGCGGGCGCGCCAGGAACCCCTGATCGGTGAATTCCAGCAGGAGCTTGGCCCGCTGGTTGGGCAGATGGTGGAAAAGGTCACCGCCAACGAAGGTCTGGCGCCGTTGCAGAATGATTTCCTGCAGATCAAAGCCGCGCTTCGCGCCGGTGTGGTTCAGACTCAGGATGGCTTGAGTACCGAGGTGGCGTTGCTCAGTCGGATTGCTGCTCGCGTTGATGCTGCTGCCAGCTCCATTGGCCGTCGGGCGCAGGATCAGGTGGTGGAATCGCGCGTGGCGCTGATCGCGGTCGCTGTTGTTGCGGTGTTGTTCTGCATTCTGGTGTCGGTGCTGGTGGTGCGCTCAATTCGCCAGCCGCTGAAACGCTTGCGGGCTTATATGACACAGGTCGGAGAGGGTGATTTCACCGCTCAGTTTGGCCGTCACAGTCGCGATGAACTGGGCGATATCAGCCAGGCGACGGAGCAATTGGTGACCACCCTGAGTGGCATGATCGGGCGGATTCAAACGCACAATGAAACCCTCAGTCGGGTGGCGCACGATACCACCGCCATTTCCGATCAAACCCGCGCCAGCGTTGAACGTCAACGCACCGAGCTGGATATGGTGGTGACCGCCATCAACGAAATGACCTCGTCGATTCGCGAAGTGGCCAGCAATGCCGAAGTCGCCAGTCGTGAAATGCGCGACAGCGAACAGGACGCCCGCGTCATCGACACCACTGTTAAAGCCACCATGACGGCGGTCGGCGCGCTGGAAGAAAAAATGGCCAGCGCCGCCGAGGTGATTCGTCAACTCGATGAAGGCGTCACCAGCATCGAAGACATTCTGGCGACCATTCGCGGCATTGCTGAGCAGACCAATTTGCTGGCGTTAAACGCGGCCATCGAAGCGGCACGCGCCGGTGAACAAGGTCGGGGATTTGCGGTGGTGGCCGATGAGGTGCGCACCCTGGCTGGCCGCACCCAGGCATCGACTGAAGAAATTCGCGTCAAGATCGAGTGGATGCTGGAGCAATCGGCTTCCGCTGTGGCGGTGATCGAATCGAGTCAGTCCGCGACTCAGGATGTTGCCGAACAGGCGCGCTCAGCGCAGGAACGGTTCAGCAACTTTATGAGCGCCATGACGCATCTGAACGAACTCAACATGCTGATCGCCACGGCGTCGGAACAGCAAAGCGCCACCACCGAAGAGATCAATCAGAACATCGTCGCCATTCGTGAAGTCTCAGAGGGCACCGCCGAAGGCGCCCAGCAGGCGGCGGAACAGACACATCAACTGCAGAATGTGGCCCAGGATCTGGATCAGGCCGTGCAGCAGTTTAAGGTGTGACCGAGGCGCCGGTTCAGGGCTTGGCCCAGTGCACGCGCACACCGGCTTCGGCAAACATCGATTCGCTGATCTTCACCTTGTCGCCCCAGCGTGATAGATAATCTTCGCTCTGCATCGGGCAATGCACCACGCTAATGCCGGTCTGAATAATTTTGGCGGCGCAGTTGGGGCAGGGGAAGTGCGTTACCCAGATTTCACAATCGGCCAGATCGCGCTTGGCAAAGAGGATGGCGTTTTCCTCAGCGTGAATGGTCTTGGCGTACTTCATTTCCCGATCTTCAGTATCGGCGCGGTCGGAAACGCCGTGCGGATAGCCGTTGAAGCCCAGCGATACCACGCGGTTGCGCTCGGTGATTACCGCACCTACCTGAGTCGACGGGTCCTTACTCCAGGAGCCGACCAACTCGGCCATTTGAAAGAAACGATTTGCCCACTTGCTGGCCATTAAGGCTCTCCTCGGATGACGGACATGCGTTTGTAGCAGACCCGGGCAGCGGCGACAATCAGCGGGCTACTGAATAGAGTTGCGCCAGCGCATCAGTAAGCCTGGCGTAACGAAATTCAAAACCGCTATCCAGCAGTCGTTTGGGCTCGACGTATTGGCCATCCAGCAGCAGCGTCGACAGCTCGCCCAAAGTCCAGCGCAGCGGTCCGCCGGGCAGTCGCATCCAGTAGGGCCGGTGCAGCGTCTGGCTCAGTTCCCGGTTAAAACGATCTTGGCTGACCGGCTTCGGCGCGGTCAGATTCACCGGGCCGCTCAAACCCTTGGCGATGATCCAGTCGATGGCCGCCTGATAATCCTGCCAGTGAATCCAGCTTTGTCCCTGCCCGCCATCACCGAGTCGTGTCGCCATGCCAAAGCGTGCCGGGCGCGCCAGGGTGGGCAATAAACCACCGTTGCGTCCCAACACCAGGCCGGTGCGGATCAGTGTCAGTCGCTCGACCTTTGATTCAGCGTTCACAGCGGCGGCTTCCCAATCGCGACACAGCTGGGCGCTGAAGTCGTCACCCGACGCGCTGTCTTCGTTCACCGGCTGATCGCCCGTGCCGTAATAACCGATGGCCGAACCGCTGATTAAATGACCGACGCTGAAGCCGTTGTGGCCCAGCTGGGCGAGCAGGTCGCGGGTAAAATCAATGCGCGAGGCGCGCAAGGTCTGCTGCCGCGCTTTGGTCCAAAGACCACCGGCGATGCTGGCACCGGCCAGGTTGATCAGAACATTGTAGTGGCGATTCAGTTGTTCTAACTGACGGATGGGATTAACGCCCTCGGGCAGTGGCTTGTGGTGTTGCCAGCCATCGACCGAGTGGCCCTGTTCAAGCAGCGCTCGTGCCAGCATGGAACCGATAAAGCCGCTGGCGCCGGTAATGAGGATTTTCATGCGGTGACTCCATTGAAATCGTGACTTTAGCAACCACTTATACGCCTCGTTTTTTCCGCTGGCTCTGTTGTTATCTGCGTCATTACGACAGCGACCCAGGCCGGCCCGCCAACGTACGGGAGTTCCATGACGTTAGCTCTTGATATTCAGCAACTGCGCAAGGTCTACGACAACGGTTTTGAAGCCCTCAAAGGCATCGATCTGCGCGTCGACCAAGGCGACTTCTTCGCACTGCTCGGCCCCAACGGCGCTGGCAAATCCACCACCCTCGGCATCGTCTCCTCGCTGGTTAACAAAGGTTCCGGCCAGGTGAGCGTGTGTGGTTTTGATCTCGACAGCCAACGCGAAGGCGTTAAACGCAGCCTGGGCGTGGTGCCCCAGGAGTTCAACTTTAATTCGTTCGAGAAAGTGGACGACATCCTGATCCAGCAGGCCGGTTACTACGGCATCAAGCGTAAACTGGCGACGCAGCGCACCGAGAAATACCTCAAGCAACTGGATCTGTGGGACAAGCGCGATGTGCCGGCGCGGATGCTCTCCGGCGGCATGAAGCGTCGTCTGATGATCGCCCGGGCGCTGGTGCACGAACCGAAGATGTTGATTCTTGATGAACCGACGGCCGGTGTGGACATCGAAATCCGCCGCTCCATGTGGCAGTTCCTGCGCGAACTGAATGCGCAGGGCACCACCATTATTCTGACCACGCACTACCTGGAAGAAGCCGAAAGTTTGTGCCGCAATATCGCCATCATTGATCGTGGCGAGATCATTGCCCAGGCGCCGACCAAACAGCTGTTGCAGGGTAAACAACGCTCGACCTTCGTGGCCGACATTACTCAGAACCTGACCGAAGCGCCGGAGCTTGATGGCCTAAACTGCCGCCTGACCAACGACGGCAGCCTGGAATTCGATCTGGCGCAGGATCAGAACCTGAACGACGTCTTTGCCCAGTTCCAGCAGCACGGTTTAGTGGTAACCAGCATCCGGCCGAAGACCAATCGCCTGGAAGAGCTGTTCGTTGACCTCACCTCCAAACAGCCCAAGCAGGAGAGCGCCGCATGAACCATCCATACTGGGTCGCTTTCTACACCATCCTGTCCAAGGAAATCCGTCGTTTTACCCGCATCTGGGTGCAAACGCTGCTGCCACCGGCGATCACCATGGTGCTGTACTTCATCATCTTCGGAAACCTGATCGGCGACCGCATCGGCTCGATGGACGGCGTCGATTACATGCAGTACATCGTGCCCGGCCTGATCATGATGTCGGTGATCACCAACAGCTACGGCAACGTCAGTTCCAGCTTTTTCTCCAACAAGTTCCAGAAATCGATTGAGGAACTGTTGGTGTCGCCGGTGCCCAACTGGGTGATCATGCTCGGCTTCGTCTTCGGCGGCGTGGCGCGAGGCCTGGCCTGTGGCGTCATCGTTATGCTGCTCAGCCTCTGGTTCACCCACCTGGAAGTGCACAACCTGTTTGTGATGCTCAGCGTTATCCTGTTGACCGCCGTGGTGTTTGCCACCGCCGGTCTGATCAACGCCATCTTTGCCACCAAGTTTGATGACGTCACCATCGTGCCGACCTTTATTCTGACCCCGCTGACCTACCTGGGTGGCGTCTTCTACTCAGTCAATATGCTGCCGGATGTCTGGCAATGGGTGAGCAAGCTCAACCCCATTCTCTATATGGTCAACACCTTCCGTTACGGCATCATTGGCGTCAGCGATATTCCGGTGGTGTCGGCCTATGGCATGCTGTTCGTCTTTCTCGCGGCACTGATGAGCTGGGCGCTGTACTTGCTCAACACCGGTCGCGGCCTGCGCAGCTAGACGAACTTGGAATAATAGAGGTGAGCATGTCGACGCCCGAACAGAGCCCGCTGGGCAAAACCAGCGCTTACATCGCCGAATACGATCCCACCCTGCTGTTTCCCATAGAACGTCAGGGCAAGCGCGATGAAATCGGCATCGATGGCAGGGAGCTGCCGTTTGCCGGCGTCGATATCTGGAACGCCTACGAACTGTCCTGGCTGAACCCCAAGGGCAAGCCGGTGGTGGCGCTGGGTGAGTTTTTCATCCCGGCGCAATCGCCACGGTTGATCGAATCGAAGTCGTTCAAGCTCTACCTCAATTCCTTCAACCAAAGCCATTTCGCCAGCGTGCGCGAAGTGGCGGAAACGATGTCATCCGACCTCAGCAAGGCCGCCGGCGCCGAAGTGCGTGTGACCCTGGTGCCGCTGGGGCAGATGGGCCACAGCGCCGACGTCTTCGGCCTGCCGGGCGAGAACATTGACGACCTGGACATCGAAACCGATCAATACCAGACCGACCCGAGCCTGCTGGCCACTCTGCCGGGCGAGCCGGTGCACGAAGTGCTCAACAGCCACCTGCTCAAATCGAACTGCCTGGTCACCGGCCAACCGGACTGGGGCAGTGTGGTCATTGACTACCAGGGCCCCAAACTCCACCGCGCCGCCCTGCTCAAATACCTGATCTCCTTTCGCCAGCACAACGAATTCCACGAACAGTGCGTCGAACGCATCTTCCAGGACTTACAGCAACACTGCGGCACCGACAAACTGACCGTTTACGCCCGCTACGTTCGCCGTGGCGGCCTCGACATCAATCCCTACCGCAGCAACGACCCGAACTTCGAAGCCGACAACCGACGACTGGTACGGCAATAGCGAATCATCGGCTAAGCGCTTGTTTTCCTTAAAAAACTTGCATTGATTACAACGATCCGCTAGAGTTCGCCGCCGTTGCGCCGCACGCGGTGACAACGATTTACGGTGAGGTGGCCGAGTGGTCGAAGGCGCACGCCTGGAAAGTGTGTATACGGAAACGTATCGAGGGTTCGAATCCCTCCCTCACCGCCAGAATTAAAAAAGCCCCCGGCCCAAAAGGCCGGGGGCTTTTTTAATTCTCCCGGTTCGGGCGGTGTGGAAGGCGGCTCCTGCGCATCCATGCGCCCGCCGCATTAGCCCATCCCTGGGCGTCAACCCTCCGGTTCGACTGGATGCGCGGCATCCAGGACCGCCGCAGGCGCCCGCAGGGCAAGGTGCAAAGCACCTTGGTCCATCCCGACCGTAAGTGCCATAACCACCGTCTTCCTTTATCGCACCCAAAAGGCCGGGGGCTTTTTTAATTCTCCCGGTTCGGGATGTGCGGACGAATCCTCTCGGTTCGATTCGGAGCGCAGCGGAGAACGCGACCGCAGGGAGCGCATCCCGACCGGAAGTGCGTTAGCCACAGTCTCAAGCCCCCGGCCCAAAGGCCAGAGGCTTTTTTAATTCTCCCGGTTCGGGATGTGTGGAAGGCGGCCCATCCCTGAGCGTCAACCCTCCGGTTCAACCAGGCGCACCTCGACCACCATCTTCCTTCATCACACCAAAGCAGCTGTTTTTAAAATCCTGTCAACCCAGCCAGTACCGGACTCAACCAAGCAAATCGCCACCTCATCTCAAACCGCGCTCACAGTTGTCAGTACAAGGAGCCGAGCGTCTTTAACAATCGTTCGGTTCAGCTGGTCCGGCCCACCAACTTTTGATGATCACGCCCTCAGTCAACGCTTCTCAGAAAAAGCTTGCGAGGATAGTTACTATGACTTTATGATGCTCATAATATTATGGTGATCATATGAAACAGAGCAAACGCAGTGACCGCAAAGAAGCATCGCGCGAGCGGATTCTTAAAGTGGCATCCCAGCTAGTGCGCAAGAAGGGTTTTCGTGGCGTCGGTGTTGCCGAGGTGATGAATGAGGCCGGGCTTACTCATGGCGGTTTCTATGCTCACTTTGATTCCAGAGATGATCTGCTTCGTGCTGCCGTTGCCCGTGCCGATGACGACATTGCCCGTGCGTTGGACGACAGCCTGGCCAGGCTGACCCAAGAAGGGGTGGGGCCGTTTCGGTCGTTGGTGGAAACCTATTTGTCCGACGACATGATTGCCAAGCGTGAGCGGGGTTGCCCGGTGGCGGCGCTGAGTACGGAAATGCCCAATCAGCCATCCATTGTGCTGGAGGCATCGCGCTCACTGGTGCGCAATCTGCACCGCCGTGTCATCCAGGTATTGCCCGGGCGTCACCCTGAAGAAGCCGCCTGGACGGTGACCAGTACTTTGATCGGGGCGTTGCAACTGGCGCGCATCTTGGGCGACAACGATCAGGGCCGGGCCGTCTTGGCCGATACCCGGCGCGAGCTTCTGGCGCTATACGATACTTAAACCCTGCCATGTCAGTAGTTTTGAACGCTTTTCAGCGGCAAAAAATATGATCAACATCATATGAAATCAGGTGGTCTGTGGGCATTAAGCGGCACTCGCAGTGTCGACATCACCTGGCAACCGTAGGCACAAAAAGAGAGGTGAGCCGATGCAAGGTCAGCATAAACGTATCGTCGTGACGGGCATGGGCGTAGTGGGGCCGCTGGGGTGTGGCACTGAAGAGACGTGGCGTCGGCTGCTTTCCGGACAGTCCGGGATCGCCGCGCTACCCCCCGAGTTTTCCGAAGGTGTGGCCAGTCGTGTGGGCGGGCGAGTGCCTTCACTGGCAGAAGACCCTGTCGCGGGCTTCGATCCTGAACGCCTGGTGGCGCCTAAAGATCGCAAGAAAATGGATCGCTTTATCGAGTTTGCCCTGGTGGCGGCTGAGGAGGCTTTGGCTCAGGCGAAATGGGCACCGCAAGAAGCCTCTGAGCGGGAGCGGACCGCCACGATCATTGCCACCGGTATTGGCGGTTTTGGTGCCATGGCTGAGGCGGTGCGCACGACCGATCAGCGCGGTCCCCGCCGCTTATCACCCTTCACCGTTCCGTCTTTTTTGGCCAACCTCGCAGCGGGACAGGTGTCGATACGCCATGGTTTTCAGGGGCCGCTCGGTGCACCGGTAACCGCCTGTGCCGCGGGTGTTCAGGCCATTGGGGATGCGGCGCGGCTGATCCGTTGCGGCGAAGCGGATATTGCCTTGTGCGGAGGTGCCGAGGCGGCCATTCATTCTGTCAGCCTGGGTGGCTTTGCGGCTGCACGGGCCGTGTCGACCGCTTACAACGATCACCCTTCACAGGCTTCACGTCCTTTTGATCAGGATCGTGATGGCTTCGTGATGGGGGAAGGTGCCGGGCTGCTGGTGATCGAGTCACTGGATCATGCCTTAGCCCGCGGTGCTCGTCCGCTGGCTGAGCTTGTGGGGTATGGCACCAGTGCAGATGCCTATCATCTGACGGCTGGCCCGGAGGATGGCAACGGTGCACGCCGCGCAATGGCGCAGGCATTGCGACAGGCCGAGCGGGAACCGGACGATGTTCAGCATATCAATGCGCATGCGACGTCGACGCAAGTGGGCGATAAAAGCGAGTTGGCGGCGATACGCGCGCTGTTCGGCGATACCTCGCCGGTGGCAATTACGTCTACCAAGTCGGCGACGGGCCATCTGCTGGGTGCCGCCGGAGGGATTGAGGCCATCTTTACGGTGCTGGCGCTGCGTGATCAGGTCGTCCCGCCCACGCTGAATTTGGTGAATCCAGACGTTTTCGCCGCTGGACTCAATCTGGTCGGCCTTAAGGCTAGGCCTATGCCAATGGAGTATGCGATATCCAATGGTTTTGGGTTTGGCGGCGTCAACGCCAGCGTGCTGTTTCGCCGCTGGGAACCCCAGGCTTAAAGGGATTGCTCGATATCGATTCAATCGATTTTAACGGCCAATAATATGACGGCCATCATATCAATAAAGCGCGTTAGCGCAGGAGATAACCTATGAAACTCGACGGTGCTGTTGTTCTTATCACAGGGGCCAATCGTGGCCTGGGCCTGGAATTCTCCCGACAGTTGCTGGCTCGTGGTGCCGCGAAAGTGTATGCGGCGGCCCGCGATCCGGCTTCGGTGACGTTACCCGGCGTTGTCCCGGTCCAGCTCGATGTAACCGACGCAGCAGAAATCGCCACGGCCGCCAGCCTCTGCGCTGATGTCACTCTGGTCATCAACAACGCTGGCATTGCGCGGTTGAGCGGCTTTCTTACCGATGAATCAGAACCCCTGCTGCGCGAGCAACTGGACACCAACCTGTTTGGCATGCTGAACCTGAGCCGTGCCTTCGCGGGCATCCTGGGCCGCAATGGCGGCGGCGCATTGCTGAACATCTTGTCCATTCTGAGCTGGATCAATACGCCGTCACTGGCCGGTTATGGCGTCAGTAAGGCTGCGGCCTGGGCGTTGACCAATGGCCTGCGGCACGAGTTGCGCGCTCAGGGAACACAGGTGCTTGGCTTCCATGCAGGCTTTATCGACACGGATCTCACCCGAGGTTTCGATGTACCGAAAGTGACTCCGGAAGAGGTCGTGCGGCTCGCGCTGGATGCTTTAGAGGCGGGCGCGGAAGAGGTGGCGGTCGATGAGCCAACGCGTCAGGTCAAACAAGGGTTGTCACAGGGTGTTTATCTCAAAGACGCCGTCACCGGCTAACAGGAGTACCAATGAACGAATCGCTGCTGGAACTGGGTGTTACCCCCTCGCTACCGGATGATTGCAAAACCGGCGTACCCGACCGACCCGTTGCGCCACAGCTGACCGCGTCGCTGCTTTTCCTGCTGTCTGGTCTGGCGGCGTTGGGCGCGTTGTCGACCAATATCATCTTGCCTGCATTCCCGGACATGGGCACTGCGCTGGGGGTCTCGACCCGGCATCTCAGTGTCACCCTCAGCAGCTTTTTTGTGGCCTTTGCTTTCGGGCAGCTGCTGGTCGGCCCTTTATCTGACCATGTCGGCCGAAAATGGTTGGTATTGGGTGGATTGGGTGTCTTCCTGGTCGGCAGTTTGCTGAGTGCGATGGCCACCGATCTGTCGCTGCTGGTGGTCGGCCGCATCGTACAGGCATTGGGCGTGTGTGCGGCAGCCGTGCTGTCGCGGGCCATTGCTCGCGATCTTTTCGACGGCGAGCCATTGGCACGCGCGCTGTCGTTGATCATGGTGGCGATGGCGGCGGCGCCGGGTTTTTCACCGCTGCTCGGTAGCGGGCTCAATAGCCTGGTTGGCTGGCGGGGAATGTTTGTCCTGGTCGGTTTGCTGAGTCTGGTGTTTGCGGTGTTCTATGCCGTCAGCCTGGGGGAAACGCATCCGCCGGGCCGGCGCTCGGCGGTATCGGCCAGCAGTATTTTCCGCGGCTATGTTCTGCTTCTGCGTGATCGCCGGTTTATCGTGCCGGCGGCGTCGGTCAGTCTTATCCTGGGCGGGCTCTACGCTTTTTTCGCCGCCACTCCGGCTATCTTGATGGATGGGTTTGGTTTTTCTGCGCTGGGCCTGGGGTTGTTTTTTGCGGCAACGGTCTTCGTTGTATTCGGCGCCGGTCTTCTGGCCCCGCGCTTTGCTCATCGTTGGGGGGTCAAAGCGGTGGCATTGGCTGGCATTGTCATCGCTGTTGCCGGCAGTGTTCTGTTGCTGGTCGGCGCGCCGCAGCCGGCCATTTTCTCTGCATCGCTGGCGATATTTCTGTTTGGGATGGGCTTGGTGAATCCTCTGGGAACCGCCATCACGCTGCAACCCTTCGGCGCTCAGGCTGGCAGTGCATCGGCTCTGCTCGGGTTTCTGCAAATGGGCTGTGCGGCCATCACCATCAGTCTTATTGGCATACTTGATCTTGCCGCCTACGGCGCACTGGCCGTTATCTTGTCGGTTTGTACGGTGCTGGCATTGGTTGCTTTTGCTGTCGGTATGCGACCATAACACTAACCCTGGGGCGGTCGTGCAGGCCGCTTTTGATGCCAGGCACGAGTGGTGGATCGGGTCGGCGTACCGGATCAGCAGGCCGGCGCAGGATGCCAATAAAAAAGGTGAGGCACGAATGTGCCCCATCCATCGCGGTCGGCGGCGCTTCAACTGCGACGCTGACCACCTCTTTGCACGTTGTATAAATCGGCTGTTTTACCGCTCCCTCGATACTGCCTTCGAACCCGCTTTGCCACCATTCAACCCGACATCGCCCGGTCGCAGCAGGCCTGTAATCATCCGGCTTGTTGTGCGCTGCGGATGTCGGCAACAAAGCCTTTGATGGTGAATCCTTCGGGCATTTGATCAATCAGCACGATATCGGAAATGGCGTTATTGGTTCGCAACGGCAGAATGGCTTGATAGTCGGCTGACTGGTACCAGTCGTTCGCCGCTTTGCGGCTGGGGAATTCCATCAGCACGATAGAACCCGGCCAGCTGCCTTCAACAACATCAGCCGGGCCCTGGGCCAGCCATTTACCGCCAAAGGGTGCGACGGTCGCTTCAACCTGTTCCAGATAAGACAAGCCCGCCTCGTTGGGGACGTCGTTCGGTATACGCAGGTGGTTAATCAGATAGGTTTTCATACTGTTTCTCCTGAAAATTCAAAGGGAATATCAATTGATCGCCAGACTGGCTGGGCGCCTTATTCATGATGGCCATCATGTTTGCGTATTTATGATAGTCATCATATATTTGGGGTGTCAAGAAACTCCGCTGCATTTCGGAGTCGTCAGTAAAACGAGGAGTCAGCATGAGGTATTCACGCAGCGAGACCGCAGCCAAGCATGAAAAAATTCTGCAGGCTGCCGCCCGGATGTTCCGTGAACAGGGCTTTGGAAGTGTCAGTGTTGCGCAAATCATGCAGTCAGCAGGGATGACGCATGGTGCTTTCTATGCGCATTTCAGTTCCAAGGATGCGTTGGCCGCTGAAGCGGTGGGTCACGCCATGGCGCAGTTGGATGAGCAACGCCAGACGCCGCTGGACCAGTCTGATCCGCTGGCTGCCTTTGCTGAGAGCTACCTGACGGCGCAGCATCGTGATGACCCCGGTAACGGGTGCGCTATAGCGGCGCTGGGTCCGTCGATTGCCCGCAATCCAAAGATCGCCGGCCCGTTTACCGAGCAGATACAGCAGTCTCTTGCGCGGCTGGCACCGCACACCGATGGCGTCACTGCTGAGCAAGGGCGACGTCAGGCCATCCACACCTTGTCGACGGCGGTCGGCGCTATGATCATAGCGCGCGCGGTTTCAGATCCGGCCTTGTCCGATGAAATATTGGCCAGTGCGCGTGACAGCCTCATCCAGGCGGGCTCTGAGTAATAACGTTGTCTTGTTTCGATCCGTCGACAGGCTGATTGGCGGATCGAGCATTCCACCTCTGCGCTGGTGATCCTTGACCGGGCCGGTAAAAACAACCAACCTCAGACGCCCTCATACAGCCCACTGACTCATGCTGCAACTGATCAACCTCACCGTAGCCAACCAACCCCCACTCAACCTCACCCTGACCCCTGGCCAAATCCTCGGTCTGTCGGGCCCATCCGGATCGGGCAAAACCCGCTTGCTGCGCGCCTTGGCGGATTTGGATCCGCACTCGGGTGAGGTCGAATTAAACGGCCAGCCGCAGTCCGCCTTCGCCGCTCACGACTGGCGTCGCCAGGTGATGTTGGTGCCGGCCGAAAGCCAGTGGTGGTTCGACAGTGTGGCCGAGCATTTTCCCAACCAGACAGTGAACGATTGGCAACGGCTGGGTTTCAGCTCGGACCCGACGCGCTGGACCATCGACCGCTTATCCACCGGTGAAAAACAACGCTTGGCGCTGCTGCGTGCCTTGGCGTATCAGCCGGCGGTGTTGTTGCTGGACGAGCCGACCGCCAACCTGGATGAACGCAGTCGCAACCGGGTGGAAGGTTGGTTGCTTGAGATCATTCGTGCGCAACACAAGCTTGCCATCTGGGTCGCGCACGACGACGCCCAACTGGCACGCGTGGCCGATAAGCGACTGATGTTGGGCGAGGCGTCGGAGGTGATGCCCGCATGAAGGTTATCGAATTAAGTGTCTGGCAACTGAGTTTCGCGGCGCTGTTGTTGCTGGTGTTGGCCGCCACACTTTGGGTGGCAAGGCTGGGGTTGAGTCGCAGTTTGGTGATCGCGGCAGTGCGCACGGCGGTGCAGTTGTCGCTGATTGGATTGATCTTGGAAGCCTTATTCACCGTTGGTGCCCTTGTCTGGGTGGCGGTGCTGGCCTTGACCATGTTGGTGATCGCCGGTCGTGAAGTTTGGGTGCGGCAGGCGCGGCCCTTGGCCGGTGTTTGGGGGTTTGGCATCGGCACGCTGTCGATGTTTATTTCGGCGTTCAGCGTCACCGTCTTGATGCTGAGCGTGGTGATTCAGCCGCAGCCCTGGTACCAGCCGCAGTACGCCATTCCGCTGTTGGGGATGTTTCTGGGCAACACCATGACCTCGGTGACGCTGGCGCTGGATCGTTTGACCGAATCGGCCTGGCGACAACGCGCCTTGATCGAAGCTCGATTGATGCTGGGCGAAACCTCGGCTCAGGCGCTCAGTGACATTCGCCGCCAAGCGGTGCGCTCCGGTTTAATTCCGATCATCAATGCCATGGCTGCCGCCGGTGTGGTCAGTGTACCGGGCATGATGACCGGTCAGATTCTCGCGGGCAGCCCGCCATCGCTGGCGGTCAAATACCAGATCATGATTATGTTCGGCATCACCGTTGGTTCGGGCTTTGGTACTTTTGCGGCGGTTTTGCTGGCCAGTCGGCGATTGTTCGATAACCGCCAGCGGCTGCGTCTGGACCGATTGCGGCCGGCTCGGGCTTAGTCTCGATTGATGGGGTTTCTTTACCGGGCGGCCGGATGACCACGGACACCACCGTGGCCTCGCCGAGCAGGCGAACGCGCATATTGAGTACCGATTGCGTTGGCGTTTCAGCATTCAGAGTGATGAAAATCACTTCTTCGTCGATGGTCAATGGAAACCAGTCAGCGTTGTCACCGTAGCCGTGCAGCACACCCGCGCTAACGCTGAAGGATTTCGACAGCGCCCAGCGGTAACCGGCGCTGTAGGAGCGGTCGCCGAATGAGTTAATAAAGGTGGCGGCTTCCCAGTAGTTATAGCCGACGCCGAGCAATTGGTTGTCTTCCTGCAATCCCTTGGATACCCAATGATGAGTGGCGGCGCCCACTTCGAGCTCAAAGCCCTCAGCGCTCACGTCGCCAAGGCACGCTAAAGCCAAGCCGAACAGAATGTGTTTCATGGCCAGTCCCTCTGTCATCGCACTTTTGGCGAAGTCGATTTGGTCTGGCGACAGCACATCCTAGATAGCCCGACATACTCAGGTTGTCGGTTGGGTTGAGGGAAACTTGAGCTCTGGCTGACGGGGCGTTCAGTCGCTGGGTTGTTGCGCCGCCCAGCCCAGCAGTGCATCCAGCGCCGGGCACAGCGACTGGCCCCAGTCGGTTAGGCAGTATTCCACCTTGGGCGGTACCTGATGGTGCACGATGCGCTGCACGATGCCGTCGTTTTCCAGTTGGCGCAGCTGTTGAATCAGCATTTTCTGGGAAATGCCGCTGATGGCTTTTTCCAATTCGGAAAAGCGCAACACCTGACCGCCAAAGAGATGAAAAAGAATGACCAGCTTCCAGCGGCCTTCGAGCATCTTTAAGGCTTTTTCGACCCCTTCGGCAGCGCTATCCGTCGTATATTCGCGATTCTTACTCAATGGTCAGTACCTTACTTTTTTGTCGGTTCTTGCCATTTTATAGGGTGGATACCAGTATGGCGATCTCGCAACGACAGGAGCAGAGAAAATGACTGTCCTCACTGATATACCGGCACCACTGGCCGATTATTTTGCCGCCGCCAACGCTGGCGATATCGAGGCTCAGGTGAGCCACTTCACCGCAACGGCCAGAGTTAAAGATGAAGGCGAATGGCGTCAGGGGGCGACTGCCATTGCCGCCTGGGCGCGCGACAGCCGCGAACGCTATCAGCATCAGAGCACGCCGCTGACCGTCGACGGCCAGCCGCCGGTCGTTTTTGTCGACGCTCGGGTGGCTGGCAATTTCCCTGGCAGTCCAGTGGTATTGCGTTACCGCTTTGAATTGGTTGATGGCCTGATTGATCGATTGGAAATCGTGGCGGCGTGATAGCGATGAGAATGGTGGTGGTTAGCCATTGTTCGCCAAATTCGTTATCAAAGGGGTGTGGTCAGGTGGGCACTAATCGATAGGTCGACTGGTAATGAGAAACGGAGCATAGAATAGGCAGTAACGCACAGACTATGGTCTCCTTTTCTTGTTGCTTAAAAAAAACTGGCTTGCCCGCAAGCCAGTTTAATAAACGATCGATCAGATATGAGGGGATCAATTATTGGTGTAGTACGCCACGTCGTTCAAAATGATGTAGCCACTGAGTGAAGGCACTTGAGAAACGTCATCAATTTCAACAATGCGAGTGACGAGATAAGCACCATTTATCTGGTTGACGGATTGAATAACGACTGGATGCAAATCGTAGTGGTAGAGCAGACCGGCACCTTGGCGGGTGTACTGTGCAGCCCCGCTGGGGGAATACATAATAAAGCTATAGTTTCCTTGAGCGTCGGTCGTGGTGGTTGTCGTTATGTCGCTGGCGGAAGTAACTGACGATTTAGCAGTAAATCGAATGGTTGCGTTGGCAATGGGATCGCCATTTGCGTCGTAAGCCGTTCCCCAAACATCGGCGTCATCGTAGATGTGGAAATGCTTGCCACGACCATAGTCAACTCGGCGAGTGTAGGTGGGATCCGTTTGCAGCGTAAAGGTGAGTTCATGGATGTGCGGTAGCTGTTCAAAGGTATAGCTTTTACCAGAGCTAACATCATTGGAGGGTGATGAAATAGACCAGAAGTATGAGCCAGCCGGAAGAGTAATGCGCTGTAGCGTATTGTTGGGCAGTGTAAAAGCAGGTGTGCCGTTGTCGTAGTACAGAGTTGCCGTAAAGTCGCCGCCTGTCAGCCGGTAGTTAATGCTAATTTCGTTAGCCGTTGTGAAAAAGAAATAATCTTTATCGTAGTCGTTATCCAAAGTGGCAGTAATGTTGCTGAATGACTCGATGATTGTCGATTGCCAAAAGTTATCATTGGGTTCGTTACTGTCGACGGCTAAGTCCGTTGTTGTAATAGTGAAATTGTAGGGGTTTACATCCAGAGAGGTGATCCGGGCAACCTCAAACATATAGCTTCCTGGTTCAGCAATCGCACTTAGTTGCTCTTCATCAACGTAACCCAGTTGAGAATATGCGATCAGGTTCCAGATATTTGATTCAGTATCCAGATGCCATAAAGCGATATCGAGGTTCGAAGTACTGGGTAGATTCCAGGCTCGCCCTGTAATTTTAGTTGGTTGCGCGAGGTCAAATAGATAGTAGTGATTGGTCGTTGTGCTGTTGAAGGCGTTGTTATAATTGATATTGGTATTGACGTTCCATCCCGGACCATCGTCGCCAATGGCAAAGCGTGAAATGCCGCCACTTTCTTGTTTGTGGCTATTCATTTCAAAGGTGGAAGGGAAAATTGAAGGCATTTCTAGCAGGCCGAGGCCACTAGATGGACCTACTTCTATTGTTGTCGCTTCTTCTGAATCGGCTGAATTGCTTATAAGGTCGTCGCCATACCCAAAAGGCGAGGCCAGGGCTAAGAGTGTTGCTACTGAAATAACCGCAGAGCATTGAGTGAATTTAATCATGGTTCAGTCTCCTTTGTGTGTTTGCTGCATGTTCCCTCCATGCAGCAAAGGGCAGTATGGAGCGCTGTTTTTGGGGCGTCTATACGACTCAGTAATATTCAATATTAGTAATGTATTAATGCTTGGGAGTGTCGGTAAATTGGCGGAATTTTTCGTGGCTTTTTATTAATTATTGCTTCAGGTTTTGTTGTTAATCGGTTCAATCCTAAGGAGAAATTTCTGCGCAACAGTTTGCTTTTATTCGTATCTCTGCTGCTCAGAGAAAAATGACAACTTTGTAAATATTGAAACTGCTGGAATATTGACGGCGAAAACAAAGCGCGCAGTTGGTTATTGGTGATTAGGCGTTGTCTATCGACTCAGACAAGCAATAGGTTATTTGTCTGAGTCGATGCTGAATTATTTAGGCGGGTTGCTTTTTTTTAGCCTGCGGATTGGGCAGATCAGTGATGGTGCCGCTGGCCATTTCGGCGGCCAGACCGACGGTTTCGTGCAGCGTCGGGTGACCGTGAATGGTTAATGCCAGGTCTTCGGTGCTGGCGCCGAATTCCAGCGCCAGGGTCAGTTCCCCGAGCAGTTCGCCAGCGTGCGCGCCAACTAAACCAGCGCCTAACAGGCGATCGGTATCGGCGTCATAAATCAGCTTGGTGCGACCGGTACTTTGGTCGGACGCCAACGCTCGGCCGCTGGCACTCCACGGAAAAGCGGCGATGCGAACCTTCAGTCCTTGTGCCTTGGCTTCTTTTTCAGTCAGGCCGGTCCAGGCGACTTCCGGGTGGGTGTAGGCGATGGACGGAATCGCCATGGGTGTGAAGCGTGCGGCTTCGCCGGCGGCGACTTCGGCGGCAACATGGCCCTGGTGGCTGGCTTTGTGCGCCAGCATCGGTTGGCCGACCAGATCACCGATGGCAAAGATGTGATTGAGGTTGGTGCGCAACTGGTCATCGACGGCGATAAAACCGCGCTCGTCGACCGTTAATCCGGCTTTGTCTGCGGCTATCAAATCGCCATTGGGGCGGCGGCCGACGGCCACCAAAATGGCGTCGAAGTCGGCGCTTTCTAGCTTCTCCTGGGCGGCGTTATCCTGAGCGTCCATCAAGTTGACGTGCAAAGCCGTTTTGCTGGCAGTGACGCTGTCGAGGCGGGTGTTCAGGCGGATGTCGAAGCGGTCTTTGTTATGGCGCTGATAGAGCCGGACCAGATCGGCATCGGCCGCTGGAATCAACTGGTCGGCCGCTTCGACGATGGTGACGGCGCTGCCCAGCGCGCGATACACCGTCGCCATTTCCAGGCCGATGATGCCGCCGCCAATGACCAGCAGGCGTTTGGGAATCTCACTCAGTTTCAGTGCATCGGTGGAGTCCCAGATGCGCTCATCTTTGGGCAGAAAGGGCAGTTCGACGACGCGCGATCCGACCGCCAGAATCAACTGCTCAAAACGCAGCAGGGACTCAGTGCCGTCGGCGTGAGTGAGTCGCAATTGCTGAGCGTCTTCAAACACGGCAGAAGCCTGAATAACGGTGACGCCGCGCTCTTTGGCCATGGCGCTGAGGTTAGTGGTCATGCGTTCGACGGTCTGGTCGCGGTAGTTTTGCACGGCTTTTAATTCGGGTTGCTGAGCTTTGAAACCAAGCGCCGCCAGATGTTCATTTTCCTCCACCACACCGGCGATGTGCAGCAAGGCCTTGGACGGAATACAGCCGACATTCAGACAAACCCCACCGAGGCGCTGGTAGCGCTCGACCAGGGTCACTTGCAAGCCCAGATCGGCGGCTCGAAAGGCCGCTGAATAACCACCCGGGCCACCGCCCAGAACCACCAATTGCGCTTGCGCTGTCTGTGTCATTGACGTTTTCCTCGTTTATCTATCTAGTGATAGGTAGGTAAACTATAGTGACAGTACCTCGGGGCGTCAATAGACTACCGATCGCTAGGTCAGTTAACGGTTGAACAAGATGAACAGCACTGCCGAACGCCTGCTGGAGCGGGCCGAGGAAACCATTCGTACGCGCGGCTATTCCGGCTTGAGTTTTCGCACCCTGGCCGATGAAGTCGGCATCAAAAGCGCCAGCGTGCATTACCACTTCCCCACCAAGACGCACCTGGGTGTGGCGGTTGCCGGTCGCTACCAGGCGCGCTTTGCGCAGGCGCTGGAGCAGATCGCGGCGAGCGGAAGCTCAGCTCAGACGCAGCTGCAACGCTTTGTCGACATTTACGGCAGCGAACTGCGTGCGGGCAACAATCGCCTGACCATCTGCATGATGCTGGCGGCGGAAAAAGACAGCCTGCCCGACGAAGTGAATCGTTGCGTGACCGCGTTTTATCAGTTGAATCTCGATTGGTTACAGACCGTGCTGCAGCACCTGGGTGATGCCCAGCCCGAGCAGCGGGCACGTCAGATTTTGGCGTTGTTGCAAGGCGCGGTATTGGGTGCCAAGACGCTGACCAGCAGCGACTATTTCGATGCCGCAGAAACAGCGGTCATGCAACTGGTGGGCATCGTCCCCGAACCGGCCTCGGACTAGGCCTGCATCTTGCTGCACTCATCTATCTGGCCGACCAGCCATGCAAAATACGAGGAGTCTGACGTCTTATGCGGGTGATGTTTGCCGCACCGGAAAACGCCTGGGGCGGAATTCTGGCGCGATTCCGTGCCGCCTTGCCGGAGGTGGAATTTGTCGCTACCGGCTTTAATCCAACCAGCCTGGCCGGTTTCGAGGTGGTGATTCCCACCATGAGCGAGCTCAATGCTGCCCTGATTGAGGGCGCTGACCGCCTGCAATTGATCCAGCAGATGGGTGCTGGGTTGGAAGGCGTTGATCTGGATGCCGCCCAAGGCGCTTCGGTGGCGGTCGCCAATGTGCCAACCGCCGAGTCGGGCAACGCCGATTCGGTGTCTGAACTGGCCATCTATCTGCTTCTGGCGCTGCTGCGCCGTGCGCCGGAGCACGCTGCTACGCTGGCCGCTGGTTTGATGGGTCAGCCGACCGGCATCAGTCTGAACGGCCAGCGCGTGGGCCTGGTCGGCTTTGGCGCCATTGGTCAGGCGATCGCGCGGCGGCTGGCGCCGTTCGGCGTGCAACTGAGCGCCATCAAACGCACGCCCGATGCCAAATTGGCGCAGGCTTTTGAGCTGCACTGGTTGGGTGGCGCGGATGAGTTGCCGCGTCTGCTGGCGCAATCGGACATCGTTATCCTGGCCTTGCCTGACGATAGCGACAGCCATGGTTTGATCAACGCCGAACGACTGGCGCAGATGCCGGTTGGCAGCTATCTGATCAACGTCGGTCGCGGCGGACTGGTCGAGCGCGATGCGCTGTTTGCGGCGCTGCAATCGGGTCAGCTGGCTGGCGCCGGTCTCGATGTTTTCTGGCAGGAACCGCCGGATCCGAATGATCCCATCTTTCAACTGAATCTGGTCGCGTCACCGCATCTGGGTGGGCTGACCGATCGGTCAGTCACCGGTATCCTGAACGCCAGCGTCGCCAATATTCGTCGCCTGATGCACGGAGAAGCACTGCAGCACCGGGCGGTCTAAAAGAGTCAAAACGAGGACAGTATGAGCCATTCCGATATCACCCTTTGGCAACAGGCCGAAGGCATCGCCAGCGGCCGCTTAGACCCGGTTGAGTTGACCGAAACGGCCTTGGCCAAAGCCGCCGATTCGACGTCAGTCTTTATCAATATTCTCGCCGAACGGGCGCGCTTTGAAGCTCAGCAGGCGCGGGCACGGCAACAGGCTGGCCAGCGGCTCAGCCCGATCGATGGTGTGCCCATCGCCTGGAAAGATCTGGTCGATATGAGCGGCACGGTGACCACAGCGGGCAGTCGCCTCTATGAGGTCCCGGCTGATCGCGATGCCGACGCCGTGCGGCTGGCGGGCCAGGCCGGTCTGGTGTCGGTGGGGAAGGTGAATATGACCGAATTGGCCTATTCTGGTTTGGGGCTGAACCCGCATTACGGCACACCGACGCTGGATCGAGGCGGTCCTGCCCGGGTGCCCGGCGGGTCCAGCAGTGGTTCCGCCATGGCGGTGGCGCAGGGCGTCGTCACCGCCGCTGTTGGCTCCGATACCGCCGGTTCCTTGCGCATTCCCGCGGCCTTCAATGGTCTGGTTTCTTACCGGCCGTCGATGCATCGTCCGGCCATGGGTGGCGTGCATCCCTTGTCGCGTTCCATGGATACACTGGGTGTGCTGGCGCGCACCTTGACCGACGTGATGGCGGTGGACGACGCCATGCGCCTGGGCAAGGTGGAACATCGCCGTCCGGTCGATGCCAGCGATATCCGCGTGATTCTCGATACCGATGCACTGGCCGATCCGTTTATCAGCGAAGCGGTGCGCGCCAATCTGCTGGCCGCCGCTGAACGCTTCGAAGCCGCCGGCATTCGCGTGCTGCGCCGCCCGGTCGCCGCTATTCAGGACGCTTTGGCCGCCATCGCCAACGATGGCTGGCTGGGCGGCATGGAAGCCTATACCGAATACAAAGACCTGCTCGACAGCAGGCCCGCCAGCGACTTTGATCCGCGGGTGCGCGATCGCTTACTGACCATCAAAGACGCCACCCCCGATCGGGTTATTCGCTTGTATCGCGCCCGTGCCCGGTTGCAGATGGAACTGGCCGAGCAACTCGACGGCGCCTTGTTGATCTCGCCAACCGTCGCCAACGTCGCACCGGAGCTCGCGCCGCTGGAAACCGATGATGCGCTCTACGCCAAGGTCAATCTGGACGCCTTGCGGCTGACCATGGCGGCCAGTCTGTTAACCTGTCCGGCCATTGCCTTACCGACCGGAACGGACAGCCAGGGCTTGCCCACCTCGGTACAGCTAACGGCCTTGCCGGGCGATGATGAACGGCTGATTCGCACCGCCTTGACGCTGGAAAGTCTGGCTGCTGGTTAAGTGTCAGCCGTGCGCTGACACCCTTGTTTCCGGCCGGTTTGGTCACATTATGAGCGCAGATTAGAGCTCTCAACGGAGACCCGAGATGGAGTTCAAAGATTATTATCGCGTGCTCGGGGTATCGGACAGCGCCGATGCCGCCGAGATCAAAAAGGCCTATCGCAAACTGGCGCGGCAATATCATCCGGATGTCAGCAGCGCCGCCGATGCCGAAGCGCGTTTCAAGGAAGTCGGCGAAGCCTACGAAGTGCTCGGCGATGCCAAACGGCGCGCCGAGTATGACCAATTACGGCAGCTGCGCGCCGGTGGTGGTCGTGGCCAGTCGAGTCGTTTCAGCGACGCCGATTTTAATCGTCAGTTTGGCGATTTTTTCGAATCGGTCTTTGGTGGCATGAGCGGCGGCATGGGTGGCCGTGGCGGTCGACAAAGCTGGCAGGCGGCGTTTGACCAACCCGGCCAGGATGTCACCCATCGCATTACCCTCAGCCTGGAAGACGCGGTCAACGGCGTTGAACGCGAAATTCGCCTGCGCCTGCCCGACAGTGGCTGGCAGCCGGGTCAGTCGCGCACCCGCACCCTGAAAGTACGGGTACCGGCAGGTGTCTTGCCGGGGCAACGTATTCGCCTGGCGGGCCAGGGCGGGCCGGGTGCCGGCAATGGCGCGGCGGGCGATCTCTATCTGGAAGTCGAACTGGCCGAACATACGCGTTTTAGTGTTGACGGTCGCGACCTTCAGTTGATCCTGCCGATCACGCCCTGGGAAGCCGCCCTCGGTGCCAAAGTCATGGTACCGACGCTGCAAGGCGCGGTGCGTTTGACCGTGCCCAAAGGTGCGACCTCCGGCAAAAAACTGCGTCTGAAAGGTCGTGGTCTGGGCAAAAATCCGAGCGGTGATCTGGTGGTTAAACTGGAACTGGCGGTGCCCGATAAACACTCAGCGGCGGCCGAACAACTGTACCGCGAACTCGGTCAGCTGCAGGGCGATTTCAACCCGCGACGTAACCTCGAAGAGTCGTTGTAAGCGTCAATCGTCGCTGCTGACCACCCGGTTGCGTCCGGCGCGTTTGGCCTGATAGACGCGGGCGTCCGCCTGTTGCAGTGCGCCGGTGAAACCCTGGTTGCCAGTAAAGCTGGCAACGCCGGCGCTGAAGCGTAATTTGATTTCTTGGTCCTCGAGGTTAAAGGTCCGGTCGGCCAGCAACTCACGTAACTGATCGACCACTTCGGTCGCCTGCTGCAAGTTAAGCTGCTCAAAAATCACCACAAATTCCTCGCCGCCCCAGCGACAAACGATGTCGTGCTGCTTCAGATTATTGCGCAATACTTTGGCCACGGTCGCCAGCGCCATATCGCCAATCGCATGGCCATATTGATCGTTGATCTGTTTGAAATGATCGATATCGATCAACGCCACCGCAGCCGGTTGATAGGGATCGGTCCACAGGCTCAGACTGCGTTCCAGACCGGCGCGATTGACCAGGGTGGTCAGCGGATCGGTCAGCGAATTGCGTTGATGTTTTTCCACCGTCAGCTTGATGGCGACATAGGATTGCAAGTGAATCCACTCGGCAATCAGCAACAGCAAGACTAAAAACGCTGAAGCAATCAACAGCCGCACCTGACTGGAAACCGGGTATTGATAAGCAAAGTCCGGTTGCAGCACCTGCACAGCCACCATCAACAGCAGATAACTGACCCCCAGCACAGAGCCAAAGCGCAAACCGGCGAGCATGATCATCAACACCAGCAGGCCGAACGCAAAGTAAATGCCGGTGCCAGCATAGCCACCACTGATCATAAGATAGGTGGTAAAGACCCAGAGCAATAATGACAGCACCCGGCTGACCTGCCGGGTTTGCTGGTGCCGATGGGCGCGCAGCACCAGATAAACAGTGAGCGCAATCATGACCGCAAGAATGATCGCGTTCTGCCAGCGGCCGTGCTGCACAGACACCACCAGCATCGGCGCCATGACCAGGTTGCCGGTGATGACAAAAAAACGCATCAGCAGCAACTTGCGCTGCAGTTCGATCTCTTCGGGAGTATTACCTAGGAACAAAAGCGGCTGTCCTTTTTTCACGCGCCTAACGGCAGGATAGTCGTTGAACACCGATCGTGCGCATTAAGGCGACGTCGGGGCTCTGTCTTCCAGAGCGACAAACCAGTAGCGGCGGCGCCACAGCAGGGCGGTCAGCGCCAAAGCCGACAACGAAAAGACCACCAGCGTCCAACCGAAACCCAGCCGTTCAGCCACAGCACCCATAGCGAATGCGCCGATGGAGGGCGCCCCCAGACTGACCATCGACCAGATGCTCAGCACCCGTCCTCGATAGGCATCATCGACCGTCAACTGCACCAGCGCCTGGCTGCCGGTACCGATCATGGTCATAAACAGGCTCGACAATAAAATGACCGGCACCAGGGCGCCGAGGCCATGCAAGGTAATAACCGGCAGCAACACCAGAGCACTGAGGCACAGCGCGGCATAGACCAGCCTGCTGATGCGGCCGGGATTGCCGCTTTGGCGCGACGTCACCCAGCCGCCGAGAATGGAACCGGCGCCGGCACTGGCGGTCAGGGTGGCCAGCGCGCTGGGCGTGCCTCCGGCCAGATGACCGGAAATCGCCGGCAGCAACTCGGTGACCGAACGACCGAGCAGACCGTTGACCAGCGTCATCGCCAGAATCAGCCGGATCATCGGCGTGGCGGCAATAAAACCAAAGCCGGCGCGCAGGTCGGTCAATAAGGACGCCTGTTGTGAGCGTTCGGCCGCCGCCGCATGGGGCAGGCGCAGCAGCAGAATCGCCGTGGTAACAAACAGCGCCGTCGCCAGCGCAAACACCCAAAACGGACTGCTCACTGTCAGCAAAGCCGCCGCTAATGCTGGCCCGATAATGCGCGAGGTATTGAAGACGATGGCCGAATAACCGATGCCGCTGGGCAACAGGTTGCGCGGCAGAAGGCGCGGCATCAATGCCAGCCGCATCGGCTGGTGCGCGGCGGTCACGCTGCCAAACGCCAGGGCGAACAGCAACAGCGGCTCAATGCCCAAGCGGTCGAGCGCAAACAGCAAGGTGATGGCTATGGCGATGACCGAGTTACAGGCCGCCGTCGTGACGATGCCATTGCGGGTATCGATGCGATCGGAAACCACACCAAAGAGCGGCGAGAATACAAAGGTCGGCACCAGCAAGAGTGCACTGACGGTGCCCACCCAAAAGGCGGATTCAGTGAGATTCCAGGCGCTCCAGCCGATCATAAAACGCACGATCCAGGTGCCTAGGGTGGCAAAGCAGGAAGCCAGAAAGTAGGGACGGAAGACCGGTTCACTGAACGCAGATTGATGAGAGCGGGACTTGAATAGAGATGGAGACGACATGCGCGACCTTTGCAAACAGAGGCGGCAATGCTAGGTGCTTGGCTGGGGAAAGGCCAGTTGATTGAGGCTATTGAATACGGGAGATGCTTAACGGGAGACGGGAGATGCTAATTAACCGGCGTCCAGCGTCTCCCGTTAAGCGTCTCCCGACAAAGACAAATGACTGGTATCGGGAGGCTTGGGCGTATCGTCATCGCGGCCTGGCTGCAGCGGAGCCGGGCTGTCGGACAGCGACAGTGACGACACATCGACCTGAGCGGCTTCGGCCGGTGGTTGTCGCTGCGTCAGTTCCGTGCCGGCTTGCGCCAGGCTGAGCGCAGAGGTATCTACTACAACCGGTTCAGCGCTGTCCGGCGCATCGATCACCGGTGGTTCAGTGCCTGCCGGCACCACAATCAGGGTCGCGCCGATCGCCTGCATGGCAGCCTGATAGCGCGGCACCGTGACCTCCGCCACCTTCAGTTTGATCACCTCGGCATGGCCGGTGAAATAGCGGGCGATGCGCTCGGCATCGGTCTTGAACAGGGTGGCCATATCGCGGCGCACCTCTGCTTCGCTGAAGCCTTCCAGCCGCTCGCCAGCGTAATAAAGATCGAAATAGAAAGTGCTCATCAACTTTCCAGACGCAAATGGTTCAGTTTCAGATCGGCCTTGGGAAAGGCGATACAGGGCAGTATCCAGCCATCGGCCTGCTGGCCACCGTTCAGTCCATGCGGATGACGACCGCGATAATCCACCGCACCGGACATCAGCCGACAGCGACAGATGCCGCAAGCGCCGTTGTCGCAGGCTTTGCGCAGCACCAGGCCCTGTTCGGCCAGATTGTCATAGAGGGTCTGCTCAGTGTCGCCGCTGAGATGATCCTGAGGCGTTTGCAGCAAACGGATGTCGATGGTGCTCATGGCAGTACCGATACGGCGTGGTTGGCTTGGTCTGGGCTCGATGCTACCGCGATGCCCGCTCCGGTTACAACGACTGTTCAAACGAAGTGTTCACAAGCTGGTTTCGACTAATTGTCTACAAAATAAGGTTGTAATAGCGATTTCAATGTCTTTTAATCGCGCCAACTTAAAAATTGTAGACAATTTATGGAAGCTCGCACCCAGACCGACCGCATCTACCAGCAACTGCTCGATGCCATTATCCAGGGCGAGATCGCGCCGCTGAGCCGGCTGCGCGAATCCGATCTGGCGCGTGATCTCGGCATCAGCCGCGGGCCGTTGCGTGAAGCGCTGGGCCGCTTGGAAAGCCGCAAACTGGTGCGCAAGGTGCCGCATGTGGGCGCTCAGGTGGTCGGCTTCGACCGGGCCGAACTGATCGAGCTGTACCAGATTCGCGAAAACCTCGAATCGCTCGCCTGTGAGCTAGCCGGCAAGCTGATGAGCGAGGCCGAGCTGGACGAACTCGGTGCGGTGCTTGAACGCCACGCCCGCTACCTGGACGACCAGGACGGTCAGTTTTACATTCAGCAGGACGGTGACCTCGACTTCCATTTCAAAATCATTCAGGCCAGTGGCAACCGCTGGCTGATCAGCCTGCTGTGCGACGAGCTGTACCAGCGGGTGCGCATGTTTCGTTACCAGTCGGCCAACCAGCGCCGGCGGCCGCGCCAGGCGTTGGAGGAACATCAGCGCATCTATGAGGCTTTGCGCCAGCGCGACGGTGAACTTGCCGCCCTGCTGATGAAACGCCACATCCGCTCGGCCCGGGCGGTACTTGAGCAACTGACCGAGGAGGATCCCCAATGAGCGCCGGAACCCGTTTTCGCCAGGCTTTAGCCAACCACCAACCCTTGCCGATTGTCGGTGCTGTTAACGCCTACAGCGCCATGCTGGCGCAGCGCGCGGGCCATCAGGCTATTTATCTGTCCGGCGGCGGTGTGGCCAATGCGTCTTTTGGTTTACCCGATCTGGGCGTCACCACTTTGAACGATGTTGCCGAAGACGCCCGCCGCATTACCGCCGCCTGTGATCTACCGCTGCTGGTCGATGTCGATACCGGTTTCGGTGGCGCTTTTTCCATCGCCCGTTGCATAGCGGAGATGGAACGCGCCGGCGTAGCGGCGATTCATATTGAAGATCAGGTGCCGCAAAAACGCTGCGGCCATCGCCCGAACAAAGAAATCGTTTCCAGCGCGGAGATGGTCGACCGCGTTAAAGCCTGTGTCGATGCGCGCCAAGACGCTGATTTCTTTGTGATGGCGCGCACCGATGCCTTTGCTCAGGAAGGTTTGCAGGCCGCGCTCGACCGCGCCCGCGCCTGTGTCGAAGCCGGCGCTGATGGCATCTTCGCCGAGGCGGTGCACACGCTCGACGATTACCGTGCCTTCACCGAGGCACTCGATGTGCCGGTGCTGGCCAACATCACCGAATTCGGTAAGACGCCGTTGTTTAACCAAAGCGAGTTGGCCGAGGTCGGCGTGGCTATGGTGCTCTATCCGTTAAGTGCCTTCCGGGCGATGAGTCAGGCAGCGTTGGCGGTGTATCAAAGCATTGCTGACAACGGCGATCAGAAAGCGGTCGTTGATCGCATGCAAACCCGCGAAGAATTGTATGACGTGCTGGGTTATCACGATTACGAAGTCAAGTTGGATGCTTTGTTTGATAAATCCTAAGGGTCGGCTTCCGGTAACAGACCTTGGCGGTCGCCGTGAATACATCCCTGTAGGCTAGGCGGCGGCATCCATGCCGCCGACTCCCGCCAAAGTCTGTTCCCGGAAACCTGGGTTAAGCGGTGGGGTTGGTTACTGAAATCAATAATAAAAAACAGGAGGCCAAGATGGTGGATAAAAAATTAGGTGGCGCTGGCTTGCGAGGTCAGGTCGCCGGCGAAA
Organism: Saccharospirillum sp. ABV4_185; assembly: GCF_056159245.1. Classification (NCBI taxonomy): domain Bacteria; kingdom Pseudomonadati; phylum Pseudomonadota; class Gammaproteobacteria; order Oceanospirillales; family Saccharospirillaceae; genus Saccharospirillum; species Saccharospirillum sp. ABV4_185. Next base: position 2,397,606 of record NZ_JBSWUW010000001.1, read on the forward strand.
CCAAATTGTGTACCGTGGGCCAGGAAGGCAGCGGCTTAACCTACCTCGGTTACGACATTCAGTCGCTCGCCGACGGCGCCGATTTCGAAGAAGTCGCCTATCTGTTACAGCATGGCGAACTGCCCAGTCGCACCGAACTCGACGATTATCTCGACCGTCTGGCCACCAAACGCGAATTACCTCAAGCCTTACTGGAAACGCTGGAACGCATTCCCGCCTCGGCGCATCCAATGGATGTGATGCGCACCGGTTGTTCCATGCTTGGCGTGCTCGAACCGGAGCAAAGTTTTGACGATCAGGACGCTGCCATCGAACGGATGCTGGCGGCTTTTCCTGGCATTATTTGTTACTGGTTTCATTACAGTCACAGCGGCAAACGCATCGACACCGACAGCGGCGCCGAAAGCATCGCTGAACATTTTTTAACGCTGCTGCATCAAAAAGCACCGCCGCTGGATCACATCAAGGTGATGCACGCTTCGCTGATTCTTTATGCCGAACACGAATTCAATGCCTCGACCTTTGCGGCGCGAGTTGCCGCCAGCACATTGACCGATATATACAGCGCGGTCACCGGCGCCATCGGTACCTTGCGCGGCCCCTTGCACGGCGGTGCCAACGAAGCCGCTATGGCAATGATCGAAGGTTTCAAAAACCCGGACGACGCCGAACAACAATTGCTCGCCATGCTGGCGCGCAAAGACAAAATTATGGGCTTCGGCCATGCCGTTTATCGCACCAGCGATCCGCGTAACGCCATCATAAAAAAGTGGGCGAAAAGACTGGCCAATGCCGATGGTGACAGTCGTCTTTATGACATCGCAGAACGCTGCGAAATGGTGATGTGGCGCGAAAAAGAACTCTTTCCCAACGCCGACTTTTTTCACGCTCCGGCCTACCACAGCCTGGGTATACCAACGCCGTTATTCACGCCGATCTTTGTCATGGCGCGCACCACCGGCTGGACGGCGCACATTAAAGAGCAGCGCTCGAACAATCGCATTATCCGACCCAGCGCCGATTACGTCGGGCCGGAAATTAGGGAATTTACGCCGCTGGAGCGGAGGTAAATTCCGGGAGACGCTTGGGTGCTGCGCACCCGGGAGACGGAAAACGCCAGTTAGTACAGGGCCAGCCCGTCGCCGCTTTTAAGCGTCTCCCGTTTCCCGTTAAGCGTCTCCCATCAAAAACAACCACAGGACCAAATACACCCCATGTCTTCAAACGTTGATACAAACAATCGCCCCGACTACGACAGCGTTCTCCAGGCCATTGCCGATTACGTACTCGACTATGACATCACCAGCACGGAAGCCTGGGACACCGCCCGCAACTGTTTGATGGACACCCTCGGTTGCGGTCTGTTGGCGTTGCGCTTTCCCGAATGTACCAAGCATCTGGGCCCAATCGTTGAAGGCACGGTGGTGCCGCATGGCGCACGCGTGCCGGGTACGCAGTTGCGGCTCGACCCGGTGAAAGCCGCCTGGGATATCGGCGCCATCGTGCGCTGGCTCGATTACAACGACACCTGGCTGGCCGCCGAGTGGGGTCATCCGTCGGATAATTTGGGCGGCATTCTGGCGGTGGCCGATCATTTATCGCAGCAGAAAGTCGCTCGCGGTGAAGCGCCGTTAACGATGGACGCCGTGCTCGAAGCCATGATCAAAGCACACGAAATTCAGGGCGTGCTGGCGCTGGAAAATTCCTTTAACCGCGTCGGTCTCGATCACGTTTTGCTGGTAAAAGTCGCCTCCACGGCGGTGGTCGCCAAACTGATGGGCGCCAACCGCGAACAAATGTTGAGCGCCTTGTCGCACGCCTGGGTCGATGGCCAGGCATTGCGCACTTATCGTCATGCACCGAACGCCGGTTCGCGTAAAAGCTGGGCGGCCGGTGATGCCACCAGCAGAGCCGTGCGTTTGGTCGATATCGCCTTGCGCGGTGAGATGGGCATTCCCGGAGCGCTGACCGCGCCGCAGTGGGGTTTTTACGACGTACTGTTCAGCAAGACCAATAAAGATCAGCAAGTGAAACCGGAAGCCGATCGGCAGTTTAAATTCCAGCGCGACTACGGCAGTTATGTGATGGAAAACGTGCTGTTTAAAATCAGTTTTCCGGCGGAATTCCATGCGCAAACGGCGGCCGAAGCGGCGGTGACTTTGCATCCGCAGGTGAAAGACCGCCTCGATGAAATCGACCGTATTGTTATTACCACGCACGAATCAGCGATTCGCATTATTTCCAAAGTCGGACCCTTGGCGAACGCCGCCGACCGCGACCATTGTTTGCAATATATGACCGCCGTGCCGCTGCTGTTCGGTAATTTGGTAGCCGAACATTACGAAGATGATTTTCATGCTGCTCACCCGGAAATCGACCGGCTGCGCGATAAGATGGAAATCGTTGAAGACAAACGTTACAGCGCCGAGTATCACCAAGCCGATAAACGTTCTATTGCCAATGCCATCCAAGTATTTTTCACCGATGGCAGTTCAACGCAGCAAGTCGCAGTAGAATATCCGATCGGTCATCGTCGTCGTCGTGAGCAGGGCATTCCGTTATTGGAGCAAAAATTCCGCGCCAATCTGGCAACGCGTTTTCCAGCGGGCCGGGTGCAGCAGATTTTTGAATTATGCACCGATGCCGACCGGCTGAAGCAGACGCCGGTGCATCAGTTTATGGATCAGCTGGTGATCTGATCTTTTTAACGCGGGCGGCCGTATCAAGTCCCTTCATCCTTGCTGCGGTGCGCCATGCGTTTTTTATTACCCCTTTTGTTGTTGTCCACTGCGCTGTTATCAGGCTGCGGCCTGACGGCACTGAACCTGATTACGCCGCACAGCGGTTATGAGCGCGAGCGTGATCTTAGCTACGGCGCCGAGCCGCGCCAGAGGCTCGATATTTACCATCCCACCCAACCCCGCGCCGACGCGCCTCTGCTGGTATTTTTCTACGGCGGTGGCTGGAACAGTGGCGATAAAGACGCCTATCGCTTTGTCGGCCAGGCGTTGGCCGAGGCGGGTTACGAGGTGGTGATTCCCGATTATCGGCTCTACCCCGAAGTGCGCTTCCCAACCTTCGTTGAAGACGGCGCGGCCGCCCTGGCGTGGCTGGAGGGGCGGCTGGATACGGATCAGGATATCGTTTTGATCGGTCATTCAGCGGGCGCTCACATCGCGGCCTTGCTGGCGATGGATGAGCGCTATGCCGAGGCGTCCGGTTTTGACCGAAAGCGTCTGACAAGCTGGGTGGGGTTATCCGGCCCATACGATTTTCTGCCGCTGACCGATCCGCTGTACATCGACATTTTCGGCGCCGCCGATGGCATTCCCGACAGCCAGCCGGTCACCTTTGCCAGCGCCGATGATCCGGCGGCGTTGTTAATGTATGGCAATGCCGATTCGATCGTGGGCGCGCGCAGCATCGACCAACTGACCGCACGATTGCTGGCCGAAAACGTGCCCGTGCAATGGCATCGCTACGACGGCGTAAACCATAACGACACGGTGGCGAGTTTTTCGGTACGCCTGCGCGACCGGTCGCCAGCCTTTGCCGATACCCTGGAATTTCTCGCCGATCAGTAACCGGTGAGTTCGAGATAACCGACGCCGTTTGCGCTGGCGTCGTTTTGCGCCGTCGCCGTCACCGGACCTTCCCAATACGGAAACAGCGTTTGCAGCCAGCTCTGCGGTCGCGGTGCCGTAATGCGCCAGCTTTGGTTGCGTTGCGGCAGGCGCAGCGTCCACGCCAGCGGCAGGTTTTTTTGCTGGCCGTTGCTCAGGGTGAGGGTGGTAAAGGACTCGGCGGTTAATTCTATGGCATCGCGTTCGAGTGAGCGCGCTTGGCCATCCGCATCGATCCAGGTGCCACTGAGCCAGGGTTCGCCGTTTTCGTTGCGCAACTGATACACCATCAAGGCGCTGCCGTCGTCGAAGTGCAGCGAGAACCAGTCCCAGCCGGGTTGGTTCGGCGCCAGCGGTTGCGAACTCCATTCACGGTCGAGCCAGCCGGGACCGCTGACGCTGAGTGTTTCGCCGTCGATGGTCAGTTCACCCTCGATCTGAATATGCGGCTGGCTGTAGTAGTGGCTGGCCTGGCCGAGGTCGGATTTCTGGTGATAGCCGGCGTCGCCTTGCAGCACCCAGGGTGTTTTGGAATTGAGCGTTAACGCCAGGTCGATGGTGTCGAACGCCACGTCCAAACTGCCGGGAAACAACGAGCCGTCGCTGCCGGTCCATTGCCAGTCATCGAGCCAGGCATTGAAGTCGCCGTTGTTGTTTAACGCCACGCCCGCCTGACCAATACCGCCACGCGCAAAGCGTTCGGCATAGCGGTGGCCGTCGGGCGTCGACAGCGCCGCGTGCGCCATCCACACCTGCTTGCTGGCCCAGCCGCCGGGGTCTTCGTTGGGCGTCAGTGCCTGGCGAAACAGTGTCCATTGCAGGCCCCATTGCTCGCCGTTGGTATCGCTCAGGTTGGCGGTTAAATACCACCATTCGATGCGGAAATCCGGATGCGGCAGGTGATCGGCCGGAAACTCAATCGGCTGGCCGGGTCGGGCGCGGTCGTAGCCGGTCGGGTCGGCGCGCAGCAGTTGGTAGTCGTCGGCGAACGCCGTGGTGGCGAGCGCCATGATCAACAAACCGGCGAGTCTCATGCGTCGTCTTCCCCCAGTTGTTTCAGCGCCTGCGGCAAACGCCGCCGCACCTGCCACAGGCTGATCAGCAGCGTGATGGCGAGCACCAAAGCGGTTAACGCAGCCAGCCGCAGCGCTGGTGCCCACTGCCATTGCAGCGGCATGGTCCAGCCGAAGGCGAGGACGTTCAGATCGTGTACCAGCAGCGACGACAACAAGGCACCCAGCGGCAGCGCAGCGAGCCCGGTCAACGTCACCAATAAGGCCAGCGGCAGCGCAACGATTAACAGCCATTCACAGTGGCGCAGGCCTAAAGCGCGCCAGTGTGCATAATGCGCCAGTCGCTGTTGATGCAGCGCCAGCAGCGCTGCTAATAAGGCGATGCCGGCGACGCTCAGTGTTAAACCGTTCATGGCGGTGGTGATGGCGAAGGTTCGGTCGAAAATACGCAGCGACACACGTTTGATGGTGTTCTGGTTGAGCCACTCGCTTGCTTGCGCACCCGCAGCGAGCAGGGCGCTTTCGGCCTGTTGTTCGGCATCGGGCGCGTCACTTAACCAGAGTGCTAAACCTTCCGGCGAGGCGTTGGGCCAGAGTCGTTCGACCGTGGCGTAGGGCAGATAGAACTGAAAATAAGGACTGCCGTAGTCGTGAAAAAAACCGGCGATGCGGAAGCTTTGCGCGCCCTGAGCGGTGTCGAGTTCGACGCTGTCCCCCAGCTCTAATCCGGCTAGATGATGGGTTTGCTCATTGGCGAGAATCCAATCGTTGCGGCCCTCAAACCAGTCGCTGAGATGGTCGTTGGCGTCGGCCAGTGGCAGGGCGCGGCTGTCAGGTGCGTCGGTGTTCAGGCCGCGAATCAATGTCGGTCGGCCCGCCCAGCGAATCTGGGTGCCGTTGCGTTGATGGCTGGCAATCAGCCAGGGCGCTTGGCCGTTAGCGGTGAAATCGCCCAACCGCAGGCTGTCGTCCTGGATGTAGAGATCCGCCGCCAGGCGTTGGTCGAGCCAGGCGGTCAGGGCCGAGCGAAACGAGCCGACCAGGGTTTCCACGCCGAGGTTGGCGGTCAGCGCCAGCAGCAGCGCCATCATGGCGACGCGTACCTGCGGCAGTTGCGCCCAGGCGTCGCTGAACGCCCAGCGCAGTTTCCAGGCTGGTTTCGGTAAACAGTGCTCGATCAGTCGCAAGGCGCCGGCCAGCCAGAGCGGCAGCACAAAGGCAGCCGCGAACAGCGACAGACCAAGCACTACAAAACCCTGAGTCACGGTGGTCATGTGGCCGTGCAGTATGACCGCCGCCAGTGCCAGCATAACGCCGAACAGCGCCAGCCAGAGCCGGGCCTGATTGTCGGCCGCCCAGTCGTCGCTGGCCGAACGCGCCTGGCGAATGTTCTGCCGCGCCTCGCGCCACAGCGGCCAGGCCAGCGCCAGCAGTAAACCGGCCAGCGTAATGCCCCAGGCCAGCAGAATACGCGCCCAGCCCAGTTGAATATCGGCGCCGACCACAGCGCCATAGAGGCTTTGCAGGCTGGCGGCGACCGGCGGCAACAGCAGCGTTGCCAAAGCCCGACCGACCAGCAATCCACCCAGCGTGCCAATCACACTCCAGACCAACGCTTCGAGCAGTACCGCCACACTGAGCAGCCGACTGGAAGCGCCCAATTCGCGCAGTGTATGCAGCGTCGGCCGGCGCAGATGCAGCGCAAAGCGCACGGCGTTAAAGACGATAAACAGACCGACGGCGAAGGCCAGCAGGCTCATGGCTGTTAGATGCGAATGCAGGCTGGCGGTGAGCTGAGTCAGGTCGAGCCGCTGGCGGTTATCGACCAGTTGCAGTTCGTTGGGCAGGGCAGCGCTAAGACGTTCGGCCTCGACACCGCTGAGTTCGCCCACGCCCAGATAGCTGAAGTGGTCGCGCTGCAATACGGTGAGCGCGGCCCCTATGTCCATAAAGATGCGCCGGCCCTGTTGCGGCTGTTGTTGCAGCGCCGCCGGTGGCAGTTGGCGGCCATCGTCGAGTTGCAAACGGTCTGCGCTGCTTAGGTCGAAATCCGCCGCCAAATCGGGCGGGTACCAGGCCTGAAACGGCGGTTGAATCAGGCTCGGCCAGTCGTCACCGCTGGCGCCGAGTGGCGATTCGGAACGCGGCAGCGCCAGCAAATCAGTGGCGATCAGCCACAGTGGTTCGTCGTTCACTGCAAGCCGGGTTTCCAGCACCGGGTAAAGCTGGGTGAACCCGGCGCGGCGCAAGGCTATATAAGCGGCTGGGTCGATACCGGCGCCATCGCGGGCGCGCACCCAGTGGCTGGCCTGAGCGCCGAGCAATTGGTCGGCCTCGCTGTAGCTGGCGCGGGCGTGGTCGTTGATGATCTGCACCGCCGACCAGAGACCGACGCCGGTGACCAGACCGACCGCCAAAAACAGCGTTTGTGCCGGATGGCGGCGGTAATGGCTGAGCAGCGTCAGCAGCACACGCAGCAGTCGGTTCATGCCAGCGTCTCGAGCCGGCCGTTGCGCAAGTGCCAGCGTTCATCCAGATAGTCGGCCATGGTGGGGCTGTGGGTGACCATCAACAGGCTGGCACCGGCATCGCGCACCAGTTCGGTCAGCAAACTCATCACCGCTGCGCTGCTATGTTCATCGAGGTTGCCGGTCGGTTCGTCGGCCAATACCAGCGCCGGTCGATGCAGCAGGGCGCGGCCGATGGCGACGCGCTGTTGTTGGCCGCCGGAAAGCTGATGCGGCAGGCGTTGTTGCAGGCCGGTTAAACCCAGTCGCTCGACCAGTTGGTCGCGAAAGCCGGCATCGAAGCGCCCGGCCAGTCGCGCCTGCAGGGCCAGGTTGTCGGCCACCGTCAGCGTCGGTACCAGATGGTAGTTCTGGAAGATCAGGCTGAGTTTGTCGCGCCGCCAGGCGGCCCAGTCAGCGTCGGTGAAGGCGGAGGTGTCGGTGCCATCGAGCACTATGCGGCCGCTGTCGTAGTGGTCGAGCCCGGCGATTAGATGCAGCAGCGTGCTCTTACCGCTGCCGCTTTCGCCCAGCAGCGCCGCCGAGCGGCCGCGTTGTAGATGGGCGCTTAAGCCATCGAGCACGCGCACCGCGCCGTCGGCCTGTTGGAAATTTTTTTGCAGATCGGTGAGTTCGAGCATAGCGGTGCCGGGCAGAACATCAGCGGCCGATTCTAAAGGCTGGCTGTCGGTCAGGGCCAGTCGTTGTAATAAAGTGGCCGCTGTGGCGACTAACTCAGTCATCGCCGTTGTATTGGGGACCTTGGGTGAGCGAATTTGAACAATTGATCGACGCTAATACGGGTCGCTTGCACCGGCTGTGTCGCGCTTACAGCGACAGTCCGGAGTCGGCCGCCGATCTGCAACAGGAAATTCTGTTGCAGCTGTGGCGTGCCTGGCCGGGCTTCGCCGGTCGCTCCAGCGCGGCCACCTGGCTGTATCGTGTGGCTTTGAATACCGCGATCAGCCAGTTGCGCCGCCGCCCTCCAGCGACAATCGATGACTCCCCGGACGAGCAACCCAGCCAGGAACCCGGCCCTCAAGCTGTGAACGAACAACAGCAGGCATTTGCAGCTTTGGCGCGGGCGTTACAGGCCTTCAATGAAGTCGACCGCGCGCTGATGCTGCTCTATCTGGAGCAGTATTCCTATCAGGAAATCGCCGATGTGCTGGGCCTCAGTGCCAATGCGGTCGGCGTTAAGGTCAACCGTTTGAAGAAACGGCTGGCGCTGGCTTTGCAGGAGGAAACCGCATGAACCAGCACGATTTTGCCCGCCATTGGCAGTTACCCGCCGACGCCGATCTGAGCGCTTCTTTGGCACAGGTGGAGCGCGATGCACAACAGCGCCAGCGCCACCTTTACCGGCGCGATCTGCGGGAAATTGGCAGCAGTGCCTTAGTGGCGCTGGTTTTTGTCTGGGTCTTGATCGACACCAGCATCCCAGCGGTGCGCCTGGGCGCGGCGCTGACGTTGCTTGGCGCGGTCCTGATTGTCGTTAAGCTGCTCATTGCCCGGCGCCAGGGTCGCAGCCGGGTGGACAACAGTGTGCGGACGGTTTTACTGGCCGAACTGGCGGGTTTGGATGAGCAGATTTTGCTGCTGCGCAAGGTGCTTTGGTGGTATCTGCTGTTGCCGCTGACCGGTGCTTTTCTGGTGTTCAGCGGCCACAGCGGGCCGGGTTGGCTGACGGCGATCTATGGCCTGATCGTCCTGGGCTTAGGCGCCTGGATCTGGCGCCTGAACCAGCGTGCCTGGCGTGAATCGCTGTGGCCCGAACGTCAGCGCCTGGCTGAATTGATCGAACGACTCGAAGCGACCGATTAAAGCCAGATCGCCGCCGCACTGGCGGCCAGCGTCATGCACAGCAAGAACCATTTCAACGCCGTCTGGCTGACGTTCAGCGCCAGACGCACGCCAAGCTGGGCTCCGACCATGGTGCCGACACCGAGAATTAAACCCGGCACCCAGGCGACCAGACCGTGGCTGATAAAAATCACCAGCGCGACGGCGGTGAAGGCGGCCGCGCACAGCAGTTTTAAGGCGTTGGCGCGCACCAGGTCATAGCGCAGGCCGCCGGCCAGAGCAGCAATCAGCAGAAAGCCCACGCCAGCCTGAACAAAGCCGCCGTAGACACCCGTGAAGAACAAACCCAGCGCCGCCCAGGGGCGGTCGCGAATGCGTTGTGGTTGTTCATCCGGGCCGGGGAAGATGGTCTTGGGTTTAACGATCATCACCACCGACAGCGTAATCATCGTGCCCAGCAGCAACGGCTTGAGCAGCGTATTGGGCAGGAAGGAGGCGATGCCAGCACCGACCGCGCCGCCGACCAGCGTCGGTATCAGAATGGGCACCATGTCTGAGCGTTCCAGTCGGTCGCTGTTATTAAAACCGCGCAACCCGACCAGGCTTTGCAGCATCACGCCGACGCGGTTAGTGGCGTTGGCCATATCGGCCGGCAGGCCCATCACCATCAGCGCTGGAATGGTCAGGTTGGAACCACCACCGGCCAGTACATTGATGATGCCGGCCGCCAGGCCAGTGGTGAGCAATAAAGCGATAAAGAAAGGTGTCAGTTCGAACATGGCGGACCCTTTTGGTCAAAAAAGGCAGCCAGACTACTGCAAATAACGACGGATGGAAGTGGCGACTTGAATGATGGCGTTCTGGTCAGTCGTTACTGCGCTGGCGCAAGGCGTCGGCCAGCGGTTGCGCCAGGTCGCGATGCTGTTGATTCAGGAACAGATAGTACTGCGCCGTCAACAACGACTGCTCATCGCAGCGCACCAGTTGCACGCCGAAGGCCGGCACCAGACCTTGCGCCTGAACCGGGTTGGCGAAGGTGATGTCGAGCCGTCCCGACTGCAGCATCTGAATCAGGGTGCGGATACTGGGCGCATAAAACAATGACAACTGATACCGCTCAGCGATTTGCTGGAAGAAGGTGACGCCCTGAATGCCGCCCAGTTGCAGCGCTTCGTTGTCGCGGTAGCGTTGGCAGGTGGCTTCATCGATGGCATAGGCGTAGTGCTCTTCGCTGACCAGCGGAACATCCACCTTCACGGCAAAGGGTGCGTCTGCCAGATAGACCGGAAGAATGACAAACAAGCCATCGACGGCGCCGCTTTCCAACAAGCGAATTCGGCGTGCAAAGGGCGCCGATACCCAGTTGATTTGATAGCCCAACTGCGCCGCCGCGGCGATGACGTTTTGCTGTTGATCCGGGTAAATGGCGGTCACTTCAGCGTTAATGGCAATGTTCAGAACGCGCTCTTCAGCCCGGCTGATCAATACTATGCCCAGCAACAGTATCGCCACCCAAAGACGATGCATGGCCGGCCCCTCCGTGGGAAGTTGCCGACAGTATAGTGAGCCTTTTATAGACTGCCGGATGGCAGCGGACAGCATCGACACCGATCAATAAATGACCATCAGTTAAATTTTGCCTGCATGACATTTTCAAGCTGATTAGACTGGCGCGCTGATTTAATGAGGCTGCTATGACTGTTATTGCTAACGCGACCACTGAGACGCCCGGCTTTCATCTGCACAGCGTGGTCTTGGAACGCACCGGACAGCGGGTGCTGAACGAGGTGACGCTGAGCGTCAGCGAAGCCCGGGTTGGCCTGATCGGCAATAACGGCTCGGGTAAGTCGTCGTTGGTGCGCCTGCTCAACGGCCTGCTCAAACCCAGCGCCGGAGAGGTTCGAGTCAACGGCCTGAACCCGGCCGACAATCCGCAACGTATGGCGGCCCAGGTCGGCTTTATTTTTCAGAACCCGGATCACCAGATTATTTTCCCCACGGTGCTTGAAGAAGTTGCTTTTGGTTTGCGCAACCTCGGCCGCAGCCGCAAAGCCGCTCAGCAAGAAGCCTTGGATTTTCTCGATCAACATGGCCGCGCCGACTGGGCGCAGCGGCCGGTGCATTCGCTCTCCGAAGGGCAGAAGCAGCTGGTGTGTATATTTGCGGTCCTGGTAATGCAGCCGAAACTCATCGTGCTCGACGAACCCTTTTCCGCGCTCGACTACCCAACCCGTTTGCACCTGCTCGACTGGTTGCACCAATTGCCACAGCAACTGCTGATGATCAGTCACGAGCTGGACAGCCTCGACGGCTTTGATCGACTGATCTGGCTCGAAGACGGCCGGGTGCGCGACGACGGCGAACCGGCGCGCGTTCTGGATGCCTACCGTCAGGCCAGCCTGGCCGGGGTGGCGTTGTGATCAGCCTCTATATGGCCGGGCGCAGCCCGCTGCATCGGCTGCCGGCGGGGGTGAAGCTGGCCGGCTTGATGGTGATCAGCATGGCGCTCTATCCAGTGGATCAGCCGTTGTGGCTGCTGCCGGTGCTGCTGCTTTGCGTCGCCGGTTACGCCAGTTTGGGGCCGGGCGGCTTGCAGCGGCTGACGCTGGTAAAGCCGGTACTGCCTTTTCTGCTGCTGATTCTGGCGTTTCAGACCTGGACGCAGGGCTGGGCAGATGGCCTGGTGATGCTGCAACGCATTCTGATCATGGTACTGCTGGCCAACCTGGTCACGCTCACGACCCCGATGGACGCCATGATGGCGGCGGTGATGCCGCTGCTGCGGCCGCTGCGCTGGATCGGCGTGGCGCCGCATCGCATCGCCTTTGCCGTGGCGCTGCTGGTGCGCTTTGTGCCGGTATTGATGGCGCTGACCGCCAGCCTGCTCGAAGCCTGGCGCGCCCGTGGCGGCGGCCGTCGCCAATGGCGCTTGGCGGTGCCGCTGCTGATCAACGCTATTCGCCTGTCCGATCACGTCGCCGAAGCGCTGGCCGCGCGCGGCGGTATTCCACCCGATGCCAAACAATAAACGGAGCACAACCATGAAAGAGCACTCTTTAAAGGAACAGGGCCTGGTACAGATTGCCCTCTACGCCGCCTTAATTGCCGCCCTGGGTTTGATCCCGCCGGTGCCGTTTTTGTCCGGCATTCCCATTACCGCCCAGTCGCTTGGTGTGATGCTCGCCGGCGTCATGCTCGGCCCGGTGCGCGGTTTTCTGGCGGTGGTGTTGCTGTTGTTTGTGGTCGCACTCGGTGCGCCTTTATTAGCCGGTGGTCGCGGTGGTTTGGCGGTGTTTGTCGGCCCGACGGCGGGTTTTGCCATTGGCTGGGCCTTTGCGGCGCTGGCAACCGGCTGGGTGACGCAGCAGTTGCAACGTCTGAACCTGGCGGTGGCGGCTGCTATTGGCGCCTTTGTCGGCGGCATTCTGGTGCTCTACGTCTTCGGTATTATGGGCTTTATGCTGATCACCGATAACGGCCTGCTGCGCTCGACGCAGATTATGATGGTTTATATACCGGGTGATCTGGTGAAGGTGGTGATTACTGGCTTGGTGGCACAAGCGGTTTATAAGGGCTTGCCGGGGGCGGTGGCGACTCGGGCAGTCTGAGCGTTGAGGTTAATGGTCCGTACCTGACAGCGGAGCCTTTTTAGGCGACACGCTGTAAATCCTTCCCTGGACGCTCGGCGATGGCCCGATGTGTCGGACCATTCCTGGCCATCGACGGTCGCCTAAAAAGGCTCCACTGTCAGGTACTCTGGCAGTGGCGTTATTGTTTACTGATACGCCTCAATTGGCGGGCAGGAGCACATCAGATTGCGATCGCCATGGACATTGTCGACCCGGTTCACCGCCGGCCAGAACTTGGCGGCTTTGACCGCCTCGCTTGGGAATACACCCAGTTCGCGCGGGTAGGGGCGGGTCCATTCGCCGACCAAATCCGCTTGTGAATGTGGCGCATGACGCAGCGGGCTGTCGTCCGCCGCCCATTCGCCGCTTTCGACCTTGGCGATCTCCGCACGAATGCCGCGCATGGCGTCGATAAAGCGATCCAACTCGGCTTTGGATTCCGATTCGGTTGGCTCAACCATTAGCGTGCCCGGCACCGGGAACGACATGGTCGGGGCGTGGAAGCCGTAGTCCATTAAGCGCTTGGCGACGTCTTCTTCGCTGATGCCGGTTTCGGCTTTCAGCGGCCGCAAATCCAGAATGCACTCGTGGGCGACGCGGCCGTTGCTGCCGCGATAGAGCACATCAAAATCGTCTTTCAGCGCTTCGGCCAGATAGTTGGCACCCAAAATAGCGACTTCGGTGCTGGCCTGCAGGCCGTCGCGGCCGAGCATGCGGTTGTACATCCAGGTGATCGGCAGAATGCCGGCTGAACCAAAGGCCGCCGCTGAGACCGCGCCTTCAGACTCTTCTCCATGACCCGGCAAATAGGGCGCCAGATGCGCTTTAACGCCAATCGGCCCCATGCCCGGGCCACCGCCGCCGTGCGGAATGGCGAAGGTTTTGTGCAGGTTCAGGTGCGACACATCGGCGCCAACCTTGCCCGGTTGCATCAAACCGACCTGGGCGTTGAGGTTGGCACCATCGAGATACACCTGACCGCCGAAGCGGTGAATGGTGTCGCACAGTTGTTTCAGGCCTTCTTCGAACACACCGTGCGTCGACGGGTAGGTGATCATGCAGGCGGCGAGTTTATCGCCGGCTGCTTCTGCTTTAGCCGCCAGATCGTCGAGATCGACGTTGCCGTTGTCGTCGCAGTTGACGATGACCACATCCAATCCCATCAGCGCGGCCGATGCCGGGTTGGTGCCGTGCGCCGAGGCGGGAATCAGACAGAGCGTGCGTTGATCATCGCCATTGGCTTGGTGGTAACGACGAATCGCCAACAGGCCGGCGTACTCGCCCTGGGCACCCGAGTTTGGTTGCATCGACAGCGCATCGTAGCCGGTGATGGCCAGCAATTGAGTTTCCAGATCGCTGACCAGTTTTTGGTAGCCGCGCGCCTGATCGGCCGGGGCGAACGGATGCAGGTTGGCGAACTGCGGCCAACTGACCGGCTGCATTTCGGCAGCGGCGTTCAGCTTCATGGTGCAGGAGCCAAGCGGAATCATGCCGTGCACCAAGGAATAGTCGCGGTTTTCCAGTCGTTTGATATAGCGCAGCAACTCGGTTTCGCTGTGGTAGCGGTTGAACACCGGGTGGCTCAGCACGTCGTCGCTGCGCCGCAGGTCGGCAGGCAGCGCAGGTTTGTCGCTGGCTAATACAGCGGCGTCCAGTTCAGCCAGATCCAGACCGTGGTTGTCGCCCAGCAATACGTTAAACAGACGCTCAACATCGGCCGCTGTGGTGGTTTCGTCGAGGCTGACACCGACGCGGCCATCGCTAAAGCGGCGCAGGTTGCAACCGGCTTTGACGGCGCGCTCGTGCACCTGGGCGTCGAAATTGAACGTCAGCGTATCGAAGAAATGTTCGGCCAGTTCCACGCCGTTGCGGCGCAGACCTTCGGCCAGAATGGCGGTGAAACGATGCACTCGTTCAGCCATGGTGCGCAGGCCATTCGGGCCGTGATAAACCGCATAAAACGACGCCAGATTCGCCAGCAGTGCCTGGGCGGTACAGATGTTCGAGGTCGCCTTTTCGCGGCGGATATGTTGCTCGCGGGTTTGCATCGCCATGCGCAATGCCTGACCGCCTTTGGCATCGACAGAGACACCGATGATGCGACCCGGTACCTGGCGTTTGTGCGCATCGCGCACGGCAAAAAAGGCCGCGTGCGGGCCACCGTAACCAAGCGGCACACCAAAACGCTGGGCACTGCCGAAGGCGATGTCGGCACCCAGTTCGCCGGGTGAGCGCAGCAGCATCAGCGCCAGCAGGTCAGTGGCAACCGCCGTGACGGCGCCGGCGTTTTTCGCCGCTTCGAGTTGGGCTTGCAGATTGCCGATTGCACCGCTGGAACCGGGGTAGCTGAACAGGGCGCCGAAAACATCGTGCTCGCCGATGCTGGCGGCGGGCGCTATGACCAGTTCGATGCCCAGGTATTTGGCTCGGGTTTGCAACACCGCCAGCGTCTGCGGGTGGGTGTCGGCATCGACAAAAAATTGTGTGCTTTTGCTTTTGCGATTGACGCGTTGGCACAGTGTCATGGCTTCTGCCGCCGCCGTGGCTTCATCGAGCAGGGAGGCGTTGGCCAGATCCAGGCCGGTTAAGTCCATCACCACTTGTTGGAAGTTCAGCAGCGCTTCCAAGCGCCCCTGGCTGATTTCCGGCTGGTAGGGCGTGTAGGCGGTGTACCAGGCCGGGTTTTCCAGCACATTGCGGGCGATGGCCGCGGGAATATGAGTGCCGTAATAACCCTGGCCGATGTGGCTGGTGAGCACTTTGTTCTGGCTGGCAATCTGCGCCAGTTCGGCCAGGGCCTCGGTTTCGCTGCGGCCGCTGTCGAGCGCCAGGGCGCCATCCATGCGCAGGCTTGCAGGCACGGTCTGACCGATCAGGTCGGCGCGACTGTTCAGGCCCAGCGTGGCCAGCATGGCGCTCTGATCATCGGCGTTCGGGCCCAGGTGACGCGGGGCGAAACCGGCGTCCGCCAGGGCGGTGAGCGGTTTTTGGTGCAGCGAAGTGGTCATGGCGAGTCTCCGGCGGGAATCAGGTTGAATCAGAGCTGGGCGTTGTATTGGTCGGCGCTGAGCAGGTCGTTGATAACGCTCGGGTCGTCCAGACGCAGTTGGAACAGCCAGCCGGCGTCGTATGGGTCTTCATTCAGCCGCTCTGGCGCGTCGGTCAGGCCTTCGTTGCAGGCGAGCACAGTGCCGGCCAGTGGGCTGTAGATGTCGGATGCGGCTTTAACCGATTCCACCACAGCCACGGCTTCGCCCGCGGCAACCTGACGGCCAAGTTCAGGCAGTTCGATAAACACCACGTCGCCCAGTTGGGTTTGTGCGTGGTCGCTGATGCCGACGGCAACGACGCCATCGCCGAGGTCGCGCACCCATTCGTGGCTGGCGGTATAACGCAAGGATTCGGGTGAAGTAGACATGAATATCTCCACAAAGCAGGGTAGGCAGGAATGGCGCGGAGCCTAGCAATGCTTTTTTCCCAAAACAACAAAAATTTCCTATAGGAAACAAGCGGACCCAATGGTCAACTTTTGCCAATCCGGCGTTTCCCGCTGCCGGTGGCTATGCAATACTCGTCCCGCCTGGCGCAGACAGCCCGGGTGTTGTCGTTGAGTCTCTGATAGGAAACAGGCCGCCATGGACCCGCACTTCCTGCACGATCAAGCCAAGCCATCGCCGGAAATCAGCCGCAAAGACGGCCATGAAGCCACGTTGGAACCTTTAGAACTGGGTCAGCGCGTGCGCGCCATTCGCTTAAGCCAGAACCTGACACTCGAAGAAGCCAGCCAACGCACCGGCCTGGCCCGTTCGACCTTGTCGAAAATCGAGAACGAACAGATATCGCCGACCTTCACCGCCGTGAATAAGCTGGTGCATGGGCTCGGCATCGATATTCCGCAACTTTTTGCTCAGCCGAGCACCGACAGCCGCGCCAGCGGCCGCCGCGATATTACCCGCGCAGGCGAGGGAAGACCCCACCCGACGCCGACTTACGAACACGAATTGCTGGCCACCGAACTGACGCAAAAGAAGATGGTGCCGTTTCGCACCCGGGTGCATTCACGCAGCTTCGATGATTTTCCCGACTGGGTGCGCCACGACGGCGAAGAATTTTTATACGTGCTCAGCGGCTCAATTCTGTTCTACACCGAATTCTACGAACCGGTGGAACTGTTCGAAGGCGACAGCGCTTATTACGACTGCACCATGGGACATGCGCTGGTCAGTACCAGTGAGGATGATGCCGTCTGTTTGTGGGTGACGGCCTAGGTGCGTTTAGCGCGCTGGAAGACGCTGGGGTGCTTCGCACCTGGGAGACGGAAGACGCTTAGTTACAAAAAAGGGAGTCACCTTGCGGTGGCTCCCTTTTTTAGTGCTTCGGGGGTGAGTGTCGGGTTTTCGCTAATCAGCGTCTCCCGTCCGGGCGGCGCTCCGCTCCCGTTCAGCGTCTAGCAATTATTTTGCGAAATTTTCGTTCGCAAATTCCCAGTTCACCAACTTCCAGAACGCCGCCAGATAATCCGGACGAGAGTTGCGGTAGTCGATGTAGTAGGCGTGTTCCCAAACGTCGACGGTCAGCAGCGGAGTCTGGCCGCTGGTGATCGGGGTACCGGCGTCGTCGGTGTTGACGATTTCGACGGAGCCGTCAGCGTTTTTCACCAGCCAGGTCCAGCCTGAACCAAAGTTGCCGGCCGCTTTTTCGTCGAATTCTTTCTGGAAGGCTTCGAACGAACCCCATTTGCCGTTGATGGCGTCAGCAACCGCGCCAGTCGGAGCGCCACCGCCGTTCGGGCTCAGGCAGTGCCAGTAAAAAGTGTGGTTCCAGATTTGTGCGGCGTTGTTGAACATGCCGCCAGAGGCTGACTTGATGATGTCTTCGAGGCTTTTGCCTTCGAATTCGGTGCCCGGCACCATGCCGTTGAGCTTGGTGACGTAGGTGTTGTGGTGTTTGCCGTGGTGGTATTCCAGGGTTTCCTGGGAAATGTGCGGTTCCAGGGCGTTCTTGGCGTACGGCAATGCTGGCAGTTCAAAAGCCATGGTTGCTCTCCCTCTGTCTGTTTACTAATGAATGGTCGGGAGTGCCACGGAGCCTCCCTTGTTTGACTCAGTAAAGCATAATCAGGCCGCTTCGCTGGGGTTTCAAGGGGCAGTGATGTAGATGGCGAGGTGGCAAGGCGACAGGGTTCACAACTGCCGTCACAACTCTTGTTACAGCGCTGGTTGCAGCTCTTGTTACAACAAGGGCGCTCCCTATAATGGCGGAACGCATTCCCATTCGAACAGGTAGTGAAAACAATGGCCGATTCCAAGCCGGGACAGGATTTTCCACCCATGATGCCGGACCGAGATGACATTCGTAATCGTCGTCCTGCCGAGCCGACACCGGCTAAGAAAGCCGCTCCTAAATCGAACCCCAGCCCGAAACCGAAAGCGACACCACCGGGTGAGAACGGCGGTGGCCCCGGCGCTTTAGTGTGGGGCCTGCTGATCGCCTCTCTGGTGCTTGTGCTGGCGTTGCTGCTGTTGGTGCTCAGCCAGCGCCAGACGCTGGCGCAATACGATGAGCGTTTGCAACTGGCCGATGACCGCCTGGTGACCTTGGAACAGGCTCTGACTCAGACTGACGAATCGGTGGCCATGAACGAGACCGCCATCAATGCACGCTTTAACAATCTTTCGGAAGCTGACGAACTGCAGATGTCGGAAATCCGTAAGTTGTGGGCGGTATCGAACGAGCGTAACCGTGAATGGATTGAGGCCAACCAGGCGGCAGTGGCCGATATGGACAGTCGTTTGGGCAATGTTACCTCGCGCCTCGATAACCAGAGCCAAACGCTCAGCACTGTGGATACTCAACTGGACGAACTGGCGGCGCTGGCAGCCGACCTGGACCGGGCGGTGACCGCGGTGGAAGGTCAGTTGAATGGCTTTGATGCCCAGGCCATTGATGAGCGTCTGGTGTCGCTGACGCTGGCGCAGGAAAACCAGATGATGGACATTGGTGAGTTGGCCGATCAGGTCGATAGCCTGGACCGCAGTCTAGATTCCATCGACAACGGCCGACTGGAAACCAACCGCCGTCTGGTGGCGTTAAGTGAACAGCTGAAGGCTCTCGATGCGCGGGTGACCGCCTTGGGTGGCGGCCAATAAAGATGGCCGCCCGGGCGATTGATAAGTCGTTTAACCCGCGTCAGGCGGCGATCGTGCAGCGCATCGAACAGGGTGGTCACGCCACCATCGATGATCTGGTCACCGCCTTTGATGTGACGCCGCAAACCATTCGCCGCGATTTGACTCTGCTCGCCGATGCCGGTTTGATTGCCCGCTTTCATGGCGGCGCCAGCCCGGTGAATTCGACTGAAAACCTGTCCTATCAGGATCGGCAAATTCTCAATCACGGCGCTAAAGAAAGCATTGCGCAGTTGGTTGCCGAGCAGATTCCCGATCACGCCAGTCTGTTTATCAACATTGGCACGACCACCGAAACCATAGCGCGGGCGCTGTTGCAGCATCGCGGTTTGCAGGTGATCACCAACAACCTCCATGTTGCGGCCATTCTCAGCCCGAAAGAAGACTTCAGAGTGATTGTCGCCAGCGGTGAAGTGCGGGCGCGCGATGGCGGCATTGTCGGCGAAGCGACGCTCGATTTTATCCGTCAGTTCAAACTCGACTACGGCATTATCGGCATCAGCGGCATTGAAGAGGACGGCGCGCTGCTCGACTACGATTACCGCGAAGTGCGCGTCGCCCAGACCATTATGGAGCAAAGCCGTCAAGTCTTACTCGCTGCTGACCATTCCAAATTTGGCCGCCGCGCCATGGTGCGGCTTGGGCATATTACCCAGGCCGATGTGTTTGTGACCGATGTGGCGCCGCCGTTGGCAATTGCGGAGCAACTGGAAACCGCTGAAGTGCGGCTTTTGGTTGCGGGAGACGCATAGGCGCGCATAAGCGCGCTGGGAGACGGGAGACGCTAAACGGGAGACGCTTAATAGCGGCGACGGTTTGGTTTTTTGTAACAGGCGTCTCCCGTCTCCCGTTAAGCGTCTTGCAGGCGCGCAACGCGCGCCTAGTTCTTATGCAACTCGCTGTTCAACTCAACCTGCGATTTATTGGTCAAACATTCTACGCGACCGGTTTCAGCGTTGCGCCAGAACAGCAAATCAGACTTGCCGGCCAGTTCGCGTGCTTTAACGGTTTCGACGGCTTGCTTGTTGCTGTCGAGCAGGGTGACCTTGGTGCCGGCGGTGATGTACAGGCCGGCTTCGACGGTGCAGCGGTCGCCCAACGGAATGCCAACACCGGAGTTGGCGCCGAGCAGGGAGTTCTGACCCATGGAGACGACCACTTTGCCGCCGCCGGAGAGCGTACCCATGATGGACGCGCCACCACCAACGTCGGAGCCTTCGCCGACCACCACGCCCGCCGAAATACGACCTTCAACCATAGAAGCACCAACGGTACCGGCGTTGAAGTTAACGAAACCTTCGTGCATGACGGTGGTGCCTTCGCCCAGGTGAGCGCCGAGGCGAACACGAGCGGTGTCGGCGATGCGTACGCCGGACGGCACGACGTAGTCGGCCAGCTTGGGAAACTTATCGACGCAGTTTACTTCCAGCACCCGACCGGCCAGACGCGCTTCCATCTGACGTTCGGTGAGTTCGGGCAGGTCGATTGGGCCTTCGCTGGTCCAGGCGATGTTATGCAGCAGAGCAAACATACCTTCCAGAGAACAGCCATGCGGTTGCACCAGCCGGTGCGAAATCAACTGCAGTTTCAGGAAAACCTCAGCCACCGAACTGGGCGCTGAGTCGCTTTCAAGTGCGACCAGAATCATCGTCTGATGGCTGCTTTCACCGGCTCGGCAGAATTGCGCATTGACGCTTTGGCTGGCGTCGCTGAAGCGGCTGGCCAGTTCGTTCATCTGGGCGCTTTCGAGTACAAAGACTTCGTTGCCGCCGTTCAGTTTCACCACCTCGGTCAGCGCGGAAACCAGAGCGTCGGTCGGGTTTAGGACCGGTTCTGGGTACCAGGCCTCGATGATTTTGCCATCCTTGTTGCGGGTGGCCGTGCCGACGGCCAGAGCGAAATAACTCATCCGGTTTTCCTCAATATGTTCAATCAGTCAGGTTCGGGGGCATCGCTGCATCAGTCCAGCGACAGCAAATCTTTGAAGGCCTGTTCGTTGTATCCCACCGCGGCGAGACCACGTTGTTCCACCACAGGTCTCTTGATGACCGATGGATTTTCGATCATCAGTTCGATGGCTTTTTCCGGCGTCAATTCGGTTTTGCGCGAGGCGTCGATATTACGCCAGGTGGTGCCACGTTTGTTGATCAGATTTTCCCAGCCGACGTGCGGAAACCAGGCGCGCAGCAGCTCTTCCGTTGGCGGTGTTTTCTTGTAGTCGATAAATTCGTAATCCGCGCCCTGGTCGTTAAACCAGGCGAGGGTTTTTTTGATGGTGTCGCAGTTGCGTATTCCGTAGATCCGGATCATGGCGTCCGCCCCATAAGGCTGTTGTCGGGTTGGCAGTCGTCGTTAGTCAATTGAATTCAGAGCAGAGGTCGCAGCCGTTCGGCCGCTTCGATACAGGCATCCAACTCGGCGACCAGCGCAATACGTATATGGCCATAACCGGGGTTGATGCCGTCGACCTGGCGCGACAGATATTGGCCGGGCAACACATGGATGTTGGCTTTTTCCAGCCACAAACGCGCGATCTGCTCGTCGTCGGTTTCCAGGTTGGGCCAAAGGTAAAAGCTGGCGTCGGGGATGTCCACCGGCATTTTGTCACCGAGAATCTGCTGCACGGCCTGATACTTCTGGTTGTACAGCAACCGGTTTTCAACAACGTGGCTTTCATCGTTCCAGGCGGCAATGGAAACGTGCTGAGTCGGTAACGGCATGGCGCAGCCGTGGTAGGTGCGATAACGCAAAAAGGTCGCTAATAAGTCGGCATCACCGGCGACAAAACCCGAACGTAAACCGGGCAGATTGGAGCGTTTGCTCAGGCTGTGAAACACCAGACAGTTTTTGAAACCACCTTCCAGGCTGGCCGCTTGCAACAGCCCCGGCGGCGGATTGTTTTCATCGCGATAGAGTTCCGAATAACACTCATCGCTGACCAGAATAACGTCGTGCGCGCGGGCTTTTTTGACCAGGGCGCGCAGTTGATCGAGTTCGATCAAACGGCCGGACGGGTTGCCCGGGTTGCAGATAAACAGCAGTTGGCAGTTATCCCAGTCGGCATCGCTGAGCGCGTCGAAATCGGGTTGGTAACCCGTGTCTGCCGTGCAGGGTAAATAGCGCGGCTCGCCGCCGGCGAGGAAAGCCGCACCTTCATAGATCTGGTAGAAGGGATTCGGCATCCAGACTTGGTTTTTTGATGAGTCGGCATCGAATAAAGCCTGCACCACCGAGAACAGTGCTTCGCGGGTGCCGGTAACCGGAAGAACATTTTTGTCGGCGCTTAATTCAGTGTCTTGTAATGCATAACGACGCTGACACCAATCGGCAATGGCCTGACGCAGTTGCGGCAAACCGGCGGTGGCCGGATAGACCGAAAATCCAGCCAGGTTGGCGTGCAGTTGTTCGGCTAAAAAGGCGGGCGCGGCGTGCTTGGGTTCGCCAATGCCCCAAAGCACGGCGGGCAGATCGGCCGGTTGAATATCGGCCGTCAGTGTTTTGAGTTTCTCAAAGGGGTAGGGATGCAGACGCGCCATCCGGCTGTTCATTCGCTTTGTCCTTCCACGATGATGGCTTCTAGGGTGCGTTGCAGGTTCTCGACCAAACGCGATTCGTGCAGCGGTTCGTCGTCGCGATCGACGACGAAGAAAACGTCTTCGACGCGCTCACCGAGCGTCGAAATGCGTGCGCTTTGCATGCGCAGATCGAGCCGTTTAAAGGCGCGACCGATATCGGCCAACAAACCCGGGCGGTCGGAGGTGATGATTTCCACCACGGTGCGCTGATTGGCCGGGTCGTTGCTGACGGTGATCTGCGGTGGCATGGCGAAATGCTTAAGCCGGCGCGACAGCCGCCGATTCGGCGTGGCGGTTTCTTCCGGATCCTGAATGGCAAGCAACAGACGGCGTTGAATGTCGCGCAGCCGTTCCGGGTTATTGCCGATGCTGTGGCCGTCTTCATCGAGCACGATAAAAGTATCGAGACTGAAATCGGAGGACGAGGACGTCATGATGCGCGCGTCCTGAATGTCGAGTTCCAATTGATCAAGGCAGGCGGCGATGTCGGCAAAAAGGTGCGGCCGGTCCGGTGCGTAGATAAAAATCTGGGTGGCGCCGGCGTAGCCTTCGGCGTCGGTTTCGCGAATCAATACCAGCGGTACATTGAGGCCGTGGTTGGCAATGGCGCGCGTGTGCCAGGCGATATTTTCGGCCGATTCGCGCAAGAAATAATCGTCGCCCGGATTGTCCCAGAGTTCGAGAATTTCGCGTTCTGAATAGCCATCGTCGCGCAATAAAGCCAGGGCGCCGTTTTTCACTTCCTCGATACGCTCTTCTTTATTGACCGGGTTTTCCAAACCGCGACGCAAAGCGCGCAGCGTTTCGTTGTAGAGTTTTTTCAACAAGGAAGCGCGCCACGAATTCCACAGGTTGGGATTGGTGGCGTAGATGTCGGCGACGGTCAGCACGTAGAGATAATTCAAGCGGTGCAGATCGCTGACCTGCTGGGCGAAGTGGTTGATCACTTCGGGATCAGAAATGTCCTCGCGCTGAGCCGTCATCGACATCAATAAATGGTTGCGCACCAGCCAGACGACCAACTCGGATTCCCAGCCGGTGAGGCGATGACGGCGCGCAAAACGCTGCACTTCGTCGGCACCTTCGATGGAGTGATCGCTGCCGCGGCCTTTGCCGATGTCGTGATAGAGCGCCGCCACATAGGCCAGTTCCACCTTGGGCAACTGGTGAATGATCTTGGTGGCGATGGGAAACTGGACGGTGTTGTTGGCGTGGCGGAAACGGCGCAGGTTGCGGATGGTAAGCAGCGAGTGGGCATCGACGGTGTAGACGTGAAACAGATCGTACTGCATCTGCCCGACGATGCGGCCGAACTCCGGCAAATAGAGACCGAGCACGCCGTACTGGTTCATGCGCATCAGGTTGGTCGATACGCCGGCCGGGCTGCGCATCAGTTCCATAAAGAAGGTGATGTTGCGCAAATCCTGGCGGAACTTGCCGTCGATGCGGTGACGGTTGGCGAAAATCTGCCTAAGCGTCGCCGCCCGAATGCCTTTGATTTCCGGGCGCTGGGCGCACAGTACGAAGACTTCCATCAGCGCTGACGGTGTGCGGATAAACACCGTTTCATCGTGGGTTTCGATATAACCGCCGCGCACCTGAAAACGGCTGTTGATGGGAATGACCTGGTCGTCGTCCTCGGCGCCGAGAATGGTTTCGTCGAAATGCTGCAACAGCATGATGTTCAGTGCGCGCAGCCGGAATACCTGGCGGAAGTAATCCTGCATCAGATGTTCGACCGCCAACTGACCATCGCGGTCGCGGTAACCGAATTGTTCGGCGACCTTTTCTTGCAAGTCGAACAACAGGCGGTCTTCTTCGCGGCCGCTGAAACGGTGTAACGCATAACGGATGCGCCACAGATAATCCTGACCTTCGAGTAAACCCTGGTATTCAGCGTCGGTGAGAAAACCGCGCTCAACCAGTTCGCTTAAATCGGTATCGCCAAAATAGCGTTTGGCGACCCAGGCGACCGTCTGGATATCACGCAGACCTCCGGGGCCGGCTTTTACGTTGGGCTCAAGGTTGTATTCGGTTTCGTGATATTTCTGGTGGCGGTTGGTTTGCTCGTTGATCTTGGCTTTATAGAAAGCTTCGCTCGGCCAGATGTGCGCCGGGCTGATCAGCGCGCTGACCTTTAACCGCAAGCCGGTGTTGCCCGCCAGGGTGCGGGTTTCCATTAAATTGGTGGTGACGGTGACATCGCCTTCGGCTTCGTCGCGGCAGGCGTCGATGGTGCGCACCGAGTGGCCGATGTCGAGTTTGAGATCCCACATCAGGGTGAGGAAGGACTGAATCGATTCGACGTTGGCGTCGATGCAGGCTTCATCACTGAACAACAGCAATAAATCGATGTCAGACTTGGGCAGCAGTTCGCCACGGCCATAGCCACCGACGGCGATCAGTGCCAGATCATCCGGGCGTTGCCAGTCGAACTGTTGCCAGGCGGTGTGCAGAATCTGATCCAGCGCCCAGGCGCGGCCGAACACCAGGCTGCGAATGGGTTCACCATGATCGAAGCGTTTATCGAGGCGTTGTTGCAGGTCGTCCAGCGCCTGGCGCAAAACCGGAATGGGCGGCTGCTCGGCCAGCGCCTGGCGCAAGCCGTCGATATCGACCAGATCGGTGTCAGCGTATTCGCTCAGCGTCATCATTCGTCCCACAGGAAAACCGGCCCTGGCCGGCAGACGTGGCCCGGCCGGACGGCCGGAGCCTGATCTCAGAAGGTTTCTTCAGTGCGCTTGGTGAGTACCTCAACACCGGTGGCGGTGACCAGCAGGGTATGCTCCCACTGCGCCGAGGCTTTGCGGTCTTTGGTGACCACGGTCCATTGATCACCGAGCACCTTGGACTGCGGTTTGCCGGCGTTGATCATCGGTTCGATGGTGAAGGTCATGCCTTCTTTCAGTTCCAGGCCGGTGCCGGGCTTGCCGTAATGCAGTACCTGCGGATCTTCATGGAACACCGCGCCAATGCCATGGCCGCAGTATTCGCGCACCACTGAGTAATAATTGCTTTCGGCGTGCTGCTGGATGACGTGACCGATGTCGCCCAGACGCGTACCGGGCTTGACCAACTCGATACCTTTATACAGGCATTCCTGAGTCACCCGCACCAGACGCTCCAGGTGCGCCGGGGCTTCACCGACGAAATACATTTTGCTGGTATCGCCGTGATAGCCATCTTTAATGACGGTGACGTCGATATTAACAATGTCGCCTTTCTTGAGGATCTTGTCGTCGCTGGGAATACCGTGACAGATAACGTGGTTGACCGAAGTACAGACTGATTTGGGAAAGGGCGGATTACCGTAGTTCAGCGGCGCTGGAATCGCCTTTTGTACATCGACAATATAGTTGTGGCAGAGGCGGTCGAGCTCACCGGTGCTGACACCGGGTTTGACGTGCTCGCCGATCATCTCCAGCACCTCGGCGGCCAGGCGGCCGGCGACGCGCATCTTTTCAATTTCCTCAGCGGTCTTGATGGTTACAGCCATGGGGGTCTCAAGCAGATGGTGATTCGTAGCGCGCTAGTTTACCGATTTTGAGTGCAGGTTGCAGCCTTGTGACATAAAGCCGAACGGTTGCCAGATGCGCCTGGCGCCGCTCAGCGTTGAGTTCACCGGCTCGCTGTGGTATAAAGCGCGCCGCTCTGGGCTGCCTGATGGACAGTCCGGGTTTACTGCCAGTGGACAACCGCTGGTGAATCCTAACTCTCACATGCGCCGGCACATGATTCCGGGTGCCTTTGTCTGAACGGACGGAGGTTGGATCATGGGGCGTGTGGAGGCCTAACCCGAACAGTGAGGACAATATGGCTACTGTTTCTATGCGTGACCTGCTCAAAGCAGGCGTACACTTCGGTCACCAGACCCGTTACTGGAACCCGAAGATGGGCAAATACATCTTTGGTGCCCGCAACAAGATCCACATCATCAACCTGGAGCACACTGTTCCGGCGTTGAACTCCGCTCTGGCCCGTATCGGCCAAATGGCTGGTGGCAAGAACAAGATTCTGTTCGTTGGCACCAAGCGTTCTGCCAGCAACATCGTGCGTGAACAAGCGTCCCGTGCCGGTATGCCTTATGTGGTACACCGTTGGCTCGGCGGTATGCTGACCAACTACAAAACCATCCGTGTTTCCATCAAGCGTTTGCGTGAACTGGAAACTCAGCGTGGTGACGGCACTTTTGAACAGCTGACCAAGAAAGAACGTCTGATGCGTGAGCGTGAGATCGAGAAGCTGGAAAAAACCATCGGCGGTATCAAGGACATGGGCGGCCTGCCGGATGCTCTGTTCGTTATTGACGTCGATCACGAGCGCATCGCTATTCAGGAAGCCAACAAGCTGGGTATTCCGGTTATCGGTGTGGTCGATACCAACTCCAACCCGGACGGTGTCGACATCGTCATCCCGGGTAACGACGACGCCATCCGCGCCATCGAGATCTACGCCAGCTCTGTTGCTGATGCCATTCTCGAAGCGCGTGCTGCCAACGCGACCGAAGCGGATGAGTTTGTTGAAGTTGCTGAAGAAGCCACTGACGAACCCGCTGCCGAGTAAGCAGCACAGGCAGCGGCCGCACGACAAAGGGGCCACGGCCCCTTTTTGTTAGCCCGGTCACCGGGTGGTCATCGGCCGCTGTCACTATCGAATTGAACCGAACCTCGAGGAAATGAACATGGCTACTATTACTGCGGCCCAGGTAAAGGAACTGCGTGAGCGCACTGGCCTGGGCATGATGGAATGTAAGAAGGCCCTGGTTGAAGCCGATGGCAACATCGAAGCGGCGATCGACAACCTGCGCAAGGCCTCTGGTCTGAAAGCGGCCAAAAAAGCCGGCCGTACTGCGGCTGAAGGCGTGATCATCACCCGTCAATCTGCCGACAACAGCCAAGCGCTGCTGCTGGAAGTGAACTGCGAAACTGACTTCGTGGCTCGCGATGACAACTTCCTGAACTTCGCCAACAAGGTCGCTGACCAGGCGATGGCTGACAAGCAGACCGACATCGCTGTGCTGATGGCGTCTGGCCTGGAAGCTGAGCGTGAAGCGCTGGTGCAGAAAATCGGTGAGAAGATCGACGTGCGTCGTGCTTTCCTGATTGGTGGCGCCGGCAAAACCGTTGCCACCTACGTTCACGGCGGCCGTATCGGCGTTGCTGTTGAAATGGAAGGCGGTAACGAAGAACTGGGCCGTGATGTGGCAATGCATATTGCTGCCATCAATCCTCAGTATGTTTCTGCTGACGACGTTCCTCAGGAAGTGCTCGAGCGCGAAAAAGAAGTGGTTGCTGCCCAGGCTGAGAATTCTGGCAAGCCGGCTGAAATCATCGAGAAGATGGTTGGCGGTCGTCTGAAGAAATTCGTTGCTGAAATCTCCTTGCTGGAACAGCCGTTCGTGAAAGACCCGGATACCAAGGTCGGTAACCTGGTTAAGAACGCTGGCGCCACCTTGACCGCTTTCACTCGTCTGGAAGTGGGCGAGGGCATCGAGAAAGAGGAAGTCGACTTCGCCGCTGAAGTCGCCGCCGCTGCCAAGGGCAGCTAAGTAAAAAAGGGCAGCTTGACTGCCCTTTTTTTTGTCCGGTGCAGACATCGACGAGGTCACTGCCTTTACGCAACCCGATCGCTATACTGCACTGGCTGAATTTGGGCTGCTCAATGCGAGCTCATTCATTTTCCCAAAGGACGAGTTGCCATGCCGACCAAAGATTCCCACCCTCGTTATAAACGCATCCTGCTCAAACTCAGTGGTGAAGCCCTGTCCGGTGAGCAGGGTTTTGGTATCGACCCGAAAGTGCTCGACCGCATGGCGCTGGAAATCGGTCAGCTGGTGGGTATCGGCGTCCAGGTGGGTCTGGTGATCGGCGGCGGTAATCTGTTCCGTGGCAAGGCGTTGCATGAAGCCGGCCTGGACCGGGTAACCGGCGATCATATGGGTATGCTGGCCACGGTGATGAACGCCCTGGCGATGCGCGATGCGCTGGAACGCTCCAATATCCGCAGCCGGGTGATGTCGGCCATTCCCATGTCGGGCATTGTCGAGCACTATGACCGGCGCAGCGCTATCCGCTATCTGACGCAGGGTGACGTGGTTATCTTCTCCGCCGGCACCGGCAACCCCTTCTTTACCACCGACTCAGCCGCCTGCTTGCGCGGCATTGAAGTCGAGGCCGATCTGGTGCTGAAAGCCACCAATGTGGATGGTGTATACAGTGCCGATCCCCGAACCGTTCCGGATGCGGTAAAATACGATCGCCTGAGCTACGACGAAGCGCTGGAAAAACAGCTGGGTGTGATGGATTTGACGGCTGTCTGCCTGGTGCGGGATCATAATATGCCGGTTCGGGTATTCAACATGAACAAGCCAGGAGCCTTGGTGTCGCTGATGGTCGGCGGCAATGAGGGTACGCTCATGGCAGAGGACATTACTGCATGATCGAAGACATTAAGAAGGAAACGGAAGCGCATAACAAAAGAGCCCTGGTCGCTTTGGACGAAGGCTTCAACCGCATCCGTACCGGCCGGGCCAACCCGTCCATCTTCGACGCCTTGAGCGTCAGCTATTATGGTGTCGATACACCGCTGCAACAGGTTGCCAATATCACCGTCGAAGACGGTCGTACCCTGGCCATCGTGCCGTGGGAAAAAAACATGGTGCCGGAAATCGAAAAGGCCATCATGAAGGCAGACCTGGGTTTGAACCCGGCCACCTCCGGTGACAAGATTCGTGTCGTTATGCCAGCGCTGACCGAAGAGACGCGCAAAGACATGATCAAGGTGGCGCGTGCAGAGGCCGAAAAAGCCCGGGTGTCTATTCGCAATGGACGCCGCGACGCCAATGCCACCATCAAAGATCTGGTGAAGGAAAAAGAACTGTCGGAAGACGAAGGTCGCAATGCTGAAGACGACGTTCAGAAGTTGACCGACAAAGCCATCGCCATGGTCGAAAAGCATTTAGAAGAAAAAGAGCAAGAGTTGATTACGGTCTAAAACCGTTCTCAAGCAAGAGAGGGGAGGCAGCATGGCAAAGCCATGTTGCCTTTAGTTTTTTCAGTCCCTGAGTGACGCTGGTTGTTTGACCAGTATGCCAAAATCGTCAGGAGTCCGTTGCGTCGGGAAGGCGCCGGACACGAACCGAACTATGGATCGCCTATGACCACTGCCCAAGATCAGGGAGAGCAGAGCATTCCCCGCCACCTGGCCATTATCATGGATGGCAATAATCGTTGGGCAAAAAAGCGACTGCTGGGTGGAATATCGGGTCATAAGGCGGGCGTGAAATCCGTTCGTACCGTGGTGGAAGCCTCGGCGCGGGCGGGCGTGGAAGTACTCACTCTGTACGCTTTCAGTTCGGAAAACTGGCGACGGCCGACGGAAGAAGTCAACGCCCTGATGGATCTGTTCCTGATGGCGCTGAACCGGGAAGTGAAGAAGCTGCACAAGAATAATCTGCGTTTGCGTATTATCGGCGACACCAGCCGATTCAGCGCGGCCATCCAGAAAGCGATTGTTGCTGCTGAGCAACTGACCGCCGACAACACCGGTATGACGCTGGCGGTCGCGGCGAACTATGGCGGCCACTGGGATATTACCCAGGCCGCACGAAGTCTGGCTGAGGATGTCGCTGAAGGTCGGTTAACACCGGCAGACGTGACCGAAGCAAGCCTGCAGGCGCGAGTTGCTCTGGGTGATTTGCCGCCGCCGGATCTGTGCATTCGTACCGCCGGCGAGCAACGCATTTCCAATTTCTTGTTGTGGCAGTTTGCCTATACGGAATTCTATTTCACGCCCGAGTTTTGGCCGGATTTCAACCAAGAATCACTGCAGCGGGCTTTTGCCAGCTATGCCGGTCGGGTACGACGTTACGGTCGCACCGACGAGCAACTGGAGCAGACGCTGAGTTCCTGATTATGTTTATACAACGCCTGATTACCTCTCTGGTACTGGCCCCGCTGATGCTGGCTGGCATTTATTTGCTGCCGGCTGATTACTTTTCCCTGTTCATCGGACTCATCGTCGTCTTGGCTGCCTGGGAGTGGGCTAATCTGGCGGGTTACAGCCGCACCACCACTCGCCTGACCGTGGCCATTGCCGGCGCCGCCATTTTGCTGGCGGTTGACTGGTGGCGGCTGAGCGCTCAGATCAGTTGGCAGGCGCTGATGGTTGCCGCTGTGATCTGGTGGTTGCTGGCGCTGCTGTTGGTGCTGACCTATCCCGGCAGTCAGACCGTCATCCGCCGCCGCTGGGTTCGTCTGTTGATGGGCGTACCGGTGTTGGTGCCGTTTTGGCTGGGCCTTAATGTCTTGAAAGTCCGTCCCGACGATGCGCTGGTATTGACCTGGCTGATGCTCTTGGTTTGGGGTGCGGACGTCGGCGCATATTTTGCCGGCCGTGCTTTTGGTAACCGCAAACTGGCCCCGAACGTCAGTCCCGGTAAAACCTGGGCCGGCGTCTATGGCGGTATGGCGACGTCAATTCTGGTCTCGGTGGTGGTGGCGCTGAACTTTCTACCGCCATTGAATGCCATGCAGTGGGCGGCCTTGGTGCTGGTCAGTGCCTTGCTGGTGGCCATCTCGGTGTTGGGCGATCTGCTGGAAAGTTTGCTCAAGCGTTACCGCGGTATTAAAGATTCTTCGCAATTGCTGCCCGGTCATGGCGGTGTGCTCGATCGCATCGACAGTCTGTGTGCGGCAACCCCGCTGTTCTGTCTCTTGCTGGTGGTGATTTCGGTATGAACCCGACGCGCCCGCAACGTGTTTGTGTGTTAGGCGCCACCGGTTCGGTGGGCGTCAATACGCTGGATGTGATTGGGCGTCATCCGGATCGTTTTGAGCTGGCGGCGATCAGCGGGCATCGCAATATTGACCGCTTGGCGCAGCAGGCCCGAGCGTTTAAGCCACGCTGGGTGGTGGTGCCAGACGAAGCGGCGCGTCGCCAGTTGCTGGACTTACTTGGCTCAGTCACTACTGAGGTTCTGGTCGGCGAAGCAGCCTTGGCTGAAGTAGCTGCTTCACCTGACGTCGATGTGGTGATGGCTGCCATCGTCGGTTCTGCCGGCCTGATGTCCTCGTTGGCGGCGGCTCGTGCCGGTAAACGCTTGCTGCTGGCCAATAAAGAAAGTCTGGTCGTGGCGGGCGATTTGCTGATGCGTGCCGTGGCTGAGTCGGGTGCGCAACTGCTGCCGATCGACAGCGAACACAACGCAATTTTTCAATGCCTGCCATCCGAACATCGCCGCCAGGGCGTGTCCTCTGTCTTGTTGACGGCCTCCGGTGGTCCTTTCCTGAATACCCCTGCGAACCAGCTGGCGCAGATGACGCCAGCGCAGGCGGTGGCGCATCCCAACTGGTCGATGGGCGCCAAGATTTCGGTCGATTCCGCTTCGCTGATGAACAAAGGTCTGGAGTTGATCGAAGCCTGTTGGCTGTTCGGTCTGACGCCTGCCGATGTTGAAGTGGTAATTCATCCGGAAAGCATTATCCATTCGATGGTGCGCTATCTGGACGGTTCGGTCATTGCGCAACTGGGTACACCGGATATGCGCACGCCGATCGCCTTTGGTCTGGGCTATCCCGAGCGCATTGCCAGTGGCAGTGAGCCGTTGGCGTTCGACCCCAGCTTGAAGCTGACCTTTGATCAGCCCGATCGCGAACGCTTTCCCTGTCTGCGTCTGGCCGAAGAGGCCATAGCGGCTGGTGGCACCTTGCCAGCCGTATTGAATGCGGCCAACGAAATCAGTGTGGCGGCGTTTCTCGATGAGCGTTTGCGCTTTACTGACCTCGCCCGCATTAATGAGCAAACCATGGATCGGCTGGGCAGCACAGCGGTGAGCTCGGTCGAGCAATTGCTGGATGTTGATCGCCAGGCACGACAAGTTGCCGCCACGGTGATCAAGGAGATGGGCGTATGACCTTGTTGAACTCTGTGCTGGGCATTCTGCTGGCGCTGGGCATTCTGGTGACGGTGCATGAATACGGCCACTTCTGGGTGGCGCGTCGCAACGGCATCAAAGTGCTGCGTTTTTCCATCGGTTTTGGTCGGCCGTTGCTGCGTTGGTACGATCGCCACGGCACTGAATTTGCCATCGCCTGGATACCCCTGGGCGGCTACGTGAAAATGCTCGATGAGCGTGAGGCACCGGTCGATCCGGCGCAACGTGATCAGGCGTTTAACACCAAAACGCCGCTGCAACGTATTGCCGTGGCGTCAGCTGGACCGGCGGCGAATTTCTTGTTCGCCATCATCGCCTTCGCGCTGTTGTACAGCCTGGGTGTGCGCGAATTGGCTTCTTATGTCGAAGCGCCGGCGCCGAATTCGCCTGCGGCTGCGGCCGGTTTCGTTGAGGGTGATCGCATTACCGCCATCGATACTCAGAGTGTCGATTCCTGGCGGGGTATCAGCCTGGCGTTGGCGCGTCGGGTTGGCGATAGCGGTGCTCTGAACTTTCAGGTTGAGCAGGCCGATGGCTCCAGTGCTTCGCGTTCCATTCCGGTGGAGCGTTGGCTGGCGTCGGAATCCGAACCCAACCCGTTGGGGAATTTGGGACTCTATCCGGATCGACCTGAAACACCGGCGATTATCGGTGAGGTCTTCGCCGATGGAGCCGGTGCTGCTGCCGGTCTGCAAAGCGGCGATCGCATCGTCGCGGTGGATGGTCAAGTCATCGAAAATTGGCTGGACTGGGTGGCAGTGATCCAGCCCAATGGCGGGCTCGATCTGAGCGTGGAACTGATCCGCGACGGTCAGCCGCTGCACTTGACGCTGACGCCAAACGAGCGTGAGGTCAACGGCCAGACTCAGGGTTTTATCGGTACCGCTGCGGCGCCGGTGGAGTGGCCCGAAGATCGTCTGCTGACGTTTCGGGTGGCGCCTTGGACCGGTGTCTGGCTCGGCTTGCAGGACACCTGGGAAATGGTGCACCTGAGCTTTGCAATGTTGGGTAAAATGCTCAGCGGTCTGGTTTCGGTGCAGCAGATTGGTGGACCGATTTCCATGGCGCAAATGGCGGGCGATTCGGTTCAGGGTGGCCTGGAAAGTTTCGTGCGTTTTCTGGCCTTTATCAGCATCAGTTTGGGCGTGGTGAATCTGTTGCCGATCCCGGTGCTTGATGGCGGCCATATTCTTTTTTACAGCATTGAATGGTTACGCGGTCGGCCTTTGTCCGAACGCGTGCAAATGATTGGTTCGCAGCTGGGTTTGTTGCTGGTATTGGGACTGATGATGCTGGCATTTGTTAATGATCTCGGCCGTTTGGGCTGAATGTGATGGCACTAGGGGTAATCGTTTGAGAGTTGTTATGAGATCAGCCGGGGTAGCACTGACCACCATGCTGTTGAGTGTCGGCGCTGTTGCCGCCCCTTTTGAGTTATCTGCCATCACCATCAATGGTTTGCAACGGGTCTCCCTGGGTTCGGTACTGCAGGCCTTACCCATACAGGAAGGCGACCGGGTCGACACCGATAACGCCGCCGATTGGCTGCGAGCCATCAACGATACCGGTTATTTCAACGATGCCCGGGTGTCGCGTGAAGGCGATGAACTGATCTTCGATCTGACCGAACGCCCCGCCATTCACAGTGTTGAGTTTTCCGGCAACAAAACCATTCCGACCGACGCGCTCGAACGAGTCATGGAGAATGTCGGGCTGGATGAAGGCGAAATTTACAGCCAGTCGTTGCTCGAGGGCATCGAACTGGAACTGGAGCGCCAGTACAGCTTGCAAGGCCGCTACAACGCCAGTGTCGATCTGGTGGTAACGCCGCTGTCGCTGAACCGCGTCGATATTGAGCTGGATATCAGCGAAGGGCCGGTGGCCAAGGTCGATCATATTGAAATCACCGGTAACAGCGTCTTCACCGATGCAGAATTGCTCGACGCCTTACAGATGCGCGAAACCAGTTCAACGCGCTATCCATTCCAGTTTATTGCCCGCCGCAATCGCTTTGGTCAGGCACAGCTGACCGGCGATGAATCGCGTCTGGAAAACTATTACCTCGATCGCGGTTATCTCGACTTCCGGCTGGAATCCACTCAGGTTTCCATCGCCGATAATAAATCCGCCATCACCCTGGTGTATAACGTCCACGAAGGCGAACGCTATACCTTGTCGAGCATGGAGCTGACCGGTGATCTGGTTGGCCTGGACGATGAACTGCAAGCCTTGGTGACGGCCGAGCCGGGTGATACCTATTCACGCCTGGCTGTGGCGAATATCAATAGCGCCATTACCGATACGCTGGGTGAGCGCGGCTATGCTTTTGCCGAGGTGCGACCGCAATTGGAACCGGACCGCGATGCGTTGACCGTCGCGGTTAATCTGCAGGTGAATCCGGGGCAGCCGGTGTACGTGAACCGCATCGAAATTCGCGGCAATACGGCGACTAATGATGAAGTGATTCGCCGTGAATTACGTCAGTTGGAACGCGGTCTGGTGATCAATCGTAATATCCGGCAGTCACGCTCACGGCTGGAGCGGCTGGGTTACTTCAGCTCGGTCAATATCAATACCCGGCGGGTCAGTGGCCGCGATGATCTGGTGGATTTAATCGTCGAAGTGGAAGAGACCACCAATTCGCAAATTACCGGTTCGATCGGTTTTTCCGATGCCAGTGGTATTTTTGCCGAAGCACGCATTGACCAGAAAAATTTCCAGGGCAAAGGCTACGATTTTTCAGCGTCGGTGACGGTAAACGAAAGTCAGCAGCTGTATAACCTGTCATTTGAAGATCCGTACTTCACGGTTAATGGCGTCAGCCGTGGTATCAATTTGTTCTATCGCCGTACCGACTTCAGCAACGCCACCTTCGATACCTATGCAACCAATAGCTTCGGTGGCCGTTTGACGCTGGGTTATCCGATCGCTGAAAACCAGCGCGTTAATTACGCTCTGGGCTACAGTCAGGATGAGCTCTTTGTCAGTGATACCGCGCCGCGGGAACTGACCGACTTTAAAGACAATAATCCGGGCACTTACGACATCGTCGATGCTCGACTGTCCTGGGTATACAACAGCCTGAACGGTACTTTCAAAGCGACCCGGGGTCGACAAATGACGCTGGCCAGTGAAGTGGCCACACCCTTGGGTGATTTGACCTACTATCGTTTGACGGCGGCTGCGGAGCAGTACTTCCCGATCAACGACCAGTACAGCTTTCGCCTGCATACCGACCTGGGTTACGGCGGTGGTTACGGTGAGTCCAGCCAGCTGCCGTTCTACAAGAATTTCTACTCAGGTGGCGTACGGTCCATTCGCGGTTATCAACCCAATTCACTGGGGCCTTTGGGAACTCCGCAAACCCTGGGTGATGATGCCGATCCGATTGGCGGTAACATCCAGGTCGAGTACGGCGCTGAGCTGTTGGTGCCCATGCCTCTGGTGGAAGATCAGTCGACCTTCCGGGCGTCATTATTTATCGATGGCGGCAACGTCTTCACCGATCACTGCCGCTTTGACAATACCAGTTGTACGGAAGGCGTTGATCTGAGCGAGATGCGTTACGCGGCCGGTTTCGATTTGACCTGGATTACGCCGCTGGCGCCGTTGAGCTTTAGTTATGCCTGGCCGTTGAACGCTCAGGATGGCGATCAGGAACGGAACTTTGCCTTTACCATTGGTCTGGCATACTGAGCGGACTTTAGAGCGAAAAACATTCACCGGAAAAACGGGAGTCGATGTGAAATTGAATCGAATCAAGGCGCTGTATCCGAGTACCCGCCGGCTCGTCCTGGCTGCATTCTGTGCGCTGTCGCTGGTTGGAGCACCGG
This sequence comes from Saccharospirillum sp. ABV4_185, assembly GCF_056159245.1. Taxonomy (NCBI): domain Bacteria; kingdom Pseudomonadati; phylum Pseudomonadota; class Gammaproteobacteria; order Oceanospirillales; family Saccharospirillaceae; genus Saccharospirillum; species Saccharospirillum sp. ABV4_185. The sequence continues at coordinate 2,433,711 of NZ_JBSWUW010000001.1, forward strand.
CGCTGGCTGCTGAAATTGCCCTGCTGGATCAGGAATACGTGCTGTTCAACAGCCAGGTGGCGCAACAGGCCAGTGCTGCGTTGAAGCAGGAATTTGCCGAAGAAGAACAGCAGGTGCAGACACTGGAACAGTCGATCCGACAGTTGCAGAGTCAGGCCCGCACCGATGCCGAAGTGATGACGGATGATGAGCGTTCGCGTTTGCAGTCAGACCTGCAAAACCGGCTGCGTGAACGTGAGCAACTGGTGCGCCAGCTGCAACAGGTTCAGAACGAACGTCGCAGTGCTTTTATTCGTCAGTATCAGCCAGTGCTGGCTCAGGCGGTCGAAAGCGTGGTTGGCGATCAATACGACCTGATCCTGGATAAAGGTGCGGTGATTTACCATCGTAATTCGCTGGACATCACCGAAGCGGTGCTGGACGAGTTTAACAGTCTGGTGGCTGAACAAGGTGGCGCAAACTGATGCACAGTGCGCGGTCACTGGCGCAACTGCTGGGTGCCCAGCTGGGCGGCGATGAGGCGCTTTGGGATCAGCCGCTGTCGGGCCCGGCGCCACTCGATAAAGCCGGCGAGGGGCACTTGACCTTCTTGTCCTCGGCCAAATATCGGCGTCAGTTGTCGACTTGTGGTGCCACGGCGATTCTGCTGTCAGCATCGGTACAGGCTGATGCGCCGGCCAGCGCTGCGGTATTGATCGTTGACGATCCTTATCGTGCTTATGCCCGGGCGTCGCGCGAATTTTCCCAGGAACCGGCGGCGTTTGACGGCGTTCATCCCAGCGCGGTTGTGGCGGACGATGTGCAGCTGGGCGCGGGCGTCAGTATTGGCGCTCAGGCTGTCGTTGAGGCCGGTTGTCGGATCGCGGACGGCGCGGTGATTGGCGCCGGCTGTTATCTCGGCGCGGGTGTGGTCATTGGTCAACGGACGCGTTTAATGCCCAGGGTGACTGTGCATTATGGCGTGACCCTGGGGGCCGATTGCCGCATTCATTCCGGCACGGTGCTCGGTGGCGATGGCTTTGGTTTTGCCCCGGCTGCACCAGGCTGGGAGCGTATTGCTCAGCTTGGCAGCGTGGTCATTGGTGATCGTGTCGACATCGGTTCCAACTGCACCGTAGACCGCGGCGCTATTGATGACACCCGCATTGATGACGATGTGATCATCGATAATCTGGTGCAGATTGGTCATAACGTCCATCTGGGTCAGGGCGTGGCCATGGTCAGTCAATCGGGTGTGGCTGGCAGCACCGAAGTCGGCGCGGGTTGCACCATTGGTGGTCAGACAGGCGTCAATGGTCACATTAAAGTACTGCCGGGAACGCATTTCACCGGTCAGTCGATGGTGACCAAAGCGCCCACCGAACCGGGCGTCTATTCTTCTGGTTGGCCGCTGCAGCCCAATACCGAATGGCGGCGGACAGTGGTGCGTTTGCAGAAGCTCGATAAACTTGAACAACGCTTGAAAAAATTGGAACAACAGGCGGCATCGGCCGCCGATGAAGAGGACTCCGAATGACGCTGTCGTTACCCCTGGATCATGAGGCCATTAAAACCTACCTGCCGCATCGCTATCCTTTCCTGCTGGTTGACCGGGTGACGGACCTGGTCGCGGGCGAGAGCGCCCAGGGCTATAAGAACGTTTCGGGTAATGAAGAAGTATTTAACGGTCACTTTCCCGGTCAGGCTATTTTCCCAGGGGTGATGATTTGCGAGGCACTGGCGCAGTTGTCGGCGATATTGGGCTTTGCGACCAGTGGTAATCGTCCGGCAGATGGCTATTTGTATTTGTTTGCCGGGCTGGATAATGTCAAGTTCAAACGTCAGGTGGTACCGGGCGATCGGCTTGAGCTGCATTCCACACTGGTCTCCCAGCGACGCGGCATCTTCCGCTTTGAGTGTCGCGCTGAAGTCGATGGTCAGTTGGCCGCCACCGCCGACATTGTCTGTGCAGAACGGAAGCAAAGCTCGTGATTCATCCTACTGCCATCGTTGACCCGTCGGCGCGCCTGGGTGAGGGCGTCGAGGTCGGCCCTTATTCGGTTATTGGCGCCGATGTTGAAATCGGTGCGGACACCTGGATTGGCCCGCATGTGGTGGTCCAGGGACCGACGGTAATCGGCCGTGGTAACCGCATTTTTCAGTTCGCCAGTGTCGGTGAAGCCTGTCAGGACCTGAAATACCAGGGGGAGCCGACTAAGCTGATCGTCGGTGACAACAACACCATTCGTGAAGGCGTAACGCTGCATCGCGGCACCGTTCAGGATCAGGGTGAAACCCGGGTCGGCAGCAACTGTTTGTTAATGGCCTACAGCCATGTGGCGCACGACGTCATTATGGGTGATCACGTCATCGTCGCTAACGGCACTCAATTGGCCGGTCATGTGCATGTGGGTGATCACGCCATCTTGGGTGGTAACTGTGGCATTCATCAGTTTTGTCATATTGGCGCGCACGCCTTCCTGGGCGCCGGCACCACTCTGGTCAAAGACGTTCCCGCCTATTTGATGGTACAGGGTAATCCCGCTGCGCCTCACGGTATGAATCTGGAGGGCCTGCGCCGCCGTGGTTTCAGCGCGTCGGCGATCAGTGCCTTGCGCCGGGCTTATAAGACGGTGTATCGCGAAGGCCGGACGGTCAAAGATGCCTTGGTGGTGCTTGAACCCCAGGCGGCAGAGCATCCGGAAATCCAACCTTTTATCGACAGCATAGCGACGGCGACCCGAGGCATTTTGCGTTGATGGCCACTGCGAACAAACCGACCAAGCTGCGTGTTGCGTTGCTGGCCGGTGAAGCCAGCGGTGATATTCTCGGCGCCGGCCTGATGAAAGCGCTGCGCAAACAGCATCCCAATATTGAATTTGCCGGTATCGGCGGTCCGCGTATGATCGCCGAAGGGCTGGACAGCCGAGTGCCGATGGAACGTTTGTCGGTTATGGGTCTGACCGAAGTGCTGGGCCGGTTGCGCGAACTGTTTCGCATCCGCGCCCGCTATCGGGACTGGTGTCTGCACTGGAAGCCGGATGTCTTCGTCGGTATCGACGCGCCCGATTTTAACCTGGGTCTGGAGCGACAACTGCGTGAAGCCGGCATTCGCGCTGTTCATTATGTGTCGCCCTCAGTCTGGGCCTGGCGCCAGGGTCGGGTGAAGAAGATCCGGGCCTCAGTCGATCACATGCTGACGCTGTTTCCCTTCGAAGCCGATTTCTACCGCGAGCATGACGTTCCAGTGACCTTTGTTGGTCATACGCTGGCGGACAGTTTGCCGCTGGAGCCTGACCAAAAAGCGGCTCGTCAGACCCTGGGTATTCCCGAAGGCGAACGTTGTCTGGCGGTGTTGCCGGGCAGTCGCGGTTCCGAAGTCAGTCGTCTGGCGCCACTGTTTTTACAGGCGGCGACCGAATTACAGCATCGCACCGGACCAGTGCGGGTGCTGATTCCCGCCGCCAACGAGCATCGCCGGGAACAGATTGAAAAGGCGGTGTTGAGTCATGGCAATGGCCTGCATATCGATTTGATCGACGGCCAGTCCGATACCGTGATGGCGGCCGCTGATGGTGTGCTGTTGGCCTCCGGTACCGCGGCGTTGGAAGCCATGCTGCTGAAACGGCCGATGGTGGTAGCGTACCGGCTGAATGTAATCACCCACCGTATCGTCAAAGCCCTGGCGACCAGTCGCTGGGCGTCCTTGCCCAACGTGCTGGCGCAGGCCGACTGGGTGCCGGAGCGATTGCAATACGACGCTACTGTTGAGCGGCTCTGTGAGGATCTGATCGAGATTCTCGATAACGCCGATTACCGTGCCCAATTCGAACAGCGCGCCACCTTTTTGCATCGTCAATTGGCGCGCAATGCCGATGAACGGGCAGCCGAAGCCGTGTTGGCGGTGGCTGGTGCGGCGGCTGCGCAATGACGCAGGGCGGCTTTGTTTTCGAAGCCGGCATGCAGCGCGTCGCCGGTGTCGATGAGGTCGGCCGGGGTCCCCTGGCAGGCGATGTTGTTGCCGCCGCCGTTATTCTCGACCCTGAGCAGCCCATCATCGGCCTGGCCGATTCGAAAAAATTAACCGCCAGGCGACGCGAAGCCCTGGCCGAACAGATTAAGGCTCAAGCCTTGGCCTGGTGTGTTGCTCGCGCCAGTGTGGCGGAAATCGACCGGTTGAATATTCTGCAAGCCAGCCTGTTGGCAATGCGCCGCGCGGTGGCGGGTCTGGCCGTGGTGCCGGAATTTTGTCAGATCGATGGCAACCGTCTGCCCACCGGTTTGCCCTGTCCGGCGGAAGCCATTGTCGGCGGCGATGGCAAGGTTGAAGCCATCGGTGCGGCCTCGATTCTGGCCAAAGTTCAGCGCGATCAGGAACTGGTTGAACTGGACCGACGCTTTCCCCAGTATGGCTTTGCTCGCCATAAAGGCTATCCGACCGCCGAGCATCTGGCGGCACTGGCCGAACATGGCGCAATCGATCAACACCGCCGCAGCTACGCGCCGGTACAGCGGGTCCTGGCACGCAACAGCAATACGTAACACCGCTCATCATTGACACCATCTAACCATTGGAGAGCAACGTGGCTCCGCAATTTGTCCACCTTCGAGTACACACCGACTATTCGCTGATCGATGGGCTGATCCGCCCCAAAGAACTGGTCAAGGCGACCGCAAGCGCCGGTATGGGCGCGGTGGCCATGACCGACATCAGCAATTTTTTCGGCCTGGTGAAGTTCTACGGCGCGGCCCTGGGTTCCGGTGTCAAACCCATCCTGGGTGCCGATCTGTGGGTGGAAAACCCGGCCGATGAGCAGGCTCCGTTTTTGATGACCGTGCTGTCGGTCAATCCCGAAGGCTACCGCAACCTGACCGAGCTGATTTCGGCGGGTTATCAACAAAACCAGTTACACGATATGGCTCAGGTCAAGATCGACTGGTTGCTGGAAAAGAACGCCGGTCTGGTGCTGCTCAGTGGCGCCCGCCATGGCGATGTGGGCGACGCCCTCAGCCGAGGCAAAGCCGATTATGCGCGTGAGTTGGCCGGTCGCTGGCTGCAGGCCTTTGGCGATCGCTACTACATGGAATTGCAGCGTACCGGCCGCGATCAGGATGAAACCCTGGTCCAGGGCAGCCTGCTGGTGGCGCGTGAGCTGGGCATTCCGGTGGTGGCGACCAACGATGTGATGTTCCTGACCGAGGACGATTTCGACGCCCACGAAGCGCGCGTCAGCATTAACGATGGCGTGGTTCTGGACGATCCGAAACGGCAGCGCCGTTATTCCGATCAGCAGTATCTGAAAAGCGCCGCCGAGATGGCCGAGTTGTTTAAGGACATCCCGGAAGCCATCGACAACTCAGTGCGCATCGCTGAGCGTTGCTCGACCACGGTCAAACTGGGTGAATACTTCCTGCCGGAATATCCGATTCCCGATGGCATGACGATGGATGAGTACTTCCGTCAGCTCAGCTTCGACGGCCTGGAAAACCGCCTGAAAACCATCCTGCCCGACGGCACCGCCGACCGCGATGCGCGTAAGAAGGAATACACCGATCGGCTGGAATTCGAACTCGACATCATCATTCAGATGGGCTTCCCCGGCTACTTCCTGATCGTTATGGACTTTATCCGCTGGGCCAAAGAACACGATATTCCCGTGGGCCCGGGTCGGGGTTCGGGCGCGGGTTCATTAGTGGCCTATTCGCTCGATATTACCGATCTGGACCCGATTGAATACGACCTGCTGTTCGAACGTTTCCTCAACCCGGAACGGGTGTCCATGCCCGACTTCGACGTCGACTTCTGCATGGAAAAACGCGACCGGGTGATTCAGTACGTGGCCGATCGTTACGGCCGTCAGGCGGTATCGCAAATCGTCACCTTCGGCACCATGGCCGCCAAAGCTGTGGTGCGCGACGTCGCCCGGGTGCAAGGCAAGGCTTATGGCCTGGCCGACCGTATTTCCAAGATGATTCCCGCCGACCCGGGCATGACGCTGCAAAAAGCACTCGATGAAGTGGCCGAACTGAAAGAATTTATCGCCGATGACGAAGAAGCCGGCGAAATCTGGGAGATGGCGCTCAAGCTCGAAGGTATTACCCGCCAGACCGGTAAGCACGCTGGTGGTGTGGTGATCGCCCCAACCAAGCTGACCGATTTTTCACCGCTGCTGTGTGAACCGGACGGCACTGGTCTGGTGACCCAGTACGACAAAAATGACGTTGAAGAAGCCGGTCTGGTCAAGTTCGACTTTCTGGGTTTGCGTACGCTCACCATCATCGATTGGGCGCTGAAGATCATCAATCCGCGCCTTGAAGCCGAAGGCAAAGCACCGATCGACATCAACAGCATTCCGCTGGCCGATGAAGAATCCTTCGATCTGCTCAAGCAGGCCAAGACGACCGCCGTCTTCCAGCTTGAATCGCGCGGTATGAAAGACCTGATCCGTCGGCTGCAGCCGGACTGCCTGGACGACATGATCGCCCTGGTGGCCCTGTTCCGCCCCGGCCCGCTCCAGTCGGGCATGGTGGACAACTTCATCAACCGCAAGCACGGCCGCGAGGAAGTTTCCTACCCGGATCCGCAGTACCAGCATCAGTGGCTGAAAGAAATCCTGGCGCCGACCTACGGCATCATTCTGTATCAGGAACAGGTGATGCAGATCGCCCAGGTGTTGGCCGGCTATACCCTCGGCGGCGCTGACCTGCTGCGCCGTGCCATGGGTAAGAAAAAACCCGAAGAGATGGCCAAGCAGCGCGAGATTTTCGCCAAGGGCGCGGCTGACAAGGGTGTCGATGCCGACCTGGCGACGAAGATTTTTGATCTGGTGGAAAAATTTGCCGGCTACGGTTTTAACAAATCGCACTCCGCTGCTTACGCCCTGGTTTCCTACCAGACACTGTGGCTGAAGGCGCATTACCCGGCGGCCTTTATGGCGGCGACGATGTCATCGGAATTGGACAATACCGACAAGGTGGTGATCTTTATCGAAGATTGCCGCCAGCTGGGCATCGATGTACTGCCGCCAGACGTTAACGCTGGCGCCTATATGTTTACCGTCAATGACGACGACCAGATTATCTACGGCCTGGGCGCCATCAAGGGCGTTGGCGAAGGCCCGGTTGAAGCCATTGTCGCCGCACGCGCCGACGGACCATTTACTGATCTGTTCGATTTCTGCCAGCGCGTTGACAGCCGCAAGGTCAATAAACGCTGCATTGAAGCGCTGATCAAAGCCGGTGCTCTGGACAAGCTGGCGCCGCATCGCGCCATCATGCTCGAAGCCATGGAAGACGCCGTGCGCACCGCTGAGCAAGCAGCCAGCAATGAAGCGGCGGGTATGGTCGATATGTTCGGCGAAATCCAGGCGGAAGTGCAGGGTGATCCGTACGAGCCCTACAGCGGCGTGTTGCAGCATTCCATCAAGCAGCGTCTGGCGGGCGAGAAAGATACCTTGGGTCTGTATTTGACCGGCCACCCCATTGATGAGTACGAAGCCGAGGTGGATCGTATCGCTTCCATGCGTCTGGGTGAGCTGAACGTCTCACCCGATGAATTACGCCGTATGCGCAAAAGCACCAAAACCCTGGCCGGGCTGGTGCTCGGAGTGCGCACCCGTCAGACTCAGCGCGGCGATACCATGGCGATTGTGACACTGGATGATCGCACCGGCCGGGTCGAGATGACGCTCTTTGGCGAGGATTACCAGCGTTATCGCGATCTGTTGCAGGCAGATGAAGTCATTATCGTGGAGGCGGAAGTCGGCTGGGACGACTACGCTGAACGGGCGAGAGTTAGGGCGCAGAAACTGTATAGCCTGTCCCAGGCGCGCCAGGAACTGATCCGCGGCATCGAATTTACCGTCACCGAGGCGGAGACGGCCGACTTCCTGGCACGACTGAAAAATCTGGTGCGCGCCGACCTGGACGAAGGTCAGGGCACTCCGGTGTGGGTCAATTACCAGTCGGGTGCTGCCTCAGGCCAGGTGCGACTGGGCGAGACGCATCGCATCCCGCTGGAGGATGAAACGCTGCATCAGCTGCGCCAGACCTTTCGCAACGATGCTTATCAGTTCAGGTATCAGGATTGAGTACGGGAGACGCTTTAGGCGCTACGCGCCGGGAGACGCTGAAAAACCTAACACGGCGTCAGGCGTCTCCCGTTAAGCGTCCAGCGGGCACGCAATGCGCGCCCCATTATTTCCATTTGCTCAAAGCTCAATAAGTATTGATGCTATTGCTCAATGAAAGGCGGCCTTTTAGGCTGTGCCGCCATGATTAATTCGACATCGGCTCATAAGGAACCGGTATGAATCCAGATTATTTGGAATTTGAGCAACCCATAGCGGATCTCATCGCTAAAATCGAAGAGCTGCGTTTAGTGGGTAACCGCAACGATCTCAACATTTCAGCGGAAATCGACAAGCTCAATGCCCAATCGGTCAAGCTGACCGAACAGATTTTTTCCAACCTGAGTTCCTGGCAGGTCTCGCAGCTGGCGCGTCATCCCAAGCGTCCCTACACCCTCGATTATCTGAATGCGGTCTTTACCGACTTCGAAGAGCTGCACGGTGATCGGCACTACGCCGACGACGCAGCCATCGTTGGCGGTGTGGCGCGCTTGGAGAATCGTCCGGTGATGGTGATTGGCCATCAGAAAGGCCGTGACGTCAAAGAGAAGGTGCGCCGCAACTTCGGTATGCCCAAGCCGGAAGGTTATCGTAAGGCGCTGCGTCTGATGCAGATGGCTGAACGTTTCGGCATGCCGGTGCTGACCTTTATCGATACGCCAGGGGCTTATCCGGGCATCGGCGCTGAAGAGCGCGGTCAGAGTGAGGCCATCGCCTACAACCTGTTGAAGATGTCATCGCTGCGTACACCGATTATCGCCACCGTTATCGGCGAAGGTGGTTCCGGTGGTGCTCTGGCGATTGGCGTTTGCGATCACCTGAACATGCTGCAATACAGCACTTATTCGGTGATCTCACCGGAAGGTTGCGCCTCTATTCTGTGGAAGACCGCAGAGCGTGCTTCCGATGCCGCCGAAGCCATGGGTATCACCGCGCCGCGCTTGAACGAGCTGGGTTTAGTTGACACCGTGGTTAAGGAACCGCTCGGTGGTGCCCATCGCAATCCAGCGACAATGGCCGAATCGCTGAAAAATCAGTTGCTGACTCAGTTGGATGATCTGACCGGCCGCTCCCTGGATCAGTTGCTCGAGTCGCGCTATGAACGCCTGATGAGTTTTGGCGCCATCGAGCAGTAAAGCGCTCGAATTCAGCGGTCTTTTGACGCTATGCTAATGCCCTGTGTCCGGCTTACTCCGGCACAGGGCATTTTTATTTCGGGAGTCCCATGACCGCTGCCCATGCCTTTCCATTTCGCCACTATGATCCCATCGTGGGTGATGAGCTGGCGCTGTTGCTGAACCGACACCTCGAAGGTGATCGGGCGCTGGAAGGTGTGCCTGCCTATTTGTTCGATATCGTTTTGCTGGATGGCACCTTAGTGGGTCAGATTGATCTGCGCATTGGCCAGAGCCCGGCCCTGGTCACCTATGCCGGCCATGTTGGTTATGGCATCGATGCGCCCTTTCGTGGTCATGGCTATGCCTTTGAGGCCTGCCGTCTGTTGGCGCCGGTGGCGCTGGATCACGATATGACCGCTCTGTGGATCACCTGCAACCCCGATAACCAGGCGTCCATCCGCACCTGTGAACGACTGGGTGCGCGACTTGTCGAACGCGTTAAGGTTCCCCGCTGGTCCGAACTCTGGCGCCGGGGTGACCGCGAAAAACTGCGTTATTACTGGCCTTTGGGCCTCGCCCGCTGAACCATGCCCGAGTCCGAACTCTATGCCGATCTCGATGCCTGCATCGTTACCGCCGCCGCTCCGCACTGGGTGGCTTACAGCGGTGGACTTGACTCGACCACGTTGCTGCATGCGCTCTGTGCGCGTTTGGGCGCTGAGCAGGTGCAGGCGATACACATTCATCACGGTTTAAGCGCCCAGGCGGATCAGTGGGTTGAGCATTGCACCGCTCAGTGCCAACAGTTGGGTGTCGCCCTGACCATCGCCCGGGCCGAGGTCGCCAATACCGGCCAGGGTCTGGAAGCGGCGGCGCGCAGCGAACGCTATCGTCATTTTGATCGGGCGCTGGCCGGTGGTGGCACGCTGTGGCTGGCGCATCATCTGGATGATCAACTGGAAACCTTCTTGTTACGCCTGTTGCGCGGCAGTGGTCTGGCCGGCTTGAGTGCCATGGCGGTGCAGCGCGATCAGGCCGACTATCAATTAGTGCGACCCTGGCTGGCTCGGCCGCGTTCGCAGCTAGAAGCGTACGCTGCACAACACCAACTGCGTTGGATTGACGATCCCAGCAATGTCGAAGTCAATTTCGATCGCAATTATCTGCGGCAGCGGGTGATGCCGCTGCTGTCCGAGCGCTGGCCTGGATATCGTCAGACCATGAATCGGTCCATCACTCATCTGCAACAGGCCGCCAGCCAGTTACAGCGCGATCTGGATGCCGAGTTGGAACATCGCCTGGCGGCGGATGGCGCCTTCAAAGCGGTGGCGCTCGATGATTGGTCCGATGCCGATATTCTGGCTTTGCTGCGTCACTGGCTGGTCCGGCAGTCGGCGCCGCTGCCATCGACTGGCGTCTTGCAGCGCTTGCTCGATGAGGTGGTGCGCGCCCGCGTCGATGCACAGCCGCAGGTCGATTTTGGTGGTGGCTCGGTGCGTCGCTTTAAGACAGCACTCTACTGGGTGCCCGATCCGATCGAACCACAACCAGCGCCCGAGTTTTCCGAAGGTGTACAGCATTGGCCGGGTGTTGGCCGCCTGATTGTTAAAATGACTGATCAGGGTCCGAACCGCTTGCGTCTGACTGACCAGCCGTTGCACTGGACGCTGCGTGAGGGCGGCGAACTGTTCTGGCCAGCTGGTCGTCATCAACGCCGCGATCTAAAGCGCCTGTTGCAGGAATACCGACTGGCGCCCTGGCTGCGTGATCGCTTGCCGCTGCTCTATGCCGGCGACCAACTGGTGGCGCTGGCCGGTTTGGCGGTCGAACAGGGGTTTCTCGCCGCAGAGGGTGAGCCGGGGTGGCAAATAAACTGGCAGCCGTCACTTTCTAATTGAGCGCCGAGGGGCTTTTTGTTAGTCTGGCCTCCCATCTTGAGTTGCCCATTCAAACCTTCGTTGTCGCGCCTAATTGACCCGCGTTTTGGTCGTCTGGCGTTTGTTTGCGTTGGGGTACGTTTGGGCCTGGCATTGGGCTGTTTTCAGATGGGATCTCTTCTATGACGCGTTATATCTTTGTCACCGGCGGTGTGGTGTCCTCCTTAGGTAAGGGCATTGCATCGGCTTCTCTGGCCGCCATCCTGGAGGCCCGAGGGCTGAAGGTGACGCTGCTCAAGCTCGATCCCTACATCAACGTCGATCCCGGCACCATGAGCCCCTTCCAGCATGGCGAAGTCTTCGTCACTGAAGACGGCGCTGAAACCGATTTGGACCTGGGCCATTACGAGCGCTTCGTGCGCACCACCATGACCCGCCGTAATAATTTCACCACTGGCCGTATCTATCAGGACGTGCTGCGCAAGGAGCGTCGCGGTGACTATCTGGGTGGCACCGTCCAGGTGATTCCGCACATTACTGATGAGATCAAACGCCGCGTCATTGAAGGGGCTGGCGACGCCGATGTCGCTTTGGTCGAAGTCGGTGGTACCGTCGGTGATATTGAATCTTTGCCGTTCCTGGAAGCCGTGCGTCAGCTCAAAGTGGAGCTGGGCAGTCGTCGCGCGCTGTCGATGCATCTGACGCTGGTGCCTTACATTGCCACCGCCGGCGAAGTGAAAACCAAACCAACGCAACACTCTGTGAAAGAACTGCGCACCATCGGCCTGCAACCGGACATTCTGGTGTGTCGTTCCGAGCAACCGGTCGGCAAGGCTGAGCTGCGCAAAATCGCCTTGTTCACCAACGTTGAAGAACGCGCCGTCATTTCCTTGCCCGATGCCGATTCGATCTACCGCATTCCCGGCATGCTGCATAAATCCGGTCTCGACAACATCGTCGTGGAAAAATTCGCGCTCGAATGCAATGAGCCGGATTTGAGCGATTGGGAAGATGTGTCCGATCGCAAACTGAACCCGGACGGCGAAGTCACCATCGCCATGGTCGGCAAATATATGGAGCTGCTTGATGCCTATAAATCGCTGATCGAAGCCATCGATCACGCCGGCATCCGTTCGCGCACCAAAGTCAAAATCCGCTATATCGATTCCGAAGACATCGAGAAAGACGGTACCGATGTGCTGGCCGATGTGCAGGGCATTCTGGTGCCCGGTGGTTTCGGTTATCGCGGGGTTGAGGGAAAAATTGCTGCGGCGCGTTATGCCCGAGAGAACAAAATTCCCTACCTGGGCATTTGTCTGGGAATGCAGGTGGCGGTGATTGAGTACGCCCGTCATGTCGCCGGTTTTGAAGGCGCGCATTCGACCGAGTTCGATCGTCAGTCGCGTCATCCGGTGGTCGGTCTGGTCACCGAATGGATTGAAGCCGACGGCAAGAAGGTCGAGCGGGGCGAAACTTCAGACCTGGGTGGCACCATGCGCCTGGGCGGTCAGGAATGCCAGTTGATGGAAGACTCCATTTCCCGCCAGTGCTATGGCAAAGACCGCATCATCGAGCGTCACCGCCATCGCTATGAAGTGAATAACCATTATGTAGAAGACTTACAAAAAGCCGGCTTACGCATTGCCGGTCGGTCGGTCGATGGCGCCCTGGTCGAGATCGTCGAAATTCCCGATCACCCTTGGTTCGTGGCCTGCCAATTCCACCCGGAATTCACCTCGACACCGCGTGATGGCCATGGTTTGTTCAGTGGTTTCATTGGCGCGGTCCGGGCCCATCGTGGCTGATCAGGGGTAGCATTCGACGGCCAACCGCCTATAATCCGGCCGTCGCATTTTGTAACAAAATTACATTTCAGGGCGCAATGCGCCCCTTCTTGGAACCGAGCCGCATCACGGCTCTGTTACGCTCAGGAGAGTCACAGATGGCTAAGATCGTTGATATCAAAGGACGGGAAGTGCTCGATTCCCGTGGCAACCCCACCGTCGAAGCCGACGTTATTCTGGAATCCGGCCTGATCGGTCGCGCCTGTGCGCCGTCCGGCGCTTCCACCGGTTCGCGCGAAGCCTTGGAACTGCGCGATGGCGATAAAAGCCGCTATCTGGGCAAAGGTGTATTAAAAGCCGTTGCGGCCGTCAATGGTCCGATCCGCGATGCCCTGCTGGGTTTCGATGCGCTGGATCAGACGGGTCTGGATAAAACCATGATCGATCTGGACGGCACCGAGAACAAATCCAATTTCGGCGCCAACGCCATTCTGGCGGTATCACTGGCGGCCGCCAAAGCTGCAGCGATGGACAAAGGCGTTGCGCTTTACGAACACATTGCCGACCTGAATGGCACCTCGGGCCAATACAGCCTGCCGGTACCGATGATGAACATCCTCAACGGTGGCGAGCATGCCGACAATAACGTCGACATCCAGGAATTTATGATTCAGCCCGTTGGCGCCAAGTCTTTTAAAGAAGCGCTGCGCATCGGTGCGGAAATCTTCCATGCTCTGAAAAAAGTACTCAATGCCAAAGGCCTGAACACGGCGGTCGGTGACGAAGGTGGTTTTGCACCCAACTTGGAAAGCAACGCGGCGGCTTTGGCCGTTATCGAAGAAGCGGTGGCGGCGGCCGGTTACAAGCTGGGTACCGACATCACTCTGGCGATGGACTGCGCCGCGTCTGAATTCCACGATAATGGTCAGTACAACCTCAAAGGCGAAGGCAAGGTCTTCGACTCCAACGGTTTCACCGATTACCTGGCCGAGTTGACCGAACAGTACCCGATCGTTTCCATCGAAGACGGTCTGGACGAAAGCGACTGGGACGGCTTTGCCTACATGACTCAGAAGCTGGGCAACAAAATCCAGCTGGTGGGCGACGACCTGTTCGTGACCAACACCAAGATCCTCAAAGAAGGCATCGACAAAGGCATCGCCAACTCCATTCTGATCAAGTTCAACCAGATCGGTTCGCTGACTGAAACGCTGGCGGCGATCAAGATGGCGAAAGATGCTGGCTACACGGCGGTGATTTCACACCGCTCCGGTGAAACCGAAGACGCCACCATCGCCGACCTGGCCGTTGGTACCGCTGCCGGCCAGATCAAAACCGGCTCGCTGTGCCGTTCCGACCGCGTTGCCAAGTACAACCAATTGCTGCGCATTGAAGAAGCGCTGGGTGACAAGGCGGTTTATAACGGTCTGAAGGAAATTAAAGGTCAGGGCTGAATCCTCTGACTGATAAACCTTAAGCGGGGGCCTGGTGCCCCCGCTATTGTTTCGGCCCAAGGTGGTCAGCGCTGGAGCGTGGCACCCTGGGGCGTTTTCGGTCAGAATGGCCGCAGTTTTGGATAGTGGATTGATCGCCATGCGTTGGCTGCAACTGGGATTGTTGTTCTTGTTGGTGGTGTTGCAATACCGCCTTTGGCTGGGGGAAAACTCCTGGCCGGAAGTGAGTCGGCTCGATACCGAGATTGCCACGCGCCAGGCGGAAATTGATCGCCAGCAAAGCCGCAACGAAGTGCTCGAAGCCCGTGTTGACGATCTGAAGTCGGGTCTCGATGCGGTGGAAGAGTTAGCGCGCAATAATCTGGGTTTGCTCAAGCCCGGTGAAACCTTCTATGTTATTCCCGCCGCAGAGGCCGATCGGTGACGCCTCGCCTATGACGCTCCATTTGTTGTTGCCAGCCGCTGGTATCGGTCAGCGTTTCGGCCAGCCAACTCCCAAACAGTACTGTCAGATCGCCGGAAAGACCCTGGCCGAATGGACCCTGGATCTATGGCAGAGCATCACCATTGATGGTCGGCGCCTGCTTGTGCTGCGTGAGGATGATGTCATCGGTCAGCAGTTGGCTGACCGCTATGCCTCGCTGGAGCACGTCGTGGGTGGCGCCGAACGCGCCGATTCTGTTTTAGCAGGGCTGGATGCGCTCGATGCCGGTCCGGATGACTGGGTAATGGTGCACGATATTGCCCGACCCTGCGTCAGCGCTACGGATATCAAGCGGCTCTGGCAGCATTGCCAGCGTACTGGCCATGGCGCTCTGTTGGCCAAGCCGCTGACTGACACCATTAAGCGCCAGCAAGGCGATCAGGTGACCAGTCTGGATCGTCGCCAACTCTGGGCGGCGATGACGCCCCAGTGTTTTCCGGTCATTGCGCTGCGCGATGCCTTAAAAGCCGCTCTTGCTGCGGGCGATAGAATTACCGATGAAGCCTCGGCGCTGGAACGATTGGGCGCACCGGTCGAACTGGTCGAAGGTTCGGCGGATAACATCAAACTGACCCGCGCCGAAGATCTGGCGCTGGTCGAATTTTATTTACGACAACAAGGGCGCTTGTCATGAGAGTCGGACAGGGCGTGGACGTTCATCGCTTTGATGAGCAATCCGCAGCCACCCATATTCGCCTCGGTGGAATTGATGTGCCAGCGCCGCATGCGTTGCTGGCTCATTCTGATGGCGATGTTCTGTTGCATGCCATCTGCGATGCCTTACTCGGTGCCGCCGGCCTGGGCGATATCGGTGAGCATTTTCCCGATACCGATCCAACCTGGGCCGGCGCCGACAGCCGTGCGCTGCTGAAGGAAGTCGATAACACTGTCAGGCAACGCGGCTGGCAACTGGTCAACCTCGATGTCACCTTAATCGCCCAGACGCCACGTGTGGGCGACTACAAGAGCGCCATTCGCGCCAGCATTGCGCAGGTGCTGAATGTTGATCTGGAGCGAATAAACGTCAAAGCGACCACCACCGAAAAACTTGGTTTTGTCGGCCGTAAAGAAGGCGTCGCTGCCGAGGCCATCTGTCTATTGGAGCCCGCTTCATGAGTTTGCCGTTGTGGCCACGCGCCTGGGGTGAGCCTTTGGGGCAGGGCCGGCTGAAAGCGGAACCTGCGGATTTTCAGGTGACCGAAGTCTTACCAGAAACGCCGTCCGGTGACGGCGAGCATCTGTGGCTGACCATCGAAAAGACCGGTCAGAATACCGCCTGGCTGGCGCGGCAACTGGCGCGCTGGGCTGATTTACCGCCGCGTGCGGTCAGTTACGCCGGCCTTAAAGATCGCCATGCGGTCACCACTCAAACCTTTTCTTTGCACCTGCCCGGTCAGGCCGATCCTAATCAGCCGCTGCTGATCGATGGCGTCCGCATCATTGAGAAGCAGCGTCATCATCGGAAATTGAAGACGGGTCAATTGGTTGGCAACGAGTTCCGTATTCGCCTGCGCGATTTCAGCGGCGATGCCGAGGCTGTTGTCGAGCGCTGGCAGCTGCTGGTCGAGCAGGGCTTCCCCAATTATTTCGGCCCGCAACGTTTTGGCGAGGGTGGTGCCAACCTGGAGCGCGCTCGTGACTGGTTTGCCGGTGGCAAGCCGCCCAGGCGTGAACTGCGCGGTATCCATTTATCGGCGGTGCGATCTTATTTATTCAATGAATTACTGGCGCGCCGCGTCGCTGATGACAATTGGAACCAGTGGCTGCCCGGCGACTATCTGCAGTTTCGCGAAGGTCAGGGCGGTTTTGTTTGTCTGCAGGCCGAAGAACACGATCTTGAACGGGTGAAGCAGGGCCAGCTATCACCGACGGCCAGTATGCCCGGCCGGGTGAAAGAATCGCTTGGGCCACTGGATGAGCGTGAAGCCCAGATGCTGGCTGATGAATCCTTTTGGCTCGACGGGCTGATTAAACGCGATATAGAACGCGGTTTGCGCAAGCTGCGTGTTTACGTCGAGCGCGGCGTCCTGAACTGGCAGGGCGGCGATCCCATCTTTACTTTTTTCCTGCCAGCGGGCAGTTACGCCACCACAGCATTACGCGAAGTGGCGACTTGGAACGCAGACGATGAACGCGACTAATAACACCGCCAGTGCAGGAGTGCGCTGACCATGAACCTCAGAGGCATTGGCATGACGTCGGAACGGACCCGACGGCGGCTGATCGAACGGCTGTTCGAGAAAGGCATTCGTGACCCCAAGGTGCTGGAATGTTTTAACCAGGTGCCGCGCCATATCTTTGTCGATGAAGCGCTTGGCCATAAGGCCTACGAAGATACCGCCGTGCCAATTGGTTACGCTCAAACCCTGTCGCAACCCTATATAGTGGCGCGCATGACCGAACTGGTGTTGTCGGCGCGTCATCATGAGCGAGTGTTGGAAATTGGTACCGGTTCGGGCTTTCAGACGGCCGTGCTGTGTCAGGTGGTCGAGGAAGTCTTCTCGGTCGAGCGCATTGCGCCGCTGCAGCAAAAAGCCCGTCAGCGACTGCGCCAACTGAAAATCTATAACGCCCGGCTGAAATTAGATGATGGCTTTCTGGGTTGGCCGGATCAGGGCCCCTTCGATGTCATCATCGGCACCGCCGCTCCGGAAGTACCACCTCAGGAGTTAATCAACCAACTGGTTCCCGATGGCGGGCGGCTGATTCTGCCACTGGGCAGCGATGTTCAATACCTGACAGTGATCGAACGCGAAGGCGACGACATTCACACCCATCAGATTGAGCCGGTACGTTTTGTGCCGATGTTAAACGGCGTACAGAGAGACCTATGAAACAGCAATTGCAGTGGTTCGCCAAAGGCGCCGTGATGGGCATTGCCGATGCGGTACCGGGGGTGTCTGGCGGCACCATGGCATTGATCACGGGTATCTATGAACGGCTGATCGCTGCGCTGGCAGCCTTGCGAATCGATACCGCTCGTCAAGCGTTGAGCGGCGACTGGGCCGGCGCCTGGCAGCGTCTGGATGGTAACTTTTTGCTCAGTTTGGGGCTGGGAATTCTGCTCAGTCTCTTTACCACGCTCAGCCTAATGCACACCTTACTGGAACAGGCGCCGCAGTTGGTCTGGGCGTTTTTCGCGGGGTTGATACTGGCATCACTGCTGGTGTTGATGCGCCGTCATCGTTGGCAGCCCATCGATGCTTTGTTGATGGCGGTCGGGACTTTTATTGCCGCGGCTATTGCACTGTCGACCTCATTACATTTAACGCCAACACCATTTTGGCTGGTGGTAGGCGGCGCTTTG
Source organism: Saccharospirillum sp. ABV4_185 (assembly GCF_056159245.1). Classification (NCBI taxonomy): domain Bacteria; kingdom Pseudomonadati; phylum Pseudomonadota; class Gammaproteobacteria; order Oceanospirillales; family Saccharospirillaceae; genus Saccharospirillum; species Saccharospirillum sp. ABV4_185. The sequence continues at coordinate 2,451,843 of NZ_JBSWUW010000001.1, forward strand.
GCCATATCGGCCATGCTGCTGCCGGGCGTATCGGGCAGTTTTATTCTGTTGTTGCTGGGTATTTATCCGGCGGTTGTTCAGGCGGTCAGTGAAGCTGATTTGGTTACGATCGCTTGGGTGGCGCTGGGTTGCCTGATCGGATTGCTGGCATTCAGTCGTCTGTTGAACGCCTTGCTGGCGCGATGGCATGACCGGGTGCTGGGTTTTATGCTCGGCTTCGTGCTCGGTGCCCTGATCAAAGTCTGGCCCTGGCAGGCCGGTGGCGACTGGTTAACTCCCCAGGCTTATCAGTTATTGACGGGCCAATCGGCTTGGCTGGGTGGCTGCCTGGCGATGGCGTTGCTTGGTGCGCTTGGGGTTGTTTTGCTGACCTTTAAGAGTCGCAGCTGAATTTGTCAATTTTCAAAGCGGATTGACTGCACAAATTTCGATTGGCCCCTAAAGATTCTTAGATTAAATTTTCCTAATAAACGTTTTGTATGCTGGCTTTGAGAATAATACGGTGTTATGAACGGTGTTGGGTAGGCCTCGACCGGAGATAGAAGCGGAGATTAACGACTTGAGTGGAAACTGTCGAAAGGCGTCAAAATTTATGACAGTTGCCTGTTTTGGACTGCTGCTAAACGCCTGTGTGAACAACTCGGCCTATCGTTCTCTTGACGGCGATTCTTTGCCGTTCACAAGCCGTAACAATACCAATTCTGCCAGCGCCAGCATCAATCGTCCCGATCGCTACCGGGTGCGCTCAGGCGATACCCTTTTTTCCATCGCATTCCGCTATGGGCTTGATTATCGCAAGCTTGCCCGGGCCAATGACATTGATTCCAGCTATACCATCTTTGCCGGTCAAATGCTGGAATTGCGGGAGTCTGAGGGCCCTGGTAGCGCCAGTGCTAATACCAATTCGAGCCGTATACCGCGTAGCAATAGCGGCTCATCCTCTTCGGTTACAAACGATAACAGTCAAAATTCCGGCGTCAACGCATCCACGTCCGCATCCGCTGCAGCGCCCAATATTCAATGGGTCTGGCCACATGACGGCACTATAGTGCGAACATTTAATGCTAATGTATCCGATCGAAAAGGCGTTGATATCAGGGGGCAGTTTGGAGATTCTGTCAAAGCCGCCGCCGAGGGGTCAGTTGTCTACGCAGGCAATGGACTACCCGGCTATGGCAACCTGATCATTCTCGAACACAGCAACGCCTTGTTGAGTGCTTACGCCTTCAACCAGGAACTGCTGGTCTCTGAACAAGATCAGGTGCGCAAAGGGCAGGAGATTGCCCGGATGGGCAGGCAGGGAGATCAACCTGGCCTGCACTTCGAGATAAGGCGGGAAGGCAAACCGGTGAACCCCGAGCAGTATTTACCACGGAGGTAGCTGGTTTAAGTCTGGCCTAGGTCGGTCGATAGAACCGACATACGACGCACAGGTGAATGACTATGGCAGCACTCAGGGAACACGATTCCGCTGTGGCGGATGACCAGTTCAAGCAGTACCAGGACCTGCTCGATTCTTCGAGCTTTGATGAAAACCTGGCTTCTCTAAAAGAAGACCCTGATGCCCGGCAACTCGACGAGGACGTCGACAGCGATGCTGAGGAATCGGAATTCCGTGATGCGCTAAGCAGTAATGCTGGATTGCAGCGCTCGCTGGACGCTACCCAGATGTACCTGAATGAGATCGGCTTCTCTCCGCTGTTAAGTCCGGAAGAGGAAGTCTATTTCGCACGCCTGGCTCGTAAAGGTGAGCCGGCCGGCCGCAAACGCATGATTGAAAGTAATCTGCGTCTGGTGGTCAAGATTGCGCGCCGCTATCTGAACCGCGGTCTGACGCTGCTGGATTTGATCGAAGAGGGCAACCTGGGCTTGATCCGGGCGGTTGAGAAGTTCGATCCAGAGCGTGGCTTCCGTTTTTCCACCTATGCTACCTGGTGGATTCGGCAGACTATTGAGCGCGCCATCATGAACCAGACGCGGACCATCCGCCTGCCGATTCATGTCGTTAAAGAATTGAATGTTTATCTGCGTGCCGCCCGTGAACTGACTCAGAAGCTGGATCACGAGCCGACCGCAGAAGATATCGCCGAACTGCTCGAGCGTCCGGTGGAAGATGTAAAACGCATGCTGGCGCTGAATGAACGAGTGACCTCGGTGGATACGCCGATCGGTCCGAGTTCGGAGAAGAGCCTGCTCGACACCATCGCCGACGAAAAATCGGCCGATCCGTCGGAGACGCTGCAGGAAGACAATATGCGGTCCAGCATCGATGGCTGGTTGGATGAGTTGTCCGAGAAACAGCGTGAAGTCGTGGCCCGGCGCTTTGGTCTGCGTGGTTATGAAACCAGCACGCTGGAAGAAGTCGGTCGTGAGATTGGTCTGACGCGCGAACGGGTGCGCCAGATTCAGGTTGAAGCGCTGCGTCGCCTGCGCGATATCATGGAAAAGCAAGGGCTGTCGGCTACCGCTTTGTTTGGTGCCTGATCCAACCATTCGCCAATAAAAAAGAGCGCCAGGGGCGCTCTTTTTTTGTCTGCAAATTCTGTGCTGGAAAAAGCTCTCAGCGTTCCAGTGCCGCCAGTTTGCCCGGCTGGCCGTCAGCTTCAGCCGCACCCGGCAGTGGATCTTTGCGTTCGTTAATATTGGGCCAGACTTCCGACAGCTCGGCGTTGAGCTCGATAAACTCAATCTGATTGGCAGGCACTTCGTCTTCAGAAACGATGGCTTCAGCCGGGCATTCGGGTTCACACAGCGCGCAATCGATGCACTCGTCCGGATGAATGACCAGGAAGTTCGGGCCTTCGTAAAAGCAATCCACCGGGCAGACTTCAACACAATCGGTGTACTTGCACTTAATGCAGTTCTCGATGACAACAAAGGCCATGCAACGACTCTCCCCAATCGAATTCGTAAGGTGTGCGTATTCTAGTGATCCCCCCGGGCCCTCTCAAGCCGCCGCTAAGACGAAAAGACCAGTTTTTTATCGCCTGGAGGAATAAAAACTCAAATTTCTCTAAGTATTGAGTATCGTTCTTATTTGGAGCCTGTATCGTTGCCCTTGAGTTTGGTCTGTTGCTCATGCAACCAGTTCAAGGCTTGCAGCGGCGTCATACCATTCAGGTCGAGTTTTTCCAGCCTTTCCAGCAAAGGGTGCGGTGCGCTGGCAAACAAATCGTTTTGCAAGGGCGCGTCCCGAACCGCTGCCTGGGTGGACACTGTTTTGCTGGTGTGACCGGGCGTCGAAGTGACGATCGGCCCGCCTTCAAGCTCGGATAATTTGCTGCGCGCAGCATCGATAACAGCGCCCGGCACTCCCGCCAGACGAGCCACCTGAATACCGAAACTTTGGCTGGCGGGTCCCGGTTGGACACGGTGTAAAAACACCAGGCGATCGTCGTGTTCGGTCGCATCCAGATGCAGGTTGCGGGCGTTTTCGTAGTGATCGGGCAGGGCGGTCATCTCGAAATAGTGGGTCGCAAACAGGGTTAACGCCCGCTTGGTTTCGGCCAGTGCCGAGGCCGCAGCCCAGGCCAGTGACAGACCATCGAAAGTTGAGGTACCGCGGCCAACCTCATCCATGATGACCAAACTGTTGGGCGTGGCGTTGTGCAGAATATTGGCCGTTTCGGTCATCTCGACCATAAAGGTGGAGCGGCCGCCGGCGATGTCATCCGACGAGCCCATACGGGTGAAGATACGATCGATATTGCCGATTTTTGCAGCCGTTGCAGGCACAAAGCTGCCAATATGACCGAGCAGCGCTATAACCGCGGCCTGACGCATAAAGGTGCTCTTACCGCCCATGTTCGGGCCAGTAATGACCAGGGTACTGATGTCGCTGTTCAGCGTCAGATCATTGGGCACAAAGGGGGTGTCGGTTACTGCCTCAACCACGGGATGACGGCCTTCGCTGATATGCAGCTCGGCGGCATCGGTCAGTTCCGGCGCGTTCCAGTTAAAACGGTCGGCGCAATTGGCCAGACAAACCAGGGTGTCGAGCTCGGCGAGTGCATTGGCCATGCTCTGGAGGTTGGCCAGATCGTCGGCCAATTCCTGAACCAGGGCTTCATAGAGAAATTTCTCCCGCGCCAACGCCCGGCTTTTAGCACTCAGGGCCTTGTCTTCGTATTGCTTCAGTTCCGGAGTGATAAAGCGTTCGGCGTTTTTCAACGTTTGGCGGCGGATGTAATCCGTCGGGGCTTCGCGGGCTTGGGCCTTGCTGATCTCAATGTAATAGCCGTGCACGCGGTTGTAGCCGACTTTGAGTGTCGGCAGGCCGGTGCGCTCGCGTTCCTGTTTTTCCAGTTGCAGCAGGAAGTCGCTGGCATTGCTGTCGATACCGCGCAGTTCGTCCAGTTCTTCATCGAAGCCTGATGCAATGACGCCGCCTTCGCGAATCACCACCGGCGGGTTGTCGATCAGTGCGCGACCGAGCACATCCTGCCAGTGAGGTTGTTCGTGCAGTGCTTCGGCCAGCTGTTTTAAGCGCGGAGAATCGAGTGGTGTCAGGTCGCTTTGCAGCAGCGGCAATTGCGTCATGGCTTCGCGCAGCCGGACCAGATCGCGCGGTCGGGCTGAGCCGAGGGCAACGCGTGACAGCACGCGCTCGATGTCGCCGATGGGTTTGAGCAGTGCAGCGATGCCTTCGAAACGGAAATCGTCGAGCAAGGTGCTGATGGCGTGCTGGCGCTGGCGCAGTTCGTCGCGGTTGCGCAGCGGCCGACCCAGCCAGCGACGCAATTGACGGCTGCCCATGGCGGTGGCGCAGTGGTCCATCAGTTGAAACAGGGTGTTGTCTTCTTCGCCGCGCACGTTGAGGTCGATTTCCAGGTTGCGGCGCGAAGCAGCATCGAGAATCACCGAATCGTCGTGGCGTTCGGGCAGGATGGCACGAATGTGCGGCAGCGTGCTTTTTTGCATATCGCTGGCGTAGGTCAGCAGACAACCGGCGGCGCGCAACGCCAGCGGCATGTCCTGCACCCCGAAACCGCTGAGATCGCGGGTACCTAACTGGGTCGTCAAACGTTCACGGGCGGAGTCGAGATCGAACAGCCAGACCGGCTGATGGCGCATGGCAGTGCGCGTCGACAACTCCGGCGCCGGGTCGTCTTCGGGCAACAGCAACTCACTTGGGCGCAGGCGTTCCAGCTCGGCAATCAACGCTTCCTGACTGCTCAGCAGTTGCACGGTGAAACGGCCGGAGGCCATATCCAGAGCGGCCAGACCGAAGCCATTGTCACGTTCGATTAACGCCACCAGCAGGCTTTCCTGGCGGTCGTTTAGAAAGGCTTCATCGCTTAGGGTGCCGGGTGTCAGTACCCTTACCACCTTGCGCTCGACCGGGCCTTTGGCTGCGGCGGGATCACCAATCTGCTCGGCGATGGCAACCGTATGCCCTTGACGCACCAGTCGGCCGATATAGCCTTCGGCGGAATGGTAGGGAATACCCGCCATCGGAATAGGCTCGCCAGCGCTTTGACCGCGTTGCGTCAGGGTGATGTCGAGCAGGCGGGCGGCTTCTTTAGCGTCGCCGTAGAACAGTTCGTAGAAGTCACCCATGCGGTAAAACACCAGATCATCTGGATGCTGACCTTTGATCTTCAGGTACTGTTGCATCATGGGGGTGTGTTGATTTTTACTGGTGGTTTGCGACATGCGGTGAGGGTCTTGGTTGATCCGTGAAGAGCCGCTCATGGTATTCGAATCAGGGGCAGGATGAAACGTATGGTCAGCGACGATCAGAACATCGTTCGATTAGCTCAAAGACTGCTGGCGTCTGGTTCACGTCTGGTTACCGTGGAAAGTTGTACCGGCGGAATGATCGCCGCCGCCTTAACCGATAAAGCCGGGAGTTCGGACTGGTACGAAGGTGGTTGGGTTACCTATTCCAATGAACTCAAGCAAGCGCTGGGCGTGCCCGCTCAAGCCATTGAGCGCCATGGTGCGGTCAGTGAACAGGTGGCGCGCGCTATGGCTGAAGCTGGCCGGCGTCAGGCCGGGGTTGATTATTGCGTCGCTGTGACCGGCGTTGCCGGGCCCGGTGGTGGCAGTGCGGAAAAACCCGTTGGCACGGTCTGGATCGGCTGGGCACTGAGTGATCAGACTCAGGCAGAACGTTTTCAATTTGGCGGCGATCGAGCCGCCGTACGCGAGCAAACTGTTCAAGCAGCCCTGTCGGGTTTGCTGGAACGCTTAGCCAATACAATTTGAACTTGTCGGTGCAGGCTGACCTGTGCCAGAATACTGTTCATTCATACAGTAAAAGGTGTTGGCGAGTCTGACACCCGTCGACAGCCTCAGGGGGAACACCATGGACACCAATAAAGAGAAAGCCTTATCCGCAGCCTTAAGCCAGATCGAACGTCAGTTCGGCAAGGGTTCGGTAATGCGCATGGGCGACCAAAAGCACGTATCCGTGCCGGCGATTTCCACTGGCTCCCTGGGGTTGGATATCGCCCTGGGCATTGGCGGTTTGCCAAAAGGCCGGGTCGTGGAGATCTACGGACCAGAAGCCTCGGGTAAAACCACCTTGACGCTGCAGGTCGTTGCTGAAGCTCAGAAAGCCGGTGGCACCTGCGCCTTCGTTGATGCCGAGCATGCGTTGGACCCTTCCTACGCCAACAAGCTGGGCGTTAATGTTGACGACCTTTTGGTGTCCCAGCCCGATACCGGCGAGCAGGCACTGGAAATCGCCGACATGCTGGTGCGCTCCAACGCCGTCGACGTTATCGTCATCGACTCCGTTGCCGCCCTGGTTCCCAAAGCTGAAATCGAAGGCGAAATGGGCGATATGCACGTTGGTCTGCAAGCGCGTTTGATGTCTCAGGCACTGCGTAAGATCACCGGCAACATCAAGACCGCCAACTGCCTGGTGATCTTTATTAACCAGATTCGTATGAAGATCGGTGTCATGTTCGGCAGCCCGGAAACCACCACCGGTGGTAATGCGCTGAAGTTCTATTCCTCGGTCCGCCTCGACATTCGCCGCACCGGTACCATCAAAGAAGGCGACGAAGTGGTCGGTTCTGAAACCCGGGTCAAGGTGGTTAAGAACAAGGTGGCACCGCCGTTCAAACAGGCCGAGTTCCAGATCCATTATGGTAAGGGTATCTATCATATGGGTGAGGTGATCGATCTGGGTGTGAAGCTGGGGCTGGTGGAAAAATCCGGCGCCTGGTACAGCTATCAGGGCGATAAGATCGGCCAGGGCAAGGCAAATGCCGCCAAGTATCTGGAAGATAATCCGGAAGTGGCGCAGGCCATTGAAGCTAAAATCCGTGAAGCCTATCTGGTGACCAGCAAGGCTCCGGAAGAGGCTGAAGCGGCCGATAAAACCGAAGACGCAGACAAACCCCAAATCGAAGCTTGATCTGATCGTAGCGGCGGGCGGTTGATCAAACCGCCCGCCGCTATTACCGCTATGGCCGATACTCCCTGGAATACCGCTTTAAATATTCTGGCGCGTCGCGAACACAGCCGGGCAGAGCTCGCGCGCAAGCTGGAACAGCGTTTTCCTGATCAGCCCGACAATGTGACTGAAGCGCTGGATCGTCTCGCAGAGCAGGGTCTGCAAGATGACCAGCGCTTTGCCGAAGCTTTCTTCCGCAGTCAGTTGGAGCGCCATCGTGGTCCTATTCGCATGCGTCACGAAGCCCGCCAGAAAGGCATTGCCGAGGCGATGGAAGCGCAACTGGCCGAGTCTGATGTTGATTGGTATGAAATGGCGTTGGATGCAGCTGCCCGTAAGCTGGGCCGTGATGATCCGTCCGAGCCTAAGGTCCAGGCCCGCCTGGCGCGTTTCCTGGCTTATCGCGGGTTTGACGGCGAATGCGTCCGTGCCGTCCTGTCTCAACTGCGTGCAACGCGCTCCGATGACGATTTCGAGTTCATCGATTAACCCCTTTTATCGCCTCAAAACCCCTTGTCTACTGGTGTCCGCAGAACCTTCTGTGTAACATTAGCGCCCTTTGAAACGACTGTATTTTCGCCACACAGCCAGTTGTTTTGTCACTCTTTTCCAAGGTGCGGTCCAACATTCAGGGCGCGCGACCGGTGCGGTAAAGGACGCAAGCTAGATAATGAAGACTTCTGAAATACGCCGACGTTTCCTCGATTATTTCGTCAGTCAGGGCCATACCGAAGTTGAAAGCGGCTCTCTGGTGCCGGGCAATGATCCGACCCTGTTGTTTACCAACGCCGGTATGGTGCCCTTCAAAGATGTCTTTCTGGGCCAGGACAAACGTTCCTATAACCGTGCGGTCACCTCTCAACGCTGCGTACGTGCCGGCGGTAAGCACAACGACCTGGAAAATGTCGGCTATACGGCCCGCCATCACACCTTCTTTGAAATGCTGGGCAACTTCAGTTTTGGCGATTACTTTAAGCGTGATGCCATCCGTTTCGCCTGGACCTTTTTGACCCAGGAATTGGGCCTGCCTAAAGAACGTCTGTGGGTCACTGTCTATCATGATGATGACGAAGCCGCGGACATCTGGATTAACGAAATCGGTGTGCCGGCGGATCGCCTGTCCCGACTGGGCGAGAAAGACAATTTCTGGTCCATGGGCGATACCGGTCCTTGTGGTCCGTCCTCAGAAATTTTCTATGACCACGGTCCGGAAGTTCCCGGTGGTCCTCCGGGCAGCCCGGATGATGATCTTGATCGCTATATTGAGATCTGGAACCTGGTATTTATGCAATTCGATCAGGCCGCTGATGGCACTCGTACGCCATTGCCGCGTCCGTCTATTGATACCGGCATGGGATTGGAGCGTCTTGCTGCTGTACTGCAGCACGTGCATTCCAACTATGAAATTGATCTGTTCCAGAATCTGATTCGTGCTGTTATGGCGGCGACCGGTTGCGACGATGTCGAAAACCGTTCGTTGCGCGTTATTGCCGACCACATCCGTTCGACGGCTTTCCTGATCATTGATGGCGTTGTGCCTTCGAACGAAGGTCGTGGCTACGTATTGCGCCGTATTATGCGTCGCGCTATTCGCCACGGTTACAAGCTGGGTCAGAACGAGCCTTTCTTTTATAAGCTGATCGATGCGCTGGGTCAGCAGATGGGCGAAGCCTATCCGCAACTGCTCAGTATGAAAGAGCACCTGCAGAAAGTGATTCTGCTCGAAGAAGAACAGTTTGCTCGTACTCTGGACAATGGTATGGAGGTTTTAGAGGCCGGTATTGCTGAGTTAAGTGGTAAAACACTGCCTGGCGAGTTGGTCTTCCGTCTCTACGATACCTATGGCTTCCCGGCTGACCTGACCGCCGACGTCGCTCGTGAGCGCGATCTTGAAATCGACATGGCAGGTTTCGAAGAACAGATGGAAGCTCAGCGTCAGCGCGCGCGTTCGGCCAGCAAATTTCGCATGGACAAGGATCTCGATCTGCAATTGGCAGGTGCTACCGACTTTCTCGGTTATGACAGCCTGGTTGGCGAAGGTCGGGTTATCAAATTACTGCAAAGCGGCGAGTCGGTTGAGCAACTGAACGCCGGCGACGATGGTGTGATCATTCTGGACCGCACGCCTTTTTATGCTGAGTCCGGCGGCCAGATTGGCGATCATGGTCAACTCAGCGCGTCGGGTGTTGAGGTGGTGGTCGATGATTGTACCAAGCTGCAGGGCCATCACTTGCATCAGGTACGCGTGCAATCGGGCACGGTAAAACTGGGTGACACCTTGCAGGCGACGGTTGCCCGCGCCGAACGTGAAAACACCATGCGTCACCACAGTGCGACTCACCTCTTGCATGCGGCTTTGCGTGAAGTTCTTGGCGATCACGTTCAGCAGCGTGGTTCGCTGGTTACCTATGACAAACTGCGTTTTGACTTCTCGCATCTGGAAGCGGTGACACCCAAGGAATTGCGTTTGATCGAACAACGCGTCAACGAGCAGGTGTTCGCCAATACCGACGTGAGCACTGAGTTGATGCCGATTGAGCAAGCCAAGGCAAAAGGCGCCATGGCGCTGTTCGGTGAAAAATACGACGATGAAGTTCGTGTTTTGACCATGGGTATCAATAACTATTCGATCGAACTTTGTGGCGGCACGCACGTTCGTCGCACTGGGGATATTGGTCTGGTGCGTCTGGTATCTGAAACCGGTATTGCCTCGGGTGTTCGCCGTATTGAAGCAGTAGCCGGACCTTATGCTTTGGCTGAGGTTCATCGGCAAGAAGATCGCTTGGACCAGGTTGCCGCTGTTTTTAAAACCGGTACTGACCAGGTTGTTGACCGGGCAACACAGGCGCAGCAGCGGCTGCGTGAACTGGAGCGTTCGGTTGAGCAACTGAAAACCAAACTGGCCTCCAGTGCCGGTACCGATCTGGCCGCCAGCGCTGTGGAAATCGGTGGTATCAAGGTGTTGGCCGCGGTACTTGAAGGTGCCGATGCCAAGACTCTGCGCGCTACCCTGGATCAGTTAAAAGACAAATTGCAGACAGCGGCCATCGTGTTGGCGGCGGTTAACGACGGCAAGGTGCAGTTGGCGGCCGGGGTAACCAAAGACAGCATTGATCGTCTCAAAGCCGGTGATCTGGTTAATCAGGTCGCCAGTCAGGTGGGTGGTAAAGGCGGTGGTAAGCCGGATATGGCCATGGCCGGCGGCAGTGAGCCGGAAAAACTGGCCGATGCATTGGCATCGGTACCAGCCTGGGTTGAACAACAACTGGGCTGAGCGAATTGCTTAGCCTGCAACAGCATCCTGCAGTCGGGAACGAAACGGATGGCGTTATACGTTCATAAGTACGGCGGCACATCAGTCGGTTCGGTTGAGCGCATCGAACATGTCGCCGATAAGGTGAAAGCCGCTCGCGATGCCGGTGACGATATTGTCGTCGTGGTGTCTGCCATGAGTGGCGAAACCAATCGCCTGGTCGATTTGGCCAAAGGCATTACTGAGCAACCCAATCCACGCGAAATGGATGTGCTGCTGTCGACCGGGGAGCAGGTCACCATCGCTTTATTAACGATGGCCTTGCATAAGCGCGGTTGTGCGGCGCGTTCCTATACGGGTGATCAGGTTCGCATTCTCACTGACAGCGCTCACACCAAGGCGCGCATTCGTCATATCGATGTCGATGCCATGCAAAAAGACCTCAAAGCCGGCCGCGTTCTGGTGGTCGCAGGTTTTCAGGGTGTCGATGAATTGGGTAATACCACAACGCTGGGCCGAGGCGGTTCCGACACCACAGCCGTTGCGCTGGCCGCTGCGTTGAAGGCCGACGAATGCCGCATCTATACCGATGTCGATGGTGTTTACACCACCGATCCGCGCGTGGTTGATAGCGCTCGTCGCCTGGAACAAATCACCTTCGAAGAAATGCTGGAAATGGCCAGTCTGGGTTCGAAAGTGTTGCAGATTCGCTCGGTCGAATTTGCGGGCAAATACAATGTACCGTTGCGGGTGCTGTCCAGCTTTGAGGATGGCCCCGGTACCCTGATTACGCTGGAGGAAGAGAGCAAGATGGAACAGCCCGTCATTTCAGGTATTGCCTTCAACCGGGACGAAGCCAAGCTGACGGTCCTCGGTGTGCCCGATATTCCGGGCGTTGCCAGCCGTATTCTGGGCCCGGTCAGCGCTGCCAATATCGAAGTGGACATGATCGTCCAGAACGTCGCGGCCGATAACAGTACCGACTTCACCTTTACCGTCCATCGCAACGATTACGAACGCGTCCAGCAGGTATTAAGCGAAGTCGCCAACGACCTGGGTGCGCGAGAAGTCCGGGGTGATTCGGCGATTGGCAAGGTGTCTATTGTCGGCGTCGGCATGCGCTCACACGCCGGTGTGGCCTCTAAGATGTTCGATACACTGGCGGCCGAAAACATCAATATCCAGATGATTTCGACCTCGGAGATCAAGGTATCGGTGGTGATCGCGGAAAAATACCTTGAATTGGCAGTACGTGCCCTCCATTCAGCATTCGAACTGGATGAGCCTGCGGAAAGCCGCTAAGGTTTCCCAGCATTATTGGTAAGAAACAGCGTTGTTCGCTGCCCCGAACGACGCTGTGGCCTGACAGTAGTTGAGTCGGCCATTGTTAGGTGTAAGTGGTCTTTCTATGGGGTGCTTGAAGTCACGACTAACGGCTGATGGCGAACCTGGTAGGAGCTGGATAATAAGTAGTTCCAGATAACTTAGGAGAATTTCGATGCTTATTTTGACTCGCCGCGTGGGTGAAACCCTGATGGTGGGTGACGAAGTAACTGTCACCGTACTTGGCGTCAAAGGGAATCAGGTCCGTATTGGCGTAAACGCGCCCAAGGATGTTGCTGTACACCGCGAGGAAATTTATCAGCGCATTCAGCGGGAAATGGGTCAGCCTGAAGGTGACGAAGAGGTTTAAGCTCATTTTAAGGCTAGCGTCGCTTGCCCGATAAGATGAGCTAATCGCTTAATTTTATTGAGTTTTTTCCTTTCATTTTGGAAATAACATGGTAAGATGCGCGCCGTTGTTCGGAGAGATGGCCGAGTGGCTGAAGGCGCGCCCCTGCTAAGGGCGTATGGGAGAAATCTCATCGAGGGTTCGAATCCCTCTCTCTCCGCCATTTGCTCTTGCAGTGCTGGTTGATTGACAGCAGCCTGTCGCAGCAAAATCGATGATCGGTCGCTGACCGGTCATCGCGTTAAGCGCCCGTAGCTCAGCTGGATAGAGTACCTGGCTACGAACCAGGCGGTCGCACGTTCGAATCGTGCCGGGCGCGCCATTTTCAAGGTCAACTTAGCCGCTTTGGTGAAGTTGATAACGCTCTCGCTTCAATAGAGCCTAAAGACGAAGCAATCCGCGCCCGTAGCTCAGCTGGATAGAGTACCTGGCTACGAACCAGGCGGTCGCACGTTCGAATCGTGCCGGGCGCGCCATTTCCCCTTTGTAATATCCCTCCTTTTGGCACTGGTCTTCCCCTCTTGTTGCGTCTTTAATCAAGCCGGCTATGGCATCGCTGTTTGGCTGCTGTACGCACTTCGCCAACGCTCTGACTCAACAAATCCAGGGGCCCATGTCGACGTCTCTGATGATGGCTGTGAACGACATTCTTGATCGGCAGCCAACCGATTCCGGTTGTTTCCATACCGCCGTTGCAGGATTGGACATTATTCGATCCTTTGCGCAGGTGGAGGCCAATCACAGCCTCTATCGTCCGTCACTGTGCGTGGTATTAACCGGTGAAAAACAGATCTTGCTGGCAGACCAATGTTTGTCCTACGGGCAAATGCAGGCTTTGGTTGTGAGTATGGACATGCCGGCCTGCGGGCGAATTGTTGAGGCTTCGAAAGCTGGCCCATTCGTGGGGATTACGCTGGAATTGGATTTTTCCGAGCTGAGTGAGTTGATCTCCCAGATGGACCGTCCGCCCGTTCCCAGCTCGGCTGAAGCAACGAGTCTGTATGTCCTTGATATCGATGATCAACTGGCCGACTGTCTGCTGCGACTGATACGCCTGTCGCAAGATCCCCAGGCGGTTCCAATTCTCGCGCCGGCCATGATGCGTGAAATTCACTACTGGCTGTTGCGCAGCCCTTATGGGGTTGAGTTGTGTAAGTTGGCCGAGCCCGAATCGCAGATGCATCGCATCGCTAAGGCGATTCAGTTGTTGCGTCAGCGCTATACCGAACCGCTGCGCGTTGAAGAAATTGCCAAGTCGGTGCAGATGAGCGCCTCGTCTTTTTATCAACACTTCAAAGCCATCACCTCGCTGTCGCCGATCCAGTATCAAAAGAAATTGCGTTTGCTCGAAGCCAGGCGGCTGATGGTCTCTGGTGCAATCCGGGTAACGGATGCGGCTTACCAGGTCGGCTACGAAAGCCTGGCTCAGTTCAGCCGCGATTACAGCCGTGAATTCGGCGCAGCCCCAAAACGCGATATCACGACATTGCGTGCTCAGTTGGCGACGGTCTATAACGGCCTGGCGATGGCTGCTAACTGAGCTCGAGATGCTGCTGCTCTGGAGCGATTTTTATTATTTGGAGAAATGAGCAAATTTTATAAGGAAAGCCGCAAGCAGATGGCCATTTGAAAGCGCACTTTAGTGGCGAATGGGCTGGTAACTATCAAGGCCAGCATTTTTCGTCACTCATTGCAGGAATTTCAGATGGCAAACTGGACTCAAGACAACATTCCCAACCTGGCGGGCCGCCTCGCCGTTATTACCGGAACCGGCGGAATTGGCTTTGAAACAGCACTGGCGATGACGCGGGCGGGAGCCAGTGTCGTCATTGCCGGCCGTGATCCGGCTAAAGGTGCCGCAGCGGTCAAACGTATCAAGCAAGCAGTACCTACAGCGCGCCTAGACTTCGGTCAGATGGATCTGGCGAATCTCGCTTCAATCAAAGCCTTCGCCACAGAGCTGGCACAGCACCAGCAGCGGTTGGATATCTTGATCAACAATGCCGGCATCATGAATCCGCCTAAGCGGCGCGAGACAGCAGACGGCTTTGAATTGCAATTGGGTACGAATTATCTGGGCCATTTTGCGCTGACGGCCCATTTGTTACCGCTGCTGAAAGCGGGTGATAGACCTCGGGTGGTTTCACTGAGCAGTGTTGCAGCCCGTTCCGGTGCTATTGATCTGAGCGACCTGCAGGCACAGCGCCGTTATGTGCCTATGGTGAGTTACAGTCAGTCGAAACTGGCGTGTCTGATGTTTGCGTTGGAACTCAATCGGCGCAGTGAAGATGCAGGCTGGGGGATTAGCAGCCTTGCCGCCCATCCGGGTGTTTCACGCACTGACTTGTTGCCCAATGGCCCTGGTGCGAGCAGCGTGCAAGCGCGGATACGCCGTTATTTGCCGTTTCTGTTTCAGCCTGCTTGGCAGGGTGCTTTACCCAGTCTCTATGCCGCGACTGAACCGATGGCCAAAGGCGGGCACTATTATGGGCCGGACCGACTCGGCGGCACACGCGGTTACCCCAAAGAAGAAACACCGCCGAAACAGGCGTTAGATCAGACGGTATCGGTACAGTTGTGGGCCCGGTCGGAGGCGCTCACTGGGGCGCACTTTGACTGACCCGGTTGGCGTTGATTAAAGATTAAGGCGTCGTCTGGGTCAGTGGTTGCAAGCGCTGATCCAGACGTTTCAAATCCCGTTCGCCTCGCACGCCTTGCCACAGCTGTTCGGCTTCCGGATGGACCTGCCGTAAATGGTTCAGCCACTGTTTCAATCGACCGGCGCAGTAACGTTCCGGCATCACTTGTCTAACTTCGCCCCAAAACTGCGTGATTAACGGCGCCAGCTGTGACCAACGGGTTTTGTCGGTGGTGGCGGTGTTGCGAATGCGTGCCGCCAGATCCGGATTGCGGATTGCGCCCCGACCGAGCATCACGTCCTCGGTGCCGACGATGCTGACACAGCGTCGATAGTCCCCGGGCGTCCAGATATCGCCATTGGCAATCAGTGGCAGTCGAATGTGTTCGGCCAGCTTTGCTAACTGATCCCAGTGCGCCGGCGGTGCATAGCCCTGAGCTTTGGTGCGGGCGTGGACCGTCAGTTCGGTTGCGCCAGCACTCTCAATGGCCTGGGCGTTTTCAATCATCAGGCTGGCATCGTCATAACCCAGACGCATCTTGGCGGAAACCACTACCTCGGCGGGTAATGCCTGGCGGACGGCTTGAACCACTCGATAGAGTGTTTCCGGCTCGCGCAGCAAGATGGCACCTCCCTGGCTGCGATTGACCGTCTTGCTGGGGCAGCCGAAATTCAAATCGATGCCGAAAGAACCCAGTTCAATCGCTTTTTGCGCGTTCGCCGCCATGGCATCCAGATGATTGCCCAGCAATTGCACGCGCACTGGTGTGCCACTGGCGGTTTGCCCGTTATTCAGCAGTTCCGGGCAGACGCGATGAAAGACGCTGTCCGGCAAAGGCCGATCCACCACGCGCACAAATTCCGATACCACCCAGTCGAAGCCGCCTTGGGCGGTAATCAGGCGGCGTAGAAAGTGGTCGGCGAGGCCTTCCATAGGAGCGAGAATCAAGCGCATGGGAGTCTGAATCGGTGGTTTGCAATGCGCCGAAAGTCTAGTCGAACGCTAGGCTGGATCAAGAGAAAAAGCGCTGTCAATTCAAGATCTTGCAATGAATTGTTGTGAAAGTTGCCGAACCGGTCTCGGTTGCTTGTGTTCTCATTCTTGGGGTAACCTTTAGCGCGCTTGGGCTTGTCCGCCCGCTGGTCGCGGATAACAAATAAGTACAATGAAAGGGCCATTTGAGTGCCCGTTTGAAACCCAACAGCCCGGCCGCCAGGGTCCCGGCCATCTCGAATCGGTCGGACCGAGTGCGTCTGCCGGTAGAGCAAGGACCTGTGCAATGACGAATCTGATGATGAACGGACTTGAGCTAATGCTGCTGGGCATGGGCACCGTCTTCGTCTTCCTCACCTTCCTGGTGATCGGCACCCTGGTGATGTCACGACTGATCATGCTGGCACCGGGAACCCCCGAACCTGAACCTAAGCGCGCTGGCCGTAATGGCCGCGACGACCTGTCTGAGGTCGCAGCGGTGGCTGCTGCGGTCAAGGCGGTACACAGCCGCTGAAACTGATAAAGCACTACGAATTCCACCCTAAGGGCGAGCACCATGACGACTCATAAAAATCCAATACAACTGACAGACGTCGTGCTGCGCGACGCTCATCAGTCACTGTTCGCGACCCGCCTGCGTCTCGACGACATGCTGCCGATCTGTGAAAAGCTCGATCAAATTGGCTACTGGTCGGTCGAATCCTGGGGCGGCGCCACCTTCGATGCCTGCATTCGTTACCTGGGTGAAGATCCCTGGGAGCGCATTCGTGAATTGAAGAAGGCGATGCCCAATACCCGTCAGCAGATGTTGCTGCGCGGCCAGAATTTGCTCGGTTACCGCCATTACGCCGACGATGTAGTCGATCGCTTTGTAGAACGCGCCGTGACCAATGGCGTGGATGTGTTCCGAGTGTTTGATGCCATGAACGACCCGCGTAACCTGCAGCGCGCCATGGCGGCGGTGAAGAAAAACGGCGCCCACGCTCAGGGCACCATTTCCTACACCACCAGCCCGGTACACAACACCGACGCCTGGGTGGAGCTGGCGCAACAGGTAGCCGATATGGGCGCCGACTCGCTGGCGATTAAAGATATGGCCGGCATTCTGACACCTTACGACGCTTACGAACTGGTCAGTCGTTTAAAGGCCACGCTCGATATTCCCATTGCGCTGCATTGCCACGCGACGGCAGGTCTATCGTCAATGACCATTATGAAAGCCATCGAAGCTGGCATTGATCGGGTCGATACCGCTATTTCGTCGATGTCGATGACCTACGGCCATTCGCCGACAGAATCGATTGTCGCCATGTTGCAGGGCACCGACCGTGATCCGGGTTTTGATCTGCACAAGCTCGAAGAAATCGCCGCCTATTTCCGCAGCGTGCGCAAAAAGTACGCCGCTTTCGAAGGCCAGTTGCGCGGTGTCGATTCCCGCATTCTGGTGGCTCAGGTGCCTGGCGGCATGCTGACCAATATGGAAAGCCAACTGAAAGAGCAGGGCGCTGGCGACAAATTCGATCAGGTGCTCGAAGAAATTCCGCGCGTGCGTGAAGACCTCGGTTTTATCCCCCTGGTTACGCCGACTTCTCAGATCGTTGGTACCCAGGCGGTGCTCAATGTACTGACCGGTGAGCGCTACAAGTCGATCTCTAAAGAAACCCAGGCCATCCTTAAAGGCGAATACGGTGCCGCGCCGGCGCCGTTCAACAGCGACTTGCAAAACAAGGTGCTCGATGGTTCGGAAGCGATCAGTTGCCGCCCGGCGGATTTGATCGAAGCCGAGATGGATCGACTCAGTGATGAGCTCGCCGGTATCGCCAAAGAAAAAGGCTTTCAACTGGCGGACGCAGCCGTCGACGATGTACTGACCTACGCCTTGTTCCCGCAGATCGGTTTGAAATTCCTGGAAAACCGCGGCAACCCGGATGCGTTTGAGCCGGTGCCGACCGAAGCCAGCGCTGCGCCAGCGAAAGCAGGCGGTGATAGCGGCACTTACACTGTTGAAGTGAATGGCAAGTCTTATGTCGCTGAAGTGGATGCCAGCGGTGATGTCAGTGTCAGCATCAACGGCAAAGCCTATAAGACGCGCATCAGTGAAGGGGGTGACGTCTCGGCATCCGCAGTGCCTGCTGCCAGTGGCTTGGATATACCAGCCCCCCTGGCCGGCAACATCTTCAAGGTGTTGGTGCAGCCGGGCGACAGCGTGGAAGAGGGTGAGGTCGTGATGATCCTCGAGGCGATGAAGATGGAGACCGAAGTCAGTGCTCCGCAGGCGGGCACTGTTAGTGCTGTTTCGGTCAAGGCGGGCGACTCAGTCTCCGTCGGTGACACCCTGCTGACGCTGTGAGGATGGCATGGATAAACTGAATCTGTTGTTGAGTCAGTCGGGTTTCGCCAACCTGACCATCGGCCAGTTGTCGATGATTTTGGTCGGGCTGCTGCTGATCTTCCTGGCCATCCGCAAGGGCTTTGAACCCTTGCTGCTGTTGCCCATCGGCTTCGGCGCCATCCTGGTCAATATTCCCGAAGCCGGCATGTACGCAGCGCCGGTCTATGACGCCGAAGGCCACTTGTTGGCGGCGGGCGGGCTGCTGTATTACGTCTACCACGTGGGTATCGAAAGTGGGGTTTTCCCGCTGCTGATCTTTATGGGCGTCGGCGCCATGACCGATTTCGGCCCGATGCTGGCGAATCCCAAAACCTTGTTCCTGGGTGCGGCTGCGCAGTTTGGCATTTTTGGCACCATCATCGGCGCGGTCTGGATGAGCTCGATGGGCTGGATGGATTTCTCGCTCACCGATGCCGCCGCCATTGGCATTATCGGTGGTGCTGACGGACCGACGTCCATCTTTATCGCCAGCCGACTGGCGCCGGAACTGCTTGGTGCCATTGCGGTGGCAGCCTACAGCTATATGGCGCTGGTGCCCCTGATTCAGCCGCCGATCATGCGCCTGCTCACCACCAAGAAAGAACGCGCCATCACCATGACGCAGCTGCGCGTGGTGTCTAAGCGCGAGAAGATCATCTTCCCTTTGTTGGTGTTGGTCCTGGTGGCGTTGTTTCTGCCGTCGGCGACGCCGCTGTTGGGCATGTTCTGTTTCGGTAATCTGATGCGTGAAAGTGGTGTCGTCGAGCGCCTGAGCGACACGGCCCAGAATGCCTTGATGAATACCGTGACTATTTTTCTCGGTCTGGCGGTCGGCTCCAAACTGAGTGCTGAGGCGTTTTTGAATGTCGAGACACTGGGTATTCTGCTGCTCGGTCTGGCGGCTTTCTGCGTCGGCACCATGGCCGGTTTGCTGATGGCCAAGCTGATGAACGCCTTCAGTAAAACGCCGATCAATCCGCTGATTGGTTCGGCCGGTGTTTCCGCCGTGCCAATGGCCGCGCGGGTGTCCAACAAGGTGGGACTGGAAGCTAACAACCAGAACTTCCTGCTGATGCACGCCATGGGCCCGAACGTGGCCGGCGTGATCGGTTCAGCCGTGGCTGCCGGTGTGTTGCTGGCCTATTTGGGCTGAAACCGGTCGCTGTCGAATCAACGCCGCCTTCGGGCGGCGTTTTTCGTTCTGGTGAGCTATTTGGTCGCCCGCTCGGCCATGGCATACTGCCGTTTTGATTTTTCCTCTTTAAGGATGGTTCATGGAAATTCTGGCGTCGTTTTCGGCCCTGACCTGGTTCTTTATGGTGGCGATTCTGGGCTTATTGCTGTATTTCCACGGCCCGGTTTATTCAGCTCATACGGCCAACTACACCCCCAGTATTCTGACCTCCATCGGCATCTTCGGTACCTTTATCGGGGTGGCGCTGGGTCTGGCCAGCTTTGATACCAGCGATATTCAGGCCAGCGTGCCCGACCTGCTGAACGGTCTGAAAACCGCCTTCTGGACGTCGATTGCCGGCCTGGCGGGCGCCTTGACGATTAAGTTTCGTTACGCCATTTCCAGCATGAGAGTGCGGGCGCATCGCGAAGCCAAACAGACGGCGACAATGGACGACCTGGCCTGGCATCTGGAACGTATTTCCAACCACCTCAGCGGTGAGGAAGACGAAGCGCTGACCGTCATGCTTAAAGATCAGCACCAGGCACAATTGGCGCGTCAGCAGGAAATGGTCGATGTCATCCGTAACTACCAGGCGGATATGACCGAGGCCAACAAGACCGCGCTGCAGGAAGCCATTGGCCATGTGATGCGCGAATTCAATACCCGCATTGAAGAGCAATATGGCGAAAACTTCCGTCGGCTGAACGAAGCCGTGGGCCGCATGGCGGAATGGCAGCAGCAGAACCGTGAACAAATCAACGAGTTGGTTGAGAGCAATAAGATCAGCGCCGAAAGCGCGCGTGCCGGTGCCGAGGCGTTCGAGCGGTTGATCAAGCAGACGCAGTCTTTCACCAGTGTCGCTGAAGATATGGAAACCCTGCTATCGGCGTTGCGTACCCAGAGCGAAAACCTGCGTGATTACCTGTCGACCTTCTCGTCGCTGGTGGCCGATGCGCATCAGGGCTTGCCGCAGTTGGAGAATCGCATTCTGCAATTGACCGATAGCTTGAGAGATGTGGTCGAAGGCCAGGGCGCCCAGATGCGTCAGCTGCTGGAAGATGCTGCCGGCGGCATTCGCGATACCAGCGAGAAAGTGAACGAAGCGCTGGTTAATGGCACCACCACGGCGCAAACCCGTCTGGGTCAGCAGTTGAATGATTTGCTGGAGCGTAATGACGTGCAGATCAAAAAGCTGGATGAAGCCATGGAAGCCGAACTGAACAAGGCACTGAAATCCTTTGGTTATCAGCTGACCGCTTTGTCGGAGAAATTCGTTAACGACTACACGCCGCTGACCGATCGTCTGCATGACCTGATCAAGGCTGCGGAAGCGTCCAAATGAACAGCGATCAGGAACACATCGAACAGGAAGAGCATTGGGTCTCGGTCAGTGACCTGATGGCCGGCTTGATGATGGTCTTTTTGTTAGTGGCCATCGTCTTTATGGTCAATGCCGAAATTGAACGCAACAAGGTGCGCGATGTGGCGATTTTGTACGATCGCTTGCGTACCCAGTTGTATCAGGATCTGGTTAATGAATTCGCTCCGGATCTTGATCGTTGGGGAGCGGAAATCGATCCCGACCTGAGCATTCGTTTTAATCGCGAGGAGCTGACCTTCGCTCAGGGCGAAAGCAATTTGCGGCCTGAATTTGAAGATATTTTGAGTGAATTTTTCCCGCGTTATCTGCGCATTATTACCTCGGAAAAATACCGTCACGACATTGCCGAAGTGCGCATCGAAGGACACACCTCCAGCGGTTGGGCCGGACAAAGCGAAGATGCTGCCTATATTCTGAATATGGGACTGAGCCAGGCGCGTACCCGTTCAGCGCTCGATTACGTGTTGAATCTGGATGCGGTGGAAGGCGAACGCACTTGGCTGAAACAACATATGACCGCCAATGGTTTATCGTCTTCGAAACCGGTGCTCAATGCCAATGGCAATGAAGATTCTGACCGTTCCCGGCGCGTCGAATTTCGGGTACGGACCGATGCGGAAAGTCGTATCGCTTCCATTCTTGAGAGTCAGCTGTAATGGAATTGCAGGACTTTCTGGAGTTCGAACCGTTCAACCAATTACGAGCGGCCATGGGTACCGACCAGCTTGGTTATTTCGAGCTGTTCGATCCTAATATTCACCTGACCGGCGATGAGCGTTCGCTATTGGAGCGACAGGGTCTGACCTTGCCCCGTCAGCAGGTGGGACGGTTGCTCGATCATACGCTGTGCTACAAGAACAGTCGGGTGGTGCTGGTGGGTCAGGGTTGTTATCACCTGTCACACTGCGAGTCGTTGCAGGCGGATCATGAAGTGACCATTGCCACCAGTATGCAGTCTTTGAGTCCGGTATTGTCCGTCTGTCCGGCTTGTCTGCAATTACTGGGTTACCAGGGTTACGACGCCCAGAAGGCGCGTAAGGAAGGTTACAATGCCCGGGTGTTGGCAGACTTTGCACTGCCGCAATTCTGGCAGGAGTATCCGCCTTATCCGATCAAGCGTGATCGTGAATTGGTTAAAGCCCTGGATTGAAACCCTGTTTGCTCTGTCACGGATATTCAATCGGGTTCGGTTATACTGCCGCCCCCATTTTTGATGAGGAATCGCATGTCTCGCCTTCGCCTCTTGGTTGTATCTGTTCTGGTTGTGTTGCTCACCGGCTGCGCAGCCCGGCAAATACCCGACAATCTGTCCAGCGCCATCCTTGACAGCGACGATCTGCAAACCGTGCAAGACGGCTTGCCCAGCTATCTGCTGATGATTGATGCGCTGGTGGAAACCTATCCTAAAAGCGAAGAGATGAAGCGTACGGCAGCCACCTTGAATGGCGCCTACGCCGGTGTCTTTGTCGAGGTCGAAGCGGTTGAACGCCGTCAAAACATGACCGCCAAGGCGCTGAATTACGCCTTCGATGCCTTCTGTACCTATGACAAAGATGCATGCGGTCTGCGCGATGTACCGCCGGACGAACTGGCCTCCATCCTGACTCAGTGGGATGACGAGGATGACCTGCCGTATCTGTATACAGTGGGTACCACCTGGGCGGGCTATATCCAGGCCCACAGTGATGACTGGCTGGCGGTTGCTGAACTCGGTCAGGCGCAGTCTGTTTTAGAGCAGGCAGTGAGTATTGAGCCGGAGTATGAGAAAGGCACGGCCCTGCTGTATCTGGGCGTTATGAACTCGATTCTGCCGCCGAGCCTGGGTGGTAAGCCGGAGGTCGCTCAGGATTATTTTGAACGTGCGCTGGCTGCCGCTGACGGCGATAACCTCATCATTCAGGTCTACTACGCTTCTCAGTACGCACGCTTGTTGTTTGACCGGGAACTGCACGACCGTTTGCTTCAGGAGGTATTAAGCAGTGATCCCTATGTTGAAGGACTGACGCTGCAGAACATTTATGCGCAGCAAGAGGCCGCTCGTTTGCTGGCCAGTGCTGACGATTATTTTTAAAGGATCGAATCGATGACAACCGCTTTATTGCGCAGCCTGATCGCGCTCGCCCTGATGTCGCTGACGGCCATGGTCAGTGCCGCCACTACCTTGAAAATTTCCACCCAATATCCCGACGGCAATGCGGTGCTCAATGAACTGCGCCGTGCTGGCCAGGCGATTGAGAGCCGAACCGAGGGGCGGGTATCGGTGCGCTTTTACCCTGGCGGTGTCATGGGTGACGACCAGGCAGTACAGCGTAAGATCCGTATCGGCCAGCTCCACGGCGCTTTGGTGCAAAGCGGTGCGCTGGCCAACGCCTATCGCGATGCTCAGGTGTTAAATGCACCTTTGTTGTTTCGCAGTTATGACGAAGTGGATGCGGTACGCCGCGAAGTGGACCCCATAATCACCGAGGGTTTGGCCGACAATGGCTGGCTGACATTCGGTTTGATCGAGGCTGGTTTTGCCTATGGCATGAGCCAAAAACCGATTCTGTCGCTGGCCGATCTGGAACAGCAAAAACTCTGGCTGCCGGCGAACGATCCGCTGTCGGAACAGGTTGCACGGGCGTTCGATATCAATCCTATTGTGCTCAATATTGGCGATGTGTTGACTGGTTTGCAGACCGGGGCGATCGACGCCATTGTAGCGCCTCCAGTCGGTGCGATTACTTTGCAATGGTACAGCCGACTGGACTATCTGACCGATGCCCCTTTCATGTACACCTACGGTGTTCTGGCGTTGCATGATCGTGCGTTGCGCGGCGTATCCGAAGCTGACCTGGCCATTATTGATGATGAATTCACAACCGCCAGCCAGGTGATAGACACCCAGACGCGTGAGGATAATTACCGCGCTCTGGATGCGCTGCAGCAGCTGGGTATTGAGGTGTTGCAGCCACAGCCTGAAGACCGCCAGGCGTTGGAGCGCGAATCAACACGCGCGACTCAGCGCCTTATTGAAGAAGGTCAGTTTTCCCAGCAGATATATGATCGTATTGAAGCCTTATTGATGCAGGTGCGCAGCGAATCATGAAATGGCTGTGGCGCATAGATGCTGGCTTGGCCCGGGTTGAAACCCTGCTGTTGGCAACGACACTCTTTGTCATGATCGGCTTTGCCGTTTTGCAAATCGGCTTGCGCAACCTGTTGGGCACTTCCTGGTTCTGGATCGATCCGGCCAACCGCCTGTTGGTGTTGTGGCTGGCCTTGCTTGGCGCTCTGGTCGCTACACGCCGCGGTGAACACATCGCTATCGATGCTTTGCGTCATTATGTCAGTGGCCTTTGGGCGGCCATTATTGAGCGCTTGGCTACCGGTTTTGCTGCGTTGCTGACCGGCATTATGGCCTGGCAGTCGACACGCTTTGTGATCGATGAATATCGCTTCGATACCACCACCTTTGCTGAACTGCCGGCCTGGCCGTTCGAGCTGATCATGCCGATTGCGTTTGGTTTGATGGCACTGCGTTTTGCCGGCCAGGTTGTGACGGGTCGCCCGGAGGTTCGCGATGTCTAGTGTGATGTCGGCCGTTATCGCGGTCTTTGCGGTGCTGGGTGCGCCCTTGTTTGTGGTGATTCTTGCCGCGGCCGCCTGGGGTTTCTGGGCCGCGGGTATCGATCTGATGGTGTTGCCGATCGAGCTTTATCGGCTGACCGAAAACACACTTCTAATGGCGCTGCCGTTGTTTGCCTTTGCCGGTTATCTGCTCAGTGAAAGTCGCACCGCTGATCGGCTGGTACGGGTTTCCAATGCGGCTTTGGGCTGGTTGCCTGGTGGCAGCATTTTGATCGCGCTTCTGGCCTGTGCCTTTTTCACCATGCTGACCGGTGGTTCTGGCGTCACCATCGTCGCCCTGGGCGCGCTGCTGGTGCCAGCGCTGACGCAGGCCGGTTACAGTGAGCGCTTTGCTCTCGGCCTGGTTACCACCTCTGGCAGTTTGGGTTTATTGCTGCCGCCGGCCATCCCGCTGATTTTGTATGGCATTGTGGCACAGCAGATGGATATCAGCGGTGTTGCCATTCAGGATCTGTTTTTGGCCGGTCTCATTCCTGCTTTATTAATGATTGTGGCGCTTTGGGGTCTGGGTCTGTGGCAGCAACGGCATCAATCGGTGCCGTTGGTACCTTTCAATGCGCGTGAACTGGGGGCAGCGCTTTGGGAGGCCAAGTGGGAATTGGGCATTCCGGTGATTGTGATCGGCGGTCTGTTCAGCGGCTGGCTGGTGGTGTCCGACATTGCTGCCATAACAGCGCTTTATGTACTGGTTATTGAAGTTCTGGTGTATCGCGAAGTGCCGGTTCGCCGCCTGGGCAGTATTGCAACCGAGGCGATGAAGGTGGTCGGTGGCATTCTGTTGATTCTGGGTGTGGCCTTGGCCTTTACCAACCTGATGATCGATTTGCGGATACCGGATCATGTCTTTGCCTGGGTCAGTACTCATATCGACAGCCGCTGGGCGTTCTTATTATTCCTGAACATTGCCTTGTTGGTGCTTGGCGCCGTTCTGGATATCTTTGCTGCCTTGATCATCATCGTACCGCTGATCCTGCCGGTGGCGCTGCAATATGGCATCGACCCGATCCATCTGGGGATTATCTTTGTCGCCAACATGCAGATTGGCTACTTCACGCCACCGGTCGGCATGAATCTGTTTATCGCCAGTTACCGGTTTAAGCGCTCCATAACTGAGCTTTATTTAGCGACACTGCCAATGATGTTGGTGCTGATGGCTGTCGTTCTGCTGATCACCTATTGGGAAGGCATGGTGCTTTGGCTGGTGCGTTGAGCGTGACTGGGTAATCTCTAAAAAGTTACGCTAAACGTTTGACTCCATTGAGAAAATCGCTAAAATGCGCAGCACTTTCGGGGGAGCTGAGACGGTTTTAAGTCGCCTGAGTCGCTCGAAAGTGATCAGCCGGAAGGCTTAAAATTCAGCGTTATGGGTGTGTAGCTTTTATGCCCGTAGGGTGCAGCTAGGGCACGAAGTGCTTAGGCGACTCTGGTAACGCAACCAGCCGGAAGGCTTAAAATTTAACAGCGTTATGGGTGTGTAGCTTTTATGCCCGTAGGGTGCAGCTGGGGCACGAAGTGCTTAGGCGACTCTGGCAACGCAACCAGCCGGAAGGCTTAAAATTTAACAGCGTTATGGGTGTGTAGCTTTTATGCCCGTAGGGTGCAGCTGGGGCACGAAGTGCTTAGGCGACTCTGGTAACGCAAAAGCCGGAAGGCTATAAATTTAACAGCGTTATGGGTGTGTAGCTTTTATGCCCGTAGGGTGCAGCTGGGGCACGAAGTGCTTAGGCGACTCTGGTAACGCAAAAGCCGGAAGGCTATAAATTTAACAGCGTTATGGGTGTGTAGCTCAGCTGGGAGAGCATCGCCCTTACAAGGCGAGGGTCAGCGGTTCGATCCCGTTCACACCCACCATAACGCGGAGCGGTAGTTCAGTTGGTTAGAATGCCGGCCTGTCACGCCGGAGGTCGCGGGTTCGAGTCCCGTCCGTTCCGCCATTTTGCTTTACCCAGTGGCATAGACCTGGGTCGCGAGCTGGTACGCCAGCCCGGTCGACTCTCGTCCGTTCCGCCATTTTCACCTTTCGGTGAAAGCGCCACGACTCATCAGTCACTTGGCGCAAAATCTTCCCTGGGCCTAAGGTCAAGTCGAAGACGGGAGCTGATACCCGCCAAACAGAGTGCAGCGCTTAGCTGATAGTGGAGCGGTAGTTCAGTTGGTTAGAATGCCGGCCTGTCACGCCGGAGGTCGCGAGTTCGAGTCTCGTCCGTTCCGCCACTATTTGTAAGACCTGGAGGCATAGGCCTGGGTCGCGAGCTGGAGTGCCAGCCCAGTCGACTCTCGTCCGTTCCGCCACTATTTTTTTGTACAGCCGGAAGGCTTAAAATTTCAGCGTTATGGGTGTGTAGCTTTTATGCCCGTAGGGTGCAGCTGGGGCACGAAGTGCTTAGGTGACTCTGGCAACGCAGCCAGCCGGAAGGCTTAAAATTTCAGCGTTATGGGTGTGTAGCTCAGCTGGGAGAGCATCGCCCTTACAAGGCGAGGGTCAGCGGTTCGATCCCGTTCACACCCACCATAACGCGGAGCGGTAGTTCAGTTGGTTAGAATGCCGGCCTGTCACGCCGGAGGTCGCGGGTTCGAGTCCCGTCCGTTCCGCCATTTTGAAGTCTTTAGGGGTAAACCCGAAGGCAGTGGAGGTCGAAGACCTTGGTCGCGGTCCGGTGTGCCGGCGCAGTCGAGTCCCGTCCGTTCCGCCATTTTGAAGTCTATAGGGGTAAACCCGAAGGCAGTGGAGGTCGAAGACCTTGGTCGCGGTCCGGTGTGCCGGCGCAGTCGAGTCCCGTCCGTTCCGCCATTTCTTTTTCTCCCCTTGCATAGACCTTAGTCGCGCGCCGGAATCCCGGCACAGCCGCACTGGTCAGTGCCTGCATCTATTTCCCCCCTTTTCTGCAATCCTTTTGCTAGCCTCTGATGGAGTAATCAGCGCTACGGTGTTCTGGCCCGGCAAGCACTTCCCGCTTGACTCCAACCACCCCCTGTGGTGCCATTCGCCGGATTAAAACAACTGTTTGAAACGGGTGAAAGAATCGCCATGTCCAGTGCTTATCCTGCTGTGTTCCAACCTCTCGATGTCGGCCCCTTTACGCTGAAAAACCGGTTCCTGATGGGCTCGATGCACACCGGCCTGGAAGAAGCCAAGGGCGGTTTCGAGCGTATGGCGGCGTTCTATGCCGAACGCGCTCGCGGTGGCGTGGCGTTGATCGTCACCGGTGGCATTTCACCCAACGACGAAGGTGTAACCTATCCCGGCGGCGCCAAGCTGACCAATGACGAAGAAGCCAATTCGCACCGCCTGATTACCGAAGCTGTGCATGAAGCCGGTGGCCGTATCTGTATGCAGATCCTGCATACCGGCCGCTATGCCTATGTACCGCACAATGTCTCGGCGTCTTCACTGCAGGCGCCGATCAATCCGTTCCAACCCAAGGAACTGGACGACGCCGGTGTCGAACGCACCATCGATGACTTTGTCCGTTGCGCCCGTCTGGCCAAACAGGCCGGTTATGACGGCGTCGAGGTGATGGGTTCGGAAGGCTATCTGATTAATCAGTTTACTGCGCCGCGAACCAACCATCGCGACGACCGCTGGGGTGGCGAAATCGCCGGCCGTATCAGTCTGGCCGAACACATCGTCAAGGGCATCCGCGCCGAATGCGGCGATGACTTCCTAGTCGTTTATCGGCTGTCGATGCTCGATCTGGTCGAAGACGGCAACACCTGGGATGAGATTGTTGATCAGGCGCACCGCATCGAAGCGGCTGGTGCGCACCTGCTGAACACCGGCATCGGCTGGCACGAGGCGAGGGTGCCAACCATCGTCACCTCGGTGCCGCGTGCGGCTTTTGTGGCGGTGACCGAACGCATCCGCAGCGAAGTCGGCATACCGGTGGTTGCCTGTAACCGCATTAACACGCCGGACGTGGCCGAGCGCATCGTTGCCAGCGGCCAGGCGGATATGGTGTCGATGGCGCGCCCCTTCCTGGCCGACAGCGATTTCGTCAATAAGGCCGAGGCCGGCGATGCCGATGCCATCAACACCTGCATCGCTTGTAACCAGGCTTGTCTCGATCATGTGTTTGAGCTGAAACCGGCGTCCTGTCTGGTTAATCCGCGCGCCGGCCGGGAAACGGAACTGAATTATCTGCCGACCGACAAGGTCAAGCGTGTTGCCGTGGTCGGTGCCGGCCCCGGTGGATTGTCAGCGGCGACGGTGGCAGCGCAGCGCGGTCACAAGGTGACGCTGTTCGATGAGCACGATGTAATCGGCGGCCAGTTCAATCTGGCCCGGCGTATTCCCGGCAAGGAAGAATTCAGCGAGACGTTGCGCTACTTCCGGACTCAACTGGAACGGTTGGGTGTCGAGCAGGAGCTGGGTCGCAAGGTTGGCGCTGATGAACTGGCGGCCTTTGATGAAGTGATCGTCGCCACCGGCATCGTACCGCGCACGCCGGTCATTGAGGGTATCGATCATCCATCGGTGGTGTCTTACGTCGATCTGGTTTCCGGCAAGGTCGCACCCGGCAAGAAAGTCGCCATTGTCGGCGCCGGTGGTATTGGTTTCGACGTTGGCGAAGTGCTGGTTCATGGCGAGCATAGCCCGAGCCTGGATATCGAGGCCTTCGCGCGTGAATGGGGTGTCGATTTCAGTGTCGCCGGCCGCGGTGGGCTGATCGCACCGCAGCCTGAACCGAGCCCGCGTCAGGTCTGGCTGTTGCAGCGCAAGTCATCGAAGCTGGGTAAAAACCTCGGCAAGACCACCGGCTGGGTGCATCGCGCTACTCTGAAACAGAAGGGCGTCGAATTTCTCTCTGGTGTTGACTACCAGCGTATCGATGATGAGGGTCTGCATATTCTGGTTGATGGCGAAGCCAGGACACTGCCGGTCGACCAAATCGTCATCTGCGCCGGCCAGGAATCGCGTCTTGATTTGTTTGAGGCATTGGAAGCCGCTGGCAAAAGCTCACATCGCATCGGCGGCGCCTTCAAGGCGGGCGAACTGGATGCCAAGCGCGCCATTCGCCAGGGCGCAGAAGTAGCGGCTGAGCTGTAATACCTAAGCCGGCCAAACAGGCCGGCTGTGTTACACTGCGCGCCTTTCATTCAGCCAGAGATTTTCATGGCCAAGATTAATTGGTTTCCCGGCCATATGGCCAAGGCACGACGTCAGATCGGCGAGTTGATGCCGAAGATTGATGTGGTTATCGAAATCCTCGACGCCCGCCTGCCACAGTCCAGCATGAACCCCATTCTCGGCCAGGTGCGCGGCGATAAGCCGGTGGTGCGCCTGCTGTCGAAAGTCGATCTGGCCGACCCGGATATCACCGAAGCCTGGCGTCGTCATTTCAGCGAAGAGCACAATATCAGCGTATTGCCGCTGGAAATCACCGACCGTCGTCAGATCAAACGCGTGCCCGATCTGTGCCGTAAGCTGGCGCCATACAGAGGCGGCGTCGGCAAACCGGTGCGCGCTTTGGTGATGGGCATTCCCAATGTCGGTAAGTCGACTTTATTGAACGGTCTCGCTGGTAGGCGTATTGCCAAGGTCGGTGACGAACCGGCCGTCACCCGCCGTCAACAACGCATCCAGATCGCCGATGATTTCACACTGATGGATACCCCGGGCGTGATGTGGCCATCACCGGACAGCGAAGTCGGTGGTTACCGCTTGGCTGCCTCCGGCGCGATTCGCGACACCGCCGTCGAATACGAAGACATCGCCCTGTTCGCGGTCGACTACCTGATGCAGCGCTATCCAGAGCGCCTGCAAGAGCGCTACAAGCTTAAAGAACTGCCCGAGACTGCGATGGACTGCATGGCCGCCATCGCCCGCCAACGCGCCTGTGCGCCGGGAGGACATGTTGACTGGCATCGTGTCAGTGAGATTGTGCTGAAGGAGTTGCGTGGCGGTGTGTTGGGCAGAATCAGTCTGGAAGAGCCCGGTCGGGAAGTGCCGTATCGAGAACTTAGCATTGATGCTTGAAAGTTCTAGCTGCGTAGTGTTTTCTTGTGTCATAGGAAGAAAGTTAAAAACATAGAATAACTTCATCTTTCGAAACGTATGACTTCGCCTATTCATCTTCTTATATATAAGGAGACACCTGATGTCTGAGAATGACTTTCTTGATAGAGAAATAAGAACAACAGCAGTCGATTTTTCATTTGGCGAACTTTTAAATCTACATAATGAAAATGAAGTTGTGATTAGACCAGAATATCAGCGGCTATTCAGGTGGACATATGAACAGCGCTCTAGGTTAATTGAGTCAATTGTATTAGGTTTACCGATTCCACCAATCTTTTTGATTGAAGGTGAGGAAGGTATATTGGAACTGATAGATGGTCTCCAGAGGACCAGTTCAGTTCTACAGTTTCTAAACCATGAAGCGATTGAGGAGCCCGAGCTCAGGCTTTTAGGGTGTGATATTGTAAAAGAACTAAATGGTAAGGTTTTTTCGGATTTACCGTTATCAGTCCGATTAAAAATAAAGCGTTCACCTATTAGAGCAACTATTATTAACAAATCAGGGGATGCGTTTGTTAAATATGAAATGTTTAAACGATTGAATACTGGTGGGTCATTATTGTCTGCTCAAGAAATTAGAAACTGCAGTTCTAGAATGGTTCAAGGTGGCAGTGAATTTTATGATGCAATTCAAGATATGGCGAACTATCCTAGCTTTTCAAAGTCCATAACTCGACTCCCTGAAACTTTTAAAGAGAAAAGGGGGGATGAAGAATTAGTTCTTAGGTTTTTTGCAGTCACTTTATTCCGAAATATGTACCACGGTAATATTGAAGAGTGGCTAGATTCAATTATGGAATCCATACTATTTTCAGAGGTGGAATTCGATTTGGCAATTCAAAGACCAAATTTTGAAAGGGTTTTTAACTTAATCGAATTAAAATTGGGTGAATCTGCATTTACTAGATTCACAGAAGATGGAGAGTCAACAGGCCGATTGGCTCCTGCGTACTATGAGGCTGCGGTTTGTGCGTTTTCAGATTGTTTTGATTGTGTAAAAAATCTTGAGCCTGGCGATGTTCGAGCGAGACTAATGGCTGCTTATTCTGATAAAAAATTTCTTGAGTCAACAGGCCCAGGAGCCAATACAATTCCAAAGTTAGAGCAAAGAATTCAAGTGGTTTCGGAGTATTTCTCCTAACATGAGCGTATTGGATGATGTGATTCGGGACCTTTCATGGAGAGAGTCAGAGATTTCCTCTATGCGAATATTGCTTGTTTCTACATCTGTTTCAAAAGTCCAAAAATCTGCATTGTTAAGAGCAGCATGGGCGATTTTGTACGCGCACTATGAGGGGTTCTGTAAAAATATATTAACTGCATATTATGACGATATATGTTCAATGGGGATTCTCAAGTCGAGTTTACCCGGAGCGACAAAGTTTTTGGCTTTGAGAAGTACAATAAAAGCTCTAAGAGGGCTAAGTGATGAGGAATTTTTAAACGAACTTGAAAATTTTCAGAAGCATCATGTCGAAATTCCTGCAGATTTTCCTGATGTAGATACACAGTCAAACTTATGGCCGAATGTCTTAATAGAGTTGCTTGAGTTTGCCGATTTGTCTTCAAGTAAAGTTCAAGAGCATAGAGTTAAGTTAAAAACACTTGTGGCTCGAAGAAATAAAATCGCGCATGGAGAAGATAATTTCATCCCAGAGTTCGAGTATTATAAAACTTATGAAGACGTAGTTTATGATGTTATTTACGATCTTATATATCAAGTTCAAACACGGCTTAAAAAGCCGCCATTTAATAAAGCATAGCTACCGAAATATATCTTTATTCTACAGTTTGTCAGGAATTGATATTTAATAATTGTTTATTCCATCAACGCCCGTATATGCACCTCAGCGCTGTCAGCCAGCGCCTTGAGGTGATAACCCCCTTCCAGCATCGAGACGATGCGCCCGTCGCAGACTTCCTCGGCCACCTCGACGATGCGCCGGGTGATCCAGTCGTAGTCTTCGGTTTGCCAGTTCAACTGACCCATTGGGTCGAGCGTATGGGCATCGAAGCCGGCGGAGATAAAAATCATCTCCGGTTGGTGTTCTAACAAGGCCGGTTTCCAGCGCGCTTCCCAGTCGGCTTTTAGATCGTCGGCGGTGGCGAAGGTGATTTGCGGCGACAGCACGATGTGCGGATGCTCGCTGGCCCAGTGCGAATTCGGGTAGAACGGATGCTGGAAGCTGGAGCAGACCAGGATTTCCGGCCGGCTTTCGAAGGCTTCGATGGTGCCGTTGCACTGGTGGACATCGAAGTCGATGATGGCGACGCGTT
This sequence comes from Saccharospirillum sp. ABV4_185, assembly GCF_056159245.1. NCBI lineage: Bacteria > Pseudomonadati > Pseudomonadota > Gammaproteobacteria > Oceanospirillales > Saccharospirillaceae > Saccharospirillum > Saccharospirillum sp. ABV4_185. Next base: position 2,484,723 of record NZ_JBSWUW010000001.1, read on the forward strand.
TCAGGCCGTGCTCGGCGATGGCGTGAGCCGCGGCCACGGCGATGTTGTTGAAGAAGCAGAAACCCATGGTGACGTCGGGTTCGGCGTGGTGGCCGGGCGGGCGGATGGCGCAGAAGGCGCGCTGGTATTCGCCGGCCATAATGGCGTCGACAGCGCCGGTGCCGGCACCGACGGCGCGGTAGGCGGCTTCCCAGGTGTATGGACCCATCAGCGTATCGGGGTCGGCCTGAATCAGGCCGTGTTTCGGGCTGATGCGGTCGAGCTGTTCGATGTAGATATCGCTGTGCACGCGGCGCACAGTTTCCGGGCCATCGAGGCGGGCCTCGCGAACAATCAGTTGGTTGACCAGGCCGGTTTCATCGAGCCGGTTGAGGATGGCTTCGAGGCGCTGCGGCGATTCCGGATGACCTTCGCCCATGTCGTGCAGCTGGCAAACCGGATGCTGGATGAGCGCTGTTCGAGTCATGCGGACGGTCCATTGAAAGGCAAGGCAGTATAAGGCTAGTCTTGTCGCGATTCATCCCGACTTTGGTGGTACCGTGCCCGACCTCAGTGCTTTTTTCCAGCCCAAGAGCGTTGCTGTTCTGGGTGCCTCTGAACGACCCGGCAGTATGGGCGCTGTGGTCACCACCAACTTGAAAGACGCTGGCTTCGAAGGCCGCATTTACGGCGTTAACCTCAAAGGTTACGACAGCGTTTACGGCTTCCCCTGTTATCGCTATGTCCGCCAGATTCCCGACCCGGTTGATCTGGCGCTGATCTGTTTGCCGCCGGAAACTATTTTGCGCGTTTTGCCGCAACTTGGCCGTAAAGGCATTAAGGCAGCGATTATTCTGACTGGCGGCCTGTCGCGGCGTCTGGCGGTGGAACAGAAACGCCGTCACCAGCGTATTGAAGAGCTGGCGCGCGAGCTGAATATCCGCGTGCTCGGCCCGCATTGTCTGGGTGTGCTGGTGCCGGATGCGCACCTGAATGCGAGTTTCGCGCATCTGAATGCGCAACCGGGGCGTTCGGCTTATGTCGGTCATTCGGCGGCGCTGGGTTCGGCCTTGTTGGATTGGGCCGGAGCCCGTGGTATTGGCTTCTCGCACTTTCTGACTGCCGGTTCCAGCGCCGATCTGCGCATCTCCGACATCGTCGATCACCTGTCCACCGATCGCCGCGTGCGCGCCATTCTGATTCATCTGGAGCAGATCCGTGACGCCAACCGTTTGTTGATTGCCATGCGGGCGGCGGCGCGTTCGAAAAAGGTGCTGGCGATCCGCACTCAGGTACAGGACAAATTACCGCCGGGCCTGATCGACCGCCGCGCCGTGGATGACGAATTCTTCGCCCGCGCCGGTGTGCTGCAGGTCGATAGCGTCGATGGTTTGTTCAGCGGCCTGGAGGTGCTGTCGCGGGCGCGGCCGTTGCACCGCCCTAACCTGGCCATCGTCAGCAATGGCCTGGGTCCGGCGATGCTGGCACGGCAGCAGTTGCAGGCGCTCGGTGGACAGTTGGCGCCGGTCGACAAGGTCAGCGAACGGCTGACCGATCTGTGGTATGCCGACGAAACCGGCTACAACCCGGCCATCCTGCCGGCCAACGCCAGCGGCGACGACTATGTGCGAGTGCTGACTGAGTTGGAAAAGGAAGGCGCCATTGGCGGCATTCTGGTGGTGCACGGCCCCAACCGACGCTCCGACCCGACCGAGGTGTCGAAAAAACTGTTGCCCTGGGTTAAACGCAGCCGGCGACTGGTGCTGACCTGCTTTTTGGGCGGCGTCAGTATTGGGCCGGCCCGAGCCGCCTTTGATGCCGCTGGCCTGCTGAATTTCGATTCGCCCAACGACGCCGTCGAGGCGTTTTTTACGCTGGCCAAACATGAAATGGCGCAAGAACGCCTGCGTGAGACGCCAACGTCCATGGCGCTGGGTTTTCAGCCCGATCGCGACCAGGCGTTACAGCTGTTCCGTCAGGCAGAGGAAAACAAACGACGCTATTTCACCTGGGCCGAAGCGCGGATGTTGATGCGGCTTTATGGTTTCCAGATGGTCGATTCCACCTTTGGCGTCGACTTCGACCGGGTGCTGGAACGACTGACCGGGCGCTATTTTCCGGCCTCGCTGCGACTGGTTCATGAAGCCTATTGCTATCCCTTTGCCTACAACGAAACGCCCGCCGAACGTTGGCGTGGTGTGCGTATCGAATTGAATTCTGCGGAAGAATTGCGGCAGGCGCGGGCTGAGCTGGAAGCTGAAAAAGCCGAGCGCTTTCCCAACAGCCGTACGCTTGGTTGGGGCGTACAGCCGATGCGGCGTAAGATCGATCATCTGCAATTCAGTCTGGGTATGACGCGCGATGAAGCCTACGGGCCGTTGATTTTGTTTGGCGAAGGCGGCTCGCGCGCCGATATGCTGGCCGACCGTCAGGTGGCATTGCCGCCGCTCAACGCCAGTCTGGCGCGGCAAATGATTCAGCGCTCACACGGTTATCAGGTTCTGGCTGAGCGTTCTGATCATCTGGAAAAAGATCTGGCGCGTTTGACCCGGGCGTTGAAGACGCTGTCGCAGATGGTCATCGATCTGCCTGAACTGGCCGGGCTGGAAGTGAATATTCTGCTGCAGCCGGGCGAAGAGTTGCTGGTGTTGGGCGTGGCCGCCTGCCGTGGTCCGGCTCAGCGTCCGGCCTTGAATCCCTATCCGAGTGAACTGGTTGAACGTCTGAGCCTGAAAGATGAGCGTTCGGTGCTGATCCGTCCGATTCGCGGTGAAGACGAGCCGTTATTGAAAGCCTTCTTCGGTGGCTTTGACAGCGAAGCCCTGCGTTTGCGCTTTTTCGGCAGCCGGCTGCACTTTGAACATCGAGAACTGGCGACTCTGTGCCAGATCGATTACCGCCGGGAAATGGTCTTTGTGGCGCTCATCGATGGCGCCATCGTCGGTGAAATGCGGCTCTGGACCGATGTGAACACCAACGAGCTGGAGTTCGCCATCATGGTCCTGCCGGCTTATCAGGGCAGCGGTCTGGCCGGTCAGTTGATGCGTAAGACGCTGGATTACGGCCGAGCTCAGGGCGTGGATCGGATCGTGGCGGATGTGTTGGCGGAAAATCAGCCGATGCTCGGTCTTGGCCGGCATTTTGGTTTTAGCGTCGAACCCGACGAAGAAGGCGTGGTTCGGCTAGTCTTGCCGCTGAAAGCGGATTAAGGAGTGCGCTTGTGTTGTATGAATTAGGCCAGCACCGGATTGAACTGCCTGGCTCGGCGCCGGCAGTCCGTTCGGATGACCGGTTATTGCTGTGGCAAGACGGCGAACTGGTCAGTCCGGAGGATAACTGGGTACAACGACGCAGTGATTGGCCGAGCGATCAATTGGTCAGCGAAGAATTTGTTGGCTTGCTCGACGGCCATCCTTATTACACCGCCGAATTGGATAACACCGAAAACTGGCCGAGATTGGGTTTGAGAGACATTGGTCTGCGCAGTGAAACGGCCTTTATGTTGGCGGCGCGAGCTCGTGGTCTGTTGGATTGGCGTCGTCAGCATCGGTTTTGTGGCCAGTGTGGCCAGCCGACAACCAGATTGTCGGGCGAGTCGGCCATGGTCTGTGAGCCCTGCAAGCTGCGCTTTTACCCGCGTGTCAGCCCCTGCGTGATTGTGCTGATTACCCGGGGGCCCCAAGTGCTGCTGGCTCAGGGCGTGCGCCATCGCAGTTCCGGCTGGTACAGCACCCTGGCCGGTTTTGTTGAAACCGGTGAGTCGCTGGAACAGGCGGTACACCGCGAAATCCGCGAGGAAGTCGGCGTCGAGGTAACCAATCTGCGCTATCAGGGCAGTCAGACCTGGCCGTTCCCGCATCAGTTGATGCTCGGCTTCTGGGCCGACTACGCCGGTGGCGACATCGTTCCGGAACCGGGTGAAATTGCTGATGCGCAGTGGTTTCACGTCGACCAGCTGCCGCAATTCCCGCCCGGTTTTTCCATTGCCGGCTATATGATCGAGGCTTACCGGCGTTCCTGGTCGTCCGTTGAGGCGCCATTTTCCGGGTGAGCGCGTAAGTCTTGGCGCACGAACCAGGCAATGCCGCCGAAGAAGGCGAACATCAAACCCACGGTGACTAAGCCAGCGATAACTACAGTGTCGAAATACATGGTTGGAACCCCTTGGACTGGAGGATGCGTTCAGTCTAGGGGAGGTCGGGGAGGGGCTATTGATGTGGATCAAGGCCGCGCCGGCGGCCAGTTGATCCAGATCAATTCAGGCGCTGATGCCCAGTTCCAGGCGCTCGCAATCGGCCAGAGAGGCCATTTGCGTCAGCGCATCGAGATCGACGATTTCGATATCCCGCGCACTGCTGCTATCGGCCAGGATGCCCTGGCGCTGAAAACGGGTGAAGACGCGGCTGACGGTCTCTACCGCCATGCCCAGATAGTTGGCAATGTCACTGCGCGCCATGGTCAACCGGAACTGGGTACCGGAGTAGCCGCGGCGGCGGAAACGGGCAGCGAGGTTGAGCAGGAAGGAGGCGATGCGTTCCTCGGCGCTCTTCTTGCTCAGCAGCAACATCATTTGTTGGTCTTCACGCAGTTCGCGCCCCATCAAACGCAGCAGTTGGCGACGCAACTCTGGCAACTGGCCCGATAACGCATCCAGACGATCAACCGGAATTTCACAGACGTTGGTGGTTTCCAGGGCGCGGGCCGAGGCTGGGTAAACCGGAGAGTCGTAGGCGTCCAGGCCAACCAGTTCGCTGGCCAGATGGAAACCGGTGATCTGTTCATCACCTTCCTGAGTCAGCGTATAGGTTTTAACGGTACCGGTCCGTACAGCAAAGACCGAATTGAAAGGTTCACCCTGCGCAAACAGTAACTCGCCTTTTTTGATCGGTCGGCCACGGCGGATGATCGCATCCAGTTTATCCATTTCACTGGTTTTCAGTGACAGCGGCAGGCACAACGGATGCAGACTGCAATTGCTGCAGTGAGTGGTCAGCGACATCGTTTCTCTCCCGTCCAAGGGTGGGATAATCACCTTCCTACAGCCAGAGTAGAACGCCGATTATCTGTTGTTCGCCATCTTAGCCGAAACCGTCGTGCTGTACAGGGTTGTGGCTCAATCGTCGTTCGGCGGAACCCAGGTATTGACGCGGGTTTGCGCCATTGGGCTGTACTCACTGCCTTCATTAACCGGCGCTAATGGGATGCCCGTCGCCTGTAGCGATAGAAAATCGAATTGCTCACGGTCCGCCAGTTGGGACGGTGCGATGTTCTGGATGGACCGAAAAATATTTTCGACTCGACCGGGATGCTGTTTTTCCCAGTCGCGCAGCATGGCTTTGATGGATTGACGCTGCAGATTGTCCTGCGAACCACAGAGGTTGCATGGAATGATCGGGAATTCCCGCTCGATGGCGTATTGCTCGATATCGCTTTCGCGGCAATAGGCCAACGGCCGGATCAGCACATTGGTGCCGCTGTCGGACAACAGTTTGGGGGGCATGGCTTTCAGCTTGCCGCCGTGAAACATGTTCAGAAACAGCGTTTCCAGAATATCGTCACGATGGTGGCCTAAGGCAACCTTGGTGGCACCGATCTGATCGGCAAAGGCATAGAGCGTGCTGCGTCGCAGCCGCGAGCAGATACCGCAGGTGGTTTTGCCCTCCGGTACCATTTCCTGAACCACGCTGTAAGTATCGCGTTCCAGGATGTGGTAAGGCACGCCCAGGTTTTTCAGGTACTGCGGCAGGATGTGTTCCGGGAAACCCGGTTGTTTCTGATCGAGATTGACCGCCACCAGCTTGAAGTCGACCGGGGCGCTGCGCTGCAGGCTGATCAGGATATCGAGCATGGTGTAGGAATCTTTGCCGCCGGACAGGCAGACCATGATGGTGTCGCCGTCTTCAATCATGTTGAAGTCAGCGATGGCGCGGCCGGTTTCCCGGCGCAAGCGTTTTTGCAGCTTGTTGAATTCGGTGCGCGATTTTTTCTCAGCGAGGGTCTGGGCAGTCATGGACAATCGGGTGGCTCGGGGTTGGGCGCGTGTTCTACCACCTCGGGCGCCGAGGGACAAGTGTTGTCGTGAAATCAGGCGGCCTGTTCAGAGGGTTCCATCGAATAGACGCGCCGGAACGGCCGGTCGTCAACCCGGTGGCCGCGATGACAGGCCTGACGCCATAGCTCGACCGCCTGGTCGCTGTCCAAAATGGGGACCTCACCGCCGGCATAAAAGCGGGCGTTCAAGGCCGCCAGGGCCGTGGCATAACCCCAGTTCAGGCTGAGTTCCTGATGGGGATCTTTGAGGAAGCAGCGTTGGCTGGCCAGGCCACGAATCTGACAGGCCAGTTCCGGCCATTGCGCGATGTATTCATCCCAGACGCGTTTGTGTTGCCAGGCGGTCATGCCGAACGGGCCATAGCGGTTGCTGCTGCGACGTTGTTGTTCAGCGCCGGCGACCGCGTCGAGCCAGGCCGGCAGACCCGGATCGGTTAATTGCGCCTGCTGCAGCGCCGGTTCGATGACACAGCTTTTCAAATCCAGACAATACGCCTTCATAGCGGACACCTCCTGAGGTTCGCAGTCAGCCTGCAAAAACAGCACTGAACTCGACCTGAACTGCCTATATCTGGGTTAACGGCCGGCGCTTTCAAGGCTGAAGCGGGTGCGCTGATGAAACAGCTCGGGCAACTCATCGGCGAGTAGTGCATCGATGCGCGGTGGCAGGCGGTGATCGTCCATGGCGCGCGGGTATTGTGGTGCCAGACGGTCATCACTCAGGTGTTGCCAGGGGCTGGTGGAGTGCAGAAAGCGGCGGGCGAAGTCGTCACCGTAGCTGAGGCAGCCGTGCAGGATGACATCGACATAGGTCTGCATAATGGGTCGATGCGGCTGGGGTGTTTCGCTGGAATAACCGACATAAGCCCACAAGGGCAACTCCGTTGGTAAGGACTGCTGGCCGAGCGAACGCACCTCGGACCAGTCGATGCGATGCCGATCATAGCCTTGTTCGCGCTCATCAAAGCGCGCCAGGTTGGTGTCATCGACGATAAAGACGACACCATTGCAGCGACTGTCCGGATTCAGATGCGCACCCACAGCAGTAGCGCCATAATCCGGTACTGGAACTGACCAGCGGCGCTCAATGCCGTCGATCTCCACGGCCAGGGCATCGCCACCGATACCCGTGCGGCGCCGGCTTTCCGCGCTGATCAAGCTGCCATAACCGAAAATTGCCTGCATCGTTAAAAGACCCCCAGCATGCGCGCGGAATTGAACATCAGCCAGCCGGCGAAAAATAACAGCGTTGCCCCGATCAGCGCGCGTAGCGCGGGGCGTCGTAACCAGCCATTCAACTGTTGGCTAAAGGCGCCGGTGGCCAGCATGGCCGGCAGCGTACCGACACCAAAGGCCAGCATCAAAGCGGCGCTGCCCAGGGCGTCGGCCTGGGTCGCCGCATAGCCAAGGGCGGTATAGACCAGGCCACAGGGCAGTAATCCCCAAATCATACCGACCGGATAGGCTTGCAGCGGATGGCGTAACGGCACCCAGCGCCGGGCCAGAGGTTGCAAGCGGCGCCACAGCGGCAGCGCCAGCTTCTCCAACTGAGTGATCCAGGCTTTGATGTTCAGGTAATAGAGCGCGATCAACACCAGCAGCGCAGCGGCGATCAAACGCAGAATAGGGGTGGCAGAGGCGGGCAGCCAATGCAGACCGGCGCCGATCAGCAGGCCGAGCAGGGCGTAGGTGGAAATGCGCCCTAAATTATAAAACAGCAAGCTGCCTGAGCCTTGGCTGTGTAGTCCAAGCGCCAGCGTAATGCCTCCGCACATGCCCAGACAGTGGCCGGCGGAAATCAGCCCGATCAGGGCCGCAGATAGCAGATCAGCGATCACGGTGGGACTTATGGTCGTCGGGAATCATGTCGTCATCGTCGTCGAAGAGGATGCGTTGCGCCGGGCTGTCCAGGTCGTCGTATTGGCCGGAGCGCACCGTCCACCAGAACAGGCCGCCGCCGATCAGCAGCAGGAAACCGGTGATGGGCAGCAAAAGCAGCAGAATATCCATGGCTTAATTCAAACGTCTCAGTCGCAATGCATTGAGCACGACCAGCAAGGAGCTGGCCGACATGCCAATAGCCGCTTGCCAGGGTGTTACCCAGCCCAACGCAGCCAATGGCAGGGCGACGCCATTGTACACCAGAGCCCAGAGCAAATTCTGGCGAATGATGCGCCGGGTCTTGCGCGCGGCCCTGACGGCCGCTGCCAGCACGGTCAGTTTGTCATTCAGCAAGAGCGCATCTGAAGCTTGCTTGGCCAGGTCGGTACCTGAGGCCAGGGCGATGGATACGGGCGCACCGGCCAGCACCGGCGCATCGTTGATGCCGTCGCCGACCATGGCGATGCGCAAGCCGTCGTCCTGTTGTTGATGCAACCAACTTAGCTTATCCGCCGGGCTTAACCCTGAACGGTAGTCTCCGCTCAGCGATAAAGCGTTTAAGCGCGCATCGGGCATGGGGTTGGGATCACCGGTCAAGACATGGCAGCGCAGACCCAGCTCGGCCAATTGCTGTAACGCCGGTGCGGCGGTGGCGCGTAATTCGTCCGCCAGTTGAAACCGGGCCAGGGGGACGCCGTTGTAGCTGAGCCAGAGAGTACCTGGTGTTTGTGGCGTTTGACTCGGCTCGGTCAGTGCAAAGGCGGCGCTGCCCAGACGGTATTCACCGCTGCTATCGCGTCCGGAAACGCCTTGCGACGGGTGCAAGGTTCGCTCGACTAACAAGGGTAACGATGCACCAGCGGCGGCTTCTCGAAAGGCCCGGGCCAGGGGGTGATCGCTGTCGGTTTCGAGGGCGGCGGCCAGTTCGATCAGTTCCGAGGCACTGCGCTGTGCCGATGGCTGTACTTCTGTCTGTACCAGTCGAAACCGGCCTTCGGTCAGGGTGCCGGTCTTGTCGAAGGCAAGATCGGTGATGTCGGCCAAGCGTTCCAGGGTATGGCCGCGGGTGACGATCAGGCCTTCTTTGGCCAGGCTTTGTGTCGCCTGCGCCAGGACGGTAGGCGTTGCCAGGCTGAGTGCGCAGGGGCAGGTGACCACCAACACACTGATAACGATCCAGAAAGCGCGGTCCGGGTCGATCCACAGCCAGGCCAGGCCAATCAGCGCGGTGATGATCAAGGTGGTCCAGACGAAATGTCTTGCCCCGCGATCGGCCAGTTCTGCCAGGCGCGGTTTCTCACTGGCGGCTTGTTCGAGCAGTTGCGTGAGGGCTGAGGCTGAGCTGTCGGCGCCGAGTCGTTCGACCTCGATTTCGACCGCCTGGCTGAGGTTGGTGGTGCCTGCCAGTACCGTATCGCCGCTGGCTTTTGGTTGAGGCGCAACTTCCCCGGTCAGCCGCGCTTCATCGAATTCGCTGGCGCCACTGACAACACGGCCATCGACCGGGCAGAGTTCGCCGGCGCGGACCTGAATGCGCTCGCCGATGACCAGATCGCGTACCGCCTTTTGCTCAAAGTCGTCACCCTGACGCACCCGGCAGGTGGGTGGCAGTTGGCGCGCCAGCGCATTACTGGAGGCATGGACAGAGGTACGGGCACGAAATTCCAGGAAACGGCCCAGCACCAGAAAGAAGGTGAACATCGAGACCGATTCGAAATAGACCTCGCCCTGGCGGGTCAGGGTGGCCCAGACGCTGGCGCCGAAAGCGCCACCGATGGCCAGCGACACCGACACATCCATGCTCAGACTGCGCGCTCGAATAGAGCGCCAGGCGGCGGTGAAAAAGGGGCCGGCGCCGATGATGACGACCGGCAGGGTGATCAGCAGCGAGGTCCAGCGCAGCCAGTGCACATAGGTCGCTTCGATACTGCCGCTGTACAGCGCCACCGCATTCATCATCGCCTGCATCATGCCAATGCCGGCCACGCCCAGACGCAATAAGTAACGTCGTCCCGTTCGCTGACGCAGCGCTTCCTCGGCGTCGGCCTGGTACGGCTGTGCGCGGTAACCGAGCGAATGCAGCGCAATAAACAGCGTCGACAAAACAGCTTCGCCGGGTTGCCAGCGCAGCAGCAAACGGTGAGTGGTCTGATTGAACCGCGCCTCGGCAACGCCGGCTTGCTGATGCAGCCGCTTTTCAATCAGCCAACTGCAGGCGGCGCAACTGACGCCATCGATCATTAACGTCGCTTCGCATTGGCCGGAATCGAGCTGGCGTACAAAATCGGCCTGGACATCATCGCGGTCGTAGAGCGCCAGCTGTTCGCGGTCACGCTCGCTGACCGGTGGTGCGGCCGGGGTCTGGTCGGGATCGTGGAAGCGGTAATACTCGCCCAGACCGCTGTCGATAATGGTCTGGGCAGCGGCCAGACAGCCGACGCAACAGAAAACCCGGGCCTCGCCACCTACCTCGAGCTGAAAACGCTCATCGAAGGCCGGCAGACCGCAATGAAAGCAGGCCTGCGCCATTAGAGTTTGGGCGCAAGCCTGATAATGCTGCGATCGGGGAAGGTGGCTTCGCCATGCAAGCGCCAGTTGGCCTGATCACCAACCGGTTCCAGAATCAGCTGGCGTGTTTCGCTGATCGCTTCGGGCAAGGTACCCAGGTAGCGACCATCGGGCTGACGCTCGAGTTGCACGCTGACGTCCCAGCTGGCTCGTGTTGGGAAAGCATAGGTGAGCTGGAGGGTATTCGGAATCGAATCCAGACTGCCTTCCAGGCGCAGCTGCACACGCTCGCCGAGCGTCTGCAACTGGGCGCTGAGATCGTGCTCGGCCGCCCATTGCGACTGGGTGTTGCGTTCAATAACCGTCATGCCGTCCTCGTAGTAATTATCGAGGATGGCGCCGTCGTTGGTCTGGATGGCAACGGGGATCAACCAGGCCCAGAAACTGACCACGGCGATGATCGGCGCCAGAATGAACCATATCCAGAATTCACGGTACCAGGGTTTGCGAGCGCTCGTGTTCACGTCAGTGTTCTCCTAAACCGTCTATTAAAACCGGGCCGGGCCAAAGAAACGGCTTTCCGCCTCGACGCTCTGGCTTGGGTCGTCGACGGCGACAGCGGTGAAATGAATTTCGTTATTGGGCAGTTGTAACTGATTGGGGTCGATCAGCAGACGCACCGGTAATTGCACCACACCGCCGGCGGTGACGCTGATCACGTCCGGCGCCAGCAGTTGCAAACCGTCCAGACCATCGACGCTGAGGCGATAGCGTCGATCCTGCTCAGTCATATTCATCAGACTGATCTGATAGGAGTTTTCCACCAGCCCGGTGGGCGTCATGCGGTGCAGCGCACCCCGGCCGCGCTCAATGGACAGATCCATCGGAATACGGGTGGCGATGACCCAACTGAACAGCCCAATCATGACCGCCAGCGCCAGCGCATAGCCAATCAGGCGGGGTCTGAGGATACGGCTGGGTTTGCCTTCCAGGCTGTTTTCGGTGGTGTAGCGGATCAGGCCGGGCTCGTAGCCCATCTTATCCATGACCGAATCGCAGGCATCAATACAGGCGGCGCAGCCGATGCATTCGTACTGCAGGCCATCACGGATATCAATACCGGTTGGGCAGACCTGAACGCACAGTTCGCAATCGATGCAATCACCCAGACCGGCATCTTCTGGTTTGATGCCGCGCTTGCGCGCACCTCTGGGTTCGCCGCGTTTTTCGTCGTAGCTGACAATCAGGGTGTCCTGGTCGAACATCACCGCCTGGAAGCGGGCGTAAGGACACATATAGATGCACACCTGTTCACGCAACCAGCCGGCGTTGCCGTAGGTCGCCAGCGTGAAGAAGGCGATCCAGAAAATGGCCCAGCCACCGGCGCTAAAACCGGCCAGTTGCGGCAGCAGCTCCTTCACCGGTACGAAATAGCCGACGAAGGTGATGGCGGTAATCAGCGCCACTGCCAGCCAGAGCAGATGTTTGGCGGCTTTGCGGGCAAACTTTTGCGCGGTCATGGGTTGATCATCGAGTTTGATGCGGGCGTTGCGTTTGCCCTCGGTCTTTTCCTCGATAAACATGAAGATCCAGGTCCAGGCACTTTGCGGGCAGGTGTAACCGCACCAGACCCGGCCGGCGAAAACGGTGACCAAAAACAGCGCAAAGGCGCAGATGATCAGCGCCCAGGACAACAACATAAAATCCTGCGGCCAGAAGGTGATGCCGAAGATGTGGAACTGGCGCGCGGGCAAGTCAAACAGGACGGCCTGGCGGCCGTTCCAGTCCAGCCAGAGGGTGCCAAAGTAAAGCGCGAACAGGGCTGCGCCACCGTAGACTCGCAGGTTTCGATAAAAACCTTTGATGCGGCGGACGTAGATTTTTTCCCTTTCTTGGTACAGGTCGACGGTCGTTACGGCGTCGTCCGTGACGTCTTTGACCTCTATTTTATCGGTCATGTTTTTAGGGGATCAGGAATGGTTTGGGAAGGGCAGGCACGCCCGACCTTTCCAAGCCAGTCCGGGGTGCGTGGGCACGCACCCCGTTGGTCTGTTATTGCTGCGGGTCCAGACTCAGGCTATAGACATAACCGGCGACGATATGCACGCGCTCTTCTCCGAGCACGTTGGCCCAATCCGGCATCCGTCCAGAGCGACCATTTTCCAAGGTGTACTGAACCGAGGCGCGCAGCGTTTCACCCGGAATGCGGTACAACCAAATATCGTCGGTTAGGTTGGGCGCACCCAGAGCGTGGTTACCGGTGCCGTCCTGGCTATGGCAGGCAACACAGCTGGCGTTGAACAGGGCTTGCCCCTGAGTGGCCAGGCTGGTATTGACGTCGTCCTGACCGGACAGCTGCATGACGTACTCTGCTACCGCCCGCACACCGCTGGCACCCAGGGCATCACCCCAGGCCGGCATCTGGCCGCTACGACCCGCCATGATGGTGGTCTTGATGGTGTCACCCTCGCCGCCGTAGAGCCAATCGTCATCGGTCAGGTTAGGGAAACCATAGCTGCCGGTGCCAGCCTGGCCGTGGCACAGGGCGCAGTTGTCTTCGAACAGACGCTGGCCGACGCGCATGGCTTGAGGGTAGTCGTGCAGCTGTTCAACCGGAACCGAGGCCAGACGCTGGTAGATTTCGCCATAGCGGCGTTCATGGGCAACCTGATCGGCGGTCAATTCACCGACAGAGGTCCAGCCCAGTACGCCTTTCCAGTTACCCACCGGCATAGCGATGAGGTAGCCGACGGCAAAGATAATGGTCAGCCAGAACAGATTGAGCCACCACTTGGGCAGAGGATTGTTGTATTCCTCAATGCCGTCGAACTGGTGACCCGTGGTCTGAGCGCCTTCACCGCCCGGATCGGGCATCCGTCGAGTAAAATAAAGCAGTGCGACGATGCCCACCAGAAAGACGGCGGTGATTGCAATAATGTAGAAACTCCAAAAGCTACTCATCGTCATTCCTCTTCTTGTCCGAGGCGGCGTCCATCTGTTCGTCGCGTTCGGCGAACGGCAAGTTGGCCGCATCGTCAAAACGTGCTTTGCGCTTACTGGAATAGGCCCAGAACACCACGCCAAAGAAAGCGATCATGGTGAATACGGTGGCCAGTCCGCGCCAAGTATTGATATCCATGACAGTCCCCTAGCGACCGGTTACGACGGTACCGAGGTGCTGCAGATAAGCGACCAGGGCGTCGATTTCGGTGGTTCCAGCGACGGCTTCCTGAGCGCCAGCGATCTGTTCGTCGGTGTAGGGCACACCAACGGTACGCAGGGCGCGCATCTTGGCCGCAGTATGTTCACCATCAAGAGTGCGTTCGAACAGCCAGGGGAAGGCCGGCATGTTGGACTCGGGAACAACAGAGCGCGGATTGTACAGGTGAGCTTTATGCCACTCATCGCTGTAACGTTCGCCGACACGGGCAAGGTCCGGGCCGGTGCGCTTGGAGCCCCACAGGAAGGGATGCTCGTAAACCATCTCGCCAGCCTGGGAGTAAGGACCGTAGCGCTCAACTTCAGCACGCAGCGGCCGTACCATCTGGGTGTGGCAGACATGGCAGCCTTCGCGAATGTAGATATCGCGACCTTCCAATTGAACCGCGGTGTAAGGTTCCAGACCTTCGACCGGTTCGGTGGTGTCGTTGATGAAGAAGAGCGGCACGATTTCGACCAGACCGCCAAAGCTGATGGCGATGACGACCAGAAAGGCCATCAAGCCAACGTTCTTTTCAACCTTTTCGTGTTGCATCTTATGTCCTACCTATCAAGCGGCCTGGGGCGCGGGTTCAGCCTGAGTCGCCTGATCATTGCGCACAGTGCGCCAGACGTTATAGGCCATCAGCAGCATGCCGGACAGGAAGACGATGCCTCCGATCAAGCGCACCACATAACCGGGCCAACTTACCTCGACACCCTGGACGAAGCTGTACATCAAGGAACCGTCGGTATTGACTGCACGCCACATCAGACCCTGGGCAATGCCGTTAACCCACATGGCCGCGATGTACAGCACGGTACCGATGGTCGCCAACCAGAAATGCACATTGATCAGCGCGATGCTGTACATCTGAGTCTGACCAAAGAGACGCGGAATGGTGTGATAGATAGCACCGATGGAAATCATCGCCACCCAGCCCAGTGCGCCGGAGTGAACGTGACCGATGGTCCAGTCGGTGTTGTGCGACAGAGCGTTGACCGTCTTGATGGCCATCATCGGGCCTTCAAAGGTGGCCATGCCGTAGAACGACAGTGATACCACCAAAAAGCGCAGAATCGGGTCGGTACGCAGTTTGTGCCAGGCACCGCTCATGGTCATCATGCCGTTGATCATGCCGCCCCAGGAAGGGACCAGCAGAATAACGGACATCACCATACCCAGGTTCTGAGCCCAGTCGGGCAGAGCAGAATAATGCAGGTGGTGACCACCAGCCCACATATAGATAGCGATCAGCGCCCAGAAGTGCACGATCGACAGCCGGTAGGAATAAACCGGGCGCTCAGCCTGTTTGGGTACGTAGTAGTACATCATGCCGAGGAAGCCAGCGGTCAGGAAGAAACCAACAGCGTTGTGGCCGTACCACCACTGCACCATGGCATCCATGGTACCCGGATAGACAGAGTAAGCTTTGAACAGAGTGACCGGGATGGCGATGTTGTTGACTACATGCAGCACCGCCACGGTGATGATGAAGGCCAGATAAAACCAGTTACCCACATAGATGTGCGAGGTACGGCGGCGGTGAATGGTACCGACGAAGACCGCCAGGTAAGACAGCCAGACGGCGGCGATCAGGATATCGATCGGCCATTCCAGTTCGGCGTATTCCTTGGACGACGTCAGACCCATCGGCAGGGTGATGACGGCCGCGACGATGACCGCCTGCCATCCCCAAAAGGTAAACTTGGCGAGTCCCTCAAAGGCCAACCGGGCCTGAGTGGTTCGCTGGACGACATAATAAGACGTTGCAAAAAGGGCACAGCCACCAAAGGCAAAAATGACCGCATTGGTGTGCAGTGGGCGCAAACGACCAAAGTGAAAGTAAGGACCGAGATTCAATTCAGGGAAGGCTAACTGGGCAGCAATAATAACACCAACCAGCATGCCGATAATTCCCCATACGACAGTCATGATGGCGAACTGACGAACAACCGTATAGTTGTACGTTTCATTCACCTCAGTAGCGGGGCTAGCATGGCTCATGGATCAGCTTCCGAGGGGCAAAGGGTTAGATACAAAAAGCGGCGCAAGTATGCTCAGCCGCTTGGGGTTTTGCAAATGACCCAGGTCAATTTCCAAGGTAATAGCATTGCAGATGTGCCGCCATTACCCGCTTTGGAACAGAGCCTAGCAAAGGTTTTTCGACTCTGCCGATTGTTCGAAGCAATAGTAAAACGATGCGTTTTTTTAAGATTGTTCGGTGGGTGAATATCGCAATAATTATAATGAGAATTGTTATTATTTAATGCCTGGTTGAGATATCTTTGATTGAACGATGGGCACCGTTAAACTGGCGTGCTTATTAAAGTCGGACTGAGAGGTTTGCAATGCAGTGCATGAAGGCCTGGGTTTACGGCAAAGTGCAGGGTGTCGGCTACCGACTGTTCTGTCGGCGCCGTGCTCGTGAGTTGGGAGTGACGGGCCATGCCATCAATCTGCCGGACGGTCGTGTTGAAGTGATGCTCTGTGGCACTGAACAAGCACTGTCCGATATGGTTGACGCTTTGCACCAGGGGCCGCGCTTTGCTCAGGTTGCCGGTGTCGATGTCGAACGCATCCAACTCGATGAAAGCAAGCTGCCGGCCGACTTCGTCACCGGCTAAACCGCCTTGGCTAACCGTTTTGCCACAGATCACCGGTAGTTAAACGACCGACACCTAGGTATAATGCCGGCCCTTTGCGAACTCCCTAAGCACCAGATTCAGGAACTCCTATGCGAAGCCATTACTGCGGGGAACTCAACGCTTCCCTGATTGACGAAACCGTGACCATCAGCGGCTGGGTTCACCGTCGCCGCGACCACGGCGGCGTGATCTTCCTCGATGTCCGTGACCGTGCCGGCATCACCCAGGTGGTCTTCGACCCCGACGCACCGGAAAGCTTCAATATTGCCGACCGGGTCCGCTCGGAATACGTCATCGAAGTGACTGGCCGGGTGCGTGCCCGCCCTGAAGGCACCGTCAATCCGAATATGGCGACCGGCGAAATTGAATTGCTGGGCAAGGAAATCACCGTCCTGAACTCAGCCAAGACGCCGCCCTTCCCGCTGGACGAATACTCCGACGTCGGTGAAGACGTGCGTCTGCGCTACCGTTTTATGGATCTGCGTCGTCCGGAAATGCAGCAGAAACTGGTGTTGCGTTCGCGCATTACCTCCAGCATTCGGCGTCATCTGGAAGACCAGGGTTTTCTGGATATCGAAACCCCGATTCTGACTCGCGCCACACCCGAAGGGGCGCGTGACTATCTGGTGCCCAGCCGGACCCACCCGGGTGAGTTCTTTGCACTGCCGCAGTCACCGCAGCTGTTTAAGCAATTGCTGATGGTGTCGGGTTTCGATCGCTACTATCAGATCGCCAAGTGTTTCCGTGACGAAGACCTGCGCGCCGATCGCCAGCCGGAATTTACCCAGATCGACATCGAAACCTCCTTCACCGATGAAGCCGGCATCATGGCGCTGACTGAAACCATGATCAGCAACCTGTTTAAGGATGTGCTGGATGTCGATTTCGGCGAATTCCCGCGCATGCCGTATTCCGAAGCGATGGAAAAATACGGCAGCGATAAGCCGGATCTGCGAATCCCGCTGGAGTTGACCACCGTCAGCGATCTGATGACTGAGGTCGATTTCAAAGTCTTCTCGGGTCCTGCGACCGATCCCAAAGGTCGTGTGGCTGCTTTGAAAGTACCGGGTGGCAGTGAGCTGACCCGTAAGCAGATTGACGATTACACCAAGTTTGTTGGCATTTACGGTGCCAAAGGTCTGGCTTATATCAAGGTCAACGACAAGAGCAACCTGCCGGACGGTCTGCAATCGCCGATCGTTAAGTTTATTCCGGAAGCTGTGCTGGCTCAGTTGATCGAACGTCTGGACGCTAACGATGGCGACCTGATCTTCTTTGGTGCCGATAAAGCCACCCTCGTTAACGATGCATTGGGTGCGTTGCGCTGCAAGATCGGCGAAGACATGAATCTCTATACTCAGGATTGGGCGCCGCTGTGGGTGGTCGACTTCCCGATGTTTGAAGAGACTGGTGAAGGTCGCCTGGCCGCGCTGCATCATCCATTCACGGCGCCGTCGTGCAGTCCGGAAGAATTGAAAGCTAACCCGGAAACGGCCTTGTCACGCGCTTACGACATGGTATTGAACGGCGTTGAATTGGGTGGTGGTTCCATCCGTATCCACGACGAAGCCATGCAGCACGCGGTGTTTGAAGTGCTCGGCATCAGCGAGGAAGAGCAGGAGGAGAAGTTTGGCTTCCTGCTGTCGGCGCTGCGCTATGGTGCACCGCCGCACGGTGGTCTGGCCTTTGGTCTGGACCGTCTGGTCATGCTGATGACCGGCGCAGAATCGATTCGTGAAGTCATCGCCTTCCCGAAAACCCAGACCGCTGCTTGCCTGTTGACCCAAGCGCCGGGTGAAGTCAGCCAGGAACAGTTGCGCGATCTGAATCTTCGCATTCGCAAGCCGGTGGCCGAATCCTGATTCGCGTCACCCAAGGAAAGAGCACGAGGTAATAAAGCTATGGCAGGTCATAGTAAGTGGGCCAACATCAAGCACCGCAAGGCGGCTCAGGACGCCAAGCGAGGCAAGGTCTTCACAAAAATCATCCGCGAACTGGTGGTCGCTGCAAAAAACGGCGGCCCTAACCCGGAAGATAACCCGACGTTGCGTTCGGTCATGGATAAAGCCCTGACCGCCAACATGAAAAAAGACACCATCGAAAAAGCCATCGCCCGTGGCGCGGGCAATGCCGATGGTGATGATTACGAAGCCATGACTTATGAAGGTTATGGCGCCAGCGGCGTGGCGGTGTACGTTAAGTGCTTGTCCGATAACCGTAACCGTACCGTTTCCGAAGTGCGTCATGCCTTCACCAAATGTGGTGGCAATCTGGGCACTGACGGTTCTGTTGCTTATTTGTTCAGCAACGCCGGCCAGCTGTTTATCGAAAGCGGAGAAGAAGACGCCATTATGGAAGCGGCGCTGGAAGCCGGTGCCGAAGATGTGATCAGCAACGATGACGGCAGTTTCGAAATCCGCACCAGCCCGGAAGATTTTCTCGACGTAAAAAACGCTCTGGTCGAAGCCGGTTATGACGTGGAAGGCGAAGTCACCATGATTCCCTCCACCGAGACTGAACTGGACGTTGAAACCGCCGAAAAAGTGCAGCGGCTGATCGATATGCTCGAAGATCTTGATGACGTGCAAAACGTCTACACCAACGCGGCCTTCCCCGAGGAAGCGGAAGCCTAGTGATGGTGGCGGTGCGCCCATGGCATTGATACTGGGTATTGACCCCGGTTCGCGGAAAACCGGCTTTGGCATTATCAATGTTGTGGGTAGCCGCCAGGACTATGTCACCTCTGGCGTGATTCGCCTGGAATCCTTCGATACATTCGCGGAGCGGCTCGACAATTTGTTTCGCTTTCTGCGCGAAGTGATCGAGCAATATTCACCCGCGGAAGCCGCTATTGAGCAAGTATTCATGGGCCGCAGTGCTGCCTCGGCGTTAAAGCTGGGTCAGGCGCGCGGCGTGGCGATTCTGGCTGCGACGCAATCCGGCCTGGCGGTCAGCGAATACGCTGCTCGTAAGGTTAAGCAAGCTGTGGTTGGCAATGGCGGCGCTGATAAGGTCCAGGTTCAGCATATGGTGCAGCGCATGCTGAAGCTGCCAGGCCTGCCTCAGGAAGACGCCGCCGATGCCTTGGCTATCGCCCTCTGTCATGCTCATACCAGCGCGGGTTTGGTCCGGGTAGCCGGTAGTCGCCACTCACGGCGCGGACGCTGGCTGGATTAACCGTCCAACGACGCTATAAAGGAAGCACCTCATGATTGGTCGTTTGCAGGGTACATTGCTGGAGAATCGGGCGCCGGATTTACTGGTCGACGTCGGTGGAGTGGGCTATGACGTTCAGGCACCGCTGTCGACGGCCTTCAAGTTGCCGGCTGTTGGCGAGACTGTGGTTCTGCATACCCATCTGGCTATTCGTGAAGATGCGCATGTGCTCTTTGGTTTCGGAACCCGCGAAGAACGCAGTCTGTTCCGTGCACTGATTAAAACCAGTGGTGTTGGCCCGAAGCTGGCTTTGGCTATTCTCAGTGGTATGGAGCCGGATCACTTTATCCGCTCTGTCCAGCAAAAGGATGCGACCATGCTGGTGAAGGTGCCGGGCGTGGGCAAGAAAACCGCCGAGCGGTTGATTGTCGAAATGCACGACCGTATTGCTGATCTCGGTGGCGCAGAGCGTTTATTGGCCATGCCGACCGTGCCGGAAGCCATGCCGCGTCCGGCCAGCGCTGAAGAAGATGCCGAAAGCGCTTTGATCGCTTTGGGTTACAAGCCTCAGCAGGCAACACGCGCCATTGCGCAGGTCGCGCAAACGGGTATGGATTCCGAAACCTTGATCCGCGCTGCGCTCAAGCAGATGATGTAAACCACTTTCTGGCCGAACCGACTGACCGATGATCGAAACCGACCGTTTTATCGCGCCTGAGCCGCAAAACGTCCGCGAGGAACAGTTTGACCGGGCCATCCGGCCGCTGTCCCTGGCTGAATATATTGGTCAGGCGGTGGTGCGCGAAAAGATGGAAATCTTTATCAGCGCCGCCCGCAAACGTGAAGAGCCGCTCGATCATACTTTGGTATTCGGGCCGCCCGGCCTGGGTAAAACGACGCTGGCCAATATCATTGCCAATGAGATGGGCGTCAACATCAAAACCACCTCCGGTCCGGTGCTGGAAAAAGCCGGTGACCTGGCGGCCATGCTGACCAATCTGGAATCCGGTGATGTGCTCTTTATCGACGAGATTCATCGGCTGTCGCCCCAGGTTGAAGAAGTGCTCTACCCGGCGATGGAAGATTATCAGCTCGACATCATGATCGGCGAAGGCCCAGCAGCGCGTTCCATTAAACTCGATTTGCCGCCCTTTACCCTGGTCGGTGCGACGACCCGGGCGGGCTTGCTGACGTCGCCCTTGAGGGATCGTTTCGGTATTGTCGAGCGACTGGAGTTTTATTCGGTCGCTGAACTGACTGAGATCGTGCTGCGTTCTGCCAATAAGCTCGGTGTGGAAATTGATCGCGAAGGCGCCGGCGAAGTGGCGCATCGTTCCCGTGGTACGCCACGGATTGCCAATCGCCTGTTGCGACGGGTGCGTGATTATGCCGAAGTTAAGCACGAAGGCAGTGTCAATCAGGTCATTGCCGATGACGCCCTGAATTTGCTCAATGTCGACAAAGCCGGTTTCGATCATCTCGATCGTCGTATGTTGATGACGCTGATCGAGAAGTTCGGTGGCGGTCCGGTTGGTGTGGAAAGTCTGGCCGCTGCCTTGAGTGAGGAGCGCGATACGCTCGAGGATGTGGTCGAACCCTATCTGATACAGCAAGGATTTTTGACCCGCACTCCGCGGGGTCGGATGGTGACCGATCTGGCCTACCAGCACTTCGATTTACCCCAATCCAAATAACCTTTCCGGCGTTGCTCGCGGCCCTGTGCAAAGGGAGTGAAAACCGTCTTCAGCGCAATGGCGCCGTCTAGTATTTGCCAAAAAACTTCTTTAGTCTGGCCCGCTGAAAGTCTCTGAGGATGACGGTAGTGGGCAGTCAAATATCAATATGGGAATTGGTCAGCGAAGCGACACTGTTGGTGCAGTTTGTCATGCTGACGTTGTTAGCCGCTTCGGTTGCAACCTGGGTGTTTATCTTCGAGCGCCGTAAGGTGCTGACGACCGCCTATCATCGATTTGCCAGTTTTGAAGAACGTTTCTGGTCCGGCATGGACCTGTCTCAGTTGTATCGTCAGATCAACGCCAACCCGGATCCCGATAACGGCGGCGAGCATATCTTTCGCGCCGGTTTCAAAGAATTCAGCCGCCTGCGCCAGCAACAGGTGACCGACGCCGATGCCATCATGGCCGGCTGTCAGCGCGCCATGCGGGTCGCGGTCAGCAAGGAAATGGAAAAGCTCGACCAGCACCTGCCGTTTTTGGCAACGGTCGGTTCAACCAGTCCCTACGTCGGTTTGTTCGGTACCGTCTGGGGCATCATGAATTCATTCCGTGGCCTGGCATCAGTCACCCAGGTAACGCTGTCGACGGTAGCTCCGGGTATTTCTGAAGCATTGATCGCTACGGCGATGGGCCTCTTTGCTGCTATCCCAGCGGTGATCGCCTACAACCGTTTTTCGGCACGCTCCGATAAACTGGTTGCCAACTACGAAACCTTTGCTGAAGAGTTTGCCGCCATTTTGCACCGTCAGGCACATTTGCTGGCGGGTCAGGGTCGCAAACAGGAAGTGGCTGAATGAGCCTGGTGCGCAAACGGCGCAAGCCGATGTCCGAGATCAACGTGGTGCCTTATATCGACGTCATGCTGGTCTTGCTGATCATCTTTATGGTGACCGCGCCAATGATGATGCAGGGCGTTGAGGTTGAGGTGCCGCAGGTTGAGTCCGGCCCGCTTGAGCGTGATGAAAACCAGGAATATTTAATTGTCGCTGTTGATGCCGGAGGCCAGGTGTATGTCGAGCGCGGTGAAGAAGAGCCCGAGGCCGTTGAACCGAATGGTGTAGGGCAGTATGTCGCCCGCGTTCTGGGACAGCAGCCCAGTTTGCAGGTTTATATTCGCGGCGACAGCAGTATCTCCTATGGTCGTGTTATGCAGGTTATGGCGAACTTACAGACTGCTGGTATTGAGTCTGTGGGTCTGATCACCGAGGCGCCGGATGAAGAGTGAGTGGCGCTTAAATTTAAGTCGTCGCCATTTGGCGTTGCCGGCTGTGCAAGCTGTTGGCTTGCATGCATTGTTGGCGGCGTTGTTTTTGGTTGGCTTTAGCGTGACTCATCCGTCGCCGGACCGGTTCGAACTGCCGCCGACCTTGACCGCCAATCTAATGATGGAGCCACAGCCGCAACCGGTTCGTGAGCAACCGCCGACAGCGCAGCCGGCTCCAGAACCGGAACCACAACCCAAACCGGAACCAGAGCCCCGGCCTCAGCCTGAGCCAAAACCGACGCCGCCGGCTCCGCAGCCAGAGCCACAACCCGAACCAGCACCGCAGCCGGCGCCTCAGCCGCAGCCAACGCCAGCGCAACCTAAGGCGCAGCCGGAACCAGAACGGGTGCCGCCGGCCAGCAGCAATACAGCGCCAGCGGAAAGCCAGCCGGCTCCGACGAATAGTGAAGATCTGTTTGATGATTTATTGGCGGGTCTGGACAGTGAAGATTCACAGTTGGAGCGGCAGCAGGAAGAGCTGGCTGCAGCTCAGGCACAACGTGAGCGTGATGCGCAGGTGACCTCGACCTATACCGACCGTATTTATCAACAGATCAGTCGCGCCTGGTCGAGACCAATGGAACTGCAGATTATGGATTTGACCGGTCGGGAAACCGTCGTACAGGTATCGTTGTTACCGACTGGTGAATTGCTGTCCGCCGAAATCGTATCCAGCAGTGGTATTGCTGCACTGGACCAATCTGCTATCAGGGCGGTGCAGCGTGTGCGTCGCTATCAGGTGCCGGATGATATCAATATTTTTAATCGTAACTTTCGAAGCTTTCGCTTTCGTTTCAAACCAGAGGACCTGATGCAGTGAGAGTTCAACGACGTCTGGCCATTCTGGCTATCGCTTTTATGTCGCTGGTGGCTGGAACACTGGCCCAAGCTGAAGACCTGGAAATTGTGGTTACCCGCGGTTACGACGCCCGCACCAAAGTCTCTGTTGTGCCGTTTTTCTGGGGTGGGTCGGAAGCTTTGCCGGAACAGGTCGATGCGGTTATTCGTGCGAATCTAAGCCGCACCGGTCGGTTTGATTTGTTGCCGGCGAGTGAAATGCTCAGTCAACCAACATCCCAGGATGGAGTTTTTTATCGCGACTGGCGTTTGCTGGAGCAGGAATACTTGGTGATTGGTCGAATGGAGCCGGTGGCCGGAGGGCGTATTCGGGTCAACTTTTCGCTGTTCGATATTGTCCAGGGCCGACGAATGGTCGGCGGCAGTCAGACGGTCGCGGTTTCTCAGTTAAGGGATCTGGCGCATTCTATTTCTGATCTGATTCATGAGCGTATCACCGGCATTAAAGGCATCTTTTCCACCAAGATCGCTTTTGTGACCCGCCAGCCAACCAGTGTCGGTAATTTTGAGTATCGCTTGCAGGTGGCGGATGCCGATGGTCAACGCGCCCGCACTATTTATCAGTCCGATGAACCGATTATTTCGCCATCCTGGTCGGGTGATGGTCGACGTATCGCCTTTGCAAATAAGGTCGGAGATCGTTGGAAAGTTTTTGTACAGGAGTTGGCTTCCGGTCAGTCGGATACCTTGTCGGGTCGACGGGGTTATACCAGCTCGCCGGCATTTTCTCCTGATGGTCGATATTTGGCTTATGTATCCAGTACGGAGGGTAATCCAGAACTATATCTGTATGATTTTTCCACGGGACGAAGTACTCGTTTAACGCGCAATAGTTATATTGATACCGAACCGAGTTTCTCGCCTGATTCTCAATCTTTGATCTATACCTCGGAAAGAGGAGGTAGACCACAAATTTATCAAATGGACCTTGCCACTAAGCGTATTGAGCGCTTAACCTTTGAAGGCAGTCAAAACCTGAAAGCCCAATACAGCAGCGACGGGCAATACCTGGTCTTTATTCACCAAACAGAGGGCAGGTTTCACGTTGCAGCAATGGATCTGGCATCACGTAATATTAGAGTGCTGACAGAAACCAACCTGGATGAGTCTCCCAGTATTGCGCCAAATGGCACCATGCTGGTCTATGCGACTAAGAGAGGGGGTGAGGGGGTTTTGGCCTGGGTGTCCCTGGATGGGCAGGTCACAAGCCAGATGCCGTCGATATACGGTGACGTAATTGAACCGGCCTGGTCTCCCTACTTGAACTAGGGTCATTTGCAGGGCAATATGCCAATAAGGGCAAATTGGTCTGTAAATAACCAATAAAACGACATATAACCGATGGGATAAAGGAAAATGGCTAAATCCAAACTGATTCAAGCTGCTGCTATTACATTCGCGGTATTCCTGGCCGGCTGTGCCTCTACTGAAGAGACTGCCTCTACTGGCGAGTCAAGCACAACGGGTACTACTGGCTCTGTGCAGGAAGAAGAACAGCTGACACTCGATACTGAACCAACTGAAGCCGAACAAAGCGTTACCAGCGAGTTCCAAGCTTTGCTGGATCAGACCATCATCTACTTCGATTTTGACAAGTCTGAAATCCGCACTGAGTTCCGCACTGTGCTGAACGCACACGCTATGAACCTGGTTGCCAACCCGAACATGAGCATCGTTCTGGAAGGGCATGCTGATGAGCGCGGTACTCGTGAATACAACCTGGCCTTGGGTGAGCGTCGTGCGCAAGCCGTTGCTGACTATCTGATGCTGAAAGGTGCCGCTGCCAGCCAGATCGACACCGTAAGCTATGGCGAAGAGCGTCCGGTTGCTTTGGGTAGCACCGAAGCAGATTACGCCGAAAACCGTCGTGTAGAGATTGTTTACTAATCGTCCATGCTGAACAAACAAGCTCTAATCTACAGTGCTGCCCTTTTGGGCAGCACTTTTGTTTTTATAGGGTCGCTTTCTGCTGAACCCGCGATTGTTGAATCGCAACCTGACGGTGGTTCGGGAACATCGAGTCTCGGTACTTTGGGTGGTCCGGAAAGTTCCGCGCGTACCAGCAGTAACGGTCCATCCGCTGCCTTTGTAGAAAACCTGATGTTTCAGGTTCAGGACTTACAGCAGCAGGTTGCTGAGCAAAGAGGGAAGATTGAAGAGCTCAGTTATCAGCTCGATGTGATGCGCGAAGAACAGCGCGAGCGTTACATTGATCTGGACCAACGTATTCTGTCTTTGCAGCAAAATCCTGGTTCAGCTTCAGCGTCTAATAAAACCGCTCCTGCTGCTTCCGCTGATTTTGATGCGGTCAGCGACGAAGACATTCTGGCGGAATACAATGCAGCTCGAGAGCATATCAGAGCACGAGAATTTCCTGAGGCAATATCGTCGTTACAGGCCTTTGCAGACAGCCATCCTGAACACTCTTTAACTCCTAATGCATGGTATTGGCTGGGTGAGGTTCAACTGGCCAGCCGCAATGTCGATGAAGCACGCACGGCCTTCCAAACGGTCATTGATCAGTTTCCGGATGACGCCAAGGTTCCAGACTCCCTTTATAAGTTGGGAATTATTGCTCAGCAGGGCGGCAACTCCGACCAGGCACGTCAATTGTTCCAGCGCGTGATAACTGACTACCCTGATAGCCAAAGTGCGCAATTGGCTCAGGCGCGACTCAACTCCAATTAAAGACGACAGCCTTTGGGCTGTCGTCTTGTTACTACTCGCGAGATATACCCATGACAAAGAAAGCCGTGGTTCTTCTGTCCGGAGGCCTCGATTCGACGACGGTGTTGGCGCAGGCCAAGGCGGACGGATACGAGCTCTATGCGCTGAGCTTCGACTATGGTCAACGGCATGATGCTGAATTGGATGCGGCCAAACGCATTGCTAAATCAATGGGCGTGGTGGAGCACAAAGTCATTCCAATTGATCTGGCTAGCTTGGGCGGGTCGGCTTTGACTGATCACAGCCTTGAGGTGCCAACCGAAGAGACTGAAGGCATTCCGGTAACCTACGTGCCAGCACGGAACACTGTTTTTCTATCGATCGCTCTGGGCTGGGCTGAGGTGTTGGAGGCACAAAATATTTTTATCGGTGTCAGTGCCGTCGACTACTCCGGATATCCGGATTGCCGACCGGAGTACATTGAAGCCTATGAACGCCTTGCCAATCTGGCAACCCGGATGGGTGTCGAAGGGCGTGTCATTAAAGTCCACACCCCGCTGATCAACCTGAGTAAGGCTGAGACGGTCGCGCTCGGTACTCAGTTGGGTGTGGACTATGGTCTTACTGTCAGTTGCTACCAGGCCAACGAATCGGGTGAAGCCTGTGGTCGGTGTGATTCCTGCCGGTTGCGCCAAAAAGGCTTTGCAGAGGCTGGCTTGTCGGATCCGACGCGGTATCAGGCCTAAACGGTCTAAAGTACTGTTGGCAAAGCCCTTTTAGATCAAAGGCTTGGCAGCAAAAAAAGACAATGCCGGGGTTGCGTCCGGGATAAAAATACATATTATATGCGCCTCCTTTGGGTCGTTAGCTCAGTTGGTAGAGCAGTTGGCTTTTAACCAATTGGTCGCAGGTTCGAATCCTGCACGACCCACCACCTTTACTCTGTTCACGGTCCTGAGGCGGAGTAGCCAGTAAGCGATTCGGGTTGAAAGGGTGATCAGGCCAGCTACCAAGGGTCGTTAGCTCAGTTGGTAGAGCAGTTGGCTTTTAACCAATTGGTCGCAGGTTCGAATCCTGCACGACCCACCATATTTCCAAAACAGGAGAGTTCGGCTCTCCTTTTTTATGCCTGCTAAAACCCCATTGTGCCGCCTGCCAACCGTCCCCATCATGGAGGCCATAGGGCTCCGCTTTGTTTCGGAGTACAATACCAGGCGGTAAAGAGGCTGCTGAGTAACCATGACCGATTCTGCTGTGTTGTCCGATCTGACCATCAATTTTGACGTTCCTATCGCTGAGCGAATAACCAGCCTCAGTGCTGCGGAAGTGAATGCGTTGAATGAAGAAATCATTGAGCTGATGCGGGCTCAGAAAGCGGTGTTGGTCGCCCACTATTACACTGATCCGCTGGTGCAGGCACTGGCCGAAGCATCGGGTGGCTTTATTGGTGACTCGCTAGAGATGGCGCGTTTCGGTCGCGATGTCGATGCCCAGACAGTGCTGGTTGCGGGGGTTCGCTTTATGGGTGAAACCACCAAAATCCTCAGCCCGGAAAAGCGTGTACTGATGCCGACGCTGGAAGCAACTTGCTCGCTGGATCTGGGGTGCCCGCCTGATGAATTTGCCGCTTTTTGTGATCAACATCCAGACCGTACTGTGGTGGTGTATGCCAATACGTCAGCAGCGGTCAAAGCCCGTGCCGATTGGGTTGTAACCTCCAGTATTGCGCTCGATGTGGTGGATTATCTGGACCGACAAGGAAAAAAAATACTCTGGGCTCCGGATCAGCACCTGGGTCGCTACATTCAGCGTGAAACTGGTGCGGATATGCTGCTGTGGAACGGCTCCTGTATCGTCCACGAAGAATTTCGCGCCAAAGGTCTGACCGACCTGAAAGCGCTGTATCCTGAGGCGGCCATCCTGGTGCACCCGGAATCGCCCGAAGCCGTTGTCGAATTAGCCGATGTGGTGGGCTCAACCACTCAGCTGTTGAAGGCGTCGGAGCAGTTGCCCAACCAGCAGTTTATTGTCGCAACCGACAGAGGCATCTTCTATAAGATGCAGCAACGCTCGCCGAACAAGACCTTTATTGAGGCGCCGACCGCCGGTCAAGGTGGTAGTTGTCGCTCCTGTGCTCACTGTCCCTGGATGGCCATGAATGATCTGGAGCGCATTAAGTCGGTATTGTTGAATCCGACCGAAGAAATCGAGGTGAGTGCCGAGTTGATTGAGCGAGCTCGGTTGCCGCTGGATCGTATGTTGAACTTTTCCTCCCAGCGCGCGGCTTAAACCGCGCCTTTAGCTGGGTAACAGGTTTCGTTGCCGTTCGAATTCCGTTAAGCGCTGACGTAGCCGAGCCAATTGGCTGGTGCTCACCGGCTGTTCAATGGCTTGCCGCAGCAGGTTAAAAGCTGCGCTTTCCTCTCCGTTGTGCCACAGCCACAGCGCTCGGGCTTCGGTTTCCCGTTCGGGCTGGCACCGAGCCGCCAACTGTTGCGAAAGTGCCAGCACTTCAATGTAGACAGCGTCGATTTTATCCAGATGGTTGCGTGCTTCCAGGCAGGCGCTGTCGCCCTCTTGTTGCGCTCTAGTTTTAGCTTGCCAGAACCAGCCCGGGTCAAAATCGGGAAACAATTGAGTCAGCATTGCCAGTTGCTGGCTGACCTGCACGGTTTCAAATTGATCTTGTTGGTGCAAAATCCAACCCAGTATTAAATCGGGATCCGCCTGATTGAGTAGTTCTTCGGGTAATGCTGAATCACCTGGTTCTGCTGACAGCAACTGTTGGTAGCGGCTTGGCCAAGCGGCGAAGTTGTCATCGGGTAAGTGCGTTTGGCTCAGATGCCAGCGCAGAATATCGTATTGGTGGTCGGGTGAGTCCTGGGTGGTGACATCATCCATTGACTCCAGTCGGGCCACTCGAGAGGCCGGCAAGGGGTGTGATTGCCAGTAGTCTGAGCCAGAGGACTGGTAGGTGATCTGCTGTTGCATGCGCCGAAACACCTGAGCGCCTGCCTGGGCGTTATAGCCGATTTCTGCCAGCGTCTTGCTGGACAGGTCATCGGCTTCGGATTCCATGCTGCGGCTAAACGCCAGACTTTGCTGAATGGCGCCGGCCTGAGAGCTGGTAAAGGTGGCGGCCCCCAATTCTGAGTTGCTGCTCATCAGGGCGATACCCAGCAGGGCGCCACTGATGGCTAACCAGCTTTGCTGGCGGTTGGCGTTTTGCATGCGGCTGAAATGGCGCAACCTAAGGTGAGCCAATTCATGGCCCATTACCGACAGAAACTCAGCTTCCGTCTCGGCGGTACGCCACAGTCCCAGGTTAAAACCCATAACATTACCGGGCAGTGCAAAGGCGTTAAAGCTGCGTTCGTTGATCGTTAGCGCGGACACTTCATGCAGTGGAATATTTGATGCCTGCCGCAATCGTTCGGCGCGCTCATTTAACCAATACTCAACCCAGACATCATTGATGACCTGCCCCTGTCGCTGTAATCTGCGCTGCAGATAGCCAGCGACGGCAGCTTCCTGGTCGCGGGTCCAGCCTAAAGACTGGTCACCAAAACCTTCGGCGCTGAGTTGGCTTGGTCCGGTGCATGTCAAGGCCAGTGTCAGTCCGGTGAATAAGGCTGAACAACGGCGTCGAAAGTGGCCTTTGCAAAATCGCACAACGACTCCATAGAGTGGAAAGATTGCGCCTATCATAAGGGTGCCGACTTCGGCTGACACCAGGAGGGTGTAATTGAGTTGTAAAACCAAAGCGACACACTGTCTGGATGTGCGAGGTTTGCGGTGCCCGTTGCCGCTGCTACGCACCAAGCAGCAGTTGCTGAAACTTCAGCCGGGTGAGGTGTTGGAGGTTAAAGCAACAGATGCCGGATCCTGGCGCGATATTCCTGCCTATTTGGCCATGAGCAACCATCGTTTGCTGGAGCAGCATGATACGGCAGACGGTGAGTTTCATTATTGTATTGAACGAGGAGTTGACTGACTTGAAGCTGTATCGGGTTATACAAGGATTTTTCCAGCGTTATTTCTCCGATGAAGAAGCCGTCATCCTCTTCATTTTCCTAGTGCTTTTCGGGGTACTTGTTTATGTACTTGGCCAGGCATTAGCACCGGTATTTACCGCCGTTATTTTGGCGTATTTATTGTCTCCTCTGGTTGATCGGCTGAACGGTTTACGCGTTCCACACCTGCTGTCAGTCGGCCTGGTCTGCCTGCTGTTCTTTGGCGTTTTATTTGTGGCAACGCTGATCATTGTGCCGTCGCTGGTGCGACAGGTAACCAGTCTGGTGACTGAACTCCCGGCCATGCTGCGGTTGTTCCAAGATCAGATTCAAGGTTTGCCGGAGCGTTATCCGGAACTGATTTCCAGCGATCTGGCGCAGCAGTGGTTGCGCGGTCTTGATCTGCGCGGTATCAGTCAGCAATTGTCCGGCTGGTTGCCACGGATGTTGACGATTTCACTGAACACCTTACCCAATGTGGTCGGCGTGTTGATCTATTTGATCGTTGTACCGCTGATGGTTTTTTTCATGTTGAAAGACCGCACCAAGCTCTGGAACAGTGTTAAATCCCGGCTGCTACCGGCTCAACGTGGGCTGATGACGCAGATTGCGGTGGAAATGAACCAGCAGATCGCCAACTACTTACGTGGCAAAGCGATCGAAATCCTCATTGTTGGGCTGGTGTCCTTTGTTACCTTTGAATTATTCGGGCTTCAGTATTCGGCGTTGTTGGCGACCTTGGTCGGCTTGTCCGTCCTTATTCCCTACATCGGAGCCACGGTCGTGACGATACCGGTCTTCTTGATCGGCGCTTTTCAGTGGGGTTTCACCAACGAGCTGTACTACGTCATGCTGGCCTATCTGATCATTCAGATGCTCGACGGCAATGTGTTGGTACCGTTACTGTTTTCTGAAGCGGTCAACCTCAACCCGGTTTCCATCATCATTGCTGTGCTGGTATTCGGTGGATTGTGGGGCTTCTGGGGTGTCTTTTTCGCCATACCGCTGGCGACTTTCGTTAAGGCCATTTTTAATGCCTGGCCACAACACCCCACCAGCCCCGAACCGGAATCCGATACATCTTCCAAAATCTAGCCGGTTCGTAGCGACCCTTGGCTCGCGTTCAGTTCATCGAGTAATCGATGCACGTGTTCGCGAGCGTCGACATCGCGCCAGGCGCGTATCAACTGGCCGTCTTCATCAATCAGAAAGGTCGATCGAACCAGGCTGTGAATCTTGCGCCCGAACATTTCCTTTTCACGCAAAACACCAAACAGTCGGCACAGTGCTTCGTTGCTGTCGGAAATCAACTCGAACGGTAAGCTCTGATCGCGTTTGAATTGCTCGTGGCTGACCAGGTCGTCTCGACTGACACCGAAAACCAAAATGCCCTGGCTGCGAAAACGTTGATAGTTGGCGCCAAAGTTTTGGGTTTCGATGGTACAGGCCGGAGTGTGGTTTTTAGGGTAGAAGTAAAGCAGCACCTTATAACCGCGTAAGGCGCGCAGGTGGACGTTCTTATTGTTTGTCGCGGGAACGACGAAATCGGGCACGATCTGGCCCACTTCAAGCATCATGGCAGTTGCCTCCCTGAATCCCTCCAGAGTTGAATCTTTCAGTATGGTCGATATTTGAGCAAATGCCAGTGGCTCAGCCTTGTGTCAAAGCAAGGCGCCCAGTACCATTGCGCCGATAAATCAGGCTCGCTCGTCGGGCGTCCTTTATTCGACGATTCAATCGTTTCGAACCACCCATCCGATTCCGGAAACAGCGGGGAGACGCAACATTCATGATCACTGGCAGTATTGTGGCCTTGGTGACACCCATGCGCGCAGACGGTTCTGTGTCCTGGGAACATCTGGAGCAGCTGATCGAGTTCCATATTGACAATGGTACAGCGGCCATTGGCGCCGTTGGCACAACCGGCGAAGCCTCTACGCTGGACATGAAGGAACACGAGGAAGTGATCCGCTTTACCGTCGATAAATGCGCCGGCCGTATCCCTGTGATTGCTGGCACTGGCGGTAACTCGACGCGCGAAGCCATGCACCTTACCCAGGCGGCCAAGACTGCCGGTGCCGATGCCTGTCTGCTGGTAACCCCTTATTACAACAAGCCGACTCAGGAAGGTTTGTATCAGCACTATCGCACCATTGCCGAAAACGTCGATATCCCCCAGATTCTCTATAACGTCCCGGGCCGTACTGCCTGTGATATGCAGCCGGAGACAGCGCTGCGTTTGGCTGAAGTGTCCAATATCATTGGGATTAAGGAAGCGACCGGTAATCTGGAGCGCGCCCGTTTTCTGGTCGAAAACGCCCCGGAAGATTTTGCCATTTACAGTGGTGACGACGTCACTGCCATGGAGTTGATGCTGCTCGGCGGTCATGGTGATATTTCAGTTACTGCTAATGTGTCGCCCAAAGCCATGTCCAGTCTCTGTGCTGCCGCTATGGCGGGTGATCGTGAGTTGGCTACCCGGCTCAACGATTTGCTGATGCCGTTGCATACCAAGTTGTTTGTCGAGTCCAATCCGATTCCGGCTAAATGGGCGCTGCATACCATGGGTTTGATTCCTGAAGGTATTCGTCTGCCATTAACCTGGCTGTCCGAAGAGCATCACGAAACGGTGCGTCAGGCGCTGATGGAAGCGGGTGTTGTCTAAGGTGATTAAATACGTATCGATCTGTTTGGCGGTAGTGGTTGTCGCCGGTTGTGGCAGTCGCACCGTCAATGTCACCTATCAACCGCCGGCTGAGTTGAGTCAAGGCGACTGGTTCCCCGTTCCGGCACAAACCGAACGCACCGTCACCAACGCGGAGCGGACTCTGGAGCGCCCTCCATTGGTTCTGGCTGACGCAAGTCAGGCCAACGAATTGGATGCAGCGCTGACGGTAACCGAAACCACCGACAGCTTCGGCAACGTCAGTCTGGCCGTCAATCGCGGTGCCAGCCTGACCTGGGAGTTGCTCGATAGCAGCGTTACCCGCCTGGGGTGGCCCGTGTCGGACCGCAACCGTTCTGAATACCGCCTGCAACTGAGAGATTCCGACGTTGCTTCGGCCGATGGCTTCTTTGCGCGAGTCGGTCGCCTTTTTGATGATGAGCATCAGCCGGTGCATCTGATACTGGTACCACGCATCGGTGAAACCACCATTTCCGCTGAATATGAAGATGGCACGGTATTGCCACAGGAAGAAAATCAGCGGTTGATGGCGCAAATACGGGAACAGATGCGTCAGGGGGGCTGAGGTGCGCTTCACCTCATTGGGCAGTGGCAGCAAGGGCAACGCCACCCTGATCGAATCGGGGAGTACTCGTATCCTGGTCGATTGCGGCTTTGGACTGCGCGATGTTGAAGCGCGCTTGAATCGGCGTGGTGTCGACCCGCAGTCGCTGACGGCCATACTGGTGACGCATGAACACGGTGATCATCTCAAAGGTGCACCCATGCTCGCCAACCGCTACCGACTTCCGCTCTATACGACGCCAGGTACATCACGCTCATTCAAAACGGCGGTCGAGACTTATCGGCCGATTAATGTCCATCAGTCGTTTAACCTGGGCGATATCAGTATTGAGCCGGTAACGGTGCCGCACGATGCGCGCGAACCCAGCCAGTTTGTTTTCCAGGCCGGCGATTATCGCTTAGGTCTGCTGACCGATCTGGGCAGCATCACACCGCTGGTCCGTGAACGCTACCGTCATTGCCAGGCACTGTTGCTGGAGTGCAATCATGACCCGCGCATGCTGGCAGAAGGCCCTTATCCGATCAGTCTGAAACGCCGGGTCGGTGGTGATTGGGGCCATTTGAGCAATCAGCAGGCCGCTGATCTGCTGGCCAGTCTGGAATTGAAAACCTTACGACACCTGATGATTTCGCACATCAGTGAACAGAATAATCATCCTGATCTGGCTCGGGCTGCGCTCGACCCGGTTCTGGATGGCTTTAATGCCCTTGTTCAGACGCTCAGTCAGGACGAAGGCTGCGACTGGATTAATTTGGAAACCGTCTAACCACGAGGCTGAACCCATGAACAAGACGGGCGTGCTGTACGCAGGCAAGGCAAAAACTGTCCATACCACTGAAGATCCAGATCTTCTGGTGCTGGAATTCCGCAATGACACCTCGGCCTTTGACGGTGAAAAGGTGGAACAGTTGGAGCGCAAAGGTCAGGTTAATAACGAGTTCAACGCTTTTATTATGCAGGCCTTGCAACAGGCAGGCATCGAGACGCATTTCGTCAAAGCCTTGTCGCCGACCGAATCTCTGGTGCGCAATATGAAGATGATTCCGGTGGAGTGTGTGGTGCGAAACCGTGCGGCCGGCAGCCTGTGTCGTCGCCTGGGTATTACCGAAGGTGAGGTTCTCGATCCGCCGGTGTTCGAGTTCTTTTTAAAGGATGATGCGCGTCACGATCCGATGATTAACGAATCGCATATCGAAACCTTTGGCTGGGCCACGGCAGCCGAAGTAACGCGTATGAAAGAGCTGACCATGGCGGTCAACCAGGTGCTGAAAAAACTCTTCGCCGACGGCAATTTATTGCTGGTCGATTACAAGCTGGAATTCGGTCGTTTCCGGGGTGACATTCTACTCGGTGATGAATTTTCACCCGACGGCTGCCGATTGTGGGATGCTCAAAGCCTCGAAAAAATGGATAAAGACCGGTTTAGACAGGACCTGGGTCACGTTATTGAAAGCTACGAAGAAGTTGGACGCCGTATTGGTGTGCAATTCAGTTGACAGAAACTACACTTAAAAGTCTGAATTCCTAAAGCCGTAATAAGAAGGGGAACGTCTGTGAAAATTTGGATTGCGACCGCTGCCGTTACACTGGCAGCACCGATGGCCTGGTCAGCGCCGCTGATCGATTTGGCTGGCAGTGTGGGTTACAGCTTTAATGGTCTGGACGAAGGCACCTTGGCCAACAACTCCATGGACCTGACCAGCGACAGCAATGCCAATCCGGCCGGCCTGGATCACGAAATGGATTCTGGTCTCTATGCGACAGCCAAAATCGGCCTGCCGTTTTTGCCGGATATTGGGCTGAAGTATGAGAGTCTGGTTAGTAATGGTAGCAATGTCATTTCTGACACCATTTCCTATGGTGGCGAAAGCCAGACCTACGCTGAAGAAGTCGAATCCGAACTGGACATGAGCTATCTCGATCTGACCGTGTCCGCTGGCATTCCTTTCGCCTATTCGTCACTCGACTTTGGGGTGAATTTCCGTTCATTTATCGGTGGTTTTAAAGCCGAAGGTCAAACCAGTGGTCAAAAACTGGAAGCCTCCTTCAGTGATGGCCCGGTGATTTTACCGATGCTGTATGTGGCCGGTTCATTCACTCCGCCCGTCATCCCTACCGATCTGACGCTCAGCGCAGAACTTAAAACCATGCCCATGGATACCAACGTCACCGATTGGAATGTGAAAGCGGCTTGGTTTGCACCGCTGCCGACCAATGACTTGGGTAAATTGGGTGTTGAAGGCGGTTATCGTGACTACAGCGTGAACATTGGTGAGTCCACCTTTGGTGCCGATACCGAAGACTTCGTATCAGAAATCAGTTACTCCGGTTTCTTCCTGGGCGCCACTGTCCAGTTCTGATCAACCGTTAGTCGGTTTGATTGTAATAAGCCTCCTTCGGGAGGCTTTTTTATGTCGCCTGCATCCAAAAACCACTCTAGGGTCGTCAACAGTTCAGCTTCTGGCTAAGACGCCAGGTTGCTTGATCAAGATATCCCTTCAAGGTTCTTTCGCCGCCCAGCTTGGCTGAGGCGGCTTTTTTATTGGCGCGGAGTGGTTGACCAGATGCGCTCGAAACTCCACTGAATTTCGTTGCCAAACTGTCGGCGTAATACCACAAAGTCGGGATTTTCAGCCTGATCTGCCAGTACCGGCGGCCATTGCAGCAATTGCCACAGACCGACCATGGCCGCATAACAGTGCAGTAAGCTGCGACTGCCGGTACCCGCTTGCAGTGTGTAGGTTTGATCCAACCAATGACCCGTATCGATCAGGCTCTGCGCCAGCTGTCGTTTGAACTCCATCAGCGTTGGTTGATCCAGGTTTTGCTGCAAGGTGCCCTGTAACTGAGCGGACAAGGGCATAAAGCTTGGTTCGGCTTCGATGTAGTCCAGCACCTTAGTCGTCAGTCGTTTTGCTATAGACGGCTCTAGTACCGGTTGGCGGATGGCGCTTAACAACTGCTGCAGATGTTCGCCTAACAAACCCAAAAAAATTGCTTCCTTGGTGCTGAAATACAGATAGACGGTACCTTTGGCGACCTGCGCTGCCTCGGCAACCTGAGCGGCGGAAGGCAGTTGATGATTATTATCGACAAAGCAACGCGCAGCGGCGATCAATAAAGCCTGGCGGCGGGCGGCTTTTTGCTCTGGAGCGCGGGCGCGTTTCATGTCGAACTCGATGCACAAGGAGGCATTATTGTGCCCGAAACGCTGTGGCTTCTCATCTGTGATGGTATTGGCTTGGGCAGCTGCGCTAGGCTTGGTTGATCAGTTAGGGGGGCAAGGCAATGCAAGCGGTACTGACGGTCGAAGCAGTGAAGACTGCCGAACAAAGTTGGGCCCGGAACAACGGTGGTGAAACCTGGCCTTTGATGCTCAAAGCGGGCCAGGCGGTGGCGCGTCACGCCCGTCGCCACTGGCCGTTGGCGCGTCGTATTTTGGTCATCGCTGGGCGCGGTAATAATGGCGGCGATGGTTATATTGCAGCCAGCGAATTAATGGCCGCGGGCCTGGACGTTGCGGTGTTGGCACCTGCCGGAAAGCCTGCGCCGGATACCGATGCCGGAAGGGCGCTGGACGTTTTTCGCCAGGCTAATGGAACCTTGCTGGATGATCTCCATTCGAACTGGGATCTGATTATTGATGCGGCTCTGGGCACAGGACACCGTGGTGCTTTGCGAGAACCCTGGCCTCAATTATTCGAACAACTTCGAGCACTGCAGATACCGGTGCTTGCTGTGGACCTGCCGTCGGGATTGAATGCCAGTACCGGTGAGGCCGACAGCGCTGCGATGACGGCCCAGCGAACACTCACTTTTATTGCTTTTAAGGCGGGTTTATTAACGCATCAGGGTCCGGGTTTGACCGGTCTGATCAGTTTGGACCGCTTGGCTATCGACAGTGCTGACCAAGCCCTGGGCCATTTCCTCGACGAGCCACCGCCTTGGCCGGAGCGTAGATCGGATGCACACAAAGGTGCTTTCGGACAGGTCGCGATTATCGCCGGTGCGCCAGGCTTTGGCGGCGCAGGTTTACTGGCTGCCCGGGCGGCGTTGGCGGCCGGTGCCGGCCGGGTGGTTTGGCACTGTGATGCAAGCACGGCGGCGAGCATTTTGGCAGCGCAGCCGGAATTGATGACAGCAGCGCCGACTGAGCCTGCCAAAGGAACTCTGGTGCTTGGTCCGGGTTTGGGGTTCAGTGCGCAGGCGGATGCTTTGTACCGTCAATATCTGGCCGGTGAGGGCGGCGGAATCCTGGATGCCGATGGTCTGACCTGGTTGGCACAGCAAAGCGGCGCCTGGTCTTTGCCAACCTGGGTGTTAACGCCGCATCCGGGCGAGGCGGGTCGTTTGCTGGGGTGCAGCAGTGCGGATATTCAGGCTGACCGTTGTCAGGCGGCATTAGCACTGGCCGAGCGCTATCAGACGGTGGTGGTGCTCAAAGGTGCGGGCAGTCTGGTCGCCTGGGATGGGCAGTTGCGCTTTGTGCACCCAGGAACAGTGGCCATGGCGACGCCGGGAATGGGCGATACTTTGGCTGGCCTGATTGCCGCCTTGATGGCTCAGGGTCAGTCGCCCTGGCAGGCGGCGCAAACTGGCGCCTGGTGGCACGCCTATTTGGCCTGGCAGTTGGCACAAAGCCGGCGCGTGGTGCTGGCATCGGATGTCATTGAAGCGATTGCGCGGGCGGATCAGTTGCTGGCCTGATTGCTCCAGTTCATACCGTGATTGAGGCACCTATCACGATGTCGACTGCGTTGGGTCTCAAACGATTCACCGCTGTCTCTGAGCGGATTTATGTAATAGAACACCCGTAATCCAATCGGCAGTTCGGTACAAACTCCCAGCAAGGCACCGCCATTTTGCGAAGTAGTCGAGCATCGTGCCGGGGAATGAATGGACTTGTAGGGGCCAGAAGGTACGGGCGCGCAGACGCCATAATCCTCGCTGCCATCCAGCGGCTCTTCACAGAAATTAACTGAGTTTACGTTCATCGTTGTGGGATCTGTCGGACAACTGCCGGCGGCACCAAAGCTTGGGTTTGCCGTCGGATCTTTGCTGCTGACCTGAAGCACTATCCCTTCAGTGTTCAGATTGCCCGCATCATCGGTCACGGTGACTATCCAGGTGTGAGGGCCGGGCCGGGTCACTTCGGTCGCTAAATTGTCGTCGTTGAAGCGGCGCACATTACCATCGGGATCGACCAGTTCCTGTCGGAAAGTCAGAGTGTTGCCGGGCAGTGTTGATTTGGAGTAGGTATCCGAGGCATCCAGGCGGATGGTTCTGGGAGCATTAAAATTTCTGCCTGGGCTGACATCCATGAACATGACGATCAAATTGTCACTTTCGTCAGGTTCATCTGGGGGGATGCTCTTGGCGTCGGTAATAACATCAGAGTCCAGAGGCGAGGTGGCGTAGGCTCCAAACAGATAAATGTACGGCAGAGTGCCGATCAAGATGTCGCTGTTGTCGCTTAGTTCCAGCTCGGCGGCAGCGGCGTTGAAATGAAAGTGATCGTGCAGATCATCCAGCCAATCCAGGGCGGGGTCGGCCAGATAGAGGTCACTGAATGGGTCGCGCGGAGGGTTTGAACTCCAGGCGGTTCCCAGCCAGCTGCCCAAGCGGGCGCTGGCATGTTCCTGGACACCCAGGCTGAAGCTATCAACCAAAGATCGTTCACATCCAGGCAGTATGCTGGCATCGAGGCAGTCTTCCAGCGTCTGTCCCAGGCGGTATTGTGACCAGGCTTCGAGCAGCGCAGTGGTGGTCGGGTTCATGTTGACGATCTGGTTTCTCACGCTGAACGAATGACGATACAGGCTGGTCAGACGGGTGATTTTACCGTCCACTTCGGGAACATCAGCATGGATCAATGCAGAGCGGGTCAGTGGCAGGCTCAGCCGGTAGTTGCCGGCATTGTTGGCGCGGGTGCAGTCGTCATCGATACAGACATTGGCCCATTGCCCCGGGCGACCCACAGCTACCGTACCCGCCAGATGATAGAGGCGTGCACCGTCCCCAGAACCACTGCCACTATCATCCTGACTGCAAGCGCACAAAGCGGCAGTAAGGCAGGCCAGAGCAGCCGGACGGAGCAGGGGAGTCAGCGAGACCATGTTCAACCTCAACAACGGTTGTCTTATAGATCGGTCTGTTGGCGGTTAACTTGAGTTTGTGCATCGCACCGGTACCCCCTTTTCCGCTACACTGTGAACCAGGCCCGGTCTCGCCCGGAATCGGGCTCAGGCTGTTCCCGAAGAGGTCCCTTGTGAACTGGATGATCATACCCGACGCGCCGCTGTGGTCGGCGCTGGTGATATTGTTGCTGGCTCTGGTGCTGCTCTATGTAGCGCGGCTGCCTGTGCATCGGCTGGTGCAGCGGTTTTCCCGGCTGGTCACCTCGGTGTTGCGTCTCTATGGACGATCCCTGGCCGTACTGGCTGAACAAATTCGCCTGCGTAACCGCGACGTCCTGCTTGAGCTTGGTCGCAGCCGCGAAGAGCGTCGCCTGGAACGTCATTTTCATCAGGTTAAACGCTTGGTTGAGAGGGATCTGGCACGCTTCCCGGATCTGCAGCAGGCTATCAGCCGGCATATTGCCCAATTGGAAGACGACTACTACCGAACCGCTGAAACACCGCCACCGGCACCGGATTGGCTCGATGCCATCGACAAGGTTGTCCACCTACGCGAGATACAGTCGGGTAACCCGGTGGTATCCAAGGTGTTGGCCGATCTGGAATCCAAGCTGCACCGTCAACACGAGCAGTCTTTGGAAGATTTTCGCCGCGGCATGCAACAACGCCATCGTCTGCTGCATTCGATGATGCCGCACTGGCGTAAGCTGAATCATGAAGTTGAAGATGTGGGTCGTGGCATGCGCGGGCTATTGAACCAGGCGGCTCATATTGACCAGCATTACCGGCAATATCGATCATTGCGCAGCCATTCGGATCGTATCGAGAAACTGCAGCGGGTTTCAGTCATAGGCCAGTTTGTGCTCGCCAGTCTGCTGCTCTCCGCCTGGGCGATCATCGGCTGGCTAAACGTCCGTCTTATTCGCCCTGCTTTTGAGTCCAGTGCCACCAGCGATCCCTTCTTGGCATCGGTCGGTTTGGCTGACTTGTCGGCTTGGGCTCTGGTGCTGCTTATCGCCCTGTTGGGCACCTTGCTGCTGGAGGCGTTACAGGTGACACGCATCTTCACCAGCTTTGGTTTTTTGGATGATCGACGGCGGCGATGGTTATTGTGGTCGGTGGTGACTGTCCTGGTGATAGTGGCGCTGAGTCAGTCAGGATTGATATTTATGCACGAGCGTCTGCGCTCAGTGCCAGAGCTGTACCAGCGCTTAATTGCTTATCCGGTGGTCGTCTATGAAGCGCCCAAAATCGACCAGGGCGTGCCCTTGGCGGCGCGGATGTTGTTGGGGCCGGTACTGACTTTTTTGTTGATGTTCGCTGTCGTGCCACTTGAGCGCTGGGTGGAAAACGGTCGGGTATTGCTGGGCGACGCCTTGGTTGCTGGTTTGCGTTTGGTGTCTTTGCTGACGCGTCTGATCGCCGCCTTTGTCAGTCAGTTGTTGTCGTTGCTGCTGGCCTTCTACGATTTATTAATCAGCCTGCCTTTGTGGATCGAAAGCTTCCTGGCCAAGCTGCGACGCCATCGTGTGCAACGAAAATCCGCAGCGGCGGATAGCTCGCAAATGGGAGTCAATTCGCAGTAAACGCGGTGGAGTTGATGACTTCCATCAGGTTACACTGGCGCGCGCCTTTCGTTGGTGGCGCCTTTTTTTTGCCTGACGAAAGCCGAACGCAGAGGGTAATGTCACCCTCCTCAATACTGGAAGATCGACAACTGGCTTAGGTTTTTTGGCCGAACGGTCTTCCCCGGACAGGATGTTTTTATGTCACTGACAAGCCTGAAAAATCCTTTTTTCGCCGGTGTCGTCGCCGTTGTATTGGCTGCGCCCGTTCTGGCTGAAGACCTGGACACTGATGAGGCGGTTGCCTCCTATGGTATCGGTTACGGCTTCGCCAATAGCCTGGTTCAGCAAACACAGGGAGTGGACCTGGACGCAGATGCTCTGGAAGCGGGTTTGCGCGCTGCCATGGCTGGTGAAGAAAGCGAATTAAGCAACGCTGAAATCAATGCGGCGATTGAAGCGTTGCAACAACAGCTGCAAGCGCAGCAGTCAACTCCAGAAGAAGGAAGCTGAGATGCAATTGACTGATGTACGTAAACACCTGATGGCCGGCGTCGCTGTACTGACACTCTCTGGTGTGGCACTGGCCGAAAATCTGGATTCTGACGAAGCGGCGGCTTCTTATGGCATCGGTTTTGGTTTTGCCAGCAACCTGTTGCAGCAGACCCAGGGCCTGGAATTGGATGTCGACGCTTTGGTCGCTGGTGTTCAGGATGCCATGGAAGGTGAAGAAAGCGAGCTGACCGAAGAACAGATCAACACGGCGGTTCAGGCGCTGCAGCAAAAGCAGCAGGCCGCTATGGCTGAACAGCAGGCAGAGCGTCAGGCTGAAGTCGAAGCCACCAAAGCAGAAGGCGCCGAATTTTTGGCTGAGAATGCAGACCGAGAAGGGGTTACCGTCACTGAGTCCGGTCTGCAGTACGAAGTGCTGTCAGCAACCGACAGCGGTGAATCACCCTCTGCCGAAGACACCGTCGAAGTGCATTACCACGGCACTTTGATGGACGGCACAGTTTTCGACAGCTCTGTCGAGCGTGGCGAGCCGGTTGAGTTTCCGCTGGGTAATGTGATTGCCGGCTGGACCGAAGGTCTGCAGTTGATGACCGAAGGTGATAAGTACAAGTTCTACATTCCGGCTGAGCTGGCTTATGGCGATCGTAGTCCGAGCCGTGCGATTCCGGCCGGTTCCACGCTGATTTTTGAAGTGGAACTGCTGGACGTCGTCAGCGCTGACTGAGAGTAAGTGGATAGCCCGGTTCGCCGGGCTTGCGCTCTGGATTGTAAAAGCCTGAATCACAAAAAAGGGCACCTCCATTTAGGGGGCGCCCTTTTTTTATCGGCGCTCGAATCAGGGATTCAAACGCCGGAAATCTGGCTCCTCGAGCAGGACTCGAACCTGCGACCAATAGATTAACAGTCTACTGCTCTACCAACTGAGCTATCGAGGAAGATAGCGGTTGTGGCTCCTCGAGCAGGACTCGAACCTGCGACCAATAGATTAACAGTCTACTGCTCTACCAACTGAGCTATCGAGGAACAACGAACAACGGCGCGTATTCTAGAGGATGCTCCTTTAGTGTCAAGCGTTAGGCCTTTGTTTTTTTTGGAGTTTTTGGCTAAGTGAGTCGTCTAGCGGTGACCTGAAAGGGCCGTTAACAGCGGCAACCGCAGAGCCGGCGGAACAAAATTGCCGAGGCCGTCAAA
Source organism: Saccharospirillum sp. ABV4_185 (assembly GCF_056159245.1). Classification (NCBI taxonomy): domain Bacteria; kingdom Pseudomonadati; phylum Pseudomonadota; class Gammaproteobacteria; order Oceanospirillales; family Saccharospirillaceae; genus Saccharospirillum; species Saccharospirillum sp. ABV4_185. The sequence continues at coordinate 2,527,340 of NZ_JBSWUW010000001.1, forward strand.
ATGGGCACGAAAACTGCTGAAGGAGGGTGTTGGGCTGCAAAGCGTCAAAAAAACAACGAGGAAACCATGATTACGCTGGAAATGATCGATACCGGTGTCAAAATTGCCGGCGGTGTGCTGATCAGCGCGCTGATATTTTGGCTCTACCTGCGTCGCCATCGCACTCTGGACCAGAAGATTGTCGAGGACGTGCGCAAACGGCGCGAATTGCTCGAACGGGTGGCCGCGAACGTAGGTCGGGTGCATCACGTTTATCAGCAGTACCTGGGCTTGGCCACCGAGTTCACTCGCTATGGTCAGCAATGGCCGCGTAATCGGCGCGAGGAAATGGCACGCGTTGGCCAGGAGTTGGTTGATGTGTTCCGTGAATTAACCGAAGCTGAAAGCACTCTGTTGTTGCTGGGCGAAAAGAAGCTGGAACGCACGCTGCGCATCTACGGCTCGAAAATTGTTAATCTGCGGCGTCAGGTGCATGCAGAAAAACAGCAGTTCAGTGGTGATGAAATGCACGTCATCGATGAAGTTAAAAAGGAGATTTCGCAATTGCGTGAGAGCTTTTTTGACAACCTCAGCAGCCGCTATATGCCGCCGGCGCGTAAGTCTGCCTGATGGCTAAGAAACCCTGTCGTCGTTGTCAGCAAATACGCTATAGCGGTTTTGTGCTGGCCACCTTGATGTTGCTTGGCTATGGATTGATGCGCGCCCTCGGTAGTTGAGTGGCGCCGCTGTTCCGCTTTGCGTAGAATGCCCGGCCTCACGCCGTCCGGGGTTCTGACTCAACCTGAAGTTGGGTCGCTGTGAAACAACCCCGTGCGCTTTTGGCAGAGGGTTCAAGGCTGTGACGCACGACGATCTCGAATATTCTTCCTATGTGGCCGGTCTGGGTTTGTCCAACGGCCATCTGCAATCCATTATTCCTTCTGTTATGCGTCACGTCAGCGTGCCGTACCAGCGTCAGCGCCTGGAGCTGGACGACGGTGATTTTCTGCTGATCGATGAACTCGCCGCTGAGCAGGAAAGTGCCCCTCTGGTGATCCTCAGTCACGGTCTGGAAGGCAACAGCCAGCGTGCTTATATGCAGGGTATGGCACGTCATTTTCACGACGCCGGTTGGCATGTCTACGCCTGGAACTTCCGCGGCTGTGGTGGTGAATTCAATCGCCTGCCACGCTTTTATCACAGCGGCGCTATCGAGGATTTACGCGCGGTGATCCGGCTGGGTGTCGAACGCGGTTTCCAGCGTATCTTTCTGGTCGGCTTCAGCATGGGCGGCAACCAGACGGTTTTGACCTTGGCCGAGCCGGATCTGGAACCGGAAGTAATCGGCGGCGCAGCCTATAGCGTGCCGCTCGATCTGGCAGCCTGTGCTGAGCAACTGGCCAAGCCGGCGCAATCACTTTATATGCGCCGTTTCCTGAAAGATCTGCGCGTCAAAATTGCCGACAAGGCTGAGCATTTTCCGCAGCTGATCAGCCTGGAAGGTTATGATCAGCTGCGTAACTTCGAAGACTTTGATAACCGCTATACCGCGCCGCTGCATGGTTTTCATGATGCTCAGGATTACTGGCAGCGCTGTTCGTCACGAACGGTGCTCAGTCGCTTGCAGCGACCGACTCTGGTCGTTAATGCGCTGAATGATCCGTTCCTGGCCGACGCTTGCTACATGCGACCATCCGATGCCTCCGCCCATCTGTTGTTCGAAACCCCGCCCCGCGGCGGTCATTGCGGTTTTATCCGCTGGCGTCTGAACCAGCCGCTGTGGTCGGAAAAGCGGGCGCGTGCTTTTGCTCAGGCACTGCTGTGATGTCCAGCCAAGCGTTGTTATTGCTGTGCCGTCCCGGCTTTGAAAAAGAATGCCTGGCGGAAATCACGGCGGTAGCGGCCGAGCTCGGCCACAGTGGCTGGGCGCGTCTGGAAACCGATTCCGGCTTTATTCGTTTTGAGTGTGCCAGTGCTGACCCGTTGTATCAGTCGCTCTCTCCTCTGGTCTTTGCCCGCGAAGTCTGGCCTGTGCTGGCGACCATCGACGACTTACCCGCCGCCGATCGAATTACGCCTATTTTTAACGCCCTGAGTGCAGCGCTTGGCGCTGAAACAGCCGTCTTTGGTCAGCTGTTTTGCGATACCGCCGAAGGTGATGCCTACCGCGCCACAGCGCGTTTCGCCGGTAAATTTGTGCATCCGTTACGGCAGGCATTACGCAGCCGGAAGTTGTTATTGGCCAAAGACAACGCCTCGCGCCCGGCCTTGCATGCTTTTTTCCCCGATTCCGGTCGTGTCTGGCTGGGGTTGGATCGCCCGGCTTTGCGACCGGCCTGGTCGATGGGTATGGCGCGCTTGAAATTTCCCGCTGCGGCGCCAAGTCGGTCGACGCTGAAACTGGAAGAAGCTTTTCAGGTCTTTCTCGGTGCCGATTGGCGTGAGCAGTTGAGCCATGACCACAGCGCTGTCGATCTGGGTGCGGCGCCCGGTGGCTGGACCTGGCAGCTGGTGCGCCGCGGTTTGCATGTCGATGCCATCGATAACGGCCCAATGAACGACGAGCTGATGGCCACTGGTCAGGTAACCCACCATCGTGCCGATGGTTTTCGCTGGCAGCCGGAACATCCGGTTGATTGGCTGGTCTGTGATATGGTCGAGCAACCCTCCAGGGTGGCCGAACGCATGCTCGATTGGCTGGAAAATGGCTGGGCGCGCCAGGCGATCTTCAACCTGAAATTGCCGATGAAGCAACGTTGGGCCAGTTGGTGCGAGATTCGTGCACGCATCGAGCAACGATTGGCAGAGCGTCGCTACCAACTGCAGGCCCGGCAGCTGTATTTCGACCGCGAAGAAATTACCCTCTATTTGGCGTTGGAGGAAAGCTGATGAGTGATCATCACAGTGAACATGAACTCGATACCCGCGGACTGCGCTGCCCGGAACCGGTGATGATGCTGCACAAGCAGATTCGCACCATGGCGGCCGGTGAAACCGTCCTGATTCAGGCCACTGATCCCGCCACCCAACGCGATATCCCCCAGTTCTGCGAATTTTTAGGTCATCAACTGATCGATCAGCAGATCGCGGGCGATGATTATCGTTACTGGGTGCGCAAGAAAGCCGACTGAGCTTGGGGCCGACTGAACCAGAACAGACGCGTCAGCAACAGCACACCGGCAGAACTCAGCCCCACGGTTAAACCGATCCAGAAGCCGGCCGCACCCATGGCCGGCACCAGCCTGTCGGTGAAGGTGAGGACGTAGCCCAGCGGCAGACAGAAGCCCCAGAATGACAACACCATGATGTACATCGGCAAGCGCGTATCGCGATAGCCGCGCAAGGCGCTGATGCAGGTCACCTGGAAGACATCGGCAATCTGGAACAGCGCAGCGAAAGCCAGCAATCGGATGGTCACCGCCTGAACATCGGCCTCGCCGGTATAAAGGGTCGCCACCCAGGGCGCGCCGACATAGAGACCAGCGGCGTAGAATAGGGCGATTGCCAACGCCAGAATCAAGCATGAGCGGGCGACCAGGTGCGCCGTTTCAATCTGACGGGCGCCGATCAGAAAGCTGATGCGCAGCGTCAACGCCATGCCGATGCTCAACGGCACCATAAAGATCAGCGACACCACATTCAGCGCTATCTGGTGACCGGCCACAACCACCGGCCCAAGGGGCACTAGAAACAGCGCGATAACGGCAAACATGCTGACTTCCACAAAGATGGTGAAGCCGATGGGAATGCCCAGCTTCAACAGATACTTCAGATCAGCCAGATTCGGCGCTGCCCAATCCTGAATCAGATGGAAGGCGCGATAGGTTTTGCTGCGCTGCAGATAGATCAGCAAGCCGATAAAGGCCAGCCAGTTGGAAATGGCCGTCGCCCAGCCACAGCCAATACCGCCGTAAGCTGGCAGTCCCAGCTTGCCGTAAATAAAGATGTAGTTCAGTGGCAGGTTGATGGCCGCGCTGATCAGCGAGAACACCATAAAGACCTTGGTGTGCCCCAGGCCATCGGTCAAGCCACGCAACGCAACCATCGCCAGCATGGCCGGCACACCCCAGACAAAAGCCTGCAGATAGCCCAGTGTAATACCGGACGTCACCGGCTCCAGCTGACGCCATTGCAGAAAGGGCTGAACCTGGCCCAGCACAAAGACCATGATGACGCTGGCGGCCATGGCGACGTACAGGCCTTGCCAGGTTATCGGCATAATGCGATCCATGGTGGCACTGCCGCGATGGCCCGAAATGATCGGCTGCAGCGCACTCAAGGCACCGGCGAAGAACAGAAACAACGGCGACCATAGACTGGCGCCAATGCCAACGCCGGACAAGTCTTCCGCACTGGCGTGACCGGCCATGACAGTATCGATGACACCATTGGCCATCAGCGCCAACTGGGCGATCAAAATCGGACCGCCGAGAATGGCCAGGGTTTTCCATTCCGTCAGCGTGGTGCCGATCAGGCCAGCCCGGGTATCGGGCGAGGGTTGATGATCCTGATCCAAAGCGACCTCCGCTGGGCAACTAAAAAGGCAGGCTATTGTGCCTTTTTTTGGTGCATTGGCAATGACGTCCATCAGCCTACTTGCCAGTGGCCGCGTAGCCGGTAGACTGCCGCCGCCATGAAACAACTTGCTGCTGAACATTGGGAAGCCGACGTCGATCGCCTGCTCGCCTGCCTGAACCCCTGGCTGAATCGTCAGTGGCAGACACAACTGGTCGCGGGCGTTGACGAGCCCGTCTATTTGCCGGCCAGCGACGACGCGTCGTTGCATCGCATCGTTTTTGCCCACGGCTATTTCAATTCCGCCCTGCACGAACTGGCGCATTGGTGTGTGGCCGGAACCGAGCGACGGTTAATGGAAGATTATGGTTACTGGTACTGCCCGGACGGGCGTAACGCCGAGCAGCAAGCGGCCTTTGAGCAGGTCGAGGTAAAACCCCAGGCATTGGAGTGGTGGTTTGCGCGAGCCTGTGGGCGGCGTTTTCGGACCAGCCGGGATAATCTTGGTGGCGAGGCGACCGACAGTCGGCCTTTTCGCGCCGCGGTACAGCGCCAGGCTCAGCAGTATCAACACAGAGGTTTGCCGCAACGCGCCCATCAAATCGTGCAGCTGTTGACGCACAACTTTGATCAGCCGTGGCCGACGGCGGCGGCTTTTAACAAACCGCCAGACTGAGCCTCAGTGACTGTCGTGGCCGGCGGCGGAATTGATCACCGGACCGGCCGACTTGGCCAACCAATCTTGCAAATCCTCCAGCGGCATTGGCCGTGCCAGCCAATAGCCCTGAATGGCACCGCAGCCGAGTCGGTCCAGATGCTGGACAGTCGCTTCGTTTTCCACGCCTTCGGCGACAATATCCAACCCCAGCGCTTTGGCCAGTTGCACAATAGAACGGACCAGCACTTCAGCGGAGGCACTGGTCTGTAGTTGCTGCACAAACTGTTGATCGACTTTCAGACAATCGATTGGCAGAGCGTGTAAATAGGACAGCGACGAATAGCCAGTGCCGAAATCATCCAGCGACACCCGAATGCCGGCATGACGCAGTTGCGCCAGGTTGGCCACCGTGGGTGCCCAATCGTTAATCAGCATCGACTCGGTGATTTCCACCGCCAGGGTACTGGGATCCAGCTGATGATCGGCCAGGGTGCTGATCAGGCGCTGGGGTAAATTGGGGCGGGTCAGGTCACCAGCGCACAGATTGATGGACACGCACAAGGGCCAGCCAGCCGTCTGCAATTGGGCGCTGGCGCGACAGGCGGCTGCTATCACCCAGTCGGTCAGGGCGGGCATCAGACCGGTGCGTTCGGCAATGGGAATAAAGTCGCCCGGTGGAATGAAACTGCCATCAGCCTGAGGCCATCGAACCAGCGCTTCGACGCCGTACACCTGATTGGTAGTCAGGCGTCGTTGCGGCTGAAAATGCAGCATCAATTCATCGCGCGCTATTGCCTGTTTCAAACGATAAGCCAAACGCAGACGTTCGGGTTGATAAGGATCGGTGTCGGCGCGGTATTCCAGATACAGCCGGTTTTGAGTGATGGCCTGATCGACCGCCACCTGTGCCTTGCGGATCAAGGTGCCCAGGGTGCGACCATCCTCGGGCAGTCGCGACGAACCCAGTCGGCATTGCACGGCTATATCCAGGCCGGGCAGGGCGATGGCTTCGTTCAGCGCGGCTTCGGCGGCATTGGCCAGATCGGCCAGCGTTCTTGCCTGGGGGCCGTTGTCCAAAATCATCAGGAAATTACGGCCTTCCACCTGAGCGATGCGACGTGGATGCGGCTCTCCCGGGTTCAGCACCCGGGCGCCAAAGTGATGCAGCGGCAGGGATTCGATACGTTGCGCCGCGCTGCGGGTCAGTTGATCGACGTTGGATTCACCCAGGGTGTTGAGTAATTCGCGCAGATTATCGGGCCGGAAAATCACCAGACGTAAGGGTTCGTCGCTGTCGACACCATCAATGAACTGAGCAATCTGGGCCTTGTTGGGTAAGCCGGTGATGGGGTCGCGCAACGCCTGGCGGGTGGTTTCTTCCTGATTGCGTGCCAGCGCCCGCAGTGCCCGTCGTTCGCGATCCAGGGCGTCACGCGCGGATGATTCAGCTTGTTTGAGACTGTCGGCGATAACCAGAGACAGCAGCGCTACGGCCATCACCAGGCCGCCGGGCAGCGCGTATTGAGTGATCGGATCGACCGGCAACCAGCCCGCATTACGCGCCATAAACAACATGGCGGCCGCCAGGAACGGCAGCCAGGAGGTCAGGTAAAACAGCGCGATGCGGCGTTGCCGACGTAACGCCAAGGCGCCGGTGGTCAGGCTGAGGCCGAGCAGCCAGATCAGATCGATCAACACGAAAACGCTGATCCAGCGATAGCTCAACCAGGGGCTGAGCAGGATGGGGATCAGGTTGATGATCAAGGTGGCGTTCAACAGGCGGTGCATCATACCCAGTTGCCGGGTGCGCAATACGCCCTGGGTAAAAAGAATCAGCCCGATAAAACCGATAATGCCGAATTCCGGCGCCCAGTTGACCAGATGCACAGAGATGGCCTGGCCGAGCAAGAGCCGGCTGTGTCCATTGAGCAAGGCGACGCAGATGGACATGCCGAAGACGAACAGCAAGTAAGGCGGGTAGATAGCGCGCCGGGTGCTGATCCACAGAAACAGATTAAACACCAGTACAAAGATGATAGCGCCGTAGAAGGTGCCCCAGACAAAATTCTGTGTCGGCAGTTGGCGATAGAACTCGTTCTCATCCCAGAGCGTGATCGGCGCCTGCACCGAACCCTGGCTGCGCAAACGCGCCAGCAGGACGTAATGGCCGTCGTTATAATTGAAAGACATCCCCAGATGCGGCCGGAAAGTCGCCTCATTCTGGCTGGGATTGGGTTGGCGGTCGCCGTCGTAAAAGCGTTGGATGAGGGTGTCGTCTTTGATCAGCCAGGCGTCAATCCAATCGATGGTTGGATAGTCAAACGACACCATGGCATCAAAACGCAATGGCTGTGAGCCGCGGTTGCTGGCAACGATCGGCATGGCCACCCATAGGCTGCTCCCGGTGTAGCCGATGTTGGGCGGCTGACCATTGGGCGGCTGGAAGGCTCCGGCCTGGTAACGCTGATAGGCGTGCTGCCAATCGGTATCCGCCGCCGGATCGATCCAGGTGTGGCTGTAATCAGCCATATTGACTCGATCAACATCAGGGAGCAGGACCAGTGAAGGCTCTGCCGCCCGGACCGATGCAATCACCAGAATCATCCAGACCGGGATGAACCAGTACTTCACAATTGCAGTCTCCTTGGCGGGAACCTCCGGCTCCCTAAGTGAACCTGGCGGTCCCGCCAGGTCTTCCCTATCGGTTGGTACGCTCTGTCCAATCCGAAAGCTAAGACTAGCGGTAGCCTCGCCAGGCAGCAAGGCCAGTCTAAATGCGTCCTTCATTGACTGTTTTGCCCGCGGCGTTTGAGAAATTCGAGACTGGCCGAAAAATGCGCTACAATCGCCGCCCCTGGTAAGCGGCGCGCACTGACATCAGCGTGAGCGGCGTAGTCCGGGTTGATCGAACGCCCTGGTTGGCGGTCGTGTTCTTTAATGGCTCGTATGAGCAAAGCAATAACGTTCCTGCCTTGGCAGCCTCAGTGCGCCGGGTTTGAACATTGGCAGGCCCCCATATTGCCGGCACTGGTCCGGTCGGGATGGCTATTAAGTAATCGACGCCCCAGCCGTTGAATCGCTGGCAGGCGCAAGCAATTAAGTGTGACTCTGTGACCAATCAATCTCGCAAACCCCGTAAACCCCGCTGGCATATCTCGCAATTCAAAGTACCCGAAGCTCCTGGCAAAGTCCGATTCCACGACCTCTTTCTGCCCATCGCCCTGATGCGCGCTATCCATGAGCTCAATTACGAATACTGCAGCCCGATCCAGGGCATGACTTTGCCCTACACGCTGGCGGGCCACGACTGCATCGGCAAGGCCCAGACCGGCACCGGCAAAACCGCGGCCTTCCTGATCACCGTTATTACCGATCTGATGGAGCACCGTCTGCCCGAGCAATACGCTGGTGAACCCCGTGCCTTGATTCTGGCGCCGACGCGTGAACTGGCGCTGCAGATCGCCGAAGACGCCAAGTTGCTGACCAAGCACAGCCGACTGAAAGTCGCCGCTCTGGTCGGCGGTATGGATATGGACAAGCAGCGCAAACAGCTGCAGGAAAGCCGACTGGACATTCTGGTGGCAACGCCAGGTCGGTTGCTCGACTTTATGAACCGCAAGGAAGTCTTCCTCGATCAGGTGGAAACCCTGGTCATTGACGAAGCCGACCGCATGCTCGACATGGGCTTTATCCCGGACATCAAGTCCATCGTGCGCAACACCCCGCGCAACGAAGAGCGTCAAACCCTGATGTTCAGCGCCACCTTCTCTTACGACATCCTCAACCTGGCCGAGCGCTGGACCAAAGATGCGGTCCGTGTGGAAGTCGAGCCCAAGGTGAAAACCGCCGAGCAAGTCGAGCAGCACGTCTTTTTGGTGACCGCCGAAGAGAAGTACAACCTGCTGCGTCATGCCCTCAAACAGCCCGGTGCCGATAAAGTCATGGTCTTCGCCAACCGCCGTGACATTGTCCGTGACCTGAGCGACCGGCTGCGCAAAGACGGCATCCAGAACCAGGTGTTGTCGGGTGAAGTGCCGCAAGCCAAGCGCGTTAAAACGCTCGATAACTTCAAAGAAGGCAAGGTGCCGGTTTTGGTTGCCACCGATGTCGCTGGCCGTGGTATTCACGTCGATGGCGTCTCCCATGTGGTCAACTACACCTTGCCGGAAGATCCGGAAGATTATGTGCATCGCATCGGTCGTACCGGCCGTGCCGGCGCCAAAGGTCAGTCGATCAGCTTCGCCTGCGAAGACGACTCCTTCCAGATTCCGGCGATCGAAGACTACATCAAGCACAAGATCGACCTGGAACAGCCGCCGCAGGATTGGCTGCAGGATCTGCAGGCGTCCGATGATGCCGACGCCGCTGAAGCCGCAGATAAAGCAGAAAAGGCGGCAGCCGCTGCTGAGTCTCAACCTGCAGAAGATGACGACGAAGCCGCTTCCTATGGCCCCGGCAACGAGGTCGAAAGCGAACGTCAGCAGGGCAACGTCTGAGTCATGGCCGCCGGCCTGCGCATCGTTGCCGATGAAAACATGCCGCACGTCGAGCCCTGGTTTGACGGGCTGGCGGCATCGTTAACGCGCCTTCCGGGGCGCAATCTCAGCAAAGCTGACCTGATGGCAGCGGACGTCTTACTGGTCCGCTCCGTCACTCAGGTCAATGCCGAACTGCTTGAAGGCACGCCGGTCCGCTTCGTCGGCAGCGCGACCATCGGCACCGATCACGTCGATACCGACTGGCTGGCCGAACACAACATCGCCTTTCACCACGCCCCTGGCTGCAACGCTCAATCGGTTGTCGACTGGGTGCTCTCTGTTTTTGCTCGTCTGCACCTCGACCACGATTTGAACTGGTGGCAACAGACCATCGGTATCGTCGGGGCGGGTAACGTCGGAGGCCTGCTCGCCAAGCGTTTGAATACGCTGGGCGTGCGCACTCTGGTCTGTGATCCACCGCGCGCTGAAAAAGAAGGCCAGGCTGGCTTTACCGATCTCGATACACTGTTAACAGCCGCCGATATCGTTTGCCTGCACGCGCCCTTGGTACGTGACGGTCAACATCCGACGCTGGGCATGATCGGTGCCGAGCAGTTGGCGAAACTCAAGCCCGGCGCCTGGTTACTCAATGCCGGTCGCGGTCCGGTCATCCAGGAGGCGCCCTTGCAGCAAGTGCTCGATAACGGCCATATCAAGGCCGTACTCGACGTCTGGCCAGACGAGCCCAGCGTTAGCGAGCGCTTACTGAACGCCGTCGAACAAGCCAGCCCGCATGTCGCCGGTTACAGCCAGGAAGGCAAATGGACCGGCACCCGTATGCTCGCCGAAGCCTTATATCAGTGGGCCAGTGAATCCCTTCCCGAAGGACCGGACTATCCCGCAGCGCCGAAACTGGACGCCAGCTTCTTCAGCACCGCCAGCCCTGAACAGCTGGGCAGCGAACTGATACAAGCGCTGCATGACCCAGCGCGCGACACCGTCGCCATGCGCCAGAGCGTTAAAGCAGGCCAGGTACAACCGAGCGATTTCGATGCCTTGCGTAAGGCCTATCCTCAACGTCGTGAACTCGCTGCTGCGCAGCTCAGTAATGTGCCGAATGAAGCAGCAGCCTGGCTGCATCAATTGGGCTTTGAATTCTAAAACAGCAGAACGCGCTCTAGTTGCTCCGCTGCGGCTATCGTCTCTTTCTCCAGTTCCCCTCAACTGTTATTCCGCCTGAAGTCATTTTTCTGGATACTCTGGTATGAAGGTCAAGGACTTGCTGTGGCAGTAATATGCTAATGAGTCCACTGTTATTCAGTAATCGAAACAACCGTCTTGCAATACAGCCAAAAGGAATCGCCCTGATGCTTGCTTACACCATGGTTGGTACTAAAGACTTAAAAAAAGCCCGAACCTTTTACGATCCGGTATTCGCCGCCATGGACCTGGAGCTTTGCTGGAAAGATGAATTATCGGTGTCTTATGGCAGGCTGGCAGATAAAGACTATCCCCGTTTCTTTGTCGGCTATCCCTTTGATGGTGAGCAAGCCAGCGTCGGCAACGGCACCATGACCGCTTTTTTATGTCGCGATATCACCGTTGTCGACCAAGCCTATAATGCGGCGATGAAACAGGGCGGTCGCTGCGAGGGAGAGCCTGGATATCGGCCGCAATACGGCGAGGGGTTTTACGCAGCTTATGTGCGTGATCTGGATGGTAATAAATTGGCGTTCGTGGTTTTTCCGTAGAGTATTGAGGTTGTAGTTATATCAGATAAATTAACTGGATAAACCTCAAGTTACGAGCTGCGCTAGAGGCCAGAGCAGCTCGTAAACAGATACGGCAATGTCGCTTACCGGCTGGCAATAATCCACACGGCGTGAATAACGCCAGGGAAATAACCCAGAATGGTGAGCAGAATGTTAATCCAGAACTGAGGGCCAATACCGACCTGCAAGAATACGCCGACAGGCGGTAGAAGAATTGAGAGAATCAGTCGAATGAGATCCATGATCGTTCTCCTTTTTTTGCGTCGTTTTCAGATTGATTCGTTGCTACGATCGTCAGATTAACACCTGGGAATAACTAAATAACACAGGTTTTATCGAGTATTCCTTTTTGATTGCCGAGAATATAACGGCGGTCACAACTGGAGTATTAAGTGTTAATGAGCCCGTTGAAATATAAGTTTGGCTGCCCAGTAAGTTTGTTTGGGCACGGTATTTTCAATTCCGGTCTAAGCGGGCAAGTCGATAAAACTAAAGTGTCGGCACACGACGGCTGGTATTGATTGCGGCGTTTTCGCTGCCCAATGGTCTAGCACTGCGCAGGAGTAGTGCTTTGTCGGGTCGGCGGATGAAAGAGACAATCTGTTCTGGGGAAGGTTATGACACTGGTTTCACCCAATGCAATATTGATGTTGATTGACCTGCAATACGCCATCGATGACCCCAGTTGGGGCAGTCGAAATAACCCTCAGGCAGAAACGCAGATATCAAGGTTACTGCACCTGTGGCGTGAACAGAATTTACCGCTATTACACATTAAGCATATGTCGACAGATCCGAACTCCAAGTATCGGCCTGGCACGCCGGGTAATGATTTCAAGGCATTTGCGGCGCCGCTTGAGTCGGAAAACGTCGTTGAGAAAAATACCAACAGCGCTTTTATCGGCACCGACCTGGATAATTGGTTAGTCAGTCGGGGAATAACCGACATTGTGATGGTCGGTGTAATTACCAATAACTCTGTGGAAGCGACAGCACGTATGGCGGGGAATTTGGGTTATCAAACCGTGGTAGTGTCGGATGCGACCTATACCTTCAATAAGACCGATTTCGCCGGTCGAGAGCACTCAGCCGAGACGGTACATAATATGTCATTGGCAAACTTAGACGGTGAGTATGCCAGAGTGCTGGATACAGACGCAGTGCTCAGTCTGGTGCGAAAACCCTAGCCAATATTTTCCAACTCCCGTCGAAATCAGACCTCCCCGTTCGACTGAGCGCTGACGGCATCTAAGCTGTCACTCATTCATCTGGGAGGTCTGATATGGCCAAAGAAATCTTTATCAGTGTGCCGGTCGCCGATTTGCAGAAATCGGTCGCCTTTTACCAGGCGATCGGCTTGGAGAAGAACGCAGATTTCAGTAATGAAACCGGGGCCGGCATGGTCTGGAGTGATGCCGTCATGATCATGTTGGTCAGCCGTGAGCAGTGGCGTCTTTTCACCAATCGTCCTATTCCCGACGCCACTCATAGCGAGATGGCGATCAATCTCTCGCTCGACAGTCGCGCAGCAGTGGATGCGATGATCCAGGCCGCCGGTGAACAGGGTGGGCTGGTTGATGTAAATCCCGTTCAGGATCTGGGTTTTATGTACAGCCGGGATTTTACGGATCTCGACGGTCATGTATTCGGAGCTCTGTGGATGAATCCCGACAGCGAGTCGTCAAACTGACGATAAACTCTACGGTAGTGAGGAAGTGATATGACTAAGGTTTTTGTGAATATTGGTCTCAGTCTGGATGGTTATATGGCACCAGAAGGAATGGACCTCGCCCATTGGGAAACACCTGAATACCAAAACTGGGGTGCCAAATGGGGCACGTTGATGGGTTGGGTAATGAAGCTTGAGTATTTCCGTAATAACCTGAATTTTGGTCCGGGCGGAGAAACCGGCGAGGTAAACGACATGTTTCGCGCCACCACCGAACGCATTGGCGCTAATATCATGGGCAAACGGATGTTTGAGCAAGGTGAGATTTCCTGGCCGGAAAACGCGCCCTTTCATACTCCCGTCTATGTATTAACGCATGAACAACGCGAGCCCTGGATACGCCCTGGCGGCACCACCTTTTACTTCGTCAATGAAGGACCAGAGCATGCGCTGGCACTGGCTAAAGAGGCTGCAGGCGAGAAGGATATCCGCATTTCCGGTGGCGCCGACGTCGTTCAGCAATACCTCAATATGGGCGTGGTCGATGAACTGGAAATTGCTCTGGTGCCGATCCTCTTTGGGAGCGGACGCCGGCTGTTTGAACAACTGACCGAGCCAATGCCAAATTTTCGGGTTGATCGCGTGTTAAACACGCCAGCGGCGACACATTTGCGCTATGTGCGTGAATCCTGATATCGCAGCCGTTGTGCTGCTATAGAGCCATAAACGTCTGAACGGAGAATTCATGGCCAAGTACCTTATTTCATTTCCAAGCGCTGCGATGAAGGTAGCGGATGAAGACTGGGACGCAGTTGTACATGACTCCCATGCAGTGATCGGGAAAGCCAAGGAAGCTGGCGTCTACGTTTTTGGCGGTGGCATTGACGAAGCTGAGGCGCCGGTTCTGGTTGCCGCCGACGGTACTTTCGCCCCCGGTGGTTATCCCTGGGGACCGGCGCTTAACGGCGGTTTTACTGTGCTTGAGTTACCGTCCCGGGAGCAGGCCGTTGACTGGGCAGCGCGTATTGCCAAAGCTTGTCGATGTGATCAGGAACTGCGTGTCTTTATGTTCGACCCACAGTCCTGATCCGGACGAGGTTTAAACTGGCATTGATAAACTGAGGGTTTGGCAATGGTGAGGTCAAACGGTCATGTGACCATTCATATGGCAACCAGCCTGGATGGCTTTATTGCACGCAAGGATGGTCGCGTCGATTGGATGGAAACGACGGATGAATTTCGCGCGGGTAAGGAGCTGAGCTCAGAAACAGTCGAAGCCTTTCTCGATGGTATTGATTGTTATGTCATGGGCTCCCGGACTTATGAAACGGCGCTCGACTTCGAAGCAAAAGGGTTTGGCTGGGCTTATGGCGACAAACCGACTGTCGTACTCACGCATCGTAGCTTGCCCAAAAGCCGTGACAATGTGGAATTCTATTGCGGTGATCTGAGCGAATTGATAAACCAGCAGCTCAACTCGAGGTTTCGTTCCATCTGGATCGCTGGCGGCGGTTCCGTCGCCGGAGAGTGTCTGCGACTTGGTTTGGCCGATGAAATTTCATGCTCAATATTGCCTGTGGTCATTGGTGAAGGCATTGCATTTTTTGACGGTCTTAACCGCGACGTTCCACTGCATCTGCTGGAGGTAAATGCCTATAAAAGCGGCATGGTGGAAATGCGATACGCAGTTATAACACCGAAGCAGTAGCTGCCTCCTGCTGCAAAAGCCTCCGGTGTTAGCGGCCGACAGGTATTGGTTGAAGTTAAGTAATAAGCGGCAGTATTGTGTTTCGATTCCTGGTTCTGTTTCGGCACCAAACAATAAGGTAATAGCCGTGAATGACAAAATTCGTAATATCGAAAGTACTTTGTTATCCGATAACTGGTACCGATTGCACAAATATCGATTCGATTATCAAGGTCCCGATGGTCAGTGGCAGACCCAGGAACGTGAAGCCTATGATCGTGGCAACGGTGCGACCATACTGTTGTATAACCCCGTTAAGAAAACGGTCATATTGACTCGCCAGTTTCGCCTGCCAACTTATATCAACGGTAATGACGACGGTATGCTGATCGAGAGCTGTGCCGGGCTGCTGGACCAGGATAATGCCGAAGATTGTATTCGCCGGGAGGCAGAAGAAGAGACGGGTTATCGAATAGAACAGGTACAGAAAGTATTTGAAGCCTATATGTCCCCTGGCTCGGTTACTGAGTTAGTGTATTTTTTTATTGCTCAGTACAGTGACGCCATGAAAGTCTCAGCCGGCGGTGGGCTGGTTCATGAGCAGGAAAATATTGAAGTGCTGGAAATGCCGTTTTCCGAAGCGCTGACCATGATTAAAGCCGGGCAAATTCGCGATGGAAAAACCATCATGTTATTGCAGTATCTTCAAATACAAGGCGTGCTGTAATCTGGTCGCCAGGTAATAATTCAACTTTATATTATAAATTACTTATGAAACATAAAGTCGACGCTTTTATTAACAATGCCAGGCAATGGTCAACTGAGTACCAGGCGCTGCGAAGGATCATCCTGAAAACTGAGCTGACGGAAGCGTTCAAATGGGGTAAACCCTGTTATACCTATGATGGTAATAATGTGCTTATCATTCAGGGTTTTAAGCACTTCTGTGCCCTGTTGTTTCCCAAAGGCGCCTTGTTGAACGACCCTGAGGGAATCTTGCAATGGCCGGGTGAAAATACTCAGTCTGCCAAAAGAATCTGTTTCACCGACAGCCAGGCTATAGAGCAGCTCAAGTCGGCTGTTGAGGCCTGTATTGAAAGTGCCATTGCTGTTGAAAAACAGGGACTTAAAGTCGAGTTTAAGAAAACTGATGCGTATCCGATGCCGGAAGAGTTTCAGCAGCGCTTGAATGAAATGCCAGCCCTGCAGGACGCCTTCGATCATCTGACACCGGGCCGTCAGCGGGCGTATCTGTTGCATTTTTCCAGTGCCAAACAAGCAAAAACCCGGATGGCCAGGGTCGAAAAGCACCTGGATCGAATACTGGATGGTTTAGGGCTGAACGATTAAAGTAGTGAGAATTGTGTTTGGTGTTTGGAAACTGAGCGAAACTGGGAGGTTGAAATGGACGTAGTGGCAATGACACTGATGCCCATCGGGATGCTGGGTTTTATATTTGGCTTGGTTGCCTTCTCCAAAGTGGTTCGGCTTGAATCGGAAGTGGAACGGCTACGTGCACTTCTGGATGAGCGAACACCGAATCTGAGTGGAGATGGTTAGGCGTGAAAGTTATTTTTTGGTGGCTGTATGCCACCCTGGTCATTTTCCTCGCGAGTTTCAACCTTCACCAGACCATCAGTAGTGGTGAGTTTTTGGTGGGCAATGCGATCAGTACGGTTATTACGCTGCTGTGTTTGATTGGGGTCTATGGGTTTGTTTACCAAAAACCCATCTATAAGCGAATACTTTGGGTAGTTCTGTTTTGGCTGACAGCCATCAGCCAAGCCTGGACAGTGGCCATTTCGGCAGTCATTGCATTTAATGTTCCGGTCTATCTGTTGAGTTCGTTGCTTGAGTTGGCGCTTAGTCTGCCACTGCTTTATGCGCTGTTTCGATATGGTTCGGTTAATAATCCGATTTGGAGTATTGAAAGTCAGACCAATTTTGTGACCCACCTGGAGCAGCTGTTGGCAGAATCGGACGATATCAAAGCCGTGATTTATACCAATCAGCCTGAAGGTCAGTTGAAAACCACAACGCGTATTTCCAAAGCAGAGGATGGCTATTTGATTCACATCGAAAAAGCCTGTGCTGGAGAAACAGAAACATTCAGTAATTCCCTTCCTAATTTAACCAGTCTGGCGAACTTTCTACGGTTTAACACCCTGGTTCGCCCGGGTGATTTTGTTCGTCAATAGCCTTTCAATCGTTGCAGCTTCGATTCACTCGTCATGATGAGAGTGTGAACGAAGCTTCCGTTCCAGCAATGTTAAATCAGGTATAAAAATGAAACTCTACGGTGACCACCAATCCGGCAACTGTTACAAAGTTGAGTTGTTGTGCAGTTTGTTGCAGTTATCGGTCGACTGGATCGATGTCGACATCCTGGCGAATGAGACCAGTACTGAGGCATTTTGTGCCAAAAACCCAAATGGAAAAATACCTTTGCTGGAGTTGAATGACGGCCGTTGCCTGTGGGAATCGAATGCCATTATCAATTACCTGGCCACCGGTTCCGACTTATTGCCAGTTGATGCTTTTGCACTGGCCAAGGTACAGCAGTGGCAGTTTTTTGAGCAGTACAGCCACGAACCCTATATCGCTGTCGCCCGTTTTATTGCCAAGTATCTGGGCTTGCCGGACGATCGTCGCGCCGATTACGAAGCTAAACAGGCCGGTGGACACAAAGCCTTGCGAGTCATGGAGACCCAGTTGCTGCAAACATCATTTTTAACCTGCGATCAACTGACGACTGCAGATATCAGTCTCTATGCCTATACCCATGTGGCGCACGAAGGCGGTTTCGACTTGGCCGGTTATCCGGCAATTCAAGCCTGGCTGGGGCGGGTGCAAGCCTTGCCAGGCTATCGTGCCATGGACGCCTGAAGGCGATGGCGAATACGCTATTGGTCTGGCTGGCGAACGCCGTTTTGTTGGTGCATGTGTCATTCGTGGCGTTCGTTGTTTTTGGTCTGGCGCTGGTCTATGCCGGTTATTTTTTTGAGTGGCACTGGGTGCGCAACCGGGTGTTCCGTCTGCTGCATTTGGCGGCGATTGCTTATGTGGTGGTGCAATCCTGGTTAGGCGTGATTTGTCCGTTGACGATAGTGGAAATGAAGTTGCGCGCCAGTGCTGGATTGGACACCTACAGCGGTTCCTTTATTCAGCACTGGCTGCAAAGCCTGTTGTATTACAGCGCACCAGATTGGGTGTTTATTGTGGTCTATAGCCTCTTTGGTGCGCTGGTGGCGTTCAGTTGGTGGTTGGTTCGGCCGCGTTGATATTAGCCGTTGTGACCGGCCTGAAAGCCCGATACAGCAACGCCAACGGCAACAGAACTTCGCCGATAAAGGTGTATTGAGCGATGAACCATCGATCCGTGCCCAGGGCGAACCAGGTGATGGTATCGAGGCAATAGCCAATACCGCCGATGATTAATAACCAACCGACAATCGACGGCAGAAAACGGGCTTGAACCACCAACCAACCCATCGGCATCAACCACAATCCCCAGAATATATGAGCGATCATGATGCCGTCGGCGTGCAGTTGAAACGCGAACAGGGTGGCGGCGTCAAGCTGGTCGCGGTTAAACACCGTGCTCAGGCTTTCGGAATTCAACAGCGTTAAACCGGCGACGCGACACAGTTCGTTGAGCATCGCAATGGGCATGGTTGCCAGCGTGAACAACACCATAAATGCCGCCGCTTTGTTGCCAAATTGGCGCAGCAAATAGTAGAGCGCGACGACCAGAAACAACTGCGTAATCTGAATGCCAAAGGCCGTTAAAATGCTCCAGCGGATGGCGCTTGTGTGGGCTTCAATGTTGGCCAGCGTCGCAGCTTGATCACCTTCCACCCAGATAAATTCCGGCACGTAGAGAATGCCGAATACCCCCAGCGGAATCAGTAGCAGATAGAGTGCCGCGGCAATCCGGGCAAGACCTTGCTCTGATGGTGTCATGGTTGGTTTCCCCTGTTCAATATGAATGAAATTGTGGTTGTCAGTGCGATGGCGCATAGGCCCGGGCCGATTCGCTTTGGCAGCTGCAAATGGCTGGCGCCTGTTGAATCAGTTCGTCATCGCTGATGGCATGCACCATAAAGAGCGCAAAATCAGTGCGCCGGGTGTGATTGCTGGCCAGAGCCGCATCACCCACATGTTGCGACCAGATCGGCAAGCCTTCGCTGGGGCCTTCTTCCAGATCGCTGCCGCGCACCACCGTCCAACGGCTTGAACTGTTGAAAATGACATCGGTCGCTCGCACCTGATCGTCCAGATCGACCACCCTCAGCCAGCGCGCAAGACGACCGGCAATGCTCACCAGGGCTTTTAACTTCCAGCTATAACGATCTTTGCCGTCCCGGCTGATGTGCCAGCCGCAGGAGAAAATCAGCCGGGCGTCAGCCGGCGCATTGTCCAGCACCGCCCGGGCCGTGCCTGAGGCGTAGTGGTTCATGCCCCAGGGCACCAAGACCGTCAGTACGGCGTCGCAACCGGCGCTGGCACGACGCAGAGTGTCAGCATCGTCGGTTGGCGCCCCATGCAGCTCGATGCGACCGACATAGCGCGCCAGCTTGGGCAGGCTTTGTTCTCGACACACCGCAGAGATCTGATAACCGGCGGCAAGAGCATGCTCAATCATGTACTGACCTAATTTTCCCGATGCTCCGACGATGCATATTTTTTTAGCTTTCATGGCTGAATTCCTGTTTTGAATGAGTGGGCCCAGTTTACGTGGGCGTTTGCGCGCGTTACATTGCCGAAAAGGCCTGGAAGCTATGCGAAAATGCATAGCAAGGGCCGTGACCGGGGGAGGTGAGATGGATTGGTCCGGCATCAATTTTGACTGGAATCGCGCGCGTGCTTTCTTGGTCACTGCCGAAGAAGGGTCGTTTTCCGCTGGTGCACGGGCGTTGGGCGTGGCGCAACCGACCTTGGGACGACAGGTTGCAGCCTTAGAGCAAGAGCTCGGCGTAACCTTGTTCGAGCGCCTGGGGCAGGGGTTGGCGTTAACCGATGCCGGCCAGCAACTGAAGCAACACGTTCAATCGATGGCGGATGCCGCCAGCCGATTCTCCCTCTCGGCCTCGGGCCAGAACACCCAATTGGAGGGCCGGGTGGTGTTAGCCGTCAGTGAAATCGAGGCGGTGTTTCTATTGCCGCCGGTGATCGAACAACTTCGCCAGCACTGGCCCGGCATCCAACTGGACATTCAGGTGTCGCATAGCGTGGCCGATTTAAAACGCCGCGAAGCCGATATTGCCTTGCGCTCCTTCCGGCCCAGTGAGCCCGATTTGATTGTGCGCAAACTCTATGAAGAACCGGTGTGGATGTATGGCACGCCGGATTATCTGGCCAGTCTGGGCCATCCGCAGCGACGCCAGGACGTGACTGACGTGCAACTGATTGGCTTTGAATCCGATCACCAATTGATCGACTATCTGGCGCCCCAGGGTTGGGCGATCGGCCCGGACAATATTCACCTGACTACGCTGTCGCAATTGTTGCAGTTGGAGTTGGTTAAACGGCATTTGGGGCTGGCTTTTTTTCCGCAGCGCGTTGGCGATGCGCAACCATTATTGCAGCGTGCCTTTGAACATCTGGGTGCACCCTTGCAACTGCCACTGTGGCTGGTCAGCCATCGCGAATTGCGCACCAGCCCGAGAGTTCGGGTGGTGTTTGATGCACTGGCGCAATGGTTTTCGCGCCCTCCCGAAGCTTAGAGGTCAGGTTGCACTGGCCCGTTCTATCCATCACTTAGCAATCCCGACGCTGACGATCGACACCTTGCGTTGCCGCCGGCCCAGCGGTATACAGACGGTCTTTTTAATCTGCGCAGGGGCCAGCGTTGGCCGCTCACAGCGGTCTGTATTCGCGGCTCCGTTGGCAAGTGACCAAGGCGCTGGTTTCCGCGTTTTGCCCAGGGCCGGTAATGTGCATGAACACAGGAGTCAGTGATGCGAGTGGTGTCTTTAAGCAAAGATGATCAGCATCGGTTTTCCAAACAGCAGGTCGATGAACTGACCTTTATTGCCGGCGAAGGCATCGCCGGTGATGCCCATCGCGGCGACAAGGTGCAACATCGGTCGCGCGTTAAGGCTAACCCGGATCAGCCCAACTTGCGTCAGGTGCATTTGCTCGCGGCCGAATTAATTCATGAATTACAGGCCAAGGGGTTTGATGTGCACCCAGCTACACTGGGTGAAAACGTGCTGACTGCCGACATCGATCTGCTGGCTTTGCCCACTCATACCCAACTGCAATTGGGTGACGATGTGACGGTTCGTATTACCGGTCTACGCAATCCCTGCGCACAGTTGGATCACTATCAAAAAGGTCTCACCGCCGCGGTCTTGGATCGTGACGCCGAAGGTCAATTAATTCGTAGGGCCGGGGTTATGGCGGTGGTGGAAACCGGTGGCGTGGTGCGGACTGGTGATGCCATAGCGGTGCAGCTACCGGACTTACCTCATCACGCACTGGAGCCCGTTTAAAATGGACGCATCTTTTTGGCATGAACGCTGGCAAAGCAACCGCATCGCCTTTCATCTGGATGAGGTGAATCCGCTGCTGGTGCGCTATTTCAACCATCTGAAAGTATCTCCCGGGGAACGTGTTTTTGTGCCCTTGTGCGGTAAAACACGTGACATTGGCTGGCTGCTGACTCAAGGCTATGACGTCGTTGGTGCCGAGTTGGTGGAAACGGCGGTGGAACAATTGTTCGCACAGTTAGGCGTGCCGCCGACAATCATCGAGCATGGCCCCTTGAAGCATTATCAGGCGCCGAATCTGGATATCTGGGTGGGAGATGTTTTGGAATTGACGCCTTCGTTATTAGGTAAAGTCGATGCGGTCTATGACCGCGCCGCCCTGGTGGCTATGCCGGAACATCTGCGCACCATTTATGCCCGACAGCTGAAAATGCTGGCTGCAAATGCAGCACAGTTATTAATCAGTTATGTCTATGACCAATCGCAGGTTCCGGGGCCACCGTTTTCAGTGCGCGACGAAGAGGTAGCGCACCTGTACGGCGACGCCTATCAACTGACGTCACTGGCACGCTTTGATGTACCTGGTGGTTTAAGAGGGCAGGTTGCGGCCGAGGAAGTCGTATGGTTATTGCAGTCAAGCTGATCATCAATCAAGCAAAGAGGGCCTACTATGATTACTGGTTCATGCCACTGCGGGGCCGTCAGTTGGGAGTTCAACAAACAGCCTGAAACGGCAACCGCCTGCAACTGTAAGCTCTGTCGTCGCTACGGCACTCTTTGGGCTTATGACTTCGAAAACGAAGCCATTCGGTTGAGTGGGCCTACCTCCGTTTATAGTCATGGTGATCGTGAAATCGGTTTTCATTTTTGCAAACAATGTGGCTGCATGGCCTATTGGCGCGGGATTGAACCGTGGCCCGATGGCCGGCGGCGTGTCGCAGTGAATTTACGGTTGGCCGAACCCGAGGCAGTGGCCGATATTCCGATTAAACATTTTGACGGCCTGGACCGGTTCGAACCGCTGCCGCTGGACGGTCAGTGTGTACGTGACTACTGGTATTAAGCGGCTTAACTCATCGATATGAATTGAGTCGAAGCTGCGTTGGCTGTGAGGTAAATAACGATGATTGAACTGCAAAAACTATTGCTGCATTACCTCCAGCAACTGATCCAATTGTTGGAGAAAATCCCCGCGGAGTGTTACCAGGCATCGTTGGCGCCTGATATGTTTTCATTGGCGGAGCAGGCGAGGATAGCATCGAATTACAGTCTGCGTCTTTATTGCCCACTGTTACAGCAGCCCGTCCCAGACTTTGATCAGGCAAACCTCAGTAAGTTGGCTTTATTACTGGAAGTCACGCAACGACGTGATTATTTGCAGCGCCAGCCAGCAGTGACCGAGTTGAACGAGGCCCGACTCATTAACGAGCGAGCGGGGTTTGCTGATCTGGAATTAACCGAAGCGCATTTTATTCAACATTACGGGCTGCCAAATTTCTTTTTCCATTTCAGCATGGTTTATGCCATTGCTCGTCAGCAGGGTGTGGTGTTGAGTAAGGCTGATTTTGATGGCTACCACAGCTACCCCGATGGATTCAGTTTTATTCAGCCGCAAACGGACGACCAGCGTTAACCACGCATGATTGGCCGATCCAGGTCCACAGCGGCTTTGTCAGGTTGCTGGCGGTGGTAACGCACCACGACTCGGTCACCAACCCTAGCGTTGAGTCCAAAGGATGCCGGCAGACCGCGAAACCATTGGCTGCGTCCCAGGTACTCAATTTGTGCATCTATTAATCGCATCCGGTTCACGCTGATACGGGAATAATTCATCGCGACAAGGGTTCCGACTGTTTCGCTGTCTGCATTTTTCAGCGTTCGTGCTGTCTGCAGTGAACCGTAAAAATACTTTATCAGGTAGGCTAGACCGGCCAGGGCGAAGATCGACAGGCCAGCTGTGATCAAACGGGTGCTGAACGGCAAAATTGAATCGGGATTCAGCAGTCGTTGGAACTGGCCTGAGCTGATGATGATATAGACCGCTACCGCGCTAATAGCGACGACCATTACCAGTATCGCCAGCGCCGGCGACTGTTTTCTGAGTAAATAATACAACCCAAGCACCACAAGGATGGCAATTGGCAGGTAGGTCGACATAAGTTCCAGATGAGCGGGCATGGCGTCCATTCCTTAAACAGCAAAAGCCGGTCAATATAAACACTTGTGGCAACGCTGTCAGGTCTGGTTTTGAGGCCAGGACATCCAAGCGGTGACGCTTGTTGAGCTCCCGGAAAGAATCTATAAATATTTTAGGCGTGCTATATTGGGCCGCCCTGACAGGAGTGTTGATCATGATGTGGATTGCGAATGTACTGGTCTTGTTGGTAGCGGCTCTGCACGCTTATTTTTTGGTCTTGGAAATGTTCCTGTGGGACAAACCGGCCGGCATGAAAGCCTTTAATTTAACGCCTGAACACGCAGCGACGACCAAGTCGATGGCGGCCAATCAGGGTTTGTACAATGGTTTTTTGGTCGCCGGTTTAGTCTGGGGCTTGCTATTGGGTGAGGCAGGCCTGGCCATTAAAACCTTCTTCCTGGGTTGTGTGATTGTTGCCGGTGTGTTCGGTGCCGCTACCGTCAGCCGCAAGATTCTTTTTGTACAGGCGCTACCGGCAGCCGTCGCCTTGCTGGTTTTATGGCTGAGCTAAGGTCGCGCGTTAAGGCTGTGTCAGTCTTGTGCTGGCTAGTAACTGCCAGCCTGGCCAGGGCCGATGTTGATGAGGCGGCACTGTTGAATCAGGCGTTGGTGCAGTTCGGTTACAGCGACCATCAGCTGCAGATTGACGGCGATGACTTCCACTATTATCTGCATCAACAGCAGGATCGGCCGCAACATCTGGTGTTGTTTATTCAGGGCACCGATCCGTTCCCGTTATTTTTTTACCAACGCAAAGAAGACGGGCCGCACTTTTTCAAAGCTTTCAATAATGACGACCAGCGGCTGCCACCCGATACCGCCTATGCCGTAGTGGCAAAACCCGCCCTGAGTGGTATCCGTGAGTGGCAACATTTCGAGGTACCCCAGGCTTATCACGATGCCAATTACCGCGAGCGACGGGTCAGAGATCTCAGTGCGGTGATCGATGATATTCGGCAACGCTATCTGGCTGAGGGCGGCAATATTATCGTTTATGGGCACTCTGAAGGGGCGCAGATTGCGGCGGCTTTGGCGCGTGAGCAGCCGGCCATTACCCATCTGGGTTTCTGGTCCGGTAATGTACTGAATAATTTTTATGAGTTTGCCTTGTTCGAGCGGTTGGCAGTGCGTCAGGGGCAGCAAAGCGATGCTCAGGCACAGCAGAATATCGACGCCTTGCTGCAATGGTATCAGGCGGTATTGGCCGATCCGGATTCGACCGAGGTTGATGACTGGGGTTTTACCAATCGTCGCTGGGCGTCCTATCGTCATGCGCCGCTGGAGGATTTACTGGCGCTCGACATTCCCATCTACGCTCAGTTTGCCAGCAACGACGACAGCACGCCGATCGAAACCGCCTATTTATTACCGGTGCAGTTTTTATCGGCGGGCAAAACCAATCTCGATTTTCACGTCTGCCTGGGCTGTGACCACAGCTATGTCGAAGAGGGCGACGAAGGTGCTATTGATCATTGGCCGTCGGTGTTTGACGATTTTCTGCAATGGACACAAAGCCAACCGGAATAACGCTGAGCACAAGCTATGATTTCACGGTTACCACCCTGGGTTGAATACGGCGCTTTTGCCTTGGCGCTGGTGGCCGGTTGCGTCAATGCGATTGCGGTTTTGGGGTTGGATCATCAGGCGTTGTCACATCTATCGGGCACCGCCACTTCCTTCGGTGCGGGTTTGGGGCAACTGCCCTGGAGCCAGAGTCTGCATCTGCTGTTGATATTGCTCAGCTTCTTTGGCGGCGCCTTGCTGTCGGGATTTCTGGCTGGCGGTGGTGCCCTGAAATTGGGTTACCAGTACGAAATCTTGCTGGTGATCGAAGCGCTGTTGTTATTCGCTGCCACAGCATTTTTCGTCCAGGGTTCACACCTGGGTCAATATCTGGCGTCGGCCGCCTGTGGTTTGCAAAACGCCCTGGCGACCACCTACAGCGGCGCTGTGGTGCGCACCACTCACGTCACCGGATTATTTACCGACCTGGGTATTATGCTGGGCTCCTGGTGTCGGGGTGAGGCCTTTGATCGCCGCAAGTTTGTCCTCTTCAGCTTGATTATCCTTGGTTTTATCAGCGGCGGTGTTGCTGGCGCCTGGTTATTTCCGCGCCTGAGTTTTATGGCCCTGCTGCTACCGGCCTGCACCTGTCTACTGCTGGCGATTGTTTATCATCTGTATCGGGTTCGGCAGTAATGGCTCAGGCTGAACCGGTTAAGCCAGTGCCAGTTTAAAGGTCTGTTCCAGTCTTAATGGCTCGGCGCGACCCTAGGATGTTATCGAAAATATTATCGTGCCTCGACATTATCGACGCAGTGGTCAATGGGTTTGTAAATAACGGACTGAGTGATGACCGATACAGTTCCTACAACTGCACATAACCGAGGCAAGATTCTGGCGAATTATGCTCTGACGCTGCTGCTCGGATACGGCTGTTTTATTCTGCCCAATCTGTTTTTTGGGATCACTGGTTTTGCCGGTGGATTAAGCGGTTGGAATTTGCTCGGATGTGGGCTGTTTCAATTGCTGTCGGTGGTCTGGCTGCTGCGTTTCTCACTGAGCCGCCAAGGTCTGACTCTGGCTGATATTGGCTGGACCCTGCATTGGCGGCGTCGGGATATTTGCCTGGGTTTGCTTGGTGGTGGTGCCTGGTTGTTGCTTCAGTTCGGTTGGCTGATTCCGTCGACCGGTGGCGCTGCACGTGCGGATATCGCTGCGCTCCGCTTGACGCTGGAGGCCGGATACAGCAGTTGGCTGGGGTATCTTGGTTTGGCAATTCTCGGCGGTGGTCTGGCTGAAGAGCTATTTAACCGTGGCTATGTGATCAGGGTGTTGCGGCGTTGTTTTCGCCGCGCCACCTTGGGGCTTATCGTTGCCACTAGCTTTTCGGTGCTGCTCTTTGCCGCCGGACATCTGCCTGTCACCTCGCAAGATTGGATCGATATCCTGATTCCAACACTCATTTACACCGCTTTGTTCCTCTATACCGGCCGATTGACCGCCTCAGTGTTGGCGCACAGTTTTTATAATGCATCGACCGTTTTACTGATCGGGCTGCTGTACTAGTTTTTTTATCGCCATTGTCGAATGTTTGCAGCCGGAACCGACTATGGCTGAAATGCCGGTTTACTAATCGGATTGCCTTGTAGCACTCACAGGAGACGCTCATGAAGATTGAAATCAGTACCCAGGTTAAGGCGCCACTGGACGTCGTTTGGCAAGCCTGGACCACACCCGAAGACATCAACCAGTGGAACGCTGCCTCGGACGATTGGTGCAATCCACGCAGCACGATTGATCTGCGCGTGGGCGGTCGTTTCAACTACCGCATGGAAGCTCGCGATGGCAGCAGTGGCTTTGATTTCGAAGGCACCTTTATTCAGGTTGAAGCGCCTCTGGTGCTGGCCTATCGCATGGATGACGATCGTCAGGTGGTGGTGGAATTTGAAGCGCGGCCCGATGCTGTTGTGGTGAAAGAGACCTTCGATACTGAAGATCAAAATACCGCGGAATTACAGCGTCAGGGTTGGCAGGCCATTCTGGATCGTTTTGCCCGGCACGTCGAAGCCAAACAGTTGGTTTAAGGGCGGCCGGGGTGGCGAAGCAGTGCCACCCCGGTGTTAGGTCAGCGCTTGGCAGACTGCTGTTCTTCCTCTTCCAGCTCGGTGGGATACAGCCGGCCTTGCAGCATCTCTTCCCAGTCGCGGGTCATTTGGCGCACTTTTTCGATATAGGGTTGGTTTTCCATGGTTGGAATACTGGGGTCCCACAGTTCTGAGACTTCCACCATGGAGCGACGATCCACCTTTTCGAACTCATCAGAAATAAACTGCGCGCGGTCGCGGCTGATGCCCATGGCTTCAATAGCTGACCGACCCATGCGCACCGAGCTGTCGTAGGTTTCACGAATCACATCGCGGCAACCGGCGTACCACAGATCGTAAACATGGAAGCGGTCGAAGGCGCGGGCAGTGATATGAACGTGCGGATAGGTTTTGTGGATGTAACTGACCAGCTTGGTGATTTCTTCTTTGTTGTCGATGGCGACCACTACGACTTTTGCATTTTCGATACCCGCGGCCTTGAGCAAATCCGGCCGGGTAGCGTCGCCGAAAAAGACGCGCAGACCAAAGCTGCGCAGCATTTCCAACTGGGTTGAGCTGTAGTCGATGACGGTGGTGGAAAAGCCGGTGGCGCGCATCATCCGGTTGACGATACCACCCATCCGACCGTGCCCCAGAATCAGCACTTCACCCTGTTCGGTGATCTCATCCATGGTGCCTTCCGGTTGGTTGTAGCGCGGCAGCACCAGGCGTTCGAAGGCTAAAAATAACAGCGGCGTCAGAATCATCGACAAGCCCACCACCAACATCAGGCGGTCGGCGATGTCGGCCGGCAGGACCGCATTGGCGACACTGAACGACAGTAATACAAAACCGAATTCACCGGCTTGGGCCAGTGCAATGGCGGTCAGGTATTTGTTGGAGCCGCGAATGCGGAACGCATAGGCAAGCGCCGCCAGCACCAGCGCCTTGATGACAATCAGGCCCAGGGTTAATCCGAGCAGCAGAGCGAATTCATCGAACAGCAGGTTAAAGTTGATGCTGGCTCCGACGGTCATAAAGAACAGGCCCAGCAGCAGCGCTTTGAAGGGTTGAATATCGGCTTCCAACTCGTGTCGGTATTCGCTGTTACCTAACACCAGTCCGGCCAAAAATGTGCCCAGCGCCGGTGATAAACCGACCAGGGTCATCAATAAGGCGATACCGATCACCAGCAACAGCGCAGCACCGGTAAAGAGCTCACGCAATTGCGCGCTGGCGACAAATCTCAGTAGCGGCCGGGCGAGGTAATTACCGATCACCAATACAAAGGCGACAGCCGCGATCGTCACCAGCGCTGTCTGCCAACCGACCAGGCCATCAACCAGGCTGAGGCTGGCACCATGGTCGTCACTGCTGCTGTGAATGTCGCCAAGCGCCAATAACGGAATCAGCGCCAGCATCGGAATGACGGCGATATCCTGAAACAGCAAAACCGCAAAGCTGGCTTTGCCGCCGTCGCTTTGCATCAGGCCTTTTTCATTCAGCGTTTGCAGCACTATTGCGGTAGAGGACAGCGATAACACCAGCCCAACGGCCAGGGCAATCTGCCAGGGCTGACCCAGCAACATGGCAATGGCCATAACCACGAGGGTGGTGACGACAACCTGAGAGCCACCCAGGCCGATCAGCTTGCGGCGCATCGCCCAGAGTTGTTGCGGGTTAAGCTCCAGCCCGACCAGAAACAGCATCATCACCACACCGAACTCGGCAAAGTGTTGTACCGCGATTAGGTCAACGCCTAACACCCTCAGCAACGGACTGATCAGGACGCCCGCTAGCAGATAGCCAAGCACTGAGCCTAGCCCCAGACGGGCGGCGATCGGCACGGCGAATACACCGGCGATCAGAAATAGAAAAGCTATCAGTAAAACGTCGGTCACGGGCGGCCTCGCTTAGTGGCATTTAGTGAGTGGCTCGGTGGCGGGAAGGGCAGGCATTACCATCGGTCAAGCGTGATGGCTTGTCCAGCGTGGCAGCGTTGGCAAATCGTTCCCGGCGCTTGCAAAAGACCGCTATAGTGGGGCCGTTTTTAGCGATTCAAACGATGTTTATGATCAGTGCCAAAGCCGAACGTTATTACCAGTTATTGCAGCGCCAGATGGAAAAACTGCGTGCTGAGCGTCAAACCCTGGCGCAGGAGCGCATCGCCCAGGAAGATTTTGCTCAGATGACGTTGCGGCTGCCAGCGCAGTTGCGCGTCGAGGTCGATAGGCTGGCTGGTGTGGCTGGGCGTTGGTTGTTGCCCGCCAAGGTGCGCTCCTTTGGTACGGTGTTGTTTCTGCACGGTGGCGCTTACCAGACCGGCTCGTCGATCACCCATTTGAATCTGGCGGCACATTTGGCGTTGGCAGCCGGTCATCGTCTGTGGTTGCCGGACTATCGCCTGGCGCCGGAGCATCCTTTTCCGGCGGGTTTGGATGACGCCTTAACGAGCTATCAGCAGTTGCAAAAAGACGGACCGGTGGCCTTGGCCGGTGATTCCGCCGGCGGTGGTCTGGCGTTGGCAACAGCCTTGCGTTTGCGCGATGAACAATTACCCGTGGCAGCCTTGGCGCTGCTCTCGCCCTGGACCGATTTAACGCTCAGCGGCGCCAGCCATCACAGTCGCGCTGATGTCGATCCGTTCTTTCCCACACCCGAGGGTTTGGCTCTGGCGGCTGAACGTTATGCGGCAGATCATGCCTTGGAACACGAATGTATCTCACCGCTGTTTGCCGACCTCAGTGGCCTGCCAGCAATGTGTGTGCACGTTGGCGATTACGAAACCTTGTTGGACGATTCGCTTGAGTTGGTGCGCCGTGCTCAGGCGGCCGGGGTCGATGCTCAGGTGGAGGTGTGGCCACGGCTGTGGCATGTCTGGCAGAGCTACGCCGGTCGGTTGCCGGAAGCCAATCAATCACTGGCGGCCTTGGGGGAATTCCTTGGCCGCCGGTTGCTGGCAGAACTTTAAGCCTGGCGGTAGTGGCCGAAAAAGCGCCCCATCCGTTCCATGGCATCAAGCAGCGTTTCGCGAGGCGGCAGGAAGACGATGCGGAAATGATCGACATCCGGCCAGTTAAAACCGCGTCCATGCACCAGTAGAATTTTTTCCTGTCGCAATAAATCCAACACCAGCCGTTCGTCGTCGCTCAAGTTGAATTTCTGCTTGTCGACTTTGACAAACATATAGAGCGCGCCCTTGGGTTTGACGCACGACAAGCCCGGCATGGCATCGATCATCTCCCAGCACAGATCGCGCTGATCGCGCATGCGCCCGCCAGGAATAATGAGGTCGTTGATGCTTTGGTAACCACCGAGCGCGGTTTGAATGGCATGCTGCGCCGGTACGTTGGCGCACAGTCGCATATTGGCGAGCATGTTCAGGCCTTCAATAAAGTCGGTGGCCTGATATTTCGGTCCGCTGACCATCATCCAGCCAGAGCGGAAACCGGCCAGGCGATAGGCTTTCGATAAACCATTGAAGGTGATGGTCAGTACATCGTCCGACAGCGCCGCCAGGCAATGATGGACGGCGTCGTCGTAGAGAATTTTGTCGTAGATTTCATCGGCCAGAATAACCAGTCCGTGTTCGCGTGCGATCTCGATCACTTCCAGCAACAGCGCTTTGGAATAGACAGCGCCGGTCGGGTTATTCGGGTTGATCAGCACGATGGCTTTGGTTTTTTCGGTGATCTTGGCGCGGATGTCGGCCGGGTCGGGAAACCAGTCCGATTGTTCATCGCAGATATAGTGCACCGCCGTGCCGCCGGACAGCGTAATGGCGCCGGTCCACAGTGGATAATCCGGCGCCGGCACCAGAATTTCATCACCGTTATTGATCAGCCCCATGCACGCCAGCTGGATCAGTTCGCTGACGCCGTTGCCCAGATAAATATCGTCGATTTCGACGCCCTTAACCGCACGCTGCTGGTAATACTGCATCACCGCTTTGCGCGCCGAATAGAGCCCTTTGGAATCGCTGTAGCCTTCGCCTTGCGGCAGGTTACGGATGACATCGGTGATGATTTCATCCGGCGCATCAAAGCCAAAAGGTTTGGGATTGCCGATGTTCAGTTTGAGGATGCGGTGGCCTTCGTCTTCGAGGCGACGAGCTTCGTCGAGCACCGGGCCGCGAATGTCGTAGAACACATTGGCCAGCTTGTGCGATTTGTGCAGCGTTTTCATGAAACTCCCAAGCGGTGTATAGCGAACGGAGAGGCACTTTCTATAAAGGGCGCTTTGCGGGTCTTGAGTGACGCAGACCTTGAAGGGCGGGCGAAAGACGCCATTGTCCAGGGCAGTCTGTTGCGTAGCTGAGTATAAACCTGCGCTTTGTTATTTCCTATGGGAGGCCAGCATGTCCGAGAAAATCGTCAAGACCGATGCCCAATGGCGTGAACAGTTGACCGATGAGCAATACCGCGTCACTCGTCAGGCCGGCACCGAACGTCCTTTTACCGGTGCTTATTGGGATACTGACAAACCGGGTATTTATCGCTGTGTCTGCTGTGGCAGTGAGTTGTTTAATGCCGACACGAAATTCGACCATGGCTGCGGTTGGCCGAGTTTTTATCAGTCGCTCGACAAGAGTGCCATCGTCGAGCGTGATGATTTTTCTCATGGCATGCACCGCATTGAAGTGCTCTGTGCCAATTGCGATGCGCATCTGGGGCATGTGTTTCCCGATGGTCCGGAACCGACCGGCGTGCGTTATTGCATCAACTCAGCCTCGCTGAATCTGGAAGAGGCAAAGCCCGAGTGACGCTGTCGTTCGCCAAGCTGCAACGCGATGCGTTGGCGCATCATCATCAGGATGACATCATCGATCGTTTGCCGGTTATTGCCAGTCGCGATGAGTTGATCAAGCGCTCCGATGCCGACTGGCTCAGTTTAATCAGTCGGCGGGTGTTTCGTGCCGGCATGAAGCATTCGGTGATTGACGCGCGCTGGCCGGCGTTCGAAGAAGCTTTCTGGGGTTTCGATCCGCGTGCTTGCCAACTGATTGATGACAATCGCTTTGAACAGCTGATGCAGGACGAACGCCTGATTCGCCATTGGGGCAAGATGAAAACCATTCCGGTCAACGCCCTGTTGGTGCAACAGCGTTCCAAACAGCACGACGGCTTTGGCCGTTTTATCGCCGACTGGCCCGAAGACGACATCGTCGGTTTATGGCAGGTGCTCGCCAAAGAAGGCGCGCATCTGGGCGGCGATGGCGGCTCCCGGTTATTGCGTATGGCCGGCAAAGACACCTTTGTACTCTCCGGCGATGTGGTACGGGTGCTGACCAACGCCGGCATCGTCGCGCGCAAACCCACCGCCAAACGCGATCTGCGCTTGGTGCAGGAAGTGTTTAATAAGCTGGCCGAGGAATCGGGTTGGTCGCTGTCGCATCTGAGTATGTTGATGGCATTGAGTACGGGAGACGCGTAACGGGAGACGCTGAACGCAAGTTAGCGGTCGCGTTCAGTGGTTCCGTAGCTGGCGTCTCCCGTCTCCCGTCAAGCGTCTCCCAGCCATCAAGCAATTTGCCCGGCCACCAACGCCGACCAGACCGTCGCCAATAAAGCCCCCGCCAGCAATCGATTCATCCAGCGATGTTGACCGGCGCTGTGTAACCAACGATTGGCGCTTTCCCCCAGCCAGGCCCAGCAAAAGATGGCCGGTATCACCAGCGAAAAAAACGTGCCGGCCAGGTGCAACGCCTGAGGCAGCGCCGGTTGCGCCGGGTCAGCAAAAAGGCTGCTGATGGTAACGGCCATCAACCAGGTCTTGGTGTTGACGATTTGCAGCGCCAGCCCGGTCGGCCAGCTGATTAATTTGGCGTTGGGGTCGGCTTCCAGATTCACCGGCGCCCGCGCCAATGAAATTGCCAGCCAGCTTAACCAGAGCGTGCCCGCCCAGGCGAGTGACAGTCGAATCCAGTCGGTGTCCAGCAGCCAGTTAGCCAAACCCAGTGCCACCAACATCACGATGCCCGAGGCCGCGAACGCCGATGCCAGCGCAAAGGGCCAGACACTGCGCCAGCCAGCGTGCTGGCCCTGGGTTAATGCCAGCAGGTTGGTTGGACCGGGGGTGATAACAGCGAAAAAAGCGAACAGGGCGAAGGGCATGACGGACTCCAAAAACCATCTTGATAGGAGTCTTTAGTGTGACGGGACCGTTGTGGTCAGTCTGGAAGGTCCGTGCAGCGGCGACGGTAATCGGCGGGCGTTAATTGATAGGCGCGGCGAAACCAACGGCCCAGATGGCTTTGATCGGCAAAGCACAGGTCGGCGGCAACTTGGGCCGGCGTTTGGCCCAGCGCTAACAGGCGTCGCGCCTGGGTCAGCCGCAGTTGAATCAAATAAGCATGAGGCGCCAAGCCATAAGCGGCTTTGAAGGCGCGGCTGAGACGAAAACGATCGGTGTTCAGCGCCTGAGCGAGATCGCTGAGGCCTACGTCCTGATAAATATGATCGTGCAGATAAGCCCGGGCCCGCTCGGCCAACTCAGGCTGGCGTGCGTCCTCGCTGCGTTTGCGCCACTGCAAATGAGCGGTGGCCTGAGTCAGCATCTGATCGGTGCAAGCATCGCGCACCATCCGTGATTCGTCCTGGTGCAACGCCAGAAAGGCCGAGGCGATGCTGCCGATCAGCCGGCGGTCATTCGACAGGGTGGCATCGACATGCCATTCGAACTGGTCGGGCAGGTTGTCGAACAGCCCCGCCAGTTGAGTGTTCACCCAGTCCTTCGGCAAATAGAGCAGGCGGTAGGTAAAACCTTCCTGTTGCGGCGCTTCGCCATCGTGTACTTCCCCCGGTTCCAACAAAAACGCATTACCCGGTGTCGAGCGCTGCACCTGACGGCGGCAGTTGAATTGCTGCACGCCCTGTTCGGTATAGCCAATCGAGTAGTCGTCGTGGAAATGCGGGTCGTAGGCGTGGCCGCGAAAATGCGCGCGCAGCGATTCAATGCCGGTAGCGGCGTCGCGTTTGAGATCAATCCAGTGGTGGTTTTCAGCGGACATCGCAGTCTGGTGGCTTGGGCTTCAAACAGAAGTGTAACAGTGAAGCGCGCTTGCCGCTGATTGTCTGGAACATTTGTGCACGTCGTTCAGGCCTGGTATCTAGTTAGTGCACTACAGTTTATTTTGTCCCAAAACAGGGCGCTGCTTGCCCTGATATAGCGCCATGGCGTCGTTTTCAGTCATAGCGATGTGTCGCTTCTGGAAGTTGAAGTTTAGGGTTCAATGCTTTAGGGTGTTTTTTATTGAACGGTCAATTAAGAAAAATGGGAGACGCTGGACGGAAGACACACGACGCTTGTTAGTGGCTGTAACCAGCGTCTACCGTCAGCGAAGCGTGCGTCCAGCGTCTCCCGTTTCCAAAAAGGAAACCCAATGCCCAAAGTCGGAATGGAGCCCATCCGCCGTCAGCAGTTAATCGATGCCACTCGTGCCTGCATTGGTGAGTCGGGTTTTGCGGCGACGACGGTACAGAGCATCGCCAAGCGGGCGGGCGTTTCGGCCGGCATCATTGCGCACTATTTCGGCAATAAGCTGGGTTTGTTGGAAGCGACGATGCGCGAATTGTTGCAGCAACTGAAGTTGGATCTGATCGGTCGTTTGCCGGCAAACCCAACGGCAGAGCAACGCATCGACGCCATTATCGAGACCAACTTTTCCAAGACCCAAACGGATTCACTGTCGGCCAAAACCTGGTTGGCGTTCTGGTCCAGTGCCATGCACGAACCGACCTTTGCACGCTTGCAGCGCATCAACGAAAAGCGGCTGCATTCGAACCTGCATTACAGCTTTAAACAACTGAATCATCCGGCGCCGAACCAGGCCGCCGGAACCCTGGCGGCCTTGATCGATGGCCTCTGGTTGCGCGGCGCTCTATCTCCGGACGGCATTCAGGCCGACCGCTGTATCGCCCTGTGCCGACACCAGACCGAACTGTTGATCGCCGTTGCTAAACAACACTCGAATCATACGGAGACTGCTTAATGAGCTTGCCGAGACTGACCTCTTTCATCCACGGCGAATACCTGGCGCCGGGTGACGGCGAGACCTTTGAGGTGCTGAACCCGGCCACCGGCGAGGCTATTTATGAAGTGGAAATGGCCGATGCCGAGACGGTCGACAAGGCGGTACGCAGTGCTCAGCAAGGCTTTGCCACCTGGTCGGCGATGAGCGCCGTGGAACGCGCGCGCATTCTGCATAAAGCCGTGGCGCTGCTGCGCGAACGCAACGATGAGCTGGCTAAGGTCGAAGTGCTCGACACCGGTAAACCCTGGCAGGAAGCGAGTGTCGTTGACGTCGTGACCGGCGCTGACGTGATCGAATATTACGCCGGTCTGGCGCCGGCCAT
Organism: Saccharospirillum sp. ABV4_185; assembly: GCF_056159245.1. Taxonomy (NCBI): domain Bacteria; kingdom Pseudomonadati; phylum Pseudomonadota; class Gammaproteobacteria; order Oceanospirillales; family Saccharospirillaceae; genus Saccharospirillum; species Saccharospirillum sp. ABV4_185. The sequence continues at coordinate 2,562,730 of NZ_JBSWUW010000001.1, forward strand.
CGAAGGCGTGCAGCAATCACTGGGTCAGGATTTTTATTACACCCGACGCGAGCCGCTGGGCGTTTGTGCCGGCATCGGCGCGTGGAACTATCCCTTGCAGATTGCTTGCTGGAAGGCCGGCCCGGCGCTGGCTTGCGGTAATGCCCAGGTGTTTAAACCGTCGGAAGAAACGCCCATGGGCGCCGCCAAGCTGGCGGAAATTTTTATCGAAGCCGGCATGCCGGCCGGCGTGTTCAATGTGGTGCAGGGTGATGCTCGCGTCGGCCAGGCGCTGACCGGTCATCCGGATATCGCCAAGGTGTCGTTCACCGGCGAAGTCGGTACCGGCAAGAAGGTGATGGCAGCGTCGGCCAGCTCGCTCAAAGACGTCACTATGGAGTTGGGTGGTAAGTCGCCGCTGATCGTTTTCGCCGATGCCGATTTGGACAACGCCGTCGGCGGTGCCTTGCTCGCCAACTTCTACACCCAGGGCGAGGTGTGCACCAACGGCACGCGTGTCTTCGTTCACGACAGCATTTACGACGTCTTTGTTGAACGCGTTAAAGAGCGTACCGAACGCAATGTGGTGATCGGTGATCCGATGCATCCGGACACCAATATCGGCGCGCTGATCTCGCGTGAACACCAGCGCAAGGTGCTGGGTTTTATCGAAGCCGGCAAAGCCAGCGGTGCGCGTTTGGTCACCGGTGGTCAACCGGTGCAACCGGAAGGTTGTGAGGGCGGTTTCTTTGTACAGCCAACGGTGTTTGCCGACTGCAGCGATGACATGCCGCAAGTGCGCGAAGAAATTTTCGGCCCGGTGATGTCGATTCTGCGTTTCAGCGATGAGGCCGAAGTCATCGAACGCGCCAACGATACCCACTATGGCCTGGCGGCCGGTGTTTTCACTCAGGATATTCAAACCGCGCATCGGGTGATCGCCCAGATGCAGGCCGGTATTTGCTGGATCAATGCCTGGGGTGATTCGCCGGCGGAAATGCCGGTGGGTGGGTACAAACAGTCTGGCGTGGGTCGCGAAAACGGCATCGAAACGCTGGCGCAGTACACCCAGACCAAGGCTGTTTATGTCGGCATGGGCAAGATCGACGCGCCGTTTTAATCCGGCTGTTTTAAACCAACTTCAATTAACCATAAGAAGTGAGCAAGACCATGGCGTACCGCTTCGATACTGAATACGACTACATCATCATCGGCACCGGTTCAGCCGGTTGCGTGCTGGCTAACCGACTGTCCGAAGACAGCGATCGTCAGGTGCTGGTTCTGGAAGCCGGCCGTAAGGACGACACCTGGAAAATCCATATGCCGGCTGCGTTGATGTACAACCTGGTCGACGATAAATACAACTGGTACTACCACACCGAACCTCAGCAACATATGGACGGCCGCAAGCTGTATTGGCCGCGCGGTAAAGTCTGGGGTGGTGGTTCGTCATTGAATGCCATGGTCTATGTGCGCGGTCATGCCTTCGACTACGACCGCTGGCAGGAAGAGGGTGCCACTGGCTGGTCATACGCCGATGTGTTGCCTTATTTCCGCAAGGCGGAAACGCGCGAAAAAGGTGGTGATGACTACCGCGGCAGCGACGGCCCGCTCAACGTCCACACCGGCGATTTCCCCAACCCCCTGTTCGATGCCTTTATCGAAGCCGGCCAGCAGGCGGGTTATCCGTTCACCGAAGATATGAATGGTTACCAGCAGGAAGGCGTGGGCGTGATGGACATGACCATCAAGAAAGGCAAGCGCTGGAATACCGCTCAGGCTTATCTGCGTCCGGTGCTGGACCGTCCCAACCTGACCGCCGAAACCGGCGCCATGGTGCAGCGCATTTTGTTCGACGGCGATACCGCTGTCGGCGTCGAGTACATTCAAAAAGGTCGCACTGTTCGCGTTAAAGCCAACAAAGAAGTGATCGCCAGCGGTGGTGCCATTAACTCACCTCAGTTGCTGATGCTCTCCGGTATTGGTGATGAAAATCACCTCAAAGAAATGGGCATCGATGTCGTTGCGCATCGCCCGGGTGTGGGCCAGAACCTGCAGGATCATCTTGAGCTGTACGTCCAGCAAAAATGCTCCCAGCCGATCACGCTGTACAAATACCAGACCCAGCCGCATATGACCTTCGCCGGCATCACCTGGTTTTTGAACCACGACAAGGGCGCTTGCCGCACCACTCACTTGGAAGCCGGTGGTTTTATTCGCTCTGAGGCCGGCGTGCGTCACCCGGATATTCAATATCACTTCCTGCCCTCGCAGGTGATCGACCACGGTCGCACACCGCCGCAGTTGCACGCCTATCAGTGCCACGTTGGACCGATGCGTCAGACCAGTCGCGGTTATCTGAAACTGCGCTCGGCTAATCCGAACGAGCATCCAATCATTCAGCCGAATTTGTTGTCCACCGACCGTGACGTCTGGGAAATGCGTCAGTGCGTCAAGCTGACCCGTGAAATCATGGCGCAGGATGCGTTCAAGGAATTTCGTGGCGAGGAACTGGAGCCGGGCCCGGATGTTCAGACCGATGCAGAGATCGATGCCTGGGTACGCCAGAACGCCGACAGCGCCTACCACCCGTCCTGCACCTGCAAGATGGGCGCGGCCGACGATCCGATGGCGGTGGTCGACAGCGAAGCGCGCGTCTATGGCGTTAACAATCTGCGCGTGGTGGATGCCTCCATCATGCCGTCGCTGGTCAGCGGCAACCTCAATGCGCCGACCATCATGCTGGCGGAAAAATGCGCCGACCATATTCGCGGTCGCGAAATGCTGCCGCGTTCTACGGCGCCGGTTTGGGAACACCCGCAGTGGCAGACCAAACAACGTTAATCAATACAGTGTAAGCAAGACGGGCCGCCAAACAGCGGCCTGATAACAAATTGCCGATTCCCGGCAACCAGCGGGCCGCAGAGCCCGCCTTAAACGACACAAACCCGAAGAGGACGAGACCATGAAAGTGCAATCGATGATGGCGGCCGCCCTGGTCGCCGGCAGTGCTGCCACTTTGGCTCACGCCGCCGAACAATGTGAAACCGTACGCTTTGCCGACGTTGGCTGGACCGACATTACCGCCACCACCGCTCTGACTTCTGCGGTGCTGGAGCGCATGGGTTATGAAACCGAAAGCGAACTGCTGTCGGTGCCGGTGACTTACCGTTCGCTGGCCAACGGCGAAATCGACATCTTCCTGGGCAACTGGATGCCGACCATGGAAGGCGACATCGCCGCTTATCGTGAAGCCGGTACCGTCGATATCGTCGGCGTGAACCTCGAAGGCGCCAAGTACACCCTGGCAGTACCCCAGTATGTTGCCGATGCCGGTGTCACCAGCTTCGCCGATATCGCCACTCATGCTGATGAATTCGAAGAGCGCATCTATGGCATCGAGCCGGGTAACGATGGCAACCGCCTGATCCAGGACATGATCGATACCGACGCCTTTGGCTTGGAAGACTTCGAACTGGTCGCTTCCAGTGAAGCCGGCATGCTGGCTCAGGTTGGCCGCGCCGTTAACCGTGACGAGTGGATCGTTTTCCTGGGTTGGGAACCGCATCCGATGAACGCCAACTTTGATCTGGCTTATCTGTCTGGTGGCGATGATTACTTCGGCCCGGATTACGGCGGTGCCACCATCTACACCAACACTCGCGCCGGTTATGTCGATGAGTGCGCCAACGTCGGCACACTGCTGAACAACCTCAAGTTCACCCTGGCGGCCGAAAACGAAGTGATGGCGCTGATTCTGGACGAAGGCATGCAGCCGGAAGCCGCCGCTGAGCAGTGGCTGAGTAACAACCCGGACGTCCTCGATGCCTGGTTGGATGGTGTGACCACTTTGGACGGCGAACCTGCGCTGGACGCGGTCAAGTCCGCGCTTTGATCTGTCACCAGACGAGGCCCGCCCGTGCGCGGGCCTCACAATGAGACACTGACTTATGGATAACTACAAGATTCCACTGGGACCGGTCATCGAAAGCTTTTTCGATTGGCTGGTTGATTCCGGTGCCTGGTTTTTCGATGGCGTGTCGATTGCTCTGGAATGGATGATCGAAGGCGTCACCGATGCATTACTCTGGTTCCCGCCCTGGGCCTTTATTGTCATCAGCGCGGCCTTGATTTACTGGCTGCGACGCAACATCGGCTTAACGGTTTTTGCCATCTTTTCATTTTTGCTGGTGTGGAATCTGGGCTACTGGGAAGACACTCTGCAGACGCTGGTTATGGTGGTCTGGGCGACCTTTATCTGTGTCTTGATCGGCGTACCGATCGGCATTGCTGCGGCGCACCGCGGCTGGCTCTACACCGTCTTGCGGCCCATTCTCGATTTGATGCAGACGGTACCCACCTTCGTCTATCTGATTCCGACCTTGACGCTGTTCGGTCTGGGGGTGGTGCCGGGTCTGGTGGCGACCATTATTTTCTCCATCGCCGCGCCCATTCGGCTGACCTGTCTGGGTATTTCCCAGGTGCCGACCGAGCTGGTTGAAGCCGGTAAATCTTTTGGCTGCTCCAACCGCCAACTGCTGTGGCGCATTGAATTGCCAGCGGCCGCATCGAGCATAGCGGCGGGCATTACCCAGTGCATCATGTTGTCGCTGTCCATGGTGGTGATTGCCGCCTTGGTCGGCGCCGATGGTCTGGGTAAGCCTGTCGTGCGCGCGCTGAATACGGTCGATATCGCACGCGGTTTTGAAGCCGGCCTGGCGATCGTGCTGGTTGCCATCTTGCTCGACCGTCTGTTCAAACAACGTGAAGGAGCCAGCGCATGATTGAGTTCAAGAACGTTGATCTGATTTTCGGTAAGCGCCCGCAGCGTGGTCTGCCACTGATTGACGACGGCTATGACCGCGCTCGTCTACAACAGGAAACCGGTCTGGTGCTGGGTGTACACAACGTCAATCTGCGCGTTGAAAAGGGCGAAATCTGTGTGCTGATGGGTTTGTCCGGCTCGGGTAAATCGAGCTTGCTGCGCTGTGTGAATGGTTTGAATACCGTCACCCGGGGCCAGGTGTTGATTGACCAGGGCGATGGTCAGCAGGTGGATTTTACCAACGCCGATGAAACCACTCAGCGCGACTTCTGCATGAAGCGCATTGCTATGGTGTTCCAGCGTTTTGCGCTGATGCCCTGGTTAACGGTGGCGGAAAACGTCGCCTTTGCGCTGGATGTGCAAAAGCTGTCGAAGGACGAGATTAAGCGTCGCGTCGACGAACAGTTGGAACTGGTTGGCCTGACCGGCTGGCGCGACCACAAACCCAGCGCGCTGTCGGGCGGTATGCAACAGCGTGTCGGTTTGGCACGCGCCTTGGCGACCGAATCTGACATTCTGTTGATGGACGAGCCGTTCTCGGCACTCGACCCGCTGATCCGTCAGCAATTGCAGGATGAGTTGCTGGTGCTGCAGGAAAAACTGCAGAAAACCATCATCTTCGTCAGCCACGATCTGGACGAGGCGCTCAAGCTGGGTAACAACATCGCCATCATGAAAGACGGCGTTATTGTGCAGCAGGGCAAACCCCAGGAAATCGTGCTCAATCCGGCTGACCAATACGTCGAGGATTTTGTCGCTCACACCAACCCGCTGCATGTGTTGCGCGGTCGTGATGTGGCGCAACCGCTGGCTGAACATCGCCAGGAAAACGGCCGCTACTGCATCGACGAACGCCAGGGTTGCTGGTTTGATCCGAGTGACAACAAAGTCTATCGCGGCAGCGATGCGGTCGAGGTGCAGAGCTGGCGCGAAGGCGATGCCATTGATTCGCTGGCGGCGGTACCGACCCGCGTCAGTGGTCAGTGCCGTTTCCGCGACATCATGGAAGTACGTTATTGCACCGGCTGTGCGGTACTGGTGGAAGACGCCGGCGACGTCAAAGTCGTGGGTGATACCCAGCTGTATCGCAGCCTGCTCGGTAAGCGCGCGGCCTGATTGAGACGCGGTGCCAGGCGATTGCCATCGTCTGGTGCCGCTGTTTTTCTAGCTCTCCACCGGTTCCAAAATGGCCAGATGCTGATAGAGCGTTTCGGTCAGTTCTTTGATGGTCATCGCCTGTTCCGGCGTCATACCACTGCGGCAATAAAACAGCTCCGGGACTTTTTGGGCTTCACGTTGTTTAGCGCGACCGGCCCTGGTCAGCTGAATGACTCTTTGCCGTTCATCACTTTGCGAGCGCTTGCGTTCGATAAATCCTTTCTGTTCCAGCCGTTTCAGAATGGGCGTCAGACTGCCCGAGTCGAAACGCGTCTGCCGCACCAGTTCTTTGACGGCAATGCCGTCTGCTTCCCATAACGCCATCATCACCAGATACTGCGGATAGGTCAGATCCAGCGGCTCCAGCAACGGCCGATAAGCACGCACCATGGCGTTGGTGGCCGAATAGAGTGAATGGCAGACCTGATTGCTGAGGGTTTGTTCCGGGCGGGTGCTCATAGAAGATCATTCGTAGACGTGTGCAAGTATTTTGCGCGCAAGGTATTGACCGGTCAAGACTTCAGGCATAAAGTTTGCGCACAAGATACTTGCTGACAAGCAAAAAGGAGAGAAGCGATGAAAATTCTAATGATTGTAGTGTTGGTTCTGGTGGCGCTGATTGCGCTGAACATTTTGACCATCATAGTGCAGAACAACAGGGTGCCCGAGCTGGGTCACGACAATGGCAAGTTAAAACCGCTGAGCAAGAAGCCCAATGCGGTGTCCACCCAGGCGGATGACGAAGAGCGCCGAGTGCGCCCCTGGCCGTTCAAAGCCGATCAGGCCGCCACTCGTGCTGCCATTCTTGAGGCGGTCAAAGCCTATGGCGGCGCTGAAGTAGTGACCGAGCAGGACGACTACCTCTATGTGGTATTCACCACCGCCAAGATGCACTTCCACGACGACGTTGAGTTCTACCTGGACAGCGAAGCCCAGCAGGTGCATTTCCGTTCCGCCAGCCGTGCCGGTTATTCCGATATGGGTCTGAACCGCCAGCGTTATGAACGACTGACGGAACTCTATACTCAGGCAGAGGTCTGATTGGCTATGAAAGCTTACGATTTGATTGTTATCGGCACCGGCGCGGCCGGCCTGACCGCCGCCTTTACCGCCCTCGGTTTTGGCAAGCGCGTGCTGGTGGTGGAAAAAGATCGCCCCGGCGGCGAGTGCACCTGGTCCGGTTGTGTGCCCTCCAAAGCGCTGATCAATCAGGCCAAGGCGATTCATACCGCGAGGCAATTTGTCGAAGTGCCTATCGATGGCGCGGCGATCCTGGAAAAGGTACGTGGTGTTTCCGAGCGGGTTTATCTGGATGAAACACCCGAGGTATTGGAACAAGCCGGCGCCGATTATCTGAATGGCACGGCGCGGTTTATCGATGCCCATCATATTGATGTGGATGGTCAGCGTATCTCCGGTCGCAAGTTTATTCTGGCGACCGGCAGCCGACCCATGGTGCCGCCGATTGAAGGTCTCGACAGTATCGATTACCTGACCAACGAAAGCGTCTTCCAGCAACAGGAGTTGCCCCAGTCGCTGCTGGTGCTCGGCGGTGGTGTGATCAGCATGGAGCTGGCACAGGCGATGAATCGTCTGGGTGTGGCGGTGACCATTGTCGAGATGGCGCCGGAAGTGCTTCCGCGCGAAGAACCGGAATTTGCTGCAGCCTTGCGTGAGCGTCTGCAAAGTGAAGGCATACGTTTTGAAGTCGGCACCAAGGCCGTGGAAGTGAAACGCTCGGATGCCGGCACCACTCTGGTTGCCGAACGCGACGGCGAAACTCTGGAACTGTCGGCGCAGCGTTTGCTGGTTGCCTTGGGCCGCAAAGCCAATGTTGACAACCTCGGTTTGGAAAACGCCGGAGTCAAAGTTGATCGCGGTCTGATATTGAACAAGCAACTGCGCACCACGGCGAAAAATATCTACGCCTGTGGTGATGTGGCCGGGCCTTACCTGCTCAGCCATATGGCCAACTATCAGGGCAAGATTGCCGCCATGAACGCCATTTTACCGCTGCGTCGTTCGGTCAATTATGACCACATCAGTTGGGCGATTTTCACCGATCCGGAATTTGCCCGCGCCGGTTTAACCGAAGCCGAAGCGCGCGAGCAATATGGCGACAGCATCCGCGTTTATCATTACGACATGGCCGAAAAACTCGACCGTGCCAAGACCAAAGCGGGCGATGGTGGTCGCATCAAGTTGATCACCAGCTCGCGTGGCAAAGTCTTGGGTGCTCACATTCTGGCTGAACGCGCTGGCGAGTTGATCGCCGAAGTGCAGGTGCTGAAAACGCTGGGGCTGAACTTCGCCAAGCTGCAAGCAGTGATTCATCCGTACCCGACCTACGCCGACAGTCTTCGGCAGATGTCGCAACAGGTGTTGCTGGATAACATTTTTCAACATCCAGTGGTGCGGTTTGCCCGTAAGTTAGTCGGTAAGTAGCAATCAGGCGGTGCGCCGCCTTTCCCCAAGCCCGCGTTTTTCCCCTTTGTCGCGGGCTTCTTTTTTCCTTTTTTAGCCAATCCCCTTGGCGGTCCTTGGTTTCCCGTCCTTGGTTTCCTCTGGCGGCTCTGGTTAAATCCCTGCCTTCGTTGTAGCGCTGGAGCCGATCATGACCACCCTTGTCACCCCTGAATTAACACTGAGAGGCACCTGGGTCGGTTTCTGGCGGTTGTTGCCGCTGTCTTTGTTTGTCGTTGCTTTCGGTCTGGCCTTTGGTCTGGCGGCGGTACAAACCGGCTTGTCGCCGAGTGAGACGGTGCTGATGAGCATGACCGTCTTTGCGGGTACTGCTCAGTTTGCGGCTTTGGATTTGTGGGAAGGGCAGGTGCCGGTATTCACGCTGCTGGTGACCACCTTCGCGATCAACGCCCGTCATCTGCTGATGGGTGCCAGTCTCTACCCCTGGTTGCGCAAGCTGCCGGTCGGCAAACGCTACGCCTCCATTCTGGTGCTCTCGGATGCCAACTGGGCGATGACGCTGAACGAATTTCAGGCCGGTCACAGCCGTAACCTGGGTTTGCTGCTCGGCGGCGGTATCGCACTCTGGTGTACCTGGATGACGGGTACCTTGTTAGGCATGGCCGGTGGCAGCGCCATCGCCCAGCCGGAGGTTTTCGGTCTGGATATGGTGATGGGCTGCTTTATGTTGTCGATGGCACTCGGCGGCCGCAAAAATGCCCGCATGATCACCGCCTGGCTGGTCGGTGGTGGTGCTTCTCTGGCGGCCTATTTGTGGTTGCCCGCCAATACCCATGTGGTGGTCGGAGCGCTGACTGGCGGTCTGGTTGGGGTGTTTTGGCTGGAGGAAAAACGATGATCGGTATCGACGCTTATGGCGGTTATGGTGGGCTGATACTGATTGGCCTGATGGCGCTGGTTACCTTGGTGGCCCGCTTCGGTGGTGTCTGGGTCATGTCCTTTATTCCCATCAACCGCCGCGTTGAAAGCTTTATTAACGCCATGTCCGGCTCGGTGCTGATCGCCATTTTGGTGCCGGTTGCGGTGGAAGGCGATCTGGCGGCGCGCCTGGCGCTGTTGGCAACGGCAGCGGTGATGCTGGCGACCCGGCGCACCATCTTGGCTATTGCCGCTGGCATTATTACTGCCGCCGGTTGGCGCTTTCTGATCGGTTAATCCGTGTCAACGCAAATTGCCTTCGCACTGGCGCAACGCCTGCGCCAGCTGAGTCTTTTCGGCCTCATTAAGACCACTCAACATCTTACCTTCTATGTTATTCACCCGATCGTGCGCCTGATGCAGCAGCGTGCGGCCGCTGTCGGTCAGCTGTGTCTGGATGATGCGGCCGTGATCCGGGTGCGGCTGGCGCGCAATCCAGCCCTGGCGTTCCAGGGTTTTAATCAGTTGGATCATGCTTTGCGGCGTCATAAAGCAGGCGCGCGCCAGTTCTGCGTTGGATAACTGATCCGACTGCGACAGGGCACTCAACGTTGAATACTGCGACGTGGACAGGTTCAGCGGGCGCAATTCGTCGTCCATATTGCGCCGGATGGCCTGTTGCACACCCTTGATCAGATAGGCAATTCGGTTGTCGGCCACGGCCATTTCCTGTGTCTATTGATTAATATAAGGAAGCTGATATTGTATCAGCTTCCTTATATTGTCATAAGTCGGAGGACAGAACAATGACAGCCAGTAGCGATGCCAAAGTCTTAGGCCCCGGTTTTATTTCTTTGCAGGTTAATGATCTCGACGCCGCCACGACGTTTTACACCGAGCAACTGGGGCTGGTGCCCAGCAATGACGGGCCACCTCATGCGGTGGTGTTCCAAGAAGGCGCCATCCCCTTTGCACTGCGCACCGCAGCGGTGGATCTCAGTGACAGCAAGCATCTGGGCTGGGGTCTGGCGCTTTGGTTGGAGTGCAACCAGGTCGACAGCCTGCATCAGCGGCTGGAGCAATATGGCGTTGAGATTCTGCAGTCGCCGTTTGACGGGCCTTTCGGGCGTACCTTCAGCATTCTTGATCCGTTCGGTTATCAACTGACGCTGTACGGTACCAATTAATTGAGTCGGAACTGGCCGATCAACTGACGCTGATCTCCCGCCAGGCGGGTGAGTTTTTCGCTGTTATTGGCGGCTTCGCCGGCGGTCTTGGCCAGATCGTCTGCCATGTCGGAAATGTGCACCACGTTTTGAGTGACTTCGCGGGCCACGGCGCTTTGTTCTTCTGACGCGGTGGCGATCGATTGGCTCATATCATTGATGTCGGCGAGCCGCTGCACCATGGCCGACAGCGATTCGCCGGTGCGCCGCGATTGTTCGGCTGAATCGCGCGATAGCTCGCGGTTACTGGACATAATTTGCACGGCATTTTGGGCGCGTTGACGCAGCCGATCGATCATCTCGCGGATGTCGCCGGCCGATTGCTCGGAACGGTTGGCCAGGCTGCGCACTTCTTCGGCAACGACGGCAAATCCGCGACCCTGTTCGCCAGCGCGGGCGGCTTCGATGGCGGCATTCAGCGCCAACAGATTGGTCTGTTCGGCGATTTCCTGAATCACATCGAGCACCGATTCAATTTGCTGGCTTTCCTCGCTGAGGCTGTTGACCACGGCTTCGGCTTCCTGCTGAGCGCGATCCAGATCCTGACTGTAACGGATGTTGGTTTCCATGCTCGCCATGCTGTCTTCGGCCGCCTGGGTCACCTGTTCCACTTCGCTGCGGGTACGCTCGGCATTGCTGGCGACTTCACTGACGGCGGCTTCCATTTCGGTGATGGCGGTAGCCACGGAGCCGGTTTGTAACTGCTGGCGTTCGACGCTCTGGCGGGTTTGGTCACTGGTGCCAGAGGTGGCGGTAGCCAATGAGGAGATGGTGTCCGATGAACTGCGGATTTCGCGAATCAATTCGCTCAGGCGATCGGCCAAGGCATTGACGCCGGCGCCGATGCGGCCGATTTCGTCGTTCGGCAGTCGCGCCACTCGGTTGGTCAGATCGCCTTCGGACAGACGCTCCAGTGTTTGCAGCGTGCGTTTTAACGGCGCGCGCATGGAGCGCACCACCGATGCACCCACGGCGATCGATAAACCGACGGCAATGAATAGCATCAGCAAGGTCAGTTTCTGGGCGTTGCTGGCGGTGCGTTCGGCGTCATGACGCGCTTGTTGAGTCAGTTCGCGAATACCGCCGATGATGCCATCCAGGGTGCCCAGACTGGTGGTCATATTGGCGTCCATGTCCTGAATCAGGCTGTTGCCCTGGCTGGAGAAACGCACAAAGTGTTTGTGGCTCTGGAACAGACCACCATGACCCTCGGTGGCGCCATGCAGGACTTCAATATAGGGCGCGATCACTTCGGCGTAAGCGGCGTTATCGTCCTGCAGCGAAGCCAGTTTGGCATCCAGTTGCTGCAGGATGATATCCAGTTCGGCTTCGGTGCTGTTGATGCGATCAACCCGCGAAATGGCCAGTGATTGCTGCAGCAGAGACTGCGCCGATTCCGCCTGCTGCATGATGGTTTGCAGATCCCATTGCAGCCCGGATTGACCCAGGGCTTCGGCCTGGCTCGATAACGAACCCAGATCGCCGCTGAAAAAGGCCCAGTCGTTATTGAATAGCTGGGCCTCGATCAGGGCGTCTTCGCGCGCTTTAATGAGGTTGTTTTGCAGGTCGAGGTGACGCTCGGCCTGGGTGAACAGAATGTGCGCCAGGCTTGCTTGTTCAGCCAGTTGTTGCTGCAACGACGGGTAGCGTTCGAGACGTTGATTCAACTCACTGGCCAGATTTTGATAGCGATCGTGAATGTCCAGATATTGTTGTTCCAGCCGCTCACGTTGCTCGGCTTCATCGCTGTTGGCGTGAGCTGTGACCGCACGGTTGGCTTCCTGCAGCAAGCTGCGCAGACGATTGGTATCGTCCAGCAAACCACCCAGATGAGTGGAGGCCAGTTCCATATGTTCCGAGAGTTTGGTTTCGACGCGGATGGAGTACAGGGTGATGGCGGAGAAGATCAACAGCAGGGCGGCGAACCCTGCTACAACGCGGGAAATCAGGGACAGTTTCATGTTGGGCTACATCGGCGATACAGCAAGGATCGGACTTTGAAGGCTAAGGGAAGGCGCTGGGTCTGTCTATAGGGGGCGGGAGACGCTTAAAACGGGAGACGCTTGACGGGAGACGGAAGACGCAAAAGCAAGGGGAGACGCTAAACGCCTAACCGGCGTTTCCCGTCTCCCGTTTAGCGTCCAGCGTGTTTATCCCGCCAGCTTATCTTTCAACAACTGATTAACCTGACCCGGGTTGGCCTGGCCTTTGGACGCCTTCATCACCTGGCCGACAAAGAAGCCGAACACCTTATCTTTGCCAGAGCGGTATTGTTCAACCTGTTCAGGGTTGGCGGCGATGACTTCGTCAATCATGGCTTCGATGGCACCGCTGTCGGTGACCTGTTTCAGGCCGCGTTTTTCGATGACCTCATCGGCGCTGCCTTCACCGGCGGCGATGCCTTCAAACACCTGCTTGGCCAGCTTGTTGGACACGGTGTTGTCCTGGATGCGCTGAATCAGCTGACCCAGATGCCCGGCGCTGACCGGGCTGTCGGCAACATCGATTTCATCGCGATTGAGCAGCGCGGCCAGTTCGCCCTGACACCAGTTGGCGGCCAGTTTGGCATCGCCACAGATTTTCACCACCGCCTCAAAGTAGTCGGCCATGGCGCGACTGGCCGCCAGTACCGTGGCGTCGTAGTCGGACAGGCCGTAGTCGTTTTGGAAGCGCTCGATCTTGGCGTCCGGCAGTTCCGGTAATTGATCGGCGACTGCCTGAACGTAGGCATCGTCGATTTCCACCGGCAGCAGATCCGGTTCGGGGAAATAGCGGTAGTCGTTGGCGAACTCTTTGGAGCGCATCGACCGGGTTTCATTTTTGTCCGCGTCGTACAGGCGTGTTTCCTGAACGATTTCACCGCCGTCTTCGAGTACATCGATATGCCGCTGCACTTCGACGTTGATGGCTTTTTCCACAAAGCGGAAGGAGTTGACGTTTTTGATCTCGGTGCGCGTGCCCAGCTCGGTAGTGCCTTTGGGGCGCACTGACACGTTGGCGTCGCAGCGCATCGAGCCTTCGGCCATATTGCCGTCGCTGATGCCGATGTAGGTCACGATGGAGTGAATCTTGCGCAGGTAGGCCACGGCTTCTTTGGCGTTGCGCATATCCGGCTCGGAGACGATCTCCAGCAGCGGCGTGCCGGCGCGGTTCAGGTCGATGCCGGACATGCCTTCGAAATCTTCGTGCAGCGATTTACCGGCATCTTCTTCCAGATGGGCGCGGGTCACACCGATGGTGCGGTGGCTGCCGTCGTCGAGCACAATGTCGACGTCACCCTTACCGACGATGGGATGATCCATCTGGGTGATTTGATAGCCTTTGGGCGAATCGGGGTAGAAATAGTTTTTGCGATCAAAGACTGAGCGCTTGCCGATTTCGGCATCAATGGCCAGACCAAAAGCCACTGCTTTACGCAGCGCGCCTTCGTTGAACACCGGCAAAGCGCCGGGCATGGCTAAATCGACCAGGCTGGCCTGGCTGTTGGGCTCGGCACCGAAACGGGTGGACGAGCCGGAAAAGATCTTGGACTGGGTGGAGAGCTGTACGTGGATCTCCAGTCCGATGACGATTTCCCATTCCATTCGAGGTTCCTCTGAATGTGTCTTGTTGAGCGCCTGGGGCGATGCATCGCTTTGTTTGGGCAACCCGGTCATCCCGGAATGCACCTAGCGTATATCCGGGATAACGGCGTTAGTTATGAGCCAGTTCAAGCCGGTGTTTTGGTATGCCAGTCGGTGGCTTGCTGGAAACGGTGACCGATGTTCAACAGCCGGCTTTCATCAAAGTAGTTGCCAATTAGCTGCAGTCCGACCGGCAGGCCGTCGACCTGACCACAGGGCACCGCCAAACCCGGCAAACCGGCGAGGTTGACCGAGAGGGTGTAGATATCCTCCAGGTACATCGACACCGGGTCGCCGGATTTTTCACCCAGCTTCCAGGCAGGCGAGGGCGTGGTCGGGCCGAGGATGACATCGACTTCCTCTAAGGCGCGCTGGTAGTCGTCCTTGATCAGGCGACGCAGCTGCTGAGCCTTGCGGTAATAGGCATCGTAATAACCCGCTGACAGCGCATAGGTACCGACCAGAATGCGGCGCTGTACTTCATCGCCGAAGCCTTCGCTGCGAGTGCGCTTGTACATATCTTCCAGATCGACCGGAGTGTCGCAGCGGTGACCGTAGCGAACGCCGTCGTAACGCGACAGGTTGGTCGAGGCTTCGGCCGGCGCAATGATGTAATAAGCCGGAATCGACAGTTCGGTGCGCGGCAGAGAAATTTCCTTAACCACAGCGCCCTGGCTTTCCAATTCTTTGACCGCAGCCATGACCGCCGCGCGAATGCCGTCGTTGAGGCCGTCCCCAAAATATTCTTTAGGCAGACCGATGCGCAGACCGTCGAGCGGTTTGTCCAGATTGGCGCAGTAATCATCCACTGCGACATCCATGCTGGTGGTGTCTTTGGTGTCGAAGCCGGCCATGACATTGAGCATCATGGCGGCGTCTTCGGCGGTGCGGGTCAGCGGGCCGCCGCAATCGAGCGAGGAACCGAAGGCGATCATGCCCCAGCGCGACACCCGGCCGTAAGTCGGCTTCAAACCCGTCAGGTTGCAGAAGGCGGCCGGCTGGCGAATGGAGCCGCCGGTATCGGTGCCGGTGGCCGCCGCCGCTAAACCGGCAGCAACGGCCGCGGCCGAGCCGCCGGAGGAACCACCAGGCACAGTGTCGCGATTCCAGGGGTTGCGCGTCGGACCATAGAAGGAGCTTTCGGTGGATGAACCCATAGCGAATTCATCCATATTGGTCTTGCCCAGAGAGACAGTACCGGCTGCTTTAAAACGCTCTGTCACGGTGGACTCGTAAGGCGCGATAAAATTATCGAGCATTTTCGAACCGCAGGAGGTGCGTACGCCCTGAGTACAAAAGATGTCTTTGTGGGCAATCGGTACACCGGTCAGCGTGCCAGCATTACCTTTGGCGCGCGCCTCGTCGGCGGCAGCGGCGCTGGCCAAAGCGGCCTCTTCGGTAACGGTAATATAGGCATTGATATCGCTGTCGGCGGCGATTCGATCCAGATAATGGCGCGTCAATTCGACGCTGCTGAATTCACCGGCGGCCAGGCCGTCCGACAGCTGTTTCAGAGTTTTTTGTTCCATGGTCAATTGGGGCTCACTCTATGACTTTCGGGACCAGATAGAGGCCGTCGGTGGTGCTCGGCGCTACGCTTTGATAAGCCTCGCGCTGATTGCTTTCGGTAACTTCGTCTGCACGCAACCGGGCGGTGGCGTCCAGCGGATTGGCGAGTGGTTCAATGCCGGAAGTGTCGACTTCCTGCATGCGATCCACCAGCGTCAGAATGCTGTTCAGGCTGGCCAGAGTGGCTGGCATTTGATCGTCGCTGACGTTCAGGCGGGCCAGGTGGGCCACGATTTCAACCTCGTTACGATCAAGGCTCATGGGTGTCTCCTTAGGATGACATCGGCTGGCTGGGTTGGAGTGTCGTCGAAGTGACGTCGCGCACACTTAAGGCACGCTAAATATTTGAAAGCGCGTAAGTTATCATATTTACAGCTTGCCCAACATCCCCGCCATTGATACATTGCGAGGCTGTTTAGTGGGGTTGATAGTGCTTTGAAAGGGCGCTGATTCGGGGCGCCCGAATTGGTCATTTTGACCCCCACCGCAGCCATCGGAACTGGAATTGTCAAATCATGTTTAAGAAGATTCGGGGAATGTTCTCCAGCGATCTGTCGATCGACCTGGGAACTGCCAACACCCTCATCTATGTACGCGATCGCGATATTGTCCTTAATGAACCCTCTGTTGTAGCCGTGCGCATGACCGGCAACCAGAAAACGGTTGCCGCTGTCGGTGAAGAAGCCAAGCGCATGCTGGGCCGTACACCGGGTAGCATCCAGGCGATTCGTCCTTTGAAAGACGGCGTTATTGCCGACTTCCATGTCACCGAAAAAATGTTGCAGCACTTTATTTCCAAAGTGCACGAGAATTCCTGGTTTGCACCCAGCCCGCGTGTGCTGATTTGTGTACCGTGCAAATCCACTCAGGTGGAACGCAAGGCGATTCGTGAATCGGCCTACGGCGCTGGTGCTCGTGAAGTCTTCCTGATTGAAGAGCCGATGGCGGCTGCCATAGGTGCGGGCCTGCCGGTTGAAGAAGCGCGCGGTTCTATGGTCGTGGACATCGGCGGTGGTACTACCGAGATCGCGGTTATTTCCCTGAACGGTGTGGTCTATGCCGAATCCGTTCGCGTCGGTGGTGACCGTTTCGACGAAGCCATTATCGCTTACATTCGTCGCAACTATGGCTCGCTGATTGGTGATTCCACCGCTGAGCGCATCAAGATCGAAATCGGTTGCGCCTACCCGGGTACTGAAATCCGCGAAATCGATGTACGCGGTCGTAACCTGGCTGAAGGTATTCCACGCAGCTTCACCCTCAATTCCAATGAGGTGCTCGAAGCGCTGCAGGAAAGTCTCTCTGCTATTGTTTCTGCGGTTAAAGGTGCGCTGGAGCAAACCCCGCCGGAACTGGCGTCGGATATCGCCGAACGCGGTCTGGTACTGACCGGCGGTGGTGCCATGCTGCGCGATCTGGATAAATTGCTCAGCGAAGAAACGGGCCTGCCGGTGTTGATTTCCGACGACCCGCTGACCTGTGTCGCCCGTGGCGGTGGCCGGGCACTGGAGCTAATGGATGAGCGCATCTTCGATTTCACCTCTGACTGATCGTTTTTAGGAGGCTGTCATCAGCGCGCTCTTCACTGCCGGCCCCCAGCATGGTTATCGCCTGCTGGTGGCCGTTGTTTTTGCCATCACCTTGATGACGCTCGACGCTCGTTTTACCCAGCTCGATTACGTCCGCCAAGGTCTTTCCTATCTGGTTTCTCCCGTTCAGCAACTGATTCGTTTGCCGACCGATATGGTGCGCTGGTCGAGTCAGACCTTTGCTGAGCGCGATGAGTTGCTCGACGATAACCAGTCGCTGCGCAGCCAGGTGCTGATTCTGCAACAAAAGGTGCAACAACTGGCCGTGTTGCAGGCGGAAAATCAGCGATTGCGTTCGCTGTTGGGCGCCACCGAACGGTTCGAAGCGTCCTACCTGACCGCTGAAATGATCAGCATCGACCCCGACCCCTTTACTCACCAGGTGATCATCAACCGGGGTGCCCAGGATGGCGTCTATATCGGCCAGGCGGTACTCGATGCGACCGGTCTTTTTGGTCAGGTGATTCAGGTTGATTCACTGTCATCACGAGTCTTGCTGGTAGCCGACGCCAACCATGCGGTACCCGTGCAGGTAAACCGCAATGGTATGCGTTCCATTTTGGTAGGTACCGGCGATCTAACAAGTCTGGAATTGGAATTCGTCCCGGAAACAGCGGATATCCAGGTGGGTGATCTGTTGATGACCTCTGGTCTGGCGAGTCGCTTCCCGGAAGGTTATCCGGTCGCTGAAGTGCAGGCGGTGGAGCACAATCCCGGCGAAGCCTTTGCCCAGATTCGGGCGCGTCCGCTGGCGGCGTTGGCGCGCAGTCGTAACCTCTTGCTGGTGTTTAAAGATGGCGAGGAGATCAACCGATGAGGCAACGTGCTAATCCACCTCAGTCGCTGTGGGTCATCGCTGTTTCTTTTTTTATCGCCTACTTGCTGGCCGCCGTCCCCTTGCCGCATGTGATTGCGCTGGGTCGTCCGGACTGGGTAGGGCTGTTTCTGATTTTCTGGGTGCTGGCCGTGCCGGAACGTGTCGGCGTTTTTATCGGTTTTTGCGTAGGCCTGTTGCAGGATGTGGTGATGGGAACCTATCTGGGAACCTTCGCTCTGGCCTATTCGGCACTGGCTTATGTGGTGCTGGTGTTGCACTTGCGTTTGCGCATGTATCCGCTGCTGCAGCAGGCGGTGGTCGTCTTTATGATCATCGCGCTCAGTCAAATTCTGGTGCAATGGTGCAAGAGTTTCTTTAACTCTGGATTTGATGCCAGCATGCATTTATTGCCGGCGGTGATCAGCGCCATTTTCTGGCCCTGGATTTATATTCTGTTGCGCTCGGTGCAGGTGCAATTCCGCGTGCAATAGCAGTCACGCTCTGGCGGGAATCCTGTATGAAACTTTATTTGGCGTCGCAGTCACCAAGACGCAAACAATTACTGACCGATCTGGGTGTTGAGTTTGAAGTGTTGCCCATAGCGGTCGATGAAACGACCACGGCACTGGAAAGCGCCGAAGAATACGTCGCGCGTCTGGGTGAAGCCAAGGCGCGAGCCGGTCTGGAAATATTGGCTGGCAAAGGTGAGTCGCAGGTATTGACGCTCGGCTCAGATACCACCGTCGTCGCCGACCAGGATATTCTCGGCAAGCCGCGCGATTACGATGACTTTGCCGACATGATGGAGCGTTTGTCGGGCCGCTCGCACCGGGTGTTTACCTCGGTGGCTGTGGCTTCACACGATTCGGTCGATCTGAAAGTGGTGGAGTCGCGTGTGGTCTTTGCTGAGTTGCAACCCCAGGCAATTCGTGCCTATTGGGACAGCGGTGAACCTCAGGACAAGGCCGGGGGTTATTCGGTGCAAGGGCTGGGCGCGGTCTTTATCAAACGTATTGAAGGCAGTTATTCTGCCATTGTCGGTCTGCCGCTGCGCGAGACGGCCCAATTGTTGACCAGCCGCGGTATCAGGGTTTGGTCCGGAGCGCTGGAACGGGTCTGAGCGCGGTTGTGACGGTCACGGCTCGATGCCGACGCAACCAAAGGACACAAGCATGAATTCGGAAGTTCTGGTCAATGTGACACCCATGGAAACCCGGGTTGCCGTGGTCGAAAATGGCGCCGTTCAGGAAGTGATGATTGAACGCGAACAGACCCGGGGCATAGTCGGTAATATCTATCGCGGCAAGGTGGTGCGTGTGCTGCCAGGCATGCAGGCTGCCTTTGTCGATATCAATCTGGAACGGGCGGCTTTTATTCATGCCTCCGATATCGATGCCACTCGCGGCGATGGCGACGGCCAGAAATCCATTCAGTCTTTGGTGCGTGAAGGTGAGTCCATCACCGTTCAGGTGATCAAAGATCCCATCGGCACCAAGGGTGCCCGTCTGACCACTCAATTATCGGTACCGTCGCGTTATCTGGTTTATATGCCGGACAGTCATCATATCGGCGTGTCACAACGCATCGAAGGCGAAGACGAACGCGAGCGCTTGCGGGCTGCCGTTGCCAAAGCCAAAGCAGCCGAAGAAATCGAGCAGGGCGGTTATATTTTACGCACCGCAGCGGAAGGCATTGGTGAGGCGGAAATTCAATCCGACCTGAATTATCTCAAGCGGGTTTTCCGCGTCTTGAACGAACGCATTGCCACCACACCCGGTCCGGCGATTATCTACGAAGATTTACCTTTGTATTTAAAAGTCGCACGCGATCTGGTGCGCGCCGATGTGGAAAAAATCCGCATCGATTCGCGCGAAACCTTCACCAAGGTGATCGACTTTGTGCGTAAATACACGCCCGAAGTGGAGCCGGTGTTTGAGTACTATCCAGGTGAACGGCCGATCTTCGAAATGTTTTCGGTCGAAGACGAAATTGCCCGGGCGCTGGGTCGTAAGGTGGAGCTGAAATCCGGTGGTTATCTGATCATCGATCAGACCGAAGCCATGACCACAGTGGATGTTAATACCGGCGCCTTTGTCGGTCATCGCAACCTCGAAGAAACCATTTTTAAAACCAACCTCGAAGCGGTCACGGCCATCGTGCGGCAACTGCGGCTGCGCAATCTGGGCGGCATAATCATCATCGATTTTATCGATATGGAAGACACCGAACATCAGCGTCAGGTGTTGCGCATGCTGGAGAAAAACCTGGAGCGCGATCACGCTAAGAGCAAGGTCACTGGCGTATCCGAACTGGGTCTGGTCGAGATGACCCGCAAGCGTACCCGCGAAAGCCTCGAGCATATGCTGACCGAGACCTGCAAGGTATGCGCCGGTCGCGGTCGCCAGAAAACTGCTCAGACAGTGTGCTACGAAGTGTTTCGGGAAATTCTGCGCGAAGAACGCGCCTATAATAATGATCAGTATCTGGTGTTGGCATCGCAGGATGTGGTTGATCGTTTGTTGGATGAAGAGTCGTCCAACGTCGCCGATCTGGAAGAATTTATCGGCAAGCCGATTCGTTTCCAGGTGGAGCCCATGTACACCCAGGAACAGTTTGATGTCATCTTGCAGTAAGGCGCCAAACCCGACCCTACTGAAGCACGTCCGATGATCCCGATCCGAATTGGCCAGGCACTGCTTTCTGCTTTGCTCAAGGTGTTTGCCTTTTGGGTGTTGCTGGTCGCTGCCTATCTGGCGCTGGGGCGGCAGTTTTTCCCGGAAATCGAGCATTACGATGCACAGCTGTCGGCCATGCTGTCGCAGAAGCTGGGCGTTGATGTTCGCATCGGCCGGCTGGAAGGACGCTGGCAGCGTTTTAATCCGGTGCTGATTGCTGAAGAGGTAGTGATCGGCGGGCAGATTGAGGTCGATCGTCTGCTGCTGGAGCCGGCCATCGTGCAATCGCTGGTCACTCTGTCTCCGGTCTTTGGTCGCTTTGAATTATCCGGTTTTAGCGCTCATCTGGAGCAGGGCGCTAATGGCTGGCGCATGCTGGGGCTGGGTAACGGCGGTACCGAGAGCACCGCAACCGGTAGCAGCGAGCCGAGCCGATTGTCGGTTGAACGGCTCGCCAGTCTGGTGCGGCAGCAGCGCCAGGTCAGTTTCAACGACCTGACGCTGACCATCCAACCCCAGGATTTACCGCTCACCACCCTGGTTCTCAGTGAAGGCCGTCTGACCGGCGCTGGCGAGAGCAACTGGCTGCGCGCCGATGCGCATCTGGTGCGCGACACCCTGGATGTGCCGCTGGAGCTGCAGGCAGAAAGCCTGCGCAACGATGGCGACTACGAGGTCGACCTCTATGCCCGCCACGGCGCTTTCGATTTCGCACCCTGGTTGCAAAGCCGGTTGCCCTGGCTGGCGGAACTGGATGTGGCTGGCGAGTACTGGCTGAGTTTGCGTGAGGATCGCTGGCAGGATCTGACCATGCGGCTGCACACTAACCGCATGCAGTTGCAAGGCAGCCAGGCCAGCCTGAGCCTGGATGATGCGCAAACCGAGCTGTATATGAGCCGGGCCGAGAACGGGTTTGATCTGTGGCTTAACCAGTTGGAGCAACAATGGACCTTGGCTGGGCAATCGCTCAGTCGCGCCAACGTGCCCGTCCAGGCGCGTCTGCAACAGCGCCAAGGTCAATGGCAGGCACAGTGGGATCGCCTGCCAATACAGCCACTCGCTGCCTGGATGGGCATTCACAATGGCGGCGGTTTCTGGCGTCAGGCGTTACCCTATGGAGAGTTGCGTGACGGCTGGCTAACGATCGATGGTGCGGACCCGAGCTCGATGCGGTTGGCCGCTGATGTTGCCGATGCGGGCATGCAGCCGGCTTCTGGTGCGCCAGGTTTAAGCGGCCTTGATGGCCGTTTGCGCGTTGCCAACCGGGGTGCTCAATTGAGTTACGATGACCGCCAGATCGATTTCAATCTGCCCAATATCTACGACCAACCCTTCGTTTTTTCGCGTCTCGCCGGAACCCTGGATGTCAGTTGGTGGCCGGGTCTGGGCGTGCAATTGGCGTCGCGTCATCAAGCCTGGCTGGCGGCGGATAGCGACCAGCAGCAGAACGGTTTGTCGGATTTGCCCATGGCTGCGCGCTGGAAATTGAACATTCCGCTGGGCAATGCCGAGCGCGAACTGGGTTATCAACTGGCCTTGGAAGTGCCCGAGGCGCCCTTGGGCTGGGTAAAGCGGTTGCGTCCAGACCGTCAGATACCCGCCACTGCCCGCGACTGGATTGCCGATCAGATCCTGGCCGGCGATTTCACTGATTTGACCTTTGCTCTGACCACCTCGAATCGACAGGGGCAGCTGGTGCAAACCGGCCTGAGCCTGGATGCCGACTTCAGCGGCGCTCAGGTGCGAATTGATCCCAACTGGCCGCTGCTGAGCGGCGGTGAAGGCCGTTTGACGGTGGGGCTGGATCGACTCGATGTGCAGGCGCGGTCGGCGCACCTGGCTGGTTTGACGCTCAACGATGGCCAGCTCGGTTTTCCCTACGCTGACCAGCATCTGGACCTGGATCTGGATGTGGCCGGCCCTGCCGCCGCTGCCCTGGAGCTGTTTCAGAAAGGACCCTTGTCCGATCTGGCCGGCGATAACCTGGCCGGCTGGCACGCCAGCGGTGACAGTCAGGCCCAGGTGAAACTGGCCATAGCCTTGGATGGTGCGCCGCTGCAGGGCAATGTTCAGGGCCGCTTGAGCAACGCTCAACTGACCTTGCCGGAGCAGCGACTGGACATCAAACAGCTTAATGGCGAACTGAACTACAACAGCGAGCAGGGGCTCTATTCCAATCGGCTCAACGGCATGCTGTTTGGTACGCCTTACCGCGCCAGCCTGCGCACTGTTGAGCAAGCTCAGGACAACGCCATCGAATTGAACGTCGCCGGTAACGCTCCGCTGGCCGATTGGGGACGCTGGCTGAACGACCCCTGGCTGTCCGCGCGCAGCGAACGCACCGCCGCGCGTGCCCGGTTGCGTTTTGGCCGGAACATCGACATCGATATCAACTCCGATCTGATCGGCGTACCGCTGGCGCTACCCGAGCCGCTCGGCAAGACCGCCTCCAGCGCAGCGCCACTGGCGGTTCAGCTGCATTATGGTGACACCCATTCAGGCTGGCAGGTGCGGCTGGATTACAACGAAGTATTGAGCGCCCAGTTTGAATTGGCTGCCGATAACGCCTTTGAAGGTGGCACCATCGCCATAAATCAACCATTACGGTTGCGTCCGGGTGAGCGTGGTTTGTTCATTGATGCGCGTTTGGATGAGGCTGATCCAACCCTATGGCAGCAGGCCTTGCAGGCTCAGGCTGAGAGTTTTGCGATGCCCACTGACTCCAATGGCAGCGGCTCCAGCACCACGGACACCACGGGTGCAAGCTGGGAGTGGCTGCGTGAATTGAACTTAAGCGGTCGTCGCTGGAGCTATCTGGGGCAGCAGTGGACTGACCCGGATATTCAGATACAGCGTGGCGAGGAAGCCTGGTTGATAACGGTGGCTGCTGCTGAAGTTGCCGGTCGAATTTCACAGCCTTTTAACCCCGAGAATCCGGCATTTATAGACCTGGATTTCCTCGCCTTGCCAGCGCGTGACGACGAGGTGGATCCGGCTGTTGATGCAAACGATGCCCCGCAACAACCGGAAATACCGATCGATCCAATGCAGGCAGCGCGCCCGGAAGACATTCCGCTGATGAACCTGCAGGTGGCTCAGCTGTCGGTCGGCGAGCGCGATTTAGGCAGCTGGCGTGTGGAAGTGGTGCCCGGCGACGATGAACTTCAGGTGCAAAATATTCGCGCGCAGATACCGGGGGCGGAATTGAATGGCGCCCTGGTCTGGCGTTATCTGGATAATCGTCACCACACCGAACTGAGCGGTCAGGTCGCCATCGATAATATCCAGACGCTGCTCGACAGTTGGGGTTACGCTCCTGTGCTCGCCAGCAGTGGCGGCAGCTTTGATATTGATCTGGGCTGGCAGGGCTCGCCGGCGTTCTTTGATTACAGCCGTCTGGAAGGGCGTGTGGGCCTGGAGTTGACTGACGGTGCCATCCTCGAGCTGGATGAATATGAAGGCGTCAAGCTGGTTGGCCTGCTGAATTTCACCCGCGTATTGCGGCGCCTGGCGTTGGATTTTTCCGATCTGATCAACGACGGCATCACCTACGATGTGATTCGCGGCGAGCTGTTGTTTGATCGCGGCTTTGCGCGGGTCGGCGAACAGTTGATCATCGACGGCCCGGCCACCAAGTTCAGCTTCACCGGCGATGCCGACCTGGTGCGTGATCAGATTGATGTCGATATGGTGATGACCGTACCCTTGTCGAGCACCTTCCCGCTGGTGGCCTTGCTGGCCGGGGTGACGCCTCAGGCTGCGGCCGCTATTTATGTGACCGAGCGGGTGTTCAACAATGAACTGGAGCGACTCAGTTCAGCGCGGGTGCACGTGACCGGTTCGCTGGATGAGCCAGAGCTGCGTTTTTATCGCGTCTCTGATGGCAGTCAGGTGCCGGCCGGTGCGCAGACACCGTCGGATGAACCCTAGATCGCAGCAACCGGTCCAGTCTGGCAATGTACGGAGGTCATCATGAAGTGGTATCTGGCACAACTGATCAGCACTAAGGACACTTCGGCCAACCTGGCAGCGGTTGAGCGTCATATGCGCGCTGCCGCAGACCGAGGTTGTGATGCGCTGCAATTGCCGGAAATGTTCGCCCGCTTTGGCACCTCCAAAAACGCTGATATCGCTGATTTCGAAGCCGACTTTAACGGACCGGTGGGCAAACCCTTGCGCGCCATGGCGCAACGCTATGGTCTGTGGCTTGTGGCGGGCACCGTGCCGGTGCGCGTTAATGACGAAAAGCTGCCGCGGGCGCGTCTGCATGTGCTCGACAGCGACGGCGAGGTGCGCGCTCATTACGACAAAATCCACCTCTTCGATGCCACCGTCGGCGATGCTCAGGGTCGTTATCGTGAGTCGGATTATTATCAGGCCGGCGAGCCGGCCGCGGTCACCGTCGATACGCCCTGGGGGCGCTGGGGCCTGAGCGTTTGTTACGATCTGCGTTTTCCCGAACTCTACCGTCTGTTGCGTCAGGCTGGCGCCGAAATTCTGCTAGCGCCATCGGCGTTCACCTTCAAAACCGGGCAGGCACATTGGGAATTATTATGCCGGGCGCGAGCGGTGGAAAACGGCTGCTATCTGGTTGCGGCTAACCAGGGCGGCCAACATGACGAAAAGCGCCATACCTGGGGCCATTCGCTGATGGTGGATCCCTGGGGCGAGGTCGAGCAGTTGGGCGAAGGCGATGCCGGCCTGGTGGTGACCACCGATCCAGACCGGCTGCAGACGGTGCGCACTAACCTACCGAGCTGGGAAAACCGTCGCTTCATCTGAATCAGCCCGCAGCTGCTGAGTGAACCGGCGACTGTCGGTAACTTCACCGGAATCATCCAACTGCACTTCCTCAACTGCGAAACGACCGTCGGCATGCACTCTTAGCCAGGTGCGGCAACGCGTGCCATAACGTTCACCGGTGATGGTCTGAGCGGAAAGCTGACGCTCAATGTCCGTGGGTACACCGGTTGACGGCAGCTGCGCATCAGCGACGGTTGTGCGGTCGGTCAGTACCGAGGCTTGAGCAAAGTCGGTTTCTAACACAGCAGTGTGGGTTGCCATCTGTCGGCGGGCGAGCTGGGTTTTGGGCCAGGACGTATCGAGCGCATCGTTGCTCAGCGCATGGATGCCCGGTTCCAGCCATCGACCGTCCGGATGATCGGAACTGAACCAGAACAGACGCTGAGCGTTACCGATAACCAGATTGAAACCGCCATATACCGTTATCTCTGGTCGAACCTCGGCGTGGAAGCTTTCGATGCTGCCACCAGCGGCGATATGGCGGATAAAGCGCGGTGGTAGTTCGCCGCGGCTGCGTTCAGCAGTGTGACCGATGTAGCCGGGGCGAATATTGGTCAGCAGCGCAAAATCGCCGGCTGCTCCAATGGCCAGCCAGGTACCGCCGGCTTGCTGATCACGACCGGCCAGAATGGCAGGCTGGCCAGCTGTTTGCGGCCACCAGTGCATCGGCTCGGTCGGCCGCTCGCGAAATTCATCACGATTGGCGACCAACAGCAGTGGCACTTCGGCCTCGGGGCGCCAGTTTAAAACCATCAAGCACATTTGGACTCCTTTGGGGCCGGGAGATGCTAAACGGGAGACGGGAGACGCTAAAAAGCGTTAAACCCTCTCCGCTAGCAAGCGTCTTCCGTCTCCCGTTATGCGTCTAGCCGCGCAGCGTCAGCTGCGCATATCCGTCGACTCAAAAATCTTATCCGCGCTGGCAGCAACAAAGCCCTGATAGAGCTGGCCTTCATCGTTCAGGTAGCGTTTGGCGAATTCGTAATAGCAGGTGGTGACATCATGGGTTTCGCCGCCGGCAAATTCGAATGGCTGGACGCTGGCTTTGGTGGAGCCTTGCTCCAGCAATACGTCGGCTGAACCTTTAACGCGACCGCCGCTGGCATTGATGGAAAAGCCCAGGTCTTCGACCAGCGAATTGATCGCTTCAATGCTGTCGATGTCACGCAGCGCGTTAACGTCGATGGTGAAGTGGTTGCAACGCAGGCCAATAACGCTCAACCAGGCGGCGTATTCGCTCTCGCTGGCCAGTTGCTGATAGTCGGCCCAGGTCGGCACATTCCACAGCGGGCCGCGCCAGAAAATGGAGGCGTCGTTAACGGCGCTTGGGTCGATCTGCGCAATCAAGCCGTCGATTAAACGCTGGGCTTCGGCCGACAGTTCTTCCACTCGCAGCTCACTCAGAAAGATGCGCGGCTGTTCGGGATTGGGGGGAATGTAGCCGTAGGCATCGAGTTTTTTCTCGGCGAAATGGTAAGGCTCGTAACGCTGGTAACCCAGATCGAGGATAAAGGGTTCCAGTTTTTCCAGCGCGATGGGGCCGCGGTTAAAGGTGCGAAAAGCCACGTGATCGTTCTGGATGGTTTCGCCACGCTCACGCAAGGCCTGGGCGATGGTTTCCGCCTGGGGCGTCATGCGGATGTAGTCTTGCCAGAGGTGGTCAAAAAAAGTGTCGATGTGCATAGCGGTCTCCACGCTTTTTATTTGGCGTGAAGTGTAGAGTCTGGTTTGCCGGTCCGGTTAACAAGGCTAGGCCATCAATTTGTCATAGCGCGACCTTCCCTTGACGCTGATCGCTGGTTAGGGTGCGTGCTGATTTCTTGCAGGAGTTGCACATGCCCAGTTGGTGGCCTTTTGTTCTGGTTTATACCGCCGCAGTCATCAGCCCCGGTCCGGACTTCGCGCTGGTGGTGAAATCGGCGTTAACGCGGGGTCACCGGGCCAGTACGCTCAATGCGCTGGGTATCGGTTGCGGTGTGACTTTGCATACCCTGATTGCGGTGCTGGGCATCAGCGCGCTGGTGCAGTCGTCAACCTGGCTGGCGATGACGCTGCCCTGGCTGGGCATCGGTTATCTGCTCTATCTGGGCTGGGGTGGTTTGACGGCGCAGCCCAGTGAGGAGGCTGATCTTCAACCCACAGCGACTACCGGTCAGGGCGATTTCTGGCGCGGCTTTTTGACCAATGTATTGAATCCCAAAGCGCTGCTGTTTTTCTCCGCCATCCTGGTGCAGTTGGTCAGCGGTATGAACAACTGGATGCAGTTGGCGCTGGTGTTGTATGTCTTTGTCGTTACCAGCGCCTGGTTTGCGGCGGTCGGTCTGGTGTTGGCGCGGCCGACTTTACGCCAGCGGTTTCTGCGTCGTCGTCATTGGATCGATCGCACCGCTGGCGCTGTCTTTGTGTTGCTGTCGCTGCTGTTTATGCTCGATTGGTGGCAGCGCTGGATCGGCTGATCAACTCGGCTCATTAACTGGGTTCAGTCACCAGCAGTTCCGCTTCGTGTTTACGCAAGCGGCGTGAGCGACGCATCTGACGCAAAGAGTCGATGGAAATGATCAACAGCGCCAACCAGATCAAGCCGAAGGTGATCAGCTTCGCCGGGCTCAACGGCTCACCGTAAATAAACACCGCTGATAAAAACATGCCGCTCGGGGCAATGTACTGGAAGAAACCCAGCGCCGTCAGACTGATGCGATTGGCGGCGGCGGCGAACAGCATCAGCGGCGTCATCGATACCGGGCCAGCGCCAATCAGCAGGAGATTCAGCCACAGGCTGTTGTTGAGCGGGTTGCTGGTCGGCGTTTGCACGATGAACAAATACAGCAGACCAATCGGCAGCAACAGACCGGTTTCCAGTGCCATGCCAGTCAGGCTGTCGACACCGAGCTTTTTGCGCACCAGACCATAGACCGCAAAGCTGCCCGCCAGCGCCAGCGCAATCCACGGCAACTGGCCAAACTGAATCACCTCAAAGACCACCGCCGAGACACAGAGTGCAGCTGCTAAGGTGCGCACCTTATCGAGTCGTTCGCCGAAGAAAATCATGCCCAGCAGAATGCTCATCAGCGGATTGATGTAATAACCCAGACTGGCGCTGAGCATAAAATTGGCGTTGACCGCCCAGATAAAGAGGCCCCAGTTGAAGCCGATCAGGCAGGTGGAAGCAAGCAGTGCCCACAGCGCTTTGCGATTACGCAGCACGGTGAGTAAGGCCTCGCGCCGCCGCAATAACACAATGATGACCAGCGTAATCAGAAATGACCAGATGATGCGATGGGCCAGAATTTCCACCGCCGGCACCTCACGCAGAATCTTCAGATACATGGGCGCAATGGCCCAGATGGTGTAGGCGAGCAGGGCGTAGATGGCGCCGGTTTTGGTGTTGTTATCCATAAGGTGTCCTGGTGCTGATGAGGTTAAATATGGTTGAGCGAATCACGGCCATATTCCGGGCTGTTGATGATTTGAATCAGGGTGTCGATGGCGTCGAGCAGGGTGTCGCGCTGCAACTGGCCGCCGATGCACAGCCGAATTGCTTGCGGCGCGGCAAACTGGCCGGCGGCAAAGACTTCGGCGGCCTTGATACGAATACGGTGTTCAGCGGCGCGTTCGACCAGATTGACCGCGCGCCAGGGCGACGGCAGCTCCAGCCAGACGTTAAAACCGCCACAGCGTGCTTGCAGTCCGGCGGCATCGAAACGCGCTTGAATGGCCTGGTGGCGCCATTGCAACTCGGCTTTTTGAGTGGCGATCAGACGGTCGCCGTAGCCCGAGGTCATCCACTGGCAGGCGATTTCCGTGGTCAGCGGCACCGCCATCCAACAGGTCGCCCGAAAGGCTGCGCTCAGCGCCGGTATCCAGCGTTTCGGGCCGCGCATAAAACCAACGTGCAAACCGCCGCACAAGGCTTTCGAAAGACTGGCAATGGTGATGGTCAGTTCCGGGTGGCGAGCAGAAAAAGACGGTGCTTCGGGATCACCCAGGCAACCCTGCACATCGTCTTCAATCACCATGATCTGATACTGACGACAGAGCATGGCCAGTTCATCAATGCGCTGCGCCGACATAGCGCCGCCGGTCGGATTGTGTTGCCGCGTCATCAGGTAGAGCACGCGCGGTGGCTGGCGCAAACACTGGGCTTCCAGTGCTTCCGGTGACAGGCCTTGGGTATCGAACTGCAACGGCATCAGGCGCAGGCCTTGCTGGTTGGCTGCGGCCACCAGGCCGGGGTAGGTCAGACCTTCGCAGGCGATGCCATCGCCAGCCTGAGTCAGGCCAAGCAGGGCAACAAAAAAACCATGCTGACCACCGAGCGTAACCAGCAAATCATCGGCGCTGTAATCGCCCAGGCCGGTCTGTTGCAGCCATTGCCGACCGACTTCACGCTGGTGCGGCAAACCAAATTCGGATTGATAGCGCAGCAAATGCGGCAGCACCGGTGAATTCTGCAATTCGGCCAGACTGGCCTGCAACTGCTCGGCCTGATCGAGTTCCAGCGCCTTGGAAAAGCCCAGATCGATGCCGGTATCGACGGTGGAATCGGTGACCTGAAAATCGGTGCCCGGTGTTGTGGCGCCACGCACATAGGTGCCGCTGCCAACGCGTGCCTCCACCAAGCGCCGCCGTTCGGCTTCGGCATAAGCGCGGGTGACGGTGCCGACCGTCACGCCCAGTTCTTCGGCCAGTTGCCGATGGGTCGGTAAGCGATCACCGGCTTTGAGGTCGCCATCGCGCAGCGCCTGCTCGATGCGACCGGCCAGCGCCTTGTATTTGGGACCGGTGCATTGGTCGATATTGAAAATTGTCATGGTGACAAAGAATTGCTTGCAGCCAAATGTCTGCGCATTAGACTGCAATTGTTCCTATTTTCCAAGGCTTCGATTGTTCCATTCTATGGATCGAAGTGTTGAATAATCAGCACTGTAGCGATTTTCCGAGTGTCTTCATGCTTGGTTTACATCGATCAAATTGTATCCCTACAAAAGGAGTCAATATGCGCCAGCCTTTCCAGTTGGATTCGTACCAGACCCAAATGGCGGCTCAGGTCGTGGCCTGTGAGGATCAGCGCCTGGTGTTGGACAGCACGCTGTTTTACCCGCGCGGCGGCGGTCAGCCTGGTGATACCGGTTGGATCAGGGTGGGCGGCCAGCGCCTGGAAGTAGTGGATACGCGCTACAGCGAAGATCGTTCGCAGATCGAACATCATCTGGCCGAGGCGGTGACGCTGGCGCCAGGCGAGACGGTTGAGCTGGAACTGGATTGGCAGCGACGTCATCGCCATATGCGCATGCACACCTGCCTGCATCTGTTGTGTCATCTGATCAAAGATCCGGTCACTGGCGGCAATGTCGGCGCTGATCAAAGCCGTGCCGAGTTCGATCTGACCACGCCCATCGATAAGCTGGAACTGGAAGCCCAGTTGAATGCGTTGATTGCCAAGGGCGCGGAAGTGACTACCGAGTGGCTGCCGGAATCGATTCTCGATGAACAGCCGGAGCTGGTGCGCACCATGAGTGTTCAGCCGCCACGCGGTGCTGGCGAGTTGCGCATGGTGCGCGTTGCCGGGCTCGACTATCAGCCATGCGGCGGCACCCATGTGCAGAATATCCGTGAGATCGGCCAGGTGCGCATTCCGTCGATCAAAAGCAAAGGCAAACAGAACAAACGCATTAATGTGGAGCTGGTGGACTGAAGCACCGCTGCCGTTAACACCCGGCGCCTATCCCCAACATAAAGGAGAACACAGAGATGGCTTTTCCGATCTATCAGGTTGATGCCTTCGCCGAGGCGGTTTTTCAGGGCAATCCAGCTGCGGTGATGATTCTGAATGCGCCGCTGGACGACACTGTGATGCAGCAGTTGGCGATTGAAAACAACCTGTCGGAGACCGCCTTTGTCTGGCCACAGGGCGACGATTGGAATATCCGCTGGTTTATGCCCGGCCAGGAGGTCGATTTGTGTGGTCACGCCACTTTGGCCAGTGCGCATGTGTTATGGAATGAACTCGGTTGCAGCGCGCAGGTGCTGCGCCTGCACAGTCGCAGTGGTCTGTTGGAAGTACGTCGTGCCGGCGACCAACTGGAATTGGATTTTCCGGCCTATGCGCCCAATCCCAGCCAGTTACCGGCCGAGGTTGAGCAGCGACTGGGGCTGCCAACGGTCGAGGTGATTGAAGATCGCTTTTTGCTGGCGGTGCTCGACAGCGAACAGCAGGTCGCCGAATTCGAGCGCCATTTTGCCGACATCGACGCCGTCGACAACGCGGTCATCCTGACCGCCGCCAGCCAACGTCCGGGTGTCGATTTTGTATCGCGGGTGTTTTGTGGCCCGAAAGACGGCGTGGTTGAGGATCCGGTGACTGGATCAGCGCACTGTTTGCTGGCGCCGTACTGGGGCAAAAAACTGAATAAAACGACGTTGACCGCTGAACAGCTTTCCAAGCGGAGCGGTCGTTTGGAATGCGAATTAAAAGGCGACCGCGTGCGCATTCGCGGTCGGGCTCAAACCTACTTACGAGGCTTTGTTGAATGGACGTCCTGACGCTGAGTTTTTTAGCGCCGATTCTGCTCTACACCTTCAGCGTATCGGTCACGCCTGGACCGAATAATTTAATGGTGACCGCTTCGGGTGTGAACTTTGGATACTGGCGCACCTTGCCACATATCACCGGGATTTTTGTGGGTTTTTTTGCCCTCAATATTTTAGTGGCGGCAGGCATAGGCGCCGTCTTGTTGGCCATTCCGCAACTGCACTGGGCGCTGAAAATTGCCGGCTCGGCTTACTTGCTGTGGCTGGCTTGGAACATTGCCACCGCCGGTGGCTTGGGCAAGACAGCCGACGGCGAAGCCAAGCCGATGCGCTGGTGGCAGGCGGCGCTGTTTCAGGTCATTAACCCCAAGGCCTGGGCCATGGCGATTACCGGCATTGCGGCGTTCAGTCTGTCGGGCGATGACTACTGGCCGAGTGCTTTGGCAGTGGCTTCAATGTTTGCACTGGTCACCTATCCCAGCTGCAGTCTCTGGACCTTGCTGGGCACACAACTGCGTCGCGCGCTGCAGGACGAACGCAAGCGGCGCTGGTTCAACGGCGTGCTCGGTGCTGTGACCGCCTTGAGTGTGGTGTTTATTCTTTTATAAAACTTTCTGACCTTCTGCCCGCAACGGCGACGCTCACCCTCCCGGCACCCCTTGCCACGAACGTCGCCGGGCGGAAGGTTTTTTCAGCCCTGGATAAGAGTGCCGGACGCCTTGGCGTGACGACTGACAGCGTTAGGGCGAAGTCATCCAATCATAGAACTAAATGTTCTAATTTCTTGGATTGTCATTCCATTATCGTTTATTTACTCTGGCCGCCATCTTAATAACCGCCTGTTTTTAAGGAGTACTGATGGTCCGGTTAATCGCTTCCGTTTCTGCTTTGGCTGTGAGTCTGACACTGGCTAGTGCGCCGGCTCAGGCCGAAGATTCCCGCGAAATTCTCAACACCTCTTACGACATCGCGCGCGAGCTCTTTGCCGCGGTAAACCCGAAATTTATCGACTGGTGGCAAGCCGAGCAGGGCGAAACCGTCAGCGTGAAACAATCGCACGGTGGTTCGTCCACTCAGGCGCGTTCCATTATGCAAGGCCTGCGTGCCGATGTAGTGACCTTTAACCAGGTCACCGACGTGAACGTCCTGGCCGAAGCCGGACTGGTCGCTGACGACTGGCAGGCGCAGTACCCGAACAATGCCTCTCCTTATTATTCGACTACGGCGTTTTTGGTGCGCAAAGGCAACCCGAAAAACATCGAAAGCTGGGATGACCTGGCGGCCGATGGCGTCGAGCTGGTGTTCCCGAATCCGAAAACCTCGGGCAACGGTCGTTACACCTATCTGGCCGCCTGGGGTTATGCCGATCGCACCTTTGATGGTGACGAAGCTCAGATCGAAGACTTTATGAAAAGCTTCCTCGGCAACGTCGAAGTGTTCGACACCGGCGGCCGTGGCGCGACCACGACCTTTGTTGAACGCGGCATCGGTGATGTACTGATCACCTTTGAATCGGAAGTGAACAACATCCGTAACGAATACGGCGTTGATGACTACGAAGTGGTGGTGCCGCCGGTCAGCATCCTGGCCGAATTCCCGGTCGCCGTCGTAGAAGATTATGCCGAGCGTAACGGCAACCTCGACTTGGCGCGCGGTTATCTCGATTACCTCTACACCGTCGAAGCGCAGCGTCTGTTGGCCGGCTTTAACTACCGCGTCAACGACCAGAGCGTCGCTGCTGAATTCAGCGACCGTTTCCCGGAAGCCGAATTGCTGCGTGTGGAAGACATCTTCGGTAGCTGGCCGCAAGCGATGGAAACGCACTTTGCCAGCGGCGCCAAACTGGATCAGTTGCAACGTCGATGACCACCGCTCGCTTCACCTTGTCACGCCAACGCCGGGTTCTGCCCGGCTTTGGTCTTTCACTCGGCGTCTCTCTGACCTTTGTTTCGCTGATCCTGCTGCTGCCCTTGACCAGTCTGGTCGGGCAGTTATCGCAGTTAAGCTGGTCGCAATATTGGTTCCTGATTACTGACCCGCGCATCGTCGCCAGCTACAGTGTTACCGTTGGTGCGGCGGCCGTGGCGTGCATCTTTAACGCGGCCTTTGGTTTGCTGATGGCCTGGGTGCTGGTGCGTTACGACTTTCCCGGTAAGCGTCTGGTCGATGCCTTGATGGATTTGCCCTTTGCGCTGCCGACAGCGGTCGCCGGTATTACTCTGGCGACGCTCTATTCCAGCAACGGCTGGATCGGTTCTTTATTGGAACCGACCGGCATTTCCATCGCCTACACCTGGGTCGGCATTGCCCTGGCGATGGCCTTCACCAGCATTCCCTTTGTGGTGCGTACCGTGCAGCCGGTGCTGGAAGATTTGCCGGTGGAAATCGATGAAGCCGCGGTCAGTCTGGGAGCCAAAGACGGCCATGCCTTTCGTCGCGTTATCTTGCCGCATCTGTGGCCCGCGCTGGTGACCGGAACCGGTCTGGCTTTTGTGCGTTCTCTGGGTGAATTCGGCGCAGTGATTTTTATTGCCGGCGGCAAACCTTACGAGACCGAAATCACTTCGCTGATGATTTTTGTCCGCTTGCAGGAATACGACTACGCCGGTGCGTCGGCGGTGGCATCGATCGTTTTGGCAACGTCTTTGCTGCTGTTGCTGGTGATTAATCTCTGGCAAGGCCGCTTTATTAAACGTCTGCACGGAGGTCGCGGCTGATGATTCGCATTGGTGATGCGCCTTTAGTGCGCCGAATTTTAATCGGCTCCGCCCTGGCATTAACCGGTCTGTTTCTGGTGTTGCCGCTGGTGGCGATTTTTGCCCAGGCGTTGGCGCGTGGTGTCGACATTTATTGGCAAAATCTCAGTGATCAATACACCCTGGCGGCTATTGGTTTGACCTTGATGGTCTCGGCTTTAACGGTGCCGATCAATCTGTTGTTCGGTGTCTTTCTGGCCTGGCTGGTGACGCGCTTTGAATTTCCCGGCCGGCGTTTATTGCAAACCCTGATCGATATTCCCTTTGCCGTTTCACCGGTCGTTGCTGGCCTGGTTTATCTGTTGCTCTATGGTCGCAACGGCTGGCTCGGTGGCTGGCTGGATGCCAACGATATTCAGATCATGTTTGCCTGGCCGGGCATTGTTTTGGTAACGCTTTTTGTCACCTGTCCTTTTGTCGCGCGCGAATTAATTCCGCTGATGCAGGCCCAGGGTTCACGCGAAGAGGAAGCGGCGGTCACCTTGGGCGCATCCGGCTGGACCATCTTCCGCCGCGTCACCTTGCCGAACATTCGCGGTGCTTTGTTGTACGGCGTGATTCTGACCAACGCGCGGGCAGTCGGCGAATTCGGCGCGGTCTCGGTGGTTGCCGGGGCCATTCGCGGTGAGACCAATACCTTGCCATTGCAGGTTGAACAGCTGTATCAGGATTACAACACTGTCGGTGCTTTCACCAGTGCGTCCTTGTTGGCGCTGATGGCACTGCTGACGCTGGCCGCCAAGGCCATGCTGGACAGGCGCGCGGAGCGCCGGGAGAAACACGCATGAGCATCCGAATTGAACAGGTTGCCAAACGCTTTGGCCGCACTCAGGCGTTGGAGCCGATCAACCTGGATATTGCCGAAGGCGAACTGATTGGTTTGCTGGGCCCGTCCGGTTCCGGCAAGACCACCTTGTTGCGCATTATCGCTGGCCTGGAACAGGCCGATGGTGGTCGTATTTATTTTGGCGAGCGTGAAGTCACTCAGCTGCATGTGCGTGATCGACGCATCGGTTTTGTATTCCAGCATTACGCCTTGTTCCGCCATATGACGGTGTTTGAGAACGTCGCCTTTGGTCTGCGCGCTTTGCCGCGCGGTGAACGTCCATCCAAGGCGGAAATTCACGCGCGGGTGACGCAATTATTGGAAATGGTTCGGCTCAATGATTTTGCTGAACGCTTTCCGGCGCAGTTATCCGGCGGTCAACAACAGCGCGTTGCCTTGGCGCGTGCTTTGGCGCTGAAGCCAGACGTGCTGTTGTTGGATGAACCTTTCGGTGCGCTCGATGCCAAGGTGCGTCAGGAACTGCGTCGCTGGTTGCGGCATCTGCACGAAGAGCTGAATTTTACCAGCGTGTTTGTGACCCACGATCAGGAAGAAGCCCTGGAATTGTCCGATCGTGTGGTGGTGATGAGCAATGGTCGCATTGAACAGATTGCCACTCCGGATGAACTCTATCGGCAACCGGCGAACCGTTTTGTATTTGAATTTATGGGCGATGTGAATCGTCTGGAAGGCGAGGTGCGCGACGGTGTTTTAACCTGCGGTGATGCGCATCTGGATGTCGCTGATCTGGCCGACGGTCGTCAGGAAGTGCTGTTGCGTCCGCACGAAATTTCCCTGGCGGGCGAACCCAGTGCGCAGTCCCATTTGCCGGTGACGGTAACCGCCATTGTTCCGGTTGGTGCTGAGGTGCGTCTGGAACTGCAAGCCGATTGGTTAGTGGAGCCCTGGCTGGCGACCATCAGTCACACCGATTTTGAGCGTTTAGGTGTGCAGCGTGGCAAGCGCCTTTTTGCGACGGTGACTCAGTGGCATCGTTTCGAAACTGAGGCCGCACAGCCTCAGGCCGTGGCATTAAGCTGATAAGTGAGGTTCGCCGGTTGGCTGACCGGCGAACCCTATTCGGTTAACTGTTTCTTACCGGTACCAGCCAAACCACCTGATAGGGCGCCAGCGCCAGTTCCTCATTGGCGGCGACATGCTGTTCGCTGATCAGATCGAAGTAGGTCCAGGCTTCCTGCGATGGCAGCAGTCGAGTCAGGTCCAGGGTGCGCGGCACGGCGGTGACGTTGAAAACGCCGTAGACGCGACTGTCGTCCGCATCGCGACGCAGAATAAAAAACGCCGAATCCAGATCCACCACACGCTGGCGAGCCTCGGGATGAAACGCTGGCTGCTCACCCCGCAATTTAATGCGCCGCGCCAGTTCCTGGCTGACGATATAGGACGGATGGCGCTCGTCGGTCATCACCTCATTCAGTTCATTCCATTGCCAGGTTTTGCGATTGATTGAGCGCAAGCGCCCGGTGCGTTCAACGCCGGCCAAGTCGTTGGGTGAACCGATCAAACTCTGCAAATAAAAACCGGGAATGCCCTGCAGACTCATCATCAAAGTTTGCGAACACAGAAAACGTTCCACCTGCCACTGGTCGGCACCGGTGCGGGTGCCTTTGAGCGCGTCGAAATAACTGATGTTGATCTCGTAAGGACTGTCTTTGCCGTTGGGGTTGGCCTTCATGCTGACGTAGCCGCCGAACTGGTGCATGCAGTCGAGCAGACTTTGAATTTCATAGGCCGGCAAAATGCCTTCGAGCGCGCGCAGGCCGATGCCGTCGTGGCTGGCGGTGAAATTCAGATAGGTGCAGTGCGGCGGCGGCGGTGCCAGCGTCATTGCCCAGTTGGTCAGCAGGTCGGCGTTACCGCGGTTCAGGGTATAGAGCACCAGCGGCGGCAGCGCAAATTGATAGACCATCGAGGCTTCATCGCCCTCGCCGAAATAGGACAGGTTTTCCTCGTGCGGCACATTGGTTTCGGTGACCAATATGACCCAGGGCGCAACGGCATCGACGATGTCGCGCATCAGTTTGACGATCTCATGGGTTTCCGGCAAATGAATGCAGGAGGTGCCCAATCGCTTCCATAAAAACGCCACCGCATCGAGCCGGACCAGGCGTGCACCTTTTGACAGATAGAACAAAAACACATCCATCATCGCCAACAGCACGTCGGGGTTTTCATAATTCAGGTCGATCTGGTCTTCACTGAAGGTCGCCCAGACATGACGGGTGCCCCGGTGCGTATTGATGGGCGCGGCCAGTGGCGAAGAACGCGGTCGGGTGACCATGGAAACGTCGGTAGCGGGGTCGAGATCGATAAAGTAATTGCAGCCCGGCTCCTGGTTTTGAATGTATTCGATAAACCAGAGATTCTCACGCGAGCAGTGGTTCAAAACCAGATCGAACATAATGCCGAAACGGCGCGCTAAGGCATCGATATGATCCCATTGGCCGACGGTGTCGCGCACCTGTTTAAAGTCGATGACCGAGAAGCCGTCGTCAGAGCTGTAGGGATAGAAGGGCAGCAGGTGAATGTTGCTGATCAGGCTGGGGTAGAAGGCTTCCAGAAAGCGTTCCAACTGTAACAGACCCGGTTCATCGCGATTGCGAATGGCATCGCCGTAGGTAATCAGCAGATTGTCGGTTTCATCCCAGTTTGCGCTGCGGGTGTGATGGTAAATAGCGCTCTGATAACGATTCAATAAACCCATCAATTGATCGGTCACCGCCGGGGCGCGTTCTGCACCGTAGAGCAACGTCAGGCGCTGCTCGGCTGATTCTCGAAAAGCCGCCAGACGGGCCTCGGCTTCTGTCATGTTAGTCTCCCTAACCTGATGTATGATGATGACAATTGAAGTAACGCACCATCCTGGTGCCATGCTTCATGTTGGTGCAACGATGTTAGTGTAAGGACAGTGCCAACCCCAGACCGCCATTGGCGCGCCAAAGCGGTGCAGGGCTGTACAGCTGACCCCAGCTATAGCGTTATATGGCAAACAACGCGCCACAATTGCGGGTGGTCAGTTAATTGCTTAGAACTGAAGACAAAGCAGAAATAGAGGATAGGAAATGATTCGCAAATGTATGTTCCCCGTTGGCGGCTACGGAACGCGTTTTCTGCCGGCAACCAAGGCGCTGCCCAAGGAAATGCTGCCGATCGTCAATAAACCCCTGGTGCAATATGGGGTTGAAGAGGCCATCGAAGCAGGCTTGAACGAAATCGGCTTTGTGACTGGTCGAGGCAAACGCGCCATTGCCGACCATTTTGATATTTCCTATGAGCTGGAACACCAGATCAATGGTTCCAACAAGGAAGCGTTTCTCAAATCGATTCGTCATGTGATGGATGAGGGCATCTTCTCGTTCACGCGACAAAAAGAAATGAAAGGTCTGGGTCATGCCATTCTCTGCGGCGAAACCCTGATCGGCAACGAACCTTTCGGTGTCATCCTGGCTGACGACCTCTGTTTGCCCGAGCCTGAAGAAACCTCGGAAAATGTCCTGGCGCAGATGGTCAAAGTCTTCAATCAATTCCGTTGCAGCATCGTTGCGGTGATGGAAGTACCCGAAGATGAGATCCACAAATACGGTGTGATTGACGGCGAAGAAATGAAAGACGGTCTCTACCGCGTGAAAAGCATGGTGGAAAAACCCAAGAAGGAAGATGCACCTTCCAATCTGGCGGTCATCGGTCGTTATATTCTGACGCCCGACATTTTTGAAATTCTGCGCAATACGCCGCCGGGTAAGAACGACGAAATTCAGTTGACCGATGCCTTGATGACCCAAGCCCAGGATGGGGTGGTCATGGCCTATCGCCTGAAAGGCAAACGCTTTGACTGCGGTTCGGTTGAAGGCTTTGTCGAAGCCACCAACTACTGCTACGAAAACCTCTACAAAAAAGGTCTGTTGACCTGATCAAACCTCAGCCCGGGTCGTTCTGACCCGGGCTTTGTTTGACGTACTTTTCGGAACACTTCTATGTCTGATATTGAGATTCGCGATGGCGGTCTGGAGCATCCGGCCGTTGTTGAACTCCTGGCTGCGCATCTGGCGGGCATGGCCGAACACTCACCGCCGGAAAGCGTGCATGCACTCGATTTGAGTGCACTGAAACAACCGAATATTCAGTTTTGGACGGCCTGGCGCGACGATCTGTTGCTTGGTTGTGCGGCGTTGAAAGCACTGGATGAAACGCATGGCGAATTGAAGTCCATGCGTACCGATCCGCGCTTTTTACGCCAGGGCGTGGCGCGTGCTTTGTTGCAGCACGCTCTGGGTCAGGCGCGCACTAAAGGCATGCAACGCATCAGTCTGGAAACCGGTTCGATGGACGCCTTTTTGCCGGCGCGACGGATGTACGAAGCTGTGGGTTTTAAATACACCGATCCGTTCGCCGATTACCAGCCGGATCCGCATTCGGTTTTCATGACCTTGACATTCTAGTGCCGTCGATTGGCGGCATGCTCTGCTAGTCTGTCAGCTTTGCTGTTGGTCTGGAGTATGCTGCCATGTTGCGACGTCTGGTGATCAGTTGTTTATCCTTAGGTTTGTTAACGCCGGTTCTGGCGGAGTCTCCTACCGAATCCATTTATACCGCTGCCGCTCGTTTTAATAATATTTATACGCTGCAAGTTGCTCAGTCAGGCGAACTGATTCTGGCGGAAAGTTTTAATGGTGCCCGGCTCGATCAGCCTGCCAATATTAAGTCGGCGTCCAAGTCGTTAATGTCAGCGCTGGTGGGCATCGCTATTGAACGCGGTGTGCTCGACAGTACTGATCAGCTCGTTGCGCCGTTATTGAGTGATCAATTGCCAGCCGATCCGGATCCGCGTTTGCAGCAGATTACCATCGGACATCTGCTATCGATGCAGGCGGGATTGGAGCGCACCTCTGGCCGCAACTATGGTAACTGGGTCAGCAGTAGGAACTGGGTGCAAAACGCTCTGGCGC
Organism: Saccharospirillum sp. ABV4_185; assembly: GCF_056159245.1. Taxonomy (NCBI): domain Bacteria; kingdom Pseudomonadati; phylum Pseudomonadota; class Gammaproteobacteria; order Oceanospirillales; family Saccharospirillaceae; genus Saccharospirillum; species Saccharospirillum sp. ABV4_185. Next base: position 2,603,416 of record NZ_JBSWUW010000001.1, read on the forward strand.
GTCCGTTCGATGCCGAGCCGGGTGGTCGCATGCAATATTCCACCGGCAGTACGCATTTATTGTCGGCCATTCTCACTCGTGAAACCGGTCGTCCGACCGATGAACTGGCCAACGAATGGTTGGCGCCGGCCGACATTCGGGTGGTCAGTTGGTTGCGCGATCCGCAAGGCATTCCACTGGGTGGTAATCAGGTCAGTATGACGCCGTCGTCATTGCTCGCCTTTGGTGAACTCTATCGCCGCGGTGGCCGCACCGCCGATGGTACTCAGGTCGTATCGGCGCAGTGGATTGACGCCAGCTGGCAGCCTTATACCCGCTCGCGCTACACCGGCGATGGCTATGGTTACGGCTGGTTCCTGCGTGACTTTGACGGTTACGACGGCTATTACGGCTGGGGTTACGGCGGGCAGATGGTCTATGTATTGCCGCAACTGGAACTGACCATCGCCATCACCTCCAACCCCGATACGCCAGCCGGTCGCAGCGGTTATCGTGGTCAGTTGCATCGCCTGGTAGAGCGCGAAATTGTGCCGCTGGCAGAGCAACGCCTGGCCGCTATTGATTCCGGTTTGATGGTTGCCGCTCAGCAAGTTGAGTAAACTGCGCTGTCTTTTGTCGATGTTAAGAGGCCTTGTCATGAAAGCGTGGTTGATTCTGGCGGTCGCGATCACCGCCGAAGTCGTGGGCACGACTGCTCTCAAAGCCAGCGATAATTTCAGTCGGTTGTGGCCCTCAGTGATAGTGGTCATCAGCTACGCGCTGGCATTTTATTTATTGGCGCAAACCCTGAAAGTGATACCCGTTGGCATCGCTTACGCCATCTGGGCCGGTGGTGGCATTGTATTAATTACTCTGGTTTCCTGGTGGATGTTTGATCAGAAACTGGATTGGCCGGCACTATTGGGTATGGCGCTGATCCTCAGTGGTGTGCTGGTGTTGAATCTGTTTTCACGGGCTGTGCCGCACTAGGGGCGTGGTCAAAAAAGGCAAGGATAACGCAACCGTAACGCAACGAAGGGACGGCTGAGATGGCAGTAATAACCCCCAAGCGACTGGTGTTGGTATCGACGGTGTTGGCAGTTGCTGCCTGTACCGTAGCGGATTCGGAGAGTGTTCTGACCTCGGGGATGTCGGCGTACATCGATGTGATTTCACGTGGCAATGGCACCACTGAGGTCGTTGCTGCGCTGGCGGCGGGCGACAGTTTAAATTCGGCGCGTATTGAATTGCAGGGCGATGATCGCCTTCTGGCAAGTAACGGCGTGCAAATCCAGCAGCTGTCGAAACGATACAACGGTTTTTTAAGCTATGGCACTACGTTGAATGGCGACAGTGTTAACCGGCGTTACGCGGTCGACTTTGAACGCACCGTCGATTCATCGACGCATTCCTGGACCTATCTGCCGGAACCGTTCGAAATCACTCACCCCGCAAGTGATGTACTCATTGAGGATGATGGCGTCGATCTTGAGTGGGAGGTCACTCACGGAGGTCAGTTGCGTCTAAAGGTGAGCTTGGAATGCAGCAACTATGCGAATCAGAAATCGTTTCGCAGCTCTGTTACAAACATCACCGATGATGGACACCACTACCTGGATCTAGACGGGCTAATGTCTGCTTTTAACCAGCCTTACTTTTACGATGTCTGTGATGTGACCGCCACCTTGCAAAGTCGCCAGAGCGGCCAATTAGATACACGCTTTGGTAAGGGTGGGTCGATTGAGGGCATTCAAAGTCGCAGCCGTCATTTCAAATTCGAACCTTAATCTTGTTTCACCGCTGAACAGAGGCAACCCATGCGTGTGGTATTGGCACAAAGCGATAACGACTTGCAGCAACTGGCGCCGGTGATGTGCCAATTGCGTCCGCACTTTGATACCGAATCTTTAGTGCGCCAGGCACGTCAGCAAATGGACGAAGAGGGCTATCATCTGGCGATGGTGGTGGATGAAAACGAAGCGGTGTTGTGTGTCGCTGGCTTTGTGATTCAGCGTAAACTGGCTTGGGGTAAACATCTGTACGTCGATGATTTGGTGACCGACGAACAGCAGCGTTCTAGCGGTGCTGGTGGTTTGATGATTGAGTGGTTAGCGGATTACGCCCGCGAACAGGGCTGTGAACAATTGCATCTCGACAGCGGCGTACAACGCTTCGCCGCCCATCGGTTTTATTTCCGCCATGGCTTTGTGATCAACAGCCATCATTTTGCGATAACAGAACTCTAGAACGCAGCGCGTTCCAGAGTTCCTGTTGTCAGATTGGCCAGGTCAATAACCAACCCAACCACAGCAAGGCAGCGATTAAACTGAACAGCAACCAGTAACGGTTGATGTCGCTGCGATCGCTGGCGCCATCCATAGCGGGTTTACGGCCATGAATCATGGCTTCTATCAGCGGTTCTTTGAAACGCAGTCGGTGGTATAAAACCGCCAGAATGTGAGTCGCCACCAGCATCAGAATTAACGCCGGCAGGCGAGGGTGGAACCAGGCTGCCAGGTCGACCGTCCAGTAAGGCGCAGCCAGATTGAACGGGCCATACCAGAACACATCATCGGTGTAGAACAAGCCACTGACGACCTGAAGGGTTAGCACCAACAGCAGTAAAACCACCATGGCCGCGCCGGCCGGGTTGTGACCTAATTCAGCGTCGGCGCGACCGCGCGCCAATTCACCCAAATGCCGACCTATGGCTTTGGGTGACAGATTCCAACTCGACCAGCGCGCATAGGTTGTACCCACCAACGCCCAGATCAGTCGAAACACCAGCAAGGCCGACAGCGCGTAACCAGCGTAAAAATGCACTTGCATATTGCCGACATTGACGCTGACAAACAGCACGATCAGGCAAATCACCAGACCCCAGTGCACCAGCCGAACCGGCAAATCCCAGACTTTGGTTTGCATCGTCATTGCGAAGGTCCGTTAGTCGCAGCTGCGATCTTTGAACTGGCGGTGACCGTCTTTGCGCATATCGCCAATGGCCTGCAAGTGGCTGGCAGCGGCGCCGGTGTCACCCGCACCCAAAGCAGCTGAGACTTGATCGAGACGGGCAACCACATCGTTCATGGCGTTCTGGAAGGCTTCGATGTCAGCGCTGTCGCCACCATCGGCCAGCGAGTAGGGGGTTTCATCAGCGGCATCTGCTGCGGCAGTGCGCAAGGTCGCCAACCGTGATTGGGCTTCTTCAATATTGTTGCTGCGAATGGCGCTGACCAGCGGACGCATGTTGTCGGCCATGGTTTCCATGTTGGCGTAGAGCGCAGTTTCGTCACAGCTTTCTGCGTAGGCCGTTGCAGCCAGGCCAAAACTGATAGCGGTTGCGGCCAGGAAACGTTTGAGATTGAAAGTCATGGTGGGTTCCTTATCACGGTTTGGAAGGGTTAAAACCCGGCCATGATACTAAACCCATTCCGGCGTCAGGATGGAGCCAAAGTGGAGGGAGTGTAAAGTTCGTGTTTAGGCCCGTTTTGCGGTCAGAGTTTTGTTTCAGCACGGTGCGTTAAAGAGCGCAGGCACCGCCATGGAACGCTCTATGTTCGAGGTTGGCGCGTTTTGGATCGGTGTTCATAGGTAGGAGTAATAGATTTAATAGGTTAATCATAAATAAAACTTCGATTGCTACCGGCTATCGATGCCATTGCTACACATTCGTTTAATCTAACGCCTCCGCTCCCTACTATGAGTCATGTCGAAGGCGGACAGCGTTCCGCCCTAGCTTATTCACTCATGACCCTAAAAGATTAAAGGAGCATCTTATGTCTCGCTATATCGATTCTGAACTGAAGCCGTTTAAAGCCACTGCTTTCCACAACGGCGAATTTGTTGATGTCAGCAGTGACGACATCAAAGGCAAGTGGGCAGTGTTCTTCTTTTATCCGGCCGACTTCACCTTTGTTTGCCCGACCGAGTTGGGCGACCTGGCGGATAACTATGCAGAGTTCAAAAAAATGGGTGTGGAAATCTACTCGGTTTCTACTGACACCCACTTCACGCACAAAGCCTGGCACGAAACGTCCGACACCATTGGCAAAATTGAATACCCGATGCTGGGCGACCCGACCGGCACCATCACCCGCAACTTCGGTGTGATGATTGAAGAAGATGGCCTGGCCGATCGCGGTACCTTCGTGATTGATCCGGAAGGTCGTATCAAGATTGTTGAAATCACCGACGGTGGTATTGGCCGTGATGCCAGCGAACTGCTGCGCAAAATCAAAGCCGCTCAATACATCGCCGCTCACCCGGGTGAAGTGTGCCCGGCCAAGTGGAAAGAAGGTGAAGAAACTCTGTCTCCGTCACTGGACTTAGTCGGCAAAATCTAAGTCGGCAAAATCTAAGAACGGTTTAAACGACAAAAACAGGCCCTCCTGCGGGAGGGCTTTTTATAAATTCCGCAGTCTGGCTGGGTCAATCAAGCGGGACTGCTTTGGACACACGATTAAGGACAAACCGATGTTGGATGCCAATCTGAAACAGCAACTGGACACCTATTTGCAAAATATTGTCACGCCCATCGAGGTCAGTGTGTCCAGTGATGATTCCGCCAAAGGTCGTGAACTGAGCGAGCTGGCGAATGAAATTATCGAACTGAGTGACAAAATTAGTCTGGGCTCTTTTCAGGGCCAGCGTACTCCGAGCATGGCCATAGCGCCGGTCGGTGAAACGCCGCGCGTGAGCTTCGCCGGTGTGCCCATGGGCCACGAATTTACCTCTCTGGTATTGGCCTTGCTGCAAGCCGGTGGTCACCCCTCGAAAGCCGATCAGAGCCTGCAGGACCAGATCAAAGCGATCCCTGGTCCGTTGCATTTTGAAACCTATATTTCGTTGTCGTGCCAGAACTGCCCGGATGTGGTTCAGGCGTTAAACCTGATGGCGAAACTGAACCCGAACATCAGCCACGAAATGATCGATGGCGGTGTGTTCCAGGACGAAGTGGAAGCCAAAGAAATCATGGCGGTGCCGTCGGTTTATCTGAACGGTGAGCACTTTGGTCAGGGTCGGATGTCGCTCGAAGACATCGTCGCCAAGGTCGACACCGGCGCGGCCGAACAGCAAGTTGAAGCGCTGAACCAACGCGACACCTACGACGTGCTCGTCGTCGGCGGTGGCCCGGCTGGTGCGGCTGCGGCTATTTATGCCGCACGCAAAGGTATTCGGACTGGCCTGGTAGCCGAGCGTTTTGGTGGCCAGGTAATGGATACCGTCGGCATCGAAAACTTTATTTCTGTGCCTTACACCGAAGGCCCGAAACTGACGGCCAGTCTGGAACAGCACGTTAAAGAGTACGGTGTCGATTTGATCGTCGGTCAGCGCGCTGCCGAACTGACTCGCGATGGCGTGGTCAAGCTGGGTCTGGAAAGTGGCGCGGCCCTGAGTTCGCGTTCGGTGATCCTGGCGCCAGGTGCGCGCTGGCGTAAAATCGGTGTGCCCGGCGAAGCCGAATACACCAACAAGGGTGTGGCTTATTGCCCGCACTGCGATGGCCCGTTTTATAAAGGCAAACGCGTGGCGGTGATCGGTGGCGGTAACTCCGGTATCGAAGCGGCCATCGACCTGGCCGGTATTGTCGAGCATGTCACCGTCTTGGAATTCGCCGACACCTTGCGCGCCGATGACGTGCTGCAACGCAAAGCCAAATCGCTGCCCAATGTTGATATTCTGACTAACGCTCAGACCACCGAGATTGCCGGCAACGGCAAGGCAGTGACCGGTTTGAACTACACTGATCGAGCAACCGGCGAAGCCAAGTCGATTGAACTGGCCGGTGTCTTTGTGCAGATCGGTCTGGTGCCTAACACCGAATGGTTGCAGGACAGCGATATCGAACTGAACCGCATGGGTGAGATGGTGATCGACAGTCGCGGTGCGACGTCCATTCCGGGCGTTTACGCCGCCGGTGATGCGACCACCGTGCCCTACAAACAGATCGTCATTTCCATGGGCGCGGGTGCCACCGCTGCGCTGGGTGCTTTTGATTATCTGATTCGTGAATCGGCACCGGCCAGTGACGCTGAAGCGGCCAAAAGCGACGTCGAAGCCGTCGCTTAAATAGAGCGGGTAAGCAATAAGATGAAACCGGGTTCAGTGATGGTGCTGGACCCTTTTTTGTTGGACTAAACAGGCCTGTTTTTATTGTGTTGGTCGCATCTTGGAACTCATTAATCTGGGCAGCAGTATCGCCGTTAATGCACCTAAGCCAGCCAGACTCCACCATAGCCCGCGGATGCCTAACCAGGGCAGCAGCCAGGAAAATCCAAAAGCCACGGCCAGACCGCCGGCCTGAACGGCCAGACTGATCAGACTGAACAAGGTTGCCCGTAAATGGCGGGGGGCCGTGCGCGCCACCAGCGTTTCCAGCGGCACATTCAACATCGACAGACTGAACATAAATCCCAGATAGGCCGAAGCAAAACCGACAAGGCTGGATTGCCAGGCCAGCGCAGCAAATACCAGCGCCACCCAGCCGAGCAGCGCGACAAGCCAAAAAGAGCTGGCGCCACCGAAACGACGCACCAGTCGAGTCAGCACCCAGGGGCCGACTACCGCCGCCAAGAAATAGCCACTCGATAGCCAGCCAAAGACGGCGTAGCTGACCGTCGGGAACAGAGTGCGCAAACGAGCCTGCCAATAGGTTTCCAGAGCGAACAACAACAGGCCGATGATCCAGGCTACTAAAATCAGGGCACGCAGTGTCTGGTTTGATCTCAGTTGAGCCAGCGCCTGACGAAGGGGTTGCACACCGCCGCCATGATCAGAACCTAAGTCGCCTTCGTGAAACAGCCAGGGTAGCAGGCAGAGATGTAAGGCAGTCAGGCCGGCTTGCAGCAGAAGATTCCATTGAGTGGCTGGCTGCTCAAACCAGAAGGGTCCAAGCCAGGTGGGAAGGTAACCGCCGAGAATGGCGCCGGCGGCCAACCCTGTGGCTGTGCAACTGTGAAAGCGACCGATATAAACATCGAGTCGCTGACCCAGGTGCGCACGCTCCAGCGCTTCAACCTGCCAGGCTTCTATGCTGCCGGAATCCAAAGCGCGACCCATCCCGGCTAACGCCAGCGCGGCAAACAGCCAGCCAAAGTCTGTGCTGACTAAACACAGCAGGGCCGCCAACAGGGTCAAGAGGCGTGACAGCGCATAGATACGCACTGGGCCATAACGATCGGCCAGAGCACCCAAGGGCAATTCCAGCAGCGTTGTGGCACTGGCATAGGCGCCAAACAGCAGGCCGATCTGAGTCAGATCCATGCCTTTGTTTTGCAGGAAAAGCGTTTGCACTGCGACGAAAACGCCCAGCGACATTCCCGCCAGGAGGTAATGCAAACTGAGGCGATTAACTAAGGCCATAAGCGCTCCGCATTAAACTGCGGCAGACCTTAGAATTGAGCTACTGTAAAATAAATACAGGTAGTCGTTAGGTTAGATAAACCAAATGTTTAAAATAGACTGGTTGCGTTCTTTTGTCGCCGTGGCTGACCAGGGCAGTTTTACGCTGGCCGCGCGCCAACTGGAACTCAGCACCATGGCGCTGAGCAAGCACCTGAGTCAGTTGGAAGCCGAACTGGATGAACCCTTGCTCAAGCGCAGTACCCGTTCTCTTCAGTTAACCGAATTTGGTCAGGCTTTCCTGGCACGCGCTGAACATCTGCTGCGCGAGCAGGATGCGTTGGCCGAGTGGGTGCAATCGCGCCACAGCGAACCCAGCGGCGTATTGCGGGTCATGGGTGTGGAGATGGCGTTGCGCACCACCGTCTTACCCTGGGTCGCTGAATTCAGGCAACGCTATCCGCGCATTGAACTGGAGATCGATATTGCCAATGAATTGATCGATCCAAACCGGCAACACTTCGATGTGGTTTGGGGGACGGGGCGTTATCTGGGTGACCGTTACCCGGGTTTGATTCGTCGGCGCCTTCTGAACGCCGACTATGGGGTGTTCGCGAGCCCGGATTATCTGGCGCGTTTTGGCACGCCTCAGCACCCGCGTGAATTGAACCAGCATCAATTGATTGGCCAACTGCACGATGAACCCAACAACTTTCTGGTGATCCGCGACGCCGGCGCTGGTACAGAGTTGTTACCGGTTTGCTATATGACGGCACCGGTAAAAGCCAGCCTCGGTCATTTGCAATTGTGTATGAGCGGTTTGGGTCTTATTAATGCCAGCGCCAACCTGCCGGAAGTGCAGGCTGCCGTTGCCGAGGGGCGCCTGGTGCCGGTGTTGCGCGATTACTGGTTCGAGGCGATGGACTTGTATTTCTACACCCATCAGGTCCGGCAACGCCAAGCCAAGGTGGATGCCTTTATCGATTTCTTTTGGCCCAAAGCCGAGCTGTTGGGCTAAAACGACGGCCAATAAAAAAGGGCCCGAAGGCCCTTTCTCAGTTGGCTGTCGATCAGCCTTCGTAACGCTGCATCACCAGGGTGGCGTTGGTGCCACCGAAGCCGAAGCTGTTCGACATGATGCGGTTCAGCTTCACGCCTTCGCGCAGTTTGGTGACCACATTGGCGTCGCCGGCTTCCGGGTCGAGGTTGTCGACGTTGGCGCTGGCGGCAATGAAATCACCTTCCATCATCAGCAGGCTGTAGATGGCTTCCTGTACGCCAGCGGCGCCCAGGCTGTGGCCGGACAGCGACTTGGTCGATGCCACCGGCGGCATTTCTTCACCGAACACAGTGCGTACTGCATTCAACTCGGTGACGTCACCGGCCGGTGTGGAAGTACCGTGAGCGTTGATGTAATCGATGCTGCCTTCGACGTTCTGCAGCGCCATTTGCATGCAACGTACCGCGCCTTCACCGCTCGGAGCCACCATGTTGTAGCCATCGCTGGTGGCGCCGTAACCGACGATTTCAGCGTAGATTTTGGCGCCACGCGCCTTGGCGTGTTCCAGTTCTTCCAACACCAACATGCCACCGCCGCCGGCGATGACAAAGCCATCACGGTCAGCATCGTAAGCGCGGCTGGCGCGCTCGGGGGTTTCGTTGTACTGAGTCGACAGCGCGCCCATGGCGTCGAACAGTGAACTCATGGTCCAGTGCTCGGCTTCGGCACCGCCGGCGAACATCACGTCCTGTTTGCCCAGCTGGATCAGCTCCATGGCGTTGCCGATGCAATGCGCGCTGGTAGAGCAAGCTGAGGAAATGGAGTAGTTAACGCCCTTAATCTGGAACGGCGTTGCCAGGCAGGCAGACACGGTAGAACCCATGGTCTGGGTCACGCGGTAAGGGCCAACTCGCTTGAGGCCTTTTTCACGCAGAATGTCCGCAGCTTCGGTCTGGCTACCGGAATCGGCGCCACCGGAACCGGCGATGATGCCAGTGCGGATGTTCGATACCTGATCTTCGGTCAGGCCAGCATCAGCAATGGCTTGCTGCATGGACACATAAGCGAAGCCCGCGGCATCGCCCATAAAGCGGATCGATTTGCGGTCGATGTGCTCAGCCAGATCGATTTCCGGGGTGCCCGAAACGTGGCTGCGCATGCCCATATCCGCATAGGTCTGGTTAAAACGGATGCCGGAACGACCGGCGCGCAGGTTGGCGGCTACGGTGGCGGCATCATTGCCCAGGCATGAAACGATGCCCAGGCCGGTCACTACAACGCGTTTCATCGATTAGCCTCCCATCTGTTCAGGTTTGAACAGACCGACTTTTAAGTCTTTGGCAAAGTAGATGGGTTTGCCATCACACTCGACCACGCCATCGGCAATGCCCATGACCAGGCGCGATTCCATGACGCGCTTGATGGTCAGTTTGTAGGTCACCAGTTTGGCGTCCGGCTCGATCTGGCCTTTGAACATCAGTTCGCCAACACCCAGCGCACGGCCACGACCTTCGTTGCCGCGCCAGCCGAGGAAGAAGCCGACCAACTGCCACATGGCATCGAGGCCGAGACAGCCAGGCATAACCGGATCACCCGGGAAGTGGCACTGGAAGAACCAGAGGTCCGGATTGATATCCAGTTCAGCAATGATTTCGCCTTTGCCGTTGTCGCCACCGGTGTCAGTGATCAAACGGATGCGATCCATCATCAGCATGTTATCGACGGGCAGTTGGGCATTGCCCGGGCCGAACATGCGCCCATAGCCGCACTCGATAAGGTCCGCTTTGTCGAATGAATTGGGGCGATCTGTCATAAAAGTCGGGTTCTCTGTCGTCAAGTAAGAGGGATAGTGGCACGCACGATAGCTGAAAGGGTGGGGCGATTCCATGCCGTGGTGGAAAAAGTGAGTCAAGATTATAGGGGGTTAAGGCAAAGAGCGATCAGGGATGGCTGCACATCGTGCTTTAACAATGCCGTTTGATTAACCGTGTTAACAAAACGGAAAAATGAGTGAAAACTGGGCTAATTCGCCGAACCAATGAAAGCCTCGAACTTCAGTAAATATCCCCATTCACGCAAGAAACCCCGCTTAAGGCCGCGGATCAACATAGCGCTGGCCTAGAAAGCGTTAATTACTTCACAGAATCTTCCGAAATCACCAAATCGTCAAAAAATTGACTGGTTTATTTGTGTAATCCGCCATAAAAGTTGACGCCCGTACCAGCTGTTCAATATCAACTAAGAAGGGAGCGTTAAACAATGAAAAAGGAATTATTGGCTGTATTCACCACGGCTGTTTTGTTGGCGGGTTGTGACTCTGACGACAACGATGGCCCTAGCGGCCTGACGTTTGATGTCGGTGGGCATTGGGAAATGTCGGTAGAGGGTGATAATGGCTATGAGTCCTTTGCCAACATCGTGGTAGGTCCCGACGGTCGTTTTATGGGAACGCAAGGCGACCCTGATATGACTATGATTGGGATGCAAGAGGGGTCTATCGAGTTGGATGGTTCGGGTGTCAGTGCCTTTGGAGCGTTTTGCTCGCCTGCAGGAAGTCCGGCCACTTTTGATTGTGGCACTATGGATATTACTTTCGCTATTACAGACGACGACACCATGGAAGGTGAGTTGGAGTATACAACAAGTAGTGGCGAAGAAGTAACGACTGATGTGAAGTGGGTGCGCTTAACCGAGCTGGATAAAGCGATTGCCGATGCAGATATGATAGGCACCTGGACATCTATCAATTTGCAGGCTTCTACATTGACTATCGATTCTACAGGCGCGTTCTCCTTGGCGTATTCTGGTAGTACTAGTGCTACCGGAACCACATCCAAAATAGCGGACAATATCTACGGTATTGACGCTACAGTCTTCCTGGGTAGTGAGAGTACTTCAGCTAGCGGTCTTGCCTTTGTTGACGAATCAGGTCATTTGAACGTCGGAGTTAGCGCTCACATCAACAATATGAGTATCCTGGGCGATATATATCAGAAAGATTAATAATCCTATAAAGAAATCGCTAGCCCAGGCTGAATATCAGCCTGGGCTTTTTTGTAGTGATATCCCTTCCGAACTGTCATCGATCACCATCGCCAGCCAGAGCGCTGCGGGTCTGGCCACCTCATGGAATTTCCCACTAAGCCGCGATAAACCAAAAATAAGCGCATCTTAGTCGGCTTAGTTGGCTCGCTGTCATATCATGTCTGTTGTTGGATGAATCTTTGTTGGTGTGGATATGGTTGTGCGTTGTCATATTGGGTTGGGGCTTTTGTCGCTGGTTGTTGTGACCACGACTGCTCAGGCGGAGACGGGCTTGTACAGTCGCTTCTACCTGCGCTATCAGATTTTCAATGAGGCTGATAACGAGCGGGTTTACGAGCAGCTCGAATTCCAGGGCTCGAACTGGAGCGGTGGCAGTGGCGAGGTGGTCTATGACGATCTGCACAGTCTCTTTCTGGTGGGCGGTGCGGATTTGACCTTCAAGTTTGACTCCTGGAAGTGGTTTGCCGGCTGGGAACGATCGGGCTTCGATATCGACTACCACCTGGAAGGTGATTCTTATGAAGCTGAGGCTTACTTCGATGTCAGCAACCTCTATGTGGGCATCGGTCTCGAGCGTCGGCCCTTTGAAGGCCCGCTCTGGTTCAGCGTCGCCGCTCAATACAACCTGCCTGCGGTAGAGGAAACCTTCAAAGAATTCAGGGCGGATGAATCGGAATATTGGTCGGTGACGATTTCATTTAACCTGGCCGGTGCGAGTGCTCCGGGAAGCTGGTCAACCTATTTGGCCTCGACACAGGGCAAGCGTTTGGGGGGTGGAAGTTTTCCACGCGCCGATGGCGTGGAAGCCGGTGTTGAGGTGCCTTGGTATTTTAGTGGGGATAGTGACTGAGTTTTGGTCGATTAATTGGTTTATAAAATAGAAATTCCGACTGGTTAGTCGGAATTTCTGGGTTAGAAGAAGTTCGCTGTTTAGCCCGTATTCAAGTTAGTTAGGCTCTTGCTAATTGTTAGCATTGTCCATAACAAAGACCCCATAGACTTCATCATCATTTTGATCACCAACAGTTTCTGCACTAAAGCCGCCGACGAACTGCAGGTCACCAGCTGGACCAGTGAAGACACCATTAACATTTCCTTCGATGTCATGGGAGTTCGAATTGGTATCAATATACCCACTTTCAAAAGTATCGAACTCACCCTGGCCATACTCAAATTGAACGCTGTCAACTATATCGGCATGTAGAGTGGTGCCGTTTATATTGCCCTCGAACGAAATGGACCAGTACGTGGGGTCTGGTGAGTCTCCTCTGCCAATACTGATATTTCCAAATGCTGAGAGTGAACTAAATTCAACTTGAAGCAGACCGTTAGCTGAACCAATAGACATTCCATTCGCTGCAATATTAGAAGGCCCATTTAGAATAAAAGTAGTAGAGCCTGACAACTTCGCCGTTGTGGGCTCTGCTGCAATATAGAAAAAGGGTTGCTCGACAGTCCCAGAATTAAACCCTGTGTCGTTACCTGCTGCTGCTTCTGACGTAGCTTCAAGATTCCACTCTTCCCAGCCAAATAGTCCAGTGAATGGTGTATTAGATTCATCTGGTCGCAAAACGAAGTTGGGAACATCAGTCGGACTATTGCTTAAATCCTGGCTTTCAAATGCAATAAACAACGGAGTGGTGGCACCCTGTGATTGAGAACCCCCTGTAGTGTAATCGCTGTAATAGACCAGTAATGGACCGAGTTCTGAAATGGGTTGCCCATTCGTTCCAGTCTCTGATGGTGCCATAACCAAAATGCCAAACTCTGTTCTGGATGGGTCATTGAATGCTGCACGTTCAACATCAGTCAACACCACACTCTTTTCCTGCAACTCAATAAACGCATCTTCCAGGTCCGTGAGGTTAAAATCATCGGCGCTGAAATCATTATCGTCGGTGGTGGTTACCGGTATGGCTGCGATGTCTTCCGGTTCGTCTGGATTGGTTTCATCCGGAGAGGTTTCTTCATCGCCTTCCCCTTCGTTTTCATCATCCGATTCCGGCGTATTCGGTACATTTAAATTCTCAGGCGGGTTCAGTAAACCCTGCGGCAAATTGCCGGCCTGTACCTGAGCGAAAACAAACTCGCTGTCCAGGCCGAGGTTGAGTGAACCCTGGTCGTTGGTCAGGACGATGCCACCTTCGTAGACACCAACGGTCAGGGTGTCGGATTGGAACACCGCTTCGTAATGCGTACCGCGAATACCGATGCTGGCGTTAGGTGTGCGTACCTGATAAGCATCGCGTTCGGATTTGCCAAAGCTGCCACTGATGGTGCGGAAACCACCGCCGAGCAGGTCCATCAGTACGCGTTCGTTTTGGCTATCGGTGGCGCCGTGATATTCGCTGATGCGCAGTTGCGAGTCGGCACGCAGGGCGAGAATGGCGTTGTCTTCAAAGCGCAGTTGCAAGCGACCGTCGGCGCCGGTGACCAGCGTATCGCCTTCGAAGATGTCGGAACGGCGCTGCAAGGGGCGGCGTTGCTCTTGTGCATCAATGGCGAAGACTTCGCCGGCGGCGATTACCACTTTGCCGGCCGCGGCCCAACTGGTTAGCGGTGCTAATAAAACCAGCAGTAGAGAGAAAATCCGTATTGCGTTTTTGAGTTCCTGTCTGAGTGTTTTCATAGTGCGTCCTGCTAAATCCGTCATGGGATCAACTGCGATGCAGCGGTTGCGTTCGTCCGTGTTTAAAACAGTCAGCCGGTGTTGTTACCAGTGATGAAAACAACACCGGCGCTGTTATGGCGGCTGAATGCCAGGCGGTTATTCGGATATTGAGCTTTATCCTTTTTCTCAATGCCTTCTTCGATGGCGCTGAAATCAAAATCCCCGTCGCTGATGGCGTCGGCATCTGGAACCGGCAGGGTGGTGTTGTTCGGGTCGTTGCTGGGCGCCTGGCTGTTGCCGTTAGTGAGGTCGGAAAGATCGTCGTCGCTAATGCCTGAATCGGTTTGGTTCGCCGTTGTGCCCGCTCGCGGTGTGCTGGGAGCCAGCAGGTTGGTCGGTGGGTCCAGCAGGCCGAGTGGCAGTTGGCCGGATTCGAGCTGGGCATAGAGGAAATCGTTGTCCAGACCGAGGTCGATGGTGCCCAGTGCATTGGTCGCAGTGAGGCTGCCCTCGTAGACGCCGACGGTCATGGTCGGGGTGGCAAAAACCACTTCGTAGTGCGCACTGTGAATGCGGACGCTGGCGGTGGGCGTGCGCACCCGGTAGCTGGCCTGATCCGCTGTGCTGAAATGGCCGCCGATGGTTCGAAAGCCTCCGGTTAGCAGTTCCATGACCACTTGTTCGCCCTGATAGTCACTGATGCGCAGTTGGGAGTTGGCGCGCAGGGCAAGAATGGCGTTGTCTTCGAGGCGCAATTGCAGATTGCTGTTGGCGCCGGTGATCAGGGTGTCGCCTTCGAATACGTTGTCACGGCGTTGCAGCAGACGGCGCTGGTTCTGCGCATTAACGGCAAAGACATCGCCGGCGGCGATAACGACTTTACCAGCCGCCGCCCACAGTGGCGTGGGCAGCAACAGTGCCAACAGCAAAAGGCAGAGAGGGAGGCCGGTTAAGCGTTTCATTTGACTGCAACTCCTAGAACGTCAGCGTAACGGACTGGTTGATGACCAGTCGGTCGCGCTCGTAGGCATTGATGTTCGATATTAACCATTCTGCGCGTCCGCCGGTTCGGGTTTGTAACCAGGGTTTGGCCTGCCAGCTTAAACCCAGGTCGGCGGTGATCAGTTGGTCTTTGCGCACCTTGGTCTGGTTGCTGCTGCTGTTTTCCAGAAACAGCAAGTCGTCGTCCTGATAGGTGCGCAGATCATGACGGAAAGCGAAGTCGGTGCTCAGCTTGTGGGGCCATTGCCAGCCCAGGCTGTAGCGATTGCTGATGCCGTTCCACTCCAGGTGTTCATCGCTGTTGCCGCCACGCCGAAAGCGGACGAACTGGCTGTCGAAACGATGCCGGCGATTGTTCTCTGCGGCGGTAAACAGCACGCCGATGGCGTCGGTACTGCTGTCGGCCGCTGCATCGCTCTGCGCAAAAGCCATATTAAGCTGAGCGGCCAGGCCACCTTCCAGAACGCCCCACAGTGGCGTTGTTGCCTGGCCACTTAACGCCGCTGAAAACTGATATGCCTCGCCACCGACCAGATTCTGGCTGAGGTTAGTGGACACCTGAGCACGTGATTTGCGCGGCAGGGCGCGTTGCAAGCGGTACTGAGCGGTGACGCGGGTCTGGTTGAACTCTTCTTCATCACCCGGGTAACGAGTGGTCTGGCCGAGCAGACCGAACACATGTCCGGTTTTCAGGCTGGTCGGTTGCACCAGGCGGGCACCGAAACGGAACTGGCTGTAGACGCTGTCGATGGCCAGCGACTCTTCGCTCAGGTCGGTCAGGCCCAGCAGATTGGGGTCGAGCTGACCATCCAGATTGCCACCGCCGTTGATGTTGGTGTCGTAACCGGCTTCGAGGCCGGCAAACATCGTGAATTGACGATCACGGGCGCGTTCAATGGCGGTTATGCGGTCGAGAAAGGCCTGAATGTTGGCCTGAACCTGGGGCGGCGGATTGGTGGCCAGTACCCGTTCGAACTCGGTGCGGCTGCGTACCAGATTGTTGTTGGCGTAGTAGGCCCGGGCCAGGTCAAGGCGGGCGCGGTGTTGTTCCGGCTGCATGATGAGTACGCGTTCCAGCGCGAAGATGGCTTCGCGGGTGTCACCATCGTGCAGCAGCAATTGGGCGTAGTAGAAATCGAAGCGCGGCGTACCTTCAAAGCGATCCAGCAGCTCTGGTGCCATGATGCGGGCCGGCTGCCACTGGCCGGCACGAATCATGCTGATAAATTCTTCGAGCACCGGGCCGTTAACATCCTGGTCCAACGGCACAACCGGACCGTTGGTGTTGGAGGATTCGGCAGTGGCGAGCAGCGGCAGGGACAGCGCGAAAGCGAGTGCTGAAGCAGAAATGATGCCGGTCCGGCGGCGGAAATGAGCAGAGAGATCCATTGATACTTCGTCCATGGCAAATGATCCCGTCCTCAATTGCAGCCCCAAATGGACGATAACTGCAATAATCGGGCTGGGAACTACTTAAGTTGAGCGTTGGTTGCTATGCTTAGGAGCAGTTTGCCTATCAGTTCACAAAGTAGACCTTTTCGGTCTGGCCAACCACGCGGTCAGTCCACTATTTGACTGGAAATTGTCCACTTTGTGATCAGTTTAACAGTGCGACCTTGTAATTGGTATTCCAGGCGTGCTGGTGCAGTAATAAAGGAGCCCTAATGGGTTTGGACCTATCTGATTCGCTCAATAAGCACGTCTTGTTGGTTGACGACTTTGCCAACGTGCGCAAGTCGATCAAAAGCATGATTACCTCCATTGGGCTTCGCAATGTTTTTGAAGCGGCACATGGTAACGAGGCGACCCGCATTGTGCGGGAGCAAAAGCTCGATATCGTCATGTGTGACTACAACCTGGAAAAGGGCAAAAACGGCTCTCAGTTGCTCGAAGAGTGGCGTAAGCGTGGCTGGCTGTCGCACGAAACCATCTTTGTGATGATCACCGCGGAAACTTCCCGTGACCGGGTGATGGGCACCCTGGAATTCCAGCCGGACGACTATCTGGCCAAGCCTTTTGCCATGGATACGCTGAAGCAGCGCCTGGTGCGCTGGATGGACCGCCAGGAAGAGCTGCGGCCGGTCAATGCCGCTTTGGATAAAGGCGACTGGGCGCAAGTGGCCAAGATGTGCCGCGATCTGATCAAGAACAAGAGCCGCTATCGTTCCTGGGCACAGCGCAAATATCACCAGGCGCTGTTGAAGCTGGACCGACTGGAAGACGCCACCAAGTTTCTGGGCATCGTACTCAAAGAACGAGAATACCCTTGGGCGCGCTTGGAAGTGCACCGCATTCAGGTTGCCCGCAAAGAACTGCAGAAGGCCGAGAAAGGTCTGCGTACTCTGATCAACAAAGAACCCAACCTGATCGACGCCTACGATCTGCTGGCTCAGGTGCAGAACATGTTGAAGCAGCCGGAGCATGTGCAGCACACCCTGGAGCAGGCATTGGAGCGCTCGCCACTGAGCATTCCGCGGCAGCGCAGTCTGGCCAAGGTAGCAACCGGCAATGGCGATCTGGCGACGGCAACCCGCGCCTACAAAGAGGTGGTCAATCTGTGCGAAGGCACCATGCACGATGCGCCGGACGTTTATAAAGACGCCCTGCGCGCCACCCGGACCCGCATGGCGCTGGAAACCAATGAAGCCCAGCGCCGCCGGTTACGTCTGGATGCGATGACCTATCTAAAGAAGTTGATGAAAAACTTCCCCGACGATACCGATGCCGATCTGGTATCACGCGCGTACCGTTCTTTCCTCAACGATCCGCAGGATACGCGTGCCCGCGCCGATGGCTTTATTAAGGAGCTGGCGCAAAAGGCTTCTCGCAAGATGGAAGAGTTGTCGCAGGACAGCGCCGTGGACATCGCCGAGATCATCTACGAAAAAGGCGAGAACGAACTGGCGGACGAATTGATCGACAAGCTGCGCGATTATCATCGCTCGTCCAAGGCTTTCCTGGAACGCTTGAACCAGGTGCAGACCGAACCGACGACGACCGTGGAGACGCGCGAGAAAGCGCATCAGATGAACATTCAGGGCATCGAGCATTACAAGAAGAAGCGTTACACCGAAGCGGTGGGACAGTTCGAGGAAGCACTGGAATTGTCGCCGCGTCACCCGGGTATCATTCTCAATCTGGTGCAGTCGAGTCTGTTGGAAGTGGGCACCGGTTCGCCGACCAAACAGCGGCTCGATCAATGCGTGGAGCTGGTCAAACGACTCAGCTATCTGCCACGGGACCACTATCAATATGATCGTTACCTGACCATCCGCTCCAAACTCAACGACCTGACCGATGGCGCAGTCATCGCTCAATGACGAGGCAGTCGATGAATAAGCTGGAACTCGACATGAACACCATCATGGCGTCGACCGTTCATGATGTGAAAAACGCCCTGAGCCTGATCGACGATCAGATTCGCGATGTGATGACCGAAGTGGCACAAGCCAGTCCTGAAGGTGCGGCCTACTTGAATCGCATCCGTCTGGAAACCGGCCGCATCAATAATGACCTGGTGCATATGCTGGGTCTGTATCGCATGCATCAAAACACCTTCCATCCAAGCTTCGATGATGTGCCGGTGGAAGAGGTGGTGCAGGACGCCAGTTCACGCTACACCGAAAGTCTGGCGGCGCTGGGCATCGAGCTGAATATCCAGATGGATGATCGGGATTGCGTTTGGTATATGGACCCGGCGCTGATCGAAAGCGTGCTGGCGAATATTCTCACCAACAGCATTCGCTATACCAAGGATCGTGTAGATCTCTTCGTGTCTGAACGTGACGGTGGGTTGTCTATCCGTGTTATCGATAACGGCGAAGGTTATCCGGAAAAAATGCTCAATTTTATGGGCACCGAAGACGAACAGGGCGATGTGAACTTCCAGACCGGCAGCACCGGCCTGGGCTTGTTTTTCTGTAACCAGATTGCTGGCTTGCATCGTAACGGCAATCGTCATGGCACCATCAAGCTGTCGAACGACCCCAAGGGCGGCGCCAGCTTTGAACTCTGGTTGCCCTGAACGACTCGCAGCCGTCGAGGCCAGGGAAGAGAGTTGACCGCATGGTCAGCTTTGCTATCCTTGGCCCGTATCAACTACCCCTCAGGCCGTCATGACCGAGACCGCCCTTCCTGCTGGCGCTACTTTGCTGCTGGCTCAAACACTGGATTTTCCCACCCCGACTGAATGTCGCCATCAGCCACAGGCTGCACTGGTAATGGCCGGCGGCCGCATTTATTGGCATGGCGACCGTGCCGATCTGCCCTGGCCACACGACGCCTTCGATGCCAGCTATGACTACGGCGATGCCTGGCTGCTGCCGGGTTTTATCGACAGCCATGTTCACGCCGCCCAGATGCCGGTGATGGCCAGCTGGGGTGAACAACTGCTCGATTGGCTGGAGCGTTACACCTTCCCGGCCGAGCGTCGTTTTGAAGATCCGGCGGTGGCGCGCCAGGCCAGCGGCGTCTTTCTCGACAACCTGCTGGCGCACGGCACCACCACCGCCATGGTGTTCGGCACGGTGCACGAAGATGCTACCGATGCGCTGTTCGAGGCGGCTCAACAGCGCGGCATGGCGATGATTGCCGGCAAGGTATTGATGGATCGCCACTGCCCGGATTTTCTGCGCGATACCGCCCAAAGTGGTTTTGATGCCAGCGCTCGCCTGATTGAGCGCTGGCACGGCCGTGACCGGCTGCGCTATGCGGTGACACCGCGCTTTGCACCGACCTCGACCGAAGCTCAGCTGGAAGGCGCTGGCGCGCTGATGAAGTTAGCCGAGGGTCTGTACAGCCAGACTCACGTCTCGGAAAACCCGGACGAAGTCGCCTGGGTGCAATCGCTGTTTCCCGATGCCAAAGACTATGTCGACGTCTATGAACGCTACGGCCTGCTTAACGATCATGCGGTGCTGGCGCACGGCCTGCATCTGACCGATCGCGAATGGCGAACGCTGGCCAGCACCGGTACCCGCCTGGCGGTGTGCCCGACCTCGAACACCTTCCTCGGCAGCGGTTTGTTTGATTTTCAGCGCGCTGAAACTGAAGGCGTTGTGTTGAGTTTGGCGACTGATGTCGGTGGTGGTACTTCCTTGTCGCAACTGGTTTCGGCGGCCGAGGCCTACAAGGTGGCGCAGTTGCGCGGCAAAAAATTATCCGCCGGTTGGCTGCTGCATCAGATGACTCAGGGCAATGCGCAGGCGCTGCATCTGGGCGATCAGATCGGTACTTTGGATGTGGGTAAGCAGGCTGATCTGGTGGTGTTGAATCCGTCAGCCAGCCAGAATCTATCGATGCGTCTGGAGGGTGTCGAGGCGCTGGATGAACAGTTATTTGCGTTGGTGATTCTTGGCGACGAGCGTTTGACCGAGGCAACCTGGGTTGCCGGTGTGCGTCGTTATTGCAATGGCCAGACAACATCCATAAGCTAAAAACAACGCGGAATCAGTAAGTTAAGGAGCTTCTGCGTGCTTTGCCGGAAGTTTCCTTAACCCACCCCTTTGCAGTGTAGGAATCCACCATGGTCGATCAGGCCCAGAAACGGCTGAAGCAAGAATTTCAGACCAAGGAAAAAGCCGGGCGCATTCGTCAGCAAAATGAAGCCGTCATCCTGAAAGCGGCGGAAATGGAATTTTCTCAGCATGGTTTTCGTGGTGCTTCGTTAAACGCCATCGCCGAACGGGCAGGCTTGCCCAAGTCGAATATCCTCTATTATTTCCAGAACAAGGCCGGGCTTTATGGCGCGGTCTTGTCGGACATTCTGGGCATGTGGAACCAGGCGTTTAACGACGCCACCGTCGATGACGACCCGGCCGAGGCCATCGGTGCCTACATTCGTGCCAAAATTCGTTATTCACGCAGCCATCCACTGGCCTCGAAAATCTTTGCCATCGAAGTGATTCAGGGTGCGCCGCATCTGAAAAAATATCTGGCCGATGATCTGCACATCTGGGCGCGCGGTCGTGCCAAAGTTATCCAGGCCTGGATCGATGCCGGCAAGATGGACGCTGTCGATCCCTTGCATCTGATGTTTTTAATCTGGGGGGCCACCCAGCATTACGCCGACTTTGCGACCCAGGTGCAGTGGGCGCTGGACAGTGACGAACTGGATGAAGACGACTAC
Organism: Saccharospirillum sp. ABV4_185; assembly: GCF_056159245.1. NCBI lineage: Bacteria > Pseudomonadati > Pseudomonadota > Gammaproteobacteria > Oceanospirillales > Saccharospirillaceae > Saccharospirillum > Saccharospirillum sp. ABV4_185. The sequence continues at coordinate 2,624,521 of NZ_JBSWUW010000001.1, forward strand.
AACACCGCCGTAGAAACGGTGACGCACGTGGTGCTGAAAGGCATCGGCCTGGGCTGATTTAGCTCAGCGTTGTGCGTTGTTTTTCTCGTGCTGAATCAGTAATTCATCCAGCGTCAGTTGGTAGGATTCGACGAAGTGGGTCATAAAATAATCCGCTTCCGGATGTTCCAGCTTGCGGATCTTACGTTCGATATCGAGCGCTGCCCGGGAGAATTCCTGATTATTGGCGTTGAGTTCAGACTGACACTTCAAATAGGCGCTGATCAGATCGGCCGCCTTGACCAGTTCGGCGACTTCCGGATCCATTTCTTTATGGCGCAAATAGGGCGTATAAGCCTTGTGCATCCAGGCCGGTAATTGCTCCAGCATTTCCTGCTCGGCTTCGTCTTCAATGGCTTTGTAAGCGCCGGTAATGGTGCTTGAGTGGTACTTGATCGGCGACGGCAGATCGCCGGTGATGATTTCGCCAACGTCATGATAGAGCGCGGCAGTGGCGACGCTTTCCGGGGAACACTCGCCGTTGAACTGCTCATTGCGAATCACTGCCAGAGCATGAGCGATGGTCGCCACCTGCCAGGAATGTTCCATAACATTTTCTTCGATGACATTGCGCTTTAGGCCCCAGCGTTTGATCCAGCGCAGCCGACTGAGATAAGCGAAGAACCGATAGGTGGTCATTGTTTCTCCCGGCGGCGAATGGCGTAACGGCAGCGCTGGCCATCATTGAGCAGATGTTCGGCGCGTTCAACCTGAAAATCCGGCCCTAAGCTGTCACGAAACACCGACAATTCCGAACGACAAAAATTCTGACAATGCTCGGCCGCCGAGCAGATCGGACAGTGGTGTTCAATCAATTCCCAACCGCCATCGGTGGCGATGACTTCGGCCATATAACCTTCACGTGAGCGTTCACTGGCCAGGGCATCCAGCTTGGCATCGGCATTGCCGGCAACCTTATTCAGCGCAGTGCGATAACGCTCGCGTTGACTGTTTTCGCGTTCGGCGATCAAACGCTCCAGACCTTCCTCACCAAACAGCTGACGTACCTGACTGATCAGTTCCACGGTTAAACGGTCGTGACGATCACCAAAGCGATCGTGTCCGCTGCGCGTCAGTCGCCATAGCCGACGCGGCCGACCACGGCCACTGGGGGTATCCTGCCAGTGCACCAGACCATCGCGTTGCAAGCGTTCCAGATGGCCGCGTGCGCCCATGCTGGTCAGGCCGGTGGCATCGCCGACATCGGCCGCCGTCAGGGCATCGCTGCGTTTAAGCAGCTGCAAGATATCATCGCGGGCACTCATGGAATGGGCAGTCTCAGGTTACAGGCTGGTTAACGCCTTAGGTGGTCGTCAGCGCGGACTTTTCAAGTCTGGCGCTTGGCGCCGGTGCTGACAAGGTCTGGTAATCACTGGGATGGAGTGTTGAGATAATCACTGATCGAATTCAGAGGTGACGATGTTGCAGTTAAGTATTCCTCGCGCCTTGCGCGCTGGTGATCGTCTGGCGGCGGTCAGTTCGTCCTGGGGTGGCCCGAGCGTTTTTCCGCAGCAATATGAATTGGGCAAGCGTCAGTTGGAAGCCGAATTCGGCGTCGAATTGGTGGCCATGCCCAATGCCTTGCGTGATGCCGGCTGGCTGGCGCAAAACCCGGCGGCGCGCGCGGATGATTTGATGCAGGCCTTTGCTGATCCGAATATCGCCGGCGTGATTTCCACCATCGGCGGGGATGATTCCATTCGACTGCTGCCGCATCTCGATGTCGATATCTTGCGACAAAACCCAAAACCCTTTCTCGGTTATTCCGACAGCACCATTACCCATCTAGCCTGTTTGCAAGCCGGCCTGCGGTCTTACTACGGCCCGTCAATTATGGCCGGCTTTGGTGAACGCGGTGGCCTGCTGCCTTTTATGGTCGAGAGCGTCCGCGCCACCTTGTTCGAACCGCAAGCGTCCTGGATCTTGCCGCAAAACGATGGCGCCTGGTTGACGGAGGTGGTCGATTGGGGGATTCCGGTTGAGGGCAGTCCAGTGCGCCCGCGCGAGCAGCCAACGTCATGGCACTGGCTGCAAGGCAGCGGCGAGGTGCGCGGTCATCTGCTCGGTGGTTGCATGGATTCGCTCAACGAATTGCCGGGCACACCGCTGTGGCCAACACCGGAGCAGTGGCAGGATGCGGTGCTCTTTATGGAAACCTCAGAGGAAGCGCCACCGCCGGATCGGCTGCTGCGTTTTATCCGCTCGCTCGATGCCATGGGCGTATTGCGCCGCTTGAATGGCATTCTGCTGGGCCGTCCCGGCGGTTGCCGGCCGGAGCGCTTTGCCGGTTACGACGCTGCCTTGTTGCAAGGCGTGCGTGCTGAGGCCGGGCTCAATATTCCGCTGGTGACGCAGCTCGACTTCGGCCATACCGATCCGATGTGGGTGTTGCCGATGGGCGCGCAGATCGCCATCGATTGCGATGCGCAGCAGTTGCGTCTGTGTGAGCCGGCGACCCTGCCAAGTGACTGATTTTGCTTGAAAGATAGGGTAGAGTAGCCGGCACTGAATCACTGCGAAATGGCTGCTATGACCACCGAATTTGACGACATTCGCCCTTATCACGACGACGAAGTACCGGCCATGCTCAAGGCCACTTTGAATGACGTCGAATTGCACAGCGCCATCGCTTCCTGGGTGGCGCCGGGATTAAACCGCAAGGCGCCCTGGCTGATCCGTCCCTTGGTCAAGCTGGTGCTGAAGTGGCATTTTCGCGGTGTGCGCCGGGTCGATGATTTCCAGCCCAAGCTGCGCGGCTTCGTTAAACGCATTCTCGATAAGTCGGTTGCCGATTTGCAGGTGCGCGGTCTCGATAAACTCGATCCGAACAAGGCCTATCTGTTTGTCTCCAATCACCGCGACATCGTTATGGACCCGGCCATGGTCAACTGGGCGCTGTACCACGCCGGCTTTCAGACGGTGCGTATCGCCATTGGCGATAACCTGCTGAGCAAGCCCTTTGCGTCTCATCTGATGCGGCTGAACAAGAGTTTTATCGTGCGGCGTGCCATCAAGGGTGTGAAAGCCAAGTGGCAGGCGGCGCAGACGCTGTCGCGTTATATCCATCACTGCATCACCGTCGACAACGCCAACGTCTGGATTGCCCAGCGCGAAGGCCGCGCCAAAGACGGTTACGACCGCACCAATCCGGCGGTGATCAATATGTTCAGTCTGAGCAAGCCGGTCGATCGCGACTTCGGTGATTACATTCGCGAGTTGAACATCGTGCCGGTGTGCATCAGCTACGAACTCGATCCACTCGATCTTGCCAAGGCGCGTGAGCTGCACGCTCAGTTGGAAAAGGGCGGTTATCGCAAACGCGCCCACGAAGACATTCAGTCGATTGCCCGGGGAATGACCGGTTGGAAAGGCCGGGTGCAGCTGACCTTTGGCGACGTGCTCGATGGCGATTACCAATCCGACGAGGCGGTGGCTGAAGCGATTGATCAGCAGGTGCATCAGCTGTATCGCGTCTTTGAAACCAGCGATTGGGCTTATGCCGTGCTCGAAGGTAAGACACCCACGCCTGCCAATGCCGAAGTCGAACAACTGGCGCGTCGTGTCGGCAGTGCCCGCGCAAGCCTCAAACCTTATCTGCTGCGGCAATACGCCAATGCGGTACGCATGAAACAGGGCCAGGCGCCGCTGGTGGCGCCGCAGCCTGGCGACGACAGCGCCGCTCAGTAACCGCGACTTTCCTGCGGCAACTGGCCGTTCATCACCCGCACGGCGGCGGCGCGCTGATCATTGCGCAGCCGTCGGTTGGCGACAAAGCGCACCAGCCAGGGCAGCGGCCGAATTGCTTGACCGGTCGCCGACGCCAGCACATAAGCCTTAGCACATTGCTCGAATAACTCAGCATTGCATACCAGACGATTGGCGGTGGTGCCCAACAGCAAAGGCTGACCGGCAAGCCAATGGACGTTACCGCCGCTGTCGAGATGTTGAGTGTCGTGTTGGCTGACCGCTGCCATCTTGCCCAGATACCGGACTTGGGCGTCGAACACCCCAGGCATCTGACCGTCCAGGTCGAACAAATGCTGGCCATAGCGACCGCAGCCCGCGGCGATGGCACAGACGTCCAGGCGACTGCGAAACAAATGCTCGGCCAAGGCTGACTCGCCGTTGCCGGCGCCGGCCATCCATTGCGGTCGTCCGGCTCTGGCCTTGCCAAACCAAAAGCCGTCGACGCCAGGTACGCGCAAGGCCAGCCAGGCACTGGGTGTTTGCAGCAGCTGCTGGCTGTTGAGCCGGCTTAGACTCGATTGCCAGAGCTTACGCTGAGTCTCGATCAGCTCGCTCATACGCCACCTCCTGTTGCAGATCTCTAAGCAGAGCGGTCAGTTGGGCAGCCTCCGCCGGTTGTTCAGCTCTCAGGCGCTGCTCAATACGTTGCTGCAAATGCGCCGCTGCGAACTGTTCCAGTTGTTCCATCGCCGCTATGGCTGTATCGCTGTCGATACCGGCGCAGAGTACGCCCTGATGGCGCATCAGCCAGATGTGGCCGTGCTGATCAAGGGCACGTTCGAGTCGGTTAGCCAGCCAGCGTGTGCCAGGCGCGTAGTCAACCAGGACGATTTGTTGCCCAAGCATGGTTTGGTGCGCTGCCGGTACAGCGATGGTTTCGCCCAGCAGGGCGCAGGCGCTGGCCAGGGGTTGGTGGCTGTGAATGCTGCAGTTCAGGTCGGGTCGGCGGCGCAGCACCCGGGCGTGCAGTCTGGATTCGACCGATGGCGGTCGCGTCGCTTCAATCAGCGACAGATCGTTCAGTCGCAGTACGCAGATATCAGCTGCGGTCATGTTCAGACAGTCGGTTGCCGGGGGCGTAACCGCGACCACGTCCTTGTCCAGGCGCAACATCAGGCTGCCGCCAGCGGCAGCAAAATACCCTTGGTCGGACAGTTGCAGGCACAGCTCAACCATGGCCTGGCGCTGGTGTTCAAATAGCATCGTTAGCTTCCCTTGTTATTGCATCCTTGGTCTTACCCGCTACACCATAGTACCGATGTCAGAGTTCGCTATAACGATGCCATTCGTCATGCCAACCTCTGCTCCAGATTGTGAAGCGGTTCTAGCTGTTTAACTTTGTTGAGTGCCAGCAACTCGTCGATATGTCACTGCCCGCCACCACGGGGTGCCTTGAAGCGCTCAGGATTTGCCGCCATCCGCGTCTGAGAAATCATCTTATACCGTTATCTTGCGGAGCGGTTTTGCGTTCTGGTGGGCTAGTGGGTTGGGGGTGGGGTTAACAGGGGTGGGCCGTGCGTTAGATGGAGCGGGTAGTGGTGTTAGATGAATTGAGCAGGGGAAAAGACAAGGGAAAAGGTCCGTTGGTTTGGCGCGGTGGTGAATGGCGCTGGACCGGCTGGCCGGACGTACAACCGGTCCGTGACGGCTAGCTGGCGTCGGCCAGCCAGTTACGAATCACCAGTCGGCCACTGGAGTCATCCCGTTCGAAGTCGATGCGTCGCGGCAGGGCGTCGGCACCTTCGCCATAGTAGGACGGGAAGCTGACGGTCCAGCCGGATTGTTGCAGCCGGGTCAGGCGGCCCTGGTTATCGAGCGTCAGGGTGCCGATATCACGTGGCGAAGCCCGACCTCGTACCCAGTATTGCAGGTGATCCAGCGGCAGGTTCATATCGGCCAGCCGTTGACCCAGTTCGGTCAGGCTACGCGCGCGCCAGACATCATCGCCCTGGCGCAGCGTGACCCGTCCCGGCCGGCCGGCCACTTCAACCCGGCCCTGGCCCAGCGGACCGCTCAGTTCGATTTTAAAATCGGCTTGCGATTGCACCCAGTCGACATTGAAGCTGCTCGCTTCGCTGGCATTGCGTACCGCCATCTTGCCGCTGAACGCCCAGGTTTCGGTGAGGTCGGCGTAGTCGGGTTGCGGTTCGCGGTTGGCACAGCCGGCGAGGACCAGCAGCGCGGTTATCAGTATCAGCAGCTGTTTCACAGTTCCACTCCGAAGCGTTCAACCATGCCTTCGGCAGTCGGGCTGCTGGCGTTTAACTCGAAAGCATGACGCAACCAGCGCAACGCTTCGTCGCGTTCGCCCTGAACCCATAACACTTCGGCCAGGTGAGCGGCGACTTCATCGTTATCAAAGTCGGCCAGCGCTTTGCGCAACCAGTCTTCGGCAACCACCAGATTACCCAGTCGATATTCCACCCAGCCTTTGGAATCCATGATCGCCGGATCGTCCGGCTCCAGTGCCAGAGCGCGATCAATGTAGTCTTTTGCCTGCGCCAGATTGATGTCGCGATCGGCCCAGCTGTAGCCCAGGGCATTCAGCGCCGAGGCATTGTCCGGGTCCACTTCCAAAACGGTGCTGAGGTTGCTGTCGGCCAGTTCATAGTTGCCGGTGCCGGTAGCGATCAGCGCCTGGTCGTAGAGCAGGGCGGTATCACGCGGGTTCTGTTCCAGGCCATCATCCAATACCGCTATGGCGCGTTCCGGTTCACCCCGGCTGCGCAGCGCGCCGGCTTCCAGTCGCCAAAGCAGGGCATTCTGCTGTGGGAGATCGGTGCGTGCCTGAGCCAGCAAGTCGCGCAGTTCCGCCAGATTATCCTGTGCCCAGAGTTCGCTCAGTTCGGCCAGCGCCGAAATCCGGTAAGGCGCTTCCTGCACTGCCAAAAAGTGATTGGCGGCCAGCTCTGGACGGGCGTATTCGACGTTGATGCGACCCAGATAATAGTGCGCTTCATCGGCGTGAGCGCTTTGTGTCAGTCGTTTGAACAGCGCTTCGGCGGTGTCGTAATCGCCGGCTTCGAACGATTCACGAGCGAAGGTGCGCACGATCAACGGTTCGTTGGGGAAACGGTTGAACAGTGATTCCAACACCTCGGTTTTATCGGCCATGCCCTGGCTGAAGGCGAAACTGGCATAGGCGCTGGCGACCTGACTGTTGTCGGGAAAGCGCTCGGTCAGGTCGGCGATCAACTGGTGCGCCTGATCAATCTCATCGCGCTCCAGATGCAGACGGTAGGCCAGCAAGCCGGCGCCCGGGCTGTCGGACAGCTGACGCGAGCGCTGCACCTGAGCATAGGCGGCATCGAACTCGCCGGCATCGGCCAGCAGCCGGGCGCTGCCATAAGGCAGATTGGCCGATCGCGGATACTGTTGCTGCAAACGCTGGTAAATGTTCGCCAGTTCGATCTGACGTTGCGGCGATAGGTGACCCGTTCCGATCAGGGCAGTCTCCACCGGCGCCTGAGGGTCACGATCGAGCCAGGCGATAAGCGCCTGCTCACCGGTCGTAAAGTCGCCGTTGGCCAGGCTCGATACCGCCAGACCCTGCCAGGCTTCCGGCACGTCCGGTTCCAGCTCAACCCAGTGTTGGGCGTGTGTCTGCATGCGGCCGTAGTCGTTGATCAACTGGCTCAGCGCCGAGGCGCGGCGGGCCACCTGTGGATCGTCGATGCGGTTGTCGAGGCTGCTGTACAGTTCGGTCGCGGCCCCAAATTCACCTCTGTTGGTGGCAATTTCCGCGAGCAATAACTGATAGAAGCTCTGACCATCGAGCGGTGTGGTGGCGATGTCAGGCTCAGCGGTGACGGCTTCGGCGGAACTGCTCTGGGTTGCTGCCTGCGTTGGCTCCGGCGCAGCACTGGACGAGGTCATGGCGGTGGCGCAACCATTGAGCACCAGGCTGGCCAGGGCGAGAATGGGCAAAACGCGAGTAAAGCGGGAACGGTCTTCAGTGTTGGCTGACTTCATGCGATGACGGTTGTCCTGATCAGTAGAAACGGCATGACTGCGCGGCTCATTGTGCCAGATGGTGATAGCACTGTCCCATCTGCGCCCGGGTGCGAGTTTGCAGCGATGCCGTCGATAATAAGGCGACGCCGCTACCAGGCTGACTGTTGTGCTGAGTAAAGCCGTGTAAAGGCCTGCCTTCGGCCATTTCCGCTGTCGGGGCTGTCGCCTCGAACCGGGAAAATCGGTAGACTACGCGCCTTCCAGCGATAGCGAGTGGACCCCGCCTGAGATGTCATTAGTGGCCATCGGCATCAATCATCAGACCGCCCCGATTGATATTCGGGAGAAGGTCAGCTTTGCACCCGAAACCATGTCGGAGTCGCTGGCGGCGGTGTTGTCGTTACCGGGTATCGAAGAAACCGTCATTCTGTCGACCTGCAACCGCAGCGAAATTTATTGCGCCGCCGACGAGCGCAGCATCGAAGCGGTGGTGCAGTGGCTGGCGGATTACCACAACGTCGATATCAATCAGTTGCGCGATGCGCTCTATATTCATGTCGATCGGCCGGCCATTGAACACCTCGGCCGGGTCGCCGCCGGGCTCGATTCCATGGTGCTGGGCGAGCCGCAAATTCTCGGTCAGTTAAAATCCGCCTTTGCCGTGGCCCAGGAATACGATTCGGTCGGCCAGCAACTGAATCATCTGTTCCAGCACAGTTTCCGCGTCGCCAAATCAGTACGAACTCAAACCGCCATCGGCGAAAATGCCGTCAGTGTTGCCTTCGCGGCGGTCAGCCTCAGCACCCGTATTTTCGATACCCTGAGCAATTGCCGGGCGCTGCTCGTTGGCGCCGGTGAAACCATCGATCTGGTGGCGCGTCATCTGCGCGATAAAGGTGTGACCGACCTGGTAGTGGCCAACCGCACCCTGACCCGGGCGCAGCAATTGGCCGAACAGTTTGGTGCGCGTGCAGTCTTGCTGTCGGACATTCCCGATGAATTACCCAAGGCCGATATTGTTATCAGCTCTACCGCCAGTCAGTTGCCGATCATCGGTAAAGGCATGGTCGAGCGCGCTCTGAAAAAACGCCGCCACCGTCCGGTCTTTATGGTCGATATCGCCGTGCCGCGTGATATCGAAGCCGAAGTTGGTGAACTGGGCGATGTCTATCTGTACACCGTCGACGATCTTAAGTCGGTAATCGAAGCCAATGTGCGCAGCCGACGTGAAGCCGCCAAAGAAGCGTTGCAGATTATTGGCCGCTCGACCGATGCTTTTAATCAATCCTTGATGGAACGGCAGGCGGCGGATGTGATTCGTCAGTTGCGCACCAAGACCGAAGCCATGAAAAGCAGCGAACTGGAAAAGGCGCGCCGCGCTCTGGCCCAGGGTGGCGATCCGGAGCAGGTGCTGGAACAGCTGGCGCGCGGCCTGACCAATAAACTGCTGCATGCGCCCACCGTTGCCTTGCGCAAAGCACACGGCGACGGCGAAGCCGATGCCCGTGACTGGGCCTCGCGCCTGTTCGATCTGGAAGATTCCTAGGTAGCCCTGGGCAAATTGATCAGAGGCTCCCAAGCGGCTCAAACCGCACTCATTTTTTGTTCGGACCGTTGCTGGCAACGGTTCGCTGCGACCACAGTTGGAATGCGAACGCATGAAAGACTCCATCCGCCACAAGCTGGCCGATTTAACCGAACGTTATCAGGAACTGGCCCGCTTAATGGCCGAACCCGATGTCATTGGCGATCAGAATCGCTTCCGCGCTTACTCTCAGGAATACGCTGAACTGGAGGAAGTCGTCAGCTGTTTTGAGGATTACCAGGGCAGCGAAAGCGACCTCGAAGACGCTCGTTTGATGCTCAACGACAGCGATCCGGACATGCGCGAACTGGGCAAAGACGAAGTCCGTTCTGCCGAAGCCCGGTTGGCCGAACTCAGCGATCAACTCGAAGTGTTGTTATTGCCCAAAGACCCCAACGACGGCAAGAACGTCTTCCTGGAAATTCGCGCCGGTACCGGTGGTGATGAAGCGGCTTTATTCGCGGGCGATCTGTATCGCATGTACGCCCGTTATGCCGAACAGCTGGGTTGGCGTCTGGAAATTTTGTCCGCCAGCGAAGGTGAGCACGGCGGCTACAAAGAAGTGATCACTCGCATCAGCGGTGAGCGCGTTTATTCGCGGCTGAAATTCGAATCCGGTGCGCACCGGGTGCAGCGCGTTCCGGCCACCGAAAGTCAGGGCCGTATTCATACCTCGGCCTGCACCGTGGCGGTGATGCCCGAAGCGGACGAGCTGGCTGAAATCGAAATCGATAAAAATCAATTGCGCGTCGATACCTTCCGCGCTTCCGGCGCCGGTGGTCAGCACGTCAACAAAACCGATTCGGCGATTCGTATTACTCACCTGCCGACCGGCATCGTCGTGGAGTGTCAGGACGAGCGTTCGCAACACAAAAACCGCGCCCGGGCGATGTCGTTGCTGGCGGCGCGTTTGCAGGATGCGCAGCAAAGTGCTGCGGCGCAGCAACAAGCCGATACCCGGCGCTCTTTGGTTGGCAGTGGTGACCGCTCCGAGCGCATTCGCACCTACAACTTTCCGCAGGGGCGGGTCACCGATCACCGCATCAACCTGACGCTGTACAAGCTTGATGAAGTGATGGCCGGCGATCTCGATCCGGTCATCGTGCCCTTGGTGCAGGAAGATCAGGCACGGCTGCTCGCGGAGATGGCATCGTGAGCAACAGCGTCAAAGCGGTACGGCAGTCGGCGCTTGGGCGTGGACTCGATGCACTCGATGCCGATCTGTTGTTGGCGCGCGCTCTGGGTCAGACCCGCACCTGGTTGTTCACCTGGCCGGATAAAACCGTCGAGCCGGGTCCCTTGGCCACCTTTGAAGCGCTGCTAGAGCGGCGTCTCGCCGGTGAGCCGGTGGCGCATATTCTGGGTGAGAAAGAATTTTGGTCGCTGCCGCTGGCGGTCGATAACTCGACGCTGGTGCCGCGTCCGGATACCGAAACGCTGGTCGCTGCCGTGCTCGACCGCTTTGCTACCGCGCCGTTGAATCTCGCCGATTTGGGCACTGGCACCGGCGCCATCGCTTTAGCGCTGGCCAGTGAACGGCCGGCCTGGAATATCGTGGCGATTGATCGCATTCCCGAAGCGGTGGCGTTGGCACAACTCAATGCCGAACGCTTAGGTTTGCCGGTTAAGGTATTGGAAGGGAACTGGTGTGCGCCGCTGGCCGATGCCAGCCTGGATGTGCTGGTCAGTAACCCGCCTTATATCGACGCCAAAGACCCGCATCTGGCGCAGGGCGATGTGCGCTTCGAGCCGCGTTCTGCGCTGGTGGCGGATGAGCAGGGCTTGGCCGATATTAGGCGCATCATCGGAGCGGGGCGTCGGGTGTTAAAACCCGGTGGCTGGTTGTTTCTGGAACATGGCTGGCAGCAGGGTGAGGCGGTGCGTCAGTTGCTTAAGCAGGCCGGTTATCACCAGATTAAAACTTTGCATGATCTGGCTGACCGCGAACGGGTCAGCCTGGGGCATTGGTAATAGGGGCGTTGTTCAGAGGCTCCCTAATAAACCAGTCGAATAACCGTCTGTGCAACACAAGCCGGGCGGCGCATGTTTTCGATTTCGACGGTAATTTCTTCGGTCACTTCCAGACCACGACGCACGATCTTCACGTCAATAATTTTCTTGCTGCCACGAACCCGGCTGCCGGCTTTTAACGGGTACGGAAAGCGCACCTGATTCAGCCCCATATTGACCACCATCTTGGCGCCTTTGTAGGGCGGGTTTTGCGGGTCAACGGCGTTGGTCAAACGCGGAATCAGCGACAACGTCAGAAAGCCATGAGCGATGGCAGCCTTGAACGGTGACTCTTCAGCGGCGCGTTCCGGGTCGGTATGAATCCATTGGCGATCTTCAGTCACTTCGGCGAACTGATTGATGCGATGCTGCTCCACAGCCATCCAGTCGCCGACATAGACCACGGTGTCCAGTTGAGCGAGCAACTGTTGACGCATCAGTTCCGCTTCCGGGCTATCGCAACTGGGTTGGGCTTCATCGTCACTCAGCGCACGATGGTCGCTGTCGAGAATCCAGTTAACCCACTGATAATTGCGCGCGCTTTGCCACAGTTCGCTCCAGTATTCGCGCCATTGTGGCGCAATTAAATCGCGAAATTCCGCCTGATTGCGCGTCAGGCGTTCGGTCTTCTCTTTCAACATATCGATGACGTTCATCCGGCATCCCTCTTTCCCGGGTGATGGCTGATAACAGGCCTTACAGGGTGATGGCCAATTGGAACGGTACCGGCGACGTCCACCGTTCTGAGTCTATTAACTGCTTTTGATTCTATTAACTGACAAAGCACGAATAATGCCATATTTTTTGCGGCCATTCTTGGCCACAAGTCACAACTCCATTTAACCGCGACTGTTAATCCAGCTTGCCAGCTTGGCTTCGATCTGGCGCAGCAGAATCGCCATGGCTTCGTTGGACGCCCAGCCAACATGCGGCGTCACAATAACGCGCGGATGTTCCGCCAGACGCCAGATGGTGTCCGACGGCAGCGGTGGCTCGTTGGTGGCCACATCCAGGCCGGCACCGCCCAGCTGGCCGGTGCGCAAGGCATCCAAAACAGCGCTTTCGTCAATCAAACCACCGCGACCGGTGTTGATCAGTACACAGCCAGGTTTGAGCAGGGCCAGCGTTTCGGTGTTGATCAGTTTCGCCGTCGCGGCAGTGAGCGGGCAATGCAGGCTCAGCACATCGGCCTGCCCCAGGGCGGTTGCAAAGTCGGTATAGCCATCACGGACTGAGTCGGCACCGGCGCGTTCGGCGTAGCACAGTTGCATGCCCAGGGCTTCCGCCCGGCTGGCCAGCGCATCGCCCAGAGCGCCGCGACCGACGATAGTCAGCGTGCGACCGGCGAGGTTCTGAATCGGCGCAACACGGTTGCAGAAAAACGGGCTGTCCGACCAACCGCGCTGGTCGGCATCGGCCAGGTATTCCTTGAGGTTTCGAGCCAGCGCCAGCATCAGCATCAGGGCGTGTTCGCCGACGGCTTCACTGGCGTAACCGACGGCGTTGATCACGCTGATGCCGGCGTCGCTGCAATAGTCGAGGTCGACGTTATTAGTGCCGGTAGCAGTGACGGCAATGCATTCGAGCTTGGGCAATTGCGCCAGCAGTGGCGCGTCGAGCACGACCTTATTGACCACCGCCAGTTGGCAGTCGGCCAGGCGTTCGAGTCGTTGGTCGGGGTGGGTCAGCGGGTATTCGGTCCAATCGGTGATGGCGGCTGGCGGTTGCAATGCCAGCTCATCAGGGAAGGTACCGCGGTCGAGAAAGGCGCCTTTCATCTTGGCTTCCCGTGTCGCAGTCAAATATGAGCGTAAGAGTAACGGTTGATTGGATCGCAGGGAAGTTGGGGCGGGTAGTAAGCCCGCCCCTGATCCCTTATTCATTCCGCTGGATTTTGCGCCGCCTGCACCGCCGTCAGCGCGATGGTGTAAAGAATGTCTTCAACACCAGCACCACGCGATAAATCATTCACCGGTTTACGCAGACCCTGCAGCATCGGACCGATGCTGACCACGTTGGCGCTGCGCTGCACGGCTTTGTAGGTGGTGTTGCCGGTGTTCAGATCGGGGAACACAAAGACATTGGCACGGCCCGCGACCTTGCTGTTCGGTGCCTTGCCTTTGGCGACGCTCGGGGTGCTCGCAGCGTCGTATTGCAGCGGACCGTCGATCAACAAATCCGGACGTTTTTGCTGCGCGATTTTGGTCGCCTCACGCACCTTTTCGACATCGCTGCCGGCACCGGATTCACCGGTGGAATAACTGATCATGGCAATGCGCGGCTCGATGCCGAAAGCCAGCGCCGAGTCGCCCGACTGAATGGCGATGTCGGCCAACTCGCTGGCGTTCGGGTCGGGGTTGACCGCACAGTCGCCGTACACCACGGCCTGGTCGGGCAGCAGCATAAAGAATACCGACGACACCAAGGCCGCATCCGGTTTGGTTTTGATCAACTGCAAGGCCGGGCGAATGGTGTTGGCGGTGGTGTGTACCGCGCCGGAAACCAGACCATCCACTTCGTCCTGCGCCAGCATCATGGTGGCCAGTACCACGGTGTCTTCCAGTTGCGCTTCGGCCATGGGTTCGCTCAGACCTTTGTGTTTGCGCAACTCGACCATGGGCGCGATGTATCGTTCGCGCACCGCTTCGGGATCGATGATTTCCAGATCGTCCGGCAAGCTCAGGTTCTGGCTGGCGGCAACGCGCTCTATCTCATCCGGACGACCCAGTAACACACAACGCGCCATGCCTTTACGGTGACACAGCACCGCCGCCTGAATGGTGCGCGGTTCTTCGCCTTCGGGCAGTACGATGCGCTTATTGGCAGCACGCGCCTGCTGCACCAAACGATGTCGGAATGCCGGCGGCGACAGGCGTTTTTCTAAATCCAGACGTGCGCGCTCCAGCAGCCAATCGCTTTCCAGATCGCCGGCAACGGCGTTCATCACCGCCTCCATGCGTTCGATGTCATCGGTCGGCACTTCGGTGTTCAGCGCATTCAACTGCTGGGCGGTGGTAAAGGTATTGGTGGGCACCTGCATCACCGGTAAGCCGGTTTTGAAGGCGGCCTGACACAAATCCAATACCGCTGCATCCGGTTGAATGCCGCCGGTAAAGACCAGGCCCGCCAGCGGCACGCCATTGAGCGCCGCCATACAACTGGCCAGCAGAATGTCTTCGCGGTCGCCAGGCGTGACCACCAACGTGCCAGCGCGCAGGGTATGTAACATATTGCGCATGGTGCGCGCACAGACCGTAATGGTCTGGACGCGGCGCTCCGCCAACTGACCTTCATACAACAGCGTCGCCTGCAGATGACGTTGCACATCCAGCGCACGCGGCGCGACCAACAGCGGATCCCACGCGATGGTGCCCAGGCAACGGAATTGATCGTTGAACACATTCAGCGAACGGGCGGTCACCCGAACATCCGGGACGCTGGCCGGTTCAGGCGGGTCTTCGCCGGCCAACACCTGCTGGCTTTCCTCACTCGGCGCGCCAACCTTGTTAAGGATGCAGCCGAGCACGCGGTCGTTGCTGGTGCCGCCAAACAAACTGGCGGTCATGCGGATGCGTTCGGCCAGCGTGGACCAGTCGTCGTCGTTACGCGCGCCGACCAGAATGACATCGGCATCCAGCGCCCGCGCCAGATTGACATTGAGCTTGCCGATGTAACTTTCATCGGCGACCGGCACCAGACCTTCGACAATCACCACATCGGCATCGCCCGCCGATTGCTGATAAACATGGATGACTTCTTCCATCAGCGAGTCGGTGCGGTTTTCTGACAACTCTTGTTGCGCATAAGCCAGCGTCAGAGGCTGCGCCGGCTCCAGACCGAGCGTCGCCTTAACCAGATGCGTCGAGCGTTCCGGCCCGGCTTCGCGTCCCAGGGTCTGGGCGATGGGCTTACAAAAAGCGACCTTAACGCCGCGTTGTTCCAGCGCCCGAACCAGACCCAGACAAACCGAGGTCAAACCGGTGCCAGTACCGGTGGCGGTCACAAAAAAGCTGTGTTGCATAAGTCAGAGAACCTCAGTCAGGCGGCGGGTATCTTGGGCGATCATCCATTCTTCGCGCGTTGGGATCACCAAAGCGGTGGTGGAGTCGGGGCGGGTAATGCGGGCGTGCTCGCCCGGTTTCAGGTTGGCTGCTTCATCGCAGGCAAAACCGAGCAAGCTTAAATGCCCAAGCACCTGGCTGCGAATAACGGCGGCGTTTTCGCCGATGCCGCCGGTAAAGACCAGCGCATCCAGACGCGACAGACTCATCGCCAGGCCACCAATCTTGCGCGCCAGTCGGAAACAAAATACATCGATGGCCAGGCGCGCATCGCTGTTACCGGAATCGGCCGCTTCGATCAGGGTACGCATGTCGTTCGACAGACCCGACAGACCTAACAAACCGCTGTGCCGATTAAGCGCCTCGTTGATTTGCTCCAGCGACCAACCCAGTCGATCGGCCAGGTAGGCATGTAAACCCGGATCAACATCACCGGAACGCGTGCCCATTACCAGACCTTCCAATGGCGTCAGACCCATGGTGGTGTCGACCGCCCGACCATTGCGCACCGCCGTCGCGCTGCAACCGTTACCCAGGTGAGCGCTGATCACGCCATGATCGTTTGGGTCCAGCTGCAGTTGCTCGACCGCCTTGCCAGCCACATAACGATGGCTGGTGCCGTGAAAACCATAGCGACGCACACCCAGATCGGTGTACCAGTCTTTGGGTACCGCGTAGAGAAAAGCCGCCGGTGCCAGCGTCTGGTGAAAGGCGGTGTCGAACACCACCACCTGTGGCACCTCGGGGTAAAGCGATTGTAAAGCCTTGATGCCGAGCAGCGCCGGCGGGTTATGCAGCGGCGCCAGGCTGGCGCAGGCTTCAATTCCCTCGATAACGGCCGCATCGATCAGCACCGACTGGCTGAACGCCTCACCGCCATGAACCACGCGATGACCGATTGCTGCGGGCGCGCCGTAGTCGGCTTCAAGCCGTTTGCCGATGGCTGCAAGGGCCGCTTCATGACCTTCACCTTCGAGCGATTGGCGCTGCTTTCCAGATGCGTCCTGCCATGTTAAAACCGCCTCCGGTGTGCCCAATCGCTCGGCCAGACCGCTGAGTAATTCAGTGTCGTTTGCGGCATTCGAAGCGCCGCTGAATAACGAAAATTTCAACGAGGACGAACCGGAATTGATTACCAGGATGGGAGTCTTCAACGTCAAGCAGGTCACCACATAAAACAATAAGGGGAAGTTGTGCCCAAAGTGTATAAGAGCGCAGGTATGAAAGGTATGGCTCGGTTACTGAGCTGCGTCATGGTTTGGGGTTGTTCCCTGGCGGTGTCGGCCGCGCAACTGCCATCGGGTTATGGTTCCTGGGTCAGTGGTGGTTTCTTTATCGGTCACACCGAAGCTGGCAGTCGGGTGGTGTTTAATGGCGTGGACATCAGTGTTGATAGTGACGGTTATTATCTGCTGCCGTTCGAGCGCGACAGCGAAGGCGCGCAACAATTAAGCATTACCCTGGCCAGCGGTGACACTCAGCATTTCCAACCCGAAATCGCCGCACGCGATTTCAATATTCAGCGCGTTGATGGCCTCGATCCAAACCGGGTTGATCCGCCGCCTCAGGTGATCGATCGCATCATTGCCGAAGCCGAAAAAGCGGCCCTGGCCAGAGCGCAAATCGTTGAAGACGACGCCTGGCGCGAGCCCTTTATCTGGCCAGTCCGCGGTCGTATTTCCGGTGTCTATGGCAGCCAACGTATTTTAAACGGCGAACCGCGTCAGCCGCATTGGGGGATTGACCTGGCCCGGCCAACTGGCACGCCAGTGCGCGCACCGGCCGGTGGCGTTATTACCCTGGCCGAACCCGATCTGTATTTCAGTGGCGGCACGGTGATGTTGAATCATGGCGCCGGTTTATCGTCGACCTTCCTGCATCTGTCGCGGCTGGATGTCGAAGTCGGGCAGCGCTTGCAACAGGGCGATCAGATCGGCGCCATCGGTACCACCGGTCGCTCCACCGGGCCGCATCTGGATTGGCGCATCAATGCCGGCGAAGCACGCATCGACGCCGCCTATTGGGTGCCGCCACAGGATGAACTCTGTGAACCCGAAGGCGAGGGCGCAGAAGTCGTGTTGCTGTTGCACGGCCTCGGTCGTGGTGAAGGTTCGATGAATGCACTGGCCGGTGATCTGCGCGACGCCGGCTACGTAACTTGTAACCAGGCTTACCCCAGTCGTCAGCAGAGTTTGCCGCAACTGGCTGGCTATGCAGCCAATGCCTTGGACAGTCTGGAGCAGGGCGGTTATCAGCGCGTGCATCTGGTCACCCATTCGATGGGCGGCATTTTAGCGCGCTATGTTTTGCAGTTTCGTTCCTTGCCCGGTGACGGTCGTCTGGTGATGCTGAGCCCGCCCAATCATGGCAGCGAAATCGTCGATGCCTTTGGTGACCAGGGTTGGTTTCAGTGGTTGATGGGTCCGGCCGCCGGCGCGCTGGCAACCAATGATCAGTCGCTGGTGAATCGTCTGGCACCCATCGATGCGCGCACCGGCATCATTACCGGCACTCGTTCGAGCGATCCTTGGTTTAATTTTCTGTTCGAAGGCGAACACGATGGCAAAGTCTCGGTCGATAGCGCTCGGTTAAACGAAGCCGATGGTTTTCGTCTGGTTGATGCCGGCCATACCTTTATTATGCGTGACCGTGAAGTGCGCGCTCTGGTGATTGAATTTTTGCAGCAGGGCGTTTTTACCCACTAAGCCTGACCTTTACATTGGCCATCTTTAACGCAGAAATGCGACAGGCTTCATAGCGGTGTTCAAAACCCGGTAGGAAGCCCGCGCTAGAGCCGCCAGCCCCCTTGTTTTTCTTTACAAAACTCCGCAACATGGCGAGGTCCGTCCCTTAGGTAACCTCTAGGGAATGACCAACCTTTTGCGAGAGAGACTCATGAATAAAAAACTTACCATTGGCGCCATTGTGGTCGCCGTTGTGATTGTTCTGGCCGTTGTTTTCGTCCAGCAATCACGTCCGCAAGAAGTCAAAATTGGCTTTCTGGGCGGATTCACTGGTCCGATTGAAAGCCTGACACCGCCGATTTTTTCCGGCGCTGAACTGGCTGTGGCTCAAGTGAATGCCCAAGGCGGTATCCTCGATGGCGAAACACTGCTGATTCCGAGTGCCGACACTTCTTGTGCCGACTCTTCTGTTGCCACCAGCGGCGCTGACCGTCTGGTTAACACCGAAGGCGTTACTGCCATCGTTGGGGCTCTGTGCTCTGGCGCTACCATCGCTGCGGCCAACAACGTTGCTGTTCCGGCCAACGTGGTGATGATTTCTCCGGCTTCCACTTCGCCGGCGCTGACCGATCTGGACGACAACGATCTGGTTTTCCGTACGCCGCCGTCTGATGCCTATCAGGGTGAAGTACTGGCTCAGTTGCTGATCAGCAAAGGCATCGAAGACGCCGCTGTGACCTACGTTAACAACGATTACGGTAAAGGCCTGGCCGATGCCTTCGCAGCAGCCTTCGAAGCCAATGGCGGTGAAGTGACTGCCAACCTGGCGCACGAAGACGGCAAAGCGGACTACCGCGCTGAAATCGGTTCTCTGACCGGCAGCGGTTCTGAAAACCTGGTCGTACTGGCTTACGCCGACGGCTCTGGTCAGACCATTCTGCGTCAGGCATACGAAAGCGGTGCGTTCAGCACTTATATCGGTGCGGATGGCATGGTCGGTGACGCCCTGGTGTCTGCGGTCGGTGCTGACGTCCTGGCTGGCATGATCGCCACTCGTCCGGGTACTCCGGAACTGCCGGGTGCCGAACTGTTCGCTGCCCAGGCTGAAGAAGCTGGCTTCGATCCGAACTCTGTGTTCGCCGGTCAAGCTTACGACGCCGCCTTCATGCTGGCGCTGGCCATCGAGAAAAACGGCAACAGCCGTGACGGCCTGAGCGCTGCACTGCGCGACATCGCTTCCGCTCCGGGTGAAGTCATCCTGCCGGGCGAATGGGAAAAAGCCAAAGCCCTGCTGGCTGAAGGCGCCGACATCAACTACGAAGGTGCCACTGGCTCCCACGAGTTCGATGCCAACGGCGACGTTCCGGGTGTGATCGTAGAAATGACCGTCCGTGGTGGGCGTTTCGTCGAAGTAGGCCGCGCAGGTAACTGATCAGCGCGAACTGCTTAAAATAAGAAAGCCGGCCCAGTGCCGGCTTTTTTTATGATGTGTCTGCATGTCTTCAAACGCATTCCTCCCTTGGTAACGAGCGTCAGTCACTCATGCACGACTGAACACTCGGCCTTCATGCCCAATCTCAAAAAAACCTCGCGGATGCGCTATTACGATAGCGTCATGTCAAAAACATGACGTAATTCACAATATAAAACGCCAATAAAATGGCGTTATCTGAACGGTCATTCGACAATCCTCGCACACCAGAGCGGTTCGGCCGCTCCTTTAAAATCCATAAACCAGAGGATGGTCTTATGAACGTTTTGGCAGTCAGCCAGCTAGCCAGCCAGGTAAGCAGCGGCCGGTTTCGTCTTTTTTTACGTTGGTCGGCGTCTGTGGTGCTGGTGGCAGGCTTAGCCGCCTGTGATTCCGGTTCCAGCAGCGCGCCACCGAATCAAGGCCCAGGTCCTGTAGAGGAACCCGGCCCGGTCATCGACGACCTTCAGCTCAGCGTTTGGGTAGGCGAAGAAAAGCAGGCGGAGGACGGCACGCAACAAAGCAATAACCAACTCACGCTCACCGGCTCCATCGTCGGTGATAACACCAAACTCTATACCTACACCGATCCAGAATGCCTGAAGAGCCTGAATGCGCGTTGCTCTAAGTTGGAGCTCCCCAAAACCACGCCCTTCAGCGTCGGGAATGACGACAATATCAGCCTGACAGCGCCCAGCTACGCGCTGCTGCAAACCGATGGACGCGACTATGTGACCGAGCTGAATGCGCAGCGTTTTCCGGGCACCTCCAGGTACCAAGTGGTGTATTTCAGGGATCAGTTTTGGCTGGTGGGGGGTTATTTCTCTGACGGTGAGCACGACCTCTGGTCTTCCACCGATGGCCGGACTTGGGTGCCGCACCGTTCGGTCAATGCGGGTGATGATAAAGACACAGCGCTGTTTCTTGGGCGCGGAGGGCATCAAGTGGTGGTGTTCGATGCGCGGGATGGAGAGGGTGAGCAGTTGTGGTTGATCGGTGGTACTGACGATAGCGAGCGCAATGATGTCTGGTCTTCAACGGACGCTGTTCATTGGACCTTGCATCCGATCGAGAACAACCAGCGTTTTTCTGCCCGAGATAGTCACCAGATTGCGGTATTTGATTCTGACCGGGATGGTCAGCCCGAGTTGTGGTTGTTGGGTGGTTACCAGGGTGGGGATGAAGTCTGGACATCGACCAATGGCGTGGATTGGGGCCAGCAGAAAGAGTTATCAAACACTGTCGACCCAAACGATAAAACACTGTTTTCGAGGAGGGAGAGCCATCAGTTAGCGGTCTTCGATAGCGACGATAATGGCGAGCCGGAATTGTGGCTGATGGGTGGATCGGGCAAGAGTGACATCTGGTCGTCAGAAAACGGTGTCGCCTGGACTCACCACGAGGAGGATTTGCCCTCTGGTGTAAGCTACGGCCACCAAGTCGCCATTTTCGATGCTGGGGATGGTGAGGGCGTGCAACTCTGGCTGGTCGGGGGTGGTGATAATAGTAACACCACACTCAACGAAGTCTGGTCCTCGTCCGATGGCACTAACTGGACCCAACACAACAATCCCGCTGTTCCGTTTAACCCGGTCTTCTATCACCAACTGCTCGTCGCCGATACCAACCACGATGACCAAAACGAACTTTGGCTGGTAGGCGGTTCAGGCATCGGCAATCAAACCTGGTCCACCGAAAACGGCAACGACTGGGTTCGCCAACTTCCCTTCGCCGACTTTTCACCGCAGGCCGGGCATCAGGCGGTGGCATTTAATGGTGGCGAGGGTGAACGGTTGTGGATGGTGGGCCACTCGGCGGGTAAGAGCGAAGTCTGGTCGTCCATCGATGGCGTCGATTGGACGCTTCAAACCGCCGTTAACAGCATCCCCGGTGAAGCTTTGTTTGCACCCCGCGAAGGCCATCAGTTGGTGGTGTTTAGAGACCCGGATGATCAGCAGGAAAAACTCTGGTTGTTTGGTGGTATGGACGCGGATGAACACAAGCTCAATGACGTCTGGTCGTCACTCGATGGCATTCAATGGACCGAGCGAAACTGCACCGCTAACTGCTTCTCGGCGCGCTTTGGTCATCAGGTGGTCGTGTTTGACGAGCAGTTGTGGTTGGTGGGTGGCCAAGATGATGAAGGAAATTATCTGAATGATGTTTTGTCTTCGTCCAATGGCACAGATTGGACGCAGGCCGAAACTCCCGACCAGATGTTCAGCGGCCGTTTGTTTCATCAACTGGTGGTCTTTGACGGCGACGCTGACGTGGACGGCAAAGAGATGTGGTTGATTGGCGGGGATAGTGGCAGTGGCGGGCAAAAAGATGTCTGGTCTTCATCGGATGGCGAAGACTGGGAGTTGCGTCACTCACAGTGCCAGGATGCTGCTTGTTTTTCAGCGCGCTCAGGTCATCAGGTCGTGGCTTATGACGCGAAAGATGGTAACGGCGAACGGCTCTGGCTGATCGGTGGGAGTAGTCGGAAAAATGACGTCTGGTCGTCAACCGATGGCGTTAAATGGCAGGAGGAAACAAGTGCGGCAACTTTCTCCGGCCGTGCCGGACACCAAGTCGTGGTTTACCCCAGCGAGGACAGTGCCGACAGCCACTCGCAGTTATTGTTGATCGGCGGTGAAAGCAATGATGGAGAGGACAACCAAATCTGGCGATCCACCGACGGCAAAGATTGGCAATTGTCGCTGAAAAACGCGTTTCGGCCAAAGCCGTAACGACCGCTTTAAACTGAAACAAAAAGGATGCTTCGGCATCCTTTTTTATGGGTGTCGCTTTTGGTTGAACGTTGCTTTTGGTTGAACGTTACGGCGTCTTCAACAAAGCCGGACGCCAGGGCTTAATGGGTGTGGACGAACGCATAAAAAAGCCAGTTGCTGGGGCGCCACTGGCTTGATTAAAACCATCAACCTATTTTCGGACGGGTCACTGCGATTGAACCGCTGTTGGTTTAAACACCGTTGCTTTATCCGGCCAGTGCCACCGAGTCGGCACCGGCGGGCAGCCACAGCGGGCAGTCGTCTTGCGTCGCCGCACGCCAGATCGCCGCAGTCACATCCTCGATGCGGGTCACCTCGCCCGAAGCGGCGGCTGCATGCGCCGCAAACACGCCATCAGCAAAGGCCCGATAGGTTTCCGGAATGCTGCCGGCGGCTGCCATACGCGGCCGGGCATTGGCCGAGAACTGAGTCTCCGGTGCCTGGCCGGGCAACACCAGATGGGTGCGGATGCCGAAATCGGCGAGCTCCAGCGCCAGGCTTTCGGTAAAGGCATTAACGGCCGCTTTGCTGGCGGTATAGACCGACAGCAAGGGCAGGGCTTTCAGCGTGGTGCTGGACGACACATTGATGATGACGCCACTGCCACGGGTACGAAACTGCGGCAGCAAAGCGCGGATCATTTCCATCGTGCCAAAGGTGTTGGTGGCAAACAGCTCGCGCACCATCTCCGGCGAAGTGCCTTCCAGCGGGCCCATCCAGCCGATGCCGGCATTATTGACCAGCACATCCACCTCGCCAGCGGCCTTGGCGGCGCGGGCAATGGAATCGGCATCGGTAACGTCCAGCGGCAAAATGGTGAGCTGTTCGGACGTTGGCAGCGCGTCCTGACGGGGAACGCGCATGGTGGCGATCACCTTCCAGCCCTGTTGCAAAAAGAAGGTGGCGGTGTCGCGGCCAAAGCCGGAGGAGCAGCCGGTAATCATGACGGTTTTCATATGGTTGGTGTCCTGTGTGGTGAGTGACGCCCTTATTGTCGACCGACGCAACTAAACTATCTATAATCAAAAATACGGTTTGTGTTAGAGATAGTCTTTTTATGATCGACCCCTTTTTACAGGTGATCGAGCTGTTGCAACCCCGGGCGCCCTATTCCAAACAGGTCGATGCCGCCGGTGCCTGGCGGGTACGGCGCAGCGATGTTGGCCGGGCCTTTTATGGTTTGGTGTTGAGCGGTGGCAGTCGCCTGGAGCTGGACGGTCGCGCACCGCTCGACCTGCACGCCGGCGATTTTGTGCTGGTACCCGATGCGCTGTCTTTTGCCATGTCGAGCCAGAAACCCGCGGCACCGGCCGAGTTGGAAAGCCAGCCGGTATTGGTGGCAGGCGAGGCCGGCCACGTTCGTGTCGGGGAAGCCGACCAGCCCGTCGATACCCAGTTACTGATCGGTTACTGCCAGTTCGACGCCACTGACAGCGACATGCTGCTGCCGTTATTGCCAGACCGTGTGGTGGTGCGTGGCGACAGCCGGCTCGGCCATCTGGCACAACTGGTGCGCGATGAAGCACGCCATCAGCGCCCGGCGCGTGATCGGGTGCTGGAGCATCTGTTGCAGGTGTTGTTGATTGAAGCGCTGCGCGGCGCCCCGGAAACCGAAACCTCGTCCGGCCTGCTCAACGGCCTGGCGGATGAACGCCTGGCGCTGGCACTGCACAGCATGCACGACGCGCCCGAACGCAACTGGAGTGTCGCCGATCTCGCGGCCCAGGCAGCGCTGTCGCGTTCGGCGTTTTTTAATCGCTTTATCGAACGGGTCGGCATGCCACCGATGAGTTATTTAAAACGCTGGCGCATGTCGCTGGCCAAAGCTTATTTACGCGCCGGCCACGACAGCGTCGCCGATATCGCCGCCAAGGTCGGCTATGGATCGGGCAGTGCTTTCAGCGTGGCTTT
The DNA here is from genome assembly GCF_056159245.1 of Saccharospirillum sp. ABV4_185. Classification (NCBI taxonomy): domain Bacteria; kingdom Pseudomonadati; phylum Pseudomonadota; class Gammaproteobacteria; order Oceanospirillales; family Saccharospirillaceae; genus Saccharospirillum; species Saccharospirillum sp. ABV4_185. Next base: position 2,648,757 of record NZ_JBSWUW010000001.1, read on the forward strand.
CAGTCGCTATGTGGGGTGTTCGCCGGGGCATTATCAGGCGTCGTTGGCGAACCGCTTGAGCGCAATTTGAACTCGCAGCAGGCAATAAAAAAGCCACCCGAAGGTGGCTTTGTTAACGGCAATTTTTTACTCAGGTGTGGTGTTTCACCTGTTCGGGGATCAAACCTTTGGGTGCGTAACGCAACACCAGTGAAATGATCAGCCCGATCACAAAAACCCGCGCTTGCAGCGCACGGCTGTCGAGATCGCTCGGTGCCTGCCAGCCAAACCAGGCTTCGCCCAGGTTGCGGATCACGTCGAGTAACAGCAGCGCGACCGGTTCGGACATGGTCCAGACCACATAGACAAAAACTGCACCGAACAGCGTGCCCAGGTTGTTACCCGGACCGCCGAGAATCACCATCACCCAGATCAAAAAGGTGTGGTTCAACGGCAGGAAACCACTGGGGTCGAAAATGCCGTTGAAGGTGATCAGCGCAGCACCGCCAATGCCCATCAATACAGAACCAAAAATAAAGACTTCCAGGCGGCGACCGTTGACGTCTTTACCCATGGCGGCTGACGACAGTTCGTTGTCGCGAATCGAACGCATGGTCCGGCCCCAGGGCGCGTTGTAAGCACGATGCAGCAGGAAGAACAGCAGCGCGATGATGACCGCCGTCAGCGACAGATAAGCCGCTCGTGCGCCAACAAAACCAATCTCGGCCGGGCCGGGCACCGGCCAGGGAATCGGCGATACCGTTAAGGTACCGCGCGTCAGCCAGTCGGCGTTTTTCAAAAACGCCTTGATGATTTCAGCAATACCGAGGGTGGCAATGGCCAGATAGTCCGAACGCAAACCCAGGCAGATATGGCCGATAAAATAAGCCACGGCACCCGCCAGTGCGCCGCCGACCAACCAACCCAGCCAGACCGGTAAACCCAGACCGCCGATAAAGCCGGCTTCGGATTCAATGGCCGAGGCGACCGGATCGAGCGACACCTTGATCCACAGATAACCCAGCAGACCGACGATAATGCCAAGCCAGGTGCCGAGTTTCTTCGGTGCACCGAGACGCTTCAACTGGGTTAAACCGACGACCACAGCCACAACTAACAAGGCTTTTAAAGCGACACCGCCCAGTTGGCCGGGCAGGTCGGTGCCCCAGAAATCTTCGTTGATCGGGAAGCCGAGCAGCACCGACATAAAACCGCCGAGCGCAACAAAACCCATGATGCCGGCGTTAAACAAGCCCGCATAGCCCCACTGAATGGTCAGGCCCAGAGCGAGAATGGCGTAGCAGGCGGCTTCGGCGAGCAGACGAATGCTGAACGGCGCGCCCATAAAGGCGAACACCAGCACCAGAATCAGCGCCAGGCCGCCAAACAGATAAAGATTTTTTTCGGATTGATTCATTACAGGACCTTCCCTTTCAGGATGCCGGTCGGGCGCCAAACCAGAATCGCGACCAGAATGAAGAACGGAATGGTGATTTTGTATTCAGTCGGCACGAACGACAGGTCGGCCGGCAGATCCCAACCGAAGGCTGTTTCCAACGGGCGCAGCAGGATGGCCCAGTTGAATACCGCCAGCGTTTCGGCAAAACCGACCACAAAACCGCCGACCAAAGCACCGTAAGGATGACCCACACCACCGACGATGGCGGCGGCGAAAATGGGCAGCAAAATCATAAAGGAGAGGTCGGGTTTCAGCGTGACGTCGAGCGACAATAAAGTGCCGGCGGCACAGGCCAGGGCACCGGCAATCACCCAGGTCACACCCACAACCGTGTTGGTGTTGATGCCGGAAACGCGAGCCAGATCCGGGTTGTCGGACATGGCGCGCATCGCCTTACCCAGACGCGTACGGTTCAAAAAGAAATGCAGCGCGACGACGGCGAAAATCGTAAACAGAAACAGCAGAATTTGCGGTTCGGTGACGACGATTTGTTCCGAGGCTTCGGTCAAACCAAAACTGAAAATGCTTTTGCGATCGTCGATGTACAGGCTTTGGGTGCCGGTACCGGCGAAGAAACGAATCAGGCCTTGCAGCATCAGGGTGACACCGACCGACGCCATTACCATCACCACTGGCTTCACATTGTTTTCACGCAGCGGTTTGTAGAAGGCTTTATCGAGGCCGATGGCGATGACTGCCGTGGCCGCCATGGCGACTGGCATCATCACAAAGGCGGTGGGCAAACCGATGGCCGGACCGACTGCCGGGAATAACGCCGTCAGCACCAGAACCAGAAAGGTGCCCATGGTCATCATGTCGGCGTGGGCAAAGTGCGCGAAACGCAGAATGCCGAAAATCAGCGTCACACCGATAGCACCTATGGCGTAGATGGAACCGATCACGGCTCCGGAAATCAGCACGAAATTGATAAAGAAAATCAGCTCGTTCAAAACGGACTCCTTGTAACCTCAACCACCCAGGAAGCTTTTCGCCACTTCCGGGTCGGCGAGCAAATTGGCGCCGGTGTCTGTGTAACGGTTCTGGCCGGCGGCCAACACGAACCCCTTGTGCGCAATGCGCAGTGCCTGCTTGGCGTTTTGCTCCACCATCAATACACCCACACCGCTTTCGTTCACGGCGATCACGCGCTCGAAAATTTCATTCATATAGAGCGGCGACAGACCGGCGGTCGGCTCGTCCAGCAACAGCAGGCTGGGTTCGACCATCAGCGCCCGGCCCATGGCGACCATCTGACGCTGACCGCCAGAGAGTTCACCAGCCGGTTGGCGGCGTTTGTCTTTTAAGTCCGGGAAGAAGGAGTAGACGCGCTCGAGCATATAGCCGTAGTCGTCTTTGCGCGTGAAGGCGCCCATTTCCAGGTTTTCTTCGACGCTCAGGCTGACGAACACATTGTGTTCCTGCGGTACAAACGCCATGCCTTTGCGCACCAGCGCATCGGGCGCGTTGTTGGTGATGTCTTCACCGCGCAAGGTGATGTTGCCGTCGTTGATGTTGAGCAAACCGAAAATGGCTTTCAGCGTGGTCGATTTACCGGCGCCGTTGGGGCCAACAATCACACCGATTTCGTCCTGCTCAATGCTCATGTTGACGCCATTGAGAATGTTCATGCCGCCGTAACCGGCGAAAATGTTATGGGTTTCAAGCAGGGCCATTGGATGCTCCGGTGGTCGGCTCGGTTGGGTCGCTGCCGAAGTAGGCTTCGATGACGGCGGAGTTGTTTTGAATCTCTTCGATGGTGCCCTCGACCATGACACTGCCTTGGGCCAGCACGATGACCGGATCACAGAGCTCGGCGATCATATCCATGTCGTGCTCGATGACCAAAAAGGTGTAACCCAACTCCTCGTTCAGGCGCTGAATGTTACGCACCAGATCTTTGAGCAGGGTGCGGTTAACACCGGCGGCGATTTCATCGAGCAGCACCACCTTGGCGTCAACCATCATGGTGCGACCCAGTTCCAGCAGTTTTTTCTGACCACCAGAGAGGTTACCGGCCAGTTCGTTGCGCACGTGGCTGAGGCCGATAAAGTCGATCACATCGATGGCTTTTTGGCGCACCTGCGCTTCACGGGCGGCGACGAGGCCAGGACGAAACCAGGTGTTGAAGATATTTTCACCCGGCTGTTCCGGCGGCACTATCATCAGGTTTTCCAAAGCGCTCAGATGACTGAATTCCTGGGCAATCTGGAAAGTCCGCAACAGGCCTTTGTCGAACAATTGCTGGGACGGCAGGTTGGTGATGTCTTCGCCGTCCAGGGTGATGCGACCGCTGTCGACCGGAAAGGTACCGGCGATCAGGTTGAACAGTGTCGATTTGCCGGCGCCATTGGGGCCGATCAAGCCGGTGATGGAACCTTGCTCGACACTGATCGAACAGTCGTTGATGACTTGCAGCGCGCCGAAGGCTTTCGAAACGCCGCTGACGTCAATGATGGAACTCATTAACCCTCCCACATTTATTGGGTTGGCCGCCGCTCTTCGGCGACTGGCCGCTATGATAGACGTGCATTGATATCCAGGCCGGTGCAGCAAGGTCGCTTCGCCGAGGCAAAAGCAGACGGCCGTGCACGGCACACTGGAATGGCACGCTCGAGATTTTGCAAAGTTAGAGCGTCAGTGAGGACGCCGGGCGCTTCGGTGGTACCTTACGCCTCTTTTTCAGGTGTTTTTCGCAGCCGGGATCAGCGATTGACGACGGCCGATCAAAATCCGGGCGATTCTACACGTTTCGGGCGGGGAAATGAACGCGCCGGGCCGCTATCTCGGGCCCGGCACAAAAAGTTTCACTTGGTCTCGGTGCCTTTGGCCGGCCGCCAGCACAACGCCAGCATCAGTACTGGCAACAGCAACCAGGCCTGACCGCCAAAACGTTGATAGGGCGTGATGCCCTGGCGCAGTTCGACCTCACCTTTAACAGCGGCAATCTCAAACTGAGCGCTGCGCTGCAACACCTGGCCGCGAGCGTTGATCAATGCGGAAATGCCATTCTGGGTGGCGCGTACTATGTCGCGGCCGTTCTCAATGGCGCGCATCCGGGTGATCTGCAGATGCTGATGCGGCGCCAGCGAATCACCGAACCAGGCGTCGTTGCTGACCATGATCAGCAGGTCCGATTCACGCGCCAGCGTTCGCACCAGACCCGGGTAGGCGGCTTCGTAGCAGATCACCGGCGCCAGTTGGCGGATTTCTCCAGCATAGCGCCACGGCATCGTGCCTTGGGGGCTTTGCGCCGGCGACATGGTCGACATCGGAATGCTGAAGAAGTTGATCAGACCGCGCAGCTGCGCCTCGAACGGCAGATACTCGCCAAAGGGCACCAGATGCTGTTTGCGGTATTCGCCGGACGCGGTACCGAAGCCGAGCAGGCTGTTAAAGTAACGGCCGTCCTCGCTGTTGATGATGCCGGTGACAATGCCCTGGTTGCGGTCCAGCCCCAACTGATCCAGTTGATTCAGGTAGGTCGAGAGTCGCTCCGGACGTGCGGTCAGCGCCGCTTCCGGCCACAGCATCAGATCGACATCGGCGTGCAGGCCAGCCTGACGACCGTAGAAGTCGAGCGTTGGGCGCAGCATGTCCGAACGCCATTTATCGGTCTGGGCGATGTTGGACTGCACTGCCACGGCGCGGATGCGAGCGGTCGATTCGGTCCAGGAGTCGGCCGGTAAGAGCGCCCCAGCACCAAAACCGACCAGGGTCAGCACCACCGCGCTGATCACGCCCCAGCGGGCGGCACGGCCAACGACGACCAGGCGCGTCAGCTGAGCAGCGCCCAGTGCCAGCGCCAGACTCAAACCATAGACACTGACCAGCGACGCCAGTTGCCCAAACCAGGTACCGGTTTGTGAATAGCCGACCAGCAGCCAGGGCATGCCGGTAAACAACCAGGAGCGCAGCCACTCGAACAGCACCCAGAGCGCCGGTGCGCCCAGGCTTAATGCCCCCGGCCGACCGGCGAGGAAACGGTGATAGAGCCAGGCCTGTAAGCCGGACAGCAAGGCAAAGCCGAAACAGAACGCCGAGGTCATCAACACCGACAGCGCCACGCCGGTGTGGACGGTGCGCATCGAAGCATAGACCCAGGAAATGCCCAGGCCGAACAGGCCGGCGCCAAAACACAGACCCAGCCAGAATGCCTGGCGATTAGTGCGCGCCTGGTGCACCACCCAGAAAAACCCGGCCATGCTCAGCCAGGCCAGTGGCCACAGATAAAAGGGCGCTAACGCCAACGGCAATAACAGACCAAAGCACACAGCCAACAAGGGTAAAGCACGCGGACGGGTGGCGGTTTTTATCAGGCCAGTGAAGCGGGGGGCGGACGGCATGGCGGCTCCTCAACCGCGAAACGAGGCCCGCATCATGCCCTGAGCCGAGGGCGTTTTAAAGTCGCTGTTGTTGCTTTGCTGTTGTTGCTTGAAGGGTGTTGGACGGGCGCTGGCTTGTGGGTTAATCGATCGCTTGATGTTGGTCATTAATCTTACCCAGACCTCATGCTAGTCTGGCGGCTCGCTGCACTATTCAGGGATTTCGAATGAAGCCGTTTATGCTGATGTTGCTGGTCGTGGTGATGGCCATACCCGTCCAGGCAGAAAACGCACCGAGCGCCACCGAATTGCTGGAGCGGATGGACACCCTTTACCAGCAGGATTCCGCCCACGCCATCATGACCATGACCGTGGTGACGCCGGATTACCAACGCACCATGCAATTGGAAAGCTGGTCGCTGGGTTTGGACTATGCGCTGGTGAAGGTGCTTGAACCGGTGCGTGAACGCGGTGTGGCAACGCTGCAGCGCGATACCGAAATGTGGAATTTCCTGCCCAAGATCAACAAGGTGGTAAAAGTGCCGCCATCGATGATGATGGGCTCCTGGATGGGGTCGGATTTCACCAACGACGACCTGATGCGCGACACCTCCTGGTCTGAAGAATACGACGTCTCGCTCAGTGAAACCGCCGACACCTACGAACTGCAATTAACGCCTTTCGAGAACACCGTCACCGTCTGGGGTGGCATGACGTTAAGCATCGATAAAGCCAGCCTGCTGCCGCTGGAACAACGCTACTTCGATGAAGATGGCGAGCAGATGCGCGTGATGACCTTTTCCAATGTCACCGATTTTAACGGCACCGCCTTACCCGCAACGATGACGCTGACGCCACTGAACAAAGACGGCCAGTACACCGAGGTTGAGTATCAGCAGCTCGATTTTAACGTCGATCTCGACGACGGCTTCTTTACGCTGCAGAACCTGCGGCGACGCAACTAGGAGGCTGCTGTGCTGATGCTCAAACTGGCACTGCGCAATATTTTGCGTAGCCGCCGTCGCACCATTCTGACGTTGCTGAGCCTGGGCGGCGGCTATCTGCTCACCGCGCTGCAACTGTCGGTCACCGAAGGCAGTTACGATCAGATGCTCAGCACCTACACCCGGGACACCACCGGCCATGTGCAGATCACCGCCGAAGGCTATGTGGAGACGCCGCGCCTGTACGACAGCCTGAGTGTTTCCGAATCCGATCTGGATGCGCTGGAAACCCAGCCCGCTGTGGTGGCAGTCACGCCACGCATCGAAAGCAGTGCGCTGGCCTATGGCGAGACTAAAAGCTTCCCGGTGGAAGTGGTTGGTATCGATCCGCAGCGCGAAGCCGCGGTGTCTTTTCTGGCTGACAAGGTCAAAACCGGAACCTACCTGACCGCCCAGCCCGACGCCGAGGGTTATTTTTCCGCCATGATCGGCGCACAGGTAGCGCGGCAATTAGCGCTGGGTGTTGGCGATGAACTGGTGCTGGTGTCGCAGGGCGCCGATGGTTCTCTGGCCAATGATCTGTACCGCGTCAGCGCCATTATCGGCAGCATCGACAGCGCCGAATCGCGGCGGGTGATGCTGCCGCTGCGCGCCGCCCAGCAGTTCTATGCCATGCCCGGAAAAGCGCACCGTTTGATTGTGCTCGGTCATGACTACCGGCGCGCGCCACAACTGGCCAAACAACTCGACGCCTGGGCCGGGCAACATTGGCGCGAGGCTGTCGAAGCCAGCTCCTGGCAGGTGGTCGCAGCCGACTTCTACCGCACCATGGAAGCCGACAAGTCCGGGGGACAGGTGACCATGGTGATACTGATCTTCCTGGTCTGCGTCGGTGTGCTGAACACTATTTTGATGTCGGTGATGGAGCGCACCGGCGAATTCGGTGTGCTCAAGGCCATCGGCACGTCGCCGGGACGATTGTTCCGGCTGATCATGCTCGAAGCGGCATTGCTCTCCATCATCGCCTGCCTGTTGGCCTTGATTCTGTTGTTGCCGATCAACGCCTGGTTTAGCTGGGTCGGTCTGGACATCGAGCCGATCGAATTTTCCGGCGTGCTGTTCACCCGTTATGCCGGCCAGATGTCGTTGTATGTTTTTGTGCAACCGGCATTGCTGATCCTGGCTGCCACTCTGATCGTGGCGCTGTGGCCGGCCTGGCGCGCCGCACGACTGGTTCCGGTGGAGGCGATGCGACGCTTATGAGCTGGCAACTGGCACTGCGTAATCTGGCGCGCAACCGGCGGCGCACCCTGTTAACGGGGATGATCATCAGCCTCAGTCTGGCGGCGCTGGTGCTGACCGATGGCGTGATTTCCGCCATGGCCGATACCATGGTGCGCTCGGCGACGCGCCTCTACGGCGGCGATGCGCAAATTCATCAACGCGATTATCTGGCCGCGCGCGATGAGCAATTCAGCTTTGGCGAGGTGGCAGAGTTACTGAACCAACTCGACCAGAATGAACTGGTTGAAGCCGCCGCACCGCGCGCGCTGGCATTCGGCATGGTATCGAGCTCGGCCAGCAACCGGGCGGTGCAGGTGATGGGCATCGATCCGCAGCGCGAGGCGCGGGTGTCGAAGCTGGAAAGCGTGGTGGTCGACGGCGACTATCTCGATGCCGGCGGCAGCGAGACGCAGTTGCTGATCGGCTGGCGTCTGGCGCAATTGCTGGAAGCGGAACTGGGCGATCGCATCGTGCTGTCGCTGCACAACCAGGTCGATGAAACCGCCGAGCAACAGCTGTTTCGCGTCTCCGGCATCTTCCGTTTTAACGCTCGCGAACTCGACGAAAACGCTGCTTTTATTCTGCTGCCGCGCGCTCAGCAAATGCTCGGCATTGGCAATCAGGTCCACGAACTGGCGTTCAATCTGCGTCAGGCATCGCTCGCCGGCCAAGCGGATTTGCCGCTCTTCGCCGAACTCAGCAACGCCGATCGCGTCGCCGAAGGCTGGCCGCAATTGATGCCGCAACTCGATGGCATGTTGCAGATGACGCGTTACTCGACGGTCATCGTCGGCATCATTTTATTTGTGCTGGCCGCGCTGGGTGTGATCAACGGTCTGTTTATGTCGATCTACGAACGTACCTGGGAATTCGGCGTGCTGCTCGCCATCGGTACGCGCCGGTCCAGTCTCTTTGGTTTGATTCTGAGTGAAGGTCTGTTGCTCGGCATCGGCGCCATTGTCATTGGCCTGTTGGTGGGTGTGGTGGTCACGGTTTTGGTGGCGCAGATCGGCATCGATTACGGCGGTATGGAAGTGGCCGGCGTGGCGCTGAACGAAGTGATTCGGCCCCAGTTGCAGCTCAGCCAATTGATCATTTTGCCGGTCTGGGTACTGGCGTTAACGCTGCTCGCCTGCCTCTATCCGGCGGCGCACGCGGCACGCATTGTGCCGGCCCAGGCGCTGCACAAAAGTCTATAGCATCGGGAGCAAAACCGTATGACGACGGTGATTGAAACCAAAGCGCTGAGCCGGCATTACGGCAGCGGCGATACGCTGGTCAAGGCGCTCGATGCCGTTGATCTGCGCATCGAAGCGGGCGAGTTTACCGCCATTGTCGGGCCCTCCGGTTCCGGCAAATCGACGCTGCTGCAATTGATCGGCGGGCTCGATCATCCTAGCGCAGGTGAGGTGCATCTGGCCGGTCAGCCGATTTCCAGTTACAGCGGCCGTCAGTTATCGGATTTTCGCCGCGATCATATCGGTTTTATTTTCCAGGCTTACAACCTGATTCCGGTGTTGAGCGCCGCTGAAAACTGCGAATACATCATGCTGTTGCAGGGCATCAAAGCCGAGGAACGCCAGCAGCGGGTGGCGGCTATGCTGCAGCAGGTTGGCTTGGCCGGACGTGAAGACCGGCGGCCGTCGCAGCTGTCTGGTGGTCAGCAGCAAAGAGTGGCAGTAGCGCGCGCCATGGTCAGCCAGCCGGATATTATTCTCGCCGACGAACCCACCGCTAATCTCGATTCACAAACCGGTATGGACCTGCTCGATATGATGGTTGACCTGAACCAGCGCGATGGCATGACCTTCGTGTTTTCCACTCACGATCCGAAAATTATGCAACGGGCGCGGCGCTTAATTTATCTGCGCGATGGCGTGGTCGAACGGGAGGAGCGACGTGATTGATCGCCGCTTTGTCGTTGTTTTATTCAGTTGGTTGCCGTTATCGGTGTTCGCCGCCAAAGATGTCTGGCTGGATCTTGGCGCTGGTTTTGATCAGCAATGGCAGAACGGTTCCGGCGAAGACGCCAGCGTGCAATCGCTTGACGCGCGTTTTAATACCATCTGGTATCCGCAGGCGCCGCTCGAATTCGGTCTGCAATACGGCCTGGAACAACGCGCTTTTCTCGCCGGCAGTGCGACCGATACCGAACCGACCACGGCCGATTTTCGCGTCGCCGATCTTGATGCAGCCTTAGTCGAAGACGACGACGTCGCGCTCTATCAAAATCTGGATCGACTCTACGGCCAGTGGTTCAGCCCGGTCGGCGATATCACCCTCGGCCGTCAGGCCATTGGCTTTGGTCTGGCGAAACGCTTCTCGCCAGTCGATGTGGTGCAACCGGCCGGTTTACGCGCCACCGAGCGCCGCTACCGCCCCGGTGTCGATGCCGCGCGTTGGCTGATACCGGCCGGTGCGGTCAGTGAAATCGATCTGGGTTGGGTGTTTGGCAATGACGAACTGTTGTTCGCGCGCGGCTACAGCCAGGCCGGTTCGACCTCGCTGGAATTCACGGCGCTGACCCTGAACCAGGAGCAACAGCTGTATGGTTTCGGCGCTCAAGGCTCTTACAAATACTGGGGGCTATGGCAGGAAACGGCCTGGCTGACCGATGACGATGAAGAAGGTTTGCGCTTGACGCTGGGTTTTGATCAACAGCTTTGGCGCGATATTTATCTGCAATTCGAATATCACTTCAACGGCCTCGGTGCCGACGACAGCGATGACTACAGCGCGCTGGCCAATAGCGATTTTTACCGCAGCGGTCTGGTGCTGCCCTTGGCGCGGCATTACTCCAGCCTGCAGTTGGTTGGTTCGCTGGGTGCGCTCTATCAGTTCCAACTGGGCTCTGAAACCAATGGTAACGACGGCTCGCAATTATCGACGGCCAGTCTGGTGCGCAGCCTGGGTGATAACACCGAATTAACCATTGCGCTGACGCTGCCGGTCGAGCGCAAAGGAATCAATTCGAATAGCAGCACAGAATTCGGAGTGTATCCGACGGTGTTTTCAGTAAACTGGTCCACCGTTTTCTAGCCGTAATTCGAGTTTCACTATGTTTAAGGATTGGGAAGCCGCACCCGCCGGCACGACGCTGTCGCTGACTGAGGTGCTCGACCAACTGCGTTATAACGACGATGGCCTGGTCCCGGCCATTGCCCAGCAGCACGACAGTGGCGAGGTGCTGATGCTCGCCTGGATGAACCGCGCCAGCATTGAAGAGAGCTTGCAAACCGGCCAGGTCTGTTACTGGTCGCGTTCGCGTCAGACCTATTGGCGCAAGGGCGAATCCTCCGGTCACCGTCAACATCTGCGCGAATTGCGCATCGATTGCGATGGCGATGCGATTTTGCTGCTGGTCGATCAGCAAGGCCCGGCCTGCCATACCGATCGTCGCGATTGCTTCTATATTAGTGCCGACGCCCAGGGTGCCCGCATCCTGACTGACCCGGCTTCGGGTCGATAATCCCCGCAAAAATGCACGCCTGCCGGCGTTGCTGAGGAGTTCTGATGTCTGCCATTGATGCCGGTCGGCTGTTATTGCTGTCCACGCTTTGGGGCGTGTCGTTTTTGTTTATGCGCATCGCCGCGCCGGAATTCGGTGCGGTGTCGCTGATTTTTATCCGCATGAGTGTGGCGGCGCTGGTGTTATTGCCACTGTTTACGGTGCGTCGCTACCGTGAATTATTTATGCAGCATGTCGGTCGCCTGGCGGTGCTGTCGCTGACCAATCATGTGATTCCTTTCAGCTTGCTGGCCTGGGCCACGCTCAGTCTGGAAGCCGGTTTTACCTCCCTGATCAACGCCACCACGCCCTTGTTTACGGCGTTGCTGGGCGCGGCGCTGTTCGCCACACCGGTGCAGAAGCAGCAGTATCTGGGTCTGGCGATCGCCTTTGTGGGCGTTTATGTGTTGTCAGCCAATCGACTTGATTTTTCCACCGGGGGCGATGGCTGGTCGATTCTGGCGGCGCTGCTGGCGACCTTCAGCTACGGCATTGCCGGTAACTTCTCCAAGGCGCGCCTGTCGCATCTGCCGGCGCAAGTAGTGGCCAGCGGCTCGACGCTGATGTCGGCGCTGATTCTGCTGATTCCCGGTGTCTTGCTGTGGCCGGAAACCACGCCGTCGATGGTGGCCTGGGGCAATGTGCTGGCGCTGGCGGTATTCAGTACCGCTCTGGCGTTCTTCTTTTACTTCCAACTGCTGGCTAGTGCTGGTGCCACCGCGACCTCGACGGTCACCTTTCTGGTGCCGGTCAGTGCGCTGGCCTGGGGCTATCTGATTCTGGGTGAAGTGCTCAGCGTGCAGGTATTGGTGGGCATGGCCATCACCCTGGTGGGGACGGCCATTACCACTCGCCTGCTGCGCTTGCGGGCGCCGAAAGCGCCGGTCGTTTAACGACCGACGTACTCGGCGCGCGGCCGGATCAGGCGTGGTTCCTGGTTGAATTCCTGATAGTGCGATACCCAACCGAAGACGCGGCTGGCGGCAAAGAGGGAGGTGAAATACTGCTCCGGAATGCCCAGCGCCAGGTAGACCGCGCCTTTGTAGAATTCCAGATTGGCGTAGATCTCCTTGCCCTTGTCGGCAAACACCGCCTGGCAACTGTCTTCGACGGCGACCAGGGTTTCCATCAAGCCTTCCCATTCGGTGCCGGCGCAGAACTTGCGCGCCATCGGTTTTAAGATGGCCGCACGCGGGTCCAGCGCTTTGTATTCGCGGTGGCCCATGCCCATGATCTTGATTTTCTTATCCATGGCATCGCGTACCCAGGCGTCGGCTTTATCGGCCGAGCCGATCTCTTTGGCCATCATCACCGCCGCTTCGTCGGCGCCGCCATGCAGCGGGCCGGACAACGCGCCCAGACTGCCAGCCAGGCTTGCTGCCAGACGCGCCTGGGTGCTGGCAACAACGCGACCGGCAAAGGTACCAGCGTTGTAGCTGTGATCGAGCTGCAGAATCTGGGTGGTGTTCAGCGCCTGGAGTGCTTCGGCCGAGGGCGCGCTGCGGTTGATGCCATAGAGCAGCTTTTCCAGAAAGCCGAGATCCTTGGGCAGCGCAAAGACAGTGCCCTGGGTGCCCAGGTTATGCCAGACCCGGACCGCTGCGTTGAGTCGCGCGCCGAGCACCATGCCGGGTACGAAATCGGCATTAAGCCAGGCCGGGGCAGGGTGGTGCGGTTGGTCGCTGTGCAGTGGCATCAGCGCCTGCAATACCGTCATCGGGTGGGTATCGCGGGACAGCTGCTCCAGCACCCGCGTTTCAATGGCGCCCAGTTCGGCTTCGCCGGCGAGCCATAAATCCAGTTCGCGGCAGGCCTCGGCGCTGATCCATTCGCCGCTCATCAGCCACATCACCACGGCCGGAAAATCACGCTCGACCAGCTGTTCGATGGTTTCGCCGCGATAGGTCAGGCGGCCAATTTCGCCTTCCACATTCGACAGCACCGTTTGACCGACGATAACGCCTTCCAGACCTGCATTAATGTCGCTGCTCATGACAGCCTCCTCGATTTTGGGGTTCAGAATTGGGGTTTTCGGATGGCGCTATTAAAGGGCCACGTCCGTTGTTAATCTAATTAAACTTAATAAATTGATGATCAGTCAGGCTTATCATGAGATTGGAAAGCAGTGAGATGCGCATCTTCCACGCGGTCGCCCGTTTTGGCGGCTTTCGGGCCGCAGCCGCCGATGTCAGCCTGAGTCAGTCGGCGGTGAGCCAGGCGATCAAACAGCTGGAAACCAAGCTCGATCAGGCGCTGGTGGTGCGCGACCGGCCGATTCGTCTGACCCGCGCCGGTCGCCGTCTATACCGCTATGTCGACGATCAGCTGCAGCGCGAACACGCCTTGCTCGCGGAAATGGAGCGCCTGGCGCACGGCCGCGACCAGCAATTGAGCGTTGGCATCGACAGCACCACCAACCGTTTCGCCGGTGCCGATCTGATCGCGGTACTGGCCGGGCGTTGGCCGGAAGCGCGCTTGCGGCTGGTGGAGCAGCCGTCGCGCGCCATCGTCGCGGCGGTGCTCAGCGGTGAGGTGGAGTTGGGCCTGGGGCCGTTTCAGACGCGCATGGATCGCTTCGAATGCTGGCCGCTCTATGAAGAAGAACGGCTGCTGATGATCAGCCCCACGCATCCGTTGCACCGGCCGCGCATGTCGCTGGCCGATCTCGAACGCATTCCGCTGGTGGTGTCGTCGCTGGATGAGCCGGACCAACGGCCTTACCAGGATAAATTGCGCGATCGCTTCCGGATGATCTGGCAGATCAGCAGTCTCAACGTGCGGCTGGATTTGATCGATCGCGGTCTGGCGGTGGGGTATCTGAGTACCGAAATGGCGCGGCAGTTACCGCGTATCCGCCATTTCCGCGCGCTGCGGGAATTCGAGTTCGCCCGCATTGAACGTCAGGTCGGCCTGTTCCATCGCCGCGATCGCGACCCTTCGGCGCTGGCGCGCGACTTTATCGCCTTGTGCGAGCAGCGCTTGGCAGCCGTCGAGGATTATTCCAGGCGCAGCTGATCGAGATGGATGCGGCTCGGTTGTTCCAGATCGACAGCGAAGATTTCCACCCGGGCAATGTCGCTTAAATTGAGTAACTGTTCAGCGCTGGAATCCTGTGGCGGGTGCAATGGAATCTGCACCAGATTCCAGCCGAATTCGACGATAAAACTCTCATTGAAGCGTTGCCCAAAGGCGACATTGCTGTCGAGACTGTTGTGGTCGTCGATGCGCACCGTCAGCGTCAAGGGCGTGAGTTTGGGGTTGTAGACGGCCATCGACAGCCGGTCATAAGCTGACCAGTCGCGTGGTGGCGTAATCATGCGCGCACCCTGATAGTCGTCCGGTTCCAGCTCCACCGCCAGACTGCGATGGCCTTGCCAGGCGCGTTCCTCACTGAGGCTGACCGCGCCTTGCCACCAGTCGAGTTCGTAATCGGTTTCGAAACTGCCCAGACGCGGCAGTTGAGCGTCGAGCCGATAGATGGTCAGCGCCGCCAGCAGCACCAGACTGAGCTGATGCGCGAACAGTCCGGTGGCGATGACGCGGCCTGTCCACACCTGAGGCGTGCCTTTGTTGAGCCAGAAAATACCCAGCCAGGCACCAACCAGATTGCGCTCGATATCGCTCCAGTCCTGTTGATGACCGACGTCGTAGCGCAGGTATTCGAGCATGATACTGAGGATAAAAACGGCCAGGCTGATCGCCAGCCAGTGCGGCCAGGTGCGCATGTCCAGACGGGAGCGCAAAGCGGTGATGGCCAGCGCAAAATAGATGATATGGCCCAAATCCCAAAGCGCGCGGTCGAGCGCTGCGTCACGGCTGAGCGGGCCTTCCATAAACAGAAACGGCAGGCCGATCAGCAACAGGGCGGCCAGCCCCCACTTGTTGATCCAGGAGAAGACGGACATTGAGGCTTGGTTCAGGTCGTATACGAAGGCGCCACTATGCCTGTCGAGTCTTGTGTTGTACACCGACGGACTTGCCTCAAACCGGCGCCGGTTACAGTAAAAATACTGTATAAATAGACAGTATTTGATGGCAGTATTCGCACCAGACTTGCCAGCAAGAGCCCGACATCATGTCTGCTGATCATCGCATTAAAACCCGTGGCACCGGCGCCCAGCCGGCCAATCGTTATCAGCCGCAGCGCATCGAGGCGGCCAGCGATGACTGGCCGCTGGACCCGGATGATGACCTGACACCAGACAGCCTGGCCACCCAGGTCGACGATGAAAAGGTGCGTACCATCATCAGCACCAACCAATCGCCCGATGTGCCTTTCGAGCAGTCCATTAATCCCTATCGGGGTTGCGAGCATGGCTGCATCTACTGCTTCGCGCGGCCGACGCACGCCTACTGGGATTTCT
This sequence comes from Saccharospirillum sp. ABV4_185, assembly GCF_056159245.1. Classification (NCBI taxonomy): domain Bacteria; kingdom Pseudomonadati; phylum Pseudomonadota; class Gammaproteobacteria; order Oceanospirillales; family Saccharospirillaceae; genus Saccharospirillum; species Saccharospirillum sp. ABV4_185. The sequence goes on from NZ_JBSWUW010000001.1 coordinate 2,664,617, forward strand.
CACCCGGACTCGATTTCGAAACCCGGCTGATCGCCAAAACCGGCGCTGCCGACCGCCTGCGCGAAGCGCTCGATAAACCCAATTACCGCTGCAAGCCGATTGCGCTGGGCATGAATACCGATGCCTATCAGCCGCTGGAAAAACAGCGCCGCATCACCCGCGAACTGTTGGAGGTGATGCGCGATTATCGCCATCCGGTGACCATCATTACCAAAGGCGGCCTGGTGCTGCGCGATCTGGATTTGCTGGCGGAACTGGCGGCCGATGGCTTGTGCAGCGTCAGTGTCAGCCTGACCACCCTGGATAACGATCTGAAGCGTCGTCTGGAACCACGCGCCGCCTCGCCGGCAACGCGCTTAAAAGTGGTGCGCGAACTGACCGCGGCCGGTGTGCCCACCGGCGTGCTGCTGGCGCCGATGATTCCCTTTATCAACGATGCCGAAATGGAAGCGCTGCTGGAGGCCGCAGCAGGCGCAGGCGCCAGACAAGCCGGCTGGATACTGCTGCGCTTACCTTTGGAAATCGCTGAATTATTCGAAGACTGGTTACAGCGCCACTACCCGGACCGGGCCGAACACGTGATGGCGCGCATCCGCGATATGCGCGGCGGCAAGGTATACGAGGGGGCTTTTGGCAAACGCATGCGCGGCCAGGGTGTCTACGCCGATTTGCTCAGCCAGCGCTTTAAACGCGCCTGTCGTCAGTTGGGTTTGAACCAGACCGAGCCGCCGGTACTGCGCACCGATTTATTCCGCCGCTGGGGTGGTGGGCAACTCGATCTGATTTGAACCGGCGGTTAGGCGCCGATGGCGAGAAAACCTTTCACCACCGCCGGAATATCACCTTCCTTCATGCCGGCGACATTCATCCGGCCACCGCCGACAAGGTAGATGCCGTGGTCGTTGCGCAAGGCATCGATCTGGTCGTTAGTCAGGCCGGTCACCGAAAACATGCCGCGGTGTTCGCTGAAGTAATCGAAGCGCTGGCTGTCGCTGTGCTCGCGAAAGCTCAGGGTGAGTTGCTCGCGCAGTCGTTTGATGCGCTGGTTCATGCTCGCCAGTTCGCTCAGCCATTCGGCTTTCAGGGCTTCGTCAGCGAGGATGTTGGCGACGATATCGGCACCGTGATCCGGCGGCATGGAGTAGGTGCCGCGCGCCAGTTCCAACGCCCGGCCACGAGCCTTGGCGGTGGCTTCCTGGCTGTCGGCGATGATGATGGCGGCGCCGGTGCGTTCACGGTAAAGGCCAAAATTCTTCGAGCAGGAAGTGGAAATCAATAACTGCGGTACCGCATCAGCGAGCAGACGCATGCCGGCGGCGTCTTCCATCAAACCATCGCCAAAGCCCTGATAGGCGATATCGACAAAAGGCAGAAAGCCATTGCGCACGGCCAGCTCGGCAATTTCGCGCCAGGCTTCCAGGCTGATGTCACCGCCGGTCGGGTTGTGGCAGCAGCCGTGCAACAGCAGCACGTCGTCCTGACCGAGTTCGGCGATTTGCGCCAGCATGGCGGTTTCATCGACGCGCTTGGTCTCGGTATTAAAGAACGGATATTCGCGCACGCTCAGACCAGCGGCTTCCATAATCGGCTGATGGTTGGCGTAGCTGGGGCGGCTGATCCAGACGGTGGTGTTGGGTTTAATACTGGCGATCAGGTCGGCCAGCATACGCAGCGCGCCACTGGCGCCGGGGGTCTGAATGGCACTGGCGCGATCGTAAGCCGCGGTGCCGGACAGCAGCAGATCGGTGATCGCCTGATTAAACGTCTCGTTACCGGCCAGGCCGATATAGGCCTTGGTCGGCTGGGTTTCGGCCTGCGTCAGCATGGCTTTGCGCACCGCGCTCATGATCGGCGTAACGCCTTCGCTGTTGCGATACACCCCGATGCCCAGGTCGATTTTGTCAGGGCGTGGGTCTTCTTTAAAGACGGCACTGAGCGACAGAATGGGATCGGCTTTGGGGGTGGCCAGCGAACTGAACATGAAGATCTCCGTGAATGACACCGTGAGCGGAGCCGCAAGGATACCCCCAGACGCAACGCGATTCGATGCCTGGCTGAAAAATCCCCGCCGTGGCCGTACAATGCCGCCCAAAGCAAGACAACTGGACATTATGAAATCGATAAACCGCGACACCCTTGAAGATTGGCTGGCCGAGCACGGCATCCGTTATTACCTCTGCCAGGACTGTGATGGTCTGCATCTGAGCGATACCGAAGAGAACCTCGGCGTACTGGAAAGCCGGCTGCTGCTGGAAAGCGGCCTGGTGATTGTTTCGACTGAGTTGTCGGTGCGCCCCTCAGCGGTGTTGCCGCTGCACGGTTCGATGCAGCTGATTAACTTCGACAATCCGCTGGTCAAGGTCGGCCTGAGTCTGTACGACGACGATGTACCGCGTCTGGTGATCAGCGGCGCTTTGCCCACCAAAGGTCTGCAAGCCGACTACTTTATTCACTATCTGGAGCAGGTGCTCAGCGCCTCTCAACTGGTGCTGGACCATGCCACCCAGATGGATGTGCTGCTGCTCGACGATATGGAACTGGACGCGCCCGATGGTGACGCCCTGCACTGAGCCACCAATCTGAGGTGACGTTAAACCATGACCGCCGCTGCTTTTGTGATCGACCAATGGGATTTCAGCACCACCCCGGCACAGCGCCCGTCCGACTTGCCGGCCAGTCTGAATAGCCTGAACGGTCGTTGGGTGCATTGTCAGCGCGATGCGCCTGAGCTGGTGCCCTGGCTTGAAAGCCTCGGCATTCACAACGGCGTGCAGCAGGCGTTATTGGCGGAAGATACCCGGCCGCGTTTTGAGATCGTCGGTGACGGTTTTTTGTTGAACCTGCGCGGCGTCAATCTCAACCCCGGCGCCGAGCCGGATGACATGCTGTCGCTGCGGTTTTTGTGGCACGGTGGCGGTCTGATTACGCTGCGCAAGCATTCGTTCAAAGCGGTGGCGTCGGTGCGCGAACGCTTGGCGGCGGGCGATGGCCCGGCCAATCTGGGCAATCTTTTGATGACGCTGGTGGCGGCTTTGAACAGCCGCATCGATGAAGTGCTCGATGCGCAGGAAGCCGAACTGGTGGTGCTCGAGGACGAAAGTTCCGGACCCAATCCGCAAGAACATCTGGCCAAGCTGACGCAACTGCATCGACGTTTATTGCGTCTGCATCGGTTTATTCGGCCACAAGTGGGCGCGCTCAATGAGTTTGTCAGCGAAGCCGAGACCTGGCTGGCGCATAAGGATCGACTGGGTCTGTCGAACCAACGCGATACCACTCAGCGTATTCTGGAAAATATCGAAATGCTGCTGCAGCAAGTGCAGTTAATTCGCGACGAACTGCAGCAGAATCTGGCCGAACGGATGAACCGCAATACTTATTGGTTGTCGGTTACCGCCGGGGTGTTTTTGCCGCTGAGTTTTCTCACCGGTCTGTTCGGCATCAACGTCGGCGGCATGCCCGGCGTGGAATCCAGTACGGCTTTTTGGTTTGTCTGCGGCGGACTCAGCACCATAGCGGTGGTTGAGTTTTTACTGCTGCGCCGCTTACGTTTCTGGTAGTTTTCTCAGTCCGCCTTGGGCGCTGAATTGTAGTGATGCACATCGCGCTGCGGGAACGGAATGGTCAGGCCGGCCGCCTCAATTTCGTCTTTCACGATGCGCTGCATATCCCACCACAACGGCCAGTAATCATCGACCGTCGCCCAGGCGCGAATCTGCAAATTCACCGACGAATCTCCCAGCGATTGCACCATAATCTGCGGTTGCGGGTCGGGCAGAAAACGCGGCTCAGCGTCGACGATTTTGCGCAACGCAGCGAAGCCGGCGTTGAGGTCGTCGTCGTACGCCACGCCGACAACAACATCCATACGACGGGTGCCATTGCGCGTCGAATTCTGAATGGTCGCGCCCCAGACATTGGAGTTCGGTGCCGACACATACTGGCCGTCGGGCGTGATCAAAATGGTGTTGAACAGGGTGATTTCTTCGACAGTGCCACTGGTGCTGTTGAAGCTGATGTAATCGCCGGTGCGAAACGGTCGCAGCATCAGCATCATAATGCCGGCGGCGATATTACTCAGCGTATCTTTCAGCGCCAGGCCAACAGCAAGACCGGCGGCGCCGAGCAACGCGACGATGGAGTTGGTGTTGACGCCAAAGATATCGAGCACAATAACAACGGCGATGACGTACACCGAATAACCCACCATGCCGGCAAAAATCGGCACCAGCATGGGGTCGAGCCGGGCAAAGCGTTTGGAGTTCTTAGTGACCTGAGATTTCAGCGTGCGCGACAAAATGCCGGCAACGATAAACACCAGCAATACCAGAATGATCTGATAGCCGACACGTATCATCAACGGTGCGTGATTGTTCCAAAAATCAATAATCCAATCGATCAAAACGATCTCCTTAACGACATGGATTTAAGCGGGTAAACGTTTCGACAACAACAGGCCCAAGCCTGCACTGCCTAATAACAGTGCGCACAGACGATTGAAAGCGCGCTGCCAGCTGGGCTTGCCCAAGCCTTGATCAAGCAGACGACCGGCGCTGGCATAGAGCGCAATCGCCAGCCATTCGAGCAACAGAAAACAACTGCCAAGCACAAAAAACTGCCAACCGATGGCCGCCGACGGATCGACAAACTGCGGCAGAAAAGCGGTGAAAATCAGAATGGCTTTGGGGTTGCCGGCGGCAAGCAGAAATTCCTGACGGGCCAGGTCGGTCAAGCTGAGTGCGGCCGTTGAATTCACCGCATCAAGGTTGTGGTCGCTGCGCCACATCTGCATGGCCAGCCAGAATAAATAGAGCGCACCGCCGACTTTAAGCAGCGTAAAAAAAACTTCCGAAGCATAGAGCACAGTGGCGAGGCCGGAGGCGGCCAGAGTGATCATTACCGCAAAGGCACTGAGCCGACCGAGACCCGCCAGACAGGCGTGGCTCCAGCCATAGCGTTTGGCGTTGCTCAGCGCCATCAGGTTATTGGGACCGGGCGTCATATTCAGCGCGAAACAGGCGGGTATAAACCAGGCGAGTGTCAGCCAGGACATGGCATCCTCTTGTTGCAGTCAGCGAAGGCTTTGAGCATAGCTGGCTTTGTCTCGGTGTTGAATGAACCAGCAGCTTACGTTGTTGTCCGGCAGATGGATGACTCAGGCGTGCTGCACGTCACCCTGAGTCAGGCCGTCGAGAATGCTGCAGTGTGAGGACGCATCGCCGGGGCATTGACTGACCCAGTCGGACAGCTGGGCTTTCATCTGCTGCAACTGTTCGATTTTGGCATCGACCTCCACCAGGTGCTGCTCAGCGATGGCACGCACCTGCGCACTGGCGCGGTTGGGATCGCGCTGCAATGCCAGCAGGTCGGCGCATTCATCGAGCGAAAAACCGAGCTGGCGGGCGCGCTGCAAAAACTGCAGTCGTTCGATGTCATCGTTGTGGTAATGGCGATAACCATTGGCGGCACGTTGCGAACTGATCAGGCCGCGGCTTTCGTAATAACGGATGGTGCGTGCCGGCAGGCCACTGGCCCTGGACGCTTGTTTGATCTGCATCACAGCCTCCTGTTGTCGTGGTGGGGCATTATCAACCTTCCCATAATGCTAAGGTCAAGCCTTGTTGTTCGATGGCTGATCCCAACTATAGTCAGTAACGACCCTCGATATAAGGAGACGCAGATGGCCGACCAAGAACTTCGCAGTCTGATGGAGCGCCTGCGCGCGACCATGGATGAATCCGAAGTCAGCGAGCAGCAACGCGCCATGCTGGAGAAACTGGAGTATCACCTGCACAACGAAGGCGAGCCGGACCCGGAAGAGCCCAGTCTGCGTGAATCGGTGGAACTGTTGATCGAGGATTTGAGCGCCGATCACCCGCGCAGCGCCTCGGTCGCGCGCAGTATTCTGGAAGCGCTGGCGTCGATGGGTATTTAGCGATTGCTCGCGTTGCGTCCAACAAAAAGGCCATCCTCGGATGGCCTTTTTACGTCAGTTATGACGCCGTAACTGACTCAGACCAAGCGTCAGCATAAAGGCCAGCACCGCAGCGACGACGATGGTCGGCCCGCTCGGTGCGTCGGCGAACCAGCTGGCAGTCAGGCCCAGCCAGACCGCAGTGAGACCGAGCACTGCCGCGCCAATGGCCATTTGCTCGGGGGTGCGCGCCAGCCAGCGAGCGGCGGCGGCGGGAATAATGAGCAGGGCGGTGATCAGCAGAATGCCGACGATCTTCATGGCGACTGCGATCACCAGCGCAATCAACACCAGATAAAGCACGCGCAACCAGTCGGTGGCGATGCCTTCGGCGCGCGCCAGATCTTCATTGACCGTCGCCGCCAGCAAGGGCCGCCAGGCCAGAGCAATGACCGGCAAGGCCAGCGTAACAATTACCCAGACCACCACCACATCGCCGCCGTTGACGGCGAGCAGATCGCCGAACAGCAGACCGCTCAAATCCATGCGCACCGTCGGCGAAAACGCCAGCACCAACATGCCGATGGCGAGCGAACCGTGCGACATAATGCCGAGCAACGTATCGGCCGGCAGTCGGCGTTGGCGCTGTAACACAAACAACAGCAAGGCGAGCGCCGTGGTAACCAGCGCAATACCGACAGTCAGATTCAAATTCAGCACCACCGCCAGAGTGACGCCGAGCAAACCCGAGTGCGCCATGGTGTCGCCGAAATAGGCCATGCGTCGCCACACCATCAGCGAACCCAGCGGCCCGGCGACCAGGGCAATGCCACTGCCGGCGAGCAATGCCGGCCACAACAGATCAATCATGGCTGTGACCTCCCTGGTGGGCGAGGTCGTGTTCGTGGTCGTGGTGGTGGCTGTAAAACGCCAGCGCATCGGCCTGATGCGGGCCGAATAAGGAGGTGAAGGTCGGTTCCTGAGTGATGCTTTCCGGTGTACCCGAACAACACAGATGACCGTTCAGGCAGAGCACTTCATCGGTGGCGGCCATCACCAGATGCAAATCGTGCGACACCATTAAAACCGCGTAGCCACGCTCATCGCGCAGCCGTTGGATCAGTTTATAGAGCGCTACTTCGCCGCTGAAATCGACGCCCTGTACCGGCTCATCCAGCACCAGCAGATCGGGTTGCTTAAGCAGCGCCCGCGCCAGCATAACGCGCTGGAATTCGCCACCACTGAGTTGCTGCACCGGCCGGTCGATCAGGTGCGCGACTTCCGTTAACGCCAGCGCTTCGCTCACCTGGTCGCGGCTGGCGCGGTGGGTCAGCGTCATCAACCGATGCACCGCCAGCGGCAGGCTGTCGTCGATGGGCACGCGCTGCGGCATATAGCCGATGCGTAGGTTGGCTTTGCTGTAGAATTCGCCGGCGCTGATTTTATGGACGCCGAGCAGGGCTTTGATCAGCGTCGATTTGCCGGCCCCGTTGGGGCCGATCAGGGTGACAATCTTGCCGGCGTCGATGCGGATATCGACGCCGCTGATGATGCTTTTGCCGCCGAGCTGGACGCCCAGTTGGCGGCCTTCAATCAGCCGAGAGCTTGGTTGTGACACAAAGCGTCCTTATTAAGGGCGGTACCTGTTGAACCGGTTCAGGGCCGTCGCAGTAGAAGTGTAAGTCGGTGCGATATGTTACTGTATATCATCCAGCCTGTTAACGTCCTCTTTGTCTTGGAGTTTGCATGACCCGTTTTTATCGGCATCTGTTGGTCGGTGCTGCTGTCTTCTTTTGGCCGCTGTCGGTACTGTCGGCTCCCCATGTTGTGGTCTCACTCGCCCCGCTGCACAGCCTGGTCAGCGCCGTGACTGCCGGCATCAGCGAGCCGGCTTTGCTCTATGACCGGCAGCAGTCGCCACATGGGTCCGGTTTGTCGCCGGATCAACTGCGTACCCTCACCGAGGCTGATTTATTGGTCTGGGTCGGCCCGGAGCTTGAAACCGGACTGGCGCGTTTGGTTGCGCGCTTGCCCGCTGAAGCCGTGAATTGGCACTGGCACGATTACGACACTGGCATGGTGCAATACACGCCGCGTGAAGCCTTGTTCGAAACCGCCGCGGGGGCTTTGCATGGCGATCACGACCATGGCGAACTGGACCCACATTTTTGGCTCGATCCGCGCAATGCCGAAGTATTCGTCATCGCCCTGGCTGACGAATTGGCCCAGCTCGATCCGGCCAATGCCGACACTTACCGCGCCAACGCCGAACGCGAGCAGCAGCGTCTGCAACAGCTCTATAGCGATCTGGATGCGCGCTTGGCACCGGTGCGCGAACGCCCCTTTATCGTCTTTCACGACGGCTTTCAGTATTTCCAACGCGCTTTCGATTTGAACGCCCTGGGTGCGCTGGTGGTGACACCGGAAATTCCACCCGGGCCGCGCACTGTGGCGCAACTGGCGCAGCGCGCCAAGGCAGCGGGCGGTGTTTGCCTGTTGCACGAACCCCAATTCAGTTCGCGCTGGATGCAGCCGTTGTTGCAGGCAGTGCCCAATGGCCAGCTGTCGCAGATTGACCCGCTCGGGTCGACGCTGGAACCCGGGCCTGATCTGTATGAACGTATCCTCACCGATCTGGCCGATAACCTGGCCAACTGCCTGGAGACTTTGCCATGAGCTTTGTTGCAATTCAGTCTGCGCCCCAGGGCGTGTTGTGGGACATGGACGGCGTGCTGATCGACTCCGAACGCCTGGTGCGCGATGCCTTTGTCGAAGTGAATACCAATGGCGGCCCGGTACCGGATGCGTCGCAACGCTATCTGGAAACCATCGGCCTGAACCGCACCGGCTTGATTGAATGGTTCAGCCAGTTTGTCGACAGCCAGGAACTGGCCGAGTACTGGATTGACCAGACCCATTATGGTTTTCTCGAACGCGCCAAGACCGAACTGGAACTGAAGCCGGGTGTAGCCGCGGCGCTCGACCACGTGCGCAAGCTGGGCTTGCCGCAGATGGTGGTAACCAGCACTCGCACCGAGGTCGCGCAAATGAAACTATCCAGCCTTGGTGTGCTGGATCGTTTTGATGGTGTGCTCGGTGGCGATCAGGTCAGCCAGGGCAAGCCTCATCCGGAACCCTATCTGCGTGGCAGCGAAATCCTGGGTCTGGAACCGGGCAGGGCGCTGGCCGTTGAAGATTCCGCCAACGGCGTGCGTTCGGCTCTGGCAGCGGGCTGTCATGTTTTGCACGTACCGGATCTGATCGAGACCGATCCCAGTTGGCACGGTCAGTTAAGTGTTTTGCCATCACTGGTCGAATTCCCGACCTGGTTTGATGCACTGGGAGCCAGCCAATGAAACTCGACCAAATCGAACCGCTGGCCGCTTTAGGCATTGAACGGGTTGCCAGCGACGCCGACCACAGCCGATTCCACATTCCCCTGAACGGCAACCGCAACGACAAAGACACGCTGTTCGCCGGCAGCCAATATTCAGCGCTGGTGCTCGCCGGCTGGTACCACAGCGGCGCCTGGGCCGAGCAGCATCAGTTGGGCGATACCGTCGCCATTCGCGATTGCCAGGTGCGCTATCCCAAACCCGCCACCAGCGACTTAACCGTGGTCGCCCGGTTCGAAGCCGAGCCCGACCTGCGACCGAGTGGCCATTGGCGCGCTCGCGTTCGGGTAGAGGCGCGCGATACGGCAGGTGAATTGGTAGCCGAGTTAATCGGCGATTATCGCATCCTGGTCAAATAAACCGATGCGCCAGGTACCCCTCGACCGACTGCTGATTCAGCCTCAGGTGCATCGCGATTGGTTCCGTCGCGCCGGTGGACTCTGCTTTGAACTGGATGCCGCCACCGCCCAAGCCTTTGCGCAGCTGTGGCAGGCCTATGAAAATGAGCATCGGCCAGCCCCGGCGGAGTTTTTAAACCGCCATCCGATTGCCGAGAACGACGCACTTTTTGCCTTGTTTGCTGCGGTTCAGATCCTGTTTCAGGACGAGCCGGCGCTGCAAGTCACCCCTGGCGAACTCAGCCTGACACTGGGCCGCGCAAGCGGCTGAGGTTTTGGTACAATCGCCGCGTACCTCGTTGGAACTGTTTCATGACTCAGCTGAGCGTTAACCTGAACAAGATTGCCCTGTTGCGGAATTCACGCGGCCGGGACTTCCCCAATGTCGTCGACTTCGCCGAGAAATTCATCGCGCTGGGCGTGCAGGGTATTACCATTCATCCGCGTCAGGATGAACGTCATATCAAGCGTCAGGATGCCTACGATCTGGCCGCCTGCCTGGCCAAATACCCGGATGTTGAATTCAACATCGAAGGCTATCCGAGCGAAGACTTTCTGCATCTGGTCGAAGCCACCAAACCGGATCAGTGCACCCTGGTGCCAGACGCACCCGGCCAACTGACCTCCGACCACGGCTGGGATTTCAGCACCCAGGGCGAATTCCTCGACCCTGTTCTGGCGCGCATCGAAGCTGCCGGTATTCGCACTGCCTGTTTTCTCGACCCGGACATCAAACAGGTGGAACTGGCGGCAGCCTCACGCACCCAGCGCATCGAACTCTATACCGAAGGCTACGCCAGCGCGCACGGCAGCGTTCTCCAGGCACAGGTGCACGAGATGTATCGCGCTGCGGCTGTTCGCGCGCACGAACTGGGCCTGGAACTCAACGCCGGTCACGACCTGGATTTAACCAACCTGAATGACTTTCTGACCATTCCGCATATTCTTGAAGTCTCCATCGGTCATGTGTTGACCGTGGAGTGCATCGAAAACGGCATGCCCTATGTTATTCGTCGCTACCTGGCCGCTTGCGCCAACAGCGCTTAAACAACCATTAAAAAAATAGAGGATGGGTTGTAATGCCCCACAGAAGTCTTGATCACTTGCTGCACAAAAACCGAGAGTGGGCCGAGCGGATCAAAGCAGAAGACCCGGACTTTTTTCGCCAGCTCGCAGAGCAACAAAAACCGGAATTTCTGTGGATTGGCTGCGCCGATAGCCGTGTACCCGCCAACGAAATCATGGGTCTGATGCCCGGTGAAGTGTTCGTGCATCGCAACGTTGCCAACCTGGTGATCCATACGGACCTGAATTGCTTGTCAGTCATTCAGTTCGCCGTCGAAGTGCTCAAGGTTAAGCACATCATCGTAACCGGCCATTATGGCTGTGGCGGCGTGGCGGCGGCACTGAAAAACCAGCGACTGGGTTTGATCGACAACTGGCTGCGTCACATCCAGGACATCATGAAACTCTACGGCAAATATTTCGACGCCATACCCGATGAAGCCACGCGCATTTCACGCCTGTGTGAAGTCAACGTTATGGCGCAGGTGCAGAGCCTGTCGGAAACCACCATCGTCCAGCAAGCCTGGGACGAAGGCCAGAAGCTGACTATCCACGGCTGGATCTATGGCCTGGAAGACGGCATTTTGAAAGACTTGGGTGTTTCGCACAGCGACAACGGCCCAATGCGCGAAAAAATTCACCGCTCTATTAAAGCCACCCTGACTGGAGGTTAATGAAATGTTGACCGGTTTCATTCCGACTTTGGATACGGTGGTTCAGTCCGACCGAACGGAAGCCATTTCCCAATATCAAAATACCCTGGGTGCAGAAATTAACTGGGTAGCCATGGGGGCCATCGGCGGCGGCATCGTGTTTTTGGTATTGGTGTTGGTCGGCCTTAATTCCGACCAAAAACGCGGTAATAAAAAGAAGAAAAATGTGAAGATGTACAAGATTCACAAGCACGACGATGAGTCGCGGACGGATAAGCTGAAAGACGACTGAGGTAGTTGCTTTTATCGGTGCCGAAGTAATCGGGTGTGATCCGTTTTCGGTACCGACAAATAAATCTGAAAAGCCCGCTGGCTGGTTATCGTTCTGCTTTGCTGCGCTTTTCCAGACGGTTGTGGAGGCGGACATATTCGACGTCATAGGTGGTGATCTCGAATGGATTGCCATCCGGGTCTTTAAAATAGATCGACCAGGAAAGATCGTGATCCACTTCCCTAAATGAAACATCCTGCTTACTGAGTGTGTTCACCCACTGAAAGTAATTCTCGCCATCGACCGCCAGGGCAATGGTAGTGCTAACGCGACCACCAGGTTCAAACAACGCCAGATGCGCACCGCCGTTGTGAATCGTTAACGGGCCGCCACCTTCCATCCAGACTTCAAGCTCCGAGACTCGCTCGAAGCCCAGCACACGGCTATACCAGCGTTCCAGCTCGAGGCGATCATCAGTGTGGAGATGGATGTGGTCGATTTTTTGAAAACTGGGCATGTGACTGACCTCAGGGGTTCGCGTGCGTCTTGGCTGAAGGCGTGTTTCTGCATCAATCAGCATAACGTACCATGGCAATTCGATCTTCTGGCATCGGCAACACCAGGCGTTGATCGCTCAGAATCTCTCGAATAGCCGGGCCACAAGACGCCTCCAATACTTCCTTGAAGCCATGACGTTCATAGTACGGCTTATTCCAGGGGATGCTTCTATAGGTCGTCAGCCAAAGCGGGCGTTCAGCGCTCCACTGCAACACTCGTTCGATCAAAATGCTCGCTATACCCTGGCGCATATGCTGCGGCAATACCGATAACTGATCCAGATAAGGCGCGTGATCGACCAGGCCACATACAGCAAATCCAATAGATGCACCTCGTGAATTCATCGCGACATGGACCAGCCTTTGTTCGATGGCTTGCGACCATCTGAGCGCTTCACCCTGGACAAAGGGATGATCATCATCCAGTTCAAAATAAAGACCCGCCTGCTCAAAGAGCGTGCCCGATTTGTTATCGATGTCTATCAGTGATTGCAGATCGCTGGGTTCAGCGATGCGCAGCTTGGGTTGCTTCATAAATTCCCAACATACATTTCCTGTGTTGAAGTTAACCGACACTCATCTTTGACGTTAGAAAATCAATAAAACTCCTGAGCTTCGAGGACATATGTTTCCGATTTGGATAAATCAGAAAAATATCCACAGTAACCGGAAGAAAATCTTCAAACAGCAGGACTAGCTCACCTTTATCCAGTTCGTCGGTTAATACCAACTTGGGCACTCTGGCAATGCCTTGACCTTGCTTGCACATCGCCAATTCCATTTCTGCACTGTTGGTGAGTAAGTGACTGTTTATCTTGACCGTGGTTTGGCGGCCGGCTTTATCGTGATACTGCCAGACGTTCTGGTTAACCGTAGAGCGAAAATTAATGGTGCGATGATGCGCCAGTTCGTCAGGCAATTGAGGCGTGCCCCACTGAGTTAAATACTCCGGTGAGGCAATGGTAACAATATCGACACTGGTTAATTTACGGCTGACCAAGCTTGAATCGGGCAGTTGAGCGGAGGCGCGCAGTGCCAGGTCGTAACCGTCGGCGACAACGTCCACCAACTGATCATTCAGTTCCAACTCAACAACGACCTGTGGGTATCGATCCATATATTCGCCCAGGATCGGCTTTATCGTTGCTAACGCAAAACTGACCGGGCAGCTGATCCTCAGGTTGCCTTTGGGCGTGTGCTGTTGCCCACTCAGTTGCTGCTCGACTTCCAGCGCCTCGGTGATGATGTTTTGGCATTGGCGATAGTAGATGTCGCCTGCGGCCGTCAGGCTGATTTTTCGAGTGGTACGGTTAAGTAACCGGACGCCTAACCGCTGTTCCAGCTTGTTGATCTCACCACTGATATAAGACTTGCTGTGGTTGAGCAGGTTGGCCGCTTCAGTAAAGCTGCCGCTATCAACCACCTGTTTGAAGGTCACCATCCCACTGAGTAATTGAGTATCCATGGATAAGCTCGATTGGTAGTCATATTAGAACAATCATTACACAGTCGGCTGGTTAATCACATGGAGAGAACAATATAGGCTCGTTACTCCTGAGAAAGCGGAGTCTAACGATGAAAAATGTGTTGATACTGAATTCGAGCCCTAACCCCAAAGAGAGCATTTCGACCCAGCTAACCTCGTTCTTTAAAGATGAGTTACAAGCCAGCGCTGCCTTTAAGGTGGTCACGCGAGAACTGGGCGTAACGCCACCCAGTCATTTGACGGCCTTAGCGCTATCTGGCTTTTTTAACGATCCCAGTGAGCACGATGCTGATCAGCAGCAAGCCTTGAGTGAAGGTTTAATGTTGATCGAGGAATTGAAAAATTCGGACATCGTTATTATCGGTGCTGCCATGCACAATCATACCGTGACGTCTGGTTTGAAGGCTTATATAGACCAGGTAACGCGACCGGGATTGACCTTTAAATATTTGCAAGATGGACCCCACGGGCTGGTAACGGGGAAGCAGGTCTATGTCGTTATTTCGGCGGGCGGCGATTACAGTTCTGCTGAAACCCAAAAAGGCGATTTTGTAACACCGCTACTGAAGGAGGTACTGGGTTTTATCGGCTTGAAGGATATTAAGTTCATTCCCGTTTTTGGTGTTTATGCGGGTGCTGAAACAGTTGAAAGGAATATCCGTCTTGCTAAGGAAATAATCAGCGCAGAGGCTCGGCATCTGAACTAGTATTTTTGCTAAGCCATAAGCGTAATCAACGATCAGCAGGATACCGACCCGCAAAAATGGGTATCCTGTTGATTAAGTAGGTATCCTGTTGATTAAGTGTCCAGTCAATTGCCGGCCAATAGATAAAGCCCAACTGACCCGTTGGGTTCTTGGCCTGGGTCGTTTCTACTTTCTGTTTTCCTTGCGGATCACCAACTTCAAGCCTGACCAAATATCGTCCACGGCGCAGACTTTAACGTCGACCAGACCCATGGGTAAGGCCACTTCGCGGACCACATCTTCGGTGATGTCGGTTGCCACCTTCGACGCCTTCTTCGGCCAGCAAACCCAGATCATGCCATCTTTTTTGATCATGGAGAGCTGCCGCCGCAATTCCCTTTCCAACTCGTTGCGCTGCTTGGTGAAGAACTGAATAAAATCCAGTTCAGGCGTTAACCGGCTAACGACCTTTAAATGAGTTGGTAACGGCTGAAGCAGGACATCGTAGTCGCTCGGCGGGTTTTTAAAATAGACTGAGTAGCCGTCTTTAATTCCCAGTTTCTTTGCCAGTGGTGTACCGGAATAGCCTGACATAGTGTTGTCCCTTTCGAAGTGAGCTTCAGCTTATTACTGGTAATGTGCCGAAGCTTTATAAACCTTTCCGTGGTGATTGAAATGAAAGATCTCTGCAACCAGGCCTTTGCGTCCTTGGTAGTAGATGATCAGGCTGCCAACTCCGCAAAACACATGGATGAGTTCAAAGTGCAATGCTGGCTTAATGGCGAGACCTTTAGCCCAGTATTCGCCGACCGCAGACTTGCCCGTTAGTTTTCCATCCTCGACGCCCATCCTTTCTGCGATCAGCGGCGAGTGCATTTCAAAGTCGTCGGTGTAGTGGGAGAGGATGGAATCCAGATCATGAGCGTTCCAGGCTTCAACCCAATGTTTGGCAAATTGTTCAGCAAACGCTTTATCGATGTTCATGCTCGGCTCCGGAATTTTATGACTGGGCAAAGTTCGGATGCTCTTTAAAGTGCTGAATCAGGTAATCGCAAACGCTTTGTAGCTTGGGTGATGGCTGACGGACTTTCGGGTACACCAGCCAAACACCGCTGTAGGGATATTGGTATTGCGTTAACAGCGGCACCAGCTCGCCGCTGGCCAAGTCGTCAGCTACATAATAATCGGGCAGTTGTGCAATCCCCAAGCCCTTACGTACGGCATCCAGCAAGGCCGGGCCGGAATTGCCGCGCCAGCGGCTGGTGACTTTCACTTCTTTGCGCTGACCGTCTTGCTGAAACAGCCAATGGTTTTTTGAGCCAATCAGGCAGTTGTGCTTGTTGAGTTCGGCCAGGGTGTGCGGCATGCCGTGTTGGTTAACATACTCGCGGGAGGCACACAGATGTTCCACCCGGTCACAGAGGCGCCTGGATAAATGACTGGAGTCTTTCATCGCCCCCATTCGAATAGCCAGGTCATAGCCTTCTTCGATTAAATCCACAGCGCGATTGGTGAGGTGAAAGTCCAGTTCAATCTTCGGGTGCGCCAGTAAGAAGTCATTCATAACCGGCGCAATGTAGCGCTCGCCAAAGGTGGTGGCGCAGGTCATTTTAAAGGCGCCGATGGGGGCTTGGTTTAGCGTGGAAATCGCTTCCTCGGCACTGCCTAAGGCGGAGGGTAAATCCCGGCAATGCTGGTAATACAACTCGCCCGCCTCGCTTAAGCGAATGCGGCGCGTGGTGCGGAACAGCAGGGTGCTGCCCAGGGCATCTTCGAGCTGGGTAACTAACCGGCTGATATGAGAGGCCGACACGCCCAGTTTCAGCGCCGCTGCCGAGAAGCTGCCTTGTTGCACCACCTCGACAAAGGCTTCCATGGCTTCCCAGTTCTTCATAAACCCTCATAAAAAGCGGCTGTTTGAGGGGGCTGATTATAACTTAAAGGTTGGTTTTCGAAATGATTGTTGCTGTATAACAACAATCATTTGCCAAATTGAACGTTATCCTGTTCGGCGGCCGCGTCTACACTGCCGCCATCGCAGTTAGGTTAAACATCACAGGGTAGAGACCATCATGAAATGCAAAGCAGCCGTAGCCTGGGGCCCGGGCCAGCCCCTTAAGATTGAAGAAGTCGACGTTCAGGACCCGCAAGCGGGCGAAGTGCTGGTTCGTATCGTCGCCACCGGCGTTTGCCACACCGATGCCTTTACCCTGTCGGGCGATGATCCTGAAGGTATTTTCCCCGCCATTCTGGGCCATGAAGGCGCGGGTGTGGTTGAAGCGGTGGGTGAGGGCGTTACCTCGCTCAAAGTGGGCGATCATGTGATTCCGCTCTACACCGCCGAATGCGGCGAATGTAAGTTCTGTAAGTCGGGCAAGACCAACCTGTGCAGCGCCGTTCGTGAAACTCAGGGCAAGGGATTGATGCCCGACGGCACCACCCGTTTCAGCATTAACGGTGAGCCCATCTACCACTACATGGGTTGCTCAACCTTCTCGGAATACAGCGTGGTGCCGGAAATTTCGCTGGCAAAAATTCACGTCGATGCGCCACTGGAAAAAGTCTGCCTGCTGGGCTGTGGCATCACCACCGGTATTGGTGCGGTGCTGAATACGGCCAAAGTTGAGCAGGGCGATACAGTCGCTGTGTTTGGCTTGGGTGGCATTGGGTTGTCGTGCATTCAGGGTGCGCGCATGGCCGGTGCGTCGCGCATCATCGCCATCGACATCAACGAGTCCAAATTCGAAATGGCGCAGCAGTTTGGCGCGACCGATTGTGTGAACCCGAAAAACTTCGATGCACCCATTCAGCAAGTCATCGTCGACATGACCGACGGCGGTGTCGATTATTCATTCGAATGCATCGGTAATGTGCAGGTGATGCGTTCAGCGCTGGAGTGCTGCCACAAAGGCTGGGGTGAGTCCATTATCATTGGCGTGGCCGGTGCTGGGCAGGAAATCTCCACACGTCCGTTCCAGTTGGTAACCGGTCGAGTCTGGAAAGGTTCCGCTTTCGGCGGCGTGAAAGGCCGCAGCCAATTGCCGGGTTATGTTGAAGATTACATGAACGGCAAAATCGAGATCGATCCCTTTGTGACGCATACCATGCCGCTGGAAGATATCAACGATGCCTTCGAGCTGATGCATAAAGGTGAAAGCATTCGTACCGTCGTTTTGTTCGATCGGTAGTCAATTGAACCGATTTTAACAACCGAATATTCAAGCCCGCCCAGCGGGCTTTTTCGCTCCCAATTAGGAGACATTGATGGAACTGCTATCGAGCACCAAAAGTTTCGGCGGCTGGTTAAAGCGCTATCGCCACGAAAGCTCGGCCGTAAACGGCGAGATGATCTTTGCCATCTACTTGCCACCCCAGGCAGAGCAGAAAAATGTACCGGTGTTGTATTGGTTGTCTGGCCTCACCTGCAACGACGAAAACTTCACTCAAAAAGCGGGCGCCTTTCGCAAAGCGGCCGAACTGGGCTTAGCCATCGTCTGTCCCGATACCAGCCCGCGCGGCAGCGATTACCCGGGCGAATACGACAGCTACGACTTCGGTTCTGGCGCTGGTTTTTATATCAACGCCACAGTAGATCCCTATTCAAAAACCTACCGCCTGTACGACTATGTGGTGAAAGAACTGCCGCAGTTGGTAGAAGCTAATTTTCCGGTAACCGACAAGCGCTCGATCTCCGGTCATTCCATGGGTGGCCATGGCGCTTTAATCTGCGCATTGAAAAATCCGGGCCGCTACCAATCGGTATCCGCCTTCGCGCCCATTGCCAACCCAACCAACTGCCCCTGGGGTGAGAAAGCTTTTACTGGTTACCTGGGTGAAGATCGCGCTCAATGGGAAGAATGGGACGCGACTTTATTGGTTGCCAACGCCAGTGAACGCTTACCCTTGTTCATTGACCAGGGCGAAGCGGATAACTTTTTAGCAGAGCAGTTAAAACCAGAAGCGCTGGAAGCGGCCTGTGATAAAGCGGGGCATCCGATAAAGCTGCGCCGTCAGCCGGGTTATGACCATAGCTATTACTTTATCGCCAGTTTTATTGATGATCATCTGGAGCATCACTTCAACGCACTGAGTTAAGACTGGAACCCTTCTGTTGGCCAGCTACCGATGGAAGGGTATTTATCGACGGGATGCAGAAATCCGGTTTCCAGTACTTATTATTGCGTCTTATCGAGCGTTATATATTTGGGTCCGCACTCAGGAAACAGATTGTAGGGATTCATGCTGTTGCCATAGTTCTGAATAGTGAGTGAATCGTTACTGTGTAAAGCGCTCACCACCATTTCTTGGTTGTTGCCCGGATCAGCAGCGACTAGCCCTGAAAATGTAAGATACTGTCCATCCAATACAAAACGACCCGTTGCTGAGCGGCTTTTGGTCGTAACGCTGTATTCACCGGTACCGTTGTTCTGCGTTAACTCAATAACCAGGTTGCAGGTCAGTGGCACTGAGCTTTCATAATGACCAGTAGCCGACTCTAGGGTTTCGGCATGGATAGACAGTGACCAGAGTGTAACTAACAGAAGGCCTGGCTTTTTCATTTTTTCTCCTTGCAAACTAATTTGAGCCTGCATCGCGCACCATTTAGGTGAAGCTGACAACTGGGCCTATCACTCTACCAGGCAGCCTTTCCAGGCGGATGCTCTTCAAACCAGGAAACGATGCTTGGCATGTTTTGCTCGAAGTTTCCCGGTGCAGAGAAGTTCAGTACGCCCGCGCGCTGAGCGCTTCGGTTCTCAAAGTCGTGCGTCAAGCCAGCAGGCGCAAGCACAAAGGAACCAGTTGGCGCCTCTGTCCATTGGTCACCGATCAGAAAACTCATGGTGCCTTCAATTACGAAAAAGATGTCGTCTTCATCGTGGCTGTGAGCGCCGGGGCCTTGGGTGAAAGGCTCTAACCACCATTCAGAAATTGAATACTGTCCAGCAGATTCTGCACCGTCGGCTTTGAACAGCGCAGATATCCCACCCATAGAATAACGACGGCCTTCACCGGGTAACAGTAAAATGGGTTTTCGATTCATGGTGTGTTCCTTTTCGTTGAGTCATCTATCTAGGCTGAATAGGACACTCACTTTAAGTCTTTATCAGGGTGGGTGTGCTTTTTACTTGAACTGGCATACGTTTTTGCATTGCATTTCTGTGTTTAGACGTTGATGTCCAATCGATACGATGCGTACCTGCTAACTGCCTTCCAAAAAAACGATCTAATACTTTAATGTAATCAGGTTCAAGATATTAATCGGTCCAAGAATGGGAAATCAGGGTACTCTTGATTCCAGTCTCCAAAGTGGCCTTCATTCATTATGATTTGAGTACCACCGATTTTCTCAAATATGAAACGCCCTTGATCTGCATCGCAACCATAGGGGTCGACCAATGAATTTATTATGTATGCATCTCCACAGTTGGTCTTAATCGATTCCCAGTTATAGGATTGCTGTAAAACAGGCTCATCTTCCTCGTTTGGCTGGATATGATATCCCGCAATCAGGTAAGTTGCTTTTACTGGAACTTGGGATTTCTCGAGAATAGCAAGCAGTAAAGCAGCACCAGCCGAATGACCGATCAAAATAGTATCCCTGGTAAGAACATGGCTGCTTAGAATTTTTGGTAGAAACGTCTCAATTGGCTCTTGGTTTATTTCGGGCCAATGAGGCGTTTCGACGTCAAAACCTTTGCCTTTGAGCTGTTCTGCTAGCCAGGAATACCAAATGGCTTGCGGATCACTGCCAGTCCCATGAAAAATTATTGCATGTTGCCCCATCGAATATACCTTTCATATATTGCCAGTCTGATGACAGTTATTAAGCTACTTGCCATAAATTATCACGCTAATCAGGAATATCACCATTATTGAGGTGGGTGTCCAATTAACTTAACAAAACCACCCATAGAGTGCGCCACAACTATGGGTGGGCAGGCCAGAGAATCGATGACCTGCTGAATGTCTGCTACGTAGTCTTCAATGGAAGTGCTATGCAGGGTAGAAGCCCCGTCACTCTGACCATGGCCGCGCAGGCTAACGGCGTGAGTTTCCCAGCCACGGGATGGGAAGTAATCCAGAAAGTTACCTTCCCAGCACCAGGCCGCATGCCAGGCACCATGTATCAGCACAATGGGAGTGGTTGAAATCCGCTCATGCGGAATCTTAGTGATGATTTCCAGTTTCATGCGTATCCCTGCCTTATGGCTTGAGTGGCTAGCGCCTTGGTTCAGCTTTTCCATGCTGTTAGGTGGCAACAATATACAACTTTTAGAGATTCTAAAGCAGCCTGATCTGACACCTCTGCTGTGGGTGCCTTCTTAATTAGTTAATTCCGCTTTCTATGCCTTGACAGTGGTCGGGCCACCGTATATGTCATATTAGTTCAATAAGTAGTTCCGTGGAGATATAGAATGGGTGAAGCTAGAAGAAGGGGAACTAAGCAAGAACGTATAAAAGCAGCGATAAATCGATTGAAAAGAGGGCTTCTTGCTGAGTATGGTGAGAGAGATGAAAAGATAGATAGAATGTTGTCAGAAGGGATGTCCCTTTTCTTAAACCGAATGAGCTCTGAGGAGTGGGGGAAAAGACGAGCAAATATTATTAAAAACTTAAGTTTATTCTCTGAGCCATCTACTGATTATTCCGATCTTAGCCTAGCAAATGCCAATGCAATTCGCTATAAACCAGATGAGATAGGATGGTATTTGTTTTTAGCAGAAAAGGCCCTGACTGACCCTTTTTGTATCGATGTAAGTCAAGCATCTCGATGTTTGCCATATATGGCTGGGATTGGTTCAAAGTCTAGTTTTTATGAAAAAATATATGGACTAGAGAAAAAAGTTGATGAGGTCCTCGGTAAGTATAAATCCGATCCAGACGGGGTTTTGTTCGAAATATTGGTTGCTCTAGCATACTCCTCGCTTGGATGGGAGGTGAGGTTTGTAGACGAAGAATATAAAAGGAAAAGACCTGATATTTTCGTGAGTTTAGGAAATAGAAGTTTTTATGTTGAGTGTAAAAAACAATCCAGAAGACCTCAGTATGGAGAAGATGAGCGAAATAAGTTTTTACGTATGTGGGATCTTGTAAAAGATGTTCTATTAAAGAATGGGCAATGGTTGTGGTTCGATTTTAAGTTTAATGAAGATATTATGGGGTTAAATGATGATTGCCTGGAAAAAATAATTTTGGGTAATTTGCCAATATCAGATGGTATGGTTTCGTTACAAAACGATGTCGCTGTAGATATATCTGTAAAAGAAATAGATCCTTTTAGGGTGAAAAGGTATCTTTTTGACTATAAAGTTAAATATAACTCACCTTTTCTAAATAAATTGTTGGGTGGTGAGTCAGTAACACCAAATTCTCAAGTTTCACTTATAGGCTTGATGAAAAGTTCATATGTTTCAGGGTGTGAAGTAAGTGCACTGGGGCAATATATAGACGATATTAGCTGGGCGTGTGGCGCGACCAGAGAATTTTGTTCTGAAGTCTCAATAGATCGAAAAGCAAGGGACATCAAAAATTTATTGTCTTCAGCAATAAAACAGGTACCTAGTGATACTCCTTCAATCATTCATATAGCTGTGGAGACGCTTGAAGGTGATGATGTTGAAAAGCGCCGGACAGAAAAAGTCATGAAGTCAGTTCCATCATTCTTAACCGATAAACCTATTGCAGAAGTTAGATTGCATCGATTCCAGCCTAATATGACGTTAGATAAATTGTGGGAATTCGATGAAACAGTTCAGAAGTTTTCAAGTGGTATCGTAAATGTCAATGGACTCCCTGAAGCAGTAGTTTTGCCGTCAGGTATCGAAATGAGTGATGGCGATCACTGGAGCTAGCCTCTTACTAAGTTAGACGGAAAAGGAACTGTAATCCCTTCACAATGCTGATGGATGTCTAGTTAGCTTGATTCAAAAAGTATCTGAAACGTGCAGGAAGTTCACCGTTTTAAATGCATATCCGTTAAGGTGGATGTCCTGTTAGCTCACCGGTTTCCTGTTCTTCGTTACTGCCTTCGAATGCTTCGTTCGTTTCGATTGCTAATTCTTTGAGTTCGCCATCCGCAAAGCAATTATCGCATATGCAGTCGATTTCATTTTCTCCATAGAAACCGCCAGCATCAAATCACGAGCCTACGTCACCACAAATAGTGCATTTCGAATTATCTTCGACTCTAAATGCGAAATTCTCTGGGCCACGAAAGTATTTGAATTTCATATTACTCATCTCATAAAATATTACATTTGAAAACGCATCTGGTGTTTCATAAGTTTTTATTCTATCCGTAAGTGATGAGATATAGGGTATTGGCTAACGCCGTTGTTTAGCGGCGGCCTGTCAAGGTCGTCAGGTGGAGGCCAAAGGTCGCAACGAACTACAACTACTTGTTAATACTTACATTCCAGGCCCCTTTGGACCACCATCACGTGGTTCTGGCCCTATGACAGGCTTAGGTTCATTAGGTTTGATCCATTTTTCGTAAATACTTCTATCAATAAATGAACTGTCGAGCTCTGGCTCCAAAGTTTGAGTTTTTGCTACCGCCGCATTAAGTACAACAAATGGCCTGTCCGCTTCATCGACTAGCCTCTTAATTTCATTCACTGCTTTTTTTTGAAAATCCAAATTAAATCCGAGCAAATTACTACCTAGAGCCTTAACCCATAAATCACCGTAGTAGTGCAAAATTCTCCCCGAGCTTGCTGCCAACTTGGCACTTGCTAGCTCATTAACAAATACAGTAGGAACAGAAGATGCGTAAGCTCTTCTCTCCTCTTTATCAACGTCATATAGTAAGACATTACTAGCGTGTGTTATTGAGCTTATCCTACAGAGCTGCTCTTGCTTGATTGTCGAAAACCCTTTTGCCTTCCAAGCATCATCAAAAAACTGCCTTTTTGCTTCGTAAAATGCAACTCCTTCAACATAGCGATCACCAGTAATCCAAACTTTGACTATTACAGCTATATCTCCGAAGCTTGTTTCTGACTTACTTTTTAGTTTAAAACCTTCCCATCTAACCTTTTGAGGCTTATCTGCCCAGTCTAACTCGAGCCCTAGGCATTCAATAGATTCCATAACCTGAGTCGTTATATGATTTTCGCTCCAACCACCAAGGTGATGATTATTAAAGCAAGTCGCTAAAGCATTATTTATTTGATTATTGGCTTTTTGGAGCCAGTCTTGATAGTTCATTTGACCCTTACACCGGAAATTGAAGAGTGCTAACGCCCGCGTAATAGGCGCGAGCTTGCCAGCGTCCTAATTGACGCGCTTGTTAAGAGCCCACCACGGGTCCGCTTGATCGAAAAAACGCTCGACAACCTCTTGCGCAATTGTTTCGTAATGAGCGAGGTTGTGCGCAATTTGGTGCTCATAATTCGGTCTATTGAATTCGAACCAGTGATCGTTGATACCTTCCTCTGGTTTTGACCCAAGTCGGAGTCTTGGCCAAACATCAGCAACACGGACCTTATTAGGCTCAATGTAAGCCCCCCCCCAACCGGTTGTAAAGCCCTCTGCATCGCATTGCGCAACTTCAACAACAAAGCTGCCACCTGAGCATAAAACTGAATCATTAGAAGGTCTAACTTACCGCCGTCTTTTCTCCGGAAGTGCGGATATGAGCCTTTGAACCCCTCGGCTCGAATTCGTGGCACTAGAATTTCCTTCAATGCCTTGTTCATGCTTTTTCTTGCTTCGTTGGTCATGATGCTTTTGACGCCGCTAGCAACAGTGAACGGAGCATCGCGTAGTGAGTCGAGGCAGCGCGTGCTTTTCTCGATGGCGGTGTTGGCTAACCTTGTTAAGCATTTTACACATAAAGTGCTGAGTCACCGCTTTTAGCCTGCCGAGCACGTTCAGCAAAGCCTTTATAAAAGAAAGGCAGATTATCGGCAGTATCTCCGTTTAAGCGGCCTCTTACTTTATTGAAAGTAATTATTGCAACGTTGAATTCAGGCTCCCCAACTACAAATACTGGCTGATCTTGTTGTTCATGCCAGTAGAACTGACCTCCAAATTCATTTGCTGCTACTGCCAACACGTAGGAACCAGCTAAGTGCGTTAGTGCATTAATTTCTTCTTCTGGCAGTTCGTCAATAAAGTTAGAGGCTTCATCAAGCATATCTTCAATTGCTGACAAACTCGCTTCTGAGTAATCGAGGGCGCTTACCGCTCTTTCCTGAAATTGCGCTACAGCAAATGTTGCTTTATCCAATACTTGTTCTTTCAGTTCATTCATGGTCGGTACTCGATTTATGTTTAACGCTGAGGTAACGGGCCGCTTTGGAAGGGAGCCAAAGGCGCAGCGGAAAAGCGGTCCCGTTGACCGTATTGTTATGACTAGAACCGGTTACGCTTAAGCCAGCTTAAAAAATCCGGGGCATCCTCCGAAAACTGGTTTGTCTCGTGGTCCCACAGAAAAATTTCTGTCGACTCTCCTGGTGACCAGCAATAAAGGTCACCGCAACCATTACTAGCGAAGGCAATATAGACCCGACTGTTAACGTAACTTTGATTTTCCAACAGTTCCTGTGGAGAAAGTATTTCGGCACCAAACCTTAGATCGTTTAAACCACCCAACCTGACAAATTCGCGATACCAACCCTTGAGCTCGATTTGCAGAGCAGTCTCTACTCGCGCCATCTCACTTTCAGAAGGAATCGGATCATCAAGCCGATACTTCTCGTTTTGCGCCAGAATGCCCTCAATTTGATCCATAGCTTTAGTCATAACGCTACCCATAAGCCGCGCCACTATATGGCGTCGGCTTTATTACGAATTAACAGGACAACCACCTTAACCCTCTTCTCTGCCGCCGCCTTTGCATTATGGCAGATGTCTTGTTTAGCCAACGGGATACTCAAAATAGCTGACCCTTAAGGTGGGTGTCCTGTTAGAACTATGCAATTTACTCGGTGTCACTTGAGTAACCATTATCAATTTGTTGCCACCCCTCTTTTATAGACTGTTTAAGGCGATTTGATGGTTCACGGTCTGACGGGTTAGTTATTGGCGAAGTTTTAAAGTCGATTAAAGCAAACTTCAAGTGCCTCCACGCTGCTCTGTATGAGCTTGCTTTTTGCATTGATATAAGAAAAGTATTTAGCCCTTGGGTAATTGCCGCCATCCATATAACAACGCTAACCTGATCTGTACTCAAAAAAGGCGGCTTTGAAGCACCAGTAACTAGTAGTATCGTACTAACTATTCCGAGTACGTAGTAGGTCATATACCAAGTACCTGCTCGAAACTGCCAATCTTTTAACCGTTCTTCAGCTTCCCTTATCAGATTTTCAATTTGTTTTTGCTCCATATTTATCCTTTTGCATAACGCTGGAGTTAAGACGCCGGCCGCTGGTGTGGCCAGTGGGTGGTCGGCTTAAACGAATTGTTAGGTGATACGGCCATTAGTAGACCCCCGCGGTGGGGCCTATAACCAACTCAGCCTTGTTGGAGGCGCACCACTGAGTGAGGTTGGTTTTAAGTTGCGGCCAAAGGCTTAGAGCCCAAGATGGCGCTTTGTTCTTGAAAGCCTCCTCCATTGGTAGGTAGGCTGTGAGGATGCCCATTGGAAGCTCAAGCAAGAATGAACCACCTGGTCCTGTGCAGACCAATTCCTCTTTCCACTCGGCTCTGAACGAAAAGGTTGGCATAGGACACCTAACGCTGAAATGAGCGGCGACCCGATAGGGGCGTCCGGTGGAGGCCGAAGGCCGGAACGACCTTAATTGACTTGCTATAAATCAACAACACCATTCTCAAAAATATAGGATCTACCTTCATCAGTAAGTCTCAAGGAACTTTCTCCGCAAACGATCAACCCTTTTTCGCTCGCCACTCTGATATAATGGTCAACCGATAGGCGGTGCATATCGCTGATACTGAAAAGATTCGAAAGATAGATCGTTGGCGTACTTGAAGTTTTATCGTAAGTAACCGCCACGTCGGCCATAAACTTTCTTAGGCCATCGGCAGTTCTTTGCGGGCGAGCTTCTTGGGCGGTTGAGAAACTTTGAGTTCCGATTTCAGGTTTCACAAATAGCGGTGCGTCAAGAAGAGTCCGAAGCAGATCATCATAAGCGTACTCTGCTTCCTCATCTTTAGAAAAATCAATGTATAACTTCGACGCCATAAATGTTGGCGTAGCTTTCTGGCCATGCTGACGAATTATAGGTATGACCTTGGACTGATCTATCTTTGATAACAGAGAAGAAGTCATAATCATTTTTTCATAACCGACTCCTCCCTCTCCATTGTCTGCTTTGCTTACATAATTTTCAGTGCACACCATCAATATGAAGTCTGAGGAATCCAAGTGGGATTCCATAAAATGCGGAAGATCCCCACCCGGCTTGAGATCCCACTGATCTAAAACGACATCAACACCCCGCAATCGCAGCGTGGTAGCAAAATTAAGAACCCATTCTTTATGCTCGGCAGAGTCGTGTGAATATGAAACAAAGACTCGTGGAGGATTATTTGCCATAGTTCATTCCATCAAGATTTATAACAGTTTATTCATAGTCACTTACGCCTCTTATTTCGGCGGGACCTTGGTTTAACGTTACTACGCTGTTCTACTCCGGCCCAGTAGGCGTAGTACGTATCCGTGTGGTTTAAGTCTTATACCACTGTCATCAATTCCGGAAAAACGTTCGGACCTCTGCTTATTTCGTATGCAAGCATTAGCATGGGATGGTGATGTCCGGTGGATATAGTCTAACCATAAACACGCTACCGCCCGGCCAGTTACACGGCTGCCAATGTAGTTAGTTGTTAAAATGTATAAGTATCACAACCGACATTTTCCTGTCTTTCCAATAGGCGCATTCTTGTCCGCTTTGAACGGATTCGAAGCCCTTGGCTGTTCTTCGTACAGTATTCGGCCCAACAAAAAAGCCCCCTGTCGGTGAAAACAGGGGGCTTTCTCTAGAACTATAGAGCAGTGGTCGTTAAATCACCCCAACTCATCCAACTGCTTCAACTGACCTTCCAGGTCTCGAACGCTGGTCGCCAACCCCTCAGCCTTTTCCCGCTCCTTAGCAATCACCGCTTCGGGTGCTTTGCTAACAAAGCTTTCATTGCTCAGCTTGCCTTCTACACGCGCCAGGTCTTGCTTGGCTTTGTCGATGGCTTTGCTGAGGCGGGCTTGTTCGGCGGCTACGTCGATTAGGCCGGCTAGCGGTACCAATACTTTCAGTTGGCCGACGAGCTGAGTGGAGGCGGGTGGGGCGTCGTCGCCTTCGTTTAGCCAGGTGATGCTTTCCAGTTTCGCCAGGGTTTTCAGGAAGGTTTCGTTTTCCTGCAGGCGGCGTTGGTCTTCGCTGCTGCCGTTCTGGAACAGGACGGGCAGTTCTTTGCCTGGGGCGATGTTCATTTCGCCGCGGATGTTGCGGATGCCGACGATAACGCCTTTGAGCCATTCGGCGTCGGCTTCGGCGGTGGCGTCGATCTTGGTTTCATCGGCGCGCGGGTAGGGTTGCAGCATGATGGTGTCGCCGGTTTTGCCGGCGAGGTCTTTGATCGATAGCCAGATTTCTTCGGTGATAAACGGCATCACCGGGTGCGCCAGGCGCAGCAGGGTTTCCAGCACGCGCACCAGGGTGCGGCGGGTGCCGCGTTTGCGCTCGGCGCTGGCGTTGTCGTCCCACAATACCGGCTTGGAGAGTTCCAGGTACCAGTCGCAGTATTCGTTCCAGATGAATTCGTACAGCGCCTGGCTCATCAGGTCGAAGCGGTAGTTGCTGTAGTAGCGTTCCAGATCGGCTTCCAGGCGTTGCAGGCCGGAGATGATCCAGCGGTCGGCCAGCGTCAGTTCGACGTCGCCACCGTTTTGGCCGCAGTCTTCGCCTTCGGTGTTCATCTGCACGTAGCGCGCGGCGTTCCAGATTTTGTTGCAGAAGTTGCGGTAGCCTTCCAGACGTTTGACGTCGAAGTTGACGTCGCGGCCCTGGCTCGCCATGGCGGTCAGGGTGAAACGCAGGGCGTCGGTGCCGGAAGGTTCCATGCCTTCGGGGAAGGCTTTGCGCGTGGCTTTTTCGATTTTCTGTTCGAGCTTGGGTTGCATCAAACCGTAGGTGCGTTTGGCGACCAGGTCGTCGACGCTGATGCCGTCAATCAAGTCGATCGGGTCGATGACGTTGCCTTTCGACTTCGACATTTTCTGGCCGTTTTCATCGCGAATCAGCGGCGTGATGTAGACCTGCTTGAACGGCACTTGCGGTTTGCCATCGTCGTCTTTGATGAAGTGCATGGTCATCATCATCATGCGCGCGACCCAGAAGAAGATGATGTCGAAACCGGTCACCAGCACGTTGGTCGGGTGAAAGGTTTTCAGCATCTCGGTGTCGTCCGGCCAGCCGAGGGTGGAGAAGGTCCACAGCGCGGAACTGAACCAGGTGTCGAGTACGTCTTCGTCTTGCGTTAATGCGATGTCGGCGCCGAGGTTGTGCTTGTTGCGCACTTCGGCTTCGCTGCGGCCGACGTAGAAGTTGCCGTCGGCGTCGTACCAGGCGGGAATCTGGTGGCCCCACCAGAGCTGACGGGAAATGCACCAATCCTGAATGTCGCGCATCCAGGCAAAGAAGGTGTTTTCCCATTGCTTGGGTACGAATTGGATGTCGCCGTTTTCCACCGCTTTGATGGTCGGTTCGGCCAGCGGTTTGGCGGAGACGTACCATTGGTCGGTGAGCCAGGGTTCGATGACGGCATCGGAACGGTCGCCGCGTGGCACCATTAAGGTGTGGTCTTTGATCGAGTCGAGCAGGCCGGCGGCTTCGAAATCGGCTACGATTTTCTTGCGCGCTTCGAAGCGATCCAAACCGGCGTAACCGGCGGGCAGTTTGGTGTCGTAGTCGACTGGTTTGCCCTGGTAATCGTAGGCTTCGGCCTCGCTTAATACGGCGGCATCTTTGTCGAAAATATTGACTAGAACCGAGCCGTGGCGTTTGCCGACTTCGTAGTCGTTGAAGTCGTGCGCCGGGGTGATTTTCACGCAGCCGGTACCGAATTCCAGATCGACGTAATCGTCAGCAACAATTTTTAAACGACGGCCAACCAGCGGCAATTCGACTTCTTTGCCAACCAGGTTGGTGTAGCGTTCGTCTTCCGGGTTCACCGCGACCAGGGTATCGCCGAGCATGGTTTCCGGGCGAGTGGTGGCGACGACGATGTAGTCTTTGCCTTCGGCAGTTTTGGCACCATCGGCGAGCGGGTAGCGGAAGTGCCAGAGCGAGCCCTGTTCTTCTTTGCTTTCCACTTCCAGGTCGGAAATGGCGGTGTGGAATTTCGGGTCCCAGTTGACCAGGCGTTTGCCGCGATAAATTAAATCGTCTTCGTAGAGGCGAACGAAAACTTCGCGCACGGCGTTGGATAAACCTTCGTCCATGGTGAAGCGTTCGCGCGACCAATCGACGGAGTCACCCAGGCGGCGCATCTGGCCGGTGATGGAGTTGCCGGATTCTTCTTTCCATTGCCAAACGCGGTCGATAAAGGTTTCGCGGCCCAAATCGTGGCGGCTGATGCCGTCGCGCGCCAGTTGGCGTTCCACCACCATCTGGGTGGCGATGCCGGCGTGGTCCGAACCCGGTTGCCACAAGGTGTTGCGGCCAGCCATGCGGTGATAACGAGTGAGCGCGTCCATCAGGGTTTGCTGGAAAGCGTGGCCCATGTGCAGGCTGCCGGTTACGTTCGGCGGCGGAATCATGATGCAGTAGGAATCGCCTTGGCCACTGGGCTGGAAGTAGTTGTTCTGTTCCCAGCGCTGGTAGTGTTTGCCTTCAATCGCCTGAGGTTGGTACGTCTTCTCCATGGGGCTGCTCGTCAACTCGCTGTCGTCTTGGCTCGGAATGTCCGCTGCTGGCGGACGCACGGAACCGCGCATTATACATGGGCGAGTGGGCTAAGCCGAGCCGTCTGGCGAGTGCTTTTGATGTTCGTTGAGCAGGCGAATGAAATCGGCACGCAGGCGGCGGCGCAGGTCGCGTTCGAACAGCGAAATGTAGTCGGCCAGGGCTTGGTCGGCCCAGTGATTAAACGCCGCTTCGAGTTCGTCGCTTAAGGGTTGGTCGAGCGGCGGTGCCGATTGCGCCTGTTCTTCGGCGGCGCGCCGTTCGGCTTCGTTGCGGATGCGGATCAGCTCGGACAGCGAATCGGACGATAGAAAGGGGTTGTCCGGGTTCAGCGGCGAGGATCTTTTGTCGAGCTCTTTGTCCGGCGCTCCAGCAACCCCTTTATCGACCACTTTGTCAACAATGGGCGGCACGGTGGAGGCTGGAGTCTGGGCGATATGATCCAGGCTCTGGCGCAATGCTTCCAGATCGTGCAGCAGCTGTTGGCGAACGCTGTCGTTGGTCACTAGACACGGTCTCGCAAGTCATGGCGGTTCAGTGGATAGCCGCGATCCTGATAGAAGCGATAACGCTGACGGCTGGCTTCGAGCACCGACGGTTCCTGACTGACCACTTCGAACACACGCTCGAAGCGGGAGAAATAATCGGGCAGGGTTGATGCCAGATTGACCAGAACATCATGGTGCTGGCCGGGGTGATTGTGCCAGCCGATCTGCACACCTTCGGGTTCGCCGTCGAGCAAGCCGTGCACCAGGAAACTATCGGGCGTTATGCCCCAGAGCACGTCGCTTAGTTGTTGCGCCTGGTCGGCGTCATCCACCGCCAGCAGTACCGAGTGCTGACGTGAGCGGGCTTTGCTCACCAGTCGGGCGGCGTAAGCCAGGCGGTCAAGCGTCTGGACGGCGGGAATGATATGGAAGTCGATGCGGGTCATAAGCCTGTCGATGGTGGTTCGGCCACTAGGGTAATCAAACTAGAGAATAGAACAAAGGCGGCATCAAAAAAGGGGCGCAGGGCCCCTTTTTGAAAACTGCAGCGGGCGATCAGCTCAGACGATCGAGCAGATAGCGCGTCAACATGCCGACCGGGCGACCGGTAGCGCCTTCTTTGGCGCTGGTCCAGCCGGTGCCGGCGATGTCCAGGTGCGCCCAGTTGTAGTCGCGGGTGAACTCGGACAAGAACGCAGCAGCGGTGATCGAACCGGCAGCGCGGCCAGCGCCGATGTTGCGCAGGTCGGCGTAGGGGCTTTCCAGTTCTTCGTTGTATTCCTCCCACAGCGGCATCGGCCAACCGCGGTCCCAACTGGCCTGGCCAGCGCCGACCAACTGCTGTTGCAGCTCTTCGTTATTGGCGTAAACCGCGGTCGGGTGGTGACCCAGGCCGATGATAACAGCACCGGTCAGGGTGGCGATATCAACCACGCTGGCCGGCTCGAAGCGGTCGACGTAAGTCAGCGCATCGCACAGTACCAATCGGCCTTCGGCGTCGGTGTTGATGATTTCAATGGTCTTGCCAGACAGGCTGGTGACCACATCGCCCGGGCGGGTGGCGGTGCCGGAGCACATGTTCTCGGCAGCGCAGATCACGCCGATCACATTCAAGGCCGGCTTCAGTTCGGCCAGCGTATTGAGCGTGCCGAAAACGGACGCGGCGCCGAGCATGTCGTACTTCATATCTTCCATGCCGGCGGCTGGTTTGATGGAAATGCCGCCAGCATCGAAGGTCAGGCCTTTGCCGACCAGAACGTGGGGTTTCTGGTCGCTCTTGCCGCCGTTGTATTTCATGACGATAACGTAGGGCGGGTTGGCGCTGCCCTGAGTCACCGCCAGGAAAGAGCCCATGCCGAGTTCTTCCATTTCTTTCTGGCCCAGTACTTCGACGCTGATTTCGTCGTAGGCGTCAGCCAGGTTTTTGGCCTGTTCGACCAGGTAATCCGGGTTGCAGATATTGGCGGGCAGATTGCCCAGCTCACGCGCCACATTCATGCCGTGCGCCAGGGCGCGACCGGTTTTGATGGCGGTGTCGAGGTTTTGCTGAACAACCAGATAATCCAACCGTTCCAGTTTATTCGAGTCGGCTTTTTTGGATTTGGTGGTGTCGTATTGATAGAGGCCGGTGAGCATCAGCTCGGTGGCTTTTTCGACGCTCCACTGAACACTTCGGTTAGCGGCAATGAGATCATCCAGCGCCAGGCTGGCTGAGCTGACCTTAGCCTGTTTGAGGGCTTTAAGGGTGGCTTTGATGACCTTGATAAAATTGTTTTCGTTCAGCTTGGCGCGGCTGCCGGCACCGATCAGCAATACCTGGCCGGCAGGCAGATCGGCATGACCGATCAGCGGCGTGACCTGGCCAACCTTGGTCGCCAGCAGGTTTTGATCTTTGAGGGTATTAAACAGAGCCGTGTGAGTGCCGCTGAGCGCGGTCAGGCTGGCTGCGTCTTCATCGTCGAACAGGTAGATCACCAGAGCATCGGTGTCGATGGCGTCGATTGCGCCGTGATTGACGTTGAATTGCATGTTGTCTCCAAAAACAGTGACTGATAAATGAACTGGCGTCGGGCAAGAGAGGTGCTTACAGGTTCTCCGGCGACACCTTGGCTACCATGATAGCGAAACGTCCGACGGGCGGGCAGGGCATCAGGCTTTCTTTTTCGCCTTGGGGGTGTAAACCAGATGTGTCTGGCTGGCGCGGTCGGCCCAGCTGAGCCGTTGCGGGTGGGCGTAGCGCCACAGAATGCCGATCAGTGCCAGACCCCAGGCCGGTAAAGCAACGGCAAAGCGGATCAGCCCCTGGCGCCAGCTAACGGGCTGACCGGTCTCGGTTTCTATATGAAGGCGCCAGACGCGCATGCCGACGGTCTGCTTTTTGGTGCGCCAGAAGCCGATGAAATAAAGCATGATGATGCCCAGGTTCCACAGCCAGAACAGCACCGCAGGCAAACCGCCTTCAATGGCATCGCGGCCCAGGGTGAAATGGCTGATGGTGACCGGAACGAAGCCGGCGATGATCAGCACGCCGATCAGAATAAACCAGTCGTAGAGGACCGAGCCGATTAACCGAAGCAGCGAAGGGTGTTCAAAGGTAGTCATGGCGCCGTTGTCTTAGCTTTAGCAGGGAGGGCAGGCTAACGGATTGCTACTAAAGTGCCAATAAAAGGCCTGCTTAGTTGTTTTTTTTTGACTATCCTTAGCAGCTTGTATGACACCTATGACCTGCAAGGAGTGGTTCGATGGAAGCGCTTGCTCAATCTAAGACGCTGGCCATCATGGAAGAACAGGCCGGTCAGGCAGCGAAGCTGCTGAAAGCGTTAAGCAATGAACGACGTCTGCTGATTTTGTGTAATCTGGTGGGCGGCGAATTGTCGGTGACTCAGTTGAATGAACGTATTCTGCTCAGTCAATCGGCGCTGTCGCAGCATTTGGCACGGCTGAGACAGGATGGCCTGGTGGCTGTTCGCAAGGAAGCTCAGACGGTGTATTACCGAATTGCCAGTGACGAAGCCCAGCAAGTGCTCGGTTTACTCTACAGCCTCTATTGTCCTGATTGATGGCTGCCGCGCTCTGCGGTCCTCGCAGAGCGCCATTTCTTTGTCAACCCCGTAAGATTGCTGCTCAAAAACACCCTGCCGTCATGTTTTTGGCGTTTATTGTGGTTAATTATTGAACTGCTTCACGTTTTTTTGGTGACATTGTTGTCCGCCTGCTTATCTGTTTGACATTGTCTATATAGTGTATAGGTTGTTTTTTGAGCAGGGATAGGTTCACAAGGATTGTTCTATCTTTCCACCGGGTCTTCCTAAGCAGATTGAAAAACGATGTCAGAAGCGAAAGCCAGAAACGACGCCAATATCAGTCGACTCCGTTTGCCGGAGTACAACAGCCACGAACACCCGCCGTTACCGCCGCGTATTCGTCTTGCCTCCAATTGTTGGGAGCGGACCTGGTGGTTAACCTTGATTCAGCCAGTGACCCAGCCGGAGCGCTTGAAATCCTTCGTGAAGCGTTTTTGCACCGACAAGGTGGATATTCGCGCCACCTTACGGACCAGTCGTCGGCTGTGTTTTGCGGTGACCGGTGCAGAGCTGGATCAACAATCCGAATTCGAAATCGCCATGATGGTGATGGCTCATATCGAACGGGATTTTGGCCACATTGAACGGGTTGAAGACCGTCCGGCCTCTACCTGGCCGTATCGGGAGTTTGCCCGCGGTTAAGGGTGAGTTTGCCCGAGGCTAAGACTGTTAGCTCAACCAGTCGTTAGGGCCGTTCAGCCCAAAAAACGCTGCCACACAGCGGCCGACCAAAGCGCAATGGCGATGACAATGGTCAACAAGACCGCTGCCGATCCCATGTCCTTGGTCCGGCCGGACAGTTCGTTGTAATCCGTACTTACCCTGTCCACCAGCGTCTCCAGGGCGCTGTTGATCATCTCCACCACCATGATCAGCATTAACGCTGATATCAGTATTGCCCCCTGCCACACCGATTGCGCGATCCAACATGCCAAGGGCACCCCAGCCAGCAGCAGCCAGCTTTCTTGTCGAAACGCCGCTTCGTGTCGGAACGCTGAGCGCACGCCCTGAACGCTGTAACGGGTGGCGTTGATCAGTCGGCGTACACCGGCCGATTGATATTGACGCAGGTTTTCATAAGGCGAAGTCATGACGTCGAGTGTCCTTGGTGACGAAGTTGGCGGTTGGTGGCGGCCGTAGCCGGGGCTTGGATGGGATCTTCCGGCCAGGGATGGCGATTGTAGCGGCCGCGCATTTCCTTGCGAATCTCAGGGTAAATGTTGCTCCAGAAGTGCGGCAGATCGGTGACCTGCGCCAGTACGCGGCCGTTTGGAGCTTGCAGCGCCAAAGTCAGTTGCTGACGACCGTCGACGAGGCTGGGCGTTTGCGCCAGACCGAAAGCTTCCTGCAGTTTTAACGCAGCGGTGACGCGGTGTTGATCGGGCTCATAGTCCAGGGCACAACGTCGGCCTGAGGGTGCCTGCCAGTGCGTCGGACACAGCCGCTTTAAGGCGTCAGCGCGCTCATAGCCGATCCAGGCATCGAATACTGCGCAGCTGTCGAGTTCATCTAATCGCTGGAGGCCGTTCAGCCAGGGTTCGATGCTTTGCGCCAGTTCGGTAGCACTGGCCGGCGCTGGCCAGTCGTCGAGCAATTGGCTGGCGAAGCGATAACGCTGCAGCCGGCTGTTCAGAGCGTCGGCCTTGGGCCAGTTCGATAAAGGCTGTTCAGCCAGCCAGTTTTGCCAGGCCAGACGTTGTTCGCTGGCGTCGGCGCGGGTTGGCTGGGAATCGATTAAAAACGGCCCCAGCCAGCGGCGGCGCACAAAACGGCTGTGATCCTGGGCGCTGGCGAGCACGATATCGCTGTGCTCGGGCAGGGCGTTACGCACGTTGGCTTCAGCAACCGGCAGCGCCTGCTGGATATCGACTTCGCCTTGGCGGTTGCGGCCGTGCAACAGCAGTTGCCAGTTGGATGCTGCTGCAAAGCCGCGTACCGCCGCGCCATTGGCTAAACGGGCGCGGCCCTGGCTGTCGCGGTGCATCAGTCGGTGACTGAGGGCATTGATCAGGATCGGTTCGGGCAGCAGTCGGGCGCTGTTGTTCAAGGCGCAATCGAGCCGTTGTGCCAGCAAGCGTGCTTCGCGTTGAATCTGGCGGTCGGCTTGTTGCACGGCCTGGGCGAAACCGCCTGCGCTGGCCTCGGGCCAGATCAGTTGATTGCCGAGCAACGCACCGAGCCAGGCGGCATCGCTGCCATGGCCCGCTTGATGACCGGTGACGACCAGATGCGCCAAAGCCGGTTCCAGACCCAGGCGGATTAAGCGTCGGCCGTGGTCGGTCAGTTGCCGATCAGCATCGAGCGCCCGCCAATGTGTGAGTTGCTGCACGGCCGACTGCCAGCGCCCGGGCGTTGGTGGCGTCAGCCAGAAGGCGTCGCTGCGTTCCAGCCCCCAATCGGCGAGCGTCAGTACCAGCGAGGTTAAATCGGCCTGGGCGATTTCCGGAGGCTGGTCCGGCGCCAGGCCGTCTTGCTCGGTCTGAGACCACAGCCGATAACAATGCCCCGGCCCTAAACGCGCCGCCCGGCCAGCGCGCTGGCGAGCGCTGGATTTGCTGATGCGTCGGGTCTTCAGTTCGGTCAGGCCGGTGGCGGGGTCAATTTCGGCATAACGTTCCAGGCCGCTGTCGACCACCGAGCGCACGCCCGGCAAGGTGACACTGCTTTCCGCCAGATTGGTGCTCAGAATGACCGTCGGCTCGGCCAGTTGTAAGTGGCCGTGCAAGTCATCCTGCGGCACCTGGCTGTGCACTACGCAACTGGGCCAGTCTGCCGGCAGACGCTGGCGGATACGTTCGATCTCGGCCAGACCCGGCAAAAACACCAACACATGACCGGGCCAGTCAACGCGGGCCTGAGCGATCAGCTCAACCATCAGCGCATCGGCATCACCACGACCGGGCGAGTGGTACGACTCGGTCAATGGGTATAACTGACCATCGGATTCAACGGTTGGCAGCCCCAGCGCTTGCTCCAGCAGGCTCATGCTGAGCGTGGCGGACATCAGCAGCAGACGCAGATCCGGACGGAACAGTTCGCGGCAGCTGTGCACCAGGCTGAGACTGACGTCCTGATCGAGCCCGCGCTCGTGAAACTCATCGAGAATAACGGTGCCGACACCCTCGAGTTCCGGGTCTTGTTGCAGGCGGCGTAAAAAGGCGCCGTAGGTGGTGACCGTCAGCCGGGTTTTGGCGCTGCGCTGGGTGTCGTGGCGCAGGCTGTAGCCAACTTGTTGGCCGACCGGCTCGCCGAGCTGTTCGGCCAGACGCTGCGCCGCCAGTTGTACCGGCAGCCGGCGAGGCAACAGCAAAATGGTTTCGCGCGGGTCGGCCTCGAGCAACCACAACGGCAAGCGCGTGGTTTTACCCGAGCCCGGCGGCGATTGCAGCAGGCAACCGCCTTCCTGCCAGTGTGTCAGTACCGTTTCGCGCAGCGCATCGACGGGCAGCGCATCGAGTTTCATGCCAAGGGGTTGCCGTAGGGCAGAAAGCGGTTGTCGGTGTGGTCTTTGATCCAGCGGGTCAGGTCGGCATCGGGAAATTCGCCGCGTGTTTTCAGTTCTTTGCACAACCACACCACCGGATTGCGGTCGCGGCCTTCCCAGCCAGCCCAGTGGTGCTCGGCCAGGGTAAAGAAACGCACCAGCCCAACCAGAGTGGCGGAATCCAGTGCTGATAATAGTCCGGCCCAGTCGGCCTGCTGACGACGCATCCAGGGTTGCAACGCGCTCAGTTCGGTCAGTGGCTGATCGGGAAATTGATCGGCATCGGCCTGTCCCAGCTCGGCCGCTTGCGCGAGTACAGCCGAATCGGGCGGGGTTGGGGCGGTGGCGTCGGGTGTCCAGGTGCCCGTAGTCATCTTGGCTCCATTGGTTCATAGCATTCGGGGCGGCATTATATCGGCTGTAAGGGCTGAGGACACGGAACAACTGAAGGCTGTGGTATAACGCCCGTATTAAACGATTTCCATGACAGGAGAATGACAACCGTGATGTTTCGGATGTTGAATTGGGTGTTTCACCGCCGCTGGCTGACGCGTTATCGCTGGGTGCACGACCGCTTGATGCGCGGCTTTCGTCGTCTGGCCGATCGCGGTGATGCCGATGCGCAGGAGTTGTATGGTTTTCTGTTGCTGCACAAAGGCAGCGACAGCGGCGCCCGTGCCACCGGTGCCGGCTATTTGGCCAAGGTGGCCGGTGTGTCGCGTCCCAAAGCCGCCTGGCAGTTGTATCAGTGTTATGTCGATGGCCTGACGCCGGGCTTTGCGGCCAACGCTGACAAAGCCGAGCATTACCTGCAATTGGCCGCACGCGGTGGCCATCCGTTGGCCGAAGCGCAACTAGAGCAAAGAGAGCAGCTCTGAGTTGTTCAGTGCCTTTGCCACTCGCGCGCCCAGGGTTCTAAAAAGCCGCGCACGATGGCGTCGCCGCTGTCGAATTCACAAGCCAGAATCTGCAACTTGGTAAGCACCGCTTCAAGCGGCATATTGCCGCAGGCGATGGCGCCGATGTCGGCCATCATGCTGCTGGCGGCGTAATGCCCCAACTGTACTTCGCCGTCGGGCACCTGGCTGCGTACGAACACCGGAATACCTTTGTCGGCAGCGCGTTCGAGGATGCGTTTTAAGTCGCCATCGTTCATCACATTGCCGTTGGCGTAAGCGTTCAACACCAGCGCCCGGTAGTTGCGTTCGATCATGCTCATCAGGCCATCGAGCGGCATACCCGGAAACAGAGTGATTAAACCGATAGCCGCCGGACGCCAGGGGCGCATCGGTGGTTGCTCGGCACGACCGGCCGGCTGCTCGAAATCATCGTCGTGCCAACCTGGTGCGAACAGCGCATCGTCCTTGCTGTGGTCGGTGTATTTGCTGACGCGGCTTCCCGGCAGGCAACGGGCTTTAGCATCACCACCGAAGGCGACACAGACTTCCGGTCGACCTTGTTGCAATACCTGCAGTGCCATCTCCAGGTTGGCAAAGCCGTCGCTGTCGCTTTGCGTTAGTGAACGCATGGCGCCGGTAATAACCACGCTGCGCTCGGTGCCGGACAATAAAAAACTGAGTGCGGCTGCGGTGTGGGCCAGGGTATCGGTGCCGTGTACCACCAAAACTCCATCAGCATCGCTGGCGACAATCTGATCGCGCAGTTGATACCACTGCGTTGGGCGAATATCGGATGAGTCGAGCAGCGGTTGCCATTCCTGCCAAAGCAGTTCGTGCTCACGCCAGCCGGCCAGACGCGGATGTCTTTCCAGCGTTTCACGCAGCAGTCCGGGTTGAGGTTCCAGGCCATTGCTGCCCTCGGCCATGCCGATGGTGCCGCCGGTGTTGATGATCAGATAACGCGCCATGATTTCTGTTCTCGTGCGAAAGCCTGCGCCGATCGGCACAGGTGATAGGTGTGAAAAAGTGTCGGGTTCAGCTTTGGCGTTCAGCGCTCAATGCAATAGAAACCGATTCGGCAAAGCGCAGGGCATGAGGTTTATCGATTTCGACTTCGGCGGCGTGCACTTCCGGATGTTCCATAATCAGCGTCAGCACCTGATGCGTCATGCGTTCGAGCAGCAGGAACTGGTTGGTCTCGACAAACTCGATGATTTCCTTGCAGATGGAACGATAGTTCAGGGTGTCTTCGATCTCGGTGGAATTGATGGCGTCGCTGGCATCAAAACGAATGCTGATATTCAGCAGCACGTCCTGCTTGTTTTTGATTTCCTCTTCCTTGATGCCGACGTAGGTGCGCAGGCGCAGGTCTTTGATGCGGATACGGGCTTGGGTGTTTTCGCGAATCATGAGGGCCTGCCGATCAGGTTAAGGAATTCATTGCGGGTATTTTGCGAGTGGCGCAAGCCGCCGAGCATCATCGAAGTGGTCATCCAGGAGTTTTGCTTTTGTACACCGCGCATGGTCATGCACATATGTTTGGCTTCGAGAATAACGCCGACGCCTTTGGCATCGGTAACGGTCTGAATCGCCTCGGCGATCTGCTTGGTCAGTTGTTCCTGAATCTGCAGCCGGCGCGCGTACATATCAGTGATGCGGGCAAATTTGCTCAGACCCAGCACCTTGCCATTGGGAATGTAGGCGATGTGTGCCTTGCCAAAAAACGGCAGCAGATGATGCTCGCACAACGAATAAAATTCGATGTCTTTGACCACCACCATCTCGTCGTTGTCGGCCTCAAACACCGCCTCGTTGGTGACCGCCTCCAACGACAGGCCGTAACCTTCGGTGAGAAAACTCATCGCTTTGGCGGCGCGTTCGGGGGTTTTTTGCAGACCATTGCGTTCCGGGTCTTCACCCAGTTCCAGAATGATGTTGCGGTAGTGGTCGGTCAGACTCGGCGGCATGACAATTCTCGATCTGTGATTGGACGGCAGTATACGACACTTTGATGACGGAGGATCAGCGGTCAGAAACTAGACCGCCGATTGCCCGAGGCTATTAGCTTAAAGGCTGTCTATGACCGCTAAGACATCGTCATGGTGCGATTTGGTTTTCACCTTCTCCATGACATGCGCCAGCTTGCCGTCTTCGTCGATGATAAAGGTGATACGGTGGATGCCATCGAATTCGCGGCCCATGAATTTTTTCAGGCCCCAGACGCCATATTGATCGGCGATAGCGTGGTCTTCATCGCTGAGCAGATCGAAGTTCAGGTTTTCTTTTTCGATAAACTTCACCAGCCGCTTGGGTGCGTCCGGGCTGATGCCGAGGGCGACGGTGTTGCGTTTTTCCAGTTCGGCCTTGCTGTCGCGCAGGCCGCAAGCCTGGGTGGTGCAACCGGGCGTCATCGCCTTGGGGTAGAAGTAGAGCACGACCTTTTTGCCGCGGTAGTCCTTGAGTGAAACGCTCTCTTCGCGTTGATTGAGGGTGGTGAACTCCGGGGCCGGCTTGCCGGTTTCGGGCAGTTGCAAAGCAGTCATTGAGCGGTTCCTTCTGTGTTGTGCGGTTATCAATCGGTACGATCGGGGCCGTGAATCGGTTCAGACATAAGGCCCGCCGCGGGACTTTCAAGCGTTCACCAAGCATTCACCAAGCATTCCTCGGCATTCACCCAGAATTCATCCGTCGATCAGCGTTTGGCGGCCTTTGTCTCTGTCCGCCAAGGGCAATTTGCGGTATCCTCAGGTCCTCGGTAGCGCTACCTCCAAACTATTGATTTCCCTATGTTTTTTGAAAAGGACCGCAGTCAGTTCTTCAAGCCGCTGACGGGCAAGTACCGCGAGCAGTTTGTTGAATGTCTGAAGGAGCTGTATCACCGGCTCTACACCTCATCGAGCGCCGATTATGGCCATGCACTGTCGCGTGAAGACCTGGTCGATACCTTCCAGGGTGCGTTGGCGCGCGCACCGGAATTGGCCAGCGAGGATGGCGAAGCCGAAGGTCGCTTTCGCAGCGATCGCGATCAGGCGGTCTGGGTGCTCAACGCCTTAATCGAACACGGC
Organism: Saccharospirillum sp. ABV4_185; assembly: GCF_056159245.1. Taxonomy (NCBI): domain Bacteria; kingdom Pseudomonadati; phylum Pseudomonadota; class Gammaproteobacteria; order Oceanospirillales; family Saccharospirillaceae; genus Saccharospirillum; species Saccharospirillum sp. ABV4_185. Next base: position 2,705,930 of record NZ_JBSWUW010000001.1, read on the forward strand.
TGGATCGACAAGCAGGTCGATGAAGCCACGCTGCAATCCAGCTTTACCTTCAGCCGTTTTGGCCGTCAGTTTACCGAGCCGTTCGTCGCCGGTGATCTGTCCAGCGTGCGTTCGCACCATCGCAACACCCGCAATGTGCGTAACTCCCTGCAAGCCTTTTTGGAGCGCGGCGAGGTTTACGATCTGCTCGACGCCTGGGAAAACTCCGAACGCATCATCGCCGACTTCACCGACATCATTGCCGAGCTCGATGATCGCAAGCGCGATCTGGTGCGCGAAATGGGCGATCAGGTGCTGGTGCAGCGCGCCACCCAAGACTTCTTCGATTATATGGAGAAGCGCTTCCAGCCCGACCTCGCCATCCGTCTGTCGGCGGATAACGTGGAGAAATACCGCGATGAAATTGCCGAGTGCGTGCGCCGCATTCGTCACCAGAAACGCGAATTCAAAGCGCGGGCGGAAAAACGTCTGCGCGAACTGCTGCCCGAACAGGTGCGCGAAGGGCAGAGTCTGTTGTGGGCCTTGCTCGATCATATCGAAGGTCGCCTGAAGTCCGCCTCCGACATCATGCTGCCGGCGTTGCGCCGGGCGCTCGCCAGCTTTACCAAGCGCGCCGATATCGTCATTCGCCAGATCAGCTATCTGGCCGGCCAGCAACACAACGACGTGGTGCAAGTGTGCCAGCAATTGGTCGAGCAGGATGACGACAGTGTGGCGGCGGCGCTGGAACGCGCCAGCGATTTGATGTCGGTGCCCAACATCGGCTTTGTCGACCCCGGTGGTGTGCGGCTACACGCGCCGCGCACGCGACGCTCGTTCGAAACTTCAGTGCTCGAAGACAGCAGCGATGATTTCGATATGGATGCCCGCCGCGAACTCTATGTACAGCAGTTGCTCGACCAGGCGTTCTTAATTAACGACAACCGCGTGCGGCAATATTTGGCGCGTCGGTTAAGCAATGGCGATACGGTCACCACCGCCGAATTGCCGGTGGCCACCGCCGATGATCTGCTGGCCTTGGCGCACGCCATTGAAGTGGGTGCCAACCAATCGCTGGCGTCCGACTATCAATTCAGCGTCGAGTGGAAAAACGCCGATCAGCCCGGTGAATATTTTGAATCAAGTGACAACTTTACTATCCGGCTGGTGAACAAGAACGCCAACCAGCCCGAGGAGACACCCGATGTTTGATGAGTTGGATCGACTCCTGGACCGTCAGGGACTCAGCCGTACCGAGTACAGTGAGCTGCTGATCCGTTTGTTGGATCACGGCGTGTTGTGCCGCGATGAAAGCCAGGTAGAGCAACAGTTGTACGACCGTTATCTGCGCCTGGAAGAACCGGTGCGTGACTATCTGGAATTGCTGGGCATTCAGATTCAGCACGATCGTCGTTTTCATTTTGTCCGCCTGTTCCCGCCCGGTGCCGAAGTGCCCGGCCTGGATAACAGCGGCGAAGGGCCATTTAGCGGTGGTTTCCGGGCGCGTTTGTCACAGCAGGAAGTGGCGCTGGTGCTGGTGCTGCGCAGTCTCTACGACCGGGCATTGCGTGAAGGTCAGGTTGATGAAAACGGTTGCGTCCTGGCGTCACTGGAAGGTGTCAGCATTGCCATGCGCAATGTGTTGCGCCGTTCGTTGCCGGAGAATATGACCGAACGTCGGCAGTTGTTTCGGCGTTTGCGTCAGTTGCGCCTGATCCAATTGAATCAGGACGAAGCGGTGGAAAGCGGCGATTTCTGGCTGCGTATCCGACCGATGATTCTCAGCTATGTTTCCGACGAGGTGTTGTCGACCTTAACCGACGCGCCGGCCGACGATGAGGCCGAATTAACCTCGGAAGAAGACGCAGCAACCGACGCTGAAGGCTCTTTAGGCGAAGCTGACGGCTCAGTTGCAGAGGTTGATACCGAAGACGAATCAGCAGTGGATGACGCTGATGATTCCAGCATCGCCGTTACCGACGACACCGCTTCTGTCTTTGCACGGGACTGATCATGTTTCTGAAGAAATTTATCTACGTAAACTGGGGCAATATTCCGCTGCTGGAATTCGATTTCGGCCCCATCAATTTGCTCAGCGGCGGTAACGGTTCCGGTAAGACCACAGCGGCCGATGCCATCCAGACAGTGATGACCGCCGCCCACGATACACTGTTTCATTTTAACCCCGGTCAGGACGAAGCCACCCAGCGCGGCCGTGGCAAACAGGTGCGTACCCTGGCGTCCTATATTCTCGGTTGTGACGATGGCTCCTATGCTCGTCCCGATGGTGCCGTGGGTTATCTGGCGGCTGTGTTTCATCCCACCGAAGGCGAACCCGGCGAGCCTTTTACCGCGGTAATTGGCGCCAGTGCTTTTATCGATCGCGCCGGTGGTCAGGCCGTGGCGCGCCTGGGTGATATGGTTTATCTGGTGGCGCAGGGTGAACAGCTGGGCAAGGTCGACTTCGTTGCCGAAGGCACCGACGGCCGCCAGGTCGTCACCCTCGATAAAATTGTGCCTTACTTAAAAGCGCGCGGTTTGTCGGTGGAAAAATACGACACCAAGAAACAATATCTACGCCGTTTTTATGCCGCCATTCGCGGCCGGGAAGACGCCGTCAGCGAACGCGAAGCACTCAATGCCGCGCGTGCTTTTTCTCGCTTTATGGCATACAAGCCGGTGCGTTCGATCAACGGTTTTGTGGCCCAGGAAATTCTCGAACAGAAAGATCTCGGCGAAGCCATTCGCACGGTGTCGGACCTGATGAAAACCATCAGCGGCATGGAAGGTGAGGCAGCGCGACTGAAACGCACCGTGGAGCGTTTGTCGCAAGGTCGTGGCCGCGCCGATGCTTATATCGACCAATGGTTGGATTTCAACCTGGCCGATTACACCACCGCCCGGGCGCGCTTTGTTAAAGACCAGCAGCAATATCTGAACGCCAAGAACGAACAGCAGCGGCTGCGTCAGGAACGCGATGATGTGCAGTCCGAGCTCGACGTCACCGAACAACGTCGTGACCAGACGCACGAACAACTGGTGTCGCTGGAAGCACAGCGTCGCGGTGTCGATGCACTGCAAGAGAAAGACAAGCTGGAGCAGGAAATTGAACAGGCCAAAACGCGGCTGATTCAACAAGCCGAACCGCTGCTTAAACAAGACGACGCCTTAGGTCGCAGCCTCGACGCCAGTGAAACCATTATTCAGGCGCTGAGTAAAACCAGTCTGGTGACCGAGATTGCCGATCTGGGTGACAAGTCGTTGAACCAGTTATCCAAGAGCGTCGCCAAACACAACCGTCGCCCGGTCGATTTCCGCACCTTGATGAATCAGGATTGGATCGACATTGCGCCGCTGGAACAGCATCTGGATGAAGTGTTGGCGCAGCAAAGTGCCTTGAACCAGTGGCGTGACGCCTGGTTCAGCGACGAACGCACCAGCAGCGGTGTCAGCCTGCGCGACCAACTGCAACGGGTGCAGGACCGTCGTGAACAGCGGCTCGCCAAGTTGCGTCTCGATCTGAATCGCAAACAGCAGGACATCGACAGCCTGGCCGGCGAACGCCTGAATTATCCCTATCATGTGCGTACCGCTTTGGAAGCCATTCGCGATGCCTGGCCGCAAGCCGATCCGCGCGTGCTCTGTGACCATGTAGAAATCGAAGACGATGACTGGCAATCGGCCATCGAGGGCTATATCGGCGGTGGCCGTTTCGCCATTTTGGTGGAACCGGAATTCGAAGCTCAGGCCATTCAGACGGTGCGCGAGTTACCCAAAGAAAACCGCGCCCGGGTGATCCAGGGTTCCAAGGCGCAGGCCGATGCTGACCGGGTGAAATTACCGGCCAATTCCATCGTCCATCTGATGCGTTTCGATCACGCCATTGCCCGCGCTTATATGACCGCGAGCTACGGTTTGGTTGAGCAGTGCGACAGTACCGACGAACTTAAGCGCACGCGTCGCGGTGTCACCAAGGCCGGTATTGGTTCGGGTTCCTACGCCATGTATCGCTGCGATCTGCCGATTGCCGATCTGGTGTTTGGTCAGGGTGCGCGCGAACGCGCCTTGGCGGCCAAAAAAGACGAACTGAATCAGTTGGCGAGCCAGGCCAACGATCTGCAAAGTCAGGTCGCGGAAGTCAGTGGTCTGTATCAGGCGGTGAATCAGTTGGCGCATCTGGCGCATGGCGATCTGGTGCGTGAAATGCTCGACACCCAGCGGCGTCTGGGGGCGGCCGAAAAAGCGCTGACCAATCTGGACTTAAGCGACGCCAGCGCGCTGGAAAAAGAATACGCCGAGGTCAACGAACAACTGAAGACGCTCGATCAGCGCATTCGCGAATTGATTGAACGCAAAGGCAGCCTGGGTGAACGCTTGGAAAGCCTGTCCAAACAATGTCAGGCGCTGAGCGACCAGCAGGAAGAAACCGCGCTGCGTTCGGAGCAAAAAGAAGGCTACCTGCGCACCATCGCCACCGACTGGCCGGACTTCGATGTCGACGCCCGTCTGGCCGATGCGGATGAAACCGCTGAGACGGCAGACCCTGCTGTGCAGGATAAATTGCGGCATTCATTGGAGAGCGAACTGAACAGTTTGGCGCACAGCCTGGAAGGCTCCTTAACCGAGCACAATCAGGAATGCCAGCCGCAGGATGCCATCGCCCTGGATCTGAATTATTCCGACCTGCATTCGAGTGACTTCTTTAAAGGCATCGTTTCGCTGCGCCGTCAGATCGACCAGATTTATAACCGCATCAAGAACAATATTCTGGTCGAGAAAGTCGATAACCTGGGCAGCCTGAAAGAAAGCTTTAATAATGCCTTCGTTACCAACCTCTGCCATGCGATCTATCAGTCGATCAACGATGGCAAACGGGTGCTGGAAGATCTTAACCGCGAGCTGGAGCATCATCGTTTTGGTGCCGACAGCGAACGCTACTGGTTCGACTGGGAATGGTTGCCGGAGTACAAGGAGTATTGGCACTTCTTCGATGAAGTGATTAAAAACCCGACCCTGGGCGAAGGCCAGACCCTGTTTGATGCTGAACTCAGTGAACGCTCGGCGCGCATTCGCGATCAGTTAATGGCGATGCTGCTCGACGATGACGATCAAAAAGCACTGCGCGAACTGGAACGGATTTCCGATTACCGCAACTACCGCAACTACGAAATCTACAAACAACCCGAAGGCAAACAACCGATTGCCTTGAGCCAATACGGCACCGGCTCCGGCGGTCAGTTGGAAACCCCGGCCTATATTATTCGTTCAGCAGCGATCACCTCGGCGTTTCGTTTTAATGAAGGCGACAGCCATCTGCGTATGGTGCTGGTCGACGAAGCCTTCTCGAAAATGGACGAAACGCGCTCCAAAGAGGTGATTCGCTATCTGACTGAAGCGCTCGGCCTGCAATTGCTGTTTATTATGCCGACCAGTAAATCCGGCCCCTTTATGGACATGATTTCTAACCAGTTTGTGTTTTCCAAAGTGCCGCTGGCCGGTGGTCACCGCGTTGGTGAATTGCAGTCGCGGGTGCTGGTCGATCGCCAGCGCTGCAATCAGGATAAAATTAAGGCGCTCTGGGCCAATCACCGCAAGGTGATTCGTCAGCAGGCAGAATTGGATTTTATGGCGGACCTGTAAATGAACCTGTCGCAACAGATCAATCAGTTACCTCAACTCGATGCTCTGTTGCGGCGTATCCTGAAAGAACACAGTGGTCGCGACGAATATCGGTTCAAATTGACTCAGCCACGACTACGAAGCCTTGGCATCAGTTCGACTCTGGATGAGAGCGAAGAATGGTTGCAGCGTCTTGCATTGCTTGCTCAGGATGATGTTTTTGAAGTCAGACCTGCGGCGGATGAACGTCTGCTCGGAACAGTTCTGGTTATTCAGGAACGGCATCGCCAGCGTCTGCTTGAATTGTTAGCTGATCCCAGCATCGAGTTTGCAGAACGCTGGCCAGTTTTGGTGGCCGACTCGGCACTCTCTGAGTATATAGCTGAATGGTTGTTGGCTAATCCTCCTCATCCATCCTGGGCGGCGCAGGAATCAGTTGACTGGGCTTTGGGGTTACAGCGACTGATGACCTTAGATGTGGGCAAGGAATACAGTGGTCAGCAACTGGGGGCCTACCTGTTTGGAAGTGCCAAACTAACGGAAAATTCGACTCGAGCACGCGATTGGCTGGCTAATTTGGGAGTAGCCTGTGGCTGGCAATTGGTTGAGCGCGGGTTGTTGCTACATGCTCACCTGCCTGCTGGCGTTAGGCGTATTGCGCTGATTGAGAATCAGGATACCTATCTGCGTTTAGTGGACAGTCGTGGCGAGCACCTAGGATTAATATTTGTTGCCGGTAATCGATCCGCCTCACAACGGCTGTTGAGCCGCGATCAGTGTTACTTTGGCTATACCGCAGGCTCAGACCCGGAGGCAATCAGGCATTTTGAAGCATTCTGGTTCGACGCTGAGGCCAGCGATTATGACATACGTTACTGGGGCGATTTGGACTCTGAAGGCTTGGTTATATTGACCCGCATGCAGACACTGCTTCCCGGATTAAAACCCTGGTTGGCCGCTTATATAGCCATGGCGTCTTTGCAAGCGATCAGCCCAGCAAACGCTATTGAGACTGAGCAGCTGTCTACCTTGCTCGAAGGTGGCGATGTGCACCAAGAAGCCGTACTGAATTTGAATCAATTGGAATGGGACTAAGATAATGGCCGTTCATGAAATTAAACATCCGCTGATCCAGCACAAACTCGGTCTGATGCGTGAAGCGGGTATCAGCACCAAACATTTTCGCGAACTGGCCGGGGAGGTGGGTAATCTGCTGACTTATGAAGCCGGTCGTGAACTGGAAACCGAGCATTTCGAGATCACCGGCTGGACTGGCGAGCCGATGACGGTGCAGCGCATCAAGGGCAAAAAAATCACCGTAGTGCCGATTCTGCGTGCCGGCCTGGGTATGCTCGACGGCGTAATGCAGTTGATCCCCAACGCCAAGGTCAGTGTGGTCGGGTTTTATCGCAACGAGGAAACGCTCGATCCGGTGCCCTATTTCGATAAGGTCATTGAAGACGTTGATGACCGGACCGCCTTGATTGTTGATCCCATGCTGGCCACCGGCGGTACCTTGATCGCCACCATCGATCTGCTTAAGGAGAAAGGCTGTAAGCGCATCATGGGTTTGTTCCTGGTGGCAGCACCGGAAGGTCTGGCAGCGGTGACCGAGGCGCATCCGGACATTGATCTGTATGTAGCGGCCATCGATGAGCGACTGAATGAGCACGGCTATATCATTCCCGGTCTGGGCGATGCCGGCGATAAGATCTTTGGCACCCGCTAAAAAAGCTGCAAATTCGCGAATACCGTCTAGAGTAATGGCATGACAAAACAACATGCCGTCGCGCGCTGATGCCGATGGCTTCAATGGAGTTGGACTTCCGTGGCATATCGGGCGGACACGATGGGCAAGAAGCGTATTTTGATGGTGGACAGCCGTCCTGAAGATGTTCGCAAGCTTCGCGAGTACCTGATCAATAATGAATACGACGTTGAGCTGGAAACCGACAGTAGCCAGGCGTTAAAACGCATTCGTGAAGAGCAGCCGCACCTGGTATTGATGGAAGTCGATCTCGAGGGTGAAAGCGGCCTGACCATCTGCAAACTCTGCCGCAAGGATTACGACGGCGGTATTCTGTTCTACACCCACCGCGACAGCGAGATGGATCAGGTGCTTGGCCTGGACATGGGCGCGGATGATTACCTGATTAAAAATACCGGCCATCGCCTGGTACTGGCGCGCTGTCAGACGCTGACGCGTCGCGCGGAACGCGGTCGCCGGCTGGAAGCCAGACGCCAGACCGAGCGTCTGGAGTTCGGCGATCTGATCATCGATAACACCATGCGTGAAGCCTGGCTGGGCCAGCAACAGATTGATCTGACCAGTGCCGAATTCGACCTGCTGTGGCTGTTATCCAGTCATGCCGGTCAGATCCTGACGCGGGAAGAAATTTTCAGTCGCCTGCGGGGCATTGAATACGATGGCCAGGACCGCTCAGTCGATGTTCGGGTGTCGCGCATTCGCCCTAAAGTCGGTGACGATCCGGTGCACCCGCGCCGTATTAAAACCGTGCGTTCCAAAGGTTATTTATTCGTCGGCGATCTTTCCAAACACTGAAACAGTTCAGCCTTTGCGCAGCGCCCGATAAATGCGAAAGCCGCGTTGTTGGGTGATTTCTTGTACTTCGAACGCGCCTTTTTTCAGCGTCCTCTGGTAATCGAGAAAATCGTTGGCGACCCACCACAGACTGCCGCCGGGTTTCAGCCAGTCATGACTGGCGGCAAAAAAACGCTCGCTCGGTTCATAGTGAGTGCGCAAACCGGTATGAAAGGGCGGGTTGGTGATCAGATGATCATAACGCGCCGGCGGCACTTCATTGAGTCCATCAGACCAGATCACTTGCGCACGATCGGCAACGCCGGCTTCACTCAGGGTGCGCTCGGTCGAGGTGGTCGCCAACCAATCAATGTCCAAGGTCGTCAACTTATTTTCTGGATTGCTGTTGAGCAATGCCAGACTGAGCACACCTGAGCCGCAACCCAACTCCAGTAAATTGCCAGATAACTCGGGTAATTGATCGAGCAATACGGCGGTGCCGGTATCCAACCGATTCTGACTGAATACGCCCGGCAGGGCATAAATGCTTTGGCCGTTCCAATCGAAGCTGAGCCAGTCCTGATCGGTCGGCAACGGCTTTTCCAGTTGAACCTCAAACAAACCGCAGTGGCGGGCACTATCGAGTTTGTCGCAAGCGGCCCAGGGCGCAACGCGTTTGGGCAGGCTTTTGATACCGCCGAGATTTTCTCCCGCTATCCACAGCCTGGCAGACGCTGAATGCTGTTGAATTTGACGCAACCACCATTCCAATCGACCTTTGGCCTTGGGGTAGAACAGTACCAGTTGATCGACAGCTGTCGGCCACGCGTTATCGGGTGCCAACCACCGATCGGGTTGGCGAACATGCAAAGCGCGATTGGGCGTGATGCAGTGATCGCCGGCTTTGATCAGCGGATGGCTCTCGGGCGGGTCGAGCCACAGAACTGAAGAGGCGTCCAGGCTGTCGCGGTGGCGTTCCAGTATTTGCCAGCAAGGGTGCATTGCAAGTCGCTTTAATAATAGGGGAGGCGCAGTGTACCAGCGCTTATAAAAAAAGCGGATACCGGGGAGGATATCCGCATCAAAGTGGGGTAAAACCCCAGTTAGGGAGTAGTCACCATTACTGCTGCTGCTACGACCAACAGTTATTTGACTATAGAACACCTGCCCAATTTGAAGGACGATTTGTTGAACGATTGTCTTCTAACATCAAGATTTTTTGTGCCGTACCGACATAATAGAAACTTTTCAGGCTCAACAGCGCCATTTGGCGCGGGTGACAAACGTTATGGCCGCTAAGACTGTTTTTTTCTCACTGTTATTGCTGATATTACCGACGCTGAGTTTCGGCTACGGCGCCACCGGTCACGCTCGTCAGCAACTGCGGCTGATTGCCATGAATCTGATCGAACCGCGTCTGACCCCCACCGCCATGCAATTTAATATGCCTTCGTTGCCGGCGATGTTGGTCGACGGTGAACACGATCGACTGATTGCTCAGATGAATGTGTTGGTCGCCGAAGGGCTGATGGATCGGCAACCGATGATTGCCACCGAACGAGCCCTGACGACCGATGGTCTGTTGACCCGTCGTATTGGCGCACACCGTTATGATCGTCCTTTGATGATACGCCAGGCACCGGTGCGCTTTGGTCACGCCCAGTTGATCGGAACGGGGGAAATCTGGGTGACATCCTCGGCAACGGACGCCACTCGCGCCGAAATTCATTTCCAATGGGTCGCCGACCAACTGGCAGAATGGCTCTGGGCCCCGGCTTTTGATCAGGAGCCGCGCCTGGAACGTTTGAAGACCAGTGTTAATCAGCCGTTAAACGGCGTAGCAACCCTGGTGTGGCAAGACCAGCAATGGCAATTAACCCAACTGGAACCATACGCAGACTGATTCCGCTATTGCAGACGGCGTTGCAGTTGACCAATGGCACATTGCAAATGGGTGGGCAGGGTGCTGCCGCCTTGAGTTCCAGGGTTCATCAGCGCCTGCACAACCTGTGACAGGATCTGAGTCCAGTCATCGGCAATAAAACAGGCTTCAGGCAACTGTTGCAGGGAATCGATCAATAAGCCCTTCAGCTGTGGCAGCCGCTGACGCGCTGCTTCGTTAAACGATAATTCCACAATCATGTCGGCGACCTGCTGACGACGTAAAAAGACCAGCGATGAAGACGCCTCAACCATCACTTGAGCGGAAACTGCCACTTTGAGTCCCTCTGTCAGATTAGCTTGAATGCAGCGCAGTCAAGCTACCGCCGGGATGGATTGGCTGGCAACGGATAAGTCTGGGGAGTGTTTGTGGATAAGATGTCGGTAACCCGATGTTAGCGCGTACTTACTTTTAGTGCTTTGAAAAATAAAGGTTTTTACTTTGTAGTTCTTTGTAATTGAAAGCTGTTGCCAAGGCGTTATGCGTGGTCATCAAACGATCAAAGAATTCATTTTCCGGCTCAATTTCAATATATCGTCTGCTGCTTTTCTGTTATTGCTTTTTCCCGGATTTGATCAAAAATTAATGCGTGATCGGTTAAGTCACAATTAGGATTTTAGTTCAGCAATTGATATTGGAATCACTTCACATTTTAATTATTCCTGTTTGAGTAGAGTTTTACTTACTTTTTTATTGCAGTAATTTGCATCTTAGGTTTCAACTGACTAAATTGTTCACGGGTTTAATCGAATAAATTCGATGATTCCAACATAAGGAGAAAAGGATGGCAGCTGCCAAGAAAAAAACTGCGGCCAAGCGCGGACCCAAACCGGGTTCTAAGCGTACGCCGAAAAAAACTGCGGCAAAGAAATCCACCGCACGTAAATCCACTGCACGTAAAGCCAAAGCGAAAGCAACAGCCGCTGAACCAGTTATGACGGCTGGTGTTGTATCCGCCACCCGTAAATTGGATAAAGCCGAAGCTGACGTTGTGAAAGCAGAAGCGAAACTGGGTGCCGCTGCAGCGAAGAAAATGACGGCTCGTACCAAGGCCTCAACCGTTAAAACACCGGCGGCCAAGCGTCAACTGGATACGGCTGTGAGTCAGGAAAAGACAGCTCGTGATGCAGTAACCGCCGCCAAGCAGGCTGTTAAAGCTGCTAAGTTCGATTTGAAAGTTGCAGAAATCGAAGCCCAGGCTGAAGAGTATAAAGCCAAGGTCGATTTGCGGGTTGCCGAGCAGGAACTGAACCTGACCGCCAAGCTGGAAGAAGATCTGGCCGGTGCATTGGCCAAGTTCGAATCTCAATGGCGTGCCGCTCGTAAGAAGAAAGATGTTAGAAAGCTGAAAACTTTCCGCACCAAAGAAGAAGCGAAGATCAAAGCCAACGCTCGCAAGATCAAGGCCAAGGTCAAAGCTTTGGAAAAGAAAGAAGCGACTAAGCAAAAACCGGGTCCCAAGAAAAAACGCGGACCGGGTCGTCCTCCCAAGAAGAAAGCCTGATTTTCGGGATAGTCGACAACAGGAAAGCCACCTTCGGGTGGCTTTTTTTATGGGTGCGATAGCTGGCCGGCCGCCTGGCTGTGATAAACTGCCGGTTTTTCATAACGGCGATAGTGCCGCCAGGCTGGAAGAGATCTCATGCTTCGATTATTGGCCATCGATACCACCGCTGACGTCTGTTCGCTGGCATTGCTCGGGCCTGATACCGAGCTCAGCATTCATGAAGAATTACCCCGTCAACATGCTCGTCAACTGCTGCCCCGACTGGATGCGCTTTTTACCGAAGCCGGCTGGGCCAAGCGCAGTCTGGACGCCGTTGTTTATGGCCGTGGCCCGGGTTCCTTTACCGGCATTCGCATTGCTGCCGGAGTGGCCCAAGGCATCGCCCTGGGCGCAGGCTGTCCCATCTTGCCGGTCAGTACGCTGGAAACTCTGGCGTATGAGGATTGCCGGTTGGGTGAGCAAGTCTGGGTGGCGTTGGATGCGCGCATGCAGGAACTGTACTTTGCCCGTTATCAAATGGATGCGGATGGTCTGCCGGCTTTGCTGGATAAAGAACAATTGATCGACCCGGCAGCTTTGCCCGAGCCGTCGTCCGATGTTCGGTTGGTGGGTAATGGCTGGCTAACCGACTATGGCTTTTCGCAGCCATGGCAGACGCATCTGTCGACCCGGCAAATAACCCTGACCTTACCCAAGGCTGCGGTTGCCGCGCGTTTGGCGCAGCGACGTTTGGCGGCCGATCCTGGTTTGGCACTGCCGCCGGAGTCGGCTTTACCGATTTATTTACGCGATAAGGTCACCTGGGATAACAAGCCCAAGGTTGGCTCCTGATCGCTGTTATAAGGACATTGTTGTGCTCAGTGATTTGCAAGTCATTATCCTGGCTCTGGTTCAGGGCCTGACCGAATTTTTGCCGATTTCGAGTTCCGCTCATCTTATTTTGCCGTCGCAATTGTTGGGTTGGCCGGATCAGGGGCTGGCGTTCGATGTTGCCGTTCATCTTGGCTCGCTGCTGGCTGTTGTCGGTTATTTTCGACGCGATGTCTGGGCCATGCTGACTGCCTGGCTGGCGAGTCTTGCTCGCAAACCTCATGCAACTGCCGACAGCCGACTCGCCTGGTGGGTTATTCTCGGCACCATACCGGCGGGTCTGGCCGGTTTATTGTTGGAAGATTTTATCGAACAGCATTTGCGTTCCATGCTGGTGATCGCCGTGGCGACCATTGTTTTTGGTGCCTTGCTGTGGTGGTCGGATCGTCGCAGTGGTGCCAATCATGATCTGTCGCAGCTCGGTTGGCGCTCGGTATTGATCATCGGTGCGGCGCAGGCCGTGGCTTTGATACCTGGCACCTCACGCAGTGGTATTACCATGACCGCTGCTCTGGCACTGGGTTTTCAAAAAACTCAGGCGGCACGGTTCAGTTTTTTGCTGTCCATTCCGTTGATCGCAGCGGCGGCTTTGTTGAAAGGGCTGGAGTTGGCGCAATCAGCAATGCCGGTGTATTGGGGTGAAATTCTGGCTGGCTTATTGTTGTCGGGCCTCAGCGCTTATCTGTGTATTGCTGTATTCCTAAAATGGATTGAGCGCGTCGGTTTTCTGCCCTTTGTATTGTATCGCTTTGCCCTGGGCGCGCTGTTGCTGGCGGTCTATTTCTGGAGCTGAGCATGGCCGCTATTCCGGTTCTGGCGGATCACAACCAACGTCAACAGCTGCTGGCTGAAACTCAGCAAGCCTTGGCTGGGCTGGACGTGCAGTGGTTAGCGCAACCAACGGATACTTTGTTTTTAACGGTAGAGGATGGCTGCCTGGGTTTGGTCGATGGCAGTCAGCCTCAGCAAAAACCGGTGCTGGTCGATTTTGTTGGCGGCAAGGCGCGTCACCGACAGCTATACGGTGGCGGACGCTCTCAGGCGATTGCCAAGGCGGTGGGTTTGCATCAGCGCGCCCAGTTGGAATTGATTGATGCAACCGCCGGGCTGGGGCAGGACGCCTTTGTGTTGGCGGGACTGGGCGCCGAGGTGCGTTTGCTGGAACGTCATCCCTGGGTTTATATGCTGCTCAGCGATGGTCTGGCCAGAGCTCAGCTGGCTGGCATAGAGGCGGCGATGCGGATGACTTTATTGCCGCAGTCGCAAAGCCTGGCCGATATTGAGGCGGCCGACGTGGTTTATCTCGATCCGATGTTTCCCGAGGGGCCACGCAAAGCAGCGGTGAAAAAACCCATGGCGATGTTTCAGCAACTGGTGGGTGGCGATGCCGACGCTGATACTTTATTGCCTGCCGCTATGGCCGCTGCCCGCTTGCGTGTGGTGGTGAAACGTCCGCGCCTGGCGCCGGTTTTGGCAGAACAGGCGCCGAGCTATGCGTTGACCGGCAAAAGTAATCGCTTTGATATCTATACCTTGCGTTCCATTTCATCAGACTGATCGCTGCTGGTCTCTCCCAGGCTGGTCACTTGCATGATGTTGTACAACACCTCTGCCGGAACCACCTGATCGGAAGCGCGTACCACGCGCGGCAGACGATCATCGAACACAATACAACTATCGGCATTGACGCTGACCACGCCCTGTTGCTTGAGCGTCTGAATAAAGTATTTAAACAAGTCCTTATCGAAGAACTCCGGCGCATCCAGACCGTTCAATACCGACAAACGCTGCGCCATCTGTTGCGATTGGTTCTCCAGCTCCTTGGTGGAAGCCTTGGCCGAACCCAGACGAATCAACACCGCCAGCGTTAGCAAATAGCGCTCCAGAGTCGGCAACATGATGGCCGCCAGCAGTTCCAGTTGCAGTCGGTTGGCCGAGCCTTTATCGGCGGCGTACCAACGTTCCTGGTCCTGGAAAATCAATTGCTGTTTGGCCAGGCACGCCAGCCAGATCGGCACACTGTCGGCCGCTTCTTCAGCACTGATATCGAGGAATAATTCGGTGCGCACATAGGGGTAGATCAGTTTGACGCCATCCTTCAGTGATTTTTCATCAATGCCCTGACCTTGACCGAGCAACGCCGCAATCAACGCTGGCAGCGCATAAAGATGCTGGATGTTGTTGCGGTAGTAGGCCATCAACACAGCGTTTTGGCTGTCGAAACCGTAGAGGTCGCCGAGCTTTTGCGGAATATGCCGCAAGGTACCCATGGCCAGGGCGTATTCGATCCAGTCATCGGCGTCGCCTTCCGGCAAGGTGATGAACGGACTGTAAGGATGGTGTTGCTGCAAGGCACCGAGCAGCGTCAGTTGTCTGCGCAATAGAGTGCCATCGATGGCCCGGTGGGAGGTTGCCAACAGCGTCAGAGCCACCAGATTGATCGGGTTCAGCGCCGCCGCCTGGTTGATGCGGGTGCAGACCTGGCTCGCCAACTGATCGACGAAAGGCACCAGCCAGCCGGGTTTGTCTTCAGCGCTGTATTGGTGATTGCGCCAGTCCGGGTTGTGGTCATCGAGCAATTGGCTCAGCGCCATTGGCTGGCCAAAGTTGAGATAAACATGGCCGTAGTTTTTCAGTTTGCGTACGGTTTTAACCAGATCGAACAGGTTTTCTTTTTTCTTTTCTTTGCCGCGTAATTCACCCAGATAAGAGCGTGATTCCAAGACTTTCTCGTAACCGATATAGACCGGAATAAAGACCACTGGCCGGGTGTAATCGCGCAGATGACTGCGCACCGTCATGGCCAGGGTGCCGGTGGCCGGATGGCGCATACGGCCGGTACGCGAACGACCGCCTTCAATAAAATACTCAACCGGATAACCGCGGGAAAAGACGCTGTGAATGTATTCGTTGAAAACGGCGGTATAGAGTTTATCGCCACCGAAGCGACGGCGGATAAAGAAGGCGCCACCGCGACGCAGAATGCTGCCCACTACCGGCATATTCAGGTTTTCGCCGGCGGCGATATGGGGCACGTTCAGGCCCTGGTAGTAGAGCGAATAGCTGAGTAGCAGATAATCCATATGGCTGCGATGGCAGGGCACATAAACGATGGCGTGATCGCGCGCCAACTCCCGCACCGGTTCGATACCGCTGACTTCCACGCCGTTGTAGATGCGATTCCACAACCACGACAAAATCAGATCGAGCACCCGAATGACGTTGTAAGACACATCAGCGGCGATATCTGTAGCGTGTTTTGCGGCCAGTTTTTGCGCTTTTTCCAGCGGAACTTTCTTATTAGCCGCGTGCTGTTCAATGGCTTTGCGTACCGCTTCGGTGTTTAACAACTGGCTGATCAACACCCGCCGATGCGACAGGTCTGGACCAATAACGGCGGTACGCACCCGGCGGAAGTGAATGCGTAAAACCCGTGCGACCTTGCGTGCAGCAATCTTGGGTTCTGGTTCGTCTTCGGCCAGGCGGCGCAAGGAAATCGGTTCGTTTAATTCAAAGAAGGTATTGCGACCGTTAAATAGAATGGTGAGCAATTTTTGGAAACGGCCGATCAGGTTCCAGTTAGAGCTGAGCAGCGCTTTGACCAGGCTGTTCGACTTACGCGGTCCGCGTCCCCAATACAGCGCGACCGGCACCAGCAGGATGTCTTCTTGCGGATGATCGCGCAGATGATCCAGCAGTTGAGATAAAACCGGCGTTATGCCGGAACGGCGGCGACGCAACACCGAAGGGCGGGCGTGCAGGGCAATAACCGGGCGACGTTTTTCCAGACCTTCCAGTTGCAGGCGGCGGCTAAGGTCGGGCAGACCCATTTTGCGGCATTGGCGGTCCAGAACCATGGCATCGGCCGTGGACTGTTGTTCGAGAACATAAACAACGGTGCGTGCCTGCTTTAAGGGTTCCAGATCGATCTTGGCGGGTTGGTTATCGAGTCGGACCCACCAGAACAGGATGGTTTGAGCAAAGCGACCGATCAGGTCGAACAGGGACCGCATGATGAGGTGTCCTATGAATTGGCCGATGAAAGGCGCGAGTGTAACGGATTGAGGGCGGTTCAGCCCAGTGCCCGAGCGCGGTCAATCGTCTGATTCGTCGTCGGCGTGCGCAACGGCGAAGAGCGGCCAATTCAATAATGCGGTGGCGGTTTGTTGTCGATGTCCTCAGGCAAGGCATCGCGCAGGCTTTGCTGGTCCGACAGTACGCGCTCCAAAGCACGTTCCAGGCGTTCAATGCGGTCCTGTTGGGCGATCACCACCTGATCCAGCGCTTCCAGGGTGTCGTCTAGGTGAGTCAGGCGGGTTTCCAGGTCAATCAGGCGGTCGGTATCGCTCATGTTCAGTGTTCCAGGGCTGGTTTTTACGGCGGTTTTTGGCATTATGACGGCCGTTACAGGGATTTTTTCTGTCGTTAACTGCATAGCATGATTCAGGACAGGACGTCAGGCCCGCCGGCGCTGCCAATCAAACACCATAGCGGGCGACAGCATAGCGTATCTAAAGACAGAGCGTCATAAAGACAACAACATCTGAGTGGACACTATGAAGTTGAAAGCGTTTTTTATTCGAACAGGGGTTTCCCTGCTGGTGGCTGTTCCTGGCCCCGTTATCATGGCGGCGTCCTTATCGCTGTCATCCGTACCTGAAACCTGGACTCTGGACGAACTGACCGATGCACGGGTTCATCCGGTTGAGTGGAGTGCCTATGCCATAGCCGCGCTGGTTATGCTCATTCTGACAACGCTGGCACAGTATATTGCCCAGCCTATTTTGTCTGAAATCGACGTCGATACCCGCGAAGAAGGCATTGTCAAATGGTTCAACGTCAGCAAGGGTTTCGGTTTTATCACCCGCGATAGTGGCGAAGACGTGTTCGTGCATTTCCGTTCCATCCGCGGGCGCGGTCATCGTTCGTTGCAGGAAGGTCAGCGCGTCAAGTTTGGTGTGGTTGAAAGCACCAAAGGCCTGCAGGCTGAAGACGTAACTGTGGTCCGCCAGCGTTGATGGCTGAGCGGCAACACTAAAAAAAGCGAGCCTGGCTCGCTTTTTTTATGTCAGTCGAATCAGGCTTAAGCGCCTGCGGTGTGCCAGGTAATCTGTGTCTGGCTGCCATCGGGTTGCACGCTGATCCAGGCATCGGGTTCGGCGCCTTCCTGCCAACTATCCGCGGCAATGCGGACTTCGCTCTGAAAATGCGCCGCTGCAGTGAGCGCGCATTCCAAGTCGTCACGCCAGGGCAGGTCAGGGTTGTTTAGCCATAGGCTGGTAAAACCCTCGATCTCTTTTTCCAGCACCACGATGGTGAAGCGTTCGCCTTCCCAGATACCTTGAAAGGACCGTGCATTTTTGGGCATGCCGGCGACGCGCTTGGTCGCGGTCAGGTCATCCAGTTGGTCGGTGAGCCAGGGTTCGAGATCGGCAACACCAATCCCCTTGAGATAAATTTCGATGTCGGGAGCGCGGTGATGGGTCACGGGCGAGGTTCCAATATAAACAATAAAACTCGAAAAACGCTGAGCGCCAGATAACCACCCAGAGCATAAAGTCCACCCGCCAGAATTAACAGCAAACCAAAGAGTGAAACGGCTTCCTGAGTGATGCTCGGATCAAGCAACTGGTCGGTAAAAACCACCACCATCATGCCGGCGCAGAAGATAAAACCGCCGGTGGTGAATTGTTTTAACGCTCGTCTGGGCGACTCGGTTTGGCGGCGCAGCCAATCGACCAAAACAGAGCGCACGGCAGATAATCGGGACAGCATGGGCGATGACGCTGAAGGTATTTAACCGTATGATAGCGCGCTCCAAACCCGCTGCACAAAGGTTGTCCATGTCGTCCGCCACTCTGGCTTTGGCCAAAGATCTTATCGCTCGTTCCTCTGTCACACCCGAAGACGCCGGTTGCCAGGCACTGCTTGCCGAACGCTTGGCCGCTGTGGGCTTCCGTAACGAGCCGATGCGGTTTGAGGACGTCGATAATCTGTGGTCTGTTCACGGCGAAGGTGGACCCTTATTGGTGTTCGCCGGCCATACCGATGTGGTACCCACTGGCGACGCCAGCCAATGGCGCTTTCCGCCGTTCGAGCCGACCGAGTCTGACGGCTATCTGTACGGACGCGGTGCGGCTGATATGAAAGGCAGTCTGGCGGCGATGACTGTCGCGGCCGAACGCTTTGCCCAGAAGCACCCGAATCATCCGGGTCGACTGGCGTTTTTGATTACGTCTGACGAAGAAGGCGACGCCTACAACGGCACCACTCGGGTGGTCGATACGCTGGTTGAGCGCGGTGAACGCATCGACTGGGCAGTGGTCGGCGAACCCTCCAGCACCGATAAAGTCGGCGATGTGATCAAAAACGGCCGGCGCGGTTCCATGCTGGGTTATTTAACGGTTAAAGGCATTCAGGGCCATGTGGCGTATCCGCATCTGGCCAGTAATCCTGTGCACCGGGTTGCTCCGGCCATTGCCGATCTGAGTACCGAAGTCTGGGATGAAGGCAACGATTTCTTCCCGCCGACCAGTTTTCAGATTGCCAATTTCCAGTCCGGTACCGGCGCCACCAATGTCATTCCCGGCGAGGCGCATCTGGTGTTCAGTTTCCGCTTCAGCACCGAAGTGACCGCCGAGCAATTGCAGCAACGAGTGCGGGCACTGCTCGATAAACACGAACTCGAATACGAGCTGCGTTTTGAAGTGAAAGGTCAGCCGTTTTTGACCGAACGCGGCGCGCTGGTGCAGGCCGCCACTCAGGCAGTGCAGGATGTCATGGGATTTGAAACCCAGCTATCGACTGCCGGTGGCACTTCCGATGGTCGCTTTATCGCACCGACCGGCGCTCAGGTGGTTGAACTGGGGCCGGTCAACGCCACCATTCATAAAATCGATGAATGCGTCGCCATTGCCGACCTGGATCAACTGACCGAGCTCTACTTGGCGGTTATGGAAAACCTGCTCAACTGAATCAGAGTTTGCCCAGCGCTTTCAGCTGCAGATTCAGCGCGCGACCGCTAATTTGCACTTCATAAAGACTGAAGCACAGCGATGCCACTAACAAGATCAGCGACAGCGCAAAACAGCCGGTGCCCAGCATTGACTGATCAAGAAACAGAAAGAACATCGCCAGCACGCAACCAATAAAGGCCAAGACGCCGAGTACCTGCATGCGGCGAATGGCTTCAATGCGAATTTTCAGATTAAGAATCTGGTCGGTCAGATCGCTGTTCGGATCATCCTGGTTTTGCCGGATTAAAGTACGAATTAATTGCGCGACCACCAGAAAACGGTTGGTATACGCCAGCAATAACAGCGAAATGGCGGGAAAGAGTAAAGCGGGTGTGGTCAAATTCATCAGCTTGCTACACTCCGGCGTTCAGCAAGGGGAGGAGAGTCGTATGTTAGCCAAATTGCTGGGTTGGTTTGAAGCACCACAGCAAGCACCAGATGAATTAAACGCCGAAGAAGCGGCGACCGTTTTGATGGTTGAGATCATGCTGGCCGATCAGGATCTGGACGAGCGCGAAGCCGATCTGATTGCCGAACGTCTGGCCATTCGGACCGGGGACGATAAAGCAACGGCGTCCAAACTGGTACAAAAAGCACAACAGCGTCATAGCGAAAGCCCCGATCTATATCCTTTCACCCGAGCGATTAACGATCGCTTCAACGAAGATCAAAAATACGATCTGATTGTCGACCTGTGGCGCACCGCTCTGGCTGATAACAATATCGATAAACTCGAAGAGCATATGATCCGGCGCATCGCCGATATGCTCTACCTGCACCACAGTCACTTCATCCAGGCCAAGCTCGAAGCTCAACAATCAAACTAATCGGCCGATAAATTTCTGACGGTTGTTGGTTTATTGTCTTTTTCGTGCTCGTTTTACGTCGAAAACTTGACGCCCAATACTCCAATTTCGTCCTAAATGGTTGTTCGAAGTTCACAAAGATAGTCATCGCATTGCAACCTTTGTGAACTCGGTCAATACTAGTGATAATTCGGGTTGCGAGAACAGTTGCCTGCAACCGCAGTCGGATTGGAAAGCGGCTGTCTGACCGTTTTCCCCAATCTGGGCGCAAGGATATATTCTGGTTGGAGTTATAAAGAAGTGAATCGTAGACAGTTCCTATTTCAGGCGCTTTCGGTCTCTGCCATGGCCGCAGGAACCGGTTATGCGACCTTGGATATGATTCGTAGATCTTCACCGGAATGGGCAATCAGCCAGGCTGAGAAAGCCCGCAAGGCAGCAGAAGACGCATTGAAATCCGGTCCGGTTTCCGATGAAGGTACTCTGGCCAGTGCGCCAGCCCAGCCTGCAGCCAATCCAAGCCAAACGAATTCCCCTGTTGCTGAACCGACACCGGCGACGCCGGCCAGCGATATTGCCAGCCAACAGCCAACTCCGGTTGAGCCGGGCAGTGATGCCTGGCGGCGTACCCTGGCGCGACAGCAAGCCCAGCAGGACGCGCTGACCGATGCGCCGGTTCAGCAACCCAGTGTTAGCGCCCAAAGCGAAGCTCCGCCTGAAGTAACGCCTGCGCCTGCGCCGAGTCGTGAACAGCGCCTGAATCGTTTGGCGCGTCAAGAAGCGGCTCAGCAATCATTGACCTCAACGCCATCGCAAGTTGAGCAGGCTGCTGCTGAGGCGACGGCCGAACCAACTGCTGAATCGAACACGCTGGCGCAATCTGAAACGCCGCTCGATGAAAGCCAGGTAACCAGTGATGCGCCGGTTTACGTTGAAGAGTCGCAGGACCAGGCCGAGAAAGTTCGTCAGAAAGTTGAGCACTTCGAATACGATTTTTCCGACGATGTGTTCGTGACCACCGCCGATTTCGAAACCCTGGTTTCGGCACTGGAGCGCATGAACCGGGTGCAGGCTTATGTCGGCCACGGCAACTTCAATATCATCGCTTTCGACGACATGCTGCGTTATGCGCGTTACCAGCCGCGCATCGGAGAATTCACTCCGGCAGAACTGAATTATCTGGAACAATTGTTTTATGACGATGTTCGGAATTTGGGCTTTTTCGGTGAGCGGGTCATCAGTCGTCTCGATCACCGTTTAAACGCCAACGACATTCAGAAAATTCAAGGCACCGGCCATTTCCTGCTGCGCGGCCAGTCCGAAACCTTCTATAACCAGTTGCGTGCTCAGGTCGGGGATTCGTTGATTCTGACCAGCGGTGTGCGCGGCGTGGTCAAGCAATACCATCTGTTTATGGCCAAGGTGGTGCAGGCCGAAGGCAACATCTCGCGCGCCTCACGTTCACTGGCACCGCCGGGGCATTCCTATCATGCCATCGGCGATTTCGACGTCGGCCGTGTTGGCGGCGGGCTCAGTAACTTCACGTCCGACTTCGCCGAGACCGACGAATACAAGCGTCTGCGTGACCTGGGTTTTGTGCACATTCGCTACACCCAGGACAACGAATTCGGCGTGCGCTTTGAGCCATGGCATATCAGAGTCGTCTGACTTTGATGGGAGACGCTTAACGGAAGACGCTAAACGCTTGTTAGGTTTCCGCTAATCAGCGTCTACCGTCTCCCGTCCAGCAGGTCGCGTCAGCGACCCCGAGCGGTTTTTACTGCATCCGCAATCAGAAACGCCAATTCCAACGCCTGATCGGCATTCAATCGTGGGTCACAGTGGCTGTGATAGCGCTCGGCCAGATCGTGTTCGGTGATCTGGAAAGCACCGCCGATACACTCGGTGACGTTGCGGCCGGTCATTTCGAAATGCACACCGCCAGCGTGAGTGCCTTCGGCGCGGTGAATCTGGAAGAAATCCTTCACCTCGGAAAGAATCGAATCGACGGCGCGGGTCTTGTAGCCATTGTCGGTTTTAATGGTGTTGCCGTGCATCGGGTCCGAGCTCCACACCACCTCTTTGCCTTCTGCTTTGACTCGCTGCAGCAACGCCGGGAAGTAATCGGCGATCTTGTCGGCGCCCATGCGCACAATCAGGTTCAGCCGGCCCGGTTCGTTTTCTGGATTGAGAATATCGATCAGTTTGATCAGCTCATCCGGATCGGTGCTCGGACCGGTTTTCAGGCCCAGCGGGTTGTTAATCCCGCGGCAGAATTCGATATGGGCGCTGTCGAGCTGACGGGTGCGATCGCCGATCCACACCATATGCGCAGCGCAGTCGTACCAGTCGCCGGTCAGGCTGTCCTGGCGCGTCAATGCCTGCTCATAAGGCAGCAGCAGCGCTTCGTGTGAGGTATAGAAAGACGTCTCGCGAATTTGCGGTGTGTTGTCCGGCGAAATACCGCAGGCGCTCATAAAGGCCAGCGTATCGTCGATCATATCGGCGAAGTGCTGGTAGCGTTCGCCCTGCGGGCTTTTTTCAACAAAGCCCAGATTCCACTGATGCACCTTGTGCAAGTCGGCCAGGCCGCCCTGAGCGAAAGCACGCAGCAGGTTCAGCGTCGAAGAGGACTGATGATAGGCCTTGAGCATGCGCTGCGGGTCTGGCGTACGCGAGGCTTCGTCGAAATCGATACCGTTGATGATGTCGCCACGGTAAGCGGGCAGGGTGATATCGCCCTGGGTTTCGCTGTCGGACGAGCGTGGCTTGGCGAACTGGCCGGCCATGCGACCGATTTTTACTACCGGGCTCTGGCCACCGAAGGTCAGCACCACGGCCATTTGCAGCAGCACCATAAAGGTGTCGCGGATGTGGTTGGTGTTGAACTCTTTAAAACTCTCGGCGCAGTCGCCGCCTTGCAGCAAGAACGCCTCGCCTCGGGCCACCTTGGCCAGTTGCGCTTTCAGTTCGCGCGCTTCGCCGGCAAATACCAGCGGCGGCTGACCGGCGAGTTCGCGTTCGACGGCTTCGAGCGCGGTTTGGTCCGGGTAGGTGGGCATCTGGCGAATGGTTTTGGTGCGCCAGGAATCGGGCGTCCAGCTGGTCATGGGACTTCCTAAATTGGAGTGAACAGAATGCGTATTTTGCCTTAAACAGGCGAGGGGTGCATTTTATGCACTGCATTTTGGAGCCTCTTAGCAACTCACACAAGGCTCTGCGCGAGGCTAAATGGACTTGCCGCAAGGCGCGACTCGCCGGTAATGGCCGTCGTCCTTGCCAAGAGTCGCAACGCGGTGGCAGGTTCATTTAGCCCGCGCCCTTCGGGGCTTACAGAGGAATCCGGACGCTGAGTTGCACACCTTTGAAAGGTCCCGACCTTCCTGCAGTCGTGCGCCTTGCCCCCGAATCCCTCTGTAAGCCAGAGCCATGTGTGAGTTGTTCAGAGGCTCCAGCAATCTATTGCAGATTAGGCAATGCAGGTTTTCGTTTCATTAATGGGACTGAAACTGACCGGCCAGAAACTGTAGCGGGTGACGCAGTTCAACGCCTTGCAGCCGGTTGACCTGAGAGCGGCAGGAATAACCGGTGGCAACCAGACCTTCGCTCGGCTCGCTGTCGATCACCTCGCGCCAGGACAAATCGTAAATGCGCTCCGAGGTTTGGCGGTTACGGCTTTCGTGGCCGTAGGTGCCCGCCATACCGCAGCAGCCGACGTTTTTCAGCGTCAGTTCCTGGCCGAGAGCTGCGAAAATTTTGCTCCATTCGGCCATGCTGGCAGCGGCGTTGGTTGTCTCGGTGCAGTGGCCGAGCAACTGCACCCGGCCTGGGCGGAACTGACCGCGCACGCTTGCCAGTTGATCAAGCCGCTGGCCGAGGAATTCTTGCAGCAACAATACCTCAGGCAAATCACCATCCAGATATTTGCGGTATTCGCTGCGGTAGGCGAGCGTCATTGACGGATCGATGCCGACCAGTGGAATGCCGGCCGCCGCCAGGGCATTGAATTCTGTCTGCCGACGCTTCGCGACCTTGGTGAAGGCGCTTAAGAACCCATGCACATGCAGCGGCTTGCCGTTGGCGCGGTAGGGCATCACCCAGACGCGGAAGCCGAGTTGCTGCAACAGTTTGAGGATATCGCCGACGGTGTCGGTATCGAAGAAGGAGGTAAACGCATCCTGAACGATCACCACCGAACGCTGGCGTTCTTCGTCACTCAGTGCAGCCAGGCGTTTGGGATTGGCCCAGTCGATGTTGTCGCGGCGCATCAAGCTGGCCAGGTGGTGGCGGTGAATCAAAGGGCTATCGACCATGCCGGCGCCGCGATCGAGCAACCAGGCGACCGGCTTGGCGCGCATCAGTCCGTTGTAGATCCATTTGAAAGGCGCGCGCGCCAGCAAGGGAATCACAAACTCCAGTGTGCCGATAAAGTAATCCTTCAGCGGGCGCAGATAACGGCCGTGATACAGGTGCAGAAACTTGGCGCGGAATTCTGGTACATCGACCTTGATCGGGCACTGGCCGCTGCATGATTTGCACGCCAGACAGCCGGCCATCGAATCGTAGACTTCCTGGCTGAAATCGTAATCGCCGCGTTTCAGCGACAGGCTGTTTTTAATGCGTGCCGGCCACTGTTTCCAGCCCGAACTTTTAAGCTGGGCATTGGCTAGGTCTTGAGTATTGACGCCTTGCTCACCCAGCGCACGCAACCATTCGCGAATCAGCGAGGCACGGCCTTTCGGCGACTGGCGCCGGTCGCGGGTGCCTTTCCACGACGGACACATGGCGTCGTTGGGGTCGTAGTTGTAGCAGGCGCCGTTGCCGTTGCAGTACACCGCTTCTTTCTGGTGCTGCCAGCTTTTCAGCGGAATAGTGCGGTCGAGTTCGCCGCGCGTAGTGACGGCATCAATAAGGGTCAGTTTCTGGTCGGCTTCGGCGGTGGCAATTTTGCCCGGGTTTAATTGGTTGTGCGGATCGAAGGCGCGTTTGATCGCCTGCAATTCCGGGTACAGGTCGCCAAAGAAACTCGGTGCGAATTCCGAACGTACGCCCTTGCCGTGTTCGCCCCAGAGCAGGCCGCCGTATTTTTGCACCAGCTTAACCACCTCGTCGGTGATTTGCCGTACCCGCGCCAGCGAGGCTTCGTCTTTCATATCCAGCGCCGGGCGCACGTGCAGCACACCGGCATCGACGTGGCCGAACATGCCGTAGGTGAGACCTTCGCGGTCGAGCACGGCGCGAAAATCCATAATAAAGTCGGCCAGGTTTTCCGGCGGCACGGCGGTGTCTTCAACAAAGGGCACCGGGCGCGCCTCACCCTGAGCGTTGCCCAGCAAACCGACGGCGCGTTTGCGCATACCCCAGATGCGACCAACCGCCGCCGCGCCGCGTGCCACTGTATAGCCATTGCACTGGCCCGGCTGCCCGGCCAATCCATCCAACCGGTCAGTCAGGCGCTTAATGCCCGTTTCCAGTTCGGCTTCGTCGTCGGCGGTGTATTCCACCAGGTTGATGCCTTCAACCACTTCGCCGTCGGCGGCCGGGAAAAACTCTGCCACGCCGTTCCAACTGATGTCGTTTTTGGCGAGCCCCAGCACCTTGGAGTCGACGGTTTCAATCGAGGTCGGCTGCGCCTGCATCAACGTCTGGGCGTCGCGCAGCGAGGTTTCGAACGAATCGTAACGTACGTTCACCAGCGCCGAGTATTTCGGAATGCGCAGCACGTTCAGCTTTGCTTCGACAATAAAGCCAAGCGTGCCTTCGCTGCCGCACAGAATGTTGTTCAGGTCGAACTGGCCAGCGTCGTTGCGGATATGCGCCAGGTCGTAACCGGTGAGGCAGCGGTTCAGTTTGGGAAAGCAGGCGTCGATATCGTTGCTGCGGCGTTGCTGCACGTCATCGACGGTGCGGTGGATGGCGCCGGTGAGGCCCGGTGCCTGCTTTAATTCATCCAACTCAGTGTCGGACAGCGGGCCGCTGTCGAGGCGTTCGCCATCGAGCAGCACGGTGCTTAATGCCAGCACATGATCGCGTGTTTTACCGTACATCACCGAGCCCTGGCCAGAGGCATCGGTATTGATCATGCCGCCGATGGTGGCGCGGTTGCTGGTCGAGAGTTCCGGCGCGAAAAAGTAGCCGTGTTTTTTCAAGGCGGCATTGAGCTGATCTTTCACTACCCCGGCTTCGACCCGCGCCCAGCCTTCTTCGGCGTTGATTTCCAAAATGCGGTTCATATGCCGCGACAGGTCAACCACAATGCCATCGGTCAG
The DNA here is from genome assembly GCF_056159245.1 of Saccharospirillum sp. ABV4_185. Lineage (NCBI taxonomy): Bacteria > Pseudomonadati > Pseudomonadota > Gammaproteobacteria > Oceanospirillales > Saccharospirillaceae > Saccharospirillum > Saccharospirillum sp. ABV4_185. The sequence continues at coordinate 2,732,480 of NZ_JBSWUW010000001.1, forward strand.
CGACTGGCCGTTGGTACCGGTGCCGCCGCCGCGTGGACTCAGTACGATGTCCTGCCACTCTTCCTGGCTGGCCAGGCGGGTGGCGCGCTGCAGGTCGGCAGCGTGTTTCGGGAAGATGACCGCCTGCGGTAATACCTGATAGATGGAGTTGTCGGTTGCCAGCACGGTGCGGTTGGCGTAATCCGGCGCGAGCTCGCCTTCAAAGCCAGTGGCCTTGAGCGCATCGATGTAGGCCAGGTAGTGGCTCTGAACCGGGGTGACTTCAGCTATTCGGGGGATCATCAGGGTTGGCACTGTTTCGTTTGGCGCTGGTTCGTTCTGCACGGTGTATTCGGCAATGTTGCAGGTAAGGCCGGTATTCTAACGGAATGTGCCCTGATTACGAGTTGACCGGCACGCTGGAACGCACCGGCCAGTTCGTATTCAGTTGCGGGGAGAGGGTGCCCGGGCAGCCAGCGGCTTGGCCATGCTCACCACGGGCCGCTTGCGTCCGGTTTCGGAAGCCTGGCGCCAGGCGCGCAGCTTGAGTAATGCCTGCACTACCTGAGTCCGGGTGATTTCACCAATCAAGCGACGTTGTTCAACGACCGGATACTTTTTCGGCTTGTCGCCGGTCATGGTCTGGGCCAGGTCGACAATGCTCATATCGCTGTTCACCGTCAGCACATCGCGACGCATCACATCGGCAACCTGAGCGGCATCTTCACTGTGGTAGCTGTCGGTCAGTAGTTGTTTAAGGCAATCCTGCTCCGAAATGTAGCCAACCAGATGCCCTTCCTGATCAACCACAGCACTGCCCAGAATGTGGTGCTTCAGCAGTATTTGAACGGCTTCGGTAACGGTAGCGGTGTCTTGAATAGTGACACGGGTTGGCGTCATGCAATCGGCGACGGTGAGTGGGTCGTGCTTCATTCGCGTTCTCCTCCCTGGTGTGCAAAAGGCTTTCAGGTGCAGCGTTGGGGACCAAAAGCAGAATAGTCAAGGGGGTAATAGCTGGCAAACGCCGGGAGTGCTAACCCGTGAAACCAGCTACAAAACGTGAATGCCAGCATTCGGCGCTTTGACAAAAATTGTCAGGCAAAAACAAACGTCGGGTAAATATTTGTCATTTTTTCATCGTTTCCAGCCACTAAACCTGAAAAAACCACGATTTTTCAAACGCTGAGTTAAACGATGACCTGAGATACTAAGCGTGTCTCAGTAGTGCCCTTTGGGCCATAGGAACGATCATGGATGCTCTGACCTCATTCTCTATTAAACACATTTTTCTGAGTTTTATCGTATTGCTGGCGTTGGCTGGTTGTGAGCCACCGGATGACCTGGGAAATGCTGGTGAAAGAAATGCAGGACAGGGCATTCAGGTCCCTAACTTTGAGATCGACAATCCATTTGGGAATGGCGGCCCTGGAGATGGCTCTGACGGGGTGTGTGTGGATCCTTTCAGTCTGGATGATCCAGATTGTGCCAAGTTATGTGACACCCAAAACCCGCCGCCTGACGAGTGTGGGGATGGTGGTTCAGGAGATGGCTCTGACGGGGTGTGTCCGTTTCCTTTCAGTCTGGACGATCCAGATTGTGCCAAGTTATGTGACACCCAAAACCCGCCGCCTGACGAGTGTGGGGATGGTGGTTCAGGAGATGGCTCTGACGGGGTGTGTCCGTTTCCTTTCAGTCTGGATGATCCAGACTGTGCCAAGTTATGTGACACCCAAAACCCGCCGCCTGACGAGTGTGGGGATGGTGGTTCAGGAGATGGCTCTGACGGGGTGTGTCCGTTTCCTTTCAGTCTGGACGATCCAGATTGTGCCAAGTTATGTGACACCCAAAACCCGCCGCCTGACGAGTGTGGGGATGGTAACGGTGGAGGCGATGGTATCTGCGATCCCACGGATATTAACAACGATGTGGACTGTACCCAGGAGCAGCGATGCGAAGCGAATGCAGGACTGCCGCAGTGTGTCCAGCTGTGTATCGAGAACCCAAACCTGACGTTCTGTGAAACACTCTGTGTTAATGCCTTCGAAACACCAAACGCGACGTTGCCGACGCATTGCACAAGCTACTGCCCCGAGAATGGACAGTCGGTACCGGGTTTCTGTGAAGCGTTTTGTCCGAAGAGTGACGGAACGGTTCCGGGTTTCTGTGAAACGTTTTGTCCGAAGAGTGACGGAACGGTTCCGGGTTTCTGTGAGACGTTTTGTCCGAAGAGTGACGGAACGGTTCCGGGTTTCTGTGAAACGTTTTGTCCGAAGAGCGACGGAACGGTACCGGGTTTCTGTGAGACGTTTTGTCCGAAGAGCGACGGAACGGTTCCGGGTTTCTGTGAGACGTTTTGTCCGAAGAGTGACGGAACGGTTCCGGGTTTCTGTGAAACGTTTTGTCCGAAGAGCGACGGAACGGTTCCGGGTTTCTGTGAAACGTTTTGTCCAGCAGGCAGTGGTTCTGGTTCGGTGCCAGGCTTCTGCATCACCTACTGCCCAACTGAGTTTTCAGCCGATATGCAGACATTTTGTCATGACTATTGTGAAGGGGACCCAAGTCTGCAGTTTTGTAATAATGGTGGGGGTGAGCAGGTAGTCTGTACGGAGACTAATTTTGACCACGGAGAGTGCGCAACGGCATGCTCATCAAACCATACTCTCGATTATTGCGATGAAATCTGTGCAGTTGAGCTCGGTTATAAATTTTGTGAGAGCGTGTGCAATGACAACCCAGGGCTAGATTTCTGCCAAGACCTTAAAAGCTGTCTCGAAGACCCAACTCAAATTAAATGCCAGCCAAACGGTGAATGCAAAGATAGCTCCGGAGTAGTACAGCCCTGTGTGGAAAGTTGCAAGAATGATTCGACCCAAGATATTTGCAATATAATTTGTGAGTACACTAATGGTGCCAATTATTCATTTTGTGAAGAAATTTGTGCTAAAGCAGAGCAAGATAATATCGATATAGAATATTGCAATAAAATACAGGATTGCGGCGATAACCCCTATCAGGATAAATGCCTTGATAACTGCAAGGAAGACAACTCACTTTCATATTGCGGTGCAGTGTGCAGTTTCTTTGCTGGAGAGGAGGGTACTGAGTTCTGCGGTGATCAGGACGACTTTACGGTGCAATTGCAGGATCCGAAAATACTCCTTTTTAAATGGCCGAATACCGCTGAAAACAGCGATCACTATCGTATTTCTGCATACAAAGGGGATGAGCTTTTTTGGGAAAGTGAAGTCATATCAAAAGATAAGCATAGCTATCAGATGACTATTCCTCTGTATGACCAGAACTGGACTAATGCTGCCTATACATTTAGTGGTTGCAATTCGGCGGACATCTGCACTGAACTTAATACGACAAACCTTGGGTTCAAAGGCAAACTGCTAAACGGCATAGGCTATTTTAAATCTACTGCCACCAATGCAACGCTGGACAATCAGCTTTTCGGACGCAGTGTCGCTATTAACAAAAAAGGCACTGTTATGGCGATTGGTGCCGATAGACACGAATTTGCCAGTACTGATAAACCCGGTGCGGTCCACCTGTATGAAAGAAACTCGGATGGTCGCTGGAACCTTATAAGGATAATCGGGGCACCTCAACAGCCATCGACGAGTGTTGGTGTTAATGGCGAATTTGGCTTTGCACTGAGTTTAAATGATGCGGGTACCCGCTTAGCGGTCGGTATGCCCGGGTATAACAATGGTAACGGTGCCGTATTTGTGTACGGGAAAGATAATGGCCTGTGGTCGACTCAAGCATGCATGTTGTCTGCAGTCGACCAACTCGGTGCCGGTGCCCGCCTGGGTACCAGTGTCAGCGTGGGCGGTGAATCTGTACCCTCGGTAGTGGCCGGGGCGCCTATGAGTAAAGTCGGGAACGTGACTAGGGGCGCTGCTGCTATTTTCACGGTTTATGGAATATTGGATAAAGGGTGTAGTCCGGTGGGAGGAGTAGATGCTGTTGTGATTGGACGACAAGAAATATCCTCGGATGTCACTCTCCACGACTCTGCGAGTACACAGAGAAACTTCGGCATCAGTGTCGCTATTGATGAAACGGCTAAAAGAGTGGCGGTAGGTGTGACACAGCTTGGTAACGGACCCAATTATCAAAGTTATGTTTATATGTATGTCCGCGATGTCGGGGTTAATACTTGGACTGATCAGCCAGCACTAATCAATCCAGTACTAAACGAAGTCAATAAGCGGTCTAATTTGAAATTTGGTAGTTCACTTAGCTTTAATGCGGCTGGTTCAACATTAGCAATTGGAGCGGAAGGGGATTATGCCGTCGGTAGCAGTGTTCGCACAGGTGCTGTGTATCTGTCAGCTCTGGACATAGCGCGAAGTGGTTGTACAGCTGACTCCATATGCAATAGGTGGACAGGTACTAATCTTGTTAGTAATGGGACTGATAAACAAATGGCCCGTTTTAAACCCGCAACTGCAGGTGATGGTCATCTGTTTGGCCATCAAGTAAGTTTCAGTGGGGATGGTAATCGGCTTGCTGTTTCTGCTCCTTATGACAACAAACTTGTCAATGGAATTAATATTCAATCACTAGGGGCAAACGTTGACACGGTTAGTGAAGCAGGTGCTGTCTATATTTTTAAAAGAACACCTGGGGACGTTAATGAGCCCTGGAGCGACACTTGGGAAGAATTTGTATACATTAAGTCATCCAACGTCCCTGATGAGGGTGATCAATTCGGGGCGGCAATGGAGTTAAGTGCGGATGGTCAGTCGTTGGTGGTGGGGGCACCTTTCGAAGATCGCCTGTCTGAAAGATACTCTAGCGGTTTAGACAGTTTCCTCGAAGATAACAACGATTTAACCGATTCCGGTGCTGTTTATCTGTATTAACAGTGGCACTTGGAATTCGTTATCTCAGTGGACGTTGTTAGATACCGGGCCGTGAGGCCCGGTTTTTTTAGGCTTGAAGCTGTTGCTGTAAAAAGCTTACCGCGTCGGCCAGTTTCAGATTTTCTTTCTCTGCAGCGCTGCGTTCTTTGTATTCCAATTCACCCTCGGCCAGACCACGATCACTGACCACAATGCGATGCGGAATGCCGATTAATTCCATATCGGCGAATTTCACACCGGGGCTGGTTTTTTTGTCGCGGTCGTCCAGCAGTACTTCAATACCTGCATCTGTCAATTCGCGGTACAGGCGTTCAGCCACTTCCATTACTTCCGGTGATTTATGCGCGTTCAGCGGCACGATGCCAACCTGGAAAGGAGCTAACGCATCGGGCCAGATGATGCCGTTGTCGTCGTGGTTCTGTTCGATGGCCGCGGCGACAATGCGGCTGACGCCGATGCCGTAACAACCCATCAGCATGGTTTGCGCTTTGCCATTGTCGTCGAGCACGGTGGCGTTCAACGCTTTGGAATATTTGTCGCCTAATTGGAAGATGTGGCCAACTTCGATGCCCTTGGCAATTTTCAGTGTGCCTTTGCCGTCTGGGCTCGGGTCGCCTTCGACCACAGAGCGCAAGTCGGCGATGTCTGGCAGCGGTAAATCGCGTTCCCAGTTAATGCCAAACCAGTGTTTGTCGTCGCTGTTGGCACCGGCGCCGAAGTCGCTCATCAGACTGACGGCGCGGTCGATGACGATGGGCATCGGCAAACCAATCGGCCCCAATGAACCCGGGCCTGCACCGACCACCGCACGAATGCGTTCTTCGCTGGCCATGGTCAGCGGTGCTTTCACTTGCGGCAGTTTCTCGGCTTTGATTTCATTCAGTTCGTGATCGCCACGCACCAGCAGGGCAACCAAACCGCCGTCCACGTCGTCTTCGGCTTCGACGATCAGCGTTTTGATGGTTTTTTCAATCGGCAGACCAAAGCCTTCCACCAAGGCGGCAATGGTTTTGGTGTTCGGGGTATCAACCTGGCGCAGCTCTTCGCTTGGAGCTGCCCGTTCGCCCGCAGGCATCACGGCTTCGGCGCGTTCGATGTTGGCGGCGTAATCGCTGCTATCGGAATAGGCGATGTAGTCTTCGCCCGATTCCGCCAGCACCTGGAACTCGTGCGAGCTGTCGCCGCCGATGGCACCGCTGTCGGCCAGCACCGGACGGTAGTTCAGGCCGAGCCGATCAAAAATACGGCAGTAAGCCCGATGCATGTTGTCGTATTCGGCTTGCAGCGATTCCATCGAAACATGGAAGGAGTAGGCATCTTTCATAATGAATTCGCGGGCGCGCATCACGCCAAAGCGCGGCCGGAATTCATCGCGGAATTTGGTCTGAATTTGGTAGAAGTTGGCCGGCAGTTGTTTGTAGCTGGTCAGTTCGTTACGGGCCAGATCGGTGATCACTTCTTCGTGAGTGGGGCCAAACACAAAATCGCGTTGGTGGCGGTCCTGCATTTTCATCATCAGCGGGCCCATATCGTCCCAGCGGCCGCTTTCCTGCCACAGCTCGGCTGGTTGCACACAGGGCATCAACACTTCCTGGGCGCCGGCGCGATCCATTTCTTCACGCACGATGCGTTCAATTTTGCGCAGTACTTTGAGGCCGGTTGGCATCCAGGTGTACAGGCCGGAGGCGAGTTTACGCACCATGCCGGCGCGCAGCATCAGTTGATGGCTGGCGATAACGGCATCGGCGGGCGTTTCCTTGACGGTGGCGATCAAATACTGGCTGGCGCGCATGAAGCTTCTCGTAGTTAGCAATGAGTCAAATTGGCTGGTGGTTCAAAGAGCCCGCCATTGTAGAGGCAATGGCGGTCAAGGTGTAGTAAGGCAGCGCTGTTACCACTCGCCCTGGTTGGGCATCGACGCCCAGGGTTCGGCGGCGGGCAGGGCGTCGCCGGCTTGCAGCAGTTCGATGGAGATGTTGTCCGGGCTGCGCACAAAGGCCATGTGGCCGTCGCGTGGTGGGCGCAGGATGGCAACACCCATTGCCTGCAAGTGCGCACAGGTGGCGTAGATGTCATCGACGCGATAGGCCAGGTGACCGAAGTTACGGCCGCCGGTGTATTCTTCCGGGTCCCAATTGTAAGTTAATTCAACCATTGGGGCTTTGTCGGCCAGGGCGCGTTCGCGGTCTTCCGGGGCGGCCAGAAAAACCAGAGTGAAACGGCCTTTGTCGTTGTCGCTGCGGCTGATTTCGACCAGGCCGAGGCCGTCGCAGAAAAAGCGCAAGGAGGCGTCGATGTCGCTGACGCGAACCATGGTGTGTAGATAACGCATAAAAACTCCAGATGGGTTAGCAGAGGTCAGTCGGTGTGTTTGAACGGCAGGGCGTCGGTCATTTGTTCGCGGTAGCGTTCGACCATTTCGGCTTCTTCCAAACAGAAGCGTTCCACTGCTTCCTGAAAATCGGGCCGCGCCAGCCAGTGAAAGGAGCGGGTGATGCGCGGCTCAAAACCGCGCGCTACTTTGTGCTCGCCCTGGGTGCCCGGGTCGAAACGTTGCAGGCCGTGGCGGATGCAGTAGTCGATGCCCTGGTAATAGCAGCATTCAAAATGCAGGTTGTTGAATTCGTCGAGGCAACCCCAGTAGCGGCCGTAGAGCGTGGTTGAATCGCGAAAGCATAAGGCTGCGGCCACGCCTTCCTCACCCTGAAACGCCATAAAGAGCACCAGCGATTCGGCCTGATCGGCCAGCAGCTGCTCGAAAAATTCCAGTGTCAGATAACCCTGACGGCCGCGCTTTAAGTAGGTGGCGTGGTAGAAGATATAGAACTGACGCAGCGTAACGGCGTCGATTTCCTGGCCTTCAAAGCAGCGCATTTTCAGGCCTTGTTCGGCGATGGAGCGGCGTTCTTTGCGCAGGTTTTTGCGTTTGCGCGAGGCGAAGCGGTCGAGGAAGTCGTCGAAGTCGCGGTAATTGCGGTTGCACCAGTGGAACTGAACATCGCGCCGTTCCACCCAGTCGGTGTGGTTGGCCCAGAGGTCGGCGGTGGCGTCGTCGGGAAACAGCAGATGGCAACCGCTGTAATCCTGGTTCAGGGCTTCCTGTTGCATGGCCTGGGCGAGGTCGGTGACTAATGACGCATGCAAGGGCGCGCTCGATCGTGGTCCCATGGACGGTGTGTAGGGAATGGCGCAGACCAGTTTGGGGTAGTAGGGCAGGCCGTGTTGTTCGTAGGCGTGCGCCCAGGCCCAATCGAAGACGTATTCCCCCCAGGAGTGGGTTTTGGCGTAGCAGGGCAGCGCCAGTTCCTGTTGTTCGTCCTGCCAGTGCAGATGATGCGGCGACCAGCCCCCATCAAGGCTACACACGCCGCTGCTTTCCAGAGCGCGCAAAAAGCTGGCGCGGCTGAACGGGTTATCGGTGTGTTGGCCTAGGTGTTGGGGCCATTGGGTGTGCCACTGAACGTCGGGCATAGAGGCCATTCCTGGGAAAGTGCCGAGGCATTATATCGGTTGCGTGCAGGCAGACCCAGTGCCCACTTATACATCTGTTCCTTTGCGGTACAATGGCGACAAAGGAGGGCTCGATGTTCGAACTGGATCACCGCTTGCAGAATGATTGCGTCGAAGTTGGCGAATTGATGCTGAATCGCATTCTGCTGATGAAAGACGCCAACTACCCCTGGTTGATACTGGTACCTCAGCGTGAGGATATCAGCGAGATTTACCAGCTGGACGAAGACGATCAGGAACAATTGATCTGGGAAAGCAGCTTCGTCGCTGAACGCCTGATGGCCACCTTCAAAGGTGACAAGATGAACATAGCGGCGCTGGGCAATGTGGTGTCGCAGTTGCATATCCATCATGTGGTGCGCAAACAAACCGATGCGGCCTGGCCCAACCCGGTTTGGGGCGCCGTTCCGGCCAAGGCTTATCCACGTGGTGCCTTGCGCCAGCGCGTGCTGAGCTTGCAGTCGGCGTTTGAAACCTCGGTCTTTAAAGCGGCTGAACCGCCGGCTGGTTGATGCAGCGGATTTTCGTTAGGGTCAGGGTTGTCATTAAAACTTCATCAAAAAGTCAGAAAGGTGACACGGGCGAATGAATAATAGACGCCATGACGATGGAGGCTTCTTCATGAAATGGCTGCACCGAATCCAACAGCTTGACACCCTGACATTCAATTGGTGCATGGCGCGTCGTCGCCGTGAGCGTATCACTGCCTTGAGTCGTGCGGTGTCACGTACCGCCGATGGCTGGCTCTACCTGCTGTTCTTTGCCGTCTATGGCGTGACTCAGCCAGAGTCCGGCATGGCCTTGGTTAAGGTGGCTGTAGTGGCTTTCGCGGTGGAACGCGGCATCTACTGGGTGCTGAAAAACACCTGCCGGCGTAACCGACCCCAAGAAGCCATCGACGATTTCACCAGCTTTATCATTCCGTCCGATAAATTCAGTTTCCCCTCGGGCCATACCTCGGCCGCCTTCCTGTTTACCGTGCTGGTGGCCAGTCAGCTGCCGGTATTGGTGCCGGCGCTGTTGCTGTGGTCGTGCTGTGTGGCCATGTCACGCATTTTCCTGGGTGTGCATTTCCCGACCGATACATTGGTTGGCGCAACCCTGGGTTCGCTGGTCGGCTTCTGGGCGCTGGGAGGGTTTGTACTGTGAAAATCCTCTACGGCGTTCAGGGCACTGGTAATGGCCATATCACCCGAGCCCGGGTGATGGCCGAAGCGCTGGCGCATGCCGGTGTTGATGTCGATTGGGTGTTTTCCGGTCGCGAGCGCGAACGCTTTTTCGATATGGACGCCTTCGGCGATTTTCGGGTGTTCAAAGGTCTGACCTTCGCTACCCGTGATGGTCGCATTGATCTGCGTCGCACCATGAACGACACCTCCATGCGCGGCCTCTGGCGCGATATTCGCTCGCTTGAGCTGAGCCAATACGACCTGGTGGTCACCGATTTCGAACCGGTCGTGGCCTGGGCTGCGCGCTCTCAGGGCATGCCTTGTGTGGGTGTCGGCCATCAGTACGCTTTTAATCACGATATTCCCAAGGCCGGGCATTCGGTGGTGTCTGAAGCCATCATGCGTTGGTTTGCGCCGGTTACCGTGGGGTTGGGTGTGCACTGGCATCATTTCGGCGCGCCTATTCTGCCGCCGATTATTGAATCCACGCCGGAACCCAAACCCGGTTCGCTCGATAAAGCCCTGGTTTACCTGCCGTTCGAAAACAGTGAAGCGACGCTGGCGTTGCTGAACGAGGTCAACAGCCGGGTGCGGTTTGTGATGCACTGCGGCGATATTGAGCCCGGCCAGTATGGTCAGGTGACGGTGCGCGGCTTCAGCCGCGATGGTTTCCAGGCGTCGCTCGCCGAATGCGGCAGCGTGATCTGTAACGCCGGCTTTGAACTGGCCAGTGAAGCTCTGTCGATGAGCAAGCGCATCCTGGTGAAACCGCTGCGCGGCCAGATGGAGCAGCAATCCAATGCGGCGGCGTTGCAGGCCTTGGACTTGGGCTCGGTAATGCCGAAGGTTTCCACCGGCGCCATTGAAGCGTTCCTGCGCCAGAGTGAGCCGCGCTGGGTGAATTACCCGGATGTGGCCACGGCTCTGGTGAGTTGGTTACAGCGTTATCCTCATGCCTCCATCGACAGCCTGGTTGACCAGCTGTGGTCGGGCGTGAACTTCCCTTCGGAGCAACCTGCTCAGCGCGTCGCCTAGTTTTTCTTGAGCAGCGCAAGACGGTCCGCCTGGCGGGCCGTTTTTTTTGCCTGGCTGTAAAGCTCAGTTGACAAAAAACCGACCCTGCGGCAATTTAGCGCGCTCTAATCAGCTCAGCGGGGAAGATGAATGCGGCTCAAGATCGAATGTGAAGAGCGCTTGGGTATTTGTGCTGAAGTGCTGGATATTCTGGTGCAACACCAGATCGATCTCAGGGGTATCGAAATTGAACCCACCGGCCGGATTTACCTGAACTTCCCGACGCTTGTTTTCGATGAATTTCAGCATCTGATGCCGGAAATTCGTCTGATTCCTGGCATCCAGGATGTCTCCTTGATTCCCTATCTGCCCGGTGAACGTGAACAGCAGGAAATGCAGACGCTGCTGAAAACGCTGCCTGAACCGGTGGTATCGATCGACAGCCAGGGCAATGTGGTGATCGCCAACGAAGCCGCGCTCGATATTCTGCAATTGCCCGAAGCCGAGGTGCACGGCAAGTTGCTGAAGAACTGGGTGAAGGGTTTCAATTTCAGCCATTGGCTTAATGGCGATCAACCCGGCGCAACGGCGACTCATCTGCAACTGCGTGGCCGTACTTTCCTGGCCGATATTTATCCGATTCGCGTACCCAACGAAACCGATGCCGACCAGGACGATTACTTTGCCGGTGCGGTGATTACCTTTAAATCACCCGAGCGTCTTGGTCGTCAGATTACCGCCTATCAGCAGCAGGCCGGTGAGTTTGAATTACTCATCGCCGAAAGCCAGCCGATGAAAAAGGTGATTCGTCAGGCTAAGCGCATGTCGGGTCTGGATGCGCCTTTGTTGATTACTGGTGAAACCGGGACTGGTAAAGAGTTACTGGCCAAATCCTGCCATCAACACAGCTTGCGCAAAGACAAACCGTTCCTGGTTTTGAACTGCGCGGCCATGCCCGACAGTGTGGCCGAAAGCGAATTATTCGGTTACGCCGCCGGTGCTTTTGAAGGCGCGACCCAGTCCAAAAAAGGCATCGTCGAACTGGCCGAAGGCGGCACGGTGTTCCTCGATGAAATCGGCGATATGTCGAAGCTGTTGCAGTCGAAATTTTTGCGCCTGATGCAGGACGGCACCTACCGCCGGGTGGGTGATGAACAGGAATTCACCGCCGACGTGCGTATCATCTGTTCAACGCAAAAAGATCTGCTGGCGTTGTGCCGCGACGGCACCTTCCGTGAAGATCTTTATTACCGGCTGAACGTACTGGCGCTGCATATTCCCGCCCTGCGCGATCGCAAGAACGATATTTTGCCGATGGCCGAACGTTTTATTGCCCGCTTTGCCGAACCGCAACGCCGCCGGATTCGTATTTCACGCGCTTGTCAGAATGCGCTGCAGCAATATCCCTGGCCGGGCAATGTGCGGCAGATGGAAAATTCATTGTTGCGTGCTGTCTCCTTAGCTGAAGATGACATTCTGGAGCCAGAACATTTGCAATTGCCCAGCTTTTCCAGCGGCTGGGGTTATGTCGATGAACATTTCGAAGGCTCGCTCGATGAAGCCATGAAACGGTTTGAGGCTCAGTTGTTGCGCCGGCTTTATCCGGCTTATCCGAGCAGTCGGCAACTGGGTAAAAAGCTGGGCGTTTCGCACACCGCCATTGCCAATAAGTTGCGCGAGTATGGTATTGGCAAGCACAGTCGATCCGACTGATTTGTCACCGGGAGAATGCAGATGAAGTTCTACCATTATTGGCGTTCATCCGCCGCTTATCGGGTGCGCATTGGGTTGGCACTGAAAGGTGTTGACGCGCAGCAGGTGCCTATTGAGTTGCGTGAGGGCGATCAGCACAGTGCAGCTTATCGCTCGGTGAATCCGGCGGGTTTGGTGCCGTCGCTGGATTTGCAGCCGGGATTGGTGCGGCAGTCGATGGCGATACTGGAATACCTGGAAGAGGTTTATCCGAATCCGCCGCTGTTGCCGAACGATGCGTTGGCGCGTGCTGAAGTTCGGGCCCTGTGCCAGGACATTGGCTGTGACATTCATCCGATTAACAATATGCGCGTGCTAAAGCAGTTGCGCTCGCAATTTCAGGCTAGCGAAATTGAAGTGAACGCCTGGCATCGGCACTGGATTACTACCGGCTTCGATGCTTTGGAAGTGCAGGCGGCGCGCTTGGGCAGTGGCGATTGGTTTTATCGTAATCAATTGAGCCTGGTCGATGTGGTATTGATTCCGCAGATGTATAACGCTCTGCGCGTTGATATGACGCTTGATGCCTGGCCGCGTTTGCAGCGCATCTATCAGCACGCCACCGCTCAGCCGGCTTTTGTTCAGGCCGAACCGAGCCGCAATCAGCCCGCAGACTGATCTTTGGCAGCTTGCTGGGCGGCGCTGAGTACGCCGCGCAGCAGGCGCAATTCTTTGGCAGTGGGTTGGGCGCGGCGAAACAGGGCGCGCAGATGATCCAGCGCCTGGCCCGGGTGCGCCGGGTTGAGAAAACCGATATCACCCAGCGTCTCATTCAGATGGTCGTAAAACCTTTCCAGATCGGCATGCAGCGGGTAGGGCGTTGTGGTGGTGTTGCCCGTTTCATTTTGCGCCGCTTTGAATACCTCGTAACTCAATAACTGCACCGCCTGACTCAGGTTCAGCACCGGGTAGTCCGGGTTGGCGTCGATATTCACCTGGGCGTGACAGCGCTGAATGTCGTCATTGTGCAGGCCCATTCGTTCGCGTCCGAATACCAGTGCAACCGGTGCTTCTTGCTGGCGCGATACGGCTTCGCGGCCGCACTCTTCGGCCGACAGGGCCGGCAACCGAATGCTGCGTTCGCGGGCGCTGGTGGCAACGACCAAGCCGCAATCGGCGATGGCTTCGTCGAGGCTGGTCACGACTTGAGCGTTGTCGAGCAGGTCGGTGGCCTGGCCGGCGCGGTTGTAGGCTTCATCGGCAGGAAAATCGATGGGATTGACCAGCACCAGTTGCTCCAGACCCATGTTTTTCATGGCGCGTGCGGCGGCGCCAATGTTGCCGGGATGCCAGGTCTGAACCAGGACGATGCGGATATTGAGAGACATGAAAACGCCTTGGGGTTGGTCACGGGGCCGCGCAGTTTAACACGGCCGCCGTCTCAATCATCCGGCTCAGATGCCCGGCGACTGATACTCGACCAACTGACAGCCGGCGATGCGCCATTCGCCCTGGTTGGTCTGGCTCAGCGCGTAGAAGGCGAGGTATTGCTGATCGTCGTCGGTGCGCAGCCAGACTGGCAACACCCAGTTGTCACCCGCCGCTTCCAGTTCCCTGAAACGAATGACACTGAATTCGGTCAACGGCTGATACTGGCGCACGACCATGGTGTAGAAGCGCTCGGCGGTCAGGAAGCGGCCTTTGATGTTGGGGTGAGCCCAGGCCCAGGCGGCTTCGGCATCGCCGCTGCGCAGGGCGCTCAGTTGTTGGGTGATCAGGTTGCGAAACTGATCTTCCAACTCATCGTTATAGTCATCGTCTTCAGCCTGGACGCCGGTTGCCAGTAGCGCGCAGCACAGCAGAAGGGAAAGCAGGGAACGCATGGCGGACTCCCGTTTTGGGGTGTCCACTCAATACGCTCCCGGCCGAGGATCGGTTCAGCGTGGCCGGTTTAAGGGCATTTCGCGAACGCGGGCGGCGATGACGGCGTTGTCTTTGATCTGCAGGATTTCGATCAGATAACGATCGATCTTGATCGACAGGTTGGCATCGGGGATGTCTTCTACGTGCTCCAGCACCAGGCCGTTCAAGGTCTTCGGACCGTCGGTCGGCAGCTCCCAGGCCAGGGCGCGATTGATTTCGCGGATGTTGGCGGTGCCGTCGATGACGTAAGAGCCATCGCGCTGCGGGTGGATTTCCTTGCTGGAATTGGCGATGTCGGTGGTGAATTCACCGACGATCTCTTCCAGCAGATCTTCCAACGTGACCAGACCCTGAATATCACCGTACTCATCGACCACCAGACCCATGCGCAATTGCTGCGTCTGGAAGTTGATCAACTGGGTATGCAGCGGGGTGTTTTCCGGCACGAAGTACGGGTCCTTGGCGGCCTTGGTGAGCATTACCTTGGACGGCTCGTCGGCGTAGAGGAACTCAGCGGCATCGCGGATGTGCATGATGCCGATCACCTTGTCGAGGTCGCCTTTGTAGAGCGGGAAACGGGTGTAGTCGGTGCGGCGAATCTGGTCGGCGATGGTATCGACATCGGCTTCCATATCGACACCGCTGACTTCGTTACGCGGCACCATGATGTCGTCGACGGTGACGTTCTCCAGCTCAAGGATACCCAGCAACATGTTCTGACGTTGCGGGGGCAGCATCTCGCCGGATTCGTTGACCAGGGTTTTTAATTCTTCCGCCGACAGGGCATCGGTGCTGTCGCCGGTACGACCGACGCGGAACAACCAGAACAGGCTGTTAACGAACAGATTGACCAGCCAGATTGCCGGTGCCAGCGCAAACATCAAGGGCCGCAGCACAAAGGAAAACGGAAAGGCGATCTGTTCAGGATAGCGTTGCGCCAGTGTCTTGGGCGTGACTTCCGCGAAAATCAGCACCACCAGCGTCAGTAATATTGTCGACAACCCCAGCGCCAGATCCTGCTGCGTCGGTAACAGTCGGATAGCGATGATGGTGGCCAGAGAGGCCGCGGCGATATTGACCAGGTTGTTACCGATCAGAATGGTACTGATCAGACGGTCAGGCTTTTCCAGCAGACGTTGGGCCAGGCTCGCAGAGCGATGTCCTTCATTGGCCAGGTGACGGAGACGGTAGCGGTTGAGTGACAACATGCCGGTTTCCGAGCTCGAGAAGAAAGCGGAACAAAGCAGCAGCAGGCCCAGCAAGACAAACAGCAGGCCTAGGGGGAGCTCGTTCAAGGGGTAAAAACCTCAGTCACCAATAGAAAGTGCTTTTTAGCGGCGCGGTCACCCCTCTGTCAAGCACAGTTGCGCGTCGATAAGAGAATTAGCCGTATTGATGAAGCAGGTATTCGAGAACGAACTTCGAACCGAAAAAAGCCAGCATTAAAAATACAAATCCGAAGATAGTCAGCCGGCTGGCCAAAGCGCCGCGCCAGCCCAGATGAAAATGTCCGAACAGCAGGGTGGCGAAAAAGCCCCAGGCTACCAGCGTCAGCACCGTTTTATGCATCAGATGCTGAGCGAAGATATTTTCAATAAAGAGGCCACCGGAGATGATGGCGGCGGTGAGCAGAATAAAACCGATCATCAGCCATTCGAACAGCAGCCGTTCCATGGTTTGCAGCGGCGGCAGAAAGCGATTCAGGCGGCTGTCTAAATCGTGGTTATGCAATTGGCGGTTCTGGGCGCCAAGCAGCACGGCTAACAAGGTGGCGATGGTGATCACCGAATAAGCCAGCATCGACAGAAAGACATGCAGGACGACACCGGTTCGATACAACCGGGGCGATGACGCATCCGGTGCCAAGACAGCGACAATCATAATCAGCGCCGCTGCCGGCAGGGCGAAGGCGAACAGGCTGTGCAGCGGTTTTGACCAGCCGCTGACCAGCAGGGCGGAGATCACGAAAAAGGTGATTACCGAGGCGGCATTAAGAAAGCTGATCTGCAAAGCGCCGGAGACCAGAATTTCCGAAGCCAGCGTCGACAGATGCGCGGCGGCACCAATCACTGCCGGCCAGAACAACCATTGGCGATTAGGCGACTGCACACGATACAAGCCGTTCAGGGCGACCAGGCCACTGACGAGATAGCCCAGGATGGCGAGCCAGATCAGCATTCGGAAAAGTCCTCGCAGTTCGGCGTCGGCCGAAAGGGATATAGAAAAAGCAAGGCGCTAGTCTCGCATAAATGATAGACGTTCCCAAACTCAACTTGAGGTTGCGTTGGCTGCCACCATCATAGAGACGCAGCCGGTGCCCTGTTATACTGCCGGACCTTTCAAATCCCCACGGAAAGCGAGATGTTTAAGAGCCTCACCGACCGTCTTTCCCAGACGCTGAAACAAATTTCCGGTCAGTCCAAGCTGACCGAAGACAACATCAAAGCCACGCTGCGCGAAGTGCGCATGGCGTTGCTCGAAGCCGATGTTGCTTTACCGGTTGTCAAAGATTTTATCGATGGCGTGCGTGAGCGCGCGGTCGGTCAGGAAGTCTCCCAGGCGCTGAATCCGGGCCAGCAATTCCTCAAGGTGGTGCAGTCTGAACTTGAGCGGGTGATGGGCGAAACCGGCGAGCCGTTGGCGCTGAATACCCAGCCGCCGGCGGTGATCTTGATGGCCGGTCTGCAGGGGGCGGGTAAAACCACCACTGTTGCCAAGCTGGCGCGTTTCCTGAAAGAGCGCGAGAAAAAGAAAGTCATGGTGGTCTCGGCCGACGTTTATCGGCCGGCGGCGATCAAGCAGTTGGAAACCCTGGCGGGTGAAGTCGGCGCGCTGTTCCATCCCAGCGATGAGAAGCAGAAGCCGGTCGCCATTGCCAAGGGCGCCATCGATGCTGCCCGCAAGCAGGCGGTGGATGTGGTCATCGTCGATACCGCTGGTCGCCTGGCTATCGACAGCGAGATGATGGATGAGATCAAGGCGCTGCATAAAGCAGTAAAGCCGATCGAAACCCTGTTCGTGGTCGACGCCATGACCGGTCAGGACGCCGCCAATACCGCCAAGGCGTTCAGCGATGCTCTGCCATTGACCGGTGTGGTGCTGTCGAAAACCGATGGTGATGCCCGTGGCGGTGCCGCCTTGTCGGTGCGTCACATTACCGGCAAGCCGATCAAATTTATGGGCGTCGGCGAGAAAACCGACGCCTTAGAACCGTTCTACCCGGACCGTGTCGCTTCGCGCATTCTCGATATGGGCGACATGATGTCGCTGATCGAAGAAGTCGAACGCAAGGTCGACAAAGACAAAGCCGAGCAACTCGCCAAGAAGCTGCAAAAAGGCAAAGGTTTCGACCTGGAAGACTTTCGCGAGCAGCTGCGCCAGATGGACAACATGGGCGGCATGATGGGCATGGTCGACAAACTGCCGGGCATGGGCCAGATGGGTGCTGCGGTCAGCCAGATGCAGGGTGCGGAAAAGCAGTTCAAGCAGATGGGCGTGATCATCGATTCGATGACTCCGCAGGAGCGCCGCTTCCCGGATAAGATCAATGGCTCGCGTAAGCGCCGTATTGCCTCGGGTTCCGGCACTCAGATTCAGGACATCAACCGTCTGCTCAAGCAGCACAAGAACATGTCCAAGATGATGAAAAAGGCCGGCAAGAAAGGCGGTATGGCCAAGATGATGCGCGCCATGGGTGGCGGTCAGATGCCTGGTGGCGGCCAAATGCCGGGTGGCGGTTTGCCTCCGGGTGGCTTCCCTGGCGCCGGTGGCCGCGGTCCGTTCGGTTAATTCTCTTCTGACGGGGCCGTCCGGCCCCATCATCCTTGCTTTTTAAGCTCTCAAACGTATAATTTCGCGGCCTTGAAAACCGGGGTGGGCCTGGTTTTCGTTTCACTTTGGGTTAGGAAGGCTGTTTTCGAACAGAGCTTCCGCATTCAGAGGTAACCCCTCTGGAGATCCAAAACGGCAGGTGATTTCAAAGCTTGCCCGCAACAGGAGGACGCGAATGGTCGTCATTCGACTCTCACGGGGTGGTTCCAAGAAGCGCCCGTTTTACCACATTACCGTCGCTGATAGCCGCAACGCCCGCGATGGCCGTTTCATCGAACGCGTTGGCTTTTTCAACCCTATCGCTCGTGGCCAGGAAGAACGCCTGCGCGTCACCCTGGAGCGGGTAGAGTACTGGCAGGGCAAAGGTGCACAGACGTCTGATCGTGTCGCCCAGCTGTTGAAAGAGTATCAAAAGGCCCAGGCCTGATTCGTACGACAGGGCCTGAATGATGACGCCGGAAGCACCGGACAAGATGGTTGTTCTGGGTAAGGTCTCCTCGGTCTACGGCATTAAAGGATGGGTGAAAATCTATTCTTACACCGAACCGATGGACCGCATCCTCGAGTATGGCGAGTGGATGCTGAACCTGGGTGGCAACTGGACCTCTGTCGAAATCGACAAAGGACGCAGCCACGGCAAGGGCATGGTTGCTCATATCGCCGGCTGCGACGACCGCGACCAGGCCCGCAGTTATTGCGGAGCCGAGATCGCTGTCCCGGAGGAGTTTCTGCCGGAACTGCCTGAAGGTGAGTACTATTGGTACGAACTGGAAGGTCTGACGGTGGCAAATACCACGGGCGTCATTCTGGGTAAGGTGGATCATTTAATGAGTGCGGGCGGCGGCAATGATGTGCTGGTCGTCAAAGGCAATGCCGACAGTGTTGATCGTCAGCAGCGTCTAATCCCGTACGTGCCGGAAGTCTACGTCCAGGATATTGACCTCGAAGCAGGTCGGATTCTGGTCGATTGGGACCCGGAATTTTGACAACGGAAACGTCTCGAACAGCCGAACCGCAAGCTTGGTTCGGGCTGGTCAGCCTCTTTCCGGAGATGTTCGAACCGTTTTTACGGCAAGGCGTCATCGGAAGGGCGGTGCAAAAAGGGTTGATTGAAGTCGGGTTATGGAACCCGCGCGATTACACCCACGACAAGCACCGCACCGTGGACGACCGACCTTTTGGCGGTGGCCCCGGGATGCTGATGAAGGTGCAGCCATTGCGCGATGCCATTCAGGCCGCCAGGGCCGCCAGCGGCAATAAGGCGAAGGTGATTTACCTGTCGCCGCAAGGTCGCCGGTTGGACCAGGCTGGAGTGAGTGAACTGCGTAATAACAGTCACCTGATTTTCGTCTGTGGCCGCTATGAGGGCATCGACGAAAGAGTCATCGAGACAGAAGTGGATGAAGAGTGGTCGCTGGGTGATTTTGTTCTCAGCGGTGGCGAACTGGCCGCCCAGGCGTTTATCGACGCTATTGGTCGTCAGCTTCCCGGCGTATTGGGGCACGAAGCCTCTGCCGAGGAAGATTCATTCACCGAAGGGTTGTTGGATTGTCCGCATTACACCAGGCCTGAAGTATTAGATGGCCGAGCGGTGCCGCCGGTTTTGCTCAGTGGTCACCACGACGACATTCGTCGCTGGCGATTACAACAAGCATTAGGGCGCACCTGGCAAAGAAGACCGGACCTGTTGGCTGATAAGGTACTCACCGCAGAACAGCAGGCGCTTTTGGATGAGTTTTTGACTCGCGCGATAGATCAGGAGCGGAGTGATGAGCAATAGCAATTTGATTATTCAGCAGCTTGAAGCTGAACAGATGAATAAAGAAATCCCGGCCTTTGGCCCGGGTGACACTGTCGTTGTACAGGTCAAGGTTAAGGAAGGTGAGCGTGAGCGTCTTCAGGCGTTCGAAGGCGTGGTGATTGGCAAGCGTAACCGCGGCCTGAACTCGGCTTTCACCGTACGTAAGATTTCCAGCGGTGTTGGCGTCGAGCGTACCTTCCAGACTTACTCACCCATCGTTGACAGCATTGAAGTCAAGCGTCGTGGTGCGGTTCGTCAAGCCAAGTTGTACTACTTGCGTGAGCGTTCTGGTAAGTCTGCTCGCATCAAGGAACGCATCGACCGTAAAGGCTAAGCCTGGATCGATGTTTCCCAAAAAGCAGCTTCGGCTGCTTTTTTTATGGCTGCAATCTGTGATGATGGATTGAAACAGCTTCTTGCAAAAAAATCACAACGCTAAACCGGGCGCAAAGCCCATAACGGCGGGGCTTCGCGTTGACAGCAGCCAGCCCCCTCAGTATGTTTCGCTCAGCATTATTCCGGCATTTTGCCGGGCACGATCTAACCGTGAATAAGAGAGGCAGGTTTTGAAATCAGTCAATGTGGGACTTTGTGGTCTGGGCACCGTCGGCAGCGGCACCTTTAATGTCATGCGCCGGAACCTGGAAGACATTGCGCGTCGAGCTGGTAAGCCGGTGCAGATTACCCACGTTGGTGCCCGCCGCGATCATCCAGACTGCGATCTGGGTGATGTTAAGGTGTCGCGCGATATTTTCGAGGTCGCCCGCGATCCCAACGTCCATATTCTGGTTGAACTGATTGGTGGTGAAGAAACCGCCAAGGCGCTGGTGCTCGAAGCCATCGCCCACGGCAAGCATGTGGTCACCGCTAACAAGGCGATGATCGCCAAACACGGCAACGAGATTTTCAAAGCCGCCGAAGCGCAGGGCGTGGTGGTGACTTATGAAGCCGCTGTTGCCGGTGGTATTCCGATCATCAAAGGCATCCGTGAAGGCCTGGTCGCCAACGACATCAAATGGCTGGCCGGCATCATCAATGGCACCGGTAACTTTATTCTCACCGAGATGCGTGAAAAAGGCCGGATGTTTGATGACGTACTGAAAGAAGCCCAGGCCCTGGGTTATGCCGAAGCCGATCCGACCTTCGATGTGGAAGGCATCGATGCGGCCCATAAGCTGACCATTCTTGCGTCCATCGCTTTTGGCATTCCGCTGCAATTTGACAAGGTTTACACCGAAGGCATCAGCCGCATCACCCGCGAAGATGTGCAGTACGCCGAAGAGCTGGGCTACCGCATCAAGCATCTGGGCTTCAGTCGTAAAACTCCCGAAGGCGTTGAACTGCGCGTGCATCCGACGCTGGTGCCGGAAAAGCGTTTGCTGGCCAACGTCAATGGCGTGCTCAATGCGGTGCTGGTTGAAGGCGACGCTGTCGGTCCGACCATGTACACCGGTCCGGGCGCGGGTTCTGAACAAACGGCGTCTTCGGTCATTGCGGATATCGTCGATATTGCCCGTGAAATCGACAATGCTGGCAACGTGCCGCATCTGGGCTACAGCGTCGAAACCGAAAACCTGCCGGTGTTGCCGGTCAGCGAAATTGAAACCTCTTATTACTTGCGCATCACGGTGCGTGATGAAGTCGGTCAGATGGCCAAAATTGCTCAGGTATTGAGCGATAACGGCATCAATATCGAAGCCATTATCCAGAAAGAGCCGGAAGATGAAGCCGCTGTGGTACCGCTGATTTTGCTGACGCATAACGTCCGCGAAAAACGCATGGATAAAGCCATTGAGCAGCTCGAAGCGTTGGATTCCGTACCGCGACCTGTGGTTCGGATTCGGGTAGAGCAGCTTGACGGCTGACGATCAGCTGCGGCGGCTATGGCGCGCCGGGCAGAAGCGCAGCTCCAGGCGGGACGCCGTCAATACATCCCTGTAGACTTGGCGGTCGCTGTCCTCGCGACCGACACTCGCCCGAAGCCGCGCTTCTGACCGGCGCTCGTTGCGGTGGTTTGTTAAGCTTGGGTGATTGTCCAAGAGAGAATATCAAGAGAGAAGCAGTGTGAAATACATCAGCACCCGGGGCCAGGCTCCGACTCTGGAATTCGAAGACGTTTTGCTGACGGGTCTGGCCAGCGATGGCGGTCTGTACGTCCCGGAAACCTTGCCCGAATACAGCTTGGACGAAATCCGTTCCTGGCGCGGTCTGCCGTATCACGAATTAGCGTTTCGCATCATTCAGCCTTTTGTTGCTGGTGCTGTCAGCGACGACGACCTGGCCACCATGCTCAAGGAAACCTACGGCGTTTTTGGTCATAAAGCCGTGGCACCTTTGGCGCAGATCGATCACAACGAATACGTGCTGGAGCTGTTCCAGGGCCCGACGCTGGCGTTTAAAGATTTCGCGCTGCAACTGCTTGGTCGTTTGCTGGATGTGACGCTGGCCAAACGTGGCGAGCGCGCGGTGATTGTTGGCGCGACATCCGGCGATACCGGCTCGGCAGCCATTGAAGGCTGCAAGCGTTGCGACAACATCGACATCTTTATTCTGCATCCCTATCAACGCGTCTCGGAAGTGCAGCGCCGGCAGATGACTACCGTGGTCGGCGACAACATTCATAACATCGCCATTGAAGGCAATTTCGACGATTGCCAGTCGATGGTCAAAGCCAGCTTTGGCGACCAGTCCTTCCTGCGTGGCGAGCGTCGTTTGGTGGCGGTGAACTCCATCAACTGGGCGCGCATCATGGCGCAGATCGTCTACTACTTTTACGCGGCCCTGAACCTGGGTGGCCCGGATCGTCAGGTCGCCTTCTCGGTACCGACCGGTAATTTCGGCGATATCTTTGCCGGTTACCTGGCCAGGAAGATGGGCTTGCCGATCGGTCAGTTGGTGGTTGCTACCAACCAGAATGACATCCTGCACCGGGTGTTGAGCAAGAATCTCTACGAGAAGCAGCCGCTGGCACACACGCTGTCGCCGTCGATGGATATTGTGGTGTCGTCCAACTTCGAACGCTTGCTGTTCGATCTGTACGATCGCGACGGCGCCAGCCTGAGCACCTTGATGGACAAGCTGAATAACGAAACCGTCAGCCTGGATGAAGCGCGACTGGCGCGCGCCCGTGAACTGTTCGACAGTTACGCGCTGGATGACGCCGGCACCGTCGATACCATTCGCCAGGTTCACGCCGATACCGGCTATCTGCTCGATCCGCATACCGCCATTGGTGTGGCGGCGGCGCGTGCTACCCGGCGCAGCGCTATCGATCCGATGGTCACGCTGGGCACGGCGCATCCGGTTAAGTTTGCCGATGCCATCGAAAAGGCTGGTTTGCAATCGCCGGAACTGCCGCATCATCTGACTGACTTGATGCAGCGTCCGGAACGCTACAGCGTTTTGCCGGCCGATCTGGCCCAGGTACAGGCTCACATCGCCAAAACAGTTTTCGGTTGATGTTTTGAGTGCCGACTTACCGGCCATCAGTGAACGGCCGCAGCCAGCAGGCCCGGCGGTTCACGATCATCCTTTGCTCGACCGGCTGTACCGCGCTCGCGGGGTCAGCGCAGCGGTCGAGCTGGATTCCCAGCTCAAACACTTATTGCCCTGGCAATCGCTGAAGGGCATCGATGCGGCTGTCGATCTGTTGCAGCAAGCGTTGCAAAACCAATGGCGGGTGTTGATCGTCGGTGATTACGACGTCGATGGTGCCACCAGTACCACCCTGGCGGTTGAAGCCCTGAGCGCCTTTGGTCTGAACGTCGATTTTCTGCTGCCCAATCGTTTTGAATACGGTTACGGCCTGTCGCCGGAAATCGTTGCCTTGGCGTTGCAACAATCACCACAGCTGATCATCACCGTCGATAATGGCATCGCCAGCCTGGACGGCGTCGCGGCGGCCGAGGCGGCGGGCGTTAAGGTACTGGTCACCGACCATCACTTGCCCGGTGAACAACTGCCTGCTGCCGACGCCATCCTGAACCCCAATCAACCGGGTTGTGATTTTCCCTCCAAAGCTGCTTGCGGTTGCACGGTGATGTTCTATTTGCTGATTGCCTGGCGGGCGCGGCTAAGAGAATCAGCTTGGTTCGACCAGGGCCATCGTGAACCGCAATTGGCCGATTGGCTCGACTTGGTCGCCTTGGCGACGGTTGCCGATGTGGTGCCGCTGGATGCCAACAATCGCCGCCTGGTGCAGCAAGGTTTGGCGCGTATTCGTGCCGGCCGCGCCCGGCCGGGCATTCTGGCGTTGTTTGAGGTCGCTGGTCGCGATTGGCGTCATGCCCGCAGTCAGGATTTCGGCTTTGTCGTCGGCCCGCGGTTAAACGCTGCCGGCCGTTTGGACGATATGACGGTCGGCGTTAAAACCCTGCTGGAACATGATCCGGCGAGGGCACGTCAGCGCGCTGCCGAACTGGATTCGCTCAATCGCGAGCGGCGTTCCATCGAACGCTCCATGCTGGTCGATGCCGAACGTTACCTCGACAACCTGACCGATTTGGGCAACCGCAACGGCCATGTGCTGTTTGAGTCCGACTGGCATGAAGGCGTGATCGGCATCCTGGCGTCGCGGGTTAAAGACCGGATGCATCGGCCGGTTATTGCGATGGCGGCCAGCGATGACGGCTTGCTGAAAGGCTCAGCGCGTTCCATCGCCGGCTTTCACCTGCGCGATGGCCTCGATTGGATTGCCAGCCAATGTCCGGGTTTACTGCGCAAGTTTGGCGGCCATGCCATGGCGGCGGGCCTGACCATCGAAGCGGCGCGGCTGGATGAACTGCGCCAGTGGTTCGACCGCGCAGTAACCGAGCTGTGTGAGCCCGAAGCGCTGATACCAACGCTGATGACCGATGGCGAACTGAGCGGTTCCGACCTTAACCTGGAAACCGCCCTGATACTGGAAACCGCCGGACCCTGGGGCCAGAACTTTCCCGAACCGCGGTTTCACGGCCGCTGGCGCATCGAAAGCCAGCGCATCGTTGGTGAGCATCATCTGAAGCTGGAATTGAGTGACCCGAACGGCCAGGTCGTCGATGCCATCGCCTTTAATATCGACACTTCAATATGGCCAACGCAAAAACCCTATTTGGACGGGGTTTATCAATTGCAGTGCAATCGATATCGCGGCCGGGAAAGCGTGCAATTGGTTTTTAATGACCTGGTTCCGCGCGATTAATCACTACCTAAGGCATTGAATTTTCGATAAAATATGCCGCCCGAAATCGGCAAACCCTGCTTTTGGAAATGGAGCGGACCGTGGAACTCAATCCGATCAAAGAACAGATCAAAGACCTTCAGGCGCGCACCGACGTGCTTAGGGGGTACCTTTGACTTCGATGTAAAGCAAGAACGCTTAGACGAAGTCGAACGTGAACTGGCTCAGCCGGACGTCTGGAACGAACCCGAACGGGCTCAGGCGCTGGGGCAGGAACGCAGCAACCTCAGCACCATTGTTACCACCCTGACGCGCCTGATCGACGGCACTCGTGATGCCGGCGATTTACTGGATATGGCCGCCGAAGAAGACGATGCCGGCACCGTTGCTGATATCCAGTCAGATTTAAACGCCATGGAAGCGGAACTCGAAACGCTCGAATTCCGTCGTATGTTCAGCGGCGAAATGGACCCGACCAACGCCTATCTGGATATCCAAGCCGGCTCTGGCGGCACTGAAGCGCAGGATTGGGCGGAAATGCTGTTGCGCATGTATCTGCGCTGGGCCGAAGAAAAAGGTTTTAAAGCCGAACTGATGGAAGCCTCGGCCGGTGAAGTGGCCGGTATTAAATCGGCGACCATTCGCATCGAAGGGGAATACGCCTTTGGCTGGCTGCGTACCGAAACCGGTGTGCATCGTCTGGTGCGTAAATCGCCGTTCGATTCCGGCAATCGTCGCCATACCTCTTTCACTTCCGTCTTTGTATCGCCGGAAGTTGACGACAGCTTCGAAGTGGAAATTAACCCGGCCGATTTGCGTATCGATGTGTATCGCGCTTCCGGCGCCGGTGGTCAGCACGTTAACCGGACCGAATCGGCGGTGCGGATTACCCACTTGCCGACCAACATCGTGGTGCAGTGTCAGAACGACCGCTCGCAGCACAAAAACAAAGACCAGGCGATGAAACAGCTGAAAGCTAAGCTGTACGAATTCGAGATGATGAAGCGCAACGAAGCCGCCCAGGCGGTGGAAGACTCGAAGTCGGACATCGGCTGGGGCAGCCAGATTCGTTCCTACGTGCTCGACGATTCCCGCATCAAGGATCTGCGCACCGGCGTGGAAACACACAATACCCAGGCCGTGCTCGACGGTGCTCTGGATCAATTCATCGAAGCGTCTCTGAAGAAGGGGCTCTGAAACCGTGCCCGGTGCCCGCACGCCGGGCACCCCGACAGTGGACTGACAGAAGATGACGGACAACCAAACACCGCACCAAACTGATAGCCAAGCCGCGACGGACGACAACCATCTGATCGCCGAGCGCAAACAAAAACTCGCCGATCTGGCCGCCAGCCGCCCGCAGGCGTTTCCGAACGATTTCCGTCGTGAGCAAATGGCCGGCGAACTGCAGTCGCAATACGGTGATCTGGATAAAGAAGCCGTTGAAGCAGAAGACGTCACCGTCGCCGTTGCTGGCCGGGTGATGCGCCGTGGTGGTCCCTTTATCGGCCTGCGCGACAGCAGCGGCCGTATTCAGGCCTATTTACCCAAACCGTTGCAGAAAGAAAGTCAGGACTGGCAGTTGCTCGACATCGGCGACATCGTCGGTGTGCGCGGCAAGCTGGCTAAGTCTGGCAAGGGTGAGCTCTATGTGTCGGTCGAATCGCTCGACAACCTGACCATCCTGACCAAGTCGCTGCGTCCGCTGCCGGATAAGTTCCACGGCCTGGCCGACCAGGAAGTGAAGTATCGCCAGCGTTATGTCGATCTGATGATCAGTGATGACACCCGCCGCGTATTTGAAGTGCGCACCGGCATCGTCAACGGCATTCGTCGCTTTTTGACTGAGCGCGGCTATATGGAAGTCGAAACCCCCATGTTGCAGGTGATTCCCGGCGGCGCCACGGCCAAGCCGTTCGTCACCCATCACAACGCCATGGACATCGATATGTACCTGCGCATTGCGCCGGAGCTGTATCTGAAGCGTCTGGTGGTCGGTGGGTTCGAGAAGGTGTTCGAGATCAACCGCAACTTCCGTAACGAAGGTGTGTCGACGCGCCATAACCCCGAATTCACCATGCTCGAGTGGTACCAGGCTTACGCCACCTACCACGACCTGATGGATTTGACCGAAGCCATGCTGCGTGAAGTCGCCCAGAAAGTGCTGGGCACGACCGAGCTGAAATATCAAGGCAAAACCTTCGATCTGGGCGCGTCTTTTGAGCGCTTGACGATGTTCGACTCCATCCTCAAATACAACCCGGAATTGAGCTCTGCCGATATCGACAATCGTGATGCAGCGGTAGCCGTGGCCAAAGGTCTTGGTATAGAAGCACAGGCCGGTTGGGGTCTGGGCAAGTTGCAGACCGAGATTTTCGAAGCCACGGTGGAAGAAAACCTCGAGGGTCCGGTGTTTATCACCGCTTATCCGGCGGAAGTATCACCGCTGGCGCGTCGTAACGACGATAACCCAGAAGTGACCGACCGCTTTGAGTTCTTTATCGGCGGCCGCGAAATTGCCAACGGCTTCTCGGAGTTGAACGATCCGATCGATCAGGCTGAGCGCTTCCGTGCCCAGGTTGATGCCAAGGACGCCGGCGACGACGAAGCCATGTTTTATGACGACGACTACATCAACGCCCTGGAGTACGGCATGCCGCCAACGGCAGGTGAGGGCATCGGTATCGATCGACTGGTGATGTACTTCACCGATTCACCCTCGATCAAAGACGTCATCCTTTTTCCCCATATGAAACCCCGCAGTGCGGGCGAATAACCCAGGAGACAGTGAATGCTAGACCCGGATCTGGATAAGAAAATTCAGGAACACGAAGCCAAGATCGAAGAACTGCGTCAGCAGAAAGAAGCCCAGGCCAAGCGGATGGAAGGCTTCGAGCAGTACCAGGAAGAAGTCCGTAAGTTGTTCGACGAGTACGGCATTTCTGAGTACGACATCTTCACGGCACGTTCCAAGGCGATCATCGAGTGGGTCAAGGCTCAGGGTAAGAAAGCTGACAAGCCGGAATTCTACGAAGAGCTGCAAGCCTACTTTGCGCGTGTCGGTGGCGTTAAAGGCGCTCGTAAGAAGGCTGCCAAAGCCGCTACTGGCCCGAAACTGGCCATCGGTACCTATGAAAACCCCAATACCGGTGAGCGCGTTGAGAAGAAACGTCGCAACCCGAAACCTTTGGATGTCTGGATCGAAGAACACGGCATTGAGACCGTTCAGGGCTGGAAAGTCGACTGACATTCAGAGTCCCGATCAAAGCCGGCTTAATGCCGGCTTTTTTTATGGTTTAAAAGTGATTTCCAGTGTCATAAAAGTTGACAGCCTTGACGCAATAGAGTGACAACTCTATGAACGATTACAAATTGATACAAACTTCGCAGGAGGGGTTACTTGAAGCCTTCTGAAAAAGGGTTTAGGCAATCTATCCCCAAGCTGAGGCCTCGTTTAGTGGAACAGTGGTTTTCCTCGATGAGTCAATACCGCATTGAATAGTTAGTGTACTGAAAAACTGTAACACATTGATATTAAAGGAAAATTATAGTTAGGTTAAAATTTGATCAATATATGGCAATACCGTGACGGCGGTGGTTGAGACCTGTTAAACCAGCTTTCTTCACAGAGATATCCACAGATTTTGTGGACACTCTTCGCTAGCCCTGATGGGCTCAGGGTTTTGATAAAGTTGTGAACAGCGTCAAGCTGACGACGCGCCTGAAGCCCGGTGATTGGTGGTCAGAATCGGGTCAAAAAATGACCTTGAGAGCGACTTTGGTGCGTCGTTTTGACGCCGTGACGATCAGCGATTGATTTGCCGCTCAGCGGTCCCCACTTTCGAGTCGACTTTGCAGTTGGACTCGAATGCATGACAGATCAAGATCCACACCAACCCGAAATTATCAGCCGCGGTTCTGCCCTGGTCCGCAGTGACGAACAACTCCCCGACAAGCTCTACCTGATACCGGTACAAAACCGACCCTATTTCCCCGCCCAGATCATGCCGATCATGGTGCAGGCGGACGCCTGGCGGGAAACCCTGGAACGGGTCAGCAATACGCCGCACAAATTGCTGTGTCTGTTCCATATCGACGACTTCGACGCCCAGGCGATTCGCCGCGATCAACTGCCGCTGACCGGGACGGTAGTGCGGGTGCATCAGGTGCGTGAGCGCGATGGCGCCATTCACTTTATTGCCGAAGGCCTGCGCCGTGTGCAGCTGCGCGCCTGGCTGTCGCGCAAGGCGCCTTATTTGCTGGAAGTTGCCTATCCGAGCGAGCCTGAGGAGCCGGAAAGCGAGGTGCGCGCCTACGCTCTGGCGTTGATCAGCGCGATCAAAGAACTGCTGCCGATCAATCCGCTTTATTCGGAAGAGCTGAAACAGTATTTGAATCGCTTCAGCCCCAACCAGCCATCACCACTGGCCGATTTCGCCGCCGCCATTACCTCAGCTGAGACCGCCGCGCTCCAGGATGTGCTCGATACCCTGCCGCTGCTGGCGCGGATGGAAAAGGTGCTGGCACTGCTGAAGCGCGAGCTCGAAGTGGCGCGCCTGCATCAGGAGATTAACGATCAGGTCAATGAGGAGATGTCGCGGCATCAGCGCGAATTTTTCTTACGCGAGCAGTTGAAATACATCCAGAAAGAGCTGGGCATCAGCAAGGACGATCGGCAAAGCGATGCCGACGAGTTCCGCGAGCGTCTGGACGGCAAGACCGTGCCTGTTGATGCCATGAAGCGCATCGACGAAGAGCTGCACAAGCTGTCCATCCTGGAAGCCGGTTCGCCTGAATACGGTGTGACTCGGAATTATCTCGACTGGGCGACGCAGATTCCCTGGGGCCAGTACAGCGAAGACAAACTGGACCTGCAGCGCGCCCGCAAGGTATTGGACAAGCACCATTCCGGCCTGGCGGATGTCAAAGACCGCATTCTCGAATTCCTTGCGGTCGGTGCTTACAAAGGCGAAATCGCCGGTTCCATCGTCTTGCTGGTCGGCCCGCCCGGGGTGGGTAAAACCTCCATTGGCCGGGCCGTCGCCGACAGTCTGGGACGGCCCTTCTATCGTTTCAGCCTGGGTGGGATGCGCGATGAGGCGGAGATTAAAGGTCATCGCCGTACCTATATCGGCGCCATGCCGGGCAAGTTTGTGCAGGCGTTGAAGGATGTCGAGGTGATGAATCCGGTCATCATGCTCGATGAGATCGATAAGATCGGTGCGTCCTACCAGGGTGACCCTGCTTCGGCCTTGCTGGAAACGCTGGACCCGGAACAGAACAGCCAGTTTCTCGATCATTATCTGGATATGCGTCTGGATCTGTCGAAGGTGCTCTTTGTCTGTACCGCCAACCAGCTCGATACCATTCCGCCGGCCTTACTCGACCGCATGGATGTGATCCGTCTGTCCGGTTACCTGGCCGAAGAAAAGCTCGATATCGCCAGTCGTCATCTGTGGCCGCGCCAACTGGAGCGCGCCGGTGTCGATAAGCAGCAGCTGAAGATCAGTCGCAAGGCGTTGCGTCAGGTGATCGAAGGGTATGCGCGCGAAGCCGGGGTGCGCAATCTGGAAAAACAACTGGCCAAAATTATCCGCAAGTCGGTGGTGCGGTTACTTGAAGCACCGGATACCAGCATTCAGATTCAGCCAGAAGACTTGCCGGACTTGTTGGGCACGCCGCTGTTCCGGCGCGAGAAGCGACTCAAGGGCGTTGGCGTGGTGACTGGTCTGGCCTGGACCTCGATGGGTGGCGCTACCTTGCCGATCGAAGTGACCCGGGTGCACGACTACCAGCGTGGTCTGAAGCTGACCGGCAAGCTGGGTGAGGTGATGCGCGAATCCGCCGAAATAGCCTACAGCTTTGTGGTCGCCAATGCGCAGCGTTATGGCGGCAATGCCGAGTTGTTCAAGCAAAGCCTGATTCACGTGCACGTCCCCGAAGGCGCCACCCCCAAGGATGGTCCCAGTGCCGGTGTGACCCTGTCGACCGCCTTGCTCAGCCTGGCGTTAAACAAGGCGCCGCCGGCGGGGCTGGCGATGACCGGTGAAATCACCCTGACTGGCGAAGTGCTGGCGGTCGGTGGTATTCGCGAGAAAGTCATAGCAGCGCGGCGCCAGGGCATTCGCAAGTTAATCCTGCCAGAGCCTAATCGCGGCGATTTTGACGAGTTGCCGGATTACCTGAAGAAGGGTTTGACGGTGACCTTCGCCGATCACTTTGATCAGGTAGTGCAGGGCGTCTTTGGCTAAGCCGAGCCGGTCTATTTCGGTCTTAACCCTGGTTCAAACGGTTCAGCCAGGGTTAAGACCGGCGCTACTATAAAGAGTGCGTTAGAAACACAGAAACCGGCTTGAATCCGGAGACGCTGGAGACCCACATGAACATCATCCGTTTGTTGACTGTGACCTTGGCACTGAGTGTCAGCACTGCCGCCTTGGCAGATTACTACCACGAAGATCGCCACTACAGCGACCGCCAGCATTTCTATGCCGATGGCCGGGTGGTGTATGCCGAACCCATCTATGAAACCTATTACTACCGCGACAGTGGCTCGCGTTATGAAATCTGCCGCACCCGCGATGTCGAGGTCGATCGTTACACCCGCAACAATGGCAACCCGGGTGCGGCCATTATCGGTGGTGCGCTGGGGGCGACCGTGGGTTCTAATGCCGGTCACTCGCCCGAGTCACAGATTTTTGGTGCTATCGCCGGTGGCATTATTGGTGGCGCCATCGGTAATGAGCTGGGCGGCGATAAAGAAACGGTGGTGCGCTACCGCACCGAACGCCAATGCGAAGTTGAATACCGCCATCATCGCCGCGAGTTGATAGGCTATGAAGTTCGCTACCGTTACAATGGTCGAGAATTCACTACCATCATGGATCGTCATCCCGGCCGCTATGTGCAATTGGAGGTCGAGGTGACGCCCAGATAATAACCATGAGGCACACCTACCCATGTTGAGGTTGCTCGGGCTAACCCTGGCCACCGCCTTGTATCTCCTTACGCTGGCCTTGCCGGTCAGCGCTGAAACCCATCCCTGCACTGGTGCCGCTTTGCCGTTAACGACGGAGGGCGCCGTCGTGCAGGCGGCCGAATGCCTGTATGGCGGCCGTGTGGTCAAGGTGGAACGCGCTGGCAGTGGCAGTAATTGGGTTTACAGACTGCGAATTTTGCTGGAAGGCGGCCGGGTCCGTTCTGTCGATTTTGATCCCGCCAGCGGTCAGCCCGTCAATCCGTCGGACCGGCCCTGATCACATCAGGCCAGATCACACCAGGCCAGATCACACCAGGAGAGCACCATGCGCTTATTGATCGTCGAAGATGAAGCTGGTTTGCGCGAACACTTACAGCAAGGCTTTAAAAAGGAAGGCTTTGCTGTGGATTGCAGTGTCGATGGTCGTGATGGTCTTTTTATGGCGCGCGAACACGATTACGACGCCGCCATCATCGACCTGGGTTTGCCGGAACTCGATGGCATCGAACTGATCAAGCAGGCACGTGCCGCCGGTCGCGGCTTCCCCATTTTAATTCTCACCGCGCGCGGCCATTGGCAGGATAAAGTGACTGGCCTCGAAGCCGGCGCCGACGATTATCTGGCCAAACCCTTTGTCTTTGCCGAACTGCTGGCGCGCGTCAAAGCGCTGGTGCGGCGCAGTGTTGGTATGGCGTCGCCGTCGTTGAGTGTTGGCATCTATGAACTGGATACCGCCAGCAAAACTCTCAGCGTTGAAGGTCAGTCGGTTGAGTTGACCAGCTTTGAATACAACACCCTGGAATACCTGATGTTGCATCGCGACAAGGTGGTGTCCAAAGCGGAGCTGACTGACCATCTCTATGAGCAGGATTTTGACCGCGACAGCAACGTGATCGAAGTCTTTATCCGCCGGCTGCGCAAAAAGCTCGACCCCGACGGCGAGCGCAATCCCATCCTGACCCAAAGAGGTCTCGGTTATCGCTTTAACGCTGATGCCAGCTAAGCGTAACCGTCCCACCTTTTCGCTGCGCCGGCGCCTGCTGGTGTCAGCAACGGTCGTCTTACTGGTGTTCCTTGGCATTACCGGCCTGGCGCTGGACCGGGCTGTGGAGCGCAGTCTGGTGACCGGTCAATCGGAACGCCTGTTTCTGCGCGTGCTCAATCTGCTGGCCGAATCGGAATTGAACGGCAATGAGTTTTGGTTGCCGACATACCTCGCCGAAGAACGCTACAACTCACCGGAATCCGGTCTGGTGGCGTTGGTGTTGAACGAACAGCGACAGGTTGTCTGGGAGAGCTTATCCAGCCAATGGTTCGAACAACTCGACTGGGTTCGGTCCCAGGCCAATGTGTCGCCCGGTCAGGAAGAGTTCGGTGATCACGGCGGCTACGTTTACGAGCGTTACGCCGTGCTCTGGGAGGGTGTCGATGGTGACACTCCGCGCTTTGAATTCTGGGTGTTGGAAGACGCCGCTCCGTTACAGCAGACCTTGCAGTCGTTTCGTAATCAGCTCTGGGGTGGCCTGGGTGCGGTGACGCTGGCACTGCTGGTAACGCTTTGGCTGGTAGCGCGTTGGGGTCTGGCGCCACTGCGTCAGGTGGCCTTGCATCTGCAGCGCATCCGCAGCGGTGAAGCGCGCCGACTGGACGGTCGCTACCCCAGCGAATTAACCCCATTGACCGATAACCTGAACCGTCTGCTGGAAGCCGAGCAGGGCCAGCGCGATCGTTATCGTCAGGCCATGGCCGATTTGGCGCACAGTCTGAAAACGCCGCTGGCGGTGATGCGCACCCTGGATCCGGGCGATGTCGAAGAGCTCAACGAACAGATAGTGCGCATGGACCAGATCGTGCGTTATCAGTTGCAGCGTGCCGTCACCGAAGCCCGTTCCGGGCCGGTATTGGGGCAGCGTGTGGATCTGGGTGAAGCGCTGAGCCGGATGGGGCGAGCGCTGGAGAAAGCCTTTGCCAACGATGACAAGGTACTCGACCTGCCCGATATCGAATCCTGGCCGGTGGCCATGGATGCCAACGATCTTCTCGAAGTCTTGGGTAACCTGCTGGAAAACGGCTTCAAATACAGTCGTTCGGTGATCACCGTGTCGGTCAGTCGAGCAACGGCTGTTCCCGACTGCTGGTGTGTGGATATCGACGACGATGGCCCCGGCATTTCACCCCAGGCGCGTGAACAGGTGTTAGACCGTCATCAGCGCCTGGATACTTTGCAGCCGGGGCAGGGCATTGGCCTGGCCATGGTGCGCGATATTCTCGCCAGCTATGGACTGAGCCTGAGCATCGACACCAGTCCTTTCGGCGGCGCCCGCTTTCGCCTCTACCTGCCCATGGCCGCCTAGCGGATCTGGGTCCAGTAAAAAACCACCGAGAAGAGTATCAACACCAGCAGCAACCACAGATTGCGGTTCTTGCCATCCTGGCGTCGGCGCGAGCGATAACGGTTCAACAGAAACGCCGAGACCGACAGGCTGATGCAACCGATCAGCGCTACCGGCATCCACGGCAACACACTTTGCATCCACTCGGTGCGCATCTCCAACTGGTGATAACGCACCACGCCGGTGTTCATTTCCGGCTTGGCAATCCACCACAAACACTGAAAGCCGAGCAGGGCAATCCAGGCGGAAACATTGCAGATGTGCAGCAAGCGCATCCAGATATCGGGCTTACGACGTTGACGACGATCAACAGGCGGTTCCTGGTTCATAACTGCAAACGGTGTCCGTTTTCGTGCAGCCAGCGGCGTTCGCTCTTCCAGCTGGGATGGCTGCGATTGACTTCAGCCCAGAACGCCGGGCCATGATGCGGGTGGAGCAAATGAGCGGTTTCGTGCGCCACCAGATAATCAACAACGCGCTCCGGTGCCAGCATAATCAGCCAGTTGTACTGAATGCGACCTTCGGCGGTGCAATGCCCCCACTTGGTTCGGGTGCGGCGCAGACGGATGTCGAGCAGTCGCTCCGACCAGCCCCGGGTGGCGAGCAGTTGCTCGGTTTTCTGCGTCAGTATCTGCCGCGCCTGTGCCTTATAAAAGTCGGCCAGCAGGTTGTGCACGCTGTCTTTATCGAGATCGGCGACATCCAGCTGCAGGCTGTCACCGAGCCGCTGCCATTGCGCTTTACGACCGGGGCGCAGCAGCAGTTGTAATTGTTGATCCATCAGCGGGCAGAACGCTGCCTGTGAAAAATCCGGCCGTTCGTCACTGCGTTGGCGCTGATGTTCGCGAACCTTGTTGATCCACTCGGCCCGGCTGTCGACAAAGGCCAGCACTTCCGCCGAGCGGGTACGGTTGGGCAGGCGCAGTTCGACCTGACCATCACGCACATGCAGCGCCAGCGTTTTGCGCTTGGAGCGACGAATGGGAATCTGCTCACCACGCCAATTGAGCACTTCGGTCATCGCGACGGGTTTTCCATCAGCGGGGTAATCAGCGATTCCAGGCCTTCACTGCGGATCAGCAGCGCCAACGCCATCATCTGGCCCAGGCGACCGGCTGGCCAGCCTTTGCTCTGAAACCACAGCAAATACTCTTCGGGCAGGCGAATCAGCGGACGTCCGCTATATTTGCCAAAGGGCATGGTGGTTCGTGCCAGTTCGATCAGATCTTGTTGTTGGAAGGACATGCCGTGTGAGTGCCTCTTTGGAAAACCCTGTGACCTTGCCGGAATTTGTCCGCAGGCAGGCCGAGCAAGGTCTGGCGCGGTTTCTGGAGCGTCGGCGTCGGGATGTCGAACTGACCGGTCAATTGTATAAAACAGCGCTGGTGATTCAGCAAACCACGCCGCATCCGTTAACGCGTGAAACGGTGACGCTGCCCGTAGCGCTGTTGAACTGGCGTGAAGACCGCTGGCGGCTGTACTTTCGCGGCACCCGTGGACGCTGGCTCAGAGTGCCCGACAGTCCGGAGCTGAGTCGGCCCGAGCCATTACTCGATGCGGTTGAAGACGATCAGCTTGGCATCTTCTGGCGCCAATAATCCTCCAGTCGCTTAATCGCCTCTTCCAGTGTTGCCGCATCGGTACCGAAGTTCAGTCGCACTGCCCGATCATTGCCAAAGTCACGGCCATCGCTGGGCATGACGCCCGCCGCAACAAAATGCCGCATGGCTTCTCCCGGTGCAAAATCGGATTCAATCCACGCCAGAAAGGTCGCCGGTTGCGGCCGGTAACGCAGGCCGGGCAGGGCGTTGATCGTTTGCGCCAGACGGTCGCGGTTGTCGCGCAATTGCAGCCGCAGTGCATCCAACCAGGGTTTGCCTCCGGTGAAAGCCGCTTCGGCCGCAAAATAGCCTGGGAAAGAAGGATGCGGTAGTAGGTCCTGACCGCTTTTCTGGTAACGACTGCGCAGTTGCGCACTGGGCACGATGGCAAATGAACAGCCAAGACCGGCGACGTTAAAGGTCTTGCTGGCGGCCATCAGCGTCAGACTGTTATCGCGCAAAGCATCCACTGAGCCGGCCGGGCAATGCTGGCCGCCGTCCAGACGCAGATCGCAATGAATTTCATCGGAACAGAGCACCACCTGTTGGGCCTGGCACAGTTGCGCCAGCCGCTCCAGATCATTGCGCTCAAGCACGGTGCCGTGCGGATTCATGGGGTTGCACAGAATCATCAGATGGCAGTCCGGATGCGCCAGTTCCGTGGTCAGCTGTTGCCAGTCCCAGATCCAGCGCTCGCCATCGAAGTGCACCGATAAGGGGACGGGCGTGCAGTCGCGATGCTTGGCCGCCGCCCGTAACGGCGGATAATTCGGTTCCTGCACAATAACGCGGCCACCTTGGGCGAAAGCCTGAATTGCCAGGTTGAAACTGGGCACCACACCCGGCATCCATAAAATCCAATCCGGCTCAATAGCCCAGTCGTATTCCTGGGCGCACCAGTTGACCACGGCCTGATTCAATTCCGGCCAGGGATGAGTGTAACCGTGCACCGGGTTACTGAAGCGTTGCTCCAGCGCTTGTTGCACCGTCGGCGCGGTGGCCAGGTCCATATCGGCGACCCACATGGGCAGCACCGGTTGGTCGCGGTAGCGTTCGACTTTAATGGCGTGGGTATTGCGACGATCGACAGCGTTAAACATGGCAGGATCTATTGAGGTTTGGCGGCATGCTGCCCCAAGGCGGCAAAACTGGCAAGTTCTGGCGGCGCTTCTGCTACAATGCGCGCCGTTTTTATCAGGCTCGGTAAGGTGAGGTAACAGGCAGATGAGCAGTGATCGTTTTGGCGGCACCCAGCGCTTATACGGACGCGACCAGACGAGCTATTTGCAGCAACGTCATGTGGTTGTGGTCGGCCTTGGCGGTGTCGGCAGTTGGGCGGCCGAGGCTTTGGCGCGCACCGCTGTGGGTCGCATTACGCTGATCGACCTGGACGATGTCTGTGTCTCCAACACCAACCGCCAATCGCATGCGCTGGAAGGCAACATCGGCCGCATGAAAGTCGAGGTTATGGCCGAGCGTTTACGGGCTATTAATCCGGCGATTGAGGTGGAGGCGATCAGCGATTTTCTGACGCCGGACAATCTGACCCGTTACCTGGACCCGGCACCGGATGCGGTGCTCGATGCCATCGACAGCGTGCGCGTCAAGGCGGCGCTGATTAACTTCTGCAAGCGTCGCCGCATTACCCTGGTCACCACCGGTGGTGCCGGCGGGCAGATCGACCCGTTGCAGATCAAGGTCGATGATCTCAGTCGCACCATTCAGGACCCTTTAGCCGCACGCACCCGTCAATTGCTGCGCCGCGAATACGGCTTCAGCCGCAACGCCAAACGCAAGTTCGGTATCGAGTGCGTCTATTCCACCGAACAGTTGCGCTACCCTCAGGCTGATGGCGATGTCTGCGCGGCAAAGCCGAGCGACGGCGACAGCGTGCGTCTCGATTGCGCCACCGGGTTTGGCGCATCGATGATGGTAACGGCAAGCTTCGGGATGGTTGCTGCCAGCCGGATCGTAGATCGTTTATTACGCAAGCAAGCGCAACACAGTGATGCCGTGAACACGGCTGAACAAAAGGTGAATCTCAGCACGACGCCCGGCTGACGTTCTGCCCCGGTCGGGATACACTGCGCTGCGATGTTTGCCTTTTTAAGGCGGCTGTTTTGCTAGCCGCTAAGACGCTTCTAAGACCTGAGGTCCATCCATGCTGACTCTGTTGCTGAAAGTTCTGCGTGCTTTGAATTCCGAGGCCGGCCCCTGGCAGATTTCCTTTGCCGCCGGCCTGGCGCTGATCATCGGTTTGACGCCGGTGCTGTCAATGCACAACGCCCTGATCCTGTTGTTTGCCTTTGTCTTTCGCGTCAATCTCGCCACCTTTTTTGCGCTCTGGGCCATCTTCTCCGGCTTCGCTTATTTGCTCGATCCGCTGTTCGATCAGTTGGGTTACGCCTGGCTGATGGCACCCGGCTGGAGCGATTTCTGGACGGGTCTCTATCAGAACGACTTTTGGCAACTGACCCGTTTCAATCACACTGTAACGCTGGGCAGTCTGGTGATCTCGGTGCTGCTTTTTGTGCCGGTCGTGTTGTTGTTCCGTTACAGCGTGGTGGGCTATCGCGCCAAGCTAATGCCGTCGCTGGAGCGCCTAAAAATTGTCCAGGCGCTGAAGGCCAGCAAACTCTATGACCTCTATCAGAAACTGCCATAAGGAATCGCACTGATGAAAGTATTTCGCTGGAGCGGTTTGATCGGTTTTGTGGTGGTGCTGGCGCTGTTGCTGGTGATTGGATTTTTCTTTATTGATAACTGGATCAAAGCCGGTATAGAAGCCGGCGGTACACGCATCAATGGCGCCGAAGTGAACGTTGGTGATGTTGATCTGACCTTCAGTCCGATTGGTTTCAAACTCGAAAACCTGCGGATCACCGATGTCGATGAACCGACCAAGAACCTGTTCGAACTCGATGAGGCGCGGTTGCAGTTGCGTCTGGCGCCGTTGTTTTTCGGGCGCATCAATATTGAAGCGATGATTGTTGATGGCATGCGTTCCGGCACCGAACGTCGCCGCCCGGGACGGGTGTTGCGGCAAGCCGAAGCGGCTAACACCAGCAACAGCACCAATAACACCGATACAACCGCAGCCGCAGCGCCGGCAACGGCTGACGCCGGCGGTGCTTCACCGGCATCGAGTCGTACGAATGCCGGCGGCGAAACCGCCAGCGTTGCCAATGCGTCCTCGGATTCTTCTTTACCAGATCCGACACAGGTGGCGTTGTCGAATCTTGAGCAGACCCGCACGGCGGTCAGCCGTGCCCAGACCCAAATGCAAACCGCCAACGACACGGTTTCCTCAGCATTGGATGCCTTACCCGACGACGCCAGCCTGGACGATTACGATCGTCGTCTGGATGCATTGGGCGAGCGGCGTCTCGACAGTATCGAGGCCGTACGCCGTACCCGGGACGATTTGAATGCCCTGGCCGAACAGGCCGCCCGCGATCAACTCAGTGTTGCCAATGCGCGTCAGGCGGCGCGCGATGCGGTACAGACCGCCGAAAATGCGCTTGCCGATGTCAGCGCAGCGCCGGCACGAGACTGGACCTCACTGAGAGAGAAATACCCGCTGAACGCAGCGACTGCGACGCGCTTTGGTCGCATGCTGCTCGGCGATGAGATTTTCGATCAGGTAGAGCAAATCCAGGACTGGTATGAACAGGCTTCACCCTGGCTGGCACGGCTGGCTCCGGAACCTAACGAAGATGGCCCACAACGTCTCGACGGCCGTTATGTGCGCTTCCCGCATCCCAATCCGGCGCCCGACTTTTTGTTGCGCGAAGCGCTGATCGGCTTTGAAGCCGACGGCCAACCCTGGCGCATCCAATTGCTGGATGTAACCGGCCAGCAAAGCATGACCGACCGGCCGGTGCGCATCGAAATCGTTAAAGGCGATCTGGACGATCCGCGCATGCGCATTGCCGGCGTGCTCGACCGCCGTGGCGACAGCGTGCACGACCGCTTCGAATTATTCGGTCGTGATCTGGGTTTGGGCGCGCGCCGTGTCGCGGTAGCCGATGCGCAACTGGACTGGGTGCCGGGCCGTACCGATCTGTCGGGTACGGTCGATGTGATCGATGGCGAACTGGACGGCAATTTGGCACTGCAATTCAGTGGCAGCGACTTTGAGGCCGGTGACGACAGCCGTACCACAGCGTTATTGAACCAGGCCCTGAGCAGCGTCAGTTCTTTCGATATGGGCATCGATATCGACGGCACTGTGCGTCGGCCGCAGCTGTCGTTAACATCCGATCTCGATAATCAATTGAACCAGGCGCTGAGCCGTGTCGTACGCGAAGAATACGACCGCTGGTTGGCACAAAGCCGTGCCAGCATCGACGCCGAAGTGGCGCAGTTGCGGGCGCCGCTGGACGAGCGTTTGGCCGAGGTGCGCGCCGAGCGCGATAGAGTCCAGGCGCAGGCTGACGAGTTCCAGGCTGAAGTGACCGATCGCATCGAATCCGAGCGTGATCGTTTGCAGCAGAGGCTGCGGCGTTTGGAATCGCAAGCCGAAGACGCCATTAAAGATCAAATCAAAAAACTCGACCTGCCGTTTTAACCTCGGCGGGTCCTTTAAGGCGGCCCAGGCCGCCAGTGAGAAGACACCTGTTATGCAGATAGACCTGGTACTGGAAGTTGAAGACAGCGACGCCTTGATCGCCATCGACTTTCTGGTCGACAACATTGAGCTGTCCAAATCCAAGCTCAAGGACATGATGAACAAGGGCGCCGTCTGGCATGTCGATGGCAAGAAGGGCAACCGCCGTCGGCTGCGCCGGGCGATGACCGACATCGTGCCTGGCGATCGTTTTGAAGTCTTTTACGACGAAGAATTGTTGGCGATCAAACCACCATTGCCACGATTGATCGCTGATGAATCGCATTATTCCGTTTGGGACAAACCGCCGGGCGTGCTCAGCCAGGGCACCGACTGGGGCGATCATGCTGCCTTGCCGCGTCTGGTTGAGTTGTATTTCACGCCGCGCCGGGAAGTGTTTTTGATTCATCGTCTCGACCGCGAAGCGTCCGGTCTGATGATTCTCGCGCACAGCCGCAAAGCCGCCGCGCAGCTGTCGGAGTTGTTCGCCTCCGGCAGCGCTGTGACCAAGCGTTATCGCGTGGAAGTATTGGGCGATATAAAAGACGAAGGGGTGATCAACAGCGAAATAGAGGGAAAGTCAGCCCTGACTCGATTTAAGAAACTGAAATACGAAGCAGAACCGAACCGATCGACTTTGGATGTGTGGATTGAGACTGGCCGAAAACATCAGATTCGACGCCACTTGGACGGCATCGGCCATCCCGTTATTGGTGATCCCCGCTATGGAGAGGGTAATAATAGCAATGAAGGAATGAAGCTTAAGGCAGTCGAAATGTCCTTTGATTGTCCCGTCACCGCGAAACACCAGCGGTTTTCCTTGTTGTAAGCATTGCCCGAGTGCGCCCGGAACCAGGGCGCGTCTTTAATAAGGCAGACTTCAGGTTACAGATTCATAGTTGTGTTTATTACGATTGCTCCGTCATCACTCGTTAGCTTCATCACAGCCTGAGCATCGAGCTGCTGGTAAGATTCGTGATCAATAACACTCAATATATAAGCAACGTTAAAAAGCGGAACGGTGCATGGATAAAAAAACAATCATGGTCCATCCATTAATAAGCGGGAATCCTTATATAAGAATTCTCTACGATTCAATGGGTGAATATGATTTTGAGGGTTTTTATTCCAGCCGGCTTGGGTTCCTCTTTAATGGTGCTCGAGTGCTTCATATCCATTGGATGGACGACTTTATTTCGGGCGGTGTTGTAAAAGGTTTTCTGCGGATGATTCGCCTTTTAGTGGTGGCCTTGGTCATCCGTTTAAGGGGCGGTTTGGTGATATGGACATTGCATAATTCGGTCAGCTATACCCATAACCGTCGTCACAGGGTGTATGCACGCTGGCTGGGGTATTGGTTACAGGTTTTCGTTAATTACATCATTGTGCATTCTGATTACCAAAGGGAGCACATAAAAAAGAGATTTCGTAAGAAAGCAGTCACGGTTCTGCACCATAACTACTTGTCAGATATTGCATTGCATTTAAATCCAGACATTCAGAATAAGGATGACAGCACTGCTTTGTATTTTGGGATGATCTCAGAATACAAAGGCGTAGACAGGTTGGTTGATGCTTATAACAAGTCCCAACGTCGGCGAAAGCTGGAAGTGTGTGGCTTTTGTGAGCCTTCTTATGGTGAATGTCTCATTCAGTCAGATAGCAGTCGCTCCATCAGCTTTGATTTTGATTGGTTTTCAGATGAACAGCTGTATCAAAAAATCATCGGCGCTGGCGTGATTGTATTGCCGCACGTCAGTATCACTAATTCAGGCTCGCTTTATTTGGCGTTGTCGCTGAGAAAAACAGTGATCATCAGGCGCAGTCGGTTAGTGGAGGAGACCCTGCAGAAATGGCCGGGTCTCGCTCAAGCGATCTATACGTTCGATCATGACGATCAGTTGCGGCAGTTATTGGATGCCGTTGACGTGATACAGGATGCCTCCTGTTTCGACGCCTTTATTCAAGATACGTCGATTGAGAAAGTCAGGCAGTCGTACCTTGAGCTGTATGCACAGGGAACCGGTTGATCGTCCGATCGGATATTTGAACGGCGCTTGAGCGGCGGCGAGTGTTTGCTCAGCCCGAGCCATAACGAACCGTGACAGCGGTTGAAATGTCCTCCAAGTGCCCAATACCTCTAGCTGGTTGCGGTTTTTTGCCGTTGTGAGTGCAACGTGCGCATAGTCCACGGTTTGGGCACGCGCTATACTCAAGAACCCAACTGTCATCCACTGACTGAAAAGGAAGCCCGCCTCCATGTTTGAACGCGTCAGCGCCGCCCCGGCCGATCCGATCCTGGGTCTGAACGAATCCTTTGCTGCCGACCCCCGGCCCGACAAGGTTAATCTGGGCGTCGGTGTGTTCATGAATGACGATGGCGTGACGCCGATTCTCGATACCGTTAAGCAAGCCGAAGCGCGCTTGGTGAAAGAAGAAACCACCAAGAGCTATCTGGCCATTTCCGGTGACGGTGAATACGGTCGCCAGGTTCAGGCACTGCTGTTTGGACAGAGCAATCCCATCATCACCGAACAGCGTGCGCGCACCGCTCAAACTCCGGGTGGAACCGGCGCTCTGCGTCTGGCGGCGGACTTTTTGAAAACTCAGTTGGGTGTGAACACCATTCACGTCAGCGATCCGACCTGGGCCAACCATGGCAACATCTTTAAAAGCTCGGGTCTGAATATCGCGACTTATCGTTACTACAACGCCGACGACTACAGCCTGGATTTCGACGGCATGCTGGCCGATCTGGCCAAGGTACCGGCCGGCGATGCAGTAAT
Source organism: Saccharospirillum sp. ABV4_185 (assembly GCF_056159245.1). Taxonomy (NCBI): domain Bacteria; kingdom Pseudomonadati; phylum Pseudomonadota; class Gammaproteobacteria; order Oceanospirillales; family Saccharospirillaceae; genus Saccharospirillum; species Saccharospirillum sp. ABV4_185. Next base: position 2,775,802 of record NZ_JBSWUW010000001.1, read on the forward strand.
GCTGCACGGCTGCTGCCACAACCCGACCGGTGTCGATCCCAACGCCGAACAATGGCAGCAACTGGCCGATGTTGCCGCCGAACGTGGCTTTGCCGTGCTGTTCGATTTCGCCTATCAGGGTTTTGCCCAAGGCATGGATGAAGACGCCGCCGGTTTGCGCGCCTTTGCCAAGAAAGTCCCGGAATTACTGGTAGCGTCGTCATTCTCCAAAAACTTTGGTCTCTATAACGAGCGCGTTGGTGCCATGACACTGGTGGCAACGAACAGCGACACCGCCGAATCAGCCTTCAGCCAGGTCAAAACACTGGCCCGAGGCAACTATTCCAACCCGCCGGCACACGGTGCCAAGGTGGTGGCGACCATTCTGACTGACGATAAGTTACGCCGCGCCTGGATTCAGGAAGTGGCGGACATGCGTGAGCATATTCAGCAACTGCGTGACCTGATGGTTGCCAAGCTGAGTGAGCGCGGCGCCAAGCGTGATTTCAGTTTTATCAGTCGTCAGAACGGCATGTTTTCCTTTACCGGTTTAACACCGGAACAGGTCAAAACCCTGAAGGAAGAGCATGGCCTTTATATGGTGGGCAGTGGCCGCATTAACGTCGCTGGCATGTCGCGCTCCAATATCGATGCCGTCTGTGACGCCATCGTCGCGGTGCTTTGACCACCAGGTTTAGCCAGTAAATGCCAGACCCGGCCGGTCGTCCTGACCGGTCGGTATCGTCTTATCCGTCAGTCATTTTCAGGAAGTCGCCATGAAGCCGTTTAAGGTGCATTCCAAATATCAGCCGGCGGGCGATCAGCCCAAGGCCATTGATCAACTGGTGACCGGGCTGGAAGCCGGCCTGACCGCCCAGACGCTGCTCGGCGTCACCGGTTCCGGTAAGACCTACACCATGGCCAAGGTGATTGAAGCGGCGCAGCGCCCGACCATTGTTATGGCGCACAACAAAACACTGGCCGCGCAACTCTATTCGGAGTTCCGCGAATTCCTGCCGGAAAATGCCGTCGAGTATTTTGTTTCCTATTATGACTACTACCAGCCCGAAGCCTATGTGCCGTCCTCGGATACCTTTATCGATAAGGATTCGTCGGTTAACGAACACATCGAACAGATGCGTTTGTCGGCCACCAAGGCGCTGCTGGAACGTCGCGATACGCTGATCGTTGCCACTGTTTCCGCCATCTACGGTTTGGGTTCACCCGAGTCTTATTTGAAGATGATGCTGCATCTGAAAAAAGGCGACTCGGTGGATCAGCGTTTTATTCTGCGCCGGCTGGCGGAGCTGCAATACAAGCGCAATGACGTTGATTTTGGCCGCGGCACTTATCGAGTGCGTGGCGACATCATCGATGTGTTTCCGGCCGAGTCGGAAATGGAAGCGGTGCGTATTGAATTGTTCGACGAAGAAGTGGAGCAACTCAGCCTGTTCGATCCGCTGACCGGTGAAGTGCTGAACAAGCTGACGCGCACCACCATCTACCCGAAGACGCATTACGTCACGCCACGCGAGACCATCGTCAAAGCCATCGAAGAGATCGAAACCGAACTGGGCGAGCGGCTGAAAGTTCTCGAAGGCGATAATCGGTTGGTCGAAGCGCAGCGTCTGGAACAACGCACTCGCTACGATCTGGAAATGATGCGCGAACTGGGTTATTGCACCGGCATCGAAAACTACTCGCGCTTTCTGTCCGGCCGTGGTCCTGGTCAGCCGCCACCGACCTTGTATGAATATCTGCCCGACGATGCGTTGATGTTTATCGACGAAAGCCACGTCTCCATTCCGCAGATTGGCGCCATGTACAAAGGCGACCGGTCGCGCAAAGAAACCCTGGTTGAATACGGTTTCCGTCTGCCGTCGGCGCTCGATAACCGGCCGCTGAAATTCGAAGAATGGGAACGTTTGGCGCCCCAGGCAATTTATGTGTCGGCAACGCCGGCCAAGTACGAAGCCGAACACAGCCAGCAAACGGTGGAGCAGGTGGTGCGTCCGACCGGTCTGGTCGATCCGCTTGTCGAAGTACGGCCGGCATCCACTCAGGTCGATGATTTACTGTCGGAAATTCATAAGCGCATCAAGCTTGGCGAGCGCACGCTGGTGACTACTTTGACCAAACGCATGGCCGAGGATTTAACCGATTATCTGGCCGAAAATGGCATCAAGGTGCGCTATCTGCATTCGGATATCGACACCGTCGAGCGCGTCGAAATTATCCGCGATCTGCGCTTGGGTGAATTCGATGTGCTGGTCGGTATTAACCTGCTGCGTGAAGGTCTGGATATGCCGGAAGTGTCATTGGTGGCGATTCTCGATGCCGATAAAGAAGGCTTCCTGCGCAGCGATCGTTCGCTGATTCAGACCATCGGTCGTGCCGCTCGTAACCTCAACGGCACCGCCATTCTGTATGGCGATAACATGACCGGCTCGATGCAGCGTGCCATTGAGGAAACCGAACGTCGCCGCGAAAAACAGATCGCCCATAACGAAGCCAATGGCATTACCCCTCAAGCCTTGCAAAAAGACGTTCAGGATATTCTCGAAGGCGCTATCGCACCTGGAGCCCCCGGCCGCAAAGGTAAGATGGCCAGTCGTCGGCAGAAGGTGGAACGCATCAACGCCGAAGAGAAAAGTTACGCCACCATGTCCCCGGCGGAACTGTCGAAAGAAATTATACGACTGGAAGATGAGATGCATCGCGCCGCCAAAGATATGGCCTTTGAAAAGGCCGCTGCCTTGCGCGATGAGATGATCGAAGCCAAGAGTCTGTTGAAGGTGGTTTAATTTAGTCAGGAAAGGATTTGCGATGACACCGGACGTTGCTGAACACTTTAAAAATTATCCGCCTGCAGCGCGTGATTGTCTGCATCAGGTACGGCAATTAATCATCGAGGTTGCCAGCGAACAGCAGTTGGGCGGCGTCGAAGAAACGCTCAAATGGGGTGAACCCAGTTATAAGGTAGCCGGTGGCAGCCCGGTGCGTTTTGATTGGAAACCCAAACAGCCCGAGCAGTGCGCTGTATATTTTGTCTGTACCACTCGCTTGGTGGAAACCTTTCGCGAAGTCTATGGCGCCGAGCTAAAGTTTGAAGGCAAGCGCGCCATTTTACTCGATCCCCAAAAGCCCTTACCCGAGGCGGCGTTACGTCACTGCATCGATATGGCGTTGCGTTATCAACAGTTGAAACATCTACCTCTGCTCGGCGCCTAACCACTGTTCGACCAAGTCAGGCAGGCGCTCATCTGCGTTACCCAGTATTAACTTAAAGCCGGAATGCATCGGCACCGGTTCAGCATTGATAATGACCTTGGTGGCCTTGTCAGCGGCCAGTGTTAACAAGGACGCGGCGGGTTGCACCGTCAGGGAGGTGCCCACGACCAAGACTTTATCGGCCGCCGCCATCGCCGCTTCCGCAAACCCCAGTACTGATTCGCCAAACCAGACCACATCCGGCCGCCATTGACCGCCATCAGCCGCGCGTTCATTCAGATCGACCGCTTCGCCATGCATCCAGCGTTTATTGCTGGCATCCGTCGTTGAGCGGACCCGGTCGAGTACACCGTGCAGATGAATAACGGCACTGCTGCCCGCGCGTTCGTGCAGGTCGTCGACATTCTGGGTAATGATCTGCACCGGGTAACGCGATTCCAGGCGGGCGATGGCGCGATGTGCCGCCGTCGGCTGTGCCTTCCAGGCCAGGGCGCGGCGCTCATTATAAAACTCGGTCACCAACTGGGCGTTGGCTTGCCAGGCTTGGGGCGTTGCCAGCGTCAGCGGATCATGTTGACGCCACAGGCCGTCCGCTCCTCGAAAGGTGGCCAGGCCCGCACCGGCACTGAGGCCGCTGCCTGAGAAAACGACAATAGGTTGCATGGCGTTCCTGAATGAAAATGACAGTGCTAAAGCCTGGCGCTGATCGGAAATGGGTTCAAGTTTTCCTGAGTGCCGCCGATGCCCCTCTCGAAGGGTTAAAATGCGCCCACAGCAGGGATATGAATGATGGCCGTTGTCGGTGACCACTTCGACAACCTCGCAGCTCAGCTGGATTTCAGCCGTTTAAGTCGGCCGCAGCCCCAGGCGGTTGAGTCAGCCGATGAGCCGCCTGCAACTGCAAAGCGCACGTTAGGCACTGTCTTGGGTGTCAGTATGACGCTTGAATCCGGGGTCGAGGTGAGCTTTAACGTGCGCGAGGGAATCGCCGGGAAGCTGGTTGATTTTACGCTGGAAAGTTCACAGCAACTGTCGGAAAAAGAACAGCAGGTTTTTGCCCGGGTTATCGACGACCTGGCCACTGCCATTGATCAATTGTTCAGTGGTAAGGCCGCAGGTCAAACGGATCTCTTTCAATCCATCAGCGATCGCTCCATCAATGATTTGGACATCAGCGCGAGCCAGCAAACAGGGATGCTCAGTCAGCAGTTAACGCTGCAGCAGCAAACCATGAGCAACGGCGAAAAGCGCTTATCGGCCGATTGGCAGCAAGGGGATCTGGACTCGGGTATTGAGGATCGCCACGGCTTCAAACTGAGTAAAAAACCCGGCGTTGTTGCGCAAACCTATGGCCAGGTGGGAACCAACTGGCTGGAGGCGAAGCTGGCCGCTGCGACGAGCGTAATGGGTAATACTCAGAATCTGGCGGGTGGTTTGCAATCGCAAGCCTTAAGCAGCTTCTATGGCTCCGGATTAAACGCTCTGCTGCAGGTGGCTAACGACAGCATCCGGGCGCTTGAAGATATTGGCGCCAGCCGGGACCAGGCTCAGGGCGTCGTAGGGCGCACCGTCTCCGCATTAAGTCAGCACACTCAAACACAGCCGATGTCATCCGGTTCATTGTCGATTCCCGATTTCGATGCGGCCTTTACTTCAAATCGGAAAAAAGACGCTCGTGAACTAGGTCCTGGTACTTATCAGTTGACCATCAGTCTGTCTCAACAGAGCCGGCAAAGTTCCGATGAAGATTCCGATGCTCAGTACGTAAGCCAGCAACGCACTTTGGAGATGATCTACCGCACGGCAACGCAAGAGCAGACCTTATCGCTCAATTGGAGCAGTGAGGAGAGCCAGCGATATAAGCTGACCAATGGCCAGATTAACTCCAGCGGGCGTCAGCGCGAGGAACTGTTAGAGTGGATCATTGACGATGCCAATGGTCGCTCCAGTGGGCGTGAGCAAATATCGCAGCGCGACTTTAACGTCTACGGCGGTCAAGCTTCCGGCTCACCGCTGATGCAGCTGGATCGTTACGATGACAGCCAGGATGGGCAGGGGGTGAGTCATTACGTCTAGTGAAGTGTATTACCTCAACTGATCGACCGTTCGATGGCTCATGCGCCTATCGCTAGGGTCGAATGCTGACAGCGCAGCACCTTGGTGAAAGTCTGTAAGTTCGGCTTTGCGAAAGGTCTGATGGATTCAAACCCGGCAGAAGGTACCTTGACCAACCCACGCACCGCCGAAGAACGTAAGCGCCTACCACTTAGCAAAGCCCAGTTTGACGCCATCTATGCCATTGCGCCTGACTGGATGCAGGTGGCCATGGATTTGGCTTTGATCTCATTGCAAAGACACGGTGATCTGGTGCGTGCCCGGGTCCGATCACATTGAAGGTATTGTCTGGCGGTGATTCAGACTAAGACTGAGAAGCATGGCCATCGAGCGTTTTTGAAGATCACAATGGGCGAGGGGCTGCAGGAAGTTATTCAGCGGTCCAGATCAATTGCACCGGTATGCCCGTTCATCCTGCATCGAGTACCAGAGCGTAAAAAGCAGGCGGCTTCGCTTGAGCACTGGGCGCAAATTACGCCTGATCACCTCAGCAAGGCGTTTGCCGGATTAAGGGACAGCTTGCCAGAGTTTCAAACCATGTCACGAGAACAGAGACCCGGTTTCCATACGATTCGAGGGTTGGGGGGGCATCTTTACTTGAAGGCTGGGTTCAGTGACGAGTATGTGAATCATCTTTTTGGTCATACCACCCAGAAGATGTCAGATGAATACACGGATCAACACCGCGAATGGACAAGTGTTAGCGCGGAGCTATAGCCATACTTGGCACAAGTTCTTGATAAAGGAAGTTCATAAACTGCCTCGCATTGTTGCGTTGGTCCTCTAAATCGTCACCAGAAAATTGGTGGCTGTCAGGATTTAGCTCGTTTTTCCACTTATCGAGCTTTGTGTGTGTGTCTTCATCTATTGAACCTGCACTCCATAACCTATCGATCTGTGTTCCTAGTTGTTCCCCTTCAAGTGATGAAGCTCTATATTGCTGAGCGAACCTAACTTTAAGTTCTTCCTCTAGAAATACTCTCAGCGGAATTTGAATAGAATCTCGTTTTCTATCAATGAAATCGAATACTTGATCTCGCATCCTTTCATGGACCGACCGGGTTAAGTCATTAGGTCTCTTCATTACGATAGTTGATCCGTCCATTTTTTTCTTTATTTCAATTACGTTTATCAACCCACTTTTAAGGTGCTTCTTAAGGAGATTTGAAATGCCTTCTCGGAAATGACTTAACATGATCACTTGTTCAACGTCATTTACAAGATATGAGATTTTTCGATGAGTAGCAGATACTCTGTGCTCATCAAAAGATGTTACTGGATCGTCAAAAACAACTACTGTTTTTAATCGATCTTCTTTTTCCATTGAATCAAGCTTTGCAAAAAACAATGATAAACTTAGAGATCGTCTATCTGATTCAGAAAACACCTTGTCTAGATTTGAATCTTTAACCTTCTTATTTTTATACATGACCTGCAAGTAGCATATTGGAGTATGGCCATTTCTATCCCAAGCTTTAACTAAATGAAAATCAGAACCACCAAGCTCTTTAAAGGACTGGTTTATTCTATCGAAAAAGCGGTCTAGGAAATCACTTTGTTCGGATTGTAGTTTTTTTTCTAGTTCCGGAAGTTCTTGAATTAAAGACTCATGCTCTGACTTTAACTGGATATATTCTTCGCAGATCGCGGACCTTTCATGTCGCTTGATCATTCTTCCAACGAGCGTTCCCTCAGCAGTGATCTCGGCTAACTTGCTGTTTAAATTAGCAGTGTTTGCTTGCTCTTTGTAATGAGTCAGTACCTCGTTAATAGGAGTGGTAACTTCCATATTATATTGGTTTACCAATCTGGAGATTTCTACTGTCAATTTGGTAAGTTCAGCCAAACCTAGCGCTTCTATAGGGTCTTGTGGGGACTGCTTTTTCTGTTCAGACTTTATTAGCGCTTCTTCTAAAACCTGATTTATTTCTGTGCCTGTTTTTTCAATCAATGTAGTGATTTCAATTTTGTAGGCTTCACTCTTTGCGATAAATGATTGAAAGTTGGGTTGTTCTAATAGTTCAGGGTATTCGCTAATAACTGTTTTATTTCGCTCTAAAGTAAGGAGCAATGGAAGATATAAATCCTCTTTGAGTATTGATATTCCTCTGTCAAGTATTTTTGACATCGAGTTAATGTGGCTACGGTATTCTTCATTGAAATAGCTGGCGTATGCACTAACTAATTTTAGTGCTTCGTCCTTCAGCAGCTGACCGCAGAACTGGCAATTTACATTGTTGCCAAATGACAGACCAGCCCTGAACCAACTAAACGGATTTTCAGTAGCGGCTATATGCTCATTTACATGTGAGTCGATTAGTTCTTGTGCTTTAAGGTGAACTGTTTCAATGGACGTTCTAAGTGTTTCATTAAAGTGTTCCAGGGCTTCGATATTTCCACTTATATCGTGTAAACCGGTAAGTTGCTGCCTCCTGGTCACAGCTGATATATCCGACAGTTGCTTTTTGATAGCTTGGTATTCATTCCCTAGTGTTCGATGCCTATCAGCCAGTTCGATTTTTGGGTGAGCTACTTTCAATGCCAGGAATTCATCGATTGGTTGTACATCTCTAAAGTGACTGTCTTCAAAGCGTCTGAGGTCGCGTCCGATCTTATCTCTGAGTTTCTTTTTCTCAGATATCAGTTCTGCATTTTGAACGCCGGATTCACCTAATATGAACGCGCTAAACTTAGTTTTAGTGTCTCTTGTGAATTTTTGCGATGTGAATAGGTGAGAATGGTAAAATGTGTCGTCATATACCGCTAAGTTGTGCGATTTTCTTAGACCAACCTCCCAGTGATCACTATTGAAAATGGCTCTTCCTTCGCCTTCATTTTCTCCTTCTTTGCAAAATGAAAGTTCGACTCGTTGTGTTTTCTGAGCCTCTGGGATGGACTTTCTGTTTTTGATTGGTAGTGGATCGTTCCGTTCTAATGATCCAAAGATATCTGTGAGAGTTGATTTCCCGTAGGTGTTCCTTCCATAGATAACAGTCCATTTGGAGAATTGGACATCTGCTAACGAGCAATCAGCAAATAGACCAACATTTTGAATTTTACTAATTCGACGGAGCATCCTTGATTCCTAGGTCAGACTTGTTGAGAGCCAAGATTAGTTGCTTGTCAGAGTATTAGAGATGGTATTGATTTAGAAGGGGGGTGACTTTTTGAGTGGTTTAGAAGAGAAGGTTTGATTGGTTTTTCGCCTGTAGCGGCTGCCGGGGCTATTTAGCTATATTTTGTCCTTTGATGTGCGATTAGTAATTAAGTACTCGCTATTGTGGCATTTCTCAATTGGATTGGACGCCGCGATAGTTGTGGGGTGCCACTACTGTATATCTCCAAAATATCTCCAATCTGTCTCCAAACCCCAGACACAAAAAAACCAAGCACCGCTAAGTGCTTGGTTTTTCTGAAGAATTTGGTAGGACTATCCAGACTCGAACTGGAGACCTCTACCATGTCAAGGTAGCGCTCTAACCAACTGAGCTATAGTCCTTCAGGTCGGGGCGTATGATACTTGGAAATTCGCCTCGCGCAACCCCCACCTCTGAAAAATTTAACGGATTCAATCAGTTACCCCCGTTCTCCCGATCACAGAGCCGACTTCAAAGGGCGCTGCGGCCGGGTGTCTTGTTAGAGCTTTGATCCAGGTCAGTCGGTGTTGTGCTGCGCCGTTTTAGACTGCAGACGGATGATGGTTTCGGGTGGCGAAAATGGATTGGGTGCTGACGCTTGGGGCGCTGGGAGCGTTCTTGCTGATCGGGCTGGGTCTGTGGCTGGTGGTGTGGTTGCGGCATCAGCATCGTCAGAATGCTCAGTTGCGGGCTGTCTTGGCGTCATCACCGGATTTTGTGTTTGAGCTGGATGCCCAGGGGCGTTTTTGCGATCTGCATTCGCGTTCATCTGATGTGCTGTACCGACCACGGGCGGCCTATCTGGGATCGAGCCCGGAAGCGGTGATGCCCAATGAAGCCGCAGCAGTGATCAGGGCGCTGATTAGTGAGCCAAAAGGCGCTGGTGTGTGGTCGTCCGATCAAATTTCCCTGCCGGTTAATGGCCATTGGCGTTGGTTTGAGGTGTCGGCGTGCTGGCGTTCTGAACCTGAGCCTGGGCGCTGGTTGTTGTGGATGCGCGATATTACTGAGCAGAAAGAAGCCTTGGCGGATCACCAGATTTCGGCGCTTGCGCTGCAAACTCAGGATGCCGTGCTGATCACCGATAGAGAGCGGCGCATCATTCGGGTCAATGCGGCTTTTACCGATATTACCGGTTACCGCGAGCATGAAGTAATCGGTCGTAATCCGTCGGTGCTGAGCTCGGGCGTGCACGATGAGGATTTTTATCATCAGCTTTGGAGCGATATTGAGTGCGAGGGTTACTGGTCTGGCGAGATCTGCAACCGGCGCAAGAATGGCGAGCTGTTTACTGAGCGGGCGGTAATCAAGGCGGTGCGTGATGGCGCCGGCAAGGTGACGCATTACATCGCCAGTTTCAGTGACATTACTGAGCGCAAGGCGGCTGAAGCGCATATGCAAAAGCTGGCCTATCAGGACCCGCTGACGCTGCTGGCCAATCGTCGTTTGCTGATCGACCGGCTCGATAATGTTCGGCTGCAATCGCAGCGCAGTCGTCAGTATGCGGCCTTGTTGTTTATCGATCTGGATCATTTCAAACAACTAAACGATGCCTTTGGTCATACGCTCGGTGATGAACTGCTGGTGCAGGTGGCGCGGCGCATGAAGGCCTGTTCACGCACCTCGGACAGTCTGGCGCGCACCGGTGGCGATGAGTTTGTTGTCTTGGTTGGCGGTTTGCCCACCGATCTTGGCCAGGCTGAAAGCGCGGTTCAGGCTTATGGCAATAAACTGTTGGCGGCGTTGCGCCGTCCCTACGATTTGCAGGGCCAGGCTTATTTGCTCAGTGCCAGTATCGGCGCGATGTTGTTTCGTGGCGACGAGCAGCCGGTGGATACCTTGCTGATGTCGGCCGATTTGGCGATGTATGCCTCCAAGCAGGCCGGGCGCGATCAACTGTGTTTTTTCGAGCCGGATATGCAGGCGCGCTTGCAGCGGCGCAGTCAGTTGGAATTGGATTTGCGTCAGGCTTTGGCAGATGGCCAGTTTGAGCTGCATTACCAGCCGCGCACCAATCTGCACGGCCGCGTTTTGGGCTATGAGGCGCTGCTGCGCTGGCGCCATCCACGTCTGGGCGTGCTGAAGCCGGAGCATTTTCTGAGTCTGGCGGAGTCGAGCGGGCTCATCATTGATATCGGTCGTTGGGCGTTGCGTCAGGTGTGCGAACAAAGTCTGCTGTTTGCCGATGAAGCGGCTTTGCCGATTTCCATTAATGTCAGTATCCGACAATGGCTGGCGGCGGATTTTGTTGATCAGGTGGATGCCATTCTGGCGCTGACTGGTGTTGATCCGTCATTACTGGAGTTTGAGCTGACCGAGGTTTTGATCGGCCGCGATCTGGATCGCAGCCGGGAGCGCATGGCTCAGTTAAGTGAAATGGGGGTGCGCTTTGTACTGGATGATTTCGGCACCGGCTGTTTGTCGTTACCGCTGCTACATGCCTTGCCGTTGGACCGGCTGAAGATCGATGTTTCTCTGGTCGAAGGTCTGGAAGCGCGCAGCAGTGCTTACACCATTATTAAGTCGATCATCGCCATGGCGCGGCCCCTGGGTTTGCAAGTCCTGGCCGAAGGCGTGGAAACACCCGGGCAGGTACAGATTCTTGCTGCGCTGGGCTGTGATCAATGCCAGGGCCATTGCTTTGGCGAGCCGGCGTTACTGACTCAGTATTGATCTTAAGCTTTCGGCAATGCCGATGGTGACCAGCGTCGAAGCCAGGGTGCCGATCAGCACATATTCGGCAAAGGCGCGTTCTTCCAACTGACGAAAACGCGCAAATCCCTTGGCGGCGATGATGATGGCAATGACGTTGTAGTTAGCGCTGGAAACCAGCACCAGATACATCAACCAGCGTTCCAGAATGCCGATGACCCGGCCGGCATTGTATTCGCGTGCATCGACTTGGGTTTGGCTGTTGTCGCCATCAACATCGCCATCTGCAGTGAGCCTGGGCTCCAGTGAGAAGCGATGAAACAGGCTGCGGATCAGCAGATTGGCTTCGTTGGCGACTAATAAAAAGCCGGTCAGCCAGATCAAGGCGCGGGTCAGTTGGGCGGTGCTCATTCCCAGATTCCACAGCCAGGCTTCGAAACTGTGTTGCCAGGCCGGAGCGGGCAGGGCGTCGGCGAGCAGGGCCAGGGTGACCAGCATCAGCAGGGTTGCCGCCAAACGGCCATCGTTGAGCCAGCTTTGGGGCAGCAGTCGTTCGGGGACGATCAAGGCCAGCAGCATCAGACCAGCCAGACTCAGGCTGGCAAAGGACAACCCCAGAGTCAGCCAGCACCACAGCAGTTGCAGCGTGAGCAGACTGATCAGAAAACGCGACCCCAGTGGTTCATCGCGTACGATCAGCGCCAGGCGGCTGGTCAGCCAGCCAACCAGAAACAGCCAGGTCAGCACGCTCAGCCCCGCATCGATTGGTTGAGGGTTTGGGTCAGCGCAGTCAGCAGCCGGATGACGGCATGCAAACCACCGCTGTTGATATTCTTGTAGACCGCCTGTTCGCTGATGTTCAGTTCTTCGGCGATGCGCTCGACCCGCCAGCCTAACAGCAAGCGATTGAGAATATGCAGGCGGTTGGCGTTCCATTTATTGAGTTGGTGGCTGAACAAACCCAGGCCGCCGCTGGCGAGTGGCTGTTCTGACTCGCTCAGTCCGGCCAGGGTAAAGAGTTCGCCGCTGCGTTTGAGCCGATCAATGCCATCTCGCGCCTGATAGAACGCCGGCCCGTCCATGCCCAGCGCCTGGTCCGGGTTCAGGTCGGTACTGATCGCGCCCAGGCTCAATGAGAACCGCATCCGCACCGGATAAACAGCGGCGGCTATGGCCAGGCAGTCAGCGAACACCCGGTCGGCCTGGTCGTAAACCACCTGGAATTCATCGCCCAGAGTGATGGTGTAGGGTGATGTCAGGCCGTTTCGATTCTGGTTCAGGTCGTCCAGCGCGCCCTTGAGCTGTTCTTGCAGTTGTTGACGCAAGCTGGAACGACGTGAGGCGACCAGGTCGCCGATCAGCACCAGAGGAGTCATGATCAACCTCTTAGGTTGTTTAATGATGATTTAAACCATAATGGTTTTATTGGTTGATTTGCAACCACTTTGGTGGATTGGTTCCGGGGCGACCGCTTTCAGGCCCGTCACCGGACGCGCTAGAATGGCGCGTCTTTTGACCGATGTAAGGAACCGAGCTGTGTTGTTGTCGCCTGCCTTTTACGTGCTCGCTGTGATCGCCATTCTGATTGTCGGTATTTCCAAAGGCGGTTTTGGCGGCGGCTTGGGAATGGTCGCGGTGCCTTTGATGTCGTTGGTGATATCCCCTTTCGATGCCGCTGCCATTCTGTTACCGATGCTTTGCATCATGGATGTGGCTGGTTTGCGTGCCTACTGGCGGCGTTGGGATCCACAGAATCTGTGGATCATTTTGCCTGGCGGCATTCTTGGCGTGTTGGTGGCAACTCTGACCTATCGCTGGGTGGATGAGCAGATGCTGCGTCTGTTGATCGGGGTGATTGCCGTTGCTTTTGCGCTGAATTATTACAGCCAGGCCTGGCGGCGGGAGCAACCGGCGCGGCAGGTGAGTCGGATCAGAGGCGGTATCTGGTCGGCGGTTGCCGGTTTTACCAGCTTTTCCGCGCACGCGGGCGGACCGCCGATCAGTGTCTATCTGTTGCCGCAACGTCTCGATAAGACGCTCTTTGTGGGCACCACCGTTGTCTTCTTCGCCTTCGTCAATTACATCAAGCTGGTACCCTACGCTTTGCTGGGGCAGTTCCGCATTGAGATTCTGTTGAATGCGTTATTGCTGGCCCCAGTGGCGGTGGCCGGTGTCTATCTGGGGCTTTGGCTGCACCACCGTTTATCCGAGCGTTGGTTTTACCGGCTCTGTTACGCCCTCTTGCTGTTGACCGGTTTGCGTCTGCTGCAACAGGGCCTGGTCGGTTAACTGAGCCGTTACTCGGCCGCGTCGATTCTCCACGACAGCACCGTTTCCAGGCCGTTTTCGGTCACCCAGTGGTTAAGCTCGCGCGGTGCGCGGGTTTTCTTTTCCAGGGTTTCCAGTTTAAGCGGATGGCGGTATTGGCCCGGTGGTAAATCGCGCGCCGGTTGCGGCCGGCCGGTCAATGGTTTTTTACGGGCCTGTTGTTTGAGTCGCTCACCAATGAATTTTTCCAGGCGGGCTAACAAGGCCGATTTATTCAGGTGGGGCAGGTGAGTGGTAATCCAGTCACCAATTTTTACGCTGCGACGATTAAAAATATCTTCTTCGGTTAATTGGTAATCGCGCTCTAGCGTTTCCAGCAAAGCGAAATACTGCTCAAAGCCTTCTTCTTTTTTCAAGGCTGCAGCTTTGGCCTGTTTTAATTCTTCCAGTTCGGCTTGATATTGCTGAATTTGTTGATCGATCAACTGATCGTCAAGAGGGGTATATGCCTTAGCTTCGGTCATGGTCTCAACATTCAAATAATAGAAGTGGATGAACAAACAGCTCTAACAGGAAAAACCCTTTTAGAGCATCAACACTGGCGGTCTATCGGTAGCCGGGGTACGGCCGCTATTGAGAGAAACCGGCGACAGTGGGCAATGCAATACGCGATCTGAAGGTCTGATTACGTACTGAACATTAAAACGGCTCACTCATCGGTATAAAAAGTGCGAGATATCTGGAGCGATATCAATTTAGGGGCCGAGGGTGAGCAATTCAAGTTTAATATCCAACCGAACGTAATATTTGTGTGACGATACCAAGAATAGTCAGGGTTTCGCTGTCTGGAATAATGACTTCATCGATATCCGGATGATGGGCAATCAGCCGAGGAGACGGCGATAACTGTAATTCCCGGACGGTTAATTCGCCCTGAAAAGCGGCGATAACGATTTGTCCGGAACGCGCCGTCTGTGCCTGGTGGGCAATCAGTACATCGCCCGGACCGATGCCGGCATCAATCATGGCATCGGTTTCCACGGCGACAAAAAAGGTTTTGTCCGGGTAGCGCAGGCACAGCTGGTTGAGATCCACTGCGCTGGAATCGTCAACGCTGGCCGCTGCATTCTGGCTGGCTTCGGCGCCTTCAATAAAGAGCGGCAGATTAAGTTGAGGTCCGGCCACGCTGCGGCCAAGTAATTGAACAGCCATAACTCTCGCCCAATAACTGTATTTATATACAGTATATTAGGCTGACTGAGCCACACAGGCAAGTCTCGCTTCAGTCGCCGGTCATGGCCTGGGCGCCACGCAACATGGCATGAACCAGTTCATCGGCGTCAAACTTGGTCAGTGCTTCGTTGGCGCCGACCTGATTGGCGTAGGTCAGGCTCATTTCGCTGTTTAACGAGGTGTGCAGGATGATGTAGGTCCGTTTTAACTCAGCCATATCGCGAATTTTGAACGCCAGTTCATAACCATCCAGGCCAGGCATCTCGATGTCGCTGACCAGAATATCGGTGGCATTGCCAAGCCGCGCATTGTTTTCCATCACTTCCAATGCTTGCAGGCCGTTGGTGGTGACCTGGTAGGGAATGTTGAGATTGTCCAGCGCGTCCGACAGCTGTTTGCGCGCTACATGAGAGTCATCAACCAGCAGGATATTCAGCGGTTGCAGCTGTTCACGTTGGACGTCGGTCAGTTTGGCAAAACGTCGTCCCGGCGGATCCGGATAGATGCGTGACAACAGCAGTTCGACATCCAACAGCTGAATGGTGTTGTCACCATCCATAAAGAGACCGGTCAGGTAGGCGTTTTTACCCAGCATGTCCGGTGGTGGCTTGACGTCGCGCCAGTTGGTATCGACGATTTTCTCGATGCGCCGCACCAGAAAACCCACTTCCCGACGCTGGACATCAGTAATGATGATTGATGCCTGAGCCTGCTCTTCCGGTGTGAGCGGTGTATAGCCGACGGCCGCCGCCATATCGATCACCGGTATGGTTTTGTTGCGCACGTTGGTTGCGCCCAGTACTGCCGGGTGGTCCTGCGGCAATTTGGACAGCGCGCGATAGGGGATGATTTCGCGCACTTTGAGCGTGCCGATGGCAAAGCTTTGTTTGCCCGTCAGCGAGAACAGCAGCAATTTTTGGGCGTGTTTGTTGGCCTTGATATTCATACTGCATCCTATCGTTGGCAGGCGGCGCGAAATACGTTGTGGTAATCAGTTTAGTCGCCCTGACTCAGGTGCGAAACAGTACCACCAGTTCGTGCATCTTGTCGGATAGCTCGCTCAGGGTTTCCGCGCCTTTCACCGACAATCGACCCTGTTCCAGGCTGTGATCGGCCAGGCCAGTGATGCGGGTCAGTTGTTGGTTGATCTCTTCGGAGACCTGGCTTTGCTCTTCGATGGAGGTCGCCATCTGGTGGGTCATTTCAGTAATGCGAACCACGGCAGCGGCGATGTCGTGCAGCGCTGAGTCGGCTTCGCCCACCCGGCTGACGCTGTCTTCAGCGATGCTGCGACCGCGTTCGGCGGCGGCTTCGGCGTCACCGGTCTTGGTTTTTAATTTGTCGATGATGGTCTGGATCTGGGTGGTGGTGTTGGCGGTGCGGATTGCCAGCGAGCGAACCTCGTCGGCAACCACCGCGAAACCGCGACCATGTTCGCCAGCCCGGGCCGCTTCGATGGCAGCGTTCAATGCCAGCAGGTTGGTTTGCTCGGTTACTTCCTGAATCAGCTTGGCGGCCTCGGCAATCGATTGGGTTTCACTGACCACTTCCTGCACGGTTTGACCGATGGATTCAACCGCTTCGGCCAATTCCTGAATACCTTGGCGGGCCTGGCTGATGGTCGCCGTGCCCTGGTCGGCCAATTCGTGTGCTTTATCGGCTTCGCCGGCGGTATCCTGAACATTGCCGGATACTTCGTGGATGGTGGCCGCCATTTCGTTGACCGCTGCAGCAATTTGTGTGGTTTCGTTTTGCAGTTGGTCGACCGCTGTTACCGATTCCTCGGTCAGTTTGCGCGATTGGATAGCCTGGTTATTCACACCTCCGGCGGCGTCATCAATGCGCGTCAGAACGGTGCGCAGATGCGCTTTGGCGCTGTCCATGGCCAGTTCCAGTTGGGCCATGGTATCGGGCGCATCGGAGAAGGTCATGGCGATGATGGGATCGCTGAACTGACCAGCAGAGCGTTCTTTCATATGAGCCATCATGTGTTCGCGCTGACGATAGGCCAGCACACTTAACACCGTCATTACTGCTGCGGCTGCGCCCAGGCTGACCCAGTCGCCAGTGAAATAACCGATGGCGACCATGAAGAAGGCCGCCAGGCTGTTCGGCCCCCAATGCACGATGCGTTTGCGGATGCGTTGCAGTAAGGACAGTGGATGTTTGCCAGCGTTCAGTCGCTGGTAGATGCGAAAGGCGCGGTTAACATCCTCACGTTTGGGCTTCACCCGCACCGATTCATAAGCGATGATTTTGCCGTTTTCGGTGACCGGTGTGACGTAGGCGTTAACCCAGTAGTAGTCGCCGTTGTTGCGTCGGTTTTTAACCAGACCCATCCAGGGTTTGCCAGCTTTGAGATATTCCCACATGTTGGCGAACGCCGCCTGCGGCATATCCGGATGACGAATCAGATTGTGTGCCTGGCCAATCAGTTGATCCCGGCTGTAGCCGCTGACCTCACAAAAGACATCATTGCAATGCAGAATGACCCCTTTAACGGTGGTCGAAGAGATCAAAACCTGATCATCGCTCAACTCGTATTCGGTGTCGGTGACGGGTAAGTTCTTGCGCATGTGAGTATCCGGATCCTGAGTCTTGGCGGTCTTATTGAAATATTTTCAGTCATTAAGCTATCGGCTGCCGCCGGGGTGATTTTAGCGATACTTGGTGCGCGACGCTTGTGTTTAGCTGAGACGGACCGTTTTCCATTGTGCAATGCATTGTGTGGTGTCAACGCTGGAGCCTCGACTGCTACAATTGATGAGCAGAAATCGAACTATCCCAGCCCGGGATTCGTGTAAGGAGACTTTGTGATAACGACGACGTCCGCTCGCCTGTTGACTGTCTTGGCGCTTGTCTTTGGTTCGACCGCAGTGCTCGCTGAAACCTTTGTTGAAGCCATCAGCAACTGCCGTGAACTGAATAATCGGGAACGGCGCTATGCCTGCTATGACGATGCCGAAGCCTACAGCGGAAACGTTCAGCTTGAAGTGGCCGCTTTTAATTACGAAGCCACCTCAGACCCGCTGACCGGTCAGACCGAACACCAGTTATCCATCCGCTCCGCGCAGGGCCTGAACGGGCGAGGCGATCCGATTGTACTGTCGTGGCAATGTGATTCCACTGAGCCAGGCCGCTATGTACTGATCTTGAGTTGGGAGGATTTTCTACCCAGTGGCCGACCGGAAGTGACCACCCGTTTGGGACAACAAGCGCCGGTGACCGGACGCTGGCAAGCGGGCGGCTCTCGTGAGTCGTCGATACTGGATGGTCCCGATACCGGCTTCACGCTGAGTGAATTTGTCGCTCAGGTGGCGCAGCAGGTTGAGCGCGGAAATACCACCATGGTGTTTCGCACCACGCCCTATAACGACGATCCCATTACTGCGGTTTTTGATTTCACCGGCTTCACCGAGGTGATCGAACCCATGCGTCAGTCCTGTCGCTTCTAAGCGACGGGCTTGCATTCCGCCGAATGATGATCAATCTTATAAGAGTGTAACCACGAAGGAGACCTAGAGATTATGCAGTGCCCGTCTCAGGACGGTGACAACTTACCCCATCCCAATTAAGTCCCATCCTAATTAAGAGCGAGGTGATGCTATGAATGATGTAAAAGAATTCGAGCTGATCGTTTCCGAGAATTTTGATTTCAGCGCTCTTGACGTCTGCCGCGATGAACAGGGGGATCTGCAGGCTAATCTGGATCCAATTTATGACATTCTCTGTGCCTCCGGTATCGCTACCAATCTGGTAGACAATCACGATGTGCTGTCTGCCCTGATTAACACCCTGTACGACTTTCACCTGGAAAACGGCGGTTCCGTTGATCTGGAAGTGGAACGCCACCGTGCTGTCCATGAACTGAGCGGTGAATATGGTCGCGCCGGTGTCACCGGTAGCGCGACCTTGCATTGATATCGGGTTCAGCCGTGCCTGTATAGCTTATCGGGTGCGGCTGACTTCAACGGTTTTTTTCGGACAGCAATTCTTCCATATCCAGGCCGGTCAGTTTGCGCAGTTGATTGAGCAGATAAAAAATCGCTCCCATCAGAATGACGGTGGACGGCAGCGCAATCACCGGGTAACTCAATAAAGTCATCTTGCCCAGCTCTTCGCTGAAGGCCGTGGTCCCTGGCTGGCTGACGACAATCAGCTTCGCCAGCACATAGTTCAATACCGCCGAGAGCATAAAAGAAGCGGTGATAATGTAGCTCACCAGGCGCAGACGGCGTTCCAGTAACTGTGCTGTACCGCGCTCTTCCAATGCCTGCTGTACTTTATCCATGGCAAACAATTGAGCGTTGAAGATCAGCGTGCGGACCAGGGGAAAGCGGGTGAACTGGCTGATCAGTACGGCGACGCCGAGCAGTGCCGGTACAGCGGCCTCTTTAATGGCGATGTATTTGGGGTCGAGCTGCAGCAAACTGATGCCGCCGGTGAGGAACACGCTGATCACGCCGATGACCGAAAAGGTATTGACCTTCTTGGTCTGGCGCATTTCCCAAAGGCCGTAACCAATCGGGAAGGCCAGAGCGATCACAATGCCCCAGACCGGGCCGAGGGACTCTTCGCCACTGAAGCGGGTCAGAATGATGACGGGTAGCAGAATGTTGAATAGCAGGTTGGTGAAAAAACCACCACCTTTGGATTCGTTGCTCAAAACGCTGTTCTCTTATCGGGGGTGGCGGGCATTGTATGCAAAAGCCGGCTAAACGACATCCCGCCATGACGACCTTTCCGTTATCTTTAGGCTGTAGCATTATCAGCCATGGGCAACTAAACGGAACGGACTGATGGAGTGGCAGTTACTCTTGGCTTTGGCGGTACTCGCCCTGGCTTTCTTTCTGACGCAGGGCTTGTTGAAGTATTTCCTGGCGCTTTTTGTCGATAGCAAAGATGTCTCCATTCAACGCAAGGCGCTGATCCGCAAGACACTGCAGTTTTTTCATGTGCTCGCCTATGCCTTTGCCGGAGGTCTGGTTTTTGGCGTGGGTTATGGTCAGTTCGTCTTGTTTCTGTCGTCCTTCTTTGCCGTTCTGGGCGTGGCCTTATTTGCCCAGTGGTCCATCCTCAGTAATGTCACCGCCAGTATTATTATCTTTTTCCAGTTTCCGTTTCGCATTGGTGATGAAATCAAAATCGTCTTTAAAGACGAAGATCTCAGCGGCGTCATCGAGGAAATAACGCCGTTTCATGTGTTGATTCGGCGCCAGCAGGGTGATCTTCTGACTTACCCCAACAGCCTGCTGTTGCAGACCGCGGTGATCAAACCGGTGCCGAAAACAGCAGCGGTAACGCAACCGGATTCAGTTCCGGCTCCGACTGAATCGACTGAGCGACAGCCAGTAGAACCCCGCCAGCAATAGCAAGGCGACCAGCAGCGCCCAGGGAACGATCTCCAGCGAAAAGCGTGCCGCCAGAACACCGCTGAGTGCGGGCAGACCGGCACCACCAATGCCGGCGGCGGCGATCTGCATACCCATGGTGTTGTCCTGGTGCGCCTTGCCGACGCGGTGCGAAGTGCCAGATACCAGACCTGGAAAGACCGGCGCGAAAGCAAAACCGATTAGCCCGATGGCAAACAGACCAACAACATTGACCGGGTTCCAGATCAGCAGGATGGCACCGATCAAGGCCAGTCCCAGACTGCCCCAAATAAGCCGCTGATGTCCGAGCCAGTTAGCGAAGGCGCCGGCCAGCAGACGGCCAAGGGTAAACATGCCCCAGTAAATGGATACCCACAAACCCGCCGTTGCCACGGAATAACCGCGCGACTCTGCCAACAAGGAGTAGGTCCACAAACCCATGGTCAGTTCCAGGCCGGTGTAACAGAAAAACAGCAACATGCTGAGCCAGACCGACAGGGTGCGCATGGATTTGAACATGGACGCCGGCTGCAGCAGGTCGGGCCGGGTGGTGCTGACTTTGCCGGCCTCGTCACTGAGTTGTGCCGGTGCCTCAGGCGGAGTATCAGCGCTACGTTGCAGCCACAGTGGCGCGGTTAGCAAGAACACCAGCGCCAAGGCCAACTGCGCCAGGCCGACCGCCCAATACCCCGGGTGCCAATTGCCGGTTAACTTCAGGCCGGCGGTCATGATTAATGGACCCAGGGTGACACCGACACCAAAGCTGGCGTGCAGCCACTGCATCATGCGATCGCTGTGATGAGTGGCAACATAGTTGTTCAGACCGGCATCAATGGCGCCGGCACCCAACCCCAGCAACAGAGCCAGACCAACCAACAACCACCAATAAGGCGCTAGCGCATAGCCGATCAATGCCAGCGCTGTGGTTGCGCAACTGACCGCCAGCAGCCGACCAATACCCAGGCGGCGACTGACCGCTCCACTGACAAAACTGCTCAACATATAGCCACAGGTGGAGCCAATCAGCAGGGTTCCCAGCGCGTCCAGCGGCAGGTTGAAATCGCTGCGCATCGACGGCCAGGCAACACCGAGCAGGCCATCGGGCAGGCCCAGAGAGATAAAGGCGATATACGCCAACAGAATCAGTAACAGACTGCGATTCGCCGCCATGGGCACCTCCTGAATTATTCAGTGACAACACACCAGTAGGCCTGTCCCGTAGCGGGCGATGACCGCGGCGCAGGACTATAGCGCTGTGCGTGCGAAGGCTGCAAGCGCACGCTTGTCGGTTCTGGATGATGGCGCTATTGTCGGGCGCTTGCCTGCCTGAACGGAGCCTGTCTGCCACCATGAAAAGTCGTTTGTTGCCTGTTTTGCCTGTCTTGATCAGTGCCTGTCTGCTGCTGATGTTGTCCTTTGGTTATCGCGCCGGTTTCGGTCTTTTTATGCAGCCGTTGTCGTCGGCTCATGGCTGGGGTCGGGATGTGTTTTCCATGGCCTTGGCGATTCAGAATCTGGCCTGGGGCGTCATGGCTGTGATCGCCGGTGGCCTGGCGGATCGCTATGGCAATTTGAAGGTGTTGCTTGCTGGCGTGGCCTGTTACGCCGCCGGTATGGCAGGCATGGCTTACGCCGCCAGCGCTGGCGCCATTATCGCGACAGCTGGTTTGTTGGTGGGTGCCGGTATCGCCGGCACGGCCTTTGGTATCGTCCTGCCTGCTCTGGTGCGCGCCGTGCCGGAAGAGCGTCGCGGCTGGGCGCTGGGCCTGGGTACGGCTGCCGGCAGCTTTGGTCAGTTTCTGGTGGTGCCGTTGATGCAGACCCTGGTCGACGCTGTCGGTTGGTTCCAGGCGTTGCAATGGTTGAGTTTATCGGCGCTGGCCATGGCCTTGCTGGCGATTCCGCTGGCGCCTTATGGCGGTGCTTCCGATACCTCGAGCCCGGCCATTGAGGCCTCGCTGTGGCAGATTCTGCGTCGTGCCTTCGGCGTTCGTTCTTATACGTTGCTGGTGCTTGGCTTCTTTGTCTGTGGTTTTCACGTCGCCTTTATTACCGTCCATATGCCGGGCTATGTCGTCGATCTGGGTTTTGATGCCAAGGTCGGCGCCTGGAGTATCAGCCTGATTGGCCTGTGTAACGTTATTGGCGCCTATGTGGCGGGTGTGCAGAGTGGCCGCCTGCCCAAACAGCGGATATTGGCGTTTATTTATCTGGGTCGGGTGGTGGCGATCACGGCGTTTTTGCTGGTGCCGGTCAGTCTGGTCAGCATCCTGGTATTCAGTGCCGTTATGGGGTTTCTATGGCTGGCAACGGTGCCGCCAACGTCCGGTCTGGTGGCGGTGTTTTTCGGCACCCGTTATATG
This sequence comes from Saccharospirillum sp. ABV4_185, assembly GCF_056159245.1. Lineage (NCBI taxonomy): Bacteria > Pseudomonadati > Pseudomonadota > Gammaproteobacteria > Oceanospirillales > Saccharospirillaceae > Saccharospirillum > Saccharospirillum sp. ABV4_185. The sequence continues at coordinate 2,798,152 of NZ_JBSWUW010000001.1, forward strand.
ACCTTTCTTTATGGCGTGGTCTTTCTCAGCCATCAACTGGGTAGCTTTAGTGGTGTCTGGCTGGGAGGTTGGTTGTACGAAACCTTTGGCCATTACGATGGCATCTGGATCGCTGGCATCATTCTGGGTCTGGCTGCGGCGGCTCTGCATTGGCCGATTCGTGAGCGCGATGCCAGTGTGCAGTTGCGTACGGTCTGAGTGCGCTCAACCGCCGCGTTCTTGTTATTAATCCCGCTTTAGTCGCGAGCCGAATTGGCGGCTCGCTGATCGTTTTTGTTTAAGGATTGTCATGTCTGACTCTACCCAGACCAGTTTTCGCTCACTGTTGCGTCTGCTGCGTTATGCCCGTAGTTATCGTCTGCGCCTGATTGGGGCAGTTGCCTGCTCAGCGATCAACAAGCTTTTTGATATTGCCCCGGAAATTTTGATCGGTATTGCCATCGATGTGGTGGTGAATCAAGAAGCCAGTTTTGTGTCGCGTCTTGGCCTGGCGACACCGGAGTCGCAAATTACTGCGCTGGCCGTGCTGACGTTTTTGATCTGGGCGGGCGAGTCACTGTTTGAATATATGTATCAGATTTTGTGGCGCAATTTGGCGCAGCGACTGCAGGCCGATTTTCGTCAGGATGCTTATGAGCATATCCAGAAGCAGGATCAGAGCTTCTTTGAAAATCGCTCCAGCGGCCAGTTGATTTCGGTGCTCAATGACGACGTTAACCAGTTGGAACGCTTTCTCGATGGCGGTGCCAATGAGCTGGTACAGATTTTGGTCGCTGTGGTGGCCGTCGGCGCGGTGTTCTTTGTGATTTCACCCTTGATTGCCGTGCTGGCTTTTACACCGGTGCCGCTGATTATCTGGGGGGCGTTCTACTACCAGAAGAGAGCGACGCCGCTGTACGCCAAGGTGCGCGATCAGGTTGGCCGCCTGGCGACTCGCCTGGCCAACAACATTGGCGGTATGAGCACCATCAAGGCATTCACTGCTGAGCAGACCGAAGCGGCACGGGTGCGCGCCGACAGCGAGGCCTATGCCGAGGCCAACCGCCATGCCATCGCTGTCAGTTCGGCTTTTATTCCCATCATTCGTATGGCGATTCTGACCGGCTTTTTGTTCACCTTTGTCATCGGCGGCATGCAGACATTAGATGGCCAGTTAAGTGTTGGCGCCTATGGTGTGTTGGTGTTTTTGACCCAGCGTTTGTTGTGGCCGCTGACGGCTCTGGCACAGACCATCGACCTTTATGAACGGGCCATGGCCAGTGTGCGGCGTATTCTCGGTTTGATCGAAACGCCCATCGATATTCCCGATCAGGGCACGCGGAGTTTGGCGGCACCGGTGCGTGGTGAGGTGGATTATTCGGCGGTGAATTTTGTCTACGGCCGCACTGGTGTCGGTGTGCATGACATCAACTTTAAGGTGGCAGCGGGAACCACGGTGGCCTTGGTTGGCGCGACCGGTTCTGGCAAGTCAACGCTGATTAAATTATTGCTGCGCTTTAACCAGCCGCAGAGCGGTGAAATTCGTTTGGATGGCACGCCCATCGAACAACTGACTTTGAACAGTTTGCGCTCGGCCATCGGTTTGGTCAGTCAGGATGTGTTTTTGTTCGAAGGCACCATTCGCGACAACATCGCTTACGGTCGGCCGGACGCGAGCGATGAGCAAGTGATCAACGCCGCCCGGACCGCCGAAGCCTGGGAATTTATTGAGCGTCTACCCGACGGCTTGGACACGCCAGTGGGTGAGCGCGGCGTGCGTTTGTCTGGCGGCCAGCGCCAGCGCTTGTCACTGGCGCGGGCGCTGCTGAAAGACCCGGCCATTCTGGTGCTCGATGAAGCCACCAGCGCCGTTGATAACGAAACCGAGGCGGCCATTCAGCGCTCGCTGAAGCATATTTCCCACGAGCGCACCGTCATTATGATCGCGCATCGCTTGTCGACCATTGTCCACGCCGATCAAATTCTGGTGCTGGAGCAGGGGAGAATTGTTGAGCAAGGGAGCCACGATGAACTGGTCGCTCAAGGTGGCGCTTACTGGTCACAGTGGCAGGTACAGACCGGCGGTGCAGCCTGACGCGTTGCGACTCTTGGGAAGGGCTACGGCCATTACCGGCGATTCGCGCCTTGCGGCAGATCCATTTAACCTCGCGCAGAGCCCTGTGCGAGTTGGTCAGAGGCTCCTTAGACCTTGATAGTTTCCGGATCGCCACCGCCGCGGCGGCTGGCGATGCGCGCTTTCAATCGACCGATCTGCAGCAGCAGAATGGGCACCAGCAAGAGTATCAAGAGGGTGCCAAAACCGAGGCCAAAAACCATACCGACGGCGATGGGTTTGAGCAGGGCGGCATCGACACTGGTTTCGAACAACAGTGGAATCAGCCCGGCCATGGTGGTGATCGAAGTCAGAATCACCGGCCGCAATCGCGACAGCGAGGCTTCGACGGCCGAGTCGTAAAGGCTCAGACCATCGTCGTGCAGTCGCCGGAAGACGGTCACCAAAATAATGGCGTCGTTGATGACAATGCCCGATAGCCCGATCAGCCCGAATACCGAAATCGTTGATAACGGCATGCCCATTAACCAATGCCCGATAACCGCGCCGGTCAAGCCAAATGGCACGGTGATTAAAATGGCGAAAGGCCACAGCCAGGATTCAAACACCCAGGCCAGAATCAGATAGATCAGCAGGATGGAAATGCTCACCGCGAGCAGCGTATCGCTGAAGAAGGATTCCAATTCTTCGGCCTGGCCGCTGATTGAGCTGTCCACATCAAAGCGGGCGCTGATGCCGGGCAGTATGGTGTCTTCCAATACCGGATAAAAATCCACCAACTGGTCGCCGTTGTAAGTGGCCGTGACTTCCACTTCCAGCTCACCGTTGCGAGACGTGATGCGATTCAGGCCCTGGTCAAACTGAAAATTGACCAGGCCACCCAGCGGTCGGGTGGTGCCGTCGCTCAGTTGAATCGGCAGATTATCCAGCCAGGCATCGCTCTCGCGCTGACGCTCGATCAGTTGCAACACCACCGGTATTTCCTGATCACCTTCCTGCACCGTGACCAGCGTTTTGCCCGATAACTGACTGGCGACCTGGCTGGCCACGCTGTTCATATCGACGGCTGCGGTTTGGGCCGCCTGAGTCAGACTCATCTGATATTGCTGACCATCCAAAGGCAAATCATCGGTAATGTCGCTGAGCACATCGGAATAGTTCAGCAACTCCGTTTGCAGCGCCAGGGATGCCTGTTTCAGTTCCTGGATATCATCGCCCACCAAACGAATTTCCAGATCGCCACCGCCGCCAGGACCGCGGAAAAAACGACCGCTGGAATAGGCGCGCACGACCGGTGGCAGTTCGAATTCGTTCTGCACGCGCTCCAGTACCTGGGCGTTGCTCAACGCTCTGTCGGTATCGCTGGTCAGCGTCAATTCCAAAGAGGCGCGGTCGGGCTCATCGACGCTTTCAAATTCCTGAACGATGTTGGCGATCAAACCGCCGCCAACCGAAGCATCGATGTTCTCAACCACCGCCTGTAACTGATCGATCGCCGCTTCGGCTTCGGCCAGGGTGGTGCCGTCGAGCATATCGAGGGTGATATTCATGGTCGGCTGGTCGAGCGACGGCGAGGGTTCGAATTGAATGCGGCCGCTGGTCACAGCACCCAGGGTCAACAAAGCGATGGCAAAAACGGCGGCAACAAAGATGCTCGATTGCTGCAACGCCTGTTTGACCAAACGCTGAAAAGGACCATCGCGAAAACGATGAAAGGCGTCTTCAAATTGTTGCCGGCGCGCGCTCATCGGTTTGGGTTTGGCGTTATGGCCGAGGTGACCCGGCAGGATGATAAAACACTCCACCAAAGAGGCGATGATGGCAGCGGTGACGACGGTTGGAATATCGACCAGCAGATTGCCAAAAGAACCGCCGATCAGCAGCAGCGGCATAAAGGCGGCGATGGTGGTCAGGCTCGAGGCAATGACCGCCGGCATCATGCGTTTAGCAGCGGTGCGTGAGGCTTGCTCAGGCGATAAACCCTGAGATTCCAGCGCTGCGGCATCTTCGGCCACGACGATGGCATCGTCGACAATGATGCCGATGGCGATCACAAAGCCGAACAGGCTGATGGTGTTAATGGTGGTGTCGGAATAACCCATAAAGGCGAGGGTGCCCATAAAGGAAACCGGTATGCCGGCCGCCACCCAGAGCGCCAAACGGGTGCGCAGGAAAACGAACAACACCAGCAACACCAATACCATACCGGCGATGCCATTGCTGATCACCAGATTGAGCTGGTCCTGAACCACCTGCCAGATTTCGTTGTATTTGTGCATGCCGACGCCGTAGGGCAGTTCGTCGACAAAGCGGTTCATCCAGTTGTCCAGCAGCTCGGCATTTTCCAGGGTGTCTTCACCAGCAACACGGCTGACTTCCAACTTGACCGCTGGCATGCCGCCGTAACGCAGAATATCGGTGTTGTCATAAGCCTCGCTAATATCCGCCACTTGCGACAGGCGAATCACACCACCGGCGTTTTGCGCGATGATGGCGTCGTTCAGCGCAGCAAGGGTCCAGTCTGGCGAATCAGTTACTAAGGAGGTGCTGTTGGCACCGACGGCCAGAGTGCCGGCGGGGGTGGTATCGAACTGGGCGCGGATACGTTCAGCCAGGGTGTCGAGCGTCAGGCCCAGCGAGCCGAGGGTGGTCAGATCAACATCGATCACTCTTTTGCGCCCGGGCACGCCAGACAGCTCGACCACCGCCACGCCTTCGGCCAGTAACGACTGCTGCGCCTGATAGCCGATGCTGGCCAGATCACCACGCGGCAGATCGCCGTAGATGAGCACCGAAGCCACGGGTTCGGTCACTTCGATTTTTTCCAGATCATCGATGGTCACACCCGACGGCAAACCAATGTTATCGATGGCGTCTTCGAGCGTGGCAAAACCTTCATCGACGCTGAGGCCGTCTTTAACCGCAGCAAAGACTCGGTGACCACCGTTGTAAGAGACGGCACGGACGAAATCGAAGTCGCCGCTGTCCATCATTTCCTGATCGAGCGGGTCACCCAATTGAGTGCGGATGGTGTCGACGTCGGCGTTATCCCAACTGAAGGTGGCGCGCACCAGCGGCAGTTCAAAATCCGGAAACAGCTGCGAACGCACCGACTGCAAACCCCAAATGCCAGCGCCGATGACCAACAGCATCATCAGGTTGGCGGCCAGACGGTGGCGCAGTATCTGATCGTAAAAGCCGCTCATGAAGCGTCACCACTTTGAGTGGTGGCGGCGGTTTCACTGCTTAGGCCGACGCGAGTGACGGGCGTACCGTTGGACGGTTGCGACAGCCGGGTGGTCAGCACCGTTATCGGTTCGTCTGATGATGCTGACCCATCAAACGTCACCAGCGCCCACTGTTTGCCGTCACGTTGTTGATAACCCAGAACCTGGACGGTTTGCATGCTCAAAGCGCCATCGACCAGGCGATACAAACGGTTGTTCTGGTAGATGGCATCCTGAGGCACGGCGTAGCTGCGCAGCGTTGGCAGTTTCAGTTGCAGCTCAATGGTTTCGTTGATCAGTACGGGAATGTCGGGAGGCAGGGCGACTTCCAGTGCCACAGCGCCGGTTTCGGCGGAAGCGGCCAGGCTGGTGACGGTCAGTGGATAGTTGACGTCATCGATAACGGCTTCGGCTTCGATGTCCTGGCCGCGAATACGTCGATAGACCGATAAGGGCACCTGAGTGCGCGCAAAGAGTGAGCTGCGATCCACCAGCGTCATTAAAGGGGTGTCGGCCGCTAAGCGAGCGCCAGTGGCAACATTGATACTGACGACTTCGGCGTCAAAAGGGGCGGTGGGTTGCAAGTCATCAGCGTCGGCTTGAGCTTGCTCCAGCGCGATGCGCGCCTGCTCCAAATCGGCCTGTTGTTGAACTAATTGGTCGGCATAAATATCAACGGTCAACTCGGCGCTGCGCAATGCCTCTTCGGCAGTCTGTAAACTGGCGGCGTTGGAGTAACCCTGGTCGTTCAAAGCCACTTCGCGTTGATAGCTGGCGCGAGCATTGGCCAACGCCGCCTGATTCACCTGATGCTGGCGTTCGGCGATGCGAATCGCCGCTTCTTGTTGGGCGACCGCTGCCTGTTGCTGGCGCAGCGTCCATTCGATGGAGTCGGCATTGAGTTCAAGCAGCGCATCGCCGGCGCTGACGGTTTGGCCGGCCTGGACGGCGATGTCGATCACTCTGGCTTCGGCCGGGACGGTCAGTGTTTCCTGTCGTTTGGCATCGACCTGAGCTAACAGTGGAGTGGTGGGGGCGTGATCGTCCAGTACCACATCAATGGCTTCAACCTGGACAGTGTTGCTGCTGGCGTTGCTGCGTCCCCAGCGCGAACCGGCCAGACCGGCGCGCATGCTCATAGCGGCATTGCCACCACGCTGGGCGCCACTGTCGGAACCGATCGGGCTGCTCATCAATAGATAACCGCCGGCACCAACGGCCAGGATGACCGCGACTATGATCGACTGCTTTTTCATTCACTACTCCCAAGGTGCCAGGGTGCTGACCGGCCAGTCACATTAAAAAAGATCGAAGAATTGCGCGACAGTTTAAGGAATAAAGATGCAGAGAAAATGCAGCCCTGCGGTCAATAAACCGTAAACACAGGCTGGTTATCGGGGTGACCGCTCGGTTTCGATCAGGTAGACTGCCCAGCTCGTTTCAGTTGGGTCAAGGCTTATTCAGGCCGTCCGTTGAAATGTTGGTCCGATACGGTCCCTTGGTAGGGGTAGGTCGGGCCAGAGCTAAACCATTCAAAACCTGAAATATCCAACATGTGGCCCTTGGTAGGGGTCACCACTGAAGGAGTGCATCATGCCTGTTATTACCTTGCCTGACGGCGCCAAACGTTCGTACGACGCCCCTGTTTCCATTATGCAGATCGCCGAAGATATCGGTCCTGGCCTGGCTCGCAATACGCTGGCCGGACGCATTAATGGTGTGCGTGTCGATGCGGTCGATGTGGTCAGCGAAGATTCCGATATCGAGATCATTACACCCAAGGATGACGATGGTCTGGAAATCATCCGTCACTCTTGCGCGCATTTGCTCGGCCATGCGCTGAAACAGCTCTATCCAGATGCCAAGATGGCCATTGGCCCGACCATTGAAAACGGCTTCTATTACGATGTCGATCTGGATCATCGGCTGACTGAAGAAGATCTCGACGCCTTGGAACAACGCATGATGCAGCTTGCCAAGACCGACTACGAAGTGGTGCGCCACAAGGTCAGCTGGCAGCAAGCGGTGGATACCTTCCGCGAGCGTGACGAACCCTACAAGCTGGAGATTCTTGAGCAGAACATCAGCCGCGATGATCAGCCGGGTTTGTATCATCATGAAGAATACATCGACATGTGCCGCGGTCCGCACGTGCCGAATATGAAGTTCTGTCATCACTTTAAATTGATGCGTGTGTCTGGCGCTTACTGGCGTGGCGACAGCAGCAACAAGCAGTTGCAGCGTATTTACGGCACTGCCTGGGCCGATAAGAAACAACTGAAACAGCATCTGACATTTTTGGAAGAAGCGGCCAAGCGCGATCACCGTAAGATCGGCAAGAAGCTGGATTTGTTCCACCTGCAGGAAGAAGCACCGGGCATGGTGTTCTGGCATCCCAATGGCTGGACCATGTACCAGGTGATCGAGCAATACATGCGCGCCAAGCAAAGGGCACATGGTTACAACGAAATTCGCACACCGCAGATTGTTGATCGTTCCTTGTGGGAAAAATCCGGTCACTGGGACAAGTTTGGTGATGACATGTTCACCACTCACAGCGAACATCGCGACAACGCCATCAAGCCAATGAACTGCCCGTGTCACGTTCAGGTGTTTAATCAGGGGCTGAAGAGCTACCGCGATCTGCCGCTGCGGTTGGCGGAGTTCGGTTCCTGCCACCGCAACGAAGCCTCCGGTGCCTTGCACGGCATTATGCGCGTGCGCGGCTTTACTCAGGACGATGCGCATATTTTTTGTACTGAAACGCAGATTCAGCCGGAAGTGGCCAAGTTCATCGACATGCTGAACGAGGTCTATTACGACTTTGGTTTTGATGACGTCATCCTGAAGTTGTCGACTCGTCCGGAAAAACGCGTCGGCAGCGATGCTGACTGGGATCGCGCCGAAGCGGCCCTGGCCTCAGCGCTCGATGCGACAGGAAAACCTTGGGAAATCCTGCCTGGCGAAGGCGCCTTTTATGGTCCGAAAATCGAATTCACGCTGAAAGACAGTCTGGGTCGGATGTGGCAATGCGGCACCATGCAGGTCGATTTCTCGATGCCGGGTCGGCTTGACGCCCAGTACGTGGATGAGCAGGGTAATCGTCAAACACCGGTCATGCTGCACCGCGCTATCCTGGGCAGCTTTGAGCGTTTCACCGGTATTCTGATTGAGCAACACGCCGGCGCGATGCCGCCCTGGCTGGCGCCGATCCAGGCAATGGTCTGCAATATCACCGATGCCCAGGCCGATTTCGTCAAATCGGTTCAAAATCGGCTGATTTCCGCTGGGTTCCGGGCAGATGCCGACTTGAGAAATGAGAAGATCGGCTTTAAAATCCGCGAGCACACGATTCAGAGAGTTCCTTATTTGCTGGTTATTGGCGATAAGGAAGTCGAAAACGAGGCCATAGCGGTCCGTACCCGAGATGGGAAGGACCTGGGCACCATGTCAGTCGACGCCTTTATTGAACGTCTGACTGCCGATGTCGCCCAAAAAGGCCGTCTGGTAACAAACGGAGAGTGAGTTATAAAACGCAACGCGAGAGGCGCCAAACCTACCAATCGTCATATTATTAATGAGCAGATTCAGGCGGACGAAGTCCGTCTGATCGCGGAAGACGGCGAACAGCTCGGCATTGTATCGCTGGCCGACGCCATTGCGCGGGCTCAGCAATCCGAACTGGATCTGGTACAGATCTCTAATGCCGACCCCGTGGTCTGCAAGATCATGGACCTGGGCAAGAAGCTCTACGAAGAGAAGAAAGCCAAGGCCGCGGCTAAGAAGAAACAGGTTCAGGTGCAGGTGAAGGAGGTGAAATTCCGCCCCAACACCGACATTGGTGATTACAACGTCAAGTTGCGTAACCTGACCAAGTTTCTGGAACACGGCGACAAGGCTAAGGTAACGCTGCGTTTTCGTGGTCGTGAAATGGCTCACCAGGAAATCGGTATGGAACTGCTGCAGCGGGTCGCCAACGATCTGGAAGATCTGGCGACCGTTGAACAGCGTCCCAAGATGGAAGGTCGTCAGTTGACTATGGTCATGGCGCCGACCAAGAAGAAGTGAGGCTGCCTTAGGCAGCATCCCGAAGTGGTTCGCCACTTCGCACGTGGACGACGACTCTGCTTGAGTCGTCGTTTTTTAATGGCAACCGTTAGCTCCCGGATCCGGTGTTACATCGAATCCAGAAGGGATGCAAAGCGGTTTTCGGAAGTAGATCGGGAGATTGAAAATGCCAAAAATCAAGAGCAATTCCGGCGCTGCGAAGCGTTTTAAGAAGACAGCGAATGGCTTTAAGCACAAGCAGTCTTTCCGTAACCACATCCTGACCAAGAAAAGCACCAAGCGTATGCGTCATCTGCGCGGCACCCAGCAAGTTGCTGAGTCCGACGTGCCTTTGATCAAGCGCATGTTGCCTTACGTTTAACGGTCACCGGACTAGGAGGAAAGATAAATGGCACGTGTTAAGCGGGGCGTCATCGCCCGTCGTCGTCACAAAAAGATTCTGAAGCAAGCCAAAGGTTATTATGGTGCACGTTCACGTGTATTCCGCGTAGCCAAGCAGGCGGTCATCAAAGCAGGCCAATACGCCTACCGTGACCGTCGTCAGCGCAAGCGTCAGTTCCGCGCTTTGTGGATTGCTCGTATCAACGCTGAAGCTCGCGTGAATGGTCTGTCTTACAGCAAATTCATCGCTGGCTTGAAGAAGTCGTCCATCGAGATCGACCGTAAGATCCTTGCTGATCTGGCCGTTCACGACAAGGTCGCCTTCACCGCCCTGACCGAAAAAGCCAAGGCTGCTGCCTAAGCTTAATCGGTTCCGGTGATTGAAAACCCGCCTATTGGCGGGTTTTTTTATGGCAGTTTGCCGCCTTTAGCGCTAGTGAAAATAACACGGCTTGAGTAGTCTGAAGCTTTCGGCTAACAGACCTCTGGGTTATGGATTCCATCCGCAATTTTGTTCAGCTAACGCCCAATATCGGCAGTGCCGGCCAGCCAAGAGCAGAACAGTTTCAGTTGATCGCAGACCAGGGTTACCGTCATGTCATTAACCTGGGATTGTCTGATCACAGCGATGCCGTTGTTGACGAAGATAAGCGACTTGCCGATTTAGGCCTGAATTACTTTCATATTCCCGTGCCTTTTGATCATCCCAGGCCGGAGCAGGTGCGGCGGTTTTGCCTGTTGATGGACATGCTGTGCGACGACAAGGTGTTGGTGCATTGCATCATGAACTATCGGGCGTCGGCGTTTTTGTACCAGTATCTGACCAAACTGGCAGGCTACGATGAGGCCGGTGCCCGATCGCCGATGCTGGATAGCTGGACACCACCTGCAGTCTGGCAGGAACTATTGACCTGGACTCGCCAGGACATTGGTTTGGTATAGCGCGATCAAGATGAATCGATAGATTTGCAGACTGGTCGTTCACGAAAATGCGCGATTCAGCGAAATCGGCCCCAGTCGTTGAGGCAAGGTGGATGTCAGAAAACATAGCAAGTGACCGCTTGATGTATCGACCCTTGGTAGCTACCGATTGGATAGATTTGGCGGCCATCCTTGCCAATGTTGAGCATCTGCGGTTTAGCCAGTCGCTGACGACAGCCGAAGATCAGCAGCGATATTTTCACCAGCTGGCCAGTCAATGGCAGCGCTTTGGTTATGGTGCCTGGTTGATTCAACAGAAGTCCTCAGCAGCCATCCTGGGTTGGGGCGGCATTATCGTCGATGAGCAAGAACCTGGTTGGGGACCTGAGTTAATTTATTATCTGGCACCGGATCAATGCGGTTATGGCTTTGCCACAGAATTGGCAAAAACGGCCGTTACCTTTGCGCTGGAACATCTGGAATTGCAATCCATAGCGGCGTTTGCACATCCGAACAACCTGGCTTCCAACCGAGTTCTGGTGAAGGCGGGATTTGAATATCGAGACTATGTAGCGTCTTTAGATCGGCATTACTATTGCTTTACCCAAAGGATTGTAACGGAGGTTTAATCGATGGCAGATGCCAAGCAAGATCTTATTACTTTATTGCACCAGCGCTTTGAAGCCCATCCTGAGCGTCATTCAGGTATCGACTGGCCAGAGGTAGTGACACGTTTGCTCGCCAATCCAGCCAAGCTCAATATCCTTGAGCAAATGGAACAAAGTGGTGGTGAACCCGATGTCATCGCCTACGACGATTCTGTTGATGGTTATGTGTTTTGTGACTGCTCAACGGAGAGCCCGGCCGGGCGGCGCAGCCTCTGTTATGACGATACCGCCTTGCAGGCACGTAAGAAAAACAAGCCCAGTGGCAGCGCTATGGATCAGGCTTTGGCGATGGGTATTGAGTTACTGAGTGAAGCCGATTATCGCTATTTGCAAACGCTGGGTGAGTTCGATCTGAAAACATCGAGCTGGTTGGTGACGCCGGACAATATCCGTCAGCGCGGTGGCGCCATCTTTGGAGACCGTCGTTATGATCAGGTATTTATTTATCATAATGGTGCTGACTCCTACTACGCGGCGCGCGGTTTCCGTGGCCGGCTAGTTGTTTGAGAGGGAAAGATGAAACCATTCGCGTTAGTGGCTTTGGTTTTTATGATATTGAATGCCTTGGCCGCCGAGTGGGAAAACCCCAGCGAACGTTACAGCGATGCCTATAAAGCTTACCTGGATGCGCGTTGCCCCATTCCGGAAGACGGTATCGAGCATTTTGTCTATTTCGCGCGTGATCGTGATGCGCTGCAAGAACATCCGTTGCTGACGTCCGATGGTTTTTCCGGTGCTCAGATTATGTACAGCTGGCGAGAGCTAGAACCGCAACGCGGCCAGTACGATTTCTCCGCCATTGAGACGGATCTTGCTTACCTGCAAGCGCACGGCAAACAACTCTTTGTGCAACTGCAGGACACCACCTTTTACGATATCTACGTGGCCGCGCCAGAATACCTGCTCAGTGAAGAATTCGATGGTGGATTGGTGCAGCAGTATACCGACGATGGCGAATCGGAAGGTTGGGTAACCAAGCGTTGGAATGCCGGTGTTCGCGCCCGTTTTGCGGCTTTGCTGACGGCTTTGGGTGAGCGTTTTGATGGCGAAATCGCGGGCATTAATTTGCAGGAAACAGCCATCGGCGTGAGCAACGAAACTGATCCAAGCTTCACACCCCAAGGTTACGTCGAGGGCTTAAAAACCAATATGCAGGCGCTGGCGGATGCTTTTCCCAATTCCATCAAATTACAGTACGCCAACTTTATGCCGGGCGAATGGCTGCCTTGGGAAGACGAAGGTTATTTGCGCTCAATCTACGAGTACGGCAATAACATTGGCGTTGGCCTGGCGGGTCCGGATTTAATGGTGCAGCGCAAAGGTCAGTTAAACCACACCATCGCCATGATGCACGAACATGACTACAACGTACCCCTGGGCATTGCCATCCAGGATGGCAACTATATTGGCGCCACCAATTCCGATCGCGTCGTCACTGATCGCGCCAATATCGTGCCGTTATTGCATGCCTTTGCTGAAGACTTTATGGGCGTGTCACTGATGTTCTGGAGTAACCAGGAACCTTATTTCAGCGAAGATGTGCTGCCCTGTTTTACTGCTCAACGTTGAGCACTTAGATCCCTACCAAGGGTTCGGTCCGTTTTCACCCGTGAAGGTGAAGCCTGAAAAGGTGCCGGTCGGGCCATCGTCATCCAGTAATGCCAGGCGCACTGCTTCGGCCGCGCCCTCTTTGACGGTCCTGTTGCCATAGAAGTTATTAAACTCAGTCGCAGTAGGGCCCGGGTTGGCCGCGTTGACTTTAATGCCGCTGTCTTCGAGCTCAATAGCAAAGGCCAGAGTGAAGGCATTGAGCGCTGTTTTTGAGGGTCCATAGAGGGCGCCAAAATGCGCTCGCATCGGAAAGTTCGGATCGGCATGAGCGCTGAGGGAACCCGCACCGCTGGAGACCATAACGATGCGCGCCGCCGGCGCCTGACGCAGCAAGGGCAGCATTGCCTGGGTGACCGCAAAGGCACCGAAGACGTTGGTCTCAAACATCTGCCTGACGTCGTTAATGGACGCCATGCTTGGTTTGGCTGCCTGGGTGATTTCTTCCAGCGATAAGCTGCCCGTGCCGGCATGAGCAATGCCCGCATTGTTCACCAGCACATCAAGCTGGCCATAGGTTTTGGCGATCTGCTGTTTGGCGGCTTCGATGGAAGCCGCATCAGTAACGTCTAGTTGAATCGCCTGAGCCTGTGGCCCCAGCTCTTGTGCCGTTTGTTGTCCTTTACTCAGATCACGCGCGCCAATCAGCGCGATAAAGCCATGCTCGATCAACTCCACTGCGATCTGGCGGCCGATGCCTTTGTTGGCACCGGTGACGAGTGCAATTTTCTGGGTAGTCATATTTTTTCCTCTGGGTTATAAGCGGATCATTGTTCCGAATAATATGGATCAAAGTTCCGTTTTGCAAATAAATGGATCAACGTTCCGTATTTTGGCAGAATGGCAGGCATCAGGAAGGAGGGACGTTGTGAGTCAGTCGGAGTTCAGCGGGCCAGCAAAGACGCCCATGCGGGCCGATGCCAAGCGCAGTCTGGAGGCTATTTTGACGGCCGCTTTGGCGGTGTTTGCCGAATCGGGTGTCGATGCGCCGGTACGGGAAATTGCCCAGCGCGCAGGGGTCGGAGTGGCTACCCTGTACCGTCGCTTTCCGCAACGATCAGATTTGATCGTCGCGGTATTTCAGCGTCAGGTCGATGCTTGTGCTGCAGCGGCACCCGAGTTGGCGCAACAATATGAACCCGCCGATGCGCTGGCGCATTGGCTGCAGCGTTACGCTGATTTTATTGTCACCAAGCGTGGTCTGGCGGCCGCTTTGCATTCGGGCGATCCTGCCTATAGTGCATTGCCTGCATACTTCGATGCGCATTTGCGCCCGGCACTGCAAAGTCTTTTGGATGCGGCCATTACCGCCGGTGAGGTGCGCGACGATGTTGATCCTGATGAACTATTGCGCGCGGTTGGAAACCTTTGCTTGTCTGCGAAAGAAGATCGTTTGGATACGGCCCGACGCATGGTCAGCTTATTGGTCGATGGCATGCGTTACGGAGTGGGCGAATGACACCGGAGCAGATTGGTCAGGCTTACGACGGTATTACTCACCTCTGGCGACGCGACGACTTTAATCGTGACAATGGCATGGCTGCACACCGTCGAGCTTTGGGCTTTGTCGAGGGGCGAGGTGCGGCGCTTGATGTGGGCTGCGGTTGCACCGGTCGGTTTATCGACTGGTTGCAAAGTGAAGGTTTTACCCCGGAGGGCGTTGATGTCTCAGGCCAAATGATTGAACTGGCGCAGCAAAAGCATCCGCAACTGAGCTTTTATCATCAGGATATTTGCCAGTGGCAATTACCGAAGCGCTATGACTTTATCACCGCCTGGGACAGCATCTGGCATATTCCACTGAGCGAGCAGAAGCCGGTGTTGACGAAGTTGGTGAATGCACTGGAGCCGGGCGGGGTGTTGCTTTTCAGTTGTGGCGCAACGGATGAAGCGGGCGAGCATAGGGACGACTTTATGGGGCCGGAGGTTTCGTATTCGTCACTGGGAGTGAATGGTTTCTGGCAATTGTTCAGTCAGCTGCCGTGCCGGATACGTCACTTCGAAGTCGATCAGTATCCGGAACTGCACGCTTATTTTATTGTTCAGAGAACCTAGTCCAGAGAATCTAGTCCAGAGAACCTAAACCGAGACTTCGTGCATCTTGTCGAAGTCGCCTTTGTCGAACGCATCCAGGTTGCCCAGGGTGACATCGGCAATGGCCGCCAGCGCTTCCTTGGTGAAGAACGCCTGGTGACCGGTGACCAGCACATTGCGGAAGGTCAGTAGGCGGGCGAAGATGTCGTCGCGCAGGATGGTGTCGGAATTATCTTCAAAGAAAAGATCCGCTTCTTCTTCGTAAACATCCAATCCCAGATAACCCACCTTGCCGGATTTCAGGGCTTCGATAACGTCCTTGGTTTCTATCAGAGCGCCGCGGCTGGTGTTGATGATCATCACGCCGTCCTTCATCTGTGCCAGGGTATCGGCGTTGATCAGATGGCGGGTAGCGGGCATCAGCGGGCAATGCAGTGAGATGACATCGCTTTCAGCCCAGAGTTGTTCCAGCGGCACATAAACCGCGCCGGCTTTTTCGACCTCTGGATTAACGTAAGGATCGCTGCAGATCACCCGACAACCGAAACCGGTCATGATGCGCATAAAGGCGGCGCCGATCTTGCCGGTGCCAATGACGCCGATGGTTTTATTGTGCAGATCGAAACCGAGCAGGCCGTGCAGTGAATAATCGTTTTCGCGTACCCGGTTAAAGGCGCGGTGGGTGTTGCGATTCAAGCCCAGAATCAAAGCGACAGCGTGTTCAGCGACCGCATAGGGCGAATATTCCGGTACCCGGGCGACACGAATACCCAGTTTCTGCGCGGCGGCCAGATCGACGTTGTTAAAGCCGGCACAACGCAGTGCAATCAGCTCCACGCCCTGGCGGTGCAGTTCGCTCAGGGTGTCGGCATCAACGGTATCGTTCACGAAGCAGCAGACCGCTGTGTGGCCCTGGCTGAGGGCGGCGGTCTGTGGGGTCAGGTGCGCTTCAAGGTAGTTGAATTCATGCCGGCCCTGGTTGGCGGCGTCCAGCGAATGTTGGTCGTAGGCTTTACTGCTGAAAACGGCGACTTTCATAGCGGCTCCTTGTCTGACTTCACAAGCCTTACTATACCGGCCTTAAGCAACCGCGTAGTTAACCCAGGTCAATTAAGAAGTTAACCCAGATCAATTAAAGTGGATGCGCTCGCCGTCGAGTATCAGGCCGGTAACACGGAATTCTTCGCGTATCTTGCCGTCTTCTTCGCGGGTAAAGCGCAGTGGGACAAAGCCCAGCTCTGGCGCAATCCAGATGCGTTTGCGTTCTTTGCGGCGCAGTGGCGCGGTCTGATCAATGATCAAGGTATCGACGCTGCCGCCGGCAATGCGCAGACGCTCTTCGCCGACCACACGGAAGGCAAAATCGTCGACTTCGTCTTCACGGAAGACATCGAATTCCATCTCACGCACGCCCGCTTTCAGACGTTGCTGTAGCACCAGTTGGTAGCCCAGCGCATCGTAAACACTGCTGCTGACAGGCTCATTGACGTCTTCACCGTCGACTTCACCAACCACGCGTTGTGCCAGATGGTCGAAGGTCAGATGTTGGCGTTCCCGCGACCATAAAACCTTGGTGTCGGAGCTATAGCGCAGCGGCCGGATATCGCCATCGACTTCGGTGGTCCAGCTGTCTTCGCGCAGATGAATGCCGCGCGTTTCGGCATAGAGTTGATAGTGCCATTCTCCCGCGTCGTTTTGCTGCAAGCGAATGTGACCGTCGGCGCTGATATCGACCAGGCCATAGCGGGTAACTTCTATTTCGGCTTCGAATGGGACGAGAGGTTCTGCCAGGGTGGTTAACGGCAGAAACAGCAGTGCGGACAGACTGAATCGTTTAAGGTTCTTCATGATTGGCAGTATCCAGCAGACGACCGGTGTTGGGAAGGGGGGCTCCGTCGAGAAGTGCCTGATTGTTGACCAACGTCAAACGATTTTCGGCAAACCATCGAACCACGCTCGGATAGAGTCGGTGTTCCTGGGCCAATACGCGTTTGGCCAGATCACTGGCAGTATCGCCGGCTTTAATGGGCACACTCGCCTGGGCGATGGGCGGACCACCATCGAGCTCGGCGGTGACAAAATGAACCGTGGCGCCAGCTTCGTTATCACCGGCATCCAGGGCGCGCTGGTGGGTGTGCAAGCCAGGGTATTTGGGCAGCAGGGACGGGTGAATATTGAGCATACGTCCCTGATAACGCTGTACAAAGCCGGCGGTCAGAATGCGCATAAAACCGGCCAGGGCAATCAGGTCTGGCTGATACTGATCGATGCGCTCGGCGAGAGCCGCGTCGAAGCTTTCGCGGTCGGCAAAGTCACGATGATCGATCACCTCGGTTGCGACACCGGCTTGCTGCGCCCGCTGCAGGCCGAAGGCGTCGGCCTTGTTGGCGATGACAGCGACCACGTCAGCGGGGATGTCGCCGTTGCCACAGCCATCGAGCAAGGTCTGCAGGTTGCTGCCGCCGCCACTGATCAAAACAACCAGTCGGGTCACGCCAGCGGACCATCCAGAATAACTGCTTCGTTGCGACGGCTTTCGATCTGACCAATGACCAGCGGTTTTTCGCCGGCAGCGTGCAGAATGTCCAGAGCGTTGTCGGTTTGATTCGCGGCCACAACCAATACCAGACCAATGCCACAGTTAAAGGTCCGCGCCATTTCCCGGTTACTGATGTTGCCCGCTTGCTGCAGCCAGTCGAACACTGGCGGCCGTTGCCAACTGCTGGTATCGATGCGAATGGCGAGTGAATCCGGCAGTACGCGTGGCAGGTTTTCATAGAAGCCGCCACCGGTGATGTGCGAGATAGCGCCGACCTGATGCTGTGCCAGCAATTGCAGTACCGGTTTAACGTAGATACGCGTTGGCGCCATCAAGGCATCGGCCAGCGTTTGCTCACCCAGGCTTTGCTGCAAATCGGCACCGGAGACTTCCAGTACCTTACGAATCAGCGAGTAGCCATTGGAATGCGGGCCGGAAGAGGGCAGACCAATCACCTTGTCGCCCGGGCGCACCGAGGTACCGTCGATGAGCTTGTCTTCTTCGGCAACGCCGACGCAAAACCCGGCCAGATCATAGTCTTCGCCCTGATACATGCCCGGCATCTCAGCGGTTTCGCCACCGACCAGGGCGCAGTTGGCCTGGCGGCAACCTTCGCCAATGCCTTCAACCACCTGGGCAGCGATGTCGACTGACAGCTTGCCCGTGGCGTAGTAATCGAGGAAGAACAGCGGCTCGGCACCGCAGACAATGAGGTCGTTGACGCACATGGCGACCAGGTCGATACCGATCTGGTCGTGTCGATCCAGATCCATGGCCAGACGCAGTTTGGTGCCAACGCCGTCGGTACCGGACACCAGGACCGGCTTGCGGTAATGGCTGGGGATTCGTGTCAGCGCGCCAAAGCCACCCAGACCACCGATGACTTCGGGGCGACGGGTCGATTTAACCGTGTCTTTAATGCGTTCAACCAGGGCATTACCGGCGTCGATATCGACACCTGCATCTTTGTAACTGAGGGATTTGGGCGCGTCCGTCATTCTATGGCTCCGTCGGCGGGCGGTGGCTAGGCGCGCGGATTGTAGCAGGCCCGACGCCGGGAAACAGCTTGACCATCCGGTCAACTTGGCTCGACTTCCTTGGCTTGATCGAAACGGACGTTTATTGGTCAATCAAATTTGTAATATAAAATATTATATTATATATTTTTCGAGCGATTTGTTTGAGCCGTACGTCGCACCAACAACAATAAAATAGAATTGAGGCTAACCATGAAAAAGACCGTCCTGGGCCTTGCCCTAACTTCGCTCCTTACCCTCTCACAGTACGCTGCTGCCTTAACCGTTGGCTTTTCTCAGGTCGGTTCTGAGAGCGGCTGGCGCACAGCATTTTCCGAATCCATGATTGCTGAAGCCGAAGAGCGCGGTATCGACCTGCGTTTTTCTGATGCTCAGCAAAAACAGGAAAACCAGATCAAGGCCATCCGTAGCTTTATCGCTCAGGGTGTCGATGCCATCGTCGTCGCACCGGTGGTTGAAACCGGCTGGCGTCCAGTCTTTATGGAAGCTCGCCGCGCTGGCATTCCCGTCTTTATCGTTGACCGTAACGTCGATCTCGGCGACGACAGTCTCTACGTTACCCGCATCGCCGCCGACTTCTCCAACGAAGGCCGTGCCGCTGCTAACTGGCTGATGGACGAAACCAACGGCAACTGCAACATCATCGAACTGCAGGGCACCGTGGGTTCCAGTGCTGCGCTTGATCGCATGGCGGGCTTTGGCGAAGTGATTGCCGATTACCCGAATGCGAGCATCATCCGTACTCAGACCGCTAACTTCACCCGTACTGAAGGTAAAACGGTGATGGAAGCCATGCTCAAAGCCGAAGATCCGGATGACATCTGTGCGGTTTGGGCACACAACGATGAGATGGCACTCGGTGCGATTCAGGCCATGGAAGAAGCCGGTCTGAACCCGGGTGAAGACATTCTGGTGGTTTCTGTTGACGCTGTGGATGACATCTTTGTCGCGCTGCACGAAGGCAAAGCCAACGTGTCTGTTGAGCTGAGCCCGCACCTGGGTGAGCCGGTGTTCGATGCCGTTGAAGAGTATATGGATGGCAAGCGCGATTTCGACAAGTGGATCATGATGGAAGGTCGCATCTTTACTCAGGATAACTACCTCGACGAGTACAATCGCCGCATGGGCAACTAAGCCCGACTAATATCGCCATCAACAACAATAAAAGAAGGTGAGTTCGCCCGCGTGATCGCCGGTCACGCAGGGCGAACATAGTGCGACTATGGATAACGAAAATCTGGTTTTATCGCTGCAGGGTGTGGTGAAGACCTTTCCCGGTGTCAAAGCGCTGAATGGTGTCGATTTCAAACTCAGAGCAGGCGAGATTCATGCTTTGTTGGGTGAGAACGGCGCGGGCAAGTCGACACTGATCAAAGTGATGACCGGGGTGTATCGCCGCGATGCCGGTGACATCCATCTCAATGGCCAATTGATTCATCCGACCAGTACCGGTGACGCCCAGGCTCTGGGTATCAGCACGGTCTATCAGGAGGTCAATCTGGTACCGAATTTATCGGTTGCCCAGAATCTGTTTTTGGGGCGTGAACCCAAACGCTGGGGACTGATCGACTGGCGCACGCTCTATCGCCAGGCGCGCGATCTACTGACCGATTACGATCTGGATATCGACGTTACCGTGCCGGTGTCGCAATACTCGGTGGCCGTTCAGCAATTGGTCGCCATTGCGCGTGGTGTGTCCATGTCAGCCCAGGTTCTGGTGCTCGACGAACCTACCGCCAGTCTCGATTCCGATGAAGTAAAAACCCTCTTCAATATCATGCGCTCCTTGCGTGAACGGGGTATTGGCATTGTCTTTGTGACCCATTTTCTTGATCAGGTTTATGCCGTTTGCGACCGCATTACCGTGTTGCGTAATGGCAGTCTGGTCGGCGAGTTCGAGGCCGCCAAACTGAGCAAGCACGACCTGGTCAGCCATATGCTGGGCAAAGAGTTGAGCCAATCGCTCAGCGCGCCCCATAAGCCGAGCGCTGCGGCCGATGCCGGTGGTCTGCTGAAATTGACCCAAGCCAGCAGTACTGAACTGGAACCGATGGATTTGAGCGTTGGTGCCGGTGAAGTAGTGGGTTTGGCAGGTTTGCTGGGTTCTGGCCGCACCGAAGTGTGTCGGCTGGTATTCGGTCTGGATCATCTAGCCAGCGGCCAGCGCGATGTCTGTGGCAGTCCGGCGAAGTTTCGCAGCACTCGTCAGGCGGTGCTGGCGGGTATCGGTTTGTGCCCAGAAGACCGTAAGCGCGATGGCATCTTTGGTCCGATGTCGATTCGCGAAAACATCATTATGGCGCTGCAAAGCAAGCGTGGCTGGTGGCGTTACATTCCCATGGCGCGGCAGAAAGCCCTTGCCGAGGAATACGTTAAGGCGTTGAACATCGCCACTTCCGACATCGACAAACCCATCGACCAACTCAGTGGCGGTAACCAGCAAAAGGTGATTTTGGCACGCTGGCTGGCCGCCAAGCCCAGCTTGTTGTTGCTCGATGAGCCGACGCGCGGTATCGACGTTGGCGCCCATGCTGAAATCATCCAACTGATTCGCCAATTGTGTCGCGATGGTTTGGGCTTGTTGGTGGCTTCGTCCGAGCTGGACGAACTGGTGGAATTTTCCGATCGGGTGGTGGTACTGACGGATCGTCGTAAGGCCGCCGAAGTCAGTGGCGCCGATGTCACTCAAGAACGCATTTTGCAGTCCCTAGCCGAAGGCTGAGCTGATCATGACTTTACTGAATCTCAGCGCCGATGCCCGGCGCTATATCTGGCCGCTGGCCGGACTGGCGGCCTTGCTGCTGGTCAATCTGGTGGTGACACCGGAGTTCTTTCATATCGATATCATCGACGGGCGCCTCTATGGCAGCTTGATCGATGTCGTAAACCGCGCGGCGCCAGTGGCTTTACTGGCCATTGGCATGACGCTGGTAATCGCCACTGGCGGTGTGGATCTGTCGGTCGGCTCGGTGATGGCCATTGCCGGGGCGGTGGCTGCGGGTTTGATCGTCAGCGGCGTCGACAATGTGGTGGTGATCGTGGCCGGTGGTCTGCTTGCCGGTATTGCCGGCGGCCTGCTTAACGGCATGCTGGTCGGTTTTCTCGGCATCCAGCCAATCGTTGCGACCTTGATTCTTATGGTGGCCGGTCGTGGCGTGGCGCAGTTGATCAACGCCGGTCAGATCGTCACTTTTCACCATCAGGCGTTTGGCTTCCTCGGTTCCGGTCATCTGTTTGGCCTGCCGTTTCCGATCATTATCGTGGTGCTGGTGTTTGTCTTGCTGCAATTGCTGATGCGCCGTACGGCTCTGGGTCTATTCGTTGAGGCGGTGGGTTGTAATAGCCGCGCCAGTCAGTACGTCGGTATTAACCAGCGTTTGGTTAAGTTGATGGTGTATTGCATTTCCGGTCTGTGTGCGGCCTTTGCCGGCATGATCGCCACGGCCGACATTGCCGGCAGCGACGCCAATAACGTCGGTCTCTGGCTCGAGCTCGATGCCATCCTGGCGGTGGTCATTGGCGGCGCCAGCTTAATGGGCGGCCGCTTTTCCATCCTGTTGTCGATCATCGGCGCGCTGATTATTCAGGCGTTGAGCATCACCATCATCATCAGCGGTGTTCCGCCCAAATTTAATCTGCTGATCAAGGCTGCGGCGATCATCATTATTCTGTTGCTGCAATCGCCTCAGTTCCATCGGCAGATGACCTTGTTGCGCCAGACCTGGAGATCGGCATGACGCGTCATAAGTTTTTTCCGTTATTCGTTACCCTGGCGTTGTTTCTGTTGATGTTCTCGACCGGCGCTATCCAGTTTGAAAACTTCGGCACGCTGCGGGTCTTTGTCAACCTGCTGACCGACAACGCCTTCCTGCTCATTACCGCTGTGGGTATGACCTTCGTCATCCTCTCTGGCGGCATTGATCTGTCGGTGGGTTCTACCATCGCCTTGAGTGGTGTCATGATCAGCGTGTTATTGACCCACTTTGGCTGGCATCCGATTCCGGCCTTTATCCTGGTGCTTGGTTTCGGGACCTTGTTCGGTGCCACCATGGGCGCCATCATCCATTTTTATCGGTTGCAGGCGTTTATTGTGACGCTGGCGGGGATGTTCTTTGCCCGCGGTCTGGCGCAGGTCATCAGCTCGGAATCGCTGCCGATCAATCATCCGTTCTACGACACTATCGCCATGGCCGGTTTCAGTCTGCCGGGTAATGCCTGGCTCGATACCAGCACCATCATCAGCCTGGTGGTGCTGGTGTTGGCGATTGGACTGGCTAACTTCAGTCGTTTTGGTGGTCGCGTCTATGCCATCGGTGGCGATGCGCACTCGGCCGCCTTGATGGGTGTGCCGATGGCGAGCACCATTATCGGGGTATATGCGCTGAATTCCTTCCTGGCGGCGCTGTCCGGTATCGTTTTCAGTTTCTATACCTTCTCCGGCTATTCATTGGCAGCGGTGGGGGTGGAGCTGGATGCCATCGCAGCGGTGGTGATCGGCGGGACTCTGCTCAGCGGCGGCCGGGGTTATGTCATTGGCACCCTCTTTGGCGTACTGATCATGGGGGTGGTGCAGACCTACATCTCCTTCGATGGCAGCCTGAGTAGCTGGTGGACCAAGATCGTCATCGGGTTGTTGCTGTTTATCTTCATTGCGTTGCAAAAGGTGATGTCCAGTCGGCAGCATCAACTGGCCTGATGGTCGTGCAATAAGCAGGCAGGTGGTGTGGCCTGGTGCCTGATTTTCTCATCGTCCTCTGTCACAATAGCGCTCTTTGCCAAGTTGAGAAGACGAAGATGTCTGTGCGAATTCTGCTTGCTCTATTGCTGGCCTGTCTGGTGGCGCCAGCCTGGTCCGCCCGAACCCTGGACCTCTATTCCGAACAAGCCGTGCTGGCCCAGAATGCCGGTCAGGATGATCAGGACGAGGCCGTTGCCGAAGCCCTCAGCCGAGTGTTGATCCGGGCCACCGGTAACGACAGTGTGACCGAGCTTGAACCCATAGCGGCGGCGGTGGAATCTCCCAATCGTTTTCTTTCCACCTTCCGCTTTGAACGCAGCGACGTCACTCTAACCAATGTCCTGGGCGAGTCAGTACCGACCAAGTTGATGGTCATGCAATTCGATCGCGGTGCGGTCGAGCAATTGTTGATCGACAACAGCCTGCCGGTTTGGGGCAATAAGCGCCCGGTGACCCTGGTTTGGCTGGCGGATCGTCTGGAAGGTGGCGATCACATCCTGGCCGACAGCGAACAGGGTTCTTCAGCCCAACGACTCAAAGACTATTCGCGCGAACGCGGTATCCCGCTGACGCTGCCGATCATGGATCTGGATGACACCCTGAACGTCGACTTCACCGATGTGTACGGCCTGTTCGTCGATAACCTCGAGACCGCCTCCGAACGTTATCAGCCCGATGCCGTCTTGATCGGTCGGTTATCGCGTCAGGGCAATGAATATCAGGCCAACTTTGTTTATCGCCTGCAGGATGAACGCCGCCGTTATCAGGTCAGCGCCAGCAGTCGCTCGCGGCTGATGGAAGCGCTGGTCGACCAGATGTCGATCCGTCTGGCCAACCAATATGCGGTGGTTCTGGATCCGACGCTGGCCGGTCAGTTGTCGCTGCGCATTACCGCCGTCGACAACCTGGCGACTCTGGCTGAGGTGGAGCGTTATCTGCAATCGCAGAATCTGATCACCCGTGTGACCCTGCGTCAGGTCGAGCCGGATGCGGTGCGTTTTGATCTGGAAATCAGCGGCAGTGAAGGCCAGTTGCGCGATATTTTGGCGCTCGATGATCGTCTGTCTCAGTACGATGATGTGTCGGTCGACAGCCGCGATGATACCGAGCTGCTGTATCAGTGGGTGGCCAACGCCAATAACTTTTAAGGCCCTGGCCCGTAATTGTTAGACCTTGGATAGAAGCTATGTCGACGCCGACCTGGAATCCCATCGATCGTTTGACTGCGGTCATTTTACTGCTGGCGCTGATCTTCCTGGCGGTATTGGCCGCGCCCGTGGCAACGCCGCTGCTGGCCGGGCTCTTGGTGGCGGTGGCGTTGCGCACCGGCCGTTCCGATCAACCGGTATTCGCACTGCAGGGTATGGCTTGCGCTGGTTTAGGCGCTTTGCTGGTCCTTGCCGCTGTGTATGGCGCCTGGCCACTGCTGGTTAAACAAAGTGCGCGCGCCGATGCGTTGCTGGTCTCGGTGGATCTGGCCTGGCTTGATTGGCTGCTCGCTCGCGCAGTGGTGGTCAGTCTGGCTTTCCTGGCCTGGCTGCTACTGTTACCCGCGGGTTTTGTGCTTGGCTGGGTAGGTTCCCACTCAGTGTCCGCCTGGTTGAACCGGCACCGTTCCAGCTTCTTGTCGCGCTATCAGCATTGGGCAGAGCATCTTCGGGGTGTTTTGCTGGTGCTGATGCTGCAACTGGGCGGGCGCCTGCTGCTGTTCAGTCTGGTGTTTTGGTTGATGGGTATCGAGGTCTGGTGGCTGCTGGCGGTACTGCTGGGTCTTGCTGCCTTGCTGCCAACCTTGCCGCTGGTGCTGGCCGTGGCTGTAGTTTGGTTGTCGGGGCCTTCACCCTTGATGTATGGCCTGCTGGCAGTGGTCGCCGTGATTGAAGCCGGGATGTTCAGCCTGGCGCAGCGCGGACCGGCCTGGGCACGGACCAGACCTGCATCGCTGCTGCTGGTTGGCGTTACGCTCATTTTTGGTGTTGCCGCCTTGGGTCTGGTCGGAGTCGTGCTCGCCATAGCTTTATTGGCGGCGCTTTGGGCCGGGTTCGACGATAACAAGACGCTTGCTGGTACCACTCCGGTGCTAACGGAAGCGAGCGATCCGGTCGATGCCATTGATGAAAGTATGCGCCAGGAGGACAGCTGATGACGGTCGGGCAACTGCCGCTGGGCGTGACCTTTCGCGAACACGCCGTCTTTGATGACTTTCTCCCTGGCGACAATGCGCAGACCTTGGGCGCTTTGCGCCATGCGTTGGCGCGGCTCGACGATACGCTGATCTATCTCTGGGGCGCTCCCGGTTCCGGCCTCAGTCATTTGCTGCAGGCCAGCGTGCACGAACTGCAAGGGCAGGGGCTGACGGTTATCTATCTGCCCATGGCGGACTGCCTGGACTACGGCCTGCAGGCGCTGGAAGGGCTGGATGATATGGATGTGGTGGCGCTGGATGACATCGATCTGATTGCCGGCCAGCCAGAATGGCAAGAGGCGGTCTTTCATCTGTTCAACCGGCTGCGCGACAGTGGCAAGTTATTGCTGGTCACCAGCCATGCCAGTCCGTTGCAACAACCCATCGAGCTGCCTGATCTGCGTTCACGTCTTAGTTGGGGACTGACCTTTCAGGTGCAGCCGCTCAGCGATGAACAGAAGCTTGATTGGTTGGTGTGGAAAGCCCGGCGCCGTGGTTTGGCGTTAGAGGAAGACGTGGCGGCTTTTCTGATTAATCGCGTTGCGCGCTCAATGGCGACGCTGGTTGAGGCCTTTGAGCAGCTCGATGAACGCTCGCTGGCTGAGCAGCGCCGCTTGACCATTCCCTTTATCAAGGACGTGCTCAGCCTGTAACGGTGCCATTGGTTCAGCGCTCGGCGCGGCCGTCGGCATCTTCGTCTTCGAGCTCACCGTCGTCCGCTGGCTGCACCAGCGTTTCCAGTTCGATATCTTCAGCGCTGATGCCATGAATGCGGGCGTACAGATGCACAAAGGTGCGGGCGACGTCCTCAGCGTGAATGGCGGTCAGATCTTCGGTTTCCATAATAAAGCGGCGCTGATCTTCCACATCGAGCGGATCGAAATCTTCGAAGGCAACCGACACTGGCACCACCTCGACACTCATTTCACGGCCGTAAGCATCGTGCATCAGATCCAGGCAATACTGAGCCATGGCTGGGTCTTCGCAGTAGACCTCGCCCTGTTCGAAGTCATTGGCCCATTCTTTTAAAACATCGAGTACGGTTTCACCGCGTTCACGCAGGTCTTCCAGCGGTGGTGCGCCACCGCTGAGCTGGCCACTGTCCCAGTCGATCAGCCAGTCGTCTTCCGGTTGCAGCAGGACGGCCTTGTACTGGCCGCTGGGCAAGGTCCAGGCAGCAGCGTAGGGGTAACCCTGTTCTTCATCGGTGACTTCGAAGGCGAGAAAGCTGGGCAATTGCATGGCAGTCTGGTTCGGTGAAAATGGGCGCGCATTATAGCCATCTGTGGCGGCATCCGCGACAGTCCTAGTTTAGGGTCGTTATAATGCCGGCCTTTGCGAACAGCCTAGATAACAACAGCGGAGACAAGATGAGCGGTGAGCCGATCGAACGCGATTTCTATCAGCGTGACCCCCAGGAGCAGCAAGCCTTTCTGGAAAACACCTGGTGTAACGACTGCCAGGCGCTGGATCTGGGAATGACCGAGCCACAGGAGTATGAACTGAACGGCCGTATCTATATTGAAGGTCAGTGCCTGAAATGCGGCGCAACGGTGCGCACCGAGTTGGCCGATGAGGACGAGGATGTCTGAACTGAGCATCCTCTATGAAGATGACTATTTGCTGGCGGTCGATAAACCCGCCGGTCTGCTGATGCACCCCAGTTGGCTGGACAAGGCTGAAACCGACACCCTGGCCGGTCGCGTTAAGCGCTATTGGCAGGGCGCTAAAGTCCATACTATCCATCGTCTCGATCGCCCAACCTCGGGTGTGGTACTGATTGCCCGCACTGATGCCGTAGCACGCACGCTGGCCAATGCCTTTCATGAGCGGCGCGTCAGCAAAACTTACTGGGCCATCGCCCGTGGTTTTACCGATCAATCAATCGACTGCGATTACCCGTTAAAAGAAGAGCTGGATGCCATTGCTGATCGGCAGGCGCGGACAGATAAAGAAGCTCAGCCGGCGCGTACCGGCTTTCGTCGCCTCGGCATCAGTGCCTTGGATACGCCGGTCAGCCGCTATCCGCAGGCGCGTTTTAGCTTGCTTGAGTGCCAGCCGCAGACCGGACGTAAGCACCAGATCCGCCGTCACCTGAAACACCTGCGCCATCCTATTCTGGGCGATACCCGTTACGGTGATCGTCATCAAAACCGCTGGGCTAAAGCGCATTTGCCTTACGATGGCCTGATGTTGCGGGCCATGCAGCTGGGGTTCGAACATCCAGTTTCCGGTGTTTATACCGTTATCTTCGCTGATTTGTCACCGCAGTGGCGGGCTGTAATCAACTGTTTCGGTTGGGCTGGGCGAGGTGCAGCGGCGGCGGGTACGACCCTGCCAGCTGAAGCTCCATCGAGTGCGGCAGGGGTCGAAGCGGCAGGGGCCGAAGCGTTTCCGGCACATTCGCCTCAGGCGGATTTGCTTAATCCTATCGTGGAGAAGTCATGAAGCGCGATCGATCGAGTACCAGCAAACCGCTGAACCAGCTGGATCTGAGGTTTATCGCCCGGTCTCTTTGGCCTTATTTATGGGCCTGGCGGGGTCGGGTGCTGGTGGCGCTGATCTTCCTGGTCGCGGCCAAAGGCGTCACCGTTGCCATGCCCTGGGCGCTGAAACACATCGTTGATGGTCTGGATAACGACAGCGCTCAGATGCTGGCGATTCCGGTCGCCTTTTTACTGGCCTATGGTTTCTTCCGCTTTACCTCAGTCGCCTTTGGGGAATTACGCGATGCGGTGTTCTCCCGCGTTACCGAACGCGCCATGCGCCAGGCATCGCTGGAAGTCTTCGAGCATCTGCATAAGTTAGAGCTGGATTTTCATTTGTCGCGCCAGACCGGTGGGCTGAGTCGCGATATTGAGCGCGGCACCAACGGCGTGCACTTTCTGTTGCGTTTCCTGGTGTTCAATATCGTCCCGACGCTGCTGGAACTGGCGCTGGTGGCGGGCATCCTGATCATCAATTTCGATGTCTGGTTTGCCGTGATCACGCTGTTTTCGGTATTGATCTATGTCGGCTTCACCATTGCTACTACTGAATGGCGCAACCGCTATGTGCGCGAGGCCAATACGCTGGATAGTCAGGCCAATACCCGCGCCATCGACTCGCTGCTTAATTACGAAACGGTTAAGTACTTCGGCAACGAAGCCTGGGAAGCCCAGAATTACGATCGCAATCTGGCCGACTGGGAGAATGCGCGGCTGAAAAACCGCATGTCATTGCTGATGCTCAACACCGGCCAGGCGTTGATTGTTTCGGCGGCCTTGACCTGGATGATGTGGCTGGCCGCAGGCGACGTGGTTGCCGGCAAGATCACCATCGGTGATCTGGTGATGGTCAACGCCTATGTGATTCAGTTGTTTATTCCGCTTAATTTTCTCGGTTTTGTTTACCGTGAAATTCGCCGCGCCCTCACCGATATCGAAAATCTATTCGGTCTGCTGAAGCGTCCTGTGCATATTCGCGATGCCGACGATGCCAGGGCTTTGGACGTGAAGCGCGGCGCCATCGAGTTTGATGCAGTGAGTTTTGGCTACCATCCGGATCGCACTATTTTGAAGTCTTTGGATCTGCGTATCGAAGCGGGCCAGAAAGTCGCACTGGTCGGTGGCAGCGGTGCTGGAAAATCGACCATTGGCCGGCTGTTGTTTCGCTTCTACGACCCGCAATCCGGCGCAGTGCGTATCGACGGTCAGCCGATAAAAGAGGTCACTCAGGCAAGCTTGCGCGCCGCCATCGGGGTGGTGCCACAGGATACGGTGCTGTTCAACGATACCTTGTTCAACAACGTCCGCTATGGACGGCCGGACGCCAGCGATGACGACGTCTGGCAAGCCATCCGCATGGCGCATCTGGATAACTTTATCGCTCATCTGCCCGATGGCGCCGACACCCGGGTCGGCGAGCGGGGCCTGAAAGTCTCCGGCGGTGAAAAACAGCGCATCGCCATCGCCCGGGTATTGCTGAAGAATCCGCCAATCTTACTGTTCGACGAAGCCACTTCAGCGCTCGACTCTCATGCCGAGCAAGCCATTTTGACGGCCATGAATGAAGTCTCCCGGAATCGCACGTCTATCGTTATTGCACATCGGTTGTCGACCGTCATCGATGCCGATCGCATTGTGGTTTTGCGTGATGGTCAGGTGGTTGAGCAGGGCTCGCATCAGCAATTGCTGGCTGAGCAGGGTGTCTATGCGGATCTGTGGCGAACTCAGTTGCGCCAGGCAGACCAGATCACTGATGCCGATTCGGATGAGCCCTCAACAGAGCCAGAATAAGAGGCTTATTGATTCAGCATGCCATGCTGTCGGGGTTGAGTATCCTTTCGCGATAAGTCGAGGGCATGCGGCCCACTAATCGCGAGAATTCGCGATGAAAGTTGGACTTGGTTTGAAAACCGGACTCCAGAAAAATTTCGGTAATTGGCAACTGAGTTGTGGTTAATAATTGCTGGGCGTGTTCGATACGAAAGCGATTCACCCACTGCGAAATATTCTGTTGATAAACCCGATTAACAGCCGTTGAAATCATTCGGCTGGGGATACCCGATTTCCGCGCCAGGCTAGCCAGCGTTAGTTGATGCTCCAGGTGTAAACGGTGTTCAACCAAGGTGTTCTCTACCCGGGCCATGATCTCTGCAGCACGGTCATCATCCATAGCAGTGTCGGGCTATATTGAATCGTCTGGACGAATTTCGGCTGTAATCGAGTGCAATTTTGGACATTTGTAGCAGTGCATTGCCCGGTCAGCTTTTTGTTGTTGATCTTACAACTGCGAGCGCCGCATCAGCCCTGGATGGCCATCGTCTAGGGCCTGTTTATCTTTTTACCCTTTATTGCCGCTGTCGTGCGGCGGTTGCGTGATACCGGCTGGTCACTGAACTGGCTGTTTGTGGTGTTAGTGCCGCTGGGTGTTATTTTTTTGCTGGTACTACTGACGTTGCCCAGTCGAGATGGCGTCGCCATGGCGGGTGAGCATCTTGCTTAATTGTTGCATTGTTTTTGCTGCGGGTGTTGCTGTTCGCTGTGGCGAACCGGGTCGTTAGGTTTTTGCCGGCCCGGCTTTATCTAGCAGCCCCGACTGCCATGGCGTTCACGGCGGCGCTTGGAAAACCTCTGTGCCAGTAAATGCCAGCACTCGCAGGCAACTCTATGTAGTACGAGATTTAGCACGAGTCACTGTCAAAAAAAGCAGCCATCAGGCTGCTTTTTCTTTAAAACGTCGACATTCCCGTCACTTCCATAAACCGGTACATGCCATAACGCCAGCGGCTGTGATCAGAGAACTCGGCGTAGTCGAGACTGAAGACGCTGTCGTCGGGGTTGCTCCAGGAACGGTCAAAATCGTTACGCATGGCGATCACTTCCGGGTGATCGGAGCCTACCGTTATCAGCACGCTGGTCTCCATATTGAGGTTATGGAGGTTGCGTCGGGTGAAGTTGGCAGAGCCGGTGATGACCTGGGTTTCACCATTGGCCCGATCCAGACGAATCCACTTGCGGTGACATTGCTCGCCCTCGGTGGCGCACCAGCGCACGGCGATGCCTTCGTCATGCAAATCCCAGGCAGTCTGGCGATTGGGAATGCCGTTTTTCTCGCGGCCAAAGGCATCCCGGTTGGGATCGAGAATGACGCGCAGTTCGACGCCGCGTTCATGGGCCCGGATCAGCGCTTTGATCACCGGCCGTGATGCCAGGTAGAACATTTCCAGATCGATCTGATCACCTTCATCGGATGAGTCGATCAGCGTCAACAGCCCGGTTTCAATCGCGCCTTCGGTCAGTACCTGCACCCTGAAGTCGGCGTCGGCATCCAGCTCATCCGCGACAGGCGGTGCCTCAGGCCAGTTCTCGGCGGCCTCAAAGCCGGACATCAGGGCGGCAGCGCGTTCGGTTTGCAGTAAATCCAGCGCGGCCGGACCGGTGAAGGTAACGGCGTTGTTGTCGTGACGGCTGCTGGCATCGTGGGGATTCATTGACGTCACCAGAGCGCGCCATTCGGTGCCGGTATTTACCACCAGTGTTTTGCGATGGTTGGCGCGGAAGTTCAGCAAGTGCAGGTAGGAACGCAGCGTCACTTTTCCGGGTCCGACCGGGTTGGGCAGCCAGCCGCCCCGGCTGCTATTGCCCACGAAACGGCAGCATAGGGTCCACAATGTGGTCCAGCTGCGGTTGGACACCGGTAACTTTGCAAGGTCGGTGGTTACTACATCCACGCCGGCCGCTTCCAGGCGATCGAAGTAGGGCGATTCCATGCCACCGTAGAGGGTGTTGAACGGGTCGGTGATCAGCACCACGGGCATGTCAGGATGACGTTCTTTGGCGCGGACTAATGCTGTCGTCAATTCGTTTGATAGTGGGCGATAAGCGGTCTCACCGGCGAAGTCGTTGTACAGGAACATATCCAGCACCAGCATGGATTCGGCGCTGTCGATCAGCGCTAGAATTTCATCCATAACTTGCTGGTTGACGACTTCGTCGCCATCGCTTTGGCGATACGTCTGGTCGTAGAAGAAATCGACATTCTCGGCGGCCCGAACCGGTCCGGTGGCGGATAAACCTTGCGGCATGGAACTGCAGGCAGTTAACAAGAGGCTGCACAACACAGCCAGACACAGAGAACGATACAGAGCAATAGAGGAGTGAGTCATGCAGTTTCCTTACTATGTTCAAGTCGCGAGATTGCCCAATGCAGTCTGTCTTTGCAATGGTGTGACGGCATCCTTGCCGCTTCTCGAAGTTCCAAGAAATTATAGTGTGTCGCTGATTTCGGTCAGCGCCTGATCGAGTGTATTCACCAGGGTGTCGATGTCTAGATCAGTGGCGGTGAGCGCCGGGCTGAAATTCAGGGTGTTGTTGAACCCGGTCAGGCTGCGGTTGGTGCGGCCGATCAGCAGTCCCAGTTGTTTGCAACGGGCAACAATGGCCATAGGAATGCTTTCGTCAGCGGGTGTTTTGGCGCGTCGGTCGGTGACTAACTCCAGACCGGCAAACAAACCTTTACCGCGCACATCACCAATCAGCGGATGTTTTTGTGCCAGCTTTTGTAAGCCCGCCAGTAGCCGTTCACCCTGGCGCGCGCTGTTCTCAACCAGGGCTTCGCGCTCAATGATTTCCAGGTTGGCCAGCGCCGCCGCCTGCGACGAGAGGCAACCGCCGAAGGTGGAGATATCGCGGAAGTAACCCAGATTATCATCGGGCGCTTCCTGCAATAACTGATAGACGCCTTCGGTGGTCACGGTGCAGGAAATAGCGGCGTAACCGGAAGCGACGCCTTTGGCCATGGTGACGATATCAGGTGTGATGTCGTAGTGCTGGTAACCGAACCAGGCACCCGTGCGGCCGAGACCACACACCACTTCGTCGATGATCAGCAGCACGTCATATTGATCGCAAATCTCGCGCACCCGCTTTAAATAACCTTCCGGTGGCGGGATGATGCCGCCGCCGGCGGTAATCGGTTCAATGATAACCGCGCCAACGGTATCGGCACCCTCGCGCAGTATCACGTCTTCCATGGCGGCGGCAGCGCGTTCTCCATAGTTATCGACGTCGCCAAACTGGTTGCGGTATTCGCAGCAGTGCGGGAATTCCACAAAGCCTGGCACAAAAGGCCCGAAGTGATCGCGTCGTTCACTCTGGCCGGTGGCGCTGAGCGCGGCGATGGTGGTGCCGTGATAATCACGCTCACGGTAGAGAATTTTGTGCTTCTTGCCGCCATGATGTTTATGCGCAATCTGGCGCACCATCTTGAAGGCTTTTTCGTTGGCTTCCGAACCGGAACTGGAATAGTAGACCCGGCTCATGCCGGGCATCTTGCTGATTAATTTTTCGGCAAAGGCAGCGGCTGGTTTGCTCGCCATGGAACCGGCGAAATAATTCAGTTCGGTCAACTGGCGATAAACCGCCTCGGCGATTTCGGTACGGCCATAACCGACATTGGTGACCCAGACGCCACCGGCGGAAGCGTCCAGATATTCGTTGCCGTCGCTGTCCCAAAGGCGCAAACCTTCGCCGCGCACGAACATGGGCAGACCGGCGGCGGCTGATTGGCCGGGGGTCAGATGATGCCAGACGTGGGTTTTATCCCAGTCTTTTAAGGCGTCAACGTCGTGCTCAACTTGGGTCATGGCGGCTCCTTGGATTCGCGCAGTGGGTGAGGGTGTCAGTCGTGTCGATGCACCGAGAAAGGCGACCAGGCCTGGGATACCGGCATGATCTCCAACTGGTTGATGTTCAGATGCGCCGGCAGGTTGGCGATCCAGAAAATGGTGTCGGCAATATCGTCCGGCTGAATCGGATCGGCGCCCTGGTACAACTTATCGTGGGCTTGCTGATTGCCACCGGTACGCACCAGCGTGAACTCGCTTTCGGCCATGCCCGGCGCCAGATTAGTCACGCGCACACCGGTGCCGCTCAAATCACAACGCAGCGCATAGGAAAACTGTTCAACGAAGGCTTTGGTACCGCAGTAAACATTGCCGCCCGGATAAGGCCAGTGACCGGCAATGGAACCGATGTTAATGATGCTGGCGCCTTTGCCCTGATCGATCAGAGTGGGTAGCAGAGCATGCGTCATGCGCGCCAGACCGCTGATATTGGTGTCGATCATCTGTTGCCATTGTTCGGGATCGCTGTTTTGGGCAGGGTCCGTGCCTAAGGCCAGGCCGGCGTTATTGACCAGCACCGAAATGGCTTTGAATGCCTCGGGCAAACTGGCAACCACATTTTTGACCGCTTCGGCATCGGTAACATCAAGCGCCAAAGTCAGCACCGGACACTGTGATGACAGCTCAGCTTTCAGTTCATCCAGACGCTGTTGGCGACGACCGGTCAATACCAACGACCAGCCGGCTTGAGCAAAACGTTGGGCCGTGGCGCGGCCAAAACCTGAGGTGGCACCGGTAATAAAAGCGATGGGCATTGCAAACTCCTTAACGTAAACACCTTCAAACGGATGCCTAGGCTACCAAAAACAGCGTCCGTACTTCGCGCAATAACAACCAGCCGGCCATCAAAATCAGCAGCGGTGCGACGACGATGCGATACGACAGCGGCGGAAACTGAGCAAATAACCAATGACCAAGTGCGGCGCCGATCAATGCCAGAGGCGACAAACTCAACGCCAGCCAGACGGTGTCGGTGCGTACCAGTCCCAGGCTTAGATAACCCAGTAAGGCGGTTGAGCTGGCGCTGAGAAAAAACACGATGGCGGTAGCTCGTGCGGTTTGTGGGCTCAACTGGCTGTGCATTAAATAGATCATCAATGGCGGGCCACCAGCGGATGACAGACTCATCGCCAGGCCGGAGGCACCACCGGCGGGAAGGGCCCGGCGCAGATCGCGTTGACGATCCAGATGGGTGGTCAGGTCGTTGTTGCGCTGCGGTTGCGCCAGTGTGGACAGCGCACCGATTAAACACAGGCCAGCCACGACCAAACGGGCGCCTGTCGTTGGCAGCACGCCCATCAGCGCTACGCCGGCGATAGATGCCAATACCATGGTCGGTAGCAGTCGCTTCAAGACAGCGCCGTCGGCGTCGCGCCAGGCGCTGCTTACCAGACCCAGAGCACCGAGCAGATCGAGCAGCAAGACAGTGGTCACCACCTCGACCGGTGGCAGCAGCCACAACAGCCCGAGCGCCATGGTCATGGCGAAGCCGAAGCCGGTGTAACCGCGCAGCGTGCCGGCTGCTAAAGCGACGCCGCCGCTGATCAGCCAGGCAGAGGAGAAGGGCATGCGGTGGCGCTCCACAATCGAATCATGCAGCGACTATAGAACCACCAGGGCCTGAACTTTTAGGGCCAGATTGGGTGTCTGGATGTGACATCCCTGATGGTGAATTAACTGTCGTGACTTAAGTGTCGTGAATTAACTGTCGTGAATTAACCAAGGTGCTGCATTACAGAGGCAAGTTGCTCGATACCCGGAAGTATTCTCTGGCGTTCAATGGCGTTAAAACCCAGACGCATAAAATGGCGAGGCGGTACCGGGTCATTAAAGTGCTGGAACCCCGGTTCAATTAATACGCCCTGTTGCGCCGCACGCCAGGCCAACTGTTGAGTGTCGGTGGCACTGGGCAGTTCCAGCCAGAAAGCGCTGGCCCGAGCTGAGCTGGTGCAGTGCGCCTGGGGTAATAAGCGTTCGATGGCGGCGCGCAATGTCTCGCGTCGGGCATCGGTGTCCTGCACATGGCTGCGCAAATGGGCTTCGTAGTAACCCTGGGCGATAAACTGTGCCATCTGGTGCTGCAGGTTGGCCGGCGGATGACGATACATCAGTCGACGCAAGGCGCGCAGTTCATCGATCAATTCGCTGTCGGCGACGATATAGCCCATACGCAAACCCGGCGACAGCACCTTGGAAAAACTGCCCAGATAAATCACCCGGTTGCCGAACTGGCTGGCTTTCAGCGCTGGCAATGCCTGGCTGTCGTTGTGCAGTTCGGCGTCGTAATCGTCTTCGATAATGATCTGATCATCCCGAACCACCTGCGCCAGCAGAGCGTCACGCCGCGCTCGGCTCATCGGAATACCGGTCGGCACCTGATGACTGGGCATCACATAAAAATAATCGCACTGGGCAGAGCGCTCGTTGAGTTGAATGCCCTGATCATCGACCTGGTGACGCTCCAAAGTGCTGCCAAAAAAGCGGAACACATTCACAGCTTCGCGATAGCCGGGATCTTCCAGACCGATACGGGTGCCATCGTTGATCAGCAGTTGTGCCAGCAGATAGAGCGCGTTTTGCGAACCCAGGGTGATCAGCACCTCATCCGGCCGCGCCAGGATGCCCCGGCGTGGCAACAAGCGTTTGCGCACCTGCTCGACCAATAAAGGGTCGTCCTGATCGATGCGATCACGCAGCCAGTTGCGGTCACGATCACCGGCCAGTCGGCGTCGGGTAATGTCGCGCCAGGCATTGAGCGGAAAGTCCTCGGTACCCGGTTGGCCATAAATAAAGGGGTAGGGGTAGTCGGTCCAGTTGCTCGGTTTAAGAATGCCCTGAAACTGACCCGGGTGACGCGCCAGTCGTTTGCTCCAGGATGGTGCGTCCTTCGATCTCGGTGCCGATGGGGCTGTCTGTTTCAGTGCCAGTTTTGAAACCGACTGGGCTGGTATCGCATCGCTTTGGTGGTAATCGCTGTGCAGGAAATAGCCGCTGCGTGGCCGGCTGATCAGATAACCATCGTCGACCAGTTTTTCATAAACGATGGCCACGGTATTTCTGGAAATACCCAGCTGTTCAGACAGTTTGCGGCAGCTGGGCAGCGCCGAATCGGCCGGCAGGCTGCCAACACGAATGGCCTCGAGCAGACCTTCACGCAGGCGTTCCTGTAAGCCCCCTTCGCAACGATCGTGCAATGCCAGGCTGAGAGTCGTCATGGTCGGCATCCTCTTTGCTCTACTGTTTGAGCGCTGGTCTACACAACACCAAGGCACAGCGAGACGAGCGTGTAAAAGCTGAAATCAGCACAAAACATGCCACGGCGTCTGTCACAAGGTGAGGGTTCATCTGGCTCTAAGCAGGCTTTAGAAAACGCCCTAGGGTGCCAAAGAGCTGCTGTTCAACAGTGGTTAAAGAGCGAAAAAACGACATCGATACGCGCCACCTTCGAAAAAAATGCAAGCGAAAACGTGCATGCAAACGAGAGTCTGGAGAAACCCTATGAAGCATATTTTGACGTCGGCTATTGGCCGCGGCGCCTGTTCCCTGATCGCCGGTCTCGGTTTGATCGCTGCGGTTCACGCCGCCGATCTCGATGAGATCAAAGAGCGCGGTTACATGGTCGTTGCCACTGAAGACAACTACGCACCCTTCAACTTTATGAATGGCAGCGAACCCGATGGTTTTATGAAATACATGATCGAAGAATTGGAAGCCTATTCTGACGACTTCGAAATCCGTCAGGAAATTCTGCCCTGGACCGGCCTGCTGGCTGCGGTTTCCAATGGCCAGTACGACGCCGCCATCACCGGTGCGTCCATCTCTGACGAACGCATGCGGGTGTTCAACTACGCCCCGCCTTTTGCGTCTGCTCAGCACTTTTATATCAAGCGTGCCGATGACGATCGTATCAACAGCGTTGCCGATCTCGATGGCATGACCGTCGGCGTCCAGGCCGGTTCAGTATTGCTGTCGCGGCTACCGGAACTGGAAGCCATGTTGGAAGAAAGCGGCGGCAAACTTGGTGACGTGGTTCAGTACGAAGCCTACCCGGAAATTTATGCGGACCTGGCGAATGGTCGTCTCGACTACGTGATCAATTCTGCCGTCCCGGTTAACGATCTGATCTCCGAGCGCGGTGACATCTTTGCCGCGGGTCAGGCGGTATCCGGTCCGGGTTTTGTTGGCTGGCCGGTGCCGAAGAACAGCCCGGAACTGCTGGCCTTCCTGACGGATTTTATGAACGAGATGAAAGCCAGCGGCCGTTTGGCTGAATTGCAGGAAGAGTGGTTCGGTGAATCCTTCCCGGATCTGCCTGAAGTCCCCATTACTACGGTGGAAGAATTCCACGAACTGGCGGGTATGTAAGGCGTTTCCCCGATGTCCACCAGGGAAGACACCGCGGGCCGGGACGCCCGCATCTTTTAACCCGGCCTGCGTAAGAGGAAAACCATGGATTCCACGGCTTGGAGCATGTTGCTCAACGGCGCCTGGGTGACGCTTTGGATCTCCGGTGTGTCCATCGCTCTGGGGGTGACCCTGGGATTAATCATTGCCCTGATACGGTCGGCAAAAATTCCCTTTGTGCATCAAGTGCTGGGTGTCTATATCAGCATTGCCCGCGCCACGCCGCTGGTGACCCTGGTGTTATTTATTTTTCTGACGGCACCGACTCTGGGCATCAGCATGGATCGCTCCATTGCCGGCATCCTGGCGTTAACGCTTAACACCACCGCCTTTAATGCCGAAATCTGGCGCTCCGCTTTTAATAATTTTTCCAACGACCAACGTGAAGCCGCTCTGGCCGTCGGTATGACGCCGGGCGTCTATTTCCGTCGCATCATGTTGCCGCAGATCGTTATCACCAGCTTGCCCAGCCTGGTGAATGAAATGTCTTTTTTGATCAAAGGCAGCCCGGCCATTGCGGTCATTGGTGTCGTCGATTTAACCCGGGTGACCAATCGTATTTCTGCGGTGACCTATGAACCCTTGCCACCCATCCTGGCTGCGGGGCTGCTTTATATGTTGATCATCGCGGCTTTGGTCTGGTTCCAGCGGGTAGCTGAACGCAAAGCCAACCGGCTGGCCATGTGAGGGAGATACAGCGATGACAGATTGGCAGATTCTCTGGGCCGAACGCGGCGTTTTCGTCGACGGTTTTTTAAACACCTTGCAGTTGTTTGGCCTAGGCACCGTGCTCGGCTTTTTACTCGGTTGTTTGATCGTGTTTGGCTTGGAAGGTGCCAAGGCACCACTACGAATTGCGTTACGAATTTTTATCGACGCCATGCGGCTGTTGCCGTTTTTGGTGTTGGCTTATTTGTTTTATTACGGCTTGCCGTCGCTGGGCATTCGGCTCAGCTCCTGGGAAGCCGGCGTCAGTGCGCTGGTGTTATATCACGGCGCTTATTTCGCAGAAATCATGCGCGGTGCCCGGGTGACCTTACCTCCGGGGCAGGTCGAAGCCGCCGTTGCCCAAGGCTTTTCCATGCCGAAGATGTTTCTGCGCTTGATCCTGCCGCAATTGGTGTTGAAGTCGCGCGGGGTGATGGGCAATCAGTTGATCATCCTGCTTAAAGACACCGCCTTCCTTGTCATCATCACTGTGCGTGAGTTGACCGCCGCCGCCAACGGTTTGTCTGGCACCTACTTCATTCCGATGCAGGCTTTTATCGTGGTCATCGGTTTCTACTGGATTATCAGCATCGCCCTGGAGCAGGCCGTCAATTGGATGGGACGCAGTGGCGCCAAGCGAGGTTTCAAGAATGCCTGAATTAGCCGAAGTCAGTATCCAAAAACTGTCCAAACAATTCGGTGGTGTGGAAGTGTTGCGCGATGTCAGCCTTGACGTTCAACGCGGCGAAGTGGTCAGTATTCTGGGTTCTTCGGGCTCGGGTAAATCGACCTTACTGCGTTGCATAAACTGGCTGGAACAACCCGATGGCGGCGAAATTCGCATCGCCGGTGAACGCATTGGCGTTAAAGCCGACGGCAAAGCGATGAACAACCGCGACCTCGCTAAGGTGCGCTCACAATTGGGAATGGTGTTTCAGAGTTTTAACCTCTGGCCGCACCTGAACGTACTGCATAACGTCACCGAAGCGCTGATCCATGTTAAAGGCATGAAGAAAACCGAGGCTCAAACACTGGCCGATGAACTGCTCACCAAGGTCGGTATGGCGGAAAAACGCAGCAACTATCCCTACACCTTATCCGGTGGCCAAAAGCAGCGCGTTGCCATCGCTCGGGCGCTCGCCATGCAGCCGCGCGTGATGCTGTTTGACGAACCGACGTCGGCGCTCGATCCGGAATTGGTGGGCGAAGTCTTGGCGGTGATCCGCGATCTGTCGCAGGAGGGTTATACGATGATCATCGTTACTCACGAAATGGAATTTGCCCGTAACGTGTCGGATCAGGTGGTGTTTCTGGAGAAAGGGAAGATCATCGAGAAGTCGGCGCCGGAAGAGTTTTTTGTTAATCCGAAGACGGAACGGGTGCGGCAGTTTTTGGAGTTGGATGGGAAAACTAGAGTGTCTTGAATAACTCGAGTGAGGCGTGTCGGACAGTCTTAAGACTGTCCGACGTTTTCTTATTATTCGGATTCAGCGTCCACACTGGGGACCAATACCCACTCACCATCAATTTGACGGAATACACCGATTCGGCAGCTTCCAGCATATTCACCGTTGCTGTATACATGGTAGTCCATGGGTTCTGAGAAGTTCATTAAAGTCGAAACATTACAGCGCCAGTTCGCAATATGGTATTCGGCGCGAATTCGAACATTGGTATTTAATGGAACCTGGTTTTTATAGACGCGTATATTCTTGGCGCTTTCTTCATCTTCGAAATCATTGATTTCATGATAGCGTTCGTCGCCAATGGAAACCTGATATGACATCCAGCCCTGATTTCTAGAGTCAGAGAGGCTGTCAATAAACGTAATATCGGTGGTTTCTACATCGGCAGGCACAGTGTAGTTTGGGTAAGTTGCGCAACCGGCCAAAGCTATCGTCGCTAAAACAGTAACTGCGGCTTTCATGCTGAATAAGCGGTAATACATCATGACTATCCTTGATAGAGGTTTGGTTTAATGAGTGGCGGTTAGGGCTTTGATGAGCAATGCTCACTGTTATATTAGCCAATAAATCTATAAATCCCAAAA
This sequence comes from Saccharospirillum sp. ABV4_185, assembly GCF_056159245.1. Lineage (NCBI taxonomy): Bacteria > Pseudomonadati > Pseudomonadota > Gammaproteobacteria > Oceanospirillales > Saccharospirillaceae > Saccharospirillum > Saccharospirillum sp. ABV4_185. Next base: position 2,838,940 of record NZ_JBSWUW010000001.1, read on the forward strand.
AGAACCTTTGTCCAGGCTGAATAGAAAACGGATTGTGTTAATTCTAGTCGCTTTTTTGAGTTTTATGATACGCCACCAAGGCATTGGCGTGGCCGTGCCCCAATTGATGTTCCGTCTTTAAAAATGCTACCTGTTCCATATGCTTTCGATCCTGGACGCTATCCAGCAATTTGAGCCAGTGATCAATGGGTTTTCCGTAAGTCTTCTCTATGGACGGGAAGTATGAAGCGGGGCCTTTGGGTTTGTCGTTCGTTGCCATGGTTCATTTCCTTATTGAGTTTATCAGCAAGCTGCCGGATGCAGCCGGTCGGCGTTGTCATGGTTTTGGTCGCTCCGGGCGACGGTCTTTCGACAGCCGAACCGCACAATCAGCATTTTTTTCCTGTGCTTAGGTTTAAATCATAACGTGCTAGGTGCGTTTTTGCAGGAACGGGTTGTATGCTAGCAGCCGCTCTGTCGCGGACACTAAGGACGCCACGCTATGAAGATGTCAGCCATTCCCTTCGGGCTCACCGATTGGGCGCAAATCGAAAGAACCACTCATCCTGGTGAACAGGGGCAGGCGTTTTGGCGGACGCAGACTTTCGGGGATATCCGGGTTCGCATGGTCGAATACAGCGCTGGCTACCTGGCCGACCATTGGTGCAGCAAAGGCCATATTCTGCTGTGTCTGGAAGGGGAGCTGCATACCGAGCTGGATGACGGTCGTACCTTTGTATTGACGCCCGGGGTCAGTTATCAGGTGGCCGACCAGGCCGAGGCGCATCGGTCTTTCACTGAGCTTGGTGCGACGTTGTTTGTGGTAGATTGATTTTAAAAGACGGCCGAACGGATAACATACCAGTGACCGTCTTTTTGGTAGATGCCCATTTCCACCAGGGCATCGCGCTTTTCATAAATGCCTTTCCAGGCGGTGCGATAGACATCCAGATCGTCGATACTTTCATTACGCAACTCACCGAGAAATTCGTAGCCCTGGTTGCGGCCATTTCTATGCTGCATCTGCTGAATGTCATTATTAAATACTTCTGGGGTAAAGCCTTGCAGGTATTTGTCTTCGTAGCGTTGGGTAAATAACTTAAAATCGGCGTTGTCGTCGGCCGCTAACATTTCCTTGAGATATTGTTCAGCGATGCTGAGAGCTTCGGCTTTTGTAGTCATAACAATCATCCTTAGAGTGTTGCGTCTTTCAGGCTAAGACATCATTCCACGGCTCTGCTTTGCGGCTCGGTACTGACCAGATCCACCACTCGGTCTCTCGATACCCAACCTTTAAATTCCCCCAGATCTGACGTTACTGCCATCGGCACATTCTCCCGAATCATCTGAGGCAACAAGCTTTCCAGATCGGCCGATTCCGGTACGCAGACGACGTCAGTGACCAGTGCGCCAATTTCACCGTCGGCGTTTTGCAGGTCGTTCAAGGTAACGATGCCGACCAGGGATTTACCTTCTAAAACGGTGGCGTAATCGAAGCCTTGGTCAATCATCCACTGACGCGCTTTCTCGACGCTGGTGCGAGTGGTGAGGGTGGCTTGCGGCATGGCCATCACATGGTGGGCGGTCAGTACCTTGCCTCGGTTGACGTCACGGACGAAAGCGGCAACGTAGTCGGTACTGGGGTTTAGCAGGATATCTTGCGGGTCGCCCTGTTGTACCAGCGCGCCGTCTTTGAGGATGGCGATGCGGTTGCCCAGGCGCAGTGCTTCGTCGAGGTCGTGAGTAATAAAAACGATGGTTTTGTGCAGCCGCTGTTGCAGTTGCATCAGCAGGTCCTGCATTTCTTTGCGAATCAACGGGTCGAGCGCGGAGAAGGCTTCGTCCATTAACAGTATGTCCGGATCGGTTGCCAGGGCACGCGCCAGGCCAACGCGTTGTTGCATGCCGCCGGAGAGTTGATGCGGATATTGGTCGCCAACCCCTTTCAGGCCGACCTGTTCCAGCCAGTATTGTGCTTTCTCGCGGGCTTCGTTTTTGGTGACGCCCTGGATATGCAAGCCATAACCAACGTTGTCCAAAACGGTTTTGTGCGGGAAGAGGGCAAAACGCTGGAACACCATCGACATTTTGTTGCGACGGCGTTCAATCAGGTCAGCCTGTTTCAGCGCGATCATTTCTTCGCCGTCGATACGGATGTTGCCGGCGGTCGGGTCAATCAGGCGGTTGAAGTGACGAATCAGCGTTGATTTGCCGCTGCCAGAGAGTCCCATGATGACGAACAACTCGCCATCTTCAATGCTCAGATTAATGTCGTTCAATCCGAGCGTATGGCCGGTGTCTTCCAAGAGCTGTTCCTTGCTCATGCCGGCTTTAACAGAACCCAGATGGCTGCTGGCTTTGGGGCCAAAGATTTTATAGATGCCTTCGACTTCTATTTTTGCCATCAGTCACCGTCCTTTACTGCTGGGTACTGCAAACGTTTGCCATAGCTTTGGGTGACGCGATCAAAAATAACCGCCAGGGCGACAATGGCCAGACCGGCCAATAAGCCGCGTCCCACTTCCAAACGGTTGATGCCCGCGAGCACCTCTTGACCCAAACCGCGCGCGCCGATCATGGAGGCAACTACCACCATCGCCAGCGCCATCATGGTGGTCTGGTTAATGCCGGCGAGGATGTTGGGCAACGCCAGCGGCAATTGCACGCCGAGCAGTTTTTGGCGTTTGGTGGCGCCAAAAGCGGTGGCTGCTTCCATCACCGAATGATCGACCAGACGAATACCCAGGTCGGTCAGGCGTATCAGCGGCGGCACGGCGTAAACGATGGTGGCGATCAGCGCTGGCACCTTGCCCAGACCAAACAGCATGACCACCGGGATCAAATACACAAAGGTCGGCATGGTCTGCATGATGTCGAGAATCGGCAGCATGATTTTGCGAAAGCGTTCAGACACCGACATCAAAATACCGGTGGGAATGCCGATCAGCACACACATCACCAGCGAGACGATCATCAAGGCCAGCGTCTGCATGCCTCTGTCCCATTGGCCGATGGCGCCGATAAACAACAGCAGCACGGTGACGCCAGCGGTCAGTGTCCAGCGACGGCTGCCGTACCAGCTGACAGCCGCGATGATAGCGATGACCAGCCACCAAGGGGTGTCGCGCAGTAATTGTTCGACAAAGACCAGGAATTTCAGCAGTGGCATGCTGATACGCTCCAGGTCGTCGGCGTAGTTGATGACCAGGGAATCGACGAAGGCGTCGATGCTCTGGCGCAGGGCGCGAGCGTCGAGAATTTCCGGGAAAGCCAAGAGTGAGTCCTCTTGCTGGAGCGGATCGGACGGCACCCGGACGGATGCCGTCATTTAAAAAAGCTTAGAGGCTGGCGCGAACCTTGTCGGCAATGTCGTCAGACACCCAATCGGTCCAGACGTCTTCGTAATTTTCGAAGAAGTAGTCGGCGACCTGATCGGGTTCAGCACCGTTTTCATCGGCCCAGCCGAGCAGCTTGTTGACTTCTTCAGTCGGGATGTTGACTGCTTCGAAGAAGGCTTTCAGCTGCGGTGCGGCCTTGCCGAATTCGGTGTTGATGCTTTTATGGATGCGCGCTGTCGGGTAAGCGCTGGCAACAGGATCGGCGCATTCGGGGTCCATATTGCAGCGGAAGCCCTCGGCCTGATAATCCGGCATTTCCAGCTGCACCATATCGAATTTGCCGAGCACCGCTGTGGGTGACCAGTAGTAAGTTACAAAGGGACGCTGGCGACGATAGTTGGATGCAATAGCCGCATCCAGAGCGGCGCCACTGCCGGGGGAGAACATGACGTAGTCGTCGCTCAGTTCAAAGGCTTCCAGCAGGTTGTTGTTAACAGCACCACAGACCCAACCTTCCGGGCAGTTATAGATGCGGCCTTTGCCGGGTTCTTCCGGGTCTTCGAACAGGTCGGCGTAGTCGGGCAGGTCGTAGACCGATACCAGACCCGGGTTCTGTTCAGCGACGTAAGCCGGAATCCACCAGCCTTCAATGCCGCCCGAGTAAGTGCTGCCAAGCGATTCAACGATGCCTGCTTCGTTGGCGGTCACCCAATCTTCGGGGGCCGAGTCGATCCAGGTTTCGTTATAGATATCGACATCACCACGCACCAGGGCAGCAATCATCGGCACGGTATCGCCGGCTTCTACCTGGGTTTCGCAGCCGTAACCTGCTTCGACGATGGTGCGTTCAATTTCCACCATCATCAGGTTCGACATCCAGCTCATGCCCGAAAAACGGACCGGGCGATCAAGTTCACAAGCAAAGGTCGGAAGACCGACCAGCAGTAAAACCAGCCCCAGCAAAGTCGTCTTTTTCATGGCAGCGTCCTTTATCTTCGGCGGTGTGTTAGGGGGTGTTGGAACCCTGGAAGTCACGGCACAGATCAGTTTTGGGTTCCATGGCGTCACAGTATTACGCAGTGGTTTTTGAATTGCCAACCCGGCTCAGCAGTCTTGTGCGCGTGACAGGGGCAAGGCAGGATGTCGACCGTCTCGATGCAGGAAAGTTCCGATGACCGCAGACTCTAATAACGATAATGCGCTGGTACAGCTTGAGCGCCGCCAGGCCTTACAGCTGATCCGGCTGAACCGACCCAAGGCGCTGAATGCGCTGAACCTTGAACTGATTGAAGCCTTAACGCTGGCCTTACAACAGGCGTTTGATGACGACTCGGTACGCAGCATCTGGCTGGAAAGCAGTACTGAGAAAGCTTTTTGCGCCGGCGGCGATGTTAAAACGCTGGTGACCGAGCTTGCCGGTCAGCCGGCCGATGAACAGCGCCGTATCGGTCATCGTTATTTCGCCGCTGAATATCAGCTCGATGCCATGATTGAACACAGCCCCAAGCCGATCGTTGCTTTTGGCCGTGGCTTGGTCATGGGCGGTGGCTGGGGATTGTTTGCCGGTGCCGATCTGCGCCTGGTTGATCGCAGCAGTCGCTTTGCCATGCCGGAGTTGCAGATTGGCCTGTTTCCCGATGTCGGTGCCGGCCATTTTCTGCAAAAGCCAGACTGGCGTGCCGGTACTTTGATCGGCATTTCCGGCATTCATCTGTCGATGCTGGATGTACTGGCGCTGGAATATGCCCATGCCGAGGTGGATCACCAAGAGGTGGCTGCATTGCAGGCTCAACTGGCTGGCGGTGAGTTACCCGAACAGCGGGAGCTGGCTCAACCAAACAGCGAGATTCAGGCGCATCGTCAGGCCTGGCAGCAGGCTTTGGCGTCGCTCGGAGATCCGTTGTTAACCGATTGGATGCACGCGGTGCGCAACAGCGACTTTGCGCCCTTTCAAGCCGCTGCCGAACAATGGCGTACGGCCTCGGCGTTGAGCATTGCCCATTGTTGGTATCACTTTAAGCGGCTGCGTCAGGCCAGTCGGGTGGAGGCTCTGGAAATGGACTTGACGGTTGGTTCTAACGCCTGCAGCGAGCACGAATTTTTGGAAGGCGTACGTGCGCTGCTGATCGATAAGGACAAACAACCGGCCTGGCTGTACCCGAGCGTTACCTCGGTTCCCTTTAGTTTGATTGAACGCTTTTATCAGCCGCTGCCCTTCACCACCGAGACCATTTATCCGGCCAGCAATAGTTAACAGCCGGACAGAAAAAGAGGACGCCCGATGCAGGACATCGCCCAGCAACACATTTTGATCACCGGTGCCGCTCGTGGTTTAGGGTTCGCCATGGCGCGCTTATTGGCGCAGTCAGGCGCAGTGATATCGTTGGTGGATATCGATACTGAGGCGGTTGACGCTGCGGTAGCTGCGTTGCAGAAGGACGGTTTGAGTTGCCAGGGCTACACCGCCAATGTCGCCGATGAAGCCTCGGTTTTGAACTTGTTTAACCGCTTGAAGGCCGAGCACGGACACTTGGACGCGCTGATTAATAACGCGGGCATCTTGCGCGATGGTTTGCTGGTTAAACAAAAAGACGGCGAATTGCTGACGCTGAGCCTGGCGCAATGGCAGGCGGTGATTGATGTCAATTTGACCGGCGTCTTTCTTTGCGGTCGCGCAGCCGCCGCCTGGATGGTTGAGCAACAAACTCAGGGCGTGATCGTCAACATCAGTTCCATTTCCAAAGCGGGCAATCTGGGCCAATCCAACTACAGCGCGGCTAAGGCTGGTGTGGCGGCCATGACCGTCACCTGGGCCAAGGAATTGGCGCGTTATGGCATTCGCGTCGCCGGTGTCGCGCCGGGCTTTATCGAAACCGAAATGACCGCCAGCATGAAGCCCGAAGCCATCGAACGATCGTTGCAAGCCGTGCCGCTTAAACGCATGGGTCAACCGCAAGATATTGCCGAAGCGGTGAAATTTATTCTCAGCAACGACTATTATTCGGGCCGGATTCTGGAAGTCGATGGCGCGATGCGGATTTGATGGGCTTCGCGTTAGACGCTGAACGGGAGACGGAAGACGGAAGACGCTAAATAGCGAAAGAACTCACACCTAACCAGCGCCTCCCGTCTCCCGTTAAGCGTCTCCCCAACCACCAAAGAGGTTCCCTTAATGACCCACGAAATTGTCATCGTCGCCGCCAAACGTACGCCGCTGGGTGGATTTCAGGGCGCCTTGTCGAGCCTTGCGGCAACCGACCTGGGTGGCGCTGTCATTGCCGCCAATCTGGCGCAGGTAGGCTTGGCGGCTGAATCCGTATGCGATGTGCTGATGGGCTGTGTATTACCGGCCGGCCTGGGACAGGCACCGGCACGTCAGGCGGCGTTGAGCGGCGGTTTGCCGGAATCGGTACCGACCACCACTGTCAACAAGGTCTGTGGCTCGGGCATGAAAGCGCTGATGCTGGCGGCCGACCAGATGCGCGCCGGCGATATCGACATCGCTATCGCCGGCGGCATGGAATCGATGTCTGGAGCGCCTTACCTGATGCCCAAAGCGCGATCGGGTTATCGCATGGGCCACCAGCAGGTATACGACCATATGTTTCTTGATGGTCTCGAAGACGCCTACGATGGCCGCGCCATGGGCGTACACGCTCAGGCTACGGCCGACGAATACCACCTGACTCGTGCGGCTATGGATGACTACGCCTTACGCAGCCTGAGCCGAGCGCAAAACGCCATCGCTCAGGGGCATTTTGATAACGAAATAGTGCCCATCACCGTGACTGATCGGCGCGGTGAAACCCGGGTGACTGAGGATGAACAGCCCGGCCAGGCGCGACCTGACAAAATTCCTCAGTTGAAGCCCGCCTTTGCCAAAGACGGCACCATCACCGCTGCCAATGCCAGCTCGATCAGCGATGGTGCAGCCGCCCTGACTTTGATGACGCGAAAGCGTGCTGAAGCTTTGGGACTGGCACCCCTGGCGGTGATCCGCAGTTATGCCAGTCATGCGCAAAAACCCAGCACTTTTACCTGCGCGCCCATCGGTGCGATGAACGCAGCGTTGGCCAAAGCCGGCTGGCGTAACAGCGATGTCGAGTTAGCAGAAATCAATGAAGCTTTTGCCATGGTGGCCATGCTGGGTATGCAGGAAGTTGGATTAAGTGCTGATATAACCAATATTAGCGGCGGTGCCTGTGCGCTGGGTCATCCACTGGGTTGCAGCGGTGCGCGTATTGTCGTCACTCTGCTGCACAACATGATCCGTCTGGATCAGCGTAAGGGTATGGCGGCGTTGTGTATTGGCGGTGGAGAAGGCACGGCAGTGTGTTTGGAACGGGTGTAAAACAGAGTTGTTAAAAAAGGGCCAGAAGGCCCTTTTTTAATTCATTCTTCAATCGGATACAGCGTTTTTAATTGCCATAAACCAACTCCATCTTCAGCGTGCAGCTGAGCCACAGCGTCTGCCTGTGTCTCTCTGGTGGAGGGGATGACCAGGGAACTGGTACTGCGATCCCTATTCTTATGAACCGTCATGGTATTGTTTAATACCGTGATGGTGTCTTCTTCGATGGTGAAAGCGTAGAAGACTCGCCTCGGTTTTGGGTTGTAAGAAAACCTAAGTGTTTGTGATTGTTTGGGCCAGGTTGTTTGAATACCCAGATAATACTCACCAACCGGGTAGGGGCCGAAGGTTGCGACTCTTTTGTTCAGGGTTGGATCCAGAATGATTCGGTCGACAACGCCTTCTTCTCCAGTACGAAATACCTGAAATTCGTAGGTGTAATAAAACCGGCCACCCGATTCGCTGGAAACCTGCATCGGGAAGGCGAGCATGCCACCGGTTGTGTCACTGGGCGCTGGCAGGGTTGCACAGGCCGACAATGTCAGCGTTATTACCAATAGCAGGGTATGTATAGGTCTCATAGGCGTGTCCTTGTAGTGATAGCAGCGGGCACGATGATGACTGGGTCTGTTCACCGGTGTCCGCTTGCAGAGCCATGGCTGTTGGCCGTTCAGGAGTTTTATTCAGGAATGGCGGGATTTATTTGCCAAAGTCCGGCTTCATCCATCGCCCTAAGCTCGGTCAGTGCCTCAGTCTGAATGTCCTCAGTTAAAGCACGACGACGATTGCTCGTGCTAAACCCGCCGCCACTTTTGGATCGCTTATGTACCACCAGCTTGGTGTTCAAAATGGTGATGGTGTCTTCTTCAATGGCAAAGGGGATATAGATTTCACGAGGGTTGGGTTTGTATTGAAAACTCATCGAAGGGGATGATTTTACTCGGGTGGTTTGTACGCCAAGATAATATGCGCCGGGCTCATATGGCCCGAAGGTACGGACATGAATACCGCTAGCCGGACTCAGTTGAATGCGATCAACTTCGATATCAGTATCGTGTTCGAATACGGTAAATTCATAAACATAGTAAAAGGTGCCGACACCGCGTACTTCCATCGGGAAGGCCAGCATGCCGCCATCGGTTTCGTTTGGAGAGGGGAGAGAAGTACAGCCTGTCAGCATGAGCATCCCGGCGATCAGACCCCAACGTAGGTACGTCATAACAGCTTCCTCGTTTTGAGTGGGAAACCTCGCAACCTTGCGAGGCGGGTGATTTTTGAACACCCGTCAGGTCACCCTAGCAGGCGTCTTTACAAAGCTCCAGCCAATGTTGGATTCCCGGGCTGCGGAATTTCTGGCGGTGCAGGACGAAATAAAAATCGCGTTGAAAGTTGCGTTGCGGTACCGCCAACGGCACCAGGGTGCCGCGTTTAAAGGCTTCCTCCAGACAAACTCGTGACAGGCAGGCGATGCCCAAACCAGCCTCGACGGCTCGCTTGATGGCTTCGGTGTGTTCCAGTTCGAGGGCAATTTCCAGCTCGCTCAATAAACCGTGCATGCCACGCTCAAAGGTTTGGCGGGTGCCGGAGCCAGGTTCGCGAACGATCCAGGGTTGGGCGATCAGTTGGTCGTCGGTTAACGGGCCAGCGTTAGCCAGGGGATGATCCGGGGCGCAGAAGATCATCAGTTCATCGGAACGCCAGCGAGTCACTTCCAAATCCGGATGGTTGATCTCACCTTCAATCATGCCCAGGTCCAGATCGAAGGTCAGCACCCGGTCGGCGATGGCGCGGGTGTTAGCCACTTCCAGAGTGACGCGGGCATTGGGCTGGGTGGCCTTGTATTGCGCCATTAATTCCACTGCCAGGTAGTTGCCAATAGTCAGGGTTGCCCCCACTTTAAGCCGCCCCAGGTCGTGATGACCGGTCAGGTCGGCTTCCAGTTGGTCGGCCTGTTCCAGCAGTGCTTCGACCCGCGGCCACAACTGGCGGCCCACTTCATTGAGCTTGAGTCGCTTGCCGGCCCGTTCGAACAGGCGCACACCGTACAGCGTTTCAAACTCGCGCAGCGCACCGGATGCCGCGGACTGGGACATATGCAGGCTGGCCGCCGCACGACTGATGTTTTCGTAGTGTGCGGTCGCCAGAAAGACCTGGAGTTGGCGCAGCGTGAATTTCATATTGGTAAAACCAATTAAACATATCGGAAATAATCATTTTGCCGATAAGCTCGCGCTGCGTATAGTGTCATCCATATAACTCGTTATTAATTTTTTAGAGGTTCTTATGTCGAATTTGAATATTGAAACCGTCACCAGTGTTCGGCATTGGAACGACACCCTGTTCAGCTTTACCACCAGCCGGGATCCAGGTTTCCGCTTTAAGAACGGCTATTTCACCATGATCGGGCTGGAACAGGACGGCGGTCGTCCTTTGCTGCGGGCCTATTCCATTGCCAGTGCCAACTATGAAGAAGAGCTGGAGTTTTTCAGTATCAAGGTACCGGATGGTCCGTTGACGTCTCAGTTGCAGAACATCAAGCCGGGCGATGAAATCTATGTGGGCCGTAAACCGACGGGCACCCTGGTGACCGATCATCTGCTGCCGGGTAAGAACCTCTGGTTGCTGTCTACTGGCACCGGTTTGGCGCCGTTCTTGAGTATCATTAAAGACCCGGAAATCTACGAGCAGTTCGACCGCGTGATTCTGACCCATGGCGTGCGCCAGGTGTCTGAACTGGCGTATCAGGACATGATCAGTGAATTGCCGAACAATGAATTTTTCGGTGAGATGATCGACGGCAAACTGCTGTATTACCCGACCGTCACCCGCGAGGAATTCCGCAACCAGGGTCGCCTGACCGACCTGATGACCAGCGGCAAGCTGTTTGACGATCTGGGTCTGCCTAAGCCGTCACTGGAAGACGACCGCTTTATGCTCTGCGGCAGCCCGGCCATGCTTAAAGACACCACCGATATTCTCGACAGCTGGGGCTTTAAAGAAACCCGTGCCGGTCACATTGGTGAGTATGTGATCGAGCGGGCCTTTGTCGAAAAATAACGTCGACCGCTGACGAAAAACCGGCGTAGGGAAAAGTCCTTACGCCGGTTTTTTTGTTTATCGATCCGCGGATCAAAGCGCCAACGCCATTCGCGCCAAGCTATCCGCAAGGTGCGTTATGGCCTGGCGCTTCGGGCCTGTCGACGCCGTCAGTTGGATCAGTACTGAAACCGGCTGACGGCCTTGTTCTGTTGCTCTACCAAATTGTTAAGCCGCTCGAAAGTCGCGCCATTACGCGAGGCGTTGGAGTAAATCGCATCCGACAGTTCGGCAATGGCTTCGATCGAACGCGCCACTTCATCGGCGGTGGCGCGCTGGGCGCTGGTGCCTTCGGCAATGTGCTGGCTCATCTCGGTGATGTCATTCAGCGCCGTGAGAATGTCCTGCAGCGAATGGTCGGCTTCGCTGGTGCGGTTAACCACCTGGTCGACCCGTTCGCGGTTGTGGGTCATCAGTTCGACCGCTGAATTGGCGCGTGTCTGCAAGCGTTCGATCATCTCGTAGATTTCTTCCGTCGAGCTTTGTGTCCTGCTGGCCAGGGTGCGCACTTCATCGGCAACCACGGCAAAACCTCGGCCTTGCTCACCGGCACGAGCCGCTTCGATGGCGGCGTTCAGCGCCAGCAGGTTGGTTTGCTCCGCGATGTCTTGAATCACTTCCAGGATGGTGCCAATGCTCTTCGATTCTTCCTGCAGATTGTTCACCACCTCGCTGGCTTCGGTCAGGTCTTTAACCAGTTGGGTGATTTCCTGCTGGCTGGCCGCCATATTGCGCTGGCCTTGAGCAGCCGAATTGTGCACCGCCTGGACGCGCTCGAGGGTGTTGTCGGAATGGTCGGATATATCGCTGGCGGACGAGGTCAGCTCGGTGGCCGCCGTGGCGATGGACGCTGACTGGTCTTTTTGCTGCTGCAGTTTTTGTGAGCTGGAGCGAGTGGTCTGCGACACCTGGTGCGACACCGAGGCGATCTCTTTGGAGGTGTTCTTAATGTCACTGACAATCAGGCGGGTGTGTTCGATCAAGGTATTGATGCCACGACCGATCTGGCCGAATTCATCAGCCGAACGCACCGTCATCTGCTGCGACAGATCGCCTTCGGACACAGCGCCGAGTAAATCGGTAATGGTCTTCAGCGGTCGGCGAATACTGCGAATCAGCGACAGCATGATGGCTACGGCTATGACCAGCGACACCACCAGCACACCCAGCAAGATCAGACTGGCGCGTTCGTTGGCGGTGTTGCCTTGCTGGCGCAGTGTTTCGCTTTGCTCGCTTAAGGCCGAGGTCACCAGCCCCAGGCTGCGCACACCACTGTTAACGGTGTCGGCCAGTACCGCCAGTTCGCGGCTGGACAGTTCCTCAGCACGTAAGGCGGACAAATAGAGCGTCAGGGTGCCGGTGTCGCCAGAAACCGCGGTTTGCAGCAGTTCGACATAGGTCGACAGATAACGGTGGATGATGGCATTGCTCTCCGCCAATCGTTCCATGCGTGAACCCAGACGCTCCAGTTCACGCCCCAGGTCTTCCTGCACCGCCAGCACCTGACTGGCCGTGGCCAGACCATTGATACCGTTGATGCCGGTACGGACCAGGTCGATGCGGTCGAGCACGTAGTTGGCGTCGGCGCCAATCTGCCGGGCTTCGGCAGTGGACTGCTGGCCCAGAACTTCCAGCACCCGGTCGACAATTTTCATATCGTCACTGAACGTCAGCCAGCGTGACCCCTGAGTTTGAAACTCACGCAAAAAGGCCTGCCGGCTGTCGAGTACGGTGCGGCGGGTTTGCAGGTGTTGCTGGCCCAGGCGCAAGGCTTCATTGATGGTGCTGTTGGCCTGTGCAAGCGGATCTACCAGAGGGTCGTTCTCGCTCAAGCTGTCGGCCAGGCCGGTGCGGATGCGGTTCACTTCGGCTTCGGCCTCGGTGAAATCGGTTTCGTAGCGTTCCAGGTCTTCATCGCTGGAAACAGCGGCGTGCTGGGAGACGGCTTTATTGGCATTTTGCAGCGCGATCACCAGGCGATAAGCCTGTTGCATGCGCGGTACCACTTCGGACGTGGTGGTCTTGAACAGACCGCCAACGGAGGCTTGGTTGGTCAGGGCCGAGACTGTAATGCCAACCATCAGCAGCAGAATCAGTGCAAAACCCAGAGCCGTTTTCATGACCACCGTTAACTTCATGGCGGAACTCCTAACTGGATAACTAGAGCGGTGAACAGGTTGTTACTGTAGCGACAGTTTACCTGATTCATTGAATTGAAATACGTTGGATGTTCCGAACACTGTCCGCCTGCAGCCCACGGGGCTTGCGCTTGCGAGCGGCGGTCACGGTCAATAAGATGCCAGCTGATTCAGCTGTCCTTCATGCTGCGCTCATCGTCTTTCGTCCTGGTATTGGCCGATGGTTGATGGCTCGGTAAGCGGTCTGCCCAGCGTTGTCAGCAGCGTTGTGGTGCGGTGCCAGGGCGAGTGTGAAACGACAGATTCAACGATTCGATGACGGAGTAGCAGTATGAAAAGATGGGCGGTTAAAGGGGTGGTGCTGTTTTGTTCTCTGGTTTTGGCGTCGGCGCTGGCGTGGGCGGATGATCCCATTCGCATCGCTCATATCTATGGCAAGACCGGGCCTTTGGCCCACTACGGCAAGCAGAGCCATGACGGTCTGATGCTGGGTCTGGAATACGCCACCGAAGGCAGTATGAGCGTGAACGGTCGGGCCCTTGAGGTGATCGAAAAAGACAGTCGTCTGGATCCGCTGCTGGGCCGTTCTCTGCTGGAAGAAGCCTATGCTGAAGACGATGTCTTGATGGCCGTAGGGCCCTTATCGTCCAGTGTGGCGATACCGATGTTGCCGGTCGCGCGCCAGTACCGACGCATTCTGCTGGTCGAACCGGCGGTTGCCGACACCATTACCGGTTCGCGTGGTAATCGTTATGTGTTCCGCACCGGTCGTTCGACCAGTCTCGATGCGGTGGCCAATGCGGTGGCGCTGGCTCGTCCAGGCCTGAAGATCGCCACCCTGGCGCCGGATAACGACTTCGGTCACAACACCCTTGCTGCGTTCGGTCAGGCTTTGCTGGGCACTGGCGCGGAGGTGGTGCATCAGGAATTTCTGCCCGCCGGCAGCGATGACTTCCGCGCTGCCAGCGAGCGCATCTTTGCGGCTTTGGAAGATGCCGACGGTGACCGGCTGGTGTTTGTAAACTGGGCCGGTGCTGGTGACCCTCTGGCACAGCTGTCCGCCCTGGACCCGCAACAACACGACATTCGCCTGGCGGCCAACGGTGGGTTCTTATCAACGTTGGCAGGCTACAAGGCATACGACGGCCTGGAAGGTGCCAATTACTATTACTTTGAACACCCCAGCAACAGCGTCAACGATTGGTTGGTGGAGCAGTATCTGGCGCGCTTTGGTACGCCACCGGATATCTTTACCGCTGGCGGCATGACCGCTGGTATCGCTCTGGTTGAAGCGTTGCGTCGTGCCGACAGTACCGACACCGAAGATCTGGTCGAAACTCTGGAAGGCATGCGTTTTAACACGCCCAAGGGCGACATGCTGATCCGCGCGGAAGATCATCAGGCTTTGCAGTCGATGTATCACTTCCGGCTGCGCAGTGAAGAGGGTGTGGAGTGGGCTATCCCCGAGCTGGTGCGGGAAATTCCTTTTGAAGAATTGCCCTTGCCGGTGGGTCGTTGAGGGCAGGGAGCATCAGGGCGTCTGATCAAATACGCCCTGAATTTTAGCTTAGGGCGCCGGCGTTGTGTCGGTCGCTTTGCTGCCGCCTTTGAGGCGTTTGTTTTCGTCTTCCAGTGACTTCAAACGACGCAACATGGACTGGCTGTCGCTCATAAACTGACGCAGCAACGATTCCATTTCTTCCACGTTTTCGCTGCTGTCAGGACGCTCGTCGGCCGGGCGCGCTTGCGGCGCGGCGGCTGCGGCTTCTTCGACGTCTTCCTGTAGTTGCTGAACCGCCTTTTCCATCTGCCGCAGCAGTTTTTGCAACTGATCGATTTCCGCTTCCTGTTGATCGGCGAGTGAGCTGATATCGGCATCGTCCTTGCGCACGTCGTTGGCGGTTTTACGCAGTTTAATCAGCACTTCTTTCTGTTCGGCGCTGAGCGCCTTCAAATGCTCCGGCATGGGCGGCAGCGACGCGTCATCCGCTTCGTCCGCTTCGGGGCGTTCTGCCAACTGGCGCAGCAGCTCTTGTTCGCGTTCGTTCAAATTGCCAATGGCGAGTTGCGCCTGTTCCAGTTCCATTTCCAACACGCTGACACAGGATTGGGTGTCACGGACCAGCAGTTCCAGGCGACCGATTTCCGCCTCCTGATATTCGGCAACCTGCTCGCGATCTCCGCCGCTGCGCAGTTGATCCAGTGAATCACGCAGATTGGAAACCGACTCGGCCTGTTTGTTGGTATTGGCTGACAGTTGATCGACGTTGTCGCGGTTGACCGGATTGCCGTCTTCGCTTTTGTCTTTCAGGCTCGCCATCTTGGCGCGCAGTTCACGAACTTCTTCATCCAATTCGTTCTTGGCCTGCTGGGCGGCCTCCATTTCTTTTTCCATCAGATTCATGGTGACGTCGGCGTCTTTGATGTAACGCTCCATGTTTTGCATTTGCTGTTTCTGCGCTTGATCGAATTCCGCTGAGTTGGGATTCATCTGTTGCAGTTTCAGGCGCAGCTGATTGATGGATTCCTGCATGTCGAACTTGTCGCAACGCAATTGGTAAAGCTCGTCGGCGTACTGACCGGGTTCCGGTTTTTCCATCAGCCGTTCGGAGGACAGATCGATGCTCTTAAACTCTTCGACTTCTTTTTCCAGGAAGGAAATGCGGTCTTTGGCAGCCTCATATTGATTGCGATATTGCTTGAGGTCTTTTTCCAGCTGTTCACTGCGCAGCTCTTCGCTCGCCAGTTCTTTGCGGTTGCTGGAACCGGGTTCGACGCCCAGTTCGCGCAATGTATCGCCGGCTTTTTCCTGCCACATCTCTTCGTCGATATCACCGGAGAGCAATTGCTGTTCGAGTTCGAGAATGCGCCGACGCATCCAGTTGAGCTGCTCGGCGGGGTCGGCACCGGGTGGTTCGTCCGGGTCGGTGCCTTCCTGACGGGCGTCCTCGCTGAGTTGGTCGACGCGGTCGCGCAGCTGTTCCGGGATGGTTTTGCCGGCCGATTCGGCGGTGCGCTTAACCACCTCGAATTCGGTGGTCAGCTTTTTGTTCTTGGCGCGCAGCTCAGCGATTTCCTGCTGACGTTCCTGCTGGCGACGCAGCTTTTCCCAGCGCATCTCTTTAAGGATGGCCACCAGTACGTGATAGAGCCGCCCCCGGAAAAACAAAAAGACGGTAATAATGAAGTAGACCACCGCTACTTCGGCCAGGATGAAAAGGGTCATCTGGTCAATAAACATGGCGGTCTACAGCTCCGTATTTTAGACGCGATCAACCCAGCCGCTGGGCTGGCTGGTATTGCTCTGGCCATCGGCGGAATAGGTTTCGGTGGGGGCCAGCAGATTGCGCAAAATGGTCATCTGCGCTTGCTTGCGGCTGGACAGGGTGGCCAGGACCTGCCGGTTGACGGCACTGCGCTGGTCGTTGACGGTCAAGCTTTGCCGCAGTTCACGCCAGCGGTTTTGCCAGCTTTCGCGGTCGGCCTGGGCCAGGTTTTGTGTCCAGGCCTCAAAGGAGGCGAAGTCGGGATCGATGTCCTGCTCAGCACACCATTGCAGCAGTGTCTGAGACGCGCTCAACAGTGCTTCGGTCTGTTGGCGTTTGCGTTCAATCAGCTCCTGGAGCGCCGAGATATCGGCAGACTTCAAAGCCGCCAGTTCTTCTTCAAGCAGTGGCTTGAAGGCATCGCTGGCAGTCTGGGCATCGCGCAGGGCTGCGTCCAGACGGGTCAGGGTGGTAGTGTCGATGGTCATGTCGCCGAGCCTCCCCAGCGACGCCCTTAACCTTGATACCCTCAGAGCTCGGATTCAAAGCGTCTAAAGGCGGCCGCCAGTTTCTCGTGGTCAATCTTATAGTCGCCACCTTCGATGGCGCTGCGAATGCGGTCTACTTTTTCCTGATCAATTTCCGGCATCTGGCTGATGGTGTCTCCAGCCGACTTCAGGATGCGGGCTCGATCGGAAAGTTGAACCACATCGCTATCACTAGCAGATTCCGTTCCACTTTTTTGTGCAGCCGGGGTGCCGACATCACCAGCGCCATCATTCTGGCGGGTTTTGGCGGTGCCCGTTTGGCCGGATGTAAGGCCGTTGATATTCATGGCCATGTCTAACCTCGCTGAAAATAGATTTTTCTGGAGGGGTTAACGGCTGTCACTCCAGGAACTTTAGTCCCAATTGTGACAAATTTCCGTTATTTCCCCAAATGTTAGCGTTTTACACGCGGTTTATCGTCTTACGGTCGTTAACGGCTGCTGGTTTCCACCACGCCGCGCTCCTTGATATAGGCATGCACGGTTTCACCGGAACGCAGATTTCGTACCGGTATTTGCTCGCCGGCGCGCCCTTCACGCAGCGCTTCTCCCAAAGTGCGTACCGACAGGAGTCCACTGTGCGAGAGGATATAAACCCGGTCACCACGGTCGACCAGCATCGGCGGTTCGGCGATGTAGGGCGTGATCACCTGGCCACTGTTGACGCTGCGCGCCAGTTGATAACCGATCAGATTATCAGTTGTTTCAAAATAACCCTGGCGCAGGCTGGCAATATCCGTATTCTGCAGGCGCAAATCGGCCGCCGTTAGACGATGGCCGCGATTCAGGTTGCTGGCGGTGACCACCACTGGCAGATGAATGGCGACGCTGACCGGTACATAGAGTTGCCAGCCTTCGTTGGCACAACTGACCTTGGGTGTTAGCCGACTGCTCAGATCCTGGCCGCGCCAATCCACCTCGATGGCGGATGTGCAGGGCGTCAAATTGCCGGCAACGGCCTGCAGTTGGAAATCAAACTGACTGTTTTGTGCATCCAGATTGGGATGCTGCTGCGCCAGTCTTTCAATCAGGGCGGCATTCAGGGCACTGGTGATCTGCGCTTGTGCCGTCGCCTGCGCCGCCTGAACCGTCACTGCACCAAGCAGTAAAGGAATTAAGCATTGGCCGAGTCGGGCCGATAGCCTGAGTAATGATTGCATTCAGTTGTCCTGTGCCGATAGCCGTCTATGCTTACTGCCAAAGGGGCCTGCAGGCGGATACTGAGCAGCACTGCAATCCCATTTGTTAACGACCTGAGTGTCGGTGTTTTGACACCATTCAGGGCTTGTTGAAGGTTACTGCAAAGGCTGTGCCTGGTTGTTTGAGGTGACCAGTCACTGCATCTAGCTAGACGGAGATGGCCATGGCCGGAGTGCTTGATAGTGTTAACCAGCGGACGCAGCTGGTGGGTAAGAACCGACTGGAATTGCTGTTGTTTCGGCTCAGCGGCGATCAACTGTATGGCATCAACGTATTTAAGGTGAAAGAGGTACTGCAGTGTCCGCCTTTGACGCAGATGCCGCAGAGCAAATCGGTGGTTAAAGGCGTGGCGCATGTGCGCGGCGGTACCATTCCAATTCTGGATTTGAGCCTGGCCATCGGCCAGGCACCGCTGACCGACATTCACAATAAGCTCACCATCATCACCGAATACAACATGCGCAATCAGGGTTTTATGGTCCGCGGTGTGGAGCGCATCATTAACATCAACTGGGAAGAGGTGCAGCCGCCCCCCAAAGGCTCGGGTCACGAGCATTTTCTGACGGCGGTAACGCGACACGAAGATAACCTGGTTGAGATCATCGATGTGGAGCGCATCCTGGCCGATGTGTCACCGATGAAAGAAGACATCAGCGAGGGTATCATTACCGAAGCAGCCACCAGTGCCGCCGTCTCCAAGCAGGTGTTGATCGTCGATGACTCCAAGATTGCCCGTAAGCAGATGACCAAAACGCTGGAGCAGGTCGGCCTGACGGTGGTGGCCCTGAACGATGGTCGCGAAGCGCTGGATCATCTGCTGGGTCTGGTGGATGAAGGCGTGGACCCGGTTGAACGCTACCCGATTGTCATCTCCGATATTGAAATGCCGGAAATGGATGGCTATACGCTGACGACCCACATCCGCGCCCATGATAAACTCAAAGGCCTCTATATCCTTTTGCATACCTCCTTGAGTGGTGTGTTCAACAAGAGCATGGTGCAAAAGGTGGGTGCTAACGAATTTCTCGCCAAATTCCAGCCGGATATGCTGGCTCAGTTGGTCATCGAACGGGTGACCAATCTGGGTGGCGAATTAC
Organism: Saccharospirillum sp. ABV4_185; assembly: GCF_056159245.1. Taxonomy (NCBI): domain Bacteria; kingdom Pseudomonadati; phylum Pseudomonadota; class Gammaproteobacteria; order Oceanospirillales; family Saccharospirillaceae; genus Saccharospirillum; species Saccharospirillum sp. ABV4_185. The sequence continues at coordinate 2,857,952 of NZ_JBSWUW010000001.1, forward strand.
CAGCCGTTGAAGGAGAGTTATGAAGCGGTGCAACCATCAGCCGGGAAGGCTGATTTTTGATCGGCCCACGACTGCAATGAAGGAGCTGAGGCTTTAATGGTTGACGTTAACCAGGGCTATGAAGCCTTCTGTGATTACCTCGAACAGCACAGTGGTATTTGTCTGGGGGCCAGTAAACAGTATCTCGTTTCCAGTCGTTTGCGAAAAATACTGCAAGAAGCGGCCATCAATAATCTGACCGATCTGGTATCTGCCATGTCTAGGCCAGGCGGGCAGTCGCTTCGTTCGGCCGTTATTGACGCTATGACCACCAACGAAACCCTCTGGTTTCGGGACATCCACCCATTCCGTATTCTGGAAGAACAGTTGCTGCCTGAGTTTTTCCAGCAGAAGACGAGTCGTCCGCTGCGTATCTGGTCGGCTGCCTGCTCGACGGGGCAGGAGCCCTACTCGATGTCGATGATGATCGAAGAGTATAAGCAGAAGAACCGGGTGTTCAGTGCCGGCGAAAAGATCATCGCCACGGACATTTCGGCCACTGCGCTGGATGCGGCCAAGTCCGCGGAATACGCCATGCTGGCCATTGGTCGTGGTCTGGACCCGGAACGATTGAAGCGCCACTTCGAAGAAACTCCGGCCGGACGCTGGAAAGTCAAAGCGCCGATTGCTCAACGCGTTGAGTTTCGCGCTATCAATCTGCAGGACAGTTACGCTCTGTTGGGCAAGTTCGACATCGTCTTCTGCCGCAATGTATTGATCTATTTTACCGCTGACCTCAAGCGCGACATCCTGACCCGCATTCACGCCACGTTGAACCCGGGTGGCTATCTGATGGTCGGTGCTTCCGAGGCGGTAAACGGCCTGGGCGATCTGTACGAAATGGTGCATTGCCGGCCGGGCATCATTTACCGCAAACGCTGATCCCATCAAGCGGCATACCGGCAACGGCCAAGCCTTGCCGGTATGCCGGTCCAGCTCCCGCCGAAAACGTCTAACCCACTGATAAATAAAGAAAAATAAAATTGGCACCTGCTTTGCAATAAGTTCTGCATCTGAACTAAAAGCGGCAAAGAGGTGCGCGATGTCTGCACTGGGTTTCAACAACTCTCTCGGGATTCACGATAACGCTCTGCTGGTACGCGCCGAGCGTTCTCAGGTATTGGCCAACAACCTGGCCAACGCCGATACCCCTCACTTCAAAGCGCGTGATATCGACTTCAAGGCGATTTTGCGTGGCGAAGTCGAGCGCAGCAAAAGCCTGGAAGTGAACCGCACCGACAACGCTCACATTCCCGGCCGTGTACGCGAAGAAAGCGAACTGCTGTACCGCTTCCCATACCAGCCGTCGATCGATGACAACACCGTCGACCCCAACGTCGAGAAGGCTGAGTTCACCAAGAACTCCATCGACTACAACTCCAGTTTTGATTTCCTCAACCGCAAGTTCAAGGGCCTTGATGGCGCATTGAGAGGGCAATAAGGATGTCATTAAGCAACGTCATTAATATTTCCGGCACCGGTATGACCGCTCAGTCAGTGCGGTTGAACACCACCGCTTCCAACCTGGCCAACGCCCAGAGCGTGAGCTCGAGCATTGACGAGACCTACCGGGCGCGCAAGCCGATCTTCCAGCAATTGCAGCAGCCCTGGCACGAGCGCGACATTCTGGCGCCGGTCGACCTGGAACACGATGTCGGTGAGGGTGTGAAGGTGCGCGCCATTGTTGAGAAAGACGCGCCTTTGGATATCCGTTTTGAACCGACCCATCCCTTCGCTGACGAAGACGGTTATGTCTATTACCCGAACGTCAATGTGGTGGAAGAGATGGCTGACATGATCTCAGCGTCGCGCAGTTTCAGTGTGAACGTTGAGGTGTTCAATACAGCCAAAACGATGATGCAGAAAACGCTGACGATGGGTCAGTAATTACCAGCTAGTCGCTAGCCGGTTTTTTTACAGCGAGGTTTCACCATGGCGGATGTCAACAACGTATCAGGCAGCTCACCGCTGGACCAATACGACATCGGCAATAAGAAAGAAAAGAAGACCAACAGCAATGAACTGGGTCGCAACGAGTTTCTGGAACTGATGATCACTCAGTTAAAAAACCAGAACCCGCTGGATCCGCAGGATAACGCTGAGTTCGTTGCCCAGCTGGCCCAGTTCTCGACGGTGGAAGGCATCGAGAATATGTCCTCCAGCCTGGAAAACATGTCGGCCTCCTTTACCTCATCGCAAGCCTTGCAGGCGACGGCTTTGGTCGGAAACTCGGTCACCGTTAACGGCCAGGACACCAGTATTCTGCAGCATGGTGATCTGGTGTACGGCTTGATTGAGGTGCCTCGTGGCGCCTCCAACATGACCTTGCGCATCACCAATGCCGAGGGCGAAACGATTGAAGATGTGCCTTTGGATAATCTGCCAGCGGGAGCGGCCACCATGAAGTGGGATGGTGCCAATCTGGAAGTCAACGGTGCGCTGGTTGAGATCGATTACGACAAGTTCGAAACCGACGAGGACGGCAACATCATTCCTCATCCGCAAGGTGAATATTCTTTCGATGTATTCGGCAGTGTGGCGGGAGTGCAGGAAGAGATTGAGTTGAACATGAGTTCACGCGTCGATTCGGTCACCCTCGGCAGTGCCGGTGAAATCCAGCTGAATCTGGCAGGTGCTGGCAAAGTCATCACCATGGAAGACGTGCTCCAGATCAACAGCGCTTATTGATGGCCGGGCCGGCTGGTCCGGCTCAATTGAATGAAACACTAGGAACGAACTTGGCGGCAACGCGGGTTCTGGCTCTGTAACAGCGCAGTGCGAGGTGCAATACGATGAGCTTTACGACAGGTCTTAGCGGCATCGCGGCCGCCAACAAGGACTTACAGATCACCGGTAATAACATTGCCAACGCCAGTACGACCGGCTTTAAAGCCAGCCGTGCGGAGTTTGGCGATGCCTATACCTCATCCTTTATCGGCTACGGCCAGGACAAGGTTGGTTACGGTGTAAAGGTGGTGAATGTCGGCCAGAAGTTTGAGCAGGGCAACATCAGCCAGACGAACTCGGCGCTCGACATGGCCATCGACGGCGAAGGCTTCTTCGTCACCGAATACCCCAACGGCAGTATTTCCTACACCCGTTCCGGTATTTTCGGCATCGATAAACAGGGCTATATCGTCAGCAACCAGGACGCCAAGCTGCAAGGCTACGGTGTGACCGCTGGTGGTGACATCAACACCGGTGTGCTGACCGATCTGCGCGTCGACAAAGCCAACCAGCCGCCACGTGGTACTCACCAGGTGGATGCTAAGGTAAACGTTCCTGCCGGTGCTCAGGTGCTGGCGGAAGATGGCACCATCCTGACCACCGAAGGTCTGGCCATCGGTTCAGCGCAGGTCGGCCCGACTGAAGATACCGCCACTGTTTTGAACACCGTGGGTTCACCGACCACAGCTGGTACCAACGCCGAACTGATTGGTGGTATTCCACGTGTGCCGTTCCCATGGCAGCCGTCTCCGGTGGAAGCCTCGTTCACCATGGACATCGAACTGCGCGGCCCGAATATCACGGGAACGAACAATACCGTCACCGGCACCATTCAGCCGTTTGATTCGGCTCAGGTTTATACCGATGTTTACGACCTGGTTGACGCCATCAATGCGTCCATTACCGGTGACTCCGGTTTGCGCGGCAAAATTGAAGCCACAGTTAACGACTACGGCGGTTTATCGTTCCAGACATCGGGCGTTTACGCCACCGATGGCACGGCGATTGTCAGCATCGTCGACAACGTGGGTAACCTTTCTGGTGATAACTACTTGAACTTCCAGAACGGTACCATGATGGCTTCTGGCACCACCGAGCCGGGTCTTGAGGTCGTGAACGCCGCGACCCCGACTGTTTTGACCGGTGGTCGTGATATGAACTCTCTCCCTAGCGGCGGTGCCTTCCTCGACAGCTCTGCCACGCCTACCAATATCGACTTTGTGATCAGCATTGGCGGCACACCGACGAACATCAGCGTGCCGGTTCCGGGTGGCGGTTTTGCGAGCCAAGCAGCCTTTGTCGCCGCGGTTAACGCCGAATTCACCGGTGCGGGTCTGAACGTGGCGGCCAGTATCACTGGTGCTAACCGTCTGACCATCACCGCGACCGGTGCGGCAGTCGGTGATACCGATATTGTTGTCAATGCTCTGGGGTCGACTACCAATTCGGTCGATGTGCGTGATTTAGGTCTGACCACGAACTCGACCTTCCCGCCTGCCGTGACCCAGGGTCTTGATCCCAACGATACGCTGTCGTTCAGCCTCGACGGCGGTGCGCCGATCGCTATGGCCGCGCTGACACCGGGTGTCTATGCCAGCGTTGATCAACTGGTGCAGGAGATTAATGCTCAGATTACGGCCACTGCGGGTCTGACCGGTGAAATTCGTGCCATCAATGATAACGGCGTCATCGTCTTCGATCGTCTGAACAACCCGGGTGCTGGTACCGCTGATATTGACGTTACCGGTACGGTCTTTGCCTTGGAGTATTTCGGTCTGGATACTCTCGACAAGCAATTGTCGCCATCGGTTGTTGCGCCCGTTCCAGGTAATGATCTGTTTGCCAATGGTGGCTCCATTGACCTGACGTCCGATCCGGGTCAGGCCGCCTCTTTAATCAGTAATACGCAGGCAGAGCTTGACTATAACAGCCTGACGCCGGGCACTTTCTCGACCCTGACCAGCTCCAGTACGCTGAACTTCCTCGATAACACCTTGCCCTTTGGTGACTTGGAAGCGGGTAACTCCTTTGCCTTTGGTATTGCGGTTGGCAGTAATTCGGCAACGGGTGTTACCGTCACCGTCCCAGCGGGCGGCTGGCCGACTCAGGCCGCTTTTGTCGCCGACCTGCAGACGGCGATTGATGGTGCACTGGGTGCCAACGTAGCGAACGTCAGCATTGACGGCGCCACCAACCAGCTGATCATCGAAGCGGGCACGGTTGCTGGTGTTGGCCCGAACGGCATTACCATCACTCATTTGGCGGGTTCAACCACCACCACTTCCTTCGATCTTGAAGTTCTGGGTTTGGCATCGACGTCTTCGCCAGCACCGACGCTTGATCCGGGTGACTCGACCATTCTGCCGAACAACGAATTCTCTCTGTCGGTGGATGGCAGTGCGTTCCAAACCATCATCATTCCGCCGGGCAGTTACACCGAGATTGAAGATCTGGTGGCGGCCATTAATCAGCAGATTTCCACCAACTCCATCCTGAACGGTGAAGTGGTGGCGTCGCAGGTCAATGGACGTCTGGTGTTTGAGCGTACTGAGATCGGTAACTTCCCGCTGGATCTGGACATCAATGGTTCGGTGCAGGCATTGCAAGCCTTGGGCATGGATAGCGCTACCAAGATCGAAGGTGAAGATCCCATTGATCGGTCAAACTCCTTCCGCATCAACCTGACCGTTCCGCTGCCGGATGAAGACAATCGTTCCGGATCCGTGGAAATCAGTCTGAGCGAAGACATCCGCTCCATCGATCAGCTGGCGGCTGCCATCAACCGTGAGTTGGCGGCGGTATCGGATGAGGACTACATCGGTGTGCGCGCCCGGGTGATACAGGACGATGCCGGTAATGAGCAGTTGATTCTCGAAGCCACGGTCGAAGGTGAACCGTCGCAAATCTCGGTCAGTAACATCCGCGCGCCGGGTGATGACCTGGCCGTGGAAGCCATGTACGGCTTGCTGCAATTTGCGCCGGTGGCTGGTGATTATCTGGTGCTGGGTGAAGCTGCTGTTACTAACGGCTACCCGGAACAGGGTGTGGTCATCTACAACGAAGAGGCCGATGAGCGCGAGCTGGTCACCATTCCCGAAGGCTCGACTGCCGGTGAAATCGCGGCCCAGTTGAGCGAGTACGAAGGTGTGGACGCCTCGGCGGAAACCGAAGTGCGGTTGATGTCGCAGAACTACGTCAACTCGGGCGACATGAATATCTACATCAACGGTCAGGTGATTGAAGCGAACAGCCTGGAAGCGATGGTGGCTGAAATCAATCAGTACCAGCAGACCTCGTTGAACAGCATCACCGCCGAATTCGATACCGAAACCGGCGATGTGGTTCTGACCTCCAGCACCGGTATCGACATCTCGGTGCGCATTGAATCACCGACGGTGACCGATAGCCTGCGAGTACAAGGTGTTCAGGGGTCTGCACCGGTGGTGCTGGGTGGCAATGCCGACGCGGAAACCAATGCGCGCATTGGTGGTTCCGTCGATATCATCCTCAACGAAGGCTATACCATGTTGGAGCCGGATCCCTATGTGGCCGGTCTGTTCAACGGCCTGGGTGAAGATGCGTTCGAGCCGTACACCATTAACGAGTTCAACCCGGATGATTCCGATACCTATAACGAAACACGGGCGTTGCGAATCTTCGACTCCATCGGTAACGAGCACGAAATGCGTTTCTTCTATGTGAAGGATGCGCCCGATCCGAATCGCCCCAACTCGCTGAGCAGTTGGACGGTGTATCTGCAGGTCGATGGTGAGAATGTCGGTGATCCGAACACCAACCTGCCGTTCCCGGAGAACACCCAGGCGACGCTGGCATCGCACAAGTTGTTCTTTAATGCCGACGGTACCCTGAACGAGGAAAGCACCGGTGACTTCCTGATCTCCAACTGGAAGCCGATCGACCCCGATACCGGCAAGCCGACCGGTGCCTACATCGGTCAACCGGAAGCTCAGGGCGGTGCCTTGCCGATTCCGGACCCGAACTTTAACTCGAACTTTGCGATCTCGTTCGATGGCACCACTCAGTACGGTGGCACCTTCGCCAACAACAATCTGCAGCAGGACGGTTACGCCTCAGGCCGACTGTCCGACCTGGAGATTGACGACGCCGGCATCATCTACGCCCGTTACTCCAACGGCGAAGCGCTGAAGCTGGGTCAGGTGGCGCTGGCATCCTTCGCCAACACCGAAGGCTTGATTCCAGTGGGTGACACCGAGTGGGTTGAAGGGTTTGAATCCGGTGATGCGGTGATCGGTGAGCCGGGAACGGCCTCGCTGGGCACCATCGAATCGGCCTCTTTGGAAGATTCGACGGTGGATCTGTCTGAGCAGTTAGTACACCTGATTATCGCCCAGCGAAACTATCAGGCCAGCTCGAAGACGATCGAAACGGCTAACGCCGTGACCCAGACGATTATTAACCTTCGATAAGGGCTAGTAACAGGCGCCTTCTAAGGCGCCTGTTACGCTGGACGCTTAACGGGAGACGCAAATTACGAAGCACCTTCGGTGCCTTGAGTTTACGTATCCAGCGTCTCCCAGGCGCGCAGCGCCTAAGCGTCTTCCGCCCACGGCAAGCGCTTGCCGCCTGCCGCCGTTCCTACCTAACCTCAACATCCAACCCCCCGCCAAATCTGGCTCTCCGCGCGATTTCAAAACTTGGCACGGCTTTCGCTATCTATCCGTTATTAGCGGTTAAACAGCCCAATAGCGGCAGGAGTTACCCATGGATCGCGCGATATACATCGCCATGACCGGCGCCAAACACAACATGCTGGCGCAGACGTCACACTCGAATAACCTGGCCAATGCCACCACCACCGGCTTTCGCGCCGACTGGGAGCAGGCGCGCGCCATGCCGGTGTTTGGTGAGTATTACCCGTCGCGGGCGTTCTCCAACACCGAACGGCCGGCGACCGATTTTAACGACGGCCCCCTGGTCGAAACCGGCAATGAATTGGATGTAGCCATCACCGGTGATGGTTTCTTTGCTGTTCAAGACAACGAAGGCAATGAAGCCTATACCCGACGCGGCGATTTTTCCGTCACCCCCGTCGGTCAGTTGATTAATGGTTCCGGCCAGCCGGTGATCGGGCAGGGTGGTGGCCCTATCGTTTTGCCACCTTATGAAAAGGTCGAGATCGGTGAAGACGGCACCATTTCCATTCGTCCGGCCGGCGCTGGTCCGAATGAGATGGCGGTCATCGACGGTCTGAAAATTGTGAACCCGGATCTGCAGAACCTCGATAAAGGCACCGACGGTTTGTTCCGTCCGCGTGAAGGCGAGCAGGTGTTGGAAGATGATCCGGCGTTGTCGGTTGTCAGTGGCTTTGTTGAAGGCAGCAATGTTAATCCGGTGCACGAACTAACCAATGTGCTGGCGCTGAATCGCCAGTACGAACTGCAAGTAAAAATGATGAAGACGATCGAGGAAATCACTCGTTCTTCTGAACAAATTCTGCGGTTGAGCTAAGAGGGTATTCAAGATGCATAAGGCATTGTGGGTCGGTAAGACCGGTTTGGAAGCCCAGGATCTTTCCTTGGCCACCATCTCCAACAACATGGCAAACGCCAGCACCACCGGCTTTAAAAAAGAGCGGGCGGTGTTTGAAGATCTGATCTATCAAATTCAGCGTCAGCCGGGCGCCCAGGGCACGCAAAACACCCAGCTGCCCTCTGGTTTGCAGCTCGGTACCGGGGTGCGCACCGTGGGTACGCAAAAGCTCTTTACCCAGGGCGATCTGAATACCACTGAGCAGCCCTTGGATTTGGCGATTAACGGTCGCGGTTTTTTCCAGATTCTGCTGCCCGACGGCAACCTGGCTTACACCCGCGACGGCACCTTTCATATGAACGATGAAGGCCAGATCGTTACCGCCAGCGGTTATCTGCTGGAGCCGGATATCGAAGTGCCGGAACAAACCAGCACCATCACCATTGGTGAAGACGGCATCGTCACGGCGGTGATCGGTAACGACAACAACAACCTGGTGCAGCTGGGCGATATCGAAGTGGTCGACTTCGTCAACCCGGCGGGTTTGCAGTCCGCGGGTAAAAACCTCTTCCTGGAGACCGCGGCCAGTGGCCCACCTCAGGTCGGTGTGCCGAGTCTGGATGGTTTTGGCGCCATCGTTCAAGGGGCTCTGGAGACCTCGAACGTGACCATCGTCGAGGAAATGGTCGACATGATTTCGACGCAACGCTCCTACGAAATGAACTCCAAAGTGGTCAGCACTGCCGATCAGATGCTGGGCTTCATTACGTCGAACCTCTAAGGCGGGGACTAACATCATGACAATGATCACCGAGCATCGTACCACTCTGGTCATGGCGGCTTTGGCGCTGCTGATCATCAGTGGCTGCAGTACCACCCAGTCGGTGGGCCTGGGCGAACCCTTTCCGCAGCCAGGCGACCCGGATTTTGCGCCGGTTCCGGCAGAAGCCTTGGAGGCGCCGCCGGGTGCGGATGGTTCGTTGTTTAACAGCCAGGCCGGTATGGCGCTCTATGGCGATAAGAAAGCCATGCGCACTGGTGACATCATCACCATCGTGCTGGATGAGCAAACCCAAGGCAGCAAGTCGTCTCAGGCGTCCTCATCAAAGACCAGTGAAGCGGCCCTGAACGCGCCGATCATCGGTGGGGGTCAGCCCATTGAGCTGCTCAGTGGCACCGTTGGTGGTAATCGCAGCTTTTCTGGCAGCGGTGATGCCGACCAGAGCAACAGCTTGAGCGGCAACATCTCTGTGACCGTCTCCGAAGTGCTGCCCAACGGCGTACTGCGGGTGCGCGGTGAAAAGTGGATTACGCTGAACACCGGCGCTGAATTTATCCGTATTCAGGGCATGTTGCGCCCGGAAGACATCAACCTGGACAACACCGTGTCCAGCCAGAAACTGGCCGATGCCCGCATTTCCTACAGCGGCGCCGGTGCCCTGGCCAACGCCAGTCAGCCTGGTTGGTTGAGTCGGTTCTTTAATAGTCCGGTTTGGCCGTTTTAGCGGCCAGACCGGACGGGAGCGGTGCGCCGCCCGGACGCTTGACGCTTAACGGGAGACGCTTAAAACCGAAACTCTAGCACCCAGGTGCTCAGTAATTTGCGTCTCCCGTCCGGGCGGCGTACCGCTCCCGTTAAGCGTCCAGCGTGGCCAGCCATAGGCTGGCCCACTAATTGCTCTAAGCTGCTTAAGTCAAAGCAGACGTCAATAGAGTGACACCATGAAAAAGTTGCTGATTGTACTGATGGCCACCCTGGCCATGCCGGTTTGGGCCGATCGCATCAAGGATCTGTCGTCCGTTCAGGGCGTGCGTAATAACCAACTGGTTGGTTACGGCCTGGTGGTGGGGCTCGATGGGTCGGGCGATCGGGCGCCTTTTACCAACCAGACGTTCCGTAACATGATGGAGCAGTTTGGTATCACCATTCCCGAAGGCGAAAACCCCAACCTGAATAACGTCGCCGCAGTCAGCGTGCACGCCACCCTGCCGCCGTTTTCCAAGCCGGGTCAGGAAATTGACGTCACCGTCTCCAGCATCGGTAATGCCGACAGTCTGCGTGGTGGCAGTCTGTTGCTGACGCCGTTGCGCGGCCCCGATGGCCAGACCTACGCCGTGGCCCAGGGCAATCTGGTGGTCAGTGGCTTTGGTGCTGAAGGCGAAGATGGCTCCTCGATCAGCGTCAATGTCCAGAACGCCGGTCGTATTCCCAATGGCGCCATCGTCGAACGCGGCGTGGCCAATACCTTTTCCCAAGGCGATTATATGACTTTCAATCTGCATCGCCCGGATTTCACTACCGCCAAGCGGATGTCGAGCGTGATTAACGAACTGCTCGGCCCGGGCGCTGCCTATGCGGTCGATGCTGCCTCGGTTCGGGTCACCGCGCCGCGCGATCCCAACCAGCGCGTCAACTTTATCAGCGTGCTGGAAAACCTCGATGTGCAGCCTGGCGAAGAAGCCGCGCGCGTCATCATCAACAGCCGCACCGGCACCATCGTGGTGGGTCAGCATGTGACGGTCTCTCCTGTTGCCATCACTCACGGCAATATGACGGTCACCATCGACAACACCCAGAACGTCAGTCAGCCCAATGCGTTCAGCGAAACCGGCGAGACCGCCGTGGTCCCTGACACCGAAATCGAAATCGATGAAGGCGACAACCGCATGTTCCTGTTCGGGCCGACGGTCACCCTCAGCGACATTGTTGATGCGGTCAACGAAGTCGGCGCAGCGCCGGGCGATTTGATGGCCATCCTTGAAGCGCTGAAAGCGGCCGGTGCCCTGAAAGCCGAATTGATCGTGATCTGAACTCGAGCGCTCGGTTTGCTGAATTGGCACGAGCTTTGAAATACAAAGATCACAGTTAAGACAAACCGGCCTGGAATGCAGGCCAGACGGACGTTGCCGCGGTAAAAGCGGCAAGTTCTGACCGGAGAGCGGCAAAGATGGTTTCGCAAGTCGACGCAGCCTTTAACTACAACGACCTCAACGGCCTGAATCAGGTCAAGTCGATGGCGCGTAAGGATGACCCGGAAGCGTTGCGGGTGGTGGCGCAGCAATTTGAGTCCATGTTTATCGGCATGGTGCTCAAGAGCATGCGTGAAGCCAATGACGTCATGGCGTCTGACATGCTCAACAGTAACGAAAGCCGCTTCTACCGCGATATGTATGATCAGCAACTGAGTCTGAACCTGGCGCAACAAGGCGGTTATGGTCTGGCGGATGTGCTTTTCGATCAGTTGTCGCGTCAGCTGCCACAGCGTGATCAAGACTTCAGCAACATCAATATTAAAAGCCTGGAAGACAGCCGTCGCCCGGTCCTGCCAGCCAATCAGGCCGATCCAATGCCGGTGCTGCCCGGCGCGACTGAAAGTCGTTCGGATGCCGTCGTTCCCGATGCCGCCGAAGTGCTCGATGACAACCTCGAAACATCCGACTTGTCGGTTAATTTGCCCGGCAAACAAAGCGCCTTCGACTCGCCCGAAGAATTTATTCAGTCGTTGTTGCCGCATGCTCAGGCGGCGGCCGAATCGCTGGGTGTGGATCCGCGTATTCTGTTGTCTCAGGCGGCGCTGGAAACCGGCTGGGGTCGTTACATGATTGAAGACGGCCAGGGCAAGAACAGCCATAATTTTTTCGGTATCAAGGCCGATGCCCGCTGGGATGGTGCCACGGCTGAGACCATGACCCATGAAGTCTTTGACGGTCGTACCATTCAGATGCGCGATGCTTTTCGTGCCTACGAAGATCCCAGCCAGTCCTTTGATGATTACGCCAACTTTTTGCAATCCAATCCGCGTTATCAGCAGGCCTTGAGCCAGGCCGATGACGCTGAAGCTTTTACCCGATCATTGCAGGCGGCCGGCTACGCCACCGACCCGCAATACGCCGATAAAATATTACGCATCGCCGACAGCGAAGTGATGCGTTTAGCCGCTGCGGACCATGCAGTTCGGCATCCTTTGGGGTAATGGTGGCCTATGGGCAGCATTCTTAATATCGCCATCACCGGACTAAAAGCTCAGCAAACCGCGCTGAGTGTGACCGGTCACAACATTGCCAATGCCGGTGTGGAAGGTTACTCACGCCAGGACGTGGTACTGCACACCAATAACCCTCAGTTCCGTGGCTACGGTTACATTGGTAATGGCGTCAGCATTTCCACCGTGCGCCGTATTACCGACCAGTTTATGGTGGAACAGCAGCGCATTGACACCAGCAGTTTCCAGCGTGAACAGACTTATAAATCCAACATCGAACGCATCGATTCATTGCTGGCTTCACAAAGCACTGGTTTGCAATCGGTGCTCGATAACTTTTTCGCCAGCTTGCAGGGTGCGTCCGACAACCCCGGTTATGTGCCGTCGCGTGACGTCGTGGTGGGGACGGCTGAAGGCGTTGTTGATCGCTTCAAAACGCTGCATCGGTATCTGACCAACCAGAACGAAACTCTGAACGGGCAGATAGCCACCGCTGTCGACGAAATTAATGCGCTGGTCGAAGGCATCGCCAATTTGAATGAGCGCATTGTTTTCGCTCAGGGGCGGATTGAATCGGAACCGCCCAACGATCTGATGGACCAGCGCGATGAATTGGTGCGGCAGTTATCGGAGTTCCTGCCCGTCGAAGTGACTGAGGATAACGGCCAGTACAATGTTGCCTTTGGTCAGGGCGAGTCATTGGTGCTGGGCAATCAGGCGCACCGGTTGATGGCCGTGCCGTCGGCCGAAGATCCGCAACAGACGGGCATTCGTTTTGTCAGCAATCTGCGCGATGTCTTTGTCACCGATACCATCAAAGGCGGCCAGCTCGGTGGCATGTTTGCGTTTCGCGAAGAGGCCCTGAACCCGACCATGAATGAACTGGGTCGTATTGCCGTCGCCTTCACCGAAGAAATTAATGCCAAGCATCATCAGGGCGTCGATATGAACGGTGATTTCGGCGGCGATATGTTCCAGGATTTGAACGATCCGGTACTGGCCAAGCAGGCGCGTGTTCAGGGCGATGGTCTGAACACGCCGCCGATCAACCAGGTGTTCAGCCTGTATTTCGAAGATGTCGGTGACCTGACCACGAGCGACTACACCATCCGCTTTACCGGTCCTGATGACGACAGCTATGAAGTGTTCCGTAAAAACGATGGCGTCAAAGTGGATGGCGGCACCATCGATGGTGGCAACCTGCCAACGGAAATCAGCTTCGATGGTCTGCGCATCGTGCTCGAAGAAGGTAATTTTAAAGCTGGCGACGAGTTCACCGTCAAACCGCTGCGCGATGTCGCCGCTCAGATGGATTTTGTCTTGTCGCAGTCATCGGAATTGGCACTGGCTTATCCGATGCGCTCCGACAAGAGTTTGGGCAACCTCGGTACCGGTCTGATCGACCACGGCCAGATGCTCAGTGAAGACGGCAAAGCCTTCGCCATTGAAGGTCAGTTGAACCCGCCTTTGGTGGTGGTTTTCCATAGCGAAACGCATTATTCCATTCTCGATAACAGCGATCCGGGTAACCCCAAACCGCTGGATCCGCCGATGGAAAATATCCGTTATGTCCCCGGTGCGGAAAACGATTTGTTCCCGACCGATCCGGGTGAAACCATGGTCAGTTCGTGGCGTCCCCGCTTGCCGGAGCTGCCTTATATCACCCCGGACGGTCCGTCTTCGACCACGCCTTACAACGGCATTAATTCGGAACGTTTTACCTTCAGTCGAACCGATCCGGTTACCGGTAAGGTGACGCAGGACCCAGTCGTTACCACCGCCAGTGGCGCGACTGCCGCCGAGATTGCCCAGGAACTGAACAAGGTTGATGGTGTCCAGGCACGGGCCTATACCGAGGTGAAACTGAGTAATTTCACCAACTCCGGTACGCCCTATGATCCACCCAATCCGTTCGAGGTTTGGGTCAATGGCTATGAAATAACCCTGGATGATCTGGGTCCTAACCAGAGCATCTTTATGGATGGTTTCCCGGAAGAAATTCCCGAAGACATGACACCGGATTTTCTGGCCGATCGCATCAATTCGCACTATGACCTGGTGGCTGCCGGTGTGCGTGCCAGCAGTGATGGCGAAACGCTGACCATCACCGATGCCAAGGGTAACGACATCTTTATCGAGATGCGCGGCGATAAACCCGATCCTGCCATTGTCGGTCCACCTCCGCTGGGTACGCCGCCGCCGAACGATGCCATTGATCCGGGCGATACCTTCGAAATCAGCACCGGTGAAAACTGGCCAGTGGAAGCCGTTGAAGGTGAAACACGCGGCCTGTTGAACAACCTGACCGGTTTCGATTTCAGCGAAGGCGGCCCTTATCGCTATCAGATGTATTTGCCAGACGGTCGCAAGGGCACCATTGAACTGACCGGTGACCATGCCACCGGCGATGACGTTAAAGCCGAAATCGAAGCCAAGATCGGTGCGCTGCTCGATAGCCCCGGACGCGCCGAGGTGAGCATTTCTCCGGAAGGCGAAATCAGTTACCAGGTGTTCGTTAAGATGGAAGGCTCGGGTAACGACGATACCGCCGGCATGAACGTGGGTGGCCAGGTCGATGTCACCATGGCCGACGGTATTTCCATGAAAACCGATCCCAGTGACGGCGCGATCTTTACCGGGGTGTCGGCCGCCAAGCCGACCTATCAGGGCTTTCAGTTCACCATTTCTGGTCGCCCCGAAGCCGGTGACAGCTTCACCATCGAGTGGAATTCAGACGGTATCTCCGATAACCGTAATGCGCTGGATCTGATCGCGCTGGAAACCAGCGATACGCTGAACGAGCGCGAAGGCGGCATGACCTTTACCGAGGCTTACAGCCAATCGGTCGAGAAGGTGGGCACCAAAACCAACCAGGCGCAGATTCGTGCCCAGGCTGCCGAAGCGGTTTTGGAGGGCACTGAATCCGACCTGAACTCGGTGCGGGGTGTGAACCTGGACGAAGAAGCCGCCTTATTGATCGAATTTCAGTTGGCCTACCAGGCCAATGCCCAGGTGATCAGTGTCGCCCAGGAAACATTCAACGCTTTGATTGGCGCCTTCCGTTAAGCCTCGCTGCGGACAGGCCGATAAGTTTGCCGTCATCCACCACCGGATGACCGTTTAGGAGGTCGAGATGGTCGATCGTGTTTCAACCTACTGGATGTTCAATCGTCCAGTCAGTGACATGACCCAGTTGCAGGCCGATATGACCCGGACTCAGGAACAGCTGAGTACCGGCCTGCGTATTTTGACGCCGGCCGACGATCCAGTCGGTGCCGCTCGGGTACTGCAGCTGAATCAGGAAATTGCTCTGACCACGCAGTACGAGCGTAATATTATCCTCGTCGAAGGGCGTCTTAATGAAGAAGAGGGCATTCTGGAATCGATCCAGAACACCATCGGCCGTATCCGCGAGCAGGCGGTAAAAGCCGGTAACGCCGCCACCCTGAACGATGAAGATCGTCTGGCCATTGCTGCTGAAGTTCGTATACGCGTTGATGAACTGTACGACCTGATGAACAGTAAAGATGGCAGCGGTGAATATCTGTTTGCCGGCTATTCCGGTGGCACTCAACCTTTCCAGCGCAATCTTGGTGGTGGTACTTCCTTTGAAGGCGACCAGGGCGTGCGCTATTTGCAGATCAGCCAGAACGTCACCCTGGCCTCCAGCGATTCTGGCAAGGATGTCTTTATGGACATCCCCGCTGTAGAGCCAAGTTTCTCCACCTATGGCAACCCGCTGAACAGTGGCAACCCGCCGGGAATTATCTCCGCCGGCATCACCCGTGATCAGCAGGCGCTGGACGAATTCTTCCCGCACGATGCGGTTATTACCTTCGAAA
Organism: Saccharospirillum sp. ABV4_185; assembly: GCF_056159245.1. Lineage (NCBI taxonomy): Bacteria > Pseudomonadati > Pseudomonadota > Gammaproteobacteria > Oceanospirillales > Saccharospirillaceae > Saccharospirillum > Saccharospirillum sp. ABV4_185. The sequence continues at coordinate 2,874,054 of NZ_JBSWUW010000001.1, forward strand.
ACCCGCTCGATATCGAGCCCTCTGAACCAAACTATACGGTGCGCCGGAAGTCGGATGGTCGGGTTGTGGAAGGCTTGAAAAACATTCCCTATGTACCAGGCGGTAATATTGAATTCGGTGGCATGAGTGTCACCGTGGTGGGCGACCCGGCACCGGGCGATGAGTTTGTTGTCGAGACCAGCAACAAACAGGGCATTTTGACCACCTTCGAGAAATTTTTGTTTGCGCTGGAGAGCTATCCACCCGGTACCGCATTTGACGATGCCTATGATGAAGCCATCGAACAAACTCTGGGTAATTTGGATAACGCCGTCGATAAAATATCCCAGGTTCAGGCCCGCATCGGCGCGCGCTTGAATACCTCCCAATCGGTCACCAACCAGCATGCCGATAGTAAATTGGATATGCAGGACGTTCGTTCACAGATACAGGATGTCGATTGGGCAGAAGCGGTCAGTCGGTTACAGATGCAGAGTTTGACCTTGCAGGCGGCTCAACAGAGTTTTGCTCAGACCAGTCAGCTCAGTTTGTTTGATTTTATTCGTTAACGCTGGGGCGGCTTGATCAGTCTTTAAGCTGATTGATCTGATTGTAGCGTTTGGCCTTGGCCGCACTGCTCGGTTTGGCCGGATGCAGTTGAATCAGCTCATCCCAGATGTGCTGGGTTTCCTGCATCGCCAGGTTATGGTTTTCGGCGATAACGGCTTGCAATTGTTGGATGACCTCCTGGCGTTGTGAGGCCGACATTTGCGCCAGACTTTGTTCGCAACGCTTACGCCATTGCTCAAAAGCCGGCTCTAGATTGTTTTGCTGGTTGAGCAACGGCAACAGGGATTCAACGAGTGGATGAGCCATGAGGTCCTCTCAGACCAAGTTGTGCAGAGTCGATAGCATGGCACAAGCGTCTGCGTATTGCATAGCGCTTCTCGGTTGTGGCGCGATACAGTCTAGTGGACGCCGGATACATGCTAGAGTTGTTTTCATCAGCACCGTTATAACGCACGATAGCGTCGGTTTACCGACACCTAAATGACAGGACGGACCTTATGAAGTCGCCTCGACAATTAAAAACGCATTATCAGCAGGGTGACAATATCAGCGCCCTGATGCGTGCCGATCGCGGCTTGACGGAGAACAACAGCGAGATCATTGAAGTCGCCTACGACTTGCAGGCGGGTTCATACATTAAAGCACTGGAAAATCCGCAACACGCTGAACGTAAGCTCGCCTACAACGAGGCGTTGTTGACGATCCTGAACGATTTTAAAGATAGCCGCCACTTGCTCGAGGCCGGTGTCGGTGAAGCCACCACGCTGGCCGCAGTGGCCGGGCAGCTGTCACATGCCCAGGGCTACGGTTTTGATTTGAGCTGGTCGCGGGTGGCGCATGGTCATCATTGGTTGCAACAGCAAGGCGTCAGTGCCCAACTGTGCACCGGTGATTTACTGGCCATTCCCATTGCCAGCAACGCCATTGATCTGGTGTATACCTCGCACTCCATTGAACCCAATGGCGGACGCGAAGCGACTATTTTGCAAGAACTGTATCGGGTGGCCGGTCGCTATCTGGTGCTGTTTGAACCGGGTTATGAATTTGCCAGCGATGAAGCCCGGGCGCGTATGGATCATCACGGTTATTGCAAAGGCCTGGCGGACACCGCTCGTGAGTTGGGCATGACGGTGGTCGATCATCGACCGATGCCAGTGTCGGTGAATCCGCTCAATCCGACGGCGGTGACCATCATTGAAAAACCGCCGGCCGATGCAGGATTGGATCTGAATTCGGACAGTCCCTTTGCCTGTCCGCAATATAAGACACCCCTGGTCGAGTTGGGGCAGATGTATTACAGCCCGGAGGCACTGAGCGTGTATCCGGTGATTGCAGGGTTTCCCTGCTTACGACGTGAAAACGCCGTTTTTGCCAGTAGTTATGAAATGGCGGTTAGCCAGTGGGGCTATGCTTAACGTCCTAATAGCGAGTGTCTGCAACGCAGCAGACCGGTTGTCGAGGTATGTCTATGTTCGATAATGCATCCATTGTAATTACCGGGGGCACTGGTTCCTTTGGTAAGCAGTTTGTGCGAACCATTCTGTCTCGGTTTCGACCTAAACGTCTGGTGATTTTTTCCCGTGATGAACTCAAACAGTATGAAATGCAACAAGAGTTCAACGCGCCCTGTATGCGTTATTTTATTGGCGATGTGCGTGATAAAGAACGCGTGATGCAGGCTTTTAAAGGCGTTGATTTTGTCATTCATGCGGCGGCGCTAAAGCACGTTCCTGTTGCCGAATATAATCCGACAGAATGCATCCGCACCAACATCAACGGGGCGGAAAATGTCATCCGCGCGGCGATTGAAAACCGCGTGCAAAAAGTCATTGCTCTGTCGACCGATAAGGCCGCCAATCCGATTAATTTATACGGCGCGACCAAGTTGGCATCGGATAAGCTCTTTGTCGCCGCCAACAATATGGTAGGCAGCGATGTGCCGCGTTTTGCTGTGGTCCGCTATGGCAATGTGGTCGGTTCCCGTGGTTCTGTGGTGCCGTTTTTTAAGCGCTTGATTGCGGAAGGCAAAACCGAGCTGCCAATCACCGATGCTGAAATGACCCGCTTCTGGATCACCTTGCAACAAGGTGTTGATCTGGTGATGTCTGGCTTCGAACGCATGTACGGCGGCGAAATTTTTGTGCCGAAAATTCCCTCCGTGCGCATTACTGATCTGGCCGCTGCGGTAGCGCCGGATGTGCCGCATAAAATTGTCGGTATTCGTCCCGGTGAAAAGCTGCATGAACAGATGATTCCACGCGATGATTCTTATCGGACGCTGGAATTTGATGATCACTATGTCATCACACCAGCGATCAAGTTTATGGATCAAAAAGTCAACTATGCGCGCAACCGTTTGGGCGAGCAGGGCGCTTTGGTGGAGCCGGGTTTCTATTACGATTCCGGTACCAACCCCGACTTTTTGAGTGTCGATGCCATCCGCGATTTACACGCATCCATCGGGCTATGATTCCATACGGTCGTCAATCCATCAGCGAGGCCGACATCGAAGCGGTTGTCGAGGTTTTGCGCTCAGATTTTCTGACCCAGGGACCGGTGGTGCCTGCGTTCGAGCAAGCCTTCGCTAGGCGCGTTCAGGCGTCTTACGCAGTGGCCTGCAACAGCGCCACCTCGGCGTTGCATCTGGCGTACCTGGCGTTGGGTGTCGGTCCGAGCGATTGCGTTTGGACGTCGCCCATTACCTTTGTTGCTACCGCCAATGCGGCTCTGTATTGCGGGGCCGACGTCGATTTTGTCGACATTGATGCGCGTACTTATAACCTCAGTTGTGATGCCCTGGCGGAAAAACTGGCTCAGGCTGAACGGCAGGGACGCTTACCCAAGGTGGTTACAGCGGTGCACCTGGCCGGCCAGCCTTGCGAGATGGCTGCTATTGCCGAACTCAGCCAGCGCTATGGCTTTGCTGTGGTGGAAGATGCCTCCCACGCCGTCGGTGCCCGCTATCGCGATGAGCCGGTCGGTAATGGCCGTTACAGCGACATCACCGTGTTCAGTTTTCATCCGGTCAAAATCATGACCACGGCCGAAGGCGGTCTGGCTACTACCCATCAGGCAGAGTTGGCTGAGCGTATGCAATTGTTGCGCAGTCATGGTGTGACTCGTGATGCGCAGTTGTTGCAAGCGCCAGACAGCGGTGGCTGGTATTACGAACAGCAGGCGCTCGGCTTTAACTATCGACTGACCGAATTACAGGCGGCTTTGGGGTTGAGTCAGTTGCAGCGTCTGGATGCTTTTCTCGAGGCGCGCCGGCAACAGGTGGCACGCTATCAGGAACGCTTAGCGTCATTGCCGCTGCAATTGCCCTGGCAACATCCGGACAGCGATTCAAGTTATCACCTCTATCCCATCTGCGTAGCGGATGAGCCGGCTCGTGCTCAGCTATACCAGCAGATGCTATCGGCGGGTGTTGGCGTCAATGTGCATTACATTCCGGTTCATACGCAGCCGTTTTATCGCGCGCGTGGTTTTGACTGGGGCGACTTTCCGGTCGCCGAAGACTATTACCGCCGGGCCTTGTCGTTGCCCGTCTATGCCGACCTGACCTCGCACGATCAGCAAAGCGTGGTCGATGTGCTGGTTAAGGCTTTGGGGTAATGCCATGAAGGTGGCCATCATCCCAGCACGCGGTGGTTCCAAACGGATACCGGGAAAAAATATTCGTCTCTTTCACGGCCGCCCGATGATGGCTTGGTCGATTGACGCGGCGTTGCAATCAGGCTGTTTTGATCGGGTCCTGGTTTCGACCGACGATGCCGACATTGCCGAGGTGGCGCTCAAGTCCGGCGCCGAGGTGCCCTTTGTGCGCCCGCTATCTTTAGCCGACGACTTCGCCACCACGGCTGATGTGATGCACCACGCCGCCGACTGGCTGCAACGCCAGGGAACATCTCCATCGCAACTCTGTTGTCTCTATGCCACTGCCGCTTTTGTCACGCCGGCGGTCTTAGTCGAAGCGCAGCAATGGCTCGACCAGGCCGACTGGGATTACGTCTTTGCCGCGGTGCGTTTTGATTACCCCATTCAACGAGCATTACGGCTGTTGCCGGAGGGTGGCGTGGATTGGTTGCAACCTGAAATGGCGCAGCAGCGCTCTCAGGATTTGGAGCCCTGTTATCACGATGCCGGCCAGTTTTACTGGGGTCAGTTCGACGCCTTCTATCAGCGCCGTCCGATATTGGGCCCACGCTCGCGTCCGCTGTTGCTCGATGGCCGTGATGCCCAGGATATCGATACCGAAGCGGACTGGGCGATGGCTGAAGCCTTGTTCGCCTTGCGCCGGGGAGCCGGGAGCGCATGAGTTGGGCATTATTCCGGGTGGATGCCAGTACAACCATCGGCGCCGGCCATTGGATGCGCTGTCTGGCACTGGCCGATGGACTGGCGCAGGCCGGCGTTGAGGTTGTCTTTGCGTACCGCAACACCCTGGACAGCTGTCAGTCGCTGGCTGAACAGGCTGGTCATCGCTGCGTCGAATTAGCCGCTGCTAGCGCTAGTACCGATACGCTTCAGGCTACTGACTACGCCCATTCGCACTGGCTCGACGGTGGTGAGCAGGCCGATGCTGAGGCCTGTCTGAGTTGGCTGGCTGAGCCGGCGGTGCAGGCGATGGGCAAACCCGGATGGATCATCGTCGATCACTATGCCTTAGCCTCGCCCTGGGAGCAGGCCTTGGCGGCTATCGCTCCGATTCTGGTAATCGACGATCTTAACGACCGGCCGCATCAATGCCGTTGGTTGCTGGATGCATCGGCCGACAAAACAGCCGAAGTCTACAGCGACTGGGTCGATGCCGGTTGTCGACTGTTGTTAGGACCACAGTACGCCTTGCTGCGGCCTGAGTTTGCTCAGTGGCGTGAGGTCAGCCTGGCGCGGCGACACCCGCCAATCGATGGTCCCCTGAAAGTGTTAATCAGCCTTGGCGGGGTCGATGCCGACAACCTGACCAAGGCCGCTTTAAGCAGTCTGTTGCCGCTTGCCGATGCGCTGTCGGTCGAGGTCATCGTCGGTTCGGCCAATCCTCATATCACCGCATTGCGGCAATGGATTGCCGAGCACTGGCCCACTTGTCAGTTGCATACCCAGGTCAACACCATGGCGCAACACCTGGCCAATGCCGACGTCTGTATCGGGGCCGCCGGCACCAGCAGTTGGGAGCGTTGTACGCTGGGCGTACCCACCGTGCTGTTGCTGCTGGCGGAGAATCAGCGTCATAACGCCCGTTATCTGAGCGACAGCGGCGCCGCCATTGCGCTGGGCCAATGGAGTGAGCAGACGGCGGCGCAATTAACCCAGGCATTACAGACGTTATTGGCCGATACCAACCGGTTGCAGTCGTTGAGTGATGCTGCCGCCCGTCAATGCGATGGTCTGGGCGTGGCACGGGTTCTGCAACAGTTGATGCCAAGGCCGGCGGCTGTTGCTGCGGCCACAGGTCGGTTGCGGGAAATGACAACAGAGGATTTGGCCCTGGTGCGGCAATGGCGCAACCATCCGCAGGTGCGCAGCGCTATGTATAATCAGCACCAGATTACGCCGGATGAACACCAAAACTGGTTCGCTCAGGCGCAGGCCGATGCGGATCGGCAGTTGTATATTTTTGAAGTTGAGGGCCGGGCGCAAGGCTTCGTGCAGTTTCAGGCCCGGCCGGAAAATCGTGCTGTTTGGGGCTTTTATATGGCGCCAGAGGCGCCCAAAGGGCTCGGCCGTAAACTCGGTCGCTGTGCGTTGCAACACGCCTTTGAGCGCTTGGAATATCAGCACCTGGAAGCCGAAGTATTGGTCACCAACGATGCCTCCCTGGCGTTTCATAGACGTCTGGGTTTTAACGCCATCGCCCACAAAGAGGTTGCCGAACACGAGGTGGCCTGTTTCGAGCTCAGTGCGCAGCAGTGGTTGAAGAGAGGTCAGGATGTCGAATGAAGTCTGGATCAACGGTCGCCGACTGGCCGCTGATGCACCGCCTTACGTGGTGGCGGAGGTTTCGGCCAATCACAACGGCAGTCTGGAGCGAGCCAAGGCGATTATCAGTGCCGCCGGCCAGGCTGGGGTTGATGCCGTCAAACTGCAAACCTACCGGCCCGATACCATTACCTTGCCAGCGGACAGCGCTGATTTCCGTATTGAAGGTGGCCTCTGGCATGGCCGGACGCTCTATGATCTGTATGAAGAAGCCCATCTGCCTTGGGACTGGCATGCCCCCTTGTTTGAACACGCGCGCAAGCTGGGTCTGACCATCTTCAGTTCGCCCTTCGATAACACCGCTGTTGATCTGCTCGAAGACCTGGGCGCGCCGGCCTATAAAATTGCCTCATTCGAGGCGGTTGATCTGCCGTTGATCCGCTATGTGGCCAGTACCGGCAAACCGATGGTGATTTCGACCGGCATGGCCAATCAGGACGAAATCGCTGAGGCCGTGGCGACAGCGCGTGACAACGGCTGCTCGCAATTGATTGTGTTGCATTGCGTCAGTGGCTACCCGGCGCCGGCGGGCGATTACAACCTGCGCACTCTGGTCGATATGGCGCAGCGTTATCCGGCTCTGGTCGGGTTGTCGGACCACACGCTTGATAACGCCACGGCCGTCGCCGCCACGGCGCTGGGCGCCTGTTTTATCGAAAAACACTTTACCCTGGATCGCTCCGGGGGCGGCCCGGATGACAGCTTTTCACTGGAACCGGACGATCTGGCGCGGCTGTGTCGTGATGTTAAAACCGCCTGGGAATCTCTGGGGCAGGTGCATTACGAACGCAGTGAGTCCGAACGTGGTAACGCCCAGTTCCGGCGTTCGCTCTATTTCGTCAAGGATCTGCAGGCGGGCGATGTTATTGACGCCGACTCGATTCGCAGCGTCCGCCCCGGCTATGGTTTGGCACCGCGCCACTACGATGAATTGCTGGGTAAAACACTGACCCAGGCGGTGCAGCGTTATCAGCCGGTGCGTTGGGAATGTTTTGACTAAGGGCCGCTGTCGACCATGAAATACTGCACTCAGTGTCTGAGCACCGATTTACGGCCGAATGCCCACTTCAGTGAAGCGGGCGTCTGCATTGCCTGCCAGTATTACAACGACGATCGAGTCGTAGAAGACAAGCGTTTTAAGCTCACAGCCTTGCAGGAGCGTATCAAGCAGATCCGCTCGCGCCGGCGCAAACGTGCCGCTTACGATTGCATCGTTGGCGTTAGCGGCGGCAAAGACAGTACCCGTCAGGCGCATTGGGTGCGCGATCGTCTGGGCTTGCGCCCGCTGCTGGTGTGCTGTGCTTATCCGCCAGCGCAGATGAGTGAGATTGGCGCCAGCAACCTGTCCAACCTGATCGGTATGGGCTTCGATTTGATTACCGCCACCCCGGCACCCCAGACATCCCGTCGGCTATCGCTGCAAGCCTTTCGGGATTTTGGCAACGTCTGTAAATCGACCGAACTGGCGCTGTTTTCTACCGTGCCCAGGCTCGCCATCGATTTGGGTATCAATCTGATCTTCTGGGGTGAGAACCCGGCGCTGCAGGTCGGGGACTCGGGTACACAGGGCATCGATGAATTCGATGGTAATCGACTGAGTCATTCCAACACCCTGTCTACCGGCGGCATGGAATGGATGAAAGGCTGTGTCGATGAGCAACGAAAACTCGACCACTATCGCTATCCGCAGGAACACTATTTCGATAAAAACGGCATCTCCATCTTGTTTCTCGGACCGGCCTGGGATGACTGGAGTAATGCCAATAATGCCACCTACGCCGCCTTGCAAGGCCTGACCCTGCGCCCGAACGAAGCGCTGGAAACCGGCGATATTTCCGAGGCATCGATGCTCGATGAGGAATATTCCAACATCAATATGATGCTGAAATATTTTAAATTTGGCTTTGGCCGCGCCACCGATATCGTCGATGAAGGCATCCGCAACGGCCAACTGACACGGCAACAGGGCATCGACATCGTAAAACAATACGATGGCCGCTGTGACGACCGCATCATCGACAGCTATTGCCGCTATGTCGGCATCAGTACGGCCGAGTTTTGGCAGATTGCCCATCAGTGGGTGAATACCGACTTGTTCGACATTCAACCAGGACAGCGCCCTAAGCCGCGCTTTACTGTGGGAGTCGACTATGGACATTGATGTGATCAACGTCGGCAGCGGCAACCTGCGCTCCATTGCTAACAGCCTGACCCGACTGCACCTGCGACCGAACTGGGTGACCCAACCGAAAGAGTTGAAACATTCGCGTATTTTGCTGCCTGGGGTCGGTTCCATCGCCTATTTTATGGCCAACCTGCGCCGCGCTGAGCTGGATAAGGCGGTGCTCGATGCCGCCGCCCAAGGACGCCGAGTCATTGGCATTTGCCTGGGCTATCAGGCGTTAACGCATTATTCCGAGGAAGATGGCGGGGTCGAGGGGTTAGGGTTGTTGGACGCCCAGGTGGAAAAATTGGCCGGTGGCATCGGCAACAACGGCTGGAAGAATTTTCATTTGCGCTGTCAGGACGCCGGTCTGGTACCGAAATTAACGCTGAAGCGAAAGCTCCGGGGACGGGTTTATTACAACCACGAATACGGCGTGCGTTGCACCGATACTGGCGCGCTGAACCTGGCGATCGACGATCCGGCCTTGGCCGCTTACAGCGCCATGAGCGTTAAGGGTGAGCTGATCGGTTGCCAGTTCCATCCGGAAAAAAGCCAGTGGACCGGCAGTCAGCTGCTGCGGATGGTGCTCTAGATGACGATGCGAACCGCAGCCCTGGTGCTTTATCTCGATGGCTACTGTTATCAGTCCTATGGCTGGCAGATGCTGCGCCCTCTGGGTGAGGTGCAGACCGTCTTCTCAATGTTGGATGATCATCAGATTGATGAGATTGCCTTGATCCGCCCGGTCCGTGAAGGTGACAGCCTGGCGGCGTTTGAACGCGATGTGGATCGGCTGGCCAGCCTGCAAACCCAGTCGCCGCTGTCGTTTGGTGGTGGCATTCGTGAGCTGGCCTGTTTTAACGCCTTCGAGCGTTTGCCGATGGAGCGGGTGTTACTGAGCTCGGCCTTTGTCGGTGGCGACGCCGAGCTGCTGCAAAGTCTGCAGCAACGGCTGGGCCGACAGGCACTGCAGGCATTATTACCACTGCGTCGAGGTGCTCAGGAACTGGAGGTGTATCACTGCGCTGAAGGTCGGTTTGTGCCGCTGGCGACGCTGGATCGAGCGTTGCTCGAGCAATTTGCCAACGAGGTCGTGGTATACGATTGCGATCACGAAGGCACGCTCGGTGGTTTTGACTTTAGCCTAGCTGATGCGCTGCAACTGGCACCACAGCGGCTTATTCTGGCCGGTGGTCTTGATCCCGTCGGCGTCAAACAAGCAGCGGCGGCCGGTCACGCCGCCGTGGCCATTGAAAACCGAATTCTGCAGCAAGAGTATCACCCGCGACGGTATCGCCATGGTTGAACAGTGTCCTCAGTGTCTGTACGACAGCCGTCATCCTTTTGGTCTGACCCTGATCGATGGTGAGTGTTCCGGCTGCCATACCCACCGCGAAAAAGATCAGCTCGACTGGTCGCAGCGTTATCATTTATTGCAGCAACGCTTGGCCAGCCGACGCCACCGCGGCACCTACGACTGTGTCGTTCCGGTCTGTGGCGACGCCGAAGATTATTACGTCCTCGACCAGGTGTTAAAGCTGGGCCTGCACCCCTTGGTCGTGGTGGTTAACGACTATTTTATGAACGACATCGGGTGGCATAACCTGCACAACCTGATCACTCATTTTGATGTCGATTCGATGGTCTACAACCCGGATATGCGCGCCTATCAGGAGCTGATTCGCACCTGCCTACGCAAGCTCAATCATCTGTTGTGGCCGGCGCTGGCATTGCGCACCGCCTACCCCATGCATGTGGCCCATGATCGTGGCATTCCCTGGGTGATAACCGGCCAATTACAAGCGGTGGAGCAGGTCGGCAAGTTTTCCCATACGGAAGCTGCCGACATCAGTCAGTGGAGTCGCCTGGAACACGATTTGTTTAACCAGAGTGTCGAGGCCGTGATCGGAACCGGCGCGCAACTGCAAGACAGGGTGCTGGCCTATTATCGCTATCCAGCGGTGGCATCTCTGGCCAAGGTGGGCGTGCAGGGGATTTATCTGAGTAACTATTTGCGCTGGGATCCTCTGGCGCAAAATCGTCTGGCGCTGACTCAGGGTTATCAACCACAGCGACAGAGCAGCACTTTCGATTGTTATGAGCGCGCGGGCAGTTCGGTGTATTACCAGCTGCACGACCTATTGAAATTTAAACGACATGGCTACCGCAAAGCCACCGATCATCTGGTGCGTGAGCGGCGTCATGGACGCATCACCTTGGATGAAGCACAAAGACTGCAACATCACTATCGGCATCAGAAGATCAATATCCGGCCGTTTTTCGATTGGTTGGGTGTGACTGAATCGGGTTATCAGTGGTTTGTTGAGCATCAACTCGGTGACGTCAAATCCTTAGTGGGTGAACCGGATGCGGCCCCTAAATTGCCGCAAGCCCTGGCCGATATGCTAGAGACAGGTTCCGATCCAAGTCGTGATTTTATTCCCTTTGCCAAGGGTATCTAGAGGCTACAACCATGCTGATAAAAACCTCGTTCGCCGAGTTAGAAAAACGCAATCAAAAACCCTACGTTTTGTTCGGCCGCAGTAAGCTGGCGGAAAAAACCATTAAACGACTGGGCGATCAGGTTGCCTTTCTGGTGGATAACTCGACGCCGTTGCAAGGTTCAACCTTTCATGGTTTGGAGGTGAAAGCTCCTTCGGTATTAACCGACGATTACTTTGTGCTGATCTGCTCTACCGACGTCATGAACATCTCGGCGCAGCTCGAAGGTCTGGGACTGGCGGCCGATCGTGATTTTGCTTTATCACCACTGGCTAACGATCTGCTGGCCATCGCCGAGCTGGAGGAATTAAAGACCGAGTTTTATTTCACCAGCGGCACGGTTGCCGCCGAAAAAGGTCCTTGGGGTGGGGGCCTGTATCTGTGCACAGTGCACCAGACGCAAGTCAGTTTCGAGCGGCTGTACAGCGGACCTTGTTATGGCGCCATGCGTGACGGTGATGATGTCCTCTTCGTCAATGGTGATATCGGTTTGTTCCGCTATTCAAAAGGTGAGGTCACTCAGCTGGCCAGTTTACCGGAGGGCGCACGGGCCCACGGCGTATCTTTCAACGAAGCCAACGGCTGTTATTACATAAATTGTTCTAATCGAGACAGCGTGATTGAACTGAACGCTAAGTTTGAACAGACCAGAGAGCTGTTTTTCTCGGAAAAATTTGCCCAAAGCGGTGATGCTCAACACCACACTAACGATAACGTTGCGCTCGGTGACAGCCTCTATGTGAGTATGTTTTCATCGTCAGGCAACTGGAAAAAAGATGTTTTCGATGGCTGTGTGGCTGAGTTTGATCTGGTCAGCGGTGAGCGTCGCCGCGATGTAGTGACCGGGCTTTATATGCCGCACAATATTCGCTTTATCGATGGTGGTCTGCACGTCCTGGATTCATTGCCCGGTCATCTGCGCTACAACAACATGAGCATTCAGGCGACCTTTCCGGCCTTTACCCGAGGGCTGGATTATCGCAAAGGTCTGTATTTTATTGGCCAAAGCAAAAACCGAAATTATTCGCGCGTTATTGGCTTATCCAATAATATCTCAATTGATTGCGGGGTCATTGTTTACAACCCTGAACTGGGTGTTTCGCGCTTCCTGCAATTTCCCTACGAGATCGGCGATATCCACACCGTCCTGATCAAGTCGTTGTAATAAAAAAACGGCGGCTCCATTTTCCGGTGCCGCCGTTGTTACCCGTCTTAGGCTTCGGCTGGCAGTTCCGCCAAGGGCACTTTCAACCAAGGATCGTCCGGGGTGAATGACTTGGTCATCATCATGTTCAAATCCTGCTCAATCTGATCGGCAAAGGCCTTCAGAGTTTTGCGGTATTTCAGCTGGAATTTTTGCTGATCGGTTGCGTCTCGCATACACAGACAATAGGTATATAAGATGTGACTGAGGTGCCAGATAGAACCACGAATAAACCAGTAATATGCCGGATGCTCTTTTTGAAAAACTTGTTCCAGACGATGGTTAATGCCGAAAACAGTATCTTCAAAATCGGCATTGCGGCTTAACACTTCGTTATCCAGCTTATTCAAAAAGGCCAGGATGGCTTTTTGCAGATCCTTTATGCCTCGGCTGATTTGTTTTTCTGTCAAAACGTCCGCTGAGCGCTGCAAGCTGCTCACAACCTCTGCTTTGGAATACGCCTCTAAGTTATCAACTTGTTGCTTAAACGCCTGGCTGTCGAGTATCTGGGTATGGCGCAAATCCACACCTTCAGAGCAATTATTGAGTGTCAGCCCTTGCTGCACGAAGGCATAGGCTACTTTTTCCACTGTCCGCAGTGACGAATAGAGTTGCACCGTTGTATAGATGGGTTCGCCTTTGATATCGGTCAGCGTTCTGTAACGCGCTGGATTTTTATGCTTCTTGTCGTAGTTCTCTTTAAAGCTGCCCTGATAATAAATGGAGCCTTTGGCATGATGGTTTTCTTCATCACGGAAGCCGTAGTCGCAACCGAACAGATAGGTGTTTTTAAATCCGTAATAAAGGCAAAAAGCGACCGCAGCATTGGTACAGGTCGGTGTACCAAAAGGAATGATGGCGCTTTCGCTGCCAAACATGCCCCACAGTGCGGACTCGCCTTTGAAATAGAGCAGCGAGTCGCCAAACTGGTTGATAACTTCCGGGTGGATGTGTGACGGGCTGATGATGGTGATGCTTTTTAACCATTGCGGGTCATCAATGGTCTTCAGCGAGTCAACAACGATTTTGTGCGATTCCAGTTCGAGATGGAAATCAGGCTTGATGCCGTAATGATGCAGCGATTTCAGAGCGGTACCGCAGGAAATAATCAGCGCTTTGTCCTGGTAGGCACGAACTTCTTCGATACGTTGGTCCAGTGAAGGGCCGGCACCAATAATAAAAACCGGGGTATTGCGATCCGTGGGTTGGCGGTTTTTTAAGATGGCGCTGTGGCCACGAATATTGTGCAAGCACTGGTTGAGTTGATTCAGCTCATCATCATAGAAACCCCAGACATTCATAAACAGCGAGATGTCCTGATTCCAGCGATTGATCAGATCCAGGTTTTCTTTGTTGCCCAGGTGGTTGAAATAATAGGTCGAGGTTGGGAACAGCGGGTTAAGGCGAGCCAGGGTATTCCAGACAGCCGCGAACTTTCGTTCATCAGAAATAATGTTGCCGACAAATATTTGCACGCTGAGTGCGCTGTCGCGGGAGCGCGATTCAAATAAGCCGGACCAATCCATGGTATAGAGGCTGGCCGCAAATATGTCCGGGTTCGGTTCATAAATCACAAAGTGGCTGACCTGGGCCCGGTTGCTCAGAGCTTCGATATGCCCACCCAGGCCAACGCCGGTAACAACCACCAACGGATAGTTGTCGCGCGAGATCAGAGGCGTTGATCCTGGTTTTTTAATGGGAGCGGCACTCATCAGTTCACGCCCTAAGGTATGAAATGCCCGAGGGGTTGGGAAATAGCCCGGCCCCGGCGCTTTGGCGGTGGTGATGGGCGAATTGCGCGGAAAGCTGCGCATAAAGATATCGCACTCGCGCTCACCGGTTCGCCGATAGTCCCGCTCATAGAGTGCCTTGCCGCCCACTAACAGGTTGATGTCGTTGCCGTCAGGACTGATGTTCAGTTTGGCGTCGCGCAGGCTGTAGTTGTGAAAAGCCTCATATATTTTGGGGTGGTGTTGTTTGAAATAGGCCAGATTCTGATAGCGGCGACTCTGCATCAGTTCAAGGATGGTCTGGGCGTTTGGCATAAAGGGCCCCTTTAGAGCGGTAAACGACAAGGTACTGTTTATATAAGCAATTATACGGCCAGCATGACGGCTTCTTTAAAGCTTGTCTCTATATTCATTTTTGTTTTTAAAATAGTATTTATATTCTCAAATGTTATTAATGTTGATTAAAGCCTGGTCTCTAGCGGTCGCTAACAAGGATGTGAAACGTCCAAGCTCGTATTGCGGGCTGGGCACACTGGCAATAGAGGAGACCATCTCATGCCGCAGATTATTAATACCAACATGGCGTCGTTGACGGCGCAGCGTAACCTCAACAACTCTCAGAGTGCCAACAGCACAGCGTTGGAGCGCCTGTCATCCGGTCTGCGGATTAACAGCGCCAAAGACGATGCGGCAGGTTTGGCAATCTCCACTCGCTTTGAGTCTCAGACCCGTGGTTTGGGCGTAGCGATTCGTAACGCCGGTGACGGTATCTCTCTGGCCCAGACTGCTGAAGGTGCTCTGGGTGCAATGACTGAGAACCTGCAGCGGATTCGTGACCTGGCTAACCAGTCAGTCAACACCACCAACAACCCCGATGACCGTATTGCTCTGCAAGCGGAAGTTGAGCAGCGTATTGCTGAACTGCGTCGTACTGCTGAAGACACCAACTTCAACGGCCGTAAGCTGTTGGACGGTAACTTCTCTGGTACTTTCCAGATCGGTGCTAACGCTGGTGAAACCGTAGACGTGCAGATTGCTGCGCTGACTGTGGATCGCCTGGGTTCTGACGCCCAGTCAGGTGTGTCTTCTTACGGTACTGATGAAGCGCTGGGTAACGGCGACTTGATCATCAATGGCATCGCCATTGGTCCGTCTCAGTCGGGTGACGACACTTCGTCTGTTTCCAATGCCGAAGCGTCTGCGATCGCTAAAGTCGCAACCATCAACCGTTATTCTGATCAGACCGGCGTTGAAGCCTTTGTTAATGCCAACGAAGTCAACGGTGCTGCGATGCAGTCTACTGCTGCACAGGCCGGTACCCTGACCATCAATGGCGTCGACATCGACGTGTCCACCACCACCAACTCCAATGATTCAGAATTGGCTTCTACCCGGGCGGCTGTTATGGCTGCTATCAACGCCAAAGCTGAACAGACTGGTGTTCGTGCGGTTGACAGTGGCAGCGCTGATAACGGCGTAATTCTGGTCGCCGAAGATGGCCGTAACATCACCATCACCAACAACGCCGGTAGCACCCTGACCGCTGCGGGTACAGGTCTTGATATTGGTGCGGCTGGCGAAACTCAGACCGAAACCGGTGGTTTTACTCTGGTTGCTAATGGTGCGACCAAAGAAATCGTTATCGGTGGCGGCGACGGAACCGGTAACGGTGACCTGGCCAATGCGGGTCTGCAGCGCGGTACTTACGATCGTGCGACAGCGGTTTACACCAACGAAGCGCAAGCTAACGTGCTGGGTACTGCCGGTACTGTGGTTGGTACAACTGCGACCATGGTTGATCACACCACTGCAGCAGCGCTGGATACTGCGCTGAAAGACCTGGTTAAGAATGGTGCTTTGCAAGATGGTGACATCATCATCAACGGTGTAACCATCGGTGCCAGCTCCGCTCTGGACGACCGTGCTTCTGATACCAACGCTGTGATGTCTGACGGTGCCGCTTCTGGTATTGCGATTGCCGCTGCCATCAACCGTGCCTCTGAAAGCACCGGCGTGTACGCCAAGGTCAATGAGACTGTCGTTGTCGGTGGTAATGACGATTCAGCGGTTGCTTCTACGGGTGCCCAGATGGACCTGTGGATCAACAACGTTGATATCGGTACCGTCACTTCTCAAGGTGATCGTCAGCAAGACATCAACACCACTGTCGGCTTGATTAACTCCAAGTCTGGTCAGACTGGTGTGGTTGCTGAGTTCAACGGTAAGTCAATCACCCTGACTGCTGCCGATGGCCGTAACATCTCCGTCTTTGCCCTGGCTGACAGTGATTCTGGTACTGCCGCCTGGGGTCTGGATTCAGATGTCGATGGTATCGGTGGTCTGGGTACCTCTGGTATCACCTTCACCTCGGGTGTGGTGGGTGCCTCCATCGGTTTCGCAAGTGCAGTGACAGCGGCTAACGCCTCTTCTGCTGCGATTGCTGCAGCGACACTGAGTAACGGTCAGGTCTTCGTACTTGACGCTGCCGGTGGTGCCTTCTCCGGTGGTATTGCCAGTGCTCTGATTGCTGAAACCACGCACTCTACAGTGACCCTGGAATCTTCCCGTGAAATCATGCTGGAAGCCGGTACTGCCGGTACTGAAGGCCTGGAAGACAGCGGTTTCATCCGCGGTACTTTCGGTAACGGTGAAGACGGTATGTTCCTGAGCGAAATCGATATCTCTACTGCAGAAGGCGCCGAAGCGGCTCTGACTGCGATCGATAACGCCCTGGACGCAGTGAACTCTCAGCGTGCCGACCTCGGTGCCTTGCAGAACCGTTTCGAATCCACAGTGAGCAACCTGCAGATCTCCCAGGAGAACCTGACAGCGGCGAACTCACGGATTCGTGATGCGGACTTTGCGGCCGAAACCGCTGAACTGTCACGGACACAGGTACTGCAGCAGGCCGGTATCTCGGTTCTGGCTCAGGCCAACCAGCGTCCGCAGCAGGTCCTGTCACTGCTCGGTTAATAACTGAGGGGGCGGCGGCCTGATCCATCGGCCAGCCGCCCATTCCCTTAGGGGGTTGGCGCGGTAATCCGCCCCGGTTTTAACTGAGATGACGGGAGGTGTGTAATGAGTGAGTTCAACGGTCCATCATTGAACGCTCTACCTGCCGCATTAGTGAGCCAGACAAGCGAAAAGTCGCCGCAAGGCGGCAAATCCTTGCCGGCCCAAGTTGTGGAAAATGCTGAAACGACTCGGGAGAAACTGGAAACTGCCCAGTTGTATGAGAAGGAGTCGCCAGAAGAAACGGAGGTTGCTGAACGTTCAGCTGCAACCGAATCCATGGATGACCGCATCAAAGAGGCAGTAGCCAGGCTGAATGATTACGTTCAGCAAGCCGAGCGGAAGCTCAATTTTCAAGTGGATGAAGAGGCAGGCTTAACTATCATCCGGGTGTTCGATAAGCAATCCGATGAACTGATTCGTCAGATTCCGAGTGAAGATGCTGTATCGCTGGCCCGAAAATTGAATCAGGAAGAGCCTTTGATGTTGTTTTCCGCTCAGGTGTAATGACCGAAGCGTCAAAATACCGACTGGAAATAACTGTTCTTTACAACAAGGGATATCAAGTGTACGCGGTGCAAGCCGATACCCTTGGTATCCTTTTTTGCGTTTTCGGCGTACGCATTGAAACGACGGCATAGAGGTAAAGGATATGGCCAGTATTTCGTCTTTGGGTATCGGTTCAGGGTTGCTCGACAACAAACTGTTGACCGATATCTTGACTGCAGAACGTGAAGCTACGGAACTGCGCCTGAAGCAGCGGGAAAATCGCGCGACGGCAAAAATTTCAGCCTACGCTGAAGTCCGTACCGCCTTGGACACTGTCAGTAAGGCCGCTTCATCTCTGGCGGATGCCAGCCTCATCATGGGGACCTCTGCCAGCATCAGTGACGAATCAGTCCTGGCCGCTTCTACCCAAAGTGCAGCCCGCCCGGGCAGCTACCGAATCGATGTTGATCGCGTCGCCAGCTCGCACAGTCTGGCATCCAAGAATTACGGAACCACCACGGCGACCGTCGGTTTAGGCCAACTGACCTTTACCCTGGGTACCACCAGTTATGACGAAGTGACGGGTGATTATGACGGCTTTACCCAGAACGAAGGCATTACCCCCGTCACCATTGATATCACCGAAGACAACAACACCCTGACCGGGGTTCGCGACACCATTAATCGCGACGTTAAGGGCGTTACTGCGAGTATTGTTTTTGACGGTAACGGTTACCGCCTACAACTGACCAGTGACGAAACCGGTGAAAACACCAGCATGCAGATTAACGCCAGTGGCGATGCTGATTTGCAAGCCTTGGCCTATAACGGTTCGCAAAACGATCCCGCCAACAATATGACCGAAACCCAGAAGGGTGCGGATGCGGTGTTGCGCGTCAATGGTCTGGAAATTACCTCATCCAGTAATGAGGTAACTGAGGCCATTGAAGGGGTAACGCTGAACCTGTTGCAGCAAAGCAGTGACACCATCAACCTGAGCATCAGCCGCAATACCAATGACGTGCTCGACAAGATGGAAGAGTATGTCGACGCTTACAACTATTTCAAAAAAGTCTACGACGAAGTCAATCGGTACAATCCGGATGAACAGGATTCGGCTGGCCTGCTGCTGGGTGAAACCTCGCTTCGTTTGGGCTATTCAAAGATCCGCAGCAGCCTGAATACCATCGTCGATGGTTTGGTCGGCAGCGACTATAAGAGCCTGGTTCAGGTTGGTCTGGAAGTGAATCCCAACAATGATTATTTGCTGGAATTCGACCGCGCCACCTTCCGCAAAGCCATGAATGAAGATGCCGCCGGCATGGCCGGTTTGCTGGCGAATCAGCAGATCATTGATGATCCGCAGATTAAATACATCGCCAAGGGTATCGACACCAAACCTGGCAACTACGACATCTTTATTGAACAGGCTGCGACCCAGGCACGCTGGCAGGGTTTATCTGCCGAGCCGCTGGGATTTGCCAGCGATCTGGTGATCGGCGGCAGTAACGATGAATTCCAGCTGGCGCTGGGTAATTCTGTGCGCGATATCAAGCTCGAGCAGGGCTCTTACGATAACGGCGATGACCTGGCACAGATGATTCAGAACGCCATCAACCAGGCCTATGCCGGTTCGGGTAAATCAGTGGCGGTCGGTTTCGACGCCGACAGCAAGAGTCTGTCGATTACCTCGTCAGAATTTGGTTCGGCGTCGACCATCAACATCAACAATATGGATGCCACCCTGGCCAACACCCTGGGCTTGACCAGTGCCACCTTTGGTGGCGTCGACGGTCAGTCTTACAGCAATCTTGGCGCCGGTGGTTTTGGTGCCCAGTCGCTGGCGTCGCTGAATGCGTTTGATATTCAGGATGGCATCGACTTTTCTGAGAACGAAGTTCAGTTCGACCTGACGCTGACCGGTACCGCTAACGATGGTACTTACACCATTAACCTGGATGAAGACTGGTCGGATATCGTTGATACCGACGGCAACGTAACCACCAATCGTACTCGCGCCGATGCTCTGTCTTATATTCAGTCCGAGATTAACAACGCCGGTTTGGCGGGTGTGGTCACCGCAGAATTTAATAATAACGGTCGGCTGGTGTTCCGCACCGAACCGGAGGCGGGTACCCAGACGCTGGAAGTCAGCAATGTCAGCAGTACCGGAACGGATCCGCTGGGGCTGCAGGAAGGAGTGGGTACCAGTGGTGTCACGCTCGACAGCGATGCCGAATTCCAATTGGCGTTCAGCAACCGCAGCGCCGATGTCACCAGTGGCACCATCAGTGTCGCTGCCGGCACCTATGAAACCCCCGAAGACCTGGCCGCGGCCATTCAGACCGCCATTAACAATGACGCCGCTGTGCAGGCCGGTGCCGAAGGTGCCAGAACCACCAAAGGCAGTCGCAACCTCAGTGGCGGTGTCGACTTTGCGGCAGACCCGGCCCAGTTCGGCTTCAAGCTGAACGGCACTGACTACACCATCAATGTGAATAGCAATGGTACGAATACGCTCGACAGTATTCAGCAAGCCATTGATGCCGAACTTGGCGCCGGCGTGGTCACCGCCTCAACGTCCGGTGGTGGCTTGGTACTGACCACCGATATCACCGGTTCAACCCAACAGATCGAAATTACCAGCGACGGTCTTGGCGCGACCACCACCGCCGGCTCGGTTGATCTGTCGACCGGCATTGACTTCAGCGCCAGCCCGGCCAACTTCACGCTGGAAGTCGATGGCGTCAATATCGATGTAACCGTCGATGGTGATGGCACCGCCGGCAGTAACGATGCCGAGTCCAATCTGGCGGCCATTCAGGAAGCGCTGGATTCCGCGCTGGTCAACACCGGCGGCGAGTTCAAACCGGGCGATATCAAAGCCCGCTTGGATGCCAGCAATCAGCTGTATTTTGAAACGGTTTCGAAAAACGGCGAGCCGACTGAGGCCACCTTTGGCGCCGACGCCACCATCGAACTGAAAAATGCCGACGCCAATGCGCAGTCAGTACTGGGTCTGGCGGATCAGGGACCTCAGGTTAATGGTGCTGATGGTTTTGGTCTGGCCAAGGGCTTGTACCAGGGCTTCGATTCGCAGGCGACAGTCAGCTATAACGTCGATGAAGATGGTAACGGCAGCTTTGGTGTGACCTTCGGCAACGACACTCAGGTGGCGTTCCTGGACGTCAACGACGTGGGCATGATCATGCTCGGTTTCTCACCACCTCTGGGGGATGAAGCCGATCCGGTTCAGGGCAAAGACGTTAAAGGCACCATCAACGGCTACGAAGCCACTGGGCGGGGTCAATATCTGACGGCGCAGGAAAGTTCGAATCTGTCGACCAACGGTTATTTGCTGGGTGGTAAAGGGGCCGCTTTCGAAAGTGCGGTTGTGATTGATGCGACCAATAAATCGTTTCAAGTTAAGATCGATGACGTCGAGTCCGGCACCATTGAATTGACCGAAGGCGTTTACACCAGCGGCGACCAGATGGCTGCGGAAATGCAGCGTAAGATCAATGCCGACCTGGAAAACAGTGGTAAATCGGTTTCGGTTCAATACGATGAAGACACCGATACCTTCGGCATCATATCCGCCTCCAAAGGTGAAGAGTCCACCGTCGAGGTGATGTCAATCGATCCTGGCCTTTCCGATATTCTGGCCATGACCCCGACAACAGTGGGCGTGCCCGGTAAAGAGGCCACCGAGGCGAGTAACGATGCCAAAGGGATGATTCTGAAAATCTCCGGTTCGCAAACCGGTCAACGTGGCAGTATCTCGCTTGTCGACGGTATTTTCTCGCGGATGCAGGATGCGCTGGATGACATGATTGGTATATCTGGGTCCTTGACGCAGCGTGAGAAATCACTGGATGACGAAATGGCCTTTATCGAAGAGGAGCGTTCCAAGCTCGATATTCGTATGAAGGCGATGGAAGAGAATCTGGTCAGTAAGTTTATTTTTAACGACAAGCTGATCAGCCAGTTGCAGAACACGCAAAGCTTCCTGACGCAGCAGTTTGAAGCGATGCAGCCTTCTAAAGACTGATAGGGTTGTTGTCTAGTCCTAAAATAGGTTGACACCTATTCCCTCTTAAAACGCCCGATGCACAGCGTCGGGCGTTTTGTATTTCAAAGCCAAGTGTGGCCGATCTCGGTTATAGGTTTGCACCGATTCATCCACCATCTGACGAGCCTGCTCTATATCCCTCGGCTGAACCAACAGGAACTCTGTCTTTAGGATGCCGTTCACGCGTTCGGCCAACGCGTTCTGGTAACAGTCATAACCATCCGTCATCGAACATTGAATACCATACTGACGATGCAGTTGCTGATAGCTGTCACAGCAATATTGGATACCCCGATCTGAATGATGGATCAGTGGCGCTCGTCCCGTTCGTTCACGCAACGCCTTGCGCAGAGCTTGTTCCACATCGTCACTGCGCAAATTGTCATGCACCGAGTGACCAACGATTTTGCGTGAGTAGGCATCAGTCACCAAGCTCACATAGCTCATTCCGCAGCGTGTCGGTAGATAGGTGATGTCCGCCACCCAGATCTGGTTGGGCCTTTGGGCTACCACCTGTTCCGGACCCGGTTTGAGCAGGTTCGGATGGCGTCGAAAGCGATGATGGCTTTGGGTCGTCTTGTGGTAAGCCCGACGTCTTGGGACCAGCAGACGCTGGGCGCGCAGCAGGTGGAACAACTGATCACGACCGAGATGCAGCGCCCGATCGGCTTGTTGATGCAGTAAATAATGGAGTTTACGAGTGCCAATCCGAGGCTGGTGGCAGCGAATGGATCGCACGAAGTCGATCACCTGACGTACCCGAGCGTCTTGGGCGAGTTGTGCGCGTTGCGCCTGATACCAGGCTTGGCGACTGATGCCCAGAAAGTGGCACGCGCGACTGATGGTTAATCCCTCGACGCGTTCTTGCGCGAGGATCTTCCCGACTGCTTTTTTACGGACACCCCGTAATCCTTCTCCATGACCTCGACCACGGCTTCGAAAAACTCCGCCTTCTGTTCAGCCAGGCGCAATTGCTCTTCCAGTTCTTTGATGCGTTGCTCTGGGGTGAGCGGTGATTTTGTCATGGCGGAGCTCCGAGGTGTGTGGCGAACCGCCCCAGGACTCCAGTCCTGATGGCCGTATCGACGTAACCAGTTTAGGACCGTTGATCGCCCCTGAATACCGTAGCGTACCTGAGCCTGTGAATAGGTCAGCTCACCATTTTCCACTTGGTCCACGACGGCTTGTTTAAAGGTGAGGGGGTAATCGCGTTGTGTGCGCTTAACTCGTTGATTCATCACATTCTCCCAAGGTTGAAGGCGGAATGTGTCAACTCTATTTAGGACGGGTCATGTTCATTAAAAAAGGCGCTTTCAAAGCGCCTTTTTTTGTGACTGCGACTGGCATTATCTCAAGCGAACATAACACTGATACATGGCTGCAAAAGTGGTCGGGCGTTCTATTTCAAATTGCTCCCATTGCTTAAGATCAGTGAAAGCACTGTGCGCGAAGCGTTGCCGGAATGCCTGCTTGGTTGCAGCTGGCAGCACAAACCCCAGAAATTCCAGGTTGTGGTCAGTTAACAGATCGCTCAGTTGGCTGGGTGTAAAGCGATGTTCCTGCACATGGAATAACAGATCGCGACAGCCGCTGGTGGAGTAAAAATCCGGGGCTTCGAGCAAGGCTTTAAAATCGCCCTCGAGCCGATTCTCCAGCAGGTGTGTGCGAAAACGACGGATGTCATCGCGCCGGGCCCGATAACCGAAATCTGCGATCCACTGTCGTGCCGCCACGACCGATTGACGAGCCACTTCGCTGTACAGGGCCAGCTTGATTACGCCGTTATTTTCCAGCTTGGTGGTTAACTGTGCCAGGCCGGCTTGTGGGTCGGCCATATGGTGCAATACGCCCGAGCATTCGATGACATGAAAGCGTTCATCTAATGCGTCGAGCGCCAGGATGTCACCCTGCATAAAGCGAATGTTGTGAATGTGATAACGCTGCGCCATGCGCTTGGCGTAGGCCAGGCTGCGGGCGCTAAGGTCAAGGGCGGTCACTTCAACATTGCGGAAATACTTGGCGATGCGTAACGCCTGTCGGCCTGTGCCGGCACCGGCCACCAAGACTTTTATGGTGCCCATATTAAAGAACTGCGGTGCTTTAAAACCTTCCAGCTCGGCTTCCAGAGCCCGACCGTAATTGGTCGGTGTGTTGTAACCCAGATGCAACCAGCGCGGGTAGGGCGATTGTTCATACTGCTGTTGCACCTGCAAAGAGATTTTATCCTCGATGAGCGTCAGCCGTTCGATCTCACGCGCCTGTTTAATTTCATCCAGCGGGCCTGCCAGGCAGTGGCTAATGACCGGTCTTACATAAGACGGCCAACGATTGTTGGCTATTTGCAATAACCGCTGCGCGCCCTGGAGCTCTGCCAGTGGTTCGTACATGCCATACATCAGCAGCGCGCTGAGCACATCGTTGGGTTGCAGTGAGGCGGTATTATTCAGGGTGCTGTGCAGCAGTTCGGCTAAGGCGCTTAACAGCGATTGCTCATCCTCATCCACCGCGTAGACATGTTCGTTGTGCGCCGCCTGCATGCAAAAGGCGGCCGCCAGACGCAGCAGGGCGGTGTCGCTGAACTGACCGGCCAGACTGTGCAGCAACACTTGCTTGCGCACCATCACCAAGAAAGACTCCAGACCGGCGTGCGTGAAATAAAGTCGTGACAGTGCCAATTGCAGTAATTCATCGCGCGCCAGATCTTGCAGGTCGATCACGGCGTCAGGATCGTCCAACTGATATTTGTGCTTGAGTAAACTGGCTGCCAGGCGGGACAGGCCATCGTGGGCGACGTTGTCGAGCTTTAACCAACTGATCAGATCGGTTTCCAGGTCGACCTGATAGTGATCGGCCTGGATGTGCCGGACCACATCAAACAGCTGGGCGCGGATATGATCGTTGTCCGGGTGGGTGCGAAAGAGTTTGCGGTAGCCGTTGAAGGCCTGAACCATCTTGCCCTGACGGGCAAAGGTATACACCAGAGAGGTGGCCGCCCGGGTTTCATCCGGGGCCAGCTGCAAAGCGCGTGAGAACAGCGTGATGGCGTCATCGAAGCGCCGCTGAGCCAGCTTCACATGACCCAGTGAATAACAGCAGCCGGCGTCATTGCCATTCAGGTTAAGCGCCTGTTGCAGCAGATCTTCAGCCGATTCGTAAAAGCCTTCGTCCAGGGCTATCCGGCCCAACAAGTTAAGCGCCAGCGCATGATCCGGGGCCAGCGCTAACATCCGTTGTGCCAGTTGTCGGGCCTGAGCCCGATACTGAGCGGTATGTTCGTTACTGACGCGACTGCTCAAACTTTGCTCATAGCAATGCCGCGCCTGGTTTTCCAATTCCTGCAGCGAAGGGCTGTCAGCAGGATTCACCAGAGGCGGTGTTTGCGTCAGTGCTTGGGACGCTTGTCTCATAAGGCTACCCGTCCGGCTCTGCTTGAGCCTCTAATCCATCCAAACCGGCTAAAATACGACCATCCATAGTGACTAACCGGCAACTCCTTACCGTTTTTCAGGCCAAAACCGTTGCCTGAAAGGCTGTGCTGGAGGAAAGAGCAAGGACAATGCCAGAGCGGAAAAAACGGCATAAAAGTGATGACCGGATCAGGCTCAACTTTCCCTACATCCAGCCGCTAACTGAAGTATGCTTCCGAAAGGCTTTTCGGGAGGTGGCTTATGAATGATTCCAGCCGTCAGCGAGGTAATACCCCTATGTATGCTCAGGGTATCAAGCAGTACCAAACGGTCGGTACCGAAACGTCCATTATGGATGCAGATCCGCACCGTCTTATCCAACTCCTGTTCGAAGGGGCCCTGGCTCGTATTTCCACTGCCAAGGGACATATCGAGCGCAATGAATACGATCGCAAAAGTCAGGCACTGAATTCCGCCATCGACATCATTGGTGGCCTGCAAGACAGCCTTAACACCGATACTGGTGATCTGGCGCTGAACCTGGAGCGATTGTACGACTACATGATTCGTCGCCTGTTCGAAGCCAATGTGCGCAATGACAACAGCATTCTCGACGAAGTCACCGATTTGCTGATTCAGATTAAATCCGCCTGGGATGCAATCCGCGAAGAAGCGCTGCAGAGCATGAAAACGGCCGGGCCCACGGATGGCGCTTGAAGCCGAGGTGCTGGTTGACCGCTCTCGTCAGTTGATCGAGCAGGGCTTAGGCTTGCAGTCGGAAGTCGACACCGAGGCGATGGCGCAGTGGGATGATGCGGTCAATGAATGGCTCCAGGACGTTAATCTGGCTCTGGCGCAGGACAATTTCAGCAGTCGCCCCCTGCAACGCCACCTGGGTATCTTGATTGAGCTTTATCAGCAAGCTGTGGCTGAATTTGCTCAGCTTCGTGATGATCAGGCGGCGACAACGGCTGAATTGCATCAAAAACGCTGGAAAATCACCGGTTAAATTTCCGTACAGAATGTGCGTTAACCCTCCCCGTCAGGGGCAGGGTGGGGCGCTTTTTTTTGTTACTGAGTGTGCACTTTGTCAAGGAAACGTTTGAATTGCCGTGTAAACCGCTTGAAAATCAACGCTTTATCAGCGTAAATTCGGGCTGTAATGTGAAGTAGTCATCGGTTTGACAGTCAGAGTCGATACGTCTTTACTATTGTTTGACAGTCAATTTGCTGACGTTATCTCACTTTGACTGTGACATGCTTCCGGTGTTTTGTGAGGAATTGTTCACGATGTTGCGTGAAATCAAACTGTTGATGATCGATGACGACGACCAGCGTCGAAGGGATTTTGAAGTCATTCTTCAATTTCTTGGCGAAACCTGTGTTGGCGTTTCCAGTGATAACTGGCAGGCGCAGATTACCGATTCGGTATCTGGCCCGGAAGACCTGGTGGCAGTTTTGGTCGGTCGGAGCAGCGCATCGCTCGCTGGTATGGTCCAGTCGCTGGTGCAGTGGGATGAAGGCTTGCCCGTCATTTTGATGGACGATCATCCCGAGGTGGAATTGCTCGATGAATGCCTGCGCCGTCAGGTCATCGCCAAGCTGCATTCACCGCCCACCTACAACAAGATGCTCGACACCCTGCACCGGGCGCAGATGTATCGCGAACAGTTTGATCTGACCCGCGGTCGTGGCCAGCGTCGCGAGGTGAATCTGTTTCGTTCTCTGGTCGGCTCCAGTCGTGGCGTACAGCAGGTGCGCGAGATGATGACTCAGGTTGCTGACAAAGAAGTCACGGTGATGATCCAGGGTGAAAGCGGCACCGGCAAAGAAGTGGTCGCGCGCAACCTGCACTACAACTCCCATCGACGTCATAAGCCTTTTGTCCCGGTCAACTGCGGTGCCATTCCCAGTGAATTGATCGAAAGCGAACTGTTCGGCCATGAAAAAGGTGCTTTCAGTGGTGCCATTACCGCCCGGGCCGGTCGTTTCGAAATGGCCGAAGGCGGCACGCTCTTCCTCGATGAAATTGGCGACCTGCCACTCAACATGCAGGTTAAATTGCTGCGTGTGTTGCAAGAGCGCACCTTTGAACGCGTCGGTGGCAACAAGACCTTTACCTGCGATATCCGGGTCATCGCAGCGACACACCGCAATCTGGAGCAGATGATTGAAGAAGGTGTGTTCCGTGAGGATCTTTATTATCGGCTGAATGTTTTCCCGATCGAAATGCCGCCGCTGCGTGAGCGTTCCGAAGACATTCCTCTGCTGTTGAACGAATTGATTTCGCGCATGGAAAACGAAAAGCGCGGTTCCATTCGTTTCAGTTCAGCCGCCATCATGTCGTTGGTACGCCATGACTGGCCGGGCAATGTTCGCGAGATGGCCAACCTGGTTGAGCGATTGGCGATCATGCATCCCTATGGGGTGATTGGCGTGCAGGAATTGCCGATTAAATATCGCCACGTTGAAGATGAAGACGACGCCCTGATGAGCTCCATGCCGATGGTGGCATCGACCGACGGGGGCGGCTTTAATTTTGACCAGTCGGCCTTGTTACCGGTCAACGGTCTGGACCTTAAAGAGTATCTGACCGACCTGGAGCGATCCCTGATTCAGCAGGCTCTGGATGATGCTCAGGGTGTGGTCGCCCGGGCCGCTGAAAAATTGCATATTCGTCGCACCACCCTGGTCGAGAAGATGCGTAAGTATAAGATCAACAAACGCGAAGCCGTTAATTGATCTGCCCAGCCTGGCGCGTTCTGGCGCCAGGCTGTTTCCCTCCTTTAGCACTGCACAACAGCCACCACTTGCCCGCTGTCTTAGCCGCCTTTAAGCGTTATCAGGCGGTGCGAATGATGGTGCCAAAATCCGTCAAGACATTGCCGTCGGTCGAAAATTTCCGCCTGAAGAACCGCTGCAGGCCTTGATGCGGCTAGCTTTGTCCGCTTTTGGCACCACCTTTGCAGTAGCCCTCCCGTGACACCAAAAAGTGCCAATAAATGGTCAGTGGGAGTATTAATGGGCGCGCCCGAATTTGACAGCTTGATGCAAAAACCCGCTCCGGAAGCGGAAGCGATGCGCGACCGTTCGCTCGCCGATCTGCAGCAAGCCTTTGTGACCTTTACCCAGATGTCGGAGCAACTGACCGAAAGCTACGAGATGCTGGAAAGTCGGGTGCTGGAACTCAGTGGCGAGTTGGCGTCGGTCAGCGAGCAGCGCATGCAGGAGCTGAGTGAAAAAGAGCGCCTGGCTGATCAGTTGGAAAGTCTGCTCAATCTGCTGCCTGCGGGTGTGGTGGTGGTCGATAACACCGGCATCGTTCGGCGCGTGAATCCGGCGGCGCAGTCGCTGCTGGTCAGCGATGGATTGCCGGAATTGGTCGGCGTGCCCTGGGGGCGGATTATTCGTCAGACGTTTAAGCCGCGGCAGAACGATGGCCACGAAATTTCGTTGGCTGATGGGCGTCTGGTCAGTATCGAAACCTGCGCTCTGGATAACGCCGGTCAATTGATTCTGCTCAGCGACCAGACCCAGACGCGCGCCTTGCAGGCCAAGTTGTCTCGCCACGAACGATTAACGGCCATGGGGCGGATGGTTGCCTCCCTGGCACATCAGATTCGTACGCCCTTGTCGGCGGCCATGCTCTACGCCTCCAATCTGAAAAATCCACGCGTCAGCGACGAGGTGCGCGGTCAGTTTGTCGATAAACTGATCGGTCGTTTGCATCACCTTGAGCAGCAGGTTCAGGACATGCTGATCTTTGTTAAAGGTGAATGCCAGCTGGTGCATCGGCTCAGTGTCAGTGAGTTGTTCACCGTTATGGCCGACAACTTATCAGCCCGGATCGAGCAATATCCCAAGGCGTTGCACTGGCACAACGATGCCGCTGATGTTGAGCTGCAATGCCAAAAAGATGCGCTGGTCAGCGCGCTGTGCAATCTGATCAACAACGCCTTTGAAGCCAGCCCTAATGATCCAGATATTGCTATCGCCGCCGAACGTCGCGGTGATCGCTTGCGCTTAACCATTCGCGATCAGGGACCGGGTATGGATGAACAAACCCTGGCGCAAATTCGCGAACCTTTTTTCACCACTAAAAGCCACGGCACCGGCCTCGGTATTCCCGTTGTCATGGCCGTTATTCGTGCCCATCAGGGCGATTTTGAGATCGACAGCCAGCCAGGCAAGGGCACTGTCGTGCACCTGAACCTGCCCGTTAGGGCCGAGCGCTGAAAGCGTCGTTTAGGAGAAAGACCATCATGAATATTTTGATCGTAGAAGATGATGCCAACCTGCGTGAAGCGGTCAGCGACACCCTGAAGTTGTCGGACTATGACGTTATCGAAGCCGATTGCGGCGAAGCGGCGGTGGCGCGACTGAAAGAACAGTCGGTCGATTTCATCGTCAGCGACGTCAATATGCCAGGCATGGATGGCCATCAGCTGCTCGACTATGTGCGTACACATCACCCTGACTTGCCGATGTTGCTGATCACCGCCTATGCCGCGGTCGATAAAGCGGTGGCAGCAATGCAGGCTGGCGCGGTCGATTATCTGGTCAAGCCGTTCGAGCCTGATCAGTTGATCGACTTGATTGAACGTCATGGCCAGGCAACGCCGGCGACACAAGACGATCCCATCGCCGTTGAGCCGGCCAGTCAGCAAGTGTTGGCGCTGGCTCGCAAAGTCGCGGCTACCGATTCCACCATTTTGATCAGCGGTGAAAGCGGAACCGGTAAGGAAGTGCTGGCGCGTTTTATTCACCAGCAATCGGCGCGTGCGGGCGAAGCTTTTGTCGCTATCAACTGCGCCGCTATTCCGGAAAATATGCTCGAAGCCACCTTGTTTGGTCATGAAAAAGGTGCCTTCACCGGTGCCATTCAAAGCCAGGCCGGTAAGTTCGAACAGGCTAATGGCGGCACCATTTTGCTGGACGAGATTTCCGAAATGGATCTGGGTCTGCAGGCAAAATTGCTGCGCGTCTTGCAGGAGCGTGAAGTGGAACGCATCGGCGGCCGTCGCACCATCGCCCTGGATGTGCGCGTGCTGGCGACCACCAACCGAGATCTGCTTGAAGAAGTGCGCGCCGGTCGTTTCCGTGAAGACCTCTATTACCGCCTGAATGTTTTCCCGTTGCAGTGGCAACCGCTGCGTGCCCGTCGTGGTGATTTGCTGCCGCTGGCACAGCATCTGTTATCGCTGCACGCGCGCAAAATGCACAAAGGTAACGTCGCTTTGGATGATTCCGCCCGCGATCGGATTTTGAGTTACGACTGGCCGGGTAATATCCGCGAGCTCGATAACGCTCTGCAACGCGCTTTAATTCTGCAAAGTGGTCAGTGGGTCACGGCGCAGGATCTGGGTTTGGATGGTGAACATCTGATCGACTTCGAAGCGCGCCGTCCGGTGATGACCAGCCACCGGTTCGAGCATTCCGAAGCCGCCCCGGACATGGATTTGGATGACGACAACCTGGACAACAACGACGGCATCCACCGCGACCTGAAACACCACGAATTCGAATTGATCCTCAATGCATTGCGCGTGACCGGCGGGCGTAAAAACAAGGCGGCCGACAAGCTGGGAATCTCAGCGCGGACGCTGCGTTACAAGCTGGCGCGCATGCGTGAACTGGGCATGGATGTGGACGGCGCCATCGCCGGTATTCGTTAACCGGCCAGTCGGCGGCAGGGTTTGACCGGAAAAACCAAGCCGCCGGCAAAAGTTGGCCCGCCCTTTGCTCAATGACTGTATAGCGGGCGTTTTGGCGACCAAAGTGACTGTTTTTTGTCGCCAGCCCAGATACAGACAGCCTGATGCACACAGCAGCAGCTAATTTTTGACACCTTGCTTGCCACAAGCCGGGTGTCAGCGGGAAGAGGGAAAGGCAGATGACTGATCGAGCCGACATTCAAAACGTCCTTGGGCAGATGCGCTCAATCCGTGAGCAGATGCAAGTACCGCGTCCGCCTGGGCCGCAACCGCTGCAAGGGCCGTCGTTCGAGCAGCAGATGCAACAGGTGCGTAATCAGTCCGGACCGGTGCGTCCGGAAGCCGAACTCAATTTACCGCAACCGCAAACGCCTGGTGGCATCAACGAACTCGATGGCATGCCGCCGATGGGCCATGTGCCGTCCTTCGGTGAGATGTTCAAATCCGCCGTCGACACCGTTAACGATACGCAGATGGCGGCCAGCGAAATTGCCACCCGTTACGAGCAGGGCGACCCGGAAGTCGACCTCCCCGAAGTAATGATTGCCCTGCAGAAATCCAGCGTCTCCTTTCAGGCCATGACCCAGGTTCGCAACAAGATGGTCGAGGCTTATAAGGACATTATGAACATGCCGATCTGATGCCTTTGGGTGTCAGTACGCCGGCTGGACCGGTGCTGAAGAGTGAAGCGAGACCATGACCGAAAATGTCCCTGCTGCAGCCGGTAATACCTCCGACGACAGCGATAACAACGCCCAAAGCGGATTGCCGGCAACGCGTGCGGAGGCTGGTTCCGGCACGGCTATTGCCACGACCGGCGCAGGCGCCGATGACAGTCCTGATCTGGTCGATAAAGAACCTTCTGCGCTGAAAAAAATGCATCCGCTGGTGGCCGGTTTTAACCGCCTGACCATGATGCGCCAGTTCGGTCTGTTGGTGGGTCTGGCGGCCAGTATTGCACTCGGTCTTGGCGTGGTGCTCTGGTCGCAGCGCGAGACCTACCATCCATTGATGAATTCCACCAACACCTATGCGGCCGCCGACGTCATTCAGGTGTTGCAGGGCGAGAAAGTGAATTTCGATATCGACCCGGCCAGCGGTGTGATCCTGGTGCGTCAGGATGATCTGCACCGGGCGCGCCTGGCCATTGCCGGGGCCGGGTTGTCGAACGATCAAACCGTGGGCTACGAACTGCTCGACGACGACCAGCCGTTGGGCACCTCGCAGTTTATGGAAAACGCTCGCTATATGCGCGCGCTCGAAGGCGAGTTGGCGCGTACCATAGCGTCGATGAATCAGGTGCGGGCCGCGCGCGTGCATCTGGCCATTCCCGAACGCTCGGTCTTTATTCGCGACCGGCGCCAGCCGACCGCCTCGGTATTCACCGAATTGCACGCCGGCGCCGATATGGATGTCGATTCGATTCGAGCCATTCGCAACCTGGTCGCCACCTCCATTCCCGAACTGAAACCGGAAAACGTTTCCGTGGTTGATCAGCGCGGCCAGTTGCTGTCGGCCCAGACTGAAAACCCCGAAGATGAACTGACCGATCGACAGTTCCAGTACACCCAGCGGGTGGAAGACAACCTGCTGAACCAGATCAACTCCATTCTGGGTCCGGTGGTCGGGCGCGATAATTTCCGCGCCGAAGTGAACGCCGATATCGACTTTACTCAGGTCGAGCAGGCCGAAGAACTGTACAACCCGGATCTGATTGCGCTGCGGTCGGAGCAGACCATCGAAGAAGAGCGCATCGGTGAACCCGAAGGTGGTATTCCCGGCGCCTTGACCAACCAGCCTCCGGGCGCGGCGGAAGCGCCGGAAGAGGTTGATCCGGAAGCGCAGAACAACACGCCGCCGCCGTCGACCACGCGTAATGAGGCGACCCGAAACTACGAAGTCGACCGCACCCTGAGCTACACTCAATTCCAGCAGGGCCGGATGCGTCGACTGACGGTGGCTGTGGTGGTTGACGATCTGGTCAGCACCAACCCGGAAACCGGTGAGCCGGTGCGCGAAAACTGGACCGAGGCCGACCTGCAACAGTTGCGTTTACTGGTTCAGGACGCGGTCGGGTTCGACCCGAGCCGGGGCGACAGCGTCAATATCGTCAACTCAGGCTTCCGCGGCGTGGCCGACGCCGTTGATGATTCGCCCTGGTACACCCAGCCCTGGTTCTGGGAGATTGCCAAACAGATATTGGCTGGCCTCTTTGTTCTGATCCTGGTGTTCGGCATACTCAGGCCAGCACTGCGCTCCTTGCTGAGTCGTGGTGAGGATGAAGACGAAGAGGACGATCTGGCGTCGCTGGATGTCGATGAGGATTCCATCACCGACGACAAGGTAACGCTGAGTACGGCCGATGAATACGCGCTGCCGGGACCGTCGGAGCAGTTTGAACGGCAGCTGGACGCCTTGCGCGGTCTGATCGCAGAAGACCCGGGCCGGGTGGCACTGGTACTGAAACGTTGGATCATGAGCAATGACTGAGCAGAATCCGAATTTGCCGGTGCCCCAGGGCACCGAAGACGCCACCAAGGCGCTGGACGGCATCAGTTGGCTGAACCGGGCGGCCATCCTGCTGATGAGCGTGGGTGAAGCCGACGCCGCCGAGGTGCTCAAGCACCTGGGGCCGAAAGAGGTGCAGCGCGTCGGTACCGCCATGTCCGGCTTATCGGAAGTGCGCCAGGAACAATTGGAAGGGGCGGTGCGTCTGTTCCTGGAAGAAGTCGGCGGTCAGACCAGTCTCGGTATTGGCGCCAACGACTATATTCGTAACATGCTGACCCAGGCGCTGGGTGCCGATAAGGCCACTGGCCTGATTGACCGCATTCTGCTCGGTGGTAACACCACCGGTCTGGATACGCTGAAGTGGATGGAACCCCGCGCTGTGGCCGACATCATCCGCAACGAACACCCCCAGATTCAGGCCATCGTGATCGCCTATCTGGAGCCGGATCAGTCGGCGGAAATTCTCGCCCAGTTCAGCGAAAAAGTGCGTTTGGATATCGTTATGCGGGTGGCGGCTCTGGAAACCGTCCAGCCAATCGCTTTGCAGGAGTTGAACTCCATTTTGGAAAAACAATTCTCTTCCAGCGCCGGTGCTCAGGCTCAGTCGTTGGGCGGCGTGAAGACCGCGGCCGAGATCATGAACTTCCTCGAGTCCAGCGTCGAAGCCGAAATCATGGACGGCATCAAAACCGTCGACGAAGATCTGGCGGCGGAAATTGCCGACCTTATGTTCGTCTTCGAAAACCTGTCCGACATCGACGACCGCGGCATTCAGATGCTGCTGCGCGAAGTACCGACCGACTTGCTCAAAGTCGCCTTGCGCGGTTCCGATCAGAAGCTGCAGGAAAAAATGCTCGGCAACATGTCCAAGCGTGCCGCCGAAATCCTGCGCGACGACATGGACGCCATGGGCCCGGTCAAGCTCAGCGATGTCGAAGTGGCACAGAAAGAAATCCTCAACATCGCCCGACGCATGTCCGATTCGGGCGAAATCGCCCTCGGTGGAACCGGTGGCGAGGCCATGGTGTGAGGCCGCCATCGGCCGCCGCCAGGGGAGTAGTAGGTTATGGCGCCATCCATGCGTAAACCGCCGTTGCACCATCCAGAAGAGAACAATCAGGATCTGGATATTGAAACCTATCGACTGCCGCGCTGGGATGCGCAGGGCAATTTGATCGACGACCGGCCCAAACCGATCGCCACGGTTACCGAAGACGTTGAAAGCGTCGACATTCAACCGCCGACCGCTGAAGAAATCCGCCAGATTCATGACGACGCCTTTAACGAAGGTTTTGAATCCGGCTATCAGCAGGGCATGAAACAGGGTCAGCAGGAAGGTCATAAAGCCGGTCACCAGCAGGGTTATGAAGCCGGCGAGCAGGCTGGCCGTGGCGTGGGCGAACAAGCTGGCTATGAAGCAGCGCGCAAGACAGAGCAGCAGCGAATTGATGAGGAACTGGCGCCGCTGAAAGCCGTGCTGGAGCAACTGCAAGGCCTGTTGCCGAAACAGGAAGCGGCGTTGCGCGAAGGCTTGATGGCGCTGGCGGTGCGGCTGGCGCGTAACCTCTTTGATGCCGAACTGGCGTTAAAACCCGACCACATTCAAGCACTGGTGCACAGCGCCATTCAGGCATTACCCAATGCCGATGAACGGCTGACCATTGAATTGCATCCGGAGGATCTGGCTCTGGTCGAGCCCATCGCCGACAGCCACTGGACCTTGCAGGCCGATGCGCAATTGAACCGGGGTGGTTGCCGGGTTCGCACCCGGTTCAGCTATATCGATTACAGCCTGGAACATCGCTTTCGCCAACAGATCAGCAATCTGTTGGCGCAGTCGGGGTTATCCGAACGTCTGGACCAGCTGAGCCAGCCCTGGACCTTACCCGAGGCCAATGCAGCGGCGGCAGACACACCATTGAGCACCGACGACCAGCCGCAGGAAATTCTCAGTGAGTCGATGGGCCCAGAACAATCCGCCGCTGCTGAATCAAATGCCGCAGCCGAATCCGCTACGACGGATACCGCCGACCAGGCACCGTCGGATAATGCAGCGATCGGGGAAGCACCGGCTGGAGAAAGTCTGACCGAACCCGATCAGGATGCCCCGCCAGCCGCGGATGCAACCAACAGCGATCAAAGCAACTCGACGGCCTCGGCTGACGACACATCTGAAGCAGCCGATCCATCTGTTGCCGATCCGAACGTCCCACCTGCCAGCCAAGAGTCGCCAGACGATGAGCCTCGCTGATTACCTCAACGACAGCCAGCGCTGGCTGCCCGATCAGGCGCCGGTCATTGTTGAGGGCCGTTTGACCCGGATGGTGGGTTTAACGCTCGAAGCTATTGGTTTGAATGCCACCGTTGGTGAGCGTTGCCAGGTGATCGATCGTGGTAATTGCGTCGAAGCCGAGGTGGTTGGGTTCCAGGACGACAAGGCCTTTTTGATGCCGGTGCAGCCGATCAGCGGTTTGCGTGCCGGCGCGCGCGTGGTGCCGGTGGAGACCGCCAGCGAACTGGTCATTGGTGAGGAGTTGCTCGGTCGGGTGGTGAACGGCTTTGGCGAACCCATCGATGGCAAAGGGCCGATTGGCTGTCGGGTACGTCAGAACCTTAACGGCGAAACCATCAACCCGCTGCACCGTCAGCCGATTCGTGAGCCACTCGATGTCGGTATCCGCGCTATTAACTCGGTACTGACGGTTGGCCGTGGTCAGCGTCTGGGGTTGTTCGCGGGCTCCGGTGTGGGTAAATCCATGCTGCTGGGCATGATGACTCGCTTTACCACGGCCGATATCACCATCGTCGGGCTGATCGGCGAACGCGGCCGGGAAGTCAAAGAATTTATTGAAGACATCCTCGGCGAAGAGGGGCTGGCGCGTTCAGTCGTGGTTGCCTCGCCGGCTGATGATGCGCCCTTGCTGCGTTTGCGCGCGGCGCAATACACCACCGCCATCGCCGAATATTTCCGCGCTCAGGGCAAGAATGTGCTGATGCTGATGGATTCGCTGACGCGTTATGCCCAGGCGCAACGTGAAATCGCCCTGGCCATTGGCGAACCGCCAGCAACCAAAGGTTATCCGCCCTCGGTATTCGCGCGGGTGCCGCAATTGGTGGAACGCGCCGGTAATGCCGAAGCCGGGGGTGGCTCCATCACCGCCTTCTACACCGTTCTGACCGAAGGCGATGATCAACAGGATCCGGTCGCCGATTCCTCTCGAGCAATCCTCGACGGCCACTTTGTATTGAATCGTCGCCTGGCCGAAGAAGGCCATTATCCGGCCATCGATATCGAGCAAAGTATCAGCCGGGCGATGTCGCAGGTGGTGCCCGAGGCGCACTTTAAACAGGCGCAAAAAATCAAACAGATCTGGGCGCGTTATCAGCAAAACCGGGATCTGATTTCCATCGGCGCTTATAGCCCTGGCACCGATCAGGCGATCGATGAAGCCATAGCGCTCTATCCCAGAGTGACCGGCTTCCTGCAGCAGGGCCTGGGCGAGCGGGTAGGTTACGACGAGAGCCTGCAGCAAATGGGTCAGATGTTGCCGCCGGCGCAGGACAACGCCAATGCCAACAATGGCGGTGGCAGCTTGCAAAAAGGCCGGCCGCTGGCCAAACCGGGCGCGCGTAATCGGCGCGCCGGCAATGCCCAAGCGAGGCGATGATTACTGATGAAGCGATCCGAGCGCTTACAAGTCATCGAACGGCTGGCCAAACAGCGGGAAGACCAGGCTGCCCAGGCGTTGCAGCAGGCGCGTGCTCAGCTGGAGCGGGAAATTAAACAGCTGGATGAACTGGCCGAATATCAGCGCGATTACCATCAGTCTTTGCAGATCAGCGGTGGCACGGGTATTTCCATCGAACAGTGGCGCCGTACTCAGGGTTTTATCGACCAGTTGGAAACGGTGATGGGCCGCCAGCGTGGTGTCATCCAGCAATGGCAGGAGCAGGAAGGCAAATTACTGGAGCATTGGCAGGGGCTTTATCAGCGCCGCAAAACGCTCAATCAGTTGGTGGAAAAAGTCTCCATGGAAGAGTTGATTGAGGCCGACCGACGCGAACAAAAAGCGCTCGATGAGGTGGTCAGTCAGATGCGCCAACGCAGCGGCAGTTGGTAGTTGCGCCCTTGGTTAAACAGACATTACAGTGGCGCTGGCCGGGCACTTTGGACTAACCGCATGGCCTGGCTGGCGGCTGCGATAAAGCCGGCTACAATGAGTTCAAGGCGCACCGCCTGACTAGAGGAACCGCTATGACCGTCTCGGCAATACCCAATGACAACGGTACAGAAATTACCATTAAAATTACCGGCCGCTTCGATTTCAGTTCGCACCAGGAATTTCGCCAGATTTATGAGAATGCAGCCCCCAACATCCAGGGTTACATCATAGATATGGGTGAGGCGACTTACCTCGACAGTTCGGCATTGGGTATGTTGTTGTTATTGCGCGATCATGCCGGTGGCGATAATTCCGACATTCGCATTATTAATTGCAACGAAGACGTTCGCAAAATTCTATCCATATCCAATTTTGGACAACTGTTTCGGATCGAATAACTGCGTCTGCCATGTCCAGCGCCCCGCTCACCATTCTGGTTGCCGACGATAGTAAAACCGACCGTCGGATTCTCAGCGCCATTGTGCAACAGGAAGGCCACCGGGTGGTGGAGGCGAGTAATGGCATCGAGGCGCTGGAGCGATTTACCGAAAGCGTCCCTGACATTATTTTAATGGACGCCTTGATGCCGAAGATGAATGGCCTGGAAGCCAGTCGTCTGATCAAGCAACGCGCCGGTAATCAACTGGTGCCGATCATTTTCCTGACCTCACTTCAGGATGCTTCATCGCTGGCCAGCTGTCTGGAAAGTGGCGGCGATGATTTTATGTCCAAGCCCTATAACCGGGTCATCCTCAAAGCCAAAATCAACGCCTTTGGTCGCATGCGACGCATGCACGATCAATTGCAGTCCCACAACCGTCAGATGCTGCTGGAGCAGCAAGTTGCCAAGACGGTCTTTGATAACGTCGCTCACTCCGGTTGTCTGGCGCTGCCCAATCTGCGTCATTCGCTGTCACCGCTGGCGGTTTTCAATGGCGATACTGTTCTGGCGGAGCGCAAACCCGACGGTGGCCTGTCGTTGTTTCTTGGCGACTTCACCGGTCACGGTCTGCCGGCAGCCATCGGTGCCATGCCGGTGGCGGAAATCTTTTATGGCATGACCCAAAAAGGTTTTGCCATGGAAGATGTGTTGCGGGAAATCAACGCCAAGTTGCACACCATTTTACCGACCGAAGTTTTTTGCTGCGGTGCCATGGTCGATCTGGATGTGACCAATAAGCTGGCGCGCATCTGGGTCGGTGGCGTGCCCTCGGTGTATCTCTATCGCAGTGACAGTGGCGAAGTCGAAAAAGTGCCGTCAACCAATCTGCCGTTGGGGGTATTAAAACCGCGCAGTTTTTCGCCGCAACCCAATGATTACCGCATGCATAATGGTGACCGCGTTTTTCTGTGGTCGGATGGCATTGTCGAAAGCCATAACGCGGCCGGGGAATTGTTCGGAGAGGCTCGTCTGGATGCGCTGTTCACCCATGCTAAAGATCCTGAGCGGTTGTTCGATGACATTCTCGATGCCGTCGACGCCTTTATCGGTGGCAGTGGTCGCGACGATGACATCACGCTGTTGAGCGCCACCATGGTCGATCTGGATGTATTGGGCCTGCCGCTGTTGCACAGCAATAAAGCGTCCATCGGTGGACCCATGGATTGGCAGATGAGTTTGCAGCTTGGGCCGCAGAGTCTGGGCGCTTTTAATCCCTTGCCGCTGGTGCTGAACATTCTCACCGAGGTAGAAGGGCTGCGCACGCTCAGCGGCTTGCTCTATACCGTGCTGGCCGAATTGTTCAACAACGCGCTCGAACATGGCGTACTCGGTCTGGATTCCCGTCTGAAGCAGGATCCTCAGGGTTTTGCCCAGTATTACCGTTTACGGGAACAGCGATTGGCTAATTTGCAAAGCGGCCGGGTCTGTTTGGAAATACGCCATCGACCCAGTGGCGATGGCGGCGAATTGGTGTTTGAGATCAGCGATACCGGTCCGGGTTTTGACTATGGTTATCAAGACCTGCGCTGTCTGACCGATAACCCGGACTACAGTGGACGCGGTTTGGCATTAGTAAGGCAGCTATGCGATGAACTCGAATTCAATGACACCGGTAACCAGGTTCGCGCCACCCTGTGCTGGCCTCGCCCAGCCAGGAGTGATGTGCCTGCAAACGGATAACACACCATGACAGCTGACCAGCCTGAACAGCATCTGGATGAGGCCGCTCTGGCCGACTTGCGCATCTTGCTGGAGGATGAATTCAGCGACCTTATCGACACCTTTCTGGGCGATGCCCGCCAGCGTTATGCCGAATTGGTTGAGCTGCTGCAACAAGCCAGACCGGATGCTCAGATGGTACGCAGTACGGCCCACAGTTTTAAAGGCAGTTGTCTGAACGTGGGGGCTCCTCATCTGGCGCAACTCTGTCGTCGTCTGGAAGATCTTGCCGCTGTGGATCAACTGACAACAGTCGACTCTCTGGTTGCGGATATGGGTGACGAGTTGGCCGAGGTGGATCGGCTGTTGCACGAACATTATCTCTGATTGACGTTTTTTCCAAAGCTGGCCCGGCCATTGCTATGTTCACTGTGGACACCATCGTCCTGAACACTGCAAAAGAGAGCACTCATGCTGTTTTTGACCAGCCCGGATGCCAGTCTAAAACCCGTCAGCCTATCACCAGGCACAACCCCCGATGCCCTGAAAGTCACTAGTGACGGGGCTTCCAATGGAATATTCGCGCGGTTGTTGTCCACAGAGACGGCGCCACGCCCGCTGTCGATTGACGCTGAGCAGGCCCCCGTATTGACGCCACAGCTGCTAAAAGCGGCGCTGGGGAATGCCTTGGGTGACGGGGTTGAGGGTCAGAATTTGCCGCTGCAGCGGCAAGCCTTGGTCGGCATGTTGCCGGATGTTGTGGTGGCGCAGGGAGTCTTGCCGGGCACAACAATGACGCCAAACAGCAGCGTACTGCCCAGCCTGGATTTGCAGGTCAGCGAGGACGAGGATGGCTTGAATCTCAAGAGCGAAGGTCTGCCTTCGACCTCCTGGCTGGCCCGGCTTTTTGGTCTGGGACCGACAACGGAAGAGGCTGGCGAGGCGCTCGATGATCTCGACAGCAGCCTGCAGGACCTGGGTGAGACGATTGCGCAATTACTGGGCGTCAAACCCTTGCGCGAGGTGGTCGAACAGAACCAGTCCGCTGCTGATGGTGGCAGCAACAGCGATGCGGCCCTCAACAGTGATGATTCTGTTGATGGTGATGTTTCGGTCGATGGTTATGGTTCCGTTGACGCTGATGACTTTGATGTTGAAGCTGCGCTGGCGCAACTGGGTATCGAGCTGCCGAGCGAGACCGTGGAGCAATGGATC
Organism: Saccharospirillum sp. ABV4_185; assembly: GCF_056159245.1. NCBI lineage: Bacteria > Pseudomonadati > Pseudomonadota > Gammaproteobacteria > Oceanospirillales > Saccharospirillaceae > Saccharospirillum > Saccharospirillum sp. ABV4_185. The sequence continues at coordinate 2,914,869 of NZ_JBSWUW010000001.1, forward strand.
ACCGCTGATACCCTGGTGATTGATCCCAAGGCGGTTGAGCGGCTGCAGAATTTTCTCCATGAAGAGTTGGGCCTGAACCTGGTTCAGACCGAAACCGTTATCAACGCCATGACCACCTGGGTCAAAAACCCGCCACAGCTGAACATCACCCCGGAACAGTTGGCCGCAGCCGATGGCGAGCAGTGGCAGCAGGTTGAACAATTGACGCAGGTGCTGGATGAACTGGGCGGCCAGTTCAGCAGTTGGCTGGAGCAGTTGGACGCCATGGCCAACGGCAGCGATAAAGGTGCCGTTGCTGAGGCAGCGCCGGTGCTGTCCAAGGAATTACGCACTCTGGCCGATGCCTTGAATGGCAAAGGCAGCCTTGAATCCGATGGCAAAACACCGTCGCCAGCGGTCATGGTGGCGCGTCTGCTGCAAAGCGTTCAGAACAGCGCCACCAGCGGCAGCCTGCCGATTACTCTGGATAACAGCCGTCCTGAGCAGGCTTTGTTGCTGGCTCCGGCCAGTCCGGTCAGTCACGATGTGGCCTTCAACACCACCCTGGTGAAGATGGCGCGTGAATCCCTGACGAGTAAAACCGACGCTGAAACCCGGGTGGCGGCGTTAAGCAGCGCCGTCAGTGCTTCCGGTGACAGCAATCAGGTCGTCAATTTGTCACTGTCACAGAGCGACACGCCCGAGCAGCCCCAGGTGCTGGATCTGAAACGGGTGGACCGGCCCTTGGTGTCTGCCGAGGTCAGCCGTCAGTTGAGTGAACGCATTCAGATGATGTCGCAAGGCGAGATCAAACACGCCACCATTCGTCTGGATCCGCCGGAACTGGGAACCCTGGAGATCAAGGTAACGGTGCAGCATGATCAGACTCAGGTGCAGATCACCTCGCCCAACCCTCAGGTGCGTGAAGCGCTGGAAAGTCAGAGCGTGCGCCTGCGTGAGATTCTGGAGCAGCAGGGCTTGAACCTGTCGAATCTGGATGTACGCGATCAATCGTCCAACGGCAATGCCGACTCCGGTGACGGCAGCGGCAACCGCCGTGGCGGCGGCGAGGGTGATGACGGTCTGGATCAGGAAGCACCGCTGGCGGCCGCATCAGGCCGGCCGATGGGACTGGTTGATCACTTTGTTTAGTTATGGCGTCACAGTCCGCTAGAATGTGAGCATCACCCTGACTTATGCAGGGCCCGGCAGCAGTAAGAGAGCGAGCGTATGGCAGAGGAAGAGATCCCCACGACAGGCGAAGAAGCCGGTGGCAAGAGTCGACTGAAGTTATTGATCATGGTGATTGGTGGTGCTGTGGTCATTGCCATCTTGTCGGTGGCGGCAACCTGGTTCTTTCTCGGACGCGGTGGCGAAGAAGAAGCGCCACCGGAGCCGGAGGAAATTCCGCTGACGCCGCCGACCGAGATGTTAACGGATGGGCCGGCTATTTATCTGGCGTTGCAGCCGCCCTTTATTGTGAATTACAGCGTCGGGGCGCGGACGCGATTCCTGCAGCTGGAGCTGAGCATCGTGGCGCGCGATCATGCGGTGATTGATACCGCCAATACCTATATGCCGCTGATTCGCAATAATTTACTGGAAGTCCTGTCCGAGCAGGACTTTAACAACCTGAGAACAGCCGACGGCAAAGAGCAATTGGTCGAAGATCTGACCAAGACCATCCAGGATGTGATGGAAATGCGCCTCGGCAGGCCAGGTATTGAAACTGTGCTGTTCCGCAGCTTTGTCATGCAATAGGGGGTCCCGTGCAGGACTTACTCTCACAAGACGAAATTGATGCGCTCTTACACGGCATTGACGACGGCGCCGTTGAAGAAGAGGACGCCGGGGACGGCACTGGGGTCAAGACCTACGACCTGACCAGCCAGGACCGCATTGTCCGGGGCCGGATGCCGACCCTGGAGATGATCAACGAACGTTTTGCGCGCTATACCCGCATCAGCATGTTTAACTTTTTGCGGCGCAGCGCGGATGTGGCCACCGGCGGGATTCAGATTCTCAAGTTCGGTGAATACGTCCATACCCTCTATGTACCGACCAGTTTGAACCTGGTGAAAGTGCGGCCATTGCGCGGCACAGCGCTGTTTATTCTCGACGCCAAGCTGGTGTTCAAACTGGTGGACAACTTCTTCGGCGGTGACGGTCGTCACGCCAAGATCGAAGGCCGGGAATTTACTCCGACGGAAATCCGCGTGGTGCAGATGGTGCTGTCGCAGGTGTTCCAGGACATGAAAGAAGCCTGGGCGGCGGTGCTGGATGTCGATTTCGAATACGTCTCCTCGGAAGTTAACCCGGCCATGGCCAACATCGTATCGCCCAGCGAGGTGGTGGTGGTGTCGACCTTCCACGTCGAGCTCGATGGCGGCGGCGGTGACCTGCACGTCACCATGCCTTATTCGATGATTGAACCGGTGCGCGAAGTGCTGGATGCCGGTGTGCAGAGTGACGTCGATGAAGTCGATGATCGCTGGATCGATTCACTGCGCCACGACATTCTGCGCGCCAAAGTGCCGATCAACACCAAGGTGGTGGAACGCGATATCAAGCTGCGCGATCTGGTCGAACTGGAAGCGGGCGACATCATTCCGATCGATCTGCCCGAGAGCATCACCATGACGGCCAATCAGGTGCCGTTATTCGAATGTAAATTGGGACAATCCGGCGAGAACCTTGCATTAAAAGTGATTAAGCCGGTCAAGACGAACTCCCGTGATGTCGGTGATCTGAAAACGCGGCTGATGGGCCAACGCCAGAAAAAACGGGAAGAACACGCCGTCGAGGCCATAAACGAGGCGGTCAAGCAGGAGAATCAAGATGAGTGATGACGATCTGCCAAACGAAGACGAGAACAACGCAGAAGGCGGCGAAGACGAAGCGCTGTCTGAAGACTGGGCAGCGGCCATGGCCGAAGCCGGTGAAACCGGTGATGACGACAGCGATGACAATGATGTCAGTGCTGACGCCAACCCACGGGCGCCGCTGGAAGAGTTCGAGGTAACGCCACCGGGCGCGCCGACCAGCACGGGCAGCAGCGATGACACACCGAACCTGGATGTGATTCTGGATATTCCGGTGACCATTTCGATGGAAGTCGGCAACACCCAGATTCCGATTCGCAACCTGTTGCAGCTGAACCAGGGCAGTGTGATCGAACTGGATCGTCTGGCCGGTGAACCCTTGGACGTGCTGGTCAACGGTACGCTGATTGCGCATGGCGAGGTGGTGATGGTGAACGAGAAGTTCGGTATCCGCCTGACCGATGTGGTCAGTCAGCAAGAACGCATTCAGCGGCTGAGGTAATGTCATGGGTTTTGACACCCGCAGCAAAAAATTGACGCATCCAGGCCTGGTCGGTTTGTTGATGGCGTTATGGTCGTTGCCAGGCTGGGCGCAGCCATCGTCCTCAAGCCTGCTGCCAGGCGGTGGCAGCGACTATTTTAAGCTGACTTTAACCCTGGTCTTCATTGTTGGCCTTATCTTTGCGTGTGGCTGGTTAGTACGACGAATGGCTGGCGGTACGAGCTTCAATCACCGTCACATCAAGGTACTGTCGGTCATGCCGCTGGGCACCCGGGAAAAATTGATGTTGGTGAAGGCGTTCGATGACTACCTGCTGCTCGGTGTCACCAGCAACAACATCAATACCCTGCATCGCTTCGATGAGCCCCCAGATCTGACAGAGTTGCCACTGACCAGTCCATTCGCCGATCGCATGAAAGGCTTGTTGAAAGGACTGGATAGTGACCCTCTGGCCAAGCATCAAAAGAACACTAAGAACCGCTCAAACTCTGGCGACTGATTACAGTCGCCTGCTGATTGTCATCGCCTTTGGCCTGCTTTCTCTGCTGGCCGGTTTTGCCCACGCAGAAGGCATTCCCGCTCTGACCGTCACCGGTACCGAAGACGGCGGTCAGGAATACACCGTCACCATTCAAATTCTCGCCATCATGACGGCGCTGACCTTTATTCCGGCAGCGCTGATGATGATGACCAGCTTTACCCGCATCATTGTGGTGTTCGCTATCCTGCGGCAAGCCATCGGTTTGCAGCAGACTCCTTCGAATCAGATGCTGATTGGCCTGGCATTATTCCTCACCTTTTTCATCATGTATCCGGTGTTTATGCAGATAAACCGCGATGCCATCCAACCCTATATGTCCGAAGAAATTTTACCGCTCGAAGCCATCGATCGTGGTTTGGCGCCGATGAAAGATTTTATGCTCAACCAGACGCGCGAGACCGATTTGAATCTCTTTGTGCGCCTGGCGGATATGGAAGGTGAAATTGAAACACCGGAAGCGACTCCGCTGAATATTTTGATTCCGGCCTTTGTCACCAGTGAATTAAAAACCGCTTTTCAAATTGGCTTTTTGTTATTCATTCCTTTTTTGATCATCGACCTGGTGGTCGCCTCTATTTTGATGTCGATGGGTATGATGATGTTGTCACCCATCATTATTTCGCTGCCGTTCAAGATCATGCTGTTCGTCCTCGTCGACGGCTGGGCCATGATCATGGGATCGCTGGCTTCAAGTTTTGTCTGAATTCGGGAGAATCTGACTGATGGATGCTGCCAACATTGCGGATCTGTTTTCCGAAGCGCTGTTTATTGTGGTGGTGATTGTGACCGTGATTATCGGACCTTCGCTGATAGTTGGTTTGATCGTCGCGACCTTTCAGGCCGCCACCCAGATTAACGAACAGACGCTGAGTTTTTTGCCACGTTTGATCATCACCTTGGTGGTCTTGATCGTCACCGGGCCGTGGATTGTCGCTAAGGTGGTCGATTTCACCAATACCATTATTTTTAATATTCCCATCCTGATCGGGTAGTGAAGTGGAACTGACTGACGCCCAGATCGCCTCCTGGATCAGCCACTATATGTGGCCTTTTTTCCGCATCACTGGCTTTTTTATGATCGTGCCGGTGCTCGGTGCACGAGTGACGCCGGTGCGGGTTCGGGTGTTATTGGCCTTTGTCTGGACCACGGCGCTTTACCCCATTTTGCCGCCCATGCCGATGATCGAAGTGACTGGTCTGGGCAGCCTGGTCATCATCGCGCATCAGATATTAATCGGTGTGGTACTGGGGTTTGTGGTGCTGGCTATTTTGCAGGTGGTCGTTTTGGCGGGGCAGATTATTTCGATGCAGATGGGCCTGGGCTTTGCTTCGATGGTGGATCCGGCCAACGGCATTAATGTGGCTGTGTTGGCGCAGTGGTATCAGGTCTTGGTGACGCTGGTTTTTCTGGCCATTAATGGTCATCTGGTGGTGCTGGAAGTGCTGGCCGATTCTTTTGACGTGTTGCCGGTGGCACCAATCAGTTTTAACCAGGGCAGTTTCCTGGCTGCAGCGGAGTTTGGCTCCTGGGTGTTTCGCGCGTCACTGATGCTGGCACTGCCGGCCATTGCCGCCTTGCTGTTGGTCAACCTGACTTTCGGTGTGATGACGCGTGCCGCTCCGCAGCTGAACGTTTTTACCCTGGGTTTTCCGGTCTCCATGCTGGCTGGTCTGGTGATTGTCTGGGCCAGTTATTGGGCGGCCTATCCCATGGTGCAAAAGCTGGTCGGCATTCATGTCGATTTTATGCGCAACTTAATGGCCTGGTAAGACGTCATGGCAGAAGAGAACGATAGTTCCCAGGAGAAATCCGAAGAACCCACGGAACGAAAACTCCAGAAAGCGCGAGAAGAAGGCAATGTCGCGCGCTCGCGTGAGCTGAACACCAGTGCCGTCTTGTTAGCCGGTGCTGTCAGTATGTTGTTGTTCGGACCCAGCGTCGGCGAGTCGATGCTGGGCATCATGAAGTTCACCTTCAGTTTCGATCGTCAAGCCAGTTGGGACACCATCGTTGCGCTGCGTTATCTGGAAGCTTCGATCTTTGAAGCACTCTGGTCGTTGGTGCCGGTCTTTGCGTTGTTATTAGTCGCCGCCATCGTTGGTCCCATCGCTTTGGGCGGCTGGAATTTTGCGGCCAAAGCTGCGGCGCCAAAAGCCAGCCGCATTAATCCGCTGTCAGGTATCAAGCGGATGTTTTCGATGAATGCGCTGGTTGAGTTGCTGAAAGGCTGGGGCAAGGTTTTGGTGGTCGGCACGGTGTCCGTTATTGCACTGTTCGGCCTGAAAAACGATTTTCTGTCGATGGTGTTTGAGCCGACCGAACCCGCCATTAAACATGCGGTCGTACTGCTGGCCTGGACCTTTTTAATTATCTGCTCCAGTACTTTGATTATTGCTGCGCTGGATATTCCTTTTCAGATATACAGTCATACCAAAAAATTGCGTATGACCATGCAGGAGATCAAAGAAGAATATAAGAACACCGAAGGTAAGCCTGAGGTGAAAAGCAAGATTCGTCAGTTGCAGCGTGAAATGGCGAACCGTCGCATGATGTCGGATGTGCCGGACGCCGATGTGGTTATCACCAACCCGACCCACTTTGCGGTCGCGCTGAAGTATGAGCCTAACTCTATGCCGGCGCCCGTTCTGCTGGCCAAGGGTATCGATGAATCCGCTTTGAAAATTCGTGAAATCGCCAACGAATACAAAATACCGGTGATGGAAATTCCACCGCTGGCGCGTTCGGTTTATTACCACACCAAGATTGGCGATGAGATCCCGGAAGGGTTGTACATCGCTGTGGCTCAGGTATTGGCTTACGTCTATCAAATTGATCAGTGGCGCAAAGGGCGTGCGCCCAAGCCGGAAGCCAAGCCTGACTTCCCGATTCCTGACGATCTGCGTGAGGACGAGCCGCCTCCGCAGCAATAAGTCATGCTCGGTTGTGACGCTGTTCCGAACAATTTGAGAGTGCCATCGCATTCTGGCCCGATCCGTGCAAACACCAAGGTGAACCTACAGATTCGCCTGATTATTGACAGATGGCTTTCCTCGATAATGTAAGAGGGTTGGGAACCCAGGTACGCGGTCTCGATCGCGGCGCCGTTCTCAGCTCCACCCGCACCAATGCCAAACTGATGACGCAGCGCGTCGTCGGTGTGCCCTTGATGTTGCTGCTGGTACTGGGCCTGATGACGCTGCCGGTACCGCCCTTTGTTCTGGACTCTTTTTTCACCTTTAACATCGCCTTGTCGATCGTGGTGTTGCTGGTAACCATCTACGTACTGCGTCCGCTCGACTTTGCCGTCTTTCCGTCCATCATTCTGGTCGCGACCTTATTGCGTTTGGCGCTGAACGTGGCGTCGACGCGGGTGGTGTTGCTCTACGGCCATGAAGGCGGTGACGCTGCCGGTCAGGTGATCGAGGCTTTTGGTGCGGTCTTGATTGGCGGTAATTACGCCGTTGGTTTTATCGTCTTTGCCATTTTGATGATCATCAATTTTGTCGTGGTCACCAAGGGCGCCGGCCGGGTCTCGGAAGTCAGCGCGCGTTTCACCCTCGATGCCATGCCCGGTAAGCAGATGGCAATTGACGCCGACCTGAACGCCGGCCTGATCGATGCCGAAACCGCCAAAACCCGCCGCACTGAGATCGCCCAGGAAGCCGACTTCTATGGCTCCATGGACGGTGCGTCAAAGTTTGTTCGCGGTGATGCCATCGCCGGTATTCTGATTCTGGCGATTAACATCTTTGGTGGCCTGGCCATCGGTATGTTGCAGCATCAGTTGGAATTCGGTCAGGCGGTGGAACGCTATGCTTTGCTGACCATTGGTGATGGTCTGGTTGCACAGATTCCGTCGCTGTTGTTGTCGGTTGCCGCGGCCATCATGGTGACGCGCAACTCCAACAGCCAGGAAATGGGCGAGCAGATTCTGCATCAGATGTTCTCCACGCCTCGGGCGCTGAGCATCGCTGCTTTTCTGATCGGTGTCATGGGCGTGCTGCCCGGTATGCCGCATTTCGTGTTTTTGTCACTGGCGTTTATCTGTCTGATCGGTGCGCTCTTTATTGTCTACCGCCAAAAAGTTGCCGCCGGTGAATCTTTCTTGCCCGGTGCGCCGGCCCCCAGTGGTGCTGGGGCGAGCGCTAAAACCGGTAAGGTCGAACCCGGTGGCGCGCCGCCGGTGGCGAGCTCTGAAAGTGATACCAAAGAGCTCAGTTGGGATGATGTGCAACCGGTCGATATTGTCGGACTGGAAGTGGGCTATCGCCTGATTCCACTGGTGGATCGCTCGCAAGGCGGGCAATTGCTCGGTCGCATCAAAGGCATTCGCAAGAAGCTGTCTCAGGATCTGGGTTTTCTGGTGCCGTCGATTCATATCCGCGACAACCTCGATCTGATGCCCAATGCCTATCGGCTGACGCTGATGGGCGTGGGTATCGCTGAAGCTGAGGTGTATCCGGATCGCGATATGGCGATTAATCCGGGCCAGGTGTTCGGCTCGCTCGATGGCATCAAGACCCAGGACCCGGCTTTCGGTCTGGAAGCGGTGTGGATTGAGTCGACGCAGCGTGATCGCGCCCAGACGCTCGGCTACACCGTGGTCGATGCCAGTACGGTGGTGGCGACGCACGTTAATCACCTGCTGCATCAGCACGCCTATGAACTGCTCGGTCATGAAGAAGCCCAGCAGATGCTGGATCTGCTGACCAAAAAATCGCCCAAGCTGGCCGAAGAACTGGTGCCCAATACTTTGACGCTCAGTCAGTTGCTCAAGGTGTTGCAGAACCTGCTGATGGAAGAAGTGCCGGTGCGCGACCTGCGGACCATTGCCGAGTCGCTGACCAATTTACAGCCGAAGAGCCAGGATATCGCCATTCTCACGGGCGCAGCGCGGATGGGACTGTCGCGCATGATCGTCCAGGGCATCGTTGGTAACGAGCGTGAAATACCGGTGATCACTCTGGATCGCGGGTTGGAACAGTTGTTGCAGAAGACAGTTCAACAGGCCGGAAATGATGGAAATCTTGACGGTGTGACCTTGGAGCCGGGTATGGCCGAGCGACTGCAGCAATCTTTGCAAGAGACGTCGCAACGTCTGGAAGGCGAGGGCAAGCCCTCCATTTTGCTGGTCTCCGGTTCGATCCGTATGTTGTTGGCGCGCTTTGTTCGCCACGGCGTGCCGGGATTGAAGGTCCTCAGTTTCCAGGAAATACCGGATAATAAACACATCACCATCGTGGCCACGGTAGGCGGTCAGTGAGGATAAATCGATGAAAGTGAAACGCTTTGTCGTTGCCAGCATGCAGGTTGGGCTGAAGCAGGTTGCCGAGGCTCTGGGGCCGGAAGCGGTTATTCTGTCGACGCGCAAACTGCCCGAGGGCACCGAGATTGTCGCTGGTGTCGATGAGGCTGAATTCGCTCGCTTTGAAGCCAACCGACCGGCCGCACCGGACCCGGACGCCATTATCAAGGCACATCCGCGCCAGAACGATGGCCAGCCCAAGCTGGATACTGAGAGCCTGAAGGGATTGCTGGAAAATCTGGCGCCGCACAGTCGTGCTGCCTTTGGTGATCTGGCACCGGACCGCTCAGCGACCAGCAGTTTTGCTGCCGATCAGACACTGGATTCTCCCCTGGCACGTGCCATGGAAGCCGAGCAGCGTGTCGAGCAGGCGGCACAGCGGCCGACGCCGAAAGCAGAGGCTCAGCCAACCCAACTGCGCGCTCAGTCCGACCAGGAGTTGATGACGTTGATGCGTCAGGAAATCGACAGTCTGCGTCAAATGCTCAAACAGCAAAGCGATTTTCTACAGGCGCCGGTAGTGGGGCCACAAACGCCTCAGCTGGAAAAACTGGAAGGCCGTTTGCGCGCCCTGGGGTTGGGTGAATCGGTACAGCGTTCGCTGTTGCGCCACTACAACCGCGATGCTGCTCTGGATGCCAACTGGCGTCGTCTGCTGGCACGCTTGGCGTCTGGCCTGTCGGTACCGGTGTTCGATCCGTTGACCGAAGGTGGCGTGGTGGCACTCTGTGGCCCCACCGGCGCCGGTAAAACCACAACGCTGGCCAAGCTGGCGGCCCGCGCGGTCAAGCGCCGTGGCCATGCCAAGGTGGCGGTGGTCAGTACCGATTGTTACCAGCTGGGGGCTCAGGATACCCTGGCGTCGGTCAGTCAGATTCTGGGTGTGGATTATCGCGCCCTCGGTGAAGACGATAGCCTGGCGGAAACACTGCAAGAGCTGGCGCATTATCATCTGGTGTTGATCGACACCAGCGGCAGCGCCGAAGCGTTGCGTCAGTGGCGTGAGCAGGTAATCGATACCGGTCTGGATGCGCGCATTCAAAGCGTGCTGGTGATGCCGGCGACCGCCAACAGCGACAGTCTGAACCAGTTTATTCAGGCGTTTCCGAGTCAACATCTGGCGGGCGCCATTATTACCAAGCTGGATGAAGCGCCTTGTTTTGGCAGTGTTTTTGACAGCTTGCTGCGTCACCGCTGGCCTTTGTGGTACAACACCGATGGTCAGCGCATCCCGCAGGATATTGACAGTGTCGATCCGGTGCGGCTGGTGAAGCGATTGGCGCGCGCGCTGGATGAAACACGCCCAGGGCTTGCCCAGGCGAGCTGACACAGGGCCATCAAAGACGATGGTAATTGCCTATACTGGGCCAACGGAGTTAAACGAGCGAATGAGTGGTTTGAAACCGATACAGGTACTGGCCGTCACCGGTGGTAAGGGTGGCGTGGGTAAAAGCAATGTGTCCGTCAACACGGCCGTCGCATTGGCAGAGCAGGGCAAGCGAGTGGTGCTGCTGGATGCCGATTTGGGCTTGGCCAATATTGATGTGCTGCTGGGCGTTTCGTCCGGCCGCAATATCGGCGATGTATTGTCTGGCGAGGCAGAGTTGCGCGATATCCTGGTACCCGGCCCCGGTGGCATTCGCATTATTCCGGCTTCGTCTGGCACCCAGCGCATGGCCAACCTGGGCGAACAGGAACACGCAGGTATCATCGGTGCATTCAGTGATCTGGGCGACGATATGGATGTATTGATCGTCGATACCGCCGCGGGTATTTCGCGGACGGTGACGTCCTTTGTTCGCGCCGCTCAGGAAACACTGATCGTAGTGACTGACGAACCCACGTCAGTGACCGATGCTTATGCTTTGATCAAGGTGTTGAACCGCGACTGTAAGATGGATCGATTCAGGGTGTTGGCTAATATGGTCCGTACGCCCAATGAAGGTCAGGCGCTGTTCAATAAATTATCGAAGGTCACGGATCGCTTTTTAGATGTGACGCTTCAATATGTCGGCTCAGTACCCATGGATGAATCGGTACGTAAGGCCGTCCAGCGCCAGAAGGCCGTTGTCGAGGCGTATCCGCGGTCCAAAGCCGCGATCGCTTATCGTTCACTGGCCCAGAAGGTCGCGACCTGGCCCTTGCCAACCACACCTCGGGGAAATCTCGAATTTTTTGTGGAGCGGCTGGTCCAGGGGACTACTGGAGTCGCCTGACATGTCGGTGCAGCATTACACTATGTATCAGACCGAAAAAAAGGTCGATTACGACCGCCTGGTAAACGAGCAGGGTGTGCTGGTCAAGCGCATTGCCCATCACTTGCTGGCTCGTCTGCCAGAAAGCGTACAGCTGGAAGACCTGGTGCAATCGGGCATGATCGGCTTGTTTGAGGCTGCACAGAATTACGATCATACCAAGGGTGCCAGTTTCGAAACCTACGCCGGCATTCGCATCCGCGGCGCCATGCTCGATGAAGTGCGTAAGGGTGACTGGATTCCGCGTTCCGTACACCGCAATTCGCGCCGCATTGCCGATGCTATTCGCGAAATTGAAATGCGTGAAGGCCGCGATGCCCAGGATCAGGAAGTAGCCGCTGTGCTGGAGATGAGTCTGGACGACTACTACTCCCTGCTCAAAGACACTCAAGGCTCACGTCTGTTCAGCTTTGAAGAGCTGATGGAGCAGGGCAATGGTGATCTGCAGGATTACCAGGTGGGTAACAGCCAGCACCTGGCACCGCATTCGGAAGTAGAGTCTGACCAGCGTAATCACCAGTTGGCTGACGCCATCAAGCAGTTACCAGAACGTGAGCAACTGGTGTTGTCGCTGTATTACGACGAAGAGCTCAACCTCAAGGAAATTGGCGCTGTTCTGGGCGTCAGTGAATCCCGCATCAGTCAAATCCATACCCAGGCCGCCATGCGCCTGCGTGCCCGTATGAGCGAGTGGTAGCCACTTGTATTTGCCCTTTCAGTCAGGCTGTATCACGGCCGCTGTTGGGGTAGACTAGTCGGCTTCCGGACGCTCTAAACTATCGCGATCACCGGTCGATACAGATGCCAACAGACCTTGACGAGTCTTGTGGGTGCTCTCATTCGCAGTTGTGGTAACACAATTGGGCTTGAGTTAGCGCTTAGAGCCACGACGGTCAGTGAAAAGGCATTCTCAAGACTGGATAGCCGGTTACCAGCGTCTATCATAAAGACAGTAAGCAGTTTGTCGGGTGAGGCTAGAGGAGGTCATCTTGGACAAGAACATGAAAATCCTGGTTGTCGACGATTTTTCAACAATGCGGCGCATTGTTAAGAATCTTTTGCGCGACCTGGGCTTCAGTAACACCCACGAAGCGGACGATGGTTCCAGTGCATGGCCGATGTTGCAAAGCAGCGATTTCGACTTTGTGGTAACCGACTGGAACATGCCGGGTATGACCGGTATCGAACTGCTCAAGAAAATTCGTTCGGACGAACGTCTGAAATCCATTCCCGTCTTGATGGTTACCGCTGAAGCCAAGCGCGATCAGATCGTTGCTGCTGCTCAGGCAGGCGTTAATGGCTATGTCGTCAAGCCGTTCACTGCGGCCGCCTTGAAAGAGAAGATCGATAAAATCTTCGAACGGGTAGATGGCTGATAGCCGGTGTTAAGGGTTGACCAAAGAGGCCGTTATGGCTGATCCAGACAACAAAAAATTATCTCCTGAGTTTCTAGATGCGCTTAAAGCCATGGTTCCAGCTCTGCTGGAGCAGGTGCAGCACGAGAATATGGACGAAGCGGTTGCGATTCTGGCTAAGCTACAACAGGCCCGGACCGAGCATTATGCCGGAACTACCTTTTCCGATTTATTGAAAGAAAAGGCCGCAGAACTGCATCAGCGTATTGAAGCAGGGGAAACCGAATCGGCGCTGGAAACGCTCCAGGAATTGCAGGATGCGCGTGATCGGGGGCTCTATCAGGAAGTCGGCCGGCTCACCCGAGCGTTGCACAGCGCCATCACCAACTTTCATATTGATGCCAAGCCTGGTGAAGGCGTGCAGGAGCTTTCGGAAATGTCCGAAGCCACTGACCGACTGGGTTATGTCGTTACTTTGACGGAAAAAGCGGCCAATACCACCTTGGATCTGGTCGAAGAAAGCATGCCGGTGGCCGGTGCGTTAAAGGAAGAATCTGCGCGTCTGAAAAGCGAGTGGAAGCGCCTGGTCGATCGGGATATGAGCGCCGAAGAGTTTCGTTCGCTGTATTGGCATTTAGACGGGTTTTTTACTCTGCTGAATGATCAATCTGAAACGCTCTATAGCAATCTGTCGAGCATTTTGCTGGCACAGGATTTTCAGGATTTGACCGGTCAGGTCATTAATAAAGTTACCAGTTTGGTCAAGGAGGTCGAAGCCAGTCTGGTGGATTTGGTCTTTATGGCCAGCCAGGTCGATGAAATAACTGGCATCGTTCGCGAAGGCCCAGAGGTTGACGCCGATAAGACCGCTGAAGTCAGCGATAAAGGCGAAGGACCTCAGATCAATGCCAATGCTGAGGGTGTCGTATCCAGCCAGGACGATGTGGACGATCTATTGTCCAGTCTTGGTTTTTGATTGGGGTCTAGGAGAGCAGCATGGGCTTCGAAGCGGACGAAGAGATTTTACAGGATTTCCTGGTTGAGGCTGGTGAAATTCTAGAGCAATTGTCCGAACAGCTGATTGAACTGGAGCGCAGCCCGGACGACCGGGATTTGCTCAACGCCATTTTCCGGGGCTTTCACACCGTTAAAGGCGGCGCTGGTTTTTTGCAACTGACACCCTTGGTCGATTGTTGCCACGCTGCGGAAAACGTCTTCGATACGTTGCGTAATGGCTTGCGTCAGATCGATGCTGATCTGATGGATGCCGTGTTGCGTGGCCTCGATAACGTCAACGAAATGTTCGCTCAAGTCAGTAATGGCGAAACACCTCAGCCTGCTGATGAAGAACTGGTGGCGCTGCTGCATCGATACGCTGCGCCGGCTTCGGCGGACGAAGCCCCTGCTGAAGCCGAAGAAGCTGTGGCAGCAGACACCGACGAGGCAGCTTCCAGCGTCGCCCAGGATGCCCCCAAGCCCGGTGATGACATCACCGATGCCGAATTTGAAGAATTACTTGACGCCATTTCCCCGAACGATCAGGCCGGATCAGCGCCGGCGTCGGGCTCAGAATCTTCAACGCCTCCGCCGGCTGCCAGTGAACTGACTGGCAGTGGTGATGAAATTACCGATGACGAATTTGAAGCGTTGCTGGACGAGTTACACGGTAAAGGTCAGTTCAAGGCAGCGGGCGGCGATGAGGCGCCAGCGAAAGAAGAGAAGCCTGCGGCTCCGGCTGCGGCGGCCTCGAACAGTAACGAAATCACGGATGATGAATTTGAAGCGCTGCTGGATGAACTGCACGGCAAGGGTCAGTTTAAAGCAGGTGCTGACGAAGCTGCGGCTGCATCGGCAGACGATGCCAAACCCAAAGCCGAAGCGCCGAAAGCTGCAGCCAAACCAGAGCCCAAGGCGGCAGCCAAGCCGGAACCCCAGGCGGCACCTAAAGCTGAAGCCAAGCCCGCAGAAGCCAAGGCGCCCGCTAAAGCCGCTGGCGGCGAACCACAGCGGGCGGCTGCCGGTGGCGATACCACCGTGCGTGTCGACACCAAACGACTCGACGACATCATGAACATGGTGGGCGAACTGACGTTGGTTCGTAACCGTCTGATGCGTCTGGGCAGTGAGTTGGAAAACGAAATGCTGCAGAAGGCGGTGAGTAACCTCAACGTCGTGACCGGTGATCTGCAAACCTCGGTGATGAAAACCCGGATGCAGCCGATCAAAAAAGTCTTTGGTCGGTTCCCGCGCGTGGTTCGGGATCTGGCGCGCAGCCTGAAAAAAGAAGTGAATCTGCAATTGGTCGGGGAAGAAACCGACCTCGATAAAAACCTGGTCGATGCGCTGGCCGATCCTTTGGTGCACTTGGTCCGCAACTCGGTCGACCACGGTGTCGAGATGCCTGACGTGCGTGCTGCTGCCGGCAAGCCGCGCGCCGGTGAAGTGGTGCTGTCAGCCGAGCAGGAAGGTGATCACATCCTTTTGATGATCCGTGACGACGGCGGCGGCATGGACCCCAATGTGCTGCGCGGTATTGCCGTTAAACGCGGGGTCATGGATCAGGAAGCGGCCGACCGTCTGACCGACAACGAATGCTATAACCTGATTTTTGCGCCCGGCTTCAGTACCAAGACCGAGATCTCCGATATCTCCGGCCGCGGTGTGGGCATGGACGTGGTTAAGACCAAAATCAGTCAGTTGAACGGCACCATTGATATCGATTCGGAAAAAGGCCGTGGTACCACCATTCGCATCAAGGTACCGCTGACGCTGGCCATTATGCCGACGCTGATGGTGATGTTGGGTGATCAGGCATTTGCCTTGCCATTGGTTAACGTGGATGAAATTTTCCATCTCGATCTGAGTCGAACCAACGTTGTCGATGGTAAAGAAGTGGTGATGGTGCGAGGCAAACCCTTGCCGCTCTATTACCTCAAACGCTGGCTGGTTAAAGGCCATCGCAGTGACCCCAAAGAAGAAGCCGGTCATGTGGTCGTGGTGTCTGTCGGTACTCAGAAAGTCGGCTTTGTGGTTGACCAACTGGTTGGTCAGGAAGAGGTGGTGATTAAACCTCTTGGGCAGATGTTACAAGGCACGGAAGGCATGGCAGGTGCGACCATCACGGGTGATGGCCGTATCGCACTGATTATTGACGTCCCTGGCTTATTGAAAGCCTATTCCGCTGCGGATTGATGCGGGCGTTTGCCCAATTAAGGAGAATTGAATGCCCATCTCGGTGATGATCGTTGACGATTCCAGCTTCTTTCGAACCCGGATTCGTGGACTGATTGACGCCCATCCTCAGCTGAAGGTGGTTGGTGAAGCGTCCAATGGCCGTGAAGCCATCGATCTGGCGGTGCGCCTCAAGCCCGATGTCATCACCATGGACTATGAAATGCCCATGATGGATGGCATCTCGGCGGTTCGTGAAATCATGAACCGCCAGCCGACGCCTATCCTGATGTTTTCGTCCCTGACCCAGTCGGGCGCCCGGGTTACGCTGGATGCCCTGGATGCCGGTGCGGTCGATTACCTGCCCAAAAGTTATGAAAACGTCGCCGATGGTCCTTCGGCGCTGAAAAAAGCGCTGTGTGAAAAGATCATTGCCATCGCCGGTCAGGCCCGTCCCCGGGCGACCGGTCTGGATGCGGTGCCACCGCCGCCGGAAAAACCGGCACCGGCTCAGGCAGGTCGACGCAAGCGTTATGCGCAGCGTTTTGATCTGGTGATGATCGGTACCTCCACCGGTGGTCCGGTTGCACTACAGAAGGTACTGACGCAAATACCGGCCAACTTCCCAGCGCCGATCCTGATGATCCAGCATATGCCGGGCAGCTTTACCGGCGCTTTTGCCGAACGGCTTGATCGGCAGTGCGCGCTGAGCGTACGTGAAGCCAGTGATGGTGACAGCCTCAAAGCCGGTGAAGCGCTGTTGGCGCCAGGCGGCCTGCAGATGATGTTCTCCGGCAAGAATCGGCTGCGTATCTTTGAAGGCGATGAGCGACTCAATTACAAACCCTCGGTCGATGTCACCTTTGGCAGCGCGGTTAAGTACTATGGCAAGAACATTCTGGCGGTGGTGTTGACCGGCATGGGCGCCGATGGTCGCGAAGGCGCTCGCCTGATCAAAGACAGTGATGGGGTGGTTTGGGCGCAAGAGTCATCGACCTGTGTGATTGATGGCATGCCTTCTGCAGTGGTCAAAGCCAATTTGGCTGATGAAGTCATCGCTTTGAATGAAGTCGCCAATCGCCTGATAGAGGTGGTGTCGGCCTGATTCGGGGTTTTGAACGCAGGGGACCTACACCATGATCGCGTTTTTTGGGTTGCTGCTGGCCTGGTTTGCTGTCTTTGGCGGCCATCTGCTGGAAGGCGGCCATATCGGTTCACTCACCAACCTGCCGGCCGCCGCTATTGTCTTGGGCGGGACTCTGGCGGCTGGTCTGGTGCAGTCAGACACTGCCACCTGGCGCCTGGCCTGGCGCTATTTCCCATCCGTATTCAGCGGCCCTGACTGGGCGCTCAGCAACGCTCAAGCGAAGCTGGTGCGCTGGTGTCAGTTAGCCCGTAAAAAAGGGCTGCTGGCGCTGGAAGCCGACTCCAATAGCGAGGCTGACGACTTTATGCGCTTGGGCCTGCAATTGCTGGTTGATGGTGAGCCCAGCGACAAAATTCAGCGCAGCCTTGAAGTGTCGATGGACACTCGCGAAGGACGTTGGCTGAAAGCGGCTCAGTTGTTCGATTCCCTGGGTGGCTATGCGCCGACCATGGGGATTATTGGTGCCGTTCTGGGACTGATTCAGGTGATGACCCAGATTGAAGATACCCAGGCGCTTGGCGGCGGTATTGCCACCGCTTTCGTGGCGACCATCTATGGTGTTGGTCTCGCCAACCTGTTCTTCCTTCCCGTTGCTGCTCGCCTGAGAACCCTGGCTGAAGAACGTTTTGCGTTTGATGAGATGGTGCTCGATGGCATGCTGGCGATTGCCGATAGTGAAAACCCCAGAGTTCTGGAGCGTCGCCTGAAGGAGTATGGTGAATGAGACGCCGGCGTCGTCGCAATCAACGCTTCAGCGCCAATCAGTCGCAACGCTGGATTTTATCGTACGCCGATTTTTTGACGTTATTGTTCGCCTTCTTTGTGTTTCTCTACGCCATTTCTTCGGTTGATAGCGGAAAGTTTGAGGCGGTCAGTCGTAATCTGTTACAGATATTCAATGTTGAGCCGAGCAGTATTGATCCGATTGAGTTGGAAACAACGCCGGCGGGCCCGGATTTTTTTAATCCGTTGTATCGTCCTGAACCGATTCCCAGTACTCGTGAGAATCTGGCTGATACCCAGCCCTATCATCAGGAATCGACCTTATTGGAATTACGCCAGCAGTTGGAAGAACACTTTGCCCAGCGTATTGATGATCAGTTAATCAGCGTCAGTGGTAATAGCGAATGGCTGGAAATCAATTTAGAGGAACCGGTTTTATTTTTGCCCGGATCGGCCGATATAACGGCACAAGCGGAAGCCATTCTCTATGAAGTGGCGGCCTTATTGAGTCCATTGCAGCAACCGGTGGCCGTTGAGGGCTATACTGATCAATCACCACCGGGTGGTCAGTTTGACGATAATTGGACCTTATCGGTTACCCGGGCGGCGAATGTCGTCCGCTATTTGCAGACGGCGGGAATTGCCGGCGAACGCCTATCCGCCGTAGGGTTTGGGGAATATCAACCGCGCTTTGATGAGACCAACGCCCAGCGAGCCGCACGAAACCGGCGGGTCAGTATTGTTGTTACGCGGCTGAACGGGCCTAATAGCCTGATATCATCAACGTCTGCGCCAGTTGGTCCGGAAGTTGCTAAACCCTGAAGCGGTCCTTGGTCCGAGGGCAGGTTTTGGCCGCTTTCGGAACAAGAAGAACGGATGTTTAAGGAGAGTCCATGCACGTTTGGTCCGTTGCCAATCAAAAAGGCGGGGTGGGGAAAACCACCTCGGTGGTTTCATTGGGCGCCATGTTGGCCGACAAGGGCCACAGAGTATTGGTGTTCGATCTGGATCCCCAGGGCTCTCTGACCAGCTATTTCGGCTATAACCCCGATGATCTGGAGCGCAGTGCTTACGACCTGTTTATGACCAAGGGCAAGGTGCCTGAAGACTTGCCCAAGCAGCTGATCAAGGAAACCTCCCAGCCGGGCATGTCGCTGATGCCGGCGTCGACCGCTCTGGCTACTCTGGAGCGTAACGTCAGTCAGCAGGAAGGCATGGGCCTGGTGGTGTCCAAGACACTGGCGCACCTCTGGGACGATTTTGACTATGCGCTGATCGATACGCCGCCTTTGCTTGGTGTATTGCTGATTAATTCGCTGGCAGCGTGCAAGCGCTTGCTGGTGCCGGTGCAGACCGAGTTTCTCGCGCTTAAGGGCCTGGAGCGGATGGTTCATACCATCTCCATGGTGATGGCATCGCAAAAACGCGGTTTGCAGCATTTGATCATTCCAACCATGTTTGACCGTCGTACTCAGGCGTCGTTGAAGACGTTGCGTACCTTGCGCGAACAGTACGAAGGCAGCATCTGGCAGTCGGCTATTCCGGTCGACACCCGTTTTCGTGATGCCAGCCGCGAAGGCTTGCCGATTTCACTTTACTCGCCGGATTCCCGTGGCGCCCGGGCGTATCAGTCATTGTTAAAAACGCTGTTGGCGATGGAGTGAGGTTGAATCGATGCATTGCGCTCACCTTGAATCGTTATTTTTTAGCTCCGGTGTTGTGCTGAGCCGGCGCGTGGGTGGGCATTTGCGATGAATAACAAGGCAGAAACAGAGGTTCGCACCGAACTGGCGGCTGATCGCACTCTGGCAACCTATCTGGATGCCATGCTGCATGAAGCCACCTTCAGCGAGCCCGAAGACGAAGAATTGGACTTGGCAGCCGAAGCAGCGATCGAGGATGCTGTTGTCGAGCCAGAGCCAGAGCCAGAGCCAGAGCCAGAGCCAGAGCCAGAGCCAGAGCCAGAGCCAGAGCCAGAGCCAGAGCCAGAGCCAGAGCCAGAGCCAGAGCCAGAGCCAGAGCCAGAGCCAGAGCCAGAGCCAGAGCCAGAGCCAGAGCCAGAGCCAGAGCCAGAGCCAGAGGTGGCTCAGGCAGAACCGGAACCTGAGGTTGAGGCAGTACAGCCAGACCCGGGACCTGTGGTCGAACCTGAACCTGAACCTGAAATAGAAACGGCTCAAGCGGAACCGGAGCCCACCTGGGATGATGTCCCGCCCGAGCCCGAACCTCAGTCGTTTGAGCCTGAGCCGGTGGCTGAAATACAGCAGCCGGAACCGGTATTTGAACCGGAGCCTGTATTCGAGCCTGAACCTGAGATCGAGGCGCCGCAAGCAGGCATTGATTTTGACACTGAGCTTGAGCCCGAGGATGAAGGCCTGAGTCGTTGGTTGGAGAACGGCCGACCGGTCTGGGGGCAGGAGCGTTTTGATTGTCTTGTATTTGTGGTCGATGGCCTTAAATTGGCGGTGCCGTTATTGCTGTTGGGTAATATTCATCCAATGGACAAAGAATTGACGCCTTTGTTCGATCAGCCGAAATGGTTTCTGGGATTGTTACCGATTCAGTCCGATCGCCACATTCGCGTGGTCGATACCGCTCAGCTGGTGATGCCCGAGCGCTATCGGCCGGAAAGTAAGGAAAGCCTGGAGTATGCCGTCGGTGTGCATGGTTCGGATTGGGCTTTTGGCTGCCATTCCATAGAAGGCTCTATCAGCCTGCACCCCGATGCGGTGAAATGGCGTTCCACTCGCACCAGTCGACCCTGGTTGGCCGGTACGGTGATTGATCAAATGTGTGCCCTGGTGGATTTGCACGCCTTTGCGCGAACGGCTCTAAAACGCTGATTTCAGCGGCCCAGCTGGACGCCTGAGCGGACTCTACTATAGTTGCTAACCAGATGAATTAAGAGGTTCTGTTATGACAGCGCAAACCATCAAAGCCGGTGATGACTCGGTTTTACAATGGGTGACGTTTCGGCTGGGTAACGAGACTTATGGTCTCAACGTGATGCAGGTTCGTGAAGTCTTGCGGTATTCCGAGATTTCACCGGTACCGGGTGCACCGAGCTATGTAATTGGCATCATTAATTTGCGCGGTAACGTCGTCACGGTGATCGATACCCGTGAGCGTTTCGGGCTGCAGACGGCTGAGCTGACCGACGACACCCGCATTGTTATTCTCGAATCCGATAATCAGGTGGTCGGTATTCTGGTCGATTCAGTCGCTGAGGTGGTGTATCTGAAGGCGTCCGAAATTGAAACGGCACCGAATGTCGGAAATGATGAAAGCTCTCGTTATATCCAGGGCGTTTGTCACAAGAACGACGAACTTTTAATTCTGATCGAAATCGCCAAACTGCTCACAGAACGCGAATGGCAGGAAATTGCCGAGCTGTAATTTGAGCGCCGCCCTTATTACCTGATTCCCAGCTGACTTATTGCTCCCCTCCGAACTGGCCCGCTTTGTGCACAAAGAGGGTCAGGGTGTGACGACCGTCAATAATCAAACGGAGGGGATCCGTCATGTTGAATGAAATGCTGCATACTGGCCAGGCTTTGCTGGCATCATTGGAACCGACTTCCTGGGGCGTCGCTGCTGTCGCCATTTTGCTGCTCGGTGTTGTTTGGCACCATGCGCGCAAGATTCGACAGCTGCAGCAGCAGTTACTCAATCAGGATCGTTTTTTGCGCCAGGAATTGAAAATGATGAACCAAGGCGCCATTGGTGTGGGTAACCGCGTTAAAACTCTGGAAAAGCAGGTGCGCAGTCAGCCCAGTGAATTTGAACAACGCCTGTTGGCACAAGCCAGCGTTGCTCAAGCCCAGGAACAACGCCCCAACCGACCGTCCAAAAGCCGTGCTGAACAAGCCTTGGCAGACTGGATGAAGGATTATCGCACGACAGCCTGAGGCATCATTCGGCTTTGAATTCCAAGACCACCCAAACCTTAACTTCTCTGGTGCTGAGCCTGGTATTGCTCGGCGCCGGCCAGGCCATTGCTGACGATCGCGATCCACTGGAGCCGCTGAATCGAGCGATTTTTTCCTTTAATAACGGTGTCGACCGCGTGCTGGTGCGGCCGGCAGCGCGTGCCTATCGCTGGGTGATGCCGAATTTCGCCGAGCAGGGGGTGCGTAATGTGTTCGCCAACCTCGGAGAGGTGCGTAATGCCAGCAATAATCTGCTGCAGGGCAAATGGCAGCGCACCGCGGCAGCGACCGGACGTTTTGCCATAAATTCGACGGTCGGCGTGGTCGGCCTCTTTGATGTGGCGACACGGGTCGGTATTGAACCGGTGCCGGAAGATTTTGGTCAGACACTGGGTTACTGGGGTCTTGGTCACGGTCCTTATCTGGTGTTGCCGGTATTGGGACCGTCATCGTTACGGGATGGTACTGGTCGGGCGGTGGATTTCTGGCAGGATCCTTTGCTCTACGTCGAGCTGGAGCCGGCGGAGCGGGGCGCAATTTTTGTCGTGAGTGGCTTGCAGACGCGGGCGGATTTGCTGTCGTCGGATGGTCTGTTTTCCGGTGATACCTACCCGGTCATTCGCGAAGCCTACTTCTCGATGCGCGAGTTCCAGGTCAATGATGGCGAGGTCAAGTCGGATGCCTTTATCGACGAAGATGGCAGCGAAGAAGGCTACGTCGATGAAGGTTTCATCGACGAAAGTTTCTAGCCGTAGGTGCTGGCCGGTTAAGGTTTTTGCCTAATCCAGCCCGAGTATCTCGACGCCGTGGCGGTATTGATTGCCGTCCGCGTCGCAACGCACCACTTCAGCCTGAGCGTCTAATGAGGACAGCTGCTCATTGGGCGATTCAATCACCACTCGTATCTGGGTTCCCAGTGACAGTGGTTGATCCATTATCAGGCTCATGCCCACCGCACTGAAATCCTGACACAGGGCGGTTAATGCTGTGCTCTCCCCCTCTATAAAGATTTGCGCCTGGGCGTTCATCCGCATGCGAATGAAGTCCCTTTTCTCGTCATAATCTCGATCCGCTGTGCTCATGCTCACCTCGTCTGGCCGATGGCGGATGGCGGTCTATTGCTTTCCAGACCCCGCCCCGTTAAGTTGCATCCATCTCGCAGTGGAAGTCAACCAGATGCCGATCACCGACGCCAAACTGCTGGTCGTGGACGATGACCAGGCGGTACGCGATTCCATCGTCGCTTACCTGGAAGACAGCGGTTACAGCGTACTTGAGGCCGATACCGGCGAAGCCGCCCTGGCTTTGTTCGAGCAAGAATCCCTGGATTTAGTGATTTGCGATATTCGCATGCCAGTGATGGATGGCCTGACGTTGTTGCGACGCATCATGGAAGTGACCGATGAAGTGCCGGTTATCGTTGTTTCCGGTGCCGGCGTTATGTCTGATGTGGTCGATGCGCTGCGCCTGGGTGCCAGCGATTACCTGATGAAACCCATTGTTGATCTGGGCGTGCTCGAACATTCGGTCGAGCGGGCGCTGGAACGGTCGTTGTTGGTACGCGAGAACTACCGTTATCGGGTCGAGTTGGAAGCGCGCAATCAGGAACTGCAGGACCACGTTGATCGACTTAAACTCGACTTGCAGGCCGGTCGTGCGGTCCAGCAACGCCTGTTGCCTGAGCAGCCGCTGGAGCGGGGCGGTTATCGCATCAACCATCGTATGGTGCCGTCGAGTTATCTCAGTGGCGATCTGGTCGATTATTTTCCGGTGCCGAATGATCGTGTGGTGTTTTATGTGGCCGACGTCTCTGGTCACGGAGCCAGCTCGGCCTTAATTACCTTGCTGATCAAAAACCAGATTGATCGTCTGCGCGATGAAATCGACAACGGCAGTTCAGATGTCGTGCTGCACCCCTCTAAGGTGCTGACGCTGATCAATCAGGAGTTACTGAAAACCCAGACCGGCAAACACGCCACGGTATTTTATGGAGTTCTGGATACGGCCTCTGGGCAGCTGAGTTACGCCTCGGCGGCGCATTTTCCGGCGCCGGTGCTGAGTATTGCGCAATCGGTACGCGCTTTGGAGCCGGAAAACCTGGCGGTTGGTTTGTTTGAAGATGTCGGGTTTAACGGACGGGAATTGTCGCTACAAGATTTCGAACGACTGTCGGTTATGTCTGATGGTGTTCTGGAACTGCTCAACGATGGCAGTTTACAAGAAAAGGAAGCGCACTTACTTGAGTTGGGTGCGGACCCGTCCCATACTATGCTCCAATTTCTGGCGCAGATGACCGAAAGGGGTAAAACCCAGGCTGTGCCGGATGACATCACAGTGCTAACGGTCGAAAAGATTGCCTAGGTCGTATCCTCAATGAGTACCGGTCGAGTTTTAATGGCGAACAAATCAGGTGCCTATGTCATTAAGCTGACAGGCGATGTCCGGATGACGCTCTGTACCACGCTCGACAGCTGTCTATACCGAATGGTTGATGACCCGGTGTTTCAGTCTGTGACGGTTGATGTCACCGAAGCAGAAGGCATCGACAGCACCAGCCTTGGTATGCTGGCCAAGGTTTCCCGTCTTGCTACCCCGGCCATGGGCCGTGTTCCCACACTCGTATCCACCCGCGCTGACATCACCCGACTCATCGAAACCATGGGGTTTCGAGATCGTGTCTTCGCTATCGTTTCCCGACCCGAATCGGCTACTCAGTCGACTCTTGACGAACAGCCAGCTTTGCCGGTTGATGAAGGCGATGCCCGCGACCGGGTGTTGGAAGCTCATAAAATTCTGATGTCGTTAAACGACCATAACCGCCAGACATTCAAGGAGCTGGTGGAGTGTATCGAGAATCAGGCGCGGCACTAAGCCCGACCCTGATCGCAAGGAGAGAAAGTGTCCAATTCCCCTTTACCGCCCCAGCGCATTGCCGTTCTGGGCGGTGGTAGCTTTGGTACCGCAGTGGCCAATATCGCTGCAACCAACGGCCATATGGTTCGACTGTGGATGCGCAGTGAAAAACAGGCCGATGACATCCGCCAGCAAGGCGAGAACAGCCGTTATCTGCCCGGTTATAAATTGTCTGAGCGCTTGCAACCGGAGCTCGATCTGGTCGCGGCCGTCAGTGATGCCGATTACGTCTTTGTTGCCGTCCCATCCAAAGCTTTTCGGTCGGTGACGGAACAGGCTGTTCCGCTGTTGCCGGCGCATACTGCGCTGATCAGCCTGACTAAAGGCATTGAACCGGGTAGTTTCAAGTTGATGAGCCAGATCCTGCATGATCTGGCGCCGAGTCATGAAACCGGTGTAATCAGCGGACCGAACCTGGCTAAGGAAATCGCCCAACAGCAAATCTCTGCGACGGTGATTGCTTCCTACAGTCAGTCGCTGCGCCAGAATGTACAGCAGTTGTTGAGCAGCCAGCATTTTCGGGTCTACGGTAACCCGGATATCTACGGCGTTGAGTTGGCTGGGGCCTTGAAGAATATCTACGCCATCATCACAGGTCTGGCTGCGGCTCTGGGTATGGCGGAAAACACCCGCGCTGCGATCATCACCCGGGCGCTGGCTGAAATGTCCCGATTTGCAGTGCGTTTGGGTGCCAATCCCATGACCTTCCTGGGTCTGGCCGGGGTCGGGGATTTAATCGTGACTTGTAGCTCGCAACTGAGCCGTAATTACCGGGTAGGCTATTACATCGGTGAAGGCGATTCGCTGAAGCAGGCCATCAAGCGCGTCGGCGAGACCGCTGAAGGTATTAATACGCTGCGCATGGTGCACGAAAAGGCTGCCGAAATGGGTATCTATATGCCGTTGGTGGGTGGGCTCTACGCCATCATCTATGAAGACAAACCGATTCGGGAAGTGTCGGGCAATCTGATGTCGGGTGATCTGGCGCAGGATGTCGAGTTTATGGGAGCAGGGATCTGATGCAATCGAACATACGTGAACGCAGCGAACACCAATTATTGCGATTGGTGTTTATGGTCATCTTCGGCGTGGTGCTACGGCTCAGTGTCATACTGACGTTTTTGCTGGCTGCCGTGCAGTGGATCTGGCGCTGGTTTCAGCGTGACGATAATCAGCGGCTGCGTGGTTTCTGCCTGGCGCTGGGTCGCTATCAGCATCAGCTGCTGGATTATTTGTTGTTCAATACCGAGGCCAAACCCTTTCCGTTTGCTGACTGGCCAGTGGACGAAACCGATCTCGAGGACTGACCATGCGTTTGCTGCTGTTGCGTCATGGTCAGGCCGAAGCCAGCGCACCCACAGACGCCCAGCGCCGGCTGGTAGCGGCGGGTGAAGCCGCTGTATTGCAACAAAGCCAATGGTTAGACTCCTCGGTGAGCGCTTTCTACTGCAGTCCCTACCGCCGCGCTCGCCAAACCGCCGAACTGATTCGTCCCACTCTGGGTCATACCGAGCCGATTATCGATGACCGTCTGACACCGGATAAACCGGTCAAGGGCGTTCTGGATTTACTGCAAGCGGCAGAAGGCGATGTCATTTTGCTGGTTGCCCACAATCCGCTGCTGTCTCATTTGGCCGGTACGCTGATTGGCGATCCTTACGCCGTGTCACTACCGACCGCCGGTCTGGTTTGCCTCGAAGCCGATGGCTGGTTCCCTGGCAGTGCCCAATTATTGTGGCAGAAATAAACCTTATTGGTTGTTTTCGGCGTTTATTTAATCGAGATTTGCATTAATTCAAACGGTTGTTTGAACGAGGCTGTGGCCTGAACTAAATTGTAGAGTCTCGATGCTGCAGTTCAGGTCATCCATGAAACCGCTGATCCATTTTGCTCACGCTAACGGTTTTCCCTCAGCCAGTTACAACGCTTTGTTTGCGGCCTTGTCGTCCGACTATGAGGTCTGTCAATTACCGCTGGCCGGA
The DNA here is from genome assembly GCF_056159245.1 of Saccharospirillum sp. ABV4_185. Lineage (NCBI taxonomy): Bacteria > Pseudomonadati > Pseudomonadota > Gammaproteobacteria > Oceanospirillales > Saccharospirillaceae > Saccharospirillum > Saccharospirillum sp. ABV4_185. Next base: position 2,941,494 of record NZ_JBSWUW010000001.1, read on the forward strand.
CACGATCCCAATTATCCGGTGACTGATAATTGGCCGCACCTGAAACAACAGTTGATCGACAGTATTGAAGCCCAGTGTGATCGACCGGTGATTGGTCTGGGGCATTCCCTGGGTGGCGGTCTGACGATGATGGCGGCTCGCGAGCGACCGGATCTGTTCGCAGCCATCCTGTTACTCGATGTGCCTTTGTTCAATTGTCTGGAAAGTTTGTTAGTGCGAGCGGTGAAACAGTTGGGCCTGGTTGATGCGGTCACTCCAGCAGGGCGATCCAAGCGCCGGCGTACTCAATGGCCTGATGCTGAAACCGCACTCGACTATTTCCGCACCCGTGGATTGTTCAGCCGTTTTGATGACCGCTGCCTACGGGATTACGTCGACAGCGCCATTCGGCCTGCGGCCAATGGTGGGGTCGAATTGGCTTATGAGCTGGAGGTTGAGTTAGCGATTTTCCGCAGCATGCCGCATACCCTGGCGGTGCGTGCCGGTCAGTTGTCGATGCCGGCCGGCATTTTGGTCGGCCGCGATACCGACACGGTTCGTAAAAGCCAATACCTGCGCATGAAACGACGCCTCGGCTTCTATGGCGAGCGCATTGAAGGCACCCATATGTTCCCACTGGAATACCCGGAACAAACGGCTGCGGCCATCAATCGGCAGCTGCTGCATATGCAGCTGGATCAGCAACAGGCCGGTTAATCCATGCGTGAATTCAGTCTGTTACAGGGACGCATTCAAGGCGTTCGTTGGGGGCAGGGGCGTCCGGTGCTGGCGTTTCATGGTCTGCTCGATAATGCCATGAGCTTTCAGCCATTGGCGCAGCATCTGGATGACTGGGAAGTCTGGGCGATTGATCTGCCGGGCCACGGTCGTTCGGCGGCGTTGCCGGGTCGTGGTGGCTGGAGTTTACCCGACTGGCTGCCGTTATTGGGTGAGCTGCTGGACGATCTGGACTGGCCGCAATACGAAATTCTGGGACATTCTCTCGGCGGTATTCTCAGTCAGATGTTGGCCACCCTGGATTCACGCATTCAGCGCTTGTGGTCCTTGGATGCACTGGGGCCAATAACCGACAGCGATACGGGAAATTTGGATCGCTTACAGCGTCTCTATGATCGTCGTTTAAAGCCCGCCAGTCGGCGTCGTCATTATCATCATCCTGATGCGCTCTGGAAAGCGCGGACAGCAGGGCGCTTCCCCTTATCTGAACGTTCAGCGCGATTGTTGACCCGGCGCGGTGTTGGCCTGGATGGCGACGGCTGGTATTTCAATCATGACCGGCGCCTGCGCCAGGAAACCAGCTGGCGACTGAGTGAAGCGCAAGTGTTGGCGATGTTGGCGCGGCTGGGTTGCCCACTGCATCTGGCCTTGTTTGAACAGAGTCCCCTGGCTGATCAGCAACAACTGGCAGCACGTCAGCAGGCGGTTCCGCAGTTGCATCTGGCCAGCTTTGCCGGCGGCCATCATGCGCATATGGAAACCCCGCAGCCGATTGCCGAATGGCTTCAATCCAGTGTCTGAAACTTCGATGTTCTGACGGTCAATAAAGCTTGCTGGCGGGTGCGCAAGTCGATGGCTAAATCAGGTATACTGCGGCTTCCTTTTTTAAAGGCTTGTTTCTTGGCATGTCTCAGTTTGCCTTTGCATTCGATGATTCCGATCTGCAGCAGCGTAGTCAGCAGCAATTAACTCAGTTGGCCGACTGGGTACGCTTTGGTGCCAGCCAGATGGCCCGTCATGAGGTATTTCACGGTCACGGTTTTGAGTCCGCCTGGGATGAGTCGCTGTTCTTGTGTCTGCGGGCACTGCAACTGGATTGGGACCTGCCGGCGGCGGCTTTGTCGACCTCCTTGCTCGACGAGGAACGGGCGCAATTGTGGCAGTTTCTGCGCCAACGTTGCGAAGCCAAGGTACCCACGGCTTATCTGCTGCAGGAAGCCTGGTTTTGTGGCGAACCTTTTAAGGTCACGCCAGACGTGCTGATTCCGCGCTCTCCCATTGCCGAACTCATCGATACCGGTTTTGAACCCTGGTTAAGCCAGGCTCCCAAACGCATTCTCGATTTGTGCACTGGCAGTGGTTGTATTGGCATTGCCGCTGCCCGGGTGTTTCCCGAGGCGCAAGTCGATCTGAGCGATCTCAGTGAAGCAGCGGTGGCGATCGCGGTGGAAAATGTTGAAGCCAAAGATCTGGGCTGGCAGATCGATGTCTACCAGGGCGATCTGTTCGCAAGCCTGACCGATGCACGCTACGATTTAATCATCGCCAATCCGCCTTATGTCGATGCCGAAGACATCGATTCCATGCCCGCTGAATTTCACCACGAGCCAAGACTCGGTCTGGCGTCGGGCGAGGATGGTTTGGATCTGGTACGTCGACTGTTAACCCAGGCTGCCGATCATCTGTGCGACGATGGTCTGTTGGTGTGTGAAGTCGGTAACAGTGCCGGCGCGCTGATGGAAGCCTATCCCGATTTGCCTCTGGAGTGGCCGGAATTCAGCCAGGGTGGATTGGGCGTTTTTATTATTCATGCGGCGGATTTACGCGCTTATTTTTCTCAGCTTTAATCCGTCTACTTAATTTTGACCCGATAAAAAACTGCAACGGAATTCAGGATGTCAGGCAATAGCTTCGGAACACTTTTTACCGTCACCACCTTTGGCGAAAGTCACGGCCCGGCTTTGGGTGCCATTGTCGATGGTTGCCCGCCGGGAATGACGCTGTCAGAAGCGGATTTGCAGGGCGATCTGGATCGCCGTAAACCGGGTACCAGCAAATACACTACTCAGCGGCGTGAAGCTGATGAGGTGCGTATTTTGTCGGGGGTTTTCGAAGGTAAAACCACTGGTACTCCGATTGGATTATTGATCGAAAACATCAATCAGCGCAGTAAAGATTACTCCGAAATCATGAACACCTATCGGCCGGCGCACGCTGATTACGGCTACGATCAAAAATACGGTTTCCGCGACTATCGCGGTGGTGGTCGCAGCTCGGCGCGTGAAACCGCCATGCGTGTGGCTGCCGGCGGAATTGCCAAGCGTTATCTCGCCAGCCAGGGCATTCATATCCAGGGCTGGCTCAGTCAGATGGGTCCGATCGAGCTGGATTTTAAAGACGCCTCAGCCATTGAACAGAACCCCTTTTTCAGCGCCGATCCCGGTAAAGTGGCTCAGCTTGAGGAACACATCGTACAGTTGCGTAAAGCCGGCGATTCAGTCGGCGCGCGCGTCAGCGTACGTGCCACTGGTTTAATTCCTGGCTTGGGTGAGCCGGTTTTTGATCGTTTGGATGCCGATTTGGCCAAGGCGTTGATGAGCATCAATGCGGTTAAGGGCGTGGAAATTGGCGATGGTTTTGGTGTGGTTAATCAACGCGGCAGTGAGCATCGCGATGAGTTAAGTCTGCAAGGATTTTTGTCCAATCATGCTGGCGGCATTGTCGGCGGTTTAACAACCGGTCAGGCCATCGAAGCGCACATCGCGCTGAAGCCGACATCGAGTATTACCATTCCCGGTCGCAGTATTACCCGCCAGGGTGAAGCGACGGAAATGATCACCAAAGGTCGTCATGATCCTTGTGTCGGCATTCGCGCGGTGCCCATTGCTGAAGCCATGCTGGCGTTGGTGTTGATGGATCATTGGTTGCGTCATCGCGCTCAAAACGCTGACGTTACACCACCCATTCCTGCTATTCCCGGCGCTGTTGAATAAGTCGATCAGCGCATTTACAGCGGCTGCGTTTCATGCCAATTTGACGGAATACTTCGCGCCAAGAGGAGACAATAATAATGCGAAGCTTCCGTTGGCCGGCCGTTATTCTGGCGGTCCTCTTGCCGGTGCTGGCCCAGGCGGACGTGGTCCGTCATCACTTCACCCGCAATGTCGTTGAGCGCGAACCAGTCGATCGACTGAGCAGCGCCACCAACATTAATCCGCTCTATTATTTTACCGAACTCGAAGGCATGACCGGTGCCACCATTGTGCATCGCTGGCGCTTGAATAACCGTCTGATGGCCGAGGTGCGTTTTGAAGTACAGGGGCCGCGGTGGCGGGCCTATTCGAGCAAAGAAATGTTGCCCGACTGGGATGGCATCTGGAAGCTGGAAGTGCTCGATGGCGACGGCAATTTACTGGCGACCGATACCATCAGTGTGCTGATCGACTGAGCCGTTCGCCGCTGATGGTCAGGGTGATGTCGGCAATCCAGTCAATATCGTTTAACAATTTCAGGCAGTGCTGACGCGCTGCCTGACGTTGCTCATCACTGGCAAAACGCAGTTCCAGTTGGGCGCGTTGTTGTTGGTAGTGAATGATCAAACGATCGTAATCACGCACACCATAGTCGGCCAATAAACCCTCTACGGCCGGACGCAGAGGTGCCAGCGGGCGTACCTGGCTGTCGTCAGGGTCGGGTTCATGATCAATGTGCAGGGTGACATCGGCAATATCGTCGTATTGCTGTTTGAGCGTGGTTAAAGCCCATTCGTTGATCTGGTGTCCTTCGGAGACGGAGATACGGCTGTCGACGCGCAGATGAGCATCGACAAACAGGTCCGGCCCCATGCGGCGGGTACGCAACAGATGCACATCACGCACCCCCGGTATTGTCGCCAGCGTCGTTGCCAGCGCGTGCTGGCGATCGTGATCAACGCCCTGATCGACCAATTGCTGTATGGCCTGCCAGGCCAGGCGAATGCCCATCCAGCCAATCATGACGGCGACGATCAGCGCTGCGACGATTTCCAATGCCGGATAACCGGCCAGCGTCGCCAGTAAACCTACCAAGACCACCACGGATGACAGGCTGTCCGAGCGAGCGTGCCAGGCGTTGGCTTCGATCAAGGCCGAGCGTGCCAGCCGAGCCTGACGAATGGCGTATTGGAAGTAGCCTTCTTTTAAGACAATGGCGACCACCACCGTTACCAGACCAAGCAGGCTTGGCAGCGGTCGTGTATCGGAAAACAGCAGCCCGACGGTTTCAACCGCAATACCCAGAGCAACAGTGAGCAGCAGGGCGCCCAGCATGACGGTACCGAGTGTTTCGAAACGGGCGTGGCCATAAGGATGATCGCTGTCCGGGCGCTGGCGGGCGATGCGCGCCAGCAGGATGATTGGCAAGTCAGCCAGCAGATCGGACAGGCTGTGCATGGCATCGGCAATCAGCGCTGGCGATGCAATTAACCAGCCCACTGCCAGTTTGATGACAAAGGCCAGACCATCAACCACCACCGCCCAGGCATTGGTGCGCCGGATGCGTCGATGGCGATCTTGCTCGGTGCTGGTATCGGTCTGGTTCTGGCTCACAGCGCGCCTCGGTAGGCCGGATCGGCCGGTGGAATTAAGTCACCATCCTCGTCCAGTTCCGGGTAGGGCAAGCCATGGCGATCGCAGTAGGCTGCCATCTTCGGTTGTGCCCAGCGAAACAGGGTGGCGCGGTAGGTCGAATCTTCGATAAAGGGGCGATCGTAGAGCCCGGCCTGACGCCGCTGATGCATGGCTTCTTCCAGAATGATGGCGGCCGCAACGCTGACATTATAGCTTTCCACCATGCCAACCATAGGGATGGTCAGGTGTTCATCGGCGGCTTCGGCAGCTACGTCACTCAGGCCGCGTTTTTCCGCGCCCATGATCAGTGCGAAGGGTTGGCGATAATCCACGTCACGGTAGTTGCGCGCTCGTGGTGACCAGTGTGCGGCATAGAGTTTAAAGCCGCGCTCGCGAGCGGCCTGCATGGCGTGTTCGATGTTGTCGTGAACCCGGGCAGCGACAAAGCGACCACTGCCGCCAGCGGTGTTGTGATACACCAACCGTCCGCGAAGCGGTTGCACCATATGGATTTCCGGAATGCCGACCGCATCGGCGGTGCGCAAGATGGCAGAGATGTTTTGTGCCTTGTGAACCTGATCGGTCAGCACCGTCATATCGGGCTGACGATCACGCAGCACCTGCTTGAATTTTTCGAAACGTGAACGACTCATGCGGTTCCAGAGTTTTCAGGACGGCGCTACTTTAACGGCCTTTCGGCAAAGCGCAAATCAGCGGGCGAGGGCAAGCCTCGCCCGCTGTGGCTCAATCGAGGTAGGGATTGTTTTGCGGCAGGTCGATGGCGGAGGTGAAGCGGCTCAGCGACAGTTGCTCGCGGCTCAGGCTCAGGTCGTTTTCACCCATCACTGCCTCACCGAAGGAGTACATCACCTTCAGTCCCTGTTCGCGCGTGCGACGGTCATAGTCGGCCTGGGCAGCGGCGATGACTTCGTTGCGGCCTTGCCAGCCATCGAGGCTGTTTTGACCGTGACGCTGACGCAGCAGCTCGAGCGTCTTGGCTGGCGACAGCACCAGAGCGCTGGCGTTGTTGCCACCAAAGCCCTTGGCATTGATCAGGGCGCCGTCCATCTCTGCACCCAACTCGCCGACCGCTTTGTGATCCATCAGGATGTCCAGGTTGGAGCGATGCACATCCTCAGCAATGTGATCAATGGTGCGAATGCCGGGAATAAAGCCTTCCGCCCAAACACCCAGGGCGGCGGTCAGGCTGTCGCCAGCAGCAGGCGCCTGGGAATGACCCAGATAAGCTTTGATCGCACTGATCGGCCAGTGCTGAATACCAAAGGTCTTGGCGATTTCATTAAAGATATGCGATTCGGTCACCCGGTTTTGTGGCGTGCCGGTACCGTGCGCCATCACAAAAGTACGCGCCAGCCCAGCGTCGCCCAGAATGGCACGGGCCAGCGCAGTGGCCTTGGCCATGGTGATGTAATTACCGACACCCGGGCTGGAAATGGATTTCTTGTTGGCATCGGCGTTCACGAAGACATCGGCGACCGAGCCAAAGATGGTAGCTCCGCATTCCAAGGCCAAAGCATCGTCCATCAGCACCACGAACTGGCTGGATTCGGCCATGGTAAAGCCAGCGTTGGCGGAAAACGGACGACAGGCGCGACGGTTATCGACCAGATCACTGCCATCGAGCGCGCGCAGTTGGTCGTCTTCGGCCAACGCGCCCATGGTGCGAAAACCCTCAATGATTTCCGGCACGATCGGCGCTTCGGAGTTGCCGACGATGGCGACCCGGCACTGGCCCGATTGGATGTCGGCCATGCCCTGGCGCAGGTTGTACAAAAAGGTCGCACAGGCGCCGACGTTGGTGCCGGTATTGCCGACACTGTTGATTACGTAGGAGTTGATAAAGTCGGCCGACATTTCCGGCAACGACAGCGGCAGCATCTTGGAGGTGATGCGTGAACCAGTCATTGGCGACTGATAGAGCCCGCGCAAGCCAGCCTGGTCGAGCTGAGAATAAGCCGAGCCGGCGTAGACCGAGATTTGATCCGGACGCACCCGCTCCAGCACCGACTGCCACTCCATACCGATCGACTGAATCGCATCAGAGGCACCATAAACCGCCATCTGCAAACCGCGCGGATGGTGTGTGGCGTTGTAATAGGAAGAAGGGTCGAAACCGCTGGGCAAGGAACCGGCAGAAGACACCTTGCTGCTATAGCTGCCCGGCAACAGCACCGGCATCTCGCCAGCAACATGAATGTGCACTTTATTGCCGTGCTCGCTGGTGACTGTCCAGCCTTCAGGCAGAGGATCGGGCAACTGACGACGCGTTAATTCGAAGTTCAGACCGTCAGCATGGCTCAGCTTGGCTTTGGTCTGCGTCTCGACCTGGTCGGGGTCGTAATGACTGGCGGGGTTGATGCGGCGCACCAGGGTGCCATCGAGCATGGCTTGCCGATCGTTGGTGCCCATCAGCGTCGCCAGGTCTTGCCAGGTCGCGGCCATACGGCTGTCGTCGAGGGCTTCGTGCACCAGGCGACGATAGCTGTGATGCATGGAGACCCGGCCAGCGGCGTTGATGCCACCAAAGCCGACGATCAGAGGCAGTGATTTCATGAGTGGACGTCCGTCAGTCAGTAACTGGGCGAGGACTATAGAGCCTGCCGTTCAGTGGTGTTATAACTATCTGGACGAAAAGCAATACAAAAAGGACATCCATGAAGCTGGCCTTTGTTATTGGTCCTCAATCTTTGTTGACTGGCATCGCCTTGCCAGTGGAGATGTTTTACGCCGCCAGTCGACATCGGGTGCGGCGACGTTCGGCCACACCACTGTCGATTCAACTGGTGGGTGAAACGCTGCAGCCGCAGCGCGCCATCGGCGGTCTGAATATTCAGGCGGATCACACCTTTGCGCAAGCCGACAACGCCGATCTGGTGTTTGTGCCGCCGATGTGGGGCACACCCTGGCCGGTTATCAGTCAGGCGCGAGGACTGCAGCACTGGTTGGTTGAACAATATCAGCAGGGCGCGCGCCTGGCGGCGACCGGCACCGGCGTCGGCCATTTGGCGCGGGCTGGCTTACTCGATAACAGAGTGGCTACTACGCATTGGTATTATCTGGACCGGTTTCGCCAGCGCTACCCGCAGGTGAAATTTGAAGGTCATCATTTCGTCACTCATGAAGATGGCCTCTATTGCGCCGGCTCAATCAATGCCCAAACAGACTTGGTGCTGTTTTTGATCGAACAAACTTTTGGTGAAGAAGCATTGGCGCTGGTTGAGCGGCAATTTATGCACGAGCTTAAGCGGACCTTCTCGACACCCTATTTCGAGCCGGGCGGAGCAGTGCATCATGATGAGGGTGTCAGCCTGGTGCAATCCTGGATACGCCAGCATCTGACCGACGATATTACGCTGATTAATCTGGCCGCCTTGATCGATCAATCTGCGCGTAATTTCAGTCGACGTTTTCAGGCCGCGACGGGCGAAAGCCCGATGGCCTATGTGCTGCGTTTGCGCCTGGACAGCGCCCGGGAATTGTTGCGCGATACCAACTTGACGGTGGCCGAGGTGGGGGAGACGTGCGGCTTTCGAACCGCCGCCTACTTTGGCCGGGTGTTTCGCGAGCGTCTGTCGATGACGCCCGGCGAGTATCGCAAGATGGTGCGCTCTAAGCTGTTTACCGCCGGTTAAAGCTGCTGTTCTTTAGCGGCCTGGGCTTTGCGTTGACGAATGACTTCCTCGCGGGCTTTTTTCGCCTTGGCGGCTTTTTTGAACGGCCGCAGCCAGACGATGATTTGCACGAAGGCGTTTAATGTTGTGCCGGTGATGGCCAGGCCGGCAATCAGATCGCCGGGTTTGAAGATCAGCACGATGCCGAACATCAAATACGCCAGAATTAAAAAACTCAGCCAGCTGACGGAACCGGGTTGAGGTTTGTGCGCTGCGGCGACAAAGCAGAACAGCGGAATGGAACTGAACAGACCCACCACGAAGCATGAAGCAATCCACTCGCCCAGTGGCATTGAACCGTAGGCTGGGCCATACAAAAATGCGCCAGCGTAGAGTGCAATCATCAACAGCCAGTAAGCCAGTTTCAGTTGGCGGTTCAGATTGATGGTGTTGTCTTTTTCAGCGGTTGCCATCGTCAAGCCTCAATGCCAGTTGTGCCAGTCGTCGACCCTGATTGCGAGCCAGACGAAGAACTTCAGCGTCCGGAGTTTGGTGGTCAGGCCCGGCGACCCAGGAACTGCCGTACGGCGTACCGCCAGCGCTGTGATCGTGCAGGGCGGCTTCGCTGAAGGGAATGCCGCTGATCAACATACCATGATGCAACAGGGGCACCATCATCGACAGCAAGGTCGATTCCTGGCCACCGTGAGGTGTGCTGGTGCTGGTGAACACGCCGGCGGGTTTGCCGATCAGTCGTCCGGAAACCCATTCATTAGTGCTCTGTTCGAGGAAGAATTTCAGGCTGGCGGCCATATTGCCAAAGCGCCCTGGTGAACCGAGCGCGAGGCCCGCGCAACCGGCCAGGTCGTCTAAGGTGCAATAGAGCGGACCATCGTCGGGAATATCGTTGGCCGGCGCTTGGTGATCGGCGCGCACCGCAGGCACGGTACGCAGCCGCGACTCTATGCCGCTGACTTCATCGACACCACTGGCAATGGCCTGCGCCAATCGTGCCACGCTGCCGTTGCGGCTGTAATAGAGCACCAGTAGATAAGGCACCTCAGATCAGCTCCAGAATCTGTTCCGGCGGACGGCCGATACGGGCAGATTTACCATCGCTCAATACCGGCCGTTCCATCAGTTTCGGATAGGCGGCCAAGGCTTTAGCGATGGCATCAGCGTCGCTGTCGGCCGACAATCCTGAGGCGCCATAATCGGCTTCTTTGGCGCGCACCAAGGCACTGGCCGGCGTATCCAATTCAGCGATCAGGGTTTTGATTTCTGCGGCGTTAAGCGGCTCTTGCAAATAGAGGCGAGTCTGATAATCCACACCCGCATCCTCCAGCAGCGCCAGAGCCTGGCGCGATTTTGAACAGCGCGGGTTGTGATACAAAGTCAGGGTGGTCATGGCGTTTCTCCAAGTCTGGCTAACTGCCGGGGCGCCAATCGTAGAGGCGCTCCAATTCATTCTGGTGCCACATTTCCGCTTCCGGACCACGATCAGTGCCCTGGTAAACGCCCAGAGTTTTGAGCTTGATAAAAAAGCCCGGGCGCGGAATAGGCTCGTTGCCTTTTTGAATCACCAGAGCAGCGCGTTGCGGTCGACCCAGCAAGGCATCATCTTCCTGTACAGCTTCCAGCAGTTCGGCCAGTTTTTGAATCTGTTTGGGGGGCACGAGCCCGAGGGCGTCGGCCAGAGGTTTGTACTGGATGGTCTCACGACGCAGTCGCAGACCTTCCAGTAATTGCAGCAGGGCGTTGGTATCACTCATGAATGGCGAACAGCGACCGGTTTCAGGGTGTATTGACGCAGCATGGTGGTGAACTCGGCCAGGGTTTCGTTGCCATAGGCTTCAGCCTTTTCACACCAGGCTTTGAAGGCTGCGGCCAGTTCGTCGCGCGAGCGGGTGCGCAACGCCCAGATGGCGTTCAGTTCTTCTTTGAGGTTGTGCAGTCGATGCAATTCCGGGTGCTTGTCGAAGAAATCGGTCATCCACTGGCGACGCGATTCGTCCCACTGTTCCTGGCTTTGTGACAACCAGGCCGACAATCGACGATAGTGCTGACCGGCACTGAGACGAATGTCGGCGTCTTCACGTACCGCCTGGCGCAGCACGCGGCGATGGAATTGCGCCATCACCCGGAAGCGGTCGTTGGCGGCAGCAACGGCGGTATCGGCATCGATCAACGACTTGCCATCGTGACGGAATACCAAAGGACCACGACGCACATTGCTGGCCAGCCCCAGCGCTTTGAACAGTCGGATATAGGTCCAGCCCAGATCGAACTCATACCAGCGCGATGACAGTTTGGCCGAGTTGGGGTAGGTGTGATGGTTGTTGTGCAATTCTTCACCACCGATGACGATGCCCCAGGGCACCAGATTACGGGCCGCATCGGGTGACTCGTAATTTCGGTAACCCCAGAAATGCGCTACGCCATTGATCACACCCGCAGCCCAGAACGGAATCCACAGCATCTGAATCGCCCAGATGGACAAACCAATGGGGCCGAACAGGGCGATATTGATAACGGCCATTAAACCGATCCCCGCCCAGTTGCCGATTTTATGGCTGTAGAGGTGACGCTCAATCCAGTCGTCTGGTGTGCCGTTACCGTAGCGTTTGAGCGTGGGTTCGTTGGCGGCTTCTTTGTACAGCTCGGCGCCTTGCCAGAGTACTTTGCGTAAACCCAGGATTTGCGGGCTGTGCGGATCGTCTTCGGTCTCGCAACTGGCGTGATGACGACGGTGAATGGCGGTCCATTCCTTGGTAATGATGGCCGTGGTAAGCCACAGCCAAAAGCGGAAAAAGTGTGCCAGAACTGGATGCAGATCCAGGGCGCGATGGGCGCTGTGGCGGTGCAGATAAACGGTTACAGAAACGATAGTCAGGTGTGTCAGTACCAGGGTGTAGAGCACAGGGTGCCACCACTGCCACTGCAAGAGACCGGTTGCCAGCGTCATTGATTCTAAGGTCCACGGAGATTGAAGCTGGCAGTATAGGCAAGCGGTGCCAGCGGGTGAAGCTGTGTCTTGCGGTCTGTTCTAAACTGGCATCAATTACAAAGTAAAGAAGCCGAAAGCTGGCTGGCCGGTGACCCCTTGGCATCCCTAGTATTTGACGCCAAATTGACAGACCTACCGTCGTCGGCTTTCCAGGGTTGACGCTAAAGTGGTTAACGCTACAACAGTAAGGACCTGAGGTTCGATGAGATCGTTAGTCGCAGTATTGCTGATGATGGCAGCCAGTCTGGCGCAGGCGACCGACTTCCTGCCGGTGGATGATGCCTTTCAGTTGAGCGTTGAGCGCCAGGGTGATGAGCTGCGTCTGCACTGGCAGATTGCCGACGATTATTATCTGTACCGCGATCAGCATCGCATTCAGCCAAGCGAGGGCGTTGAATTGGGAGCGGTGCAGCTGTCTCCCGGAGCGGTAGAAAAATACGATCCCACCTTCGATCAGCAGATGGTGGTCTACTACGGCAGCATGACCGCCGTTTATCCGGTACGTACGGACAGCGGCGAGATCGAAGTGGTCTATCAAGGCTGTGCCGATGCCGGCCTCTGTTATCCACCCCAAAAACGCCGTTACGACCTCAAAGGTGTGGCTCTGGCCAATGCCGATTCCGGCTTTGGTGGTTTTTCTTCCTTCGACGAATCCTCCCTGATCGACCTGCCTGTCAATCGCCAAAACGGCTCTGAACTGGCGGCCGTTACCCTGGCCAGCGCGCTGCTGTTTGCCCTGGTCGGCGGCCTCATTCTCAATCTGATGCCCTGCGTGTTTCCGGTACTGTCGTTAAAAGCGTTGCAACTGGCGCAGCACCGCTCTGAGCCTGGTCCCGGCGAAAGCGAGCACAGCGCCATTGCCCACGGTTGGCTTTATACCGCCGGCGTGGTGATCAGCTTTATTCTGGTAGCGTTGGTGTTGCTGGTGCTGCGCTCGCTCGGTGCCTGGGTAGGCTGGGGTTTTCAATTGCAATCGCCTGGCTTTGTGGCGGCGCTGGTGGTGCTGTTTTTTGTGCTGGCCTTGGCGATGAGCGGTTTTATCGAAATCGCCGGACGTTGGATGGGGGCCGGTCAGAATTTGGCGACGCGCTCCGGCTGGAGCGGCAGTTTCTTTACCGGCGTGCTCGCGACCCTGGTGGCCACACCCTGTACTGCGCCTTTTATGGGCGCCGCCATTGGTTATGCCTTAACCCAGTCGACGCTGATCGGCCTGACTATTTTCGCCGTTATGGGGCTGGGGCTGGCGTTGCCGATTCTGGTGTTGACCTATGTTCCCGGCTTGGGCCGCTTACTGCCCAAACCTGGCGCCTGGATGCTGACTTTCCGGCAACTGATGGCCTTTCCGTTGTTCGCGACGGTGTTGTGGCTGCTGTGGATCCTGATCGAGCTGACCGAACCAGTGGTGGTTATGAGCGCAGGTTTAGGACTGTTGTTACTGACGCTGGTGTTATGGACCGGCCGTTGGGCAACGCGCCTCGATGGTGCGCCTTTATGGTTGCTGCGTGGTGGTCAGGTGGTGGTGGCGCTCTGGGCTTTGTCGTTGGTGTTTTCCGTGCCCCGAGTGGATGAGCAGTGGCAGCCCTATGATGCTGCTACCTTGCAGCGTTACCAGAGCAATGGCGAAGCGGTGTTTTTAGATGTCACTGCTGCCTGGTGTATTACTTGCAAAGCCAACGAATCGGTTGCCTTATCGGGTGATGCTTTTGATCAGTTGGTACAACGCACTGGCGTGCAGTTGATGCGCGCCGACTGGACGCGGCCTTCGCCGGCCGTCGATGCTTTGATTGACAGTTTTGGACGTAACGGTGTGCCGCTCTATGTGTTGTATCCGGCTAATGGCGGTGCGCCGCAAGTGTTGCCACAAATTCTGACGCCTGGTGCTGTCGCTGCAGCTTTTGAGTCACTCTAGGCGGAAAGTGTTTGCAGCGGCTGCTAGCATCACAGTAATGCTGGCAAAGCTTGCTAAGCTATTGATCAGACTGTTAAACATGCCCTGTAACGGGCCAATCCCATTGCAGGAGTAGGTTGTCAACGCGGATGTTGTTGCCAGGTATTTTGGACATAGAAGCGTCCGGTTTCGGCCGGGGCAGTTACCCCATCGAAGTCGGCGTTGCCACGGAGCAAGGCGAAGAATACGCCTGGCTGGTTGTGCCGGAGCCTGACTGGTTGCATTGGGATGAAGGCGCTCAGGCGATCCACGGCATTAGCCAGGAGATGTTGTTGAGCGAGGGCGTTTCGGCTGCCTTGGTGGCCGATCAGTTGAATGAGTTGCTCGAAGGTCAGATTTTATACAGTGATGGCTGGGGTTTTGATTCCGGTTGGCTGGCGCTGCTCTATTACAGTGCCCGCAAGACCATGACTTTCCGTCTGGAAACGCTGCCGCGCATTCTCAGCGAATTTCAGTTATCGGTCTGGGATGAAACCAAACATCGCATTCGTACCGAGCGTGGTTTGAGTCATCATCGCGCCGGTGTCGATGCCAAGGTATTGCAGCTGACTTATGAAGCCACCAGCTTGCTCGAACATCAGCAGCAATTGCGCGGGCCAGGTTGATTTTCAGCGATTGCCGCCCATTTTGGCAGCCTGTAGCTTTATCTTTCGCCTGTGACTGTTATCGAGGTTGATCATGTCTGTTGCCGCATCCATTGAAGCCAAACTGGCGCCATTGTCGCCATCCCACCTGTTGATCGAAAACGAAAGCCACCGTCATTCGGTACCCGAAAACAGCGAAACCCATTTCCGCCTGGAGATCGTCAGCGACCGTTTTGATGGCTTACGCTCGGTGAAGCGCCATCAGTTGGTTTATGGACTTTTGCAGGAAGAATTGAACGGTCCGGTACATGCGTTGGCGATTCATGCTTACGCGCCGCAGGAGTGGGCCGGACAGGCACCGACATCTCCCGATTGCCGTGGCGGCAATAAGCTTTGAGTGATTAACGCCGGGTTATTTTACCGGCGCCTGCAGCAGTAAGTAGAGGTCGGTTAATACTTCGGGCAGATCGTCGATCATCTGGCGAATCAGCTTGGGCTGACGATAGATTGGCTGGTAATCGGCTTCATCAGCAAACAAACCAGACGCTACTTCGATGGGCAGCAACAAGGTCGCCAAGTTGTCTTGCTGTTCACTCTCGAACGATTCCGGCGTCGTGAAAACCACTTCCATAAAAGCTTCGGCCCAGAGCTGCTGCGGCGAATCCTGCCAGTCTGCAGTGGGTTCGAAGGTCAGAGCAATGCCATCGTCGGCATAGAGTTCGGTGGCAATCTGCTGATGCAGCTGCACGCATTGATCGGCAAACCATTGCGCTTCGGCTTCTGGCAACTCGTGCAGCGATTGGTCGATGGCGCTGGCCAGCCATTCATCGGACAGCGGCTGGGCACCGATCGCCAGGGCGGTCAGGTAACCGTGCAGGCCGTGAATGTCGAGGCAATCCTCGGCGCGTTGGTCATCTTCCAGCCAATCGGCCAGTTGGTCCAAATCAAGATCAGTCATGGTTTTTCCTTGGCAACTTGGCGCTGATTATAGCGGTCTCAGAGCCGGCTGAATATGATGTCGACGTCGCTAATGCCTTGATCACAAACGGTTTCCATGCCGGCGAGGGGTCGGTACAATGCCCGCCGACTCCCTGTAGTTCAACTGGATAGAACGAGGCCCTCCTAAGGCCTAAATCCTGGTTCGAGTCCAGGCGGGGAGACCAGCAAACATCAGAACAACACCAACAACAGCAACGAGAGGTGTCACGGATGTCAGAAACACTGGCCATTATTGGCGGTACCGGTTTGACCCAATTGCCGGGACTGACAATTTCCAAAGCACACGATGTGCAAACACCTTTCGGCAGTCCGTCGGCGCCGATCCTCGAGGGCGAACTGGATGGTTATCGTGTGCTGTTTTTGTCGCGTCACGGCCATCCACATCGCATTCCACCGCATCAGGTGAATTACCGCGCCAATCTGTGGGCATTGCAAACGCTCTATGCCACCGACGTTATTGCCGTCACCGCCGTTGGCGGCATCACCCGTAATATGTCGACGGGATCATTAGTGGTGCCAATGCAAATCATCGATTACACCCACAGCCGTGAATCGACCATTTTTGAAGGCGAACTGGCGAGCGTGACCCACGTCGATTTCAGCTATCCCTATACCGAATCGTTGCGTCAGCTGTTGTTGCAGTCGGCCAAGAGCGCCGGCGAAGCGGTGATCAACGGTGGCGTTTATGGAGCGACTCAGGGGCCGCGCCTGGAAACCGCCGCTGAGATTTTCCGTATGGAACAGGATGGCTGCGACATCGTCGGTATGACTGGTATGCCCGAGGCGGTTTTGGCGCGAGAACTGAAGCTGCGTTATGCCGGTTTATCGCTCGTGGTGAATCCGGCCGCTGGTAAAGGTGACGGCGTTATTACCATCAAGCAGATCGATGAAAACCTGGCCGAGGGTATGGAGCGGGTGAAGCGGATTTTGAACGTCGCTGTTGATCAGTTTTACGGTTCTTGATGGGCGCTGTTATCAAGCAAAAAAGGTCGGCATTGCCGACCTTTTTTATGTTCAATCATTCTTCCGCAAGCTTATTTGTCGATCGGCGTAATCAGTATCAGCATGCCGAATTCCGGGTTGTCGAGATAGTGCAGCTCGCCGCTGCGCATACGACGACGTTGCTTCAGACTGATGCTGTCGGTGGCGACAAAAAATCGTTGGTGACTGGTTTGTGCCGTCAGTTCACTTTGATAAACCGGCGCGCCCTGGTTTAACGACAAGCCTGTGAAAGGCGCAGTTGTGTCGCCTTCCTGGTGGTCGTTTATCAAACGAAAGGGATTGTCAGTCTGGGCGTAATGAATCAACTGCAGGTCGGTGGTGAGGTGAAAATACCGCTCGACGTAGAGCTCCAGATAACCCTGCAATTCGTGTTGCTGGCCGTAAGTTTTGCCACCACTGATGCGCAGCAATTCGACATCGTCGCGACCCGGTACCGGCTGTACCCAGGCCTGGTGAAATAACAGCCGATAACCATCGCGACGACTCATGGCTGCGATTTCATCGGCCAGTTGGTATTCGGATTCCCCCAGCAAACGGAAGGGCGATAACTCGCTCAAGTCGCCATCGAGGACGGTGCGTTCCGGCCCGAAAGTGATCTCGTGGCTTTCCTGGGGTTCGTCGTCGGCATCTTCGTCGTCACGGTCGAAGCGCAGGGTATTGGGGATTTCAACGCGGAAGGGTTGTTCGGCGAGCATCGGGTAGGTTGGCCATTGTTCCGGGCTGTCGGTTTCCCGGTCCGGGTTTTCGAACACCAGAATTTCAACCTGATACCAGCGCTCCTCGTCGGATTCGGCCAGCGCCAGCGGTGCAATCAGGGTCAACGTCAATGCCAGGGCGGCATGCTTGAGTGTCATCAGAGGTCTCATCCGGGTTTGCTGGTGATCAGTGTGAGGATTTCTTCGACGGTGTCAAACCGCTGTTCGGGCGTTGCACAGTCGGCGCTGAAGCGCAGTTGAGTACCGTTTTTTAACTTGAACCGATGTGGCTGAGATTGAATCAACTGCACCAGTCGGAAGGGGTCGATGATGGTGTCTTTGGCGAAGTCGATAAAGCCACCACTGGGGCCGACATCAAAGCGTTCAATACCAATGGGTTCCAGGCACAGGCGCACCGAGGTCTGGCGGACAAGGTTGCGTACTGGCTCCGGCAACAGACCGAAACGGTCGATCATTTCCACCTGCAATTCATCCAGCTCATCGGCATCAGCGGCCGAGGCGATGCGTTTGTACAGTGACAAACGGGTGTTGATATCAGGAATGTAATCATCCGGAATCAAGGCCGGTATGCGCAGGTTCAGGTCGACACCGCCGCGTTCGGCCGCTTCCGGCGAGAACGTCTCGCCTGCTTGAATGGCTTTGACGGCGCGATTGAGCATATCCAGATAGAGCGAGAAACCGATGCCTTCGATGTGGCCGCTCTGTTCGTCACCCAGCAACTCGCCGGCACCGCGAATCTCCAGGTCATGGGTGGCGAGCGTAAAGCCGGCACCCAGATCCTGAGCTTCGCCAATGGCTTCGAGGCGTTTCTGGGCGTCTTTGGTCAGCGACTTCCAGGGCGGCGTCATCAAATAGGCGTAAGCCTGGTGATGTGAGCGACCGACGCGACCGCGTAACTGATGCAACTGCGCCAGTCCAAAGCGGTCGGCGCGTTCGATAACGATGGTGTTGGCTGAAGGCACGTCGATGCCGGTCTCGATAATGGTGGTGCACAGCAGCACATTAAAACGCTTGTGGTAGAAGTCGGACATGATGCGTTCCAGCTGTCGCTCGGGCATCTGGCCGTGCGCCACCACGATGCGCGCTTCCGGTACCAGTTCGCGTAACGCCTGGGCGGTGCGCTCGATGGTGCTGACTTCATTGTGCAGGTAATAAACCTGACCACCGCGGAGGATTTCACGCAACAGGGCTTCTTTAACTTGGGCGTCATCGCGTTCGCGTACGAAGGTTTTTACCGACAAACGGCGCGCTGGTGGTGTGGCGATAATGCTTAAATCGCGCACGCCAGACATCGACATATTGAGGGTGCGCGGGATCGGTGTGGCGGTCAGTGTCAGGATGTCGACATTGGCACGCAGCGCTTTGATTTTCTCTTTCTGGGTGACGCCGAAGCGGTGTTCTTCGTCGATGATCAGCAAGCCCAGATCTTTAAAGCGCACGTCCTTTTGCAGCAGCTTATGGGTGCCGACGACGATGTCGACGCGACCGTCGGCCAGGCCATCAATGATGGCACTGGTTTCTTTACCGGAGCGGAAGCGGCTCAAGGCTTCGACGCGCACCGGCCAGTCGGCAAAGCGGTCGCGGAAGTTCTCGAAATGTTGTTGGGCGAGCAGGGTGGTCGGCACCAGTACCGCCACCTGACGACCGGCCTGGGCGGCAATAAAGGCGGCGCGCAGCGCGACCTCGGTTTTACCGAAACCAACGTCGCCACAGACCAGGCGATCCATTGGTTGCTGGCGTTGCATATCGGCGATGACCGCATCGATGGCATTGGCCTGATCGGCGGTTTCCTCGAAACCAAAGCCAGCGCTGAAACGAGCGTAATCAGCTTCGTTGAAGTCGAATTTATGACCACTGCGCGCCTCGCGTTCGGCGTACAGATTGAGCAGTTCGGCAGCGGTGTCGCGCACTTTTTCCGCCGCCTTGCGCTTGGTCTTGGCCCAGCGGTCATTGCCCAGTTTGTTCAGTGGCGCCTGGTCGATGTCGGCGCCGGAATAACGGCTGATTAAATGCAGGTTGCTGACGGGTACGTAGAGCTTGGAACCTTCGGCGTAGGTCAGCATGACGAATTCCTGCGCCTGGCCGTCCACTTCCAGCGTTTCCAAACCGAGATAACGACCGACGCCGTGATCGAGGTGAACCACCGGTGCGCCCGGGCTCAATTCGGTCAGGTTCTTGATGATCTGATCGTTGTTGTCGTTTTGGCTGCGATTGCGGCGCCGTTGCTGGACGACATAGTCACCGAACAGCTGAGTTTCGCTGATCAGCACGAATTCGCCTTCGCGCGCGACCAGGCCTTCACTCAGCGGCGCCACAGTCAGGCCATAGCGAATGCTGTTGTCGGTGATAAAGTCGCTGACCCGGGCCACGCCTTGTGGCTCGACACCGATACCGGCGAGCAGTTCTTTCAATGCTTCGCGGCGGCCCAGCGATTCGGCGCAGAACAATACCCGATAATCGGTTTCCATCAGGAAGCGTTCTAAATGCAGCAGCGGTTGCTGGGCGCGATGGTCGATCGGCAGTTCTTCAGGCGCTTCGACGGGCAGGTTCAGGTGGCCGCTTTGTTCGCGCACGGGCTGTGTCGAGAGCGTCAGCCGCGGGAAAGTATTGGCACGGCCAAAAAGTTCATTGCTGGGCGTGAACAGTTCGGTGGGCGTCAGGATCGGTTGGGTGATGTCGTGGCGTCGGTTCTCGAAGCGCTCTTCCACTTCGCTCCAGAATTGTTCCAGGGCGTTTTCCAAGTTGTCGCCATGCACCACCAGTGCATCGTCTGGCAGGTAATCCCAGAGTGTATCGGTGCGTTCATAAAACAGCGGCAGGAAATATTCGATGCCGCCGGGGGCGATGCCGTCACTGACATCCTGATAGACCGCGCAACGGCTGAAGTCGACATCAAAACGTTCGCGGAACGCCTGACGGAAACGACTGATGCCGGCTTCGGTCATCGGCACTTCCCGGCCGGGCAAGAGGGTGATGCGCTCCAGTGATTCTTCAGAACGCTGCGTTTCAGCGTCGAACCATTTTAGTGATTCGATCTCGTTGTCGAATAAATCAACGCGGATAGGGCGATCGGCGCCCATGGGGAAAACATCGAGGATGGCGCCGCGCACGGCAAATTCACCGTGCTGATAAACCGTATCGGTCGCTCTATAACCAGCGCTTTCCAACTGGCGCCTTTGCGCAGCTAGGTCTAGGGTTTGTCCCAGATGCCAATCGAAGGCGGTACCGATCAGCGCTTCGCGTGGCGGTAACCTGTGGCTGAGGTTGGCAGCGGTGGTCAGGCAGATGCCGTGCGGTGCATCGGCCAGTTGGTTCAGCAGGCTCAGGCGATCGGAAATGATGTCTTCGTGGGGCGAAAAGTTGTCGTAGGGCAGGGTTTCCCAATCGGGAAAGCTGAGGATCTTCCAAGCGTCATCAGCGGCCCGAAAGACGGCCAGCTCGGTGGCCAGACGATCCAATTGTGCCGGGCTGTCAGTAATAACCAGAACGGTGCCACCCTGATCGCGAACCAGCTCCGCCAGATAGGCGCTGTCGGCACTGCCGCGGACATTGCCAACACGACGATGATCGCCGCCGTTTTCGGGTCGATTGAGCGTGAGACTGAGCATGGAGGGCAGTATTTTCCTGGCCGTACAAAGGGCGCGAATGCTATCAAAAAAGCAACCACCGGCACAGCCACAAGCGCCACTGTACAGGCTTTATACAATAATAGCGCTGTTCGAATAAAGGCAGCGTGATGGTAGCAATGGCGGGTGACGATCTTTATACTTGGGCCCGCTTTTTCTAGGTGGGTTGGTCAGGTTTGCCGCCTTGGCACAAGTCTCTCCGGCCTGAAACGCATTTGACACCAGACTGCCGGAATGGGTCGTGTCCTACCGGTTCCGTCTGTCAGTCATCGGGTAAAGCACACTATGATAAAGATCAGTAAAGGGCTCGACCTTCCGATCGCTGGTGCCCCGCGCCAGGAAATTTCGGACGGTCGGCCGGTTTCGACCGTCGCCCTGGTCGGCTACGACTACCAGGGTATGAAACCGACGATGTTGGTGCGCGAAGGGGATCGGGTAAAACTCGGTCAGCCGGTTTTCACCGACAAAAAATCAGAGGGTATCGTTTACACTGCGCCAGCTTCGGGCATCGTTAAAGCCATCAACCGGGGCGCTCGGCGTGTTTTCCAATCCATGGTGTTCGAAGTGGACGGCAATGACGCCGAAGACTTCGGTGCGACTCCGGCCGATCAACTGGCCAGTCTGGATGCCGCAACCTTACGCGAGCGTCTGGTTAAATCGGGTTTCTGGACCGCCTTCCGCACCCGTCCTTATTCCAAAGTCCCTGTCATCGACAGCACTCCAGCGGCGATCTTCGTTCAGGCGATGGATACCAATCCGCTGGCGGCTAATCCGGAAGTGGTGATTGCCGAGCAGACTGAAGCCTTTACTCAAGGCTTGTCGCTGCTGACCAAGCTGACCGACGGCAAAGTCTGGTTGTGCAAAGCCCCGGGCGCCAAGATTCCGACCGCTGATGGCATCAGTGTCGAGGAATTCGCTGGTGTTCACCCGGCCGGCAATAGCGGCACTCACATTCATTTCCTGGAACCGGTCAGTCTCAACAAGACAGTCTGGTCAATCGGTTATCAGGATGTGATTGCTCTGGCCAAGCTGGTTACTACAGGTCAACTTTATACCGATCGTGTGGTGGCTTTGGCTGGCCCTCAGGTTAAAGAGCCGCGCCTGGTGCGTACCCGCATTGGTGCTTCGCTGTTCGATTTGAGCCGTGACGAACTGAAAGACGGCGAGAGCCGACTGATTTCCGGTTCTGTCTTCGGTGGCCGCGGTGGCGTTGATGAAGTGACCTACCTGGGTCGTTATCACAACCAAGTCAGCGTTCTGGCCGAAGGTCGTGAGCGACCGATCCTGCATTATTTGCACGCCGGTCGTAACCGCCACTCGGTACTGAACATCTATCTGTCCAAGCTGTTCAAAGGCAAGAAATTCGACTTCACCACCACGACTAACGGTTCCGAGCGAGCCATGTTGCCGGTGGGGCAGTACGAAAAAGTCATGCCGCTGGACATCCTGCCAACGCAATTGTTGCGTGCTCTGGTCGTGGGCGACCTCGACACCGCCGAACAGCTCGGCGCTCTGGAGCTGGATGAAGAGGACCTGGCGCTGTGCACCTATGTGTGTGCCGGTAAGTACGAATACGGTCCGATTCTTCGCGACAACTTGACGCGCATCGAGCAGGAGGCCTGAGCATGGGTTTGCGTAATACTCTCGACAAGATGGCGCCTTATTTCGAAAAAGGCGGCAAGTACGAAAAGTGGTACGCCCTCTATGAGGCGGTCGATACCATCTTTTACATGCCCAACAGTGTGACCAAGACCACGGCACACGTACGTGACGGCATGGATCTCAAACGCATCATGATCACCGTCTGGTTGTGCGTTTTCCCGGCCATGTTCTGGGGTATGTGGAACCTGGGCTTCCAGGCCAACACTGCCATCGCTGGTGGTCTGTCGCCGAGCGATAACTGGCATGAAGCTATCATCAGCCTATTGGCTGGCCATGATCCGTCCAGCATCTGGGACAACATGATCTACGGCGCGGCTTATTTCCTGCCGATCTATGCGGTCACCTTTGTGGTCGGTGGTTTCTGGGAAGTGTTGTTCGCCATGGTGCGCGGCCACGAAGTCAACGAAGGTTTCTTCGTGACCTCCATTCTGTTCGCTTTGATCTGCCCGCCAGATCTGCCGCTTTGGGCGGTTGCTCTGGGCATCAGCTTCGGTGTGGTCATCGGTAAGGAAGTGTTCGGTGGTACCGGTAAAAACTTCCTTAACCCGGCGCTGACCGGTCGTGCCTTCCTGTACTTTGCCTATCCGGCCAGCATGTCCGGTGATGCGATCTGGACGGCGGTCGACGGCTTTTCCGGTGCCACGGCACTGAGCTACGCGTTCAGCGATGGCCTGGTCGATTCCATGCTCGGCGGTCTGACCTGGATGAATGCTTTCCTGGGTATTCAACAAGGCTCCATCGGCGAAGTATCCACCCTGATGATTCTCATCGGTGGCGCAGTGCTGCTGATTATGGGTATTGCCAGCTGGCGCATTGTGGCCGGCGTGATGATCGGCATGATTGCCTTGTCGACGCTGCTTAACTTTGTCGGCAGCGATACCAATCCTATGTTTGCCTTGCCCTGGTATTGGCATCTGGTCATCGGTGGTTTTGCCTTCGGTATGATGTTTATGGCGACCGATCCGGTGTCTGCATCGATGACCGATACCGGCAAAATCTGGTTCGGTATTCTGATTGGTGTCATGACCGTGATGATCCGCGTAATCAACCCGGCATTCCCGGAAGGCATCATGTTGGCCATCATCTTCGCCAACATCTTTGCACCGACCATCGATTACTTTGTGGTGCAACGCAACATTAAACGGAGGCTTGCTCGTGGCCAGTAATAAAGACTCCATTCAAAACGTCATCAAGGTAGCGCTGCTGGTCTGTTTGGCCTGTGCCATCGTGGTATCAACAGCCGCCGTTGTATTGCGTCCGATTCAACAACAAAACCAGCAGGCAGACTTGCGCCGCAACGTGCTGCAGATTGCCGATATGTATCAGGCCGGTGTGCCGGTCGATCAGCAATTCGAGCAGATCGAAACACGTCTGGTGGATTTGCAAAGCGGTACTTTCTCGGATGCATTTAACACCGAGAATTTTGACCCTCGTTCGGCGCCCAATAATCCGGAAATCAGCAGCAGCATTCCGGCCAGCGAAGACATTGCCGGCCTGAAACGTCGCGAGCGTTATACCGAGGTTTATATCGTCAACGGCGAAGACGGCGCCATGCAGACGCTGATCCTGCCGGTTCGTGGTTACGGTCTGTGGTCGACTATGTGGGGCTTTATCGCTCTGGAAGACGACCTCAATACTGTGGTCGGCTTTGGCTTCTATGACCAGGAAGAGACTCCCGGTTTGGGCGGCGAAGTTGATAATCCGCGCTGGAAAGCCCAGTTCCCAGGCAAACTGGTTTACGGCGAAGACGGCAACGTCCAGCTGGAACTGAAGAAGGGCGGTATTAACCCGAACAATGAGATGGACGCCACCTACCGCGTCGATGCACTCAGTGGTGCAACACTGACCAGTCGCGGTGTGACCAACCTGATCCAGTACTGGATGGGTGAGCGTGGCTTCAAACCTTTCCTGGACAATCTTAAAGCAGGAGAAGCCTGATCATGTCTGAAGCACGTAAGGTGTTAGTGACACCGATTTTCTCCGATAACCCCATTGCCCTGCAGATTCTGGGCATCTGTTCCGCGTTGGCGGTCACCACTGGTCTGAAAGTGACCGTAGTGATGTGTATCGCTTTGACGTTGGTAACGGCGTTTTCCAACCTGTTTATTTCCATGATTCGTAACCAGATTCCGGGCAGCATCCGCATCATCGTGCAGATGACGATTATTGCCTCGCTGGTGATCGTGGTGGACCAGGTGTTGAAAGCCTACGCCTACGACATCTCCAAACAGCTGTCGGTCTTCGTCGGTCTGATCATCACCAACTGTATCGTCATGGGTCGCGCCGAAGCTTACGCCATGCAGAACCCGCCGGGCCTGAGTTTCCTCGATGGTATTGGCAACGGCCTGGGTTACAGCGCGGTGCTGTTGTTCGTCGGCTTCCTGCGTGAGTTCTTCGGTTCTGGCAGTCTGTTTGGCTTCCAGGTACTGCAGACCGTCAACCAGGGTGGCTGGTACGTTCCTAACGGCTTGATGCTGCTGGCGCCCAGTGCGTTCTTTATTATTGGTGGTTTTATCTGGATTCTGCGTACCCGAGATCGCTCTCAGATCGAAGACAATGAATTCAGTATGAAAGCGCACGTTAAGAAGGAGGCGGTGTAAATGGAAGCCTTGTTGAGTCTGTTTATTCGTGCCGTTTTCGTGGAAAACATGGCACTGGCCTTCTTCCTGGGTATGTGTACTTTCCTGGCGATTTCCAAGAAGGTGTCGGCGGCCATCGGTCTGGGTATTGCGGTCATCGTGGTGCAAACCATCACGGTACCGGTTAACAACCTCATCCTGAATTATGTACTGGCTGAAGGTGCACTGAGCTGGGCTGGCTTCCCGGAAGCTAACCTGGAATTCCTGGGTTACCTCAGCTACATCGGCGTTATTGCCGCCATCGTCCAGATTCTGGAAATGGTGCTCGATAAGTACTTCCCGGCGCTGTACAACGCCCTGGGTGTATTCCTGCCGTTGATTACCGTGAACTGCGCCATCATGGGTGCTTCCTTGTTTATGGTGGAGCGGGATTACAACTTCAGCGAATCTGTGGTTTACGGCATTGGCGCAGGCGCCGGTTGGGCGTTGGCGATCGTTGCTCTGGCGGGTATTCGCGAGAAGCTTAAGTACAGCGACGTTCCGGCTGGATTGCGCGGCCTGGGCATCACCTTCGTAACCGTTGGTCTGATGTCTCTGGGCTTTATGTCGTTCTCCGGTGTTTCTCTGTAAAGGCTGAGGATTGAATCGATGAGTACAGAAATTATTTTGGGTGTGGTGCTTTTCACCCTGATCGTTCTGGCACTGGTCGCCGTCATTCTGTCGGCCCGGGCCAAGCTGGTAAGCACCGGCGATGTAAAAATTGAAATCAACGAAGATCCTGATAAGGCCATCACCGTTCAGGCCGGCAGCAAGCTGCTGGGCACGCTGGCCAATCAGGGCATCTTCCTGTCGTCTGCCTGTGGTGGCGGCGGTACCTGCGCTCAGTGCAAATGTAAGGTTGTCGACGGTGGTGGCGCTGCGCTGCCGACCGAAGAGACGCATTTCACTAAGGGTGAGCTGCGCGAAGGCTGGCGTTTATCTTGCCAGGTCGCGGTTAAGCAGGACATGAAAATTGAGGTCGATCCGGAATTCTTCGGCGTTAAACGCTGGGAATGCACGGTCGAATCCAACCCCAACGTGGCGACCTTTATCAAGGAATTGACCTTGAAATTGCCGGAAGGCGAAGACGTCGATTTCCGCGCTGGTGGTTACGTTCAGCTGGAAGTTCCGCCGCACGAAGTGCACTACAAAGACTTCGATATCGAGAAGGAATTCCACGGCGACTGGGACAAGTTCAACATCTGGCAGTACAGCTCCAAGGTGACTGAGACCGTCACCCGCGCATACTCCATGGCGAACTACCCGGAAGAGAAGGGCATTGTTAAGTTCAATATCCGTATCGCCACACCGCCGCCGGGAACCAACCACCCGCCGGGTCAGATGTCCTCTTATGTGTTCAGCTTGAAGCCGGGCGATAAGATTTCCGTATTCGGTCCCTTCGGTGAATTCTTCGCCAAGGACACCGATGCTGAGATGGTCTTTATCGGTGGTGGTGCTGGCATGGCGCCGATGCGCTCGCACATTTTCGACCAGCTCAAGCGTCTGCATTCCGATCGTAAGATCAGCTTCTGGTACGGTGCACGCAGCTGGCGTGAAGCTTTCTACGTTGAAGATTTCGATGGCCTGGCCAAAGAGAACGACAACTTCGAATGGCATCTGGCGCTGTCTGATCCGCTGCCTGAGGACAACTGGGATGGCTACACCGGCTTTATCCATAACGTTCTCTACGAGCAGTATCTGAAGGATCACGAAGCACCGGAAGACGTTGAGTACTACATGTGTGGACCACCGATGATGAACGCTTCGGTGATCAAGATGTTGGAAGACCTGGGTGTGGAACCGGAAAACATCATGCTGGATGACTTCGGCGGTTGATGCGGTTTTTTCATCTCAGTTGCAGCCTGGCGCTGGTTGTTTCAACCGCGCTCTTGGCTGCCTGCGGCGACCGAGAGGTCGCCGTTCGTACTTTAGCCGGTTACAGCATGGGCACCAGTTACAGCGTTAAGCTGGTGACCACTGTCCGTGAAGCCGAGCGTTTGGATGGCACGGTGCGTTCTCGTCTGGAGGCGGTGAACCAGTCGATGTCGACCTATCTGCCGCGTTCGGACGTATCGCGTTTCAACGAGGCTGAAGTGGGTGACTGGATTGAAGTTTCACCATTGACCACTGAAGTGGTCGCGCTGGCACTGGAAATCGCCGAAGCCAGCGATGGTGCGTTCGATCCGACCATAGCGCCCTTGGTCGATCTCTGGGGTTTTGGTCCGCAGCCAAGGCCGGATCAGGTGCCGTCACAGCCGCAGATTGATGCGCTGCTGGGTCAGGTTGGCTGGTCGGCCATCGAAGTAGACGAAGCGAGCCATCGACTGCGCAAGCAAGCACCGCGCGAACTCGATTTATCCGGCATCGCCAAAGGCTTTGCTGTTGACCAGGTGGCCGATGCACTGGCGCAAGCCGGGGTCGATGCCTACCTTGTAGAGGTCGGCGGTGAGTTGCGCTTTGCCGGTACCAAGCCCGGTGGCGATCCCTGGCGTGTGGGTATTGAAACACCAGACAGTGGCGCACGCAGCGCTTATCGCATTCTCGAGGTAACTGAGGGTGCGATGGCCACCAGCGGTGACTATCGCAACTATTATGAAGAAGCGGGGGTGCGTTACTCCCACACTCTGGACCCGAGTAACGGACGACCCATTCACCATTCATTGGTGTCGGTTACCGTCCTGGCTGACGATTGTGCCTTGAGTGACGCCTTCGCCACCGCCATGTTGGTAAAAGGCGCACCGGCTGCGCGTGAACTGGCGCAACAGCAAGGTCTGGCAGTGATGCTGATTGAACGGTCCGACTCAGGTTTTGCCGCCTGGCAGTCGGAGCGCTTTGCCGAACTTTATGGTTCGGCGTCCTGACAACTGAACTATTGACGCCCGCAGGGCGAAGGAGAGGTGCACCATGGCAACCTTTCTGGCCGTACTGGCCTTTATGTTGATTGTAGTGGCGGCGATGTCCGTCGGTGTGATGTTCGGCCGTCAGCCGATCAAAGGTTCCTGTGGTGGCATGGCGGCCATCGGCATGGAATCGGAGTGCGATGTGTGTGGTGGCGATAAAAGCCGCTGCGATTCAGACACACCCTTAACGCGGCGCGCCAAGAAGAAAGCGGCTGATCTGGCCGTGGATGCAACCCGCTGAATCGATTCTGGGAGTAATGGCAGTTGACCGAGACGCAGTATGATCTGGTAATCATCGGCAGTGGACCTTCTGGCGAAGGCGCTGCGATGAACGCCGCCAAAGCCGGCCGCAAAGTGGCTGTTATCGATATGCGCCAACGCGTGGGTGGCAACTGCACTCACCAGGGCACCATTCCTTCCAAGGCGTTGCGTCATGCGGTGCATCAGGTGATGCAATTTAACCGCAACCCCATGTTCCGACATATTTCGGAACAGAAATGGCTGTCTTACAGCCAGGTGCGTGAAACCGCCCAGCGGGTGATCGACAAGCAAGTCGCCATGCGCGCGCGTTTTTACAGCCGCAATGGCATCGATCTGTATTACGGTGTCGCCAGCTTTGTCGACAACCATTCCATTCAGGTGGATCAGGGCGATGAACAAGCCGATGTGCTGACGGCGAAAGAGTTTATCATCGCCACCGGTTCGCGTCCCTGGCGTCCGCCGGCAGTGGATTTCAGTCATCCGCGCATCTTCGACAGCGACACCATTTTGAATTCCACCGAAACACCGCGCCATATTGTGATTTACGGTGCTGGTGTGATCGGCAGTGAGTACGCCTCCATATTCAATGGTCTGGGCTGTAAGGTCGATCTGATCAACCCTGGCGGTCGTTTGCTGGCCTTTATGGACGATGAAATTTCCGACGCATTGAGTTATCACCTGCGTGGTCATGGCGTGCTGGTACGCCATAACGAGACCTTTCAGTCGGTCGAAGCTTTCGATGATCACATCGTACTGGCGCTTGAATCGGGCAAGAAGATCAAAGCCGATGCCTTTATGTGGGCCAACGGCCGCAGCGGTAATACCGACACCCTGAACCTGGATGCGGTCGGTCTGGAGGCTAACCGTCGTGGCCAGTTGGAAGTTGATGAGCATTACCGCACCTCGGTAGAGAACATCTACGCAGCCGGCGATGTAGTCGGCTGGCCGAGCCTGGCCAGCGCTGCTTACGACCAGGGTCGCAGCGCCTCTGGTGTGATCGTGCAGAATAATACCTACCGTCATATCAACGATGTGCCGACCGGTATTTACACCATTCCGGAAATTTCCTCTGTCGGTTTGACCGAAGGTGAACTGACCGACGCCAAGGTGCCTTACGAAGTCGGCAAGGCTTACTTCAAAGACATCGCCCGGGCGCAAATTACCGGCGAAGACGTCGGTGTGTTGAAGTTGTTGTTCCATCGCGAAACGCTGGAGTTGCTGGGCATTCATTGCTTTGGTGACCAGGCGGCAGAAATTTTGCACATTGGTCAGGCGATCATGGCGCAGAAGAACGGCGGCAACACCATTCGTTATTTTATCGAGCACACCTTCAACTATCCGACCATGGCCGAAGCCTATCGGGTAGCGGCGCTTAATGGTTTGAACCGGATATTCTGATCTGCCTGTAGCGCAAAAGCCGGCTTGGTGCCGGCTTTTTTGTACGCGCTGCTAATCACTGGCGTGCGCTTAATAAGTTCTGTGCTTGGGCTGTCGATAGCGATGCACTCTTATCGACGGCAACCAGGGTTCGTCTTCCAACTTGTTGTCGCTGCGCACCAGACGATGGCGTTCGTGCGGCGGTGTCTCGGGTGGAATGGAGAAGTCCGGCAATTCGTTGATGCCCTGGCTGGGAAATAACAGCGGCAACGAGACGTTCATCGATTTACGGCGGCCATCGGCAAACACCAGGTTAGCGCGCAACACCGGCGCCTGCCGTTGTACCCGCGCCAGCGGTTCGCTATCGGGCAGGGTGGCCAGGCGTTCCATTTGAATGCGGATATGGGCCGCTTCGGTGTTTAACTTGGTCAGACGTTCCCAGGCTTCAGCCTTGGTGATGCGGGCAATGGAACGACCGCTGCTGTACCAGCTGAAACCGACTCTATCCGGCCGTTTAACCACCAGCGGCAGATGGCGGAAGACCTGTTTTAAATGCAATCGAGCCAGACCTTCACGGCCGAGCGAATCGTTCAAACTCTGGTAGCGACGCGCCAAGCGTCCCTGAATTTCGCGCCAGGCGATGTTGTCGGCTTCTTTCAGCGCGTGTACTACTTTGCGGAACTGATCCTTGGCCAGATTGACCTCGGCGGCCAGGGTGATTTGTTCGCGGTTGAGAGCGATCAGACCCGGATAAATCCGCGTTTCACGACCGTCCTGTTCTTCCTGATACCACAGATCCAGCAACAGATCTTCGAGATCGGGCGCGCGTACTGACCCCGCCCAAGGCGCGATCCAGTGAGCGCTGTCGTATTGATTAACCGACTTGGCAAAGGCGGCGATGGCGCGGCGCATATGCTCGAACTGATCGAAGAGGCGGGTTTCGCTGTCCATTTATACCGTTATCTCTTGTGGCGTTACGCTAGTTTAGCGGTTTGTGTCGGAGTCGCCAAGGCTGGACGGGTGGCTGCGAGTTGGTGGGAGTGGTATCGGGGAAGTGTTGGCAGGAGGGTCGAAAAGAGCAGGGCAACACACTGCGTCGCCCTGGCGATCAGGAAATCAGGAAGCGCGTGAGCGGATCAGTTCTTCCATCTTGACCTGGTCTTCGATGAACTTGCGAATGCCTTCGGCCAGTTTTTCAGTGGCCATCGGGTTGTTGTTCATGCCCAGGCGGAAGTCGGGTTCGCTAATGGCTGGCGTTTGGTCATCGCTGCCACCACCGGCGTTCAACGCGCGTTTCAACTCGCCTTTGTCCTGGCTCAGTTCTTCCAGCAAGGCCGGGCTGATGGTCAGGCGGTCACAACCGGCCAGCGCTTCGATTTCACCGGTGTTGCGGAAGCTGGCACCCATGACGATGGTTTTGTAGCCATTGGCTTTGTAGTGCTCGTAGATCTCGCGTACCGAAACCACGCCCGGGTCGGTCTCAGCGGTGTAGTCTTCGCCGGTCGATGCTTTATACCAGTCGAGAATACGGCCGACGAAAGGCGAGATCAGCGTGGCGTTGGCGTCGGCGCAGGCCTGGGCCTGTTCCATGCCGAACAGCAGTGTCATGTTGCAGTTGATGCCCTCTTGTTCCAGCACACGAGCAGCCTGAATGCCTTCCCAGGTGGAGGCAATCTTGATCAGGATGCGGTCGCGGCTCCAACCATCGGCTTCGTACAGCTCGATCAGGCGGCGTGCTTTGGTCAGGGTGGCGTCGGTGTCGAACGACAGGCGGGCATCGACTTCGGTAGAAACGTAGCCCGGTACTTCTTTGAGAATTTCCTGGCCGATGGAGGTCAGGATGCGGTCGATGCCGTCATCGAAGTTATCGGCCTTGGCCATGCAGCGATCAATCAGGTCGTCGTAATGGCCACCCTGGATAGCTTTGAGTACCAAAGACGGGTTGGTAGTCGCATCTTGCGGCTTGAACTTGCGGATCGATTCGAGCTCGCCGGTATCAGCGACGATGACGGTGAACTCTTTGAGTTGTTCGAGTTTGTTCATAGCGACTCTCTGTGCTTTACCTGTGTTGTCTAAGTTGCGTGCACCCCGTTGATGATCAACCGGGCCGATGATGAGTTCGTGCTCAGGCGCTTAGAGCCTGGACATCCAGCAGTTGCACTTGATGCAACGCCTGGCGGATCAGTTCCGGGCTGGCGTCGGGCCGGTGCATGCCTTCACTGAGTTGGCGCCGGAAACGACGCGCGCCGACCTGTCCTTGAAACAGTCCCAGACTATGGCGCGCCAGATATTTCAGCGGCGTGCCTTGGGCATATTGATGTTCAATCCAGTCCAGGTAGCGATCGGCGACGTCCTGTTGAGTCTGACACAGCGCTGCTTCGCTGTAGTAGATAGGGTCGACATCCTGGAGTATCAACGGGTTCTGGTAGGCTTCGCGGCCAAGCATGACGCCATCGAGACCATCGGCGATCAGTTGCTGCGCCGTCTGATGGTCTTTGATGCCGCCGTTAATAACGATATTCAGCTGCGGAAAATCGGCCTTTAACTGCTTGACGCGATCATAATCCAGCGGTGGGATTTCGCGGTTCTCCTTGGGGCTGAGACCGTTCAGAATCGCCTTGCGGGCGTGCACAATAAAGGTATCGCAACCGGACTCGGCGGTGGTGCCGACAAAGTCCCGCAAGAAGGCATAGTCGTCGAAATCGTCGATGCCGATGCGATGTTTGAGAGTGATCGGAATGTCGACCGCATCGAGCATCGCCGCCAGACCATCGCGCACTAGCCCAGCGTGGCCCATCAGCACCGCGCCGATCATACCGTTCTGCACCCGATCGGACGGACAGCCAGCGTTGAGGTTGACCTCGTCATAACCCCAGTCTTTAGCCAGCTTGGCGCACTGTGCCAGATCGGCCGGCTCGCTGCCGCCGAGTTGCAACGCCAGGGGGTGTTCGCTGACATCAAAGCGCAGAAAGCGTTCGGTATTGCCGTGAATCAGCGCGCCAGTAGTCACCATTTCGGTGTAGAGCAGGGCACGCCGGGTCAGCAGTCGGTGAAACTGACGGCACTCGGACGTGGTCCAGTCCATCATGGGGGCGACGCTGAAAGGATGTGGGTAGGCCAAAGCGGTCTCCGCGAATTGGAATCGGAGGGGCGCAAGCCCCTCTTAATTCGGGTGCCGAATTATAACCAAAAAGTCACTGCCAGATAACCCAGCGTAGACATCACGATGGTGTACGGCAGCGCCATGATCACCATGCGTCCGTAAGACAGGCGAATCAGCGGCGCGATGGCGGAGGTCAGCAGGAACAGAAACGCTGCCTGGCCATTAGGTGTAGCAACAGACGGCAGGTTGGTGCCGGTGTTGATGGCCACGGTCAGCAGGTTGAAGTGCTCCAGATCGATGGCGCCGCTTTCCAGCGCGGACTTCACTTCGTTGATATAAACGGTCGCCACGAAGACGTTGTCACTGATCGCCGACAACAAACCATTGGCCACGAAGAACATGCCCGGCTGAATGGCTTCGGGCAGGCTC
Organism: Saccharospirillum sp. ABV4_185; assembly: GCF_056159245.1. Taxonomy (NCBI): domain Bacteria; kingdom Pseudomonadati; phylum Pseudomonadota; class Gammaproteobacteria; order Oceanospirillales; family Saccharospirillaceae; genus Saccharospirillum; species Saccharospirillum sp. ABV4_185. The sequence goes on from NZ_JBSWUW010000001.1 coordinate 2,974,682, forward strand.
AGTACCAGTGTGATAATCGGTGTAAAGAGGTGCTGGCTGTGAATCACGGCGACGATGGTGAAAAACACCACCAGCAGGGCGGTGAAAGGCAGTGCTTCTTCGAAGGCTTTGCCCAGTTGATGCTCGTCGGTAATGCCGTTCAAGGCGGTCAGCAATACGATCACGCTTAAACCGATCAAGCCAACTTCGGCCAGATGCAGGGCGAGACCAGCGATCAACCAGACCGCCGCCAACGCCTGGACAATCAATTTAGTGACATCACGACGCGTGCGCTTGCTCTGCTGGTGGGTTTCATAGTCGGTCAGGATGGTACGCACCGATGCCGGCAGACGCGCGCCGTAGCCGAACCAGCGCAGCTTTTCGAGCAGCACGCAGGTGGTCAAACCTGCAAATAATACCGGCATGGTGACCGGTGCCATGCGCATAAAGAATTCACCGAATTGCCAACCGGCGATGTGGGCAATCAACAGGTTTTGCGGTTCGCCCACCAAAGTGCAAACGCCACCCAGAGCAGTACCCACAGCGCCGTGCATCAACAACGAACGCAGGAAGGCGCGGAACTCGTTTAAGTCCTGACGGTGCAGGTCTTCTACTGAGTCGTCTTCGTTGTGGTTATGTTCGTTTTGCTGGAAGGGTTTGCCGGAAGCGACTTTGTGGTAAACGCTGTAGAAGCCGACCGCAACGCTGATCAAAACCGCAGTGACCGTCAGCGCATCGAGAAAGGCTGACAAAAACGCAGCTGCCGAACAGAACATCAACGACAACAGCGACTTCGAGCGGATGCCCAGCAGCAATTTCGTGAAGGTGAACAGCAGCAGATCCTTCATGAAATAAATGCCGGCGACCATAAACATCAGCAGCAGAATCACCGGGAAGTTCGTCGCCGCTTCGTGGTAGACAACTTCCGGGTTAGTCAAACCGATGAGAACCGATTCCAGCGCCAGCAGGCCGCCCGGTTGTAACGGGTAGCATTTCAGCGCCATAGCCAGGGTGAAAATAAACTCGCCGATCAACAGCCAGCCAACCACGTGCGGGCCAGCGTCGCCGAGTGCCCACAGCAGAATGGGGTTGATGATCAGAAAACCGACAATGGTTTGTTTGTACCAGGTCGGGCTGTTGCCCAGAAAGTTGGCAACGATGGACTGAGTGTAGGTGGTGCTCATTGTGTGCTCATTGGAAAGGGGAAAGCGGTTGGGAGCCCGTCGTGCTGGGACGTCGTTCTCCCGAAAAATGGGCGCTTAAACTACTCGTTTTTGCCGATTTTTCAAGCGATTAGCGGGAATAACTGAGAATCTTGCCGGCCATAAACGGTGCTTTTCTTGGCTCTGTGACTGTGGAAGACTGAACGGCGTTATCTCAGGCGCTGTTGTGCCTCTCTAAACCGACTAGAGTGTATCGCTAAGCTCGGGCTTTTCGGTTCAATCGGACCCCATCGCAAAGGTGTAAGAGGGAAGCATATGACCTACTGGCCGTTACTGTTGATTCTGTTTCCGGTGTGCATGCTGCTGCTGTTTCTGGCCGTGCGCTTGTTGTTTCGTGGCGGCTGGGTGGGCGGTTTTTTCCGCGGCCTGATTGGTATTGGCAGCCTGCTGATTATCGTTGTGCTCGGTTATCTGGTCGTCGATCTGGCGGCTTACCGGGCCTTACGCGCCGAAACCACCATTGCCAGCCTGTCGTTTCAGCAACTGGACGACCAGCGTTATCAGGTTGAACTGACGCCCACCGATGCTGATGCCAGCCAAAGCTTTGAACTGACCGGCGATGAATGGCAGATCGATGCACGCATTCTCACCTGGACCGGCCCGTTAACGGTTTTGGGGATGGAGCCGGTGTTTCGCCTGGAGCGGCTGTCCGGTCGTTACCGTGATTTGGCGCAGGAGCGCAGTGCCGTTCGTCGGGTGCATTCGCTGGAAAATGATCGCTGGTTAAGCATGCGGCAGTTTGAACCCTTCCTGCCTTGGGTCGATGCGCGTTTTGGTAGCGCGGCTTATTTACCGATGGTCGATGGTGGGGTCTTTGAAGTGGCGTTGACGTCGCGGGGGTTGATCGCCCGGCCGGTCAACGAACCGGCGCGGGCAGCGGTGGGCAGCTGGAGTTCTGAATAGAATCAGAGTGAGAACAGATCCGACAGACGGGTTGCCAGCATCATGTCCCCTTCGGTGCGCAACCGGCCGGCCATAAAGGCCTGCATGCCATTCAGCTCACCCTCGGCAATCTCGTTGAGGGTATCGGCGTCCATCAGCAGGGTTACGCTGGGATCGTCGTGCTCACCTTCACCCAATTGGCACTGGCCGTTGTTAACGATCAGGTGGTAGGTTGCGTCGTCTTCGATGGCAAATTGGAAAACTTCATCCATATCGCCCGCTGCGTCTGCGTTAAACCGTGAATGGATGGTATTGAAGAGTTCAGCCGTCGTAGCCATCTAAGGTCTCCTGTACATGGGCTTGGTAACTTCGGCATTGTAGGAGCCGCCCATGGTGAAATCAAACATCTGTTTGAAACGAAAGTTTGAAGCCGATAACAGTCAATATAGCAAGGAGCCACAGCGTGTGGAGTGATTACTGGTTGTTCTTATTGAAAGCCCTGACGGTGGCCCTGGTCATCATCCTGATCATCGGCGCCATTGCCCGCAATGCGCGCTCAGGGCAGGCGGGAGGTCACAAAGGCCGGTTGATCGTGCGCAAGCTGAACGAGCGTTTCCGCCGCCAGGCCGATGCCATTCGTCACCAGGTGTTCGATAAAAAAGCGCTCAAGGCTCACCAGAAAGAAGAGAAGGCGCGCCATAAGGCGGACAAGGGCAAAACGCCGGAGCGCGTTTGGGTACTGAACTTCAAAGGCGATATTCAGGCGTCGCAGGTTGCTTCGCTGCGTGAGGAAATCAGCGCGTTGCTGGCCGTTGCCAAGGCGGGCGAGGAAGTGGTGCTGGTGCTGGAAAGTCCCGGTGGCGCGGTCAGCGGTTATGGCCTGGCGGCGTCGCAACTGATGCGCATCCGCGATGCCGGCTTGAAGTTGACTGTCTGCGTCGACAAGGTCGCCGCCAGTGGTGGCTATATGATGGCCTGTATTGCTGATCGCATTATGGCTGCGCCTTTTGCCATCGTCGGTTCCATTGGTGTATTGGCGCAGGTGCCCAACGTTCACAACCTGCTGAAAAAGCACAATGTCGATGTTGAGGTGTTAACCGCCGGCAAACACAAAGCGCCGCTGACGCTGATGGGTGAGAAAACTGAAGCCGGCCGGCAGAAATTTCTCGATGATCTGGAGGCCATTCATCGCCGCTTTAAAGGCCTGGTCGGTCGCTTCCGCCCGCAACTGGAGCTCGACAAAGTCACCGAAGGCGACTTCTGGTTGGCCGAAGACGCACTGGAGCTGCAACTGATCGACGAGATTGGCACCAGTGACGACTACCTGAAAAAACTGGTCGATGACAAAGAACTGGTCTCAGTCACCTGGAAGCCGCAACGCCATCTGAATGTGAAGGTGCGCACCGCTGCCTCGGCCGCGACGGAAGGTTTTTTTGAGCGCTTGTCGCAGCGGATATTGCCGTAATTAAGCAATAAAAAAGCCGGCAGTTGCCGGCTTTTTTATTGGGCTGCGACCCGTGCATTAATTAATGCGGGTTACGTCCACATAGAGGGTGAGGCGTTGACCCGGTTGGATATAGGGTTGGTCGATGCTGTTCCAGCGTTCGATGTCGGTAACACGGACATTAAAGCGGTTGGCGATGCGCGACAGTGAATCACCGGAGCGCACCACATAACCAACCCGACGTACCACTTCACGGTTAGTCGGTACGTTGGTGCGGGCGTTGCTGGAATCCAGCCAGATGGCGAGCGTCTGGCCCGGGCGCAAGACATCGCGCGGTGCCATATTATTCCAGCGCGCCAAGTTGCCGACGCTGACGCCGTATTCGCGGGAAATATCCCAGAAGGTATCACCGCCGCGCACCACATAGTTAACGCGGGTGCGATTGCTGCCGGCCAGCGCATTTTGGGTGCGAGCCAGACGCTGACTGGCGCTCATTGAGTAGTCGCTGGAGCTGGCGGAGGCGATGGGGATCATCAACGCATCGCCGGCGCGAATCAGGCTGCCGGACAGGTCGTTGGCGTCGCGCAGCATTTCCACTGTGACATTAAAGCGACCGGCAATAGTGAGCAGCGAATCACCCGGTTTGATGGTATAGCGCTGCCAGGTCATGCGCGATTCCGGCGGCAGTTCAGCCAGTTTCTGGCGGAAGCCTTCGGCTTTATCGACGTAAACCAGCAAACGGTGCGGACCGTCCGGGTTGGTGGCCCATTGGTTGTAGCCGGGGTTGAGCAGGTACAGATCGCTCAGGTCCATATCGGCCAGTTGGGCGGCTTGTGCCAGGTCGATCTGACCACCGACTTCTACCACGGCGAAGTAGGGTTGAGTGCTGACCACGGGCAATTCGATGCCATAGACTTCCGGCGAGTGAATCAGTTTGGCCAGGGCGAACATCTTGGGCACGTAGGCTTCGGTTTCGCGCGGCAGGTTCAGATGCCAGAAATCGGTGGGCCGGCCGGCGGCTTCGTTACGACGCACGGCGCGCAAAACGGTGCCGGGGCCGGAGTTGTAGGCGGCCAGGGCGAGCAGCCAGTCACCGTCGAACATCTGGTTCAGGCGATCGAGATAATCCAGCGCGGCGCGGGTAGAGTCGACGACATCGCGACGACCGTCATACCACCAGTCCTGTTTCAGGCCGTACATCCGGCCGGTGGAAGGAATAAACTGCCACATGCCCGCGGCGCTGCCATGCGAATAGGCAAATGGATCGAAGGCGCTTTCGACGATGGGCAGCAAGGCCAGGTCGAGCGGCATATCACGCGCTTGTAATTCTTCGACGATGAAATAGAGATAACGACCGGCACGATCACTGACCCGATTGATATAGCTTTGGTGTCGGGCATACCAGCGCAGTTGCGCCATGATGCGCGGATTGTCGAGCGTCACGTCGAATTCGAAGCCGCGGCGCAGGGTTTGGTAGAGGTCGTCAGGGTAGTGCGAGAAGGGGTCGTATACAGCGCGGGCGCGGGCATTTTCTGCGCTCAGGTCCGGCTGGTGGGCGAAGATGTCGTCGGTGACCAGCAAGGTGGCAACCAGCGGATCGTAAACCGGATCCGAAAACGGCATGCTCAACGGTGGCCGCGGCATGATGGCCGGATAGCCCGCATCCAGATCGATACCGGCGGTACGCACGGTTTGCTCGATGGGAATGCTGGTGCCGAACCAGGATTGGGGAATGCTTGAAAGGGAAGACCCGCCCAAGGTACTGCAGCCGCTAACCAGTATGCTGGCCAGGGCCGTTGGAAACAGATAACGATTTAAAAGCATGCAAGGGTCGCTTGGGTTTTGAAGCCGGTTTCGGTTTGGGCGATAATTCTATGTTGGTGATGGGGGTGTCGCAAGTGGACGGTCTTGTGCCTGATGTTCATCGGCGCTTCCTTGAACGATTTATTGCGAGGGTGTTTTGAATAACCAGATTGGTCAGCGCTTCAAACACCTGCTTCGTGCCGGGCCTCCGCATGTTGCCTCTCAGGAGGTTGCGCTTTCAAATTGGTATCGCTCTGCTTTGGGTCAGCGCCTGATCGAAACCGAGCGAGAACTGGTTGCGCGGGGGTTGGCTGGCCGTTTCGGTTCTCATCTGTTGCAACTCGACAGCGGTTTGCACGAGCCACTTTTCGAGCAACGTCTGTTTGGCTGTGGCACCATCGTCAGCCAATTGGATAACCGCGCACCTTGCCCGGTGGTGCGGGCCGATGCCGAAGCCTTGCCCTTCGAGCCGGAAAGCATTGATGCGTTGGTGATGCACCATACGCTCGATCAATGCGAAAACCCTTATCAGGCAGTGCGTGAGGCAGCCCAGGTGTTGCGTCCGGGTGGGTTGTTGGTGATCGTCGGCTTTAATCCGTTCAGTGCCTGGGGGGCTCGGGCGATGCTCAGTCGGGCTCAGTCCGGGGTGTGGCGCTCGCGTTTTATTCGCAGTGGTCGTGTCGCTGACTGGATGCAACTGCTCGATTTCGAAATGGAGCGCCAGGAGAAACATCTGTTTATCCCGCCATACCGCCGTCCGGAGTGGCTGGGGCGGTTAGGTTTTTTGAGTCGCGTACAGCGACGTTTATTGCCGGTCTCCGGTGCAGTCTACCTCTTGGTGGGTTGCAAACAGGTGGCGGGACGAATCAACGGTCGGCCGCGCTGGCGCGCCCGGCCGGTACTAAAATCCGGCCTTACAAGCCGGACGATAAGGAATCAATATGAGTGACGCTGTCACCCTTTATACCGATGGCGCCTGCCGCGGCAATCCTGGCCCGGGTGGTTGGGGCGTGTTGATGCGCTCGGGCAAGCACGAAAAATCACTGCATGGTGGCGAACGCGATACCACTAACAATCGTATGGAGCTGATGGCCGCCATCGCTGGTTTGGAATCGCTGAAGCGGCGTTGCCAGGTGGATCTGTACACCGATTCCCAATATGTGCGCAAAGGTATCACCGAGTGGATTCATGGCTGGAAACGTAATGGCTGGAAAACCGCCAGCAAGCAGCCGGTGAAGAATAAAGACCTGTGGCAGCGTTTGGATGAGCAGATCGGCAAGCACGAGGTGCAGTGGCATTGGGTAAAAGGCCACGCTGGTAACGAAGGAAACGAACGTGCCGATGCGCTGGCTAATCAGGGCGTCGACGACATTATTAAGCGAGGTTGATATGCGACAGATTGTACTGGATACGGAAACCACCGGTCTGAGCCCCAACAAGGGCGATCGCATCGTCGAAGTTGGGTGTGTCGAACTGGTCGGCCGTAAACATACTGGCCGGCACTTTCACTACTACATCAACCCGGAGCGCGACATTCCCGATGAAGTGGTAGCGGTTCACGGCATTAATAATGAGAAGGTTAAGGATGCGCCCAAGTTCCGCGATATTGCTGACGACTTCTGGCAGTTTGTCGCCGGTGCTGAATTAGTCATCCATAACGCCGCCTTCGATATGGGCTTCCTGCAAATGGAGTTCGATCGACTGGCTGCCGAGGGCGACAGCCGCTTCGGTCGGTTGGACAGTCATTGCACCGTGCTCGATACGCTGATGCTGGCGCGTGAAAAACATCCGGGAGCCAAGGCTTCCCTGGATGCGTTGTGCAAACGCTATGATATCGATAACAGCCACCGTACACTGCACGGCGCTTTGCTTGACTCAGAGATTCTCGCCGACGTTTATCTGATGATGACTGGCGGCCAGACGGCGTTGATTCTGGATGAAGAACCCCAGTCCAATAATGACGAAGTGAGTTTTGACGCCAGTGCGGTAATGGCGGCTGGAGAGCGCTTGGTCGTTATTGAACCTACGGCCGCAGAGCGCGAAGCGCATCAACAGATGCTGGCGATGATTGAGAAGAAATCCGGCGCCGCGCCCCTGTGGAATAGCTCGAATGAGCCGGGAGCGCGACCGGAGTGATGCGTTTGCCGGGCGGTGCTCTTAGTGCAGCGTCCGGCGAATAACGCCGACGTAGAGACCTTCGATGGCAAAGTCGTCCTGTTCCAGGTCGACCTTAATCGGATCAAAGTCGGTATTTTCCGGGTAGAGCGTTACAATGCCGCCCTCGCGTTCATAGCGTTTGACGGTGACATCTTCACCAACTCGGGCAACAACAATATCGCCATTGCGGGCTTGATCGGTCTTGTGAACCGCGATTAGATCGTCTTCCAGTATGCCGATGTCTTTCATACTGAGCCCCTGTACCTGAAGCAAATAATCGGCTTTGGGGTTGAACAGACCGGTGGGAATTTCGATGAATTCCTCAATCTGTTCCTGAGCCAGAATGGGGGAACCGGCAGCAACACGACCGACGACGGGAATGCCGGCTTCAGCTTCGGACTCCGGCAGTCGGATACCACGTGAGGCACCGGAGACCATCTCTATAGCCCCTTTACGGGCCAGGGCTTTGAGGTGTTCTTCCGCCGCATTGGGGGATTTAAAACCGAGCCGTTGGGCGATTTCCGCCCGGGTCGGTGGGTAGCCGGTGGCGCCAAGGTGCTCTTTAATGATATCCAGCACCTCTTGTTGACGAGCGGTCAGTTTCAGCATAGTGTCGCCCTGTTTTTTTATACAGTAGCTGTGATTATATACAGGCTACGCTCACTGTAAAGGACTCTAAAGGCTTGAAAAGTAGCAGTGAACTTTTCCCGGTGGCTTTGGCCAGTGCGGAATTCAAAGAAGGCGTCTACGAAGATGTCTATTCCCTGAAACCAAACAACAGCACCGACAAAACCGTCGAGATCGCACTGGTGCGTCTGCATCAGGAAAAAGTGACCAAGGCGTTGCCGCTATTGTTGGTTCACGATGCGTTCTACAACCACTGGCAGTGGTTGGATTATGGTGTTGGCGGTACTGCTGGTGAGTTGGTACGTCAAGGTTACGATGTCTGGTTATTGGATTGGCGGGGCCATGGTTTGTCATCGCGCAACCAACGACCGCAAACCAATACGCTGGACATTATGGCTGAGTATGATCTGCCATCTGTGTTCGCGTTTATTGAAGAACGCTGTGGCCACAAACCAGCCGTTATTGCTCGCGGTATGGGCTGTGAGTTGATCAGCCGAACTCTGGCCTACGGTGAGACGCTGCCGGAGCTGTTGTTCGTTAATTCCCACCAGTTACCGCCACGTCGCCTTTATTGGTTGCCCGGAGCCAAGTTGATTCAGCGTATTCGTCTGCTTAAAAGCGCCTGGGTAAAAGGGCCGGGCGAAGAAATGGAAGTGCGGCAGTTGTTTCGCCAATTGCTGAAAAAAGGGGGTTGGTTTGGTGGTTGGAAGACCACTGGCGGCCAGGCCATTCGTCCATCGCTGGATGCCCACCAGGACGTCACGCGTTGGGTATTTGAGCCGGGTCGTACTCCTTCCTGGTTAAAGCGCATTCGAGTGGCAGAAGATCATCGCAGCGAAGCCCGGGTGGTCGATTTTGATTGGGCGGCCTTGCTGCCCAAGGCCTCGGAGCCGGCCTGAAGCCAATGTTCGAGCAATAAAAAAGGGTAGCCATAGTGGCTACCCTTTTTTGTGCCAACTGGTTATTAGCCGGCTTTTATGTTGGTGACATTCTTGCTGATACGACGCGGCAGTGCGTCTTTTAGTTTGTCGCGCATCGACAGCAGTAATTGCTCTGTTGTTGACCAGCTGATGCAAGCATCGGTCACCGAAACACCCGGCTTCAGGTCGGCCAGGTTCTCAGGGATTTTCTGATTGCCGGCTTCCAGATTGCTCTCAATCATCAGACCGATAATGGACTGGTTACCTTCCAGTATCTGGTTGGTGATGTTGTCAGCCACCAGCGGTTGCAGGTTGTGGTCTTTATTGGAGTTGGCATGCGAACAATCGACCATGATGTTGGTCGGCACTCCGGCCTGACGCAGGCTTTCTTCACACAGCGAGACGCTGACTGAATCGTAGTTGGGTTTGCCATTGCCACCGCGCAACACCACATGACCGTAGCGATTACCACGGGTATGGATAATCGCTACCTGGCCTTCGTGGTTGATACCCAGGAAACGGTGTGGCGACGACACTGAATTCAGGGCATTAATAGCAACGTCAAGGCTACCATCGGTACCGTTCTTAAAACCGACCGCAGAGGACAGGCCGCTGGCCATTTCGCGGTGAGTCTGGCTCTCGGTGGTACGCGCGCCGACGGCAGACCAACTGATCAGATCCTGAAGATACTGGGGTGAAATCGGGTCCAGCGCTTCTGTGGCTGTCGGCAAGCCGATCTCAGCGATATCCAGCAACAGCTTGCGACCGATGTGCAGCCCGTCTTCAATCTTGAAGGAGTCGTTCAGATAGGGGTCGTTGATCAAACCTTTCCAACCGGTAGTGGTTCTCGGTTTTTCGAAATAAACACGCATCACCAGCAGTAAGCTATCCTGAACTTTCTCATTAAGCGCTTTTAAACGCCGCGCATATTCCAGCGCTTGTTCGGGATCATGAATAGAGCAGGGGCCGATAACGACAATAATACGATGATCGTCGCGATCCAGGATGCGCCGTACCGCTTCGCGGCCGGCATCAATAACGGCGTGGGCGCTGTCGGAAACAGGAAGGTCGGCCTTTAACGCCTCTGGCGTAATCAGAATTTCCTGGCTTTCGACGTTCAGATTGGTTAACTGTTGCATGGTTTGCGAGCGGCTCTTCTAAGTGAGGCTTTTTGGGGTCGTCTTCACAGGCAAAGATGATAGGGAAGTAAATAAACGAATACAAGCCGTAAACAAAGGGTTACACATATGAGTAGCAAGGGCGCAGTCAAAGAAAGTAGCGCAGCGGGCCAAATTGCCAAATGGGCATTGGTGCTGGCCTTTATTTTGGCCCTGGGCATCGCATTGGATGAATTCACCGCCAATACCGGCGATGGTGAATATCGTCTTTCCATTTGGGACCGTATTACCGGTAAGGAACCACCAAAACAAGGACGCGCGGAGGTGAGTGTGCAATTGGCACAGGAACTCTGCCGTCAGCAGGTTCGGCAAAGTTTGGGCGAAATGTTCATTCGGGCGCATTTCGATAACCGGTCTTCCCGGTACAACCAAGAACTTAAAGTTCACACCATCTTTCTGGATCTCGAAGTGACGTCTGGTGAATCGGGTGTTTACGGCCGTTGCGATGTCTCGGCGGTCGACCGTCGAATCCTGGAGTATCGCGTCAAGGGTTGGAGTAACCCCTTCTGGCGTTAATGGGTTCAAAAGACGGCATATTTCAGGCCTAGCAGCAACAGCGCGGTTGCCAGTAACGGATGCATAATCCGGGCGGGCAATCGCGCTGATAGCGATGTGCCGATATAAATTGCCGGTAAAGACCCCAAAATCAACGCCGCCAGTAACGCAAAATCAACATTCCCCAGAAACAGATGCACCAGGCCTGCTGTCAGTGTCAGCGGCACGGCGTGAGCAATGTCTGTTCCGACGATTTCCTTCGGCATCAGCATCGGAAACAGCACCATTAATACGGCGGTGCCAATAGCGCCAGCGCCGACCGAACTGAGCGTTACCAGAAACCCCAGAACGACACCGACCAACCAGATCAGTATGGGATGATGGACTTGTTGCCTCGAATGCAGACGGCGGGACAGGCGGTTGCGAAAAATCAGCACCGCAGCGGTGGTGACCAGCATGACACCCAAGGTGGTTTGCAGAATCGAGGCGTAATGTTCAGGCTGGCGGAAAAAGAAAAACAGCATCAGACCTGTTAGTGCCGCTGCCGGTAGGCTACCCGCGGCCATCAGAGCGACGATTGGCCAGCGCACATGACCACGACGATGATGGGCCACCATGCCACCGCTTTTGGTGATGGCGGCGTACCAAAGATCGGTGCCGATAGCGATGTGCGCGGGGAAGCCGAACATCAGCAGCAGGGGCGTCATCAGGGCGCCACCACCGACGCCGGTCAGGCCGATTATCAGGCCGACGGCGGCTCCGGACAGACTATAGAAAAGGATTTCCATACTGACTAAATCGTCATAGAGTACTGGTGTTGCTAAACCTATCGGTTATTAAGTATTCTTAAAAAGAATAATTGATCATACTTATATAACTTTACTGTTCTATCGCCCAGCACTGAAATTGACAGTAAGAAGAGTGCGGTAACGCACCGGATCCGATGTCGCTGTATTCAGTAATCGACAAGGACAAACAGGCAGAACTGCGCAAAGCGGTGATTGCTGCGAAACGGGGAAACCATGAAGCTGCAACAGCTCAAATATATCTGGGAAGTCGCACATCATGATCTCAATGTGTCGGCGACAGCCCAAGTGCTCTACACCTCCCAACCGGGTATCAGTAAGCAGATCAGATTGCTGGAAGATGAACTGGGCATCGAGATTTTTGCTCGTTCCGGCAAACATCTGACGCGCATTACACCGGCCGGTGAAGCGGTGTTGAAAGTTGCTGGCGAAGTGCTGCGCAAAGTCGACTCCATCAAGCAGATTGCCCAGGAATTCAGTAACGATCAGCAGGGTAATCTCAGCCTCGCCACCACTCATACGCAAGCGCGTTATGCGCTGCCTTCAGTGATCGACGACTTTATTCACGAGTTTCCCAATGTGGCCTTGCACATGCATCAGGGAACCCCGGTGCAGATTGCCGAAATGGCTGCCGATGGCACCGTCGATCTGGCCATCGCCACCGAAGGCATGGAGCACTTTGCCGACCTGGTGATGATGCCTTGCTACCGCTGGAACCGTTCTATCGTCGTGCCGAAAAACCATCCGCTGGCACAGAAAAGTCAGCTGACGCTGGAAGATGTTGCTGCTCATCCCATCGTTACTTATGTGTTCGGCTTTACCGGTCGTTCCAAGCTGGATGACGCCTTCGTCAATAAAGGCTTAACACCAAAAGTAGTCTTTACCGCAGCCGATGCAGACGTAATTAAAACCTACGTTCGTTTGGGATTGGGCGTGGGCATTCTGGCGCATATGGCGATCGATCCAGAGCAGGACAGAGATCTGGTCAGTCTGGATGCCAGCCACCTGTTTGAACCCAGTGTGACCAAGATCGGTATCCGCAAAGGCACCTTTATTCGCGGCTTTATGTATCGCTTTATTGAGCGTTTTGCGCCGCATTTGAATCGGGATCTGGTCGATCGCGCCATGGCGACGCATAGCCGCCATGAGCTGGACGATCTGTTTCAGAACATCACCTTTCCAACCTACTAAAACGACGGACTAAAGGCTGGGGGCTTTCAGGTTCCCAGCGTGCAGTCCGCATTCTTTTTGCGTCGATTCTTCCCACCACCAGCGGCCTTCGCGTTCGTGCTGGCCGGGTAATACTGGTCGTGTGCACGGCTCGCAACCGATACTGACGAACCCTTGCTGATGTAAGTCATTATAAGGAATTTCCATCAGCCGGATGTAATCCCAGACTTCCTTGGAACTCCAGTTTGCCAGTGGATTGTATTTGTACAACGCCTCGCCGCGGCCTTGGAAACTGCCATCCAATTGCACGCTGGGGACTTCAGAACGCGTACTCGGGCTTTGGTCGCGGCGTTGGCCGGTAATCCAGGCATCCAGGCCACTCAAGGCACGGCGCAGTGGTTCGATCTTGCGTATGCCACAGCATTCTTCGTGACCGTCCTGATAAAAACTGAACAGGCCTTTTTCCCGAACCAGGGTTTGCACCGCTTCCGCTTGCGGGCTGAACACTTCGATATCTATGTTGTAGTGGTTGCGCACGCGCTCAATAAAGGCGTAGGTCTGGGGATGCAGCCGTCCGGTATCGAGGGTGAAGACCTTGGGCGTATCGGTCAGTTTGCTCAGCATATCGACCAAAACGACATCTTCTGCGCCGCTGAAGGAAACCGCCAGATATTCATGTTCGCTCAGGGCGCGCTTAACGATTTCTCGCGGTGACAGGCCGGATAATTCCAGGTTCAACTCGGTCAGGTTCATTAGGTCACGGTCTTTTTGAAGGTGGCGCTAGATTAGCAGCCTCGAACTCGGACGAAAAATAGCTGCAACTCATAAAGTTATTACCTAAGCGTTGCGATCAGGTTTCCCGGTTCAGGGCGCCGGACATTTTTTGATCAGCTCGCTACAGTATCAAGACAGTGCTGCATAAACTGCCGTTGCCAACTTTGAGGCTGCGTTCTAGTGTATCGGCCATTCTCAACAAGCGACTCAAGGAAACTGCCGTGGAACTGGCCTGCCTGGATCTGGAAGGGGTGTTGATACCGGAAATCTGGATTGCCTTTGCTGAGCAAACCGGTATTGAAGAACTGAAAGCCACCACTCGTGATATTCCCGACTATGACGTCCTGATGCGTCAGCGTCTGGCCATTTTGGAACAGCATGAGCTGGGACTGAATGAAATCCAGGCGGTTATTTCGCAGTTGGCTCCGCTCGATGGTGCAGCCGATTTTGTGGGTTGGTTACGCGAGCGGTTTCAGGTGGTTATTTTGTCGGATACCTTCTACGAATTCGCCCAACCGTTGATGCGTCAGCTCGGGTTTCCCACGCTGTTTTGTCATCGATTGGAAGTGGCCGAGAATGGCCGCGTAGTGGATTATCACCTGCGTCAGAAAGATCCCAAGCGTGCTTCAATTCGCGCCTTTCACAGTCTGAATTATCGCTGCATCGCCGCTGGTGATTCCTATAACGATACCACCATGCTGGCTGAGGCTGACGCCGGTATTCTTTATAATGCCCCGGATAACGTCATTGCCGAGTTCCCGCAATTTCCGTCTGTGCGAGGTTATGACGAATTGCGCCAGGCTTTCTTAAGCGCCAGCAATCGCGACTTAATGCTCTAAGCTCCCGCCTTTAATCCGCTTCAATGCACCCCAGGGTTTCGAGTAATTGTCGAACCTTGGTGGCGCTTTCGGCGTATTCGCTGTCGGCATCGCTGTCGGCGACAATGCCTCCGCCACCGGCGCAGTTTAAGGTTTGGCCACGACGCACCACTGAACGGATCAGGATGTTGCTGTCGAGGTAACCGTCGTCGCTGAACCAGAACGCCGAACCGCAATAACTCGCCCGAGACGCCAGCTCTAATTCATCGATAATTTGCATGGCGCGACGTTTGGGCGCGCCAGTGATCGAACCGCCAGGAAAAGCATCGAGCAGCGCTTTTAACGGGCTGGTCTGCGGTTGTAGCTGCGCCGTCACGGTGCTGACCAGATGGTGCACATTGGAGTAGGACATCAATTCAAACAAGCGAGGCACCTGAACCGAACCCGGTTGGGCGTTGCGCGCTAGATCGTTGCGCAACAGGTCGACAATCATCAGGTTTTCGGCGCGATCCTTGGTACTGTTTAGCAGCGCCTGAGCCTGTTCATGATCACTTTGACTGTCTTTACCGCGCGGACGCGTACCCTTAATCGGCTGGGTAACGATGGCGCCGTCATCGATGGTTAAAAAGCGTTCTGGCGACACACTCAGCAGGCTGTGATCGGTAGCCCGGTGATACACCGAAAACGGCGCGGGCACTTGTTCGATAAGTTTCTGATAGAGCGTCCAGTCGTCAATGTCGGCAGGGCATTCGGCCTGCCATTGGCGGGTTAAATTGGCCTGGTAAACATCGCCATCGAGAATGTGCTGCTGCAGTTGTTCAAAACGTTGCTGGTACTGCGCTCGCGACATCATTGAACGCCATTGCAACGCAACGGACGAGCCTGCCGCGGTTTTTTTTAGTTCGGGTGTTATGGTTTGCAAGGTTTCCAGGCGTGCGACGATTTCAGCCGGGCAGTCGGGGTGAATCAACAGCCAGGTTTTCATTTGCTGATGGTCGAGCACCAGACTCCAGTCATAGCGATCGACGCTGGCCAGGCATTGTTCGGCGCTGTGTCGGCTACTGATCTGCTGTGATTCAAAACCGGCGTCGTAATCAAAGTGACCGGCAAGTCCCGAGGCGAAGGGTAGGTCGGGTGCGCCACCGTGACGACGATATTGGTTTAAAAAGACACTGAAGTCTTGGATGGTGAGCTGGTCAATCTGCTCAGCACGACGGCGTTCAACCTGGCCATGACCGAGATATCGAAAGCGTTCAGACGGCCAGGCGGAACACCACTCCCAGCGGTGTTGTTGCGGGTCGGCCCGGCCGGAATGAAACCAGATAGCGCCGGTTTCATTGGCAATATACTGAAACCAGGGTCGGGCGCTGGCGGCGTATGGAAGTTCAATGCGTTGCAAGGTAAGAATCCGCGTCGGCCGATCGGTTGGGTCAGGGTTGAAAGGCTGGTCAGCGCCGGAGAGACCCGGCGCTTGCTATTAATCTTTGGTGTAGTAAACGCCGGGTATCCAGCTTTTGTGGATTTTGGCGGTTTGTTCGAAATCCTGGGTGGTTTCATCCAGATAACGAAAGTTGACGAAGCCAATGCGAATATCGTCGTCGTGACGCAAAGCGGCGGGTTCGGGTAGTCGCTTCTCATTCAGGAAGGTACCGTTAGTGCTGCCCAGGTCGGTCAGTTGATAGAAACCGCCCTGTTCGTTGTCGGCCTTGACCCACTCAATGCGGGCATGGCGGCCAGACACAGCGCGGTCTTCGATTTGGATGTCGTTGTCGGCAGCGCGGCCAATCGACACATCCTGGCCGTTCAATGCGACCTTGTGTTGAACCACCTCATTGTTGACCTGCATAAGGATGGGCATGTTCGTACTCCAATCTGCTCTAGGACCTGCAGTCCTCTTTTTTGGCTTGTCCGCAAAGCGGCAATCCGTTATAGGTTACCATTAGTACCGGCCGACGTTGATATATAGCTAACAAATGACTCAGCAATCCGCAGCGGAACAGATTAGTAGGCGTTCAATGGTTTTGCGGTCCCTGTTGAGCTGGCCACTGGCTCTGCTTTTGGCCGTCACCCTGTTAATGGTTGGTTTCCCCGGCGGTCCGTTATTGGACCAAAGCTGGTTGCGATTGACCACTGCCTGGTCCTGGCAATCTTCCGCTCCGCCGCCACGCTATACGCTTGATCCTGCCAATGTGCCCGATGGCAGCCTGGTGGTCTGGCCGTCCGGCTGGAAACTGGGACCGGTTTCCGGCCCGATGATGACGCCGCAACAGGGACTGAGTGCTGACTGGCCCGTCTGGGCCTCGGCTTTAATTTTACCAACCTTGCCCTCGGTCTCGGCTGGCCCGGCACTCACGCCCTTCGATCTCTACTGGCAGCCAGCGCAACATGGCTATAAATCACTGGTCTATCACAGCGGCGACCGCTTGCTGGTGGATGCCCAACTGACGCTGCTGGATGATGCCGACTGGCGTTATCAACCCGGCCAGTTGCTGATCAATTCGGATCGGCAATTTCCGGTGAACTGGCAGGGTGCCGTTTTGCTGGCTGACTTTGCCGTGCCGGAACCCGAATTTGAATCGCTAACCGCTGCGCCCTTGCCCAAAATCGCTCAGCGCGATGGGCCAGGACTCGCGGCCGTTCGTGAACACTGGGCGCTGCAGCAAGGTTTCTACTTATATACGCCGTTTTGGCTGGCACTGCTGGCGGCCTTTGCGATGGCCTTGCCTTGGCTTTTACCGCGTTATCTGGCTCGACCTTTGTGGGCGGGACCATTAATAGCAGTGGCCTGGATTGGGTTAAACATAGCCCTGGCGGTCACGCTGCGCTGGTGGTTGCCGCTGTGGTATCCGCTGGTGTCGATGTTATTGGCGGTGCTGTGGCATCGTCGGCTGCAACGCAGCGAAGCAAAACGGGAAGCGTTGCTGGCGGAATACCAGACGCTGGCATTGAATTGGCTGCGGCACTTGCTGGACGACGGCAAAACCGAAGCGGGCCAACGGTTTCTCAACAGTTCTGCCAATCTGGCGTTCGATCCTGAGCTGACTTATGAATTGGGTATGGGCTTCGAGAAGAAACGGCAGTATGAGCAAGCGCTGGCGTGCTATGAACGATTGCATCGATTTGCTCCGGGTTACCGAGATACCGACCAGCGACTGACTCAACTGAAACCGTTGAGTGACCCGAACCAGACCTTGGTAATTGGCGGCGGCAACAGTACGACTCGGCCCATAGCGACGGTTGCCGGAATGCAGGCGCCGGAAATTGGTCGTTATCGCATTCTGGGTGAATTGGGTCGTGGCGCCATGGGCGTGGTTTATGAAGCTGAAGATCCACGCATCAGTCGCCGGGTGGCGTTGAAGGTGGTGCAGTTGGATACGCTGGCGATGGAGGAGGCCGACTCGGTCAAACAGCGTTTTTTCCAGGAAGCTCAGGCCGCTGGCCGGTTGAATCATCCCAACATCGTGACCGTTTATGACGTTGGGGAAGAGCGCGAACTGGCCTATATCGCCATGGACCGGTTAACGGGCCAGTCGTTGTCTGAGCGGTTGGAACGTAAACCGGGTCCGGCGCTGGCAACGCTGTGCGACTGGATGGCTCAGGCCGCCGATGCACTGGATTTTGCCCACCGCAACGACATCATTCATCGCGATATCAAGCCCGCGAACCTCTACATTGATGAAGCGGCTGGCAAGCTGACAGTGACCGATTTCGGCGTTGCCCGCATTACTGGTATGCATCAGACCCAAACCGGTGTGGTGCTGGGCAGCCCGTCCTTTATGTCGCCCGAGCAGATCCGCGGCGAGTCATTGACGGGCGCCTCGGATATCTTCAGTCTGGGTGTAACGCTCTACCAGGCGTTATGCGGTCACCTTCCTTTCAGCGGCGATACCCTTCCGGGTCTGGCGTACGCCATCACTCAAACTCAACAGGAGAGCCCCCGCAAGCATAACCCTGAAGTACCGGTTGCCTTGGTGCGTATCGTCAACAAGGCACTGAAGAAGAATCCCGACGAGCGTTACGCTTCGGCGGGTGAGATGGCGCAGGCCTTACGCAAGTGGGCCGGCGCCGAGTAGGGCGCGGTAAACAGACCGCGGCCCACTGTTCATCAGGAGTCGCTATGCAGCCAACCCTTTCAGACCCAGCGGACAGAAAGATCTACGTCCTCGACACCAACGTCCTGATCCACGATCCCAACTCCGTTTTTAATTTCGAAGAGCACCAGGTGCTCATCCCCATGGTCGTGCTTGAAGAGCTCGACAAACTCAAGATTGGCAACACCGCCATTGCCGCCGACGCCCGTCAGGCGGTGCGCACCATCGACGCCATTCTGGGTCCTGCCAGCCCGACGGAAATTATGGCGGGTGTCGATATTCATCGTGTAATTCCCGGTGGCCCCTTGGGAACGCTGACCATTCTGATGCCAATTGAAGAAGCGCCGGCAACCTTATCGACGCAGATTAACGACAACCGCATCATCAATGATCTGCTGGCATTACAGGCGAAAAGACCGGACTACAAAGTCATCCTGGTCACCAAAGACATCAATATGCGCTTGAAGGCGCGCGGCAGTGGCCTGGAGTCTGAGGATTATCACAACGATCAGTTGATCACCGACATCGACAGCCTGACCAGCGGTTACCACCATATCGAAGGCAGTTTCTGGGAAAAACTGGATGCCATGGCGCCGCAGACCGTCAACGGCGAACGTGAGCACAGCGTCGATAGAGGGGTGATGGAAGAGCTGCTTGGCGCAGCGTTTTTCGTCAATCAGTTTTTCTTCGATGACCGCGAATTTGCTGGCCGGATTTTGTCTGACGATGGCACTCGGGTGCGTTTGGAACTGCTCAATACCGGTTCCTTGATGCGCCAAAAAGCCTGGGGTCTGGCGCCGCGCGATCTGTATCAGGCCATGGCCATGCATCTGCTGTTTGATCCGGACATCGACCTGGTTGCACTCAATGGCGCCGCCGGCAGTGGCAAAACCATACTGGCGCTGGCCTGTGCGCTGGAGCAAACCATGGAGACCAAGCTCTACAAACGCATTATCGCTACCCGTTCCACGCGCGGACTGGACGAAGACATCGGCTTTCTGCCGGGCACCGAAGCGGAGAAAATGCAGCCCTGGCTGGGTGCCTTTACCGATAACTTAGAGGCGCTGCATGCCGAGGATTTCGATCCGTCCAGCAGTCAGCACTTTGTCGGCGCCAAGGTGCCGTTGCAGTTTAAAAGCCTGAACTTTGTGCGCGGGCGCAGCTTCCAGCAGAGCATCATGATTGTCGATGAAGCCCAGAACCTGACGCCGCATCAGATCAAAACCATCGTGACGCGGGCAGGCCAGGGCACCAAGGTAATTTGCCTGGGTAACCTGGCGCAGATCGATACGCCTTATCTGGGGCCGACCAGTTCAGGGCTGACCTTTATGAGTGAGCGTTTCAAAGGCTTTGCTCATGCCGGCACGATCACCCTGAAAGGCGTGGCCCGCAGTCGTCTGGCGGCCTATGCGGAGTCGCACCTGTAATAACTGGACGTTCAGGGCGCGCTTTGACTATGCTGGAAACCAAGGATGGTTTCGCAGTCGAAGAGACTTTGCGCCCTGGATGGCTGGACGTATGATGTCAGTAAGTTATCAGGGGGAAGAGCTGTGATTCAGGTGGTCGTTGTCGATGATCATGATCTGGTCCGGATGGGACTGGTGCGGTTACTCGAGGATATCGAGGGACTGAACGTGATTGCCGAAGCGGCCAGCGGCGAAGAAGCCGTGCGTCTGGCCAAAGAACTGGCGCCGGATGTCATCCTGATGGACGTGCGCATGCCCGGTTTGGGTGGCCTCGAAGCCACTCGCAAAATTTACCGCCTGTATCCCGAAATCCGCGTCATCGCCGTTACCGCCTGTGGCGAAGATCCATTTCCCTCCCGTTTACTGCAAGCCGGCGCCGCTGGTTACCTGACCAAAGACGCGTCCACCGACGAAATGGTGCGCGCCATTCGCACTGTCAATGCCGGCCAGAAATACCTCTCGCCGAAGGTCGCTCAGGAGCTGGCGTTGCGAAACCTGAGCGGTAAGGTATCGCCCTTTGCGGAACTGTCCGATCGGGAAATGCAGATCACTACGCTGATCTGTTCGTGCAAAAAGGTCCAGGAAATTTCCGATCAACTCTGTTTGAGTCCCAAAACCGTCAACACCTACCGCTACCGCATTTTCGAAAAGCTGGGCATTTCCAGTGATGTGGAATTGACGCATTTAGCGATCCGTCATGGTCTGTTGGAACCGCAGGAAATGATATAGTAGCGGCATGGAAGACACCGCAACCCCCTTCGATCACAAAGCCTATCTTAAGCACCTGACCATCAGACCCGGCGTTTATCGCATGTTCGATGCCGAGGGCACCTTGCTGTATGTGGGCAAAGCCAAGAACCTGAAGAATCGGGTTTCCAGCTATTTCCGTGGCCGCGGCCTAAACAACAAAACCCTCGCCCTGGTGGCGCGCATTGCGCGCATCGAAACCACCGTAACGCACAGCGAAACCGAAGCTCTGTTGCTGGAACAGACGCTGATCAAGCAACACCGGCCGCAGTACAATATTCTGCTGGTCGACGATAAGTCCTATCCCTATATCAAGCTGACCACTGGTGGCGATTGGCCCGGTTTGTACGTACATCGCGGTGCGCGCAAGGGCAGTTCGGAATACTTCGGACCCTACCCAAGTGCCGGAGCCGTGCGCGAAAGCCTGGCGATTTTGCAGAAGGCGTTCAAGGTTCGCCAATGCGAAGACAGCGTTTTTCAAAACCGGCAGCGGCCCTGTTTGCAGTATCAGATCAACCGCTGCAAGGCGCCTTGCGTCGGCTTCGTTTCCAAAGAGGAATACCAGGCCGATCTGGAGAAAACGCGGACTTTTTTACAAGGCCGTAATCAGAGCCTGATCGATACCCTTGAAGTGGAAATGGATGCTGCCAGTGCCGACCTGAACTTCGAAGCCGCAGCAGAAGTGCGCGATCAATTGCTCTATTTGCGCAAAGTGCAGGAGCAGCAATTTGTTTCGTCCGATCGCGGCGATGTCGATGTGTTTGCGTTGGAAGCCAGCGAAGCCGGACTGTGTGTGCATTACCTGATGATTCGCCAGGGGCGTTTGCTGGGCAGCCAGAGTTTCTTTCCCAAGCCGGGTATCGATGAAGAACCGGCCCAGATCATGATGAGTTTTCTGGCTCAGTATTATCTCGGTCGCACCCGTGATGATTGTCCGCAAACTATCCTGCTGAACACGCCGGTGACCGAAAAAGACTGGCTGGAAAAAGCCCTGGCCGAACAGTTTGGTCGCAAAGTCAGTTTGTCGTCATCGGTGCGTGGCCGCAATGCGCGCTGGGTGGAACTGGCGCAGACCAATGCGCGAGAACAACTGCAGCATCGCATCAGTCAGAAACAACAAATTGTGCAGCGCTTTGCCGCCCTGCAGGAAGTGTTGAAACTGGAAGCGGCGCCCGAGCGCATGGAATGCTTTGATATTTCCCACAGCTCTGGCGAGGCGACGACGGCGTCGTGCGTGGTCTTCGATCAGAACGGACCGAATAAATCCTTGTATCGTAAGTTCAATATCGAGGGCGTAGCGGCTGGCGATGATTACGCGGCCATGTCGCAAGCCATTCAACGTCGTTATAGCCGCCTGCAAAAAGAAGCGGCGCGGCTGCCCGACTTATTGATCGTGGACGGCGGCAAAGGCCAGATGAAAATGGCGCGCGAAGTCATGAATGAACTGGGGTTAAGCATTCCATTGCTGGGTGTCGCCAAGGGTGAAACGCGCAAACCAGGCATGGAAACCCTGTTTTATGAAACGCCTGACCGGGTGATTCAACTGCCCAATCACAGCCCGGCGCTGCATCTGATTCAACACATTCGCGATGAAGCACATCGCTTTGCCATCACCAGCCATCGCGGCCGGCGTGGCAAGGCGCGTCTGGGTTCCATT
The DNA here is from genome assembly GCF_056159245.1 of Saccharospirillum sp. ABV4_185. Lineage (NCBI taxonomy): Bacteria > Pseudomonadati > Pseudomonadota > Gammaproteobacteria > Oceanospirillales > Saccharospirillaceae > Saccharospirillum > Saccharospirillum sp. ABV4_185. Next base: position 2,996,919 of record NZ_JBSWUW010000001.1, read on the forward strand.
CTGGACGACATTCCCAGTGTGGGTGCAACACGCCGTAAAGCACTGATCCGTCATTTTGGCAGTGCTCAGGGCGTAAAAGCCGCCAGCGCCGCCGAGATTGCCCGGGTAAAAGGTATTTCCAAGGCGCTGGCCGACAGCATCTATGACCATCTGCATTCAAGTTAAACAGGGGTAATAGTGACGAAGGTGACTTTACAGCTCGCCGTGAAGCTGAAATCCTTGCAGCCTTTCGCACAAGCCATAAGTCGTCGGTACAAAGCCGACCAGCCTGACTAAGGGTCGTTATGAACATTCCCAATCTTCTGACGCTGTTTCGCATCATCATGATTCCGGTATGCGTCGGTATTTATTACTTGCCCTATGGCTGGGCCTATATGGTCGCTGCTGCAGTTTTTACCGCGGCTGCAGTGACCGACTGGTTTGATGGCTACCTGGCACGCCGCCTTGGCCAGATGACACCTTTCGGCGCCTTTCTTGATCCTGTTGCCGACAAACTGATCGTCGCTGCCGCTTTGGTGGCTCTGGTGGAAACCCACGGCAACATCTGGATGACGCTGCCCTCCATCGTCATTATCGGCCGCGAGATCGTTATTTCTGCTTTGCGTGAATGGATGGCTGAACTGGGCAAACGCGCCAGTGTCGCCGTCAACATGCTGGGCAAGGTAAAGACCACGCTGCAGATGATTGCCATCGTCGTTTTGCTCAGCCAGAACCCCGCAGCCCATACCAGCCTATCGACCCTGGGTCTGATTGCCTTGCAAGTCTCAGCGGTACTGACGCTCTGGTCGATGGTCGTCTACCTGCGCGCCGCCTGGAGCGAGCTTAAGCCAAGCGCCGGCTGAAACAGCCTTGATGGCTAAGTGCTTAAATTAAAAGGAAAATTATTGACCGGGCCCATCCCAGCCCTTAGAATTCGCCGTCGTTGTCTGGGTTGGTTAATGCAGGCAACGGATAGTATTGCGGGAATAGCTCAGTGGGTGAGGCCCGATGTATTCCGAAGCACTGCTTCGGATCGGAGCTGAACGACTTGGATCCAATATCCGACGTCGGAAGAGCACAACCTTGACCGAGGTTGGGGCTGGGCGCGTAGCCTCGCGAGTTCTCGCGACCCGATAGAGGGTCAGATACAACCAGTTTTTGCGGGAATAGCTCAGTGGTAGAGCACAACCTTGCCAAGGTTGGGGTCGCGAGTTCGAATCTCGTTTCCCGCTCCAAAAAATCCCATCTCGGTGGGTAAGTAAGCAAAGCAACAACGCGCTTACTTTTTGAACCTTCGGGTTCTAAGGCTGGATGGCAGAGTGGTCATGCAGCGGACTGCAACTCCGCGTACGCCGGTTCGATTCCGACTCCAGCCTCCATTTCTTCCTGCTCTTATGCAGGAAACCAACGGTCCAACCCTGGGATCGTTCCCTGGCAAGTTTTAGACGCCCGGATGGTGAAACTGGTAGACACAAGGGACTTAAAATCCCTCGGCCATTGCGGCCGTGCCGGTTCGATTCCGGCTCCGGGCACCATTTAAATCAATTTAAGCGAATCGAAATATCACCCATCCGCCCGGTGACAAACCGCCTCAATATTGTTCCCGTCCGGATCAAGCACAAAGGCGCCGTAGTAATGCTCGTGATAGGTCGGTCGTAACCCCGGCTCGCCATTATCGACACCACCGCCTTTAAGGGCCGCTTTATAGAAGGTACCAACCTGGTTTCGGTCTGATGCACAAAAGGCCAGGTGTCTGGGGGTGTAGGCTTGTTTCACTTCGATGATCCAGAAGTTGGGCTGACCTTCTGGGCCATAGGCGCACATGCGTTGGGTGGGGAAGTCGGTGTTCCATTCGGCAACGAATTCCATTTGCACCGAATAGCCCAAGGCGGCCAGGGCTTGATCGTAAAAGGTTTTAGTGGCTTCGAAGTCAGTGGCGTAGGTGCTGAGATGATCGAACATCCTTGGTCTCCATTGGCTATTTAGTTGTTGTTACTGTGATTACATTTCGCTGCCAATCTCCAGCAGGATGCCAGCCGGGGTTCTGACATAAGAGACGATCTGGCCCCAGGGCTTTTGTTGCGGTGCTTTTATTTCTTGAGCGCCTTCGGCGAGTGCCGCCTGATGAGTCGAATCAATATCGTCGCAGATTAGCGCGACCTCTATGCCCAGTGGTAACTCTGAGGTGGTGCCGTTGATGTAGCCATCCGGCAGGTTGGTGGCGCCCAGGCTGTGTTTGGCGAATGCCAGCGTGGTGGTGCCGGTATCCAGTTCGCCGTAGTCACCACTGTCATCAATGAACTTTCTATTCATGCCGAAAGCGCGCTCGAAAAACTCGACGCTGGCGATGACATCATCGACATAAGCGATGGTGTAACCGAATTTAACCATGCTGCAGCTCCTCTTGAATGAACCAGTCGGTTAAAGCGCTAACGCCAATTGATGAGTGGTTTCGCGCTCTGGTTGTACTGTGGCTTGCGCATGACCCAATTGGCGGAAAACAAAGGTCTGGGTGTTGCCAGCCATGGATGCCTGCTTCAGTACTTCGCGACGCAGGTCATTGAATTCACCGTGCGGCGGCCATGCTAAAACAGTGCTGCTCAGGCCATTGGCCAGTGCTTCTTCCAGCGTTTTCCAGTAGTCACTGACTGAGCGGGTATGCGCCACTCGAACCTTAGCAGTATCGACGCCGGCACGTTTTAATGCCCCATTGTTTGGCAGGCAAGGTGGGGCGATAAAGGTGATCCAGCGTTCCTGTTGCTGGCTCAGGTTAGCCAGTGTCGGCACCAGCAAGTGCAGCTGATTCAGACCGCCGTGATGGCAAAAGATCTCAGTAAAGGTGCCTTCCGGCTGCGTTGTTTTTGCTTCGCGACGCAGCTGCGCAACGGGCTTGCGCGCCGGAGTGCGCCAAAACTGCGGGTTTTGCATTGCCTGGTCGGTGTTGTTCAGGGCGTGCATGGTCGGCTCCTTCACTGTTCAAACATACAGTAACTGTATTTATATACAGTAAAAATACTGGCGTCAAACGATTTGATGAAAAACGTTTGAAGGCGTTTAAATCAGTCGGAGTGTTTGGCAAGTAAGACGGCGCCCAGGGCAGGCGCCGCCTGGCTAAAGCGGATGTTTAGCGCTGTTGGAACAGGGCGGTCTGGTTGAAGGCACTCTGGTAGTGAACACTGAACGTATCGAGCATCGACAGGGCGGTCTCGGCTTCACGTTCGCTGCGGCAGGCAAAAGCGTTAACGCCGCAGCGTGACATGTAGTCGACCTGGTCAGGCAGGAAATCGCCGATGGCGCGGATCTCTCCCTGGTAACCCAGGCGGTCGCGCAGCAGCCGCGCTTTCGAGAAGCTGCGGCCGTCGGCGAATTTGGGGAAGTGCAGGGCGATCAATTCTACCGTGTCGAGCAGGTCGGCAACGTCATCGGCCATTTGTTCGTCGTTCAGCCAAATACCGACACGTGCTGGCAAGTTACCGGCTTCGCTCAGTTCCAGGTAGCGTTGCAGCGGTAAAATAGTAGCTGCAGTAGAAGACACTTTGGCGCTGTCGTCTTCGACCAACAGCCAGGCATCGTCGGTGATCAGCGCGCCGTTCTTAATGAGATTTTGCATAGACGCGCTCCTTGAACGGATCCAGACCAATGCGTTCGACCGTGTCGACGAAGGCTTCTTCGGGCTGGCGGTTTTCGGTGTATACCTGGATGACTTTGTCGACGACAGCCGGAATGTCTTCGGCGTTGAACGATGGGCCGAGAATTTTACCGATACGCGCATTCTGACCGGAGTCGCCACCGAGCGATACCTGATAGAACTCCTGGCCTTTCTTGTCGACACCCAGGATGCCGATGTTGCCGATGTGGTGATGACCACAGGCGTTCATGCAGCCGGAAATGTTCAAATCCAGATCGCCCAGGTCGTAGAGGTAATCCAGGTCGTCAAACTGCGCCTGGATGGATTCAGCGATGGGGATGGATTTGGCGTTGGCCAGGGCGCAGTAGTCGCCGCCCGGGCAGCAGATGACGTCGGTCAGGGTGCCGATGTTGGCGGTGGCAAAACCCACCAGCTTGGCGGCTTCCCACAATTCAAGCAGTTGATCCTGACGGACGTCGGCCAGAATCAGGTTCTGTTCGTGGCTGACGCGCAATTCGCCGAAGGAAAACTGATCGGCCAGGTGAGCAACGCTGCGCATCTGGTCGGCGGTGCAATCGCCCGGGGCGTAGCCGAGTTTCTTGATCGACAGCGTGACCGCAGCGTAACCCGGCTTTTTATGCAGATAGACGTTGCGATCGAGCCATTGCGCAAAGCCGGGGTGATCGGCTTTTTGCTGCGCCAGAATGGCATCGGCGTCGGCCAGGTCTTCATAAGCCGGGTCGACAAAGTGCTCGGAGACGCGCTCGATTTCGGCATCGGTCAGTGTCGCCGGGCCGTCTTTCAGGTGCGCCCACTCGGCTTCAACCTTGTCGCGGAAGGCTTCAACACCCAGCGCTTTCACCAGAATTTTGATGCGCGCTTTGTATTTGTTGTCGCGCCGGCCCAGCAGGTTATAGACGCGCAAAATCGCTTCCAGATAGCTCAGCAGATGTTTGCCTGGCAGGAAGTCACGAACTTCCTGTCCCACCAGCGGCGTGCGGCCAAGACCACCACCCACAAATACCTTAAAGCCCAGTTCGCCGGCGTCGTTACGCACCAGCTCCAGGCCGATATCGTGAAAACGCACCGCAGCTCGATCGCTGCTGGTGCTGCCGTTAACGGCGATTTTGAACTTGCGCGGCAGGAAGGCGAATTCCGGATGCAGCGTCGACCACTGACGAATCAGCTCGCACCAGGGGCGCGGATCGGCAATTTCATCGCGCAGTACGCCAGCGAACTGATCGGTGGTGGTGTTGCGAATGCAGTTACCGGAGGTCTGGATAGCATGCATCTGGACTTTGGCCAGGCCAGCCAGAATGTCGGGCACGTCTTCCAGCGCTGGCCAGTTGAACTGGATATTCTGGCGCGTGGTGAAATGGCCGTAGCCTTTATCATAGGTTTCAGTCAGCTCGGCCAGCTTACGCAGCTTGGTGGAATCGAGCAGACCATAGGGGATGGCGATGCGCAGCATGGGCGCATGGCGCTGAATATAGAGGCCGTTTTGCAGGCGCAGTGGCAGGAATTCGTCGTCGGCCAGCTGGCCGTCGAGATAACGCTCAGTTTGTTCACGGAACTGAGCGACGCGTTCATCGACCACTTTCTGGTCGAACGAGTCGTAAACGTACATCAAGGCAACCTGTATCGGTTTGGTGAAGGTTGGGCGCTACTCTAACGAAGTTTACTTATTCCAGGAATGATTTAATTTTCATAATTTGAGTTCATACCGTTATATGCTGGCGCTTGAACCCAAGCCACTTACAGAGTTAAATGACCGCCGTAGACGGCAGTTCTTGCAGTCGTATTGGCCCTCGCGGCAGGTAGAACAACAATAACAGGAGGACAAACCATGGCCAGCAAGAAAGTTGGAATGAGTGACGCCCAGGCAGACGCCATTGCGGCGGTGGTCATCGTAGTGACCGTTGTCGTTGCTGCTATATATTGGGTGGCGACGGCAGCTTGAAGGTTGTTGTCGATGATAATCCACTCAAGCGGATTTGAATTGTATCTGGGTCGGCCGTGAAGCCGACCTGAAAAAGGGCCATCATGGCCCTTTTTCTTTGCCCTTGGCTAGGGAGCCAAAGTGCGCACCAGCAGGATCAGCGCCAGTACGAATAAGGCGGTCATTAAGATGCCGCCAATGATAAACGGCCAGATGCTGGTCGAGTGGAAGTCGCTGATTCTGTTTTTATCGCTTTGCACGCCGACCAGTCCTGCCAACAAACTCAACACCAGCCGCCATAACCGCCCCAGTCGACCCTCAGCCCGAGGCGTTCGATTTTCCACCATCTTTTTTCTCCTGCTTCGTTTCGGTGTCACTTTCACCATTGCGACCCCAGTCGTCAAAAGGCGACACCAATGCGCCAGCGTACTGGCGAGTGTTTGTCTATGCTAGAGAATAAGGCCGTCTACCCTGACGGCACAACGATTGCCAGCAACCCGTTTGGACTGCGCATAACAACAACCTACAGAGGCCAACAATGACCACCACCCTGTCACCTCGACGGATTGAGTTACTCGACACCCTCTATGCCCGTTTAACGCCTCATTTTCCCAAAGACAAGCAGGCCGATCTGAAGATTCTGATCGACCATCTGTTCCAGCATGCCTCCATGCAGGATCTGGCCAGTTACGACACCACCGACCTGGCCGGCATGGTGGTGTCGCTGTGGCGAACTCTGCAGCAGCATGAAGGTGGTCAACAACGTGTCGATGTTTTCAATCCGAATGTTGAGGAAAACGAGTGGCAGTCACCGCATACCATCGTTACGGTATTGTATGAAGACGTGCCTTTTATCATCGATTCCGTGCGGCTGACGTTGAACCGTCTGGACGCCAATATCCACACCATCTTCCATGCCAGTCTGGGCGTTGCCCGGTCGAAAGACGGCCGCTTTGAAGGTTTCGACAAAGCACAGCCGCGTGAGCTGTTGTTGTGCATTGAAGTCGATCGAACGACGGTGGCGGCTGAGCGCGATGACATCGCCAAGGCGCTCAACTCAGTGGTGGAAGAGGTTAAGCGGGTGATTGCTGATTACCCGAATATTTTGCAGAAGACCGAAGACGCTATCGCCGACTTCCATCATAAAAAATACCCGGTCGATCAAGACGAGTTGGATGAAGCCGAAGTGTTTATGAAGTGGTTGGCGGATAACCACTTTACCTTCCTGGCTTACGACGAATACGAAATAGAAGAGGGTAAGGTTAAGCAAGTCGAAGGCAGTGCGCTGGGTCTGTTTCGTCAGAGCAATAAACGACGCGAAGAGTTTATCGATGAGATGACCGAGCAGCGTCGTCATCATGTGTTTGAGAAGGAACTGCTGATTTTTTCCAAGTCCGGACGTCGCTCCAATGTGCATCGGCCGGCGTATTCTGACTATGTATTGGTCAAACGTTTTAACGACAAGGGCGAGGTTGTCGGTGGTCGTCGCTTTCTCGGCCTTTACACCTCTACTGTCTATAACGGTTCACCCGATACCATTCCCGTGGTACGTCGGAAAATTGAGCAGGTTCTGGAACAAAGTGGTTTTGCCAAAGGTGGGCATAACTATAAAGAACTGGCGGCCATCCTGTTTACCTTCCCGCGCGATGAGTTGATTCAGGCGTCCATCGATACACTGTTAAACATGACCTTGGATGTACTGGCCATTCAGGAGCGCAAACGCATTCGCCTGCTGTTACGTCGCGATATTTATGGCAAATTCCTGACCGCCATTGTGTATGTTCCGCGTGATATTTTTAACTCTCAATTGCGTCAGCAAATTCATGACATGCTGGCTGAACAATTTGATATTGAAGGTTCGGATTTTACCACCTTTTTTAGCGAATCTGTGCTAGCGCGAACGCGTTTGGTATTCAAGCTTAAGCATCCCATTGAAGGTGAATTGCCAACCGAAGCGTTGGAGAAACGTATCTTCCAGATTGCTCGTCGCTGGACCGATGAGCTGCAGCAGGTTTTGGTGGAGAACTTTGGCGAAGAGCAGGGCATTCAACTGCATCAGCGCTATCACCAAGCCTTCCCCGCCAGTTACCGAGAGCAGTACAGCCCAAGAGTGGCGGTCGCTGATATTCAGCGGATGGAGTCGCTGAACAAGAAAAATGCTGAACCTATCGCCCTGAGTTTTTATCGCGCCATGGAGCCCACCGGCAGCGAATTAAAACTGAAAATTTTCAAAAAAGGCGAAGCGCTGCTGCTGTCAGAGTTGATGCCGGTTTTGGAAAATCTGGGTTTGAAGGTTATCGATGAATATCCGTATGAAATCAATTATGGCGATAACGAGTGCACCTGGATCTACGATTTTTCCTTGCTCTATGAGCCTAACCCGCTGATTGATCCTGTTCAGTATCGTGAAGAATTTGCGCGCGCTTTTCTCAATATCTGGAATGGCCGTGCCGAAAGCGATTCTTACAATCAATTGATCCTTCGCGCCAAGCTTACCTGGCGCGAAGTGGCGATGTTGCGTGCCTACGCGCGCTATATGAAACAGATCCGTTTTGGTCTGTCGCAGGAATACATTGCCGATACGCTGATCAAGTACACCGACATTACTCAAAACCTGGTTGAACTGTTTTCAGCCCGTTTCAATCCAGACAAGCAGGAGAATGTGCATAAGGATCTTGATAAGTGGCAGGAAGCCATTAACGGCCAGTTGGATGCCGTCAATAATATCAACGAAGACCGTATCTTCCGGCGCTATGTTGAACTGATTAAAGCCACCTTGCGCACTAACTTCTATCAGCCGGGTGCCGATGGTCGGCGTAAGGATTATTTCAGTTTCAAACTGAACCCGGCAAAGATCAGCAACATTCCGTTGCCCAAACCGATGTTTGAGATTTTCGTCTATTCGCCGCGTATTGAAGGTGTGCACCTGCGCGGCGGTAAGGTGGCGCGTGGTGGCTTGCGCTGGTCCGATCGCATTGAGGATTTCCGTACCGAAGTGCTCGGTCTGGTAAAAGCTCAGCAGGTTAAGAATGCGGTAATCGTGCCGGTGGGTGCCAAGGGTGGCTTTGTTGCCAAGCAGTTGCCGGTCGATGGTGATCGCGAAGCCATTCAGGCGGAAGGTATTGCCAGTTATAAGACCTTTATTCGCGCTCTGCTCGATATTACCGACAATCTCAGCGAAGGCGAATTAGTACCGCCTCAGCACGTTGTACGTTACGACGAAGACGATCCCTATCTGGTTGTGGCTGCCGACAAGGGCACCGCAACCTTCTCGGACATCGCCAATGCCGAAGCCATTGATTACGGCTTCTGGCTCGGTGATGCGTTCGCATCTGGCGGCTCCAATGGTTACGACCACAAGAAAATGGGCATTACCGCTCGTGGCGCCTGGGTCAGTGTGCAACGTCATTTCCGCGAGTTGGGTATCGATGTTCAGAAAGACCCGATCAGCGTGGTGGGTATCGGCGATATGGCCGGCGATGTGTTCGGCAATGGTTTGTTGCGCTCCGAGTCGCTCAAGCTGGTTGGCGCCTTTAACCACTTGCACATTTTCGTTGATCCGGACCCGGATCCTGCCAAGAGTTTCGCTGAACGTCAGCGTCTGTTTGATTTGCCTCGTTCCAGTTGGGAAGACTACAACGCTGATTTGATATCCAAAGGCGGGGGGATTTTCAGTCGCAGCGCCAAATCGATTCCGGTCAGTAAGGAAATGAAAGCGCTGTTTGGCATCAGTAAGTCGAAAATCACGCCGAATGATCTGATCAGCGCCATGCTGACGGCGCCGGTGGATCTGTTGTGGAATGGTGGTATTGGCACCTATGTCAAAGCCAGCCACGAAAACCATGCTGACATTGGCGACAAGGCCAACGATTCGCTGCGCGTAGACGCCCGTGATCTGCAATGCAAGGTGATCGGCGAGGGTGGCAACCTGGGCTTTAGTCAGTTGGGCCGGGTGGAATTTAACCTGGGCGGCGGTCGCTGCTTTACCGACTTTATCGATAACGCCGGCGGCGTGGATTGCTCGGACCACGAAGTGAACATGAAAATCCTGCTCGACGACCTGGTCGCCAGTGGCGATCTGACCGTCAAGCAGCGCAACGATAATCTGTTCAAACTGACCGAAGACGTGTCCAAGCTGGTGCTGCGTAATAACTATCGCCAAAGCCAGGCGCTGGGTATTGCATACACCGAATCGTTCAAGCGCGTTGAGGAATATCGACGTCTGATCAATGCCTTGGTCAGTGCCGGTAAGTTGAATCGTGAACTGGAATTTTTGCCTTCCGATGAAGCGATCAGCGATCGCAAAGTCCAGGGCCAGGGTTTAACGCGGCCGGAATTGTCGGTGCTGATTTCCTACGTTAAAGGCGACTTAAAAGAGCAGTTGATCAAAGCCGATGTGGCTCAGGATGCCTACCTGGAAACGGCGGTTACCACCGTCTTCCCGGAAGCGATGCGTAAGAAGTTCGGCAAGGCCATGTACCAGCATCGTTTGCGCGGTGAGATTGTTGCCACTCAGGTGGCTAACGACATCTTCAACTACATGGGGATTTCCTATTTTAACCGGCTGCAGGAAAGCACCGGGGCGTCACCGCTGGAGGCGGCCAAAGCCTATGTTGCCGCGCGCGACATCTTTGGCATGCATAGCTTGTGGGACGAACTGGAAGCGCTTGATCATCAGATCGACACCGAGTTGCAAAGCAGTCTGATGTTGAAAACGGCGCGCATGGTGCGTCGCGGCAGTCGCTGGTTAGTGAAAAACTATCGCACCGGTATCGATATTCAGGCGGTGCTCGATCTGTATCAGCAACCCATTCAGAGCATGAGCGAGCAACTGGAAACCCTGTTGCCGGACGATCAAAAAGAAATCTGGTTGAGTGAATCGGCACAGTTGGTGGAGCAGGGTGTGCCGGAAGATCTGGCGCGTCGTGTCTGCGCCTCGGACATTCTCTATACCGCCTTGGGTGTGGTTGCTGTGGCACAAAGTCAGGAACGCGATCCGATGCAGGTGGCTCAGGGTTATTTCCGCGTCGGTGATGCGCTTGAATTGGACAGCTTTGCTGAGCAGGTCAACAGCCTCAGCGTTAATACCCACTGGCAGGCGATGGCGCGTGAGTCGTTCCGCGATGATCTGGAATGGCAACAGCGCCGTATCACCCAGGGTTTGTTCAGCCAGATTGGTAATGAATCGCTGGATGAGCTGGTCGATGACTGGCTGGAACGCAATCAGATTCTGGTCGAGCGCTGGCTGAAGATGATGAGCGAAATCCGCGCCGTCGGTGAACCGGAGTTCAGCATGTACAGCGTGGCCATTCGCGAACTGCTGGATCTGTCGCAGGCAACTATGCCGGAACTCTGAGCGGGTTCTGTGTGCAATGGTGCTTGCGCAGACAGTTGCTACGGGGATAATTGCCCCGAGCAACTGTCTGGGTTCTCGATGTCATGTCACAAACGCTGATCGTCGATCTTTATATTTCGGCCGATGACTATCTGCAGCATTATCAAGGCTCGGTTAGATACGTCTCCTGCGAGTCGCGTGACGGTCGTCGGGTGCAGTTTCCTTCCGGTATTCTGCAACGCTTTGTCACCCGTAATGGTGTTCGCGGCAGTTTCAGCCTGGAAGTCGACGACAATTTCAAACTGATCGGCATCCGCCGCATCGCCTAGTTTTCCCCAGCTGTTATACTGCCGGCCGTTTTCATCATGCCGGGAAAGCTGTTATGTACGACATCCTGCGTCCAGCCCTGTTCGCGCTCAGTCCTGAAACCAGCCATGACCTCAGTCTGGAGTCGTTGGGCGCTGCTCATCGCCTGGGACTAAGTCGCTTCTTTGGGAAGATGCCGGCCGGTGATCCGGTGTCGTTGTGGGGACTGGAGTTTGCCAACCCGGTTGGCCTGGCCGCGGGACTTGATAAAAATGGCGATTATCTGGATGCGCTGGGCGCGCTCGGTTTTGGCTTTGTCGAAGTGGGCACGGTGACGCCGCGTCCGCAAAGTGGCAACGAAAAACCGCGACTGTTTCGGCTGCCTGACAGCCAGGCGATCATCAATCGCATGGGCTTCAATAACAAAGGTGTCGATCATCTGGTTGAACGCGTTAAACGCAGTCGTTATGACGGCGTTGTCGGCATCAACATCGGTAAAAACAAAACCACAGCGGAAGACGATGCGCTCGAAGATTATCTCTACTGTCTGGACCGGGTTTATCCCTGGGCCGGTTATGTGGTCGTCAACCTGTCGTCACCCAATACACCCGGGCTGCGCAATTTGCAGTTTGGCGATGCGCTGAAAAAGCTGTTGAATGGTTTGCAGCAACGTCAGCAACAACTGGCCGCCCGGCATGGTTACAAACCCATCCTGATTAAGATTGCTCCGGATTTGAACGAAGCCGAAATCGATGCCATCGCCACGGTGTTTAATGAACACGAAGTTGATGGCGTGGTCGCAACCAATACCACCATCAGCCGCGAGGCGGTATCCGGTGAACGCCATGCAGAAGAAGCCGGTGGTTTGTCTGGTCAGCCGTTGTTCCAGTCGTCGACGGCAACCTTACGCAGCTTCCGACGCTATTTGAAACCGTCGATTCAGTTGATCGGGGTTGGTGGCATTTGCTACGGCGATGATGTCAAGGCCAAGCAAGAGGCAGGTGCCCGCCTGGTACAGCTATACAGTGGCTTTATTTACCGCGGGCCGAAGTTGATTCGTGAATGCATTGAAGCTTGGCAGGATGATTGAAATTGCAACGGCCAGCCACTAAAAAGCCGGCGTTGAGCCGGCTGTTGCTGCTAACGCCTGGGTGTGGCGTCAGTGGTGGATCAAAACTTCATTGAGGCGATGTATACCGCGCACGCCGGTTAATCCATCCCATTGATCACTGCGTCCTTCACGCCAACCGTTCATCCACTCCTGATGCAGTTCCGGTTTGCCACTGGGACATAAGGTTTTCGACCGACCTTCCAGTCCGGCCAGATAGCCTTTCTGGTAGGCTCGTTCACGGCGGTCACGCTTTTGTCGCTTCATAGATAGACCTCTCTTGCTGTCCATGGTGAAGTGGGGCCGATCGGAACAACCGACCCCGGTGAGGCTGCCTTCACTAGTGTTGTATCGAAAACTGTCCGGTCGTGTCGATGAACCATTCAGTCTAAAAACCGCCACACTTAGTGGCTACTGTAATAAAATAGTCATGCCCATCCAGTGGGGGGCTGTAGCCAGGTCTCAAAGCCTGTTCGAGCTTTCTTAAAGCGTTATCGTCTTAGTTCTATCCTTTTTAATAGAGAATCCGTCTAAAAATGAGCATCACCGAACCCGCGACATTTTGGGTGACTTGCCCCCAGGGCTTTCATCGACTACTGAAGCCTGAGATCACTCAAATCACCGGCCAGCCTGCGCTGGACTGGTCGCGTGGTCTGGCGTTCGAGGGTTCGCTGGCCGACGCCTATCGGCTCTGTTTATGGAGCCGCCTGGCCAACCGCGTCCATCTGGCGCTGGGACAGAGCGACAACGTCAGCCTGGATGGCTTGATGGCGCTAATCGACAGCGTCAACTGGGACCAGCACGTTCGCCCGGGCGGTACTCTGAGAGTGGATTTTCAAGGTCGAATGAGTGGCATTGATGATCCGCGTTACGGCGCGCAGAAAGTGAAAGATGTCATCGTCGACCAGATGCGCGATCGCCATGGCATCCGCCCCAGTGTTGAGCGCGACTCACCCGATATTGTTGTCTTTGTTCAGCTCGGCCGTCAGCGCATTGACTTGGGATTGGACTTGTCGGGCGATTCCTTGCATCGCCGGGGTTACCGGCAGGCGACTGGTCCGGCACCGCTGAAAGAAAACCTGGCGGCGGCTGTTTTGATGGCCGCTGACTGGCCCAAGCGAGCGGCGGCTGGCGAAGCCTTTATCGATCCACTCTGTGGTTCCGGCACCCTGGTGGTGGAAGCGGCAATGATTGCCGCCGATATGGCGCCGGGATTGATGCGACGTCGTTTCGGTTTCGACGGATGGCTCGGTCATGATCGTGGACTGTGGAATGAATTGCTCAGCGAGGCGCGCCAGCGTCGTCTCGATGGCGAAAGCCAGATGAGCCCGGTCTTGGGTTACGACGCCGATGGCGGTGTCGTCGCGCGGGCCAACGAGACGCTCGAGCGGTTGGGTTTGTCGCGTCAGGCGCGCTGTTATCACAAGCCATTGAACGATTGGACCAAACCGACACACTGGGCTTTACAGCCGGGCTTGGTGGCCTGTAACCCGCCCTATGGTGAGCGTCTGGGCAACAAGCCGCAGTTGCTGGCTTTGTACCGGCGTCTGGGTGAATTGGCACAAACCGAACTGGCCGACTGGACGGTGGGCATTCTGACGTCCGATACCGTTCTGGCGCGCGAGACCGGTTTGAAAGCCAGCGCCAAGGAGCGTTTCTTTAACGGTCGTCTGGAAACCCATCTGTATGTGTTCGCGCCGGATGAGCGTGAAGCCAGCAACCAGACGCCGGCAATGGTTGAGCAAGACAGCGCTTTGCGTAATCGCTTGCTCAAAAATCTCAAGCAACGGCGCAAGGCGTTGAAAGGCAAAGACATCGAAGCCTACCGACTGTACGACGCCGACTTACCCGAATTTGCGCTGGCTATCGACGTCTATGGCAACCAATACCACGTTCAGGAATATGCACCACCGCGCGAAATTCCCGAAGACAAAGCGCGCGCGCGTTTGCTGCATGCGTTGGCGGTGTTGGGTGAGGTCATGGACGCGCCGCCGGAAAACATCGTTTTGAAACAACGCCAGCGTCAGAAAGGTCGGACGCAATACGAACGCCAGGATGAAAGCGGTGACTTTTTTATCGTGCGTGAGGAAGGCGTCTTTCTGGAAGTTAATCTGCGCGATTATCTGGATACGGGCTTATTTTTGGACCATCGTCCAACCCGCCATTGGATTCAGCAGCAGGTCAAGGACAAGCGCTTTTTGAATCTGTTCTGTTACACCGGCGCGGTGACCGCCCATGCTTATGTTGGCGGTGCGGCGAGTACCACCAGTGTCGATTTATCGCGCACCTATTTAAATTGGGCGCGGGAAAATCTGCGCTTGAACGGCGGCGAACCCAACGCCCAACATCGTTTTATTCAGGCCGATTGTTTGCAATGGCTGGATGAGTGTCGTGAACAGTTCGATCTGATATTTCTCGATCCGCCGACCTTCAGTAACTCGGCTCGGATGAGCGATACGCTGGATGTTCAGCGTGATCAGGTGGCGTTGATTGATCGGGTTATGCGGGTGTTGTCACCGCAAGGTTTGTTGATTTTCTCTAACAACTTTCGCAAATTCCGACTCGAGCCGGAACTGTCAGAGCGCTATGCAGTGACTGAGAAAACATCCGTCTCTGTGCCGTTCGATTTTCAGCAAAAACGTCCGCACCAGTGTTGGCATTTACGCCATAAAGCGCATTAACTTTTGACGTTGTGAGCCGCCAGGACGACAAACTTCGGGTGGCTCGATTTTACCTCTACCTGCCTAAAATACCGCTTCAATCGCTGGTGGTAACCCAGGTGTCGATTACCGACTAACCAGAACTCGCCGTCTTTGGCGAGAGATTGGGCCGCGCTTTTGATCAGCTGTTCGGCGATGACGTCGGTGAGGCTGGTGTCTTGATGAAAGGGCGGGTTGCAGAGCACCAGTGGCAAGTTTTTTAAATCTAAATCCGTTAAACCGTTATTGTGAATCAGCTTGAGGCGTTCGCTCAGATTATTAGCCTCAGCACTGGCGCGAGCGGAGGCGATCGCTTGGGCACTTTCGTCAATGCCGATGGCTATCGCTGACGGATGATCTCGTAAATAACTCAACGCCAAAATGCCATTACCGCAGCCCAGATCCAAAACTCGATCGACATTGGGGAGTTGGGCGAAATGCTTCAGGAAAACGAGCGCACCCGGATCGGGTTTTTGCGCGCTGAAGCAACCGGGTTCGCTGATCAAGCTAAGGCCGTCATCGGTACGGCAGGGGTGTGCCTGAACCATCTCGGCTGATAGAGGTTCAGACAGTTCGACACAGCGTGCTTTTTTCTCGGCACGGCCGGGGTTGACCTGACCAAACCAGCGACGCATGGTTTTTTGATGCCCTTCGCTGAGATGTTTTACCATCCCCAATGCGTAGACTTTTCCGTTTGCTGTCAGGCGCTTTGTCAGTTGCCCCAGCTGCCAGTCGAACAGAGCAACCGACTTGGGTACCTGGATGATGGCGCAGCTTATGTGGTCTGGTAGTTCGTCGCTTGAATGAATCAGCTTGGGCAGGGCACGCTGGTTTCGTGCGCAGTTGTGTTGCAAGGCTTGTCGCGCCATGGCGCTGTCGTTCCACCAGGCACTGACGCGCTGATCCAGTGCCACGGCTAAACTGCCGAAGCTGTCGTTGATCAACAGAATGTTGTCGTCATCAGGCGCCACTCGCGACAGCACTAACTCGTCGGCAGCGTTCCAGGCTTGAAGCTGCGTATCAGCTGGTACGCGCTGCAAGCTGAAGGCGGAGAAGTTTTGCGCTAGGGAAGTTGGTGTCGTCACAATTTATGAGGAGTGTCAGTCATGGCGGAATCACAATCGATTTGGGCGCAACAGGAGATTCGCTTGCAACCGCGTGCGCGTGGCTTTCATTTAATTACCGATGAAATACTGGCAGCGATCCCTGAGTTAAAACAGGTGCGTGTCGGCTTGTTGCATCTGTTATTGCAGCATACTTCGGCGTCACTGACCATTAATGAAAACGCCGATCCCAGCGTGCGTACTGATTTTGAAACCGTCTTTAACAGTCTGATTAGTGAAGGCCGCAGCGACCTGATTCATACCTATGAAGGGGCTGACGATATGCCGGCGCATATTAAGTCTTCTTTATTAGGCGTTTCATTATGCCTGCCGGTTCGTGAGGGGTGTCTGGTGCTGGGAACCTGGCAGGGCATTTATCTGGGTGAGCATCGTAATGCAGGTGGTAGCCGTCGCCTTGTTGCCACACTTCAAGGGCAGAGCGACTAATAGGTCAGAACGGCTAGGCCCGGCTCAGCACTAACCCTGCTTCCATATGGTCGGTGTAGGGAAACTGGTCGAACAGAGCGGCGGCTTCGATGCGGTAGTCTGTCCCCAGGTCAGCCACGTTTTGCGCCAGCGTTTCCGGGTTGCAGGAAATGTAGATGATGCGCTCAAAACGTTTGGCCAGGGCGATGGTATCGGCGTCCAGACCGGAGCGCGGAGGATCGACTAAGAGCGTGCGGAAATCGTATTCGTCGATTTGCCATTCGCGCAGTCGGCGTGACTGTGTCTGGCCGAGCCAGGCTGCGGAGAAATCCTCGCTCGACATTCTGGCAATGCGCAGGTTGTCGACGCCATTAGCGGCGATATTGTGCTGTGCACTGTTGACCGACACCCGGGAGATTTCCGTTCCCAAAGCGCGCTGGAAGTTTTCTGCCAGCGGCAGGCTGAAGTTGCCGTTGCCACAATAGAGTTCCAGCAAGTCGCCTTCGCTGCCCTGGCTGTGTGTTTTGGCCCAGCTCACCATCTGCTCACACACGCCCGCATTGGGTTGGGTGAAGCTGTTTTCGTATTGTCGGAAATGATAGTCGCGGCCGAGAATATTCAGCCTTTCATTGACGTAATCTCGCTCCAATACCAGTCGCTGCTTACGCGCTCGGCCGATAACGGCGGCCTGCCATTGGTCCTGCCAATAACGGGCGCGCTCTTCCCAGTGCGCGTCCAGCTTGCGGTGATAGAGCAGGGTAATCAGTGCATCACCGGTCTGAGTGGTGAGAAATTCCACCTGAAACAGTTTGTGGCGTAGCGGCGGATCGCTCAGGACTGCGTCACGAACCTGCGGCATCAGCTCATTAATACGTTGACTGGCGACGGGGAATTCGTCGACTCGCAGCGGCGTCTTGGGGTCGGCCGGGTTGAACATGGCGTACCAGGCATCATCGCCGTCGTGCCAGAAACGAAATTCCGCGCGCATCCGGTAGTGGCTTGGCTGGGAAGCGAATATATCCAGCGCCGGAAGTGGGCGATCAGCGAATAAATCTTTCAGTCGATCCACCTTGGTGTCGAGCTGTTCCTGATAGTGATTGGGATCGAACGGAAAGGGCATGGAAGGTCCTCAAACAGTCGCGGCAGGCCATTCTATTCAGAGCAGGCCTGAGCTCTAATTTATACCGTTATCTTTTGTGGCAATTCTGGTGGTCATGAAGCTGGGCGTCATTATAATGCGGCCCTCAACGATTCAGGCGCTTTAGTTATGACCACCACCCCCAGCGCGGCCGACTGTCAGGTCATGCTCGAAGACATCCCCGATTTTCTGGGTAATGCTACACCGCAAGCCTGGATCGATTACGCTCTGACGCAGCTTCCGACGCTGTTGATTGACCACGCCCAGTGCGAAAAGAAAGCAGCTTCCACAGCGATGTCGATGATGTACAAGTATGTCGATCGGCGTGATTTGTTGTCGAAGATGAGTAAGCTGGCGCGCGAAGAGCTGGTTCACTTCGATCAGGTACTCAAGCTGATGGACAAGCGCGGCGTTGAGTACACCCATTTATCGGCAGGTCGTTACGCCGGAGCCTTGCACGATAGAGTGCGCAAGCCGGAGCCGCAGCGCTTGGTTGATCGATTGATCCTTGGCGCTTTTGTTGAAGCCCGTTCTTGCGAGCGCTTTGCGGCCTTGGTCCCCTGTCTGGACGAAGAGTTGGGACGCTTTTATGCCTCACTGCTTAAAAGCGAAGCGCGTCATTATCGTCACTATTTAGAGTTGGCGCGTTTGTACGCTCAGGAAGATATTCAACCGAGAATCGAAGCGTTCCGGGAACTAGAGGCCGAACTGATCGCAACGCCAGATACCATCTTCCGTTTCCACAGCGGTGTTCCGGCTTAAGCGGTTGTCTGGCTTGTTGCTTCCTTTATAGACAGCCCGGGTCCTTCCTCGATGCTAAAGCGGTGCAACTGCTGCTGGTTAACATCAAAGGACAAATACCAGCCGTGATGATGCCAGTCGCCTAACACGAGGCGCGGCTTGGTCATGCCATTTTCCAGTTTGTGCTGATGCCAGTCGGCTTTATGGGTATGGCCATGGACCAGACCGTCGACCTGTGTATCGGCTAACCACTGTTGCACGGCTGTTTCTGTGACATCGACATAACGCACAATATTCATTCGGTTACGTTGCTGGCTGTTACCGCGCAGATAATCTGCCAGCTTAATGCGCCAGGGTAGTGGCATACGACGTAGGGTGCCCAAGACCCAGGGGTGACGGATGACCTTGCGATAGCGCTGATAACCTTTGTCGTCGGTGCACAATTCATCGCCATGACTGAGCAGCCAGCGGAGGCTACCGAGTTCAACCAGGGTAGGGTCCGGTAGTAAGGTCGCACCGCAGCGCTGGGTATAGTCTTCGCCCATGGCAAAGTCGCGGTTGCCGACCATCAGGTGAATGTTCACAGATTGAGACAGGGCTCGCAGTCGCTCAGCGATGTCGAGATGGAAGGGCGTTGCTGCATCGTCGCCAACCCAGTACTCGAAGAAGTCACCGAGAATAAACAGCGCCTGGGTTTGACCAGGCAGCTGTTCCAGCAATTGAAAAAACGCCCGGGTAATGGCCGGGCGACTTTCCAATAAATGCAGATCGGAAATGATGACGGCCCGATCGTAGTGCAGCATCATCAATCCAGCAGTTTGGCTTTTTCGATGACGATGTCGTCAGCGGGGACATCGCTGTGGCCGGCGGCAAAGGTGGTGGGAACACCTTTGATGCGATTCACCACGTCCATGCCGTCAACGACCTTACCGAAGACAGCGTAACCCCAGCCTTCGGGTGTTTCGGCGCTGTGGTTCAGGAAGTTGTTGTCAGCCACATTGATAAAGAACTGGGCGCTGGCGGAATGCGGGTCCATGGTGCGAGCCATGGCAACAGTGCCGATGTCGTTCTTCAGACCATTATTGGCTTCGTTCTTGATCGGCTCACCAGTCGGGCGCTGTTTCATGCCCGGCTCAAAACCGCCGCCCTGAACCATGAAGTTGTTGATTACGCGATGGAAGATCACGCCATCGTAATGGCCTTCCTTAACGTAGTTAGCGAAGTTCTCGCTGGTCTTGGGTGCTTTTTCTGTGTCCAGCTCCAGGGTGATGTCGCCCAGAGTAGTGGTCAGCAATACTTTCACGGGATTACCTTTCTTCAGTGTAATAAGACCAATCAGTGCGTCAGGTTCAAATGCAACCGTTTCGCGGCGATCAGGGTATTTTCCATTAAGGTGGCAACGGTCATGGGGCCGACGCCACCGGGAACCGGAGTGATCCAGGCGGCGCGTTCAGCGGCTGCAGCGAATTGCAGGTCACCTGACAGCTTGCCGTCTTCGAGTCGGCTGATACCGACGTCAATAGCAATGGCGCCTTCACGAATCCATTCGCCTGGAATAAAGCCGGGTTTGCCGACGGCGGCAACCAGGATGTCGGCGCGACGCACATGGCTTTCCAGGTTTTCAGTGAAGCGGTGCGCGGAGGTGACGGTACAGCCAGCCAGCAGCAGTTCGAGCATCATCGGCCGTCCGACGTGGTTGGAGGCGCCGATGACCACCGCTTCTTTGCCACGTAGCGGGACGCCGGTTTCGCGCAATAACGTCATAATGCCCTTGGGCGTACAGCTTTCCAGCATCGGGCGGCGCTGCATCAGTCGACCGGCATTAAAAGGATGGAAGCCATCAACATCTTTGTCCGGACGGATGCGCTCGACGATGGTGTCGGCATTAATATGTTCCGGCAGTGGCAGTTGCACCAGAATGCCATCGATTGAGGCGTCTTCGTTGAGATCGTCAATCAGCGCGATTAGTTCGCTTTCGCGCGTTGAGCTGGGCAGGTCATGGCTGACGGACTTGAAGCCAACCTCTTCACAGGCGCGACGCTTGCTGCCTACATAGACTTGGGAGGCTGGGTCAGCGCCGACTAAAATAACCGCCAAGCCGGGCGGGCGAATACCTTGTTCGGTCAGATCCGAGACTTCTGCGGCGATGCGAGCACGAAGATTGGCGGCAACGGCTTTGCCGTCCAGTAGCTGAGCTGGCATTCAAGGCTCCAAAGAGGGTTTGGCGAATTTTCTCATGGTGCTGGTGACCGGGCAAGCTAAGTTGAGGGCAGGGAAGCGCTATCGTCTTGTTTTTGCTGAATTTTTCATAGAAAAGATTTGACGACCCCGGTGGGCATGGGTACTATGCGCCGCACGTTGACGGGACGTCTTGTTCGGAGCATAGCGCAGTTTGGTAGCGCATCTGGTTTGGGACCAGAGGGTCGGGGGTTCGAATCCCTCTGCTCCGACCAATTTCAGCGGTTTCGTCCTGGTGAGCGAGGCAACCGAATCCGGGCTCGGGTCGGTTAATTAAGCGCCCGTAGCTCAACCGGATAGAGCACTCGCCTTCTAAGCGAGTGGTTGCGGGTTCAAGTCCTGCCGGGCGTGCCAGTTTCGTGACAACGTATTTGTGGTGGGCGTAGCTCAGTTGGTAGAGCCCTGGATTGTGATTCCAGTCGTCGTGGGTTCGAGTCCCATCGTCCACCCCACCTTCTTCTTAAAAGAGCCGCTTGTCGGCTCTTTTTGTATGTGTTCGGGGTGCGTCAACCGGGGTGCTCCACCGCGCCGGGCTTGATTCGGGTCCGGTCTGTCCCTACATTAACGGCCCCCTAAATTATTAGCGTTAAAAGCAAGAGGAAACCTCATGCAAGTCTCTGTCGAAGCGACTGGCGGCCTGGAACGCCGTGTGACCGTTGGCGTACCAGCCAGCGAAGTCGATGGTGCCGTGGATCAGAAGCTTAAGGAAACCGCGCGTCGCGTTCGTATCGACGGTTTCCGCCCTGGTAAGGTACCGGTCTCTGTTGTTAAACAGCGTTTTGGCGACGGTATCCGCGCTGAAGTGCTGCAGGACGTTGTGCAGCAGAACTACGCCAAAGCCATTACCGAAGAGAAGTTGACGCCGGCGGGTATGCCGAGCATCGAATTCACCCGCGACAAAGCCGGTGAAGACGTTGAATTCGTAGCTACCTTCGAAGTCTTTCCTGAAGTAAAGCTGGCTGAAATCAGCGGCTACAGCTTCGACAAGCCGACGGCTGAAGTGACTGACGCTGATATCGATAAGATGATCGATAACCTGCGCCAGCAAAAAGCCGAATATAAGCCGGTTGAGCGTGCGGCTCAGAAGGGTGATCAGGTTAAGATTGATTTCGTCGGCAAGGTCGATGGCGAAGCATTCGAAGGCGGCAGCGCCTCGGGCCAGACTCTGGTGTTGGGCTCAGGCCAGATGATTCCTGGTTTTGAAGACGGCATCGAGGGCATCAAGATTGGTGAAACCAAGGCCGTTGAAGTGACTTTCCCGGAAGCATATGGCAACGCTGAACTGGCGGGTAAGCCGGCGGTATTCGATATCACCGTCAATGAAGTTGCGGAGCCGGAGTTGCCGGAACTGGACGAAGCTTTCTTCCAGGCTTTCGGCAGTCAGCATACAGACGTTGATGGCTTCAGGACTGAAGTGCGCGCCAATATGGAGCGCGAAGCACGCAATGCGTTGCAGTCCAAGTTGAAGACGACGGTCATCGACAAGCTGCTTGAAGATAATGACTTGGATGTTCCTACCGCGCTGGTCGACGATGAGATCGGTCGTTTGCAGCAGCAGGCGGTTCAGCAGTTCGGTGGTGGTGCGCAAATGGATCCGTCCAGCCTGCCGAAAGAACTGTTCCAGGATCAGGCTGAGCGTCGCGTGAAAATCGGTCTGCTGATGAATGAGCTGATCGAAAGCGCCGAGCTGAAGCCGGAAGAGGCTGAAGTGCGTGCTTATGTTGAAGATCAGGCTGCTGTTTATCAGGATCCGCAGCAGGTCATCGACTATTACTACAGCAATGCGGAATTGATGAACCAAGTCCGCGCTATGGTTGTTGAAAACGCTGCAATCGACTATATCCTCAGTAAATCCAAGGTGAACGAGTCCACCATCGGATATGAGGATGCCGTCAAGTCAAATGGTGCGGAGCAAGGCTGACCGATCTGGTCAGGGTTGAACCGCTCGAATTAGACCGCAATGAAAGTTGGCGCTTCCCGGAGGTGCCAACTTTTTTGTTATTTAGGAGTCGCTTGAATGTCACACTTTGCTGCGGACGGGTCTGCGCCCGATATCATGAACGCCAGCGGTCTTGTCCCTATGGTCGTGGAGCAATCCTCGCGCGGAGAGCGGGCCTATGACATCTATTCCCGTCTGCTGAAGGAAAATGTCATCTTTTTGGTTGGCCCGGTCGAAGACCACATGGCTAACCTGATTATCGCTCAGTTGCTGTTCCTGGAGAGCGAAAACCCGGACAAGGATATCAATCTCTACATCAACTCCCCGGGTGGTTCGGTAACAGCGGGCATGGCCATCTACGACACCATGCAGTTCATCAAGCCTGACGTATCCACCATGTGTATTGGTCAGGCCGCCAGCATGGGTGCGTTGCTGCTGGCCGGCGGTGCTAAAGGCAAACGTCTGGCACTGCCTAACTCGCGCGTCATGATTCACCAGCCGTTGGGTGGTTATCAGGGCCAGGCGTCGGACATCGAAATTCATGCCCGTGAAATCATCGAGATGAAGCAGAAGTTGAACGAGATTCTGGCCCATCACACCGGTCAGCCTTTGGACGTGATTGAGCGTGATACCGACCGGGACAACTTTATGAAAGCCGATGATGCCGTCGAGTATGGCCTGATTGACCAGGTATTGAGCTCGCGCAGCACCGACTAAGAACGGTGTTCGGGTTTAAAAGTAATGGTAAATCAACAGGTTACGTCAGGTCGCTTAGGGCGTAAATCTGCCGACAAAAAACTTGCAATTGGCCCAATGTGGTTTCATCTTTAAATGAGCCACATGGGTATCAGGTATGGAGTAGTTGAATGGCCGACGATAGAACCGGAAAAGGCGAAGACGGAAAGCTGCTGTATTGTTCCTTTTGCGGGAAAAGCCAGCACGAAGTCCGCAAGCTGATTGCCGGGCCATCGGTATTCATTTGCGATGAATGCGTCGATTTGTGCAACGACATCATCCGGGAAGAGCTGCAAGACAGCGGCCCCAAAGATGAAAGCAGTCGTTTGCCAACACCGGCGGAAATTCGTGAAACGCTGGATGAATACGTGATTGGGCAGTCGCGTGCCAAGATGGTGCTGTCAGTGGCCGTCTATAACCACTACAAGCGACTGCAGTATGGCGACAGCAATGACGATGTTGAGTTAAGCAAATCCAACATTTTGCTGATCGGACCGACCGGTAGTGGTAAAACCCTGCTGGCGGAAACGCTGGCGCGTATGCTGAATGTACCATTCACCATTGCTGACGCTACCACTTTGACCGAAGCCGGTTATGTCGGTGAAGACGTTGAGAACATCATTCAGAAGCTGCTGCAGAAGTGTGATTACGACGTCGATAAGGCCCAGCGCGGTATTGTTTACATCGATGAAATCGACAAGATTTCGCGCAAGTCAGACAACCCGTCGATAACGCGTGACGTTTCCGGTGAGGGTGTGCAGCAGGCGCTGTTGAAACTGATCGAAGGTACGGTTGCCTCGGTACCACCGCAAGGTGGCCGTAAGCATCCCCAGCAGGAATTCCTGCAGGTGGATACCGGCAATATTCTGTTTATCTGCGGTGGCGCTTTTGCCGGCCTGGATAAGATCATTCGTGATCGTTCCGAGAAAGGCGGTATCGGTTTTAATGCAGCGGTTAAAAGCAAAGACAAAGGCCGCAAGTTGGGCGATACCATTGCCGAAGTCGAACCGGAAGATCTGGTTAAGTATGGGCTGATTCCTGAGTTCATTGGTCGTCTGCCGGTGGTCGCGACACTGACTGAACTGGATGAAGATGCGCTGATCCAAATCCTGACCGAGCCAAAGAACTCACTGGTGCGTCAATATCAGAAGTTGTTTGATATGGAATCGGTTGAACTCGACTTCCGCATGAGTGCACTGAAGGCCGTTGCCAATAAGGCAATGGAGCGTAAGACGGGAGCGCGTGGTTTGCGTTCCATTCTGGAGAACGTCTTGCTGGATACCATGTATCGCATACCTTCAGAGCCTGGTGTGACCAAAGTAGTTATCGAAGAAAGCGTCATTCGAGGCGAATCCGAACCTTTGTTGATCTACGAAAATCAGGACAATCAAAAGACGGCCAGTGGCCAGTCCGATTGAGCCTTCGGCAATAACGGGCCCGGCGGCCCGTTTTTCTTTTCCGGTGCTTGATTTAGTCAGCCCGCGCCGCCATTAACACAGCCAATAATCCAACGGTTTCCGAGGTTTCATGAGTATGGAGCGTTCCGACTCCCCAAACGGCGACCCCATCGTACTGCCGCTGCTGCCGCTGCGGGATGTGGTTGTCTATCCGCACATGGTGATACCGCTTTTTGTTGGGCGGGAAAAATCCATTGCGGCCCTGCAAGCGGCCATGGACGACGGCAAAAAAATCTTACTGGTTGCCCAGCGTAATGCGTCTGATGACGACCCGAATAAGAGCGATCTTTATGAAGTAGGGACGCTGGCCACAGTCTTACAGTTGTTGCGCTTGCCCGATGGCACTGTGAAAGTGTTGGTGGAAGGTGTTGATCGCGTTGCTATCGATGAATTGATCGATGGTGAAGATTATCTGCGTGGTCACGCGTCCATGATGGACGGCGCTGTCCTGAGCGAACGTGAAAGCGAATCCCTGATTCGGATTCTGATGTCGCAGTTCGACAAGTACGTTCAGCTCAGTAAAAAAGTTCCGTCGGAAGTTATTACCTCGCTCAACAGTATTGAAGAGCCCGGACGTCTGGCTGACACCATTGCTGCACACCTGTCGTTGAAAATCGATGAAAAACAACAGGTGCTGGAACTGGCCGGAGATCGTGAGCGCATTGAACATTTGTTGTCTGTATTGGAGACAGAAATCGATCTGCTTCAAGTGGAAAAGCGCATCCGCGGTCGTGTTAAAAAGCAGATGGAAAAATCCCAACGCGAGTACTATCTGAATGAGCAAATGAAGGCCATTCAAAAAGAGCTGGGTGATCTTGATGAGGCGAATCCGAACGAAGTCGAAGAATTGGAAAACCGCATTGATAATGCGGGCATGCCCAAAGACGCTAAAGAAAAAGCCAAAGCAGAATTGAGTAAGCTGAAGATGATGTCGCCGATGTCGGCTGAAGCTTCAGTGGTGCGTAATTATCTGGACTGGATGGTTAATGTTCCCTGGTCCAAGCGCTCGCGTGTCCGTCATGATTTGAATCGAGCCAAGGAAGTACTGGAAGAAGATCACTACGGCCTCGAAGAAGTCAAAGAGCGCATTCTTGAATACCTGGCAGTACAGCAGCGGGTCAAGAAAGTTAAAGGGCCAGTGTTGTGTCTGGTCGGGCCTCCGGGTGTTGGTAAAACGTCACTGGGTCAGTCCATTGCTCGTGCGACAAATCGTAAGTTTGTTCGTATGGCTTTGGGCGGTGTTCGTGATGAGTCTGAGATGCGTGGCCATCGCCGGACTTACATTGGTTCCATGCCTGGTAAAATTATCCAGAAGCTGAGCAAGGTTGCGGTGCGCAATCCGCTGTTCTTGCTGGATGAAATCGACAAGATGGGTATGGACCATCGTGGTGATCCAGCCTCTGCCTTGTTGGAAATTCTCGATCCGGAGCAGAACCATACTTTTAACGATCATTATCTGGAGGTTGATTACGACCTGTCGGATACGATGTTCGTTTGTACTGCCAATTCGATGAACATTCCCGGTCCTTTGCTCGACCGTATGGAAGTGATTCGTTTGCCGGGATACACCGAAGACGAAAAGATCAACATTGCCGAACGTTATTTGCTGCCTAAGCAATTAAAGGCCAATGGCTTGAAAGAAAACGAGCTGGTGTTGCCAACCGAGACGATTCGCGACCTGATCCGTTACTATTCCCGCGAGGCCGGTGTCCGTAGTCTTGAGCGGGAGATCGCCAAGATCTGTCGCAAGGTGGTCAAGAATAACGTTATGGATAAGGCTGCTGAATCGACCACCATTGGTCCCAATGAATTGGAAGACTACTCCGGTGTTCGCAAGTTCAAGTTTGGCTTGGCCGATAAGGATAACCAGATTGGTATGGTCACTGGTCTGGCCTGGACGTCGGTGGGCGGTGAGTTGCTGAACCTTGAAGCGACAGCTGTACCAGGTAAGGGACGTACTGTTCAGACAGGGTCCTTAGGCGATGTGATGAAAGAATCCATCCAGGCAGCTTTGACCGTGGTAAGATCTCGCGCTCAGAGTCTGGGTATCATGCCAACCTTTAGCGAGAACCGGGATTTACATATCCATGTTCCTGAAGGTGCCACTCCTAAAGATGGCCCTTCAGCGGGTATTGGTATGGCGACCGCTTTGGTATCGGTATTGACTCGAATTCCTGTGCGTGCCGATGTGGCCATGACCGGTGAAATCACGCTCCGAGGTCAGGTGTTACCCATTGGCGGCTTGAAAGAAAAGCTGTTGGCGGCGCGCCGTGGTGGGATTAAGACGGTTATAATCCCCCAGGAAAATGTGCGTGATTTAAAGGAAATTCCCGACAATATTAAGAACGATCTCGACATTCGGCCGGTTGAATGGATTGATGAAGTGTTGAATGTGGCGTTGGAGCGCAGTCCGACCGCCTTGACTGATGAGGAAGTCGAAGCCGAAATGGCTAAGGCTCGCTCTGAGAGGCAGGCCACATCTAGCCTCAGCACCCATTAGAACTGCTTGACAGTCGAAAAATGAGGCTGGTATAAAGTGTTTTCGACTCGTCTCGAAGCACAGGCTGAATAATAAACAAAACAGGTGCGGAAACCTCATTATCCGGGACCGCGGTCGTCTATTGTACTCTGGCCATTTACCAAGGACGTGAGATCCGCATCTCACAACGAAGTTAAAAGGGGAAAAGTGTGAATAAGTCTGAATTGATTGATGCTGTAGCAGCAGCAGCTGACATTCCTAAAGCGGCAGCTGGTCGGGCATTGGATGCTATGATCGACTCCGTTACCGACACTCTGAAAAAGGGTGACCAAGTGGTTTTGGTTGGTTTTGGTACTTTTGGTGTTAAAGAGCGCGCTGCGCGCACTGGCCGTAACCCGCAAACGGGTCAGCCGATTGAAATCAAAGCGGCCAAGGTTCCGAATTTCAAAGCCGGCAAGGCACTGAAAGACGCCGTCAACTGATTGAAGTGATTCGGGACCAAAGTTCTGGTCCCGGTTCAGTATCACCAACAGCGTATCAGGCCTGATGCGCTTTTTTTTTATCTGCACAATCTCCTGAACAAGGGGTAGGACGCTCAATGCTCCAGTCTTTTAGAAACGCAGCCCGGGGACCCGTTGGCAAAACCATCGTCGCTGTAATCGTGGTTGCCTTTGTGTTTTTCGGCGCCGAATCGATTGTCGGCATTACCAATAATGCGGATCCGGTGGAAGTGAATGGACAAGGAATCAGTGCCAATCAGGTGCAGCGCCAGATTCGACTGCGCCAGGAACAACTGATACAGCAGTTGGGTGAAAATGCGACGCCCGAAATATTAAATGCTGGTTTTGTTCGTCAGTCCGTCGTTAACGACATTATCAATCAAGAATTACAACGGCAGGCGGCGGATGAGCTTGGATTCCGTGTTTCCAGCGAACAAGTCAGTCGCGATATTTTGTCAGTGCCGTCATTTCAGATAAATGGTCAGTTTGACGAGACCACTTATCGCCGGTTAATTGCGCAGAATGGTTTTACACCGAACACCTTCCGCGAACAGCAAACTACGCAACTGCGTATGACCCAGATGCAAGCTGGATTGGTGTCATCGGCGTTCGCTCTCGACAGCGAAGTGAATCGTCTGGCCCAGTTGCAAAATCAACAACGTCTGGTCGCGGTTAAGAGTTTCAGCGCCCAGGATTACACCGATGATGTCAGCGTGAGCGAAGGTGACATTCAGTCATACTACGACGCTAACAGCGATGAATTCCTCAGTCCTGAGCGCGTTAAAGTTCGTTATGTGCGTTTGAGTCAGGCTGCATTTGAAGATGATGTCGTGGTGACTGATGCCGACCTGCAAGACGCTTATGACAGTTATGTAACGGCCCAGGAAAATGATACCCGCCGTGAGATTGGTCATATTCTCTTTGCTGGCGGTGATGACAATCTGGCGGATGCCGAAGCGGCCCTGGCGCGCCTGAATCAGGGCGAATCGTTTGAATCTTTGGCGGCTGAATTGTCTGATGATCCTATCAGCGCTCAGGATGGTGGCTATTTGGGCGAGTTGGCGGAAGGCGTTTATGACGAGGCCTTCTATCAGGCGGCACAGAACCTGACTGAGGTCGGACAGGTCTCGGCACCTGTCGAGACCGACTTTGGCGTTCACTTGATTCAATTGGCGGACTACAGCGCCGCTGAAGTTGAACCCCTGGACCAGGTCCGTGACCAACTGACACAGCAGATTCGTCAGCGCAAAGCAGCGGATGAGTTTGTGTTGGTCGAGAACCAGTTGGCCGATGAGGCCTTCCAGGCCGATGATATTGCTACGGTAGCGGACGTTTTCGATGTTGACGTTCAGACCAGCGATTGGATCAATCGTAGCTCCCAGAGTGGCATTGCCGCTGAAGCTCGCTTTAGATCCGCTGCGTTTACGCCTCTGGTGATTGATGATGGTCGCATCAGCGATGTCGTTCGGTTGAGTAACGGCGATCTGGCCGTTATGCAGCGTGAAGACTACGCAGCTGAGCAGGTTCAGCCTTTGGCTGAGGTCTCTGAGCAGATTGAATCCATTTTGATTAACGAAAAAGCTCAGCAAAGGGCAGAAGAAGTTGCTGCTGCTGAGTTGGCTGATCTACGTTCCGAAGGCGCTCTGGGTGATGACTGGCCACAACCTCAATTGGTCGGACGCGAAAACACCGATCTGCCGAGTGGCGCTGCTGCCTTTAGCTTCACACTGCCTAAGCCTGAAGCTGGGGGCTTGACGGCGCAGATGCGTGAAACTCAGAACCGCATTGATGTAATTGCTGTCCTGGGTGTCGAAGAGCCACAGGTCGACATGAATCAGCAAGAGCAATTGGCAGGTGAACTGGCCAGCGAAAATGGTCAGTTGGACTACCAAAGCTTCTTCAACGGATTACGTGTTAGCGCCGATGTGGAACTTCGTGGTATCGCCAGTCAGCGCTGATCGATAAAGTAGCAACGAAAAGCCGCGTCAGCGGCTTTTTTTATGGGTTCTGATAAACTGCGGGCAGTTCAACAGGAGGTCGCTTAGATGGCCCAACAGACCGACCGGTTACAACAGTTGCTCAATGAGAAT
Source organism: Saccharospirillum sp. ABV4_185 (assembly GCF_056159245.1). Taxonomy (NCBI): domain Bacteria; kingdom Pseudomonadati; phylum Pseudomonadota; class Gammaproteobacteria; order Oceanospirillales; family Saccharospirillaceae; genus Saccharospirillum; species Saccharospirillum sp. ABV4_185. The sequence goes on from NZ_JBSWUW010000001.1 coordinate 3,026,759, forward strand.
GCCTTGGATGAAGAGGCATTTGCTTATTGTCTGGGTATCGAGCCCGACCAGGCGGCCGCCATCTGTAATGGCCGCAGAAAACTGACCGCAACCCTGGCGCGTCAGATTGAGCAGACATTCAGCAAGCCCGCCTATTGGTTGGAGACGGATGCTGCGCAGCAGGGTCCCAGTTATGACCTCTTCGGTGCCGATTCATGACGCCGGCCGTTCAGCAGAAACTGGCTGATATACGCCTGGTGGCCTTTGATGTCGACGGTGTGCTGACCGATGGTCGACTCTATTACGGTGCTGAGGGCGAGGTGCTGAAGGTGTTCCACGTCCGCGACGGCGTCGGTATGAAGCTGCTGGCGGACCACAATGTTGCTGTGGCGGTTATTTCAGCCAAAGACAGCCCCATGCTTGCACGTCGAATGAGTGATCTGGGCGTTCAACACTATTTTCCCGGTACATCCGATAAGCAACAGTGTTTGCTGGAACTGTGCCAAAGACTGGCCATTCCTGAACAGCAGGCGGCTTTCGTCGGGGACGATATGGTGGATTTGAAGGCGATGGCGGTGTGTGGTCTGGGGATAGCGCCGGCCGATGCTTATCCGGTGGTGCGCGACCAGGCCGATATGGTACTCACGAGCCGAGGAGGCGAAGGGGTGGCCCGAGAGGTCGCCGATCTGATCCTGACCGCTCAGGACCAATACCAACAAGCATACTCCGCCGCCGCCTCCCCGGTATTCGAGCGCAAGCGTTAGCCGGTTACCAGCTCAGGGAAGCTCTTAACAACCTCATCAATGGCCTTCATTTGCTCCAGGAACGGTTTCAGCTTGTTCAGTGGCAAAGCGCTGGGGCCGTCGCACTTGGCGTTGTCCGGATCGGGATGCGTCTCCAGGAACAGACCCGCAATGCGCTGAGCCATGCCGGCGCGGGCCAGGTCAGTTACCTGAGCGCGTCGGCCATCGGCTGAATCCAAGCGTCCACCGGGTTTTTGCAAGGCATGAGTAACGTCGAAAATCACCGGGAAGCCGGTTTGTTTCATGATGCCGAAGCCGAGCATATCGACGACCAGGTTGTTGTACCCAAAGCTGGTGCCGCGTTCGCACAAAATCAGCTTGTCGTTACCAGCTTCCTGGAATTTGTTCAAAATATGAGCCATTTCATGAGGCGCCAGGAACTGGGCTTTTTTGATATTGATGACCGCGCCGGTTTTAGCCATGGCAGCCACTAAATCCGTTTGCCGAGACAAAAACGCCGGTAGTTGGATGACATCGGCAACCTCAGCAGCCGGAGCCGCCTGGAAGGGTTCATGAACATCGGTGATTACCGGCACCTTGAACGTCTGCTTGATCTCCTCCAGAATCTTCAGCCCTTCATCCAGACCCGGACCGCGATAGCTGCCAATGGAGCTGCGGTTGGCCTTATCGAAACTGGCCTTGAAGACATAAGGAATGCCCAGTTGGCCGGTGGCTTCAACAAAGCGCTCAGCCACGGTCATGGCAAGATCCCGACTTTCCAGGACGTTCATGCCACCGAAGAGAGAAAAGGGTTGGTCGTTACCGACCTGGATGTTCTGTATTGAAACCTGACGTTGTTGCATGATGGCCTTCCTTCAAATTAGAGGGCGATTGTAGCCGTCTACCCCGAGAAGCTAAACCAGCCGATGCTATCTGACGAACTCAAAGAATCCATCCAAACGGCCTACAGCCGTTATCTGGCCGCGCGTGAATTGAAACCGCGCAGCGGGCAGAAACAGATGTTGGCGCAGATCGCCCGCACTCTGGCATCGGTTGAAACCTCGGCGGACGGTCTGCGTCAGGGGCGCGCGCCGATCGCTGTGATAGAAGCGGGCACTGGAACCGGCAAAACCATCGGCTATGCGCTCAGCGCCATTCCCATGGCTCAGCATCACAATAAAAAGCTGATCATCGCCACTGCTACCGTCGCCTTGCAGGAACAGGTGGTGCAGAAAGACATTCCGGACCTGCTCGAACACAGCGGTTTGAGCTTTAACGCCGTTCTCGCTAAAGGTCGGGGGCGTTATCTCTGTCTGCAGCGTTTGGAGCAGTCGATTCAGTTGCAAGAAGGTGCGGTTACAGCGCTGGCATTGTTTGAAGAAGCCATGACCGCCGACGAAGCCGTACTCAGTCTCTACAATGAGATGCTCGATAAATTCGGACGTGGCGACTGGAATGGCGATCGCGATCAGTGGCCGGATCGATTGGATGACGAGCAATGGCGTGGCGTGACTTCAACGCACCGCGAGTGTTTGAACCGGCGTTGCCCGCATTTCCAAAACTGTCCGTTTTTTGAAGCACGCAAAGAACTGGATGAAGCCGATGTCATCATCGCCAATCACGATCTGGTGATGGCCGACCTGGCTTTGGGCGGCGGCGCCATCCTGCCGGCGCCCGCCGAGAGCATCTATGTCTTCGATGAAGGCCATCATTTACCCGATAAAGGCTTATCTCACTTCGCCAGCCAGTTGCCGGTCAAAAATACGCTTAACCAGTTCGAGAATTGGCGCAAGCAATTGCCCAAGTTGCGTTTGGAGCTCGCTTACGGCGATACCGAAGAGCGCTTGCTGGACGCGTTGAACACGGCCTTGGGCGATGCGCATTCGGCGTTGACCGATGCCTGGGGCGCAATGAGCCCCATCCGTGGCCGCTTGGATGGTCATCAGGCAACCCTGGCGGTACAGGACGCCGATTGGCTGGCTCAGACCCAGTCGATTCTGGCACCGCTTGAGCAGCCCTTTACGTTGCTGCAATCGAGCTTGCTGCAACTGGACGAGCAGGTGCGTAAGCGTCTGTCGGCGACCAATGATCTGGATGAGAAGAGCCGTCTGGAGCAGAGTTTGCCAGTGGTCGGACGCTGGCTGAGTCGGGCCGAGCCGGCACGCGATCTGGTGCTGGCCTGGCGTCAACAGGATGCAGCAGAGGCTCCGCCTATGGCGCGCTGGTTCGAGAATATCGATCGCCCGGAATACGACGACCTGGTGTTAAACGCCAGCCCGGTGTCGGCGCAGTCGATCCTGCGTCAGCATATCTGGAATCGCTGCTTTGCCAGTGTGGTGACCTCGGCCACCCTGACCATCGCCGGTGATTTTCAGCGTTACGCCATCCAGGCCGGCTTGCCGGACGGCACCGATTATTTGCGCTTGGGCAGCCCTTTTGATTATCGCTCACGGGTACTGGCTCGGGTGCCGGCTTTGGCCTGTGATGGTGGCTTACGCGATCCCCACACCCAGGCCATGATCGAAGCCATTCCGGCCTACCTGCCGACGGAAACCGGCAATCTGGTGTTGTTCTCCTCACGCAAGCAAATGCAGGAGGTGTATCGCGGTTTACCGGAAGACTGGCAGGAGCGGGTGACGCTGCAGGATGATCTGCCCAAAAATGCCTTGATCCAGCACCATCGCCAACGCTTGGAAGACGGCTTGGGTTCGACGCTCTTTGGTCTGGCCAGTTTGGCCGAAGGGGTGGATCTGCCCGGTAACTACCTGACCCATCTAATGATCGCCAAGCTGCCGTTCGCTACACCGGACGATCCCATCTTGTCGACGCTGTCGCTGTGGTTAGAGCAGCGCGGTTCCAATCCGTTTCAACAAGTCAGTTTGCCGACGGCGATCATTCGTCTGGTGCAGGCGTGTGGTCGGTTGATTCGCAATGAAAATGATACTGGCACGCTCTGGTTTATGGATCGTCGTCTGATCGATAAACGCTACGGCGCCCTGGTGCGTCAGTCGTTGCCGGATTACAACTGGCAGGTCGACTGATCAGTCGACCTCTGCGTTGGCCCGGTCCAAAGTGTTAACCGGGATCTGCATGGTAATGCAATGCAGGCTGCCACCTTGCTCAATCAGCGCGCGACAATCGATGCCTACCACACGACGGTCTGGAAAGGCTTCGCTTAGGCGTTCGATGGCCAGGCCGTCCTGGACGACACCATAGGTTGGCATCAGCACCAGTTGGTTGGTGATCAGAAAGTTGGCGTAGCTGGCGGCCAGCCGTTCACCGTCTTCGTGGTACTGAGCATCGGGCCAGGGCAGGGCAATAAGTCGATAAGGCTCACCGCTAAGGGTGCGCAGCTGGCGCAGCTCTTCGGCCATGGCTTGAAGGTCAGCGTAGTGTTCATCTTCCGCTTGATCACAGCTTTGATAAACCAGGGTGCCGTTTGGCGCGAAGCGCGCCAGCGTATCGATATGTGCATCGGTATCATCGCCGGCCAAATGGCCATGCTTCAGCCAGAAAATACGTCCGGGGTTCAATCCCAGCCACTGCGTTAGCCGCGCTCCATAGCTGCTTCGATCGCTGTTGTCGGCATTGCGGTTGGCATTGAGCAGGCAGCGCTCCGTGGTCAATAAGCTGCCTTCGTCATCGACTTCGATACTGCCGCCTTCCAACTCGGACATGACGTCTTCCATGCCGACTTCGGCGCGGAAGATCCCCTGATCGTACATGGCACGATTCAGCGCATCGTCCTTATCCGCGGGAAACTTTCCGCCCCAGCCGTTAAAAATAAAGTTGCGGAGATAACGACCGGATTCCCCCTGTACCAGGGTGAGCGGGCCATGATCGCGCGCCCAGGTATCGTTACTGTCGACAAAGACAAACTGACAGTGCGCCTGGTTGATGCCTTCCTTTTCGAACAGAGCCTTGAGGCGTTCCGGGTCCACGCTGGCGTGTAATTGGATCAAAACATCCTGAGAATGACTGATGGCACCGATCAGGTCGAGATACACGCTTTCGACGTCGGCCAGCTTGTCAGCCCAGTCGGATTCGGGATGTGGCCAGGTGATCAGAATGGCATCCTGAGGGAACCATTCCGGGGGCAGGTGCAGCAGGTCACGCATCAACAAGACTTCGCTGTGAAAAGGGCCGCACAGTATAGCGAAAAGCGGACAACGGGCGCGAATTTAACCTGGATCGCGGTTTTGTGCCTGCACCTTGAACATGTGGCGGGTCAGCGCCTGCCGTTGGTTTTCCGGTAACTCGACGAACGCCAGCTCGACTTGGCTACCGCCGTTTGCTGCCGGCTGGGCACTGCTGACCCGAGCCCGGCAAAACAACGACAGATAACTGGGTGGAAAGATGATCGCCAGCGCCAGTTCCTGATTGACTTGGATGTCGTTCGGCAGCACGCCTCGAACGCCAGCCTCACCAATATTGATCGTCTGTGCATCCAATTGATGTTCATGCACATCGTGGATATGCAGGTAACGCGACATCAGGTTGAGTTTGTCGTTAAACAGACCCAGCAGCTTACGGGTGGCGGCATCTTTAACGCGATCTAAAAACTCCAGAAGCTGCAGGTCGACATTCTCAAATTCTTTGAGCACAGCGATCTGATGCAGCTGTGGAAAGTAATCGGCAATGGCGGGTTTGTCGGGATTGAAGGGCGCTGCCACCAGATAGGCAGTGTCGTCGATACGGAAGTACTGTTGTTCGTCGGCCATTGAGGTCACCCTGTCATGAAAACGCAAAGCCATTATTGGTTCGAACAGTGTAGCTAAATTCGGCTTGGCAGGCCCACAGGCCAGTGGTTTAATGCCGGCCATGCTGAATAATATCCCCTTCCTGGTCGGGCTGCGTTATTTACGCGCACGCCGACGCAATCACTTTATTTCCTTCATTTCTGGTGTCTCCATGGTGGGACTGACACTGGGCGTGATGGTGTTGATTATTGTGCTGTCGGTTATGAACGGCTTTGATCGGGAGTTGCGCACCCGCATTCTCGGTATGGTGCCGCATGCGACGGTGTCACAACCCAACGGCCTGTCAGACTGGCCGGCGGTTGCCAGTCGTTTATCGCAGCATCCGCACGTGGAAGGCGTCAGCCCCTATACCGAAACGCAGGCTATGTTGGTTGGCCCGAATCAGACTAAGGGCGTGGCCGTCAGCGGCGTTGAGCCGGCCACTTTAAAGCAGGTCTCCATTCTGCCGGATCATCTGACTTCCGGTTCATTGGCGGCGTTGCAAGAAGGGCAGTTTGGCATTTTTCTCGGCGATATTCTGGCGCGTCAGTTGGGCGTAAATCTGGGTGATAAAGTCACCATGATGGTGCCGGAAGTGACCGTCAATCTGGCCGGCGTCACGCCGCGTTTCAAGCGTTTTGAGGTGGTCGGTACCTTCGCCGTCGGCGCTGAGCTGGATGCCAATCTGGCGGTGGTGCAGATGAATGATCTGGGGCGCCTGCTGCGTTATGACGATCGCGTCGATGGTGTACATCTGAAGGTCGATGATCTGTTCCAGGCACGGCAAATTGCCATCGAGGCTGGCCGTAATCTAGAAGGGCGTTATCTGGTCAGCGACTGGACGCGGACCCAGGGCAACTTGTTCCAGGCGATCCAGCTGGAAAAACGCATGGTGGGATTGCTGCTCTTTATGATCGTTGCCGTGGCGGTGTTTAACATCGTTTCGTCGCTGGTGATGATGGTCACCGATAAACAAGGTGAGATCGCGATTCTTCGCACGCTGGGCGCACGCTCCGGCCAGATCATGGGCATCTTTATGGTGCAGGGCACGGCGATCGGTTTGATCGGTATTGCTCTGGGGGTGATTCTCGGGGTGCTCGGCGCCTGGTCGGTGGCGGACATCATTGCCTGGGTCGAGAACACCTTCCACATCCAGTTCCTCAATGCTGAGGTGTATTTCATCAGCTATATCCCGTCTGAATTGAAGTGGAGCGATGTTCGTTTGATCGCCTCAGCATCTTTCATCATCAGTGTGCTGGCGACCATTTATCCGGCCTGGCGGGCATCACGAATTTCACCGGCGGAGGCGTTGCGCTATGAATCCTGAAGTATTGAGTTGTCGTCAGGTTTCGCGGCGTTTCCAACTGGGTCCGCAAACGGTCGAAGTGCTGCACGAGATCGACTTTCAGGTGCAACCGGCGGAACTGGTCAGCATCGTCGGCAGCAGTGGTTCCGGTAAAACCACCTTGCTGAATTTGTTGGCCGGTCTGGACTCGCCATCTGATGGCGAAGTGTCTATGGCCGGCTACACCTTGAACAGTCTGAATGACCGCGCCCGCGCTAAGCTGCGCAACGAACACATGGGTTTTGTGTTTCAGTTCCACCATTTGTTACCGGAATTTTCAGCGCTGGAAAATGTGGTGCTGCCGCAGATTATCGGTGGCCAGTACGATCGCGAATCCGACCAGCGTGCGGCCGATTTGCTCGACCGGGTGGGTTTGGGCGATCGCGCTAACCATCGGCCAGCGGAGTTATCTGGCGGGGAACGTCAGCGCGTCGCCATAGCGCGCGCGTTGATTAACAACCCCAGAGTGGTGCTGATGGATGAGCCCACCGGTAACCTCGACGACACAACTTCCGAGCAGGTGCATGAGTTGATTCTGGACTTGAACCGCCAGTCCGATGCCAGCTTTGTGATCGTCACTCACAATCAGGAGTGGGCGCGTCAGATGCCACGCTGCCTGACCTTGAAGCGCGGTCGCATTACCAGCTGACGCTTTTTTTGCACTGACCCAGACTCCGTGATAGCTATGATGCTGTCGTGCAGCTAACGCTGTTCAGGAAGGCATCGAATGATCAATGGATTGATCGGTCTGGCGTTGCTGTGCCTGACCATTCCTTATCTCTGGTTTCAGTGGGGCCTTGTGGCCTCAGCGCTCCCGCTCTTGGCGATTCCCTTGGCTGGCTATCGGCAGCGGTGGCTGGTGGCCATCTGGCTATTGATGGCACTGTCGCTGATTTTTCGGCTGGAAGCTGAAGCCAAGCATATTCTGCCCGCTCAGTGGCAACATCAAACCGCCGAACTGCAGTTTTGTCTGTCGCAACCACCTCAGGTGTTCGACCGTTACCAGCGATTCAGCGCCCGGATAAATGAGCAACCGACGGCATTATCACTGCGCAAGGTCCGTTTGACGGCACAATCGTCCATCCATATTGCCGCCGGCGACTGCCTGAAAGCCGAGGTGCGCTTGCGCCAGCCGGTAGGACAGTTGATTCCGGGCAACTTCAACGTCACCCGCTACTACTTCAGCGAACGTCTGGATGCGCTGGGCACTCTGGTTGAGGTGTTTGACCAAGAGGCCAGACCCAGCCCGGTGGTGCGGCTTTATCGACGGGCCGAAACTCAATTCGATGATGCTTGGGTAAAAGCGGTTTGGGCTGCTTTAGCGTTGGGCTGGTCATCGTCTATGGACACCGAACTGGCCGATTTGTTTGAGCAAAATCAGATCAAACATCTGATGGTGGTCAGCGGTATGCACATCGCTATGGTCGCTGCCTGGGCGTTGTTGCTGGCTCGCTTGTTTCATCGACTGCCAGGCCCCTGGCGCGGTCGTCTGCCGATGTTAAGGCTAATGACGGTGGTCACCCTCTGCGGACTTTTTGTGGCTTTAACCGGCTTCGGTTTCCCGGCGTTACGTGCCTGGCTGATGTTGTTGGCGCCTTTGCTGGCGATGATGTTTGGCGCCCGGCTCAGCGCTCACCAGGCTTTGGCATTGGCGGCTGTGGCCATTACCTTGGTTCGGCCGCAGGCCTGGTTGAGCACTGGTTCCTGGCTTAGCTTTGGCTTGGTCTGGGTGATGATTCGGCTGTATCAACGCTGGCGCAGTGAGCCTATTCCTGCCTGGCGGCTCGCGATTCGTTTCCAGGGCATGCTGTCGTTACTCAGCCTGCCGATGGCGGCCTTGCTGGGTTTTCAGTGGCATCCGCTGTCGCTGCTAATCAATCTGTTGGTCATTCCTTTGGTGACCTTGCTGATCTTGCCCTGGAGTCTGCTGATACTGATCTGGCCTGACTTGGCTGCTCTGGGGTATCAGCCACTGGTCGCCACTGTCATTCAGTGGCTCGGTTGGGTGGCTCGCTGGCACCAGCAGTCGCCGGCCTGGCATTTGGCCGATATTGCCTTACTCGGCGCTCTGATCTGGTTGGCGTTGAGTCATTGGTTGGACCCTAATCAGCGCTGGTTGGTCATGCCGCTGGTATTGGTGCCTCTGCTTTGGCCCGTTCGCGCCACATCGATTGACGAATTTCGCTTAACCGCGCTCGATGTAGGGCACGGTCTGGCGCTGGTTCTGGAATGGCCCGACCAAAGTTGGCTGTACGACACGGCCGGGCAGTGGAGTGATGGCACCGCTATCGCAGAGGCGCGGTTGGCTGACTGGTTCCAGCGCCACAGACTTGATGTCGAGGGTATTGTCATCAGTCATTCGGATATCGATCACGCTGGCGGTGCACGTTGGGCTGTCGAGCGGTGGCCTCGTGCGCGACGCCTCAGTGGCGAGCCGAAAACGGTAGCGAAGCTGAGCGAGCACGGCGGCTGGCTGAATTGTCACCAGTTGGACGTCGACGGATTGCCGTTGCAGCTGATACCGATTCCGGCCGAGTTGCGTAGCAATGACAATGATCGTTCCTGTGTGGCCGTGATTGAAACCTCAGCGGGACGCTTGTTGTTGACCGGTGACGCCAGCCGGCGGCTGGAATACTGGCTGCTGCAGTCACACCCTGAACTGTTCCCGCTGTCATTGATCGTGTTGGGCCATCATGGCAGTCGTACTTCGAGCGCGCCGGGTTTTCTCGACGCCAGTCCGGATGCTTTGTTGGTGGTCAGTGCCGGCGACCGTTCCCGGCCTCGTTGGCCTAACCCTGATTTGCTGGCTTATGCGCAGCGTAACAACCGCCTGCTGCTCAATACCGCCACGCGCGGCACTCTGGCGTTATCGGTCCAGGGCGGCCATTGGCAGGTTCGTGATTGGCGCTCAGCCTTTCGACGGCGTTTTATACAGCGCTGATTAGCATTGTCTGCGCTTGATTCCGTTTGCCTTTGGCTGTGTTAAATTACGCGCCTGAAGAAAGGAGACCTCTCAGTGTTTGAAATTGTCAAAGCGGGCGGCTGGTTGATGGCGCCCATCCTGCTGTGTTCAATCATCGCCATCGCCATCATCATCGAACGCTACTGGGCACTGCGCCACAGCAAAGTGATTCCCAAGGATCAGCTGCCTCAGGTCTGGCACTGGATCAAAAGTCATGAACTGGATTCGACTAAACTGAAAGAGTTGAAAAATAGTTCACTGTTCGGATATGTCCTCTCTGCGGGTTTAACGGCTTCCAAACATGGTCGCGAAGCCATGAAAGACAGCCTCCAGGAAGCTGGCAGCCATGTAGCACACGAGATGGAAAAATTTCTCAGCACCTTGGGCACCATCGCAGCCATTGCGCCCTTGCTGGGTTTGCTTGGAACCGTTGTCGGCATGATTGACGTCTTCACCGCCATCATGGTGCAAGGCAGTGGGGATACTGCTGTGCTGGCCGGCGGCATTTCCCAGGCGCTGATTACTACGGCTACTGGCCTGACCGTCGCGATACCGGCGTTGATCTTCCACCGTGCCCTGACGCGTCGGGTTGATGAACTGCTGGTGTCGATGGAGCAGGACAGCACCAAGCTGGTCGAGGCGTTGCACGCCGAGACCGGTGCCAACAGCTAAGGAGCTGCTGATGCGATTTCGCCGCAGTCGACGTGAAGAGGTCCAGGTTAATCTGACGCCCTTGATTGATGTCGTCTTTCTGTTGCTGATTTTCTTTATGGTCTCGACCACCTTTACCCGCGAAACCCAGCTGGAAATCGATCTGCCCGAAAGCACTAGCCAGCAGGCGGCCGCAGAGGGGCCTTCGCTGGAGATCATGGTGGATGCACAAGGCCGTTATGCGGTTAACAATCAGCCGCTGTTGCGTCATGACGCCGATACCCTGAAACAAGCGTTGGCCGAACTCGCGGGTAACCGCCGTGACCAGACGGTGGTTATCACCGGCGATGCCCAGGCGCCACATCAGGCGATGATCTATGCCCTGGATGCCGTTGGCCAACTGGGCTTCACCAAAGTCAGCTACACCACGCGCCTGCCGGTTTCGCCTTGAATCCGGCTAAGGCAGCACTCTGATTATGCGTTTTTGGTACCAGAACACGACAAGCTGGCGGGCTCGGCTGCTTACTCCGTTTACCTGGTTGATGGCGAGTATCGTCGGTTACCGCCTTAAGCGCCGTCATGGCGGTCAATATGGGGCGCCGGTCCTGGTGGTTGGCAACCTGGCAGTGGGCGGTACGGGGAAGTCACCGGCTATTCAGGTGTTGGTGCGTCATCTCCAGGCTCAGGGCTTAAAGTGCGGCGTCATCTCCCGCGGTTATGGCGGCAAGGCGCCGAGCTATCCCTGGTTGGTTAATCGTGACAATTCGGCAGAGGTGTGCGGCGATGAACCGCTGTTGCTGGCGCGCAGTCTCGATTGCCCAGTGGTGGTCGATCCGGATCGTGACCAGGCAGCGCGGTTTTTGATCGCACAGCATCAGCCTGACGTTGTGATCAGTGACGATGGCTTGCAGCATTACCGTCTGGGTCGCAATTTTGAGCTGGTGATGATCGATGGCCGTCGCGGTTTTGGTAATGGCCGCTTATTGCCCGCTGGGCCTTTGCGTGAACCGGTCAGCCGGCTGACACTGGTAGACTGGGTGGTGGCTCGGGAGCAACAACCGGCTGGCATTACCACCGATGCGGTGCTGACCCTGAACCCTGAGCCACCGACCAACAAGGATGGCCAGATACTGGCGCCGGGTACCGAAGTCGATGCCTGCGCTGGAATTGGTCATCCGGAGGCGTTTTTTCAGCAGTTGAATGACCTTGGCTATTCAATCAAACAACGCTGGACACCCGGCGATCATCAGCCGTTACCCCGCGAAGCGCTGGCCAGCCGCGAACGGCCGATGATAATAACCGAAAAAGACGCCATTAAATTGCCCGAGCCATTGCCGGAGCACTGCTATGTCGTGCGCCTGCAGCCAGCGTTACCTGACGAATTACTGAGCACTATCGAACAGGCACTTAGGAAGGCTTTGCAATGACACACCTGATCATGATTCCCGCCCGTTTCGGCTCCAGCCGTCTGCCGGGCAAACCGCTGTTGGATTTGGCCGGCAAGCCGATGGTGGTACGTGTGGTGGAGGCGGCTCAACGCGCTGGTTTTGAGCGTTGCGTGGTCGCCACAGACGATCAGCGTATTCGTGATGCCGTCACCCAAGCAGGCTATGACGCTGTTATGACGCGCGCCGAACATCCGTCCGGTACCGATCGATTACAGGAAGCGGCCGATCAGTTAGGACTGGCGCCGGACGACATCGTCGTCAACCTCCAAGGCGACGAACCGCTGATGCCCGGCGACAACCTGCGTCAAGTCGTCGCCTTGTTGGAAGCGGCACCGGATGCTGCCGTCGCCACCCTGTATGAACCGCTGCCGATTGCTGATGCGGCTAATCCCAACGCCGTAAAGCTGGTCCAGGACCGGGCAGGGCGGGTGCTGTATTTCAGTCGTGCGCCGATTCCCTGGGACCGGGATCAACAAGCCAGCGCTGAGCGTTCTCCCTATAAGCGCCATATCGGTCTCTATGCCTACCGCAAGCGGGCGCTGGATGCCTTTGTCACCTGGCCGGAAAGTCCCTTGGAACAGTTGGAGAAGCTGGAGCAATTGCGTTTTATGAGCGAAGGCTATGGCATCGTCGCTGCTCAAGCGGTGGCCAGTGTACCGGCCGGTGTGGACACTCAGGAAGATCTGGATGCCGTGCGCGCCGTCTTTAGCCGGGGAGAGGGATCATGAGTGATACCAGCGTACTGTTCGTCTGTCTGGGCAACATCTGCCGCTCGCCGACCGCTCAGGGCGTCTTTGAACACTTGCTGGCCGAGTCGGCTGTGGCCGGTAAGGTGGCGGTGGATTCTGCCGGTACTGCGGCCTACCACCTGGGTAAAGCGCCCGATACACGCGCCACGGCCGTTGCCCGCCAGCGCGGTTATCGGTTAGAGGATTTACGGGCTCGCCAGGTCAGCGTGGATGATTTCTACCGCTTCGACTGGATACTGGCGATGGACGCTCAGAACCTGACCGATCTGCAAGCGATCCGTCCAACTGACGGTCGCGCTCAGTTGGGACTCTTTTTAGAGCAGCTTGAGCAACCCTCAGTGCGCGAAGTCCCAGATCCTTACTACGGTGGAGACGAAGGGTTTGAGCAAGTCTTGGACCTCTGTGAGACCGCCAGTCGGGCCTTGTTGCGTCGTCTGGAGGCGCAACTGTGACCCTGCAATGCGATGCCGATTTATTAGCGCTGAACACGCTGGGCATTCCCTCTCGAGCGGACGCTCTGGTCCAGATAGACAGCGACGATCAGATTCCAACCTGGGTTGACTGGGCTCGCCAACGAAAGCTGCCAGTCCGAGTACTGGGTGGCGGCAGTAATCTGTTGCTGGATTCACGCGTCGATGGACTGATCATCGCGATGCGGTCCCAAGGCCGGCGGGTCGTCGGTAGTGATGATCAAGGCCGTACCTTATGGCGCCTGGCAGCTGGCGAGAACTGGCATCAGTCGGTGGTCGCCAGTATTGATAGTGGCTTGAATGGTTTGGAAAACCTGGCGTTGATTCCCGGTTCGGTTGGCGCGGCGCCCATTCAGAACATTGGCGCCTATGGCGTTGAGGTTGGCGAGCTCATACATGAGCTGGAAGCCTATGATTGTCAAAAACAGCAATGGGTGCGCTTTAACGCCGACCAGTGTGAATTTGGCTACCGCGACAGCCGCTTTAAACGTGAGGAAAACCGCTACATCGTGACGTCGGTGACTCTGGCGTTGTCGTCGATCTTTAGCCCGAAATTGAGTTACGGCCCGTTGCAGGCGCTGGCAGAGCAAGAGGCATTGAATGCCCGAATGGTCATGGAGGCGGTGATTGCCCAACGTCAGTCCAAGCTGCCCGACCCACAGTCGATTCCAAACGCCGGCAGTTTTTTTAAAAACCCGGAAGTTGATAGCGAGACGTTTCAAGCGCTGAAAACGCAGTGGCCGGAACTGGTGGCTTATCCGGCGGGTGATCGCTGGAAACTGGCCGCAGGCTGGATGATCGATCAATGTGGTTTGAAAGGGCGGGCGAATCAGGCCGGCGTTGGCTGTTACGCCAAGCAGGCGCTGGTGCTGATTAATCCTGAACACGCCGATTACAGTCAGGTAGCTGACTGGCAACAGCAAGTGCAGCAGGCAGTGGCCGAGCGTTTTGGCGTTCTGTTGGAGCGCGAGCCTCGGTACTGGGGACCACAAGGGAACGGACACTACTAAATACAGTGAAGCAATAAAAAGCCGGCATTAAGCCGGCTTTTTCGGTTAAGCGATAGTGAAGATCACTGTTCGCCTTGTTCGCGCTGCTGACGACGACGTACTTCGCGTGGATCGTTCGGTGCCCGACCTGAGGCCGTCGGTTCACTTTCAGTGCTTCCGCTGTCATCGGCACTGACTTGCGGTGCGCTTTGTTCAGGCGCTTCGGCTGCGACCGGTGCTTCTTCTTCGACCGTCTTTTCTGGAGCGAGGGCTGCTGGAGCAGGCTCTTCGGTCTCAATCGGCTCATGCGCCACGCTCGGCTCGGGTGAATCTTCCAGCTTGGAAGGTTCTGGCTCTGCCTCGGTAACGACGTCCTCAGCCTTGGTTGCAACGTTGTCTGACGTATTGTCAGCGACTTCGGCGGTTGCCTCTTGGGCGTTCGAAGCTGATTCGACCGCAGGGGCAGGGCTCTTGCTCTCGCTCGGTGCTTCTGCTTCAGGCGATGGCTGGGCGACTGCCTGGCTGGCTTCGTTTGCTTCAACCTGAGGTTCAACAGTAGCGTCGGTTGCCGGCTTTTCGACGGCCGGAGCATTGACGGTTGGCTCTGTTTTGGCTTGGGCCGTTTCAGTCGTTTGCGGGTCGCTGTTGATCAGGGCAATAACGGCATCGATATCGCTGACCACTTCATCCGGACGATCCGGGTTAGGGCGCTTGCTGGCATTCTTGCTGACGCCACGAACTTTGCGGTTTTTACCGACTTCAGACTGCGGCACGCGGCCGGTGCTGCTTTCACGCTCATCACGACGCTTCAGCTGAGGCTGCTGCTGGCGACCTTTATTGCGCTCGTTGCGATTGCTGTCTTCATCGTTAGATGTTTCAGGCTGGGCCTTAACGTCATCGTTCTTGCGTTCGCGCTGCTTGATGTCGTTCTTCTTCTTGGCGTTGTCGCTGGCGTCGTTACGGTTATTGCCTTGGCGACGGTTGTCGCGCGCTTGACCGTTTTGCGACGTGCGGCCACGGCCGGAAGAACGATTATTAGTAGAACGGCCATTGCGTCCCTGACCACCGTCGCGGCCTGAACGATTATGTTGACTGCCCTTGTTGGCGTGGCTGCGTTTCTTTGCAGCGCTATCGCCGCCACCGAATAGAGCTTTGAACAGGCGAGCCAGCAGACCCGGCCCAGCGGGTTTTGCCGGCTTGGCAGGTTTTGACGCCACTGCCTTTTCAACCGTCGGCGCTGGCTGACGCGGTGCCTGAATATTGGAAATGGCCGCTTCTTGAGGCTTGGACTGAGTTTCCAGTACGGCCTCGGATTCCGACGGTGCTTCTTCAAATTTCAGCGCATAGCTGGGCACTGCGTTGACCAGGTTTTCGTCGTCATCACGCAGGCGGACCACTTCGTAATGCGGGGTTTCCATCTGCGGGTTAGGTACCACCAGAACGTGCACCTTGAGGCGCTGTTCGATCTCGTGGATGGCCTCGCGCTTCTCGTTAAGCAGGAAGGTGGCGACCGACAGCGGCACAATGGCACGAATCTGAGCGGTGCGTTCCTTCAGTGATTCTTCTTCGACCAGACGCAGAATGGCCAGCGACAGCGACTTCACATCGCGGATGATGCCATGGCCGTTACAGCGCGGGCAGACGATGCCGCTGGTCTCGCCCAGTGAGGGACGCAGCCGCTGACGCGACATTTCCAGCAGACCAAAGCGTGACAGCCGGCCGACCTGAACGCGGGCACGGTCGGAATTGGTGGCGTCTTTGATGCGGGATTCGACCTCGCGTTGGTGCTTGGTCTGGTTCATATCGATGAAATCGATGACGATCAGGCCGCCCATGTCGCGCAGGCGCAACTGGCGAGCGATCTCCTCGGCCGCTTCCAGGTTGGTATGGAAGGCGGTTTCCTCAATGTCGCCACCCTTGGTGGAACGCGAGGAGTTGATGTCGATGGAGACCAGCGCTTCGGTCGGATCGATAACGATGGAACCGCCGCTGGGCAGCTTCACTTCGCGCTGGAAGGCGCTCTCGATCTGGGATTCGATCTGGTAGCGGTTGAACAGCGGCACCGGATCTTCATAGCGCTTCAGCTTGCTCTGATAGTTCGGCATCACCTTCTGCACGAAATCCAGGGCGTAGTCATAGGCGTCTTTGCTGTCGATCAGCACTTCGCCGATGTCTTGGCGCAGGTAATCACGAATGGCACGCAGGATAACGTTGCTTTCCTGCAGAATCAGGAAAGGAGCTGGCCGTGACGTAGACGCTTCGCGGATCGATTGCCACAGTTGGATCAGGTAATCGAGGTCCCACTGCAATTCTTCAGCGCTGCGACCGATGCCAGCGGTACGTACGATAACGCCCATGCCGTCGGGTATAGTGATGCCCTGCAGGGCTTCACGGATCTGAGCGCGCTCATCGCCTTCGATGCGGCGTGAAATGCCACCAGCGCGAGCATTGTTGGGCATCAGTACCAGGTAACGGCCGGCCAGGCTGACCATGGTGGTCAGGGCGGCGCCCTTGTTGCCACGCTCTTCTTTATCCACCTGAACGATCACCTCGGTGCCTTCTTTCACCAGTTCCTTGATGCTGGAACGGGAAGACATGGAGGGGTCGATGAAATATTCGCGAGCGATTTCTTTCAGCGGGAGGAAGCCGTGGCGCTCAGCACCGAAGTCGACGAAAGCGGCTTCGAGGCTGGGTTCGATGCGGGTGATTTTGCCTTTATAGATGTTGGCCTTCTTCTGTTCCCGAAAGCCCGTTTCGATATCAAGGTCGTAGAGTTTTTGGCCGTCTACCAGAGCAACCCTGAGCTCTTCAGCCTGGGTCGCGTTGATCAGCATTCTTTTCATTGAAGATTCGTACTCTGCTTGTAATGAGTGACAGAGCAGCAAGGGCAGGGTCTACAGGCGGGCGGACACCGAAATACCAAAGATCACGCAATTTACACGGCTGTGGCGAAAGGGCACCACAGCGGGTCGGTGTCGTCGTCCATGAACAGCCGGGCAACGGAAAGAGTCTTACGGGGATGCCGGCTCTTTTTAGAAGCACTTGCGGTTTGTGGTGAAGTGCTTTCTTCCGTATGAACCCAACGTCATACGCTGTTTTAAACTGTACTTGCTGCCCAACCAATTCGTTTAGAACGATGCCTGTCATCGTTCTGGTGGTTGGGTTCCGCTTCCCGGCCGCCTGTGTGGTCTCTGGGCGGGGGGAGCTACGGACTCCCAGCTCGCTGGAGTTTAGCACCAAGATTACAACCCATCAATAAATGCTCTGGGGTCTCTTAGGTTCTGACTATCGCCGCTGAAGCGAGGCTGAGAGACTGGTATCATGCGCCTTTTATTGCAGGCGCCTTTACCGTGTCAAAAGTCAGTTTTTATCGCGTCGAGATGGATAGAGCCGGTCAGAGGATCGATAATTTCCTGATCGGTTATTGGAAGAAACTACCCAAGAGTCGTGTCTACCGGGTGCTGCGCAAAGGCGAGGTGAGGGTGAACGGCAAGCGCGTTAAGCCGGAATATCGTCTGGTTGCAGACGACGAGATTCGCTTGCCGCCAGTCACCTTGCCGGAAGCCTCGACAGCAACGGTGATGCCGGGCCAATCACTGCAGCAGCATTTGGATAACGCCATTCTTTATGAAGATGACTTTGTGGTGGCGATCAATAAGCCGTCGGGTTTGGCGGTGCACGGTGGTTCGGGCATTCGCCTGGGGTTGATCGAATCCTACCGAGCGATGCGACCCGAACTTAAGTTTGTCGAGCTGGTGCATCGTCTGGATAAAGACACGTCCGGCGTGGTGTTAATTGCCAAAAAACGCAGCGCCTTGACGACCTTGCAGGCGGAGTTTCGCGCCAAGTCCACGGTCAAGAAGACCTACTGGTGTCTGGTTCATGGTCGCTGGTCAGACCAGGTGACCGAAGTGGATGCCCCTTTGCGCAAGCAGCAGGCGGTCGGCGGTGAGCGATTCGTGCGTGTCGCGCCCGATGGCAAGGCGTCGTTAACCCGGTTTCGCGTGCTCAAAGCCTATCAGCAGGCAACCTGGGTGGAGGCTCAGCCGGTGACTGGCCGGACGCATCAGATTCGGGTGCATTGTCAGCATGCGGGCCATCCAATTCTGGGGGACAGTAAATACCAGAGCGGCCGGGCAGAGCAGTTGTGCCGTGAGATGGGGCTGGAACGCTTGTTTTTGCACGCGGCTCAGCTTAGGGTGCCGCACCCGGACACCGGGGTGGAATTGGTTGTAGAGGCGCCGCTAGAGCGGTCGTTAGCGGCTTTGCTGCAGCGACTGTCAGCGGACTCTCATTGTTAATACAGGCGATACGCTATGTTTGGAAAAGATCGGTCTTCAACGGACGGCACTGAAAACTGGGCCGGTTCGCGCAAAGAGTGGCAGCTGATCGAAAAAGTCGTGCTGGCCAATACAGCGGAACTGAAAAAGCAGCGTCGCTGGGGCATCTTTTTTAAGCTGCTGACTTTTATCTATCTGTTTGCTTTGCTGTGGTTACTGTTGCTTGGCAAGTCGTTCAAAGCCGACCATATACCGGATAAAACCGGCGGCCATACGGCTGTTGTTGAAGTGCGTGGCGTAATCGCCGACGGCGAAATAGCCAGTGCTGACAATATCTTCGCCAGCTTGCAATCCGCGCTGAATCACCCGGATACCCGAGCCGTTATTCTGCGTATTAACAGCCCCGGGGGCAGCCCGGTGCAGTCATCCTACATCTATAATGAAGTGCGCCGGCAGCGTGAACTGCATCCCGACATACCGATTAATGCTGTGATTGCCGACACCGGCGCCAGCGGGGCTTACTACATCGCCGCCAGCGCAGAGAATATTTATGCCAATGGTGCCAGTCTGGTGGGGTCTATTGGTGTTACCGCCGCCAGTTTTGGGTTTGAAGATCTGATTGAGCGTCTTGGTATCGAGCGTCGTGAATTCACCGCCGGTGAACACAAAGCCTTTCTCGATCCGTTCCAGCCGGTTGATCCGGAAGAGCGCGAACTGTTTGAAACCTTATTGAACGATGTCCATCAACAATTTATCGAGGATGTGCGCGCCGGTCGTGGTGATCGCCTGGATGAAAGCAATGATAAGTTGTTTTCCGGCTTGGTCTGGACCGGCGATCAGGCTGTTGAGTTGGGCTTGATCGATGGCATCAAATCAACGCCTGAGTTGGCCCGCGATTTGGGTTATCCGCAGTTAGTCGATTTCTCCGCGCATCTGACGCCGTTGCAGAAGTTTGCTCGCAATCTGGGGGTAGGCATTGCTCAGACACTGGTGAAGCTGGGCGTGACTGAGCAACTAGAGCTGCGTTAAGGCAGTGAATGGCCAGCCTGGCGCAGTCGCTGCGCCAGTGAAATCAGCGGCAGACCGATCAGGGCGTTGGGATCATCACTGCGAATCCAGTCAAACAGGGTGATACCCAAGGCTTCGGCTTTAAAGCTGCCGGCACAGTCCAGCGGTTGTTCCGCCGCCACATAGCGCTCAACTTCTGCTCTGGTCAAGGTCCGAAAACAGACTTCAGTGGTGACCAGCCAGGCGTCTTCGGTGGCTCCAGCCAAGGCAACGCCACTGTAGAACACTACGCTTTTCCCTGAACAGGCAAGTAATTGGGCGCAGGCGCGTTCGGCGGTCCCGGGCTTTGACAATAAGGAACCATCCGGAGCGGCTGCTGTTTGGTCGCTGCCAATGATCAGATGGTCGGGGAAATCATTGCTCAGGCTCTGCGCCTTGGTTTGAGCCAGGCGCAGAGCCAGGGCGTCTGGCGACTCACCGGGCAGGGGACTTTCGTCGCAATGTGGCGCTGCCTGCTTGAAGCTCAAACCCAGCGATGCCAGTCGCTCCGCCCGGTATTTTGAGGTGGAAGCCAGTAGTAATGGGGCTTGCATGGCGATGAACTCCTAAAAACTTTTGACTTGAAACCGCTCATCCGTATCATACCGCGCCTATGTCGAAATCCGAGCTTCCTGATCACCTCGATGCGTACAAGCTGGCGGAGCAAAAAACGTCCCTCAGCGGCCGGGTATCGCCCGCTCGACTGACTCGTTTAAGCGATGCTGTGTTGCGTATCGAAGGCAGTGTCGAGGCGCAGTTGGATTTCTTCCAGGATGAGGAGTATCGCCGCATCGTGGCAGGGCATGTCAGTGGTTGCGTCGAATTGGAATGTCAGCGTTGTCTGCAGCCAATGGAGCAACGACTGGATAGTCAGTTCCGCCTCGCCATCGTCTACAACGATGAAATGGCCAAGGCGCTACCGGCTGACGATGAGCCTTTGATGTTGTTGCCGGATGAGTCTTTGGATCCGGCCATGATCCTGGAAGAAGAATTGTTGCTGTGTCTGCCTTTGCAGGCCATGCACGAGGAAACGGAATGTCGGATTCAGACCGAGTTTGCACCGGCGCAGGATGAGCAAGGCTCTGCCCAACCGGAACCGGCTCGGGATAACCCTTTTCAGGTGTTGGCTTCACTGAAAAAGGACTGAAAGGTCCGGTGAGGCTAACCGGGAAATAACAGCCAAAGTTGGCGCTGCCAGCTTTGATTCAGTTAATTGTTACACATCAGGAGGCTACGGCCATGGCAGTTCAACAGAACAAGAAGACTCGTTCCCGTCGCGGAATGCGTCGCGCTCACGATTCTCTGAAGGGTACCGCTCTGGCAGTCGACCCGACTACCGGCGAAACCCATCGTCGTCACCACGTCTCTCCGGACGGCTTCTACAAAGGCCGTAAGGTCATCGCGGACGCCGACGGCGAGTAAGTTCCGGTGGCTGTTCTGGCCATCGACTTGCAGGGAGGGGATCAAGGCCCCTCCCAATTACTGCCTGCCGCTATCGATTTTTTCGAGCACCACCCCCATCACCGCGCCATTCTCTTTGGTCAGTCGCACAGCTGTCAGCCTTTCCTGGGTGCCTTGCCGCCCAATATGTCGTTTCGTCCCTGTGAAGGGCACTTGCCTGCTGGTTTGAATCCGGCGCGCTTGCTGCGTCACGATTATCACAGCGCTATTGAAGCTGCGGCTCAGTGCCTCGCTAAAGAAGAAGCCGACGCTTTGGTTTCCTCCGAACACACCGGCGTGTTGATGGCTTTGTTGCATCGGCACAGTCTGGTCCACCCGGCGCTGGAACGACCGGCGCTGGTCAGTTGGGTTCCGACCGCGCGGCAACCGGTATTGATGCTCGATCTAGGCGCTTCTTTCGCCGCCTCTGCCGAGCAGCTGCTGGGCTTTGCCGCGGTCGGATTGGCCATCGCCAGTGATCGCAACAGTCGCAAACCGCGCTTGGCGCTGCTTAATCTTGGCGTAGAAGCCAACAAAGGGCCGCCAGCCTTACATCTGGCTGCCGAGCGATTGAGCAACTGGCCTGATGTCGATTTCCGTGGCTTTGCTGAAGCCAATACCATTTTTCGTGGCGATTTCGATCTGATCATTACCGACGGTTTTACCGGCAATGCCGTTATAAAATCAGCTGAAGGCACCGTGGATTTGCTGCTCTCCGCGTTAAAACGGCAATTGGGTGGTGATCTGTTAGGTAAAGTGATGGGCTGGGTGCTGGGCAAACGCTTGCAGCCGCTGTTGAACCAATTGGATCCCCGCGCCAGTAACGGTGCCTTGCTGGCAGGAACGGGCCTGACGGTGATTAAAAGCCATGGCAATGCCGATGACGTTGCGTTTAAGGCTGCTATTCTTCGCGCGGTCGAAGCGACAGAGGGCGGTTGGAGCCAGCGTGTCTTGCGGCGGCTCGATCCATTGCTGGCTGACTGAGTCATTCTGGTTCATCGGTCAATAATTAGTCTCCAGCTTTTCCCTGGGTTCATAAATGTTTTAACAGCGTCTCTCTTTACTGAGTCGCGTTGCAGACCATAATGCACGCCAGACAAGCTACCCTGTCTGGGTAGCCCATCCGAGATTGAAAGGAAAAGCATCATGTCTCAATCGTTCGCGTTTGTGTTTCCCGGCCAGGGTTCCCAGCAGGTAGGTATGCTGAGTGACTTGGCGGAACATTATCCGCTGATCGGTGACACCTTCGCTGAAGCCTCCGATGCTCTGGGGTATGACCTCTGGGCGCTGGTGAATCAGGGGCCGGCGGAAGAGCTGAATCGTACTGAGAAAACTCAGCCTGCATTGCTCACAGCCAGTATTGCTGTTTGGCGTTTGTGGTGCGCTGAAGGTGGAACCCAGCCCGCGATGCTGGCAGGCCACAGTCTCGGTGAATATTCGGCGTTGGTTGCTGCAGATGTAATGCCTTTGGCCGAAGCCGTGCGGCTGGTCGAAAAGCGTGGCCAGTTGATGCAAGCCGCCGTTCCAGCAGGCGAGGGCGCAATGGCTGCGATTCTTGGCCTGGACGACGATGCTGTGATTGAAGGCTGTCGGCAGGCTGGCGACGTTGGTGTGGTTGAAGCGGTTAACTTCAACACGCCGGGCCAGGTGGTGATTGCCGGTACCAAAGAAGCCGTTGAACGCGCTATCGAAGTTTTGAAAGAAGCTGGCGCCAAACGAGCCATGCCATTGCCAGTCAGTGTGCCATCCCATTGCAGTCTGATGCGTGATGCCGCTGACGAACTGGCTAAGTATATGGACAGTTTAACCTTGGCTGATGCTCGCATTCCGGTGGTGCAGAACGTTACTGCCCGTGCCGAGCGTAGCATCGAGACGATTAAGCCGAATTTGATTGAACAGCTGTATCGCCCTGTTCTGTGGTCCCAATCTGTGGCCGAACTGGTACGTCAGGGTGTTACCGAAACCATAGAATGTGGTCCGGGCAAGGTATTGACCGGTCTGAATAAACGCATTGATAGCAGCCTTGAACTGACCGCCTTGGGCAGTCTGGCTGCGTTTCAGGATCGCATAGGGAGTGCATCATGAGTGACGCCAAACTGGTGTTGGTAACCGGCGCCAGCCGTGGCATTGGCGCTGCCATTGCCGATGAATTGGGTAAAGCAGGTTACCGCGTCGCGGGGACCGCGACTTCAGACAGCGGTGCCGAGAAAATCACCGAGCGCTTTAAAGCCGCCGGTATCGAAGGTAAAGGCTACCGTCTGAATGTGACCGAAGCTGAGTCCATTGATGCCTTGATGGCCTCACTTAAAGAAGAATTTGGTGATCCGGCTATCTTGGTTAACAACGCTGGCATTACCCAGGACAACCTCTTTCTGCGCATGAAAGAAGCCGAGTGGGACAGTGTTATCGATACTAACCTGAGCTCCGCCTTCCGCATGAGTAAAGCCGTGATTAAAGCGATGACACGTGCCCGTTGGGGTCGCATCGTTAATATCTCGTCTGTAGTGGCTTCGTCCGGCAACGCAGGTCAGGTAAACTACGCCGCGGCCAAGGCCGGGTTAGAAGGTATGACTCGCTCTATGGCACGTGAGATTGGCTCGCGTTCCATCACTGTGAATTCTGTCGCTCCGGGCTTTATTGCCACGGATATGACTGATGAAATGCCTGAGGCGAACCGTGAGGCCTTGCTCAAGCAAGTACCTCTGGGCCGCCTGGGTGATCCGCAAGAAATTGCCGCGGCCGTTGCTTTTCTGGTCAGCGACTCGGCGTCTTATATCACTGGTGAGACGCTGCACGTCAACGGCGGCATGTACATGAGCTGATCGGGTGGTTTTGACTTGCCCGTCAGCGATGGCTTTTAATACACTAACGCGCACTGAACGGTGCTGATTCCAATTAGGGAGTGTTCCAATGAGCAACATTGAAGATCGCGTCAAGAAAATCGTCTGCGAACAGCTGGGCGCTAAAGAAGAAGACGTAACGGCCCAAGCGTCATTCGTTGACGACCTGGGTGCCGACTCACTCGACACCGTTAACCTGGTGATGGCGCTGGAAGAAGAATTCGAAACCGAGATTCCGGACGAAGAGTCTGAGAAGCTGGCGACTGTCCAGGACGCGATCGACTATATCAACGCCCACCTGGGCTGAAGAACCGGCCGTTAAGCAGCCGTTCTATTCTGATATTGAAGCCGTATTGTCGCCAGGCAGTACGGCTTTTTTAGTTTCTGGATGATGGCTTTGTCCATCACAGAAGAATATTGGCATTGGAGGATTCTATGTCACGCCGCAGAGTCGTAGTCACAGGTCTTGGATGCATCAGCCCACTGGGGAACGATCTCCGTTCTACCTGGGAAGGCATTCTGGCCGGCCGGAGCGGAGCTGCTCCCATTGAGCTGTTTGATACTGAAAAATACGGCACTAAGTTTGCCGCGACGGTTAAAGGGTTTGATCCGACGTTGACGATCAACCCCAAAGACACCAAAAAAATGGATGGCTTTATCCAATATGGCTATGCCGCCGCTGCTGAAGCCATCCGTGACTCGGGCCTAGAAGCCACAGAAGCCAATGCACACCGCATCGGCTTGGCCATCGGTGCAGGTATCGGTGGTTTGGACAGCATTGAACGCAACCACGCTGCGCTGGAAAAATCTGGCCCGCGTCGTGTCTCGCCGTTCTTCGTTCCTTCGGCGATCATCAATATGATCTCCGGTTATTTGTCGATCGATTACGGCTTTAAAGGCCCTAACATCGCCATAACCACTGCCTGTACAACCGGTACGCACAACATCGGTTACGCTGGCCGCACCATTGCCTATGGCGATGCTGATGTAATGATTGCTGGTGGTGCTGAAATGGCCTCAACCCAGCTGGGTATTGCGGGTTTTGGTGCCGCTCGTGCGTTGTCGACCCGCAACGATGACCCGGAACATGCCAGTCGCCCCTGGGACAAAGACCGCGATGGTTTCATGCTCGGTGACGGCGCCGGTATTCTGGTGCTGGAAGAGTATGAACACGCCAAAGCGCGTGGTGCGACCATCTATGCCGAGCTGACTGGCTTTGGCATGAGTGGCGATGCCTACCATATGACGTCACCGCCCGAAGACGGCTCTGGAGCCTGCGCTTCCATGCGCAACGCCATCGCTGACGCTGGCTTGAACGCAACCGACATCAATTACATCAATGCTCATGGCACCTCCACGCCGGTCGGTGATGTCGCTGAGAGTCGCGCGGTTGAAACACTCTATGGTGCCGATGCCGATAAGGCTGTGATGAGCTCAACCAAGTCGATGATTGGTCATCTGCTGGGTGCCGCTGGTGCGGTCGAAGCCATCTTCAGCGTGCTGGCGATTCGCGATCAGGTTGCACCGCCGACCATCAACCTCGAACAGGCTGGTGAAGGCTGTAATCTGGATTACGTGCCTAACACCGCGCGTGAGATGAAGCTTACGCACACCATGTCGAACTCCTTTGGGTTTGGTGGAACCAATGGCACGCTGGTCTTCAGCAAAGTCTAAAGGACGGGGCTTCGGCCCCGTTTTTTTATGAATCTGAATTTTCTCAACGGCCAGCCCACCGATCAGATCGATAGCCGTCATCGTGCGCTCGCCTATGGCGACGGTATCTTCGAAACCTGCTGGGTACAGCAGGGGCAGGTGCGTTTCTGGGACGACCATCTGCAGCGTCTGAGCGACGGTGCGCAACGACTTGGCTTAAGCTGGTGCGCATCGGACCAGCAGCAGCTTGAAGCGGAATTGACGCAGGTGTTGCCGTCGCAAAACACGCCGCTGATCTGCAAGGTCATGCTGTTAAGACGCGCGCCTGGCCGCGGCTACGACTACGATCCGGCGCAACAGGCATGCGATCGACTGATTCAATTGACCGACTACCAAAAGCCTGACTGGCACAGTGGGGCCGCCAAGGTGGTTCATTCTGCCGTCCCAGCATCGATAAACCCGATGTTGGCCGGCGTTAAACATCTGAATCGACTGGACTCTGTGTTGGCCCGTCAAAGTGCTAGAGCTGCCGGTGCCCATGAAGCCTTGTTGGCATTACCTGACGGCCGCCTGGTGGAAGGCAGCATGAGTAATATCTTTATCAAAGCTGGCTCGCAATGGCAGACACCGCCCTTGGATCAGGCCGGTGTGAATGGCATTATTCGCCGTCGCTGGCTGCGCCTGGGCAGCCTTATAGAAGCAGACTGGCAGGTGCAGGATTTGCCTCAAGCAACGAGCATTCTCTTGGGTAATGCCCTGATGGGAATCGTGCCCGTGGCGTCTGTGGATGACCAGGCCATCGCTCTGCCAACGGCCTCTGAGCTGGCAGACTTGCGCAATCTGATTGGACTACCGAGTGATTAAACGACTACTGATCGCCCTGGTTCTGGTAGGCATTATTGCCGGAGCCGGTTTAGCGCTGTATGCGCGGGACCAACTGACATCCCCACTGGGGCTCTCTGAAGCGACCCTGTATCAGGTTGAAGACGGAGCCTCCTTAAAGCGCGTGCTGAACGACTTCGCCAGCCGAGGCTGGATCGGCGAACCCCGCCTGCATGAGATATGGCTGCGCCTGACCGACCAGACCGCCATTCAGCGTGGCGAATATCGGCTGCAACCGGATGAATCACCCAGCCAGGCGATCGCTCGTATGGTCGCCGGTGACAAAGTGCTGCGTTCAGTGCAGTTTATTGAAGGCTGGAATTTCCAGCAGATCCGTGTCGCGCTGATGCTGCATGAACACCTGGAACAAAGACTGCCGTCCTTGTCGGATCAAGCCGTGGCAGAGCTGCTGGGCATTGAACAGAGCAACCCGGAAGGCTGGTTCTTCCCAGACACCTACTTATTTGAGCGTGGTTTGACTGACGTCGAAGTGCTAAGACGCGCCTACCAGCAGATGCAAGCTGAGTTGGCGCGGGCCTGGGCGATGCGTGCCGACGACCGGGCTGTCGAAACGCCCTATGAGGCACTGATCCTGGCGTCTATTATCGAAAAGGAAACCGGTGCCGCCTTTGAGCGCCCACAGATTTCCGGGGTGTTCAGCAGGCGACTGCAGCAGGGCATGCGTTTACAGACCGATCCGACGGTCATCTATGGCCTGGGTGAAGACTATAACGGCAATCTGACGCGTGCCGATCTACAGCGTAATACCCCTTACAACACCTATCGTCGTGGTGGTTTGCCACCGACGCCTATTGCCAGTCCCGGTCGCGGCGCTCTGGAAGCAGCCGTTAACCCTGACGATGGCACCACCCTCTATTTTGTTGCCAAGGGTGACGGCACTCATCTGTTCTCAGATACCTACGATGAACATCGGGCGGCTGTGCGTGAATATCAGCGTTTTGGTCGCCGCCGTGACGATTACCGCTCAGCGCCACCGCCGGCAGAAGATACAGACGCCACTGCACCAGAGAACGCCACTACACCAGAGAACGCCACTACACCAGAGAACGCCACTGTACCTGAGGACAGCGCACCATGACCGCTGGCTTTATCAGTATTGAAGGCCTCGAAGGTGCTGGCAAAACGACGCAGCGATCGGTGCTGGAAAGTTGGGTTACTGAACGCTTCGGTGCCCCTCTGGTCACCCGGGAGCCCGGTGGTACACCGCTGGCTGAGCGCATTCGTTCCATCGTGCTGTCACACGATGAAGAACCGCTCGATGCCTGGAGCGAATTGTTACTGGTGTTTGCCGCCCGCCGGCAACACATCACCCAAGTCATTCAACCAGCCTTGGCGGCCGGGCAGTGGGTCATCAGCGACCGCTTTGCCGATGCCTCCTTTGCCTATCAAGGCGGCGGCCGTGAATTGCCCTGGTCGCGCCTGCAGGAGCTGGAGCAATGGGTGCTCGATGGCTTTGCGCCGGATTTGACACTTTGGTTGGACTGTCCGATCGAAGTGGGTCTGGCGCGGGCGCGCCAACGCGGCGAATTGGATCGTATCGAAGCCGAAGATTTGGCCTTTTTCGAGCGCGCCAGAGCCGCCTATGAACGGCGTTATCAGGAACATCCAGAGCGTATCGTGAGACTCGATGCTTCCGTCGATATTGAGACTCTGAGTCAGCAGCTCCGTGCGGTACTGGAGAAGCGTTTCGCATGAATTCAGCCTTGCCCATCTGGTTGCAGCCAGCCAATGAACGATTGATGCAGGCCTATCGGTCTGAGCGACTGCCCCATGCCGTCCTGATCATCGGCCGGGTTGGTGATGGTCTGCATCGCTTTGGGCAACAGCTGAGCCACCAACTGCTCTGTACCTCAACCTCACAACGGCCCTGTGGCCAGTGTCGTGCCTGCCAGCTGGTCGCTGCAGGATCCCACCCGGACCAGCGCGTTATTGAACCGGAAGGCAAGAGTGATACCATCAAGGTCGACGCCATTCGCGACATTGCCAACTTTATGCACGAAACCGCCCAGCAGGGTGGCAACAAGGTGATTCGCTTAACGCGCGCCGACCGCATGAACAACAACGCGGCCAACGCCTTGCTGAAAATGCTGGAAGAGCCGACCGCCAATACCTTCTTGTTGCTGGAAACCGAATCGCTGTCGCGGTTATTGCCAACGGTGCGTTCACGCTGTCGGCTGTTGCGTCTGGACCGGCCGACAACGGAGCAAGCACAGCAATATCTGCAACAGCAGAATGTGACTGATCGTCTGGACGACCGCCTGGCGCTGACCGCTGGTGCCCCCTTAGCGGCAGAAAAGTTGAGCGATGAGACCCTGGCTGCCTGGCAGGAGCGGGTAGAGCGCTTTCGTCAAGAGCGCGGCTTCAGTGCGCTGGCGGCTTTTATCGCTGACCAGGACAGCGATGCGCTGTTGACGCAATTGATGATCTGGATCGATGGCGCTGTACATCAGCAATTTAATACTGAGAGCGCGGTCAGTAATCTGGATGCGCCCGTGGTGACGCCTTTATCCGCCTTGCCGAGTACCCAGCTGTTTGCCTTCCGCGATTTGATCGTCAGCCTGAAAGAAAGCCTGGCTGGTCAGGCCAACCTGAATGCCCAGCTGTGGAGCGAACAGTTAGCCTCACGCTGGCTGGAACTCACCTCAGGTTAGGTCGGTTTATAGCGGCGTCACTCGGTTTCCTGACGTCGTTTCTTATCCGCTTGCGGTGCTGGCAAGGCGTCGTCCGCGCTGCGTTGTCCATCTTCAATGTAGTGCCGCGATTCTTCACTGGTCAGTGATACCGTTCCTTCCCAAGGCATCAACCGATAGGCCGGGCTGGCGTTGCCTTCAAAATCCATATAGGGGTACTTGATGATGTCGAAGTAGGGGCTGTAATCGAAATCGCTGGGCGTGCAGAGCTTGGGGTTACGCTGAAACAGTCGGACATCGCCATTGACTTCGCGTTTTACCAGAGGCAGCAACGGGAAGGACACTGCAGCAAAGGCCTCTGCCAGCATGGTCGAGCAAACGGTGCGAGTGCCACCGCCAGGTTTCCAGCGGAACAGCGTTGACCGAAACCGTCGCGGAAACAAACTCCAAGGTAGATAAAACCGCCACAAATCGAGAATCTGGCGCACATCGTAACGAGTTCCCAGGCGACCGATGGCGTAACCAAGCACCAATTGCACATCTTCATACGCCAGATCGCGCGGCCGGCAGATGCGCAGATGACGATGCTGGTAGACGTTCAGAGGGCGTATCACCGTGCCCAGGCCGAGCTGGCTTTCGGCGATCAACTGCACATCCGGCTGACCATCGTAAAATGCGCGGATGCGTTGGCGTAACATAGGGTCCGCAACGTCGTGCAGACGGCCGATGTAGAGCGCCGCATGAGACCAACGGCTGCGCGTTACCATGCCGATTACCTCGGCGATGCGTGAACGTCCTTCTACCAGAATGACATCGCCGCTGCGAATCTCGTGGCGTAGCTTACGAAAATCGCTGCGCGGATAATCCGGGTCGTCTTTCTCTTCGGTTAACCAGCGTTTCAAAAAAGTAAGCATAGGGGCAACTCTACCTCCGCTGCCTTGCATTGCCGGGGTTGATCCCACAGTTATAGACTAGTCGCTAAATGCCGCTCTATCGAGATTCATGCTCAATACACTCTTACCCGTCAAAGATCGACATCCCACCGAGAGTGCCATTCTCAATTCAGCGATGAGCCTGTTTTTATTGGCTGGTGAGGACAGCGTTACCGTCAGCCGACTGATTCAAACGGCGGGCATCGGCCGCTCGGTTTTCTATCACCATTTTTCCGGCAAGGATGATCTCTACGCCGCCATGCTGCTGTCCGACGAACTGGGCATTGGCGACATGCTGCACCGGGTTCGGCGCAGCAATGATATGGCGACGCTGTTGCGCGAATGCCTTAAGTATCGAATTCAGCAGATTGATAAGCATCGTCTGATGATGCGTCTGGAAACCAAGCTCGCCAGCGAAAACTCGACGCTGGAGCGTTATCGTCAATGGCAACGGCTGAAGCGAAATCATATGGCACTGTTTGCAGAGATCGCCAGCGAATTGCTGGACGTCGATGCTGACAATGACGATCTGCGTTTTCTCTATGGCTTGGTCTGGACCCTGGCGGATGGCCTGGCGTCCTTGCGTGATAACGAGCTGTACCATGAACTGATTCAGGATCGACGCGGATTCAGCCGTTACCTGCTGGATAGCGTTGCCCTGATAGGACAAAAATCGAATGAAACTCGATGATCTACTGCAACAGATCGGTGATCAGAAACACCCACCGGTCGAGCGCTGGGATCCGCCGTTCTGCGGCGATCTGAATATGCAAATTCGCCGCAACGGTGACTGGTTTTACGAAGGTACCCCCATCGGTCGGCCGGCGTTGGTAAAGCTGTTTGCCAGTGTACTCAAGCTCGAAGGCGACGACTATTTTCTGGTCACCCCAGTGGAAAAGGTTGGCTTGCAGGTCGAGGCTACGCCCTTTATCGCCGTCACAGCCGATCTTGTTGAAGATACCTGGATCGTTACCAACAACCTGGGCGAGCAACAACCGTTGGATGCAGAGCATCCGCTGGACACCACCACTGAGCCGCAAAACCCCATCATGACCTGGCGGCGTAACTTACCGGCGCGTATTCACCAGAACCTGATGTATCAGTGGCAGAACTGGGCGCTGGAGCAGGGTGGCCTGGACGACAACGAACGGTTATGGCTCGACAGTAGCGGGCAACGTTTCTTGCTGGCTCAGACATAAAGAAGGCCCCGTTCGGGGCCTTTTTCGGTATTACATATTGGGATAGTTCGGACCACCACCGCCTTCCGGTGTCACCCAGGTGATGTTCTGCGCCGGGTCTTTAATGTCGCAGGTTTTGCAGTGCACACAGTTCTGGGCGTTGATCTGGAAAGCCGGTTTGCCATCGTCGCCTTCAACCACCTCGTAGACACCGGCCGGGCAATAGCGTTGCGCCGGCTCGGCGAACTTGGGCAGGTTGTCACGAATCGGCAGCTCAGGATCGGTCAGTTTCAGATGCACCGGCTGATCTTCTTCGTGGTTGGTGTTCGACAGGAACACTGAACTGAGTTTATCGAAGCTCAACTCGCCATCCGGCTTGGGATAGTCGATCGGCTGGAACTGCTCAGCGGGTTTCAGTTGAGCGTAGTCCGGGGTGGTGTCCGACAGCGTCCAGGGCAGTTTGCCGCGGAAAATATTGATGTCGATAAAGGCGTAGGCCGAACCGAGGATGTTACCCCACTTGTGTTGCGCCGGGCCGAAGTTGCGCTGCTGATGCAGTTCTTTCCAGGCCCAGCTTTGACGGAAAGCAGAATCATAATCGGCCAGATCCTGGCCGGCTTCCCAGCCTTGAGCGGCCTGTTTAAGAATGGTCTCGGCGGCGACCATGCCGGATTTCATCGCGGTATGGCTGCCCTTAATCTTGGCGAAGTTCAGCGTGCCGGCGTCGCAACCGATCAACAGGCCGCCGGGAAAATGCATCTTCGGCAGGCTTTGAATACCGCCCTTGGCGATGGCGCGGGCACCGTAGGAAACTCGCTTGCCGCCTTTGAGTACCTTGGCGAAGGTGGGGTGATGCTTAAGGCGCTGGAATTCATCGAACGGGCTGAGGTAGGGGTTGGCGTAGCTCAGATCGGTGATCAGGCCGACGACCACCTGGTTGTTCTCCAGGTGATACATAAAGCTGCCACCGGCAGCGCCGTGTTCGTCCAGCGGCCAGCCGGCGGTGTGGACGACTTTACCGGGCTCGTGGACTTCCGGGCTGACGTCCCAGAGTTCTTTGATGCCCAGGCCGTAATGCTGCGGTTCGGCATCGGCGTTGAGGTCGAATTGGGCCATCAGCGATTTACCCAGATGACCGCGCGCTCCCTCGGCGAACAGTGTGGTCTTGGCGTGCAGTTCCATACCGGGCATATAGCCGTCTTTTTCCGAGCCGTCGGCAGCCACGCCCATATCACCGGTGATGATGCCTTTTACCGAACCATCATCGGCGTAAAGCACTTCGGCGGCGGTGAAACCGGGGAAAATTTCCACGCCCAGTGCTTCCGCCTGTTCGGCCAGCCAGCGGCACAGGTTGCCCAGGCTGATGATGTAGTTGCCCTGGTTGTGCATGGTGCTCGGCGCAAACAGGCCGGGGACCTTGATGCCGCTGGTGGCGCTGCGCAGCACCTGGATATCGTCGGCGGTGACCGGCGTGTTCAGCGGGGCGCCTTTGTCTTTCCAATCCGGGATCAGTTCGTTCAGAGCGCGCGGCTCGAACACCGCACCGGAGAGGATATGGGCACCGACTTCGGATCCCTTTTCCACTACGCAGACGCTCAGTTCCTGGCCACTGTCAGCCGCGCCTTGCATCAGGCGGATGGCAGCCGACAGACCGGCCGGGCCGGCACCGACGACGACAACGTCAAATTCCATGGATTCGCGTTCCATAGGGACCTCCTGGTTCACGCCCGGTGGGCCGGGGCAGAGTCTTCACAACAACCGCTTTGGCACGGTGCGGCTGTCGTTCGTTGTAATTTGCTGTTTTGGCGCCATCTAGCCGAACGGATTAGTCGCCGTGGGCGCCGACGAGCGGGGAGTTTAACTGCTCGTCTGGGAAAATTAAAACAACTGTTTGAATTTTTCGTTTAAAACGGATTAAATGAGCCCCAATCTCAATACCGGCCCGGCTTTCCGGGCAACCGCATCCAGACGATTGAGGACACTATGAAAGTACTGGTACCCGTCAAACGTGTTGTGGACTACAACGTCAAAGTCCGCGTCAAGCCGGACCACAGCGATGTGGACCTGGCCAACGTCAAGATGGACATGAACCCCTTCTGCGAAATCGCCGTGGAAGAGGCTGTCCGTTTGAAAGAGCAGGGCAAGGTCGACGAAATCGTCGTGCTGTCCATCGGCGAGGCCAAGGCCGAAGAACAACTGCGTAAGTCGATGGCACTGGGTGCCGATCGCGGCATTCTGATCACCACCGATGAAGCGCCGGGCTCATTGTCGGTTGCCAAGCTGATCAAGGCGGTGATCGATGAAGAACAACCAGGCCTGGTGATTCTCGGCAAACAGTCCATCGACAGCGACAACAACCAGACCGGCCAGATGCTCGGCGCTTTGACTGGTTGGGCTCAGGGTACTTTTGCATCCAAGTTGGAAATCGATGGCGATACCGCCAAGGTTACCCGCGAAATCGACGGCGGCCTGCAGACCGTTGCACTGAAGATGCCCGCTATCGTCACCACCGACCTGCGTCTTAACGAGCCGCGCTACGCCAAGCTGCCAGACATCATGAAGGCCAAGAAAAAGCCGCTTGATAAGAAAACCGCTGACGACTACGGCGTGACCATCACCAAGAGCGTCAAGACGCTGAAGGTCGAGCCGCCTGCTGAGCGCGAAGGTGGCGTCAAAGTTGGTTCGGTCGCCGAACTGGTCGACAAACTGAAGAACGAAGCGAAGGTGCTGTGATGAGTATTCTGATTATTGCGGAACACAATAACCAAGCGCTGTCGTCAGCAACGGCCCACACCGTGACTGCCGCCCAGGCCATCGGTGGTGATATCGATGTATTGGTGGCCGGTGAGGGCGCTCAGGCCGTTGCCGATCAAGCGGCCAAACTCAGCGGTGTCAAGCGCGTCCTGTTGGCTGACAGCCCGCTGTACAAGCATGCCCTGGCTGAAGAACTGGCGGCTTTGGTGGCTGCTCAGGGTAAGAGCTACAGTCATATTCTGTCCAGCGCCACCACCTCCGGTAAGAACTTTATGCCGCGTGTGGCTGCGTTGCTGGATGTTGAGCAAATCTCCGACATCATCGCCGTGGAATCGGCCGATACCTTTAAGCGTCCGATCTATGCCGGTAACGCTATCGCGACCGTGCAATCTGAAGACGCCATCAAGGTGATCACCGTGCGTGGTACCGCCTTTGATGCCTGCGCCGAAGATGGCAGCGCATCCGTTGAGAGCATTGCCGCTGAAGCTGCAGTGGCGGTTTCCGAGTTCGTCGGTGAAGAGCTGGCGAAATCGGATCGTCCGGAACTGACCTCGGCCAAGATCGTTATCTCCGGTGGTCGTGGTCTGGGCAACGGCGAAAACTTCGAGCTGCTGTACAAGGTTGCGGAAAAGCTCGACGCTGCCGTCGGCGCTTCACGCGCTGCTGTTGACGCCGGTTTCGTACCGAACGATATGCAGGTCGGCCAGACCGGCAAAATCGTCGCGCCGGAACTCTACATCGCCGTCGGCATTTCCGGTCAGATTCAGCATCTGGCCGGTATGAAAGATTCCAAAGTCATCGTCGCCATCAACAAAGACGAAGACGCACCGATCTTTCAGGTGGCGGACTACGGTCTGGTTGCTGATCTGTTCGAAGCGGTCCCAGAACTGGAAAAATCGCTGTAGTTATCCAGAAGACGCTGGAGGGGAGACGCTTAACGCAGATTAGGTGTACCTGATCTTCAGCCTCTTCCGTCTTCCAATAAAAACCCGGTCTTGGCCGGGTTTTTTTAATGCTTTCAATCCCTCAAAGAAGAGCAAAGCCCCTCGGGACGGTTGGGTCCATTCTCATCTGCAGGTATAGTGGCCGCATTTCCGGCGGCCAGGGCTGGTCGTCGCTGTAACGGAAGCCGTCATGAGCTGGTTTTTCAAACCACAGCACAAGGCCCAGAAAGATCGGGCAATCCTCAAACGCATCGACGAAACGCTGAGCCGCCAAGGGCTGCCCAGCGCCATCCTGCATTTCCTCGTCTTTCTGTTACTCGAGTGGCAATGGCGCTCGCTCGGTCCGGTGCCCAACGCCAGCTATGTCTTTGGTTTGTTGCTGGTCATCATGGCGGCCTGGCGTTTTATCATGATTGCCCAGTTCAATGATTGGTATGGCCGAGGCCCGGCCCGTTGGCGCGACTGGTTTATTGGTTCGGGTTTTCTGCATGCCGGTCTGTGGTCGGCCTATTTGTTGTACCGACTCGCCGGTCCCGATCATCCCATCCAGTTGTTGGGATTGCTCTATACGCTGGCCGTTGCAGCTGGCGGTACCTTCGTTTATTCGTTGTACGGCCGCACGGTCCGTATCTATCTGGCCATTTTGCTGTGGCCAGTCGCTGCCTATTACGCCTTCGCACAGGATACCGCGGGCCATTGGCTGATCAGCCTGGCCTTTGTCGCGCTCTATCTGTATCTGGTCAGCACGGCGGGCCGTGTATCGGAATTGGTGTGGGGTTTTTTGACTCACAATCACGAGCTGAAAATGCGCTTGCGAGCGCTAGAACAGGCGCGTGAAGCCAATGTGATCCAGGCCACCACCAACCGTCGGTTTATTAATCAGTTATTGCATAGAGTTAAAAACCCGCTCAGTGGTTTGCTGGGTGTGCTGGGCATGCTCAGTCACGATGAATCATCCAGTGAGCACCAGGGCATGTTGAACATTGCCCGTCGCAGTGGTCATTCCATTCTCGATCTGGTCAACGATCTGGAAGCCTATATCGAGCAGCGCGATCAGGCGCGAGTGCCGCAGTCGGTGGTGTTCAATCTGCGTAAGACGCTGGAGCATGCGCTGTCCGATATGGGCAGCAAGGCGCATGAGCACGGTCTTGAGCTGGCTTACCTCTACCATCCGGCGGTACCTGAGCGTATCGAGTCCGATCCGCAATGGTTGTCGAATGCGTTCCGTCGCCTGCTGGATTTTGCGCTCGACAGTGCTCAGGAAGGCGAAATCACTGTGCGCATTGCGGTCGATCAGCGTGGTGAAGAAGAACGCTTGTTGCTGTCCTTTTATTTCATCAATGAAGAAGTCAGCACCGAGGACTTGCGGTCTGCCATCCATCGCAATATGGATACCTTGCCAGAAGACGAGGATGTATCCGATCAGTTAACGCTGATGGTCGCCTCGGCCCAGTTCCGTGCTATGGGCGCCGAGTTGAGCGCGAGCAGCCGCGACAAGGGACACTTGAAGACGATACGGGTGTCGCTGCCGATGATCGCCTCGTCACAGCAGGCCAGTTCATTCCGGCCGGCACGCTTTATGGCGGGCCGCTCGGTGGTCTTGTCTGATCTAAGCCCCGTCAATGAGCGGGCATTGAGCGCTGAATTTCTCAGTTGGGACATGAGTGTCTCTACCTGGCCGTTAGAGCGTCTGTTACAGGAGCCGGATCAACCTGCCGATTTTATTCTGCTCAATATTCCGGTGCAGGATGGCCCGGCCCGCCATACTCTGGCTCAGGTGCAACAATTGCTGCAACAGCTTGAGGGGCAGTCGGTTTCGGTCTTTTTGTATGCATCGGAACTGCAGCGCGGATTACTGTCTGATCTCAACGGTAAATTTCAGTTTATTGAAAAGCCCATTACCCGCGATGCGTTGTTGCATGCATTTCGTCGTGCTTTGGATGATCATCGTCCGGACCGCGATCAGGACTACCGTTGTGGTAACACCCGGGTCTTGTTGGCGGAAGATAATCTGGTAACGCAAAAGGTGATTAGCCGGCTGCTGGAACGCATCGGTGTCACCGTCGATTCTGTTGTCAATGGGCGTGAAGCAGCGCAAATGGCCGTTTCGGGCGAGCCTTACGACCTGGTCATTATGGATTGCCTGATGCCACGTATGGATGGTCTGGAAGCAACCCGCCTGATTCGCCAACAGGAATTGAACTCGGGCGAACATATACCGATCATCGCTATGACGGCGGAAGATACGCCAGAGCAGGAAAGGGCGTGCCTGGCCGCCGGTATGGATGACTTTATGGTTAAGCCAGTCAGTTATGAGAACCTGGTGACCTTGGTGCAGCGCTGGGTGGGTTAAGCGGATTTGGCTAACGGCCCGGTGAAGCGGCTGCCACCGTCTGGGCCACCGGGGCCGGGACAGTTACTATTACGCTAAGGGATAAGCGGATTGAATATCGGGATGACGCAATGACAGCGGTACCTTCGGTCGAATTTGAACGGCGTTTGCCATTTGCTTTTGCCAAACGGCACGGTGTGGTGATCGATTTCCAGCACGTCGATGGCCCACGTTTATTGTACCGGCCCAACGCCAACCTCAATGCTTTGCAGGAAGCACAGCGACTGGCACCGCAGCTGTTACCGCAGGTGCAGGTTAACGATCAGGAGTTTGCTGACCATCTGAATAAGGCCTATCAGACCGACAGCGACGATGCCATGCAGATGGTCGAAGGCCTGGGTGAAACCCTGGATTTGAGCTCGCTGGCCGACTCAGTGCCGGAAACTGAAGACCTGATGGAGCAGGAAGACGACGCGCCCATCATCCGTCTGATTAACGCCATCCTCACCGAAGCGGTGCGCGAAAACGCCTCGGATATCCATATCGAAACCTACGAAAAACGCCTGTCGGTGCGCTTCCGCGTCGATGGCGTATTGCGTGAAGTGGTACAGCCGAAGCGGGCGCTGGCGCCCTTGTTAGTATCGCGCATCAAGGTGATGGCGCGGCTCGATATCGCTGAGAAGCGAGTGCCTCAGGATGGTCGTATCGGTTTGCGTGTCGCCGGCCGGGAAGTCGATCTGCGGGTCTCAACCATGCCCGCCAATCATGGCGAACGCGTGGTGTTGCGACTGCTAGACAAGCAGGCGGGGCACCTGGAACTGACGCATTTAGGGCTGCACGACCAGGCAATGTCGACGCTGAGCGATCTGATTCAGCGGCCGCACGGCATCATTCTGGTCACCGGGCCGACCGGTTCGGGCAAAACCACCACTCTCTATGGCGCGCTGCAGGCGTTGAACAGCCATGCGCGCAATATCATGACGGTCGAAGACCCAATTGAGTACAGCCTCGCCGGCGTCGGCCAGACGCAGGTCAACACCAAGGTGGAGATGACCTTTGCCCGTGGTCTGCGCGCTATTTTGCGGCAGGATCCGGATGTGGTGATGATCGGTGAGATTCGTGACCATGAAACCGGCGAGATCGCCGTCCAGGCCAGTTTGACCGGTCACCTGGTACTGTCGACGCTGCACACCAACAGTGCCGTCGGCGCGGTAACGCGTCTACAGGATATGGGCATCGAACCCTTTCTACTGGCTTCCAGCTTAATCGGCCTGGTCGCTCAGCGGCTGGTGCGCACTCTTTGTCCGGATTGCAAAACCCCTTACCAGGCCGATGCCGCTGAATGCGAATACCTGGGCATGAACCCGAACCAACCGCCGACGCTCTATCACGCTGCTGGCTGTAGCAGCTGTCGTAACTCCGGTTACCGTGGGCGGGCAGGGCTCTATGAAGTGATCCGGGTCGATGAAGCCATGCGTCAGTTGATTCACGATCGCGCCGGTGACATCGATCTGGAACGCCATGCCCGTACGCTGTCGCCGAGCATCCTGCAGGATGGCAAAGACAAAGTACTGGCGGGTCTGACCACGCTGGAAGAAGTTCTGCGCGTTTACCGGAGCTATTGATGGCCGCTTTTGAATTCGCCGCTCTGGATGAAAACGGCAAGCGTCGCACCGGTGTACTGGAAGCCGACAGCAGTCGCCAGGTGCGCCAGCAACTGCGCGACAAAGGCTGGTTCCCGGTCGAGGTTGAAGCCAGCCAGAAAAGCCAGAACCGTGGCCCGGGTTTGTTCGGTGGTCCGTCGATTTCGGTTCCCGACCTGGCCCTGGTTACCCGCCAGTTGGCGACGCTGGTCGCTGCGGGTATGCCACTGGAAGAAGGCCTGCGCGCTGTGGCGGAACAATCCGAAAAGGCGCGTATCCGCAGTTTGATGCTCGCGGTGCGCTCGCGGGTGCTGGAAGGTTACAGTCTGGCGCGCGCCCTGGGCGATTTCCCGCGCGCCTTTCCGCGACTGTATTGCGCCACCGTTGATGCCGGCGAACACAGCGGCCATCTGGACCGGGTGCTGAATCGTCTGGCGGATTATCAGGAAGACCAGCAAAAGACCCGCAAACAGATTCAGATGTCGTCCATCTACCCGACCTTTTTGACACTCGTCGCCTTCGGCATCGTTATCTTTTTGCTCAATTCGGTGGTGCCGGACATTATCGGCGTGTTCACCTCCACCGGTGAACAACTGCCCGGGCCAACCCGCGCTTTGCTGGCGGCCAGTAACTGGGTACAAAGCTGGTGGTTGGTGAGCCTGGTCGTCATTGCTTTGGCAATATTCGGTTTTATGATCTGGAATCGCGATCCCGCCCGGCGCCGCATTACCCATCGCTGGCTGCTGCGCCTGCCATTGATCGGCCGTGTTTCCCGGGGTTTCAATACCGCCCGTTTTATCGGTACGGTCGCCATTCTCTCAGGGAGCGGCGTGCCTCTGGTGGAAGCCATGCGCATCGCTGCTGAGGTGGTCTCCAATCTGGAAATTCAGGCCGCCGTGCGGACGGCAACGGTACGGGTGTCTGAAGGTGGGTCCTTGCATAAGGCGTTGGCTGAATCCGGCTATTTTCGGCCGATGATGCTGCACATGATCGCCAGTGGCGAGGCCAGTGGTGAACTGGACGCCATGCTGCAACGCACCGCCGATGCCGAGGACCAGCAGATCAAGGACTTGATCAGTACGGTGCTTGGCTTGTTTGAACCGATCATGGTGTTGTTGATGGGCGGCATTGTGCTGATCATCGTCCTCGCCATTGTCTTGCCCATCATGGAAATGAACAGCTTTGTGGCTTAGGAAATCTATCGTTATGCGTAAACAGCAAGGTTTTACACTGATTGAATTGATGGTCGTTCTGGTCATCCTGGGTATCTTGTTCGGGCTGGTGGTGCCCAACGTTATTGGTCGGGGCGATGAGGCGCGTGTTACCGCCGCCCAAACCGATATCCGCACGCTGGAAAATGCGCTGGAAACCTACCGGCTGCACAACTCGCACTACCCATCGACTGATCAGGGGCTGGAAGCGCTGGTCAGCCAGCCCAGCGGCAGCCCGCAGCCGAACAACTGGCGTGGGCCTTACGTTAAGCAGACTCCGGCTGATCCCTGGGGCAATCCTTACGCCTACATCAACGACGGCAACAGCTATGAGATCATCTCCTACGGCGCCGATGGCCAGGCTGGCGGCAGCGATATCAACGAAGACATCTCCTCCAACGCCAGCGAATGATCCGCCCCTCGAATCATCCCGCCGGCCGGCGTGCCGGCTTTAGCCTGATCGAGCTGCTGGTGGTGATCATCATCATCGGCGTGGCGGCTGGTGCGGTTCGTTTGGCGATCAGCCAGCCGGATCCGCTGGGTGATTTGGAACGTTCAGCGCAGCAACTGGCTTACCGTTTTGGTCAGGTACAGGATCGGGTCTTGCTCAGCGGGGAAGACCGCGGCCTGGTATTTGTGGACGGCAGCGCGCAATTTTTAAGCTGGAGTGAAGGCGACCCGCGAGAGGGCGAGCCGGATGTTCTCTGGCAAATCGATGACGGGATGCCAACCTGGCAGGTGCCTGACAATACCGAACTGACGCTGATTTGCGATGGACAACAGATTGAGCTGCTGCGCAATCCGCCGGAAGACGAGCGGAACTGGCAGCCGATGATCGTCCTGCTGCCCTCGGAAGACTATCAACCCAGCTTTGACCTCTACTTAAGAGCACCGGGTCTGGATAACCAGGCCGTGCGTCTGCATGGCGATGGTTTTAACCGTCTGGAGGTCAGTCGTGTCACGCTCTGAAGGCGGTTTTACCTTGCTCGAAGTGATGGTTGCGCTGGCCGTCTTTGCTGTTATGGCCGGTGCCATTGCCCTGGCCAACACTCAGAACCTGGCCGCAGCACGCCAAATTGAAGAGCAGACCGATGCCCGCTGGGTGAACCAGAATATTCTTCAGCAACTGCGTTTTTCCGCCTTACCCGATGCCGGTGATCGCTTGACGCGCGAAGCCAGCTTCAATGGTCGCGACTGGAAGGTTGAAGTGAGGGTGACGGCCTTTAACTTTCCGATGTTGCCGCCGGTTGAACCCTATCTGCGCGCTGTTGAACTCAATGCCCGTCTTGAATCCGAACCGGATGATGCACCGCCAGCCGATCGTCTAACCGCTGTACTGGCGGCACCATGAAACAATCGCACCAGGGTTTTACGCTGATTGAGCTGCTGATTGCGCTGGCTATTTCGGCCATCCTGGCCGTTGGTACTTTCTATTTGGTTCAAACGTCTCGTCAAACCCAGACCACCTTGGTGCAACGCAACGAAACCCGCACTCAGTTGACCCGGGTTATTCGAAAACTGGAAACCGATCTGCATCAATGGGTGCCGGATCGTCCGGTCCGCGATGCCTTTGGCCAGGAAGTGCCAGCGCTGCTGATGGACGAGAACGGCCTCAGCTTTACCCGCGCAGGCTGGGCACGCAGCCAATTGCTGCAACAGCTGAGTGATAACGACCTCTTTAGCGCACCCAAGCGCTCAACCTTGCAGCGCGTGCGTTATCGCCTGGCCGAGGA
Organism: Saccharospirillum sp. ABV4_185; assembly: GCF_056159245.1. NCBI lineage: Bacteria > Pseudomonadati > Pseudomonadota > Gammaproteobacteria > Oceanospirillales > Saccharospirillaceae > Saccharospirillum > Saccharospirillum sp. ABV4_185. The sequence continues at coordinate 3,068,354 of NZ_JBSWUW010000001.1, forward strand.
GGGCAGTGAGCTGTGTCCGTTACCGGAAGGTGAAACGGATTTCAGCGCCGAGCCCCAAGGCTGTCTGGTGCGCAGTTTTCTGTTGCAGCTGGATGATGATGGGCGCCTGGAATGGCAGCATCAACGCTTGCTCTATCCGATTCGCGCCATGCAATTTCGCTTTCTGAGCCAGGTTGGCGATGAGCAACGGTTTTTCGACAACTGGCCACCAGAAACGCCGGAAGTGTTGGAGAGTGCGCCCATTCTGATCGCCATTGAAGTTCGCCTGGTGCTGCCCGATGCTGAGTTGAATCGGCTGATTTCGTTACCCATGCAACGTGAAGATGCCGAAGGAGGCGCTGATGCGACCTCCTGAGCGCGGTTTCGCACTGATTCAGGTGTTGCTGGTTTTTGCCTTGCTGGCGGTAATCGTAGCGCGGTTGCAATACCAGCAACGTGTTCAGCTTGAGCGCGCCTTCCTCGGGCAATCTATGAGTCAGTTACAGACCTGCATCGACAGCGCCGAAGCCATTGCCAAAGTTGGCCTTCGACTCGAGGCGCAACAGGAGACGCCCGAGCAGTTAAAGCAATTAATGGATGAAAACGGCAACCTTTACTTGCCGGCTTTTCCACTCGGCGAATGCCAGATGACGGTGTCTCGCTATGATCTGCAAGGTCGTTTTAATTTGAATTGGCTGCACCCGGCGGCGGCAAATCCTGACGGCGCTGCCGAGGGCTTTAAGCGGCTGTTGCTGGAGCTGGATCTGGATGAAGGCATTGCCGATGAGTTGCAGCAATGGTTTGATTCAAACAGCGGTGCTGAGTTCAATTATATCGATCAAGAGCCCAGTTACCGGCCATCTTTTATGCCCATGGCTGATATCAGTGAGTTACATCTGCTCAAAGCCGTCAGCTCCGATAACTATAAGGTTCTGGCACCCTATGTCAGTGCGCTGCGGCCCGATGAGCCGCTTAATATTAATGTCGCCTCCAGGGAAGTGTTAATGAGCCTGGCGCCTTTTATCAGTCGCGAAGACGCCGATGGGCTGATTGAGCAGCGCGGCGATGGCTTTGACCGGGTGGATGATCTGCTGAACCTGCCTTTGTTCCAGGAGAACGACGATACTCCTCTGTACAACGAGCAACTCAGCGTGACGTCTAACTGGTTTGATCTGTCTGTTAAGGCTCGGTACCAGACGGTTGAGTTACGCCAGATCAGCCGCTTGTACCGGACCGAAGGCGACACCAAGGTTATCGTCAATCTACGAACTCAGGCCGTAAACGACCTCGACTCATTACCGAGTGACAAGGAAGAAGGAAGTACAGAATGACCCCCGAATTGTCCATTTATTGGCAAGGACTGGATCAGCTCGAATGGCGCTGGCACAGCCAAAGTGACTCCCAGACAGGACGCTGGGACGATCTGGTCGATCAGGTGCGCGAGCGCAATCAAGCCGGAGCCGCAACCCGGCTATACCTGCCGCATACGCATTTCACCGCCTTGGTGATTAAAGTGCCGGCTGGCCGTCGGCGTCTGGCGCCAGCTGTTATGCGCTTCACCGCCGAAGAGCAGTTGGCGCAGGACATCGACAGCCTGCATCTGGTGCCGCTGGAGCAACCCCAGGATGGCAAGATGACGGTCCTGGTCACAGAGTCGGCCTTGCTGACTGATTTGCAGTCGACGCTGGCCGAAGCTGGTCTGACGCTGGTGGAAGCCTTCGATGCCGGTTACTTCCAATGGCCAGAGATGCCGTACAGCGATATCCAGCTCGATCTGGACCAGCAGAGAGTCTTTTGTCGTCACGGCTGGCTATTGCACCAAACGCATATTCAAGGCTTTGCCCAGTGGTTTGAAAGTTTCAAGCAACAACAAAACCTGTCTTCGCCACTGCGTCTGGCGCTGACCTCGCGCGCCAATGATGAAGGCGCCCGCCAGCTGCGCACCGAACTCGAAGCCACGGGCGATGCGTTGGAATGGGTTATCAGCCCGCTACCGGATATTGCCCAATGGGATGAGCAAGTCCGCAGCGGCCAGCAACGGGGCAACCTGATGACGGGCGCGTTGGCCATCAAAAACGAAGGCGGGCAGGGGCGATACTGGCTGCCAACCGCGATCGCAGCCGCCGTAACGCTGTGTCTATGGCTGGTGGTCAGTGGCGCTAATGCCTGGCGTGACCAACAGCGCGCCGAATCGACCTGGGCTGCCAGCGACGCCGTTTTTCGCCAGGTATTTGGCAACGACAAGCGGATCCAACGGCCGTTGATGATCCGTGAAATCGACAATCGAATACGCGCTCTAAGCGGTGGCCGGAACGACACTGAGGCGACGGTTATCAGCGCTATCGAAGCGTTGATGGTGTTGGACGATGCCTTAGTCCTGGACGATTTCCGCTATCAGCAAAGCAGCGGCCAGATGCTGTTCACATTGCGCCAACCCAGTGATGTAGAAGGCGATGCTTTTGCTCGGTTCGAGGCCACCAAGACCGCGCTGCAGGATCGCGGCTATCAAGTTGAATATTCGGCGAGTCAGGACAGTCAGGCTGTTCGCGGTCGTTTTCAGGTCAGTCTGGAGGCTAACGGATGAAGGCACTTATCGCACAATGGCTGCAACCCCTGAATGGTCGTTGGCAGCAGTTGGGTCAGCGTGAACAGCAGGCACTGCGTTTACTGGCGGTCGTTATCGGCCTGTTAGCTGTCTGGTTGCTGTTGATTCAGCCGCTCCAGCAATGGCGCCAGCAGGCCAGGCAGGAACTGGCCAATGCCCAGTCAACCTATCAGCAACTGCTGCAAAAAGCGCCTCAGGCGCTGGCTTCTGGCGCCTCGACGGCTAACACCTCCAGCGATTCTCTGAATACCGAACTCAGACGCCAAGCCAACCGTTTCGGTTTATCTATCCAGGGGTTTGAGCCCGATGGCGATTTATTACGGGTTCGCCTGGACGATGCTCGTTATAGTCAGGTGATTCAATGGCTGGCGGCACTGCAAGCGCAGGGTGTTATGGTCGATCAACTGACGTTGAATGGCCGTGACCGACCCGGTCGTGTTCAGGTGATCGCCGTGATGCGACGCTAGGCAGCTTTTACAAAAGCTGGCACGATTAGTCTTACGCCAAAAACAACAATATCAGAGGCCTGCATGACCCAGAACGACCTGGATTGGGTGGAACTGGTCCGGCTGGATGAGCGCAATAGCCGTCAGGCGCGTTCACTGCTGTACCATTCCTATCGTAATGAACCGACCTTCCGCTATCTGCTCAACGCTGAACGTCCGGGTTACCGGCAGCGTATCCGGGCAACCATTCGTGAGTTGATCTTTCTGCATTTTGAACGCGGCGAAACCGTGTTCGGCGTGATCGACAAGGCCACACAACGCTTGTTGGGCGTTGTCTTTGTCAGCGATGTTGGACTCAAAATGGATATCTCCCGGCAATTGCGCTGGCGCTTGAAGATGACACTCACCGCCGGCTTTGAAGCCACCCGCCGTTTTATCAGCTACTACAACGATGTTCAAAACAGTCTGCCGGATAAGCGTCATCGGCTGGTCAGCCTGATTGGTATTCACCCGGATTTCCAAAAACGCGGCTTAGGGCGAATGCTGATGGAAGCGGTGCATGAGCTGACCGAACAGGACCATGAATCCATCGGATTGTTTCTCGATACTGGCAATACCCGTTATTTGTCGTTTTATGAGTCGTTGGGCTATCGCAGCTTTGCTGAACTGCCGTTGGGTGAATTGACCGAAACTGTGTTGTTTCGACCCAATCCCAATTACGCCGAACAAGCCGCCTGAGCGGAGCGTTCAATGGCCAAGACGCCGGTTGGAACTTTCCACCGGCGCCCCCATCCAAGCCACTCCTTCACATTCTCTAGGAAGTCCCATGTCTGCATCCTATGACTATGACCTGGTGGTCATCGGCGCGGGTTCGGGTGGTGTACGTGCCGCCCGGATGTCAGCTTCACGCGGTGCGAAAGTCGCCATTATTGAATCGCGCTACCTCGGTGGCACCTGTGTGAACGTGGGTTGTGTACCCAAAAAACTCTTCGTTTACGCGTCGGAATACGCTCAGGCATTCGAAGATTCTCAGGGTTATGGCTACCGTGTAGACAATAAGCCAAGCTTCGACTGGGCAACACTAAGAGACAACAAGACCGCCGAGATAGAACGCTTAAACACTGTCTATGACGGGCTTTTGAGCCGGGCAGGGGTTGAGATAATCAACGGTCATGGCCGATTCGTAGACAATAATACTGTTGAAGTGAATGGTGAAAAACGCCTCACTGCCAAGAACATTCTGATCGCCACCGGCACCTGGCCGAGTAAACCTCAGATTCCCGGAGTGGAACATTCGATCAGCTCAAATGAAGTCTTCTATCTCGATCAGTTGCCAAACGATGCCATTGTTGTTGGCGGCGGTTACATCGCGGTCGAATTTGCCGGAATTTTTAATGGATTAGGTGTTTCAACCCATCTGGTTTATCGGGGCGAGCCGGTTCTGCGTGGCTTCGATAACGAGGTCCGCGACTTTGTTTCTGGTGAAATGGCACAGGCCGGCGTGGATCTGCAATACAACCGCAACCTCGCCAGCATCGAAAAACTCGACAATGACCGGCTGAGGGTCACCTATGAGGATGGCTCGCAAGCTGAAACTGGTCTGGTGCTGTTTGCGACTGGGCGAGATGCCTTGGTCGATAACCTGGGGCTGGAAAGCACGGGTGTTAGGCTCGACGACCACGGCTTTATCAGCGTCGATGATCATTACCGCACGGCAGTCCCGCATATTAGGGCACTGGGCGATGTGATTGGGCGAGTGCCACTCACGCCCGTTGCCATCGCTGAAGGGATGTTCATCTCAGCCGATCTGTTCGCAGAGCAAAAACCGCTGCCGGTCGACTATCAGCAGATACCGACGGCTGTCTTCTGTCAGCCCAATGTGGCCACCGTGGGCTTAACCGAAGAAGAGGCGGCTGAACGCTTTGACCGGGTTGAGGTCTACAGCACTCAGTTCCGGGCCATGCGCAATACCTTGTCCGGCAATCCGGGACGTACCCTGATGAAGATGTTGGTGGATGCAAATTCGCAGCGGGTGATTGGGTTGCATATGGTCGGTGACGATGCCGGTGAGATTATTCAGGGCCTGGCGGTGGCTATGAATGCGGGTGCGACCAAGGCTGACTTCGATCGCACCATTGGCATTCACCCAACCTCGGCAGAGGAATTCGTCACCATGCGCGAACCCAGCCGAGTCGTGGGTAAGGCTGTCTGATCAGACTGGATTGATCTTCTTATTGCGCGCCGAGGCATGGCGCGCCTGCCGTTCGACATCAATATAGCGGTCGGTGATAGCACTGGAACCGTGGCCGGCGTCATCGCGGACGTGCTCGCGCGGCCGCGTTTTTACGTCTTCAGAAATGCCGGTGTGGCGCAGCCAGTGCACCGTTGCCGCCTGCAACGCATCGGCTTCTTCGGGTTCGCCCTGGGCGCGCAGCCGGTCGATCGCCAGATCGAAACACTCCTGGACGATAAAACGAATCTGGCGGGTGCTGGTGATGCCACCACGGCCACGAACTTTGGGAATCAAAGGGGCGGACTCGCCGGGCAAGGGCAGCGGCGTTTGACCCAGAAAACTGCGAAAACGACGTAATGACGCCAGCATGGCATCGGACACCGAAACATCCCGCTCCTTATTGCCTTTACCAACCGTCGTGAACCACCAGTTGCCATGCGCATCCTGGGTGAAGTCACCCATGCTGGGCTGCCAGCGATCGGTTTCGGCCAGCTCAGAAATCCGCAGGTACATACCAAACAGGCAACTGACGATAAACAAGGCGCGCTCGTAGCGCTCCGGATTCTCCGGCACCGCCTGCTCAATGGCATTTAAGACCTCATGCCACTGGGCTTCCGACAGCCGGCGTATGGTCGCCGCGCCCTGGCGCTTGCGCAGAAACTTCCCTTTCTGGCGGATCTGAGCAACCGGGTTAAGCTCAACATGTTCTTCCTGCAACAGGTAATTGAAGAAGGTCGACAGCACAGAGAAGATCGCCTGTAGGGCGCTTTGGCTTAAATCGAACCCGCTGATATCAGCACTTTGGCCAAGCTTGTGGTCACGCTTGGAGACCTTGGCGACAAAGGGTTTCCAGTCCGGATTACGGACCCGTTCACCGCCGCTGTCGCGAAACCGCGCCACGCTCTTAGTACCGATCCAGTGTCGCGGCGGGCTCTGGCAAAACTCCACAAAAGCTTCGATATGCTGGCGCCGCACTTCGATCAGGCTGATGCCCTGTAAAAACCAACACCACTGCATAAAGCGTTCAATCTCGCGACGGTACGAGGCGAAGGTGTCGGAGCTGCCGCGGTAGCTGTAGAGAAACTCATGACAAAGCTGAAGGTCGTTGCCCAGAACCGTTTCATCAATGCGGGCGTGTTCACGCACCCATTCACTCGGCTGCGGCCGATGCCGGAACGGATTCTCGAAATGACTGAGGTTATCGAAGATCGGAATCGGAGCGGGGAGGGGCGTGGTCACCGGTAAAACATCCTGTTTATAGGGATTGATGTCGGTCTGTGCCATTTAACCAGTCGGCAATGGAGACCAGAACCAAGGGACCGTCATTGTAAGCGCCGCGATCGATAAAGACGGAGTTACCCAGTTGAGCGATCGATTTGACGATGGTATGGCCATGAAATATCCAGTCAACACCAGCCACCTCGCGGCGATCTCCAGAATTCAGGCGTGAACGTCCCCAAATCCAGTCGGCCATGTCATAGTCGCCTGCGGTTAAACGGTCATCCCAGTTTGGCAAGCGGTATTGGGCATGGCAAAGGCCGATACGGTAATCACCGTGCGCTACCGTCAGGCTGTAGGGTAAGACTTGTAAACGCTCAGCCCAGTGCTGCAGTTCGCCTTCATCATGCTCGAGTGCCCAGTTACCACCGTTCATCAGCCAGCGACTCCAGGCTAATGAGTTCTGGTGAAGGACAGCATCGATGAGCATTTGTTCGTGATTGCCACGTACGGCGAAGAACCAGGGCTCATCGAGTAACGCCAAACAGCCAGGACTGTCCGGGCCTCGGTCGATTAAATCGCCGACCGATAACAGTCGGTCTTGATGGGGGTCAAAATCACGCTCGGCCAGGCTGTCTTCCAGTCGCGACCGATGGCCGTGTAGGTCAGCTAACACAAAATCTCGTCCGTGAGGGTTAGTAGCGAGGAGCTGATGATTCTCGGTCTGAACATTCATAGCTGCATTATGCGCGTGCTGCTGCCTAAGCGGAAGACGCCGCAGGGTACGTCCTTGATGACCTTTGGGCACTGGGCGTAACGCCCGGCTCGGGCTAGACTTCGTCTGATCAGGTGCTCGTCTGGCGGCACCCTTATTCATATTTGAGGAGATATTCGTGTACCGCAATGTGCTGGTGCAAACCCTGGAAGGCGCCATCGGTTACCTCGCCTGGGCCGTGGTCTGCTACCTGACGTTAAGCAGTGAGCCGGCCGATACGCCGGGTGGCCAGATTCGTCTGCTGCTGATCGTGGCCGGCTTGCTGGTTTATATCGTCGGCTTCTATTTTTCCTCGCGTGACGCCCAATACGAGCGCTTTGACCTGCGCATCCGTCAGCTCGCCTATATGGCGCAGTTTCTGGCGGTTATCAGTATCCGTTTTGAAACCGAAACCGGCGTTATTGCCATTCTCAGCGTCGCTCTGGCCGCTCAGTTACCATTTTTCTTCTCCCGACAGGGCGCTTTAATTGGCTTGGCGGTGTTGGTGGGTATCGATTTCGGCTTTACTTTCTGGGCCTGGGAACTGGAAGATCCGGTGCTGCGCTGGACCATGGTGGGTGCCTTTCATGCCTTCGCCATGCTGATGAGTCAAAGGGTGATTCAGGAACAGGAAGCGCGCGATCAGGTATCGGCACTCAACCGCGAATTGCTGGCTACTCAAGCCTTGCTGGAAGAGTCAGCCAAGCAAACCGAGCGTATTCGCATCGCCCGGGATCTGCACGACGGTCTGGGTCATAAACTGACCGCCTTGATCCTTAAACTCCAGTATCTGACTCACACCACCGAAGACGAGACTCAAAAAAGAGTAGGGGAGACACACGAACTGGCGCGGGCGTTGTTGTCTGACGTACGCGAAACCGTTCACCAGATGCGTGGCGACTCCAGCATTCGTCTTAAAGAAGCACTTGAAGCCTTGGTGTCTCAGGTGCCGCGTCTGCGCATTGAGCTTGACCTGGATCCATCGGCCAGCGTTGCCGACGTAGAGGTTGCCGAAGCACTGTTTCGCTGCATCCAGGAAGCCATTACCAATACCCTCAAACACGGTAATGCCAGCCGGATGACCATCACCACGCGCAAAGGTCCCAATGACATTCAGCTGTTTGTTGCCGACAACGGCGGCTGCCAAGGCGGTTGTTTTGTCGAAGGTGACGGCCTGCGCGGTATGCGCGAACGCATTGAAGCCTTGCGTGGCCGTTTAGATATCGCTACTCAAAGCGGTTTTGCATTGAACATTTCCATTCCTGTTGCGGAGGCGCTATGAGCGAGTCCATCAAAGTCATGCTGGTGGATGACCAGACCCTGGTGCGTGAAGGCATCAAATCCCTGCTGCAATTAGCCGGGCATATCGACATTGTTGGCGAGGCCAGCGATGGCATCGAGGCACTGGAACACATTCCTCAGTGTCAGCCCGATGTGGTGTTAATGGACATTCGTATGCCGCGTCTGGACGGCATCGAAACCACCCAGCGCCTGGCCTCCGACGCGGGCGCGCCACCCGTGATCATCCTCACCACCTTCGATGACCACGAACTGGTGCTCAACGGCATTCGCGCCGGCGCTCGGGGATTTTTGCTCAAGGATGTGTCGCTGGAAAGCCTGGTTGAGGCTATTGAAGCGGTTAACCGGGGCGAAACTTTGATACAGCCAGCCGTTACCGAACGCGTCATGCGCGGCTATACCGAGCTGACCGGCGAAACCAAGATCGATAAGGACCCGATTCAGGAGCCTCTGACGCAGCGTGAAATTGAAATCCTGCGGTTAATGGCCGGCGGCTACAGCAACAAAGAAATCTCCCGGGCCATCTTTAAATCCGAAGGCACCATCAAAAATCACGTTTCCAATATCCTCGCCAAGATGAACGTTCGTGACCGCACCCGGGCGGTGCTCAAAGCACTCGAGCTGGGGTTGATCTAAGCTGGCTTGATTTCGCTTACAGGCCATGGATACTGGGCTTAAATAATCTACCTTGTAGACATTTATGCCCAGACCTCGCTTTCGCATTGGCGCCGATGACTGGTTCGACGCCCTCGACTGGCTCGATTACCAACTCAGTCAGCCCACCTGGCTGCTCGCCGAGCAGCATCCCATTCACCGTTACGGTCTGGCGAGCTTCAAAGAGCAATGTCGTCAGTTCCGTGAGGTGAGTGAACCCGGCCAAGGTCATTGTGACGACCTCCAGGCCATTCTTAATGATGTACTTGAACGTTCAGACTGGGATCGACTGCGCAAAACACTGTCGGCCAGACGCCGCCGCCGGCGTGAAAAACGCACCAACCAAGGCCCGGTCAATCTGACCCTCAGTGGTCAGGCTCACCAATGGTTAAAACAACTGGCCCAAGCAGGCCAATACAGCACCTTGAGTGAAGCGCTGGAACAACAATTACCCGATCTGGTGGCACAACTTGAGGCTGACATTCAGGCGGAGCGCGCCACTGCGATCGAAGCCGAGCTGGTGTCCTGGGCTCAGCACAGGCTGCTCGCAGCTATCGAGGCCTATTTGGCGCAGGCTGCGAACGAACGCAGCCTGGCCACAGCCTGTCGCATTGCTTACCAGTGGTACCAACGTGAACCAGACACCACCAAGGCGGCGTTATTGCGTGAGCGCTTCATTGAAGATCTGGTCTGGAATGAAGCGCATTTGAAACGGCCAGCCAGTGAGTTCCTGGCGGCGTTTTGATTGAGGCTGGGATCAGCGCAGTCGCAGTAAGAATCGCGCTGATTGAGCCCGATAACTGCCATGTATTTATTATCCTGTAATAAAGATTACAGGAAATAATAAAACTACCAGGATGCACCCAGCTCCAGCGACTCAAAGTTCTCACTACTGCTCTTTCACTGAGGCTGTTTCAATCAGCGGCGACAGTACCGCCGAGGCGCACGCCGGCATCGAAACGTTCGGCGGCGATGTCAGGAGGCAGGCCATAATCGTTGCTCAGTTCCAGAATGATGTCCGGATAGGCTTCCAATACCGGCTTCAGCTGCGGCCAGAGAAGATAACGGACAGCAAATTCATCCGCCGTCAGACGGACCGTGCCGGACGGGTGGTCGCGTAGGTCTGAGACTGCTTCCAGCTGGGCTTCTAACTGCTCCAGTAAGGGCGCTAAGGCCTTCATCCGCGGCTCGCCGGCTTCGGTTTGGGTCACGCTGCGGGTCGTGCGAGTCAACAGCCGGACACCCATTGGCTGTTCCAAGAAGCCTTTGATCGTCTGGCTGACGGCCGAGGGTGATGGTAAGCCGGTTGAGTGGCTGGAGCCGACGAACAATATCTGGCCGAGCCAGTCAAACGCGACTAAGCGCTCTACTCCATCGTGCTGTGGGCTGTTAGGCATCACAGCACGATGGACCCTTGGCCGAGGTGTTAAGTCAGATACTCAACAATCACCACATCCAGCCATTGTCCGTTCAACTGACCGTGGCGCTCATAAACGCCCACTTCACGGAATCCCAAGGCGTTACAGAGCCCACGGCTGGCCGTATTGGCGGTAAAGATGCGTGACAGCACTTTATGAAAGCCGGTCTGTTTGGCGGCGATAAGAAGTTCAGATAACAAACGGCGACCATTACCCTGCCCTTGAGCCTCTGGCGACATATAGATCGAAAATTCGGCAATGCCGTCGTAACAAGGGCGGTCGCGGTAGGACGACAGTCGGGCAAAGCCAATCACCTGGCCTGAGCGTTCGGCCACCAGTAACGGATAGCGTTCCACACTGTCCAGCCAGGCGGCTATTTCAGTTGGCTCGCGCAGGCGCGTTTCAAAGGTCCCCAAACCAGACTCAATACCGACGTTATAGATGGCGGTAATAGCATCGACATCACCGGCAGTCGCCGGCCTTACCAGGGTTTCAGCGTTCATTGTTGGCAAACCAATGTTGGGTTTTATTGGCAAAGGCGACCAGTGACAGCATGACCGGTACTTCCACCAGCACACCGACCACCGTCGCCAGAGCCGCGCCTGAGTTCAGGCCAAACAAAGCAATGGCAACGGCAACCGCCATCTCAAAGAAATTGGAGGTACCGATCATACAGGCTGGCGCCGCTATGCTGTATGGCAGCTTGAGCAAGCGCGCTGCTGCATAGCTCAGTGCAAAGATGCCATAGGTTTGAATCAGCAGTGGAATGGCGATCAGAGCGATCACCAGCGGCTGGTCGATAATTCTTGGCGCCTGCAGACCGAACAGCAGCATAACGGTGACCACCAGCCCTGCAATGGATCCGGGTTTCAGGCGATGGATAAAGGCGTCCAGGTGCGCCTCGCCCCGACGACTGAGTTGGCGCCGGGTCAGATAACCCGCGATTACCGGCAGCACGACGTAAAGCAGGACCGATAAAATCAGCGTCTGCCAGGGCACGGTTATATCGTTGATACCCAACAGCCAGGCAGTGATGGGCGCGTAAGCGACGATCAGAATCAAGTCATTGAGCGAAACCTGCACCAGGGTGTAGTTGGCGTCGCCGCGGGTCAGCTGGCTCCAGATGAAGACCATGGCGGTGCAGGGAGCCGCGCCGAGCAGAATCATGCCGGCGATATATTCACCGGCGGATTGTGGGTCGACCCAAGGCTCAAATAACACCCGGAAAAACAGCCAGCCCAGTGCTGCCATGGTAAAGGGCTTGATCAACCAATTGACGACAAGCGTCAACACCAGCCCTTGAGGTCGCTGACCGACGTGTTTCAGCGCGCCAAAATCGACCTGAGTCATCATCGGATAGATCATCAGCCAGATCAGTACCGCGATAACGCCATTCACCTGGGCGTATTCAAAGGCGGCCAGCCGTTCAAACAGCGGTGGAAACAGACTGCCCAGGCCGAGCCCGAGCAGGATAGCCAGGCCAACCCAAACCGACAGATAACGCTCAAAAACGCCCATACCTTACTCCGTGGCCGCTTTTTGATTGACGCGCTGCATCAGTTTCTCGGCGCTTTCCACCCGTTCGGAATAGCGATCGACCAGGTAACTACCCTGCCCGCGCGTCAACAAAGTGAACTTCATCAGTTCCTCCACGACGTCAACGATGCGGTTGTAGTAGCTCGATGGCCTCATGCGGCCGTCTTTATCGAATTCGTTAAAGGCTTTGGGCACTGATGACTGATTCGGGATGGTGATCATGCGCATCCAACGACCCAGCACGCGCAACTGGTTGACCACATTGAAGGACTGAGAGCCGCCACAGACCTGCATGACCGCTAAGGTTTTGCCTTGGGTCGGGCGCACCGCGCCCAGTGACAGCGGTATCCAGTCAATCTGGCTTTTAAACACGCCGGTCATGGCACCATGGCGTTCGGGCGAGCACCAGACCTGACCTTCAGACCACTGCACCAGGTCGCGTAATTGCTGTACTTTGGGATGCTGCACACTGTCCTCATCCGGAAGCGGCAGGTTCTGAGGATCGAAAATACGCACCTCGGCGCCCATGTCGGTCAATAAACGGGCACATTCCTCAATCACCAAACGGCTGTAGGAACGCTTACGCAAAGAGCCATAGAGCAGCAGGAAGCGTGGCGGCTGCTCGGCATAGTCACGCTGAAAGAGGCTATGGTCGGGGCGTTTAAATTGCTCGCCGTCCAGGTTGGGCAGGCTCAGATCAGTGATGTTCATGTTGTGCTCCCAATGCAGTCAACATAGCCGGCCATAGCGATGAGTCCTGTTGTGCCAGTTCAATTAAGGCGTTCACCCGCTGCTCAATCGTTTGGATGGTAGCGCGGAAGGCGGCGGCCACTTCCGCTTCGGTGCCCTTGTGTTTGGACGGGTCATCCAGGCCCCAGTGCACCTTGAGTGTTCGGCCAAACCAGACCGGGCAGCTCTCGCCCGCGGCTGAATCACAGACGGTGATCACCAGGTCGGGCGCGAAATCCTCAAACTCATCCCAGGACTGGCTGGTCAGGTTCTGAGTGTCATAGCCGGCCTCGGCCAGGTATTTCAGCGATAGCGGATGCACGGCTCCGGCCGGTTGGCTGCCCGCACTGCGTGCTTCGATTAGGCCAGCAGCGCGGCTTCGGGTAATGGCTTCGCACAAAATGCTGCGGCAACGGTTGTGGGTGCAGATATAGAGAATCTTCATCAGCAGCACTCGGCGTTAAGGGTTGGATGGGTGGTGCTGTTACAACACCCTTCAGGCAGACGGGTCAGACAGTCATTGAGGTAGTCGGCATTGTTGGCCTCGGTCACGCTCAACACTTGCAGGGCCCAGTCCGGCAACTCAGGGTTGAGCCGGTAATGGACCCATTTGCCACGGCGCTCATCAGCGACCAGCTCGCACTTGCGCAGTTCAGCCAGGTGTCGCGAGACTTTGGGCTGACGGAGTTCCAGGGCCTCCTGGATATCACAGACACAGAGCTCCCCTGCCCGACTGATCAGCAGCAGCGTTTTCAGGCGAGTGTCATCGGCGAGACATTTGTAAAAGGCTAAGGGTGATTGCATGGTGCGCCTCCTGATATACGAAATAACATATATATGAAATTTCGAATGTCAAATACTTAGTGGGCGATCAGGATGTCACCGGCTGGTGTTTCAGAGCGCCGCCCAGAGCACCGAAATAGTCGCTAAACGCCTGCTTGATGCGCTCCCGCTCAGTGCCCTGCGGATAAAGCCCGGCGCGAGCTTCGGCCGAGTTACGGCTGCCACGCACCAGAAAGCTATTGTGAATGGCCGCATCTTCAACAAAGGCTTCAAAGGCCCGGGCGCAGAGTTCTTCCGGCTGACTGTAATAGAGCTGGCCGCGTTCACGATCGGCCTGGGCGGAAGCCTGGAACAGCGCGCTGGGTTGTTCCCCATCGGCATCCAGCAGCACCGCCTGATAGCAGCCAAACAAGCGTTCATTAAGGGCATGAGGTTGCATCGGCAGACTGTCCAGCCAGGCGCGCGAGCCCATCAGCCTCGATGGCGGATCGATAAAGGCCTTGGCGGCGATGTAATGGTCGAAGGCATGAAACCATTCATGAGCAATGCTGCCCGGCCCCGCGTTCTTGGCCAGCGCAAAAGCGCGACTGGCAGGCATATAGTGCGCCGCTACGCCTAACTGCCCGCCCAGGCCATATTCGAGCGATAAAGTGCCGCGCAGGCCGATCAGCAGTTCATTGCCACCGAGAATAAGCATCAGGTCGCACAGCGCATCGTAAAAGGCGGTCGCGGCACGGTCGCGTTCGTCCGGTTTTACCCAACGACCGAGGCGCACCGAGCGAAAATCGAAGCGGCGGCGAATGTCTGCAAAGCCGACTTTTTGCCCGCCGCGATGATCCGGGCCGCGTCGTTGCCACTGTCGGTTACTCATTCAATCAAGACTCCAGCAGCCGGTTACAAATTCTGACGTCTGTCGGCTGGCAAACTCTAACGCTCCAATTATACTGTATTTATATACAGTATTCGTGTGCAGTTTCATGTCTCTACTGACTACTTTAACCGAACGGGGAGATCTCTGGTCCGGCCAGCACTGGCGGCAAAATCAGATCGACTCCATCAGCACAGGTCTGCCGGAATTAGACGCCATTTTACCCGGCGGTGGCTGGCCCGCTGCCGCCATGACCGAGTTGTTTTACCACACCATAGGCCAAGGCGAATTACGCTTGCTGTTGCCGACACTGGCGCATCTGAGCCAGACCGATGTCCGTTGGCAGGTCTGGTGTAACGCCCCTTTTCGACCGCACGGCTCGGCGTTGGCGCACTGGGGGCTGCGCTTGGATCGTCTGCTGCTGTGCCAGGCTGGCAGTGAAGCCGAACTCAGCTGGACGCTGGAGCAGAGTCTGAGCAGTGGCGGCAGTCAGGCGGTGCTGGCCTGGGTTGAACAACTCGATTCCCGGCGTCTGCGGCGCCTGCAATTGGCGGCTGAAAAAAGCGCAGTACCGCTGTTTTTACTGCGTCCGGCGCGTTTGCAGCAGCAGGCATCGATGGCCGCCTTACGGCTGCTGATCGAACCGCAGCGCGATGAACGCCTGCATTGCCGCGTGCTCAAACGCCGTGGCGGCTGGCCGGGCGCCGATGTGCAGTTGTCGTTGCCTTTGGTTCGGGACCCTACCCTGACGCAGGATAATGACCATGGCTAAAACCACCCAGCCGCTGTGGCTCTATCTGCATTTTCCGCTGTTGGCTCTGGAAGCCCGCTTTGGCGAGGTTGCGCAGAAGCGCCCGGTCTTGCTGACCAGCAGCGATGGCCGCAGCGTCCAGCAATGCAATGCCCTGGCGCGAAGCGAAGGCGTTCAGCCTGGTATGAGCCTGCGCACCGCCTACTGTCTGATTGATCAGGTTGCTCAGGCGACCTATAGCGCGCAACTTGAAGCCAATCAATTGCGGCATCTGGCGGTGCTTTGTTACCAGCACTGTGCGGATATCCGGCTCTGTTCGCCGCTGGGTTTGAGCCTGGAAATCGGCTCCATGCTGCGTTGGCACGGCGGGCTCGAGACCTTCATCGAGGCCCTGGACAGTTCACTGCAGCACAGCGGCCATCGCTATCAATTGTCGCTCGGCCATACACCACTGGCGGCGCGTTTACTGGCGGAAAATCACCAGGATTGGCGGCATATTGATGCCGCCGCTGAGCAACAGCAGTTGGGCCAGCTGTCGATTGATCAGTTGGCGTTACCGCTGGACATGCGCGACCTTCGCGCGCTGGCCGCCATGGGGCTGAAAAATCTTCGGCAACTGCGCCAGGCGCCCCGCGCTGAGCTCGGCTATCGCTTTGGTCAGTCGCTGATCAATCATCTGACGGCCCTGGAGCGGCCGCGTGAACAGGGTGAACCTTTCCAGCTCCCTCCTTGTTACGACGAACGCCTTGAACTGTGGCACGAAGTGGATTCGGCCGAAGCGCTGATATTTCCCATTAAACGCTTACTGCATGGGCTGGCGGCCTATCTGAACGCTCGTCAGTTGAGCACGACCGAGCTTCACTTCAAGCTGGAACATCGTGACGCCCCCAGCACGGCCATGAGCATTCAGCTCAACACCGCCTCACGTGGCGCGGAAAACTGGCCAGTCTTGGTGGCGCTGGCCTTGGAGCGATTGACGTTGCCGGAAGCCGTCCTGGTTATCGGCTTACGCGCTGAGGCACTGACTGAGCGCGGTAATACCGCAGGTGACCTGCTCGGTGACAGCCGCCCTCACACAGACGCCCAGCACCTGCTATCACTACTGCAATCCAAGCTGGGCACAAAGGCTGTTCAGCAGCCCAGCGCCGGTGCCGATTGGCGCCCTAACCTGGCCAGCCGCCCGGCTGCTGTCGGTCAGCAGCCAGACAGGCTTTTTCCACGCGCTCAACCGACGCTGTTATTGGCGACTCCCGAGTCGATCAATCCTGCTGAATATCAGGCTTTGAGCGGTCCGCAACGCATTGCACTGCCAGCCTGGGTACAGCCGGACGGCTTTCAGCGTGACTATTATCGGGCCTGGCACCCGGCCAGCCGTAGTTATCACTGGATCAGCCGCCATAGCAACGGCGGTTGGTATCGTGAAGGCGTCTTTGCATGAGCACTGCTTTTGACTATGCCGAGCTGCATTGCCTCAGCAATCACAGCTTCCTACGTGGTGCTTCGCATCCGGATGAGCTGGTGCTACGCGCAGCCGAACTGGGCTACCGGGCGCTGGCACTGACTGACGAATGCTCGGTTGCCGGCGTGGTCAAAGCCTGGCGGCCGATTAAAGATAAGCGAGTCTCGCTGCAACTGATCATTGGCAGTGAGTTTCGCTTTGATGATCAGCTGGTGGTGCTGTTAGCACCTACTCGGCAAGCCTACGCTCAGCTCTGCCATCTGATCACTCGCGCCCGGCGGCGTTGCGATAAAGGTGACTACCGAGTCAGCCGCGCCGATTTTGCTCAAGGGCTCGATGACTGCCTCTGCCTGTGGCTGCCGTCTGGGCGTTCAGAGGATCTGAATTGTCTACACGGTTTCCGAAATGACTTTCCCGGACGTTGCTGGGTACTGGTCGAAAACCTGCTAGATGAAGGCGCTTTCGAAGGCGCCCGCCGCGCTCTTGCACTCAGTGAGGCGGCCGAGGTGCCAGCTGTCTGTGCCAATGCGGTGTTGATGCATCACCCCGAGCGTAAGGAGCTGCAGGATACTTTGACCGCTATTCGCCATCGCCAGCCACTCGACCAGGTCTGGCCGCAGCTCAAACCCAATGCCGAGAACCATCTGCGTTCCTTTAACAAACTCAGCTCGCTCTACTCACCTGCTCTGCTGGCTGAAACGATGCGCATCGCCGAACGTTGCCATTTTGATTTACGCGAGTTGAGCTACAGCTACCCCAGTGATCTGGTACCGGGGCAATTTACCGCGCCGGAGTATCTGCGCTTACTGGTGCGTCAGGGTGCCAAGCGACGTCATCCAAAAGGCATCAGTGCGGCCTTTGCAGAGCAGCTCGATAAGGAACTGGCGTTGATCCGGGAGAAAGGTTACGAGCACTACTTCCTGACCGTTTATGACATCGTCCGCTTTGCCCGCTCACAAAACATTCTCTGCCAGGGACGCGGCTCAGCCGCTAATTCGGCGGTGTGTTATTGCCTGGGCATCACAGAGGTGGATCCGGTGGCGGGCAAACTGGTGTTCGAGCGCTTTATCTCCAGCGGTCGCAATGAGCCGCCGGATATTGATGTCGACTTCGAGCACGAACGCCGCGAAGAAGTCATCCAGTACCTGTACCGCCGCTATGGCCGCAAACGAGCGGCGCTGGCGGCGACATTGATCACCTATCGACGCAAAAGCGCGGTGCGCGATGTCGGCCGGGCGCTGGGCATCGATCTGGCTCAGTTGGAACGCCGCCTGGCCAACTATGGCTGGCGCTATCGCTCCAAGAACTGGATCGACGAGTTGGTTCAGGACGAAGGCCTTGGGCTTTCGGCTCAGCAAATCAGCGTCTTCAAACGGCTACTGGCCAGTATTCTGGGGTTTCCGCGCCATCTTTCGCAGCATGTCGGCGGCTTTGTGCTGACCGACCAGCGCATTGCCGACTACGTGCCAATCGAGAATGCGGCCATGGCTGAGCGCACGGTGATCCAGTGGGATAAGGACGATCTGGAAGCGGTCGGCCTGATGAAGGTCGATGTGTTGGCGTTGGGCATGCTGACGGCGATCCGTAAGACGCTGGATCTGATCCGCCAACATCAGGGTGAAACCCTGCGTTTGCAGGATATTCCGCAAGACGACGCTGAGGTCTACGCCATGATTCAACGCGCCGATACCATCGGTGTGTTTCAGATCGAATCCCGCGCTCAGATGAGCATGTTGCCGCGACTCAAACCTAAGCAGTTTTATGACCTGGTGGTCCAGGTAGCGATCGTCCGGCCAGGCCCTATCCATGGCGATATGGTGCACCCTTATTTGCGCCGCCGTCTGGGCCAGGAAGCCGTGGATTACCCCAACGATGCTCTTAAGGAAGTGCTCGAGCGCACTCTGGGTGTGCCCATCTTTCAGGAGCAGGTGATCTCTCTGGCGCGGGTGGCGGCCGGTTTTAGCGCAGACGAAGCCAATACCCTGAGATCGTCCATGGCCAGTTGGAAAAAAACTGGTCATATCAGTGAGTTACGCGACAAACTTCAAAACAATATGCGCGCCAATGGTTACGCTGAAGACTTTATCCAGCGCATCAATCGGCAGATCGAAGGCTTTGGCGAGTATGGTTTTCCCGAGTCTCACGCCACCGGCTTCGCGATGATCGCCTACGTCTCTGCCTGGCTGAAACACCACCACCCTGCCGCTTTCTGCTGCGCGCTGCTAAACAGCTTGCCGATGGGGTTTTATTCGGCGTCGCAGTTGGTCCAGGACGTGCGCCGTCACGGTGTTGAGGTTCTTCCGGTCGATATTAACGCCAGCGCCTGGGATTCCACCTTGGAAGCCGGTGAGCAAGGTTGGGCCATTCGCCTGGGGCTGCGCCGGGTGAAGGGGCTGAACGAAACAGCCGCGCGCACGCTGATTGCCTACCGGCCCGGTGACGGTTTTCAGCATTTGCGGCAATTGGAAGGCGTCCCGGCGTTGAGCCGGCGTGATCTGGATGCGCTGGCGGCAGCCGATGCCTTCCGGGGTCTGGCCGAAAACCGTCATCAGGCGCGCTGGGAAAGCGCGGCGCTCAACTTACAGGCGCCGCTGCTGAAGGATGCTTTCGATCAATCGGTAGCATCTGGCTACCAGCTACCCGCGCCCGATGCATTGGATAACCTGGTTGAGGACTATCACAGCCAGGGCCTGACCTTGGGCCAGCATCCGGTGCAGTTACTCCGTGAACGCGGCCAACTGCCCGACAGTGCCCCTGCTGATCAGTTGCTGGTGCTGGCGGAAGCTGAGCAGGCGCGCTTGGAGCGCTTGGCCGAGCAACATGGCCTGCCATTGCCTGAGCGGGTGCGCATACCGGTTCAGGTGTTGGGGCTGGTGACCAATCGGCAGATGCCCAAGACATCAACGCGCATCACCTTTGTCACCCTGGAAGACGATACCGGCAATATCAATGTCATCGTGCGGCTATCGCTGGCGCAGGCGTCGCTGAAGGTGCTGACCACGCGCAGCCTGATTCGCGTCAGCGGTGTGCTGGAAAAAGCCTTCGATAACGATGTCATTCATGTGCTGGCCGACCGGCTGGAAGCGCTGGATGCCGAGCTTGAGCTGAAGGTCCGTTCGCGCGATTACCACTGAGCCATTCCCAATGGAATCAGGCTCACATCAGCGTGTTTCCGGCAATGCATCCACATCCAACAGCCCACTGGCCACCGCCTGCTGACGAACCCATTGGCGCAGCAGCCGGATGCCGGCTTCCTGGCGACGCGACGTCTTAAAGGCGAAATAGAAACGATCGCCGGTGACCAGGCTATGACAGGGTATGCGCACCAGCTCGGGGTCGTCGTCGATGTTGTGCATATAGTCGTTGGTCAATGCCAGACCTTGATGGTGACGCGCGGCTTCCAGCGCCATCAGCATATGGCTGAAATGCTGCACACGGGTGCTGTCCGGCAAGGTCAGATCGGCCTGGGCAAACCAACGGCGCCAGTCTTCGGTATGGATGTCGTAGATGCTGTAGGTTGAAAGCAAGGGATAGCGCAACAACCAGGCGGGATTGATCTGCTGTGGCTCATTGCTGTCAATCAGGCCGGCTTGCTGCCAGTCGGCACACATCGATTGCCAGAATGATCGGCTGGCAATGACGAACATGCGCTCGCAATACAGCAGATCGGCGGTGAAGCCCCGCTGTTCGTTCTGCAGGGTAATAAAACAATCGGCGACCCGATCCGACAATTGCGGCGATTCGTTCATCATTTCCAGGGCCAGATCCAACTGCGGATGCTGCCGTTGCAGCGTGGGAAGCCGGGGAATCAACCAGCGCACGGCAATGGAGCTGTACATGGCAATCCGCACCCGGGTATCTACGCGACCCTGCAATTGCTCGCTGGCACACTCCAACTGAAACAAGGCTGAACTGACCGCCTCCTGATACGCCCGTCCTTCGTTGGTCAAACTGAGGTGACGACCCTGGCGTTGAAACAGCGTCTCGCCAAGATAGGCCTCCAACTGATGAATTTGATGGCTGACCGCACTCTGACTGACGTTCAGCTCAACGGCAGCGCGTGAAAAGCTGTTCAGTCGGGCAACGGCTTCGAACACTGGCAAAGCTTTCAACGGCGGCAATTTCATCGCGCATCCTGTTATCTAAAAAACTAATAGATAAAAGAATAACTCATTTCTCAGTATGACTCCGCCCCTCTAAACTGCCCTCCTCTGGTGCATTTCGGCACCCTTATTGGTAACGGATCAGGAGTCAGTTATGTCGGGTAAGACGGTTCCCAGCGCCATCCTCTTGCTGGTGATCGGCAATGCCCTGGCGCTGTTGTCGGACATCATCATCAAACTTCAGGACGCCGACGCGCCCATTTTCCAGTTTATTCTGGTGCGCACGCTGTGTGTGCTGGTCATTCTGCTGCCGTTGATTCGTCAGGTAGACCGTCAGCAACTGTTAAGAGGTTGGAGAATCCATCTGCTGCGCGCCCATATCAGCATCTTTGGCATCGCCTGCATGGTGGTCGCACTGAAATCCCTGCCCTTGGCCACCGCCAATGCCGTCTTCTATGCCGCGCCTTTGCTGGTCATGCTGTTGGGACTGCTGTTTTTTGGCGAGCGCTTAACGGCGTCCAGTCTGATCGCCGTGGTCAGCGGCTTTATCGGTATCGTGGTCATCCTGCGCCCGGTTAATTTTGATTGGGGCAGCTTGAGCGCTGTAGGTGTGGCTTTTACGCTGGCGCTGGGCGTTTTGCTGGTGCGCAAGCTGCCAGCCGGTCAGTCTACGGTGCATTCGTTGGTGCTGGTGCACATCTTGATGCTGCCGACGCTGGTGCTGCTGGCGCTGATCGAAGGCGCCAGCTGGAAGACTGAGATCTTGCTGTCCGGCTTTGGTTCGGCCTTTTTTATCCTCTGCTACCAGGTAACGGTGCTGAAGGCCTATCGCTGGGTCGCCGCCAATCAGGTGACCAGTGCCGAGTACACCGGTTTGATCTGGGCATTGCTGGGCGGCTGGGTGTTCTTTGGTGAGCAGCCAGATCTATTCTTTATTCTCGGCTCGCTGATGATCATTGTGCCGCTGCTGTGGCTGGGACTGCGTGAACGGCGCCCTCGCCGTCGCGCAAAAAAACAGCTTCAGGCCTCGACAATCCAGTAAGGCAAGCCCGTTTCGGCGAGAAATTCACGCGCGTCAGCTCCGGCGAGCATGGCCAGACTGGCGACCAGACCACTCTGAATACAGCTGGGTGCTGCGACCGTAACCGATCGCGGCGCCTGTTCAATCGGCCAGCCGGTCTTGGGGTTGAGTAAATGGCTGTAACGATGGCCATCTTTGAAAAGAAAACGACGACTGTCGCCGGATGTTGCCAGTCCACCTTTGGACAACTTCAGCAGCATCGATGACTGACCATCGTGGTCCGGCGCTTCAATACCGACACGCCAGGGTGTCTGATCCGCCCGAGGGCCATTGCAGGCCAGATCCCCTCCTAGATTGATCACGATTCCCACCGACGCCCAGCCCGCCGGCAACGCCTGCAGACACTTGCCCAAGGCGCGGTCCGCGGCGTATTCCTTACCTATGCCACCAAAATCGAGTTCCATTCCGGCGGGCAAGGTCAGCCAGCCGCCGGCAATCTTGCCCTGCCTGTCGGCCGGATCGCTTTGCCAATCGACTTTGTGCCAGCCAATCCGTGTCAGCAGAGCCTCGACCGCCTGAGGTTCCGGTAGCCGATCACTGCCATCAAACTTCCACACCTGACGCAACAAGCCCGAGGTCAGATCGAAGCGACCCTCCGACAACTGCCAGGCCTGGTCGGCAAAATTCAGCAAGCGCGCGGTTTCGGCGTCGACGCGCTGAGCTTGATCGGGCTTGGCGTGCAAGGCGGTAAATAGATTGTCTTGGCGATAGCGGCTGTAGCGTTGCTCAATGCGCCACACCTCGTGCGCAGCGATGGTTGCCAGCCTCCGCGCCAGGGTTTGCTGCGCCTTGGGTAACGCAATAAGCACTTCACAGGGGCTGGCCATGGCGTCGAAACGCCCCAGCCAGGCCCCGTCGTGCCATTGCAGACGCAGCTTCTGCGACATCAGAAACGACTTCCGATGGTGAACATCACAGCGGTCATTTCCGGCAGATCGCCGGCATCGGCTGGCGTGCTATCTGAGCTGAAGTCACGTGGCATCTGTCGATAGGCCGCCAATCGGGTGTAGAGCTCGGCGCGCTCGTTGAAGCGATAACCATAGCGCACGCCGAGCGTCCAGGCGTCGAAATCGCCCAGCCGGTAATCGGCCGTCAGTGCGTCTGGATTATCGGCCAGTTGCGCCGAGGTGACGTAAGGCTGATAGGCGTCGATGGCCGATTGCGAATACCAGCGTGCCTGAGGCTCAAGATACTGATGGCCGAAACGCCAGCGGTAGCGCGCATCGACAGTATGAGAGGTCATGCCCCAGTCATCGAACAGGAAGCGGTAGCTGCCATCGACGATGTCGCCACTGTCGAACTGGTATTTGCCCTGCCAGAAAAGAGCCTGTTTTAAGCGGCTGTCCGGGCGTTGCTCATAGCGGTAATCCTGGACGGTGCCTCCGGCGGTATCGAACTCACTGATAATTTTATAGGGGTCGTTCAAGTAACCGTCGTTAAAACTGAGGCTGTAATTGAACTGCATCAGAGCGCGGCGATTGATGATCTGGCTGACGCCCAGTATCACATCGGTGACCTGCTTATCGGCCTCACTGCCGTCACGGCTGGCGGCGAAATCGGCGTTAAAGCTCGGGCTGCCCGGTTCGGCCATGGCGCTCAGCCCAACCGGAACCCCACCTTCGGGCGACAGGGTGTCCATCGACAGATTGGTCGCCAAGGTCACAGTGGTGTTCTTCTGGTTGAAAGTGCGCGACAGGCTGGCGTTGAGACCCCGGGATTCATAGTCGTGTTCGGTGGAGTAATGCACGCCGGTCGAGTAACTCCAGTCCCGCCCCCAGGGCGCGCTCCACTGGATATTACCGGTGTAGCGTGTGTCTCTGAAGGTATCATCGAGTGGTAATTGGCCGGATTCGACGGTGTAACTGCCCCGCCCCGACGGCCGGGTAAAGGTTTGTGGTTGATCGGTCGGCAGCGCGCCATTGGGTGATGCTCCGGTCAGCGTATCCAGCGTTAGTTTGAAACTGAGCTGGGTTTCACTGTCGAAATTACGCGCCGCACCCAAGATTGCTTCGGTGGCCTGAACGCGATCGTCGCTTTCTGAATACTGCATCACGGCCGCATCAAAGTCCCAACGCTCTAGCTCACCGGCCATCGCCTGATTGGGCAAGCCCTGTAAGACCGCACCGCCGATAGCCGCCAAACTGGCACTGAGCGCCACCGTCTGGCGCGACACTGGTTTATTCGTTTTCATGCGCATCTCCTGCGAATCAGTTACAGCCACAACCGCCGCCGCCGAAGCCGCGGCCACCACTGCTGCCTTCTTTACTGAAGTAGACGTGGTCGTCGAGCGACGCCTCAATCGGATCGCTGATTAATTCCATATCCTGCTGCGCCAGCAGGTCGCGCTCCCAGGGTTTGACACCCAGGTTGCCGCAACCGGTCAGTGCGAAAGCCAGAACCGTAAAAAGCGCCAGATAAGTCAGATTTTTCATGCTCATCACTCCGCAAGCAGTTGTTCGATGCTGGCTTCGTAGTCGGCAACGCGGCCGCTGTGAAAACCGGTGTGGGTGGCACGGACCCGACCCTGACGATCGATCAGGTAGCTCGATGGCATGCCGATCAGACCGTAGGCTTCGGGCCATTGCGCCTGGCTATCGAAGGCGATGGTGAAATCGGCCGGTACCGCTTCAAGAAAGGCACGAGCGGCCGCCGTGTCCTGGTCCAGATTGACGCCGACAATCACCAGACCGTCGTCGCCATAGCGTTGTTGCACCTGGTTCATCCAGGGGAAGGATTCGCGGCATGGACCGCACCAGGAGGCCCAGAAGTCGAGCAGTACGACCTGGCCGTGCAAGTTATTCAGCGTTAATTCGCCGCCATCGATGGTCGGCAATGGCTGATCGCTCATCGCCGCCAAAGGGGCAGCATCGGCGTCGGCGAGTTCATCGGCTTGAGCAGCGGACATCCAGACCATCAATAACAGTCCCAGCACGACCGCGTTTAGAGCCGCATTGAGAGAAAAGTTGCGCAGCATGATTGTCATAACACCAACCTTTTTTGTGGATTCGCAGGCCAGCTTGCCCGGCGCAACTTAAGGCAGTCTTAAGCGCTATTTAAGGTGGCCTTAAGGTTGCTCGATAAAGCTGGGCGGATGAAAAACGAGGAGGTCGTTATGAAATCCGCCAAAATCTATTATTACGTTGCTCTGTTGTTGGTTTGCTGTGTTTCCTGGGCACAAGCTGAGGACTTTCTGCCGCCGGACCAGGCCTTTGCCAGCCAGGTTCAGTTTGATGACGAACAATCCCAGCTGCAGGCGCAATGGGAAATTGCTCCGGGTTATTACCTCTATCGCAATAGAGTGCAGCTGAGCGTCAATGGACAAAGCCAGCCGATTAGCTTTGTTACCTCATCGCAGCTTAAAGATGATCCCTATTTCGGCCCCACTGAGGTTTTTCACGATCAGCTCACCATCACCTCGCCGGTACCTGCTGGCACGACCACGCCTTACGAAGTAACGCTGGTTTATCAAGGTTGCGCCGAAGCCGGGCTGTGTTATTCGCCCCAGACCAAGCGTCTGAGCTTTACGCCGACGAACACGCCGGCAGCCGTGTTCGCCACCGAGCTTGCTGCTGCGGACAACAGCGCTGCCATACGACCGGAAAACACGGCTAATGCCTCCGGTTTGGCGCAATGGATGGCCGATGCTAATCGTTTTTGGATGTTGGCAACCTTCTTCGTGCTGGGTCTGGGGCTGACTTTCACGCCCTGTGTATTACCGATGATTCCGATTTTGGCTGGCATCATCGCCGGACAGGGTGAAAACCTCAGCGTTCGCAAAGGCGTCAGCCTGTCGTTGGCCTATGTGCTGGGTATGGCAACGACCTACTCTCTGGCCGGGATTCTGGTGGGTTTCTTTGGCGCCCGCCTGAATCTGCAAAGCGCCTTACAGAACCCGATTGCGTTGTCGATTTTTGCGGCCATCTTTGTGGCGCTGGCCTTGGCCATGTTCGGTTTTTACGAGTTGCAGGCACCGGCCTTTATTCGTAATCGCCTGGGCCAGGTCGATACCGGCGGCGCCAAAGGTGGGCTCGCCCGCTATGGCAGCATTGCCCTGATGGGGCTGATTTCCGCCTTGGTCGTTTCTCCTTGTGTGTCGGCGCCGCTGGCCGGTGCCTTGGTGTATATCAGCACCACCGGTGATGCCTGGCTCGGCGGTGGTGCCCTCTTTATGCTCAGCCTGGGCATGGGTGCGCCCTTGTTACTGGTCGGTGCCGGTGGTGGTCGTTTGTTGCCCAAAGCGGGCATGTGGATGATTGCTGTTAAGCAGTTCTTTGGGGTGGTGTTGCTGGGCATTGCCATCAGCCTGGTGTCGCGTTTTACTCCCGCGGCTTTGAGCTTGGCGCTCTGGGGACTGTTGATCCTGATCTACGCAGCGCAACTGGGCTTAGGCGGTGAACTGAATACCGGCTGGCAGAAGACTCGCCGTGGTATTGCCGCTGCTATGGGACTCTATTCCGGCGCCTTGTTGATCGGCGCCCTCGCCGGCCATGGTGATCCTTTACAGCCTCTGGCGGGTTTGAATAGCTCTCAGGTCACCGCTCAAACCCAGACCGCGAAGGCGGCATTATTTGAGCGCACCGCGGATGTGGCTGCACTCAATCAACAATTGGCCGTGGCTCAGCGCAATGGTCAGGTGGTGGTGCTGGACTTGTACGCCGACTGGTGCACGGCCTGCAAAGACATGGAGAAAAGCGTTTTTGATCACGAAAGCGGCAATTACGATGGTCAGGTGCGTTTCCTGCAGCTCGACATAACCCGCAACAGCCCCGAACAGGTGGCCTTTCTCAATGATCACCACTTGTTTGGTCCGCCCGCTCTGCTTTACTTCAGCGCTGATGGTGAAGAAAACGATGCGTTGCGCACCCTGGGTGAAATTGATTTCCAGCAATGGCGCGCTCAGTTGAATCAGTTAATGTCGAACGGTAGCCAACCTCTGTAATGGACGATGCATGCGCCTACTGCTGATTGAAGACGACGCCGATCTGCGTGATGGCGTCCGCACTGCTTTGAAATCGGAAGGTTATACGCTCGACTGCCTGGCTGATGGACGTCAGGCACTGCATGCGCTGCGTCACGAAGTTTTCGATCTGGTGTTGTTGGACCTGGGTTTACCCGGCCTGGATGGCCTGACGGTGTTAAAGACGCTGCGCTCAGAAAGCCAACAAACGCCGGTGCTGATCCTCACCGCCCGCGATGCGGTAACCGACCGCATTGCCGGCCTCGACAGTGGCGCTGACGATTATCTGGTCAAACCCTTCGATATCACCGAGCTGAAGGCCCGCATCCGCGCGCTGCTGCGACGCAGCGCCGGTCGGGCCGACAGCAGCCTGACCATTGGCGAGCTGCGCATCGAACCACAAAGTCAGACGGTCTACTTACAGGACCGGGCGATCACCCTGACTCGCCGTGAATTCGCGCTGTTGCATGAATTGGCGAATCAGCCCGGTCATGTCTTTACCCGCGACCACCTGCAGCAACTGCTCTACGGCTGGGATGACGATGTTGAAAGCAATGCGCTGGAGGTTCATGTGCACCATCTGCGCAAGAAGCTGTTCCCGGGCCTGATTCGTACCTTGCGCGGTGTCGGTTATGCCCTGGATAAGGACGCCCGCTTGTGATTCCCAATGCCATCCGTACCCGAACCCTCGGTGCTGCGCTGTTGTTGCTGGTTGTAGTCAGTTCGCTGATCGCCTGGAGTAGCTTTAATGATGCAGCCCATGAAGTTGAAGAACTCTACGATGCCCATTTAGCGCAACAGGCGCGATTGCTGGGCAATCTGGTATCGGGGCTGAATCGAACCTCGCTCAGTCAGTTCGAGAAGTTGCGCCTGCTGAGCACCCTGGAGACGCTCAGCGCGCAAGCCGACCCACGTCAGGGACATCCTTACGAGAGCAAGGTGGTGTTTCAGGTCTGGTTGGATCAGCAGTTGATTCTGCGTTCGGTCAATGCCCCGTCGGAACGGCTGACCGATCTCACCGGTGGCTACGGTGAAGAACAGGTTGAAGGCCAGCGCTGGCGCGTTTTTGTATTGCCCGATACCCAGAGTGAAGAACGCATCATCATCGCTGAGAGGCAGGATGTCCGGGGTGAGCTGGTGGAAAACATCGCCTGGCGCAGCCTGATCCCCGAATTGATTGGTCTGCCCCTGCTGGGCCTGTTGCTGTGGTGGGCCATCGGTTATGGACTGAAGCCGCTGGCACAACTGGCTAATCAGATTCGCCAGCGTGACCGTCGTTCACTGGAGCCTTTGTCACAAAACCACCTGCCGGCCGAGCTGGAACTGATTCAGGACGCCATTAATCATCTGCTGCTGCAGTTAAAACAGCGGCTGGAGCGCGAACAGCGGTTTATCGCCGATGCCGCCCACGAACTGCGTACGCCTTTGTCGGTACTTAGTCTGCACACTCAGAATGCGCTGGGCAGTCAGGATGAAACGGATCGGCACAACGCTTTGCAGTCACTGCATACCGGCATAGAACGCACCACGCGCATTGTGTCGCAACTGCTGACACTGGCTCGGCTGGATCCGGATGACCGTCCGCCGAGCCAGCTAATTGATCCTTTAGCGGTCAGTCGCCAGGTGCTGGCCGACCTGGCGCCGCTGGCTTGGCGAGACGGTGTTGAGTTGCGTTTAACCAATGACGACGCAGGCGAACCCTGGCAACTGTCCGTTGAAGCCGGCAGCCTGGAAATACTGCTGCAGAACCTGATCAGCAATGCCATTTCCCATGCAGCAGCGGGACTGCGGATTGAGATTCAGTGGCGTGCACTGGGCAATGGACTCGAATTAAGCGTTCAGGACCATGGCCCTGGGGTGAGTGACGCTGAGAAGCCACAGCTGATGGAGCGTTTCTATCGAACGGGTGGCACGGCCGGTGCTGGCCTGGGGTTATCGATTGTGGCGCGGATTGTTGAGCGGCATCAGGGTGTGGTGCAGCTGGACGATACTCCCGGCGGGGGCTTAATCGTCCGTATTCTCTGGCCACAGCGTCGGGTAGTCGCGCACTAAACGGCCATAGTCGCCATTGTCTTTCAAATGCGCCAGACCGGTATTGAACTGTTCGATAATGGCTTCGCCGGCTGCGGTTTTGGCGGCAATCAGATAATGACGGCTGCGTTGAACCGGTGTTTTGGCCAGATGGAAAGCGTCGGGGTCCAACTCATTCACCTGCGCCTGAACTTCCCACTGCAGATTATTACTGAGCAGAAAATCGACTCTTCCGGCCAATAACATGCGAAAACAGGAGGTGTACTGCGGCGCATCGACGACCTGAATTATCCCTGCCGCTATGCCGTCGCGAATTACAGCAGGCAATCCCCAGCCCTGAGCACGGCACAAAGCCATGCCCCGTAACGACTCCACGGATTGGTACTCCAAGGGTTGAGACGCCCGGCTGATAATGACGGTATCCACGTTCATAAACGGATCGGAAAACAGCATTTCAGTTTCGCGCTGGTCGGTATGAACGTAAGGAAAGGTGGCGGCAAAGTCGCCATTGAGTGTGGCCCGATAACCACGCAGCCAGGGCTGAAACCGAATATCGACGGTCTCACCGGTGGCGGCAAAGGCGGCCTGAACCAGCCGTGAGCTGAGCCCGCCGTCGGGAAGGTTTTGATCGGTAAAGGGCGGATAGTCATTACCGGTTACCAGCCGGACTTCCGCCCGGGCTGTGACCGTAAAGGCCATCACCAGGATGGCCACAAGCGCGGTTTTTAACGTCAAGGTGTTACTCACTGCAGAGCAGAAACTCCAACAAGGCTTTTTGCGCGTGCAGACGATTGCCTGCCTGCTCCCAGACAACCGAACGTGGGTCATCCAGCATATCCAGGCTGACTTCTTCGCCACGGTGGGCTGGCAGACAGTGCAGGAAGATCGCAGCCGGATCGGCTTTATCCATCAAGGCAGGTGATACCTGGAAACCCTCGAAGGCTTTAAAACGCGCTTGTGCTTCTTCTTCCTGGCCCATGCTGGCCCAGACATCGGTAGTGATCAGATGCGCGCCTTCCACCGCTTCGGCCGGATCGCGCAGGATACGCACCCGATCACCGGCTTCGTCGAGCAGCGACTGCATTGGCTCATAACCTTCCGGGCAGGCGACGTTCAGTTGGAAGTCATATTGGCGAGCGGCATTGATATAGGAGTTGCACATGTTGTTGCCATCGCCGATCCAGGTAACTGTCTTACCCTGAATCGGGCCGCGGACTTCATGATAGGCCTGCATATCGGCCAGCAGCTGACAGGGATGGTAGTCATCGGTCAGCGCATTGATGACCGGAACCGAGGAATAGTCAGCAAAGGTGGTGACCTTGTCGTGCTCGAACGTCCGGATCATCACCGCATCGACCATTTGTGACAGCACTCTGGCACTGTCTTCGATCGGCTCACCACGCCCTAATTGAGTGTCTCGTGGCGACAGGAATATAGCGCCGCCGCCGAGTTGAATCATGCCCGCTTCGAAGGAAACCCGGGTTCGGGTCGAGGATTTCTCAAAGACCATGCCCAGCACGCGGTTTTTCAACGGTTCATAGCGCGTTCCGCGCTTGAACATACCTTTCAGTTCGATGGCGCGTTCGACCAGATGCCGAAGCTCGTCCGTGCTCAGGTCGTTTAAGGTAAGAAAATGCCGGACCGACATGCTGTTTTGCCTCTCACTTATCGTTATGGGTCGCGGCCGCTGATGCGGCCCGGAGCGGGAAAACCGTCCATGATACTTAAGCAGCTGAACAGCAGCAATGCACCCTTGCTTCTCTGCGATTCAGTGTTGCCATGGTATCCATTGAAAAGACTCTGCCCATCCCCATCTGCACGAAGACGGAATTGGCGTACAATAAACGCCATGCATTCCACTTCTCATTTCAATATGGACGCAGCAAGATGAGCGACGAGACCCTCAATACCATTAAAGACCAAATCGCCAGCAACCCCGTGCTGCTGTACATGAAAGGCAATCCCAATCAGCCCATGTGCGGCTTTTCTGCGCAAACCGTGCAGGCGGTAATGAACTGCGGTAAGCGTTTCGCTTATGTCGATATTCTGTCTAATCCGGATATCCGCGAAAAACTGAAAGAATACGCCAACTGGCCAACTTTCCCGCAGCTGTGGGTTCAGGGCGAGTTAATTGGCGGCTGTGATATCGTCACTGAAATGGCCGGCAACGGTGAGTTGCAACAGTTGATCAATGAAGCTGTGCCGGAAGACGAAACCAACTGAGCCAACAGGCCCGGTGTTATGCCGGGCCAATCCCCCTTCCCTGCCATGACCCAATTCCCCGACCTCACCGACGACGAACTGCTGCGCTACAGCCGTCATATTCTGCTGCCCCAAGTGGATATTGCCGGTCAGCAGCGACTTCGCAATGCCACTGTTTTGGTGGTGGGTGCTGGCGGTTTGGGCAGTCCTATTTTGCTGTATCTGGCGGCAGCCGGCATCGGTGAGCTGCGCATCGCCGATGGCGACACCGTCGACGAAACCAATTTGCAGCGCCAGATCGTCCATACGTCTGACCGCGTTGGCCAGGCTAAGACACACAGCGCCGCTGAGACCTTGCGCCGCTTAAACCCGCACTGTCGCTTGGTGGAAATTAACCAGTCGCTCGATAAAGACGGCCTGCGTCAGTGGGCGCAAGGTTGTGATCTGGTGGTGATCGGTACCGACAGTTTCGCCAGTCGTTATGACGCCAATGAGGTTTGCATCGAGCTGGGATTACCGTTGGTCAGTGGTGCTGCCCTGGGTATGAGCGGCCAGGCCACGAGCTTCGATGTTCGCCGCGCCGACAGTCCCTGTTTTCGCTGTCTCTATCCGGATGGTAAGGATGGTGAGCTGAGCTGTTCAACCTCGGGCGTACTGGGGCCCTTGGTGGGGTTGATCGGCTCCATTCAAGCCACCGAAGCGCTCAAGCTGTTAGCTGGTTTTGGTGAGCCGCTGGTCGGCCAACTGCTGACTGTTGATGCGCTCGACCTCAGCGTCCAGCGCTTCCAGTTCAAACGCAATCCCGACTGCCCGGCCTGCTCCAACCGCTTGACCTAAAACAACTTCACTGGCGTACTAAAGCCATCCATATCGCCGCTGGGAGCCCCTTCATGAGCACGCAACACAGTGATGGCAGCAGCCTCAGCAACCACTTCATCGTCGCCATGCCGGATATGGCCGATCCCTGGTTCAGCGGCACCGTCTCTTACCTGTTTCAGCACGATGGTGATGGCTGCATGGGCTTGGTCATCAACCGCTTAACGTCAATGAAACTGGGCGATGTGTTCGACTCCCTCGATATCGAATGCGACGACCCGGATTTGTGCGACACCCACGTCTACTCCGGTGGCCCGGTGATGCCCGAACATGGCTTTATCATCCATCACTCCAAGGAAGGTCCCTGGAGCAGTACGGTGAACAACGGCTATATCAGCATCACCACCAGTCCCGATATTCTGGAAGCGATCGCCCGAGGCGGCGGCCCCAGCGATTATCTGGTGTGCCTGGGCTGTTCCGGCTGGTCGCCGGGTCAGTTAGAGGGCGAACTGAAAGGCAACGCCTGGCTGACCGTGCCAGGTGATATGGGGCTGATTTTCGAAGAAGGCATCGAAACCCGCTATGACGCCGCGCTAAAACGGTTGGGCGTCGACAAGATGTTTCTCAGTGACAGCGGCGGCCGCGCTTAACGGCCACCCGCCGCTGGATCATCAAAGCTGTGCCAGACGCATCAGGTCGGCTGAAATTCTGTCGGTCGGCAACTCACTTTTGATCAACACCCGCGTTTTTCCTTCGGCGTCGAAGCCATAAACGGCTGAGCTGTGGGAGACATTGTAGAAGCCGTTCTCATCGGGCTCGCCATAACCGTAAGTCGCGCGCATACGCTTATTCAGATTCTCCAGTTGACGCTGGGTACCGGTCAGGCCGATAAACTGAGGGCCAAAGGCAGAGGTGTAGTCACGCAGGCGTTGGGGCGTATCGCGCTGAGGGTCGACGCTGACGAACAACACCTGATAATCATCCTGCTCATCGGCCTGCAGTCGGTCGATGGCGCGCGACAGACTGGCCAGCGTCCCCGGGCAGATATCCGGGCAATTGGTAAAGCCAAAGAACAGCAAGGTCGGCTGGCCGATGTAATCCGACTCACTGACCGCTTCACCGTCTTCGTTGATCAGATCGAATTCCAGGTCGGGCATGACCCCGGACAAATCCGTGCCCTCCCACTGGATTTTTTCATCGCCACAGGCGCTCAGTAGCCCAAAAGCCGTAACGATCAGTGCGACGGACTTCCACAATGGCTGCATTACATCGTTCTCCTTAAGTGGTTATCAGGCGGTGACTGGTCGACCGGACGCATGCAACAGGCGTCGCAACACAATCAACATAGTCAACACGGCCATCATGCCGGGCGGAATCCAGGTCAGGATGCCACCGAGTAACTGGTCGTTCATCGGGTCGATCGGCCAGGCGCGGCCACAGACATCATAGACATCGAACAGTGGTTCGCGACTGGTCGCTATATAAGCGCCTAACCAGAGTTGGGGAATGGTGACGAACCAGATCAACAGAATGCGTTTGCCAAAGCCCAGGGTGCGCGCTTGCTGCGGATGACGCGGATCGAGAATCAGCCACCAGAACAGCATGCCTTCCAGCCACATGCTCCAGTTCATTGCCAGATAGTACTGCTGATCCAACATGGCGCGGAAATGGATGCCTGGCTCAAGCCAGAAGAAAATCAGCCCGAAGAAGAGCACACCGGCGATCAGCGGATATTGAACGATGGCGTAGGCCCAGCGAACCGGTGCTGATTGCAGCAGATTACCCAGCAAGCGGCGGGAGCGACCTTC
This sequence comes from Saccharospirillum sp. ABV4_185, assembly GCF_056159245.1. Classification (NCBI taxonomy): domain Bacteria; kingdom Pseudomonadati; phylum Pseudomonadota; class Gammaproteobacteria; order Oceanospirillales; family Saccharospirillaceae; genus Saccharospirillum; species Saccharospirillum sp. ABV4_185. The sequence continues at coordinate 3,102,084 of NZ_JBSWUW010000001.1, forward strand.
CGGGACGCCAGCGGCGAGCACACGCCAGGGATTGGCCAGACACAACAGAATTGGTGCCAGATGGTGCAGCACCAGATGCTGACCCCGATGAATAAAGAACATGAACTGGGCGTAATAATCGAAACGGGTATGCAGAACGGTATAGGCCAGCAGCAATCCCAGCCAGAACAACAGCTGACGTCCAGGATGCTCACCCTGCCCGGCTTTTTTCAGCGCCTGAGCGCCACGCACATAAAGCACGGCCGCGGTGCCAAAGAACACCACGGCCAACCAGGAAAATTCATAGGGAAGTACAAAGTTCAGGACGTCAGTAATCACAGTAACCGTTCCAGCGGGCCGAAGAGGCCACTCTAGCAGGCCCGCTGTTAAAAGATAAAACGTCTTTGCATGAGGCTCAGACGTTATCGCCCAATTTCAGTGCACGCAGACGCAACGCATTACTGATCACCGAGACTGACGATAGACTCATCGCCGCCGCCGCCAACATGGGTGATAACAGCGCACCAACGAAAGGATACAAAACCCCCGCCGCCACCGGCACACCGAGGCTGTTATAGACAAAGGCGAAGAACAGGTTCTGCTTGATGTTACGCAACGTTGAACGGGCCAGCTTACGCGCCCGCACCAGCCCAACCAGGTCGCCCTTGATTAAGGTAATACCGGCGCTTTCGACGGCCACATCGGCGCCCGTGCCCATGGCAATACCGACGTCAGCGGCGGCCAGAGCCGGCGCATCGTTAATGCCATCGCCGGCCATGGCGACTTTACGACCCTGAGCGCGCAGCTCTTCGATCAGTTGTTGTTTGCCTTCTGGCGTGACGCCAGCGCGAATCTCATCAATACCCAGTTCGCGAGCCACAGCCTGAGCGGTGGTTTCATTATCGCCGGTCGCCATCACTAGGTGTACGCCCTGCTTCGCCAGCTGTTGGATGGCGTCGGCGGTGGTTGCTTTGATGGGATCACGAACCGCCACCAGACCCGCCAATTGACCATCAACAGCGACAAACATCACCGTCTTGCCATGCTCACGCAGTGATTCCGCAGTTTGCTGCAACGGCGCCAGATCGACTTCGCGCTGCTTAAACAGCGCCGGATTGCCCAGCCACAGCTCGTGGCCTTCCACGTCACCGACCACACCCTGGCCGGTGATCGATTCAAAACGGGAGACATCAACCGGCTCTACACCTTCGTCCCTGGCGCCAGCCACCAAAGCGTCGGCCAGCGGATGCTCGGAGCCACGTTCCAGACTGGCCACCCAGCGCAATACTTGCTGGCGGTCCTGACCATCGATCAGTTCCACATCGGTCAGTTTGGGGCGGCCTTCAGTCAGGGTGCCGGTTTTATCAACCACCAGGGTGTCGATCGCCGCAAAGCGTTCCAGGGCTTCGGCGTCTTTGATCAGCACGCCGGCCTGAGCGCCACGACCGGTGGCGGTCATGATCGACATGGGTGTCGCCAACCCCAGCGCACAGGGGCAGGCAATGATCAGTACCGAAACGGCAGCCACAATGGCGTAGACAAAACCGGGCTCAGGCCCCACCAGCGACCAGACCACAAAGGCGATCAAGGCGATGGCGACTACGGTCGGTACAAACCAGGCGGCAACACGATCGGCCAGACCTTGAATTGGCGCCCGTGAACGTTGTGCCTTGGCAACCATCTCGACAATTTGCGACAGCACAGTGTCATCACCGACACGCTCAGCCGTCATCACCAGGCTGCCCTGCTTGTTGAAGGTGCCGCCGGTCAGCGCGTCGCCAACGGCTTTTTCCACCGGGACCGACTCACCGCTGATCATCGACTCATCAACCGCCGACTGCCCTTCGGCGACGACGCCATCGACCGGAATGCGATCGCCAGGCCGCACCCGCAGTTTGTCGCCGCTGCGCACCTCATCCAGGGGTACTTCTTCGTCCTGACCATCGGCCTTGATGCGTAGCGCAGTCTTTGGCGCCAGATCCATCAGCGCTTTGATCGCCGAGCCAGTGCGTGCGCGGGCTCGCAACTCCAGCAACTGGCCGAGGAAGATCAAGGCCACGATCACCGCCGAGGCCTCGAAATAGACCGCTACCTGGCCGCCGTGCTGGCGGAAACCAGCCGGAAAGGCGCCCGGTATCAGCGTTGCGATCACGCTGTAACCATAGGCAGCGCCGACACCGAGCATGATCAGTGTCCACATATTGGGACTGCGGTTAATAATCGAATGCCAGCCACGCACAAAGAACGGCTGGGCCGCCCAGAGCACCACGGGCGTGGCCAGTATCAACTCTATCCAAATGGCCAGGCGCTCGCCCAGCCAGTCACGGAATGGCAAACCGGCCATGGAGCCCATGGTCAGAATCAGCAACGGTACGGCCAAGGCAACACTGACCCAAAACCGGCGGGTGAAATCGATCAGTTCAGGATTGGGTCCGGTGTCGGCTGCGCCAGGGTTCATCGGCTCCAGCGCCATACCGCATTTAGGGCAGGTACCCGGTCCTTCCTGCACGATTTCCGGGTCCATCGGACAGGTGTAGAGCGTGCCTTCCGGCATGGGATCCGGCGCCGGCCGATCACCGAGGAAGCTTTCAGGTTCGACTTTAAAACGCTCAGCGCAGCGTTCGGAACAGAAGAAAAAGCGCTCGCCCTGATGGTGTTCAACGCCCGCAGCGCGAGCACGTTCGACGGTCATGCCGCAGACCGGGTCTGCCGCGGTCAGGTAATCTTCCGGGTTCTTCTGAAAACGGTCGCGACAGCCTGGACCGCAAAAACGGTAGGTCGTGCCCTGGTAATCGGCTTCAGGTTTGTCTGCTTCGGGATCGACCGTCATGCCGCAGACCGGGTCGCGGGTCATGACGGAGGAATGGTCGTGATGGCAACTCATGGAAACCTCCTCGATCGGGTTATCAACTGTGATCGAGGCTAAACCTTGACGCAACTGGAAGGTCAAGCGCCAGCGATGGCCTCGCGATAATGACGTCGACACATGGATACATAACGCTCGTTGCCGCCAATCACCACCTGATCGCCCTCGGCAATGGCGCGGCCGTTCTCATCCAGGCGCGCCACCATACTGGCCTTGCGGCCGCAAAAGCAGACGGTTTTCAGTTCGGTGAGTTTGTCGGCGATGGCCAGCAAGCGTTCAGAACCCGAGAACAACTGGCTGCGAAAGTCGGTGCGAATGCCGTAACAGAGCACCGGTACGTCATCGTCATCCGCCAGGATCGCCAACTGATCCACCTGTTCATGGGTCAGAAACTGGGCTTCATCGACCAAAATACAGTCGGCCGGTCCGGCTTTATGGCGGTACCAGTCGAGCAGATCGGTATTGGCATCAAAGCAATCGGCGGGTTGTTCCAGGCCGATGCGCGAATGGATCACGCCCTGGCCATAGCGGTTGTCGATACGGGCGGTCAGTAACAGCGCCTTCATACCGCGTTCGCGGTAGTTGTATTCCGACTGCAGCAAGGAGGTCGATTTACCGGCGTTCATCGCCGAATAGTAAAAATAAAGTTGAGCCATGGGCGGCGTGTCCGCAATGGGTGATTAGGAGCTTGCTGGTTTCAAAGCCGGCAGTGGTTCGCAATAATAGCCGCCACTGTCTGACTCGGGAAAGCCCTACCATGCGCATCATTTCGTTCAATATCAACGGCATACGTGCCCGCTTGCACCAACTCGAAGCCCTGCGTCAGTTGCAGGATCCCGATATTCTCTGTCTGCAAGAGATCAAAGTTCACGACGATATGTATCCGCATACCGATGTCGAACAGGCCAGCGGTTTGAGCTCGGTCACCTGGGGCCAGAAAGGTCACTTCGGCGTGGCGACACTCAGCCGCACCGCCCCGCAAAGCGTCGAGCGCGGTTTTCCCGATGACGAAGACGATGCCCATCGGCGCATGTTGATCAGCCGCCATGCGCTTGCCGACGGCCGCACGCTGACGGTGCTGAACGGCTATTTCCCCCAGGGCGAAAGTATTCACCACGAAACCAAATGGCCGGCCAAGCGACGCTTTTACGCCGACCTATTGGCTTGGTTGGAGAATAACCTTACCCCGGATGATCCGGTGATTATCCTCGGCGACTTCAATATTGCGCCAGTCGATGAAGATTTGGGTATTGGTGAGAAGAATGTCCAACGCTGGCTGCGCGAGGGCAAGTCCGCCTTCCAGCCGGAAGAACGCGCCTGGTTCGAGAAGCTGCGCGCCTGGGGTCTGACCGACAGCTACCGCCATCTTTACCCCGATAATAACGAATGGTTCAGTTGGTTCGACTACCGCTCCAAAGGCTTTGAAGACACCCCGAAACGCGGCCTGCGCATCGATCACCTGCTGGTCAGCGCCCCCCTGGTTCCGTTAATTCGCGGCGCCGGCATCGATTACGACATTCGCGGTATGGAGCGGCCTTCCGACCATGCCCCGGCCTGGCTGGATCTGGATTTGAAACTCGCATAATGTCTACCTCGTAGACATTACCATTCAAGGCGATGCGCTGAATGCAACTGAACACAGAACGCCTGCGGCTCCGACCCAGAAGCCTCGTTGATGCAGAGGATTGTTATCAGCTGGACCAACAGCCCGGCGTTCTGGATTACGTTTCTGGCCCCTGGCACGACCCTGACGCCCATCGTGCCTTTATCCATCAGCGCACGGTCCAGGATTATGGCGAAGGACTGGGCTATTGGGTGGTATCGCTGGCCGGCGAGCCCGATCAGTTTTTAGGTTGGGTATTGCTGATACCCGTCGATGGGATCGGTCCGGAAATTGAAATCGGCTGGCGAATGCTGCCTAGCAGTTGGGGGAAAGGCCTCGCCAGCGAAGCGGCAAGAGCGGTATTGAACCACGCCTTCGACCATCTACGACTTGAGCGCGTGATTGCCGAGATACATCCTGGTAACCAGCGCTCCAAGAGTGTGGCCCGTAAAATTGGCATGATCAGCACCTTGCAGCAGCCAGGCGACTATGAACGTTTTGAAATTGATCAAGTCCAATTCTTCAATCTATAACGTCTACACGGTAGTCATATAAAGCGATCTGTGCCCCTAGAATGCGCTCTCCAGCAGAGTTTCCAGGAAAAGGCTCCCGATGGAGCCTTTCAAATGTCTGAGATTTTAGCCCGCGACGCTGTCGGCAAATTCCTGTAATGCCTCGTTTTCGAACCGGTAGTATTGCTTGACCGTTAACAGGTGCGCACCGATAGCGTTATAGAACTCCCCTGCCTTGGGGTTGTCCGATTCCGCCGTCCAGTCCAGGCGCGAGCAACCTTGCTGCAGCGCAAGCCGGGCCAGATATTTCATCAGGCGCTGCCCCACTTTCTGGCCACGGGCACGGGCGGCGACATACAGATCCTTCATATACATTTGTCCCGACAGACGCATGACCGGATACATAACCGTAAAACTGGCAAAGCCGAGCATCTGGTTACCCTGGTAAGCCGCGACCACCCGAATACCGCTATAGTCAGAAAACATTCGCTGGCGAATATAGTCTTCCAACTGGTCCAGTGAGTAGGTTACCGGCTCTGTTGAGTAGTACTGATACTGCTCCAGCAACAGAGGCGCCAGCTGCGCAGCCTCTGTTGCAGTGACTGGTCGAATATCGAGCGCTTTGCTCATCCATCCATCATCCGTTTGGTTATCTTGTCTTCGCCAGCCGGCCCTTTGAGCAAAGCCGTTATTGGCCTCAGAGCGTTTCGACGCTGAATCCCTGTTCACTCAGGGCGGTGGCGTGTTCTTTATCGGTAACCACCGCTGTGGAAGCTTTCTCAGCGTCAAAATAGCCTTGAGCGACTCTGGCCACATCGGTTGGGGTGACCGACAGCAGCGCCTCACGATAGGCCTTGCGGTACGCATCTGTCCGGCCAAATAAGCGATTCTGGAACGCCTGCTTGGCTTCGCCGGCCGGAGAACCGGGCTTATCCATTGAGCTGACCACACCCAGAATGGCCGATTCCACCTGCTCGGCCGTCGCGCCCGTTTCGCGAACCCAATCGATACTGGCGCGGAAGTCGTTCAGCGTGCCGTCGATACGTGGATCGCGATAGGAGAAGAAACGGAAGGTGCCGGTATTGGAATCGTGGCTGGCACCGCCGCCATAAGCACCGCCCTGCTCACGAATGGTGCGATGCAGATAGTTATCGCGCAGCACGCCCGCCAAAACAGTCAGTGGCGCGGAATCCTCATGTTCCGGCAACACCGTCGGGTATGCCATGGAGCAGAAGTTAACCTGAGTATTTACCGCCCAGGCCAGGCGCTGCTCGGCGGCATTGACCTTGGCGGTCTGATCCGGTGCCGACAATTGCTCAGTACGTTGTGCCAAACCATAGCGTTCGCTCTGCTCTGCCAGACCATCCAGTTCGGCCGGTTCACCCACCAGAACCGCGAGTGCGCGTTGGTCAGAAAGCTTGGCATGCAACTCACTTAAGCCGGCCAGCCATTGGTCAAAGGCAGACTCATCGGCTTTGAACGCTTTCAGCCAGCTCTTCAGACGACGAATGGCCGGCAAGCCGCTCATGTCATAGGTCAGGCCATTAGCGTAGCTATGGAAGCTGCCCGCGGTCTGCATCGCCAAGCCATGGCCTTGACCGGTCACACTCTGCTCGCGGCGAGCGCTCAATTGGGTCAACAAATCGCGAATGCGGGTTTTCTCGTCGAACCTTGGTGAGGTCCAGTGCTGCGTCAGAATCTGCGTCAGTTCATCGAAATGGCGAACCAGAGCGCGGCCGGACAACACCAGATAACCAGCTACTTTATCAACGCTGTCGAGCGGACTGCGTAACTGGCTATAGACACTGACGCTGCCGGTACGGGCGGCCTGCCATTGCTGCATGCCCAGATAGTCTTTATCGCCGGCGCCGACTTCGGTCAGCAAGGCGGTGTATAGCGGCAGCAAGGCGAGTTCGTCTGAGGTCAGTTCTGGCAGCGGCAAATACCACTGCTGGTAACCGAGCCCATTGGTGCCTGCCGCATAACGAGTAATGGCGCCTTCGGAGTGCGGCGCAAGGCGTTTAACGTCCGGTTTGACATCGGCCAGGGTCACCTTGGGTAACTGGCCGGCGTCATCCGCTTCCTCCTGACGCGCTTTCAGCGCCAGCGCCTGGTCGACGATGGCCTGTTGATCGGCTTCGCTCAGGCTCTGCTGAATGCGGTCCAGTTTGGCGCGTTCGTTGTCGAGCTGGTGCTGATGCAGATCGGGGTCGGGACGCAGTGTTAAGCGAACCCGGTGTACGTTATCGAGCAGCAGACGGTGAATCAGGCTGGGAATGTAGTCCGGGTCTTTGGCCAGCTCGCGCAACCGCGCCAAGGCTGGATCGATATCCAGAGAGTCCATTACCGAACCGCCGTGAGTGGCGGCGCCGACCACGCTGAAAATCAGTTGCATGCCGTATGGCATGCCGTCGCCGGTCACTTCACGTTGCGACAATTCCAGCTGATGCAGCATGGCTTCGACGTCTTCGGTGGCAACGCCTTTATTGGCGACCTCGGTCAGCGTATCGACGACCAACTGCTCAAACTCAGCGGCTTTTTCCGGCTCACTGCCCTCCAGACCACAGACAAACATCATCTCGCGGTTAGAGTCTTCCAGGCCGCACATGGGCGATGGATTTGACCCCAGATCGGTATTTTCCAGCGCATGACGCAAGGGTGAGGCGCTGTTGTCGAGCAGGACGTCGCTGAGCAGGTGCGCTTCCAGTTGTGCAAACAAATCGGTTGATTCTCCGAGTAACCAACCATAGACGTGATGCGTCTTAGCACTGAGGTCATCGCCCTCGGCAGCATAGGCGTCTTCGACCCGCAAAATACGGTTGAATCGACGTTCCAGCGGCACCGACAGCTTGTGATCCAGCGCTTTGAAACGATGCAGCGCCTGCTCATGAATGCGTTCCTGGATATCGGCCGCGGGACGATCGCCAAAGGTGAAGAAGCTGGCATTGCTCGGGTGGTAATGCGTCTTGTAGAAGGCTTTGAGCTGGTCATAGCTCAAATCGGTAATCGCTTCGGGGTCACCACCGCTGTTGTAGTGGTAGGTGTTGTACGGAAAGAGGTAATGCTTGATCGCCTGATACAGCTGGCTGACCGGCGAACTCATGGCGCCTTTCATCTCGTTGAAGACGACGCCTTTGTAGATCAGCGGTGTGCTCGGATCGGTCGCTTCGGTGAACTCCAGACGATGGCCTTCCTGGCGGAAGTCCAGTTCGTTGAGGTTGGAAAAGAACACAGCATCCAGATAGACCGACAGCAGGTTCTCGTAATCCTGGCTGTTTTCGCTGGCGAACGGATAAGCGGTCCAGTCGCTGCTGGTCATGGCGTTCATAAAGGTATTCAGCGAGCGCCGCGTCATCATGAAAAACGGATCGCGTACTGGGTATTTTTCACTGCCACAGAGGGCGGTGTGTTCCAGAATATGAGCGACGCCAGTGGAGTCCGTCGGCATGGTGCGCAAGGCCACCATAAAGACGTTTTCCGGGTTATCGCTGGCGATATGGAAATGATCGGCGCCGGTCTGGCTGTGCCGATAGTGTTCCAGCGTGACGTTCAGTGAGTCGATACGACGGCTTTCTATGTGCTCAAAGGAGCGATGCGCGGTGGCGGTCATAAAAGAGTCAAACCTTGAATATTCAGCTACCCATAATGGGGTTCTGCAACGGTAGCGCAAGTCCCGGAAAACGGCATAGAGTGAACCAATTATCGGCAGTCCGCCCTGCTACGCTTTCATGCTCACGCAGATTCCGTAGAATACCGGCCCTTTTCGGGGATGTGAGGTCGAGATGTCTGAATTTATGCAAGGTCAACGCTGGCTGGCGGATGGCGAACCCGAGTTGGGCCTGGGCGTGGTACAAAGCGTTGACGCCCGTACCGTGACGCTGCACTTTCCCTCAGCCGAAGACGAGCGCTGCTACGCCTTGCGTGAACCGCCGCTGACCCGGATTCGCTTTGATGTTGGCGACAGCATCGAAAAACGCGGCCAGGGTGAAGTGGAAGTCGTCGCAGTACACGAGCTGAAGGGTTTGCTGGTCTATGAAACGGCCGATGGCATGGTGCCGGAAAGCGAACTGGCTGACCATATCGACCATGACAACCCGCTGACCCGCCTGTTAACCAGCCAGACCGACCACCCCAACTGGTTTGCCTTTCGTTCTGCATTGAGTAATGGCCATCAGGCGATCTGGAATCAACATCTGAACGGCTTGCTGGGTACTCGATCCAGCCTGTTGCCACACCAATTGTACGTCGCTTATCAGGCGACCCAGCAGACCCGGGTTCGGGCGCTGCTGTCTGACGAAGTGGGCCTGGGTAAAACCATTGAAGCCGGCCTGATTATCAACCGACTGCGTCAACAAGGTCGTGCCTCGCGTGTGCTGATCGCCGTGCCGGACGCCTTGCAGGCGCAATGGCTGGTTGAATTGGTGCGTCGTTTTGCCATCCAACCGGAGTTTTATCAGCACAGCGATCACGACTTTGGCCTCGGCCAGGTGCACCTGGTGCCCCATTCACTGCTAGCCAACGACGAAGAAATGACCTGGGTGACGGCCTCGGATTGGGACATGTTGGTGGTCGACGAAGCCCATCATTTGGATATGACGCCGCCCACTGAGGCTGCGGCCGAATCGTCCTGGCTGACCATTGCTCAGCGCTCCCCTCACCTGCTGTTGCTCACTGCCACGCCGGAACAACTGGGCCAGCAGGCGCACTTTGAGCGGTTGCAATTGCTCGATGCCTCGCGCTTTGCCAGCTTTGAGCAATATCAGGCCGATGAGAGCCACTTTTTAGCCTTGTCGGACCTGGCGTTAGCACTGGACCAAAACAAGATTGATGACGACCTCATCCAACAATTGCAGACGTTGGGCATTGAATGGCATGACGACCGCCAGCGCGCCTTAAATGAAGTGCTTGACCGTCATGGTCCGGGCCGAGTCGTGTACCGCAATACCCGCCGCGGCGTCAGTGGCTTCCACAGCCGTCAGGTGGAAGCCCACCCGGCCGATACTGACGCCCAGCGCCGCGCCTGGCTGGTCGACTGGCTGAAACAGCACCGCGATCAGAAAGTCCTGTTGATTGCCCAGGCGGCCGAGGTGGCGCAGGAGCTGGCTCATAGCTTGTGGCACGAACAGGGCATAGAGGCAACGGCCTTTCATGAAGGGCTGAATCTGATCGAGCGCGACCGGGCTGCGGCTCACTTTGCTTCCAGCGAAGACGGTGCTCAGGTACTGGTGTGTTCAGAAATCGGTGGCGAAGGCCGTAATTTCCAGTTCTGCCATCATCTGGTGTTGTGGGATTTGCCCGATCATCCAGATGTGCTGGAACAGCGCATCGGTCGTTTGGACCGCATCGGCCAAACCGACACCGTCCATATTCACCTGCCCTACCTGATCGGTAGCGATGAAGAGCACCGCTTCGAGTGGTTCCATGAGGTGCTCGACTGCGTCGAACAGCATCAGCCAGCAGCGGGCATGGTCCATGCTCAACACAGCGAAACCTGGCTCGCCGATCCGGACGACCTCATATTGACCGAGCAGATTCGCGACGATCTGGAACGTCTCAATGCCGAGCTGGAGCAAGGCCGCGATGTCATGCTCGAACTCAACTCCTGCCGTCAACCACAGGCAGATCAACTCACCGATGCCATTGCCGAGCTGGAGCAACACAGCGCTCTGGATGTGGTTGAACAGGCCGCCAACTTACTGAATCTGCACTTTGAAACCATCAGTGATGGCATTTTTGAGTTGATTCCGTCCGATAAAATGCTCATCCCCATTATTCCCGGCATTCCCGAAGGCGGCGCCCTGGTCTGTTTCGATCGCGATACCGCCCTGGCCCGTGAAGACGTGCATTTTGTTTCCTGGGAACACCCACTGGTGCTGGGTTTGCTGGATCTGGTCAGTGGTTCCCAGTTGGGTCAGGCCAGTGTTGCTTTGCTGGAAACCAAGCAGGTACCGGCTGGCCAACTGTTACTGGAAACCCAGTGGCGTCTGGCGATTCCTGAGCGCAGCGCACACGCACTGAAACCGCATCTCAACGAAGGTCTGCTGCGCACCTTGACGCTGGAGGGCGGTCAAACGGACTTGTCAAAAACCTTGGGACAGGAAGTCCTGCAGGCTCAGGTGAAAACGTTGCCGGTCAAAACTGTGCGCAAATTGATTCAGTCAGCCAAAGAGCGGATTACGCCGATCTTCGATGTTGCCCAGGGGCATGCTCAAAGCCAATTTGAGCAAACACTAAGCCAGGCAAGAAGCTCTCTGGCGGCGACCAATCAGGCGCGGGTGGAACGTTTGCAGTATCTGTCTGGCGTGAATCCACTGGTCACTGAGCAGGATGTTACCAAAGCCCAGATGCAAGCCGAGCTGCTGGATGCGGCCTGGGACAGCGTGGAACTGCAACCGGCAGGCGTGCGCTTGATTCTGTGCGCACCACCGGGAAGTATTTGAAAACGATTTCTCAACCTGCAACATTTACCGGTATTGGCGCTGGCAGCCAAGTGACATCTGGTTTAGGGTGAAACGGACCTTCGCCCAATAAAACAACAAGAAGAACGCCCATGAAGGAAACCGTACTGATCGAACGCCGGGATGCGGGACTGGTTCAGATTATTCTGAACAAGCCAGAAACTGGCAATGCATATGATGACGAACTGATCTGCACTCTGGTTACGGCCTTGGATGATCTGGCCGATGACGACAGCGTGCGGCTTATCTGGCTCAGCGGCCGTGGTGCACATTTTTGCACCGGACCGGATCGCACCTGGTTAACACGTCGTCAACACGCTGGCCGGGCAGAACACCAGCAGGATGCCGAGCAACTGGCTCGACTGCTGGCAACGCTTTATAACTTCCCCGTTCCTGTGCTGCTCACCGTGCGCGGTGATGTCAACGCTGCCGCTGTGGGTCTGGCCTGCTGCTGTGACCTGGTGTTGGCAACCGAACGCACCGCTTTTTGTATTACCGAATCTTTATTTGGCCAGGTGCCGGCACTGAGCAGTCCCTATCTGATAAAAGCGCTGGGCGAACGCGCGGCCAAATACTATGCACTGACCGGTGAGTCTATTGACGCTTACACCGCAACGCGTCTGGGGCTGGTGCACCGCTTGGTGCCTGCCGAGGAACTGGATTCTGTCGCCGAAGTGTTAGTCAGTGCAATGCTGGCGCGCAGCCTTGAATCGCTGCGCACGACCAAGTCGGTTCTGCATCTGGCAGCGAACGAGGTTTATGACGAGAGTCTGTTGGAAAGCCTGATCGATTGCTCAATTGAGGTTCGTAGTGATCTGACCGTTAACGGCCTGTCGTCGCCTTTGGCACGCGACTAGATCCGTTCCCCTTCCCTATCGAAAGCCTCGAACGGCACCCATTAACGCTCGAGTGCAGCTGCCAGGAAGTCGATCAATTGATTCATGACCTCATCAATAGCGGTATCTTCCCCGATATCGGCCTGAGACATATCCCGCAATACTTCGATGCTCGACATGGTGAAGACACAGGCACCGATAGCGAAATGAATGCGCCAGAATATCTCTCGCGGTGACAGTTCCGGGTGAGCATCACGCAGATAGCTGATAAAACGGTTATAGCTGTCGTTGTAATGGTCTTTCAAAAATCGCCGCAAATGCCCTTGAGCCTGGGTATAGGCAAGGCCAAGCAGGCGCATAAAGACGGATAACTTGTTGGAACTGCTGGATGAGTGCACACCAGTGAGCATGGTGCGAGCCAGGACGCCGAGGACATCATGCAGACTTGGTTGCGGCTTGGTGGCTATCAAAGCAGCCATCTCTTTATCGAGCTTGTTGCAAAACGGCGTCAGGAAACGCGCAAAAACTGCCTGGATCAGGTCCTTTTTCGAACCAAAGTGATAATTGACCGCGGCCAGATTCACCTTGGCTCGCGTGGTGATCATGCGCAATGAAGTTTCGGCGAAGCCTTTTTCAGCAAAGAGCTCTTCGGCTGAATCGAGAATGCGGGTAACAGTGTCGGCTTGGCTCATTGAATGTCGGCCTGATTTCTTGGATGTGTTTAAAACGATCGTTTAAAACAACAATATAACGCAGCACAGACCGGATTGCAGGCCTTTTTTGACGTGTTAAATCAAGGTGTTATGAAAGCGGATTGGCGCCTGTCTTAAAAGCGGCGAGACAGCGTTATCACTGAATGTCAGCGTTCCGTAAGGTGGCATCGCAGAACGAGCGATCTTTGTTGAAAAGCCAGGCAACACCTATATGATGACTGCAGAATAACTAACGGAGGCTAGTCTTATGGCCAACTATCAGAATACCGCCACTCGTTCAGAGTCGGCACTGGCAACGAACAAAGTTTTGCGTAATACCTACGCTTTGCTGTCAATGACCTTGGTCTTCAGTGCCGTCTGCGCCCTCGCCGCTATGGCTGTTGGTCTGCCGCGCGGTGCTTCTCTGCTGATGTCACTGGCTGCAATCGGCATTCTTTGGTTTGCCATCCCACGCAGTGTGAATTCCGGCATGGGCATCGTCTGGACCTTCGTATTCGCGGGCTTGCTGGGTGCTGGCCTGGGGCCGATCCTCAATGCCTACCTGGCCATGTCAAACGGCCCGGCCATCATCGCTCAGGCGTTGGGTGGTACCGCTATCGTGACATTCGGCCTGTCTGCTTATGCCGTCACCACTAAGAAGGACTTCAGCTTCCTGGGTGGTTTCGTCATGGTTGGTTTGATTGTCGTACTGGTTGCCATGCTGGCGAACCTGTTTTTTGCCATCCCGGCGGTCAGTCTGGCGATCTCAGCGGGCGTGGTGCTGTTGATGTCATTGCTGATCCTCTTTGACACCAGCCGGATCGTAAACGGTGGGGAAACCAACTACATCCGCGCGACCGTGTCGCTCTATTTGGATATCTATAACCTCTTTATCCATTTGCTGGCATTGGTTGGCGCTCTGTCCAACGACTGACCAGAGCGATACTGAAAAGGCCGCCTTGTGCGGCCTTTTTTGTGCCTGCTGGGGTATCATGCGCGCATGAAATATCAACTGAACATCTATTCGTCGCCCTGGAACAGCAGCGCTCAGGCTGATGCACTGGCTTTCGCGACAGCGCTGAGTTCAAGCGAACATCAGCTGGTGCGAATTTTCTTCTTTATGGATGGCGTTTATACCGGCCTGAGCAGTCAGGCTCCGGCGAGTGACGAGCCCGATTGGCGCCAGCTTTGGACAACCCTGCAGCAGCGTACTCAGTGCGAGTTGTTGTTGTGTATTGCCGCTTCAGCCAATCGCGGCCTGCTGAACGATAGCGAAGCCCAGCGTCAAGCAAAGCCAGTGACTACCGTTGAAGCTCCCTTCGAACTGGTTGGTTTAGGGCAATGGGCCGCGGGTTTTGGTGACTGCGATCGGGTGGTGAGTTTTCGATGAATACTTTTGAAACACTGATTCTGGTCACCGCACCACCTTATCAGCAGCGACGCAGTGAAGAGATTCTGGAAGCCATCATGAGTCTGGCGCTGTTTGATCGCGACCATGCGGTGATTTTCTGGGATCAGGGGTTGGCCTGGCTGACGCCAGAACAACAGCCGAGCGTGGGTAAATCACTGAGTCGTCAATTGGAGGCTTTACCGCTATACGGTAGCGACGCCCTGTTCTTTTGTCAGCAGCATCGCGCGACGGTACTGGGTGATCAACCGATCGCCGATACCATCGAGCCTATCAGCCTGACGGATATCGCCATGCTGATGCGTCAGTCCCATTACGTGGAGGTGTTCTAATGGCGCTGCTGACCTTGAGCCAAATACCCGACGCCAGGCAGCTGGAGTTATTTAACCTCTGGCTGACGGCGGATGACTGCGTTCTACTCAGCGGTGATGCCCGGCTGATGGTTTGGCAACCCAACCCGATGATTGCCCGGGGTTGCATTCGGCACCAGGACGCCCAATCCATGGCTGGCACAGCGCATCCAGACTGGCTACTGATCAACGATGATGACTGGGTCCAACTGAGCGCTGAGCACTCTCCTTTGGTTCACTGGTAATTAGATAACTCAAGATGACCACCTTCACCACCGATCACCTGGGCTTCCTCAAAGACGCCAACAGTTGGAGCGAAGACTGGAGCCACCAACAGGCTCAGCAACAGGGTCTCAATTTGACCGATGAAGACCTCAACATCATCAAGGCGCTGCGTGACTTCTATTTTCGCTACGACCTGTCTCCGGCTATGCGTCCATTGGTGAAGCATCTGAAAACTGAATTTGGCGCCGAAGTCGGCAATTCCATCTATCTGATGCAGCGCTTCGGCGAGAGTCCGGCACGTATGCTGGCGCTCTTGGCTGGCCTGCCCAAACCGAAGAATTGTCTATGAGTGAAACGCTGACCTTTGCTCAGTTGGTTCGTACCCTGGGGCGTGGCCGCAAAGGCAGCCGCTCGTTAACCCGCGAAGAAGCAAAGTTCGCCATGGAGGAGATCTGGGCAGGTCGGGAAACGCCGGCGCAATTAGGCGCCATGCTGATGCTGATGCGGGTTAAAGAAGAAACGCCGGATGAACTGGCGGGTATGCTGGATGCGGCCCGCTACAACTTGCCGGCCTGGCAAGGCAGGGACATTCGCATTAACTGGCCGGCCTATGCCGGCAAACGTCGTCAGCCGTCCTGGTATGTACTGGCCGCCTGGGCGTTGGCACGGGCGGGATATCCGGTGTTAATGCATGGCGGCGGCGAACATACCGCCGGACGGCAATACGCGCGCCAGGTCTGTGAGGCCTTGGGGATTCCGGTTGCTGACAATTGGCAGCAAGCTCAGCAACTCAGCCTGGACGAGCCATTGGTCTACTGCGCGTTGGAGAGTTTTGCGCCCAAGCTGTCACATATCGTCGATATGAAGGCAGAACTGGGGTTGCGTTCACCCATCAATACGCTGGTACGTCACCTCAACCCGACTGCCGCTGATGTCACTCTTCAAGGCATGTTTCATATGCCCTATCAGGCGATACACCATGAAACCGCTCGCGCTCTGGGAGATACCCGCAACGTAGTTCTCAAAGGCGACAGTGGCGAATTTGAAGTCCGTCCGGATACCGATCAAAGCGTTTTGATGCTAAGCCCACATCAGGCCGAAGAAGTGGCGGTACCTCGAGTACTGGCAAAGCGAGCCGTCCGTCCACCCGAGCCGGATCTGAGCAGTTTAGTCGATACCTGGTCCGGACAGATCAGGCCCGACTATGGTTTGGCCGCCGTCGAAGAAACCATGGCATTGATTCTGATGCTGACGGATGACCTGGACTTGGTTAAAGCTCGCGAACGCGCCCGGGACATCTGGCACGCTCGCTGACTCTGATCACTAAACTGCGTCCCACCCACCATCGGCGGCGATCACCGCACCGTTGATACGGCGTGATTCGTCGCTGGCCAGAAACAATGCCAGATCGGCGATGTCGCTGGCATCCAGAACGGCGGGAATCAAAGCAGCGAATTCCCCGGTTCTGGCGGCACCGACGGCGTCCAGTTTGTCCTGTGGCATGGAATCGGAGATATGGGTCGCTGTGGCTCCCGGCGCAATCAGGTTACAGCGCACCCCGTTTTTGGCATACATCCAGGCGGTGTTCTGACTCAAACCCAGCAATCCATGTTTGGACGCCGTATAAGCAGCACCGGCTGCAGCGCCGTGTTTACTGGCTGTTGAACCGACATTGACGATGCATCCCTGAACTCGCTGCAATTCCGGCATGGCTCGGCGCATGGTGTACATCGGGCCGTAGAGATTCACCCCCAGCACCCGATTCCAGACCTCATCGCCCAGCTCTCCAACACCTTGCATATAGTCCATGATGCCCGCGTTGTTGCAGAGAATATCCAGACGACCAAAGCGATCCAGCGCCGCTTGCACCAGCGCATCGGCTGTTGCCGGATTGGAAATATCACCGGCAACAGTCACCACAGACACGCCGCCGATCTCCATGACCACAGTATCCAATCGATCTGCAGCAATATCACCAATCACCAAGGCCGCACCTTCAGCAGCAAAACGCTGAGCAATGGCTTTGCCCATGCCAGAGCCAGCTCCCGTCACGATCGCCACTTTGTCGTTAAGTCTCATATTGACCTCCTCTTTGCTGTTAGAGGTCAGTATGAGATCACCGGCTTCCCAGCATGCTGATCCGCATCAGTGTTCGCGAGGCTATCTCGCCAAGAAGCTGGCACAGGTTTTGAGATAACAAAGTATCGCCGACACATTTATTGGAGTTGGTGTCCAAAAACGCACTCTTTAGGGGCATCACCACCTGAGCAGTGCGCCAAAACCGTGAAAGAGGAACAGACAATGACCGAGCCTGGAGCTATTGCATTAACTGCCAAGCAACAGCATCTGTTGATGGCGAGTGTGTTTTTTGTCGGAATCTTGTTGCTGCTGGTAGCATCGGCCGTCTTGGGCGCTGCGCTGCTCGGCATGGTTCCGGTAGAGGCGGCCAGCATGGGATTGATGCCACTGATCAGTGGTCTGGCGTCGATTGCAGCGGCGGTTTTTCTGTCGTCTTAAGCGGTATTACGGCCAGCAATCAGGCTGGCCGTTGCTCTTCTTTGTCGATTAATCGACCTTATCCTGCAACACCGTTCCCGCCCAGTTCAGCCGTTCATGCAATGAAACCACTTCACCGACGATCGTTAAAGTCGGCGCTTGAGGTGGGTCCTGTTCAATCATGGCCGGCATGGTGGCCAGCGTTCCAATCCACAGACGCTGTTCCGGCGTTGTCCCCTTTTGTACCAGTGCTACCGGAGTGTCCGGCGAACGACCATGCTGGATCAGCTTGTTACAGATTTTAGGCAGACCGAGCAACCCCATGTAGAAAACCACTGTCTGCTGTGCGGATGCCAGTTCAGTCCAGGGCAGATCCAGGCTGCCGTCTTTAAGATGGCCCGTGACAAAACGTACCGACTGAGCGTAGTCGCGGTGCGTTAATGGAATGCCGGTGTAGCTGGCGCAACCAGAGGCGGCAGTGATGCCCGGCACTACCTGGAACGGAATGCCGTTGGCAGCCAGCAAATCGATCTCTTCGCCGCCTCGCCCGAAGATAAAGGGATCGCCGCCTTTCAAACGCAGCACCCGCTTGCCTTGCTTGGCAAGATCGACCAGTAACTGATTGATGTCCTGCTGGGGTACAGCGTGTTCAGAGCGGCGTTTACCGACGTACAAGCGCTCGGCATCGCGACGTACCAGATCCAGGATCGCTTCGGGCACTAAGCGGTCGTGCAATACCACATCGGCTTGCTGCATCAGCCGAAGCGCTTTAAACGTCAGTAAGTCAGGGTCACCCGGCCCGGCACCGACCAGATAGACCTCGCCCAGTTGCGCTTGGTCCGGCTCATCCAGTTGTCGTTGCAGTTCTTGCTCGGCCTGGGTCAGACGGCCGGCATAGACGTGCTCGGCAACGGTACCGTTGAGGATCTTTTCCCAGAAATAACGACGATCATCGAGGCGCTTAAAACGAGCCTTAACGGCGCTTCGAAACCGCGCCGCCAGCTTGGCGAGCTGGCCATAACTGGCGGGTATGCTGCTCTCCAGCTTGGCCCGAATCGATCGGGCCAGGACCGGCGCCTGGCCACTGGAGGTGATGGCAATGATCAGCGGATCACGATCAACGATGGATGGGAATATGACGTCGCAGAGCTCAGGTGAATCGACAACATTGATCAATACCTTGCGCGCCCTGGCCTGTTCGCTGACGTGACGGTTCAGAGCATCGTCGTCGGTAGCGGCGACCGCCAAGGCCACATCATCAAGATCATCCGGCTGGAAAGGCCGCTCAATGCAGTGGCATTCCGGCCAGGCGCGAATGGCATCGAGGATATCCGGCGCAACGACTTTGAGCTGACAGCCGGCGCGACGCAGCAAGCCGATCTTGCGTAAGGCAATATCGCCACCGCCAATGACCAGAACGGTCTTGTCTTGCAGACGATGAAACAGCGGGAAATAGTGCACGGTCAGCCTCTTTACCAAATCGATAAAAACCCCGGACGAAACCGGGGCTATTTATCAAGCCGTTAAGCGTTCCAAACCGCCCATGTAAGGACGCAGCACCTCAGGTACGGTGACTGAACCATCGGCGTTCTGATAGTTCTCCAACACCGCGACCAGGGTACGACCGACGGCCAGACCCGAGCCGTTCAGCGTGTGCAGCAGCTCCGGCTTGTTGGTTTCCGGGTTACGGTAGCGCCCCTGCATACGACGGGCCTGATAATCGGTCATGTTGGAGCAAGAGGAAATTTCGCGGTAAGTATTCTGCGCCGGCAACCAGACTTCCAGATCGTAAGTCTTGGCGGCACTGAAACCGAGGTCACCACCACAGAGCAGCACCTTACGGTACGGCAGTTCCAGTTTCTGCAGAATGGTTTCGGCGTGGCCTACCAGGGCTTCCAACGCATCCATGGAGGTCTCCGGACGCACCAGATGCACCAGTTCCACCTTTTCAAACTGGTGCTGGCGAATCATACCGCGCACGTCCCGTCCATAGCTGCCCGCCTCACTGCGATAGCACAAGGTATGAGCCGCAAAGCGCAACGGCAAGCTTGCGGCGTCGAGAATTTCGTCCCGCGCCAGGTTGGTCAGCGGAACCTCAGCGGTTGGAATCAGGTAGTAGTCCTGGTCGACGTTGAGTTTGAACAGATCTTCTTCGAACTTGGGCAACTGACCAGTACCAACCAGTGAATCGCGATTGACGATGGTCGGAACATTGGCTTCCAGATAGCCGTGCTCATCGACATGCGTATTGAGCATAAACTGCGCCAGAGCACGATGCAGACGCGCCACCGGACCACTCATCACCGCAAAGCGGCTGCCGGTCAGCTTGGCAGCCTGTTCAAAATCAAGGCCACCGATAGCGGCACCGACGTCGACGTGATCCTTGACCTCAAAATCAAACTGACGAGGCTCACCCCAGCGGCTGACTTCGAGGTTATCGTTTTCATCCTTACCTTCCGGCACGGCTTCGTCCGGCACGTTGGGGATGTTCTGCATAAAGGCATCGAGGTCAGCCTGAACGTCTTTAAGTTCAGCTTCACGGGCGCCCAATTTGGCGGCGATGTCATCCAGTACTTTCTGTACTTCAGCCTTGGCATCGTCAACGCTCATGCCCTGGCCTACCAGCTGACCAATCTGTTTAGAGGCTTTCTTGCGCTCGGCCTGCAGCTGTTCGGTTTCAACCTGCAATCCCTTGCGTCGGGACTCCAGTGACTCAAACGCGGACACATCCAGAGAGAAGCCTTTAACCTTCAAGCGGGCAGCCAGAGGTTCAATGTCCTGTCGCAGGCGTTTGATGTCGAGCATGGAAAGCAGTTCCTGTTTAAGAGAGTCAGTAGAAAAGGGTTAACGAGCCCGAATAGGCCGACGTATTAGAATAACAGCTTGGCAACCCCTAAGCCCAGAGCGGCAGCGGCCAGACAGGCCAATACCGAGACCAAAACATAGAGTGCCGCTGAGACATAATGCTGCTGTTCAATGAGCACCAGACTTTCGATGGCAAAACTTGAGAAGGTGGTAAAGGCGCCGAGCATGCCGACGACAATCAACGAGCGCCCCACTCCGCTGGGATCGGTATGTTTCAGGGCAAAAAACACAAAGGCGATGCCGATAATGAAACTGCCGGTCACATTGGCGACGAGGGTGCCCCAGGGAAAGTGACCGCCATCATGACGATTTACCAGTTGCACGACGCCAAAACGTCCCATAGCGCCAAGCGCGCCGCCGATGGCCACCGCCAGCCAATGTGCCAATCCCAACATCGGTTCAGTCCCCTTTATGTTGTGCGTCGGCGTCCAGCTGGCGCAGAAAAATCAGCTTTTCGGCGATCTTTTTCTCTAATCCACGATCTACCGGTTGGTAAAAACGTTCATCGCCCAATTCGTCTGGCAGATAGCGTTCACCGGCGGCATAGGCATGAGGTTCATCGTGCGCATAGCGATAAGCCGCGCCATAACCCAGATCTTTCATCAAGCCAGTGGGCGCGTTGCGCAGGTGCACTGGCACTTCACGACTGCGATCCGAGCGCACCACCTCCATCATTCGATTAAAGGCGCTGTAGACAGCGTTGCTTTTGGGCGCGCACGCCAGGTAAACGCAGGCATGCGCCAAGGCCAATTCGCCTTCGGGTGTACCCAGACGTTCCTGAACCTGCCAGGCATCCATGGCGATGGTCAGAGCCCGTGGGTCGGCGTTACCGATGTCTTCACTGGCCATACGCACCAGGCGCCGGGCGATATAGAACGGATCGCAGCCGCCATCGATCATGCGACACAGCCAATACAGGGCGCCATCGGGTGATGAACCACGCACGCTCTTGTGCAGTGCCGAAATTTGGTCGTAAAAAGCATCGCCGCCTTTATCAAAGCGCCGTGTCTGGCCCTGAGTCATCTGACCCAGACGTTCGGCGGTCAAACCAAGCGGATCGTCAGCATAGAGGTCGGCAGCCAATTCCAGCAGGTTGTAGAGTCGACGGGCGTCACCATCGGCCAGACGAAACAGCGGCAACTGAGCTTCTTCGGCGATAACTAACTGACCCACCTTGGCATCGGCGGCCTGAGCTTGCTTAAGCAGCAGCGCCATATCGTCGTCTTCGAGCGACTTCAGCGGATAGACGCGCGCCCGCGACAGCAGCGCCGCATTCAGTTCGAAACTGGGGTTTTCCGTGGTTGCACCGACAAAGACGAAGGTACCGTCTTCGACATAGGGCAAGAAGGCATCTTGCTGGGCTTTATTGAAGCGATGGACTTCGTCGACAAACAGCAGAGTTCGCCTGCCCTCTACCGCGGCCTGTTTGGCTCGCTCTGCTGCGGCTTTGATGTCTTTGACGCCCGCCTGAACCGCAGACAAGGGTTCAAACCGACTGGAAGTACTGTGCGCCAGCAAACGAGCCAGGGTTGTTTTACCCACGCCCGGCGGGCCCCAGAAGATCATCGAATGGATTTGGTCGCGCTCTATGGCCTGACGCAGCGGCTGATCCGGACCCAAGACATGCTTCTGGCCGACATAATCGTCCAGTGACGTCGGCCGCAGGCGTTCAGCCAGCGGTTTGAAGGCATCATTGGCGTCGGCGGCGAAAAGATCCATCACATCTGCTCGAAAACGTCCGTGCCAGCGGGCGGCTCAAACTCGAAGGTACCGGCCGGGAAATTCATACCAGTATTTACCTTGTCGAAACGGATTCGGGTGTCCTGCCCCAGGTTATCGGTCAGGCGTAATTGGCTGATCACACCGTCAACAAAGACCAGGGTCAGCTCACTGAACATCGCATCTTTATCGGTGGGATAGAGCTGATAACTGGTCAATTCATCATTGGCCGCTTCGGTCACATTATAGGAAGTCGACAGCGTTGAGCGCGGCTGGGTCAGAATCATGGCTGGCGATTGCCGGACCTGGTCAGCAACGGGTTGGTAGGTTGCTTGCGCCAGGTCCGGATCGTAGACCCAGAGCGTTTCACCATCGGAGATAACACTCTGCTCATAAGGCTCGTTGACCTGCCAAACGAACTTCAACGGCCGGGCAATTTGCATCAGGCCGCTGGAGCGCTCGCCGCGCAACTCACCTTCGGCGTAGGTTTCCTGTTCAAACTCAGCACTCAGGTTTGAAGTGGCTTCCAAACGCTCAATCAAGCGCTCACGCGCCGCTTCATCGGCCAGCGCAGAGACGCTGGCGGTGGCCAACAACAGTGATAACAGAACTTTCATACTGAGACTCCTTAGCCTGCCGGTGGTGGTGGCGCGAGAACTTCGCGGGTGCCGTTATGGCCAGCAGAACTGACAATACCCGCCGCTTCCATCGCATCGACCAAGCGTGCCGCCCGGTTATAGCCGATGCGTAATTTGCGCTGTACCGAGGAAATCGATGCCTTGCGGCTTTGGGTCACAAAGGCAACAGCTTCATCAAATAGGACGTCGGCTTCGGGGTCTTCGCCGCCTTCTTCAAGACTGGGAACACCGGGAAGGTCAGCATCGCCACCGCTGAGGATTTCCTCGATGTAATCCGGAGCGCCACGCTTTTTCCACTCACTGACCACGCGATGCACTTCATCGTCATCGACAAAAGCGCCGTGGACACGTACCGGCAAACCAGTACCGGGCGGCAAATAAAGCATGTCACCATGGCCCAGCAACTGCTCTGCCCCGCCCTGGTCAAGAATGGTTCGGGAGTCGATTTTCGATGACACCTGAAAGGCAATGCGCGTCGGGATGTTGGCTTTGATCAGGCCGGTAATCACATCGACCGACGGACGCTGAGTCGCCAGAATCAAATGGATACCGGCAGCCCGGGCTTTCTGTGCCAGGCGGGCAATCAGCTCTTCCACCTTCTTGCCGACAATCATCATCATGTCGGCAAATTCATCGACCACAACCACAATAAACGGCATGGGTTCGAGTTCCGGCGCCGGTGCATGCGGGTCCAATTGCTGCGATGGGTCATACAGCGGATCACGGATCGGGTCGCCCGCCTTCTGAGCATCGGTCACCTTCTTGTTGAAGCCCGCCAGATTACGCACACCGACAGAGGCCATCAGCTTATAGCGACGCTCCATCTCGGCCACACACCAACGCAGACCATTGGCGGCATCCTTCATATCGGTGATGACCGGCGTCAGCAGATGTGGAATGCCTTCGTAAACCGACAGCTCAAGCATTTTCGGATCGACCAGGATTAGCCGGACTTCTTCCGGTGTGGCTTTAAACAAGATACTGCACAGCATGGCGTTAACACCGACCGATTTACCGGAACCAGTGGTACCGGCAACCAACAGGTGTGGCATCTTGCCGAGGTCGGCACAGACTGGCGTACCGGAGATATCGTCGCCCAACGCCAAGGTCAGCGGTGACTTGGCTTTATCGTAAACCGGCGAGCGCAACACATCGCTAAGCCGGACGATGTCGCGTTTTTCATTGGGAATTTCGATACCGACGGTCGTCTTGCCGGGAATGATTTCCACCACCCGTACGCTGACCAGCGCCATGGAGCGCGCCAGGTCTTTAGCCAGGTTGGCGATCTTGGAGACTTTTACACCGGCGGCCGGCTGGATTTCAAAGCGGGTAATCACCGGGCCCGGCGCTACTTCGGTGACTTCCGCTTCGACGCCGAAATCTTTGAGTTTAATTTCCAGCAACCGCGACATGGCTTCCAGCGCTTCTTCGCTGAAACCGCCAACGCTGTCGTGTTCGCTGGACTGCAACAGACTCAGCTCGGGCAGCGCCGTATTGGCACTGCTGCCTTCAAACAACGGCTGCTGACGCTCTTTTTCGACGCGTTCACTGGGTTTGGTCACCCGCGGTTGCAGCGGCTTGATCTGCGGTGGTTTACGTTTGGCCTGCTTTTGCATCTGCACTTCGAGATTGGCCTTACGTGAGTCAATCACCTGCTGGCGCTGAACGTCTTCTTCGTGGCGGCGTTTACGGGCGTGACGGCGATCGCGCAGGCGATCAAAGAGCCCCAGAAGACGACGGCCAACCGCTTCCATAACAGCCAGCCAGGAAACGTTCATCGCCACGGTCAGCGAAATAAACCAGAGCACTACCAACAGCAAGGTAGCGCCGGTCAGTCCAAGACTGGGGAAAATCAACTCCGACAGATGTCGACCTAACCATCCACCAGCGCTGGCATTGGCGGACGAAGCAATATGCACTGTCGCCAAGGTGCAACTGGTCGCCACAAAAAGCACCCAGCCCAGGCTGCGCACAGCAATCAGCACCGGATTCCAATGCAGACCGGCGCGGCGATCACGAAAAGTTGCCCAGGCACGATAGAAAAAGATGACCGGTAAGCCATAGGCCAAGCCACCGACCAGGCTGAACAGCAAAGAGGAGATCCAGGCGCCGGCGCGCCCTGCCAGGTTGCGGATACCTTCACCGGCACCGGAAAACGCCCAGCCTGGATCGGACGGGTGATAGCTCATCAGCGCTATCAGCAGGTAGACGCCGATAGCGAGTGACAATAACAAACTGCCCTCAAGCAACAGCCGTTGCTTGAGGTCGAGTACGCGGTCGTCGTCCCGCGCGCGTGCGGATTTCTGCGTCACCGATGTTCCTTTGCTAACCGAGACCGGACTTGGCCGATCGCATTCTACCCAAGGACAGACTCGCCACGCATTGGCAAGCACCGTCCACTGCCCCTAAGATACCACAGACACTGGGGCAACTTATTGATACATCAAGCATTTTTATGCCACAAATCGCCTGGCTGGACGCTGAACAGCCGCCTGACTTTCCGCCAACGAACACTGCTCTGAACTCGCCCAATGGCATTCTGGCAGCGGGCGGTGCGCTGCGCCCGGAATGGCTGTTAACCGCTTATCAGCGCGGCATCTTCCCTTGGTTCAATGAAGGTGAGCCCATTCTATGGTGGTCGCCTTCGCCGCGCATGGTTCTGCTGCCCGGTACCATGCAGCCGTCGCGCAGTCTGCGTAAAGCCTTTCGGCGATCGCCCGTTCAACTCGCGGTGAATCGTAACTTTGCGGCGGTCATCCAGGCTTGCCAGGAGCCCCGTGCAGCCCAAGCCGGCACCTGGATCACCGAGGAGATCATCGACGCCTATTGCGAATTGCATCGACTGGGCTGGGCACACAGCATCGAAGTTTACCAAGAGGGCAACCTGGTTGGCGGTCTCTACGGTCTGGGTATTGAAAAGGTCTTCTTTGGCGAAAGCATGTTTTCGCGCCAATCCAATGCCTCTAAATACGCCTTTCTGGCGTTGAGTGATTGGGCTGAACAGGCTCAGCTGCGACTCGTCGATTGTCAGGTCTACAATGATCATCTGGCCAGCCTGGGTGCCGTTGAGATAGACCGGGAGCATTTCGAGCAGGCCCTTCCAGTACAGCGAATTCAGCTCACTATGCCCGGATCAGATCGACTCAATGCCTTGTTAACCGAGCGCTTGGGTCATCCAACTTCTCGTCAGGATTCACCATGAATAATGCGGATGATGATCGAGACAACCAGAGCGATGACCAACAGCAAACCATCAAGCTGTTCCGTACCGGTGAGCACCGCTGCAGCTACCTGCCTGAGCAACAATCCCGAACGCTCTTCCTGGACCCAGAATTAACCTTCAATACAGCGCTCTATGAACAGTTGATGCACCTGGGCTTTCGGCGCTCGGGCCAGCACCTGTATCGGCCCGATTGCGAAAACTGTGGCGCCTGCCTGCCCTCACGAGTCCGGGTCGATGCTTTTGACTGGAAACGACGTTTTCGGCGTATCCTCAAACGTAACAATGATCTGACACTGAGACGCCTGCCTTGCCGCTTCAATGAAGAACATTATCAACTCTATGAGCGCTACCTGAGCGAGCGTCACTACGACGGCGATATGTACCCGCCCACGCGTGACAGCTATCGGGATTTTCTGATCAGCCGACCAGACCTGGGGTTCATTCTCGAGATTCGCCATGGCGAACAATTGCTGGCGGTTGCCTTTACCGACTTACTGCAAACCGGCCTATCAGCAACCTACACCTTTTTCGACTGCGATGAGGACAAACGCAGTCTGGGCACCTTTGCCATTCTCAGCCAGATTCAATTGTGTCGAGAACTGAAGTTACCTTTCCTCTATTTGGGATACTGGGTTCCAGGCTCTGCACAAATGCAATACAAGGCTGACTTCAGACCGCTGGATATTCTCATCAATCGCCAATGGCGCACGTTCAACGATCAACTGATTGAAACCCTAAACCCTATAACTGACTGATTTCGGCCCGATTTTTTTGATCATTGGCGCATTTTCAGGCAGAATGCCCGCCGGTTTGAACTTTCAAAAACGGGGCTGCGCGCCATCCCGCCCTGTTGCGACCCTCAGAGGACTGCAAAGAAATCTATGGCAAAAGAAGACGTCATTGAAATGGAAGGGGAGATTCTCGACACCCTTCCCAACACCATGTTTCGCGTTAAGCTGGAAAACGGCCATGTCATCACGGCTCATATCTCCGGCAAGATGCGCAAGAATTACATCCGCATTCTGACTGGCGATAAGGTCAAGGTGGAGTTGACGCCCTACGATCTGACCAAGGGTCGCATCGTCTATCGCGCCCGCTAAGCGTTCACTGCAATCTCGCATAAAAAAAGCACCTCGAGGGGTGCTTTTTTGTTTTTGGCCACCGTTGAAGGTGGCCAAAAAGCGACGGAGTAAATCAAGCCGTCGCCACTTCTTCCTCTTCC
Source organism: Saccharospirillum sp. ABV4_185 (assembly GCF_056159245.1). Classification (NCBI taxonomy): domain Bacteria; kingdom Pseudomonadati; phylum Pseudomonadota; class Gammaproteobacteria; order Oceanospirillales; family Saccharospirillaceae; genus Saccharospirillum; species Saccharospirillum sp. ABV4_185. The sequence goes on from NZ_JBSWUW010000001.1 coordinate 3,129,176, forward strand.
ACATCCAAGGCCAACTCGTCATCGCGTACCCGCAATTTGACAGTACCGCCTTTGGTCAATGGACCGAACAGGATCAGGTCGGCTAACGGACGCTTGACCTTGTCTTGAATCAGACGGTTCATCGGACGCGCGCCCATATTCCGGTCGTAGCCTTTCTCAGCCAGCCATTCGCGTGCCTGCTCATCGACATCCAGCATGATGCCTTTGTCATCCAACTGAGCCTGCAGTTCGGTCAGGAACTTGTCGACGATGTTGACGACAACGTCCATCGGCAGGGCACCAAACTGAACAATGCCATCCAGACGGTTACGGAACTCTGGCGTAAAGCTGCGACGCAAGACTTCCATGCCATCGGTACTGTTGTCCTGAGTGGTGAAACCAACGGTGCGCTTGTTGAGCATTTCCGCACCGGCATTACTGGTCATAATCAAAATGACATTGCGGAAGTCTGCTTTGCGACCGTTATTATCGGTCAACGTACCGTGATCCATGACCTGCAACAGCAAGTTAAAGACATCTGGATGCGCCTTCTCAATTTCATCCAGCAACAAGACCGAATGCGGGTGCTTGGTGACACCGTCAGTCAGCAGGCCGCCCTGATCAAAACCAACATAGCCTGGAGGCGCACCGATCAAGCGTGATGCAGTGTGACGCTCCATGTACTCGGACATATCAAAGCGCAGCAATGGAATGCCCAGCGATTCTGACAGCTGCTTGCTGACTTCTGTTTTGCCGACACCCGTTGGGCCGGCAAACAGGAAGGAACCGATCGGCTTATCCGCCGATTTTAAACCGGCTCGTGCCAACTTGATCGCTGAAGCCAATTGCTCGATCGCGTTCTCTTGTCCGAAGACGGTCATCTTCAGGTTACGCTCCAAGCTTTCCAGCACTTCTTTATCGTTGCGGCTGACACTCTTCTCAGGAATGCGGGCGATAGACGCTATGACCTTTTCGACATCGGGCACACCAATTGATTTTTTACGGCGACTGACTGGCAGTAAGCGCTGTGCGGCCCCGGCTTCATCAATGACGTCGATGGCCTTGTCCGGCAGATGGCGGTCAGTGATGTATCGGGCCGATAATTCCGCCGCCGCTTTTAATGCCTTATCGGTGTATTTGAGATGGTGATGCTCCTCAAAGCGCGACTTCAGTCCTTTCAGAATCCGGTAGGTTTCGTCCACCGATGGTTCGGTGACATCGATTTTCTGGAAGCGACGGGTTAAAGCGCTGTCCTTCTCGAAAATGCCACGGAATTCCTGGAAAGTCGTTGACCCCATGCACCGCAACTCGCCAGAACTGAGCATCGGCTTAAGCAGGTTGGAGGCATCCATTACGCCACCCGAGGCTGCGCCGGCACCGATGATGGTGTGAATTTCATCGATAAAGAGAATGGCTTTCTCTTTTTTCTTCAGCTCTGCCAGCAAGGCTTTGAGGCGTTTTTCAAAGTCACCGCGGTATTTGGTGCCCGCCAGCAGCGCGCCCAGGTCTAGCGAAAATACCTGAGCGTTCTGAACGATGTCAGGGACGTCACCATCAACGATACGCTTGGCCAGGCCTTCAGCAATGGCCGTTTTACCGACGCCGGTTTCACCCACCAACAGCGGGTTGTTCTTGCGGCGACGCGAGAGAATTTGAATCACGCGCTCAACTTCATGCTCACGCCCTACCAGAGGATCGATACGGCCGCGACGCGCCTGATCGTTCAGGTTGGCGGCAAAGCTTTCCAGAGCACTGCCCTGAACACCGTCGCCACCGCCCTCTTCCTGCTGATCGCTGAAATCCTCATTGGGCTGAGCATTTTCGCTCTGCACTTTGGAAATGCCGTGAGCAATAAAATTGACCACGTCAATGCGAGAGATGCTTTGCTGTTTAAGGAAGAAAACCGCCTGACTCTCCTGTTCGGAGAAAATTGCCACCAACACATTGGCACCGGTGACTTCTTTCTTGCCAGAAGACTGCACATGGAAGACAGCACGCTGCAGCACGCGCTGGAAGCCCAAGGTCGGTTGGGTTTCACGCTCATCGTCTTCTTTGGGAATCAGTGGCGTGGTTGAGTCAATAAATTCGGTCAGGTCACGACGCAACTGGGAGATATCAGCGGCACAGGCGTTGAGCACCTCAGCGGCGGCATTGTTGTCGAGCAGCGCCAACAGCAAATGCTCGACTGTCATGAATTCGTGGCGCTTGGACCGGGCTTCTTTGAACGCATTATTCAGCGTTAGTTCGAGATCTTTACTTAACATGTCAACAGACCCTCTCGCAGATCATTCGTCATCGACTTCTTCGACCTCACACACCAGGGGGTGCTCATTATCCCTGGAGTACTGGTTGACCATGGCCGCCTTGGTCTCGGCAATGTCCTTAGTATAGACACCGCACACGCCTTTTCCTTGTGTATGCACCGTTAACATAATCTGGGTTGCTTTTTCCCGGGACATATAGAAGAACGCCTCCAGGATATGAATGACAAACTCCATGGGGGTGTAGTCGTCATTCAGCAAGACCACACGATACAGTGGCGGTTGCTTGAGCTCTGGCTTACTGGTTTCAAGCGCAACGCCCTGATCGTCGTCATAGTCCGGATCTTCCGGTCCCAGACGTGTCAAAAGCATCTTTCGGGCCAATACAGGAGTTAGTGAGTCGTTGATGTCTGGATACCTCAACTTCATATCAGACTGCCCGTTATCAGTGAATGCATAGCGGATGAATTTACGATCGGTGACTCCAGGCAGCTTGCCTTTGGTCGTTTTTTGCACGAGTGATGAACTGTGGTCGAACCCTGGATAGAGCCCGGATAACCCCGACCTGAACAGATTACCTAATGTGCGTCCGATCATAAGCTCCTTCAATGGGGGTTGACTTCATTGAATCAACGGCCAACCATTAGCCCGACGCCGAATCGTTTATTTTGTGATCAGCGAGCTCCAAATGAAGGTTTAGGGCCCACTGGATTAGGCTGTACCAGAGATCACAGGGCAAGCGATGATACGCCGCTGAACGTTAGCCAAGCTGTCTTCGGACCGCTCAAAGCCTCTTTCCCGGCTCTAAGCTAACGCATCAGCGACACGACGTCAGCGTCGGAAGTCATTTGGCTACCACAGTGACTTCCAGGCTCAGTCTAACGTGGTTGTAAGGAGTCCGTTATGCCGGTAGGGAAAGTAAAATGGTTCAACAACGCCAAGGGGTTCGGTTTTGTCGTTTGTGACGAACACGAAGAAGACCTCTTCGCCCATTACTCCTCCATCCAGATGGAAGGCTACAAAACGCTTAAAGCAGGTCAGGCCGTCGAGTTTGATACGGTCAAAGCCGAGCGAGGCATTCATGCCGTGAACATTCAAGTTCTGCCAGAGACGGCCGGTACTGAACGTTCAACATCTAACCGGAACGAAGCGAAGGAGCGCTCAACCAGTACCAGCGATCAAACCTAGAAAAATAATCATAAAACTCACCCCACTGCACACGGTTGCAGCACGCCTGATAAGTTCAGGCTAACGCAAAAAGCCCTCCCAGTTACTGGTGAGGGCTTTTTTGTATGTGTCCATCAACAAAAAACCGCGCCGAAGCGCGGTTTGAGGAAAGCTAAATCGATCAGGCGCGCATAGCGTCAACGATGGCGTTCAAGGTCGCGCTGGGGCGCATAACCTTAGCAGCCAGATCACCATCGAAACGATAGTAACCACCAATTTCGACGCTGTTGCCTTGGACATCAGCCAATTCTTTAACGATTGCAGCTTCGTTGTCGGCCATGGCCTTGTAGACAGACTGGAAGCTTGCCTTAAGGTCAGCATCTTCATCCTGACTGGTCAGAGCTTCCGCCCAGTACAGAGCCAGATAGAAGTGTGAACCGCGGTTATCAATACCACCCAGGCGACGTGTCGGTGACTTGTTTTCCACCAGGAACTTGGCCGTTGCGGTATCGAGCGTTTTACCCAGTACGGAGGCTTTCGGCAAACCAGCAACCGACGACAAATGCTCCAGCGAAGCGGCCAGCGCCAGGAACTCACCGAGAGAATCCCAACGCAGGTAGTTCTCGGACAGCAATTGTTCGACGTGCTTGGGGGCAGAACCGCCCGCACCGGTCTCAAACAATCCACCACCATTCATTAGTGGAACGACTGACAGCATTTTCGCTGAGGTGCCCAGTTCCAGAATCGGGAAAAGGTCAGTCAGGTAGTCACGCAGGACGTTACCGGTGACCGAGATGGTGTTTTCGCCTTTCTTGACCCGATCCAGGGTAAAGCGAGTGGCTTCTTCCGGTGACATGATGCGGATATCCAGACCATCGGTGTCGAATTCCGGCAGATAGGCATTCACCTTTTTGATCAGTTCAGCATCGTGGGCGCGCTCTGGGCTGAGCCAGAAGATCGCCGGCCAACCGGTAGCACGGGCACGACTAACCGCCAATTTAACCCAGTCTTTGATCGGTGCGTCTTTGGCCTGACACATACGCCAGATGTCGCCAGCTTCCACCTCATGCGACATCAATACATTGCCATCGGCATCGACAACACGCATCACGCCATCGCTCGGTACTTCGAAGGTTTTGTCGTGTGAGCCGTATTCTTCGGCTTTTTGAGCCATCAGGCCAACATTGGGAACGGTGCCCATAGTGCGCGGATCAAAGGCACCATTTTTCTTACAGAAGTCGATGGTTTCCTGATAGACACCGGCATAGCAGCGGTCCGGGATCATGGCCACGGTATCGTGCAGAGCGTTATCCGGGCCCCACATCTGACCGGAAGAACGGATCATCGCGGGCATCGACGCATCGATGATGACATCGTTCGGCACGTGCAGGTTGGTAATACCTTTATCGGAGTTAACCATGGCCAACTCAGGGCGCTGTTCGAATGTCGCTTTGATGTCCGCTTCGATGGCTGCGCGTTCATCAGCCGGCAGTTCGGCAATTTTGGTCAGCACATCGTTGAAACCGTTTTTAACGTTGACACCCAGTTTTTCAAAGGTCGCTGCGTGTTTTTCGAAGACATCTTTGAAGAAAACGGTCACGGCGTGGCCGAACATGATGGGATCGGACACTTTCATCATGGTGGCTTTCAGGTGCAGCGACAGCAAAACGCCCTCTTCTTTCGCTTCCTGGGCGGCCTTTTCATAGAAAGCGCGCAACTTGGCAACGCTCATACGCGACGAGTCGATCACTTCGCCGCTCAGAATTTTCAGCGATTTCAGAACCTGAACATCACCACCGGATACCAGCTCAATACGAACCTCACCGGCTTTATCCATGGTCACTGACTGTTCACTGCTGAAGAAGTCGCCATCGTCCATATGAGCAACCCGGCTCTTGGATGATGAGGACCACTCACCCATGGAGTGTGGATTCGCACGGGCGTAGGCTTTGACTGACTCCGGTGCACGGCGATCGGAGTTACCTTCGCGCAACACCGGGTTAACCGCACTGCCCTTGACGCGGTCATAACGCGCCTGAATGTCTTTCTCTTCGTCATTCGATGGATTTACCGGATAGTCCGGCAGCGCATAACCTTTGGCCTGCAGCTCTTTAATGGCAGCCGCCAACTGAGGGAAGGAGGCACTGATGTTAGGCAGCTTGATGATATTGGCTTCCGGCGTTTTCGCCAGTTCACCCAGATAAGCCAGGTCGTCGGACTGGCGTTGGTCTTCCGTCAGATAATCCGGAAACTGAGACAGGATGCGACCGGCCAGAGAGATATCACGAACTTCGAATTCAACCCCGGATTGAGCCGCGAATGCCCGGATAATGGGGAGCAAAGAATAGGTCGCCAACGCTGGGGCTTCATCGGTCTCGGTATATACAATGGTGGGATTCTTGGTAGCCATTCTTACTCCTGTAAAGGGTTTTGCTGAGGCGATAGCGCGAAAGTTGTCGGTGAGCCATGCAGATGCCGAATGCTCGCGAAACGTACAACTTCCGGGTGATGATTCAGTAACAAGGCGGCTTCAGTGTAGATACACTGCCGCAGAACACGATGGCTATATTGTGTCCAGCAGCGATCAGAGCCTCGCGTCGGGCGCATAATTTGTGGTTTTTCGTCAAAAATTGCAAGCTAGACCATTGGCCCAAAGCCCGCAAACTCACGTGACCGATCCCTTATGAGCACCGTTGTTCTACTGAACAAACCCTTCCAGGTTCTGTGCCAATTCACCGATACCGAGGGTCGTGAAACCCTGGCCAACCACGTCCCCATTGCCGGCATTTATGCCGCCGGTCGCCTGGACTATGACTCCGAAGGCCTGCTGTTACTGACCGATGACGGGGCTTTGATCCACAGTCTGGCCAATCCCCGCTTCAAGGTACCCAAGGTTTATTACGCTCAGGTTGAGGGACAACCCAGTGAGTCAAATTTGGAAAAGCTGCGCCAGGGAGTCACCTTAAAAGACGGCCTTGCGCGCCCGGCAATGGTCGACTGTGTGGACGAACCGTTCTGGCTGTGGGCCCGCCAACCCCCCATTCGTGAACGCAAAGCGATTCCCACCCAATGGTTACGCATTACCCTGACTGAAGGTCGTAATCGCCAGGTCCGTCGTATGACCGCTGCTATTGGCTTCCCCACCCTGCGCCTGATTCGTTGGTCACTGGGCGGTTTGTCGTTGGATGACCTATTACCCGGGCAATACCGTACCCTGGATATGAAAACCTTAATAGATAACGGTATAAATATTCAAACCAAAAAAAAGCGGCCCCAAGGTGGCGCCGCTTCTCGTGCTCAGAATGCGAAAGGCGTCAAACGATCGGGTTCACGTCCTGATCGTAATCGACCTGCTCATAACCGAAACCGAAAAGTTTAAAGAACTCTTTTTGGTATTCGGCAAAATCAGTCAGTTCATCAACATTGCTGCTGTCAACCTGATTCCAGATCGCTTCGACTTCAGCCTGAACCTCAGGTTCCAGCTCCTTCAGGTCCATACGGATACGACCTTCGTCATCCAGGGTCAGGTCACCGCCACTATAAAGCTGATCGGTCAACAGACCATGAACCTGTTCAATGCAGCCTTCGTTCGTGCCGCGCTCTTTCATTACGCGGATCAGAATCGACAGATACAACGGCATTACTGGAATAGCTGAGCTGCTCTGAGTAACAACCGCCTTCAACACAGACACATGAGCACTGCCGTTCAATTCGGCTTTCAGCTTGTTTTGAATAACGCCGCAAGCACGATCCACATCCTGCTTGGCGCGACCAATGGTAGCGCCGCCATAGATCGGCCAGGTCAGATCTTTGCCAATGTAACTGTAGGCCGTGGTCTGAACGCCTTCGGCCAGAACGCCGGCCGCTGCCAGCTGATCAATCCAGCGTTCCCAGTCTTCACCACCCATCACTTTGATGGTGTTGGCAATCTCTTCGTCCGTCGCCGGATCCAGAGTGAAGTCGGAAACCACCTTGGTGTCAGTGTTTAAGCTTTTACGCGTTACTGGCTCGCCAATGGCTTTCAGCGACGAGGAGTAAGTCACCCCGGTTTCCGGATCCGTGCGGCGCGGTGAGCCGAGGCTGTATACAACCAAGTCGACCTTGCCACCCATCTCATTTTTGATGACGTCGATCACCTGAGCCTTGGCCTCATCAGAAAAGGCATCGGCGTTCAATGATTTGGCGAACACGCCCTCAGCAGCCGCAGCCGCTTCAAATGCTTTGGTGTTGTACCAACCGGCAGAGGCCGGACGCTTCTCTGAAGGTTCTTTTTCAAACATCACACCCAGCGTGTTGGCGCTGTAACCGAAAGCTGCAGAAATACGAGACGCCAGGCCATAACCGTTGGAGCAGCCAATGACCAGAACGTTCTTGGGGCCTGTACCACTTGGCTTATGAGCTTTGACGTAGTCGATCTGTTCCTGAACATGCACCTTGCACCCTTCCGGATGAGCGGTGGTACAGATAAAACCACGAACCTTGGGTTTGATAATCATGCCTAGAGTTCCTTGATATGGTGTATTGCTTAACGGGCCAGACAACACAGACCGGCCGAATGATTCGAACTTTAGCGCCATTTTACTGCCAGGCGTAGCAATCGGCGTCGCCGGGAGCGCAAAAGACTTGTGAGCATCACGAACAGAGCCAGTATCCGATCTTGACCCCTACTGCCAGGGGTTTAAGCTCTGCGCCCCGCGAGGAGAAGCCAATGAATGACAGCGACTATCCCCATCTGACTGCCTCAGTGTTAATCCCAGACCAAAGCAATATATTAATGGTCAACGAAATAGATAACGGTATAAATGTCTGGAATCAACCCGCTGGGCATGTCGAGGTTGGTGAAGACATTCAGGCCGCCGCTGTTCGGGAAACACTGGAGGAAAGTCGCTATCAAGTTCAGCTAACGCACCTACTGGGCATCTACCAGAACGTCCATGCCGCCACGGGTGTGCATTATCTGCGCGCCTGTTTTATCGGTGAAGCCATCGCCCTGGTTGAAAACGCCGAACTTGATGCCGATATACTGCAAGCCGCCTGGCTGCCGCTCGATGAGTTGCTGGCAGGACAATACCCGCTGCGCAGCCCCATCGTGCACCAGTGCTTATTGGATTATCAGGCCGGCCAGCGCTTTCCGCTGAATTGCATACAACCCTTGCTGTCACCTTTCCCGTCCCAGGAGCTTTAATCGTCATGACCAACCCCGCCAACACCAAGGTCATCGTCGGCATGTCCGGCGGTGTCGATTCGTCGGTAACCGCCGCCTTGTTGCTGGAAGCGGGCTATCAGGTCGAAGGCCTGTTTATGAAAAACTGGGACGAAGACGACGGTACCGAATACTGCACTGCCAAAGAAGATCTGGCCGACGCCCAGGCCGTCAGCGACCGACTGGGTATCAAATTGCATAAAGCCAATTTTGCCGCCGAATACTGGGACAATGTCTTCGAGCATTTTCTGGAAGAATACAAGGCCGGCCGGACACCCAACCCCGACATCCTCTGCAACCGGGAAATCAAGTTTAAAGCGTTTCTTGAATATGCCTTGACCCTGGGCGCCGATCGTATTGCCACCGGTCATTATGCGCGCACGCGCACTGGCCCCAATGGTGCAGAGTTGTTGCGCGGTCTGGACAACAATAAAGACCAGTCTTATTTCCTGCATGCCGTCGGCCATGAACAGTTCGAGAAAACCCTGTTTCCGGTCGGCGAACTGGAAAAGCCTGAAGTCCGCCGCATTGCCGAAAAGTACCAACTGGCCACAGCGCGGAAAAAAGACAGCACCGGCATTTGCTTTATCGGTGAACGCCGCTTCAGCGATTTCCTGAAACAATACATCCCGGCTCAGCCGGGTGTGATTGAAACACTTGAAGGTGAGGTCATCGGCGAACATCAGGGCTTGATGTATTACACCATCGGGCAACGTCAGGGCCTGGGCATCGGCGGCACTCGCAATCATGGCGAAGCGCCCTGGTTTGTTGCTGCCAAAGACCTGGAGCGCAATGTGCTGACGGTGGTCCAGGGTACCGATCACCCGGCCCTGTTTACCAACCGGATGACGCTCAGTCATATCCATTGGGTCAGCGGTGTTGCCCCGACTCTGCCGGTTCAGTTGACCTGCAAGCATCGTTATCGCCAGCCCGACCAAAGTTGCACTATCTTAGCCAATGGCGACGGCTACAGCGTTATCTTTGACGAGTCTCAACGTGCCATCACGCCCGGACAATCGGCGGTGTTCTACGACGGCGAAGCCTGTCTGGGTGGCGGTGTTATTGAGCAAACCTGGCTGGCGGATGCTTGAATTCAGCTAACCGACCGTCACTAACCATGCAGTGCAATCGAACGTTAACCGACAGAACTCCCTGTTAAGGAATACGGATGTCGCAGACTGAACATCAGGTAATGGCTTTGGCTGGCGTTTTTCAGGCCTCTATCCTAGTCGAACAACTGGCCCGCAAAGGCCAGATCGACCGTGATGAACTGGCGCGCAGTATCCGTTCGGTATTAAACCTGAACCCGGCCAGTGTGGAAGATATCTATGAGGGTGTTAGCGGCATCCGCATCGGCTTACAGGGCGTTCGGGATGTGTTGTCGCGGCGCGGCGCCGGCATCTCAACAGAAGTGATGCGCTACGCCATGGGCATCCTCCATGCGCAGCGAAAACTATCACGCCGCGACGACCTGATGAACACCCTGGGCAAATCGCTGGAACGCGCTGTCGAACAGTTTCACTATTTTGATGATCCGCTGCACGACTCCGTCATCGGTGCCGCCGCCCACTGTTACCAGGAAAGCGTCAGTAAGCTGAGCTTCCGCATTCGGGTTATGGGTAATCCCAGCTATCTGCAGAATCCGCGCACAGCCGATCAGGTTCGCGCCCTGTTGCTGTTTGGCATTCGCAGCGCTCACCTGTGGCATCAGCAAGGCGGTCGCCGCTGGCATATTCTGTTCAAGCGCAATGCCCTCTACCGTAATGCCCAACAATTGCTGATGCGCAACACCCACTGAGCCTGCCTTGGCGCTGCGGGCTTCAGGCCGCTATAATCGCCAGCCTTTCGACCACCACCGACCGGATCCCGCCTGCTATGGAACTGACCGCCCTTACCGCTATTTCACCCATCGACGGCCGCTATGGCAGCAAGACTGAAGCGCTGCGCCAGCACTTCAGTGAATTTGGCCTGATTCACGCTCGGGTTCGGGTAGAAGTACGGTGGTTGCAACAGTTAGCAGCCCATCCGCAGATCAAAGAGTTACCGGCTTTCAGCAACGCCGCCCAGACCTTTCTCAATCACTTGGTTGATAATTTCTCAGTGGCCGATGCCGAAGCAATTAAAGCTATTGAACGCACCACCAACCACGACGTCAAAGCGGTTGAGTATTTTCTGAAAGACAAGTTGTCTGAATTCGACGAACTGGCTAGCGCCGGCGAATTCGTGCACTTCGCCTGCACCTCTGAAGACATCAATAACCTGTCTCATGCGCTGATGCTCAAAAGCGGCGTTAGCGACGTCCTGGTGCCGACGATGACCGAGGTCGCTGAGCAAATCACCAGGCTTGCTCATCAGCACGCCGACCTGCCCATGCTCAGCCGCACCCACGGACAGACTGCATCGCCTACCACTCTGGGCAAGGAAATGGCTAACGTTGCCTATCGCCTGCAGCGCCAATTGAAAGCACTGGAGCGCATCGAATATCTGGGCAAGATAAATGGCGCTGTCGGTAACTACAACGCTCACCTGGCGACCTATCCAGACATCGACTGGGAAGCCCATGCGCGCAGCTTTATTGAAGGCCTGGGGCTGGACTGGAACCCCTACACCACCCAGATCGAACCGCACGATTACATCGCCGAACTGTTCGATACCATCAGCCGCTTCAACACCATCCTGATCGATTTTGACCGCGATATCTGGAGCTACATCTCGCTGGGTTATTTCAAGCAGAAGACCATCGCTGGCGAAGTCGGCAGCTCAACAATGCCCCACAAGGTCAATCCCATCGACTTCGAGAACTCCGAAGGCAACCTCGGCATCGCCAATGCGGTTCTGGGACACCTGGGCGCCAAACTGCCGATCTCACGCTGGCAGCGCGATCTGACCGATTCCACCGTATTGCGCTCCATGGGCGTCGGCCTGGCGCACAGCCTGATCGCTTATCAAGCCAGCCTTAAAGGCATCAGTAAGCTGGAAGCCAATCCTGAACGACTGGCCGCCGACCTTAACCAGGCCTGGGAAGTCCTGGCCGAGGCCATTCAAACGGTGATGCGTCGCTACGGCATTGCAGAGCCCTATGAGAAGCTCAAAGCCTTTACTCGCGGCAAAGCCATCACCGAAACCATGATGCAGGATTTCGTGGCACAACTGGATTTACCGAAAGAGGCGCAACAGGCCTTGATGGCACTGACCCCGGCGGCTTATGTTGGTAATGCCAGCGAGCAGGCCAAGCGCCTCTGATCCAGGTTCGACAGGCACTCTTGGCCCTACGTTTTATCGCCGCTTCAGGAGCACGATTATGAAAGTCCTGGGAGGCCTGTCGGCCCCATCCTTTCTCAGCCAATACTGGCAAAAAGCCCCTTTACTAGTGCGCTCTGCACTGCCCGACCAAAGTGATTTAATCGATGGTGATGACCTGGCTGGCCTGGCCACCGAGGAGGCGGTCGAATCCCGTCTGGTCACTGCCAACGACTGGCAACTGCGGCACGGTCCGTTTTACGAAGACGACTTTGCCGCCCTGCCCGAACGAGACTGGACGTTGCTGGTGCAAGCTGTCGATCACTGGGTGCCGGATGTTGCCGCCCTGTTCGATCACTTCCGCTTTATTCCCAGTTGGCGACTCGACGACATCATGCTCTCCTACTCTGTCCCCGGCGGCGGTGTTGGACCGCATTTCGATCACTACGATGTCTTCTTGATTCAACTCAGTGGCCAGCGCGAATGGCGCATCGGTCAAAGCTGCAGCGAAGCGGATGACTGCCGGGACGATACCGAACTGAACATTCTGGCGCAGTTCGAAGAGCAGGAACGCTGGGTACTGGAACCGGGTGACATGCTGTATGTGCCGCCCGGAGTTGCGCATTGGGGCACGGCGATCAGCGCAGGCATCACCTGCTCAATCGGATTCAGGGCACCATCCAGAGCGCAGGTCTGGGGCGAGTTTGCGCACTTTATGGCTGAGCAGGACAGTGATTTTGAGCGCTATGCCGATCCGGATCTGCAAGCGCGCAACGATCCACACCGTCTGAGTGAAGCCGATATTGACCGGGTGCAGAGTTTACTGATGCAACTGACGTCGGATCGACAAGCCATAACCGAGTGGTTTGGTCGCTATATGACCGAGCCCAAATACGGCGAGTCCAGTGTTGATGAGCCCGGCTTTACTGAGGACGAAATAAAGCAGCAACTGCAACAACAGCCGCTACTGCGCAACCGTGCAGGCCGATTGGCCTATGTGCCAGGAAAACTATTTATACAGGGGCAGGCCTTCACGACCGATTTGAGTGAAGATCAACTGTTATGGTTGTGCGATCAGAGCGAATTGCGCGCTGCTGATCTACAGCAGAAACTGGCCGAGTTACCGGTGGATTTGCTGACTGAGTTGGTACAAAGGGACGTCTTTTATTTCGCCGACGCTGAAGAGCAATGGCTTTAATAGCGACGAAACCATGACCAGCCTTCGCTGAAGGGCTGCTTTGCGGACGGCTATTCAGTGCAGCGTTGCGCCTTCGGCTTCCATTTCCAATTCTTCGTCTTCATCCAGGCTTTCGATATCCGTCGCTACCTGTACGCCCGCGCTGATCATGGCTCGGGCTACATCCAGACGCTGGTCCTGCAGTCGGTCCTTGGCTTCATCGGAAAAGCGAATGGTCAGTAACGGCTCATCTTCGGAATCGACTTTGCGCAAGGCAATATCGCCGTTTCCCAGTTCAATGATTTCCCAGTACATAGTTGCCTTTTCTATGGGTGCATGGACAACAGCTCAGCTGTGGTCGCCGAGCTCACGAATGCGATCGACCCATTGTTGCAGGTCAGTCATCCAGTTGCGGTAATGATTTGTAGTGTCTTGGTCATCCGACAGCACCAGCTCAATTCTTTCCTGGCTGCTCGATTTTACAGCGCCCTGCCCCACTCTGCCGGCCCAATGTTCGCTGGCCTGATGCAAACGCGTCAACCAGTGTTCCGGCTGGGTTAAGGCATCTTTGATGGTGCGATATTCCCAGGCGTCAGGCCTATGCTCTCCCAGTTGCCGCAACAGTTCATGCAATGGCCGGTCCGGCGTCAACGCCAGGCCATAAGCATCCGCCGCTTCGGCGACAACCGAGCGAACCGCCCGGTGCATAAAGCTCACAGCGGCATCTTCACAGGCTTCAACCAACGCTGGAACACTCGCTGCCTGCGCCTGATCAAGCATCAGGCGCGCCTGGTACAGCAATAGATTAGTCTGAGCGCGACGGTTCATCTGACTCAGTAATTCATACGAAAGCCGAGGTGCAGGGCATTATCGACTTTCACGTTGCTGCTGCCTCGATAGGAGGAAACGTCGTGCCACCCCACCAGAACACGGGCCTGCGGCAACACCTTGTAAGTCAGTCTTGCCTGGATATCCTGAAAGCCATCCAGGCTGTTAAAGGCCAGAATCTGCGGCGAATAATACAGACTGCCCTCAGCACCCAGACCATTCATAAAGTCCGGATTCCAGCGTAGAAAGCCACCTACGGCGATAGCGCCACCGGCATCGACCCGATCTTCAAAGAAATAGCCTTTGAAACCAATGCCGCCGATCAGTTCGCGATTTTGCAAGGTCGCATCCACCGCATTGAAACCGGCACTGAAGGCGAAGGTGCTGTCGCTACTGCTGTAACGTTCGCTGTAGAGCACGCCGGTGGTGATATGAGCAGAAGTTCCGGTACGAACCGCTTCGTGTTCAAGGCGCACAGAGGTGTCGGACAAAGAGAAATCGATGGCACCGCCAGCGTTTGCCGCCAACGGAAGGACGGCGGCAACAAACAAAAGCCACCCGGTTTTGACAGACATGCAGGAACTCCAGAATAAATTTGGCGGAATTGTACTGAATTACCACTGCAGCGGCATCATCCGACAGTCACCTCTGTGAAAGATGACACGCTCGAATGACGCCGCCGTGGCTTCGATTGGAACAATCAGGCGGTTATCAGCCTGCCAGGTCCAGCAACAGCTTGTTGAGGCGCGTTACAAAAGCCGCGGAATCCTTGGGATGCGACCCTTCGGCCAGACGGGCCTGCTCCAGCAGGATATTGGCCAGGTCCGCAAACCGCTCTTCACTGGCTTCGGCTTCCAGACGACGCACCAGTGGGTGCTCCGGGTTCAGCTCGAAAATCGGCTTGGTTTCTGGAACCGGCTGCCCCGCCGCTTCCATGATACGACGCATCTGAGCGCCCATGTCGTTGTCACCAACGACGATACAGGCCGGAGATTCCACCAGACGGTGAGTCATGCGTACCGCTTCAACATCGTCTTCCAGCAGCGTCTGTAAGCGCTCCAGCAACGGTTTGTGCTCATCGTTAGCTTTTTGCTGAGCGGCTTTCTCTTCCTCTGTTTCGACACCAGAAAGGTCCAGTCCGCCACGGGCAACATCGACCAGTTGCTTGCCGTCGAATTCGCGCAGGTAACCCATCAGCCATTCATCAATGCGATCGCTCATCAGCAGCACTTCAATGCCTTTCTTGCGGAAGACTTCAAGGTGTGGGCTGTTCTTGGCGGTTTGATGACTGTCGGCGGCGACATAGTAGATCTTGTCCTGGCCTTCCTGCATCCGCGACACATAGGCGTCGAGCGACTGATCCTGTTTGGCCTCACCGCTATGGGTGGTGGCAAAGCGCAGCAGCTTGGCGATTTTCTCGTTATTCGAGGAATCTTCGGCCGGACCTTCTTTAAGTACCTGACCAAATTCATCCCAAAATGCCTGGTATTTCTCAGCGTCTTTCTTGGCGAGCTTGGTCAGCATATCGAGCACGCGTTTGGTCAGGGCGGCGCGCATCGCATCGATGGCGTCGTTGCTCTGCAGTATCTCGCGGCTGACGTTCAGCGGCAGATCGTTGGAGTCGACAATGCCCTTCACAAAACGCAGGTACATGGGCAAAAACTGCTCGACGTCGTCCATGATAAAGACGCGCTGCACGTACAATTTCAAGCCGCGCACACGCTCGCGGTTCCACAGATCAAAAGGCGCTTTGGCCGGAACATAGAGCAAGCTGGTGTACTCCATCTTGCCTTCGACTTTGTTGTGGCTCCAGGTCAGCGCATCGCCGTAATCGTGGGAGATGTGTTTGTACAGCTCTTGGTATTCTTCGTCCTTGATCTCGCTTTGCGAGCGCGTCCAGAGCGCCGTTGCGCTGTTGACGGTTTCCCATTCAGGCGCTGGTTGTTCGTCTTCGCCGTCGGCTTCTTTAAGCATCTGCACCGGAATGGAGATGTGATCCGAATACTTACGGATCAGGCTGCGCAAGCGCCAGCCATCGGCGAAGTCCGCGCTGTCGGATTTCAGATGCAGTACGATGCGAGTCCCCCGTTGCGGCAGTTCCACATCGGCCAAGGTGAATTCACCATCGCCAGCGCTTTGCCAGTGGACCCCCTCGCCAGCGGGCAGATCCGCGCGGCGGGTAAAGACGTCAACTTTGTCCGCCACAATAAAGGCCGAATAAAAACCGACACCAAACTGACCAATAAGCTGGCTATCTTTGCGTTCGTCACCGGTCAGGTTCTGCAGAAATTCAGCGGTGCCCGACTTGGCGATGGTGCCCAGGTTCGCTACCACATCGTCACGGCTCATACCGATGCCGTTATCCGAGAGGGTCAGCGTCTTGGCGTCAGCGTCAAATTCGATACGGATTTTCAGATCGCTGTCATCGGCCATCAGACTGTCGTCTTTCAGCGCCCGGAAACGCAGCTTATCGGCGGCGTCGGAGGCATTGGAGATCAACTCACGCAGGAAAATTTCCTTGTTCGAGTACAGCGAGTGGATCATCAGTTGCAACAGTTGTTTGACTTCCGTCTGAAAACTGTGAGTTTCTTGATGGGTTTCAGGCATAGAGCACCTCAAATCAATAACTTAGCGGTGGACACAATTTATGGGTCAGCGTTCTCATTTCAAGCGGTGGAGCCTACTTCCCTCACTTTCATGCCTCAGGCAAACTGAACGGCTGCGCCATCCCGGCGCATTACTGCACAAGGAAAACCTGCAATGACTTCATCGGATACATCCCTCAGTCCTGTCCAGGCCGTGCGTAAACGCGAAATCGTCGGCTGGGCGATGTATGACTTCGCTAATTCCAGCTACACCACCGTGGTGGTGTCCTTTATCTATTCGGCTTTTTTTGTTGCCTATATCGTGCCGCCCGAACTGGCGCATTTGAAAAACACCTTTTGGGCGGCCAGTGTCGCCATCTCTACCGGCCTGGCGATTTTACTGGCGCCCATTGTCGGCGTGCTCTGTGATTACAGCGGCCATAAGAAGCGCTATCTGGCCTGGTGCACCTGGGTATCGGTTCTGGCCACCGGCGGGCTGTTCTTTGTTGATCCGGGCAACATCGCTTTGGGCATGGCGTTTCTAATCTGCTCCAACACTGCCTGGATGCTGTCTGAGAGCTTTATTGCCAGCTTTCTGACCGAACTCGCCAACCGCGACAATATGGGGCGGATTTCCGGAATCGGCTGGGGCATCGGTTACATCGGCGGCTTATTAAGCCTGGTGATGATCATCGCCATTGTCACCACCCAGGCCAAAGATAACCTGGCACTCTACGTTGACCAAAACCAACTGGCGATGGTTGCTATCGCACTGTTTTATGCTTTGGGTGCCCTGCCCACCTTCCTGTTCGTCAAAGAAAGAGCCGTTCCAAGACCTGGCTTCGAACACGCCAATTTAGGCGTTTTACTGCGTGCGGCCGGAACCCGCCTGAAAGATATGCGCAGCCTGATCGGTGATTACCCCGTGCTGTTCCGCTTCTTTATTGCCTTTATGGTCTTTATGGCGGGCGTGTCGGTGGTGGTAAAATTTTTCGGTATCTATGCGCAGGAAGAAATCGGCATCACCGGTGCACAATTGCTGATCATCGGTGCCACCTTGCAAATCGCTTCCATGATCGGCGCCATCGCTTTCGGCTTTCTGGAAGACTCTCTGGGTTCAAAAAATACGCTGTTGCTATCGCTGCTGTGGTGGTTATGCGGACTGTTAGGCATCTATCTGCTGGAGCCGCTGCAAAGCCTGACAGGCCTGGGAACCGTGCCGCTTTTTGTGGTGATTTCCTTTATCGCCGGCAGCGCCATGGGCGCTACTCAAAGTGCCAGTCGCGCCGTGGTGGGCCTGCTGGCTCGCCCAGAAGACTCCGCGCTGCTGTTTGGCTTGTGGGGTACCTTTGGTCGTTTTGCCATCATCATCGGCATGACCTTCGGCCCGGTCTCCGACGCTATCGGTCGCCACAATGCCCTGCTGGTAATTATGGCTTACTTTATCGTTGGCGGTCTGCTGTTACGTCGCGTGCCGCTTAGTGAAGCCATCGCTCAAGGCCCAGCCCCTGAGTCAGTACGTTAAGCCGTGCTGTCTTCATTAGCACTTTGAATAGGCTGATTCGGGTCCAATCCACGGGCCCGGATCAACTTCTTTAACGTATTACTGCGAAATTCACGTCGATACAAAACCGCAATAATGACGGCCGTGCCGGCCACAAACCAGAACGGTCCGATAAACCAACCCACCACCGCCAGGCTGAAATAAAAGGCACGCAAGCCCAAATTGAATTGCTTGCCCGCCAAGTCCATCACCTCAGCGGTATGCAGGGCGAAGGTGTTTTTAACACCGTCATCAATGCTCTCGGTCGGCGTCGGCGCAGAGCCGATCATGACCGATAAAAAACCAAACTGACGCATGCTCCAGGTGAAACTGAGGAAGGCGTAGATATAAACGATGATCAGCATCCCTACCTTGGCTTCCCACATGGCCTTGGTGCCGTCCTGAACGAAGGAAATATCATTCAGCAGCGCCATCACCTGCTCCGATGCGGCCAGAACAGTAATCAAACCACCAACGGCAAACAAACAGGCCGACGCAAAAAAAGCAGAGTTACGCTCCAGATTCCCCACCGCCGACATATCAGCGACACGGTTTTCACGGCGCAACAATCGCCGCATCCAGTCGATGCGAAAATGATGCATGATCGAAGACAGGCTGTGGCGGCGCTTGCCTTCAATTGAGGCATAACGCGTATAGGCAATCCAACTCGAGATAAAAAGTATTAAGGCGAGCCAGTCAAAAAACGGCGGCATGGTTGCGTCCTTGTTGCTCCAGGCAGATAGAAGCATTGTAGATGAGACCGACGCCAAGTCAGAGCACCGACGTAAACAGACAGTCGTGAGTGCAACGCAAAAAAAGCCCGATAATAAACATCGGGCTTAGGCATTTGAGGGTAACGCTGCGTCAGACAGTTACCATCAGGCTGGCTGATTCACCAAGTTGCGTGAACGAATCAACCAACATTGCAGCGCGAATCCCGCAACAAATAACACCAGCCAGGCCAGTAACACCAGTTGAATAACCGGTGACGTCGGACCGTCCGCCAAGGGGTGCGACAGCGGTACTCGGGTCAGGGTTTCATTGGTGCCAGGCACCAGCGATAACAAAAAACTGAAGGACAGCCCGAAGGTAGCAAGGTAAGGCCGGCTGCGACCAAGAATATCCAGTCTGGTCGCCAGAACACCTCCGAAGGCGAACAACAGCACCACCACACCAAAAACATGACCTGCGTTAATACCACCGGTGCTGGATACAGCAAAGGAACTGAGCACCGCCAAGCTGGTCCCCAGCAGGTACAACTTGCCAGAGTGCTTTGAGACATCAATAAAGCGATAGCGCACAAAGCCATACAAACCAGCGGCGATGGGCACCAAACTTACTATGGTATGGATCGCTCCGAGGAGCGAAATGGAAAGAGACATGAATAACCTCATCATTCTGTTAAACACTGCACTCAGTGCGATTGAATAGCGCATCAAGGACTCACCTGATAACGCCTTTTCCTCTGATCCCGCTATCGGTCATCAGAAATTACAAATCGAACCTACTAGTTGGTAGGTACAATAAGAAAAAAATTTTTTGAACTCCTCCTGGTCAGTTAGTAACTGACGTCAAACGATCGATAGCCAGCGCGGCCAATTCCGGAAAGACCTGCGGGTCACCAAAGCCACGCGCTGCCACCATGGCGCCATGAATCTCGGCCATAAAAGCCTTTGCTTCGGTTTCAGCAGCACGAGTCAAATTGAACTGACCGGATTGCCGACCTGCTTCCAAAATGCGAGTCAGCCAGGTCGAGAGATCGTGGAAGTGCCCCTGCACTTCAACAGCAACAACGTCTGGAATGGATGGCAGCTCTGCAGCCAGCATGGCACAGACACAAAATGACGAAGTCTGGCCCACAATGCATTCAGACCAATAGTCCACATAGGCTTGGAGTGCGCTCAACGCATCAGGCTGATGCCGTTCTATCAATTCCAAACCTTGCAATGCTTGCTGGCGATAGCGGGAAACCACCACCCGCACTAGCTCTGCCTTGCTGGGGAAATGATGATGAATACTGGCTTTACTGATGTTCACCTGGGTCGCGATATTGGCGTAGCTAAAGCTGTTATAACCTCCAGCCTCCAATAAAGCCTGAGCGTAATTGGCGATTTCGGCCGCTTTGGGTGAAAGGTCAGTGGACATAACTACCCCGTCTCTATATCTGATTGGCCATTAATGATGGCCTCTGTTGAGATGTCAACCTACTAGTTGGTAGAGTGAAAAGCAAGCACTTTGTGACGCTCATGTTGTAATCCCCCACAAAACCACCGCCCATAAAAAAAGGCAGCCCAAGGCTGCCTTTTCGACACGAAGTTCACCGACTTACCAGCCAGTGAGTTCCTTCAGTGCTTCACCGATCTGGGCCAGTGAACGAACGGTTTTCACGCCCGCATCTTCCAGCGCAGCAAACTTCTCGTCTGCAGTACCTTTACCACCGGCAATGATGGCGCCAGCGTGGCCCATGCGCTTGCCCGGAGGTGCGGTAACACCGGCGATGTAAGAGACCACCGGCTTGGAAACGTTGGCTTTGATGTAAGCCGCCGCTTCTTCTTCAGCGGTACCACCGATTTCACCGATCATCACGATGGCTTCGGTTTGCGGATCTTTCTCGAACATCTCCAGGATGTCGATAAAGTTGGAACCCGGAATCGGGTCACCGCCGATGCCGACGCAAGAAGACTGACCGAAACCATGGTCAGTGGTCTGCTTAACGGCTTCATAAGTCAGGGTACCGGAACGAGACACAATGCCGACTTTACCCGGCTTGTGGATGTGACCCGGCATAATGCCGATTTTGCATTCTCCCGGAGTAATCACACCCGGGCAGTTCGGGCCAATCATACGCACGCCTTTACGGTCGACGTATTCTTTGGCCTTCAGCATGTCAAGAGTCGGGATGCCTTCGGTAATACAGACCACCAGCTCAACGCCGCTGTCAGCCGCTTCGATGATGGCGTCCAGACAGAAAGCGGCCGGTACGTAGATCACAGAGGCGGTCGCGCCAGTCGCTTCTACCGCTTCACGAGCGGTGTTGAAAACCGGCAGACCCAGGTGAGTAGTACCGCCTTTGCCCGGAGATACACCGCCGACCATCTGGGTTCCGTACTCAATAGCCTGTTCACTGTGGAAGGTGCCCTGCGAGCCAGTGAAGCCCTGGCAGATAACCTTGGTGTTCTTATCGATCAGTACGCTCATGCGGCACCTCCAGCTGCGCTAACCACTTTCTCGGCAGCATCGGTCAAGGAAGCGGCGGCAATGATATTCAGGCCACTCTCGGCCAATTTCTTAGAGCCCAGTTCGGCGTTGTTGCCTTCCAGACGAACCACGACAGGCACTTTCACACCGACTTCTTCAACGGCGCCGATGATGCCCTCTGCGATCATGTCGCAGCGCACGATGCCACCAAAGATGTTAACCAGTACGGCTTTAACCGAGGTGTCGGACAGGATGATCTTGAACGCTTCTGCAACGCGCTCTTTGGTCGCACCACCGCCAACGTCCAGGAAGTTAGCAGGCTGGCCGCCGTGCAGCTTAACGATGTCCATGGTGCCCATGGCCAGGCCTGCGCCGTTAACCATGCAACCGATGTTGCCATCCAGCGCCACGTAGTTCAGTTCCCAGGCAGCCGCCTGAGCTTCACGCTCGTCTTCCTGAGACGGATCGCGCATATCGGCGATCTGTTTCTGACGGAACAAGGCGTTACCATCGACGTTGATCTTGGCGTCCAGACAGTGCAGGTTGCCTTCGTCGGTGATGACCAGTGGGTTCACTTCGATCAGCGCCAGGTCTTTGTCTTCGAACAGCTTGGCCAGACCCAGGAAGATCTTGGTGAACTGCTTAACCTGCTCGCCTTTCAGGCCGAGCTGGAAAGCGATGTCACGCGCCTGGAACGGCTGAGCACCGACCAGCGGGTCGATCTGCGCGCGGAGGATTTTTTCCGGCGTTTCTTCGGCCACTTTCTCGATCTCTACACCGCCTTCAGTCGAGGCCATAAAGACCACGCGACGGCTGCCACGGTCGAGAACGGCACTCAGGTAGAGTTCCTGAGCGATGTCGGTGCAGGATTCCACCAGAATCTTGCTGACCGGTTGGCCGTTTTCATCCGTCTGGAAAGTCACCAGGTTTTGACCCAGCCACTTCTCAGAAAACTCGCGGATTTCGGCGTCGCTTTTGACCAGCTTCACACCACCGGCCTTACCGCGACCACCGGCGTGAACCTGGGCCTTAACGACCCACATGTCACCGCCGATTTTCTTGGCGGCAGCAACGGCTTCGTCCGGTGTATCACAGGCAAAGCCATCAGATACCGGCAGGCCGTACTCTTTGAACAGCTGCTTGGATTGATATTCGTGTAGGTTCATGGTTCTTTCCGTTTTTGAACGCGAGTGTTCAGGGAGAATTTTTTATTGTGGTCGGTTTCACCCGGGCTGCACTCTGATTAGCGAATAAGAAAACCGGAGGCGAACCTCCGGCTTCTTCATCTATCAACGTTTCTTGCGATTAACTTTGTGGATGGCGATGTTGTCGACCGCCAGCGCTGCTTCATGCACCGCTTCCGAATTGGTCGGGTGCGCGAAGCAGGTCAACTGCAGGTCTTCAGCGCTGGACGCAAATTCCAGAGCAATCACGCCCTGAGCGATCATTTCAGACGCTCCGGCTGCGAAGATGTGCATGCCCAACACCCGGTCAGTCTTGGCATCGGCAATGATCTTCACCTGGCCGTCAGTGGCGTTTTGCGCCATGGCGCGACCGATAGCTGCCATCGGGAAGGCACCGACTTTATATTCAACACCTTCGTTTTTCAGTTCTTCTTCGGTCTTACCCACCCAGGCAATTTCCGGGTGAGTATAGATAACGTTCGGAATGGCGTCGTAGTTCATCTGGGCTTTATGGCCAGCGATGATTTCAGCGACCATCAAGCCTTCTTCAGAACCTTTGTGCGCCAGCATCGGACCGCGTACCACGTCACCGATGGCGTAAACGCCCGGTACGGTAGTGGCGCACTGATCGTCTACCTGAATAAAACCACGCTCATCCAGATCGACACCGCAGCCTTTATCCAGGCAGCCTTCGGTGTAAGGACGACGGCCAACCGCAACGATCAGCTTGTCGAAGGTTTCTTTCTGCTCGCCGTCTGAGGTTTCGAACGTCACTTCAACTTTGTTCTTCTTCACCTCAGAACCGGTTACACGGGCACCCAAACGGATGTCCAGACCTTCTTTCTTGGTGAAGTATTTCAGCGCATCTTTGGCGATGCCCTGGTCAGCGGCTGCCAGGAACTTATCCATGGCTTCGAGAATGACCACTTCAGAGCCCAAACGCTTCCAGACGGAGCCCAGTTCCAGACCGATCACACCGGCGCCGATGACACCCAAACGCTTGGGCACAGCATCAAATTCCAGCGCGCCTTCCGAATCAACAATGATGTTATCCGTCAGCGGAGTGGGCGGAATCTCAACCGGTACCGAACCGGTCGCCAGGATAACGTTCTTGGCTTCAAGAGTTTCGGTTTTGCCGTCGTGCAAAGTCACTTCGACGACCTTGTTCGACTTGAGCATGCCCTTGCCTTCAAAGGCAGTCACACCGTTGCCTTTCAACAAACCGGCAACACCGCCAGTCAGTTGTTTAACGATGCCGGCTTTACGATCGAGCATGCCTTTAACGTCGATCTTCAGTTCCTTCAGGGAAATACCATGAGTATCGAATTCATGCTTGGCCTGATGAAACTTTTCGGACGATTCCAGCAGTGCTTTAGACGGAATGCAGCCAACGTTCAAGCAAGTACCGCCATAGGACGGTTTGTCTTCTTTATCGAGCCACTTCTCGACGATGGCGGTTTTCAAACCCAGCTGACCCGCTTTAATAGCGGCCACATACCCACCCGGGCCAGAACCGATCACTACCACATCAAACTGTTGTGCCATCTGATTTCTACCTTTAACTATGAGTTCCGGGCCGCGCCGGCGACAGCGCCGGCTTCAACCCCAAAATAATGTCGGTCCGCTGTTACAGTTCGAGCAGAATGCGGGCCGGGTCTTCCAGCATGTCTTTGATGGCGACCAGGAACTGTACTGCTTCCTTGCCGTCGATCAATCGGTGATCGTAAGACAGCGCCAGATACATCATCGGCAATACCTTCACTTCACCGTTCACCGCCATCGGACGCTCCTGGATCTTGTGCATACCCAGGATGGCCGTTTGTGGCGGGTTGAGGATAGGTGTGGACAGCAGCGAACCGAACACACCACCGTTGGTGATGGTAAAAGTACCGCCCTGCATGTCTTCCAGGCCCAGCTTGCCTTCCTGAGCACGCTTGCCGAAATCACGGATGGTGCTTTCCATAGTCGCCAGGCTCATCTGATCGGTATCGCGCAGTACCGGCACCACCAGGCCACGCTCACTGGATACCGCCACACCGATGTCGAAGTAGCCGTGGTACACGATATCGTCGCCATCAATAGAGGCATTCACTTCAGGGAAGCGCTTCAGTGCTTCAGACGCAGCCTTGGTGAAGAAGGACATAAAGCCCAGACGCGTACCGTTGTGTGCCTTCTCGAAGGTATCTTTATAGCGAGCCCGCAAATCCATGATCGGCTTCATGTTGACTTCGTTGAAGGTGGTCAACATGGCAGTGCTGTTCTTAGCTTCGAGCAGACGTTCAGCAACACGCTTACGCAGGCGCGTCATCGGCACACGCTTCTCAGTGCGCTGACCAGCCGGAATACCCGCACTGGCGGTCGCAGACTGACCCTGAGGGATCATGCCTGGCGTGCTTTCCGCCGGAGCGTTGCTGGATTTGCTGCTTGAGCCGGCATTTACGACGTCTTCTTTGGTGATACGTCCGCCTTTGCCAGTACCGGTAATGTCGGCAGCGGTCAGGCCTTTTTCATCGGCCAACTTGCGTGCCGCCGGGCTCATGGCCGCATCCGGATCACCACCGCCCTGCTCAGATGAGGATTGAGCTGACTCGGATTTTTCTGCTTTCTCTTCTTTCTTTTCGCTGGCTTTGTCGTCTGACTTGCCTGAGTCGTCACCGCCGTCGCTGCTGCCGGTCGCACCTTCTTCGAAGATGCCGATCACTTCCTGGCTCTCAACGGTTTCATCGACGTCTTTGATGATTTCCTTGATAACACCATCAGCCGGAGCCACGACTTCCAACACGACCTTGTCGGTTTCAATATCAACGATTAACTCATCGCGGGCGCAGGCTTCGCCGGGCTTTTTGTGCCAGGTGGCAATAGTGCCGTCAGCGACGGACTCTGGAAATTGTGGAGCTTTAATATCTGTGGCCATCTGTACGGATCCTTAGTCGTAGAGCGTCGATCACTGAGCAAGCAAAATTGCTTCGTTAAGGAATTTTTCAAGTTGTTCAAGGTGCAGCGACATATAACCGGCCGCCGGTGACGCCGAAGCATCACGACCGGCATACGTCAGGTACAGGTTGGAATTAACCCGCTGCAGTACCTTGCGCATATGGTGCTGACTGGAATACCAAGCGCCCTGGTTCATCGGTTCTTCCTGACACCAGACCACGTCTTTGAGGTTCTTGTAAGCCGACAGTGTCTCGTACAGCCGCTCTTCCGGGAACGGATACAACTGCTCGATACGCACGATGGCGACATTCTTAACCTCTTCGCGCTGGCGTTTTTCGATCAGATCGTAGTAGACCTTGCCGGAACACAGCACGACGCGCTCGACCTGTTTCGGATCGATATCGCTGTTGGTTTCATCAATCACCGTCTGGAAGCTGCCATTGGCCAGCTCTTCCAGGCTGGAGGTCGCATCTTTATGACGCAGCAGGCTCTTCGGTGACATCACTACCAGCGGCTTGCGCAGGTTACGACGCACCTGGCGACGCAACATGTGATAAACCTGCGCTGGCGTAGTCGGCATGCACACCTGGATGTTCTGCTCGGCGCACAGCTGCAGGAAACGCTCCAGACGCGCCGAGGAGTGCTCGGGACCCTGGCCTTCGTAGCCATGCGGCAGCAGCATCACCAGACCACAGAGACGACCCCACTTGTGCTCACCGGAGGTAATGAACTGGTCGATCACCACCTGGGCGCCGTTGGCGAAATCACCAAACTGCGCCTCCCAGATCACCAAGGCATTCGGCGTAGTAGTTGAATAGCCGTACTCAAAGGCAACCACCGCTTCCTCGGACAGGAAGGAGTCATATACTTCAAAGGTTGGCTGGTTCTCTTCCAGATGCGCCAGCGGCGTGTAAGTGCTGCCATCTTTTTGGTTATGCAAAACCGCATGGCGGTGACCGAAGGTGCCACGACCGGAGTCCTGGCCGGTCATCCGCACCGGATGACCTTCTTTGATCAACGTCGCATAGGCCAGCAATTCTGCCATACCCCAGTTCAGCGGCATGGCGCCTTTGGCCATTTTTTCGCGGTCGGAAATCACCTTGCCAACCTGACGCTGCAACGGGAAACCTTCAGGCATCTGGTTAATTTCGTCGGCCAGTGCTTGCAGCTCTTTTAACGGCCAGCTGGTGTCATACTCATCCACCACGGGCTGATTAAGGTAAGGCGTCCAGTCAACGAACAGCGACTTGTTCGGCTCCTTGACCAAAGACTTAACCACGTGCTCGCCTTTATCCAGCAGGTCGCGATATTCGTCAGCCATGGCTTTGACTTTGTCCTGACTGACCACGTTCTGCTCAACCAACTGATTGGCATACAATTCCAGCGTGCTCTTACGGGCACGAATGGCCTGATACATCAGCGGTTGGGTCATCGCCGGTTCATCAGCTTCGTTATGACCACGACGGCGATAGCACACCAGATCAATCACCACATCGCGCTTGAACTGCTGACGGTAATCGACGGCCAGCTGGGTCACGAAGATCACCGCTTCAGGATCGTCGCCGTTTACATGGAAGATCGGCGCCTGAACCATCTTGGCAATATCAGTGCAGTACTCGGTAGAGCGTGCATCGATACGCTTGGAGGTGGTAAAGCCAACCTGGTTATTGATGATGATGTGGATGGTGCCGCCCGTCGTGAAAGCGCGCGTTTGCGACGCCTGGAAGGTCTCCATCACGACGCCTTGACCAGCGAAAGCCGCATCACCATGAATATTGACGGGCACGACTTGGTTACCCTCGTGATCGCCACGACGATCCTGACGAGCGCGCACAGAACCCACGACCACCGGTGAAGCAATTTCCAGATGCGAGGGGTTAAACGCCAAGGCCAGGTGAACTTCACCACCAGAGGTCATCACATTGGATGAGAAACCCTGGTGGTATTTAACGTCACCAGAACCCTGATCCAGGAAGGACTTACCTTCGAATTCCTGGAACAGATCGGCCGGATTTTTACCGAGAATATTGACCAGCATGTTCAGACGGCCGCGGTGGGCCATGCCGATTACCAGTTCTTTGGCACCGTAGGAACCGCTGCGCTGAATCAGTTCATTCATCAGCGGAATCAGCGACTCACCGCCTTCCAGACCGAAACGCTTGGTACCCGGGTATTTGGAGCCGAGGAATTTTTCCAGACCCTCGGCGGCCGTCAGACGCTCAAGAATGCTCTGACGCGCTTCGTCGGAATAATCCGGACGCGAACGCACCGATTCCATGCGCTGCTCAACCCAGCGACGTTCGGCGGTATTCACGATATGGGTAAATTCTGCGCCGATGGAAGAGCAATAGGTTTGCTCCAAAGCGGCAACGATTTCTTTCAGCGGGGCTTCGCTCTTGCCAATGTAGATATTGCCACATTGGAAGACGGTGTCTTCATCGGCCTGGGTCAGGCCGTGGTATTGCATGTCCAGATCGGGGACCGGATCGCGTTCTGTCAGACCAAGCGGATCAAGCTGCGCTTTTTGATGGCCGCGAAAACGATAGGCCGTTACCAGCTGATGAACACGCACCTGTTTGCGCTCGTGTTCGCTGACGATACTCGGCGCCAACGTATCGGAGGCTACCTTGGGAGATTTGGCAAGCAGCAGAAAATGATCTCGGACCGGCGCGTGCGGGGTGTCGGTCGTCACCTGATCATTAATATTGGGAAGCTTGTCGAAGACCGCACGCCACTGTTCGGGAACGGAATTAGGATCAGCCAGATAGGCTTCGTACATCTCGTCAAGGTAGGTTTGGTTGCCGCCCGATAAATGGGACGTCGACCAAAGTTCCTCCATGGTGCCGTTTTGCATTGCTTGAACCCTGTTTGTTCAAAACCGCGGAAGAAATCATGATGCCCGCAGGCACCATCTCGAATTGTGCACTCTCTGTTCAGAAATCCCCAACAACATCACAGGCTGGGGTCGAACAAAACCCCGGGCGGGCCGGGGTTTCTGACCGCGAGAGACGCGGTTGTTCGTGTTTAGGTGGCGTTCGCCAACAGCATAGACCGAATGTGGCCAATTGCCCGCGTCGGATTCAGCCCTTTTGGGCAGACACTGACACAGTTCATGATGCCACGGCAACGGAACACACTGAACGGATCGTCCAGATCGGCCAGGCGTTCAGCCGTGGCGGTATCACGACTGTCCGCCAGGAAACGGTATGCCTGCAGCAAACCGGCTGGGCCAACGAACTTGTCCGGGTTCCACCAGAACGACGGGCAGGAAGTCGAACAGCAGGCGCACAGAATGCACTCATACAGACCATCCAGCTTGTCGCGGTCTTCCGGGCTTTGCAGACGTTCGATCGCCGGCGCCGGCTGATCGTTGATCAGATACGGTTTGATCTTCTCGTACTGCTTGTAGAAAACGCCCATGTCGACGACCAGGTCGCGGATCACCGGCAGACCGGGCAGCGGACGAATAACCAGCTTGTCACGACCGCCTTTCACGTCCGACAGGTGAGTAATGCAACCGAGGCCGTTCTTACCATTGATGTTCAGACCGTCCGAACCGCAAACGCCTTCGCGGCAGGAACGACGGTAAGAGACGGTGGTGTCCTGTTCCTTAACCAGGTTCAGAACGTCGAGGACCATCAGGTCCTTGCCTTCCGGAATTTCAACCTCGTAGTCCTGCATATAGGGCTTCTTGTCGGTTTCCGGATTGTAACGATAGATACTGACTTTCATAGCGTGCTCCGAAAAGGCAACCGTTAGTAGGTGCGGACCTTGGGTTGGAAGGTGCCGACCGTCTTCGGCGAGAAGTTAACCGCGCGCTTGGCGATCGACTTATCAGCCGGCTTGAAGATGGAATGGCACAACCAGTTCTCATCATCACGATCCTGATAGTCTTCACGAGCGTGAGCGCCGCGGCTTTCTGTGCGTTGTTCAGCAGCAACAGCCGTCGCTTCAGCCACTTCCAGCAGGTTCGCCAGCTCCAGTGCCTCGATGCGGGCGGTGTTGAACGCCTTACTCTTATCGTCGAGCTTAATCTTGCCAACGCGCTCGCGAATTTCCGCCAGTTTCTTCAGACCTTCAGCCATGCTCTTGCCTTCGCGGAATACACCGAAGTGCAACTGCATGGTGTTTTGCAGATCTTTCTTCACGGCAGCAACACTTTCGCCTTCGGTGGTATTTTCCAGAGCATTCAGTCGCGTCATGGCACGATCGATGTCTTCGGCGGTCGCCGCATCGGACTCATAACCTTCGCGGATGGTTTTCTCGATCTGCATACCCGCAGCACGACCGAAGACCACCAGGTCGAGCAGCGAGTTGCCGCCCAAACGGTTAGCACCGTGTACTGAGACGCAGGCCGCTTCGCCACAGGCGTACAGACCGTCGATGACTTTATCGTTGCCATCTTCGTCCATCATCAGCGCCTGACCACCGATATTGGTGGGAATACCACCCATCATATAGTGGCAGGTCGGCACCACCGGAATCGGCTCTTTGGCCGGATCGACGTGGGCAAAGGTCTTGGACAATTCAACAATACCCGGCAGACGGCTGTGCAGCAGTTCTTCACCCAGGTGATCGAGTTTCAGATAAACATGGTCGCCCTCTTCGCCGCCACCGCGACCTTCGAGGATCTCCAGTACCATGGAACGGGCAACCACATCGCGGCCGGCCAGGTCTTTGGCGTTGGGGGCGTAACGTTCCATAAAGCGCTCGCCATCTTTGTTGATCAGATAGCCACCTTCACCACGGCAACCCTCAGTCACCAGCGTGCCTGCACCGTAGATACCGGTCGGGTGGAACTGCCACATTTCCATGTCTTGAACATGGAAGCCAGCGCGCAACGCCATGCCGATACCGTCGCCGGTATTGATCAGAGCGTTGGTAGTAGAGGCATAAATACGACCTGCACCGCCGGTGGCCAGGACCGTCGCTTTAGATTGGATATGCACCACATCGCCAGTTTCGATTTCGATGGCGACGACGCCAGTGACCGCGCCTTTAGCGTTGGTAACCAGATCAACCGCATACCATTCATTAAGGAAAGAAGTACCGGCTTTCAGGTTGCCCTGATACAGAGTGTGCAACAGCGCATGACCGGTACGGTCAGCGGCGGCACAGGTACGAGCGGCCTGAGTGGGGTTATCCGGGCCTTTGGACTGGCCGCCAAACGGACGCTGATAGATGCGACCATTTTCGAAGCGAGAGAACGGCAGACCCATATGGTCCAGCTCGAATACCGCTTCCGGCCCCACTGAACACATGTACTCGATCGCGTCTTGGTCACCGATATAGTCGGAGCCTTTGACGGTGTCGTACATATGCCAGCGCCAATCGTCATCAGGATCCGCACTGGCAATGGCGCAGGTAATACCGCCCTGAGCGGATACGGTGTGAGAGCGGGTCGGAAACACCTTGGATACCACGGCGGTATTTAGACCAGACTCGGCCAATTGCAATGCAGCCCGCAGGCCGCTGCCGCCACCGCCGATCACAATGGCGTCGTAACTCATAGTCTTGATATTAGCCATACCTTATACACCCCACACAGCGGATACGCCGGCGACCAGATAGACAAAGGCGGTCACCGCGATCACAAACAACACGATAAAACGAACCCAGGCGTTTTTCAGATAGTCTGTCGCAACGGTCCACATACCCACCCAGATATGACCAACCAGCGCCAGCAAGGTGATCAGAGTGTAGATTTTGACCCAGAACTGAGAGAACAGATTACGCCACTCGGCATAGCCGAGATCAGGATTAGCGATAAAAACGCCCAGGATAAAGAGAGTGTAGGTAGCCAAAAGTACTGCGGAGATCCGCTGAATCATCCAGTCCGCCAGGCCGCTGCGAGACAGGTTCGTGATGCTTCTTACCATACCCAAATCCCCATCAGTACGATGCCAACGACAGCCAGAACCAGAGCAATGCGAGAAGCCCAGGTGCCACCATTCAACGTTTCAGCGTAGCCGGCATCCATAATCAGATGCTTGATGCCTGCAATAAAGTGATACACCACCAAAGAAAGAATGCCCCAGGTGATCAATTTGGCCAGCGGATGTGTCAGGACGGCAGCGACCTGATCAAACCCCTGACGGGATTCCAGGCTCAGACCCAGCGCCCAGACCAGAAAACCAACGGCGAAAAACAGGCCGACACCTGTTACACGGTGGATGATCGACGCGATGGCAGTGACAGGGAATCGTATCGTCCCTAAGTCAAGGTTCTTTGGTCGGTGATTGTTCACGGCAGTTCACTCTTATTGATGTGCAAGCCCTTAGGGGGCGGCTGGAACGGTCAAACCAACTACCAGGCACGGTTAAGGCAATTGGCCCGACCCCGAAATGCGCCGGAATTATAGTGACCGATTCCGACAATTACAAATGGATACAGGTCGGGAACGCAGTGTTTACGGGGGCCTCATAGGGTTCCACTATTGTATTCATCGATTTTCACTTGCCATTGATACTTTTGGTTTAGACCAACTTCGGTCAAATTGACAAACGATCGCAACTCTCTATAGTTGTGCGCGATTTCGCACTCTGCGTCATAACTCTATCAAGATAGATGCAAGACAGCGCTTTTCCTGCTACAAGCGCGACCGTCTGAGGTGCGCCGTTTCACCCCTTTTTGCGTCACCCTTTCCGACGCTTAACCCCGGCTTTACAGAGGAGGCCCTCATGACTGACAAGACTGCAAAGTTGGTCATCGAAGGACGCGACCCGATCGAACTACCCGTGCTGTCTGGCACACTGGGTCCTGATGTTGTGGACGTTCGTTCACTGACCGCAAACGGTCTGTTTACCTACGATCCCGGCTTCGTTTCCACCGCATCCTGCGAATCTGAAATCACCTACATCGATGGCGAACAAGGTGTGCTATTGCACCGCGGTTATCCCATCGACCAATTGGCCAACAAAGCCGATTATCTGGATGTCTGCTATCTGCTGTTGTACGGCAACCTGCCCAGCGCAGCGGAGAAAAAAGAGTTTCAGCATGTCATCAGTCACCACACCATGGTGCACGAGCAGATGCGGCAATTCTTCCAGGGTTTCCGTCGCGACTCGCATCCGATGGCGATCATGGTCGGCGTGGTCGGCGCACTCTCGGCCTTCTATCACGACTCGCTCGACATCACCAACGAGCGTCATCGTGAAGTCGCCGCACACCGGCTGATATCCAAGATGCCAACCCTGGCAGCCATGACCTATAAGTACTCCATCGGTCAGCCATTCGTGTATCCGCGGAACGATCTGTCCTATGGCGGGAACTTCCTGCACATGATGTTCTCCACCCCGGCGCAGGAATATCAGGTCAGCCCTACCCTGGCTCGCGCCATGGATAAAATCTTCACACTGCACGCTGATCACGAACAGAACGCCTCGACCTCGACGGTGCGTCTGGCAGGCTCTTCCGGCGCCAATCCGTTCGCCTGTATCGCTGCCGGCATTGCTGCGCTGTGGGGACCGGCCCACGGCGGTGCCAACGAAGCCGTGCTGACCATGCTCGAAGAAATTGGCGATGAATCGCGCATCGAAGAATTCATCGCTCGCGCCAAGGACAAGGACGATCCGTTCCGTCTGATGGGCTTTGGTCATCGGGTCTACAAAAACTACGACCCGCGCGCCAAGGTGATGAAAGAAACCTGCGACGAAGTGCTGTCTGAGCTCGGTGTCGGCAACGACCCGCTGTTGAAGATTGCTATGCGTCTGGAAAAAATCGCTTTGGAAGACGAGTACTTCGTTGAGAAGAAACTCTACCCCAACGTCGACTTCTATTCCGGCATCATCTTCAAAGCACTGGGCATTCCAACCGATATGTTCACCGTATTGTTTGCCGTTGGCCGTACTCCGGGCTGGATTGCGCACTGGAAAGAAATGATCAGCGGTGCTTACCGCATTGGTCGTCCGCGTCAGTTGTATAAAGGCCATACCCAGCGTGACGTACCGGGCAAGTAACTGTTGCCCCATTAAAAAAACCGGCTTCGGCCGGTTTTTTTATGTCGGTTTTAAAGACAAAAAAGCGAGGCATTTGCCTCGCTTTTTACGACCAAACTATAACGCTTCGTTAAATTACGCTGAGGCTTTCTTCTTGGCAGCGGCCTTAGCTTTAGGTTTCGCTTTGGCCTTTGATTTCGCCTTGGCTTTGGCCTTGGGTTTCGCCTTGGCTGGCGCATCCACCTGCCACTTGCCGTCACGATAAAACGCCTTCCAGCCTGTCGCCTTGCCGCTGTCATCCTCAGTCATGACGTACTGTTCCTGCGTCTTACGACTGTAACGAATGACCGTCGGACGACCGTCACCATCGGCCGCAGGTGCGTCCAGAATATAGTGATATTTCTCGGGCAATTCCGCCTTATGTGGCACCAGCTCCTGTACTTGCGGCGGTCGCGTTTCCCGGTTTTTCGGGAACTGACTGGCGGCTAAAAACAGACCGGACGCGCCGTCGCGCAGCACATAGGTGTCATCCACTTTCTGGCACTGCAGTTCCGGCATTTTAATCGGATCCATCTTCGGTGGCGCCGGCTCACCGCTGCGCAACAGTTTGCGCGTGTTCTTACAGTCTTCGTTGGTGCAACCGAAGTACTTGCCGAAGCGACCGCTCTTCAACTGCATCTCGCTGCCGCACTTATCACACTCCAGCGTCGGGCCATCATAGCCTTTAATCTTGAACTGGCCCTGCTCGACTTTGAACCCAGAGCAGTCAGGGTTATTACCACAGATATGCAGTTTGCGGTGCTCGTCGATCAGGTAAGAATCCATGGCTGTGCCGCAGATGTCGCAGCGTTCTTTATGACGCAGCGCCTGAGCTTCGGCTTCATCATCGTCATCATCGACCGACAGAGCTTCCTCGCCAGGAATCAGATTCAGTGTACCTTTGCAGCGTTCCTTCGGTGGCAGGTTATAGCCGGAACAGCCCAGAAACACGCCGGTGGTGCCGTTACGTACCATCATCGGCCGACCACAACGCGGGCATTCGATATCGGTCAGCGTCGGTTCGTTGGCGCGCATGCCGCCCTCGTCCGACTCAGCCTGTTCCAACTGACGGGT
Source organism: Saccharospirillum sp. ABV4_185 (assembly GCF_056159245.1). Classification (NCBI taxonomy): domain Bacteria; kingdom Pseudomonadati; phylum Pseudomonadota; class Gammaproteobacteria; order Oceanospirillales; family Saccharospirillaceae; genus Saccharospirillum; species Saccharospirillum sp. ABV4_185. The sequence continues at coordinate 3,163,525 of NZ_JBSWUW010000001.1, forward strand.
GAAGTCCTTATAAAAGGAGTTCAGCACTTCCTTCCAGGTACGTTCGCCGGTGGCGATCTCATCGAGATATTCTTCTAAGCGCGCGGTGAACTGATACTGCAGCAGATCGCTGAACGATTCGGTCAGCCGATCGGTCACAATGTCACCGATTTTTTCCGCGTAGAAACGCCGGTTCTGCAAGCGTACGTAGCCACGATCCTGAATGGTCGAGATGATCGAGGCGTAGGTCGAAGGACGACCAATACCCTGCTTTTCCAGCTCTTTAACCAGTGACGCTTCGGTATAGCGCGCCGGTGGTTTGGTGAAATGCTGCTTGGGTTCAAGCTGCTGCAGCGACATGGCGTCCTGTACTTTCAGGTCCGGCAGTTCAGTCGCATCGTCACCCTTAGCCGGCTGCGACATGACGCGGGTATAGCCGTCAAAGACAACAACACGGCCACGCGCTTTCAATTCATAATCGCCGGTTTTGATGGTCAGCAGCGTACTCTTGTATTTGGCTGGCACCATCTGACAGGCGACAAAGCGTTGCCAGATCAGCTCATAGAGCCGCTGAGCGTCGCGCTCCATGTCGCTGAGGTCTGCGCTGCGCCGATTGACGTAGGATGGCCGAATCGCTTCGTGCGCTTCCTGAGCGCCTTCCCGGCTACCATAGACCGCTGGCTTCTCCGGCAGATAGTTATCACCGTACTGTTCACCGATAAAATCACGCGCTGAACTCACCGCCTCGGCACTGAGGTTGGTCGAGTCGGTTCGCATATAGGTGATATGACCGGCTTCATAGAGTCGCTGAGCCATGGTCATGGTTTTCTTAACGCTGTATCCCAGGCGCGTACTGGCCGCCTGTTGCAACGTCGAGGTAATAAAGGGCGCTGATGGGCGCGACTGAGTCGGCTTGTCTTCGCGATCAGTAATGGTTAGCGGCAAATCACGCAGGCGTTCAACATGCGCCTGGCTTTGCTCAGCATTAACGGGACGGTATTTTTCGCCCTGGTAGTGGGTGACCTCAAAGCGCACCTGAGCGCCCGCGGGGCTCTCGGTCAAGGCATGAAGATCCCAGAATTCTTCAGGGGTAAAGGCACGAATTTCGCGTTCGCGCTCAACGATCAAGCGCACCGCCACCGACTGCACGCGACCGGCACTGAGACCGCGGGCGACCTTCGCCCACAACAGCGGCGACACCATATAGCCGACAACACGATCGAGAAAACGCCGCGCCTGCTGGGCATTCACTCGGTTCAGATCCAAATCGCCCGGCTGTTCAAAAGCGCCCTGAATGGCTTTCTTGGTGATCTCGTTAAAGACCACTCGGCGGTATTTCTCCGGCGCCTGACCGATGCTCTCCTGCAGGTGCCAGGCAATCGCCTCCCCTTCGCGGTCCAAATCCGTCGCGAGATAGATAGCATCGGCTGACTTGGCCAGACGACGCAGTTCATCGACAACTTTTTCTTTGCCCGGCAGCACTTCGTAATGGGCTTCCCAGTCGTTGTCCGGGTTGATGCCCATGCGCGCAATCAACTGTTCCCTGGCTTTGCGCTGCTTATGGCGTGCCTTTTGTTCCGGTGACATCTTGCGAGTCTCAGCCGCCTGGCGAGCCCGCGCCTTGGCATCCACCGGCTTGGACTGGCCGCTGGTCGGCAGGTCACGAATGTGGCCCACCGAGGACTTAACGATAAATTCGTTGCCCAGATAGCGGTTGATCGTCTTGGCTTTGGCCGGAGACTCGACAATGACCAGTGATTTACCCATGCGTTTAAATTCCGCCTATCGCTTCCTTTTATATACTTAGCTCACGACCTGCTGAAGGCGCAAGAGGCGCAGACGTATATACGCTTGAATCGGCAAGGTCAAGTTTTGGCAGCCATAACGCCTTCGCAAAAAGGCGCAATTAAAGCCCCATAAACACCGCTCTTAGCGCCATATCGCAAGCTTTTGCCGGACGATCCCCGACCTCCAGGTGACAGATCCGATATAACTTTCGCCTTGGACCAAGGCCTTTTATAGTGACTTCAGGCAATCTTAATTGCACTCGACAGTTAGGTGTTTGCCCGCAGCTTCAGAACCGGGTACCACCCGGTTGCCTCAATACTGATTAGACAAAGGAGTCCGCTGGCGTGTCGTTTTTTGCCATTATCGCCATCATTGCACTGATTGCCCTGATGTTCGGTGGTCTCTATATCAGCCGATTGGCGCACCAACGCGAAATTGAAGACAGCGAAATGCGCGAAGCCTTGCGAGTGCGTCGCTCACGCCAGCATAAGGTTGAAGAATTATTCGATACCTTGATGTCTTACGACCGTAACCCCGAACTATTGATGCATCTGCAATCCATGCTGATCGAAGACGCTCAAAGATTGCTGGAGTTGGCGCCTGACGATAAGCACTCACAAGATCGCCTGCAATATTATCAAGACCTGGAACGCACTATTGAGGCGCTGGGTGACAATGCCAACCAGCCATTGACGCCCACCACCGATCGTGAAATTTTGCTGATGAAACGTCACTTCAGTCGCACCGCCAAACTGATCAATCGTCGCATTACCGATGGCGCCTTAACCGAAGGCGAAGCCGATGTGCATCTGGAGCGGCTGCGTCGTCGCACCTTAGAACTGGAGGCGGAAGCCTATAAATTGCAGGCGGTTCAGGCTCGTGAAAATGGCGATCTGGCCATCGCAGCGGCGTACTATAAACACGCCAAAGACATGCTGATTAATTCAGATATTCACTACCAGGATAAGACCGAACAAATCCGCAAACTGTCACGGTTGATTGCTGGGCTTTATACTTCCGAGTTCGACGAGTCGGATAAAAAAGAAGACGCCAAGGCCTTACCCAACGCCAGCCAATCTGCCTCCGATAAAGGTTGAAGCCACGTAAATCGCTCAACCCTCTCCCCGTCCCGTTCGACACTGGATTGAAAGCTTTCCAAGGGACGCACCCATAGATCAAAGTTGCCGTATAAGCACTGATAAACCACCAAAGGCGCTTCCGTTTCACTGTGATGCGACAAGCCGATCACGCGATATTTCGGGCCTTTAAAATGTTGGTAGATGCCGGGTCGAACCACCGTCATTGTGCGCTCCAATTATTGCCATAAAAAAAACCAGCCGATGTTCGTTACATACAGCTGGTTTAGATTAACACTGAACGGAATTATGAACTTAAACAACTGCGTCTGAAGCTGTCATCCAAATCCAGCGGCAACACCAAAGTACTGAATTCCAGAGCATTCGAAGCAGTGCATAGATCGTTGACCGAACTATCAGTTAGGTTAGATGACAAATCATCATCCTCTTCTGGGTATTCAGCATTCAAAACCGGTTTTTCAGCATCGATAAAAGGGACCAGCATGTCGCATTCATCGTACTGGAAGCACTGCTCATTCACCGAAAAATCGTAGTAATCGACTAAATCTTCCACCTGATCCAGATCGTTTTTCAAGCCGACGGAGAGATTTCGCTTGTGCGCTTCATTGGCAATAAAACGGTTATAGGCCAATTGATCGCGAGCGGTAAAATTAAAACCGGGATTGTTCAAATAGCCGTCCATATTGTCCGGCTCGACGCCATCACAGCCCTTGTCTTTCGCCGTATCCAGACGCGCCTTCATAATGCGATGAACATTCGTCGAGCGTATATCGAGCCAGCGCTCGTCTTCCCAACCATCAAGCGTCTTGCCCAGTTCGTTGCCGTTAAATTCGCCTTCATCATCGCGCCAATCTTCGTATGAACCGGCGGAGAAGTAGCAAATCACATTGCGACCAGCGGCTTGCAGGTCAGAGATAGTACTTTCTGACGTATCAAAGAGGTCTACATCGTAGATTTCGACATTATAGGTATCATTTAACGACTCGCCGTCAGGCACCAGCAGTTGCCATTGCCAGGTGACTTCCGGGCTTGGTTTATACCAATCACCACCGGTAATTGGATCAACATCGACCGGCAACGGCATGGTCCGGTTTAGTACCGATGAACCCGAAACCTGACAACCAGCAAGAAAGATAACGACAGAACTGACCAGAAACCCAACTGCTCTCATGGGTACTCTCTCTAATCACCAAGGGAAATGTCGCCGTTAAACGACGACGAAACCGAATTTTAGCTCAGCAAATACAAAGCTAATCGATTATTTGTGCAACGCTTTGTTACACCGGTTTCGTCAAGTCATTGACTTCAAAGCAGAGCGCGCTCTTCTTCTCGCAACGTCAAAACTTCATAGCCGTCCTCGGTGACCGCTATAGTGTGCTCCCACTGCGCCGACAATTTTTTATCGGCAGTCACCACCGTCCAGCCGTCCGGCTTGGTTCTCACCTTGGCCTTACCCTGATTGATCATGGGTTCGATGGTGAAAGTCATGCCCGCTTCCAGCGGTAAGCCGGTCCCGGCACGACCGTAATGCAGTACCTGAGGAGCCTCATGCATCTCAGTGCCAATGCCATGGCCGCAATATTCACGGACCACGCTGTAGCCCTGACGTTCTGCATACTCCTGGATAGCGTGACCAATGTCGCCCAGCGTCGCGCCTGGTCGGATCAACTCTATGCCCTGCCACATGGCTTTATAGGCCTGATCAACCAAGCGCTGCGCTGGCGCTGAAATGACGCCAAGACAATACATTTTGCTGGAGTCGGCAATGTAACCGTTCTTCTCCAGGGTGATGTCGATATTGACGATATCGCCGTCTTTCAGGAACTGAGTTGCCGAGGGCACGCCATGGCAAACAACGCGATTAATCGACGAGTTGAGCACATACGCATACCCATACTGACCTTTACTGGCGGGCCTGGCGTGCAGTTCATCAACGATATAACGCTCTACCCAATCGTTGATTTGCATGGTCGAAACGCCAACCGTGATCTTAGTGTCCAAATAAGCAAAAACCGCTGCCAGTAGACGCCCGGATTCATGCATGCGAGCCAGTTGCTCGGCGTTTTTCAGACTAATGCTGCTCAAGGCTGACCTTCTCCAGATCAACCGCCGCCCGATTCATCTGTTCGCGAATAATCTCACTAAAGGTTAACTGAGGGTTGGCTTCTGCCAGCATGCCGATCTTCAGCCAGAACTCAGCCTGAGCATTAATGGAACGTACCATGGCGGCACTGGCTTTACGCACTTCATCGTGCATTTCATCGCTGATCTTAACGATTCCCATCTTGGCCTCGATATATGATTTATATACATATCATATATCGACCAGCCTATATCAACAAGCCGTACGGGTCATCAGCGCTAATGCCTGGCGGCAGACCAACGTTTTAGCTTCGGGATTTGTCGCGCTGCCAACCAGGCTAACAAGGCGGGAAAGTCCTGCTCTTTCATCTTGGCAATACAGAACTGCTGCATTTGTTCCACGTCGAAGTCCGGCTGGGTAAAGGCACCGCCCTGATAACAATAGTGGCAGTAGAGCGCGCTTTTTTGGCCATTGGCCTCGGTACCCGCCTTGGCAGGATCGCCTTTCATCGGCATACCACAGCTTTGACACTGCTTTTCCATGTTCTCTCCAGGCGGTCTGATTCGTGCCTACTACTTTAGGCAAGCATCACAAAAGCGAACACCTTTATTTGCTGCCCTTTGAAATACTGCTTTTATGCCCAAAGTACTAAGGGTCCTTCGCTTGAAAGGAGTTTTTCATGTTTGTGTTATCCGCTATTTATCTACTGATCGGGTTAGTGCTACTGGGAGGTGGCAGCTGGCTCTTGGTTCTGGGCGGCAGTTGGTACTACGCCCTCGCCGGTCTGGCTTTAATCGCTATTGCCATCACCACCGTCAAACACCGTCGCCTGGCACAATGGCTTTATGCCGCCTTACTGGCAGCAACGGCATTATGGTCCCTGGCCGAATCGGGTTTCTATTGGTGGCCACTGGCAACCCGCCTTGGCCTGCTCTTGTTACTCGCCATTCCGTTACTGTTTCCGTTTCGACCAAGATCGCCCGGCATTGCTGTTTTGCTTCCGGTCTGGGCCCTGGTCAGCCTTGGCCTGCTATCGAGTTTGGCCGTCGATCCGACCCAGACCGAAGGTCAGATCGATTCATCCACGCCACTGGCCAACGCATCTTTGGGTGGTAGTCCTGACGCCAGTTGGCCTGCCTACGGCCGTAATAACTACGGGCAACGCTATTCACCGCTGGAGCAAATCAATGTCGATAATGTCGGCGATCTGGAATTAGCCTGGCAATATCAGACGGGAGACCTCAAGGGGCCGAACGACGTCACCGAAACCACCTATGAAGCAACGCCATTAAAGATCGGCAATAGCCTCTATCTGTGTACACCGCACAACTGGCTCATTGCGCTGAATGCCGACAGCGGTGAAGAACAGTGGGTCTATGACGCCCAGGTGCCGCCGGAAAGTCAGCGTCAGCATCAAACCTGTCGCGGCGTTTCCTTTTTACCGCCCACCAATGGTGATGCTGAAGACCTGAGCGCCCAATCAAGCCCAACCTTGGCGCAAAATCTCGACAGTATGAATTGCGATGCGCAGCTGTTTATGCCGACTTCCGATGCGCGTCTTATCGCGGTTGATCCGGAAACCGGCGCCCGCTGCGCCAACTTCGCCAACGACGGTGTGCTTGATCTGATGCATAACATGCCGTTCCGACAAAATGGCTATTACTACTCCACCTCACCGCCGGTTGTTGCCGATGGCAAAGTCATCGTTGCCGGCTCGGTTAACGACAACTACGACACCCAGTCTCCTTCCGGTGTTATCCGCGCCTACGACGCTAAAAGTGGTGAGTTGGTATGGAACTGGGATCCGGCTCATCCGCAAGACACCGCTCCCATTGCCGAAGGTGAAACCTATTCGACCAGTTCACCGAACAGCTGGTCGGTTGCCAGCGCCGATGAAGAATTGGGTTTGATCTACTTCCCCATGGGCAATCGTACGCCCGATCAGCTGGGCATGTATCGCACCGAAAATGAAGAGCGCTTTGCGTCTTCCGTCGTAGCGCTGAGCCTGCAAAGCGGCCAGGTGGAATGGGTGCAGCAGTTTGTCCATCACGACCTCTGGGATATGGATACTCCGGCCCAGCCGGTACTGTTGGATCTGGAAACCGACAGCGGTCCCCAGCCGGCACTCGTGGTGCCGACCAAACAAGGGGATGTTTATGTGCTGAACCGGGCGACGGGTGAACCGATCATTCCGATCACCGAGCAACCCGCGCCTCAGGGTGCCATTGAAGGCGACTACACCGCGGAAACCCAACCGATTTCGGGTTTAACGTTCCGGCCGCCAACCATGCGCGAGGCCGATATGTGGGGGGCTACGCTGATCGACCAGATGATCTGTCGTATTCAATTCCAGTCGCTGGATTACCGGGGTCAGTACACCGCGCCATCGGAACAAGGCACCATCGTCTATCCAGGTAACTTTGGCGTGTTCAATTGGGGCAGCATTGCAGTTGATCCAGAACAGCAGGTGATGTTCGGCATGCCGCTCTACCTGGCGTTCACCTCTAAACTGGTGCCCAAAGAAGGCCAGGATCTGGGTGATACCAACCAGGGCGAGGCCGGTATCAACGAAAACGCCGGCGCACCTTATGCGGTGGAAATGAAGCCTTTCCTGTCACCGCTGGGCGTCCCTTGCCAGCAACCACCCTGGGGTTATGTTGCCAGTGCCGATTTGACTACCGGTGAGATTATTTATCGCCACAAAAACGGCACCATCTACGACATGACGCCATTGCCGTTGCCGATTGAGATGGGTGTTCCTGGTATTGGTGGCCCGATCATCACCGCTGGCGGCGTATCTTTCCTCGCCGCAACCGTTGATGATTATTTGCGTGCTTACGACTTGAGTACCGGTGAGCAACTGTGGCAAGCACGTCTGCCTGCAGGTGGTCAGGCAACGCCGATGACTTACCTCAACAGCCAGGGTGAACAGATGGTTGTTCTGGTGGCCGGTGGTCATGGTTCTATCGGCACCACCATTGGTGATTATGTCGTGGCTTATAAACTGCCCTAGGCGTCGCCAATCCCTGAATAAAAAACCCGGCCAAGTGCCGGGTTTTTTTCAATCATCTTCAAGTGCGAGCCCGATCTGGATTCAGTTTTTCACCAGTAGGTCCACCGTTTTAGATCGATGCAGTTGCACATCATTGATCAAGGTGACCAGAACAAAACTCAATAACATCAGCAAATACCAGGAACTTAATTTAGATAAAGACACCATTTGCCAGTGGCTCGACTGATTGGGATATATCCAGATGTTGGCGTAGGTCGCCAGATTTTCAGCCAGCCAGATAAACAACGCCACTAAAAACCAGCCTAGCAACAAAGGCATTTGTCGGTGCGTTTTTACTACGTTGAAGTAAATAGTAGTGCGGTAAAACATCACCGCCGTCGCCGCCAACAACAGCCAACGAAGGTCCCACCAATAATGATGTGTGAAAAAATTCAGGTAGATCAAAAGCACCAACAACAGCGTCGCCCACCGTGGAGGATAATAGGAAAAATGGAACTCAAAAATCCGCCAGATACGCGCAATATAACTACCCACCGCGCTATACATAAAACCCGTAAACAGTGGCACATTGCCAAGTTGAAACACAGCTTGTTCAGGGTACACCCAGGAGCCGATAGCATCGGAGGTTTTAAACAACTCCATAACAGTCGCAACCAAATGGAACACCAGTATCACCACCGATTCACGCCAGGTTTCCAGACCACTGACCAAGAGCACGACTTGAGCTGCAATAGCGGCAAGAAAAATAAAGTCATAACGATGCAGGCTTTCCAGCGGATACCAGAAATGGGTAATCAACATAACAGCCAGTAAAAAGCCGCCAAACAAACAGGCATAGGCCTGCTTCAAAGCAAAGATCCAGAATTCAAGCAGCCAACGCATAGCACAATTCCCTGTAAAACGGCCGGCAAGATAATCGATTTTTGTCAAAAAATCTCGGCAACCATCTCTAGCATCGGCTGCTCGCGAAACACACCCTGCTCAATGGGCTTAAAACCAGCCTCGGCATAGAGCCCGCCATCGAGATACAGGGTTCGCAAATACAGTTCGCGTACACCGACTTCTTTGGCGCGCTGCCTCGCCTGGTCCACCAACTGCACTGCCAGTCCTTGACCTCGGTACTCAGGAAGCACATAGACACCATCCAACCAAAATCTTGCGTCGTCATCCTCGGAGGTTGCATGGGTTTTAACTTCAGCGATGCCGATAAGGTTATCGCCATCCAATAGCAACACCATAAAAGGCGTTGGCTCTGGTTCTGTGCAGGCAAGCACCTTGGTCAAAACTTTTTGGTAACCCTTAGGATCTTGATCGATAACCCATTGGTTAAAAATCCATTCGGCAACCTGGGAGGCGTATTCTGGGCGCTTAGATAACAGGGTCCATTGATACATGCTGGTTTTACTACCTGGGTTCAGACGAAGGATTGGCGGCATTCATCAACACATCGATTAGCCATAAAACATGACGTTCTAAGTAGTCGATATCCGCCAGATATAGTTCCAGGTGACCGGCGCCAATATCGGCGTCGAATTTCTTATCGCCGACGATGGCTTGCTCACGCATAAAGGTAACCAACGCCTGCAAGCGCAGGATCATCAACTCGACTAAGTGCGCTCGCTGATCAAAGGCCAGACCATAGGCGTCGAGAAAACGGCGTGCCCGCTCAAGTGGTTTTTCGAGTTCGGGAAGGGAATGATTCGATAACGACTTTAGCGGCGCCCAGCAATACACCGCATAGGCTATATCCCACAGTCGAGGGCCAGGATGGGCAGTATCAAAGTCAAACACCCCAACCACCCGATCGCACTTCAGGACGACGTTATAAGGCGCATAGTCACCGTGGCAAATCACCTCTGCCGGCTGTTGTGGTGGCAGCATCCATTGGTCGTTAGCGATAGCCGAGTGCCGCAAAAAACTGACGCTAGAATCGTGCAATTGGCGTAACAATTGGGCGGCTGACGTTAATGCAGTTTCGGTAGCTACCGGCCCGGTCTCAACGTCATCGTAGGTGTCGCCCGCTAATAACGACAGTCGCTCATAAGAGTCATCTATGGCTATGACTTGAGGACTGCCGACAAAGCCAGACTGTTGTAAGTGATTCAACAACAGGTGGACAGCTCGATACCCTGCACCTAAAGGACGCACAATACTGGAATCTTCTATTCGAATACCGCTGCGCAACGTTGGTTCCACTCATCACTAAACCAGATCATCATTTAGAACTGTTGTGTTCAATGCAAGTCGAGTGGCCAGGAATAACGCGCAAAAAAAAAAACGCCGACAAATTGTCAGCGTTTTCATTTCCAAGTCAGCGATCAGACCCGCTCGATCACGGTACTGATACCCTGCCCCAGACCGATACACATGGTCGCAAGACCGAACTGGCCACTGTTCTGCTCCATAACGTTCAGCAAGGTGCCGGTAATGCGCGCACCGGAACAACCGAACGGATGACCCAGAGCGATGGCGCCGCCGTGCAGGTTGACCTTGTCGTCCATCTTATCGAGCAGTTTCAGATCCTTCAGCACCGGCAAGGCCTGGGCGGCGAAGGCTTCGTTCAGTTCGACGTAGTCGATGTCGTCGATGCTCATACCCAATTTCTTGAGCAGCTTTTTGCTTGCCGGTACCGGGCCGTAACCCATGATCGACGGATCGACACCGGCCAGTGCCATGCCGCGAACCACTGCGCGCGGTTTCAAACCCAAAGCTTTGGCGCGGCCATAGCTCATCACCAGCATAGCGGAAGCACCATCGGTGATCTGGCTGGAAGTACCGGCGGTTACTGTACCGGCTTTCGGATCGAAGGCCGGACGCAGCTGGCTCAGGCCTTCCACCGTGGTTTCCGGACGAATGGTTTCGTCGTGGATCATACGGTAGGGGTTGCCGTCGGCATCGTGCCCCTGGCGAGCGATGATTTCGTTATCGAAGTTGCCGGCCTGCGTCGCCTGGTGGGCGCGCATGTGCGAGCGGTAGCCAAATTCGTCCTGAGCTTCACGGCTGATGCCGTGCATCTTGGACAGCAGTTCTGCAGTCAGGCCCATCATGCCGGACGCCTTGGCGGCCTTCTGCGACAGCATGGGGTTCGGATCGACACCGTGCATCATGTCGACGTGGCCCATATGTTCAACGCCGCCGATGACAAATATGTCGCCGTTGCCGGACTGGATATTGGCGGTGGCGATGTGCAGCGCGCTCATTGAGGAACCACACAAACGGCTGACGGTCTGCGCCGTCACGGTGTGCGGAATATCGGTCAGCAACTGCATCATGCGGGCGATGTTCCAGCCCTGTTCTTTGGTCTGGTTCACGCAGCCCCAGATGATGTCGTCAATCTCGGCCGGGTCCAGCGCTTCGTTGCGCGCCAGCAGACCATTGACCAGATCGGCGCTGAGGTTTTCGGCGCGGGTGAAGCGGTAGCTGCCACCCTTGCTGCGGCCCATGGGGGTACGGCCGAAATCGATGATGACGGCGTCGTTATCGCGAATACTCATAGTGACTGTTCTCCCGTCTTAACCGTGAAACGTCTGGCCGTTTTTGGCCATGTCGCGCAGTTTGGCTGTCGGCTCGTACAGCTTGCCGAGGTCGGCATAGCGGTCGCACAGCGCTACGAATTCGGCGACACCGGTGTCGTCGATGTACTTGAGCGCACCACCACGGAACGGCGGGAAGCCGATGCCGTAGATCAGGCCCATATCGGCCTCGGCGGCGGTGTCGACGATGCCGTCTTCCAGGCAGCGAACGGTTTCCAGACACATCGGAATCATCAGGCGATTGATGATGTCTTCTTCGCTCAGCTCCTGCTGTTGCTCGCGCACACTGGCAACCAGTTCGTGCGCGGTTTCATCGGAGACTTTTTTCGGTTTGCCTTTCTTGTCGGTTTCATAACGATAGAAGCCATGGCTGTTTTTCTGGCCATAACGCTTCTCGTCGTACATCACCTGAATGGCGGATTTGAAATCTTGCTTCATGCGATCAGGGAAACCTTCGGCCATCACTTCCTGGGCGTGCACGCCGGTGTCGATACCGACCACGTCCATCAGGTAAGCCGGGCCCATCGGCCAGCCGAATTTTTCCATGATCTTGTCGACTTGCTCGAAGTCGGCGCCGTCGCGCATCAGCATGGCGAAGCCACCGAAATACGGGAACAGGATGCGGTTAACCAGGAAGCCCGGGCAGTCGTTGACGACGATCGGCGTCTTGCCCATCTTCTGCGCGTAGGAGACGACGGTGGCGACGGTTTCATCGCTAGTCTTTTCACCGCGAATCACTTCCACCAGCGGCATCCGATGCACCGGGTTAAAGAAGTGCATGCCGCAGAATTGTTCCGGCTTCTTCAGCGCCGTGGCCAGTTCAGTGATGGAAATGGTTGAGGTGTTCGAGGCCAGTACCGCATCATCACGCAACTGACCTTCGGCTTCGGCCAGCACGGCCTTCTTCACCTTGGTGTTTTCCACCACGGCTTCGACGACCACGTCGACGTTGCCGAAGTCACCGTAAGACAGCGTTGGGCGAATGCGGTTCAGCACATCGGCCATGCCACGCGCATCCAAACGGCCGCGATCGACCAGTTTGGAGAGCAGTTTTGCAGCTTCGTCGAGGCCGAGTTGAATGCCTTCCTCGGCGATGTCTTTCATCAAAATCGGCGTGCCTTTATAGGCGCTTTGGTAGGCGATGCCGCCGCCCATGATACCGGCGCCCAGCACAGCAGCCTGCTTAACGTCTTTAGCGACTTTGACGTGGCCCTTGGCGATCTTCTTGATCTTCTGATCGTTGAGGAACAGGCCGATCAGGTTTTCTGCGGTCAAGGTCTTGGCCATCTTGGCGAAGCCCTTGGCTTCAATCGCCAGTGCTTTATCACGCTCAAAACCGGCGTGTTTCTGGATGGTTTTTACCGCTTCAACCGGCGCCGGGTAATTGCGGCCGGCTTGACCGGCGACATAACCTTTGGCGGTTTCGAACACCATCATGCTTTCGATGTTGTTCAGCTGCAGCTTGCCTTTCTTCTGCTCGCGGCGGGCTTGGTAATCGACTTCGCCGGAGACCAGGCGACCCAGCAGACTCAGAGCGGTATCGCGCAGTTCATCCGGTTCGGCGATGGCATCGACCGCACCGATTTTAAAAGCATCATCCGGGCGGTTTTCTTTGCCCGAGGCAATCCACTCGATGGCGTTGTCAGCGCCGACCAGGCGCGACAGGCGCACGGTGCCGCCGAAGCCCGGGTAGATGCCCAGTTTGATTTCCGGCAGGCCGACCTTGGCTTTGGTCGACATCACCCGGTAGTCGGCCGACAACGCCATTTCGAAACCACCGCCGAGCGCCAGGCCGTTGATGGATACAACGGTCGGGAACGGCAGGTCTTCGAAGGCGCTGAACAGTTCGTTGACGGTCAGGATATCGGCGATGACGCCGTCCTCGTCCTTGGCGAACCAGGTGAGAAATTCGGTAATGTCGGCGCCGACGATAAAGCTGTCTTTGGCGCTGGAAACCAGCAGGCCTTTAACGTCGCTGGCAGCCAGCGCCTGAGTGGCTTCACCCAGTTCGTTCAAGGTGGCCTGGTTGAACTTGTTGACGGACTCGTCCTGCAGGTCGAACACCATCTCGGCCAGGCCGTTATCCAGTGCTTCGACGCGAATGCCCTTACCCTGATAGATCATCGATGCTCTCCGTTTGTATCGCTGTCCAGGTTGTCGTCGGGCCTGATTGGCCGCTTGTGAAGGCATGGATGGTGCCTGCTAGGCGGCTGAACAAGCCTGTTTGAACGGCCTTTACAGCGTCCGGTTATGTCTGAATCAAACACCAGTTTCAAACGATTGTTTGATTGTGGCGCCTACCATAGCCCCTGGCCGTTATAAGTCAACCAGGACTGCGCCTGGCACTGTCCGATTATGTCCATTACTAGGAAAGTATAGAGGCCAATCGCTGCAACGTTTCCCGAACTGCGGGTAATTGGTCAATGCCACTTTCATCCCAACTGACGCCGACACCGTCGGCCTGGGCGTCCACCACACTGTATTGCTGCGGCAAATCATTCAAAAAACCAACCAAGGCGCTCATCTGTGCATCGGTTGCGCGCTTGTCGTCCGCCCAGATCCAGCCATCGGGCAGGAAGGCGCTGGAGACACCCGTGGTGCGCAAGACCGTAAAGGATGGTGCCTGTGCCTTGGGGAAGGCATGCAATAAACGATAGAGGGTGCGCAGTTCATGTTTTTCGCCGACGCGACCTTCAACGCTGGTATCCGGTACTTTCAGGCTGTACAGCTTCATGCCCTGGCTCAACGCTGCGCTGCGCAATTGGCTGAGACGCCGATCGTGCGCACTGGGCTTGAGCCACATAAAAGCACCCGCGACGGTTAAAATGGCGAAGATAATAAAGAGATTGGCAAACATCAGTTTCTCCCGATAAGCGGTTGCATTCAGGCGCGCTCTTCCAATTCAGCCCAGCGTTCAAAGCAGACTTCCAGATCTTGCTGAGCCACATTTAACTGATCTAAAACCGCCTGGGTTTCAGTGTGATCACCCTGATAAAAGTCAGCAGCACCGACCTTGGCTTCCAATTTGGCAATCTGCTGTTCCAGGGTTTCGATCTGGCCCGGGAGCGCATCGTATTCGCGCTGCTCTTTATAGCTGAGCTTTTTAGCGGCCGGTTTCTTGGCTGCCGGTGCACGGTTTGCCGTTACACCACTTTGCCCGGGTGCCGACTTAGCCGAAGCCTTTTCCGTTCCGGCATCGGGCCAGCGGCCGCCTTGTGCCAGCCAGTCTTCATAACCACCGGCGTACTGACGAATCACACCCGCGCCTTCGAACGCCCAGGTGCGGGTCGCCAGTTGGTCGATAAAGTAACGATCGTGGCTGACCAGCAATAAAGTGCCGTCGAAATCTCCCAGCCGATCAATCAGCAGTTCGAGCGTTTCGATATCCAGATCGTTGGTCGGCTCATCGAGCACCAGAAAGTTGGCGGGCTGACTGAACAGTCTCGCCAGCAGCAGACGGTTGGTTTCACCGCCGGACAACTGCCGTACCTGCATGCGTGCCCGATCCGGGGTGAACAAAAAGTCTTCCAGATAGCTGATTACGTGACGCTTGCGGCCGCCCAGTTCGAGAAAATCGCGACCTTCAGCGACGGCATCAACCACGCGCAATTCCGGGTCGAGCCGGGCGCGGGCCTGATCAAAGTACGCCACTTCCAGCCGCGTGCCCTGCTCGACCGTGCCGTCAGTCGGCTCAAGATCCCCGAGGATTAATTGGATCAAGGTACTTTTGCCGATGCCGTTGGGGCCTAACAAAGCAATGCGATCGCCGCGCTGCACCAGAGCGGTAAAATCCTGCACCAGAGTTTTATCGTCGTAACCGAAGCTGGCGTGTTCCAGGCTGACCACCTGCTTACCGGAACGACTGGCGGCTTCGATCTCGAAATCACTTTGACCAACACGATCACGACGCGCTTTCACATCCTGACGTAACGCCTTAAGCGCCCGGACACGACCTTCATTACGGGTCCGACGTGCCTGGATGCCCTGACGAATCCAGGCTTCCTCTTCGGCCAGTTTGCGATCCTGGGACGCCCGATGCTTCGCCTCTTCGGCCAGTTGCGCATCCTTGGCATCCAGATAAGCACCGTAGGGCGCGGGAAAATCGCTCAGCTTGCCGCGATCGAGTTCAACAATGCGCGTCGCCACCTTATCGATAAAACGCCGGTCGTGGGACACGAACACCAGAGTGCCGGCGTAGTCGAGCAGGAAATCTTCCAGCCATTCCACCATGGCGATGTCCAGGTGGTTGGTCGGCTCGTCGAGGATCAGAATGCCGGGGCGGCTGATCAAGGCACGCGCTAACAAGACTCGGCGACGCCAGCCACCGGATAAGGTTTTAAAAGCCACGCTGCCGTCGAGCCGTAACCGACTCAGAATGGCGTCGAGTGTCGATTGCACCTGCCAGCCTTCCTGGCGCTCAATCTCATGCTGCAGTCGATCCAGGCGCGCCAGATCCGGTGCTTCTTTGGTGCTTTCCTGATCATAATCGCGCAGCACCTGCCCCAGATTACCCAATCCTTCGAGGACAACTTCACGCACCGGTCGATCATCGCCCGTGGGCAAATCCTGTTGCAGGTGCGCCAGGGTGGTGCCTTGTCGGCGACGAATTTCACCCTCATCGACCGTACGCCCCCCCAACAGCAGGCTCAGCAACGTCGATTTACCGGCACCGTTTTTGCCTACCAGACAAAGCCGGTCGCCGGCCTCCAGCGTCAGGTTGGCTTGGTCCAGCAAAGGGGCCGCGCCCAGAGAGAAACTGACGCGATCTAATACAACCAGGCTCATCTTGAGTCCTTACATGAATTCATCATTGAGATTATCGGAAAAGCCCGTATGAAGCGGCTCAGCCTTACTTTTGGCACTGTTGAGCCCAACCGGCTTCCCCTACTGTCTGCGATAATTTTCCCAGAGGTGATTTTCCGTGGCAAAAAAACTCCCTACAGGTCCCCTTATCGCCGTTGTTCTAGTCGTGCTGACTTTGCTCTGGCTATTAACCGGATCAAATGATGACGCCGTCGACGAACCGACATCCACAACCGACACTCAGCTGAGCCTGATTCCCGAGGTGCAGGTGCGCACTCTGGAAGCTCAAGGTGTGCGTCGCAGCCTAACCATCAACGGTGTCACCGAACCCGATCGCAGCGTCGCCATCGCCAGTGAAACCAGCGGCCGTGTACTCGAGCTGCTGAAAAGCGCCGGCGACCAGGTGGGCGACGGTGAACTGATCGCCCGCATTGATCCGCGCGATCTGAACGCCCAGTTGCGCACCGCTCGTGCCAATCTCGAACAGGCGCGTCTTGAATACGAAGGTGCGCAGCGTCTGGGCAACCAGGGTCTGCAAAACCGCTCGCAACTGGCTGCTGCCGAGGCGCAATTCCAAAGCGCTCAGGCACAACAGGAAGCACTCGAGCTGGCGTTGCGTGATACTCAGATTCGCGCGCCCTTCTCCGGTGTTCTGGAAAGTCTCGACATCGAAGTGGGTACCTTTGTCTCGCCCGGCCAAATCGTCGCGCAAGTGTACGACTACGACCCCATGCGTGTCGTGGGCGAAGTACCGGAAACCGATGTCAATTTCCTAAGCGCAGGTCAAAGTGCCACCGTTTCTCTGGTTACTGGTGAAGAATTGACCGGTGAACTGACCTTCGTGGGTACCGTGGCTAATCCTGCCACCCGTACTTTTAAAGTGGAAATTGCGGTTCCGTCCAGCCCTAAAAATCTGTCCGGCGCTACCGCCAAGGCGTCCATCATGCTCAATGAACAACAGGGTCACTATGTCAGTCCTGCGCTGTTGAACATCAATGACTCTGGCGATATGGGCTTGAAAACGGTCAACAGCAATAACCGGGTTGAATTCTCCCCTGTCACCATTGTGCGCTCCGACACCGGCGGTGTCTGGGTAACGGGGCTGCCGCGTGAAGCGACGCTGATCGTTGTTGGTCAGGGCTTTGTTAACGCCGGCGATGAAGTCAAGCCGATCGCTGTCAGTGGTAATAACCTGGCAGCCGGACAGTAACGGGAGAGCTTCATGATCGGTTTTATTCAAGCGGCACTCAGCCGCGTTCGGACGGTAATGTTGTTTTTCGGGTTACTGGTCATTAGCGGCATCGTCGCGCTGATCAATATCCCGAAAGAAGCCGACCCGGACATCACCATTCCTTACGTCTATGTCGGTACCGGCATTGATGGCATTTCGCCGGAAGACGCCGACCGCCTGTTGGTGAATCCGTTGCAGAAAGAACTCGAAGGCATTGAAGGCCTGAAAGAGCTGGTCAGTACCGCCAGTGAAGGTCGTGCCTCGTTCCAGCTGGAATTCGATATCGATGCTGATATCGATGAAGCGCTGGATGAAGTTCGTGAAGCCGTGGACCGCGCCAAGGGCGAACTGCCGGCCGATGCCGACGAACCCTCGGTTATGGAGATTAACCTCTCCCAGTTTCCGGTATTGAACGTATCGCTGTCGGGTCACGTTGATGATCGCGTGCTGTTCCATATCGCCGAAGATTTGCAGACCAATCTGGAATCGATCCAGGGCGTGCTGGAAACTCCGATTCAGGGTATTCGCGATGAAGTGGCTGAGATCATTATCGATCCGGCCAAGATGGCCAGCTATAACATCTCGCAAAGCCAGTTGGTGCAGTTGGTTTCCAACAACAACCAGTTGGTAACAGCAGGCAGCATGGATACTGGCGCGGGTCGTTTCTCCATCAAGATTCCGGGTCTGATCGAGACCGAAGACGACATCCTTGATCTGCCGGTCAAGGTGGATGGCGACACCGTGGTCCGTTTTCGCGACATAGCCGTTGGTCAGCGGACCTACAAAGACCCCGACTCGCTGTCGCGTGTGAACGGTCAACCAGCGGTAACACTGGAGATCGTCAAGCGTTCCGGCGCCAACATCATCGAAACCATTCAACAGGTGAAAGCCAAGGTCGAAGAAATTCGTCCGGAGTGGCCTGACGCGGTGGAAGTGACCTACACCCAGGACAACTCGGTGATGATCGAGCAGCAGTTGGATGACCTGTTCAACTCGGTTCTGCTGGCCACTTTGCTGGTGTTTATCGTTATTGTTTCAGCCTTGGGTGTGCGTTCGGCGTTCCTTGTCGGCCTGGCGATTCCGGCTTCCTTCCTGACCAGTATTCTGGTGCTGTCGATGCTCGATATTTCATTGAACATCGTGGTGCTGTTCTCGCTGATTCTCTGTGTCGGTATGTTGGTCGACGGTGCCATTGTGGTTACCGAATACGCTGATCGGCGCATGTCTGAAGGTGCCCACCGCAAGAGCGCTTACCGCGAAGCGGCCACCCGTATGGCCTGGCCGATTGCCGCCTCCACTGCCACGACTCTGGCGGTGTTTATGCCGCTGCTGTTCTGGCCGGGTATCGCCGGTGAGTTTATGGGCTTCCTGCCCAAAACCGTCATCATCACGCTCTGTGCCTCTCTGGTTATGGCACTGATTGCCGTACCGGCTTTCGGTACGATGTTTGGCAAAGCAGCGCGCGTCTCGGAAGAGAAAAAGCACGGTATGGATGCCATTGACCATGGCGATCTGAGCGAAGTTCGCGGCGGCCTGGGCGTTTATATCCGTTTGCTCAGTGTGTTGCTGAAGCGTCCGCTGATGGCACTGGGCCTGGTGTTCGGCGTGATCGTACTGATCATCGTGATGTTCTCTGTCCGTTCGACCAACGTCGAGTTTTTCCCGGCCGTTGATTCGGAGTTCGGCGGCATTGTGATCAAGGCACGTGGCAACCTGTCGCTGCAGGAACGCGATGTGCTGGTCAAGCAGGTGGAATCCCGCGTTCTGGGTATGGATTCGGTTAAGACCATCACCACCACGGTTTCCGCGGTTCCCGGTCGTACCGACTCTGAAGACACCATCGGTTCTTTGATGATGGAGTTTGTCGACTGGCAATACCGGCCTGATTCGGACACGGTATTGCGTAACGCCGTTGAACGCGCCTCGGGTATTCCTGGCCTGAAGGTGGAATCCCAGGTACCACAGATGGGTCCGACCACCGGTGTCGATATCCAGATGCAGTTCTTCGGCCCAACGCGCGAAACGCTCTATGCCACGGTCGATGCCATGGTGCAACGACTGACGCGCGACGAGCGCATTGAATCGGTCAACGACAACCGTCCGCTGGATGGCCTGGAGTGGCTGATTGATGTCGATCGCGAAGCCGCCAGCCGTTTCAACGTCAGCCTGAATGCCATTGGTTCTGCAGTACGCATGATCACCGATGGCGTTCAGCTGGGCTCTTATCGGCCTAACGATGCGGACGAAGAAGTCGACATCCTGATTCGCTACCCGTTCAACGGTCGCGACCTGGAACAGATCGATGAACTGACGGTGACTTCCAACGGTGACCAGGTTCCGATCAGCAACTTCATCACCCGTACAGCCCAGAACAAAGAGGGCGATGTCTACCGCACCGACGGCCGTATGACCGTCAACGTGGATATCAACCTGGCCGAAGGTGAACGTGTTGACCTGATGATTCAGGAGATCCAGCAAGCACTGACGCAGGCCCGCGCTGAAGGCGACCTGCCGTCGGGTGTTGATTTCCGCTTCACTGGCGACCAGGAAGAACAGGCTGAAACCATGGCCTTCCTCGGCGGTGCATTCCTGATCGCCCTCTTTGTCATGGTCATTATCCTGGTTACCCAGTTCAATTCCTTCTACCAGACCTTCCTGATCATGCTGGCGATCCTACTGTCCACGGTCGGGGTGATGGTCGGTATTATTCTGACCGGCGCGAGTTTTGTGGTGGTCATGAGCGGGGTTGGCATCATCGCCCTGGCGGGGATTGTGGTGAACAACAACATCGTTTTGATCGACACCTACAACGTCATCCGCAAACAGGGCGTACCGGCCATGGATGCGGCGCTGATCACCTGTGCCCAGCGTCTGCGCCCGGTGATTCTGACCACCGTCACGACTATTCTGGGTCTGTTGCCGATGGTGTATCAGTTGACCATCAACTTCTTCGAGCGCTCTGTCACCGTTGGCGCGCCGTCGTCTCAATGGTGGACGGCTCTGGCTACCACCATCGCCGGCGGCCTGCTGTTTGCCAGCCTGCTGACGCTGGTGTTCACACCCTGCATGTTGATCCTGGGCGAACGCGTCCAGGCCTTCATTGCTCGCAAACGCGGTCACACAGCCGAAGTCTGAGCTGACCCGCTGACCCGCCCTGTAAAGGGGCGGGTCTTTTCTTTTCAGTGCCCAATAAAGCAGCTAGTCTGACAATCTCTTTCTAACGCCCATCGAACATCTGCGTTACAGCGCAACGGTCGGGTTATTGTTTGTTGTGAGGCTTGTGGACATGAACGCACCGCTGCTGCGAATGCTGACTGTCTTCTGTCTGGCCGGCACCCTGCCCGTCCTGGCGGATGACGCATCGCTGTCGGAAGACTATAACCAGGCGTTACAAAGCCTGAATCAGAACGATTTGGACTTTGCCGACCTCAATCGCTGGAAACATCTGCCGCTCTACCCGCACCTGGTCACTCACTGGGCCATGCGTCATCCCGACGCTATCGATACCGACTGGTTCGCCAACCAACTGTTAAAGCCTGAATGGCAGGCCGCCGGCTGGGAGTTCCGTCAAACCTGGCTGGAAGAGCTGGCGCAGCGCGAACAATGGTATCGCTACGTTCTGTTTGACCAGGCCTGGGCCGGCGCTGGTCATCCCTGCCGACGCTTCCAGGCACAGCAAGCGCTGGGTGAGCCGCTGGTCGATGAACAATTGCGCCAACTGTGGTTAACCGCCGAGTCACTGCCCGATTATTGCAATCCCTTTCTGGAACGGCTTAAGCAGGCGGATGACTACAACGAACTGGTCTGGCAACGCCAGTTGCTGGCCTTTGAAGCCCGCAACAGTGCCATGTTGCGTTATCTGAATGATCAATATGACGAGCCACAATGGCGTCAACGCGGACAACGGCTACGCGCTATCTACCTCAGTCCGGCCGGCCTGTTCAATCAGCCCTACAACCCGGACGAGGCATGGCAACGTGACCTGGCGTTAGCCGCTATCGATCGGCTGGCGTTTCGCGCACCACAGATAGCATCCAACTTCTGGGTCGACCTGATCAAACGGACGCCCGACTTTAGCCAGGCCGACATTCAAGCGACCTCCGGCTATCTGGGCATTGCCATGGCCAAGCTGGCGCTGCCACAGGCCGACTATTGGCTGGGTATTGCCGACCCCAAACGCGGTAACGAAGAAATCCAGCACTGGCGCCTGCAGGTCGCCCTGGCGGACAACAATTGGATGCAGATCGCCAGCCTTTATCGGGCGCTGGATGAGTCACTCCAGGACAGCAGCCAATGGCGTTACTGGTCAGCCATCGCCGAACAACATCTGGATATGGGTGATACCTCCGAGCAGCAGTTAGCGAGCCTGGCCCAGGAACGCTCCTACTATGGTTTTCTGGCCGCTGCAGCGCTCGATCAGCCGGCCGAACTGAACCTCGATGAATACCCTCCGATCAAGACCCGTCGGCCTATCGCCGAACGTCCCAACTTGCAGCGCGCCCTGGCACTCTATGAGGCGGGCGACATTGTGCGCGCTCAGATCGAATGGAATCTGGCGCTGGATGCCTTCACGCCCGAACAAATGATGGAAGCCGCCCAGTTAGCGCAGAGTCGGAATTGGTACCATAAGGCATCCCAGACGGCGGGTATGAGTGGTCGTTATGGCGAATTAACGCTGCGCTACCCGACTCCCTTTGCCGATCTGGTTGGCGAGTTGACCGAAACAGCAGCCGTGCCGAGACACTGGTTATATGGTGTTATGCGCCAGGAAAGTCACTTTATGACTCAGGCACGATCGCCGGTGGGTGCGCGTGGGCTTATGCAGTTAATGCCTTATACCGCGCGCAGTATGGCGATCAAATCCGGATTGAATTATCACGGTGAGGACGACCTGAACGATCCGACGCTGAATATCACCCTGGGTCGTAATTACCTGGATCAGATGCAGCGCCGCTTTGGTCATCCGGTCTACGCGACGGCGGCTTACAATGCCGGCCCCACCAAAGTTACCAGTTGGTTGGACCGTTACCCGGCGGACCTGCGCGTCTGGATTGAATCCATTCCCTTCGATGAAACCCGCAACTACGTCAAATCAGTGCTGACCTACGCCCAGATCTACGCCATGCGCGACGGCCAGAACTGGACGCTCGCCAGTTGGCTCGACCAACCCAACCTGGCGTCGCTGGGTGATGATTCCTGAGCCGCTGAACTAGCTGACGGATTCGAGCTGCGCGCTATCACCCAGGCGCAGTTCACTGACGCCACGGGCAACCGCATTCATACCGAAGATGGTTTTGCCGTTAAAGCGGCTGTGGGTTTTTAACGCCGCCGCCACCTCTCGTTGATAGATGCCAGAATCCGGGTCCACCGCTGGAATGCTGCAACGTTCGCAGGGTTTGAGTAATTGCAGATGACCAGCGGCCAGCGTTAAACGTCCCAACTCCAGCTCCTGATCCATCGGCAAACCGTCCACCACTATGTTGGGACGAAAGCGACGCACGTCGAGCTGGACCCCCGCCCGTTCGTTAAGTCCATCCAGAGAACTCTGATTGCACAGCAACAGTGGATAGCCATCTGCAAAGCCAACGCGTTCGTGCTCCAGAGCAGCCGGGTCCGGTACGCGCCGTTGCGAATCTGTGCCGACATACACCAAGCGCACCGTCTTACCCACTTTGTCGCTGAACCAGGCCGACAGCTCGGCTGAGACTTCCCAGCCATCCAGCTCATCTTTCCAGACCGTTACCCGTATCGGCGCATTGCTGGCGACGCTCCTGGTGAGATCGCGATAATCGCCATCGGGCGCGCTGATGCGATAACCATCGCCCTGCACCTGCACACCAAAATTGGCCAGCTGTGGCATATCGCGCTGACTGACAAAACGGTTCTTGGCGTTGATCAGCATCCAGCGGCGATCGTCCACTGGACCGGCTGCATCGAATGGCAGCCGATCAACTGCAATACCGGCAAGTGATTTGATGGGGTAATGGAACAGAGCGGTAATCTGAGCGGTAAACGACATGACAGCAGGGTCCGCAAGGGGAAGAGGGCCGCTCATTCCAGCAAAGGCGAGCGGCTTATGCAAGCAACCTCAGGCTTCGCCTTCCACCCGTCTGCGCACCAGATCGGCCAGCTGTTCGGGCTGGAACTTGGAGAGAAAAGCATCGCAGCCGACCTTCTTGGTCATCGCCAGGTTGAAATCACCGGACAGCGACGTATGCAGTGCAACGAACAGGTTTTTCAAACGCCCATCGGCGCGCACTTCAGCCGTCAGTCGATAGCCATCCATTCGCGGCATTTCCGCATCGGTGACCAGCATCAGCACCCGCTCTTCCAGCGGGCCGTCAGTCTCTTCTGCCAGCCGACGCAGCAGTTCCAAACCCTGAGCGCCATCGGTGGCCTGATGCACCTTGAGCCCCATGGATTCAAAAGTCACCCGCGCCTGAGTTAGGGCGGTATGCGAATCATCAACCATAACAATTTCACGACCGCGAATGCGTTCCACCACCTCATCCGCCAGATAACCTTCACTGAGTAAAGCGTTCATCGGCACGATTTCCGACAAGACCTTCTCTACATCAATGATTTCGACAATCTGCTCTTCGTGATGGGTTATGGCCGTCAAATAGTGGGTATGGCCCGCGCCCGACGGCGGTGGCAACACCTCTTCCCAGTTCAGGTTAATAATACGATCCACTCCACCGACCAGGAACGCCTGAACAGTCGAGTTGTATTCGGTCACGATAATGGTGGAATTTTCATCGTGTTTGATAGGACTTAAGCCAATGGCCATGCTCAGGTCGATAACCGGTACCGAACGGCCACGCAGATAGACCACACCAATCACCGCCGGATTGCGCTGCGGCATCATGGTCAGTTTGGGCAGCCCCAATACCTCTTGAACTTTAAAGACGTTAATCGCATAGATTTGTCGTCCTTTGAGCCGGAACATCAGGATTTCCAGTCGATTCTGACCGACCAGATTGGTACGGCTATCGACATTTTTCAGCACACTCGACATCAGCTACTCCGGCTACTTCGACTCTTCCAACGATCCCGGCAAGCGCAGTCGCCCACCCACTCCGTCGTTATCGGCAAAGTTTAGTCGAGATTGAAGGAATATGCGCTAGTTCACATAAAGACAGTGTTAGTTCACACAAACGCAGGTCGTCGCATCCAGATTAACCACCGAGCCGGGACGCGACAGCGGCAACCAGTCATCCACCAGACTGTTGGATTGAGCGCAGGTCAGCCCACTGCTGTAAGCACCCAGATAGCGAATCTGTCCGTCGGTGCCGGTCAATACGATCAGAGGGCCTGGCGAGGCTGGCGGCGTACCATCCATTGACCCCGCCAGCGCCTGATTGATAAAGGGCGTTCCCAATTGCACCGGGTGGTAGCCCAGCTCACTCCCGGTTTCGCTCAGCGATGAAGCATGGCCGGACGCCATAAAACGGCACAAACAGCCCGGCGGCATCCAATGAATCATGGCTGGATGCGTCAGCTCGCTGCGGGTATCGATCCAGTCCTGCCATTGATCGCTCCAGGCCGACACATCTGAAACACTGCGACCCAACCAATCCAGGTGACTTTGTCGGAACCAAAGACCTGCAGCCAGAGCAAGCAACAAGGGCAACAGCCACCACACTAAGCCGCGATATCGAATCACAATGAACCTTTTGCTAAGGGAGAATCAGGCATGATTGGCACGGAGGTAACGACGCACCTCGTCCAGCGTAAAAGGCCAGCCAAGATCGTCACTTGCGCCATCGCAGAGCAGAACCGGAATACGTATGGCGTATCGGTCCATCAATGCATCACTCTCGACAATATCAACCACCTGCCATTGCAGCGGTTCGGACAGCGCCAACTCTTGCAGCAAAGCCTGCGCCTGCTCACAGAGATGACAACCGAGGGTACTGTAGAGAATGAGATTCGGGGTCGTTGAGGAGGAAGCCACGGGCCGTTCCTATTGGAAAAACGGCCCTATTGTAGAAATCTGCCAGCGCTTTACCAGCGCTCGCTATCAGGCGTCTTTTTTATCGGTTGATGGGTCAGCAAAGAGCGAATCCAGGAAGCTGCTCAAGCGGCCATCGTTACGCGGATGGTTGACCAATGAGTCGACTAGACCCCGCTCCGAGTTCAGTTTATCCACCCAACGCTGCTGGGCATCGACCAGTTCACGAGCGTATTCGCGCAACGGATCCAGACCGCGCGGCAAGCTCTGAGCCTCACCACCAGCCTGTTGATAGGCAGATACAGCCTTGGTTTGAACCGAACGCATGCTCAGATCCAGAGACGCCAAACTGGTGCCACTGATACTCAGCGCCTGAGCCTGCTCGAAGGCCACACCCAGGTCGCCGTCGTAAAATTCGTCAGCCAGCTCACCCACTTCTTTCAGCAAAGCGGTCAGATCGGATCGTTCTTGATCGTTCAGATCACCTTCGATGCTCAAATCGAACTGACCCGATTCCACCTTGCCCCAGCTCACCGACGACCAGCCATCACCGGAAGACTTTTCCGCCGAAGCTTCGTTACGACGATCCACACGGATGGTGACCTTATCGCCTTCAGCAGTAGTGACATCCAGAGCAAAGGTGCGCTGTTCGTACTGATAAATACCGATATTGCGATTGCCCTGGCGTGACACCTGCTTGGAATCGTCAGCACTCACCGAGGCGTCGATATCACGATTGGCCAGAACGTCTTCAAGCCGGCCGTAAGCGTCATCGATTTTACCTTTGAGCGCATCATCCAGCTTGCCCATCGACTCAAGCACATCACGCGCTTCACCAAACCCCTGCTTGATGCCTTTTTCCGCGGCGGCCCAAAGCTTCTCCATCTCAGCTTCGGAGGCGCCATTAGCCTGGGCCTGAGACAGACGGCCGCGCATAAAGCTCCACAGATTATCGACCAGTTCTTCGACATTAAAATTGCTCGCCGCCGATTGCGACGCGCCAGCTTGTTCGGTTTTTGCAGGTGCGTTGACCGAACCCGCCCCAGCGGACTGAGCAGCCTGGCCCGAACCGGGGCGCTGGTAACCAGCGATGGATGGCGTTAACGCGGACAAATTGGACAGCATGTTATTCATAGGGCGTCCCCTTCCGGCGCAAACCGGTACTTATCGAATAGGCGGTGCATTCAATCTACTAGCGGCGGTATAGCGCACAACTTGAGTGATGTTTTGTAAAGGCCGGGATTATCAAAAAACAATCATCAATAGCGTTGGATTGTTGATTAATACGTCGTATGATCGCCGTGCTTCAGGTACCACTCGACTGACAGAGGCCCGTCATGGCGAGACTCGATTCGCTGATCATCTTCACCACCGTCGTTAAAGCCAATAATTTTACCAACGCGGCTCATCAACTGGGTCTGACGCCTTCGGCTGTCAGCAAGCAGATCAGCCTGCTGGAAGATCGCCTTGGCGTGCGCTTGCTCAACCGCACCACCCGCTCGGTCAGCCCGACCGAAGCCGGCCAGCTGTTCTTTAACCGCTGCAGTCGCATCCTCGAAGACCTCGAGGAAGCCGAGCATATGGTCAAAGACCTGGAAACCTCGCCGCGAGGCACGCTGCGCATCACCGCCACGCCGACCTTCGGCCGCTCCATGCTGATGAAGATATTCTCCAAGTTTTTAGAGCAATATCCGGACGTGAATTTCGACCTGATCCTGGCCGATAAAGGCCTCGACCTGGTGCGCGAAGGCATCGACCTGGCGATTCATCTGGGTTCGCTGCAGGACAGTCGTCTGGTCGCCCGACCGGTTGCCAAGCAAAAGGTCATCCTGACCGCAACCAAAGATTACCTCGACAAGCATGGCATGCCACAGCAACTGGCCGATCTGTACGATCACCATATGCTGATGGCGTCCGGTATCGATTTCGCCGAGCCACGTTGGATCAAACGTTTTCTGAAAGAAGCCGGTCTGCAGAATAAAGACCGCCGCTTCACGGTCAACGATCTGGACACCCTGGCCGAGGCCACCACCAATCATATGGGCATCACGGCGCTGCCGTACTATATGGTGCGCGAAGAACTGACCAGTGGACGCATGTTGCATGTGCTACCGGACATCACCTTCCCCAGCCGAACCATCCATGTGGTTTATCCGGAAAACCGCTATCTGTCCGCCAAGAGCCGGGCCTTTGTCGATTTTATGGCGGCCTATTTCGAAGAACACGATCTCGATAAAGCGGGCTAAAAATCGGACTGCCAGAAACAAAAAAGCGGCCAATTGGCCGCTTTTTTAATGGCTGAATTACTCAGCGCAGAAAACGATTCAACCCAGCATCATTGAACATCCGCTCAATGGCAGCATCGAATGTCTCAGTCAGCATGGTTTCGTTTTCCGCTTCATCCGGATAGCGGAAAAACTCGGCAGAACGCTGTGAACGGAAACTGTTGGAGTAGCTGGAGTTGGCTTTGACGATTTCCACCGATACTTCCGCAGCCACCTTGGCTTCTTTACGTGCTGCGTCGATATCGACCAGTTCGTAACTCAGCTCTTCCAGCGTCACGGTCCACTCAAAATCGGCATTCATTTCTACCGCTTCAAAACCGGCCACTTCCAAAGCGCCGATCACCTGATCGCGCAGTTGTTTGGTCAAATCACCAGAGGCGGTAATAGCAGAACTGTTTTCATAAACCCCGCCGCGCTGACCAATAACGGTGCTGCTGCGACCATCTTCAATATCCACCCAGAAGGTACGGCCGTTACCGGCCGGCAAACTGTCCGGTGAAACAACGGGTTCGAAGGCAATTTGCTGGGGTGACAGCTGGGCGCAACCGGCCAGCACCGTTGCCACCAATGAAAGCATCAGTACCGGCTTAAACACAGATTTCATAGCGTTCTCCTTGTGTTAACAAAAAGTCTGAATAAACAGACTCGTTAAGTGCGTTGCAAGTTTTCAGTTTTAAGCCGCCTTAACGGAACGGCTCTGGTCGCGCAAAAACTGCCAGTGTGAATCGGTCGAGCGACTGGCATCAAAACGGTAACCATCCAGATCGAACCCCTTGAGGTCTTCCACCCGGCGGATATCGTTCTCCAGCATATAGCGCACCATCAGACCGCGAGCTTTTTTGGCAAAGAAAGAAATCATCTTGTACTGACCATTTTTCCAGTCACGGAATTCCGGCACGATCACTGGTACCGGTAACCGCTTCGGCTGGATCGCCTTAAAGTATTCGTTCGACGCCAGATTGACCAGTGCTTGTGTCTCATTGCTGCGGATATCCGCCGCCAGTGTATCGGTCAACTGATTCCCCCACCATTGATAGAGGTTTGTGCCGCGTTCGGTCGGCAGACGCGTGCCCATTTCCAGGCGGTACGGCAGGATGCGGTCCAGCGGCCGCAACACACCATATAAACCCGACAAGATACGCAGCCGGTCCTGAACTTTGCCAAACGCCTTCTTGCTGAGCGTCGCAGCATCAAGACCGGTATAGACGTCGCCCTGAAAGGCCAAAAGCGCCTGTTTGCTGCGCTGCGAATCGAATGGCCACTGCCACTGACTGAAGCGTTCGACGTTCAAATTGGCCAGCTTCTCACTCAGCGACATCAGTTCGCGCAGATCGCTGACGCTGTATGTGCGCAGCACATCGACCAGCTCCGCGGCCTCGTCGGCAAAACGAAACTCGGTGCTTTGGTCGGTGATCGCCGGGCTTTCGAAATCCAGCGTTTTGGCCGGTGAAATCACCGCCATCAAGGGAGCTGTTGCCAAGTCTTCCTCCTGTCTCTAGGGTACGACTCACACCTTTATTGTGGGCCGAAAAAATGCAGATTCTGAGAACCTATGTGCCGGACTCTTTTCAGAATTACAACCATCTGGTCTATTGCGAACAGCAACGCCAGGCGGCAGCGGTTGATCCTTATGACGCCGAGCACCTGATACAGCTGGCCCGGCAACAGGATTTATCTATCAGCGCCATCTGGATTACTCATGAACATGGCGACCACATTCGGCACGTCAATGAACTGAAAGCCGCCACCGGTGCCCGCGTCTTTGCACCGGCCGGCTGCATCGGCAAGCTGGCGGCTGATATCTGGCTTGAAGACAACGACAAGCTAAGCGTCGGTGACGGCCAGGCAAGCTTCTGGTTCACGCCTGGCCATACCCCGGCGCATGGCGTCTTTTACATCGACCAGGACGAACCGGCGCTGATCTGCGGCGACACTCTGTTCAATGCCGGCGTCGGCAACACCCGTTCAGGCAGCACCGATGTGTTGTTTGACAGCATCGAACGGCTGCGTCGCGATACGGCCAGGCAGGCACGCATTTACCCAGGTCACGATTACCTGCCCAATAACCTTGCCTTTGCGTTAAGCATCCAGCCAGACCTGACCGCGGCACTCGATCTCAAAACCGAGGCCGACGCCCAGACGCCCGACACCCGCACCGTCACGACGTTCGAGCAGGAACTGAGCTTCAATCTGTTTTTGCGTCTGGACGACCCTGAACTGGCCGACGCGCTGGCCGAACGGGATTATCCGACCAGCAGTGCACTTGAGCGCTTCCGCGCCTTGCGCAGCTTACGCGACCAGTGGTGATCAGGGACACGGATAGGGATAACGACGGTGCACCGCCTCAATGTCGGCCAGCACCGCTGAGCTGAGCACCAGCTCGTGACTGTCGATATTGCTCTTAAGCTGCGCCATAGTGGTCGCGCCGATGATATTTGAGGTCAAGAATGGCCGGTCATTGATGTAAGACAGCGCCATCTGCGCCGGGTCCAGACCATGGTCGCGCGCCACCTGGACATACTCATCCACGGCAGCCTTGCCATTTTCCGTGCTGTAACGCTGGAATCGATCGAACAAGGTAAGACGCGCGCCTTCTGGCTTGGCGCCACCGGCGTATTTACCGCTCAGAGTGCCCATCGCCAGCGGCGAATAAGCCAGTAAACCGACGTCTTCACGGTAAGCCATTTCCGCCAGACCCACTTCAAAGCTGCGGTTAAGCAGGTTGTAAGGGTTCTGAATGGAGTCGATACGCGCCAGCCCTTCTTCACGCGACAGACGCAGATACTCCGATACGCCCCAGGCCGTTTCGTTAGATACACCAATGCGACGCACCTTGCCCTCGCGAACCAGTTCATCGCAGGCACGCAGAGTCTCTTCAATGGTAACGACATCTTCTTCGTCGACAACGCTGTAGCCCAGCTTACCGAAGGTATTAGTGCTGCGATCCGGCCAATGCAACTGGTACAGATCGATATAATCCGTCTGTAAGCGCTTCAGGCTGGCTTCGGCGGCCTGTTTGATCTGCTCACGCGACAGCCGCGGACCACCGCGAACATCCTTACGGTCACTGCGCCCAAACACCTTGGTCGCCAGTATCACTTCCTCACGCCGACCGGTTTTTGCAAACCAGCTACCGATATACTCTTCAGTGCGACCGTAGGTTTCCGGGCGCGGTGGCACAGGGTACATCTCAGCGGCGTCAAAGAAATTGATGTTACGCTCACGGGCGTAATTCATCTGCTCGTGGGCGTCTGCTTCGCTGTTTTGCTCACCCCAGGTCATAGTACCCAGGCAAATTCGGGAAACTTCGAGGTCGGATCGACCCAAACGACGATATTCCATCAATTCAAACCCTGCCAACTTGAATGCGAACCTCTATAATACGGGCAGATTCTACTTAATTCGACGGGGCACTATGTCACGCAGCAAGAAGAGCCGGTCCTTAAAAGGCACACTCAACGTCAAAACCGGTTCCAAGAAAGACTTCATCGGTCAGGGCGAGAAAGGTCAGATTCCTTCTCATAATCGCCTGGCCAAACACAAAAAGCGGCAGAAGTCGGCTTACCAGAAATACCTGGAAGCCAACAATCTGAATGACAGCACCGCAGGCACCCAGTCCAAGCCGGCGTTGCCGCGCTATCGCCAGATTGAAACTGAAGAAGCACCGATTGAGGCCGATAGCGAAGAGACCAATAAAGGCTTTGATGAATTGAGTGGCGATGAGCTGCTCGATCGTTTCGATAGGTCCTGAAGATGCGTTTGCTTTGCTCACTGTTATTAGTCGCCCTGCCCGCTTTAGCAGCGGCGGAAGATTTTGGTCAGGCGCTGTGGGGCGCCAGCATCGATGACGTGCGTCAGGCGGAAACCCGCACTAACCGCACGCCCTTTGGCGAAACCGGCTATCTGATTTATGAAGCCAGTTTGCCAGACATCCATGTCACCCGTCTGGTGTACCAGTTCACCGGCGGACAGCTGTCACAAGGACGCTTCCTGTTTAAACCGGCACCGGATGCGCCCATCCAATCCTGGATCGACCAGTTCGAACAGGTACGACACCTGATCAGCCGTCAATACGGCGAGCCAGGCAGCGAAGAGGTGTTGACACCGACCGCTGGCAACGCCCCGGAACAAATGGATTGGGCAACGGCGCTGAGCGAAGACCGACTGATTCTTAAAACCCGCTGGCAAACAGAGCGAACCGAACTGATCCAACAACTGGCCTGGGCGGGCGATCGGCCCTATCACCAGGTGATCTATCGTCCGCTGACCCCGGTCAGTCCTGCCGACGGTCTGTTTTGACCGCAGCCGTCAGCCACCAGGCGATGCCACGCCTGACCAGTGTCGATCAGATCCGTGGTATCGCCCTGGTGCTGATGGCGCTGTTTCACTTCAGTTACGATCTTAGCCTCTATGGCTATCTGTCCTTCGATTCCAAAGCGCCGTTCTGGGCCATTTTCCGCGGCATCATCGTCGTGCTGTTCTTTGCCACGGTTGGCATCAGCCTGGTGCTGGCCAACCGTGACGGCATGCGCTGGCCGGCTTTCTGGAAACGCGAGGCGAAAATCGTCGCTGGCGCGGCTGCAATCAGCCTGGCGACCTGGCTGGCTTATCCTCACGCCTGGGTCTGGTTCGGCGTGTTGCATTTTATTGCTGTTGCCAGTTTGTTGGCCGTGCCAGTTATTTTTTATCCGCGCCTTGCCCTGAGTCTGGGTATCGCCATCCTGGTGCTGTTCAATATCACTGACTGGTTCAACCTTCAGCCCTTGCATCGCGCTCTGGCCGGACCCTTGCACCTGCCTACGGCGACCGTCGATCTGACACGCTTGATTCCCTGGCTGGGTATGGTCTATATCGGCATCTATCTTGGCCATCGCCGTCTGTTCGGAGTACACCACCTGCCTCTTGGACCTTTCACTCGACTGCTGGTGTGGTTGGGTCAACACAGCCTTGGCTTTTATCTGCTTCATCAGTTGCCACTCTTCGGTCTGGCCTGGTTAATACACTGGTTGATACAAAGCAGCGTCTGAGCCTGGCAAGTGATAAGCTGCCACATTCAATCTAATTTTTTATATCCATGCCCACCAAACTGAATCTTCTACTCGGCTGGTTGCTGTTAACTGTCGCGACAACGACGCTGACACAGGCAGAGCCCATCGACCAACAACGCCCTTCCATTGCGTTAGTGCTCGCCGGCGGTGGTGCCCGGGGTCTCTCCCATATCGGCGTGCTGCGGACACTGGAAGAACTCAGAGTGCCGGTCGACTGTGTGGTCGGCACCAGCATGGGCGCACTCGTGGGCGGCCTCTATTCAGTCGGTATGAATTCCACAGAAATTGCCGCCATTCTTGATGAACACAGCCTGGTGGAATTTTTCAATGAACGACCACCGCGCCAGTCAATCCAACAAAATTTACGCGCCTACAGCTATCGTTCGCTTTTTGGTTTTTCGATCGATACCCAGTATGGCTTGCCAGTGCCTTCCAGTGGTATTGCATCGGGTTATCGATTTGAGCTCTTTATGAAAGAATTGATCGGCACCGGCTACGCCGTTGTCGACCTCGATTTCGATACCCTGCCGACACCTTTTCGCGCCGTCGCCACCGATCTGGACAGCGGTGAAGAACGGATATTCAGCGCAGGTAACCTGCCCCAAGCCATGCGTGCCAGCATGTCGCTGCCCGCGTTAATTGCCCCTTTGACGATTGATGGCCGGCACTACGTCGATGGTGGTTTGGTGCAGAATTTCCCGGTCGCCGCCGGGCGTGAGCTGTGTGGCGATGTGGTGATTGGCGTCAGCTTACGCATCAAAGACCGCTGGAATGCGCAGTACGATTCATCCTTTGATGTCGCCAACCGTTCCGTTGAAATCCTGATGGATCAGAACGTCGTGCAGTCACAGCAACTGTTGTCTGAGAACGATATTTTGATCGAGCCGGATATGCAGAAATTCACCTCGGCGGATTTCGATCAATACACAGATATCATCAATCAGGGCGAAATTGCGGCCCGGCTGCGCCACGCTGACCTGGCCCAGTTATCACTGTCACCCGAGGACTATCAACAGTGGCAACAACGGCGACAGACCCGGCGGCGGGATAACATTCACATCACCCGCATCACCACGGCCGCAGATCTTGAGTTTAATGATCAGGTTATCATGAGAGACATCACCGCTCACGCCGGTGAAGATTTCGACCTGATTCGACTGCACAATGATATTTCCAACATCTACGGCCGTGGCGATTACACTTACGTCGGTTATCAGATACGTACCTACGATTCCGACGACTACGGCACCATCGAAATCTATGCCGATTCAAAACCCGAAGGTCACGGCTATTTGCGTTTCGGCCTGGATGTCGCCACCGACGACTCACGGCAAGCCGAGATCAATGTCAGCACCAGTTACCGTCAACCCTGGATCAATGATCGCAACGGCGAAGTTCGTCTTGATTTGCGCCTGGGCACCGACTTCCTTTTCCGCAGTGAATTTATTCAGCCGCTGTCGCTGACCGACGGCAGTTTTATTGCCGCACACCTGAGCAGCAGCCGCTACTTTAATGAAATTTATTACGGTAACACCCGGGCAGGAAATACCCGCCTGACCACCAGCGAGGTGGGCTTTGATCTGGGCATCACCGGTGCCCGCGGAGAGATTCGCCTCGGTACTTTCGCAACCGATGTGGCCGGCAAGCACGACCTGGGATTGTCGGCTGAAACCATCGAACCGTTCGAGCGTTTTCAGGCCGGTTACCGGCTAAACGCCATCTATGATCAACTCGATTCTTTCGGTTATCCAACACGCGGTTTGCTGTTCCGTCTGGACGCTTTTGAAACCACCGAAAAATGGGGCTCGGATGACGACTACACCAAAGTTTCCGCCAAGCTGATCAAGCCACTGTCCAGCGGCAGTCATCATTTAAAGATTCAGCTCGAAGCCGGTGATACCTTTGGTGATCACACCGAGCAATTGTATTTTTATGACGGTTATAAACTGGGTGGTCCGGGTCGTTTATCCGGCCTGAATCTAAACCAACTGACGGGTTTGGAATACCAGCTGGCAACGGCAGAATATTATTATCGTTTATCCGACATGCCGGATTTTTTCGGGCGGGGTCTGTTTTTAGGAACCGGACTGGAAACCGGCCGTATCGAGGATGAGCTCATGGTTAATCCCGGTGACTGGGTCGCTTCGGCCAGCCTGTTTGCCGGCATGGATACGGTATTGGGAAAAATGCAGCTCACCCTGGGCCATGCCAGCCTTGATAGAACCGCTTTCTATTTCACCCTGGGACATCGCTTTTGACGCAGTGGCGAGTAACACTGTACTCGCCACCTCGCCTTATTCAGCGTTCATCTTCCCAGATAACCACGCCACCGGTGACATCATTCAGGCGCTCGCTGTACACCTGTTCCAAATAACTGCGGCGTAATTTGAGCGTTGGCGTCAGTCGCTCGTTTTCAATACTCCAGGGCTCTTTCGCCACCAGAATGCCTTCGAGTTTCTGATGACTTTCCAAGGTGGCATTCAATTCTTCCAGAGTACGTCGCAGCGACCGACTTAAGCTGTCGCGATCAGCATTCCGACGATGTTCAGCCAGCACTACAACGGCTGCCGGCTGGGTACGGCCAGCACCAATCACACAGACTTGCTCGATATCCGGATTACCGGACAAGCGGCTTTCCAGCGGTACCGGCGCCACATATTTGCCCTTGGTGGTTTTGAATTCTTCTTTCAACCGACCAATGATGCGAAACGCCCCGTCGGCCGTTTGCTCAGCTTTATCGCCGGTACGAAACCAGCCATCCTGAAAGGCTTCAGCGGTCGCTTGGGGGTTGTTGTAATACTCCTCGAAAACGGCATCGCCGCGAATCAGCAATTCACCGTCATCAGCAATTTTGATGTCCACGCAGGCCAGCGGCACACCAATGGTGCCCATACGCTCAGCTTGGAACGGCATATTACAGGCTGATAATCCGGTGGTTTCACTCATGCCCCAGCCTTCACAGATATCGATACCAAGGCGGTGATACCACTGCAGCAGACTCGGTGCGATTGGCGCAGAACCTGAGCCAAAGGTGTGCACAGAATCGAGCCCAAGGCCAGCACGAATCTTCCGTGCCACCAACTTACCCAAGAGCGGAATCTTGAGCAGTTTCTGCAGTTTCTCGGCGGGCATTTTTTCGTGCACGCCCACCTGAAAACGCGTCCACAAACGTGGCACCGACAAGAAGGTCGTAGGTCGGGCAACTTTCAGATCGTCGACAAAGGTGTCCAATGACTCGACAAAATAAATCGGTCCGCCTGTATAAAGCGCCGTGCCTTCCACAACGCCACGCTCGGTGATGTGCGCCAAGGGCAGATAGGAGACACCTCTGTCTTCAGGGGTCATTCCCACCAACTCACGGTTGGTGGTTGAGGCGGCGGCATATTGCAGATATTTCAGCACCACGCCTTTGGGTTTGCCGGTACTGCCGGAGGTGTATACCAGCGTCATGACGTCGTTCAGGGTGATGTCCGCTATCGATGCCAACGGCTCGTGCTGAGAAATCCAATCTTCCCAGCGGTGATCATGATCGATGGTCTGATAAGGAAAGGCGATGCGCGGGATGCTGCCATCGAACACCGACTGGCCCGCAGCCAGGTCATCGAGTTTACCGACAAAAACCGCCTTGGCGCCGCTGTCTTCAAGGATGTGCCGAATGGTGTCGGCGCCGGCGGTGGCGTAAATCGGCACGCTGATCATACCGGCCATCATGATCGCCCAATCGGTAATAAACCATTCAGCGCTGTTTTTGGCGAAGATAGCGACGCGATCGCCAGGTTTCAGCCCTAAAGAAAGCAAGCCTTGGGCTATTCTGCGGGCATTGTCGTCGACTTGACGCCAGGTCCATACGATGAGCTTGCGATTAACGGGTTGATGCAAGAACGGCTTATCACCGCGCTCGGCAACGTGACGGGCCAGTTCAGCCAGCGGAGTTTGGTAGCTCATGGTGCCATCCATTGTTGTTGGTTTTTTTGGATACCCTCAGTATCGATCAAATCTGCTGCTTTCGCACCTTAACGTCTCTGTAAATTCATCATCTGTGAACCAAAAGCTAAAATCGACACAGGATGACCCTGAGCCTGCCAATTGGGTAAACTGCCGCTACCTAACTGCTGACTCGTTGTTACCTTATGGATAAACCTGCATCGTCGTTTGCCCTCGCCGTCTTTGCCGCTGCAGCCTTGGCACTGAGCACAGTGGTTTTACTGGTCATGGTGGTGACCAGCAGTCATCAAGTAACGAAGCTGCGCAGCGAAAATCAGCAGCTGAACCAACGCACTGAACTGCTGAGCAAGGCGCTGGCCCGTTTCAGTGAAGATCAGGACAGCGTGGTGACTGTCATCGAGGAAATGGAGGCGGAAATTGCCGGGCTGCGCAGCGATTACGCCCGGCTGGGAGAAACCGCCGATAACGCCCGGCAGCGGCTGGAAAACGCCAACGATCGATTAAACCGCCTGACGCAAATCGAGCGCGAACTGCAAGCAGCAATAAGCACTAATGAGGCGCTGCAACAGAACAACGCCATCCTGACAGAACGCCTGGCCGCCAGTCGCGCCGAAATAGAGCGATTACAGCAGGCGCTGGAAAATCGCTCAGCGCCCACCACACCGCTTTATTAAGTCTTATTAAGTCGGACTCTCATCTTCCCAGCGCACCTCACCGCCACTGAGCTGACCGAGGCGTTTATCATAGCTTTCTTCCAGATTGGCCCGGCGCAACTTCATCGTCGGTGTTAACTGACCGTTTTCGATACTCCAGGGTTCTGATGCCACCAGAATACCCTCCAGTTTTTCATGGCTTTCCAGGCTGGCATTGAGCTCTTTCAGAGTCTGTCGCAGAGAGGCACGCACCGTTTCACGTTGTTCAGATGCCAGATGTTCCGCCAGCACCACCACTGCCACCGGCTGAGTTCGTCCGGCACCAATCACACACACCTGCTCGATGGCTGAGTTGCCGGATAACCGGCTTTCCAGCGGCACCGGTGCAACGTATTTTCCTTTAGCAGTTTTAAACGCTTCTTTGAGTCGGCCGACAATACGAAAGGATCCGTCTGAGCGCTTCTCCGCCTTATCGCCGGTGCGGAACCAATCATCCTGAAAGGCTTGTTCTGTTGCCTCCGGGTTGTTGTAGTAGCTTTCAAATACCGCGTCACCACGAATCAATAACTCACCGTCGTCCGCAATTTTCATCTCGACACAATCCAGCGGCGGCCCAATGGTGCCCATACGGTCGGCTCGAAATGGCATATTGCACGCCGATAACCCGGTGGTTTCCGTCATGCCCCACCCTTCGCAGATATCAATGCCAAGCTGGTGATACCAATGCAATAAACTCGGCGCCAGCAATGCCGAACCGGAACCAAACATACGCACCGATCCCAGCCCCAATCCCGCTCGAATGTTGCGCGCAACCAGCTTGCCGACCAGCGGTATCTTCAACAAAAACCGCAGCGTTTTAGGTGGGATTTTTTCATGGATGCCAATCTGAAACCGTGTCCATAGGCGTGGCACGGATAAAAACGTCGTCGGTCGCGCCACTTTTAAATCGTCGACAAAGGTGTCCAGCGATTCAACAAAATAGACCGGTCCACCGGTATAAAGCGCCGTGCCCTGCACCACGGCCCGTTCGGTGACGTGAGCCAACGGCAGGTATGACACCGTGCGATCACGGTCGGTAATCTGTCCAATCACCCGGTTAGTGGCGGAGGCCGCTGCATACTGGCGGTATTTCAACACCACACCTTTGGGCTTGCCGGTACTGCCTGAGGTGTAGACCAGGGTCATCACATCGTTCAGGCTCAGCTCGGCCAGCTGTTGTAAGGGAGCATGCTGAGCAATCCAATCGTCCCAGCGGTGATCGTGAGCGATGGTCGGGTATGGAAAACCGATACGCACCAGACTGCCATCAAAGACGGCTTGGCCGGCCGTCAGATCGTCCAGCTTGCCAATAAAAACAGCCTTACTGCCACTGTCTTCAATAATATGGCGAACCGTTTCCTCGTTGGCCGTGGAATAAATCGGCACACTGATCATTCCGGCCATCATGATGGCCCAGTCAGCGATAAACCACTCAGCGCTGTTCTTAGCAAAAATAGCCACCCGGTCACCAGACTTCAGGCCCAGAGAAAGCAGCCCCTGGGCGATGCGACGGGAGTTATCGTCGACGTCAGCCCAGGTCCATATCTTGAGTTGGCGATTAACAGGTTGATGCAGAAAGGGTCGATTGCCACGTTCAGCGACGTGTCTGGCCAGTTCGGCCAGTGGCATAGGGTAAGTCATATAAACATCCTTGAGATTCATTGAGTGAGTCGGACATTCCTGGTCCGCTAATTTTGAAAGACAGGGTAAGGCTTTAGGGGGTATTACCAGCGGATTTAAAACAATGAATAAGCGCCGCTTTGGAGGCAACAAAATCAGTCGAAAAATCCTGATAAAAAATCTTGATTGTAGAGCCCCTAGTTATCACAGGGCTTACTCAGGTAACGACTGCCCCTTTCTTTCGCCAGCCAGTATAACGGGGCATCCAGCAAATGCCCCGTCCAATCACTGCTAGCGACTATGTCATCAACCAACAATGTTTTTGGTGACAACAGGGCTGCGGACAGACTTGCGCAGACAATAATAAAGCCGACCCTTTCGGATCGGCTTTTAAAGGCTGGTGGTGCTCAGGGGGGCCGAATCAGGCCTGCCTCTGGCATCACCTTCTGTAGCAACAGCGGCTGTTCAACTGTCAGGCACTCACTTCGAACACCTTATTGAAGTCGAAGCGATTGTCGGTATCGATGTACAGCTTGAGCTTCCGTGAAATCTCCGAGGCCGAAAAGATACCCCGAATCCGGCCATGTTCGCTGTCGATGACCAGACAATGCTGCTGATGCACATTTTTCAGCACCTGGATGACATTGCCGATCGTCGCTCTTTTTACTTCCGCTATGTCCAGGGCGGTAAGCTGTTTCTTCGGGGTCATCAGGTCCATCACGCCGATCTCATCACGACGATACCCCTCGGACACACGCTGTACGATCTTCCGCTCAATAACATCGTCGGCAGTAATCACACCGACAAAGTGGTTCTGGTGGTTAACTACCAGCAGCAGTCGCACATGGGTGGTCATCATCACTTTGCGGGCATCCAGAGCGGATGTAGCGACTTCGATAATCCGCGGTTGCACCGTCTCGAAGTCGGTAAAGAAATCAACAGCTGGGGAATTCTGCGACAGCGACTGGCTTTGTGCTGGCCAGGCCAGCTCATTGATGTCGCTCAGGGGATATAAGGTCATGTTTTTCATAGCACTGTCTCCTACCCGTTGCGGCCATGAAAGGCCCGTCAAGCGGGTACTAAAGGTGTTTATGCCAGTATTGAAAGTGTAACGTTTGGGTTAACTAGCACAGACAGACAGGAGGCGCCCGGATGAGCGCTGAGCCAGAGTGATCAGGTTCTGGGAGATTGGACGATAAAGAACGCCGGAGCGTCGCTTCAAGCAACCGGAATGGGTGGCGCTGGTAAGAGGTGACCAGCCCACTGTCATCGCTTTCAAAAGCATGGCCGGACCCACCAGTCGCGTCGACTGCCTCAGCCACATTGCCGATAAGCGAAGCGCTGTCCGCAGGCTCGTCGCAAGCAAAGGTAGCGCCCGCGTAAAGCAGCAATAGCGGTAACAGAAACAGCGATAATAAGATGCGATGCATAAACCGATCACCTCTGCCATCAGTATTGCTGAGCATTCGGGCATGCGCAAATTCATTCGCCAATTAAAGTGCAGCGCTGCCGGGCTGGACAAACATGGAACCACCACCTGAGAGACCGAGCCCCGGTTTAGCGGCTACCGATACTTGTTGGTCGGCTTGAACCCGCTTGGCTCCGGTTGACGGCGATCACGCACCCAGACCTCGCCATTGGGGTGCAGGCCCCCGCCCCGAATGGCCGGTACCGCAGAATGACGGGCGCGGTGCAGCAGACGGGTGTCGGCTTTGCCGACCTTGGGATGCAAACCGCCGTTATCGGCCACGGCTTTGTCCCAGACCGCTTTGCGCGCCTGATAGGTCGCCGGGTCGGCCAGTTCGGTGCAGTTGAGTTCGTTGGAGTTGAGATCGGCGATGACCTCGTCACCGTCTTCCACCAGGGCAATGGGACCACCCAGCGCCGCTTCCGGCCCGACATGGCCGATCACCAGGCCTACGGAACCACCGGAGAAGCGTGCGTCGGTCATCAGTGCCACAACGATGCCCTTTTCCCGGCACAGGGCGGTGATGCGTGAGGTGGGATCGAGCATTTCCGGCATGCCGGGGGCGCCGGTCGGGCCGCAATAGCGGACGATGATCATGTCGTTGTTACGGAAGCTGTCCGGGCGCTGGTCGAGTTCGGTCAGCAGATCGAATTCACCCTCAAAGACGCGGGCGCGGCCTTTGAACAGGTTGTCGTCGAGTCCGCCCTCGACACCGGCGAGTTTAAGAATGGCGGAAAAATCGGGCGATAAGTTGCCACCCAGCAGGCGCAGCCCGCCAGTGGGCTTATAGGGCGCACTGACCGGCAGAATGACTTCGCCGTCCGGCGCCGGCGGATCAAGCGCCTCGATTTGCTCGGCCAGGGTCTGACCGGTGCAAGTCATGGTAGCGCCGTTCAGCAGGCCGGCATCGAGCAGTTCCTTGACGATAACCGGCACGCCACCAACGCGATCGATGTCGAGCATGGAATACTTGCCGTAAGGACGGGCGTTGGTCAGCACCGGGACGATGTCGCGCGACAGCTGGTTGAATTCTTCCGGGGTCATGATGTCGCGCCAGAAATGCTCGTAACCGGCGGCGCGGGCAATTTCCGGGGTGTGCAGCACCACATTGGTGGACCCGCCCACGGCCATTGACACGATCAGGGCGTTGCGTAACGAATCCGGGCTGACGATGTCGCGCGGCTTCAGGCCGCTGTCGATCATCCGCGCCAGGTACTCAACCAGTTGCCCAGCGAATTCGTTTTCACGACGCGGATCGTCCGAGGCAGCCGCCACCATATGCAACGGCTGCAGGCCAAGCACACCGATAAAGGTCTGCATGGTGTTGTAGGTGAACATACCGCCACAACTGCCGATGCCCGGACAGGCATGAGCCGACACCCGCTCGCGCACGGCGGCATCCGGATTCCCGGCCGCCTGATAGGCGCTGACGATGTCCAACGCCTCACCGGTTTGCGGGTCACACCCCGGCCGGATGGTGCCGTCCGACATGATAATGGCCGGCTCGTTGTGTTCGAGCACGGCCGCAAGCGTGCCCACCGGCGGCTTGTCACAGGCGACCACAGCAATCACACCGGCCAGGCCGGTGGCTTCCAAGTGCTCGCACAGGCTGTCCTGCGTCACTTCGCGTCCGATCAGCGAATAGCGCATCTCCGCCGTGCCGTTACGGATACCGTCCGAGGTGGCGATGGTGAATTCGGGCTGCACCAGTCGATAGGGAAGCTGCCCCGGCGCACGACCAATACGGGATTTCAGGTGCGCATGAATGGCCTCCACCTTGCCTTGCACGCCCAGGTAACACTGGCTGTCACCCTTGGTGCCGACCACCCCGACCGAGGGCTCGTGAATCAGCTCAGGGTCTGTGCCCAGTTCTTTGGCCATACCGATGCTCTGCGCCGAGCGGCCGGGGTGACGGTCGATAAGGACGATTCGTTGTTTGGACATTGGCTACCTCTGACATGCGAACCATAGATGAGGGTTTATACAGCAATAGCCGCCATTGTCAGACTTGACCTGTGCTTGCGCAATTGAAGTAAACGGACGGCAGCATTGCGTTAATTACCACACAGTCAGGCTTCACAACGCCTTTATAGGCAGTCTTGTTATTTGGCGGGGCTCTGGAGCCGAAGCATGCTTAGGCAGACCAGAGCGCCGGCACACGGATGTGCTGGCCGTAAGCCCCCGCAAGGATGCCCTAATGCCTGTAGCACCCCAGAAATAAAAAAAGCCGACCCCTCGGATCGGCTTCTTAGAATTTGGTGGAGCTAAGCGGGATCGAAGTCGTGCGCGACCCCGGCGTGACCTCCTGCATGCCATGCAGGGCTCTCCAAGCTGAGCTCGCTGCCACAATAAAAAAAGCCGACCCCTCGGATCGGCTTTTTAGAATTTGGTGGAGCTAAGCGGGGCTCTGGCCGGTCGCACAGCGAGCCGAAGCATGCTTCGGCAGGCCAGAGCGCCGGCACACGGATGTGCCGGCCGGAAGCCTCCGCAGGGAAGCCCTTACACCTGTGGCACCCCATAAACAAAAAAAGCCGACCCTCTCGGATCGACTTTTTAGAATTTGGTGGAGCTAAGCGGGGCTCTGGCAGGTCGCACAGCGAGCCGAAGCATGCTTCGGCAGGCCAGAGCGCCGGCACACGGATGTGCCGGCCGGAAGCCCCCGCAGGGAAGCCCTTACACCTGTGGCACCCCATAAACAAAAAAAGCCGACCCTCTCGGATCGACTTTTCAAAATTTGGTGGAGCTAAGCGGGATCGAACCGCTGACCTCCTGCATGCCATGCAGGCGCTCTCCCAGCTGAGCTATAGCCCCGAAAACTTCGGGCTTCAAGACGACGTTGCCTCAAAGCGACGCGAATATTAAGGGGGCTAAGCTAGAGTGTCAAGCCGTTTTTTATAGAAATTTCAACGACTTGGCACCCTACTCTTGCAGATCACCCTTTCAGGGCTCGTTCCGCCATTTCGAACACATCGCGCGACAGGTCCGGTGTGCTCAGAATGCTCTTCAGCGCGTTTTGCATCAGTGTACGGCGCTGGGGTTCGTAACGCTTCCAGTCCGCAAACAGAGTAACTAAGCGCGCCGCTATCTGCGGGTTCAGGGCATTCAGTTTGGAGATCATGTCGGCCACCAACTGGTAGCCCGCACCCTCGGCGTCGTGGAAGCATTCGGTGTTGCCAGCAAAACCACCGATAACAGAACGCACCTTGTTCGGGTTTTTCACATCGAAGGCTTCATGCTGCATCAGCGCTTCGATGTCGGCGGTGGTCACGCCCGGCGCAGCGGCCTGCAACGACAACCACTGCTCGACCATCTGGTTATCGCCTTTCCAGCGCTCGAAGAAGCTGCTCAGCATCTCGTCCTGCAAGGCCTGATCATCGCCAGCCAATACCGCCCGCAAAGCGTTGCTACGATCGGTTTGGTTGCCAGCCTGGCGGTATAGATCAGCAGAGAAATCAAACGCGGCCTGATCGCCGGCTTTCAACCAGTACCACAGCGCAACGCCTTGCAGGTCGCGGCGTCCGGCCTCTTCGGCGGTAAACACATAATCGGCACTAGAGGCCAGGCTTTCGGTCAGCGAACGCCACAGATCGCGGTTGCCGCTGGCAATGCGATCGACCACCTTACGACGCGCGGCGATCAGCGCTTCGATATGAATTTCATCGACGGCGTCTTTCAAAA
Organism: Saccharospirillum sp. ABV4_185; assembly: GCF_056159245.1. Classification (NCBI taxonomy): domain Bacteria; kingdom Pseudomonadati; phylum Pseudomonadota; class Gammaproteobacteria; order Oceanospirillales; family Saccharospirillaceae; genus Saccharospirillum; species Saccharospirillum sp. ABV4_185. The sequence continues at coordinate 3,207,742 of NZ_JBSWUW010000001.1, forward strand.
TAGCGTAACTCGGCAGGCTGAGCATGCGCGCCCGAATCGCCTGCGACAGATCGGCATCGCCTGCCACTTGAGAGACGGTGTCCAGCAAAATGCCAGGAACCGCCAGTTCGCGACCGACGCGGTGATCCTCCGCCAGACGCATGATGGTACGCAGATATAACTGCTGCAACGCATCCCAACGATTAAAACCATTGACGTCGTTACGCGCCAGGAAAGCGAGTTGGTCGTCAGCATAGCCGAAGCTCAGCCGCACCGGTGCGGAGAAATCACGCAGCAGACTCGGTACGGGTTTTTCGCTCAAGCCTTTAAAGGTAACGGTGGTTTCGGCTTCGGTCAGCGTCAGTACCTGGGTTTCAGGGTTGTAGTCGGCATCCGTTTGGATGGGCAGATCCTGGCCGTCGGAACCCAACAAGCCCAGTTTCACGGGAATGACAAAAGGTTCTTTTTCATCCTGACCCGGAGTTGGCGGACAGCTTTGCGCGAAGCTCAGGCGGTATTCCCCGGCATCCGCATCGAAGCTGTCTTTGACCGCCAGTCGCGGCGTTCCAGACTGGCTGTACCAACGCTTGAACTGACTCAGATCGCGGCCGCTGACTTCGGCCATGCAGGCGACAAAATCGTCGGTGGTGACCGCCTGTCCATCGAAGCGTTCGAAGTACAGATCGCTGCCCTTACGGAAAGCATCTTCACCGATCAAGGTCTGAATCATGCGCACCACTTCGGCGCCTTTTTCATAGACGGTGGCAGTATAGAAGTTGTTGATCTCGATGTACGACGACGGCCGTACCGGATGCGCCATGGGACCATTGTCTTCCGGGAACTGACGAGCGCGCAGCTCGGTGGCGTCTTCGATGCGCTTCACCGCCCGGTCGTGCATATCAGCGGTGAATTCGCTGTCGCGGAAAACGGTAAAGCCTTCTTTGAGCGACAGCTGGAACCAGTCACGGCAGGTAACGCGGTTGCCCGACCAGTTGTGGAAGTATTCGTGCGCGATGATCGCCTCGATCCGCTCGAAGCTCATATCTTTGGAAGTATCAGCCGTTGCCAGTACTGCAGCGCTGTTAAAGATATTCAGGCCTTTGTTTTCCATGGCGCCCATATTGAAGAAGTCAGACGCGACGATCATAAACAGGTCCAGATCGTACTCGCGGCCAAAGCGCTGTTCGTCCCAGAGCATGGCTTTTTTCAACGATTCCAGCGCGAAATCGACCTTGTGGGCGTTTTGCGGTTCGACAAAGATTCGCAGGCTGACCTCACGACCGCTGGCAGTGGTAAAGCTATCGTCCTGGCGCGCCAACTGACCGGCGACCATCGCAAACAGATAGCTCGGCTTGGGGTGCGGGTCATCCCAGACGGCGAAATGACGACCGTCATCCAAGTCACCGTCACCGACCGGGTTGCCGTTCGCCAGCAACACCGGAAAACGCTCTTTATCGGCTTCGATACGAGTCGTGAACGTTGCCATGACATCCGGGCGGTCCGGGTAAAAGGTGATCTTGCGGAAACCTTCGGCTTCGCACTGAGTGCAGAACATTGAGCCAGACTGATAAAGACCTTCCAGCGAGGTATTGTGCTGGGGGTAGATGCGGGTACGGGCACTGAAAACGGCTTCGTCGGCAGCGCAGGTCAGCGTCAGGCTCTCACCTTCCAGACGATAATCGGCGTCACTCAGCGCTTTGCCGTCTAAGGTCAGTTCAATGATTTCCTGATCGACACCGTTCAATACCAGATCGCGGCCGCCGGTGTTGGTGTTTTTGTTCAACTGCAGTTGCGAAGTGACCTCGGTGTGGTCATCGAAAATGCGTACCGTCAGGTCGGTGTGCTTCACCCAAAAGTCCGGTTCCCGGTAGTCTTTCAGGTAGATGGTTTTCGGATCCTGGGTGCGCATATTGGTCTCGCTCTGTAAAAAAATGCATCGGTAATAAAAACACAGGTCGCCAAGATGAGGTCAAATCAACTCAGCACAACCTCATAACCGGTGTGACGACGGATATTGATCACGCCGGTGTCGAGAATCCAATACTGGCCTTTAATGCCCAGCAAAGTCCCTTCCACGATCGCCTGCTTATCGAGATTAAAACTGCTGACTTTTTCCGGGTATTGCTGCACCGGATAGTCCAGCGACTGGATATCGCCATGGCCGATCAGCTGCACCGCCTGAATGCCAAATTCACGCTGAACCGACTCCAGTTCAGAGCGGCACTCGGTAAACAATTGATCCCGAACAGCGGGCAGATCCAGCGGCTCGGCCGTGCCTTTGAGCATGGTGCGCCAGTTGGTTTTGTCATCGACATGCTGCTTGAAAATCACTTCGAGCAGACCGGCCAGACGGCGCGTGCTGACACGGGCAATGACCATGCCCTGAGTGGCGCCCTGGTCGATCCAGCGGGTGGGAATCTGGTTACCACGGGTAATGCCAACCTTGATGCCACTGGCATTGGCCAGATAGACGTAATGCGCCTGCATGCAGTGCTCTTCGCCCCACTCCGGCTCGCGGCAGGTGCCTTCGTGGAAGTGACATTTTTCCGGGCTCATGATGCAGCTGTCACACTGCGCCAGAGACATAAAATGCTCATAACAAAAGCCCTGACCAAAACTCTTGTTGGTCACCTTGCCGCAATGAATACAGTTGATGGTGCCGGTAAATTCCAGCCGCACCGGCTGGCCCAGGCGGTCATTCATATCGACTTCAGCGCCACCCAGATGCAGGGTATAACGCACCGGGCTGCCTGCCCGGGTAACCATTTTTTGCAGATTGCCGCGGCCGAGTTCTTCGCCGGGCGTGGGGGCAAACAAATCCTGATTCATTGCAGGGTGTCTCCGTCGCCCATCATGCGAATGGGTTGAACGTCGTTATCGGCCAGCGGATTTGCCTGGGTGCCGTCAGGCCGTTCGATATAACCGATGCGTTGGTCTTGCGGAATACCGTTGCGCGCTTCATAAGTCATCAGGGCTTCCAGGCATAACGCCTTTTGCTCGCGGCTTAGCAGATCGCCATTCGGCCACTTGCCCAGCTCCACGGCTTCTCTGAGACGTTGGTAAACTTCCGGCGTCAAATTGGCCGCCACCTCTTGAAAGTTCATAGCGAACACTCCGAATGCTTGAATTGGAATCTAACGACCATCGAGCGGGTTGCCCCAGCCGAGCTTGGTCCGGCAGATTTCATAATAGTTGTGACCCGAAGGGTGCAGCAGGTGCAACTTGTGCGGGTAACGGTGTAAGTGCAGTTCATCGCCGGCCTCGATGGCCAGATGATGCTGGGCATCGCAGCTGACCTGAGGCGATTCCCCCGTCGCCGGGCCCACATGAATGCGCAACTGAGCATCGGCACCAACAACGATCGGTCGATTGCTCAGGCTGTGCGGGAACATCGGCACCAGAATCATGGCATCGAGGCTGGGATGCACCAGCGGGCCACCGGCGGACATGGCATAGGCAGTTGAACCGGTCGGCGTCGAGACAATCAAGCCATCCGAGCGCTGGCTGTAGACAAACTGATCATCAATATAGAGTTCAAATTCGATCATGCGGATCGACTGACCTGAGTGCAGTACCACGTCGTTCAGGGCGCAGCCGGAATCCAGAGCCTTGCCGTCGCGCACCACCTGCGCCTGAAGCAGGAAGCGATCTTCAGCGACATAATCGCCACCAAGCACCGCCAGCACACCGGCTTCCATTTCAAACGGCATGATATCGGTCAGAAAGCCAAGACGCCCGCGGTTAATACCCAGCAGTGGCACATCGAATTTGGCCAGATCACGCGCTGCGCCCAGCAGGGTGCCATCACCACCGACGACGATGATCAGATCGGCCCATTGGCCCAGTTCATCACGACTTTTAACAGCGGCGTTCAAACCACCGACCGCTTCGGCCAGGGGCTGATCAACCGCATAAGTCTTGCCTTCCCGACTGAGCAATTGAGTCAGACGTTGCACAGTATGCGCCACGTTGTCACTGCCCAGGCGGCCTACTATGCCGATGGAGTTGAAAGCAGACGGCGCGGTCGGTTTGGTCATCTAGGCGGCTTCAGTTATCGTCAAAAAGGACGGCAATGATAGCAGACGGAGACCTGGTGAACGAAGCCGCTGAGTACATCTACAGCACAACCACCCTGGCCGACCTGAACTGGGTGCAGCAGGTTCCGGCGCTGTTATCGGCTGACGAACTCGCCTGGCGCCCTACTTTGCCGGAGCAGGCCTTGTCTGCGTCACTGCCCGCTGCGGTGCTGCATCAGTTGGAACAGCTGCGTCAGGGTCGCCTCGGCGCCTACTTCGAAGCCTTGGCCGCAGCGCTGTTAACCGCCAGCGGTCGGTACCGTCTGCTGGCCAGCAATCGCACCATTCAAGCCAAACAACGCACTCTGGGCGAATTGGACCTTTTGCTCGAAGACCGCTCCAGCCGCGCAATTGTGCATCTGGAACTGGCGCTGAAATTTTATCTGGCAGCGCCGACCTGCACTGGCATCGATCCGGCTTGTCATTGGATTGGCGCTGGCTTGCGTGATTTTCTGGCGCTAAAAATGCAGCGACTGCATCAACACCAGCGCCGGCTGCCGCAGTTGGCGCAAGAAGCCGACGCCTGGCCGACCGAACTGCCCTTTCCCGATCGCAGCGAGGTCTGGGTCGTCGGCCGTGGCTTTACGCCTTTCGATCAGCCGCCAGCGACATTAACGCCGCTTTCTCAGCAAGCCCCTTTGGGACAATGGCTCAGGTTCAGCGAATTCCAGCGCCAGCCATTTCGCGGACAGTGGATCAACAAAGCGAACTGGCTCGCCGATACCGCCCGGGAAGCCAACGCCCCGCCCCGCCATCCGCTGCCCAACCAGTTTTTCGGCTGCCTGGGCGATGGCCCGCCACAACACTGGTTTGTGGTTCCCGACGACTGGCCAGCGGCGGCCCAAGCCCGTATTCTTCAGCGTTTTTCAGCTGACAACAGCGCGCCTTAAGGAGGTAACCGCTTGGGCACGACCCTGACTGCAACGAAACTGGAATCTGGACTGGTACGGCTGAGCATCGAAAATCAGGCTGCCCGCGCCGAGCTGTACACTCAGGGAGCGCATTTAACGGCCTACCAACCTCAAGGCCAGCCGGACCTGCTCTGGGTATCGGACGCCGAAGCTTATCAAGCTGGCCGCGCCATTCGCGGTGGTATTCCCATTTGCTGGCCCTGGTTTGGCGACCATCCAAGTGAGCCGACTGCGCCAGCTCACGGCCTGGCACGCACCCGCACCTGGGAATGGGAGTTGCTCGCGGAAAACGATAACCGCACCGACCTGCGTCTGTGGCTCGACACCGATGGCTCTGACCCAGAGTTTCCCCTCCAGGCCCGAGCCGAACTGCTGGTCAGCGTCGGTGACAGCCTGATCCTGGCGCTGACCACCCAGAACCTCAGTAATAAACCATTTCAGTTAAGTCAGGCGCTGCACAGCTATTTTCCCATCACCGATCTGTCCAAAGCCGCGATCGCCGGCTTGGATGGCCAGTTCTACCATGACAAGCTGACCGGCCAGAGCGCCACCTGGCCGACGAGCTTTAGAGTTGAGCAGGAAATCGATCGCATCGTGCTCGATCGCGGCGAGCCACTGCGACTGAATCGGGGCGACGGCCATATAACCCGCATCAAGCGTCAAGGCAGTCGTTCGGTGGTGGTGTGGAACCCTTGGGTTGAGAAAAGCAAAACACTGTCGAATTTCAACGACAACGACTACCAACAGATGCTCTGTCTGGAAGCGGCCAACGCCGCCGAGGATGCTCGTTTGCTCAAAGCCGGCCACAGTCATACGCTGATCTGTGAGATCAGCAGCGAACAGAGTCACTGATGCAAAAGCTGGATGTGCCTGCCGGGCTGATGGATGCGGTCGCCAACATCCTGGCCGCCACACCAGCCGGCTTAAGCGAGTTCGAACTGATCCAGCAGCTGGATCAGGAATACGGCAGCCTCTTCCCCAAACCCAACCTGGGCGACCCGCTGTTGCTGTTCCAACACCACTTTATCCTGATGCATGTGCTCTACCGACTGCAGGAGCAATGGTGGCGAGCCAAGCGTTGTCTGCTCGACATCGGACCGCTGCGCATCGCTATCCGCCCCATTGGCGAAGGCGCCAGCCAACAACTGAGCAGCACTGCCTCACTGCGCGATTACTATCTAAATGGCAATAACCTGAGCCGCGAAACCAGTGCCAGCGTGCAGGATTTATTAGCTGGTTTCTGGAAACGCCTGCTCGGAGAAGAACAACGCCCGCAAGCGCTGGCAGAGCTGGGACTGGATGAAACGGCTGATCGCAACACCATTCGCAGCCGCTATCGCCAATTGGCTAACGAGCACCATCCGGATAAAGGCGGAGATCCGAAAAAGTTTCGGCGTATCCGCGAAGCCTATGAACAGCTTTTGCCTAAGGCCGGTAAAACTCTTTCCCAAGACCGATAAACGGTCGCGCCACGCTCAAGACTTATTCTTTCCATCCATGGTCGGTCCAACCACCGCCTCAAAATCAGCCAGATCATCCTCGTCTTCCATATGAGTTCGGGCACAGCGGCGCAGTTTCTGAAGATGCGCCAGTACACTGGCCTGTTGCTCATGACCATCCGTGACCGCCGCCAGCGCACAAAGGATACGTCCCATCTGAATCAACACCGCAGGCGAACGCGTCGCCGATTGGCGAATCTGATTAAAGGCGGTATCGACCAACCCGCTGAAATTCTGGGTAGATGCCAGCAACCGCAACTGGCCATCGTCATCGGCGTACTGCGACGGTGGCTGCACGTTCTGGCAGGCTTTTTCCAGCGCCGCACCGAGGCGGTTGACCACAGCAATAGCGGTGAAGGTATCGTTGATGCCCGGTGACAGCGCTCGAATGGCAATTTCGACCAGTTGGCGAATGGAATATTCCAGGTCGAGTGTGGGTGTGCGCTCCTCCCCTACCACAAAACAAGCGCGCAGCCTGGCAATGTCTTCTTCCGTCGGTGACGGACCACTGAGCACACTTAAGTGTTGGCCGCCGCGCAACAGAAAGTGACCCGGATGACAGTGCAGACGTAATAACCAATCACGGTCACAGGCCAGCGCGACCAGCTTGGGATATTCAATAACCTGAACGTAACCGCGTTGCTGAAGAGAGATGCTTGCCACCGGCTCACCCATCCTCGGTTCTGGCCGTTTTTCAGTCTGGTTATTATGACGTTCTCCGGCTCGAGCAATAGCCGCTTCCAGATCGTTAGCCACCTCGGTCACCAAGGTATCGGCGATGATCGATCGCGCCACCTTATGCACATAAAACAACAGCGCAAACAAACACAATACACTGAGCACCGAGGCAATATTGATCGCCATGTGCGGTAAATCTTCTCCGCTGAGTTCGTCGCTGACGCTGCGCAAGGTAATCAGACAAAACACGATGGTGGCGGCAAACAGTCCGATTATCATTTGAATCTGCCGGTCGATCAGAAAATTGCGAATCAGTCGCGGCCCCATCTGGCCCGCCGCCAAAGACAACACCACCACGGTGATCGACACTACCAGCGACGTCATGGTGATAATGCCCGACAACAGCGTTGACAGCAGATCGCGCGCCGAGCCTGAATCGCCGGAAAACAGCCACCAAGCGTGGTGGCTAATGCCCAGACTGAAATCCCATACCTGCATCGCCATGGCCAGGGCACCGGACAGCAGTGACATCAAAGCAGGTAATGCCCATAAACTGGCGCGGATTCGAACAATCAGGTTTTGAATAAAATCCGGCATAGCGCCCTCTACGCTGTGACATCCACTATCGCCAAAGTATCACCAGCGATCACCATTTGGCTCGAACAAGGAGACATCAAAACCACAAAAAAAGGACGCCAATAAGCGTCCTTTTACTCAAACTCAATTTTTATCACGGAAAACCCAGCCTGGACTAACCTTTATCAGCCGGGTCATCCGACTGCTCCGTTGCTTGTAACGCAGCGACCATGCCTTTCAATACTGACAGCATTGTCTCACGACTTTTCTGGCTATAGCCGGCAACGCCGCCAAGCACCAGCGCAATCAGCGTCGCCCGATCGGAATGTTGCTTGATAAACTGAGTAGAGGTACCACCCAGAACACCACTCAGGATGGTTTCAATGCCGGGCAATGCAATATCATTCATTGCAGCGGCGCGTCTGCGTTTTTGTCGGTTATGCCTGGCGCGTAAAAATGCCATCACCAACAAAATAACCACACAGAAAATACCACCGGTTGCCGCAGCTGCCCAAGCAGGATGCAATACTTCTTGCAGCCCCAGAAATACCGCCACGCCGAACCAGATTCCGACCAACGCAATACCGACGAAAGAAAGGCCCAAACCTGTGGCTTGGACCTTTAACTGTTCTAGCATGGTTCCCTCACCTCTCGTGCTCAGATTGGTTTACTTGCTCAGCAACTTGCCCAGCATCATACCAACTCCGAACGACAAAGCGACTGAAGACAAGGGGTGTTGACTGATTTCAGATTCAGCACTGTTAATCGCCTTATTGGCCGGTTCCCAGGCTTCATTAGCTGCCCGCTTCACTCGGTCACGACCTTCACTTGCCTTACGTTCCGTCAGGTCTCTAAGTGAGCCGGTGATATCTGACAAATCCGCCTTTAATTTGGAAATTTCTGCTTTCAGTTGTTCCAACTCGTCTGCTGATTTTTCAGTTGCCATGATTCATTTCCCTTTTTTCAATTTAGCCGTTGCTCAAAATAAGCGTGTTAATAAGAGCGATGAATATAAAGTCGTTACTTCTTGGCGACTTACCAATAGAGATGAGACTGACGAAGTACATTTCAAGCCAACGCAGAAAATTAGACAAGCTGGCTTTACATTGGATGTTAGGAAGTTGATAAGCAGTTCAATAAATGTCGTTATCTTTTACCAATATGCGGCCGAACAGAGTAATTTTTTGGTACTCCTTAACCAAAAAAAACAAACAGTCTTTACATAAAAAATTTTTAATTGGGCTCAATTGCATAGCGATTGTTTTATTTGAAGTTCAAAAAGATCAGAGCACAAGAACCGGCAGACCACTGCCGTTTATGCAAAAGAAAATCCGTCAGTAACCCACGGGCGCGAACCAGAAGTTCAAGTAACGCATCGGAGGCCAGGTCATACCGACTATAGGTTTTTGGTACAGGAGCAGGACAGCGTGGCACACCAGCTATTGCTGGCTGCCACGTTCAACAAGGCAGGCTTGGGTTCTGATTAGGCCTGGTAGTAGGCGTTTTCAGTAACCGTATGGTCGGTTACATCGCGAATACCAGCAAGACCCGGTACTTTTTCCAGCAAGGTCGCTTCTACACCGTTTTTTAGCGTGATATCAACCGCCGAGCAACCCTGGCAACCACCGCCAAAGCGCAGCACGGCGACATTCTGGTCGGTCAGTTCTTCCAGACTGACTTCACCACCGTGCGATGCCAGACCCGGGTTGATCTCGGTGAACAGGATGTAATTCACCTGATCCTGCAGCGGGCTGTCGCTGGTCACTTTGGGCATCTTGGCGTTCGGCGCCTTGATGGTCAGCTGGCCACCCATCTGGTCTTTGGCAAAATCAACAACAGCTTCATCCAAATACGGCAAGCTGTTCTGCTCCAGGTAAACCCGAAACTGGCTCAGTTCGATGATCTCGTCGTTGTCTTTTTCCTCACCCGGCCGGCAATAGGCCAGACAGGTTTCGGCGTATTTGGTGCCCGGCTGAGTCACGAACATGCGTACGGCGACGCCATCGCTGCTCTGCTTTGACAGCAAACCGGCCAGGTACTCCTGGGCCGATTCGGTAATGTTCATTTGAATATCCATGCCACTGACTCCGTGGGAAGGTCGAATTCGAGTCGGCGTGCATTCTACCCAATTAAACGCCAACCCTGAATACCTGAGTGTTTTGGTCGGGTTTGTAGATGGGACTGTTGGGCGCCTTTTCAAGGCGCTTATGCATAACGCTGGACCGGAAACGGAAGACGCTCATGAGAAAGCACCTGCCAGGCTGGCTACATCACCGGCTAATATTGGTCACCACACAGAAGATAACGGTATAATTTCTATATCAAAGTTTTTTGATATAGATTGAAAGTTACGCTCTTATGGTGTTTCATTGGCAACCCTCAGCAGCCGCAGAGCTGCCCTGCTACCGTCCTAACATTAGGACGACGGCTCATAACACAACGATCCAACACAACAGCGGACCTTCGATGAACGCAGCTAACCAAGCTTCCACCACCGCACGCCTGCAACAGATTCTGCGCCAGCGCGTTATGGTGCTCGACGGTGCCATGGGCACCTCCATTCAGGGTTATCCGCTGGACGAAGCTGATTTCCGCCGTGGCCATTTCGAAGATCACCCGAGCCCGCTCAAAGGCAACAACGACCTGCTGTCGTTGACCCGGCCGGAAATCATCGAAGAAATCCACGATTCGTTTTTTGCCGTCGGTTGCGACTTCGCCTGCACCAACGCCTTCAGCGCCACCACCATCGCCCAGGCGGATTACGGCCTGGAATACGCGGTGCGCGATATCAACATCGCCGCCGCCCAGTGCGCCCGCCGCAGCGCCGATCGCTGGACGGAAAAAACGCCGGATCAACCGCGCTTTGTGGTCGGCTGCTTAGGCCCGACCAACCGCACCGCCTCCATTTCGCCGGATGTGAACGACCCTGGCAAACGTCTGGTCAGTTTCGACGACCTGGTCACCGCCTATCGTCAAGCGGCCGAAGCGCTGGTTGATGGCGGCGTCGATATCATCATGGTGGAAACGGTGTTCGATACGCTCAATGCCAAAGCCGCTGTGTTTGCGGTGTTGCAATTGAAAGAAGAACGCGGCATCGACTTGCCGTTAATGGTCTCCGGCACCATCACCGATGCCAGCGGCCGTACTCTGTCGGGCCAGACGCCGGAAGCCTTCTGGGTGTCGCTACAGCACGGCGAGTTATTCAGTATCGGTTTGAACTGTGCGCTCGGTGCCGACGACATGCTGCCGCACATCATCGCGCTCGATAAACACGCTGATTGTCTGGTCTCCGCTCATCCCAACGCCGGCCTGCCCAACGAATTCGGCGAATACGATCAGGACCCAGAGCAGATGGCAGCGCTGGTTGAACCTTATTTATCGGAAGGTCACGTCAATATCATCGGCGGTTGCTGCGGCACCACGCCTGCGCATTTGGCGCAGCTAAAAGCACTGGCCGATCGTTATTCACCTCGCCAACCGAAGACGGAGGTTGTCGATGCCGATTAATCGCATCCCCGCTATGGTGCTCAGCGGTCTCGAACCGCTGGTCGTCAATGCCACCACGGGTTTCGTTAATGTCGGCGAGCGATCCAACGTGACCGGTTCGCGCAAGTTTGCCCGACTGATACAGGAAGAGAACTACGAAGAAGCCGTCGACATCGCCCGCGTCCAGGTGGAAGACGGCGCTCAGATTATCGACGTCAATATGGACGACGCCATGCTCGACGGCGAAGCCGCCATGGTGCGTTATCTGAACCTGCTGGCATCGGAACCGGATGTTGCCAAAGTGCCCTTTATGATCGACTCATCCAAATGGTCGATCATCGAAGCCGGCCTGAAGTGCGTGCAAGGCAAGGCCATCGTCAACTCCATTTCGTTAAAGGAAGGCGAAGAGCCGTTTCTGCGCCAGGCAAGGCGCATTAAGTTATATGGCGCAGCCGTGGTGGTGATGGCCTTCGACACCGATGGCCAGGCCGACACCTATCAACGCCGTATCGAAATCTGCGAACGTTCTTATCGTTTGCTGGTCGACAAAGTCGGCTTTCCGCCTCAGGATATTGTCTTCGATCCGAACATCTTTCCAGTCGCCACTGGCATCCCCGAACATAATAATTACTGCGTCGATTTCTTCGCGGCGACGCGCTGGATTAAAGAGAACTTACCGGGTGCCAAAGTCTCTGGCGGCGTGTCCAATGTATCCTTCTCATTCCGCGGCAACGACACCGTGCGCGAAGCCATGCACTCGGTGTTTTTGTACCACGCCGTCAAGGCCGGTATGGACATGGGCATCGTCAACGCTGGTATGCTCACCATCTACGACGACATCCCGGCCGACCTGCTCGAACACGTCGAGGACGTCGTACTCAACCGCCGCGACGATGCCGCAGAGCGGCTGGTCGAATTCGCCGAATCCGTTAAAGAAAATGCCTCTGCCAATAAAGAAACCGACAAACTCAAATGGCGCGAATGGGGCTTGCAGGAACGCCTGACTCATGCGTTGGTGAAAGGCATCACCGAATACATCGAAGTCGATACCGAAGAGGCACGCCAGGCAGCCAACAAGCCGATCGAAGTGATTGAAGGTCCGCTGATGGACGGCATGAACGTGGTCGGCGATCTGTTCGGCGCCGGTAAAATGTTTCTGCCTCAGGTGGTCAAAAGCGCCCGGGTGATGAAAAAAGCCGTCGCCTATTTGCTGCCCTATATTGAAGAAGAAAAACGCCTGTCCGGCACCGAAGGTGAAAGCAACGGCGTCATCATTATGGCGACGGTCAAAGGCGATGTGCACGACATTGGCAAAAACATCGTTGGTGTCGTGCTGTCGTGCAACAACTACGAAGTCATCGATTTGGGCGTCATGGTTCCAGCCGAAGACATTCTCGAAGCCGCCGAAAAACACAACGCCGATATTATTGGTCTGTCCGGCCTGATCACACCCTCGCTCGACGAGATGGTCAACGTTGCTCAGCTGATGCAAAAGCGCGGCATGGACACGCCACTGCTGATCGGCGGTGCCACTACGTCGAAAGTGCATACCGCCGTGAAGATCGAACCGCAGTACAACGAGCCGGTGGTACACGTACTGGACGCGTCCAAATCGGTACCGGTCGTCAGTCAGTTGTTGTCGGCGAATAAAGCTACTTTTGTGGCCAACTTGCAGGACGAGTACCAGGGTGTGCGCGAAGCCAATGCGCGCAAACGCGGCAGCAAGGTTTTCACGCCGCTGGCCGAGGCTCGGGCTCGTGCCTTCCAAACCGACTGGAAAAATTACCAGCCGACGCAACCGCAATTTATCGGCAACCGCACCTTCAAAGATTATCCGCTGGCGGACATTCGTGAACGTTTCGACTGGACGCCCTTCTTTAAGACCTGGGAACTGCACGGCAAATATCCGCGTATTCTGGAAGACGAGGTGGTTGGTGAAGAAGCGACCAAACTCTATCGCGATGCCCAGGCCATGCTCGATCAGTTGGTTGCCGAAAAAACACTGCAATGCGACGCGGTGATCGGCTTTTATCCGGCCGAAGCGCTCGAAGGTGACGTGACTCGCCTTTACCGCGACCAGGCCCGCACTGAAACCGCGACCCACCTTAATCACCTGCGTCAGCAAGCCGACCGCCCTGAAGGTCGTGCCTACCGCTCACTGGCGGATTTTGTGGCGCCAGCCAACAGCGGCGTTAAGGATTATATGGGCGCTTTTGTCGTCAGCTGCCACGGTGCTGACGAACTCGCCAAACAGTTTGAAGCCGACCATGACGACTACAACGCCATCATGGTCAAAGCCCTGGCTGATCGCTTTGCCGAAGCGTTCGCTGAATTGATGCACGAAAAAGTGCGCAAAGAACTCTGGGGTTATGCCAGCGATGAAAGGCTCGATAACGAAGCCTTGATCGCCGAAAAATATCAGGGCATTCGCCCCGCTCCTGGCTACCCGGCCTGCCCCGAACACAGCGAAAAAGCCACGCTGTTTGCATTGTTGGACGCCACTTCAGCCACCGGCACCGAATTGACCGACAGCTACGCCATGCTGCCCGCATCCTCGGTCAGCGGCTGGTATTTTGCGCACCCTGAAGCGCGCTATTTTGGGCTTGGGAAAATTGACCGCGATCAGGTCGAAGACTACGCCGCGCGCAAAGGCTGGGACCTGGAAACCGCCGAACGCTGGTTGCGTCCGACGCTGGGTTACGACGAACTCTAAATCCTTTCAGCGAAACCAGACGCTTTATACGTAGGTCGACAAAGCGGTCTTGGGCACCAGGCTGGCGCGTTCTGACATTTGCTTCTGTAACGCACCTAGGGTGTTCATATAGGTCCCGTCTAAGCTCCTCTGATAACGGTACACAGGTGGCACTGCGTCTTCGACAAATTGGCGGAACCGGAAAATCTCGCTGAAATTATCCTTGGTCAGGTCCCAGGTGCCGGCCGGGCCGAGGACGCTGCGGCTGATGTCGAGCATCTCCATGACGCCGTCACGGTAAGTGGCCATGGCGTCGTCCAGACCCAGAGCCGAGGCCATGCTTTTAATAAAGCTTTTATCTTCGTCGCTCAGCAGGTCACCCAGTACGACCGTCTCACCCCGCTCATCCACACTGATGTCCCAGGAGCCCCGCCTGAGCTCTGGTACAAATTCGGCCACCAGTTCTTCCAATTGCTCGGTTTTGGCCAAGGCTGCAGACGCCGGAAAACGCAGGGGTCCAAGACCATAAACCATGGCATCCAGTTTGGCCCTGCCATCAGCTGCCTTCTGTTCCAGCGTCGGATCGGGTGAGGCGGCTTCAATGGTAATTTCCGCCGTGGCGAAGTCGACCAAATCGACTTCCGGTACTGGCGAACCTGTAATGATTTTATGGCGCGATGTGGTTGTTGCCGCCTGGTCTCCCTGAGCCGGAGCAATAACCACATTATTGATAATCAGTGTCATACCCATCCCTCAGTTACACACCTGCTTTTAGAGTTATCGGCGTCAGCGCCTTGAGGTTAAATGTGCAGGAGTCGCATCTGTCCGCCTGCTGCTCTGATCCCACTTGGTTTGCTCACAGCCACGGCCTTTACCGCTTGTTGACTCAGGTCAACATCCTCTGGTGTCGGTTGCGCGATAGTTGCCATCGCAAAATCCAAACCGACCGGTCACCGTGCCGGCCACTCCATTCCCGGTCTCTGAGGATGTGACCATGAATGAAACCCTGATCGAGCTCTCCAGGCTGCAGTTCGCCCTGACAGCCATGTATCACTTTATCTTCGTGCCGCTGACCCTGGGCATGACCTTTATGTTGGCGATTATGGAGTCCGTCTATGTGATGACGGGCAAAACCATCTATCGCGACATGACCCAATTCTGGGGCAAGCTGTTTGGTATCAACTTTGCGCTGGGTGTTGCCACCGGCATCACCATGGAATTCCAGTTCGGTATGAACTGGTCGTATTACTCGCACTACGTGGGTGATATTTTCGGCGCACCACTGGCGATTGAAGGTTTAATGGCCTTCTTCCTCGAATCCACCTTCGTCGGTCTGTTCTTCTTCGGCTGGGATCGGCTGAGCAAGGTACAGCATCTGGCTGTCACCTGGCTGGTTGCGCTGGGCTCCAACCTCTCAGCGCTGTGGATTCTGATCGCTAACGGCTGGATGCAATACCCGATCGGCAGTGCGTTGAACATCGATACCATGCGCATGGAAATGCAGAGCTTTGCCGAAGTGCTGCTGAACCCGGTCGCTCAGGTGAAATTTGTGCACACCGTCTCTGCCGGTTACGTCACCGCTGCCATCTTTGTGCTGGCGATTTCCGCCTACTATCTGCTGCGCAACCGCCACATTGCCTTTGCGCGGCGCTCGTTCGCCATTGCTGCAAGCTTCGGTCTGGCGTCGACCCTGTCGGTCATCATTCTCGGTGACGAAAGCGGTTATGAGCTGGGCGACGTGCAGCAAGTGAAATTGGCGGCGGTCGAAGCCGAATGGGAAACCGAACCGGCTCCGGCTGGCTTTACGCTGATCGGCTTCCCCAATGACGAAACCGAATCCACCGATCTGGCGATCAAGATTCCCTGGGTCATGGGCATCATCGCGACGCGTTCACTGGATGAGGAAGTGGTTGGCCTGAAGGATCTCAAAGAGATTCACCGCGAACGCATCATCAGTGGTGTTGACGCCTACGCCCTGCTCGATGAAGTCCGCGCCGGTACCGCAACGGACGAACAGCAAGCGGTGTTCGATGCCAACAAAGACGACCTCGGCTACGCCATGCTGCTGCAGCCGTTTACCGACGACATTACCAACCCGTCGCAAGCAGCCATCGATAACGCCGTTGAATACAGCATCCCGAAAGTGGCACCGCTGTTCTGGAGCTTCCGCATCATGGTCGCCTGTGGCTTCCTGATGCTGGCGGTCTTCCTCTATGCCTTCTGGCTGAGCACGCGTCACCGCATTGCCAAGCCGCGCTGGTTCCTGAAAGTGGCGCTGTTCTCACTGCCACTGCCGTGGATTGCCTGCGAAGCCGGTTGGTTTGTCGCCGAATACGGTCGTCAGCCCTGGGCCATTGCCGAAGTGCTGCCGGTGCATACGGCGGTATCCAACCTGGCGGTCAGCGATGTGGTACTGACGCTGGTCGGCATCACCCTGTTCTATACCGTCATGTTTATCCTCGGTTTCTATCTGATGCAGAAATTCGCCCGCAAAGGCCCGAGCGATGACAGCGCCGAAACCGACACTGATTACGTTTTGAAAGGAGTGCAGTCATGATCGATTACGAACTGCTGCGAGTCATCTGGTGGTTGCTGGTTGGCGTGCTGCTGATCGGTTTCGCCATCGCCGATGGTTTCGATCTGGGTGTCGGCTCCTTGCTGACGCTGGTCGGTCGTAGCGACGAAGAACGTCGCGTGATGATCAACACCATTGGTCCACACTGGGACGGCAACCAAGTTTGGTTTATCACCGCCGGTGGTGCCATCTTTGCTGCCTTCCCGTTCATCTACGCCACCGCCTTTTCCGGCTTCTACCTGGCGCTGTTCGTTACCCTGGCAGCGCTGTGGATGCGTCCGATCGGTTTCGATTACCGCTCCAAGCTGGACAACCCGACCTGGCGCAAAGCTTGGGACTGGGCGCTGTTCGCCGGTGGTTTCGTACCGGCGCTGATCTTCGGTGTCGCCTTTGGCAACGTCATTCAGGGCGTGCCCTTCACCTTTGATGATGTACTGAAAGTCACCTATCACGGTTCTTTCTTTGGCTTGCTGAATCCGTTTGCCATCCTCACCGGTCTGGTCAGTGTGGCCATGCTGTTGATGCACGGCGCCGTCTGGCTGCAACTGAAAACCGACGGTGTCTTGCTGACGCGTGCTCGTTTCGTTGCCTACATTCTGGGTATTGCCACCGCCGTGCTGTTCGCTCTGGCTGGTGTCTGGGTGGCCTTCGGTATCGATGGTTATGTGATGACCGGTGCGGTGGTGACAAACGGCCCGTCCAACCCGCTGAACAGCACGGCCGTACGCGAAGCCGGTGCCTGGATGACTAACTACGGTCGCTTCCCGCAGTTGATTCTGGCTCCCGTAGTCGGCATCGCTGCCGCCCTGGCAACCGCCTGGTTAAGCCGCATCAGCCGCAGTGGCTGGGCTTTTGTCACCAGCAGTCTGTCCATGGCCGGCATCATCTTCACCGCCGGTGGCTCACTGTTCCCGTTTATGTTGCCCAGCTCCGCTGATCCGAGCATGTCGCTGACGGTTTGGGATGCGTCTTCCAGTGAGATGACTCTGATGATCATGCTGGTCGTCGCGCTGATTTTCGTGCCCATTATCCTGGCCTATACCGCCTGGTGTTTCTGGAAAATGCGCGGCCGTGTCCGCGAACAAGACGTTGCATCTGGTCAGGCTCATACTCTGTATTAAGGAGATCGACTATGTGGTATTTCACTTGGATTCTCGGCGTCTTGCTGGCCTGCAGTTTCGGCATCATTAACGCCATGTGGCTGGAAGCCACCGAGAACCTGGACCGGCCGCTGGATCAGGACGACGCCTGAACTCAGGCATAGCAGTTTGAAACTCAGCAGTAAGGGTTACGCATGAGCAAGCCCCGTCAGGGTGACAATGCCGGTGAGAATGCCGTCGAGTTGAACTGGCTCGACGCCCAAGGCCGCTCCATCCGGGCGGCCATGACCGGACTGAAAAGCCTGGCGCTGGCCGGTCTGGTTATCACTCTGGGGCTTTATGCGCTGCTGGCACGGATGGTTCAGGATCTGTTGGTTAACGGTCAGTGGCCTGCCCTGTCCATGATGAGCGGTTTGATCGCCCTGATCGCCGCTCAATGGTTATTTTCCGAAGCTCGCTTGCGCGCACGCAGCCGGTTGGCGAAACGCCTGACGGGTCGCCTGGCCAGCGAGCTTTTTACTCAGGGCTATGACAAAGGTTGGGTGTTACTGCGCCGTCATTCGCTGTCGGCCTGGCACGACCTACTCACCAAACGGCTCAAAGCCGTCGAACATTTTCTCATCGACTATGGATTGCAACGCTGGCTGGCGAGCGTCATGCCGCTGTTGGTGTTGTTACTGGTATGGCCGATCAGTTGGGTGGCGGGTTTAATCCTGCTGCTTACTCTGCCGCTGATGCCGCTCTTTATGTGGATCGTCGGCGTCGGTGCGGCCCAGGCACAGCGCCGCCATTTCACCGCTCTGGATCGCCTCGGCGCCTTCTTTATGGATCGCCTGCAAGGCGCCACAACCTTGTGGACGCTGAACCAGTCGGATGCCCAGTTGCAGCGTTTTAAGCAAGCGCACGGTGAACTGGAACAGCGCACCGCTGAAGTCGTCAGGCTGGCGTTTTTATCCGCTTCGGTGCTCGATTTTCTGGCGACCCTGTCGGTCGCTCTGGTCGCCGTTTATATCGGTTTTTCACTACTGGGCGAACTGAATTTTGGTTTCTGGGGTCGTCCATTCAATTTGGGCACGGCCCTGTTTTTATTACTGCTGACGCCGGCTTTTTTTGCCGAACTCAAAGCCATGGGCAAGCTGTACCACGCCCGTGCCGACGCCATCGCCGCGGCCGAAGAACTGGCGCCAGTGCTCAACCAGGCGCTGGTCAGCGATGCCGATAACGCCCGCACGCGCTTCGAACAACTCAGCGCACATCAATGGCAGGTTTTGGGTTACGAAGGCGACGTCATTATCGATGGTGATCAGTTGCAGTTTGCCCGCGGCGACCGTGTCTGGCTGCAGGGTCCGTCCGGCTCCGGCAAATCCACCTTGATTGATGCCTTGATGGGGCTGCGGCCCATCGCTGGCGACTGGCAACTCAATGGCGAGGACGTCAGCCATCTAAAAGGCTTAAGCGGTTCCGTGGCGCTGTTGACGCAACGCCCGGTGCTGTTGCCCGGCTCGGTGCTGGAAAATATCACTCTGCATCAAGCCAGCCGCGAAACCGCCGAGCAGGCCATCAATGCCGTCGGCCTGACCTCTTGGCTGGCACAATTAGCGCACGGCCTGGATACCGAACTGGGCGAACACCCGCCGCTGTCCGGCGGGCAGGCACAACGTCTGGCGTTGGCACGGTTGTGGGCGCTGCAACCGGAACTGGTGCTGCTTGATGAACCCACCGCCCACCTTTCCGAACACGAACATCGTGAACTGGTGGCACTGCTGGAAGCTCGGCTGGCAGACACGACGCTGGTCTGGGTGTCGCACCGCACCCTGAATCCGAGCTTCTTTAACCGCATCTGGCACGCCGATGGCGACGGGAGGTTGCAACTTGTTGCCGCTTGATCGCCGTACCCGCCAATGGCAGTGGGCCGGTTTCGGTTTAGCCCTGGTCTATCTGGCCATGGTGCTGGGATTACTGGCGCTGTCCGGTTGGTTTATTGCCGCCTCGGCCATCGCTGGCGCCTGGGGCTTGGCCGCCCAATTCAATTATGTAGTGCCCTCAACATTGATCCGCATGATCGCCTTCCTGCGCGTTTTAGGGGGTTATGGCGAGCGTTATGTTGGCCATCTGGGCTTGCTCAGACGGCTGGGTGCCATTCGGGCTCGGTTGTTTGCCAAGCTGGTCCATGAACCGGAAACGGCGCCTTCAGCCGAAGCACTGGAACGTGTTGATGCCGACGCCGATGCCTTTGCCAGTCTTTGGGTACAGGTGTGGCATCCGCTGGGCAGCTCGGCGGCTATGCTGATTGGTCTGTCGTTGTTGTTTGCCTGGCTGGTGCCTTTAGCAATCGGCGTTTGGTTAGGCTTTGCAGCGGCCGCTATCGTCTTGCTGACGCTGTCTTTCGTGCAGCACCGCCGTCAGGTTCAGTTGAGCCTGGCCAGCCACGCCGAGGTGCGCTCAGCCTGGCTTGACTGGTCGCGAGCCGCGCCCATCTGGCGTTTGCTGCCCGATCAGGGTGAACCCAACGCCGTCCAAGCTGCCTGGCAAGATTGGCAGCAAGCCGATTTAGCGGAAGAAGCTTCGGTCCAGCGACTGGAGTTCAGTCTGCAGATTTTGGGTTGGCTGGCCGTCTTGGCATTGGGCTGGTTGCTCTATCAAAGCGGCGCAGACAGCCGTGGTCAGGCATTGCTGCTGGTACCAGTGTTGATCTGGGTCGCGGCACGCGACTGGTTGTCCAACGCTGCCCGCGCTTTACCGGAATTGAGCCGACGCCGCGAACGCGCCCAGCGCTTAGATCCGTTGCTGCAAGCCGTTGCCAGCCCAGCAGTGAGTATCCCTGCCTGGCCCGGTGACACTGCTATTCAACTGCAGCTCAAGGACTACCGCTGGCAGCGCAACGACCGTCAGGGTACGCCGCTCGACCTGAAACTCAATCAACCGACGCTGGTGTTGCTGGATGCTGGTTCCGGTCAGGGCAAAAGCAGTCTGTTTCAGGCCTTGCTGGGGCAACTGCCTGAGCAAGGCGAGCTCTATCTAAACGGTATCGCCGGCGCCGAACTCAGCGCTGAGCAGCGCCGTGCCTGCTTTCACCTCAGCGAGCAATTCGGTCATGTCTTCAGCGATACGCTGGCGGCCAACCTGAGGCTGGCGAAAACGGATGCCAGCGACGAGGATTGTTGCGCCGCCCTGCGCTGGGCCGGCCTGGATAATTGGGCCAATAGCGAAAGCCTGAGTATGTGGGTCGGAGAACCCGGCCGGCCGCTGTCCGGCGGCGAACAAAAACGTCTGAATCTGGCGCGCGCCTGGCTGCGCGATGCGCCCGTCTGGCTGCTCGATGAACCCTTTGAAGGCCTGGATGACGCGCGCCAACAACAGCTGGCTCAGCGCCTGCAGCAAAAGGCGGCCGAGCGTATTCTGATTCTGGCATCACACCAAAGACCGGCCGCGTTGAAACCGCACCTATTGGCACGCTGGTAACCGAACGCTCTTGGCGCCCTGCCCTTAATCCTGTGATACTCAGGCTTTGTTCTGTCGACGAGCTTACCGTGCCACTATCCATACTCAAACCCTGGTACCAACGCTTCAACGCCTGGCTGTGGCTGACGCCCAGCCAGGATCTCACCGTACCGATGCGCTACCTGCGCCGGTTTTGCCGCATCCTCTATGCGGTGATCCGCGATCTCACCCAGGGGCCGACCAATCTACACGCCATGGGGCTGGTCTACGGCACTCTGTTGGCCGTTGTGCCTTTTCTGGCGTTGACCTTTTCGGTACTGAAAAGCTTCGGCGTGCACAATCAGCTCGAACCGGTATTACAGAATTTGCTGCTGGCACCACTGGGTGTTCGCAGCCAGGAAATCATCGACAACGTCATCGGCTTCGTCGACAACATTCAGGTGCGAGTGCTCGGTGCGGTCGGCTTAGGCTTGCTGGTGTTTACCGTCCTATCGCTGGTGCAGAAAGTCGATCACGCCTTTAACCAGACCTGGCGCGTGCACCAGCCCCGACCACTGACGCAAAAACTCAGCAATTACCTAAGCGTGATGCTGATTGGTCCGCTGTTGGCATTTTCTGCTCTGGGTGCAACGGCCACCATCGTCAGCTCCGACACCGTCCACAACTTACTCGAGGTGGCGCCACTGAGTTGGTTGTTCACCTTGATCACCCGGCTGGCGCCCTACGTCTTTATCATCGTGTTGTTCACCTTTATGTATGTGTTGATTCCCAACACCAAGGTGCGGCTGAGGCCGGCGCTGATCGGTGGCACGGTGGCCGGTATTACCTGGCAGTCGGTGGGCTATCTGTTTACCGTCTTTGTCGCCGGCTCCGGTCGTTTTGCGGCGATTTATTCCGGTTTCGCGGTCGGCGTTCTGCTGTTGGTGTGGATCTATCTGGCCTGGCTGATCTTGCTGACCGGCGCCACCGTGGCTTATTACAGCCAGCACTCGCATCAGATTACCCCGCGCCGCCAGACCCGACCCAGCGCTCAGGGGGATGAACAGTTGGGTTTATCGTTGATGTACCGCGTCGCGCATCGGTTTGATCAGGGCCTGTCGGCGCCAACACTGATGCACCTGGTAACCAGCAGCAATGCCGATCCGGAAACCACTGACCGACTGGTGCGCAAACTCTTGTCGCATCACCTGCTGGTGCGCACCGAAGACATGGGATTGGTACCCGCTAAACCGCTGGATCAGATCTCGCTGACGCAGTTATTGGCGGCGTTGCGCGCCAACGATCATATGCCGCTGACCGGGCCGGGTCAGAATGCCCAGGTGCGGGCGACCATCGAAGAATTGGAAGCGGCACTGGCCGAGCATTTCGACCAGCGCAGTCTGGAAGCTTGGGTACGGCAGACCGACTGACGCTTTAAACGCCAGCCAATGCCTGATTAAGGTCGTCGATCAAATCATCGACGGCCTCAATACCGACCGACAAACGCAGCAGATCGTCCGGCACCGGCGTGCCCTCGCCTTCGATACTGGCGCGATGCTCCACCAGGCTCTCCACGCCGCCCAACGACGTCGCACGCTTAAACACCTTCAAGCGTGCTGCTACCGCGATCGCGGCTTGTTCACCGCCTTGCACACGAATCGACAGCATGCCAGTAAAGCCACCCTTCAACTGCTGACTCGCCAATTTATGGTAAGGACTGTCCGGTAAACCCGGATACAACACATCAACCAAAGTGGGATGCTTTTGCATGGCTTGCGCAATGGTCAAAGCGCTGTGGCTGGCCGCTTTCACACGCAGATCCAGCGTGCGCATGCCGCGCAGCAACAGAGCCGCTTCAAAGGGCCCGAGGATACCGCCTTGCTGACCACGCACCGCAGCCAGTTGCTCCCACCACTCATCTTGGCGTGGGGTGACCAAGGCACCCGCCATGACATCGGAATGGCCGTTCAGATATTTGGTGGCCGAATGCATCACCAGGTCGGCACCCAATTCCAGCGGCCGACACAGAATCGGCGTGGCGACGGTGGAATCGACCGCCACCTTGGCGCCGGCGGCGTGCGCCAATTTGCACACGGCGGCTATGTCGGTCACCGACCACAACGGATTGGCCGGGCTCTCCAGCCACACCAGCTTGGTCTGACCGGGTTTTAACGCCTGTTCAACCTGGACCAGATCTTCCGTCTCGACAAACTCAACGGTCACCTGCCAGCGCTGGGCATACTGCTTCAACCAGTTACGCAGCGACCAGTACATCACCTTGGGGGCAATCACATGATCACCGGTCCGCAAAGTCTGAAACACTGCCGTCGCGGCTGCCATGCCCGAGGCAAAAAGCATCGAATCGGCGCCGTTTTCCAATGCGGTCAATAAGGCTTCGGCGGGTTGGTAGGTCGGGTTATTGGGGCGCGAGTAAACATTGCCGGTGGGATAGCTGTTATCCGGCGCCCGTTGATAGGTGGTGGCGGTATAGATCGGCGGCACCAGTGATTGAGTGGTGTCGTCGATCAAGCCCATTGCCTGAGCGGCAAGTGTGGCGGGTTGTTTTTGCTGAGACATAATTTATACATCAGGTAGCGATTAACGCCGCGATAATAGCATGCCCTAGTCTTCCACCACTGGAACGGCGAGTTGCTCATCCAGCTTATCGAGCAGACGACGCATCTCATCAAGACGCCGATGCACCTGCACAAGTTCGTCATCGGTGACGGCTTCGTAGCCGCGCCAAAAACCCCAGCCGTAACCCCAGCGATAACCGGTCGGCCAATAAGGTGAGCCGCCAACACGAACACCGGCAAGCATGATTTCACCGATTTCTTCTGCACCAATGTCGGCCACACACTGACGTAATTCTTCATCGGCCTGACGCCGTTCATCGCGCGTGCCACCCATCCAGTAAGCCAGGTCATGCGCGATACAGCAGTCGAGCCATAGCGATTGCTGGCGCGGCGTGCCGTTGGGAAAAACGCTGCATCCATCGGTGGTGAAGGGTTTCAATTCATCGGCGCTGGTACTGACTGATGCCAACAACAAACTGCCCAGAAGCCACCAGCGTTTCATGCGTTCAATCTCAGTCGCAACACATGCTGGGGTCCGGCGGCGCCACCGAGATACAACTCGCCGTCATCTTCAAAACCGGCCAGACGATACAGATGATAAGCCGCCGGGTTGCGCTGATTGACCGTCAGGACAATCGCCGGGTGCTGGTAATAATGTTGTTTCAGATAAGGCACCAAGGCCGCGCCGGTTGCCTTACCCAGACCCTGGCCCTGAAAGCGCTGATCAATCAAGAAGGAGCGCAACCCCAACTCGCCCGGTTCGGCGAAGTCGTAAAACTGACTGTAGGCGGTATCGATATTACAGAAACCGACCGGCTGGTTATCGCGTTCAATAAAATGAAAATGGTCGGTGGGTTGGGCGGCGTCCAGAATGTCATCCAGAGTGCCAACAAACTCGCGTTGCGCTTCGGCCACGCTCAGCGTGCGAGCGTCGTCCCAATCGGCGGGGGTTAATCTGCGTAGAGTGATCATCATGATGTACTGCAAAAGATTCGCTTCTGTTTTACCACAGAACGGTCCTTTGGCGCCAAGGGACGGCCTGAGCCAGAAGCCAGATCAGCACCAAAGCCCCATCCGAAAATAAGCAATGTCACCTTTATAAAACCGTTCGCCTTCGGGTTGCATGCCAAATCGCTGGTAAAAACCGATGGCAGATTCGCGGGCATCACACCAGAAGTAGCGCACCGAACGCGACGGTAATTCATCGAGAATTCGTTGCAGCACAGCGCTGCCAATGCCCTGTTTTTGATAGCCAGCCAAGGTCGCAAACTTACGCAAGCGCGCGGTATTACCCTCAAAGAAAACGGACGCCACCGAGACCAATTGATCGTCTATTGACGCGCCCAGATGCCAGGCCGATTCGTCACCCTCGACCCGACAATAGGATTCCGGTTGGTCAGGCCAGAGTACCTGATGTCGAATTACCAAGGTTTGCTGCCACTGAACAGACCTAAGTAAGAGAGCGGTTTTTCGATTCACGCTAAACAATCCGGCTAAGCAGGGCGTCGTACGATCGACGCGAATCATAGAGTCCGCAGAGCGTAAAACAACGCCCGGCAAAGATCAGCCTGGCAGCGCGATTCCAGCGGCAGAAACCGGTTACATTGAACCTTATTAAACATTTCAATTGAAAATAAAAACATCACTTATTGCACCATTAGTGTTGCCAGAAACCACTTTGCTGTTAGTATCGATGTTCAATTGAACATCACATAATAACAACTGACCGGGCGAGTCCTGCCAAGATGTTCAATGCCCAGCATGGCTTTGCCATGTCGTGTGGGCCGCCCGACGGAGAACAATAATGACTCTGCGTAACAAACTGCTCACTGGCCAGATCCTGCCAAGATTAGCGCCGTCTGCTCCGGTTTTAGCCTCTGCCCTCTTGCTGGGGCTGATCAGCAGCCAGGCTCACGCTGACTGTGAACGTGGCGCGCTCGATACCCTGTACTGCGATACCAACGGCGATATGGTCGCCGATGTGCCGACCGATGAATCTCAGTGGGTTAATCCTGACACCCTGATCTTTGCCTACACCCCGGTTGAAGACCCGGCCATTTATTCTGATATCTGGCAGCCGTTTATCGAGCATCTGTCCGAGGTAACCGGCAAGGACGTGCGCTTTTTTGCGGTCCAGTCCAACGCCGCTCAGGTCGAAGCCATGCGCAGCGGTCGTTTGCACATCGCTGGTTTTTCCACTGGCCCGACGCCCTTTGCCGTGAACCTCGCCGGCGCGGTTCCGTTCGCGCTGATGGGCTCCGACTCCGGTCAGTTCGGTTACACCCTCCAGGTTTATACCCACGTCGATTCCGACATCCACGAAATTACCGATCTGAAAGGCAAGCGCGTGGCGCACACCTCGCCGACCTCCAACTCCGGCAACCAGGCACCGCGTGCGCTGTTCCCGGAAATGGGCGTGGTGCCGGGTGAAGATTATGAAATCCTGTTCTCGGGCAGCCACGATCAATCCATGCTGGGCGTAGTCGCCAAAGACTACGATGCTGCTCCGGTCGCCTCGGAAGTGGTTGAACGTATGGCCGCTCGCGGTCTGTACGATGAGTCTGATGTGCGTCTGGTATGGGAGTCCGATCGCTTCCCGACTACCTCCTACAACTACGCCTACAACCTGCATCCCGACCTGGTCGAAAAAATCCGCGAAGCCTTCTACAGCTTCGAGTTTGCCGGCACCGAACTGGGTGAAGAATTTGAAGGCGTGGAAACCTTTATCCCGATCAACTACCAGCAACACTGGCGTGTCATCCGCACCATTCAGGCGTCCAACGGTGTGCAGTACACCCGCGACAACCTGCAATAAGAGACCGGCTTCAATAAGCAAACGGGCGCTTCCGGCAATGTCGGAAGCGCCCTCGGGAGTGAATCAGATGTTAGAAATTAGCAACCTCGTCAAGCGCTACGGGCACAACGACCCTGTGCTGAAAGGTCTCGATTTGAAGGTCGACGGCAGCAGCGTGGTGTCCATCGTTGGCGCCTCGGGCGCGGGTAAAAGCACCTTGCTGCGCTGCATCAATCGATTGGTCGAACCGACCTCGGGTTCAATCAAACTCAACGGCAAGGAGTTGGTCAATCTGCGCGGCAGCGAATTACGTCACTCGCGCCGGCGCATCGGCATGGTGTTTCAGGGCTTCAACCTGATTGATCGTTTAACAGTAATGGAAAACGTGCTGTCCGGTCGTCTCGGTTATGTGTCGTTTTTTCAGGCGCTGACGCGGCGTTTTCCGCAAGCCGATATCAACCGCGCTTTTCACCTGATGGAGCGTGTTGGTATTGCCCATTACGCCGATAAACGCGCCGATCAATTGTCCGGTGGGGAACGTCAGCGGGTTGCAGTAGTACGCGCCTTGATGCAAGAGCCAGAGATTCTATTGGCCGACGAACCAACCGCTTCACTCGACCCGAAAACCTCGCAACAAATTATGAGTCTGCTGCAACGTCTGGCCAGTGAAATGTCACTGCCGGTGTTGATCAATATTCATAACGTAACGCAGGCGCGGATGTACACCGACCGCATTGTCGGTATGCGTCATGGCCAGATGATTTTTGATGGTGCGCCCAAAGATTTTAATCAGGACGCTTTGGATGCCATCTACGGCGGCATTGAATCGCCTGATGAAGACAACAGCGAGTCCGATTCCGCCGACGATCAGACCGAGGGAGCCTTGGTATGACTGACCTGAAAACGGCAGCCCGCGGCGCGCCCAATCGGGTCTGGAAAAAGCCACCCTTTATCGCCAATCCCTGGGTGCGCTATGGCTTGATTGCCGTTACTTTCTGCTATCTGTACTGGGCTTTTGCCACCTTGCCGTTCGACTGGGAACGCATTGCCGAAGGTCTGCCTCGTGCCGGTCGAATTTTTGGTGGCGCTTTCCCGCCAAGTTTTGAACGCGGTGGATTGCTCTGGACCGGCTTTAAAGAAAGTTTCCAGATCGCCTTTTTAGCAACGCTGCTGGGCGTCTCTTTATCGTTGCCGATCGCGGTGATGGCCGCGCGCAATGTGGCGCCCCTGCCGGTCTATTTAATCGGCCGCACGCTGATCATCGTGTCGCGCAGTTTCCATCCGGTCATCGTCGCCATCTTGTTTGTTGCCGCTGTCGGCTTTGGTCCTTTGGCGGGCATTCTGACGCTAACGCTCTATTCGATTGGTTTTGTCGCCAAGTTACTGGCCGAAGAAATCGAAGAGATCGACTGGGGCCAGGTGGAAGCCATGCGCTCGGTCGGCGCTGGTTATTTAAAGATGCTGATCTACGGAATTTTCCCGCAAATCATGCCGCGTCAAATCGGCCTGGCCATGTATCAGCTCGACAGTAATCTGCGCGCTTCGGCGGTGGTTGGCATTGTCGGCGCCGGTGGCATCGGCGGCACCCTGATGAATGCCTTCGGCCGTTACGATTACGATTTCGCGTTTGCCATCTTGCTGATGATCATCGGCATCATTTTGATCAGTGAAGCCATCAGCGGCTGGGTGAGGAAAAAAGTATGGTAGATCAAGCTGCAACGCTGGCGGATCGCGTCTGGTCACGCTACAGCCGCAAACAACAATTCACCCGCTACGCCGTTTATCTCGCCACCTTGATTGCGGTGGTCTGGGCACTCCAGGACATCGATATTTTCTGGCCCTGGGTGTGGGACGCGCCGAACCAGATTCAGAGTCTGGCGGTGCGCATGTGGCCGCCGGCCTTCAACACCTGGAACGAGATCTTCCGCGCCATGCTGGAGACTGTTCATATCGCCACGCTGTCCACGGCGTTAACCATCTTTATTGCCTTGCCGGTGTCTTATATTGCCGCGCAAAACACCACACCGAACAAAGCCACGCTCTGGTTGGGTCGTTTTATTCTGGTGTCGAGCCGGTCAGTTAACACCATTATCTGGGCGCTGCTGTTTGTGGCCATTTTTGGTCCGGGCGTGCTGGCCGGTATTCTGGCGGTGATGTTCCGCTCCATCGGTTTTATCGGCAAATTGATGGGTGAAGCCATTGAGGAAATTGACCGTCGCCCGGTGGAAGCCATGGAAGCGACCGGTGCCAGCAAGATGAAGGTGGTGCTCTACGCCATTGTGCCTCAGGTAATGCCGGCATTTTTCGCCATCATTATTTTGCGCTGGGACATCAACATCCGTGAATCCACGGTGCTCGGTCTGGTCGGCGCTGGCGGCATCGGCGTGTTGCTGCAAGGTTCGATCGATCTGTTCGCCTGGCAGACCGTCGCCACCATTTTGCTGGCCATTGTGGTGCTGGTTGTCTTGGGCGAATCGATCACCAGCGCGCTGCGCAAGAAGGTGATTTGACCCTGGCGCTGATCACTCGTGGTAACGAGTGATCAGCGCCAAATCATAAATTGGAAAGCCGTAACGATGTTGAATACTATCAATCTCGCCGACGCCGACATTTTGTTTACCGATGTCGACGATACCCTGACCACCCAGGGCCGACTGTTACCAGAAACCTATGTAGCGATTTGCCGTCTGGCCGAGGCTGGCATTCAGGTAATTCCGGTCACCGGTGGTTGCGCCGGTTGGTGTGATCAGATTATCCGCACCTGGCCGGTTACGGCGGTGATTGGCGAAGGCGGCGCTTTTTATGCGTCGCGCTCTGGGGCCCAGACCGTTGTCTGGCAGTTCTGGGATAAAGCGTCATCACACCGACATGATCAATCTGCCATTCTGGCCGAAATAGCGGCGTTGGACTTAGGCTTTGAAGTGAAGCTCGCCAGCGATCAGGCGTTTCGTTACGTCGATGTGGCGCTGGACTACAACCAGCAGCAATCACTGAGTCCGGAACAGGTGACACGGGTGCGCGACGCGCTGCTGGCGTGTGGCTTTAATGTCCGGCAAAGTTCGATTCATCTGAACGTTTGGCGCGGCGATTTCGACAAGGCGACGATGGCGATGCGAGTCGGTCGTGAATTGCTTGGTCTGGATAGACAAACACTGCAACAGCGTGCTGTCTTTATTGGCGACGCACCCAACGATGAATGCATGTTCCGCGATTTTCCACTGAGCATCGGCGTGGCCAATATTCGCAAACATCTGCCGACGATGACGCATCAACCAACGGCTATTGCCGACCAGCCTTCGGGCCTGGGTTTCGCTGAAATGGTGGACGTCTGGTTGCAACAGCGTGCCGCCGTACCCAGCCAACTCGCTTAATACCAGGATGGACCAACTGATCGTGTACCGGATTCAATGAGCGCCAAAGAACGACAGCACAGCATTCTGCAATGGGTGCATGAGCAAAAGCATGTCGAAGTTGAAGACATCGCCCAGCGTTTTGGCGTGACCACCCAAACCGTTCGTCGTGATATCAACAAGCTGTGCGAACAGGGTTTATTGCGTCGCCGCTATGGCGGAGTCAGCTTACCGACGACTGCGGTTAATCCGGCACCGGGCGATGGTCTGGTTCGCAACGAGCAAACCAAACGCTTAATGGCAGCGCGGCTGGCGGCCGACATTCCCGAAGGTTCCACCGTCAGCCTCGGTGTTGGCAGCACCATCGAATGGGTGGCCCAGGCGCTGACGCATCATCAATCGCTGCGTATTCTCACCAATAACCTCAGTGTAGCGTCGGCGTTATCGAGTAATTCCGGCATCGAAGTCATCGTCTCCGGCGGCCAATACCGACACAAGGATCACGATGTGGTCGGCCCCGAAGTCACCAACTTTTTCAGCTCCTTTATTACCGACTTCGGCATCATCAGCACCGGCAGCATGGACTTGAAAAACGGCCTGATGGATTACGACATTCGCGAAGCCGAAGTCAGCCGTGCCATCATCGCTAACACGCGCTCGCGAATACTGGTAGCCGACAATAGCAAGTGGACCCTGAACTCACACTGCAAAGTGGCTTCATTCAAATACGTCGATCGTTTTTACACCGATGTTCTGCCCGAACAAAAACGCATCGCCCTGCCCGACTCCATCGAAATCATTGAATCGGGTCAGGCCAGCGACGACGTTGATCAGGACGATTCGGTTTCCGCTACCAGCCTGTCATAACAGCACGACTACTTCATCATCGCCGTCAGCTTCAGCCGCTCGTTGCGATGGGTAATAACCGGGATAATTCGACTGGCAACCAGCCAAGCAATACCAAAAGCCAGCAAACCCAACCATTCGAAGAAGAAGATATAACGCGGAAAGTGCTCGTCCAGGTAATCCTCAAACCCCAGATAAGCGAGCATGAAAACAATAGCTAGGCAGATACCAACCAGACAGACACGATAAATCAGGCTGCGAAAACCGGCCTCACGGTAGGTGCCACCTTTATTTTTTGCACTGCAGCTGAACGACCAGCAAAAATACGCCAGAACCGCGAACAACACCGCAGCGGCGAGGTAATGCACGACCCCAACCCAGGTCGCTAAAGTGTCGGGGGCGCTGACACCCGCCGTCGGAAATAACGCAATGCATACGGCACTGACTGCAGCTAGCTTACTAAGAATGGATTGCCTGGCATGGTCACCATTATAAGCAAATAAAAACGCCGCCATGGCAAAGAGTGAACCGACAAACACATCTCTGGCCGCGCCATCGTCATGGTAGGAAGCGCTAATGGAGCCGAGCGGATTGCCGGTGGTCAGTAAGATAACCAATAGCGGCAGCAGCAAGGCGATCAAACCGACAATCAGTCGCAACACATGGTGGTCAATTTCTTTCTGGTGATTTTCCCTGTTCATAACGCCTCCTGGCTGCAATCGATAATCGACAACTGTATTAGACAGTATTCAGCTTTATACACCTCAGCGTCCCTGCCGAAATGCCCGGCTCGCTAGAGGAGCCGGGAATATTATTTAAAAACGGATGTGATGGAAATTAAATTTATTGCCGTCCAGATCACGGAAATAGCCGCCGTAGAACTGCTTACCTCGGTAGCCTGGCATTCCTTCATCGGTCGCGCCCAGTGACAAAGCTAAGGCATGCATCCGATCAACCATCTCCGGGCTGTCCGTCTGCAAGGCCACCATACTGCCGTTGCCCACGGTGGCCGGCGCCTCATCGAAGGGTTCGTTGACAATCAATAACGGCGCTTTATCGCCAAACTGCCAGGCCACCAGTCGATCCGTTTGGTAAGCCCGTTTTGCCGACAGGGCGGCAAAGAGTTGATCAAAAAAAGCTGTGGCTTTCGCCAAGTCGTTGGTGCCAATAGTCAGGTAAGTGATCATCTTGGATCTCTCTTTCAGATTTATGCGAATTGGTATTCCAAAGCTGAGTCGCCAACCCCTGGGTTGCTGCCACCTGGGTCGACGCCTGATCAACAATCGGCTTAACAATGCGCATAAACACCTCCTTCTATTGGTCTATTGGAACGCAGGTGATTGCTACCTGCTCCGCCATACTGCCACCTGGCGCTCAGAAATGCCATGTCAGGGTTGAAAAACCTCTTGCCGAGTCAACCTCTACCAGCACTTATTGATATTGCCACCCAACGACAAGGGTAATGTTCTATGGACCTCGAACAGATTCAATCGGTATTGGATAACTGGACTGGGCTCAGCCTTTGGTTAGTGCTGGTCGCCGCCTGCCTGGGCTGGGTGCTCTATGATCTTCGCCACAGCAACCGCCATATCCCTTCAATGATGCAATGGGTCTGGGCGCTGACCGTGCTCTATTCCGGCCCCATCGGTCTACTGTGTTATCGCTATTCCGGACGCAAACAAATCGCTACCGACAGTCTTGCCCGCAAGGGTCTGCGCTCGGTGGCGCACTGTTATTCCGGCTGTGGCATCGGCGAGATTGTTGGTGTGATTATTTCGGTCGGCCTGTTTGCATTAGGTAACATCCCTGCCGCCATCATCACCTTTGCACTGGCTTACATTTTTGGCTTCGCGCTTAACATCGGACCGATGATGCAAAGCGGTATGGCATTCCGAGAAGCCCTCAAAGGCGCTTTCTTTGCCGAAACCATCAGCATCACCGTGATGGAGGCCGTGGCAATCACGACAGATATTTACCTGGGTGGACAAGCCGGCATGAGCGACGCCCAGTTCTGGAGTTCACTCTATATCTCGCTCAGCCTCGGCCTGTTTGCAGCCTGGCCAGCGAACATTCTACTGATTCATTACGGCATCAAGGGTGGCATGGGCGACCCAAGAGAAGAGCACGCCCAACACGCTCATTGAGTATTGGCGCTGCTTATTTCTCAGGATAACCGTCGAGCTTGGGCGCGACGGTTATGCCATCTTCCCAATTAGCCCGGCTGGCCATAAACAGATGGGCAGTCGGCGCCGTATCGACTGAGTCATCCAGACAACCAGCAGGAACGAGCACCATCCGCCCTTCCTTCATCACCGTCGGTACCGGCGAACCACAATGGCTGCAAAAGGAGCGCGTATGGCGCGTATCCGGCAGATTATAGGTTTTTATCAGTTGTTCACCGGACAACCAGGTCACCGAGGCCGGACTGGCAAAGAGGTTGGACGCATGCGCCGAGCCCGTGCCTTTCTGGCAGTAATGACAATGGCAAAAGAAGAAGTGTTTGAATTCGCCTTCCAGCGTAAAGCGAACTTGATTGCACAGGCAGGAGCCTTGGGTGTTCATCAGCGGGACCCTTTATTATCGCTATTTAACAATAGTGACCCCTATTTACAGCAGGCTCAACAAGATGATGTTATGAAAAGTCGTATTGAGCCGTTAAATCCAAACATCACCCTCTGCAGTCTTATCCGATTGTTCCTCGCCGGTATTCACAACGCCAGTCGGCTCGATAATTAATATCTTGGCTTCACGCTCTGCATAGGGTTTGTGCTCAACGCCTTTGGAGATCACATACATCTCGCCTTCTTTCAGGACAACATACCCATCGCGAAAATCAATGCGCAGCTCACCTTCCAACACAATAAAAGTTTCATCCGTCTCTTTATGATCGTGCCAGACAAAGTCACCTGCGACTTTGACCACTTTGAACTGGTAATCGTTCATCTGAGCAATCACTTTGGGTGACCAATGCTCGCTGAACAGCTTAAGCTTTTGTTGAAAGTTAATGGCTTGATAGGTCATCTCAGCTCCTATTACGAAAATATCGCTTTATTCCGTCGGCTCAGCATTCAAGACAAAGGCACGCCAGTGCTCCATTTCCGGTTGTGTACGATTCACGTAGTGCGCGTATTGCAGACTAAGGAAACCACTGCCGGCGTAGACGTATTTAACCACCACACGCTGCGCCGGCCAGCCGCCACAGCCATCATCCCACCATTCGATGGTGATGTTGTAATCGGCTTTCTCGAGCAACTCAGCACCAAAGGACGGACAGTCTTGTTGCAGGCCCGCCAATATCTCGTTAACGACTCCGTTGTACATCGACTGAGGTATTTGCTGATACATAAAGGTGATCAATTCACTCCAGTCTTCAACGCTTTCATCATCACGAACCCACTCGATAATATACTGATCGGCTTGCTCGCGTTCATAGCCAACATGCCAGTTGTGGGCCGGGGGGAAGATGACATCCCAGCTTGGCATGTCGTCAGCTGAGACAAGCGGAGAGAACAATATAAAAAGAACCATAAACGGTTTTTTCATAAGGACATTAACCTTGGTTTTGTAGCGAATACCTGTCCAATACCCTAACAGACAGCCTTCATTGTTGATCATTGTAGAATGCCAACTTGATTTTACAGCGCTGATAAAGCGCACCATCAAAATGCTTTGGCATCACTCACTCTGGCTCGTAATGTTTCAATGAAGGCACGATCACCTTTCTGCTCGGTTGATAGAGCAATCTGTATCCATTGCCCATTTCTGCCTTCAATTCGATAAAGACTGTCTTTAATACTGCTCCCCGCCTCGACCAGCTCAATCTTGGTAATGTCGATATAACGAATCGAGTAGACCTGAAAACTTTGCTGATTGTCATCGGGTAGGTAGAGTGCTACCCGAGATTGAGAAAGAAAGGTACCGCCTTGCAGAATGGATGCGACCCCGAAGGAATAGAAGTACTCCATGTTTTCGCCAGCTTGCAGAATATTATTAGCCACTAATACAGATTCATCCTTGGCTGAAATATCCCGCTCCGCTTGCACCCTCGTCGATGGCAACACGCCCGTGACCGTCATCATTACAAAAGTCATAGCCGCAATAATAATCACCGTACCGGGAATGATCGTGAAGTAGAACCATTTGGCAGTTTTCTTGTAATCTGGATTTACTTCTTTCTCGATCCTTTTAAAAACAAAACTGCCTCGGATCGCATTGCCAAAGTAATAAAGAAAAATCAGAGTGAATAAACTGGCCACGGCATTGAAGTTATTTGTCTCAAATCCTAAATAAAACTTTGCAGATATAAAATAAATGAACATAAAGACAGCGGCGTATCTTGATTTTTTATAGATGCCAAAGGCAACAAAAAAGACAAGTACGACATCAATCAGATTAAGCGCATTGTTCCATACTGAAAACTGGCCTCCGGCATCGGTCGCTAGCGCGATTAAAACAATGAAGAGCGATATCGTTCCTGATATGACGGCAGCAATAGCACCACGTCTGGTGGCTCGTACGGCTTCTTCTCTGTTCATACTGCATCCTTATGCTTCTACAACTTAACAACGCCCAGTTGGCGCTGAGCCAGGTCTCAGCAGCTATCAGTATTGGCGGCCCAGGTAGGCACTGATGTCGTCGTGCCCCTGACTGTTTGCTATCTCCAACAAGGTTTCGTTATCTCTGGAGATAACGTTGAGGTCAGCACCATGCTCCACCAGAAACTGAACACACTCCATATTGCCTTCGCGAACCGCCCATTGAATGGGGTTGTAGGCCAACACGCCATAGGCATTGGAAACCGTCATCACATGGGCCTTATCGATGTCGCCACCGTATTCCAGCGCCATAGCCAGCATCTGCGTATTACATGTCGCCGAATAACCCACGACTGCAGAAAAACCAAAGGCGTTGGCTGCATTCACATCCGCACCCGAGCGAATCAGAAACTCAGCCATGTCGTAATGACCCATTTCGGAGGCGCGCAACAACGCCGTTCCGTAATAGGACACACGTCCATCAATTTCCACGCCCTGAGCAAGGATATATTGAACAATCTCCAGATTGCCAAAGATGGTCGCATAGGCGAGTGCCTTGTTGATCTGGTTGGGCTGGTATGGCGGGTCCAAATCTACATCGCCCGCTTCAACAATGGTTTTTACCGCGGCTAAGTCGTGATTTCTGATAGCGGTGAAAAGCTCTTGTCTATGTTCCATTTGGCGGGTGGGTGACATAGCGCAACCGAGTAAAAGACCGGATAGCACTATGACAGCGATAAGCGATTTATACATCGAAGGTTCCCTTTACTTCAGGCCAGCAACTAGGGCCGTGCCTACAACACTGGGTGGGTAAAGTGTTCCAGCACAGAGAAGCTGGAACACACTGCACATACTGCTTAAAAATTACTGTTTGTAAGCGGCGGATCAAACGGATAGTACGGTGGTTTAAACCATGGGAAATCGATACGCGGGCTGGATACTTCTTCTATCGTGAGCCGCTCAGCACTTAGTGGAATGGAATAGCTCGTCCCATCAAGTACAAATTCCGCAGTCACAGGAATTTGAGTTCGGTAGTTCATAATAGTAAAGGTGCCGGGCAACACTCGGGTGACGGTATGGGGGTTGAGCTCAATCACAGCTTCTTCTGCTTCCAAGGTAGCAAGGCCCCTGCCGTAAATGACTTTAAAATCGGTCACCTGCCGTGGCGTATCAGTCAAATTCACCAGATAACCCGTGACCAGCGCCTTCGCTTCCAAGTCACTTGGGCCTAACCAGCCCATCGACTGCTGCAACGAGTAAAACGCGCTGACTTTCTTATCGTGATCCAGCCAGACTTCCACCCCAACTTCCCCTTCAATCACCCAACTGACCGAACCGTAGTATTTGGAGTAGTGGGTGGTTTCACGCACGCCATCTTTGAAGGTGGTGGTGGTCATATTATTCGCGGAGCGAGTGGCACAGCCAGCCGCAAATACAATAACAAACAGGGAAAGCGCTAATTTCGAGATGTTCATGAGTCCCTCATACAGCATGGTTCTTGGGGAAATAACGGGCCGGGAACGGCGCTTAGCGGGCCAAGCTTACCTCGGTAACGATGGTGTGCCAGTAAATCCAGTGACATAAATATAGCAGGAAACGCATTCTGGCCAGCGAAAAGCGGACAGATATGCACCTATCAAGTTGCACTCTTATTGAAGACAGGGAATTCTCTTCCAAGCCTTCAGTATGCTGCACGGCATAATCAGGTTGGCAAACAGGATTTAAGTCTGCTGTAGAAGCTCAAACTGGATTTTCTTTACCTAGAACTGGAGTAACAATAATGAAGCTCATGCAAAGAGCCGAGAATGTCTTTGCGGTTATATTAGTG
Source organism: Saccharospirillum sp. ABV4_185 (assembly GCF_056159245.1). Classification (NCBI taxonomy): domain Bacteria; kingdom Pseudomonadati; phylum Pseudomonadota; class Gammaproteobacteria; order Oceanospirillales; family Saccharospirillaceae; genus Saccharospirillum; species Saccharospirillum sp. ABV4_185. The sequence continues at coordinate 3,244,663 of NZ_JBSWUW010000001.1, forward strand.
ATCGCCTTTTTTCTTCCCTGGATCAATATCGGCGGTTTTCTTTCGTTCTCCGGATACGAAATTGTGGAACTGTCTCAGGGGCTGAATCAATTCGCTGCATTAGGTAACCAACCTGGCAGCCCAGATCCATCACTGTACTTCTTCTATTTGGTCTATCTGATTCCCATTTTTGCTGTACTCACGGTCATCTTAAATGCTTATCAGAAGAACAGTCGTGTGGCTGCGATTGTGGCCGGTGTTGTGCCATTCCTTTTCCTTGTTTATGGTTTTACTCAGGGCGGTAGCAACATTATCCAAGGTATGGCCATTGGTTCTTGGCTGACATTACTAGCTGCGACGGCTTTACTGCTCGCTGTTTTTGATGTCATTAAATTACCTGCAGACAAGCAGGAAGAAAGCAGCGTCAAAGCAGACTAACCACCTATCATTGACCAACAAAAAAAAACCGACCACTATGGTCGGTTTTTTATCTAACCTGAAAACTTCAGCGGTGCTGTTAATCCAAAAACGCCGCGATCTGCTGAAATTCCTTTTCCAGGCTCTTCAGCTTTTTCTTACCCAGGCCACCCAGTACTTCGATGGCATGGCGCAGGCGGCCTCGAGTTAAGTCCGGGCCTAGGATGGACATGGCGTCGAGCACTGAAACCGAAGCTGGGGAACCGGTGATGGCGATAAACAGCGGTGCCATCAGGTCGCGCATTTTCAGGCCCTGGTGTTCGGCGACGGCTTTGACGTCGGCCATGATGTTGTCTTTTTCCCAGTGGCGTTGGGTTTCCAGTTTCCACAGCACCAGTTGCAGGGTTTTCTTCAGTTCTTCTTCGTCGAGTTTGACGCTTTCGAAACTCTCGCCGGTAAGGTTGGGAACACCCTGGAAGAAGAACATGGCCAGCGGTGCGGCGTCGCTTAGGCGTTCGATGCGTTGCTGTACCAACGGCAGGAAACTTTCCACAAAGCTGCGGTTAAATTTCCAATCCAGCAGGCGCTGCATCAGTTGTTCGGCGCTTAAATCTTCACGGATGTAACGACCATTGAGCCAGTCGAGTTTTTCCGGGTCGAATACCGGGCCGCCGAGGCTGATGCGTTTGTGATCGAAGTTGTCGATCATCTCGCTCTGGGTGAATTTTTCTTCGCCATTGGGCATGGTCCAACCCATCATACCGAGGAAGTTGATCAGTGCTTCGGGCAGGATGCCGACCGAGTGGTAGTAGTCGATCGAGGTCGGGTTTTTGCGTTTGCTGAGTTTCGATTTATCGGCGTTACGCAGCAGCGGCAGATGGCAAAACAACGGCGGTTGCCAGCCGAAATATTGATACAACAAAATTTGTTTCGGCGTGGAGGAAATCCATTCTTCACCGCGCAGTACGTGGCTGATTTCCATCAGGTGGTCGTCGACTACGCAGGCCAGGTGGTAGGTCGGCATGCCGTCACTTTTCAGCAGCACTTGCATGTCGATCTGTTTCCAGTCGATTTCGATTTGGCCACGCAGTTCGTCTTCCACCACGCACACGCCCTCTTCCGGCACTTTCATGCGGATGACGGATTTCTCGCCGGCGTGCAATCGGCTTTTTACGTCGGTCGGGTCCAGGTGCATACAGTGGCCGTCGTAACCGGCCAGGCCTTCGGCCTGACGTTCGAGGCGCATGGCGTCGAGGCGTTCGGCGGAGCAGAAACAATGGAAGGCGTAGCCTTCATCGACCAGCTGTTTGGCGTAATCGCCGTAGATGGCTTTGCGTTCGCTTTGGCGGTAGGGGCCGTATTCGCCGCCTTTGTCCGGGCCTTCGTCCCAGTCGAGGCCGAGCCAGGCCAGGGATTTCAGGATGGCGGCTTCACTTTCCGGGGTGGAACGCGTCTGGTCGGTGTCTTCGATGCGCAGAATAAACTCGCCGCCCTGGCTTTTGGCGAAGGCGCGGTTAAAGAGTGCAATGTAGGCGGTGCCGACGTGCGGGTCGCCGGTGGGGGATGGCGCGATGCGGGTACGAATCTTGGTCATGCCGGGCGGTCTCTTGGCTGGGCAAAGGCGGCGATTATAGCCGCTCAGCCTGGCACTAAAAAGTCAGCGACCGCCTGCAGCATCAATAAAACTGCCAGTAATGTAGGAAGCTTCGTCACTGAGCAACCAGGCGATGGCCGTGGCCACTTCCAGGGCGCTGCCACCACGCTGCATCGGCAGGGCCGGTGCCATGCGCGCAACCCGGTCGGGCTCGCCGCCGCTGGCGTGGATCTCGGTTTCGATCAAGCCCGGACGCACGGCATTCACGCGAATACCCTGGGCGGCCACTTCCAGGCTGAGGCCTTTGGTGAGTGCATCCACGGCGGCTTTGCTGGCGGCGTAATCGACATATTCATTGGGCGCGCCCAAACGTGCTGCGGCCGAAGAGACATTAACAATGGCGCCGCCCTGCCCGCCTTTGTCGGTCGCCATCCGCGTGACGGCTTCGCGGCAACACAAAAAGGCGCTGTTGACGTTGGTGCGAAACATTAAGTCGAGTCGGTCTTCGGTGATCCACTCCACCCGGGTTTGCGGCTGGACGATGCCAGCATTGTTAACCAGGGCGGTGAGCGTACCCAGCTCGTCATCAATGCGCTTGAACAGCTGCACGACGTCACTTTCCTGGCTGACATCGGCCTGGATAGCCACGGCACGTACGCCATGACCGTGCGCCTGGGCGACGACTTCGTTAGCTGCAATGGCGTTGTGCTGGTAGTTAATGGCCAGGTCATAGCCGCGTTGGGCAAGCAGTTGCGCCGTAGCTGCGCCGATGCCACGACTGGCACCGGTGATCAAAGCGATGGGTTGGCTCACGCTGGCTATCCTTTAAAGTGTTTCGGACGCATTAAAAAAATGCCTTAGGCGGCGTTCAATGGTTGGCTTTACGACGCGCGGTTTTTTGCTGATACATAGCTGCATCGGCACGGGCAACAAAGGCATCGATGTCGAGTTCGTCGTCTTGTGCTGTAACCACACCCACGCTGGCACCGGCGTAGTCGATGGTCAGGTCACCAAGGTCGAAATGTCCCTGGGTGAGTCGGCTCAGGCGTTCGGCAATCATCTTGCGTACCTGGCTGGCATCAACATCGTGCGGCGCGGTACCGAAAACGACAAACTCGTCGCCGCCGTAGCGGGCCACAAAGTCACCATCCCGCAGCCCTTCTTTTAACTTGCTGGCCAGTGCAATCAAAAACCGGTCGCCGGCATCGTGGCCGTGTTTGTCGTTAATCACCTTAAAACCGTCGAGGTCGATAAAGCCCAGATGCACCTGATCATCGTTGCGTTGTGCGCCCGCTAAGGTTCGTTTCAATTCACGGTCGAACGCACGACGGTTGGGAATGCCGGTTAAGGGGTCGGTCAGCGCAAAATGACTGTACTCGCGGTTTTCATGTTGCAGACGGGCTATCAACCGGTCGTGTTCGAGCTGACGGCCAATCAGATGGCTAAATAGCGCCAGCATCCGCTGCGCCTGTTCAGACACTGGCTGGCTGTTAGGACCCGCCGCACAGAGTGTGCCGTAGAATTCGCCATCACCGATATGTACTGCCTGACTGACAAAAGTTTCGATGCCAAGCTCCGCAGCCACTTTCGAATCACTCCAGTGCTGACTAACGTGCTCACTAGCAGGGCGTACTTCTTCCAGCGCCCGCTTGCACAGCGAATCCTCCCAGAGCACAACCAAGCCCTGAGGAATAGCGATTTGCCGCTCATCGGTATTATTGGAAAACAGCACAGTTTGAGTGTTATGCGCTTCATCGACCCGGGTCAGGTAGGTAGACTCCAGGCCGGTGATGGAATGCAGCAACTCCAGCAAGGCAGGCACCAGGCTATCGATATGATCGGCCTCCGGCACCACATCGGCCAGGCGATCCAACAGGGCAACATCATTCATAGCGTAATCTGCAGCAAAGTCGTGAACTCAGACTAGCAAAGACACCCGCCATCGGACAGTATCAAGCCATTTCAGCCAAAACCGCCTCAGTGGTTAACACTTGGCAAAACTCCCCATTCAAACTGGCCAGGTTGACGCCGTGCATTTGTTCGGCGCTGAAATGAGTGCCGTCGGGCGCCGTACGTTCAAAAGTCGCGGTGCCGTCGCTGACCAAAGTGACGTTGAAACCCAGATTGGCAGCCATCCGCACCGAGGTGGATACGCAGTGGTCGGTGGTCAAACCAACAATCACCAATTGCGCAATGCCCTGCTCACGCAAATGCGTTTCCAGTTTTGTGCCAATAAAGGCGGAATTCACGCTCTTGGTGAACAGTGGCTCGCCTTCGTTCGGCAGCACCTCTGGCTTAATCGCATTGCCAGGTAGTTCCGGGCGCAGCGGCGAGTTGGGTTCCACCGAATCGTGGCGCACGTGTATGACCGGCCAGGCACGTTCACGCCAGGCGCTCAGCAAACGCGCCATCTGGGACTCAGCCTGAGGATTGTTGCGCTCACCATAGGCCGGATTATCCAAACCTTGTTGAACGTCGATGATTAGCAGTGCCGTTGACGACATAACGCAGTTACCTATCGATAAGACAGCGGCCAGTGTACCCACAGACAACCGCCAACTGAATCAAGCTTTAGCGTGGCCGGTCGGATCGATGTTTGCTCACAGTTGGGTTGCAATAATTTTGCGCTAAGTTGCACTCGATTGACGCAGGTCAGGAAGTCTTAGCAGACCTGTTGCTAATCTACTGTTGAAAGGGTTTCAGACGCGGTGGGAGTGCAACCACCGAACCACGAATACAAAGGAGGACATCACTATGATTGGTCAATGGCTTAGAGAAGACCGCAATGCCTCTTACCTCTTGGCCGTGCTGCGCATCTGGCTCGGTTATGAATGGCTGATGGCTGGCTGGCACAAACTTTTTGGCTTCGATGCTGCGGGCTTTTTGCGCGGCGCTGTCGCCAAAGCCGGTGGCGAGCACCCCATGGTGCAGGACTGGTGGGCGTCCTTCCTGGATGCATTCGCCATTCCCAACGCTGGCTTGTTTAACTTCATGATCCCCTGGGGCGAAGTCGCTGTCGGCCTGGGTTTGATTTTCGGTTGTTTCACTGTGCTGGCCGTGTTCTTCGGACTGGTGATGAACTTCGCCTTCCTGTTCAGCGGCTCTATCAGCAGCAACCCGAACATGATCATCGTTGAGTTCATCGTACTCTACGGCGCTGCCAACGCTGGCCGCATTGGCCTGGACCACTGGGTACAGCCCTACATCGCCAACTGGATCGAAAAACGACGCCACAAAGCGGCGGCCTGAATACGCTCAACGAGCTAACTGCCTCACCTCTGTTTGCCGGCCGTTAAGGGCCGGCTTTTTTGTGTCTTCGATCCAGGACTCAGACTTCGCTCGGATACACCCTGTAGCGAATGCCGGCCATGTCCTGCACGGTGCGAATCACCTGGGCGCTGTAACCGGCTTCGTTGTCGTACCAGACATAAACAATGGCACGGTTAGCGGTGACGATGGTGGCGCCGCTGTCGACGATGCCGGTTTTCCGATTGCCGATAAAATCGGACGATACCGCTTCCGGTGAATGGGTGTAATCAACCTGTTTGTGCAACTCGGAATAGAGCGAAGTTTCGCGCAGGAAGTTGTTGAGCTCTTCCTTGCTGGTGTCGCTTTGCAGGTTCAGGTTCAAAATCGCCATCGATACGTTGGGCGTCGGTACCCGAATGGCGTTGCCGGTCAGCTTACCGTCCAGTTCCGGCAGCGCTTTGGCCACCGCTTTGGCCGCGCCAGTTTCGGTCAGCACCATGTTCAGCGGTGCGCTGCGACCACGGCGTTCGCCCTTGTGATAATTATCGATCAGGTTCTGGTCGTTGGTGTAAGAATGCACCGTTTCGACGTGGCCATTTTCGATGCCGAAGCGATCGTGCAGCGCTTTCAAAACCGGGGTGATGGCGTTGGTGGTGCAGGAGGCGGCGGAGACGATGGTGTCGTCTTCAGTGATGCTTAGATGGTTGATGCCATGGACGATGTTTTTGATGTCGCCCTTGCCCGGCGCGGTCAGCAAGACGCGACTGATACCGTCGCATTTCAGGTGCTGGCCAAGGCCTTCGCGGTCGCGCCATTTACCGGTGTTGTCGACCAGAATCGCATCGCGAATGCCATAACGCTGGTAATCAACCTCGGCCGGGTTGTTGGCGTAAATCACCTGAATCGTGGTGCCGTTGGCGACCAGACAATTGTTTTCAGCATCGACACTGATGGTGCCCTCGAAACTGCCGTGAATGGAATCGCGACGCAGCAGGCTGGCGCGCTTAACCAGGTCGTTTTCCGCGCCACCCGGACGAACCACGATGGCGCGCAGTCGCAGCGGTGAGCCGCCGGCTTTTTCAATCAGAATGCGCGCCAGCAAGCGACCGATGCGACCAAAGCCATAGAGCACCACATCGCGTGATGAATTCTCATCGTTGATGGCGCTGCCCTGCAGATCAGCCAGTTCGCTATTGAGAAAATCACGCAGTGGCACATCTTTGCCGTGACGACGATGTTTGAGCGCCAACTTGCCGACATCAATATGCGCCGGCGCCAGTGGCATTTCGTTCAGCAGTTCGAGCACGCCCAGGGTTTCATTAACCGACAGTTCGTGGCCTTCCACCTGACGCACAAAGCGGTGGGTTTTCAATAACTGAATCACCGACTGATTGATGATCTGGCGACCATAGATGGACGTGATCACCCGCTTCTGGCGGTAAAGACGACCGATGATGGGAATCATGGCTTCGGCGAGCGCTTCTTTTTCCTGCCAGCGCAGCAGGGTCTGGTCGATCACGGCTTGGTTCACGCGAGGAGTCCTCTAAGGTGTCCGGTTGATAGGCAGTCGTTATTGCCGGTTCTGGCGACCGGTTTAAGCGCCATTCTAACGACGCCAGCGAATGCCTATCGAGCACCTTTGTCAGACATTTATTGCCATTTTACTGGCCTTATTAGCGGGCAGGATTGGTTTTGAAAACTTATTACACCAAAGCCGGGTTAATCCGGTTTGCCGCTTTCAGCCGGTTATTTCATGCTGGTGTTAATTTAGCCAGAAAGCCCGATAAAACGGCGTTTTTCTGGAATCCGCCATTAGTCTTAGCTGAAAGGAAGTTACGTAACTTTCAAACTGAATAATAAAAAAAATTTTTCAAAAAATATTGCAGAAAGTTGTTTGCAAGCAGCGAACAACAACAATAAAGACGGTTTGTCAGCGTGGATCAGCCAAACAGACGGTATTACGGCCGGCTTTTTTGGCTTCGTAGAGGGCGCTGTCGGCGGCTTTGCTGAGCTCATTGGCGGCCTCACCAAAACCCAATTGCGCAACGCCGCAACTGAAGGTGACCTGGATGCGTTCGCCTTGAGCATCGTGCTGAATTTGCGCAAAACCCTGACTGACGTCTTCGAGTAATTCGCCGGCTTTGTCCAGCTCGATGTCGTGCAGCACGATAGCGAATTCCTCGCCGCCGTAACGACCGATGCGGTCGGTCAGCCGGAAACGCTGACGCAGAAACAGCGCCAGGCTGCGAATGACGCTGTCGCCGACGGCGTGACCGTAGCGATCGTTGACGTCTTTGAAGTGATCGATGTCGATCATCGCGAAACAAAGGTTGCGCTGTTCGGCTTGGGCTTGCGCAATACTGCGCTTGAGTACATCGAGTGTATTGATGTGATCAAGCAGGCCGGTCAGGCTGTCGCGGATCATCTGTTCTTTCAAACCACGATTGCGCTGGCAGCGGTTGCGCACCGTAGCGACCAACATGTCGGGTTCCACCGGCTTGGTCAGAAAGTCGTCACCGCCCTGCGCCATGGCTTCGAGTTGTTTGCTGGTGTCCTGCTCGGCCGACAAATACAGAATCGGAACGACGTCGTAACGCCACTGCTGACGGATGACCTGGGCCAGTTCGATGCCACTGCAATGCGGCATATACATGTCCATCAGGATGGCGTCGGGCTGAAAAGACTCCAGCGCATCAAGAATGGTCAGCGGTTCGTTGACTACTTGGGTCAACATGCCGGCCTGATTCAACGAGCGCTCAGCAAAGAACGCCTGGGCCGGTGAGTCTTCAACGATCAAAACGCGGTAAGGCGGCTCGGAGCGGAAGGCGTAGAGGGTGCTCAGTTGCTTGACCAGCAGGCCAGCATCAAGGGTGCCTTCCTGAAAGGCGACGCCCTGAGCCCGGGCGGCGGCGAGGCGCATCTCTATATCCGGCGGCTGTTGCGAATAAAAATAAACCGGTAATGCCGGAGAGGACGCTTCTTGCACCTCGTTGGCGGCGGCGAGACCGTGGCCATCGAAATCAACATCCATCAATAAGGCTGCAGGACGACGATGGCCAATTGCCAGCATCAAGGCAGCACGGTCGGCGATAATCTGGGAAGGAATGCCAAAAAATTCCAGATGGCGACTGAGGCTCTGCGCCTGCTCTAATTCATGACAACACAGATAGACCGGTTTGCGGCTATCGATACTCAAGGCGGCAGCGTTGTCGTCACGGCGCGAACACCGCTCAGCCAGACGATGAATGTGTTCGCTTAAGGCTTCCAGAACGTGACTGGCCGGAGCCTGCTTGGGACCGGTACCGGCCAGCAAGGCAAGCAGATGCCCCGCCTCGACGAGCATTTCCTGCGACTGGTAACGAATCGCCAACTGCTGCAATTTATCGCAGCGACGCAGAAAATCCTGGTGCCAGTCGGGGTTCCACAGCACTTCATCCAGATTGCGCCAGGCATTGACCACCAGCCGCGCCTGGTCGTGCACTCGACGACTGAAATGCTGCCGCAGTTCATCACGTTGCTGGGATTTGTCGGTCATTTGGGTCATGCCGGACCGTTGCCTTTCCAAGAGCACCGATCGGCCGAGACCTACGGGCTGAACGTCAAAAGCAGGTTGACTAGAGCTGTTGCAACCCGCGCATCAGATCGTCTTGTATATCGAGCACATCTTCCAACCCGACGGCGACACGAATCAGCCCCGGAACAATACCAGCGGCCATTTTTTCGTCATCGCTGACCCGTCCATGAGTGGTGGTATAAGGATGAGTGATGGTGGTTTTGGTATCACCCAGGTTGGCGGTGATCGACACAATGCGAGTGGCATCAATCACCTTCCAGGCAGCTTCCTGACCGCCTTTAACGACAAAGCTGACCACGCCACCGAAGCCACTTTGTTGTTCCCGCGCCAGCTCATGTTGCGGATGGCTGGGCAAACCTAAAAAATGCACCCGCTCAATTTGTGGCTGGGCTTCAAGCCATTCAGCCAGCGCTTGAGCGTTGGCGCAGTGCTGCGCCATGCGGATGCTGAGGGTTTCCAGACCTTTGAGGAAAACCCAGGCGTTGAACGGGCTCATACTGGGGCCGGCGCTGCGCAGAAAACCGACGATCTCATCGATTTCCACCTTGCGACCGACAACGGCGCCACCGAGTGCGCGGCCCTGACCGTCGATAAACTTGGTGGCCGAATGCACCACCAAATCAGCACCCAGCGCCAACGGCTGTTGCAACGCCGGGGTGCAGAAGCAGTTATCGACCACCAGCAAGGCGCCAACGCTGTGTGCCAGTTCCGCCAAGGCACGAATGTCAGCAACTTCCGATAGCGGATTCGACGGAGTTTCGACAAACAACAGCTTGGTCTTGTCGGTGATGGCATCGCGCCAGGCGCTCAGATCTTTGGGATCAACATAGGTGGTACTGACACCGAACTTGCCCAGATATTTATTAAACACCACATTGGTCGAGCCAAAGATGGAACGCGACGACACCACGGCATCGCCGCTTTGCAAAAACGCCATGCAGGTCGAAAAAATAGCCGCCATGCCGGAACTGGTACCGACCGCCGCTTCGCCGCCTTCGAGCAAAGCCAGACGCTCTTCAAAGGTGCGCACCGTGGGGTTGGTGTAGCGGCTGTAGACATTGCCTTCGCGCTCACCAGAGAAGGTGTCGGCCATGCTGGCGGCATCGTCGAAGACGTAGGACGAGGTCATGTACAGGGCTTCGGCGTGCTCCATTTCATCGCTGCGTCGCTGACCACCGCGTACCGCGCGGGTCGCCGGTCGTGCCTGTTGCAATGCCTGGGTGCGTTCGTCGTTCATGCCCTGCCCTCGGTTCGTAGCGTCAATAATAACGCCGCTGCTCAGTCGTCATTATGCAGATCGACGAGCGCGGATTCATCGTCTTTCTCACGCTTTTTAGTCTGACTCAGATCGTTACGCGCCGCTTCCAGATCGCTCAGGTATGCCGCGTCAATATCGCCGGTGATGTATTCGCCGTTGAACACTGAGCAATCAAAACGACGCACACTGGCTTTATGGGTTTGTACCGCTGCGCGCAAATCGTCGAGATCCTGATAGATCAGTTTGTCAGCGCCAATCAACTCACGGATTTCTTCGTTGCTGCGGCCGTGCGCTATCAGTTCTTTCGCCGCCGGCATATCGATACCGTAGACATTGGGGTAACGCACTTCCGGCGCTGCAGAGGCGAAATAAACCTTGTTGGCGCCCGCGTCACGCGCCATCTCGATGATTTCGTTACAGGTGGTGCCGCGGACAATGGAGTCGTCGACCAGCAGCACATTTTTGTCTTTAAATTCCAGACCGATAGCGTTCAGCTTCTGGCGCACCGATTTCCGCCGCTGCTGCTGACCGGGCATGATGAAGGTACGACCGATGTAGCGGTTTTTCATAAAGCCTTCGCGGAAATCGACACCCAGTCGATTCGCCAGCTGCAGCGCCGAGGTACGGCTGGTATCGGGAATCGGAATCACCACGTCAATGTCATTGTTGGGCCATTCGCGTTCGATTTTATCGGCCAGCGCATCGCCCATGCGCATGCGCGCTTTATAGACCGAAATACCATCGATGATGGAATCCGGCCGGGCGAAATACACATACTCGAACATGCACGGCACCAGTGACGGATTCTCCGCGCACTGGCGCAGATGCAACTGACCAGCCGCATCGATATAAACCGCTTCACCCGGTTCGACGTCGCGAATCAGTTTAAAACCGAGAACATCCAAAGCGACGCTTTCTGAGGCGACCATATATTCGGTGTTACCGGCTTCGCTGGTGCGCTCACCGATGACCAGCGGGCGAATGCCATAAGGATCGCGGAAGGCGACCATGCCGTAGCCGGAAATCATCGAGACCGCCGCATAGGCACCCCGGCAGCGACGATGTACTGCTGACACGGCGTTGAAGATATCGTCCGCTTCCGGTTGCAGTTTGCCCTGCAGTTGCAGCTCGTGGGCGAAAACGTTGAGCAGCACTTCGGAATCGGAAGTGGTGTTCACATGACGCAGATCGGAGCGGTACAGCGCCGAGTTCAGTTCCGCCGAATTGGTCAGGTTGCCGTTGTGCGCCAGCACGATGCCGTACGGCGAGTTCACATAAAACGGCTGACTTTCGGAGGTGCTGGAGGAGCCGGCAGTCGGGTAACGCACATGACCAATGCCAGTCGTGCCGCTGAGGCGTTGCATATGGCTGGAGCGGAACACGTCGCGCACCAGGCCATTGCTTTTGCGCAGATAAAAACGACCGGCATCTTCGGTGACAATGCCGGCGGCATCCTGGCCACGGTGCTGCAGGACGGTCAAGGCGTCGTAGAGGCGCTGATTGACCGCGGTATCACTAACTATCCCAACAATGCCACACATGGATTAGGCTCCTCCGACGGAGAGAATGGCGTCCGATGCCTTGTTGATGTACTCGCCGGTCCACTTGATAACCGGCTCGAAATAGGGAACCAGTGCTGAGTCCTGCCAGAACTGATCCAAGGCAAACAAACGACCCAGGGCCAGGATTGCGACGACGATCACCAGACCACGCAACAAGCCAAAGACGACGCCCAGAGCACGATCAGTTCCGGTCAGGCCGGTGAGGCGAACAAACTCGCCCAGCAGATGATTTATCAGCGCGCCGACCACCAAGGTTGCAATAAAGAGCATCACGAAGGCGACGGTGTAACGCCAGGCGGGTGATTCGATCAGCCCACCGAGCAGCACCGCCAGGTTATCGCTGAACAAACGCGCAATAACCAAAGCAATAATCCAGGTGGCCAGCGACAAAGCTTCACGGGTAAACCCGCGCTTGATGCTGATCAGTGAAGAGACGAGCAGAATGAGAAGAATGATCCAATCGATGGCGATCATAGATGACGATACTGTGACCCGGTTGAAGAAGCGCGCATTCTAACAGAGCCCGGACGGCCTTGTCCCGGTCACTGTCGGCATACTGTCGGCATTATCAGTGGACCAAACGGTCAGGGTTCGTAGCGAACCACCAAGCCTTGCAGCTCGACTTTTTGCTTGATCTCGGCCTTGAGCGCCTGGACGCTGTCGATATCAGTTTCCGGACCGACCAATACCTGAGTAAAGAGCGTACCGTCCGACAGGATGACTTCGTTGACGTAGGTCTGGAAACCCTGGTCACGCAGTTGATCCCGCAAGGCAGCCGCTTTAGCGCTGTCGCGGAAGCTGGCCACCTGAACACTCCAGGCCCGTTCGCCTGGCGCAACAGCCACACTGGGTTGTTCGGGTTGGGACCCAGGCTCATCGGCCGGTGCCGTGCTTTGCGGTTCAGCGGGCGCTTCGACGGCTGCCGGCTGCTGAGTTTCGACAACAGCAATCGCAGGCTCCGGCACCTCGTCCGGCAAGGCAGTGACCTCGACGGTCGTATCCGTTACCGGTTCAATTTGCAGATGAGACAGATCAGGACGTTTGGGCTTGGGTGGAATCTGGGTGATTTTTTCCGGCAAACGACCTTCGCCATCGAGCACAACCGGCGCGATCAAAAAGATCAAAGCCAGGATCACTAAACCACCTACCAGGCGTTGCTGAATGCGAACGTCCAAGCCCAACTCCACTAAGGATCAAAGGTGACCAAGGCTTCCAGAGCTTCGGCCACCGTATAAAAGGAACCACAGACCAGAACCGGCCGACCGGACGGTTCTTCCAGAGCTGCCTCGATTGCGGCAGCGACCGAATGATAGCACTGCCCCACCCCGGCTGTCGCCCGCACCGCCAGGCTCTCGGCGGACAAGCCGCGCGGCACCGCCAGCCCCGCCAGATACCAGCGACCGACAATGGGTTCAAGCGCCTGGGACACACTTTCAACGTCTTTGTCGGCCAGCATTCCCAGCACCACCGACCAGGATTCACCGGCCAATTGCCGCGCCAGATAACGCGCTGCGTGCGGGTTATGACCAACGTCCAGCACCAGACGGCGGCCTTCAATGGTGAGGCTTTGCAAGCGACCCGGTAACACCACGGCATTAATCGCCGATTCAATCTGGTTCAGTGACAATTCAAAAGGCGACAACGCAAAGGCCTGCAGCGCCGACGCCTGATTGGCACGCGGCACGCTCGCCAGCAAACGGTTCTCGGCCAAGCGACCACCGCGCCACCAGATACCGGCGTCATTAGCGCCATGCTCAGTGCCGAACGGATAGAGCCGCGCGCCGACACTCAAGGCAGTTTCCTGTACCGAAATTGGCAGTTCGTCCGAACCCAGAACAGCGGGCTGATTGGCGCGGAATACGCCAGACTTTTCACGGCCGATCTGTTCGATGTCATCGCCTAAAAAGGCCTGATGATCACGATCGACGGTGGTCAGAATACTGATGTCGGCATCGACCAGATTGACCGCGTCCAAGCGACCGCCCAGACCAATTTCCAACACCCAGACATCCAGATCAGCGGCGTTAAACAATACAAACGCCGCCAGAGTGGTGAATTCAAAATAGGTCAGGCTGACATCGCCACGGGCCGCTTCAACCTGCTCGAACGCCTCGATAAGCTCGGCATCGTCGACGGGATTCTGATCAATGACCACGCGTTCATTGAAGCGATGCAAATGCGGAGAGGTATAGAGGCCGACGCTCAGATCGGCGGCCAGGGCCAACTGATGCAAGGTCGCACAGGTGGAGCCCTTGCCATTGGTGCCGGCGACGGTAAACACGAAGGGACGTTGGCGCTCGCCACTGATCAGCGGCAGGTTCAGTCGGTCTGCGACCTGACGAACACGGTCCAGACCAAGGTCGATGGTCTGGCCGTGCAAATGCTCAAGATAGTCGAGCCAGAGACTGAGGCTGGCTCCCTCAGGCGGCTTTGGCATGGGTCAGCATACGCAACAAACGGGCGATGCGTTCGCGCATTTCGTGACGATGCAGAATCAGGTCGATGGCGCCTTTTTCCATCAGGAATTCAGAACGCTGGAAGCCTTCCGGCAACTGCTCACGAACGGTTTGTTCAATCACACGCGGGCCGGCAAAACCGATCAACGCATTGGGTTCGGCGATATTGACGTCACCCAACAGCGCCAGCGACGCAGACACACCGCCAAAGCAAGGGTCCAGCATTACCGAGACGTAAGGAACGCCCGCTTCGTGCAATTTTTCGATGGCCGCAGAGGTTTTCGCCATCTGCATCAAAGAGAACAAAGCTTCCTGCATGCGCGCGCCGCCCGAGGTGGCGAAACAGATGAAAGGAATCTTTTCTTCCAGCGCGGCTTTGGCGGCCTGAGCGAATTTCTCGCCGACCACCGAGCCCATGGAGCCGCCCATAAAGTTGAAGTCGAAGGCAGCGACAACAATCGGCAGACCTTCGACAGTACCTTTAACAGTAACCAGCGCATCGTTCTCACCGGTGCTCTTCTGAGCGCCGGCCAGACGATCTTTATAACGCTTGCCGTCTTTGAACTTCAGACGATCGACCGGTTTCACATCGCTGGCCAGTTCCATTTGACCATTTTCGTCCAGGAACAAGTCGATGCGGCGACGGGCGCTGATGCGCATATGGTGTTCGCACTTGGGACAGACGTCCTGATTGCGTTCCAGTTCGGGCCGGTACAGTACAGCCGCACACTTCGGACACTTCTTCCACAGCCCTTCCGGGATGTTGGATTTCGCGTTCGGACCAGATGATGAACGAATCAAAGACGGAACGATTTTGTCCAGCCAGCTACTCATGCTTGCCTCTTCCTCAAATGCCAGATGGCCTCATTATGGGCGATCCATTGCAGAACGCATATCGCCCAGTAACTGAGACACTTGTGAAGAAATTTCATCGGCGCTCTGTGATTGCTGTGCTTCGACGATACGAACCAGCGCCGAACCGACAATCACACCGCTCGATACCTTAGCCACCCGCGCTGCAATCTCACCATTGCTGATGCCGAAACCGACACAGATGGGCAGGTCGGTGTGCTCGCGCATCCAGTCGAGCTTTTGTTCCACTTCGTCGACGTTCAGCGTATTGGCGCCGGTGATGCCTTTCAGTGATACATAGTAGATCCAGCCGCTGGCGCGCTCGACGATGGCGTTAAAGCGGTCATGAGTGGTGGTTGGTGTGACCAGATAAATCAGATCTAAACCTGCGGCCTTGGCATAAGGCACCAGACCACCGCCCTCTTCCGGCGGCATATCGACCATCAACAGACCGTCGACGCCGGCTTCAGCGGCGCGACCGACAAAGGTTTCATAACCCATCCACTCGACCGGGTTGAGGTAGCCCATCAACACCACCGGGGTGTCGGCGTTGGTCTGGCGAAACTTAGCAACAATATCCAGCGTTTTGCGCAGCGTCATGCCGCTGGCCAGCGCGCGTTCATTGGCCAATTGAATAGCCGGCCCATCGGCCATGGGATCGGAAAATGGCATGCCCAATTCAATGATGTCTGCGCCGGCAGCGACCAGCGCATGCATCAATGGCAGGGTTACTTCCGGGCGCGGATCGCCGGCGGTGACAAAGGGAATCAGGGCCTTGCGGCCCTCACTGTTAAGACGATCAAAGGTAGCAGCAATACGACTCATATCAGTGTCCTCAGATCGTCAGGCCGTCAATGCCGGCGACGGTGTGAATGTCTTTGTCACCGCGACCGGACAGGTTAACGATGATGCGTTTGCCCTTGCCCAGTTGTGGCGCCAGCTTCTTGGCGTAGGCAACAGCGTGCGATGATTCCAGCGCGGGCATAATGCCTTCGACACGCGTCAGTTCGCGGAACGCCTCGAGCGCTTCGTCGTCGCTGGCGGTGACGTACTGAGCACGGCCGGAATCTTTCAACCAGGCGTGTTCAGGACCTACACCCGGATAATCCAGACCGGCCGAGACCGAATGGGTGCCAATGATCTGACCATCATCATCGGCCATGATGTAGGTGCGGTTGCCATGCAATACACCGGGGCGACCTTTGGTCAAAGGCGCTGCGTGCTCGTTACCGGACAAACCACGACCGCCGGCTTCGACACCGTAGATATCAACGCCTTCATCGTTAAGAAACTCCCAGAACAGACCAATGGCGTTGGAGCCGCCGCCGACACAGGCAACCAGGGCATCGGGCAAAGCACCGGTCTGCTCCTGAATCTGGCGACGCGCTTCGCGGCCGATAACCGAGTTGAAATCACGTACCAGCGTCGGATAAGGATGCGGGCCGGCGACGGTGCCGATGATGTAGTAAGTATTGTCGACATTGGTGACCCAGTCGCGCATGGCTTCGTTCATGGCATCTTTCAGCGTCTGAGTGCCGGAGGTGACCGGAACGACCGTCGCGCCCAGCATGCGCATGCGGTAGACATTGAGCTTTTGCCGCTCGACATCTTCGGCGCCCATATAGACGACACATTCCAACCCCAAACGGGCGGCGACGGTGGCCGTCGCCACGCCATGCTGGCCGGCACCAGTCTCGGCGATAACGCGCGGCTTGCCGCTGTATTTGGCGAGCAGCGCCTGGCCGATGGTGTTGTTCACCTTATGCGCGCCGGTGTGGTTCAAATCTTCGCGCTTCAAATAGATATCCGCCCCACCCCATTTCTGCGTCAAACGCTCGGCAAAATAGAGCGGTGATGGACGGCCGACATAGTGCGCCAGGTCGTTATCGAATTCGGCGCGGAAGTCCGGATCGTCCTTCAGTTTGGTGTACATGGCGGACAGTTCGTCCAGGGCGTCCATCAAGGTCTCAGACGCGAAACGGCCACCGAAAGGGCCAAAGTGGCCGGTGGCATCCGGGAAGCTGTGAAAATCAGTTGGCTTATCTTGTTGCTTGCTCATGCGATGTCTCTCTGCGAGTCGGCCAGGCGAACCTGACGGACAAATTCGGTCATTTTTTCGGCGGACTTGATGCCTTTGCTGGCTTCGATGCCACCACTGACATCGACCCCCAGCGGCTGCACCTGTTGCACCGCCTGCGCCACATTAGCCGGGGTTAGACCACCGGCCAGAATAATACGGCTTCGCCATCGCTCAGGGATCAGATTCCAGTTAAAGGTTTCACCAGTGCCACCCGGTTCGCCGGCTTTATAGGCGTCGAGCAATAAGGAGTTGGCAGCGCTGTAGCTTTCCAGATCGGCCGCCAGTTGCTGAGCATCGCGCACGCGCAAGGCTTTCATCCAGGCACGGCCAAAGGAGGCACAGAAGTCCGGCGTTTCATCGCCGTGAAATTGCAACACATCGAGCGGCACCCGAGCCAGAACGGCTTCGACGTCTGCAACACTGGGGTTTACAAAGAGGCCGACACGGGTGCAGAAGGCACCGGCGGCAGTGGCCAGTGGCGCGGCTTCGGCGGCGGAAACAGCACGCGGACTGGGCGGATAAAACACCAGACCAATGGCGTCGGCACCCAGGCTGTCGGCCAGTTCAACCTCGGCAATCTGTTTCAGGCCACAAAGTTTGATACGGGTGCGCATAGAGAGTTCCGCCTTCAGGACCACAGAGTGTATCAAAGCGCCCCAGACGGCCCAAGCCGCAATCGCAGCAATATCACGCTTAGACGGAATCCAGGCCAGGAAAACCATCGAGAAAAGCCGGGCCTGCTTCGGGCCTGGGTAAATCATCACGGTCGTAATTGGCGCGTACAAAATACAGACCCGCACCCGGCGCGGTGACACCCCCTTGATTGCGGTCGCGCGTTTCCAGCACCTGCTGCGCCCACTCGACCGGCTGATCGCCACGGCCGATCGCCAGCAGGACGCCCATGATGTTGCGCACCATATGATGCAAAAACCCATTGGCCCGAGCCTGCAACACAATCAATCGACCTTGCTGCACCAGCGTTAATTCACGCACCTCTTTAACCGGCGATTTGGCCTGGCATTCGGATGCCCGAAAGGCCGAAAAGTCGTGTTCGCCGATCAGTAATTGCGCCGCCTGACGCATGCGTTCGATATCCAGCGGCTGCCGTTCCCAGGTCATGCCGTCGCGCAAAATACCGCTGGGAATGGGGGCGTTATAAACGACAAAACGATAGGCGCGTTCGCGCGCGGCAAAGCGCGCATGAAAAGCAGTGTCGACAATTTTGGCCCACTGCACGCTGATGTCACGTGGCAGTCGGGTATTGGTACCGACAGTCCAGCCGTACTCTTTGCGTAGGCTGGATGTGTCGAAATGAATCACCTGATTACTGGCGTGCACACCGGCATCGGTCCGGCCGGCGACGATTAAGTCGACCGGGTGATTGGCGACGCTGGAAATGGCCTCGGTCAGGGCTCCCTGCACCGTGGGCACGCCGGATTTCTGAATCTGCCAGCCGTAATAATCGGTGCCACGATATTCCACACCCATGGCGACACGGTAGCGGTGGTCTGCATTCAGAAAGGGAAAAATTTCACTCATCGGAACTCCGGTCCGGCTGGCAAAGGAGCGGCTCACCAATAAAAACGCCGCTCCAAAGAGCGGCGCATTCTAACGGAAACAGACGGTCAGGTTTAGAGTCGCTCAATCAATTCCTGAGCCTGACGTTTTTGCTCGTCGTTGCCTTCGGTCAGGACTTCTTCGAGGATGTCACGGGCGCCGTCGGCATCCTCCATTTCCATATAGGCGCGTGCCAGATCGAGCTTGGTGCTGGCTTCGTCCGCGCCGGACAGGAAGTCGTACTCGTCTTCTTCCAGTTCAGCGCCGGCCGGAAGAGCGACTTCGTCGTCGTCATCCCAATCTGGCAGTGAAGAGTCCGCCGGGCCGCTGAGGTCAACAGAGTCCAGGTCGAAATCGGTCTCGTCGTCATCCAGCATCGGCGGTTCATCGCTGTCCAACTCGTCCTGAATCGACTCGACATTCTCATCCAGGTTATCGTCGAGATCGTTGTCAATCGATTCGGATGCTGACTCTGGCGATATCAAGTCGTCTTCTTCTTCGGCTTCCAAACCCAGATCGCTCAGTTCGAAATCCAGACCGGTACCGGCTTCTTCTTCCAGCTCATCGACGCCGTCCAGTTCATCCAGGCCGAGTTCGAAATCGGACGTTTCTTCGGCATCGAGCTCTGCCTCATCGGCTGAGCGGGTCGGGACAGCATCCAGATCCTCGACCGGCAAATCGGCCGACAGCTCGTTCAGATCGTCATCGTCGTCGGTGTCGGCGACTTGTGGTTCGGACTCCAGCACCTCGAAGTCACTGTCGGTCACCGGTATTTCGTCCACGGAGTCGGGCGAAATATCAAAGTCATCATCAAAATCGGTGCTGGTCATGCGCTCACGCAACGACTCGGCCAGCTCGCGTTCATCGGCCGTCAGCGGCAGACGCTCGGACAGATCGTCGAAGGCGTCAATGTCGTCACTGGCGGCGTAAACTTCCAACAGTTTCAGGCCCAGATCGCTACGCTCGGGGGCGTCATATAACCAAGGCTGCAGCACTTCTTCGGCGCGTTCGTAGTTGTGATACGCCATGTACATTTCGGCTTCGCGAATGGCTTCGCTGACGGCATCTTCGTCGTCATCCGCCAACAAATCATCGCCGTCATCGAGATCGTCATCCGGGAAGTCGACGCTGTCGTCACCGGAACGACGCACCAGGCCAAGGATAAAAAATGGCAAGGACAACAAGACTGCCGCCGCGACGCCAGCAATGATCATATTGCGCTGGCTGTCCATGACCCAGTCGACGGCACTGTCGATAAAGTCGAGGAATTCCTGCCACAGAATGCCGTATTGCTCTTTGATGGTGGCCCAATCCAGCCAGCCGGATTGCTCCTCGTCGGCTTCTGCCTCGGTCTCGGCTTCGTCCAGCTCCGCCAATTCAGATTGCAAGGCTGCGGCATCGCCATCCTGCAGGTTCAGCATGCGCTGCATGATGGCCAGTTGCTCTTCCAACTCAGCCAGGCGCGCTTCCATGGCCTGGTTTTCACGCTCGAACTGATCGTTCAATTCGCCGGCGATGGCCAGTTCATTCTCCAGACGTTCGACTTCGCTGTCGCTGGAGATATCGCCACCGGCACTGCTGCCCTCGGTATCGTCTTCGTTGGTGACTTCCAGATAACCATCCGGGTCACGCTCACCGTCACCCTGAGGTAAGGCAGAGCTGGTCGATTCGGTTGCCGACAACTGCACCTGCGCCGGCTGCCGGCCGTTCTCACTCAGACCGATCTGGACGTTCTGCTGGCCAACCTGATTGATGGCCAGTTGCGTCGAGCGAGCCGCAATCTGTGCTTCGTTCGGCAGCGTCAGAACTTCTCCAGCCTTAATGCGGTTAATGTTGTTGTTGATAAAGGCGTTCGGGTTGAGGTCCTGAATCGCCAACATAATTTGCTGCGGCATATAGCCACGGCCGGCCTCAATACGCAGCGCAATTTCCCACAGCGTATCGTCACGCTGGACCTGATACTGACGCGGCGCTGGCGGTGTGGCCGGTGCCGCCGGCTGTGGCTGACTGGCCGTCGTCGCAGGTGCAACGCTGCGCGGCTGATCTTGCGCCTCGGTATCGAACAACGGCGGGTCGAGCAGCAAGGTATATTCCTTGAGCAGGCGACCGCCCGGCCAATTCACTTCAACCAGAAAATTCAGAAAGGGTTCGCGTACCGCCTGAGTGGTACTCAGCTGGATAACTAGGCCACCATCGGAAGCAGGCTGTACATCAAAACGGATATTGGACAGAAAGAAATCGCGCTCAACACCGGCTTGCTCAAAGGCAAGTCGGCTGGCCAGAGTCGGAAGGATTTCGTTGGCACTGAGGTCGCTCGGTTCGAGCAACTCGATACGGGCATCCAGCGGTTCGTTCAGATTGGAGTTCAGTTCAATGTCACCCAATCCTAAAGCCTGGGCGCCACCCACCAAAGCCAGCGCTGCCACAAACGCGAGCGCCTGTTTCTTGAACATCATCCTTCCTCTATCCCTTAGCCCTGAAATCAATGCTCGACCGGTACCGATTATTTGAACAAGTCTGGGCTCAAAGAGTCATCGGGTACTTAAATCGACAACGGGATTTTTGCGATTCGATTATCGCAATTGAATCCGTATTTAGAACGCGTCTAAAACCGCGCCAAGTATTATGGATAAACGACTTTTTCGCAACAGACGCCCCGGCTGGCGCGGGTTGCGGCCCGGTTTAATCAAACCCAGCAAAAAGGGCGACCGCAGTGGCCGCCCTTTTCTTCTTTAAATGATTAATTTATAAATAAAATCAATCAGTTAGCGATCACAGCCGGCCATTAAGAATGGCCAGTACGCGACGCAATGGCTCGGCCGCACCCCAGAGTAGCTGATCGCCAACGGTAAAGGCGTTGAGGTATTCACCACCCATGGCCATTTTACGCAGCCGACCGACTGGAACATTCATGGTGCCGGTAACTTTGGCCGGGGTCAGTTCCGCCATACTCAACTCACGTTCGTTGGGAATGACTTTAACCCAGTCGTTGGAGCTGGCGATGATAGATTCGATTTCATCGAGTGGCACATCACGGTTCAGCTTGATGGTCATCGCCTGGCTGTGCGAACGCATAGAGCCGACGCGTACGCAGGTGCCATCGATGGGTACCGGGTTATCGCCACGGCCAAGAATCTTGTTGGCCTCGACCTGGGCTTTCCACTCTTCTTTGCTCTGACCCGACGGCAGCGCCTTGTCGATCCAGGGGATCAGGCTGCCGGCCAAAGGCGCACCAAACTGTTCCGACGGATAAGCATCGCTGCGAATAAAGTCGGCAACGGTTCGGTCGAGTTCCAGAATCGCCGAGGCCGGGTCATCGAGGTACTGGCTGGCAACGCCGTGCACCGCGCCCATCTGCGCCAGCAGTTCACGCATATGACGCGCACCGGAACCGGAAGCCGCCTGATAGGTGTGTGGCGAGGCCCACTCGACCAGGTTCTCGCGGAATAGACCGCCGAGACCCATCAGCATCAGGCTGACGGTGCAGTTGCCACCGACGTAGGTTTTAACACCGCTGTCGATGCCCTTGTCGATGACATTACGGTTGACTGGGTCGAGCACGATGATGGAGTCATCGGCCATGCGCAGCGTGGACGCAGCATCGATCCAGTAACCGCTCCAGCCGGTGTCCCGCAGCGGCTGGTAAACGGCTTCGGTGTAGTCGCCGCCTTGGCAGGTAACGATGGCATCGCAGGATGCCAGCGCGTCAAGATTATTGGCATCCTGCAATTCGGACGGGCCTTGGCCAACGTCCGGGGCCGCTTGTCCGGCCTGGCTGGTGCTGAAAAAAACCGGTTCGATGCCGCTGAAATCACCCTCGTCCTGCATGCGTTGCATCAGCACGGAGCCAACCATTCCTCGCCATCCGACGATACCGACTTTCATATTCACCTCTTCTTCTGTGGTCAGTCACCCCGTCTTGCTGCGGGGAGCTGGCGTTCGTTGCGGGTGTGCATTTTTTGCAGTACCCGTGGCCCGGCTCATCCGGGCCTTGGCCGACTTAGAGCGCGGCGACGACAGCGTCGCCCATCGCCCGGGTAGAAACAGAGTTGTCGGACTCACCAGCAATATCGGCGGTGCGCAACCCCTGATCCAGTACCCGGCTGACCGCTGCCTCAACACGCTCGGCCGCAGCCGGTGCATTGAGCGAATAGCGCAGCATCATGGCAACCGACAGAATGGTCGCCAGCGGGTTCGCCTTGCCGCTGCCGGCGATGTCCGGCGCGCTGCCGTGAATCGGCTCGTACATACCCTGACCAGCTTCGTTCAGTGAAGCCGAGGGCAGCATGCCGATGGAACCGGTCAGCATGGCGGCGCAGTCGGACAGGATGTCGCCGAACATGTTGCCGGTCACCATCACATCGAACTGCTTGGGCGCCCGCACCAACTGCATGGCGGCGTTGTCGACGTACATATGCGACAACTCGACGTCCGGGTACTCCTTGGCCAGATCGTTCATGATATTGCGCCACAGCACGGTCACTTCAAGGACGTTGGCCTTGTCGACCGAGCACAGCCGCTTATCACGCTTGCGCGCGGCTTCAAACGCAACGCGGCCGATGCGGCGGATTTCCGACTCGGCGTAGCGGTAGGTGTTGAAGCCTTCACGTTCGCCATTGGCGTTGATGTGCTCACCGCGTGGCTCGCCGAAATAAATGCCGCCAGTCAACTCACGCACGATCAGCAGATCGAGACCGGACACCACTTCCGGCTTCAGCGTCGAGGCGCTGGCCAGCTGCGGATACAGAATCGCCGGGCGCAGGTTGCCGAACAGACCCAGCTCGGAACGCAAACCCAGCAAACCTTTTTCCGGGCGTTTGGCCATTTCCAGGCCGTCCCATTTCGGGCCACCGACGGCGCCGAGCAGAACCGCATCGGCGGCTTTGGCCTTGCTCAGTGTGTCTTCCGGCAGCGGACCACCGGTGGCGTCGATGGCGCTGCCGCCGACCAGGGCGTGATCCAGCTCGATCGCCAGACCTTCTTTGTCAGCCACAGTGGTCAGTACGCGCTCGGCCTGTTCGATGATTTCCGGACCGATGCCGTCACCCGGCAGGATCAAAACGTTCTGTACTGTCATCTTGCTCTCTCTGATTTTTTATCAAACCGTCTTAGCGGATTTGCCCGAATACCCAGGGCGCTTCGTTGGCGCGGCGTTGTTCGTAAGCGCGAATGGCGTCAGCGTCTTCCAGCGTCAGGCCGATGTCGTCCAGACCGTTAAGCAGGCAATGCTTACGGAAACCGTCTACTTCGAAACTGAAGCTGTCGCCGTCCGGCGTGATGACCGTCTGGGCTTCCAGATCGATGGTCAGACGATAGCCTTCGTTGGCGTCCAGCTCTTTGAACAGACGATCGACGATGGCTTCATCAAGCACGATCGGCAGCACGCCGTTCTTAAAGCAGTTGTTGTAGAAGATATCGGCGAAGCTCGGCGCGATAACCGCACGGAAACCGAAGTCTTCCAGCGCCCAGGGCGCATGTTCACGACTCGAACCACAACCGAAGTTGCGTCGTGCCAACAGCACTTCTGCACCCTGATAGCGCGGCTGATTCAGCGCAAAGTCCGGGTTCAGCGGGCGCTTGGAATTATCCATGCCCGGCTGACCTTCATCCAGATAACGCAGTGCATCGAAAAGGTTGGGGCCGAAGCCAGAGCGTTTTATCGATTTCAGAAACTGCTTGGGAATGATCAAGTCAGTATCGACATTGGCGCGGTCCATCGGTGCGACCAAGCCATCCAAACGAGTGAAAGCTTTCATGCGGCTTGACCCTCCTGCCAGGTGCGAATATCGACAAAGTGACCCGCAATGGCAGCCGCAGCCGCCATGGCCGGACTGACCAGATGAGTACGTCCACCAAAGCCCTGGCGACCTTCAAAGTTGCGGTTTGAGGTCGAGGCGCAATGTTCGCCCTGGCCCAACTTATCGGCGTTCATCGCCAGACACATAGAACAACCCGGCTCGCGCCATTCAAAACCGGCTGCTTTAAAGATGGTGTGCAAACCTTCGGCTTCGGCCTGGCGTTTTACCAGCCCTGAACCCGGCACCACCATCGCCTGCTTCAGGCTGGACGCTACCTTTTTGCCTTTAACGACCGCCGCCGCAGCACGCAGATCTTCGATGCGTGAATTGGTGCAGGAACCGATAAAGACACGGTCGAGCTTAATGCTTGCAATCGGCTGATCGGCTTCCAGACCCATGTATTCCAGCGCGCGCTCGATACCTTTACGGCTGGCTTCATCGCTCTGCTGGGCCGGGTTGGGCACCTTGTCGTTAATGCCGACGACCATTTCCGGCGAAGTGCCCCAGGAAACCTGCGGCTCAATGTCAGAGGCTTGCAGTTCGATATCGGCATCGAACACCGCATCGTCGTCACTGACCAGATCACGCCAGGAAGCGACCGCCTGATCCCAAAGCTCACCCTTGGGCGCGAATGGCCGGTCGTAGAAGTAATCGATGGTGGTGTCATCGACCGCCACCATGCCCGCGCGGGCACCGGCTTCGATGGCCATATTACAGATGGTCATGCGACCTTCCATGGACAGCTTACGAATGGCGCTGCCGCCAAATTCGATGGCGTAGCCGGTGCCACCGGCGGTGCCAATCTGGCCGATGATGTAGAGCACCACATCTTTAGCGGTAACGCCCTCACCGAGTTCGCCTTCGACGCGGATGCGCATGTTTTTCATCTTGCGCTGAATCAGGCATTGAGTGGCCAAAACGTGCTCGACTTCCGAAGTACCAATACCGAACGCCAGCGAACCCATGGCGCCGTGAGTGGAGGTGTGCGAATCGCCGCAGACGATGGTCATACCCGGTAAGGTCGCGCCCTGCTCCGGACCGACCACATGAACGATGCCCTGTTCGACATCGTTCATGCTGAATTCGCGCACGCCGAAATCGGTGCAGTTGGTGTCGAGCGTCTGCACCTGAATGCGGGAAATCTCGTCTTTGATACCAGCCACGCCTTCGGAGCGCTCACCGGCTTCGGTGGAGACGTTGTGATCCGGCGTCGCCAGGTTGGTGTCCAGGCGCCAGGGTTTACGGCCCGCCAGGCGCAGGCCTTCGAACGCTTGCGGCGAGGTGACTTCGTGCAGCAGCTGACGGTCGATGTAGATCAAGGCAGTGCCGTCGTCGCGCTGGGAGACAAGGTGCGCGTCCCAGAGTTTGTCGTAAAGCGTTTTACCGGCCATGGGAAATCCTCTTATCGCACGGTGAATGGCTTGCAGGCCGCGATGGGCGGAGCGGCAACAAGCTTTGAAACCATGACACGCATTTTATTTGGACAGCCGGATAATACAAATTTATTATTTTTATGTTTTCAATTCCAAACTGGAATACATCACACCATCAACGGACTTTTAAACATGGATCATCAAAGCCTGGAAGCCTTCCTCGCCGTCGCCGAAAACGGCTCCTTCAGCCGCGCGGCCGAGCAGCTGTTTCTCACCCAGCCGGCGGTATCCAAGCGCATTGCCAATCTGGAAAGCAGCCTGGACACCCGGCTGTTCGACCGCATCGGCCGGGAAGTCTATCTGACCGAAAGCGGACGGCTGTTGGTCGACCGCGCGGAACGGATTCTCGAAGACATCCGCGATGCGCGCCAGGCGATTCATCAGTCCAGTGGTGGCCAGGTGGGTCAGGTGGCGATTGCCTCCAGCCACCATATCGGTCTGCATTACCTGGGGCCGATTCTGCGCACCCTGGTCGAACGCCACCCACAGGCCCAGCTCGATTTGCGGTTTCTGGAATCGGAACAGACCATTCAGGCGATTCTCAAGCGCGATCTGGAACTGGCCTTTATCACCCTGCCCACCACCCTGCCGCGCGATCTGATTCAGGAACGCCTATGGACCGATGAACTGCGTTTTGTGGTCGCGCACGACCATCCACTGGCCGCCAAACGCGGCTCGATTCGGCTGAATGAACTGGTGCACTTCCGCGCCATTCTGCCGGAAGAAGCAACCACCACCTTCCGCCTGATTCAAACCGCCTTTGAGCGCCATCATCTGCCGCTCAAGCGGCGTCTGGCGGTGAACTATCTGGAAACCATCGGCGCCTTGGTGAGCAGTGGTTTGGGCTGGAGTCTGTTGCCGGATCGATTGATCAACGAGTCGATGACGATATTGAAGGTGGAACAGGTCAGCCTGGTGCGGCATTTAGGTGTGATTCGCCACAGCCGGCGCACGCCCAGTCAGGGCGCGCTGGAACTACTGACCATAGCGCGTGATGTTGCCTCAGTGAGTTAAAAAGTGCCTCGGTGAGTTAAAAAGCGCCTCGGTGAGTTAAAAAGTGGCCTCAGTGAGTAAATCAAGCTCGACCAAAGCGCAGCCACAACCAAGTGATGGCCAGCGCAACCCAACCGGCGATCAAGCCCCAGGCGTGGGATTCCACCGCTATGTTGGCCGATATCCACTGACCGACTAGCTCACTGCCGTGATCGCCCGGCAGGTTTTCCTGCACCACCTTGGCGGTCAGCACCAGGGCCACCAGCCAGCGCAACCAAGCTTGATAGTAAGGCGAACGAAGCACCGCCCACACCAGCCAGCCATAGAGCAAACCCGACAAGCCGGCGTATTGCCGATAATCGCTGAACACCAGCATGGCACTGGCAAACAGCCAGACCCAGATAAAAGCCAGCGTATCGGTCCGGCTCGGCCGCGGCGGCATCACCAGGGCCAGCAATATCAAACCCCATTGATTCACCAGCCAGTGAGTCAGATTTAACTGCGCCATCCAGGCGGTCAGCGGCCGCCAAAGTTGACCTTCTAACCAGGGCGCGCGACGAAATTCCAGCCAGTCATTGATCGGCGCCAGCGCACCGATCAGCGTCAATAACGACAAACTCAACAACAGCAACCAAAGCGGGCGGGAACGAAAGGCAGCAGGGATCACGATTTTCTCGACAACAACGACCAGCGCCCATCTTAGAGGTTTTGCCGGACGACGCGAACCAGTACACTGCGCGCCCTTCCCTTTACTGCACAGGACGCGAGCGCATGTGGTTTAAAAATCTTCGACTGTACCGGCTGACCGACAACTGGACCGCCAACGAAGATCAACTCAATGAGGCCCTCGCGCAATTTCCGTTCAGTGGCCTGAGCGCGTTGCAGGAAAGCAGCTTCGGCTGGGTACCGCCCTTTGGCGATAGCACGATGTTGTGCGAAAACGTCGGTGGTCGATTGTTTATGGCGGCCCAGATTCAGGAAAAACTGTTGCCGGCGAGCGTGCTCAAAGAACATCTGGATGAGAAGGTGCTGGCGGTTGAAGAAGCCGAAGGTCGCCGTCCGGGCCGCAAGGAAAAGGAAGCGTTAAAAGAAGCCATCCGCGCCGAACTGCTGCCGCGTGCCTTCCACAAAACACGTCGCGTCAGTTTGTGGATTGATCCGTCACGTCAGTGGCTGGTATTGAACGCCGCCAGCGAAAAAACCGCCGACGAAGTCACCGCCCAGTTACGCGATGCGGTGGGCAGTCTGCCGATCGTACCCCTGGGTAAATTGATTGCCGGTGGCGATTTACTGACCGCCTGGTACCACGACCCGGAACGTCGCCCGGAAGGCACAGAATTATCGGCCGATCTGGAACTGGTGATGGCGCAGGACCCAACGGTGAAAGCGCGCTATCGCAACCTCGATCTGGACGCACCAGAAATCCGCCATTCACTGGAAAGTGGCATGCGCATTCGTCAGTTGGGGATTGTCATCAACGATCAATGCCAGGCAGTGATCGACGATGCCTTTGCGATAAAGCGACTGAAATACAGCGATACGCTGGTGGAAACCAACGGTGATTCCGACGATCCGCGCACCGATACACTGCTGATGTCCGATACGCTGACCACCTGGCTTACGGCACTGGAACCGCAGATCACCGAACCCGGCGTCTGACTCCAACGCGCCCTATTGAGTGGCTAAACCAATATGGCGCAGCCGCTCAAAACAGGCTTTTAATTCCGCCTCGTATTCCTGCTCAATCGCCTCACGCGCTGCGTCCTGACGCTTGCGCTCTTCACGCGACAGCGCTTTGCGCGCGCCATGCGTATCAAAGTGCTGCACCTGCTCAAAAACGGTTTCCAACACCTGATATGGCTGACGTTCGCTTTCAGGTAAATTCAAAGCATCAACCAATACCTTGCAGCGGATGGTCGCTTCAGACAGGTTGAGGTTTTCGTCAATGACATTCGCCGAGAGAATGCGCAGGCTGTCGAGCACATAGGCGGTACGTTCGGCATCGCGTTCCTGCGCTGCTGCCTGTTGCTCTTCCTGCTGGCGCTGTTGCTGTCGAACCTGAGCTTGCAAGCGCCAGGCGATCACGGCCAATACCGCAATAATAACGACCGCTGCTACGGCCAACACACTGAGCGTTAGATTATTCATAGGATTCCTGTTCGTCGTCGCTGGGCATTGTTTTTGGGTCGACCAGTTTGGGATCGAGCAGCGTCAGATACTCTTCGTTAGCATCCCAGTAAAGCACCAGACGGCCATCACTGAGTGCCTGCCGAGCGCGCTTGATTGCCGATTCCAGCAAACCCTCTTCCATGCCCCAATCTTCACCCTGACGCATCAACCATTCGCGGATCACCTGCTCCAGAGTCTCGCTTTCCAAACGCTCAAACGGGATGATCATGAAGGTTTCTGTCCAATGGCCAGGGCATGTTCCCACTCACAGTGCACACTGAATTCATCGCTGGGTGCGTGGTAGGCACCCGGGCTGTCCCACTGGAAGGTATGGCTGCCTGACAGCCCAGTTTCAAGGTGTACCGTCGCTGACAGCCAATACATCCGCGCCAGCAGGGCCTCGAACTTAGCGAGCCATTGCTCCCAGTGATATTCAACAGCGTGGTAGGAACCGGCAAAATGGATCACCTGAGTGCGATAGGTGCCCTGCTCCAGCTCTTCAACCGGAATGGCGAACATACTGGTGGTCAGATGCGGAAAATCATCGACATCGCCCAGGTTGAGAATGGCTTCGCTGTTAACCCTGCGGCTGCGCAACAAGAATTCGCTGCCTTCGCTCGCCACATCACGAATCACACCGTAAACGATGCTCTCCTGTTCCAGCATGAGATCTCCTGCCTGATGCTTTGAATTGCTGACTTGCAGATGTCGGCTCAGGCGTCGTCGCGCCATAGGCCGTGGTGACGTAACTGATCCAGAAAGGCCGCTTCATCGATCACGTCGATATTGAGCTCGGTGGCTTTTTTCAGCTTGGAGCCAGCGCCCGGACCGGCGACGACACAAGCCGTTTTCGCCGATACCGAACCTGCGACCTTGGCGCCGAGGCGCTGCAGATAATCCTTAGCCTCATCGCGGCTCATCACTTCTAGCTTGCCGGTGACCACCCAGGTCTGGCCTTCCAGAGGGCGATCGCCGCCAACCGGTCTGGGATCCGGCCAATCCAAACCATGACTGACCAGGCGCTTAATTTCTTCGACGTTATTTTCTTCAGCCATAAAGTGAGCAACATGAGCAGCCACCTTGGGGCCGACGTCATCGACTTCGAGCAAAGCTTCTTCGCCGGCCACCATCAAGGCTTCCAAAGAACCAAAATGCTGGGCCAGATTTTCCGCCGTGGTGACACCCACTTCGCGAATGCCCAAGGCGTATAAAAACCGACCCAGGGTGGTTTGCTTGGCCGCTTCGATCGCGGCTATCACATTGGCGGAAGATTTTTCGCCCATCCGCTCCAGGTTCATCAGCGTCTCGGCTTTAAGCTCAAAAATATCGCTCGGTGCGTGTAACTGGCCGGCTTCGAGCAAGGCATCAATCAGCTTTTCACCCAGACCTTCGATATCCAGCGCACGCCGCGAAACAAAATGCTTCAAGGCTTCACGACGCTGAGCGCTACAATTCAAGCCGCCGGTGCAACGCGCCACGGCTTCGCCTTCAACACGTTCGACGTTAGAGCCGCATACCGGGCATTCGGTTGGCATCAATATCGGCTGCGCATCCGCCGGGCGTTTGCTTTCAATTACCCGCGCCACCTGAGGAATCACATCACCGGCGCGGCGAATAATCACCGTATCGCCGATGCGCACATCGAGCCGTTCAATTTCGTCCATATTGTGCAGCGTCGCATTACTGACGGTGACACCACCGACAAAAACCGGCTGCAAGCGCGCAACCGGCGTTAAGGCACCGGTACGACCGACCTGAAAATCGACGCCTTCGAGAATGGTCGTTTCTTCCTGAGCCGGAAATTTGCGCGCAATGGCCCAGCGCGGCGCCCGTGACACAAAGCCCAGACGCTGCTGCAAATTCAGCGAATCGATTTTGTAGACGATGCCGTCAATTTCGTAATCCAGTTGATCACGACGTTCGAGCATGCGCTGATAATAGGCCTGGCATCCAGCCAACCCACTCACCACCTGACTTTCTTCGTTGATCTTCAAACCCCAGTCAGCCAGACGTGCCAGTGTGTCGCTCTGGGTCGCCGCAAGCTCGCCGCCCTCAACACGACCCACCGAGTAACAACACATGCGCAGCGGGCGTTTGGCGGTCAAACTGGAATCGAGTTGGCGCAGACTGCCAGAGGCGGCATTACGTGGATTGACGAAGACTTTTTCGCCGTTTTTTTCCGCCTCAGCGTTCATCTTTTCGAAGCCGGCGCGGGTCATATAAATCTCGCCGCGCACTTCTAATACCGACGGCCAATCACTGCCGCGTAACTCCAGTGGAATGGAACGGATGGTGCGGACGTTGGCGGTGATGTCTTCGCCGGTGGTGCCGTCGCCGCGAGTGGCGCCACGAACCAGGCGGCCGTTTTCATAAAGCAGACTGACAGCGATACCGTCGAGTTTGGGTTCGCAGGCGAAGCGCAATTCATCGGTGCTGTTCAGACGGTTTTGCAGACGTTGATAAAAATCGGCCAGGTCGTCATCGCTGAAGGCGTTATCGAGCGACAACATTGGCACTTCGTGTCGCACCGTTGCAAAGCCTTCCGCCGGTGCGCCGGCGACGCGCTGTGAAGGCGACTGTGCAGTGACCCAGGTCGGCTGCTCGGCTTCGATTTCGCGCAGACGCAACATCAAACGATCGTATTCGGCGTCGGGAATATCCGACTGATTAAGAACGTAATACTGATGGTCGTAATCACGAATCTGGGCAATCAAAGATTCGTATTCGGCGCGCAAATCGGCTGTCATTCGTGGGCCTGAATCAATTGTGAACGGGCAAAATTACGCAGTCTTTCACGATAATGTTCAACACGCTGCGGCGTGACCGTAGAGTGGTTTTCATCGAGCATGTCGGCGCCCAGGTGCTGAGCTAAAAACTGTCCCATCTCGACCATATGATCGAAAGAAGTCAGCAGGTCAGCACGCTGCGGCAACTGCATAAAGAGGGTCACGCCTGGAGTGGTCATTTCGGCCATGCCATCCGGGTCCAAGGTGCCCGGCTGTACACAATTGGCCAAACTGAATTCCAGCTGACCTTTGCTGTTGCGGTAGTGAAAAATATCCATGGGACCAAAACGCAGGCCAGCTCGCAGTAACAACTCCAGCAGCTCACTGCCGGCCAGTTGAGCGCCATCCGGCGCCATAATATGAATAATGACCAGCTCTTCTACAGGCCGATCATCGACCTGCTCATCACTGGTGGATGCCTGGAATTCAGCTTGGTCGTCAGCCTGCCAATCAGACTGCGCAGAATATGGCTCAGCCGGGTTATCGATTGGCTCGTGCGCCCCAAATTCATCAATATCATCGTCTGGCTCAGCCGCCGAATCGGCGCGGTAATCTTCGCTTGAAGAGTCGTCAAATTCATCCTCTTCAACCGGCCCGACCTCAGACTGTTCAGTATCAGCTTGCGGTTTTGCCGCATAGCGCAACGTTTCGGATTCTGATAAATCGTCAACGGGCGCATCAAAATCGAGATGATGTTGATCGACATGCATGACCGACCCGGTGTCGTCGTCCGGCGTTTCTTCATCGACCGGGTCCATCAGCATCGGCACCCGTTCGCGCAAATTCAGCCGGGTATTCAGATCGGTTTGATCACGGTTATCCATCGGCCGGGTCCGGGCGCCACCATTGGGTAACTCGCGGGCAATTTCAGCTTGCTTACGCAGCTCGTCCGGGTCCTGATAGTCGTCACTGTAACGACCTTTTTTTTGCATGCGGCGCATGCCGTCCCAAAGAATCAGGGCGATCAGCACCACGCCGATAATGACCAATAATTCGCGCATCGCCGTCTACCCTCCTGCTAAGCAAACACTCTAATCGTTGACGAAAAAACCATCTCAGATCGCTGCCAGTTCGGCAGCCTCTTCGACGTTGACCGATACCAACCGGGATACGCCCGGCTCGTTCATGGTGACACCCATCAATTGATGCGCCATCTCCATGGCAATTTTGTTGTGCGTAATGTAGATAAACTGCACGTGCTCCGACATGGCTTGCACCAAGCGCGCATAGCGACCCACATTGGCATCATCGAGCGGCGCATCAACCTCATCCAGCATACAAAAGGGTGACGGATTCAGACGGAAAATGGAAAACACCAAAGCAATTGCCGTCAGCGCTTTTTCACCACCGGACAACAAATGAATGGTGGAATTTCGCTTGCCCGGCGGGCGGGCCATAATGGCCACACCGGTATCAAGCAGATCATCGCCGGTCAGTTCCAAATAGGCATGACCACCACCGAACACCTTGGGGAAAAGATCCTGTAAACCCTGATTCACCCGATCAAAGGTATCTTTAAAACGGGTTCGGGTTTCGCGATCAATTTTACGAATCGCGTTCTCCAAGGTTTCCAGGGCGCGCTGCAAATCATCATCCTGCTCATCGAGATAACGCTTGCGCTCGCTTTGCGTCTGGTATTCCTCAATCGCCGCCAGGTTGATCGGGCCAAGGCGTTGAATGCGCGCCGCCAGGCGTTCCAGTGCTTCTTCCCAAGCGGTTTCAGTGGCGTCATCCGGCAGGTTGGCGAGCACCGTATCCAGATCGAATTGCTGCTCAGCCAGTTGTTCAGCCAAGGTAGCGCGACGGGTAATTTGCGTCTGCGCATTCATCTTTTGCTGTTCCATTTCCGACCGCACAGCCATCGCCTGCTGCTCGGTCGCTGCGCGTGCCTGTTCCAGCTCACGCATCTTAGTGTCGGCGGCTTCCATAACAGCGCGCTTGTCGTTCAAAGCACCTTCCAGCTCCATCTGAGCTTCGAGTTTTTGTTCGAGCTCTTCTTTCAATTCATCGGATGGATCTTCGCGTTCACTGAGCTGTTCTTTCAGTCGTGTCAGACGTTCCTGCGCGCGCGTTTTTTGCTGACTGGCACGTTCCAGTGATGCCTGCAAAGAACGCACTTCGGTCTGCAAAGTTTGTTGTTTCAATTGCAGCTGATGTTCGGCATCACGCAGTGCACGAACTTCGTCGCGTTTTTCATCGACGCTGATACGGAATTCTTCACGCTCACCCAACAAGGCTTCGCGTTCATCGACATCCTCTTCCATCGAATCCAGCGACTGCTGCAATTCCTCGCGCGTCATGGACAGACTTTCGCGCTCTTCGGCCATCTGGTTTTCGACTTCCTGAATGTCGACGGCCAGACGTTCGCGCCGCTCACGCAATTGTTCAACCTGAACCTGACGGCCGCTCAACTCAGATTTTGCTTCGGCCAGTTGGCGACTCAATTGCTGATTGTCGCGCTGCAGTTGTTCACGCTCTTCTTCGATCGATTTTTGTTGCATCAAGGCAACGTTGAGGCTGACTTCGAGGTCTTCCTCGACTGCTTCAAGCTCATCGATGGCATCGATCAGATCGTCGCGTTCCTGCTGCTGGCTGAGCAGTCCATCGGCCGCGCCTTCGCCACGACGCACGCGCAACCAGGTTGGTCCAACCCAAATACCATCACGGGTAATCAGGCTTTGATGCGGCTGCAACCCTGAACGGCGTGCCAAGGCATCATCGAGTGAATCGGCCAGTTGTACCGGTGCCAGCCAGTTAGAGAGATCACGATCAGAACGCACTTTGGATAGCAGATTGTCGCTGCTCGCTGCGCTGCTTGCCGGACCACTGACCAGCGTCAGGGTGCCGTCTTTGAAGCGACTGATGGCGTCACCCAGTCCATCGACGGATTCAACGCAGACCGCCTGGAGCCGATCACCCAGCACCGCTTCAACCGCCGCTTCCCAGCCCGGCTCGACCTCAACATTCTGCGCCAGGCGCACCGCTTCGCGCAGCTGATGGCTGGCAAGCCAATCCTGAACGCCCTGGCTTTCATCACCCAGAGCCGCTTTGATCAAGGCATCCAATGTCGCCTTGCGCGCCTGCTTTTGTTGCAGTTGCTGCTTGGTCTCATCGTAACGCGCGCGTTTTTGTTCGGCGTCTTCGCGACCTCGTTGCAAACGTTCGCTCAGATCATCCAGTTGGGTCTGAAAAGCTTCGGCGCGTTGCTCTAATTCTTCGGTTTGCTCCAGCAAGGCTGCGAGGTTTTCCGCTTCCGGATCGGCGCTGAGTTGGTCGCGTTCGCGGTAGAGATTTTCCTGACGACGATGCAGTTGTTCGACCACCCGTTCCAGATGCTGGATGCGCGACTGAGCAACTTCGGCCTGACGTTTTGGTCCCTGGGCATTCTGGTTAAACGCATCCCACCGTGTTTGCCATTCCTGCTGGCGCTGCTCGATGCCAGTCAGTTCTTCGCTGGCGCGACTGACTTTCTCAGCCGCTGCTTCCAGTTCGGGTTCCAGCAGTTGCAAGGCTTCCTGGCTTTCTTCCACCCGGTCGGCATCGGCCTGACTTTCCTGGCCGGCTTCATGCAGTTGACGTTCGGCATCCTGGATGTCGGTCAGCAATTGCTGGCTCTGTTCCTGGCGGTGCTGCATGGTTTGCTCGAAGCGGGCGACTTCATTACCCAGCTGGTAATAGCGCGCCTGCACTTCATTAAAGGCTTCGGTGGCGTCGTGATGGGTTTCGCGCAGCGCTTCGATTTCCGCATCGATACGACGCTGCTCAGCGACAAAACCTTCGTAGCGCGTTTCCAGTTCGGAAATTTTCAGTTCCTGCTCGCCGACTTCGTCATCCAGCCGCTTCCAGCGCAAGGCGGATAATTGCGCGCGCGAGGAGCGCTCTTCGGCTTTGTATTCTTTGTACTTCTCGGCCGACTGGGCTTGGCGATGCAGATGCTGCAGCTGACGCTCCAGCTCTTCACGGATGTCGGTCAGGCGTTCCAGGTTTTCGCGCGTGCGACGCATGCGGTTTTCAGTTTCGCGGCGGCGCTCTTTGTAGCGTGAAATACCGGCGGCTTCTTCGATGGTGGTGCGCAGCTCTTCCGGCTTGGCTTCGATCAGCCGGGAAATCATGCCCTGCTCGATAATGGCGTAAGAGCGCGCGCCCAAACCGGTGCCGAGGAACAGATCGGTGACGTCTTTGCGGCGGCACTTGGTGCCGTTGAGGAAATAGCTGGACTGACCATCGCGGGTGACGCGGCGGCGAATGGAGATTTCGTTAAAGCCGGCGTACTGGCCCTGCAGCGTGTGATCGGAATTATCGAACACCAGCTCGACCGAACACTGACCCACCGGCTTACGCGCGTTGGAGCCATTGAAGATGACGTCCGTCATCGATTCGCCGCGCAGATGTTTGGCGGACGATTCACCCATCACCCAGCGTACGGCATCGATAGTGTTCGACTTGCCGCAGCCATTGGGACCAACGATGGCCGACAGATTGGTCGGAAAAGGGATGGTGGTCGGATCGACGAAGGATTTGAATCCGGCCACCTTGATGCTTTTCAGTCGCATAGCGTCCTGCCAGTTCCGGCGTGGGCCGACCTGGATGAACCCGGGCCGGCTAAAGACTTGGTTGCCACGATTCTAGCGTTAATCGGCGGCCGTTGAAACCGCCGTGTCAGCCCATTTTCGGAACCAGATCAACAACTTAGAGAACCCTTAAAGAAACCCTCAAAGCCATTCAAAAATAGCTTATGGCTGGCGTATCTGCAGGCTCAGCTGCTGTTGTGAGTTCTCGGTTAAATCCACGGTTTTCGGCTCTGCCGTCCAGTCGCCTGGCGCGCTCTCAGCCTGGCCGGAAAAGGACACTCGGGCGGTGACTTCCACTTCACTCTGTCCATCCAGACCACCCATCGGCCCCATGGCATCGGCGTCACTGAGAGACACTTTTATTTCGCCTGCGGTTACCGGAATGCGTTTAACCACCAAGGGCATGCGCTCACCGGGCTGGCGGGCGTAGACAAACAAGGCGGCGCCGTCGGGCAAGCCTTCCCAGGCCGATGGCAGTTGGATAGTCAGATTCAAACGCGGCTGTAACTGTGGCTGGTAATCGATGCCCTGCTCCGCCAGCGCGGCCTGGGCCCGGCGGATAAACTCATCGATCAGACGAGTATCGGCGCTCTCACTGGCCAGGCTTTTCAAGCGTAACCAGTAGTCGATGGAGTCGCGATAGTCGCCGCTTTCAAAGGTTAAGCGACCGGCAAATCCCAGCGCCAGATTGTTCTGCGCATTGAACTGCAACGCTTCTTCAAAGCGCGCTAAGGCCGCTTGCGGCTGTTCCTGGGCCCAGAGCGCTTGCCCCAGATAGGCCAGGATAGTGGCTTCATCTTCGGCGTTGCGATCACCCTCGCGCAGCAACCGCAGCACCCGTTCCAGATTCGGTTGCGCATCGGCGTAGCGGCCCAGCTCCATCTGCATATTGGCCAGACGGAACCAGCCTTGCAGATCGTCCGGGTGACGCTCGAGCATGGCCTGGTAACCATCGAGCGTGGTATCCAGCTGTTGCTGGGTGGGCTGCTCGCTGGTGGCCAATTCGATAAAGCCGCGACGAACCTCGACCGCATCAGCGGCACCCCAGTGCAGATACAGTAGCCAGGCGGCGACGGTGATCGCTACCAGCACTACCAGCGCCAACGGCCAGGGCAAGGTTCGCAGATCGGTGCCGCGTGCCGCCTTGCGGCTGTCTTCGAGCAACGCGCGCTCGGTTTCAGTCTTGAACTGCTGGTAGTCCGCCAGCTCCAGCGTGCCGTCGCGAAAATCGGCTTCAAGCTGCGCCAGTCGGTCGCGATGAATGGCGACCGACTCAGTGACCGAGTCGCGCGCCCGGCTGGAGCGGCCAGTGCGCACCGCCAGCAGCACAAAGAGCCAGGCGGTGAGAGTCATCAGCAGGAATATCATCATGAGGCGTCACTGTCCTTTTCCAGCAGTTCAGCCAGGCGTTGCCGCTCGGCGTCGCTGATGGGTTCAACCGCTTGCTGGCCGGAACGTCGCGCCAATACAAAGACCGCCACAGCACCGATCAACAGACCCAGGCCGGGAATCAGCCAAAGCCAGACGGTGCCGGCAGTAACGCGCGGCTTGTAGGTGACGAACTCGGAATAGCGGTCGATCATATAGTCGATAATCTGCTGATCGCTGTAGCCCTGATGCAGCAGTTCGTAGGTCTTTTCGCGCATATCAGCGGCGATGGGTGCGTTGGAACCGGCGATGTTCTGGTTCTGACATTTAGGGCAGCGCAATTCCCAGATCAATTGTTCGTAACGATCGCGCAGCCTGTCGTTATCGAAGTAACGCTGCTCGCGCTCAGCCAGGGCCGTTGCGGCCAGACACAAGAGCAACAATGCAACGATGATCAGACTCGGATTAATCCAGGTTTTCATAAACGGCCTTTAGTTCATCCTGCCACAGCGCGCTGTCGATCGGCCCTTGGTAGCGATACTGAATCACGCCCTGGGAGTCGATAAAAAAGGTTTCCGGTGCGCCGGTTACACCCAGCTCAAAGCCCAGGTCGCCGTTGGGGTCGTAAAGATCAACTTCGTAGGGGTTGGCGTAGTCTCTCAGCCAGGCCTGCGCCAGATCGCGCTCGTCTTTGTAATTGACCCCAATGATGCGCACGCCTTCCTGAGACAGACTGTTTAAATAGGGATGTTCCCATTTGCACGACGGACACCAGGTGGCCCAGATATTTAACAAAAACGGTTCGCCCGTCAGGTCGTCGACCGTTTTCATATCCAGACTGTCCTGGACAGTGCTGAGCCGAAAAGCCGGCATTTCTTCGCCTTCCAGTGCCGAGGGCATCTCACTGGGATCAACACCCGACAACAAGGCATAAGAGAACAGCGCGGCCAAAATCACAATCAAAACCAGCGGTAAAAACAAGACCCATCTGCGTGTCACGCCCGTCCTCCTGTCGCTTTGCGATAGCGACGATCAAACAATGCCAAAACTCCCCCGGCGGCCATCAAAATCGCGCCGAGCCAGATCCAGCGTACGAAGGGTTTTACCTGCAGCCGAACCGCCCAGACCTGATGGTCATCATCCAGGGGTTCGGCCAGTGAAGCGTAGAGATCACGGAACAAGCCGGCATCGATGCCCGCTTCGGTCATGGTGTTACGCTGCACGGTGTAGAAGCGTTTTTCCGGATGCAAATCGGCAATCAATTGGTCATTACGCAAGACACTGATCACGCCCTGGTCGGACTGATAATTCGGCCCTTCAACGATGTTCATGCCATCAAACCGGAAGCTGTAATCACCCATGGTGACGGTGTCGCCTGGTGCCATCCGGAAATCGCGCGCCAGGTCATAGTTCGACACCAGTACCACGCCAACGACACTGACGGCCACGCCCAGATGCGCCAGCCACATACCCCAGAAAGAACCGCCGGCACGGCGCAAGGCGCGCCAGGGTTGAGAGGCGTTGCGGGTGCGATCGAGCAGCATGCGCACCAAGCCAGCCAATAACCAGAACACCAGTGCCAGACCCAACCAGACACGCCAGTTAAAACTTGAGGTCACCAACGGCGGCAACACCAACCCTAAAATCAGGGCGAACGGAATGCCGACTTTAAACTGAGCACGCAGCTCAGACAGCGGATGCCGCTTCCAACGCAGCAACTGGCCAACCCCGAGCAGCGACAACAAAAACACCATAAAGAAATTAAACATGGCATTAAAGTAAGGCGCGCCGACCGACAGTTTGCGCCAGTTAAAGGCGTCAAAAAGTAACGGAAACAGCGTACCCAACAGCACCATAAAAGCGATAACCACCAAAATGATGTTGTTGAACAGCAAGAAGGATTCGCGCGATACCAAACGGTGCTCACCGGCGATGCGAATCTGCCCGGCACGGAGCGCATAAAGCAGCAACGAACTGCCGATGGTGACCAACAGAATCACCAGAATAAAGAGACCGCGTTCCGGGTCGGTAGCAAAGGCATGCACCGAGGTCAGTACACCGGAGCGAACCAAAAAGGTACCGAGCAGACTGAAGGAAAAGGCCAGGATTGCCAGCAATAAGGTCCAGGATTTAAACAGATTACGCTTCTCGCTGACCGCCTGGGAATGAATTAAGGCGGTGCCGATTAACCAGGGCATAAAGGACGCATTTTCGACCGGGTCCCAGAACCACCAGCCGCCCCAGCCGAGTTCGTAATAAGCCCACCAACTGCCCAGGGCGATACCGAGAGTAAGAAACGCCCAGGCCATATTGGTCCAGGGCCGCGCCCAGCGTGACCAGCCGGCATCGAAACGACCGGTAATCAAAGCCGCTATGGCAAAGGCAAAGGCGACTGAAAAACCCACATAACCCATATAGAGCGTCGGCGGATGCACGATCAGACCAAAATCCTGCAACAGTGGATTGAGGTCACCGCCGTCGCTGGGCGGAATTGGCAGCAGTCGATCGAACGGATTGGAGGTCACCAGCAGGAACAACAAGAAGGCCAGTGAAATCATGCCCATCACCGCCAGCACAGCGCTTTTCAATTCTTGCGATAACGAACCGGAAAACAGACTGACCGCCGTCGCCCAGCCGCCGAGCATCAGCACCCACATCAACATGGAGCCTTCGTGATTGCCCCAGGTCGCGGAAAATTTATAGAACCAGGGTAACTGGCTGTTGGAATTCTCGACGACAATGCGCACCGAGAAATCGTCCACCAAAAAACAGGTCACCAAAATGGCAAAGGCAGTCGTCAGAAAGAAGGTCATGCCCCAGGTCAGGGCCGTAGCAGAGCGTTGGAAACCGCCATGTCCGCTAAGCACACCGTAAAGTGGCAAGGTCGACAGGCCCGTGGCCAACAGCAGCGCCAGGATCAGCGCAAAATGTCCGTACTCCGGTAACATAGCGACTCTTATTTATTGTGCGTATCGTGCGTGAATGATCGCCCAGGCATTAATAAATGCTGGCGCTTTCAGCCCGTTCCAAGGCGTCGGTCACCTCAGGCGGCATATAGGTTTCATCGTGTTTGGCCAGGACTTCAGAAGCCTCGACCTCGCCATTTTCCAACAACCGGCCAATAGCAACCACACCGTCCCCTTCACGAAACAGGTCGGGCAGAATGCCTTCGTAATTGACCTGAACCTCGGATACGAAATCGGTCACCACAAAGCTTACGCGCAGCGAATCGCTGTCGCGCTGCACCGAGCCTTCCTTGACCATGCCACCGGCGCGAATGTCTCTATCCAAAGGTGCATCGCCCTTGGCAATATCAGACGGAGAATAGAAAAAATTCATGTTCTGACCGAGCGCGAACAACACCAGCAATACCGCAACGGCCACGCCCGATGTCCCCAGTAAAATCAGGATCAATCGTTGTTTGCGTTTTGGATTCATGAAGAAGTGACTCCACCGGATGATTGAGCTTGAGCGCCCTGCTCGCGACGTTGACGACGGCGATGTTCAGCCACCAGCCGGCGCTGCATCAGATACGGACTGAGCTGGTTATAGATCACCACCAGGGCAGCAAAACCATAGGCTGTCCAGACGTAGAAACCGTGGCGACCCATGGCGAAAAAATCGGCCAGGCTGTCGAAAGCAAACATCAGGATTTTCCTCCCAATCGATCCAGCTCATCACGCGCCCATTGAGTGCGACGTTCGCGCTGCAGAATTTCCAGACGGGTACGCTTCAGCGCCCAGGCAACCGCCGCCAGATAAAACCCCAGGATGGCTAACAAAAAGGGAATCAACATGCTGATGTGCATCGGCGGTGCTTCGGTAAATTTCAGCGTTGCCGGCTGATGTAGAGTATTCCACCAGTCCACCGAGAATTTAATGATGGGCAGGTTGACCACCCCTACCAACGCC
Source organism: Saccharospirillum sp. ABV4_185 (assembly GCF_056159245.1). Taxonomy (NCBI): domain Bacteria; kingdom Pseudomonadati; phylum Pseudomonadota; class Gammaproteobacteria; order Oceanospirillales; family Saccharospirillaceae; genus Saccharospirillum; species Saccharospirillum sp. ABV4_185. The sequence goes on from NZ_JBSWUW010000001.1 coordinate 3,286,270, forward strand.
AGGATGGCCGCAGCCTTGTCACCACTTTCCGGGCGTTCCATGGCGTTGTGCAACGCCCATAAACCCAGATACAAAAACAGCAGCACCAGCATGGAGGTCAGGCGCGCATCCCAAACCCACCAGGCACCCCAGGTCGGCTTACCCCAAATAGCACCGGTTACCAGGGCGAGAAACGCCATACTGGCACCGATCGGAACACTTTGTTTGGCCAGATAAAAAGCCAGCTTGATACGCCACACCAGACCAATCAGGCCCAGCGCAGCAACGGCGGCGTAGATCGCCTGCGACAGAAAAGCAGCGGGAACGTGTATAAAGATGATGCGATAGCTATTGCCCTGGAGCCGTTCAATGGGTGCGAAAGCCAGCCCCCAGACCAGTGACACCACCAGAATCAACAGCGCCAGCCAGCCAATCCAGGCGCCCAGTGGACGACTCAGGCTGTAAAACCATTTTGGCGAGGTCCATTTATGGAACCAGCGCACCAGGCCTTGCCAAAAAGAGCTTTGCCAAACAGTGCTTTGCCACATCGTGCGTACTACTCCGGCCAGGCACGGCTACCCGGCTGTATTTTATTTTCCAGCGCTGCCCAAGACAGCGCTGGTCGTTATTCTTCGACCGCTATGCGCAACGCGGCGACCGTCGCCAGCGGCGCCAGTACCAGCGCCAACAGAGCCATGGCTGCCAACAGTGCCAACTGGCCAATCCACGGCAACCCCGCGGCAGCGGCCTGAACCACCGCCGTACCGAAAATAAGCACCGGTACAAACAACGGCATGATCAACAACGTCAGCAGTAAACCGCCCTGTCGCAAGCCGACAGTCAGCGCCGCACCAATGCCGCCAACCAGACTCAGCGTCAAAGTGCCCAAAGCCAGGCTCAGCATCAGCAGCGGCATGGCCGAAGGCGACAACGCCAGCATTAAACCCAGCAACGGCGACATCAAGGTCAGCGGCAAGCCAGTCACCAACCAGTGCGCCAGTGCTTTGCCCAGGACCAGAAGTGTCGGTGGCGCAGCTGCCAGTAATAACTGCTCCAGCGAACCATCGTCGTGATCACTGCGAAACAGCAAATCCAGCGACAATAAATTGGCCAGCAAGGCTGCCACCCAAAGCACACCTGCCGCCATCGTCGCCAGACGTTCCAGATCCGGCGTAACGCCCAATGGGAACAGCGCAACGACGATTAAAAAGAACAAGGGCGGATTAGCCAGGTCAGCGCGGCGGCGATACGCCATTTGCAGTTCACGCTGCAACACACGAGTGAAGAGTCGACTCAGCCTCACTCAGTGCCTCCTAGTGCCAGTGTCCGCACTGCATCGCCACTCATACCATGATGGCTGGTCATCAAAACGCTGCCACCTGAAGCCGCAAATTGCTGAATGCGTGTTTTAAGCAGTTCAACCGCGCGGTCATCCAATGCCGTGAGTGGCTCATCCAAAACCCAGGCAGAAATGGATGGAGTATCGAGAAACAACCGAGCCAGGGCCACACGCCGCTGCTGACCGGCTGACAATTGCCGGCTGGGAAGGTCTTCGTAACCGCGCAGACCAACCTGCTCCAGAGCTTGAAAAAGCTCCTGCTCATTTCGCTCCAGACCGCGCAGCGCAAGGCCGTAGCGCAAATTTTCAAGCGGCGATTGTAGCAATGTGACCCCTGGCCTATGGCCGATATACCAAATCTTTTCATTGCTTCGAAACTGGCCGCCAAACCACTGAATCTGACCTTCAACAGCCTGCCCCAAACCGACCAGAGCACGCAGCAAGGTGGTTTTGCCACTGCCGTTGGGGCCTGTCAGATGCAGAATATCTCCGGGCATCAAGGACAGTTCCAATTGGTCAAATAACAGCCGGTCATCACGCTCGCAACGCAGCCCTTGCGCGCTCAACACTGGGGTCATGGTGATCCCACCCAAAAATGTGGCGCGATTATAGCGGTTTGACCGCTGCGTCTGAACCTTTAGCCGACACCCTTCTGGCCGCTACACTAGGCATAGAACTCCAAGAGGACAGACCCCATGGCGGGGATTGATCGCAGCGACAGCATTCGCCGCCCGGTCGACAGCACCTTGTCGACCCGGACCGCGCATCGAGGTGGCGAAGGCCTGCTGCAACCACAGCGTGAGGCCCTGGCACAATTGCGTCAGTCAGCACCGGCTATTGCTGTGGTGATCGAACAACAGGATTTGGGAACACCGCGTAAGCCGTTGTTTGAACTGTTGTTGTCGATGAATGATCAATGGGTGCGCGTACAATCCACCAAACCCTTCCAACCGGGCACGGTGCTGCTGATTGAAGCGACCCGGGATGATCAGATCAGAGTACTGCCCAACCCGGAACCGGCGCAGCTCAATCGCATGATGCAAGCGTCGCTGCAGTTCTGGCAGGCGCATACCCTGCCGAAAGTTCATGCCACCGCCTTACCGCCGCTGCCAACCACCTCAGTACAGCAGCAATTGATCATCGAGCAACCTGAGCTGAAACCACTGCTCGACTGGTTAAACCAAAAGCCCGCTTTGAACGCCCGCACCGTGGCCAGCTGGATCAGGGAATTTATGCCGTTGGCGACAGCTGTTCAGGCAGGCAACGTCAACGCACCACAAAGCCGGAACACGACATTACTCCTACCGCCCTGGCCTTTGGCAACCCTCCAGCAGAGCAATAATGCCCGGGCAACCGTCAGTAACAGTGCGCCCATTACCCATTCCAGTGGTGACAAGCCGGCAGCAGCAAACAACAACTCAGTACCAGCCGGTCCGGTGCCAGCAACAACATCGAGCGCAACAACAACAGTGTCCACGCCACTGCGTGTCTTGGTGGACGTGATACGCGCCAGCCTGCCGTTACTGCAACAACAACCCCTGCGCTGGCTACCCTTGCAGCAACAGCCAACGGGACAGTGGCAACCGATTCAGCAAACCGGCACCAGCCAACCATTAACCCTGGTTGCCAGTAGCGAAGGCTTTGCCAAAATCGCCGCGACGGTCGCACCCGCCGCTCCAGTGCCCGCAAAAATAACCGCAGCACAGCCAACAGCGGTGACACCCGCCGCTGCCATGGCCGTTCAAGCGGCGGCCACTCCAACACGCCAAGCCGCCGCTACTATCCCAGCGGAAATTCAAGCACTGCTCAGGATTCAACCGATCGATGCGTTAGTGCTGCAACAACCGCAACGCCTGCCAACCTTAGTGAATCAAAGCCTGACACCGCCGCTGTCGGCAGCGCTGTCAGCCCTGCAAAATATTCCGGCCGACCAGTTGAGAATGACCGTCACGCCCGTCTTATCCTCGTCGTCGATCAATGCGACCACGACTGCGGTCACTCCCAACCTGCCCGCAGCGGGAGCTAACTCCAGCGACAGTGGCGTCAGGTTTTCGATCAGTGTTACAACAACGACAACAACTCCTACCGCCACAGAATTTGCGCCACCGGCTGCAACGACGCCACTTGGCTCGGTGGCCGAAAACCCCGCAGCGAGTTGGCGCCCGTTGCCATCGCGTCCTGGCACGACTGACCAGCCACCGCTGGAAATACGGCTGGCACAATGGTTATTGATGCTCGACAACCGCATTCGTCAACATCCTGCCAGCCTGCAACAAAGCCTGGCACAGCGCGCCCAGCAATTATTGCGCACCAACGATCTCAATTACGGTCTCGACAAACCCCTGCCACCGCCCCCACTTCCGCAGGTTCACAACAGCGGTGCGGGCAACCCCACCAACCAACAATCCGCAGCTGAGCTGCAACCTTTACTGCAACTGCGCAATTGGCTCGAGGCGGTTCAGGGCAAAACCCAGAACAATGCGATTCAACAAACGCTCAGCGCTCTGGCTCAGGGTGGCGATGGCCCCAATCAACCGGTACAGCAGTTGAGTATCCCCCTGATCTGGATGGGTCCATCTTCCTGGGCCAACCTGGAATGGTGGCAGGAACAGGCATCGGATGCAGAGCAAGACAGTGGCGCTGGCGGTAAACGGCTGTGGCGATTCCGGCTGTTTTTCGAACTGGAACCGCTGGCTCCGTTATGCGCCGACCTGGTCTGGGAGCCGCAACAAACCGACCTGACTTTCTGGTCGGAAGATCGCAATACCCTGGCTTTTCTGAACAGCCATCTGGGCACGCTCGAGCAATGGACTGAAGGGCTCGGGGAGCGTCAACTCCATACCCGTCACGGCATGCCACGCAAAAAAAGCACGCCGGAAGTGAATGATTTCAAACCGTTAGTGGATGTACACACATGAGTGATGACCAGCAGCCATCGGCAACCGCAGCCGCCGCTCTCACTTACAGCGGCAAGCGCACGCCCATTGTTTCGGCGCTGGGCATCGACGAGCAAGCCGAAGAGATTCTGCGCCTGGCGCGCGAATACGATGTACCGGTCTATCAGGATGAAGATCTGGTGCATATTCTGCAGCAGATGAACGTCGGCCAGGCCATCCCACCGGATCTGTATGAATGGGTAGCGCGCGTCCTGGCTTTTGCGTTTTTTCTTAAAGACAAAGTACCGGAAGGATTTTCGCCGACGGCGACCCGCTCCGCTTATCAGCGGGTACGGGACGCTTACGGCAAGGAGTAGGCTCGGCAAGAGCCTGGAAGGCTGAGCTTAAACAGATGCCAAATGACGTGCCGGCTTGTCGTCTGAATCGATCTGCCGCAGGCGCTCATTGAGCCAGTCCAGAATCACCGGGAAGTGATCCACCCAGGCATCATCATGCTGCAACATCGACAGCGGTCCGTAATTACGCAGATTACCATCGCGCTTACCGAGCACCAGCAGACGACCGTTGTGAGTCCCCAGCTCGCGCATAAACTCACGCACATCGGCCAGATGATCGCCATAGCCGCCTTGGCGACGGGCTAAATACAAACTGGCCGGCCAATCCAGCTGTGTGGCGGCAGCAGCGTAATCAAAGCTGTCAGAGCCCGGACCGTGCCAATCGCCGTCATTCCAGGCTTTGGCATCGTGAAATAACTGCAGCGATTCGGCATTCATCGACTTGCGGAACCAATGCAGCGGCACTTCACCTTTTAAACGACCTAATAACGGCAGCAGTCGCTGCCAGACAAAGGCATCCCAGCCGCCATGTGCCACACCGCCCAAACGAGTGCTGCGACGCGTCCCCAGGTGCACCATGCCAGCGACCTGAGGTCGCATCGCCGAAATACGCGCGTAGGCCGATGCCAGCAAGACACCACCAAAGCCCTCGCCAATCAGAAAGACGGGCTTGCCATTGGCAATGCGACGTGCCTCCGCGGCCAGGCGAGGCAAGTCTTCGCGGATCATCACACCGGCGCCATGGTTCAGCTGACGGCTGCGATGCGGCCAACTTTGCCCTTGGCCGATCATGTCCGGAACGAGACAGGTATAACCCATTTCAGAGAGGTAATTGGCCAGACCATGGCCATCTTGCAAGAACACATCACCCTGGTTACCCAGGCCGTGCACCATCAACACCACAGCGGTGGATTGCTCCGGCGCCAGTTGCCGAACAAACAGATGCCCACCGCCAACCGTGGGGACTTTTAACCTTTCTTCATGAACGCTTTGTTTCATGCTGCTAGCACCTGCTGCCATTGCTTGTTCAGACGCTTGGCCGAGACGGGGTGTCTGGTGCCTAAGGTCTGAGCAAAGAGTGAAACCCGATATTCTTCCAACATCCAGCGGAACTCAGTAAGGGCTTCGCTCGGAATTTGCTGTTGCTGCAAGGCATCTGCCTTGGCCTGGTAAAGTTGCCAGAAGCTCGCCAACTCCTCTACCAACAGGTTCTCATTTCCCGCTATACCGCCCGACCGATTCAGACGTCGGTCCGCTGCGTCCAGGTAACGGGTCAATTCCGTGCGCCACTGCGCCGGGGTCTGGCTGATAAAGCCCGGATACACCAGTCGGTCCAGTTGCGCCGCTATATCGGAATAGATAAAGGCGGTGGCAAAGGACACCTTACCCTTCAGTTGTTTACGCACCTGATGATGTCGCTGCAAAACCTCGTGAGCCAGCTTGGCCAGCCGCTCACCCGCTTCAACCAAATCACCGCGCCCACCTTCCAGCCAGGTTTCGAAAGCAGCCCGGTCGCGCGGTAAATCATCGCTCAGGGCATCGTCCAAAGCCGCCCAGAGTATATCTGCTTTCAGTCGTTCTGCCTGACCGTAAGGCGCAAACAGCAAGGCGCTTTGCTGGAACTGCGGCAGATGCTTGCCCAGATAATCCAGTGTTGACGCCAGGCGGAAACTCGCCAGCCGCAACAATCCCTGACGATGCTGATGCCGGGCCCAATCCGGGTGAGTAAAACGCTCTACCGCTACTGCATTTACTTTATCGACCAGAGCCGGATAAACCTCAACCTGAATGCCCGCCTGGATGGAGTGTTCCACATCCGCTAATTCGCCTAGGTCCCAATCGGTCATATGGCTGGGTTGCTGCTGACGGGATTGGCTGGCTTTCGGCTTGGCCGTATCGCGCGCCGAGCCGGCATTAGCCGGCTCGATCAAGGCCTGATAATCACGCCCTTCAGCAACCGTCTTGCCGGCTTCATCGACCACGCGATAATGCAACCTCAGATGCGGCTCTAACTGATCGAGTCGCCACTCATTTTCCGGCACTCGAATCCCCGTCATCCGAAACAGCCGTTCGCCGATGGCTTTGTGCAATGGCGTGTCGCTGACTTCCAGGCTCTCCAGCAGGGCGTCGGCAAAGTCTGGAACCGGCACAAAGTTACGTCGATAGGCTTTGGGCAGGGCTTTTAACAGCGCAATGATTTTTTCTCGCCGCAACCCTGGCACCAGCCAATCGAGCCGTGCCGCAGGCAATTGCGCCATAGCACCGGCGGGTACCGTCAAGGTCACACCGTCGGCCTCATGGCCCGGTTCGAAGCGATAGCTGAGCGGCAGTTTCATGCGCTCGACCAGCAAATGATCGGGATACTGCGCTTCGGTGATCTGGTCCGCCTGGTGCTGCATCAACTTGTCGGGTGTCAGTTCCAGATCCACATCCGGATGCTTTTTCAGCCAGGCGTGGAAACCAGCGCTGTTGACGACGTCAGCCGGAATGCGTTCGTCGTAGAAAGCGACCAGGGTTTCGTCGTCGACCAGAATATCGCGGCGTCGGGCCTTATCTTCCAACGCCACCACCTCACCCATACGAGCTCGATTGTTATGGAAGAATTTGGCTTTGGTCTGAAATTCACCTTCCACCAACGCCGAACGGATAAAGATCGCCCTCGCCTGCGCCGGATCAATGCGACCGAAATGCACGCTGCGCTGACTGACAATGGGCAGCCCATAGAGCGTCAAGGTCTCCTTGGCGATCACTTCACCGCGTTTTTTCTCCCAGTGCGGATCGCTGTACTGACGCTTCACCAGATGCTCGGCCAGAGGTTCCAGCCAGCGCGGCTCAATGCGCGCCACGGTGCGCGCGAACAGTTGAGTGGTTTCCACCAGCTCGGCGGCCACCAGCCATTTCGGGCCGCGCCGCGACAAGGCGCTCGAGGGATGAATCCGGCACTGGCGACCGCGCGCTGCGGTGTACTGTCGATCTTCTTTAAAGGCCGCAATCTGGCTCAGCAAACCAGCGGCCAGCGACTTATGAATGGACTCATAACCGGCCGGTTCAGCATTGGCTTTATAACCCAAATCGCGACACAACAAGGTCAACTGGCGATGAATATCGCGCCATTCGCGCATGCGCAGATAATTCAGAAACTGTTGTTTGCAGTACTTGCGCAACTGCCCCTGACTGAGTGCTTGGCGCTGTTCTTCGTAGCGCTGCCAGAGGTTCCAGAAGGCCACGAAATCGGAATCTTTATCTTTGTCCTGAGCGTGTTTTTCGGCGGCAGCCTGCTGTTTTTCCTGTGGCCGTTCACGCGGATCGGGCAACGACAGCGCACTGGCAATCACCAGCACTTCGGCCAGGGCTTTCTGACGGTTGGCTTCGATCACCATCCGGCCCAGACGCGGGTCCACCGGCAAGCGCGCCAGTTCTTTACCCAGCGGCGTCAGTCGGCCTTTCTCGTTCACCGCCGCCAATTCGCTGAGCAGGGTGTAGCCATCGCGAATCTGGCGTTGGTCCGGCGCTTCCAGAAACGGGAAATCTTCCACCAGCCCCAGACGCATTTGCAGCATCTGCAATATCACCGAAGCGAGATTGGTGCGCAGAATTTCCGGGTCGGTAAACTCCGGTCGCTGCTGAAAATCCTCTTCGTCATAAAGCCGGATACACATACCTGGTGCAATACGACCACAACGACCAGCGCGCTGGTTGGCGGACGCTTGCGACACCGGCTCGATTGGCAAGCGCTGCACCTTGGAGCGCGTCGAATAACGGCTGATGCGCACCAGGCCCGAATCGACCACATAGTGAATACCCGGCACCGTCAGCGAGGTTTCCGCCACGTTGGTCGAGAGCACAATGCGCCGGCCGCTGTGGTCGCTGAAAATGCGCTGCTGCTCGCTGGCACTGAGCCGGGCATAGAGCGGCATCAACTCGGTATCGCGCAGTTGGGCACGCTTGAGCGTCTGTACTGTTTCACGGATTTCGCGCTCGCCGGGCATAAACACCAAGACATCACCGCCGCGACTGTGGGTCTCGCCGGCCCGTTCCAAGCGCTCAATTTCCTCGATCGCATTAAGAACGGCACCGGGCAGATCGGCGGCGTAATCGTCTTCATCCGGACTCATCGGTCGATACAGCACATCCACCGGGAAGGTCCGACCCGAGACTTCAATGACCGGCGCGCCATCAAAATGTTCGGCAAAACGCGCTACATCGATGGTGGCCGAGGTAATGATCAGCTTCAGATCCGGTCGTTTAGGTAACAGGCGCTTCAGGTAACCCAGCAGGAAATCGATGTTCAGACTGCGCTCGTGCGCTTCATCAATGATCAGGGTGTCGTAACGATTCAGGTAAGGGTCGTGCTGAACCTCATTGAGCAGGATACCGTCAGTCATCAGCTTGATCAGCGTATTGTCAGCAGTGGCATCGGTGAAGCGCACCTGATACCCCACCGCCTGACCGAGGCTGACATTCAATTCTTCGGCAATGCGGCCGGCGACCGACCGAGCTGCCAGCCGCCGCGGCTGACTGTGGCCAATCTGTCCTGCCAGGCCACGACCGGCCTGTAAGCACAGCTTAGGTAATTGAGTGGTTTTACCCGACCCTGTTTCACCGGCAACGATCACCACCTGATGCTGCTCAATGGCGCTGCGAATATCATCCGCCCGCTCGCTGACCGGCAAGTCCTCGTTCAACTTGATGTCAGGCACACTGGCCACGCGCTGATCAAAAGCCGCGCGCGAGCGCTCAAACACCTCGGTCACGGCGCGCTCCAGCTTGTCTACAGGTTGATCAGCCTGCAGTTGTTGCTGCCATTTGGCACAACGACCTTGCAGATAGTGACGGTCGCGCACCAGGCAGCGATCCAACTGTTGCAAAATGGTGGTGGGTGTGACGGTTTGACTCATGCAGTCCGGTTACGGCTCAAAGGCGTGGATTATAGGGGCGCTGCGGATGGATCAAAACCCGCTTATCGTCAGTACAAACAAAAATCCCGGCACCAGGCCGGGATTGTCAGAGCCACAGCTGCGAATCACTCGGAATCGCGCAGCTCCCGGCGCAATACTTTGCCGACGTTGGTTTTCGGCAGTTCATCGCGGAATTCAAACAGACGCGGGACCTTATAACCGGTCAGGCTTTCACGGCAGAAATCGATCAGTTCCTGCTCTTCGACCGGCTCGCGGGCGACCACAAAGACTTTGACCGCTTCGCCGGTCTTTTCGTGAGGAACACCGACAGCCGCACATTCCACCACTTTCGGATGCGCCGACAAGACGTCCTCGACTTCGTTCGGATAGACGTTGAAACCAGAGACCACAATCATGTCTTTCTTGCGATCGACGATCTTCATATAGCCGTCTTCCTGAAGTACGGCGATATCGCCGGTTTTCAGCCAGCCATCCGCATCGATCGTCTTGGCGGTATCGTCCGGGCGGTTCCAGTAGCCTTTCATCACCTGAGGGCCGCGCACCTGCAATTCACCAGGTTCATTAAAGCCCTGCAGCTTGCCGTCGTCGTCACAGATACGCACTTCGGTGCTCGGTGTCGGAATACCGATGGTACCAAGCTGCTGAAAACCGGTCGGGTTGAACGACAGCACCGGAGACGATTCGGTCATACCGTAGCCTTCAGACACCGGGCAACCGGTCATGGCTTCCCAACGCTCAGCGGTCGAGCGGTTCAACGCCATGCCGCCGGAAATCACCAGCTTAAGAGCGCTGCAATCGACGTTCTTAAACTCGTCATTGTTCATCAAGGCGACAAACAAAGTATTCAAACCCGCAAAACCGGTAAAGCGATGTTTCTTCAGCTCACCAATAAAGCCGGGGATATCACGCGGGTTGGGGATCAGAATATTGTGGTTACCGGTCAGCATGATGGTCATGCAGTTCACGGTAAAAGCGTAAATATGGTACAGCGGCAAAGGTGCGATAAAGGTTTCTTCACCGTCATTCAGTGCCAGTTTAAAGAACTGGTAGCACTGCAACATATTGGCGATGAGGTTGCGGTTGGTCAGCTCGGCGCCTTTGGCAACACCCGTGGTGCCGCCGGTGTATTGCAGGATGATGGTGTCTTCGTGCGCCGCTGCCGTCCGCTTGAATGACTGGCCAGCACCCTTTTTCAGCGCCTGACGGAAAGAGCCGACACGGCTGGCATCGTAGGCCGGAATCATCTTTTTGACACGCTTGACCACAGTGTTGATCAGCACGCGCTTGAAGCCCGGGTGCAGATCGGCGATTTCCGTGACCAGAATCCTCTCTAGCGGGGTTTTCGGCTGCACGCGGATGGCCTGAGCCGCCATGCCGGCATAAACCACCAGCGCCTTGGCACCCGAGTCGTTCATCTGATGCTCCAACTCGCGATCGGTATAGAGCGGATTGGTATTAACCACGGTCAGGCCGGCGCGCAACGCACCGAAGACAGCGATGGGGTATTGCAGAATATTGGGCAACTGGACGGCGATGCGGTCGCCTGGCTGTAAATCGGTTTCGTTTTGCAGGTAGGCAGCGAAGGCCGCTGAGAGACGATCAAGGTCCGCGTAGGTCAGCGTTTTGCCCATGCAGGTATAAGCCGGTTTGTCGGCAAATTCCCGGGTTTTTTCGTCAAACATGTCCAGGACACTGTCATACAGCTCCGGGTCGATGCTGGCCTGCATCCCGGCCGGATAAGCATTATGTGTATAAGCTTCAGTCATGGGCACTCCTGACATTCTTGTTGTATGCACGCTGGTTGAACCAAAAATACCGCTGATTCAAACGCTCGTTTAAACGTATCGGGCGGCGATTGTCCCCTGATTAGCAAGGCAAATTCAACTCTTTAATGCCAAAAGCGCACAGAGACACAGATCAGGAAGCTGGCCCGAGCGGGCCAGCGGAAGGAGCTATCAACGGTTGGCCTGGGCGTCGTCCTCGTCGTCATCGCCATCTTCTTCGGCAAACGGATCGTCATCGTCCAGCGACAGACCTTCCAGTTCAGACATGTCCTCTTCGATATTGCTGATATCAAACAGATCATCTTCGTCATCACCGGCCTGGGTTCTCGGCATTTCAGCATCCTCGGCCCTGCCTTCATCCAGCTCCCCCAGATAATCCTGCGGCGAACGTTCTGGTTCCGGCTCTTCAAGATCCATCGGATCTCCCAGATCCAACTCGCTGGGTTCCAACTCCAGCTCCGGATCGACCTGATCGCTCACCAGCGGCGCTTCGCCATCCCAGTCAGCCAGTTCAGGCACATCGTCCTCGCCAAAGCCAGCAGCCAGATCCAGCTCATCGACATCGTTACTGCGGATATCCGGCGCCGGATCTTCTTTGAGTTCGTCGTCATTGCCCCGCAATTTGCCGCGATGCTCCAGGCGCCTGAAGAAGGCAAAGAAGGCGAGCAATATCAACAAACCTGGAGCGGCATACAGCAGATAGCGCAGCCAGGGAATATTGCGTTCCGGACCGGCAGCAGAGCTGCCTTCCCATTCGGCCTCTTCATCGACAAGAGCGTCATCCGGGTCCATGGCGGTGCCGGTTTCCGGCCGGGTTATCGACGCTTGAGCACTGCCCTGCTGTTGCCCCGGCGCTGTCATATCTGAAGTGATTTCAGCAAACCGCGGCATTGGCTCTTTGACGTAAGGAATCGCCAGTTCCGCCTCATCGCCGGATGCATCCATCGCCATCTCAGCATCGTCGGCTGCCATGTCATCGGCCATCGATTCATCCATGTCACCGGCCATGGCCTGTTCATCGCTCGCCGCGTCGGCCTGTTGCGCCGCCTGCTCTGCTGCTGCCATGGCCTGGGCTTCCGCCTCAGCACGTGCCTGAGCCGCTGCTGCAGCGGCCGCCTGAGGGTCCCAGACGCGCGGCTGTGCCGGGTCGATGGGCAATGTCAGAGTCAGTGGATCAACGCCCAGATCGTTGACCGCCCGACCATCAAAACGCATATCACCGAGCACCGTCAGTTGGTAATCACCGGGCTCGGCGTCACCGTCCAGCGTCATGCTGTAGTAACCACCGCTGTGCATTGCAAACGGAATCTCGCGTTGCCAGCCTTGCGGACTGGTAACCTGGGCGCGTAAATCCTCATCGCCAGGCAGCAATTCCGAATGCGCCGGATAGAGCCGCCACTGGTAATCGCCATCGACCACCAGCACTTCGGACATAAAGGGCGGGCGATTCTGGAAAGTCCGGCGCAACAAGCGTTGGAAAGTACCGCCGTCAACTCGCACAGCGACGGTCAAAGGACCTTCGTCATAGACGTTGAGCAGGTTGCCCGCGAGCATGCCACTGCGCCAGCGCACACCGCTGCGAACCTCATCGTTGACGGTAACCGTCGGTTCCATCACCTGGGTCAGTTCGTCTGGGACCGGCTGACCCTTTTGGTCCACCGCTTCCAGCTCCATATGGATAGGCTGCCCCATCAAGGTCACCGATCCACCCGGCTGACGCCAGCGCAGGTTCATATCGGAGACCACAGATATGCGCGAACCTTCACTGATCTGGCCGGTGATCGACCAGCGACCGGTCTGCGGCTGACGCTGGGTTACCAGAGTGTAACCTGGTCCGACACGCCACTGCTGACCCAAGGCCGGCGACAATGCCGTCGTGGTTTCCCCGCTGGGGCTGACCAGACCCATCTCACCGCGCTCGTGCAGCACCAAAGCCGTCACTTCGGATATCTGGGAGTCGACTTCGAAGCCGGCGTTGTCGATCGGAATTTCGTTGCCGGTGTCGACAGCCTGCAACACCTCAAGGATAAAAGACTGAATATCGTCCGCAGAATTCACCTGCGAAAACACGCCACCGGACTGGCTGGCCATTTGTTCGAGCAAACCCGTATCGGCCGCCTCGGTCAGCGCCAGGCTGTGGATGCGAGCACCGGCATTGGCGTAACGCGGTAACACGGAATTAAGAATGCGATCACGCTCAACTTGGTTGACCTGAGCGTTGGGAGCGATGTCCACCTGACCGTCGGTGATCAAAACCACATCGGTCGGTGCCTGATAATTGGAATAACCAAAGTCGTAACTGGCCTGATCCATAACCGCGCCAAGATTGGTGCGTTGGGCGATGGGTTCGAGGGCCGCTACAGCCGAGCGCGCCTGCTCACGCCATTCATCATCAACGGTATCGTGTTCCACCAACAGATTGACGTATTGGCCGAAGGTCCAGATGCCCGCCTCACTGCCATCCGCCAGCGAATCAATCAGCAGGTTAATGGCCGGGGTTCGCTGGTTCTGCGGATCGGTCTGGACCATGGATCCGGAAATATCGATCAGCACACGGACGTCTGTCGGTGTCTGGGTGGTTTCTTCAGCGGCCAGGCTCGTCCAGGCAAGGACCAGCGAGGTCGATAACAGGCGGAAAAACAGTCGCACGGAATTCGCACACTCAGTCGTTTGGAATCGGTTTTCTATAGATCGGCCGAGACTGCGTGGCCTTGAGGCGGGAGCGAGGACCTCCTTGTCCCCAATCACTAAATATCGGTTGGCAGGATCAACTCATCCGCGCCAACAGACGGCGTCCGCCGTCGGTCAGGTGCCAGCGAACACCCTGCTTACCGGTGATGCGACCCGCCAGATTGCGCGCCACCATGATCTCCAATGTTTTGATCATAGTCGGTTCGTCTACATCCACTTCTTTGCACAGGCCACCCAGTGACCGGAAAATATAGCGCCCATTGCCCAGCGTCTTAAGGACATTGGCGGTGGTGACATCCGGTTCTTCTTCCGGTGTGATCGGTTCGGGCTCTACTTTGAGATCTTCTTCGGTTTCCGTTTCGATCAACGGACGCAATTCGTTCTGTACCAAATACAGTTCATGCATGACCCGATCGGATTGTTCACGCGCTCGACGCGCTTCCGACAAAATCCGATCAGACACGCTGGTGACCAGAAAACGACTGGCGATAGCGGCAATCAAACAGAAACCGGTGAAAATCAGAAACCGGGTGGAATCCTGGCTGCTTTCAGTAATCAGGTCGCTGTTAACCAGCGCCAGAATCACCGGTACCAGGAAGGATGCGCCAATGCCCACCACCAGACTGCGCGGCAGACTGGTGGTGTCCGGGTCGTATTGGGACTGCATGTAGTAATTTACCAGTCCGCCAAAAACGCCGGCCATGAGCATAACGGCAACTAGAACGAAAATATGGTTGGCCATGCCTACTCCTTGAGTGCCCCTAGGGGAAAAACGGGCGGTAATCCGCCTCTTTCGTAACAACTAAACGGTCTAAGGTATAGCAGAATGCGTACCGGAATAAAATTCAGCCGGTTTCGCCATCGCCGCTGGCTTCTTTCTCGTAGGCCTTCATCGCTCGCATGCGTAAGCCGATAGCAACCAAAACAATCACCAGCGTGCCGACCAGTATGGCTTGAATCATTGGCATCAGCACCTGCAGCGAACCGCCGACTCCGACATCAAGAAAGTCAAAAGCACCCACAATAATGGCCGGCGCATAATAAGGCTCTGGCTCAGTCGCTTGCCAGGGTGTGAGCACGACACACAGATAGAGCCAGGTCAGCCACCAGCGCAGCGGTCGCCACGGCAGCAGCCGGCCGAACCGCCAAATCACCACCCAGAACCCGACCACACCCAAACCGTAGATGGTGGCTGCTGTCCAGTACAGATCTTCGTAGATCATCCGTTCACCTTTACCGACACCTCTTAGAGGTTATCAATGATGTATTCTTCCCAATCCTGTTCCGGCACGCTGTCATCGGCGACCAGATCCCAGTGGGCAATGGATTGCTGCGTCTGATGAATGCGCTGGGCGTCACCGGCAACCAGCGGATGCCAGTCCGGCAGGTCCTGCCCTTCAGCAACCAGCCGATAAGCACAGGTCGACGGCAACCAAAAGAAGTCGTCAACATCGTCAGGCGTCAGCCAGACGCAATTCGGCACCAGTTGCTGGCGTTTGTCGTAAACGCTGCAGCGACAGTCCGGGGTCATATAATGACAGACCAGACGGGTGGCGTAGACCTCGCCGCTGTCTTCATCCTGCAACTTCTGCAAACAGCATTTGCCGCAACCATCGCACAGCGATTCCCACTCGCTGCGGCTCATCTGCGCCAGCGTTTTGGTTCGCCAGAAAGGTTGCTGCATCGCCATCAGTTGTCTCCCTGCCAGTTGGCCAGGGTTTCCGCCGAGGGCGGCATCTGCAGATAGAAGCCCTTTTCGGTAATGGCGTCGAGCACCCGAACCACATCCACCCGGGCCAGACGCCGCTCGGGCGTCAATAACAGATCCATAACGTGTTCGGGTTCGCCAAATTGTGTCTGCAGCGCTTCGGGTAATTCATCGAACTGTGCCGGGCGCGGCAGATAGAGATACATTTCGGCCCGACGTGGCGAACGAAAGATACTCACCAGAGCGCGTTCAGTCGTTGGCTGCATCACGCTGCTCCTCCAAATACTGCACCAGGGGTTCGGCGACCAGTCGTTGCCGCCAGCCCTGCAAGGGCGCCGGCGCCTGATAAGCACCTTGCGGATAGCCGCTGCGCACCAGTGCTTCCAGCTGTTTGCGACGTGCCAGCACTTCGACCGGCACCGCTAAGTGCTCTGCCAACTGACTCAGACGTTCTTTCAAATCACGCATCAGGTCCGCTTGCGCGACCGGCAACGGACCCGGCACACGCTCTGGCCACTGTTCACGAGGCGTGGCTTTCGCCTGCTCCAGAATATCGAGCACCGCCTGACCAAAGAGCCGCACTTTACGCGGATGCATGCCTTTAAGGTTACCGAGCGCATTGTGGCTGGTCGGCATGCTGTCGGCGATTTGAATGATCTCGGCATCCGACAAAATACGTGAACGATTGACGTCCTGTTCGCGCGCCTGCAGCTCTCGCCATTGCGCCAGCTGCTGCAACGCCATCAGACGCTCACCCTTCAGTTTCCAGGCACCGCGCAAACGCAGGTAATAGAGCGCAGGATCGCTAGGCAGGCTATCGGCGGCGGCGCGGTTGCTGTCTTCAATTACCCAATCGAATCGATGCTGTTCACGCAATCCAGGCGCCAATTGATTGAAGAGTTTTTCCAGCCAGTAGACGTCGGCCGCTGCGTATTCGCACTGCACAGTGTCCAGCGGACGCTTCAGCCAATCGCTGCGCGTGGCTTCTTTAGGCAACTGCACATCAAATACAGCGTCCACCAGGCGCGCAAAGCCCATTTGCAGATCGTAATTGGCCAGGGCCGCCGCAATCTGGGTATCGAAGACGGGAGCGACTTTAGCGCCGGTGCTGTGCAACAGAACTTCGGCGTCTTCCGATAACGAATGGAAGACCTTGATGATGGCGGGATTTTCCAGAATATCGACCAGCGGCGTCCAGTCGGTAATCGTCAGCGGGTCAATCAGACTGCACTGGCCATCGAGCGCCACCTGAATCAAACCCAGGCGCGCAAAGTAGGTTTCGGTGCGCACAAATTCGGTATCCAGCGCCAGTACCTCGGCGGCCGACCAACGCTGGCACGCCTCGGCCAGGGCCAAATCCCCGGAAATCCAGATCGGTCTATCAGTCATGCTCGAAGCCAAGCTTCCTCCGATCGCTGAGCGCATGAGACAAGGTGCTGCTATCGATCCGACCCAGCTCGCGTCCGGACGGTACACCCTGAGCCAGACGGGAAATCTCCACGCCCAGTGGCCGCAACTGCTCAATCAGATAGTGCGCCGTCGCTTCACCTTCCATATTGGCATTGGTGGCCAGAACCACCTCGCGCACCTGCGCATCGCGGACTCGCGATACCAGCATGGGCACACCCAATTGTTCCGGGCCGATGCCGTCAATTGGTGATAACTGGCCCTGCAAAATAAAGTAGTGCCCCTGATAGCTGCCGGACATCTCGATGGCTTCGCGATCGGCTGGCGTTTCCACCACGCACAGCAGTGTCGCATCGCGGTCAGTGTCGCTGCACACTTCGCACAGGGACTGTTCACTGAGCGCACGACAACGCTCACAGTGGCGGACGCCGTCAAGCGCCGCGGACAACGCCTGAGCCAGCACAGCAGCGCCATCGCGATCACGCTCCAGCAGTTGCAACGCCATGCGTTGTGCCGAACGCGTGCCGACTCCAGGCAGTACCTGGAGCGCATCCATCAATTGTTCGGTCAGCGGGGTGTAACTCATCTGCGGCCGTCTTAGAAGGGCATTTTGAAGCCAGGTGGCAGTTGCATGCCGGCAGTCACCGACGACATTTTCTCCTGGCTGTAGGCTTCAACCTTGCGCACCGCATCGTTCACCGCAGCGGCGAGCAGATCTTCCAGCAGTTCTTTATCTTCCTGCATCACAGAGTCATCGAGCGTGACCTGTTTAACGTCGTGGCGACCATTCATCACCACCTTAACCAGACCCGCACCGGATTCACCGGTCACCTGTGCATTGGCGACCTCCTCCTGCATGCGCTGCATATCTTCCTGCATCTTCTGGGCCTGTTTCATCAGATTACCCATGCCACCTTTCATCGTTTCAGGCTCCTGTCGGTAAAGGGTTAAAACGGGGTTGGACGGTATCGGTGCGCAGCTCGGCGGAAAAATCGCTGACCAGCGACTGAATAAACCGATCCTCTTGCAAATCTGTGACCGCCTGTTCCCAGGCGGCGCGGTTCAATTGATCAAGCCAGGCCTGAGGCGTTTGCTCAGCGGCACCAAACTCATAGTCGAAGCCTTGAAAATCAGGCAACACGCCGGCCAGTGCTTCACGCAGACGCTGACAGTGAGTGTCGTTCATCAACTTGCGATAGTTGGTGGCGATCAACAGTTGAGCGCGGCCCTGAGCGTAGCCCTGCCATTGCGAATGGGCAAAGAGCGTCCGGGTCATACCGCTTAAACCCAACTTATATAAAGTCACCTGCCACCAGCGACGCGGGTCGGCCTGAAAATCCACTTCCGGCCAGCGCGCCGGATTAACGGCTTCATCGGAGGTTGCCTGGGTCGCAGCAGCTTGGACCGATGAGGGCTGAACCGAGGCTGGCTCAGAGCTGGCTTCAGGCGCATGACTCTCTGGCTCAATCGCCGATACTGCTGCCTCGGGTTCGGGCGTCGGTGCCGCCGGCTCAGACTGAACGTCAGCGTCTTCCCAAGGCGGTGTTGCTTCAGGCTGGGCGCTATCGCTGGCTGAATCTGGCTCAGTAACGGTTGCCGGCGCAATGTCCGCTGCAGACATCGTCGCTGGCTCAGGCTCTGTTACGGGTTCAGTAACGGCTTCAACTGGCTCTGCTGCCAGTGGTGCGGGTTCTTCTTCTGGGCTTACTGGCTGAGAGTTAAGGCTCTCAGACTCAACCGTTTCAGTTTTTTTTTCGCTCGATTCAAACGAGTTGGAGGCAGCAGTAGAGCTATCTTCCGGCGTCGCAGCTTGCGCCGGCGGTGTCGGCTCTTCAGACGGTGCTTGCTCTGATTGCGTTTGGGGTTGCCTATCGGCAATGGTCTGCCCAGCCAAAGGCGGCAGGTCCGACACCGACCGCGCCGGACTCGGACTGAACGCCAACATACGCAGCAACGCCATTTCAAAGCCGGCGCGTTCGCTCGGAGCCAGCGCCAGATCTTTTACCGAGGCCGTGCCCAACTGATAGAACAGATGGACGTCTTCCGGTTGAGCCACCTGGGCTAAAGCCGCCAGGGCATCGCGGTCGCCTTTGGAATTATCCAAGGCATCGGGCGCGGCCTGGGCAATCGCCACCCGGTGTAGGGTCGATAACAGCTCATTCATCAGCGCCCGGAAATCCGGGGTATGTTCAGCCAGCTCAGCGACTTGAGACATCAGGCCAGCAGCGTCTTTCTCCACCAGGCTGCGCACCAGGTTCAGCACCCGCTTGAGATCGACGGTGCCGAGCATGGCAGCCACTTCGGTCTCACGCAGTTGGCCTTCGCCAAAGGCGATGGCCTGATCGGTCAGGCTGAGCGCATCGCGCATACTGCCTGCGGCTGCTTCAGCCAAGAGCCACAAAGAAGGATCGTCATAAGCCACCTGCTCTTGCACCAGAATATGCTGCAGATAACCGACGATGCCTTCACGCGTCATGCTCTTCAGGTTGAACTGCAAACACCGCGACAGCACCGTTACCGGCAGTTTTTGCGGATCGGTGGTGGCGAGCAGGAATTTGACGTGCGGAGGTGGTTCTTCGAGCGTTTTCAGCAAGGCATTGAAGCTGTGCGTCGACAGCATATGCACTTCGTCGATCAGATAGATCTTGTAGCGACCACGCGTCGGTGCGTACTGGACGTTGTCGAGCAGCTCACGAGTGTCTTCCACCCGGGTGCGCGAAGCGGCGTCGATTTCCAGCAAATCGACAAAACGCCCCTCGGCAATCTCGCGACAGGCCGAACAAACACCACAGGGGCGCGAACTGACGCCCTCCTCACAGTTCAGACTTTTAGCCAGCAAACGCGCCAGCGTGGTCTTACCGACACCACGGGTACCGGTAAACAGATAGGCATGATGCAGCCGCTGCTGGTCCAGGGCGTTGACCAGGGCTTTAAGGACGTGGGCCTGGCCCACCATGTCAGCGAAGGTGGCCGGGCGCCACTTGCGTGCCAGTACCTGATAGGACATGACGGCTCGGGGTTGCGAATTCGACGGACGCCTATCCTAACCGGGATGAGCTGGCGCTACCAGATGGTTAGGAAAAAACGAAGTAAAACAGAGGCTTAGAAAGACTGGGTGGCGGCTCCATCAGCCACACCCCGGCACCCGATACAGCCGCTACCGTTGCTCCCTTCCGGGCCTGGCGGGATTCACGACTTCTCGTTGCGGGGGGACCGACAGAGCCACCCTAACAGAGCGCGGCATTATGCCTGCCTAAATAAAAATCTCAAGCGTTGCAGAGCTTCTATACTCGGCAGAGACGACAACCCGAATGAATCGTTGATTTGGCTCCCAACCTATCAAGAGAGATTGATTAATGAAGCGCCTCGAACCCACTTTGCAATTTCGACTACTGCTGGCGATTTTGGTCAGCATTCTGGCCATGGCGGTTATCGCCTTTGCCGGAATTTTCTCCATGCAGCGCTCGGTGGACAATCTGGAAACCGTTCTAACCGAGCTGAAAACCCTGGAGAAGGATGCCGATCTGGCCAACCTGGATTTCAAGCGTCAGGTACAGGAATGGAAAAATGTGCTGTTGCGCGGCCAGGACCCGGAACGCATGGAGCGCTACTGGAGCAGCTTCCAGACGCTGGAGCAAGACGTTCAGAGCAGAGTTCAGCTATTGGTCGACGGTCTGTCCGATAACCCGGAACTGCGTGCCATCGCCGAACAGTTTCTGATTGATCACCGCAATATGGGCATTGCCTACGAAGAAGGTCGGCAAGCCTTTATCCGCAGCGGCTTTGATCATACCGTGGGTGATGCAGCGGTTTCCGGCATCGACCGGGCGCCCTCGGCAGCGATGGAAGACTTGGGCCTGCAACTGGCCGAGCGCGCTAACACGGCCTCCGCTCAGGCCAGCCAGAATGCCGATACCACTTTAACCATTTCGTTGAGTTTTGCCGTGGCCTGCAGCCTGATCATCCTGGGCGCCATCCTGGTTTTTGTTCGTTCCTCCATCATCAAGCCGATCCACCAGCTAAAGGCTGGTGTGCAGCACATTCAGCACGGCCAATACGATCAGCCCATCAAACTGAAACGGCGCGATGAATTGGGTGATCTGGCCCGCACTATCGATTTTCTGCGCAGCTTTCTGCACGAGATGATTACCGACCTGGAACGCAACGCCACCGCTTTGCAAAATGCCATCGGCAGGCTCGATACCATGTCCGGAGGCATCGCTCGAACCACCGCCGAACAAAGCGACCTCAGTCATCAGGTGGCTACCGCCATCGAGCAAATGGAAGCGGCATCGCGCGAAGTCGCCAGCAATGCGTCGGAAACCGCCGAAGCCACCAACCACACCGAAAAACTGGCTCGCAGCGGCGGCGACTCCATGCAGCGTGCCCAACACACCATGCAAAAGCTGGTCAGCGATACCGAATCGACCGCCGAATCCATTACCCGCCTGGCGCAGGAATCGGAAAACGTCGGCTCGGTGCTGACCGTTATCAAAGGCATCGCCGAGCAAACCAACCTGTTAGCGCTGAACGCAGCCATTGAAGCGGCCAGGGCCGGTGAACAGGGACGCGGCTTTGCCGTCGTCGCCGATGAAGTGCGCTCACTGGCAGAAAAAACCCAGCAATCGACCGTCGAAATTCAAAATATTCTTGAATCCATTCGCGGCGGTGCCGAAGAGTCGGTTCGCGCCATGGAAACCGGGCGAGGCCAGACCGAATCCACCGCCAGCCAGGTGGTCGAGGTCGGCACTCATCTGGACGAAATTCTGGTGGCCATTACTCAGATCAATGAGAAAAACCAGCAGATCGCCACGGCCGCCGAAGAGCAAACCAGCGTTGCCGGCTCACTCAGCGAATTGATCATGCAGATTCGCAATCTGGCCGAAGACACCTCCGGCGAAAGCCGCGACGCCCATGCCTTGAGTGAAGAATTGTCGCAGCTGGCAACGGATTTCAATCGCCATCTGACGCGCTTGCGCAGCGGCGGACAGTAATCCACAACGGCGACGGCGGCGTAATTTATTTTTTGATTGCACGGTGAGTTATAAAAAATGTCGAAACTGACCCTGGCCGTCAGCAGCTGTTTACTGGGTGAAGAGGTGCGCTTTAACGGCGGCCATAAACTGCATCGCTGGTTAACCGATTCTCTCGGTCAGTTCGCTGACTTTCGTCCTTACTGCCCCGAAGTCGGTATCGGCCTGGGCATACCGCGCGAAACCATTCGACTGATCCAGACCGATGCGGGCACCCGCGCCGTCAACAGCAGCGATGCCAGTGTCGATCACACCGATGCCCTGCGGCGTTACGCCGAAGGCATCCTGCCGGAACTAGAAGACATCGACGGCTATGTCGTCATGCAGGGCTCACCGTCGTGCGGCATGGAAAGAGTCAAGCTCTACACCGAAAAACCGGTTCCCGAAAAAAGCGCCGTCGGCATTCACACCCAAGTCATCCTGGACCGTTACCCCTGGTTACCCGTCGAGGAAAGTGGCCGCTTAAGCGATCCTGGCCTTGCGGAAAACTTTGTGCAGCGGCTTTATGTTTATCATCAATGGCGTACCGAACAACCCTGGCAATCGGCCAAAGGTTTGATCAATTTTCACGCCCGACAAAAATATCTGCTGATGATGCACGACTACAATCGCTATAAGTCTCTGGGGCAATTACTGTCGGATTTAAGCGATCGCAATCAGTTGGCTGAACTCGGTCATCGCTATTTAACTGAGCTGATGAGCGCCTTGAAAAAAGTGCCCAGCCGGGGCCAGCGCGTCAACGTCTTGCAGCACCTGATGGGCTACTTCAAACAACAGTTAAGCGATAAGGAAAAAGCCTCGCTGCGGCACAGCATCGATCAATACCAACAGGCCATCGTGCCCTTTATCGTACCGGTTGCGATGATCAAACATTATGTGTTTCTGCATGGTGACGACTTTCCTTATCTGCGCCAACAAACCGTACTCGACCCTTATCCGGAATCACTCGGCCTGCGCAATCCGATTTAACGAACAGTGAACCAAAGTCGTCTCGCGATGCGTATAAGGAGGTCAGCATCATTCACTGTATCAGCCACCTAAGGGATCGCTGTGAGCGCTACGCATCTGGTTTGGTTTCGCAACGATTTGCGCACCCACGATAACGCTGCCTTAACCCAGGCGTGCACCCTCGCTGGGCAAGGTGGCCGTGTTCAGGCGGTATTTTTGTGGACACCCCAGCAGTGGGATCGACACGACTACGGCCAGCCGCGACGCTTTGCCTGGCTCGACGCTTTAACGACTCTGGAACAACGCCTCGCCCGCCTGGGCATTGGCTTATCGCTGATCGAATCGAGCGACTGGGAACAGGGCGTGGACGATTTATTGCAACTCGCCAAGCAACTCAAGGCCCGCTCAATCAGTTTTCATCGCGAGTTCGGTTGGGACGAAGTTAACCGCGACCAACGGGCGCTGAACCTGGCTCGTCAAGCCGGCCTGGATACGCACCTGTTTGAAGACCGCGTCACTCGCGAACCCAGTCAATTGCTGACCGGCCAGGGTGAGATGTATCGCGTCTTCACACCCTACAAAAAAAACTGGCTGCAACAGGAAGCCGGCACGCCCTTAGCACCGCCCTTGCCTGAACCGGAACCAGTGGGGCCGACTCTTGAACCGAGCTGCCAGTTGCCCCGTGCGCCAGCGCCCAGTGAGGTCGAACTGTCGTTAAATGAGACCGCAGCGCTCAATCAACTCGAACGCTTTTTAAATAGTGCAGCAGGCGACTATCAACAACAGCGAGATTTTCCAGCGATTGAAGGCACTTCGCGATTATCGGCAGCGCTGGCCAATGGTGCCATCAGTTTACGCCAGTGTTTGCATGCCAGTCTGAATCACCCGGGTCGCGATCGGCCGGGTTTGCAGACCTGGATATCAGAACTGATCTGGCGTGAGTTCTATCACTACTTATTGTACTGGCGACCAGAACTGGCCAAACACCAACCTTTTTATCCGCGCTGGGATGCTTTTCCCTGGCGTGATGATGCAACCTTACTAACCGCCTGGCAGCAAGGTCAGACTGGCGTGCCAATCGTCGATGCCGGCATGCGCCAACTGGCCCACTCCGGCTGGATGCACAATCGAGTGCGGATGATTGTCGCCATGTATCTGGTGAAAATCATGCAGCTTAATTGGCGTGATGGTGAGCGCTGGTTCGCCCGGTCCCTGCTTGATATCGACTTCGCCAGCAACAACGGCGGCTGGCAATGGTGTGCGGCCACTGGCGTCGATGCTGCGCCCTATTTCCGCATCTTCAACCCGACCACTCAATCGCAACGCTTTGATCCGAACGGCGACTACATTCGTCGCTGGGTGCCTGAACTGGCATCACTGAACAGCAAACAAATTCATGAGCCACCAAAGATGTCCGATTACCCGGCACCCTTGGTGGACTACGCCAGTGCCCGCGCGCAAACGCTGACGCTGTTCAAACAACTTTAACCAGACCACAAACCGAGCAGACAACCATGTCTATGATCGAACGTATTAAAACGCTTTACGCTGAGTTGGGACCCGACAACGTCACACGCGAACGTCTGGCGCAGGTCTATGGTGAACAGGTGGTCTTTATCGACCCCATGCATCGCATCGAGGGGCTCGATCAATTGGAGCGTTATTTTGTCAACCTTTACCGCAACCTGGATGAAATCAAGTTTCACTACTTGAGCCATTGGGAAAGCGACAATGAAGCCATGCTGCGCTGGGAAATGACCTACGCTCATCCCAAGGTGGCCGGCGGTCGCCCCATTACCATACCCGGTGTTACCTATCTGCAGTTCGACGACCGCATTCAACTGCACCAGGATTATTTCGACAGCAATCAGATGCTGTTTGACCACCTGCCGGTGCTCGGCTCCATTCTTGGCTGGCTGAAAGGCCGACTGAACAACTGACATTTTTGGGAATCGTTTTATGAGCAGTCAACGCATTGCCATCATCGGCAGCGGCATCGCCGGCCTCACCACCGCCCGTTTATTGCACCCGCATTATGACATTGAAGTCTATGAGCAAAACGAAGTGCTCGGCGGTCACACCCACACTCAGGACATAGAAATTGATGGCACCGTCTATCCGGTTAACACCGGCTTTATCGTTTACAACGACTGGGTGTATCACAATTTTAATCGGCTGATGGCGCCGTTGGACGTGCAGCGTGAAGCCACCGAAATGAGTTTCAGCGTGCACGACGATGCCAGTGGTCTGGAGTACAACGGCCACAATCTGGACACCCTCTTTGCCCAGCGCCGCAATTTTTTCCGTCCGTCATTCTGGCGCATGATCCGCGACATCCTGCGCTTTAATAAACGCAGCCAGGCCGACCTGGAAGCCGGTCGTCTTACGCCCGAACTGACGCTGGGTGACTACCTGCGTCAAGGTGGTTACGGGCGAGCCTTTATCAATCACTACATCATTCCGATGGGCGCGGCGATCTGGTCGTCAGGTGAAGCGGATATGGACGCTTTTCCGGCGCTTTTTTTCGTGCGTTTTTTCAAAAACCACGGTTTGCTGTCGGTGACAAACCGACCGCAATGGTACGTCATCAAAGGCGGTTCACGCGCCTATATCGATCCGTTAATCGAACCCTTCCGCGACAGGGTACATACCCTGCATCGCATTGAGCGGGTCGAACGCGATGCCGACGGCGTAACGCTGCATTTTTATAACGGCCATCAGGAACGCTTTGACCAGGTTGTGTTCGCCTGCCACAGCGACCAGGCATTAGCACTACTGGCTGATCCGAGTGACGCCGAGCGGCAGATTCTCAGCGCCATTCCCTACAGCCAGAACGAAGTGGTGCTGCACACCGACGACAGCCTGTTACCCAAGCGTCGCAAAGCCTGGGCCGCCTGGAATTACCATCTGCCCAAGCAAGCGGATGAAGCTGTGGGTCTAACCTACAATATGAATATCCTGCAGAACTTTAAGGATGCACCGGTAACGTTTTGCGTCACCCTAAATCGCACCCGCGAGATCGCGCCGGACAAAATCATCAATCGGTTTAACTATGCTCACCCGGTGTTTTCCAAAGCCGGGATCGAAGCGCAGCAAGACTATCACCGCATCGGCAATCAAAACCGCAGCCATTTTTGTGGCGCTTACTGGTTCAATGGATTTCACGAAGATGGCGTCAACAGTGCCTTGCGTGTGGTACGCGATCTGGGCGTGGAGCCATGGCAATGAACAGTCGCATTTACCAGGGTTGGGTTCGGCATCGTCGCTACGCGCCGCGCGACCATCGGTTGAATTACCCACTCTTTATGCTGTATCTGGATTTGGACGAAATTGACGAAGTTTTCGCCCAGTCGAGATTCTGGTCGCGCGAACGATTTAACTGGGCCAGCTTCCGGCGGGCCGATTATTTCGCACCGAAAAAAGACGATCTAAAAGGCGCCGTGATCGAGCGCATGGTTGAACTCAGCGACATCGAACCAGCGCGGTTTCACTCGGTGCGTATGCTCACGCATCTGCGTTATCTGGGCATTTCCTTTAACCCGGTGACCGTTTATTACGCCTTTGATGCGCAGGGCAAGCTGCTCGCCATCATGCCTGAAGTCACCAACACGCCCTGGGGCGAGCGGCATCAATACGTGCTGACTGTACAGCCGGGCGACGGCGGCCACGAGCCCAGTCGGCAGCACCGTCACTACCACGAATATCGCCTGGCCAAGGCATTTCATGTATCGCCTTTTCTACCCATGGATATGAACTACCGTTGGGTATTCGGTGCACCGGAACAAACACTGAGAGTGCACTTGGAAAATTACCAGGACGGCGAACGTCGCTTCGATGCCACCCTGGTCATGGAAGCCAGTGCGGTTAATCGCCGCACTATGAATCGAGCGCTCATCCGTTTTCCATGGATGACCGTAAAAGTCGTGACCGGCATTTACTGGCACGCCTTAAGGCTCTGGTTGAAAGGCATTCCCTTTTACCCTCATCCGCACAAGGACAAGAAGGAAACATCGGCATGACCATCGCTTCAACGCAATCGACCCCGCGCTCGGCAACGCTGAGCCGACGACTGCTGTGCAAAGCTCTCAGTCGATTCACCCAAGGTTCACTGACTCTGGAAGACGCTGACGGCCGTGAGGTTTTCGGCAAGCTGGACAGCCCTGGCCCACACGCCAGCGTGCGCATTCACAACACGCGCGTCTATCGCGAAATGCTCACCGGCGGCGATTTGGCCGCGGCCGAATGTTATGTCGCAGGCTTCTGGGACACTCCAGACTTGACCGCCGTGGTGCGCGTCTTTGCGGCCAATCTCGATACCACCGGCGGACTCAATAAAACCCTGGGTCGTCTCACCAAACCGCTGCTGCGTTTTGCGCATTGGCTGAACCGCAACGACAAAGCTGGATCACGGCGCAACATCCGTGCGCACTACGACCTGGGTAACGATCTGTTCGAAACCTTTCTCGATCCGTCGATGATGTATTCCAGCGCGTTTTATCCAGACGAAAACACCTCACTGGAAGAAGCCCAGCGTTTTCGATTGGATCGCATCTGCCAGAAACTGGCGCTCAACGCCGATGATCACCTGCTGGAAATCGGCACCGGCTGGGGCGGTCTGGCGATCCACGCAGCGCAGCATTACGGTTGCCGCGTCACCACAACGACCATCTCTGATGAGCAATACGACTACGCCGCCAAACGCATCGAGGCAGCCGGATTGAGCGATCGTATTCGTCTGCTCAAACAGGATTACCGTGACCTGGAAGGTCAGTATTCCAAGCTGGTCTCGATCGAAATGATCGAAGCGGTCGGCCACAATTATCTGCCCAGTTATTTCCGCGTACTGTCCGAGCGACTCGACGACCAGGGCGTTGCCTTGCTGCAGTGCATTACACTGCCCGACCAACGCTATGATCGTTATCGCAAGAGCGTCGACTTTATTCGCAAATACATCTTCCCCGGTGGTCATCTGCCATCGCTTTCCGTCTTGCAAGACAACCTGAAGCGCTACACCGATCTGCAGACGCTGCACCTGGAAGACATGACCGAACATTACGCGCTGACGTTAAAAGAATGGCATCGCCGTTTTATTCAGGCGCGCGATCAACTGACCGCCTTGGGTTATGACGATCGCTTTCAGCGCCTGTGGCGTTACTATTTTTCTTACTGTGAAGGCGGTTTTGCCGAACGCGCCATCAACACTCACCAGGTGGTATTCGCCAAAGCCGGGCATCGCCGTTTGTGGGTCACACCGTGAACACCGCAGTTGCATTACGACTCTTTAATTACGCCGGCTTTCAGGCCGGCTGGTTTTTACTGGTATTAACACGCTCGCCCTGGGCATTGCTCTGGGTCGCCGTTTTTTTGCTGTGTCATTACCGCTGGCTGGCACAGCCTGGAGAATGGCGCCAGGTGCTCCCCATCATGATAATCGGCGCTGCCATCGACCTGCTCTGGCATCTGTCACCCTGGGTTGAATTCGCCGGTACCGGCTGGCCCATGCCGTTGTGGTTAATGGGGCTATGGCTGATGTTCCCACTGACGCTAAACCATTCGCTGGCCTGGCTTGCTGATCGCCCACTGTTGCAAATCTTTGGCGGCATTTTCGGCGCTGGTGGCAGCTATCTCGGCGGCGCTGCATTGGGAGCGGCAGACATTTCCGGCCCCGCCTGGTGGCTCATTCCGCTGGGTTGGGGACTGTGGCTGCCGCTGTTTTATTACGGCAATCGTAGCTTGACAACGGCATCAACATGATTCGAAAAACACTGGCGACTTTTTTGCTGTGCGGATCGGTCTGCGCACAAACCCAAAATTTCACCGGCACTGCTTTTGCGCTCGACAGTGAGCGTGAGTTGTATCGCGAACAACACCAACTAACGCTCAACAATGGCGAGCCAGTATCCGAACAAGTGCGTTACCTCACCCCGGACGGTCAGTTGCTGGGTGAGAAAAACATGAGCTACAACGAACCGGAACGGCCGGGCTACGAGTTGGTATTACCTGCACTGGATCGGACCGAAAGCGTTGCACCCGATAGCGACGGCGTAGCCATCGTCAGCCGCAAAGAAGGTCGCCTCGACTGGCCGCAACAGACCGCCGTTATCGACGCCGGTTTTCACTACTTCATTCTGGATCACTTCGACGCACTCGAGCGAGGTCAATCACTCGATATACAGTTTCTGACGCCCAGCCGGCTGAGCTGGATAGCGCTATCGATCGAACCGGAAACACCCCAAGACGATCAACTGGTGCTGCAACTGCGCCCGCAAAACCAAGTGCTACGCTGGCTGATCGATCCCATCGAGCTGACCTACAGCCTCAGCCAGCAACGCCTGTTGCAGTATCGCGGTCTGACCAATCTGCCCAATGGTGACGAGGGAAATTTTAAAGCGCGCATCGTCTATCAATATTCGGAGCCCGACCAATGACCAGCCGCACTCTGATCAGTCGACTCAGCTTTATTATCGGCCTGCTGTTATCCGCCTTGTTGGTTGGCTGGATGCTGGTCACCTCACCCTGGGATCGTTTTGGCAGCGAAGGCAACTGGTTGCTCAGCCACAACTGGGGACAGATTGCCCTGCTGGATCTATACGCTGGTTTTTTTCTGGCCCTGGCATTGGTGTGGCGCTTGGAAAAGCAGCGCTGGCTGTGCTGGTTAATGACCATCGCCCTGCCGTTACTGGGCAATCCGGTACTGGCGATCTGGTTGCTCTGGCGCTGGCGAACACTGTTGAGAATGGCGCCAAATCGGGAAATTGGCTAAGCTGTCACAATACGTAAAGATCTCGCCCTCCCGGGCCCTGGCGGCTGGTCAGCATGTCTTCAGCGGTATTTAAATCGACATTACTACAGCATTTGTCATTTCGCTTGGCACGTACTGGCGTCATTCTGGCCTTGGTTGTCAGTCTGGTAACTTCTGGTTTCCAGGTATTTCTTGATTATCAGGACGAACAAAGCTCGCTGAATGATTCCATTGAGCGAGTCATGAATGCCTCGCGCTTTGCCGCCTCCCGTGCCGTTCATACGCTCGATTACAATCTGGCCAATGAAGTCGTTGACGGTATGTTCGTCTATGACTTCGTCAACTCCGTTGCCATTGTCGATGAACTGGGCAATCCGCTGTCGCAACGCCGCGCCGATGTTTCCAATCGACGCACTCACTGGTACGAACCCTTTATCGGTAATCCGACGCGGCAATTGGAAACCCGCTTGGAAACCGACGCCATGGGCAGCGATGTCTATGGCGTGTTGCGTATGGAACTCGATATGGTGCTGGCCTATGAGAGTTTCGTCGATCGGGCAGTGTCGACGCTGATTCTGGGTGTGGCCAAAAATTTTGTGCTCATTCTGCTGTTTCTGGCGCTGTTTTATCGCCTGGTTACCCACCCGGTTAATCAGTTGTCCACCTCGCTCGACGCCATTGATCCGAAGAACCCGGCAGGAAGGCGGCTGCCGGTTCCCAAGGGCCACGAAGAGGACGAAATTGGTCAGTTGACCACCAACATCAACCTGCATCTGAACAGCGTCGAACAACTGATTCGCGACAACAGTGTCGCCCGCCATGAAGTGGAAGAGTCGTACGACAATATGCGCCGGTTAATCGATAACCTGCCGCATATGATTTACGTCAAAGACGCCAGCGGTCATCTGGTTCTGGTCAACAAAGCCTATGCCCGCGCCTTCCAGCAAAGCGTCGAACAACTGACCGGCCAACATCAGTCGGCGCTGTTAAATATGTATGAAGAAAAATCACGGGAACTGTTGCAGGAGGCCGACGCCAAAGTGCTGACCGAGCAGCACAGTTTGTTTATTCCGGAATTTGAATGGGTCGATCCGGCGGGTAATTACACGGCGTTGGAGCTGCGGATTCTGCCATTGGAATTTCGTGGTGAACCGGCCATTTTGTCGGTCGGCGTCGACATCTCCGAGCGCAAGCGCAACCAGGCGCGCATGCAACACATGGCCTATCACGATCCGCTGACCGATCTGCCCAATCGGCATCTGTTTCTTGACCGACTCGATCAGTCGCTGCGCCGCGCCAGTCGCTCAAATCAGTTGGGCGCCTTGATCTTTATCGATCTGGATAACTTTAAAGACATCAATGATTCACTCGGCCATGGCGCCGGCGATAGCGTGTTGCGTCAGGCGGCAATGCGTTTGTCCGAAGTGGTTCGTGGCGAAGACACCGTCGCCCGTCTCGGTGGTGACGAATTTGTGGTCTGCCTGGCCGACCTTGGCACCAACGCCGCCGAAGTCAGTCAATTGGCCGGGCACCGTGCTGAGGCTTTGCGTGCCGTCCTGGCGACACCCTTTGTCATCAATGGCAACCGTCTGACGGTCACTGCCAGCCTGGGTATTGCCTTGTTCCCGGACGGCGATGTCACCGCTTCCGATCTGCTGCGCAATGCCGATACCGCCATGTATCAGGCGAAGTCGCGCGGCAAAGACACCGCCATTTTGTTCGAGCAAGCCATGGCTGAGGCCACCGCTTTCCGGCTGAGCATGGAAAACGACTTGCGCCGGGCATTGAACAACGAAGAGTTTTTCTTAACCTTCCAACCCCAGGTGGATTCCAGCAACGACCGCATTATTGGCGCCGAAGTATTAATGCGCTGGCAACACCCGGAACGCGGCATTGTCTCGCCGGTGGAATTTATTCCCGTGCTGGAAAGCATGGGTTTAATCGTTCGGGTTGGGGAATGGACTTTGCGCACCGCCTGCGGCATTTTGCGCGACTGGATGGATCGTGGTTTGTGGACGCGCGATCAAGTCATGGGTATCAACATCAGTCCGCAACAGTTCAGCCAACCGGAATTTTTCGATCAGGTTCGCAAAGCCATCGATGACAGCGGCATACCCCCGCAATGCATCGACCTGGAAATTACCGAAGGCATGGTGATCCACGAAGTTGAAGAAACCATCGTGCGCATGCATCAGATTCGCGACTATGGTGTGACCTTCTCAATTGATGATTTTGGCACCGGCTATTCCAGCCTGTCGTATCTGAAGCGATTGCCATTGGACGTCCTGAAAGTGGATCAATCCTTTGTGCGCGACATCAATACCGACACCAACGATGCCGCCATTGTCGAAACCATTCTGGCCATGGCGCGTCACCTGAACTTGCAGACTATTGCCGAAGGCGTTGAAACCAGCGATCAGTTAAACTTCCTCGAATCCAAAGGCTGCTCGCGTTATCAGGGCTACCTGTTCGCGCCTCCGCTGCGGCAGGAGGAGTTCGAACAGCTACTGAACCGCCAACACAGCCTCAATGAAATCCTCTAATTCTGCGACCGATTCAGCCGAACCGGCCCACTCTCAAAACGAGCCACTATTGTGACCTTCAGTGTTAAGGAAATGTTTTACACCCTTCAGGGCGAAGGCGCTCAAGCCGGGCGTCCGGCGGTCTTCTGCCGCTTTACCGGCTGCAATCTCTGGAGCGGCCGCGACCAGGACAGAGCCAGCGCCGTCTGCACTTTTTGCGATACCGACTTTTTAGGCACCGATGGTCCCGGCGGCGGGCGTTTTGCCGATGCCCAGGCACTGAGTCAGGCCATCGTCGGCTTGTGGCCGGAACAAGGCGGCGGCAAACCCTATGTGGTCTTTACCGGTGGCGAACCCAGTTTGCAGCTAACCGAAGAACTGATTGAGCTACTGCATCAAGCGGACTTCGAATGCGCCATCGAAACCAATGGCACCCGACCGCTACCGGCCAATCTCGATTGGATTTGTGTCAGCCCCAAAGGCAACAGCGAGGTGATCATCGAGCGCTGCGACGAACTGAAACTGGTCTACCCCCAGCGCGAAGCACCACCGGAACGCTTTGCTGATATCGAAGCGCACTTTCGGTTTCTCAGCCCGCTGAACCCTTTTGATGCCGCGATGATCGCCCCAGCACAGCAATCCTCAACCCGGGCGGCTATCGACTATTGTCTAGCCCACCCGCAATGGCGCTTAACAGTACAGATGCACAAGGTCGTCAATATCGCCTGATATCGAGGCTTCAGACGGTTTCCGGGCCAACCATCATTCACCGCGTGAATACTGTTCATAAAAGCCCTTTACTTAACTTTTGTACTAGAATTCACTAAACTTCCGCGCCATTCAGCCAGTCCCGGTTGCGTAATGCCCACCCAACTGACGACACCTTTGGCGTAGCCACCCACCGTTTGGAGAGAGTTATCGTGTTAGAAGCTTACCGACAAGACGCGCAAGCGCGTGAGGCCCAGGGAATCCCTGCCAAGCCGCTCAATGCCGAGCAAGTGACCGAACTGGTGGAGTTGCTGAAAAACCCACCGGCCGGTGAAGAAGCCTTTGTTAAAGACCTGCTGGTCAACCGGGTGCCGCCGGGTGTGGACGAAGCGGCTTATGTAAAAGCGGCTTTCCTGTCGGCTGTCGCCAAAGGCGAAGCTCAGTCTCCGCTGATCGATAAAAAAGAAGCCACTCAACTGCTCGGTACCATGCAAGGTGGTTACAACATCGAAACCCTGGTTGGTTTGCTCAAAGACAGCGAACTGGCTGATGTGGCCGCCGAAGAACTCAAGCACACTCTGCTGGTGTTCGATGCGTTTCACGATGTCGACGAACTGGCCAAAGCCGGTAACAGCGCTGCCAAGGCAGTGATGCAATCCTGGGCCGATGCCGAGTGGTTCCTGAACAAAAAAGAAGTGCCGGAAAAAATCACCCTGACCGTTTTCAAAGTGACCGGTGAAACCAACACCGATGACTTGTCTCCGGCCCAGGATGCCTGGTCGCGTCCGGACATTCCGCTGCACGCTCTGGCCATGTACAAGATGAAGCGCGATGGTCTGAACCCGGATAAAGACGGCGAAATCGGCCCGATCCAACAGATCGAAAAACTGAAAGAAAAAGGCCACCCAGTGGCGCTGGTGGGCGACGTTGTCGGTACCGGTTCTTCACGTAAGTCCGCGACCAACTCCGTGCTGTGGCACACCGGTGACGACATGCCGTTCGTGCCGAACAAGCGCACCGGCGGCTATGTGTTGGGCAGCAAAATTGCTCCGATCTTCTTCAACACCATGGAAGATGCGGGCGCACTGCCGATCGAAGTCGACGTCGATAAGCTGGAAATGGGCGATGTCATCGACCTCTATCCGTTCGCAGGCAAGGTTGAGCGCAACGGCGAAGTGGTTGCCGAATTCGAATTGAAAACTCAGGTACTGCTCGACGAAGTTCGCGCCGGCGGTCGTATCCCGCTGATCATTGGCCGTGGCCTGACCGATCGCGCCCGCGAGGCCATGGGCCTGGAACCGAGCACTGTGTTCCGTCGTCCTGGCGATGTTGCCGCCAGCGACAAAGGTTTCACCCTGGCGCAGAAAATGGTTGGCAAAGCCTGTGGCGTTGCCGGTGTTCGCCCGAACCAATACTGCGAACCGAAGATGACCACCGTCGGCTCTCAGGACACCACCGGTCCGATGACTCGTGACGAACTGAAAGACCTGGCCTGCCTGGGCTTCTCATCCGATCTGGTGATGCAGTCCTTCTGTCACACCGCGGCCTATCCGAAGCCGGTCGATATCGAAACTCAGCACACCCTGCCCGACTTCATCAAAAACCGTGGCGGTGTTTCCCTGCGTCCGGGTGACGGCATCATCCACTCCTGGCTGAACCGCATGTTGCTGCCCGATACCGTAGGTACCGGTGGCGACTCCCACACCCGTTTCCCGATGGGCATTTCCTTCCCGGCCGGTTCCGGTCTGGTGGCCTTCGCTGCGGCCACTGGCGTGATGCCATTGGATATGCCGGAATCGGTTCTGGTGCGCTTCAAAGGTAAGCGTCAACCGGGCATCACCCTGCGTGACCTGGTGCATGCGATTCCTTACTACGCCATCCAGCAAGGTGAGCTGACCGTTGAGAAGAAAGGCAAAAAGAACGTCTTCTCTGGTCGCATCCTGGAAATCGAAGGTCTGGAAGACCTGACCGTGGAGCAAGCTTTCGAACTGTCAGACGCTTCTGCCGAACGTTCTGCGGCGGGTTGCACCATCACCCTGTCGGAAGACTCGGTCGGTGAATACCTGCGCTCCAACATCGTCATGCTGCGCTGGATGATCGCTAACGGTTACGGCGATGCCCGTACCCTGGAACGCCGCGCCAAAGCGATGGAAGAGTGGCTGGAAAGCCCGAACCTGATGCGCGCCGATGCCGATGCGGAATACCACACCATCATCGAAATCGACCTGGAAGACATCAAAGAGCCGATCCTGTGCGCCCCGAACGATCCGGACGATGCGCGCAAACTGTCTGAAGTTGCTGGCAGCAAAATCGACGAAGTGTTCATCGGTTCGTGCATGACCAACATCGGTCACTTCCGCGCTGCTGGTAAACTGCTGGATGCGCACAAGGCGCCGATCGCGACGCGTCTGTGGGTATCTCCGCCGACCAAGATGGACCAGGCGCAGTTGATGGAAGAAGGCTACTACAACATTTTTGGCCGTGCCGGTGCTCGTACCGAAATGCCAGGCTGCTCACTGTGCATGGGTAACCAGGCGCGTGTGGCTGCCAAGTCGACTGTGGTCTCCACCTCCACCCGGAACTTCCCGAACCGCCTGGGTGACGGCGCCGATGTCTACCTGGCCTCGGCTGAACTGGCTGCGGTCTCTGCGCTGTATGGCAAACTGCCGACGCCGGAGGAGTACCTGAAGATCGCCGCTGAAATCGACAGCATGGCCAGCGATGTCTATCGCTACCTGAACTTCGACCGCATGGACGAATTCGTCAAAGCGGCCGATTCAGTGATCGCCACCTCCGCCGCTTAATCAAGCTGGCCGGAACCAAAAAACCCGCTTCGGCGGGTTTTTTTATGGCTGATGAAAAGCGTCGAGCAGAACAACAGGGAATGGAAAAACAAGACAGAGGACGTGCGATAAACGGATACCAACAGCAAGGATTGATAGCAGAGCTCAGCGCTGGCATCTGCTCCAAAGCAAAGGCTGTCACTCCTGACCGCGGCAACGGTTGTCGGTTGCTCGCCGACGTTATTCTTAGCGGCTGATAAGACGACTCAAACCAATTAACCCTGCCGCCGCGCCAGGAACAACACATAACGCCCCAGATCGCGATACGGCGCTTGCTCACACAAACTCCGCTCCATCGCCAAGACATCCTCTTCGCTATACCAGGACAACACTGTCGGCTCGGTCAGATCGCTAAAAGTACGAATACCCGCCTGAGAGATAACGGTATAACCACCCTTTTCCAACTGCTCGCGTACCGCCGTCGGGTCCAGCGGCGAAATCGGCGTCAAACCTTGGCCATCGCCACCAAGTTGATCGTCACGCACCTTCGCCAGAGTGCCACGCATCAGGTTACGCAGCGCCAACATATGGCGGTTATAGACCATCACGCCGAGCACCCCGCCTGGCGTCACCCAGCGCATGACCCGCTGCAACGCATCTGCGGGTTCTTCCAGCCACTCCAGCACAGCGTGCAGCGTTACCAGGTCGTAGCTTTGAGCAGGTTCAAAATCCAGCACCGACGCCTGCTCAACCTGGCAATGACCAGCGTCGATGGCATCAGAAAACTCCGCCTGTACCCGAGCCACCATCTCAGCCGACACATCGAAATAATCAACCCGGTGCCTGCCTGCTAAAAACCAGGCGGTCATCTGCCCCAAGCCGCCACCAGCATCGAGCACTTGCAATGGCTTTTGTAAGTCAGCCGGCAAATGCTGCGCATAGAGTTCAGTCAACAAGGCCTGACGCAAGCGACCTTTCATACCGCCGTATATTTGCTCGGCAAAACGCTCGACCAAACCATCAAAGTTGACATAAGACATAGCGCGGTTTCCTGGCTCGGTAGTTCGGGCCGGCATTCTACTCTGCCGCTTCACTGCGCCCAACACCTGGGCTGTATTGACAGCTAGCGGAGCCAACGCCGACACTAGCGTTCTGCCCCATATTTTGGATGTTGAATTGAGCCGACGCCTGCGCCGACTAGCCTTCAAACTCAGCCTGATCGCCTGGCTGGGATTGATTGCCGTGCCCGCGGTTAACGCTCAGGGTGGTGGCGACAACGGCATCTGGATACGCGTCTGCCTGGGTACGGGTTCGTCCTGGGTGCAACTGTCGCTCGACGATAACGACCACCGCAGTAGCCAAAACAACCACTGCCCCTGCACCCAGAATACCCTCGACACCGCCTGGCAACCGGCCATTTCAACCAGGCCTCCGCTGCTCACCAGCGCCGTCCAGGTTGCTTTGGTCGCCGATCCAAAACCGGCGCTCAGGCTGCCATATTTCAGCCGCGCACCGCCTGCCTTAACTGCTGACG
The DNA here is from genome assembly GCF_056159245.1 of Saccharospirillum sp. ABV4_185. Classification (NCBI taxonomy): domain Bacteria; kingdom Pseudomonadati; phylum Pseudomonadota; class Gammaproteobacteria; order Oceanospirillales; family Saccharospirillaceae; genus Saccharospirillum; species Saccharospirillum sp. ABV4_185. The sequence continues at coordinate 3,323,599 of NZ_JBSWUW010000001.1, forward strand.
TCTAATAAAAAAACGAATCAATCGGCTTCAACCTCATGAAGTCGGGTTCAACGTTTATTGTCAGGAGTTGATATGAACCGCTTTATTTTTGCGCTGATCACAGCCGCCGCCGTTATCGCCAGCCCCATGACCTGGGCGCACGGTTACCATCTGGGCTCGCTCAATATTGAGCATCCCTGGTCACGCGCCACACCGCCAGGCACGCCAACTGGCGGCGGTTTTTTGACCATCCACAATGAAGGCGACGAAGCCGATGTATTGCTCGGCGGCCATTCCGATTTCACCCAGAGCATCAGCGTGCATCAAACCAAGATGGAAGACGGCACCATGAGAATGATGCCGCAACACGATGGCCTGGAAATTCCCGCTGGCGGCTCAGTCACTTTGGAGCCGGGCAGTTACCACCTGATGCTAATGGGCTTGCAAGCGCCTTTGGTTGAGGGTGAACGCCGCACCATCACGCTGGAATTCGAGAAGGCGGGTTCTATTGAGGTTGAGTTGGCCGTCGATGCGATTGGTGCAATGCCGGAGCACAATCACTGAGTCTTCCGGCCCGTCTGAAGTCATCCGAATGCCGACCTCTGTGGTCGGCATTTTTTATCTCGGCAGACTCAATGAAACAGGTGCTGCATCATCGGCCAAATCGCTGTCCAGGCGAGCTTTCGGCTTGGGCTTATAAAACATCACCAGGTTGCCGGTCAGAATTAACGCCACGCCCAAGGCTGCTGACAGCGTCCATTGATAGCCCTCCAACAGGGTCGACAGCGTCATCGCCACCAATGGAGCCATAACAGTAACGTAAGCCGCCGAACCCGCCCCAACACGACCAATCAACAAAAAGTAAGTCGCAAAACCCAGGATCGAACCAAAGACGGCCAAATACACTAATGCCAGCCCATAAACTGGACGCGGATCCCAGCCAAAACCGGTTCCGGTCACAACCATCGCCAGCAACAGTAGCAATGCGCCATAACTCATCGCATAAGCATTGGTGGACAACACGTCCAGCCCCTGGCGCTGGTGACGCGCACTGATCATATTGCCCAGAGAGAACCCGTAGGTGCCGATCAAGGTCAAACCAGTACCGAGCATCACGCCGGTCGATAGCGTCTGCGACAGCAAGTCCTGCCAAAACAAAGCCACCATTCCCAGCAGGCCGCAGACATTGGCCAGCATTAGGCGCCGGGTAATGCGATGACCAAAAAACACCACCCCGTTCAGCGCATTAAAAAGTGTCGCCATCGAAAACAACACCGACTCCAAACCACTGCTGATCCAGCGGCTGGCGGTGTAGAAACAGAGGAAGTTCACACAGAACACGCAGGCGCCCTGCAACACGCAAAACAGATGATCTTTCATGGCAATGGCGCGCAGGCGTCGCGTTAACCCCAGAAACACCAGCAACATCGCAGCTGCCAACGCAAACCGGTAAAACACTGAAACCACCACCGGCACTGGCCCCGACTGCATCGAAATCGCCAGCCAGGTCGACCCCCAAATAAGCACCGATGCAACGAATAACAACGCGTTCATTAACAAGCTCCGCTAAACCCTGGAGCGTCAGTATCGGTCTGGCGGGCAAGCAAGGCTGTCATATCTTAGTGCTGGTTTTGCATATTCTTGCGCTTTTTTGCGGGCCGCTATGATGGAGTGCTTGGCGGCTAGCGCAGCCAGCGCCTATCATAGGACATCAGGACAGAAGCCACGCAGAGTACGGAGGTAGGCAGATGTCGTCCCCCTACCAAATGCTGCAACGGCTACAGCAACACAAGAACCAACTGCTCGACCTTCTCGACCTCGACAACGGCGTTAGCCTGGCATCCTGGGCCAATAACAACGATCTGGTTGTGATCCAGCCTACCGGCCACCACACCCTCAGCCTGTACCTGAACCACGGCGAGCGAACTTACCTCAAAACCCCGCATGGCTGGCGCGATGGCGGCGGACCCGATCGACTCTGTCTGATGCCCAAAGACTACAGCAGCACCTGGAATGTGCTCGATTCGTTCGAATTTATGCACTGCTATTTCAGCGATGCACATCTGCGCCGCCAAGCCGAACAGACCTGGGATAAATGCCCGACCGGTTTGAGCATTGATGAACGCATCTTCGCCGACGACGCCAAAATCAGCAGCATCTACCGTCACTATTTGGCCAGCCTGGACTGGCACGATAACGCCAATCACCTGCTGCTCAGCAGCGCCACCAGCTTGTTGCTCAACCACCTGGTGCGCCACTACACCCAGTTCCGCTGGCAGCCTGTCACTGTAAAGGGTGGACTGGCGCCTCATCAGCTCAGCCGGGTCAAGGCGTACATCGACAGTCATCTGGACCAGGCGCTGACCATTAACGAACTGGCCAACCAGGCTCAGCTAAGCGACTACCATTTCGCCCGGATGTTCAAACACAGCACCGGCCAAAGCCCACATCAATATGTGCTGCAACAACGCCTGCTACGCGCGCAACACCTGCTGAAGCACAGCTCAGTATCGCTCACTTATATCGCACAACAATGCGGATTCAGTTCATCCAGCCACTTTACTCATCGCTTCCGACAAGCTTTGGGAGTCACACCATCCAAGTATCGAGAACGAATGCACTAAGTCATCGGCCAATATCGATCATATTAAAAACAAGACGCAACGCTCATCTGACCGAGAAAAGAGACCATAACCAGCCAATCAATAGAAAAGAAAAATAAAAATCACCCAGATATTTAAACAGGGAAAACCACCGGCGATTCGACGTTGATCCCTCGTGATAACTAACGAAGTGCGAAGGCTGACTTGCAACATTAATCTATTTTTAGAAGCACCATAAACGCAAAAAGCCGACCCGAAGGTCGGCTTTTCTATATTTGGTCGGGCATGCAGGATTTGAACCTGCGACCCTCGCCACCCCATGACGATGCGCTACCAGACTGCGCTAATGCCCGAAAACGAAGCGAATCATACGCTAAGCGATTGAAATATCAAGCGTTTTAAGAGTGAGGATCAACCGTCGGAAAGCAGCCTCAACACAGCTTCCAGTTCGCGAATCATGTCTTGAATCAACTCCTGGTGCTGCTTGACCAGAACGCTGTCCCCTTCCGGTGCGGTAAGCTTCTGCCGAGCGCCACCGATGGTATAACCATCTTCATAAAGGAGATTGCGGATCTGACGGATCAGGACAACGTCATCACGTTGGTAGTAACGACGGTTACCACGCCGTTTTACCGGACTGAGTTGCGGGAATTCCTGCTCCCAGTAGCGCAGTACGTGGGGCTTGACTGCGCACAGTTCGCTTACTTCGCCAATGGTAAAGTAACGCTTTCCTGGGATGGTTGGCAGTTCATTATTCTGGCTCGGTTCCAGCATAGGCCTCGACTTTCACCTTTAACTTCTGGCCGGGGCGAAAAGTGACGACCCTGCGTGCCGAAATGGGGATTTCCTCCCCGGTTTTCGGATTGCGGCCTGGACGTTGCCGCTTGTCCCTGAGATCAAAATTACCAAAGCCGGACAGCTTGACCTGTTCGTTATTGACCAGACTGTCGCGGATTTCTTCAAAGAAGACTTCCACCATGTCCTTGGCTTCGCGCTTGTTCAAGCCTAATTCTTCGTACAGCCGTTCAGCCATTTCCGCTTTGGTCAGGGCCATACTTAGCTCCTCAAGGTGGCATCGTACCTAGTCTGCAAAGTGGTAATGATGGAATCCATCAAACTGTTTATTTCTTCGTCAGTTAGAGTGCGCGAAGGATTCTGCCAGGTCAAGCCTAAGGCAACGCTTTTCCGTTGCGAATCAATACCTTTGCCACGATAGATGTCGAATAAAGTCAGGCTTTCAAGGTCGTCACCGGCTTTTTCACGAACACTGTTCATCAGCTCGGCCACCGGGGTTTCTTCGTCTACAACCACGGCCAGATCGCGAGTTGATGACGGGAACCGCGACAGCGATTCAAACACAGGCAACTCAGCCGGCAGGACCCGGTCCAGCCGCAGTTCGAACATAAAGGTCGGCTGCTTCAGGCCCAGTTCACGCCCCAGGTTTGGATGCACGGCGCCGATATAACCAACCAGTTTGCCATCGCGCTCAATACGCGCGCATTGCCCCGGATGCAGTGCAGAATTCTGGCCGGAAAGGAACTCAAAGTTCGCCCCCTTGATCAAGCCCAGAACCTGCTCCAAGTCACCTTTGATATCGAAGAAATCGAGCGCTTCGTTATCGCTGTACCAGCCTTTAGGCCAACGGCTGCCTGTTGCCACACCGGCGAGCATGTTCAGCTGTTCAGTGCCATCCTTCGTGGCACGGAAGCGCAGTCCGGTTTCAAACAAACGCACCCGTTCCTGCTGACGATTAAGGTTATGGCTCAGCGCCTTCAACAACCCCGGCCACAAAGACACCCGCATAACCGCCATATCGGCAGAAATCGGGTTGGCCAATTCGATGCCGCCCTCTTTGGGGAACATCTTCGCTTGCAGCTCTGGCTCAACGAAGCTGTAGGTAATGGCTTCCTGATAGCCCAAACTCGCCAGGCGATCGACCAATAGATCGATATCCGTTTGTTGCTCGACGCGCCCACGTGGTGCCAGAGCCGCTTTTGGCACGGTAACCGGGAAGCGGTTGTAGCCATAGATGCGGGCAATTTCTTCGACCAAATCGGCATCGATGGCCATATCGAAACGCCAGGTCGGCGCTTTGACCGTCCATCGACCACTCGACGGAGATGTCACGTCAAAACCAAGACCACGCAAAATACGTTCGATCTCAGCCGCTTCAATCTGCATGCCCAAGGCGGTGGCGACGCGTTCTGCTGACAGTTCAATCGTTGCCGGTGCTGGGATTTTCTCTGGCGCTTCTTTGACGACGACCGGGCCGGGCTTGGCACCGCAGATATCCATCAACAAGGCGGTTGCGCGTTCTACGGCGGCTTCCTGCAAACTCGGATCGACACCGCGTTCAAAGCGATGGCTGGCATCGGTATGCAAGCCATAATTACGCGCCCGACCGGCAATTTCGATCGGAGCGAAGAAGGCGCTTTCCAGGAAAACGCGGCGTGTCTGGGTCGATACCCCACTCTGCTCGCCGCCCATCACACCGGCCATCGCCAGCGGGCCGTTGCCATCGGCAATCAACAGCACGTCTTCGGCCAGATCAATGGTTTGGCCGTCGAGCAATTCAAGCTTTTCGCCAGCTTTGGCGCGACGCACATCAATACCGTCTTGCAGGCGATCCAGGTCAAAGCCATGCATGGGCTGACCCAGTTCCAGCATGACGTAGTTGGTAACATCGACCACCGGATCAATAGAGCGAACGCCACCACGGCGCAGGCGTTCAACCATCCACACCGGAGTTGCAGCGGCGACATTAACGTCGTTCAGGACACGACCGACATAACGCGGGCAGCCAGTGGTATCACTCAAGGTGACAGGGAAGGTATCGTCGTGAACCGCAGCGATCGGCTGGATGTTGGGTGCGCTGACAGCGGTGTCGTTTAATACACCCACTTCACGCGCCAAGCCGGCAATGCTCAGGCAGTCGGCGCGATTCGGAGTCAGATCCACTTCGATGGCCAGATCGTCCAAGCCGAGATAAACACGTAAGTCTTTACCCACTTCGGCCGCTTCGGGCAGTTCCAGAATGCCATCATGGCTTTCAGATAAGCCCAGCTCTTTTTCGCTGCACAGCATGCCCTGGCTTTCTACCTGGCGCAGTTTGGCTTTTTTGATTTTGAAGTCGCCCGGTAGGACCGCGCCGACCTGAGCCAGTGCTACTTTGATGCCGGCGCGTGCATTGGGTGCGCCACAAACAACCGTAACGGTTTCATTTCCGGCGTTAACCTGGCAAACCTGCAGTTTGTCGGCGTTAGGATGCGGCTCACAGCTGACGATTTCGGCAACCACGACGCCTTCAAAAGCTTCGGCAACCGGCTCGGCACCATCGACTTCCAAACCGGCCATGGTGATCTGATCCATCAGGGTCTGAGCGTCGATCGCCGGGTTAACCCATTCGCGCAGCCACTGTTCGCTGAATTTCATATGCAGTTAAATCCTATCAATTGTCGTTGCCGGACTAGTTAAACTGGCGCAGGAATTTGAGATCGTTTTCGAAGAAGAGGCGCAGGTCATTGACGCCGTAGCGCAGCATGGCCAGACGCTCCACCCCCATACCAAAGGCAAAACCACTGTATTTCTTGGCATCGACGCCGGACGCTTCCAGCACTTTGGGATGCACCATGCCGCAGCCCATGATCTCGATCCAGCCAGTGCGACTGCACACCCGGCAACCTTCGCCGCCGCAGATGACACACTCGATGTCGACTTCGGCCGAAGGCTCAGTAAAGGGGAAATACGAAGGGCGGAAACGCACCGCCAGTTCTTTTTCGAAGAAGACGCGCAAAAACTCTTCCACCGTGCCTTTAAGGTCGGCAAAACTGACGTCGGTATCGACCAACAATCCTTCCATCTGATGGAACATCGGCGTATGCGTTAAATCGGAGTCGCAGCGATAAACCCGGCCCGGGCAAACGATACGAAACGGTGGCTCGCCATTTTCCATGGTGCGCACCTGAACCGGTGAGGTGTGAGTCCGCAGCAGGGTGCCAGCATCGAAATAGAAGGTATCGTGCATCGCCCGCGCCGGATGGTGCGACGGAATATTCAGCGCTTCAAAGTTGTGATAATCGTCTTCAATCTCCGGACCTACGGCGACATCGTAGCCAATATTGACGAAGAAAGACTCCATACGACGCAGTGTCTGAGTCACCGGATGCAAGCCACCCACGGCCTGACGACGGCCCGGCTGCGTCACATCGATTTTCTCTTCAGCCAAACGGGCACTCAGCGCCTGCTCATCCAGATGCGCTTTACGTGCACTGATGGCATCGGCAACGGCCGTTTTGACTTCGTTGATCTTGGCGCCAGCGGCCGGGCGATCTTCAGGTGCCAGGGCGCCCAAGGATTTGAGCTGAGCAGTTACCTCACCTTTCTTGCCCAAAAAGCGCACACGCAGCTCATCCAACTCTTGTGGATTGGTGGCCTGTTGAACCGCTTCAAGTGCACGGTCGTGCAGTTGGGTCAGGGTATCCATGAACAGCTAAACTCCCGTCGAGACGCGCTGGAAAAAGCCCTCACTATAAGGATGGGGCTGAAATAAGCAACTGATTGATAAGGCAAAATTCGCCATTTGCCCGGTTTTTATACTGCCCTGAACAGCCTGCCCCAAAGGCTCTTTGGCCATCGCTGCCCGGCAGGAAATTCAAATCTTGGTTTCAGTGAACAGAGTGTCGGCAAAGGCACGTTCACAGTAGTGACAACGCAGCTGCAAAGTATCGCCTGCGAGCACCGCAAAACGACTCTCAACCGGCTCTACATGAGTGATGCAGTTAGCGTTCGGGCAGGCAAAGACGCCAACGAATGCCTCGGGCAGACCAATCGGGAACTTGCGCACTACGCGATAGTCTTCAATGATGTTGACCGTGGCCTTGGGAGCAAACAGCGCCAGCTCAGCCGCATCCTGTTCGGTAAAGCGCCAGTCATCGACCTTGATCAGATCTTTCATGCCGCCGCCATGACTGGGCAGGTTCAACCCCACCGTCAGGCGCGCTTCTGCATTCTTAAGCTGTAACCGGCCCAGAATCGTCAATCCTTTACCCGCTGGAATGTGATCGATCACCGTGCCATTTTGAATGGCTTCGACCAGCATCTTTTCACGACGTTGCTCACTCATACCGCACCTCCTGCTGGCTCCAGGACCTTTTCATTCATCACCAGCGACAACAATGCCTGACGTGCATAGACGCCATTTTCAGCCTGTTGGAAGTAATAAGCGTGGTCGGTACGGTCAACCGCCGGATGGATTTCATCCACCCGCGGTAAAGGATGCATCACCCTCATTCCCGGCTGTGCCGATTTCAGCATGTCCGGACGCAATACAAACTGAGACGCCAGATGCATGTATTCGGTGGGGTCGAAACGTTCTTTCTGGACTCGCGTCATGTAGAGAATATCGACCAGCGGGATAACCTGATCGAGACTGTCGGCATACTCAAAATCAATATTGGCCGCGCGCAGGCTGTCTTCGATATAAGTCGGCATCGCCAGCGCCTTAGGCGCAACAAAGTAAAAACGCGGCTTGAAATGGCCCAGCGCTTGCGCCAGGGAATGCACCGTTCGTCCGTATTTGAGATCGCCTACTAAGGCGACTGACAAGCCCGTCAGACGACCCTGGCACTCGGCGATGGAGAACAGATCCAGCAGCGTTTGGGTTGGATGCTGATTGGCACCATCACCGCCATTGATGACCGGCACATCGGCAACCTCAGCCGCCAAGCGGGCAGACCCTTCTCGCGGGTGCCGCATAATGATGGCATCGGCATAACCGGCAATCATGCGAATACTGTCTGACAGGGTTTCGCCCTTCTTCGTCGAGGTATTACCGCTGTCGGAAAAACCAATCAGGGTGCCGCCTAACCGCTGGACAGCCGTTTCGAAAGACAGACGGGTTCGGGTGGAGGCTTCAAAGAAGCAACTGGCAATCAGTCGATCCTGCAGTAGAGGTTGCGGACCGGATTGCTTCAAAGCAGCTGCGCGTTCGACGATGAATTCGATATCGGCTTTTGATAGATCACCGATGGATACCACATCACGACCGAACAAAGGGTTGTTCATAGCGTAGCTCGGACAAGATTTGCGGCATTCTACCAGAATTGACGGGCGCGAATAGCGGCGCACAGCAATAGCACTACGGCCTACTCTTTTTTTAGCGAAACGACCAGCCAAAAAATTCCTTGTGATGAGAGCCAGTTCAAAACGTCAAACTTTTGACTTTGGGCTGAGCTTGATAGATTGGGTGGTGATCGCCGTTGCGATCAAGGATCGTCACAACGATAACCAGAAGGAAACTGACCATGATCAAAACTATCCTCCTCTCACTGGGACTGACGCTGGCCGCACTGAACATCAATGCTCTCGCCGAAGAAAGCGGTTCGGCTGCTGGCACCGAAAGCGCTGTTATCTATGTCGACATCAACAACGATGGCGCCGTTAAAATGGCCGACTTGCTGGAAGGAGTCGGCCAATCGAAGGCTCAGGCCATTGTTGACTACCGCGATGAGAACGGGCCTTTTATCGCCGCTGAAGACTTGCTGAACGTTAAGGGTATTGGGCCGGCCACACTGGAAAAGAATCGCAGTAAGATTCGAATCGGCACGACGGAGTAATATTGTCAGGCACAAAAAGCAGCCTTGGGCTGCTTTTTTTGTGGAGCGGGACAAAAGTGCCGCAGGCGCTTTTGCGTGAGCGCAGCGAGCCCGAAGGGCAAGGCCATGAAGTGGCCGCAGCAAACGAGATTCGTCTGGCCGGCATCCCGGTGGCCGGCATCCCGGTGGCCGGCATCCCGGTGGCCGGCGTACCGGCACACCGGCTCGCGAGGCTGCGCCCCAGCCCCAACCTCGGCCAAGGTTGCGCTCTACTACTGAGCTATTCCCCAAAAGCACAAAACCCGGAACAAGTCCGGGTTTCTTTAAATTTGGAGCGGGAAACGAGATTCGACCGGGCTGGCGTTCCAGCTCGCGACCCAATTTTCCACTTCAATCAAATTTTGGAGCGGGAAACGAGATTCGAACTCGCGACCCCAACCTTGGCAAGGTTGTGCTCTACCACTGAGCTATTCCCGCAAAACTGGTTGTGATTGAGTTCGACTCTGTCGAACCGAACTCGCGAGACTGCCCGTCCGGCCCCAACCTCGGTCAAGGTTGTGCTCTACCACTGAGCTATTCCCGCAAAAACTGGTTGTGATTGAGTTCGACTCTATCGAACCGAACTCGCGAGACTGCCCGTCCGGCCCCAACCTCGGTCAAGGTTGTGCTCTACCACTAAGCTATTCCCGCAAATTCTATTCTGAAGTGGCGTCCCGTAGGGGACTCGAACCCCTGTTACCGCCGTGAAAGGGCGGTGTCCTAGGCCACTAGACGAACGGGACAAACCAAGCTTTGACGCAGAAACTCAAAGCGGAGCGCATCATACCAATTTTCAGAATCAGTTCAATAACTTTATGAAAATCAACAGACTAGCCGCGATTTAGACTCGCTCGACGACGATCGTCATGAACCCGCTGTTCATGCTTGGAAAAAGCCGTCTCCCAGCGCTCACATTGCGGGCAAAACCAAATCATCGTGCCGGTTTCGTAGCCGCAATGATTACACTGGTAGCCATCGGGTAGGCGTAGCTTTAAGCGCTGTATGGATTCCAGCAAAACCGCCCTCGGTGTCGGCCCTACATCCCGACGCTGCTCCAGCCAGCGCTGCATCAAGCCGAAAGATGCGCCACTGTTTACCACGCGTTCCAGCTCAGAGTGCCAATAATGACTGCGCGGATCACTGTCGCCTACCAGGTCCAAGATGGCTTCTAGAACGCGATGGCTGGGGTGGAAGTCATAGAGCTTTTCAAGATAACGACGCAACGATGCCTCACCACCCACCAGACGTGATAGACGCTTCAGTCCAGGCAGGATGACGTCCACTCGGCGCACATCTCGCACCAACGCTTCTTTCAACAGACGCAAGGCTTTATGGTAGTGACCTAGAGAAGTTTCCAGTTCAGAAGATGCTATAAAGGTTCGGGCGCTGTCTGATAACTTGCGGGCTTCTTTTAGCGCAATACGGGCCTGAACCAGCTGTCCCTGACCCTTTAACTGACCAACATATTCACAATACAAATTAGCCAGGCGCATATTGCCCGATCCAGGCTGGCCGTATTCACGCACCAGCTTGATAGCACGCTCCCACTCCTGTTCGCGTTCAAGCACCACTAACCAAAGGCGAAAAGCCTGGGCGGAAAAACGCTCACCCTGACCCAGAATTAACGCCTCAAGTTCGGTTTCAGCGCGCCCTAAAAAGCCGGCGGAAAAGAAATCCTGGGCCAGTTCCACTCGCACCCGGTTGGATTGCTCTCTATCCAGGTCCGCCTCCAGCAGGGTTTCGTGAATCCGAATGGCGCGGTCGATCTGGCCTCTTTTGCGAAACAACTCGGCCAAGGCCAGATGGGTTTCCAGCGTATCGGCGGTAATGGGTAAGCGCTCGAGCAGTACGTCGAGCTCGCGATCCGGCTCGGAAGACAAGGCCTCAAAAGGCTCTATTCGATACTTTGACGGCACTGACCAGGGCGTCGTCAAGCGGCGCCAGAGAGATTTGACCGTGGTGAGCATTTTATCGACCTGTGCGCCTACGGCCGAAGAGACGGCCCAGAATCAGACCGATAAGGACCCCGATAAAGAGTGTTGCCAATAGCCAGACAAACAATGGCAATGCCGGCGTTCGCCAAGCCATAAAACTCAAAACAGTGCTTTGGTTGTTTCCAAAAGCCAGCAACCAAGCCAACACTGCGAGCAGGATGGCACAGAAGATTTTGGCTGATCGGATGAGCATGAGTGTGTTCAGCCTCCCGGCTGCGAGAACGAGGGTCGGGGCGATTATTCGTCGTCGATACTCAGGTTAACCGACTCGCGCAGTTCCTTGCCCGGTTTAAAATGAGGTACGTACTTGCCTTCCAGGCTGACGGATTCACCCGTCTTGGGATTACGACCCACACGTGGTGATCGATAATGCAGCGAAAAGCTGCCGAAGCCACGTATTTCGATGCGCTCGCCATCGGCCAGACTTTCGGCCATATGATCCAACATCGTCTTGATGGCCAACTCGACATCTTTAACGGACAGCTGCCCCTGGCGGTCGACTATCCGTTCGATTAACTCGGATTTGGTCATCCGAACCTCCCCGATCGGGTGTTCCTAAGCGATCAATATTTAGACTAAATCAGCCCCCAAGATAACACAAGTATTTATTTTTTAACGTTTTTTTGCAGTTCAACTGTTTTAAATAACGCTTCGGCTCAGCAGCCGAACAAGATAGCAGGCACAAAAAAGCCGGCTCAATGGCCGGCTTTTGGGAACAGTGCTAACGATTATTCGTCGTCGCCCTGCTCCATTTTTTGCTTGATCAGATCACCAATGGTGGTTGGGCCTGATGCTTCCGCGCTCTTCTCTTTCAGCTCGCGAACTGCAACTTTCTCATCTTCCACGTCCTTAGACTTGATGGACAGGCTGATGACGCGGTTCTTACGGTCGATGCTGACGATCTTGGCTTCAACTTCGTCGCCTTCTTTCAGGGCGTTACGAGCGTCTTCAACCTTGTCACGAGAGATTTCGGAAGCTTTCAGAATGCCTTCGATATCGTCGCTCAGCAAAATGGTCGCCGCTTTAGCGTCCACTTCCTTAACAGTACCGGTAACGATGGAACCCTTGTCGTTCACAGAGACGAACTCAGAGAACGGATCGCTGTCGAGCTGCTTGATGCCCAGAGAAATGCGCTCACGCTCCGGATCGATCGACAGGATGGTGGTTTCCAGCTCATCGCCTTTCTTGTACTTGCGTACGGCTTCTTCACCGGATTCGTTCCAGCTGATATCAGACAGGTGAACCAGGCCGTCGATGCCGCCTTCCAGGCCGATGAAGATACCGAAGTCGGTGATCGACTTGATCTTGCCGACAACCTTGTCGCCCTTGTTGAAGTTGTTGGAGAAGTCTTCCCAAGGATTAACAACGGTCTGCTTGATACCCAGAGAAATACGACGACGCTCTTCGTCGATGTCCAGAATCATCACTTCGATCTCGTCGCCAACAGAAACGACTTTAGACGGATGGATGTTCTTGTTGGTCCAGTCCATTTCGGAAACGTGAACCAGACCTTCGACGCCCTCTTCCAGCTCGGCAAAGCAGCCGTAGTCGGTGAGGTTGGTAACGCGGGCCTTGACCACCTGCTCTTCCGGGTAACGCGCCTTGATGTCGACCCAAGGATCTTCACCCAGCTGCTTCAGACCCAGAGAAACGCGGTTACGCTCACGGTCGAATTTCAATACTTTAACTTCGATCTCATCACCAACCTGAACGATTTCGCTCGGGTGCTTGATGCGTTTCCAAGCCATGTCGGTGATGTGCAGCAGGCCATCAACACCGCCCAGATCAACGAAAGCACCGTAGTCGGTCAGGTTCTTAACGATACCCTTGATGACCTGGCCTTCTTGCAGGCTGGCCAGCAGCTCTTCGCGCTCGGCGCTGTTGGACGCTTCCAGAACGGCGCGGCGAGAAACCACGACGTTGTTACGGCGGCGATCCAGCTTGATCACTTTGAAGTCCAGCTCTTTGCCTTCCAGGTGAGTGGTATCGCGTACCGGACGGATATCCACCAAAGAACCTGGCAGGAAGGCGCGTACAGAGCTGATGTCGACGGTAAAGCCACCTTTGACCTTGCCGTTGATAACACCCTTGACCACTTCTTCCGCTTCGTAAGCTTCTTCCAATTCGGTCCAGGCTTCAGCACGCTTGGCTTTTTCGCGTGACAGACGAGTATCACCGAAACCGTCTTCAACGGCTTCCAGTGCAACCTTGACTTCGTCACCGACGGCGATTTCCAGCTCACCTTCTTCGCTCAGGAACTGCGAACGCGGGATGATGCCTTCAGATTTCAAACCGGCGTGGACGGTAACCCAGTCAGCGTCAATAGCGACGACCAAGCCGGTCACGATGGAGCCCGGCTCCATCTCGATGGTTTTTAAGCTTTCTTCAAATAACTCAGCGAAAGATTCAGTCATTTAATTTGGTATCCCAATAATTAACAGCCCGTCACCTGCGATCTCTTTGGTTAGCGGTGACCAGCGGCTTTGCCATACGCCAGCTCGTATGGGTCAATCCAACAAACCCGGAACGCCACCTTGCTGGGTGGTGATCAGACCGGGACCGGACGGTGTATTCGACTCGCGTACGAACGGAACACACAGCCAATTCGGAGCGCGTATTATACGGATTAAGACTCAACAACCAAGGGCTTGGCTCGACTTTTTCACCATTCGATGCCGCGATCGGTCACCAGCGCCAGAACTCTATCCATCACCTCATCGATGCTCTGCACAGTGGTATCGATCACTACGGCGTCAGACGCCGGTTTCAGCGGCGCAACAGAACGGTTCGAATCGCGCTCATCGCGCTCGACGATGTCCGCCAGCACGCGGTTGTAGTCGGCACTGGCGCCGCTGTCACGCAATTGCTTAAAGCGACGCTTGGCGCGTTCTTCGGCCGAAGCGGTCATAAAGATTTTCAGATTGGCTTCGGGAAACACCACCGTGCCCATATCCCGGCCATCGGCAATCAGGCCCGGCTCGGTGCGGAAGGCGCGCTGACGCTTGAGCAGCGCTTCGCGCACCCGACCAAAAGCCGCCACCCTTGAGGCATTGGAACCAACCTCTTCGGTGCGGATCTGGCGAGTGACGTCATCGCCTTCGAGCAACACGACGACAGCGTCGCCTTCCTGCTGGAAGCGAATGTCCAGATGTTCGGCGATTACCGCCAGTGCCGATTCATTATCAAAATCAACGCCGTGATTCATCGCCGCCAGCGCCGCTAAACGATAGAGCGCACCGGAATCGAGGTAGTGCCAACCGAAGCGACGGGCCAAGAGGCCACTGACGGTGCCTTTTCCGACGCCGCCGGGTCCGTCGAGCGTAATGACGGGAGCCTTGGAATTCATGATATCTGTCCTGGTTGTCGTGGGTTTGCCATCAGTCTTCCAAAGTGACGGCATAACCAAGTTGTCCGACCGCCGCGCTAAAACCGGGATAAGCCCCGAGCACACGGCCGGCATTCCGAATAATGACCGGTCGCCGGGCCACCTGAGCGGCCACCATAAAGGCCAGCGCCACACGCGGGTCTCCGGCACAATCGACGATGCCGCCATCAAGCGGCTGTCCGGCCCGACCGCGGACTCTAACGTCCTCATCGGTCACTTCGATGTCAGCGCCCAATACACGCAGACCATCCAGCATCCGCGTCAGTCGATCGGTCTCTTTGAAGCGCAATTCACCCAAACCGGCAAAACGACTTTCGCCTTCTGCCAGGGCCGCCAACACAAACAACAACGGAAACTCATCAATGGTGCGGCCACTGAAGTGGGTGCCATAGCTGCCCCCTCTGAGCGGCGCGCATCTTACCCGAAGATCGGCGACAGGTTCACCCCCCTGGTCACGAATATTACTCAGCGTGACCAAACCGCCCATGTCATTGAGGATATCGAGGAAACCGAGGCGACTGGGGTTAACGCCTACAGCGGTCAGGGTCACATCAGAACCTGGGACCAAGGTCGCGGCCGCCAAATGCACCGCCGCCAGGGAAAAATCGCCTGGAATACTGAGGTTTAACGGTGGCAGTTGCGATGCCGGAGCAAACACCAGAGCGCCATTTCTGCTTTCCAGCCGGCACCCCAACTCCGCCAGCAGGCGTTCGGTATGATCACGGCTCGGTGCTGGTTCGGTCAGCCGTACTGGCATGCCCGCACAGAGCGCCGCCAGCAGAATGGCCGATTTGACCTGAGCACTGGCAATGGGCAAGTCATAGTCCAATGGCTGCCATTGCCGGGCGGGCTGAATCACAATGGGTGCGGTGCCATTGGCGGTCAGTTCAAGATGCGCCCCTAATTCAGCTAACGGCAGTTGCAGCCGCTCCATGGGTCGCTGACTCAAAGAAGCATCACCGATCAGTTCACTGGCAAAAGGCTGGGCCGACAAAACACCGGCCAGTAAGCGCATCGAGGTGGCTGACTGCCCCAGGTAAAGTGGGCTGTCCGGCGCTTGCAGCCCAGTCAAACCACGCCCTTTGATACTCAGACTGCCGTCACCGCCCTCATCGATGACCACGCCTAACTTACGCAGGGCTTCCAGCGTCGTGCGGTTATCATCATTTTCACCAAAACCGCGAATCTCACTGTCGCCTTCCGCCAGCGCCGCCAGAATTACGGCGCGATGGGAAATGGACCGATCACCCGGCACGCCAATACTGCCACTGAGCCCTTCCGGTGCCGGCGCGACGATCAAATTACGGCGCGTGTCGTCACTGTGCCGCTGGCGGCTTTGCAGAATCTGAGTGAAATAATCGCGCGCTGATTTGGCACGACCAAAGACATCCAACAACGTCCGACCCTCGCCCTGCTCGATCGCTTGAGCAAGATGTTCCAAATCACCCTGAAACCGGCGCAGTATCCCTAAGGTGGCATCTTTATTGGCGAGGAAGACGTCATGCCACATGGTCGGATCGGAAGCGGCAATACGGGTAAAGTCGCGGAAACCGCCAGCGGCGTAGCGAAATATCTCGCGGTTGTCGGACTCCCGCGCCAGAGTATCGACCAGCGAAAACGCCAGCAGATGTGGTAAATGACTGGTTGCTGCCAACACCTCGTCGTGGCGCGCCACCGACATGGTGACCACTTCAGCCCCGACCGCCTGCCAAAGCTCGGTTAATAACGCGACCGCCGAAGACGACGATGAGGCCAGGGGCGTCAGGATCAACAGATGGCGGTCAAACAGATCGGCTTTGGCAGCCTCGACACCGGACCGCTCCGCCCCAGCAATGGGGTGACCCGGCACAAAACCAGACGGCAGATCATCCCCCAAGGCTTTGCGCGCGGCGACGACGACCTGGCCTTTCACACTGCCAACATCGGAAATAACGGTTTGTTCAGTCAGATAAGGCTTCAACGACGCCAGTACCGACTCCATGGCCAGCACTGGCACCGCCAGCAGCAGCACATCGAACGCCGGAACCGATTCAGCAGAAGGCACGCTTTCATCAATGATGCCCAACTCCAGCGCCCGATCAGCCACGCCTGACTGCGCGTCCATCCCCAGCACATAGGCCGCTCGCGACAAGCGCAGCGCCTTGGCAAAGGACGCGCCAATCATGCCAAGCCCGACGATCAAAACCCTGGGTGACGCCGAGGCAATCATGACGCCAATTCGGCTTCCAGCGCCGTCAGAAAGCGTTGGTTTTCAGCCTCCAAACCGATGGAGATGCGCAAATGTTCAGCCATGTCGTAACTGGCCAGAGGACGCACGATAACGCCCGACCGCAGCAACGACTGCTGGATGGCACCGGCACGCGGGCCCAAATGAACGGTAACAAAGTTAGTGACTGAGGGAATAAAGGTCAGCCCCAGACGATCGAAGGCCGTGGTTAACTGGTCGTAGCCAGCCGCATTCACAGCCAGGCTTTCCCGCACACGAGCAACATCGGTAAGCGACGCTTCGGCGGCCACCAGTGCCAGGGAATTCAAATTGAACGGCTGGCGAACCCGGTTCAGTAAATCGGTAATCTGTGCATTAGCAACACCGAAGCCGACCCGCAAACCGGCCAGACCATAGGCCTTGGAAAAGGTTCGGGTGACAATCAGGTTGGCAAAGCGGCGCTGCAGCTTAAAACCATTCGGGTAGTTTTCCTGATCAACGTACTCAGCGTAGGCTTCATCCAACACCACCAGAACCTCTTCCGGCACCACCTTCATAAAGGCTTTTAATTCGCCTTTGCTCAACCAGGTACCGGTTGGATTATTGGGGTTAGCGATAAATACCAGACGGGTACGCTCGGTGATGGCATCCGCCATGGCATCCAGGTCGTGGCCCCAGTCACGCGATGGCACCACAACAGACTCAGCCCCCGCCGCCTGCACCACCAGCGGATAAACCGCAAAGGCATGCTGACTCATCACCGCTTCGTCACCGGGGCCTAAAAAGGTTTTCGCGAGCAGTTCAAACAGCTCGTTGGAACCACAACCCAGGGTAATCTGATTCTGTTCCAGACCATGGCGTTCAGCCAGCGCCTGCTTAAGACGGAACCCATTGCCATCAGGATAACGAGCGATATCTGGCAAAGCCCGTTGCATCACTTCCTGAACCCGCGCGGACAAACCCAGCGGGCTTTCGTTGCTGGCCAGCTTAATAACGTCGCTGACACCCAGCTCACGCTTAAGCTCGTCAATCGGCTTACCCGGCTCGTAGGGTTTGAGGGTCTGAATACCGGCAGCCGCCAGGGCCATGTAATCGCAACTCATCTTGCCAACCTGGGCTCTTAGAGCACGGCTTTGGGATAGGAACCAAGCAGTTTCACTTCCACTGCCTTGGTGCGAATGTCCGCCAACGCCTGCTGGACGTTGTCATCGTGCAGATGACCGGCAAAGTCGATAAAGAAGACATAAGTCCAATTGCCAGATGGCGAAGGCCGCGTTTCCAAACGGGTCATATCGACATTGTGATCGTTGAACGGCTGCAACAGATGATAGAGCGCACCCGGCTCGTTGCGCATGGACACAACGATGGAGGTTTTATCATCGCCGGAGGTACCGACTTCTTCATTACCGATGATCAAAAAGCGCGTC
The DNA here is from genome assembly GCF_056159245.1 of Saccharospirillum sp. ABV4_185. Classification (NCBI taxonomy): domain Bacteria; kingdom Pseudomonadati; phylum Pseudomonadota; class Gammaproteobacteria; order Oceanospirillales; family Saccharospirillaceae; genus Saccharospirillum; species Saccharospirillum sp. ABV4_185. The sequence goes on from NZ_JBSWUW010000001.1 coordinate 3,341,825, forward strand.
GAATTATCCGGTGAATCTTCGATCTTGGTTTCGAGAATTTCCAGATCATAGAGTTCCGCCGCCATCTCGCCGGCAATGGCCGCCGAATTCCATTCACCATGGACGCGCCGCGCCGCCTCGGCATTGGAATTCACCGCCACGCGCTCGGCCATAGGCAGATGCGCATCCAGCCATTTACGACATTGCGCCAGCGATTGCTGATGGCTGTAGATGCGGGAAATTTTGCCACTTTGAGTATTGGGACCGACCATCAAATGATGGTGGATGCGCAACTCCACTTCACCACAAATACGCAAACTGGAATTTATAAAAGTATCGAGGGTGTGATTGACCACGCCTTCGGTGGAATTTTCCACCGGCACCACACCGTATTTGCAGGCGCCCGCTTCGACTTCACGGAACACCTCATCGATCGCCGGCATTGGTTTGGACTTAACCCACTGACCAAAATGCTTAACCGCGGCCTGCTGGGTAAAGGTACCTTCTGGACCGAGATAAGCCACTTCCAGCGGTTTTTCCAGCGCCAGACAGGCCGACATGATTTCGCGGAACAAGCGCGCCATGTCTTCGTTGCCGAGCGGACCGGTGTTGCGTTCCATCACCCGGGTAAGCACCTGAGCTTCGCGTTCAGGGCGATAAAAGACCGCGTCCGGGGATTCCTTGAGCTTGACCTCAGCAACTTTCAGCGCGCACTTTGCGCGCGCCGAAATGCGCTCAAGAATTTCCATATCCAATTGGTCGATCTGTTCGCGCAGCGCGTTCAGATCGAGCCCATCGAGAGCGTCGTTTGAGGAGTCCTGATCAGCCATGGCGTTGTTCAAAATCCTTCATAAAGTCCACCAGCGCCTGCACGCCCGCCAGTGGCATGGCGTTATAAATGCTGGCACGCATGCCACCCACACTGCGGTGGCCCTGAAGATTGTAGAGACCGGCGCCTGCCGCTTCGCTGAGGAAGCGATCATTCAACGATTCGTCCGCCAGAATAAAGGGAATATTCATGCGCGAACGATGTGCCAGATCAATCGGATTGCGATAAAACGCACTGTCGTCGATGGTTTTATACAACAGCATCGACTTCTGCGAATTAAGCTCAGCCATCGCCGCGGCGCCCCCTTGCTGCTCCAGCCAGTCAAACACCAGACCGGCAAGATAAACGGCAAAGGTCGGTGGGGTATTGACCATGGAACCGGCTTCCGCCTGGTTCGCGTAGTTGAGCAAGGAAGGAGTGCTGTCCAAAGCGCGACCGAGCAGCGATTTACGCACGATGACCAGCGTCAAACCGGCCGGACCGATGTTCTTTTGCGCACCTGCGTAAATCAGATCGAAATCGGTCACATTGATCGGCTTGGACAAAATGCAGGACGACATATCCGCCACCAAGGGCACATCACCGCTGTCCGGGACGTAATCGAACTCGACGCCGCCTATGGTCTCGTTGGGGGTGTAATGCAGGTAAGCTGCGCTCGGGTCGAGCTCGAATTCATCGGCACGCACGGCGCGCCGATAGTTCTCGGATTCGGTGGACGCCAGCACCCGGACGTCGCCATAACGCGCCGCTTCTTTTACCGCCTTGGACGACCAGGTGCCAGTATCGAGAAAGGTTGCTGCACCACCAGCGCCGAGCAGATTCATGGGAATAGCGGAAAACTGCAGAGTGGCACCGCCTTGCAAAAACAAGACGGCGTAGTCGTCAGAAACACCCAACAAGCGACGCAATTTGGATTCGGCCTGTTCGGCAACGCCAACAAACTCATCGGAGCGATGCGACAACTCCATGACCGACATACCCAGCCCATGCCAATCAGGCAACTCTGCCTGAGCCTGTTCGATCACGGCAGTCGGCAACATGGCCGGGCCGGAGCAGAAATTGTATCCGCGCGTCATCGGCGCTGCTCTCCTCAAGCGGTGCTAATTACAACCTCAGTCTTCGTCATCCTGGGGTTCGTCGTCGTCAAGCGGCTCATCGTCGGCACTGGCGTCGGCATCCGGTTGGCCCGGGGCTGCCGGTGCGGGACGTTCAGCATCCGGTGTTTCAGCCACATCCAACACCGATTCATCTTCGTCCGGCTCTTCGATCCGTTCGATGCTCACCAGACGTTCATCGTCTGCCAGGCGAATCAGTTTAACGCCCTGGGTGTTCCGCGACAGCACCGAAATGCCTTCCACAGCGGTACGCACCAGGGTGCCCTGATCGCTGATCAGCATGACCTCATCGCCCTCGAAGACCTGCTTGGCGCCAACCAACGGACCGTTACGATCGTTAGTCACCATGGCAATCACACCCTGAGTGCCACGACCTTTGGTCGGGAATTCATCGACCGCGGTGCGTTTGCCGAAGCCGCGTTCGGAAGCCGTCAGAATGGTGCCGTTTTCCTGCGGGATAATCAGTGAGATCACCACCTGACCATCCGGCATCTTGATGCCGCGAACACCACGTGCCGTCCGACCCATGGGGCGCACGTGATTTTCATCAAAACGCACGACCTTACCGGCATTGGACAACAACATGACTTCACGCTGGCTATCGGTCAGTGCAACGCCCACCAGCCAGTCATCGTCATCCAGCGACAGAGCGATCAGACCCGCCGAACGCGGCCGCGAGAAGGCTTCCAGTGAGGTCTTCTTAACGGTGCCGTTGGCAGTCGCCATAAAGATAAACAACTCAGGGTCGTATTCTCGAATCGGCAGAATAGCAGTCACCCGCTCTTCCGGCTCCAAGGGCAACAAATTCACCATGGGTCGGCCACGAGCGTTACGGCTGGCCTGCGGAATTTCGAAAACACGCAACCAATAGACCTTGCCTCTGTTACTGAAGCACAGGACCGTATCGTGACTGCTGGCGACCAGCAGATGTTCAATAAAATCGTCGTCTTTCAACGAGGATGCCGAACGACCTTTACCACCGCGACGCTGCGCTTCGTAATCGGTCAACGGTTGAGTTTTGGCGTAACCGCCATGGGAGATGGTGACCACCATATCTTCTTCGGTGATCAGATCTTCCATCGACAGGTCGAGACGGCTGGCAATGATTTCGGTTTTACGTGCATCGCCGTATTGATCTTTAACAGCCAGCAACTCTTCGCGGATCACTTCCATCAAGCGCTCATAGCTGCCCAGAATGCGCAGGTATTCACCGATATCATCAATGATCTGTTTGTACTCACCGATCAGTTTGTCATGCTCTAAACCGGTCAGTTTTTGCAGACGCATGTCGAGAATCTGTTGCGCTTGTTCCGGCGACAGGAAGTAGCGCTCATCGCGCACGCCATAAGCGTCGTCGAGATCTTCCGGACGGGAAATATCGGAACCGGCACGCTCCAGCATAGCGGCCACATCACCCAGCTCCCAGCTCTGTGCCAGCATGCGCTCTTTGGCTTCGGCGCCCGTGGCAGAACCACGGATCAGCTCGATCATTTTATCGATGTTGGCCAGAGCGATCGCCAAACCTTCGAGAATATGACCACGCTGACGTGCCTTGCGCAGTTCAAAAACAGTCCGGCGCGTGACCACTTCGCGACGGTGGCGAATAAAGGCGTCGAGCAACTCTTTCAGGTTCAGTACGCGTGGCTGGCCATCAACCAGCGCCACAGTATTGATGCCGAACACCTGTTCCAACTGTGTCTGGGAATAAAGGTTGTTCAACACCACATCACCGGACTCGCCACGCTTCATTTCGATGGCGATGCGCAAACCGTCTTTATCGGATTCGTCGCGCAGTTCGGAGATGCCTTCAATTTTCTTCTCTTTAACCAGCTCGGCGATCTTTTCGATCAGGCGCGCCTTGTTCACCTGGTAAGGAATTTCATGAACGATGATGGATTCACGACCGGTTTTGTCGTCGACCAGCACTTCCGCCTTGGCGCGGGTATAGATCCGACCACGACCAGTGCGATAGGCCTCAACAATGCCTTTGCGGCCGTTGATGATGCCGCCGGTCGGGAAGTCCGGCCCGGGGATATATTCCATCAGGTCATCGATGGTCAGGTCCGGGTTTTCCATCAGCGCCAGACAGCCGTCGATCACTTCGCTCATGTTGTGCGGCGGAATGTTGGTCGCCATACCAACGGCGATACCGGAGGCGCCATTGACCAGCAAGTTAGGTACACGAGTGGGCAGAACATCGGGAATCAGTTCGTTGCCGTCGTAGTTTTCTACGTAGTCGACGGTTTCTTTGTCCAGATCGGCCAGCAGCTCGTGCGCGAGCCGCTGCATACGGATTTCGGTGTAACGCATCGCCGCAGCGGAATCGCCGTCGATGGAACCGAAGTTACCCTGACCGTCGACCAGGGTGTAGCGCATGTTAAAAGGCTGCGCCAAACGGACAATGGTGTCGTAGACCGCAGAATCGCCGTGCGGGTGATATTTACCGATGACGTCACCCACCACACGGGCGGATTTTTTATAAGGTTTGTTCCAGTCATTGCCGAGCACGTTCATGGCAAAGAGGACGCGCCGGTGAACCGGCTTTAACCCATCGCGCACATCCGGCAGCGCTCGTCCGACAATGACGCTCATGGCGTAGTCCAGATAGGACTGTTTGAGCTCCTCTTCGATGTTGATCTGGAGGATTTCTTTGGCTAGCTCACCCATGCGGTACGGTATCCTTAGCGGTTCAATGAGACGCTGCTGAAGAACGGAAATTGGCGCCTTAATCGGCTGCCGGCTCCACCTTTGGACGCAACGTACAATGGCGCGAAATCATACCACAAATCAATGAGATAGATATAACCGATCGGCTCGTCAATGGGTCGATGCGCTGGTGATCCCGGCGTTGAATCACTAGACTATGCGCACCTGGCCGACCGGCCATTCACCCATTGCTCAAAAGGGACACCATGGAACGCATCGACAGCCTGATCCAGGCGCACTGGATCATCCCCGTCAACCCTCAACGCGACGTCCTGGTGGACCACAGCCTGGCCATCAAAGACGGCGTCATCGTTGCCATCCTGCCGACCGATCAGGCCAACGCCAAGTACCAGGCCGACGACACCGTCGATCTGGGCGAAAGCGCGCTGATCCCCGGTTTCGTTAACACCCACGGCCACGCCGCCATGGCGTTGTTTCGCGGCATGGGCGACGACCTGGAACTGATGACCTGGCTCAACGATCACATCTGGCCGGCCGAAGGCGCCTGGGTCGGTGACGAATTCGTTGCCGACGGCACGGAACTGGCCATCGCCGAAATGCTGCGCTCCGGCACCACCACCTTTGCCGACAACTACTTCTTCCCAGCGGCGGCCGCGAAGATCACCGAAAAGGCTGGCGTCCGTGCTCAGTTCTCCTTCTCGGTCATCGACTTCCCGACCAACTGGGCCAAGACCGCCGACGAGCACATCGACCTGGGCATGGAACTGGTCGAACGTTATAAAGGCCACAGCCACATCAAGATGATGTTCGGCCCGCACGCCCCCTACACCGTTTCCGACGAGCCGATGATTCGCATTCGCGATCTGGCCAAGAAAAACGATCTGATGATTCAGATGCACGTGCACGAAACCCAGACCGAAGTCGACGGCGAAATTGAAAAACGCGGCAACCGCCCGATTCGCCGTTTAAAAGAACTCGGTTTGCTGGGCCCTCAATTCCAGGCCGTGCATATGACCGCGCTGAACGACGACGACATCGCCGACATCGCCGAAACCAAAACTCACGTCGTGCACTGCCCCGAATCCAACCTGAAACTGGCCAGCGGCTTCTGCCCAGTCGATAAGCTGCAAAAACTCGGTGTTAACGTCGCCCTGGGCACTGATGGAGCCGCCAGTAACAACGACCTGGATATGATGGGTGAGATGCGCACCGCCGCCATTCTGGCTAAGGCCGTGGGCCAAAGCGCCACCGCCCTGCCGGCGATGGAAGCACTGGCGATGGCGACGCTGAACGGTGCCAAAGCCATGGGTTGGGACAGTGAGATTGGCAGCCTGGAAGTCGGCAAACGCGCTGACATCACCGCCGTGCGTCTCGATGACCTTGAAAGCCAGCCGCTCTACGACCCGGTATCGCACCTGGTTTATGCCTCCACCCGCGATCAGGTCAGCGATGTCTGGGTTGACGGCAAACGCCTGCTGAAGCAACGCCAGCTGACCACCCTCGACCGCGACGCCATCATGACCAAGGCGCGCAACTGGCAGGCGCGCATCAGCAAAACACAATAAGTCGAAGGCGGTGACGCCCCGCGTCACCGCTCGCTCACTCCTAACGCTTGAGGCATCACCGTGACCGCTAATATCGACCCGGCCGAACTGGAAAAATTTGGCGCCCTGGCCAGCCGCTGGTGGGATCCGGATTCCGAATTCAAACCCCTGCACGACATTAATCCGGCCCGTGCCGGCTATATCGATGAGCACCTCAATGTCGCCGGCCTCAAGGTCGTCGATATCGGCTGCGGCGGTGGCATTCTGACCGAAGCGCTGGCACAGCGCGGCGCCATCACCACCGGCATCGATATGAGCGAAGCGCCGTTGAAGGTCGCCAAGCTGCATGCGCTTGAAGGCGAGCTGAACATCGATTACCGACAAATCACCGCCGAAGCCCTGGCCGAGGAAGCCGCCGGCAGCTACGACGTCGTCACCTGCCTGGAAATGCTCGAACACGTACCCGATCCGTTTTCGGTGATTCAGGCGGTGCAAAAACTGCTCAAGCCTGGCGGTCGCGCCTTTTTCTCGACCATCAACCGCAACCCCAAAGCCTGGGCCATGGCCATTGTCGGCGCCGAATATGTGATGCGTTTGCTCCCACGCGGCACCCACGAATATCGCAAGCTGATCCGCCCGGCCGAACTCAACCGCTGGGCCAGCGAAGCCGGCCTGAAGGTCACCGGGATGCGCGGCATGCACTACAATCCGTTCACGCGTCGCACACGCCTGAACCACGATGTTTCGGTGAACTACCTGCTGACCGCCATCAAGCCAGAAAGCGCATGAGCCAACGCGCCCTGCTGTTTGATCTCGATGGCACCCTGCTCGATTCCGCGCCGGCCTTTATGACCGCCATGGATGCCTACGCCGACTCCGTCAGCCTGCCGCGGCTGACTGAACATCGCGAGCATTATGCTTCGGCCGGAGCCCGCGCTGCGGTGGCGGCCATCCACAACATCGATCGCACCCATCCGAAATTTCAGGACTATCGCGAGGCTTTTCTGGCGATCTTTCTGGACACGCCGGTTGAGCTGAATCACTGGTATCCCGGTGTCGAATCCTTGCTCGCTACCCTGACCGACCAAGACACGCCCTGGGGCATCGTCACCAACAAACCACGCCCCCATACACTGGCCGTGCTGGACGCCCTCTTGCCGCAAACGCCACCGGCGTTGGTGTGTCAGGGCGACCTACCGACCATCAAACCCGATCCAGCCATGCTCTGGGCCGCCAGCGACGCGCTCAAGGTTCAAGCGGCCGACTGTCTCTATGCCGGCGACCACGAGCGCGACATCCAGGCCGCCCAGGCAGCCGGTATGCGTTCGCTGGCCTGCAGTTACGGCTACCTGCACGCCGACGACGACCCACAACAATGGCAGGCTGATGATCTGGCCGAATCCACGCACCAACTGACCGAAAAGGCGCTGCAATGGCTGACACCTCTCCCCAACTGACCCAAGACGATCTGGCACTCGCTTCAGGCGATGCGGCACTTAAAGACAAAGTCATCGTCGTGACCGGCGCGGGTGCCGGCATCGGTCAGACCATGGCGCTCGACTTTGCACGCGCCGGTGCGCATCTGGTGTTGATCGGCCGCACTCAGGAAAAACTGGAAGCGGTCTACGACCAGATCGAGGCGGAAACCGACACCCAGCCGATCATCTTGCCGGTCGATCTGGCCGATATCACAGCGGACAACGCCCGCGAGCTGGCGCATGGTATCGAGCAGACTTACGGCCGGCTCGATGGCGTCCTGCTCAATGCATCGCTGCTGGGCGACAAGATGAGCATTCAACAATATTCGCCAACCGTCTGGCGCAAGGTCATGCAGGTCAACCTGGACAGCAGTTTCTACCTCAGCCAGGCGCTGTTGCCCCTGTTGCAAGCCAGCTCACACGGCCGACTGATCTTCACCACTTCCAGCGTCGGCCGCAAAGGGCGCGGCTACTGGGGTGCTTACGCGGTGTCAAAATTCGCCACCGAAGGCCTGATGCAGACCCTGGCTGATGAAGTCGGGACGGTATCGCCGCTGCGCGTGCACTGCATCAATCCCGGCGGTACCCGCACGGCAATGAGAGCCACCGCCTATCCAGCGGAAGATCCGTCGGAAGTGCCGGCACCAGAAGCTCACACAGCCTTTTATCGCTACCTGATGAGCGATCACAGCCAGGCCTTTAATGGTGTTTCCTGGGACGCCCGCGATTACCTGGCTGACTGAATATTCCTCAACAACCAAGACCTTGCTTAACGACTGCCGGCGGCGACAATTTTCCGGCAGTCACTTTGCCGCCGGCAACGGCAAACCCTGGCCGATTCGTCATTTTTTTGCCGTCTCTATCCTTAACCTATTGTTTTATAAGGCTTTATAAGATTGGCACACAAATCGCTTAGTGGTGCTGCAAACAGCAACGGCGGTTATCAGGATGGTTACCAGTTTTACACAACGACGCCCAACACAGCAGACCGGTGCAAACCGTTCCCGGTCCGCCCAGGCCGTTCCAGAGAGCAGCCCAACGCTGGATCAGCTCAAAGAATTCCGGCTGAATTTGATGAAGCAACTGCAGGCGACGCTCGACCTCGAACAGATTCTGCGCACCTTCTTCAATGAACTGCAGCATCTGGTGCCGCTGGATGGCTGTCACTATGTGGCCGACAGCGTCGGTCTGGTGCTGGACTTCGGTGAAACCGGGCGGCATCGCTGCAACTACGAACTGAGCCTGAACGACGAACAGTTCGGCCGGCTCGGTTTTTCGCGCAATAAACGCCTGCAGGAAAAAGAAATGCAGTTGCTGGAATCGGTGATGGACGTACTGGTCTATCCGATGCGCAACGCCCTGCTCTATCGCAAAGCGCTGGCGACGGCGATGATTGATCCGCTCACCGGCCTGAACAATCGCGGCGCCATGGCGGTGACCCTGAATCGCGAGATGGACCGCATGCGTCGCCACGATCAGGACATGAGCATCCTGATGGTGGACATCGATAACTTCAAAGACATCAATGACCGCTACGGTCATCTGGCCGGTGACGATGTCCTGCGCCAGGTCGCGCAATTGATCGACACCACCATTCGCGGTTGCGATGCCTGCTTCCGTTTTGGCGGGGAAGAATTCCTCATTATGCTGACCGATTCCAACCTGCCACTGGCGCGGATGGTCGCCGAACGCCTGCGTCAGACCATCAGCGAACAGACGCGTTCACCGGCACCCAACACGCCGGTGACGATCAGTGTCGGCGTCGCCCATTTCGATGATGAATCAGACTGGCCGGAACTGGTCGACCGCGCCGACCGCGCGCTTTACCAGGCGAAACAAGCCGGGCGTAACCGGGTGGCGACGGACCATCCGCAGACCACCACCGCCCAAGCGCTTTAATCGCGATCGCGGCGCGTTCGCCCTTTGGGTTTGGGCGCGTCGGCCTTAGCTTTTTCACGGCTAGACTTAGCCGCGCCTGCCTTGGGTTTCACCGAACGACGCGTCTTCTGGTTTTCCATACGGCGCTTGTTCGGGTCGTGCTTATTGGTAACCACCGACTTCCAGGGCGCCGACGGCAGATCCACGCGCTTGGCAAGCTTATCGATTTCCGCCTTGGGCATTTCTTTCCAGGTGCCGGCGCGCACATCGGCATCGAGAAACACCGAGCCATAACGCACCCGTTTCAGGCGTGAAACCTTCAAACCCTGGCTTTCCCACAAGCGACGCACTTCGCGGTTACGGCCTTCCATAATCACCACGTGATACCAGACATTGGCACCGCGACCGCCGAACTCCTGGATGTCGGTAAAACGCGCCGGGCCGTCTTCCAGCTCGACACCGGCGTGCATGGTTTCGACCTGCTCCTGAGTCACCTCACCCAGGACGCGCACCGCATATTCTCGGTCGATCAAACCCGATGGATGCATCAGACGATTGGCCAGTTCGCCGTCGTTGGTGAACAGCAACAGACCCGACGTATTCAAATCCAGACGACCGACAACAATCCAGCGTTCACCAGGCAGATGCGGCAGCCGATCGAAGACGGTTGGCCGGCCTTCCGGGTCGCGCCGGGTGCAGACTTCACCTTCCGGCTTGTTGTAGATCAGTACCCGACGGACGCGTTGCTCTTCGATTTTGACGACCTTACCGTCCAGCTCAAGCTTGTCTTCTGAGTCAACCTTGTCACCCAGCTTGACCAACTCGCCGTTGACGCGCACCCGGCCTTCTTCGATGGCGCGCTCCATATCACGACGCGAGCCTTTACCGGCTTTGGCCAGGACTTTCTGTATTCGTTCACTGCTCATTGTCTTCCTCTCCGCCCTGCTGGTCGTTCTCCCGAGCGTCCAACAGCGCTTGTTGTTGCGCCAATTTTTCTTCAATGATGCGCAGGTGGTCGGCTTCGCTTAAAGGTTCGGAGCCGTCGTCGGTGGTTGCTGTATTGTCACTTGCTGCTGTCTTGTCGTCTGCTTCAAAAGCGTTCTGAGCTTCGCCAGACGACATCGATTCATCTTCGTCGTCGCTGTCGGTTAAATCCAAATCCGGATGTTCATGGCCAGCGCGCTGTGCTTCAAAAGCCTGCTCAATGGCATCGTTGACCGCGTCCATTTCCGACAGCTCGTCGTCGAGCCGTTCATCTATGTAGTCGTTACCGGTCTTGCCGCTACGCTCATCTTCACGCAGCCGATCGACCATCGAACTGAAGCTGATCTCGGCCTGGCTGTCGACCGAACCCGCGTTATCGGAGTCGTCATTCAATGCCAGCTCCGGCGCCAGATCATCCAGGTCGCGGATTTCACCGAGGCTCGGCAATTGGTCGAGACTGGTCAGGCCAAAATGGTCGAGAAACTGACGCGTGGTGGCGTACATCGCCGGCCGACCCGGCACATCGCGATGACCAACCACGCGCACCCATTCGCGTTCCTGTAACGTCTTGATAATGCTGGAGCTGACCGAAACGCCGCGCACATCTTCGATTTCACCCCGGGTAATCGGCTGGCGATAGGCGATCAACGCCAGGGTTTCCAGTAAGGCACGCGAATAACGCTGCGGTTTTTCTTCCCACAACCGGCTGACCCAGACGCCCAGGTCAGACCGGGTCTGGAAACGCCAGCCGCTGGCGACCTCGACCAGCTCCAGGCCGCCGCCGCTGTATTTGGCGATCAACTCGGCCACCAGGCTACGAATGATGCGCCGGTGTGGCCGCTCATGATCAACAAAGAGCGCGCCCAACTGGGCGACCGACAACGCAGTGCCCGCCGCAAACAAACCGGCTTCGAGAATGTGTTTAACATCGTCCGGGGCGTGACCGCCGTAGGGATCACCCACTTCTTCAGCCGGCGGATCGGCGTCTTCTTCGTCCGCTTCGCGGCCGTCCCCCAGATCCGGATCGTCGTGCGCGGCCGGATCGGCTTCCGGCACGGCATCGTCATCGGCGGCTGCGCTGGAAACCTCGGCTGTTTCAGCGCTCGCTTCGGCTTCATCCTCGGCCGAGGTCGATTGCGCATCGGGCGTTGTTTCAGCTTCGCCCGGCACGGAGTCGTCGTCGAGTTTTTTATCTTCGGGGTTATTAGGTTCCGTCATTCACCACGAGCCTTTACATGAATGGGCGCGAACGCCTCGTTCTGAATCAGATCGATCAAGGATTCCTTGCACAATTCCATCACCGCCAGGAAGGTCACCACCACACCGAGGCGACCTTCGTTGGCGTCAAAAAGCGTAATAAAAGGCACGAAAGCACCGCCGGATAAACGCTCCAAAACTTCGCCCATGCGCTGGCGTGTCGACAGTGTTTCACGTTGAATTTCGTGTTCTTCAAACATATCAGCGCGCGCCATCACATCTTTCAGCGCCAGCAGGATTTCGCGCATATCGACATCCGGATGCAGCTTGGGTCGTTGATAATCCGGCTGGTGTTCGGCCGTGGTGTAGATATCGCGACCGACGCGCGGCTGCTCATCCATATTTTCGGCTGCGGTTTTAAACTGTTCGTATTCCTGCAGCCGACGAATCAACTCAGCGCGCGGATCTTCTTCCTCGTCCTCGTCGTCGACAGACACCCGCGGCAGCAGCATCCGGCTTTTGATTTCCGCCAGCATCGACGCCATCACCAGATATTCGGCGGCCAGCTCCAGTTGCAGGGCATGCATCAGTTCAACGTACTGCATGTACTGCTCGGTGATCTGGAAGACGTTGATGTTAAGAATGTCGAGGTTCTGCTTTTTGATCAGATAGAGCAGTAAGTCGAGCGGACCTTCGAAGGCATCGAGAAAAACTTCCAGCGCATCGGGCGGAATGTACAGATCCATGGGAATCTGCGTCATCGCCTCGCCTTCAATCACCGCGAACGGCATTTCCGTCTGTTCCAGACGAGCACGCTCGCGCAGCCGCTCCAACGCTCTTTCTTTGGCGCTGACGGCATCGGTCATCACCGGCGTCTCACTGGGCTCAAACAAAGGCTGAACGGTGTTTTCGGTGACCGCTGCTTCAGCTCCGGTGTTTTCCGAAGCCGCGTCGGTCGTCTGATCAACCGGCTGATCGTCAGGCGTTTCGCTCACTGCGCTCTCCGTGCTCGTTATTGCGCAAAGGGTGTGACATCGCCAGCGCCTTCGCGCAAGACTTCCGGCACTTCATCCAACAGACTGACTATGGATGATTCTTCCAGACCGCAGAAGCCGCCATCAATCACCAGATCCAGGTCATGCTGCAAGCGGTCACGGATGTCTTCCGGGTCGCTTTGTGGCGCGTCATCACCTGGCAAAATCAACGAGGTGCTGATCATCGCCTCACCCAATTCAGCCAGCAAAGCCTGAGCAATGGGGTTGGCCAGCACACGCAAACCGATGGTGCGTCGCTTGGGGTGCATCAAACGCCGTGGCACCTCACGCGTCGCCGATAAAATAAAGGTCAGCGGACCGGGGGTATTATTCTTGATCAGCCGATAGGCGACGTTGTCGACCTTGGCAAAATTAGACAGTTCCGAGAGGTCGCGACACACCAGGGTAAAGCGATGGTTGTCATCCACCTGACGAATACGGCGGATACGATCAATGGCCTGTTTGTTTTCCAGGCAGCAACCCAAGGCGTAGGCACTGTCGGTCGGATAAGCAATGACACCGCCATTGCGTAAAATCTCGACGGCTTGCTTGATCAAACGAGGTTGGGGTGTTTCCGGGTGAATCGAGAAAAACTGGCTCATACTGTATTGGCTCCCGCCAAGGACCTGAGTAAGTGGCGCCACTTTAGCACTGCGGCACCTGCTTGGAAAAGCATTGCAGCGGCGCGGGTTTAGCCCAGCAAAGCATCCACCAGCCGCTTACCCTGAGACGGCCACTGCGGATACCAACCGAGCCGCGCCCAGGGCGTATCAGGCTGATGAAAATCGCTGCCGCCGCCGATCAGCAAATCGCGCTCACAGCAGCTATTGACCAGACGCTCGCGCATCTGCGCTGGCATCGCCGGACAGCAGACTTCCACGGCTTCGCCGCCGGCTTGCTGAAAATCTTCCAGCAGTTGATCCAGCTTGCGCCAGGTGAGCTTGTAACGATGAGGATGCGCCAGCACTGCCTTGCCGCCACTGTTACGAATATCCGCTATGGCTTGTTCCAGTGGCGGCCAACCCTGTTTGACATCGCCGACCTTGCCGGTGCCCAGCCAGCGTTTGAATGCCTGAGCGCTGTCTTTGGCCTGACCACTGCTGACCAGATAGCGCGCCACATGCGGACGACCGGGCAAGGCACCCGCCGCTTCCAGGCGAATGGCGTCTTCATCCATCGTTAAACCAGCGCGCTGCAACACAAACATCAGCCGCTCAAAACGCTGTTCGCGCGCCTGCACATAACGTTGTTCCACCGCCAGCCAGGCATCGCTGTAGACATCCATGCCGATACCGACAATATGGATATTACGCCCCAACCACAGCGACGACAGCTCGGCACCGGGCCACAAACGCAGCTCATCGCACAGCTCGCCGTCGGCGCGCAGGGCGCGATAGCCAGCAGCGGTATCGTGATCGGTTAATACCAGGTGCGACAGGCCGGCATCCTTGGCGCGGTCGTACACAGCCTGCGGCGGCAGCACGCCATCCGAAGCCTGACTATGGCAATGCATTTCCCAAGGGTGACTGATATTGGTATTCAAACGGACGCCTGTTGCTGTCGCTTCAAAGAGTCCCGTATTATGCCTGCCTTGTTGTTCCGCATCACCCAGGGAGTTGATCGTCATGTGGTATGCCATTGTCAGTGAAGACGTCAGCGACAGTCTGCGCTTGCGTCAAAGTGTCCGCCCCGCCCATCTGGCACGACTGGGAGCCTTGCAGGCCGAAGGCCGTTTGCTGGTTGCCGGCCCCACACCCGCCATTGAAAGTGACGACCCGGGCGAGGCTGGCTTCACCGGTTCGGTGGTGATTGCCGATTTCGAATCGCTGGCCGCCGCCAAGGCCTGGGCCGATGCCGACCCCTATGTTGATGCCGGTGTCTATGCCCAGGTCAGCGTGAAACCGTTCAAACGGGTTTTCTAACCCAGACACCGCCATCGCTCCGGCTTGATCTATACCTTGCGTGCGGTGTTGGATTGCTTACACTCTGGAACCTCTGTGGACCCCGACACCTGGGAAGCTCTGCCGGCGATAACCTCAACATAAACGCCCAGAGTTTCCATCTGACTTAAATAACGACAGCTAACAAACGGAAGCCGTAACATGACCCGATTCTCCACCGCCAAAGTTCTTCTCGGTCTGATCACCACTGCAGCGATCAGCGCTGGAACCCTGGCCGAAACCCGCTGGCTTAGCGATGAACTGTGGGTAAACCTGCGCGCCTCTGCCAGCGATAGCGCTCAGGTCCTGCAAACCATTGGTTCTGGCACGCGCATGGAAACCCTCAGCGACACCGCTGAAAACGGTTATCTGAATGTCCGTACCGAACAAGGCACCGAAGGCTGGATTCCGCGTCGCTATACTCAGACCACGCCGACAGCCTCGCTGCGCCTGAGCAATCTCGCAGCTGAGCGTGACCAGTTGCAACAGCAATTGAGCGAGTTGGAAGAGCGCCATCGTCAACTGCTCGCCAACCGTGGCGATGTCAGTGGTGAGCTGGAAATCCTGCGCGAAGAAAACGAACGCCTGGCCACTGAGCTGAACGAAATCACCGCCATCAGCGGCGACGCCATCGCCCTGGATGAGCGCAACAAAGAACTGACGGAAAACAACGCCCGCCTGAAAAACGATCTGGACCTGGCGCAATCCCAGCTGTCCGAGATTCGTGAAAGCAACGACAGCAGCATGTTGCTGGCCGGTGGTGCACTGATCTTTGTCGGTCTGGTGCTCGGCATTGTTCTGCCACGTATCCGCGCCAAGCGTCGCGACAGCTGGGCCTGACACCCGCTTTTATCCGGCGCCGCTTCATGGCGGTGTCCGGATCATTCTAAAATCCCATCCCTGAGGCCACGCTGCCAAGACCACTGCGCCAGACACCGGAGGTCATGTGAAACTCGCCTTTACCAAGAAAGAGTATCTGCAACGGGTTAAGAAAGTGCGCCGCGAAATGCGCACACGCAAAGTCGATCTCCTCATCGTTACCGATCCAGGCAATATGAACTGGCTCACCGGCTACGACGGCTGGTCGTTCTATGTGCACCAGGGTGTGGTGGTCCATGTCGATCAGGAAGAACCCATCTGGTTCGGTCGTCGCATGGATGAAAGCGCTGCCCTGTTGCGCTGTTTTATGAAACGCGAAAACCTCACCAGCTACCCCGAAGAATACGTCCAGAACCTCGACAAACACCCGATGAGCTGGCTGGCGGAGCATCTGTTTATCGCCAACGACTGGCATGGCGCCACCATCGCTACCGAGATGGACAACTACTATTACACCGCCGATGCGCACCGTAATTTGCGCCTGGCGATGCCCGAAGCGCGCTTTGTCGACAGCCACAATCTGGTTAACTGGTGCCGGGCCATCAAGTCGGCCAAGGAAATCGAGTACATGCGCATTGCCGGGCGCATTACCGCCAAGATTCACCAGCGCATTTTAGATGTGGCCCGGGTCGGCATTCCCAAAAGTCACGTGGTCTCGCAAATCTACGAAACCGCCATTGCCGGCATCGACGGCTACAGTGGTGACTATCCGTCCATTGTGCCGCTGCTGCCATCAGGCGAAGAGGCATCGGCCTCGCACATCACCTGGGACGAAAAGCCCTTCCGCGCCAACGAAGGCACCTTTTTTGAGATATCAGGTTGCTACAAGCGGTACCACGCGCCGATGTCACGCACCCTCTATATGGGTCGTCCCAGCGCCCGCTTTCTCAACGCCGAAAAAGCCCTGCTCGAAGCCATCGATGCCGGTCTGGAACAGGCCAAGCCGGGCAATCGCACCTGCGATATCGCCAACGCCCTGGATGCCACCATGGCGCACTATGGCATCGACCGTCAGGGCGCACGTTGCGGTTACCCGGTGGGCGTCAGCTATCCGCCGGACTGGGGCGAGCGCACCTCCAGCCTGCGCGCCACCGACACCACCGTGTTGCAGCCGGGCATGACCTTCCACTTTATGCCGGGTATCTGGCAGGACGACTGGGGCATCGAAATTACCGAGAGCATTTTGATCACCGAAACCGGGGTGGAAATGCTGGTCGATTTCCCACGTCAGCTGTTCGTTAAATAGCATCTCACGCTGCCGGGGTGACGCCCGGCTGTGTTAGACTCGGCGCCAAATCTCTGCCAAGAAATCACCATGGCCTGGTCCGACACTCCTATCGATAAAGCTTTCAGTCTGGGTAACCTGGCCGACCTGCTGAGCCAGGGTTTACTCGGTTCGATGTCGCGCTTCAGTCACTTCCAGATCGTTGAATGGTGTGCGCGTTTTGTCGATGAATTCGATCGCGAAACCGACCCTCAACTGCCCACCACACCCGCAACCGCCCTCGATATCGCCGACGACGTTGTGGTGCAGTGGGAACTGCATATCGCCACCCAATATACGCTGGAAGATCTGAACCGCTTTACGCTCAGCGATATCGTGCTACCCAAAGCCTATTTCGAAAGCTGGCTTAATCAATTGCTGGACCTGCCACAAGCACACTGATGGAAACGCCTCTACTGGAAACCACGGCCGATGGCACACCGCGTTCGGCCCGCTTTGGTGATGTTTATTTCTCGGCCGCTGGTGGCCTGGATGAAAGTCGCCATGTTTTCCTCAACCACAACCGACTCGCCGAGCGCTTTGCCGCCCTGCCCGATCATGGCCATTTCTGTATCTGCGAAACCGGTTTTGGCACTGGGCTGAATTGCCTGGCCGCCTGGCAGTTGTTTCAGCAAGTCGCTCCGGCAACCGCCCGACTGACCTTTATCAGCACCGAACGCTACCCCCTGAATGCCGAACAAATTGACGCTGCCTTAGCGCCATGGCCAGAGCTGTCAGCCTTGCGCTCGGCTCTGGTTGACCGCTATCCCAGCTGTTTCGAAGGCTTCCACAGTGTAGAGCTGGCCGACAATGTCGAGTTGCTGCTGTTGCTCGGTGACGCCAACGACACCCTGACCGATCTCAATGCCAGCGTGGACGCCTGGTTTCTCGACGGTTTCGCGCCGGCCAAGAATCCTGATCTGTGGCAGCCAGCGTTGTTCGAAGCGATGAACCGCTTGTCCAAAGCCGGCGCCACCGCAGCGACCTTCACCGCCGCCCGGCTGGTGCGTGACGGCTTAAGCGGCGCTGGTTTTCAGGTTGAACGCGTCGCCGGCTTTGGCCGCAAACGCGATATGGTGCGGGCAGACTTTATCGGCCGCTGCGGTCCGCCACGACCTGGCTTATGGCCTGCTAACGAATGGGCCTGGCCGGCGACAACACGCCAGGCGCGACAGGCAATCGTCATTGGTGCCGGTTTAGCTGGCGCGCACAGCGCCTGGGAACTGGCGCAACGCGGCTGGCAGGTAACCGTCCTGGAACAGGCCGAGGGCGTTGCCGCCGGTGCTTCCGGTAATGCTCAGGGTGCGGTTTATGCGCGCCTGTCAGCCCAGGATGCCGTCGCCAACCGCTTTCACAACCAGGCGCTGGAGTTGGCGCAGCAGCGCTTGCGGCATTTTCCCGAAACGGTGCCTCACGCCGCCTGCGGTTTGCTGCAGCTTAATCAGGGCGCCAAAGAAACCGCCCGCTTCGAGCAGTTTCAACAGTCCCAGCCTTTCCCGGCTGATTTCGTCGAATGGATCGATGCACCAACGGCCAGTAACCAGGCCGGCGTTCCGCTGGATCAGGATGCGCTGCTGTTTCGTAACGGCGGCTGGGTGAATCCGGCGGAACTGGTTAAACACCGCCTGAATCATCCGAATATCCAGCTAAAAACCAGCTGTCAGGTGGTAAGCGTCGAATACCAAGACGGTTATTGGTCAGTTGGATGCGAAACAGCACAAGGCGAGATGCATTACCAGGCAGCGCAGTTAATTCTGACAACCGCCTGGGAAACCTCGAAATTTACGCCCACCGCTCACTTGCCGGTGAAACCGATCGCCGGCCAGGTCAGCCGCATTGCCAGCACGAAAGCCTTATCAGCACTGAAAATGGTGTTGTGCAGCGATCGTTATCTAGTACCAGCCGATCAAGGCATTCACAGTCTGGGCGCAACCTTTCGCCTGCGCGACAATCGCGCCGAACTGCGCAGCGAAGACGATGCCGATAACCTGACAGCGCTGCACCAGCGCTTACCACTATTGATCCAGGGCGACGAAGCCATCGTCTCAGCGCGTGCTGGTGTGCGCTGCGCGGCGCCCGATTATTTGCCGTTACTGGGTCCGGTGGCCGCGCCGGAAAAACTCGCCACCGACTACGGCGAGGCGCTGCGCAAAAGACGCACCGACCGTCAGCCGCCGGTGCCTTACTACCCCGGACTCTGGGTCAATATCGCTCACGGCTCCAAAGGATTAACCAGCATTCCGTTAGCGGCCAAGGCGCTGGCCTGCTGGTTGAACGACGAGCCGATGCCCATATCCCAGAGCGTGCTGAACCATCTGAACCCCAACCGCTTTGTCATTCGCCAACTGATCCGTGGAGATCGATGAGCCGCTATAGACCACCTCGCCCCCGCTCGACCGCCGTCATCACGCCCGAAGGCGAAGCCCGGTTGCGCGCTGAACTACAGCAACTGTGGAAGGTAGAGCGACCGCAAGTGACGCGTGAAGTGTCGGACGCGGCCAAGCTCGGCGACCGCTCGGAAAACGCCGAATACATCTACGGCAAGAAACGGCTGCGCGAGATCGACAGCCGGGTGCGTTTTCTCAGCAAACGGCTGGAAAGCCTCAAGGTGGTCACTGCCCGCCCGGACAACCCCGAGCGCATCTTTTTCGGCGCCTGGGTCAAGCTGCTCGATGGCGATGACCAGCCGCGAGTGATGCGCATCGTCGGGCCGGACGAATTTGATGTCGATCCGCGCTATATCAGCATCGACTCACCACTGGCACGCGCCCTGCTGAACAAAGCCGTCGATGATGAGGTAATCGTCCAGACACCCGCAGGTGAAGCCGAATACTGGGTCGAAGCGCTCAGTTACGATGGCCCTATTGAAGATTGAGCGATCGCGCTGCGATAGTGCTAGAATTCGCGCCCCGCTATTCACTGCCACTGTTCCGGAAGCCCCATGACCCGTCTGTTTGTCGACAATCTCACCGTCCTTGATTTCAGCTACCTGCACCCGAACCGGGGTGTGGTCGGAGAAAGCTGGATTGTCGATGTCGAGCTGGAAGGCGAACTGAACGACGAAGGCATGCTGTTCGACTTCGGGCATGTCAAAAAACTGCTCAAGCAGGCGCTCGACAGCGGTATGGATCACACCCTGGTCGTTCCCCTGGCTTTGCCGGGTCTGACTCTTACCGAGGAAGCCGATGGCGAGCGACTGAACATTGAATACCGCGCTACCGACGGTCAACTGAAGTTCCGCTATCAGGCACCGCGCGAAGCGGTGTTCCAGCTCGACAGCAGCAGTGTCAGCATCGAAGCGGCGCGGCCGGCGCTGGAAGCTCACCTCAATACGCTGGTGCCGGCGAACGTGCGTAAGGTGCACTTGCATCTGCACACCGAACAGATCGACGGCGCTTTTTATCACTACGCCCACGGTCTGAAAAAACACCAGGGCGATTGCCAACGACTCTGTCATGGCCACCGCTCACGCCTGGAAATCTGGCGCGATGGCCAGCGTGATACCGAGGTCGAACGCGACTGGGCGCAACGCTTCGCCGACATCTATCTGGTAACGGCCGAAGACCAGCTCGACAGCGCTGAACCCAACCTGACCCACGTCGGCTACGATGCCGAACAAGGCCGCTTCGACGTCTGGCTGAGCAGCCAACAATGTTATGCGATGCACAGCGACACCACCGTGGAATTGATCGCCACGCACCTGGCCCATGAACTCGGCCGCGAGCATCCGCAATCTCAGTGGCGCGTTAAAGCCTTTGAAGGCGTGCGCAAGGGCGCCATCGCCGAACACCGACCATGACGCTCTGAGTACGCGATGGTAAACTGCGGCCTCGATTCCCAGCCCGACATTTTCACAAGGTCCCAACGCTCGCATGACGCTTTATCTGTACAACACCCTGTCCGGTCAAAAAGAAGCTTTCCAACCGCTCGATCCGAACCGGGTAACCTTCTATGCCTGCGGACCCACCGTCTATAACTACGTGCACGTTGGCAACGGCCGTTCGGCGACCGTTTTCGATCTGCTCTATCGCTTGCTCAGCCGGCTGTATCCAACCGTGGTTTTCGCGCGCAACCTGACCGACGTCGATGACAAGATCAACGCCGCGGCCAAAGCCGAAGGCGTCGATATTGGTCAGTACGCCCAGCGTTTTATCGATGCTTATCAGCAAGACATGGACGCGCTCGGTAATTTAACGCCGACCATCCAGCCACGCGCGACCGAAACCATCGACGAAATCATCAATATCATCGAACGGCTGATCGCCAGCGATAACGCCTATGTGAGCGACGGCCATGTGCTGTTCGCGGTCGACAGCGCCGACGATTACGGCCGCTTGTCGCATCGCAAACTGGACGACATGCAGGCCGGCGCCCGGGTCGAAGTGGCCGATTACAAACGCCATCCGTTGGACTTCGTGTTGTGGAAACCGTCCACCGACGACCTGCCCGGCTGGGACAGTCCCTGGGGCCGGGGTCGGCCGGGCTGGCACACCGAATGTACGGCGATGATTTTTAAGCACCTGGGCGAGACCATCGACATTCATGGCGGTGGCAGCGACCTGGTATTTCCGCATCACGAAAACGAACGTGCCCAGGGTTTATGCTGCGTTGCCGATCATCCTGCCGACGGCACCGGCTATGCGCGTTATTGGGTTCACAACGCCATGCTCGACGTCGACGGCGAGAAGATGTCCAAGTCGCTCGGCAACTTCACTGTGCTGCGCGATTTAATGGCCAATCAGCCCGGCGAACTGGTGCGTTTAGCCTTGCTGTCAGCGCACTATCGCTCCAACCTGAATTGGTCCGAGCAATTGCTGCATCAGACCCGCCAGACACTGGACCGTCTCTATACGGTGCTGCGTGACAGCGAAGGAATTGAAGCCATAGCACCCGAAGATCCGCTCCAGCTGGATGCGTTCCAGGCATTGCTCGATGACCTGAACACACCACGTGCCCTGGCCGCCTTGCACGAAACCAGCAATCGCTTTTTCAAAACCAGCGATGCCGATGAACGCGCCCGATTAAAAGGCGAAATTCTTGCCGTGGCCGAAACCCTGGGCATTTTGCAACAGACACCGGAACAATGGTTCCAAGGTGGCGGCGACAACGCCGGCGGCCTCAGCAATGACGCCATCGATGCTTTGGTCGCCGAACGCCAAAGCGCCAAAAAGAACCGCGACTTTGCCCGCGCCGATGCCATCCGCGATGAACTGGCCGCTGCCGGTATCGTCATTCAGGACACGCGTGACGGCGCACGCTGGTCACGCGAAGGCTGAGCATGTTGAAGTGGCCGCTGATCGCCCTGGTGTACCTGTATCGCTGGTTGATCAGTCCGCTACTCGGTCCGCGCTGTCGGTTTTACCCGACTTGCTCGGAATACGCGCTGATCGCACTGAAACATCACGGCGCCGTTAAAGGCAGCTGGCTGGCGGCCAAACGCATTGCACGTTGCCATCCGGGACATCCCGGTGGTATTGATCCGGTACCGGGCGTACCGCTGCACGACCGCAACGAGGATTCAAACCATGATGATTGATAAACAACTGCTGAATATTCTGGTGTGCCCGGTGACCAAAGCGCCCTTGCAGGTCGACCGGGAAAAGAGTGAGCTGATTTCCACCGCCGCCAAACTGGCCTACCCCATCCGCGATGGCATTCCGGTCATGCTCGAAGACGAAGCCCGAGCGCTGGGTCAGGAAGAATACGAATACTGGCTCTCCAAAAAAAGCAGCCACCGCTAAGGGTGGCTGTTTTGTTTCAGTATCCCATCTTCTGACCGGTCCAGTTATCAGGACTCCTCACCAACATCGGGTCCCGCTGTCGTCCTGCCCGAATCCGGCGTATCTACCCGCTTAGCGGCAGCCCGACCTCCGTCGTCTTCCGGTGACGCAAAATGCACCGTCTGCGTCGGGAAGGCGATCTCCGCTTCGTGCTCATCAATGATATCGATAATGCGCAACATGACGTTCTGCTTAACTGCGTGATAGGTCACCCAGTCGGTGGTCTTGGTAAACGCATAAATAAAGAAATCGATCGATGAAGCGGCAAACTTATTAACGTTGACGATCAGGGTTGAGTTGGTATCGATGTCCTCATGCGATTCGAGCATGTCACGAACGGCTTTTACAATATCGCCAACCTTGTTGGCATCGGCATAACGCACGCCGATGGTCTCAAAAATGCGCCGATTCAACATCCGCGATGGGTTCTCCACCGAAATACTGACGAAGGTCGCATTGGGCACATAGAGCGGACGCTTATCAAAGGTTCGAATGCGGGTCAGCCGCCAACCAATATGCTCTACCGTGCCTTCAATTTCCTGATCGGGAGAGCGAATCCAGTCACCCACCTTAAACGGCTGATCGAGGTAGACCATCAAGCCACCAAAGAAATTCGCCAGCAGATCTTTGGCGGCAAAACCGACGGCAATACCGCCGATACCACCAAAGGCCAACACACCGGACACGCTAAAACCCAAGGCCTGCAATACCACCAGAGCGGTGGTGATCAGCACCGACAAACGCAGCAATTTGCCCAAGGCCGAAGCCGTGGTGGCGTCAAGCGGCTTGCGCACATGGTTCGGATCCTGAGCGGTGACTTCGCCGCGCTGGATAAAGGACGTCATAAACCAGGCGAAGATGACGATAAAGGAAACTTCGCGTACCGGATCGACAATATCGAAAATCGGTTCATCGGAAATACTGCGTACGATCGACGTCGCCAACAACAAACCATTGACCCAGATAAACAGACGCACCGGTTTGCGCGCTGAATTGACCAGCAAATCGTCCCAGAAAGTCTTGGTTTTGGCAGCGCCCTGTTCGAGGCGATCAAAGACTTTCTTTGCGATATAACTGGCCACAAGCGTTGCCAGCACAATCGCAAATACCTGAACAATCCAGGCGTTCTCGCGCCCCAGGTTGAGCAAATCGACAACCGTATTGAGGCTCTCGTTCAGAGTTTCTTCCACGCCGGACTCCTTAACACCATGACTTTATAAACAGGCCGCATAACTTAACCGCCCATGATAACCATAGACGCAGCGACACTGCAGAAAAAATCGGCAATTACTGGGCTGAATCCTGTTGGCGCGCCAGCCCAGACTGTCGTTTTAACCAGCCGGTCAATAAACGAATCCAGGCATAGGCGGCGATTGAACCGATCAGAATGATGGCCTGCTGGGAGAAACCGCTGCCGATCAGGCAGGCGATCAGGCCGTACTGCACCAGATAACCACTGAGCAAGGCACTCCAGCGACACACCACAGTGGACCGGGCCGCTTCCAGAAAGCACACCAGCGGTACGAACAATAAGGCTGCAAACCACTGGGCGTGGAGCAGTAAGGACTGAAAAAAAGAGGCGTCTGTCATGGCGGCGCATTCTAACGACACGACAGCAAAGGCCACAGCCCGCCAATGAATTATTTGCGATAACCAGCGCACATTTTCATCGTTCTGACACGAGAATCGGCCGATTGAGCGCTTCGACAAAGTCGGTGTTATGCTGAGCCGATACGTCCACCACTTTCAGACTGCACAACAATGAGATGGCATTTCGGCCACAAGCTGGCACTGATCATGACACTGCTGGTTCTGTTCGCGTCCAGCATCCTCGGTTACACCCTGGTCTATCGCCAGTTTTCCATGATGGAAACCCAGTTCAATGACACCGGCGATGCCCTGGCCGCTCAGCTCGGTGCTGCTTCGGTGGAAATGGTTTTTACCGAAGATGCGCTGAGTTTAAGAAGCCTGGTGCATTCGCTGAACGAGCAGTCCGTTGTTGCCTCAGTGGCGGTATTCAATCGACAAGGCAATATGCTGGCCGATGCCGGGCGTTATCGTCCCTACCTTGGTGGCGCAGATAACATCACCGACAACGGCAGCCAACTGGGTGAAAACGACATCACCTGGTTTTATTCACCCATCGTCTTTCGCGACGTCAATGGCGGTACCGCCTGGGTCGGGCTGGATAAATCCGCCCTGGATGCCAGCCAAACCGCCGTCGTTCGTTCGGGCATTCTGGTGGTGCTACTGCTGGTGCTGGCGATTACCCTGGTGGCAATCCGGCTGGGCCGTTCGCTCGGTAAACCGGTTAACGATTTGATTGAGGGCACGCACGCCATCGAATCCGGACACTATGGTTTCCGCATCCGCCAACAGCACAGCGGTGAGTTCAAGGCGTTAACCGAATCGTTCAACACCATGGCACAGGGACTGCAGCAAAAAGACCGCGTCGAGCGGCTGTTTTCACGTTTTGTCAGCAACCCGGTTGCGGCGCGCTATATGGCTCAGGATGACGTCGAACCCAATCAGGAAGGCCGCCGGGTGGAAGCCTCGGTCATCTTTGTCGACCTGGTGGGTTATACCGCTTTCAGTGAAGGCCGTAATCCGGAAGAAGTAGCTGAGATTCTCAATTTATATTTCACCGAATTCGCCAACATCTGCCACCAATACCAGGGCAATGTCGACAAATACATTGGCGACTGCGCCATGCTGCTGTTTGGTTGCCCGCAGCCGGACAGCGACCATCGTTACCACGCCATGCAATGCGCCATCGCCATTCGTGAACGCATTGTCGAGATGAACCGTGAGCGCGATCGCCAAAACCTGCCGTGCCTGAACATTCGCATTGGTCTGAGTGGCGGCACCTTGTTGGCGGGTTTGCTCGGCTCGCATGAGCGCCTGCAATACACGGTTATCGGCGAACCGGCCAACCTGGCCTCACGACTGTGCGACCGCGCCGAACACGGCCGGATCATGACCGA
The DNA here is from genome assembly GCF_056159245.1 of Saccharospirillum sp. ABV4_185. Classification (NCBI taxonomy): domain Bacteria; kingdom Pseudomonadati; phylum Pseudomonadota; class Gammaproteobacteria; order Oceanospirillales; family Saccharospirillaceae; genus Saccharospirillum; species Saccharospirillum sp. ABV4_185. Next base: position 3,367,377 of record NZ_JBSWUW010000001.1, read on the forward strand.
CAAAAGCTTCTATGACGCCGTCCATGCCAGCCACCCACTGGGCACCGAAAACACCGTCAGCATTCAGGTAAAAGGCTTCCAGGCCAAGGTGGATGCACTGACCATTACCGACTGGCTGCCTACGCCAGTCACGCACTGAGCCGTTGCCGATGCCCTTGTTACGTCCAGTTTTTTCGCTATTCATGCTGCTGATGATCAGCGGCTGCAGCACCCTGCTGAGCCAGAAAGGTGACCTCAATACTCAGGTCGATGGCTGGGTTGCCGAGCATCGCTATGACCGTGCCCTGGAAGCCTTAGGCGCAGTACCGCCCGACCACCCCGGCTTTAATGCGCTGGCACCACGCATCGAAGAGATCGAAGTCCTGCGCAGCGACTACATCGAACAGCAGTTGGCCAAGGCGGCTCAATTCGAGCCGGAAGGTGACTGGCCCAGTGCCATCGCCGTGCTCGACGAAGCGCTAGAGAACCTACCGGACGCGCCGGAACTGACCAGCCAACGCCAAGCTTACGAACAACGCCGGCTGCGCAGTATTCAACTGAGCCAGCGCGCCATCGCCATGGAGTATGGTCGCTATTTGCTGGCCACCCGGCCCAGCGAAGAGCAACTGTTGCTGGCCAGCCCCGATGGTTTCTTCGCCCAGCAACGCTACCGCGCCTACCAGCAGGAATTGAGCCAGGCATCACGCGGCCTTTATGCGGTGGGCCGTCAGTCGCTGTACGAAAATGACAGCGAAACGGCGATCGAAGCGCTGACCTTATCCAACCAACTGGCACCGAACGACCTCAGTGAGGACTTACTGAACAACATCCGTCAGGCACAGCGCGATGAGCGCCAACAACAGCGTCAGCAGGAAACCGCCGCGGCACAACGGCAATTGCCCCAGCTGAAGACACAGTTCGAACAGTCGCTGCGCTTTAACGACCTGATCGGCGCCAAACGCCTGCTCGGTGAAATCCAGGATATTGATGCTGAGGCGGGCGCAGCCTTGCAACCACGCCTGCAGCGACGCATCGATGCCCAGGCCGCTGCCCTGCTCGAGCGTGGCCGGCTATTGTACGGCCAGGGTTTACTGCAGGAAGCGCTCGCCGTCTGGCGCGAAGCGTTGCAGTTGAAACCGGGCGATCCAGAATTGCTGGCCGCCATCGAACGCACCGAAACCTTTCTGCAAAACCTGAAGAACTGGGGGGAGTAAAAACCGCCGCGATTCCGTTATACTGCCGCGCCGGTTAATTCGAACAGGCAAGCTCTCCACTATGCTCGACGCCAACGCTCTTGCGCAGCTGCAATCGCTGAAATCCGATATCCAGTCCACCCAGCCGCGGCTGACCGGCCGCATCAAAGGCACCGGCCGCAGCTTCGGCTTTGTGGTCGGAGACGATGGCCTGGAATATTTCCTGCCACCGGAAGAGATGGCACGGGTCTTCCCCGGTGACCAGGTCACCTTTGTGGTTGAAGAACAAAGCGATGGCAAGCTGCGCGCCAGCCTGGAAGCACTGGAAAGCAGCGAGCTCGCCAGCTTTGTCGGCCGCTACGTTGAGCGCGGCAAGGCCCAGGGCGTTGAACCAGAAGCTGCAGGCCACGGTAAATGGCTGTTTGTTCCCCCCAAGAAAACCGCCGAGGCGCAGTCCGGCCAATGGGTAAAAGCGCTCGTTACACGTCATCCCTGGGAAACGGGTAAGGCCCAGGCGGAAATCGAAGCGGTACTCGGCGCCGAAGACGAAGCCGGCACCTGGCACCGTCTGGCGATTGAGAAATACGACCTGACGGCCGATTTCAGCGCAGAGCAACTGGCCGCCGCCGATGCCCTGGATGAACAACTGATCGAGCAACTCGACGATCGCGAAGATCTCACCGACCTGCCCTTCGTCACCATCGATGCCACCAGTACCCGCGATATGGACGACGCCCTGTTCGCCGAAGAAACCGACGATGGCTGGTTATTGCACGTCGCCATTGCCGATCCTTCTGCCTGGTTCAGTTCAGACTCCACCTTGGAATCGGCAGCGCTGGAACGACTCACCACCACCTATCTGCCGGGCATGCCGCTGGACATGCTGCCCAAGCGGCTGGCCGAAGAGTTGTGCTCACTGGTGCCAGACGCCACTCGACTGGCGCTGGTGTTTCATCTGCGGGTCGCGCGCGATGGCAATCTCTCCAAGCTCGCCATCACACCGGCGCGCATCCGCTCTAGCGCCAAGCTCAGCTACACCGACGTCAGTCGCTGGCTCGATGGCGAAGAGCCCATTCCGGCTCAACATTGGCATCTGGAAACGTTGCGCGCCTGCTGTCAGGCGCTGCGTAACTGGCGCGAAAACCATGCTCTGGTGATGGCTGACCGACCGGATTACCGCGTTCGGGTGGACGACGCCCTGAACGTCACCGATGTTGTGCGCGAAGAACGCACCACTGCGCACAGCCTGGTGGAGGAAAGCATGTTGGCCACCAACCGCATTACGGCGGCCTGGCTGGCTGAGGATAATGCCCTCTTTATGACCCATCCGGGCTTTCGCAGTGAACGCGAAGAAGAGCTGAAAGGTTTACTGCGCGACTACGCTCCGGCTGTGGCCGACTGTGATGGCAGCACCTTGGAAGGCTATCGCACCATCATGCGCGCTGCGCGCGACTGCACCGACTTCCCGCTGCAGAAAGTGCTGCAAAAACGGCTCGAACGTGGTTTGTGGAGTGGCCAGGCAGCGCCGCATTTTGGGCTCGGTTTCGAGCAATACACCACCGTGACCAGCCCGATTCGCAAATTCAGCGATCTGCAATTGCATCGTTTGATCAAAGCCAAGCTAGGTAACCAGCCGCTGACACCCAGCACCGCTGTGGTCGAGTTGTTGAATGACAAGCTGGGCGCCAGTCGCAAGGCCGCCAATGAGGTGGAAAACCACTTGCGCCTGCAATGGCTGGCACGCCAGGAAGAGCAGGATTGGGCGGCGACGATCGTGCACATCAATGCCGGCGGTTTGATCGTCCAGCTGGATGACAATGGCGCCAGCGGCTTTGTTGATCTGCGCGGTGGCGACGAAAAATTCAGTTACGATGCTTTGCGCATGCAGATGAAGAGCGAGACCACCAGCTACTACCTGGAACAACAAGTCAGGGTGCGCATCAAAGAAAATACCGGTTCTAAGCTGGAGTTCACTCTGGTTAAGTAACCGCCACCGGCCACAAAAAAGGGGCTGCTTCAGCCCCCGTATCCCTGCGGATTTTGCCGCTGCCAGCGCCAGGTATCGGCCATCATCACATCCAGACCTTTCTCCGCAACCCAGCCTAATTCACGTTCGGCAAAAGCCGGATCGGCGTAACAGCAAGCGATATCGCCCGGGCGACGCGGTGATATTTTATAAGGCACAGCTTTGCCCGAGGCCGCCTCAAAGGCCTTCACCATCTCCAAAACGCTGTAACCGCGGCCGGTGCCCAGGTTATAGGCAACACAACCGCTTTGCGTATTGAGCTTATCCAGCGCGCGCAGATGACCTCGCGCCAGATCGACCACGTGGATGTAGTCGCGCACGCCAGTACCGTCGGGGGTGTTGTAGTCATCGCCGAACACTGCCAGCTGCTCGCGCCGGCCGACGGCAACCTGAGCAATGTAAGGTAAGAGGTTATTGGGGATACCGTTCGGATCTTCACCGATGGTGCCGGATTCATGCGCACCAACCGGATTAAAGTAACGCAACACGGCAATACGCCAGCGCTCATCGGAACGTGCCAAATCCTGCAGCATGTGCTCAATCATCAGCTTGGACTGGCCATAAGGATTGGTCGCGCTGAGCGGGAAGTCTTCGCGAATCGGCACCGATGCCGGATCGCCATAAACGGTGGCCGAAGAACTGAACACCAGCCGGGTGACGTCGTGCCGACGCATGGCCTGCAATAAAGCGATGGTGCCGGCGACGTTGTTCTCGTAGTAGTCGATGGGAATCTCGGTACTCTCACCAACCGCCTTAAGCCCGGCGAAATGCACCACGGCACTGATCGACTGCTCACTGAACAGCCGTTCCAGCAAGGCCGCATCGCGGATATCGCCTTTGATAAAAGGCACCTTACGCCCAACGATCGCCTCAACCCGGTGCAAGGCCTCCAGCGAGCTGTTAGCCAGGTTGTCGAGTACCAGCACGTCTTGGCCGGCTTCGATCAATTCGATGCAGGTATGGCTGCCGATATAACCCGCGCCACCGGTTACCAGAATGGTCATGGACTTACCCTCGTCCGCTTATGTTTCAGAGCCGTCACTCTATATTTGAAAACGTTTTCAAGCAAGGCATCCCAAGCGGGTTACTGACGGATCAGCGCCAGCAGTTCCTGAGTTTTTTCGTCCATCAACGCTTTATCGGCGCGGGTTTCGACGTTAAGGCGAATCACCGGCTCGGTGTTCGATTTGCGCAGGTTAAAGCGCCAGTCATCGAACTCCAGCGACAGGCCGTCGATGCGATCTTCGGCAATGGCCTTGGCTTTGTAGGCCTCGTAGACCCGGGTCATGGCTTCGTCGGCGTCGGCCACTTGGCTGTTGATCTCGCCCGGCGATGGGAAGTTGCCCATCTGTTTGCCAACCAGGGATTTCAACGAGGTCTGCTTCTTGCTCAGCAGATCAATCACCAGAAGCCAGGGCAGCATGCCGGAATCGCAGTAGGAGAAATCGCGGAAGTAATGGTGTGCACTCATTTCGCCACCATAGATGGCGTCTTCCTTGCGCATTTTCTCTTTGATAAAGGCGTGGCCGGACTTACACATCACCGCCGTACCACCTTTTCCTTCGACGATCTCGACGGTATTCCAGGTCAGGCGCGGGTCATACACAATTTTCGAACCGGGCTGTTTAACCAGAAAAGCTTCGGCCAGCAACCCGACAATGTAATAGCCTTCAATAAAGTTGCCGTCTTCGTCCCATAAAAAACAGCGGTCGAAATCGCCATCCCAGGCAATACCCATATCGGCATTATTTTCCCGCACCGCTTTGGAAGTCACCGGCTGTTGCTCATGCAGCAACGGATTAGGAATGCCATTGGGGAAGGTGCCATCCGGCTCGTTATGCACCTTGATAAATTCCAGTGGCGCACCGGCAGACAACAAGGCTTTCTCCAGCCGATCCAGTGAGGGACCCGCAGCGCCATTGCCTGCATTGGTTACCAACTTCATAGGCTTGAGGTTAGGAATATCGACAAAGCTGATCAGGTGATCGACATAGGCCTGGCTGTTGTCGAGCTCAGTCAGGGTGCCGGGTTTGGCCGCTGCCGGGCCGAAGTCTTCGGTCTCGGCCATTTTCTTAATGTCGTCCAGTCCGGTATCGCGAGAGATCGGTTTGGACAGCTCGCGTACCATCTTCATACCGTTGTAATTGATGGGGTTATGGCTGGCCGTGACCATACAACCGCCATCGGCCTTAAGATAATCGGTGGCGAAATAGACCTCTTCCGTGCCGCATAAGCCGATGTCGATCACATCGGCGCCGAAATCCATCACCCCTTGCGCAAAGGCTGCCTTCAGCTCCGGCGAGGTTTCACGGACATCGCCGCCAACCACCACGGTTTTCGGCTTTAAGAAGGCGGCAAAGGCACGGCCGATGCGATAAGCAATATCCCTGTTCAGCTCGGTACCCAACTGTCCGCGGATGTCATAGGCGCCAAAGCAGGTCAACTCGGTCATTCGTCACTCCATTTTGGAAACTAGCAGCGTTAGCAGAAGGCAACTGTACCCTGTTTCAAACCAGCTGCGCTACCGGTTGGCCCACCCGCAACGCTCTCGTATACTGACGCGCAAATTCAAATCATCAGAATGATAGGGAGTATCCTCGCCGATGGCATCCAACGACAATCCTCAGCCGGCCAAGCAACCGTCTGTTCCGTACCAGGATGATGACACCATTGACCTTGGCGCCTTGCTTCGAGGGCTGTTCGAACAGTGGTTGCTGATTGTTGCAATTACTGTGACTGCCACTGTAGCTGCGGGTCTTTTTACGCTGGTGCTGCCAAATAAATATCGGGTGGAAGCCACCTTTACTCAGCCGTCGCTGCAGACTGTTCGACCCTTACTGGAGCAGTCAATTAGACCCATCTCTCTGGACGATCTGAGTCGAGATTTCATCAGTAACCTAAGCTCTTATTCACTGATGGAAGCCGCCTACGATGCAGCAGTGCAAGACAGTGAAACTCAGTCAAGCGATGCGACTCGAGTAAGCACTGTTCAAGGTTTACTAAACAGTCTGACCATCACACCGGCAAATCCGGATGCGCTCGAAAATAAAAACATTCCTTTGGAAACCGTAAAGCTGAGCTTCCTGTCTGAAAACCCGGGAACAGCTCAGGTCGTTTTAAACGAACTGATTCAGCTGGCCGCGCAACGTACTGCGGAAAATTTCAAAGGTGGTATTGAAGCGGCAAGGGATATCCGCATTGCTCAGCTGCAGTCTCAAGTCACTCAGGTTGAGCTGGCAGCGGAAACGTCGTTGCAGCAACGTGTCTATGAATTGGAACAAGCACTCAACCTTGCCAATACACTGAACATTGTTGAGCCTACAGATTGGACAGCGCTGGTTCATGGTACGGAAAACACTCAGTTGCTGACTCAGCGCGAAGGCTACCGTAAAGATGATCTCTTCTTACAAGGAACCCGCATCCTTCGCGCTCAACTGGAAGCACTGAGGGGTGATGACGCAGCAGAACTCTTTATCAGCAGCTTTAACGAAACCAAAGTGATTGACCTGTCAAGCCTCAGCAACTTTGATGCCGCTTTTACTGGAAATATTTTTGTAACCACTCCACCAATTACTAAACGCAGTGTCACTCGTTCAGAGCTTTTAGGTGAAATGGCCAGCCTGCAGAGTATCCAGATCGAACTCGACCGAGTGTCGTTAATCGACGAGGATACTCAGGCTCGCATACCGGCCAGCCCTGCCTCACCAAACCGTAAACTGATTGTGTTGGCTGCTTTCGTTCTCGGTGGCTTCCTGGGTCTATTTGTGGCCTTGATCCGTATGGCCATTCGAGATAACGACTGACCCTGTGCCGCAGACGGCTTGGGTCGTCTGCGGCTGACCGCTATACTGCGCCCTTCTTCTTTCAAACAGGATTCCGCCTTGTTCACCTGGTATCTCTGCCGTGAAATCCTGAAGCCCTTTATTCTGATCACGGCGATTCTGTCGGCCTTGCTGATCGCCGGCGAAATGAGTGAGATCCTGGGGCGGGTTGTCTCCGGGCAATATTCCGACTGGGCAATTCTGGCCATTGTCGGTTATCAGTTGCCTATCTTGATTCCAGAACTGCTGCCAGCGGCCTTTTTTCTGGCGGCGCTGACCAGCCTTAACCGGATGAGCGAAGAATCCGAGCGCATCATTCTGCATGCTGTTGGTCAGTCAGACAGCGGCATCCTGAAAAATGTTCTGCTGTTTACGGCTATGCCGGCCATGATCGTTATGCTGGCATTTACACACTGGCTGACGCCCCTATCCGAAAGCAGTTTGACGCGCTATTTGATCGAACAACAAAACCGTCCGTTAACCGACATTGTCACCCCCGGTGAATTTTTCACACTGAACCAGCGCAATGCCACCCTATACGCACAACGCTCCAACCCATCCGAAGGCACCTTGTTATCGGTTTTTATAGCCAGAGTGGACGATGATCGTATCGCCGTTAATACCGCGCCTTCGGCGCGCATCGAGACACAAGAGCAGCGTCAATATTTAACCCTTTTTAATGGTGTACAACGGGTTTTTGCATTAACGCCAGGTGATACTGAAAAAATCGACTACAAGCAGTTTGCGCTCTACATCCCCAGCGTCGACAACAACAGCGCCAGCGCTTCACGCGATGCCAGCAACACCCTGGCACTGTGGCGCAGTGGCAGTCAGGCCAGCCGCAGCGATGCCATTGAGCGCACCTTGCTGGCCTGCCTGATACCGGTGTTGGCTGTCTGGGCCGTCGCCCTGACCCGGGTAAAACCCCGCAAAGGTAAGGTTGGCGCTGTTGCCATGGGCATCGTGCTCTATATCGTGTTCACTTTTGGCCAGCAAACCCTGCAAACCGGCGTCGAAAAAGGTCAGTTGCCCTTGATCGTCAGCCCCTGGTGGTACCTCATCGTGCTGGCATTAGTGGGGCTGGTCTGGGTACGGAGGCGCAACTGATGGTGTCGATTCTCAACCGCTATATCATTCGTCGTACTGCGGTCTTTATCGCCATCGTGGTGCTGGCGATTGGTGGCTTATTGATGGTCATGGGGGTCGCCGACGAACTCAGCCGCCGCGCCAGTGACAGCTACGGTCCCTGGGAGGCGACCCTTTATCAGTTGCTCAGCATGCCACTGGAGGTCTACCAGTATATTGGCCCTATGGTGCTGCTCGGCACGCTGATCTCCGTTGCCGGCATGGCCAAGAACAACGAGCTGGTTATTATTCAATTGGCATCGAGCAGCGCTTACGGCCTGGTATTGCGCTTGCTGCTGCCCGGCCTACTGCTAATGCCGATTATCTATTTTGTTGGCGAGTGGGTGGCTCCGCAAATGCGCCAGCAAGCTGAAGTGTCGCGCGCCATTAACCTCAATCGTTCACTGCCCACTTTGAGCGGGGAATGGTTCCAGGACAATCAATGGATTATTAACGTCGACTTCGTTTCACCCGAACGAGACATCCGTGGCTTGACCGTCTTTGAACTCAGCGCAGACAACAACTTGACCAGCATGATCTACGCGCCCGAAGCGTCACCGATCGATCGCGGCTGGCAGTTATTGAACGGTCGACGTATCGAATTTGAAAACGATCAAGTCATTCACAGCGAGTTTGCAACGCTGAACTGGCAACCGGATAACTTCAATGCCGACCTGCTGGCGCTGCTGGCACAACGCACCCGAGAGTTAACGCTGCCTCAGGTTTGGCGTCAGGTGACTTTCTCGAATCAGCAGCGCCATGCCGATCCAGAATTAGCACTGACCTTCTGGAACCGGCTGTGGTTTCCGATCACCTACCTGGGCATGCTGTTTTTGGCACTGGTATTTTCGTTTGGCTCGTTTCGTCAGAAAACGCTGGGAGATGCAGCCTTCAAAGGCGTTGCTTTGGCGATCGCTGTGCAGCTGGCAACCGAGACCGGCGCCAGCTTATTGCTGGTAGCAGGATTGAGCGCGCCTTACGCTGCACTGTTGCCCCCGCTGATTTTTCTGGTCATCGCCGTCTTGCTGGTCAGGCAACGGTTATAAACGCCGCGGCATCCAACCCTCAATGCTCGAAGGTGGAATGCAAACGGGAATAAGCGCCGCCTTTGGCCAGCAATTCCTGATGAGTACCGCTTTCCACCACTTGCCCCTGATCCAAAACATGAATCAAATCAGCATTCATAACCGTCGATAGACGATGCGCAATCACCAAAGTGGTTTTGCGCTTGGCGAGATCTTCCAAGGTTTGCTGAATCAGTTTTTCAGTCCGGGTATCGAGTGCTGAAGTAGCCTCATCCAACAACAGAATAGGTGCATCGCGCAGTAAAGCTCTGGCAATGGCCACCCGCTGTCGCTGACCGCCAGAAAGATTAGAACCACGGGGGCCGGCCAAAGTATCCAGACCGGCTTCCAGATGTTGGGTATATTCCTCGACCAAGGCTTCGCGTGCCGCCTGAGTCAAGCGCTCATCCGTGGCCTGCAGATCACCGAGCAAAATATTCTGACGGATGGTTTCGTCAAACAGAGCAGAATCCTGACTGACCACCGAATAAAGCCCACGCAACTCAATCAAATCCAGCTGATCAATCGGCTGATCACCCAGGCGTATTTGTCCTGACTGTGGATCAACCAAACGCGTCAACAAATTAAAAATGGTCGACTTACCCGCACCCGAAGCACCTACCAGCGCCGTCATTTTCCCGGCTGGCGCCGTTAAACTCAGGTCACGTAACACAGGCTGATCACCATAAGCGAAACGCACCTTATCCAGCACAACATCACGCTGGGCAACATTTTGAGGCGCAGGAAGCGGTTGTGCCGGACTTTGAATTCTAGGCTTAAGATCCAACACAGAAAAAATGCGTTCCAAGCTGGCACTGGCCGACTGGAAAGCACCACTGATATTGGACAAGCGCCGCAACGGATCGAAAATCAGCGCCATGGCAGTGAAGAAACTCATAAACTCACCGATGGTCTTCTCACCATCGATAATCTGGTAACCGCCGTAAATCACCACAAATACGAAACCGAAGCCGGCCACCAAATCGATCATCGCCGGCATGGCGGCATTACCCACTTCCGATCGACGCTGGTATTTGAAAAAACGCCCCGTCTCTTTAGCAAACCGGCCATCTTCATGACGCTCAAGGTTATTTTGTTTGATGGCATTGATACCGTGAAAAATCTCATCCAACCGCGTTGACATAACCGATGAAATTTCGCGTGAACTGCGCGTCGTTCTCAAAATGAGTCGCCGCAACGCAGCAATCGGAACCGACAACAATGGCAAACCTACCAAAGCAAAAATTGTCCATCGCCAATCGGCCATCATCGCGACTGTCAGCAAGGCAACCAATGAGATAGAATCCCGCCCTAAATTTATTAATGCTGTGCTGGCAAAATTCTTCAGCGCTTGCGTATCACCACGCACTCGCTCAATTAGCGCACCCGGAGAGTGCTGACCAAAAAATGCAGAGTCCAGTCGAATCAAGTGCGACAACATATCTTTCTGCATATTGGTAATAACACGCAAACCCACACTAAGCGTAATGGTTCGCTGCCCAAAGCCACCCAAGGCACGAGCTGTAAACACAATAAAAATGGCCAGTGCAATCCAGATGACATCATCGGATTTACCCTGCACAAAAATATTGTCGAACATGGGCTGCACCAGATAACTGAGCAAGCCCAAGGCACTGCCTTCGATAACCACCAGCACAGCCGCCACCAGCAACCAAGGCCAGTGACCTTTTAAGTAGCTGCGCCAAAGGCGATAAATCAAAGCCCGCCGTGGCGTGTCCTGATGGATGTCCAGTTTGTATTCACTCACGTCGTAATACCTTGTCTACAAGCCAGGCACTGGCTTTACGCGGCTGGAATGATTGCTCCAACTGCTTGGGATCATAAATCTCAGCGACCCAATCTAAAAACGAATGATCGGTTTCGTTGTTCTGCTGATAACGTTCATAAGCGCAAAAAAATTCATGCAGCATGCCGGTTTTTGCGCCTTTAAAATGTAAGTACCGCCACGACAACTGCGCCTTGGCATCAGCCACAGAACCCTGACCGGTGAGTAAGAGGTAAAGCCCGGCGGCAAAACCAGAACGATCGGCGCCCGACTTGCAGTGGAACAGAACCGGCGTTTCAAGCCGCTTAATCAGATCGGCAAAAGCGAGCACGCGCTGCTTCGACGGCGCCCCCCGTGATGACATCCGAAAATGCACTAATTGCATCCCGAAACGTTCACAGGCTTTTTCTTCCAGCAGGATAGCCCCGCCACCACCCTGACCCCGTAAATTGACCAGGGTACGCACGCCTTTATTGGACAAACGCCGAATACCGATCGGGCCAGGTTGATTGGCGCGCCAGGCATCGGCAGCAAACTGCTGGGGGTTGTTCCACAGGGGCCGCACAATACCGTGATCGACGAACAGTGCATCCAACCAGACGGCCAGACGAACCTGCGGTTGTTGCCATCGCGCTCGCCACTGGCGACGCCACCGAGGTCTGCGATCAGTCATATCCGAGACTGCTCAAGCGACGCTCAACACGCTGTTGAAACTCTCGTTTCTTACTGCGACGAACGCTACGAAACCAGCGTTGCGTCGGTATCCAGGTACGATCGCCCAGGCCATCGATAATAACGAAACGCTCTGAGTCATCTCCGGCGTGCTCCAGTACCAGGTTTTCGTAATTCATATCGGCAAAAGTCAAAGTCGAGTCCACCATGCTGTTTAACAGCGCACGAAGATCAGCCACCTGGCTGGCGGTTAACAGTCGGTTATCCATCAAGGTCTGTAACGTCGGTGCCAGACTGCCGTCGGCAGACCGTGCGGCAGACACCAATAACCCCAGCCCCAAGTCCGTTTCCACTACGCCATGAATGGGGCAGATGCGACTGCATGCCAACCCCTGGTCACGATAACGACTTTCAACAAAATGACGCAGTTCACGCACCATGCCTGAACTGTATAAAAAATAATCCTTGGCTGCGGCAAACCATGCCTGGATTCCCGACTGCTGGGCCCCAGGCCCCCGTGGGATATGGACTTTTACCAGTAAGCTGGGGTCATGAGGGTGTTCATACACCCAACGGGTTTTGCTGCTCAGCAAAGGAGGGCCGGATTTCAGGCTCAATGGCCCCAATATAGCCGCCTTGCAGGACTGTTGTTCAAGTCCAGTCACACCCTACCCTCATTTGATCAGTAGCCTTCACAGACAACCCTGGATGAAAAGCGCGCTATGGTACTGAAACCGCCAGGACAGATAAAGCCGAGACACTGGCAACCCAGACCTCATACCAGGATGATTATTCAGAAAACGGAGGTTCCAGGGAGCCTCTAAATATCTCCCCCAGAGCTCTATGCGAGCTAAAACGTTCTGCCACAAGTGATGTGGCACTCCGAAGCACTTACGGCCGTAACTCTTGTCAAGAAGCGCTCCCTAGCCTGGAGGAATTAGCTCAGTTAGACTGCCAGAATTTACCAGGATGCCTTTATATGCCGACCTTTAAAGTTCTGGGCCGACATTTGGACAAAACTTGGCGCCGCTACCGCCCCTTTCTGACACCTAGGTTCAGAACAGCCTATGCGAGGTTGATCGCCAGCCAACAACCGATCCCGGAACAAGGCAAGAAAGTGCTGTTTAACCTGGGTAGTACTCGGGTCGATGGCCCGCAGGGACGACGTATTCACAACCTCCACACCTACTTTACCCGGGCAGGCTACCACCCGGTGTTCGTCAATCACTATGGCTTCCTGGCCAACCCCAAAAAGAACTTTAAAGCCAGTTGTTTTGAGCAACCTTTTAGTCTCATCGGAGCGAACGAAACGCTTCCTGGGGACCCGATGGATTGGATCATCGTCAGCGAACAGTCCCTGCCAGCTTTTAAGGTAACCAAGTCCAAGGCACCACATTTCACGCTCAGCCTAGAGATCAACGAGCGTCTTGCCGACAATGAATTCCCCTGGCCTTTCCCTTTATTTCCAGGAATCTACCAACGCCAACAAGACCTTGAACTTGCCCCGCTAAGAACACAGCCACGGCTTTGGTCCTGCTTTTTTGGCGGACAGACGGCCGCCAGCAAATACGACAAAGACTGGGTTCGTAGCGTCTACGGCAGAGTGACCCGAAAACGCTACCTGGAAGTGGTGCGCGAATCATTAACAGCCAAGCAACTCCAACTGGTTGAACCTGAATCTACCCGGCAAATGCATCAATGGGAACGGCAGAAAGTCATGGGTGCAGTGTTAATCTGCAATGAAGTTTGCAAAATCAAAGTCGAACAGTGGTTACCAACGCTCGCCCGGGCAAAATTCTTTTTCGCCTGCCCGGGCGTACGTTACCCCATGTCACACAACGCGGTTGAAGCCTTAGCCGTGGGTACGGTTCCAATCATTGAGTACGGAGATGATTTTTTCCCGGCCCTCGAAGACGGCGTCAACTGCATGGCATTCCAGGGCGAAGCTGGACTGCACAACGCTATTGAACGCGCGATGGCTATGCCAGAAGAAGAATGGCAGCGCTTGTCCAATAACGCGGTGCAATATTATGAGCGTTTTATCAAGCCTGAGGCTGTTATCCAAAACTTGCTCGACGCGCAACGTGAAAACAAGGTCGATACCATCAAGATGGTACCCTTCCTAAAACGTGGTGGCGGGCATATTTAAGCGCATACATCAGCCATCAACCGCTCATTGAGTTACCAGAAAGGAGCAACTTATTCGCGCCGCAGCAACCGATCTGTCAACCAGCTCCAACGACCGCTGCGGCGAAAACTGAGCCGCGTCTGTTCCCGGTCGTAAGACTGCGAAACCCAATCACGATACCCCACTCCCTGAGCGTAACCACTGGCGGCATAACACTTAACAAAATGGTCCATCATGCCGGTCGAAGCATTACGGATATGCAGGTAACGCCAAGACAGCTGCCGGGCTGCCACCTTTGGAGTCGAGCCTTGCAACAACAGACTGATAGCAGCAGCCAGGCCGGCCCGGTCAGCCCCCGACTTACAGTGCAATAGCAACGGCCTGGGAGCGTTGTCGAGCCAATCATGCAAGATAGCCAACTGTTCTGGCGTTGGTGCTCGTCGCGAACTCATGCGCAGACTGTAAAGCTGCAACCCCAAACGCTCAGCGTGATACTGCTCCAGATAAAAAGCACCGCTACGCCCTTCTCCGCGCAGGTTGATCACCGATCGAAAACCGCGTTTTGCCAAGGCTGTTAGACGCCAAGGCGTTGGTTGGTTAGAGCGCCAGATGCCCGGCACAACCTCCACCGGACGATTGACCGGCAAACGCAACAGCCCCAGGTCAACAACCAGCAAATCCAGCCACGCACAGCACCGCGCCCAAGCCTTATCCATACGTTCTGGCCACAGGCCACGCCAGCCCTTAGGCTGCTTGTCTCTAGAAGAATCGGTCATGATCTTAAGGCGAAATCCACAGCTGTTTTCGAGGCCGACTAGGATACGTGATGACCAGCCAGGGCGCTATCTGAGCGGCTGTCTGGTCGCCATTGGTAGCCTCCGGTATGATGGCCGCCCACTAAAAAAGTCTGTCTGCGATGTCACCGATAAGCACCTATACAGCCCTGGAATCTCTGCTCCCCGGATATGAGGGTGAGTTTCATCATCGCTATACCGACAGTGCTGGCCTGGCCTGGCTGGCAAGCCTGAATGATGAACAGAATCAGGGCGAATTACTGTTCCGCCAACGTAATCGGGTTTATCGCCTGCCAGATCCTATCGCGGGTGGTAACGACATCTGCATCAAAGTATTCAAACAACCTGGCAATTTACGCAGTGCCTGGTATCGACGCACCGGAAGCAAGGCTCAGCGTGCCCACGCTTTTGCTCGACACCTTTACGAACAAGGCGCCGCCGTTGCTGAACCTTTGGGTTACTTTGAGCGCTGGAATGGCAACCAGTTGGTAGAAAGCCTGCTGATCAGCCGATACCTGACCGATTCGACCGACCTGTATTCCGAGATGACCTATTTATTGCGTCAGCGACCTTACGCAGGCGATTTTATCCGTCTGTTACGCGTCTGCGCAGAAGCCATCCGTACCATGCACGACAGCGGCTTTGTGCATAATGATCTGGGCCCACAAAACATCCTGTTGCAGCGGACCGGACCAGCCAGTTGGGCCAACCCCACTTTTATTGACCTTAACCGCGGCCAACTGGTTGCCAATCCCAGCTACAAGCAGCGCGCGCGGGATCTGGACCGGATGAAATTGCCCTCGCACTTTCTGCGCATCTTCCGTCATATTTACTGGAACGACGGGCCGATTCCGAAGGAGTTCGAACGCTGGGCCGATCGTTACCGCGCCCGTTTCCGTCGCCATCAACGCTCACGCAAATGGCGCCATCCGATCCGCACTATCCGTCAGTGGTTGCATCCAGCGGCTGATGAAAAGAAGCAGGTATCCACCGGCCAACCGAGTGAAAGGGATGCCTGGCTGTGGGATGAATACTCCGGCCAACCTTCGGTGATGCTGCGCAGTCCGGAACGTCGACGCGAGCGCCGCGGTGCTGATATCTGGCCGACCTTGTTCAGCAATCTGCGTAAGGGATGGTCGATTTGGCGTAGCTATCGACAACTGAAATCGGACAGCTTTCAAACCGAAGTGAAGATGAGCGGACGCTTTGGTGTCTGCGTTGAAGTCGATGAAAGCTTCGAGCAACAACTGCAACAACTGAAGCAAACACCTGGGTTAAGCGTTTTCGTGCGGCTGTATTTTCACCTGGACCAGGCGCACCTGGATGCTGCAGCAGAGGCCATCAAGCAACTGGCCGAAGCAGGCCACCCGGTTGGCATTGGCCTGGTTCAATCTCGCCAGGCCGTGCTCGACCCCGCCGCCTGGCAGTCATTTATGGCTAAAGCACTGGCACGGGTTCATACCCATATTCACTGCGTTGAAATCGGCCATGCGGTGAACCGCGTTAAATGGGGTTTATGGAATCTCGAAGAAATGTCCAGCCTGTGGCAGGGTGCGGCACAGTTGAAAGCGCAATATCCAGAAATCCAGTTTATCGGGCCTGCCATTAATGATTTCGAGTTTCAGTACTATCCGCCGCTACTGGATGCCGGCGGTGAAGCCATCGACGCCCTTTCCTGCCACCTTTATGTCGATCGACGCGGCGCACCAGAGAACGCTCAAAACGGCTTTACCACCCTGGAAAAAGCCCTGCTCGGCAAAGCCATTGCCAAGAGCTACAACAAAACCGGCTTTTACATAACCGAAGTCAACTGGCCGCTTCAAGGCACCGGTCTATACAGCCCACTTGCCGGCGCCTATCAATACAACAATCAAAGCGAAAGTCGACTGCACATCAGCGAACTTGATAGCGCCGCCTATATGATTCGCTATGCTCTGATTACCTTGTGCAGTGGGGCTACAGAACGGCTTTGGTGGTGGCGCTTGGCGCACCCTGGGTTTGGTCTAATTGATGATAAAGAAGGCTGGCGCGAAAGACCTGGCTGGAAAGCCCTGCTACAGTTTCATCGCACAGTAGGCCAAGCATACTTCGAGAAGCGGGAAATTAAAGACGGCATCACTTGGTGGTACTTTGATAACTGCATTGTAGCTTGCAGCCTGAACACCGGCACCGCTATTTTGCCGCCGACCGATCATATTCCCTATACTCTGTTGGGTGAACCAATCAAGCATGAAACAGGTCAATCCCTAGCACTGGACGATTCACTCATTTATTTTATTCATCGCTGAGAATCTAAAAACATCAGCGGCACCTCTTATACAACCGCAAGCACGAGAGTTAATCTATGTCACGCGCTTTGATATTTAGAAAAGACTTACTTCCCTACTCAGAGACTTTTATCGCTGAACAGGCACACCACCTTCCAAGCTGGGAACCGATTTTTTGTGGCTTCAAGAGAAACATGGCTGGATATAATTTAATTGAGCAAAAATCTGTTCCAGGAAAAGACTATCATGTATGCATTGAAAGTGATTTTAGCTCGTTCCCCAAACTGACTGCAGGGCTTCACAAGAAACTCAATATTCTCAACAAACGCTGGTTGCACCAGTTAACAGAGCTGTCGCCACAAATCATACACGCTCATTTTGGTTCAAATGCTTTAAATTGCCTCGCACTCAGCAAGGCGTTAAATATTCCGCTTTTAACCACTTTCCATGGCCGCGACATCACCATCAATAAACACAAGAAAAAGCAAAATGACAACCTTCAAAAGGTCTTTAATGGCTCACAGAAGATCATTGCTGTTTCCGAGTTTATTAAAAGCAAGCTATTAGAGCGTGGGTGTCCGGAAAACAAAATTATTCAGCATTATATTGGTGTTAACACTCAAAAGTTTAAACCATCAGCTAATGACGCCATCGAAGGAAGGATTGTATTTGTTGGAAGATTAGTTGAGAAAAAGGGCTGTGAATATTTGATCAAAGCCTTACAAAAAATCGGCATCAAAGACAATATACAACTTAATATTATTGGTGATGGGCCACTGATGAATAGCTTAAAAGAGCTGTCTAATAGAGCTCCATGCAATATCAATTTTATGGGCCGGCTTTCGCCAGACCAGATTGTAGAAGAAGTTCAGTCAGCGCAATTATTATGTGCACCGTCGATCACAGCGTCCACTGGCGATCAGGAAGGCTTGCCAATTAGCATTCTTGAAGCCTTATCTTGTGGAACGCCAGTTATAGGCACCTACAGTGCTGGTATTGCTGAAGCAGTCATAGATGGTACTAATGGTTTTCTAGTTCAGGAAAAAGACATCGACGCTATTGCCAGCCGAATTCACCAAGTACTAAATGACAAAAACCTTAGGACTGAACTTTCGACTAACGCCCGACAAACAGCAACGACAAAGTTTGACCTCGATAAGCAGTCTTCTTTGTTAGAGGAAATATACCGCAGCCTATAAACCATCCTTTGAATAGTTGCTCTCCAGTAGTGACTAAAACTGCTATCGCCTAGGCTAATCAGTCAACTTCAAGCTTGGTATGCCGATAGGAACCTTGGCCGAACTGATGATCTGCTTGATTGTCAGCACGTTCGGCCAAACAATCCAGGCATCAAACACAAAGTGAAATCATCGCAATGGCAAGCCATAACGAACAACTATTCAGAGTTCGATGTTGGACCTGTTGCTGGCAAATAAACAAAACTCAACATAAGAAACACCAGGCTCAGGCTCGCATGGCGAACGTCATAAAAACTGTAATGCATATTGATCGGCATCATAGCGACTGCAACGCCTGCAGCCATCGCAAAAGCCATGGTGTTAGGATGTCTGGCTGCCTGCCAAGCACGTTTAACCAACCAAGCAAACGCCAGCAAATACCCTACTAAGCCAATTACGCCAGTTTGCAAGGGCACATCCAATAAATGGAAATGAGCGTGGCGCAACCTTTTATTGTCGCCACGAACATCGCGCGAATCGATACCCAGCGGTTTGACCGCTTCATCAAAACCACTTTCACCCACACCCAGCCAAGGATGGGCGGAAATAACAGCAAACGCCGCGCGAAAAACTTCCACACGATGTGAACCAGCGGCATTAATGTCTTCAATATCGCCGGAAAACGCCATCAGTGTTTTATCAACCTGTCGCTCAATCGAAGAGGATGTCTGTATAGCCACGAACACAGCGACCAGCGTAAGAGTAGTCACCATTAAGAATGTTTTAAGCGGAAACTCACGTCGATACAACAGGTAGGCCATATAGAGCACACTGACAACAAACAACACCAACCAACCCGACCGGTTACCACCAAGAAAAATGGCGAAGGCTAGGGGCACAATCATCAGCCAGGCCAGAGAACGCCAGCCACCTGGCTTGGCGTAGCGACGAATGGCTTCAAACACAAAGGGCGATAAATGAGCCAGATCGACACTTAACTTCAAGTGAGGGTAAAAAACGCCGACAACGCGACCGCTTACCAGAGGATTACCCAGTACATTATAACCCACGAAAAACTGCATCAGCCCATCCAGGGCCGCAAACATCACCAAAACCGCTATGCCATAGAGCAACAAATTTTCATTAAAGCGGTGACGAAGCATAGAGATCAACGCCAGCCCTAGCGCTACATAGGAAACCCATTGAAAAATAATTTCCAGATGACGTTTCAACACCCAGGCGGTGAATGCCGACAGCAGCAATGGAATTAAAAACAGCGCTGCTAAAGCAAGGTAGGGCTTAACCCAGGGTTCATCAGGTACGCCCTTACGGATCACATAATAAATCAACGGCAGTAAGGCGATGTGCATGATCTCGCCAAAGGGGTAGAGCACAATAAAAAACAGTAGACAGAATTCAGGCCAGTTATTCGCGAGGTAATTTCCGGCGTTGTAGAAGGTATTTTTATAGTCTTTCAGCACGGTTTATTCTCAAATAATTCAGTATATTATTGGTCGATACACAGCGTGAGCGAAGACGGGCTCAGGATCTGTCCTATATATAGCGACGCCTAGATTTCTAATTACCGTCGTCCCTACCAGGCTTACCCTCTACTGCCGCTCAGGCAGGCATCAGACTTATGTCTTAGTGCGTTGTTTAACACATCATCGCCTAGCCCCGAAATGCGATCAGCCTGGCTGTATTGGCTGATCAGCGGGCAACAAATAACACGAACTTCAGACAGCATGGTGATAAATTTTGATCACCATTGGAGTCGGCTTGCACCTCACTAGGAGCCTGCTTGCGACCTCGCTATGGGCTGGGCAAGACCATTAAATAATGTATAGGAAAGCATCACTAAGCTACTTCCGCCTTGCCTGCTATACCGTCAACACTAACATTCCTTTGACTAACCCCTAGCCACTACAGCTACCTAACAGTACCCAAGTCAGGCTGCGCGCCTAGGTTATTACTACTGATTACCGGCGCCGCCAAAATAGCTTCGCGTGCCACTGCACGTCGATGAGTACCTGCTACCAGATGATCAACTAGCCGACTGGCCCGCTCGCATGATGCAGCATCAAGATGCGCGAAGAACATCTTCGTCACCATATCGCGCCGGTCACGCCAAGCTTCTGCGCCTAGTATAGCTTCCGTTAATGCGCTAATTAGGTCGGCTTGAGTGTAGACTTTAGGGCCTGGCGTTATCAAATCATAGTAATAAGCTAAGCCTCGGTACGCCGAATACTCTTCGATATCGAACGGTAAAAACACACAGGGGATATCGAATGGCAACAAATCCAGATAGATTGAAGAATAGTCGGTAACCAATACCTGAATCTGCGGAAGCAACTCGGCTACATCCATTACTTCCCGCGGAGTTGCGGGCACGTAAACATCGGGGTATCGCTCCGCTAGTTCATAAACATGAGTCCGCGATGCCTTGTCGTTTGGATGAGGCCGCATTAGAAGCTGAATTTTATGAGCCTGGCAAAACGCAGCAAACTCCGCTTCATCTTTATCGGTAAACGGAAAAAACAATGACCGCTGACGCGCACTGGGAGTATCTCGGTGCGTTGGTGCGTAGAGAATTTTTATCTGACCACTGGCCGTCGCTGTTCGCGCCTGCATCGTCCTAAATACCGCATCCTGTCGCGGTAAGCCAGTAACAAAAACACGCTCTGCCGGTACACCCATATAGGCAACGGTGTGATAACGGTCAATGTCGGAACTGGCAATAACAGCGTCTAGATGTCGAGCTTCACGACGCCGGTAGCGACGTTTGCGAGAAGCCGATAAAGAGCCGTCAGTCAAAAATGCACTCTTTACCATAATGGCGTGCCAAAGCATCAAGCTACGAGCGCGTTGCACCGCGTGACGCCATAAACCGAAATCGTTATGACCGTGCGATATCACCACAACCCGAGCCCGGAGCGCCAACCAACCCGCATACACCGACTCTCGCTTTACCATCCGGACCTGGGAGGCGATGGCTTCTGGTACTGTCGGCGGTTTTTCAGAACTGTACAACCAAATCACTTGATGACTGGAGTGTTGTGTCATCCATTCAAACAACGCCCGGGAATTGTCTGCGTAACGGCCACCCCACTGACCGAACAACACCAGGTCGCGCCGCTTCGGAATTATCCAACCTAATAGCCATAGAAAGGGTTTAACTAAGTTGCGCAAAAACTTCATCAGATATTCCCGTTATCTTGTCTTATGAAGCTGACAGTACTGATCCAAAGACCCATCCTGAGCCATGGCTTCATAGGCTTCCAATTCACTGGCGGTGTCCACTTCTAACCAACCGTTATCCACCAGACAAGCCTGCACGGGCCAGCCCAGATCAATCAGGTGTTGGACGAAGCTGGTCATATACATATTGTCGAGATCTTTACCGTCGTAAAGTGCCTTGGGATCCAGCGCATCAAAGGCAGCCATCATGCGCTCAACATAATCGGCACGGATGCGGAACAAACCCATATACTGGGCCTGAACCTCATCATAGGATTTTGGCTTTTTACCCAGCGATATCACTCGCTGCT
Organism: Saccharospirillum sp. ABV4_185; assembly: GCF_056159245.1. Classification (NCBI taxonomy): domain Bacteria; kingdom Pseudomonadati; phylum Pseudomonadota; class Gammaproteobacteria; order Oceanospirillales; family Saccharospirillaceae; genus Saccharospirillum; species Saccharospirillum sp. ABV4_185. The sequence continues at coordinate 3,388,958 of NZ_JBSWUW010000001.1, forward strand.
GGTTATCCATAATAAAGGTTTCGGCATCATCCAGCGGTTCGTCCATACGCAACTTCCACAGACGCTGCCATTGCTGGTCGGCCGCCAACGCAACCGGCGCATCGCAATCCAACACCGCCTGCAAAACGCGGGGCTCATATACGATGTCGCCATAACTGATCAACAAATCCTCGCCTGGCACCATGGCATGGCGAGCGCAAAACAACGTCTGCACCATGTTGGTTTCGGCATAACGCGGGTTGATGACCACTTCAGCATTGCGGCCGTCCAGGCGATCACTCAAATAGCCGCCAACCAAGGTAATGCCTTGCTGCACACCACAAGCCTCCATTACATCCAATTGATGATGCAACAGCGGCTGGCCGGCCAAACTGACCATGCACTTGGGTTTGTCATTGGTATAGGGCCGCAGGCGAGTACCCTGACCCGCCGCTAAGATGATGGTTCTCATAATGATTTCCCAAACAGATGACGCAAGACGGCGAGGTCTTGCGGAATATAAGGTGATGCCTCGCGCTCTGGGTGCCACAGCAACCCGACCCAAGGCAAGCGGGTATGATAGAAAGCCTCGATGCTTCTGTCTTCTGCATAAGCAGCGGGCTGACTTGCGGTATTTAGTTCGTTGGAACCAATGGCCCAGGCGTGAAAGCTGTTAACTTCTTTCAGGCCCGCCAACGGCGCCAGGGTTTCGCTGAGCTCAATGGCGTGACGGCAGGCGACGTGCCCATCCACGGCAGACACCGCACCGCCTAAAAAGACGTTCATCATCTGCGCACCGCGGCAAACCGCCAGCACCGGCAAATGGTGTTGCTGAGCGTACACCAGCAAGCCATGTTCGGTGGCATCGCGTTCTGGCGCCGGATTAGACGCATCCGGCAAATGCGCCAGGTCGTTGCCACCGGTCAACACCACACCCTCGGGTTGCAATTGATCCAACCAGTCGGCCAGGGTTTCAGGGACGTTTGGCACGGGCATGACAACGGCACCCACTTGCGCCAACAAAGAGTGCCAGGCTTGATCTAAGGCATCGCGGCGCTCACCGTAGGCAGCGACCACCTCAACTCTTTGGCTAATGGCCAGACGCATCAACGAATCACCTGCACACGCTGATTACCCGCATCCAGCTCCAGTACCTGGGCAAGGCTCCAGCTCGCATAACGGGATTCACCAACACCAATGGCCGCCGGTAAACCAAATTCTGCCGCTCGTATAGCCATGTGCGAATTGGCGCCCCCATAGAGTGTAATCAGGCCAGCAATACCACGACCGAATAACCAATCGTAACCAGGGTCAGCCTGCGGGATCAGCGCAATCTTACCTTCCAGGTCGATATTGTCATCGCCCTTCAGTTGCGCCAAGTCGATACAATCAGCGACTGCCCGACCTGAGCCGACAAAGTTTGGCTGATTTGAACTGTATTCAAACTGCGTAAAGTCCAAGGTTCGGCATAACAAAGGAGGAAGCTCAACACGCTGCGCAACAGCAACGGACGCTCGGCCTTCCTCTGCCGCCGCCTTCAGCCAGCGTTTTGTATCATAAGCATCGGGTTGATTGGCCAAAATTCGAAAAACGGACAGTGGGATCAGGGCCAGCTGTTCACGCTCAACTTCATACTCAGCACCATAGGCCACCAGCGCATCCAGAGCAGCCGACAAGTGACGGGTGAATACGAACTTGGCGTATTCCCTGCCTTCAATAGACTGCCGTAAAAAGTCTTCAATCTGCGGTCCCGTTGTCTCAATACCGTGCGCCACCAAAGCAGCAACAAAGCCCTCTCTTTCCGCTACCCAGGTCGATGGCGTTGCAGTCTCTGAAGGCGCAGGATGTAGACGTGCCTGCTCAACAGTGGGCGCCAGATAATGCTCCGGGTCTTCGGCATAGCTCTTAGAGGTGATGTCGTAAGTTCCGGGACGTAGATGCCCGTAGTCGGCGACAAAACTCGCCCAGCTCTTCGAGCCGGCGGCAACTTCCGCAGCGTCACCCGCGAAACGATGCGAGACTGTTTCAATGGACTGCATGAATTCGTTGTACGCCTGTTCGGACAGTACACCTTCTGACTTAGCTGAACGCAGCAGTGTCATGGCCACAAAAGCACTGCGAGCAAGGTGTGCAAAGACCAAGGTGCCATGACGGTGCGCCTCTTCCAGTAACACCCAGGCACGCTGCAAAGGTGGCATGGTCGCGGAAGCTATTTGCTCAAAGCGTTGTTCCAGTTTGCGCACGGAAGCCCAGTCCGCATCAGTGCGTGCTAACGCATGCTGCGTAACCTGACGCAGGCCTTGCTCCAACTGCGCAATGTCATCATTACTGAAGCCGCCTGAGCCCGATAACCGCTGGCGCCAGTGCTCAAAATCGAGGCTGTAACAGGTCGGGACGACGTCAAACTCAACTTTGTCGTGCAAGTGCGGGTGCTGTTCCAGCCAGGACTGATAGAAGTCGACCAAGCGGCCGGCCAATTCATCATTCAGTTGTGCCGGCACTAAAGAGTTAAAGCTGGCGCGGACATCGACATAGGGATGGCCGGCGAATTCATGCAGCAATGGCTGTGGCCGAACATCACGATAGCCATACTCGGCGCGCTGCGTCGCCCAGACATCGTCCATAATGAGATAACGGTATAAGGAAGTCGCCAAGGCACCAGGACGCGTACCGATGATCTCCGCCGGGTTCCAATCCGGCATCACACCAAACAAAGCACGTTTCCCGGCTATAAATGGGCCGGGACGTTGAGCCGCTTCAAACTGTTCGCGCGCTGTTGCTAATGCCGCAGCGACGGCCGACTCGTCATAATCGTCATGCTGCACCGCTATCGGTCGTACCTGAAGAATATGAACCTGCCCGGTTTCGCTAATGGCAAACTCAATGTCCAGCGAATCGAAATCGAGCAGTTGTTCAATTTCCATCAGCGCCGGCATCAAACCGCGCAATGGACCCGCCAAAGCATCAATATCTGGCGCTTCACCCCGGTAGACCAGCGTCGTTTTATGCTCCGCACTGGCACCGCTGGTAATAGACTCGGTACTGCGGGTAACATCGTCGTAGTTAATGACGTAATAAGGTGCGCCCTGCGCCAAGGTTCGCGTGAAAGCCACGCCGCTTGCCATCACGCCCTGGACCATGGGCTGGACCAATACCTGGTTAGCCGGGTTGGCATCAGGATATGAATTCACCACCTGTACAACAGCAGTGGCTACCGCCGACCGAGAAGCACCGTCAACATTCAAAACGCTGTCGTAGGCGCCGGCGTTAGCCGAGGCGAAACCATCCTCAGACAAAGCGCTGCTACGCACCACCAACTTCTGGCCAGCAAAAGATTGCTCAATTTCAGCCAGTAATTCGTCGGCGCTGTCTTGCCACTGAGCCACTGTAAAACTGATCTGATCTTCAATACGGCTTCTTTTAACCAGGCGCTGCAACCGATGTAAGGTCTGTGCTTTAGTGCCGAGGATAAAGTGAGTCAGGTCTTCCGGGACATTGAGCTCTGCCCAGTCACCTTCAACATCAACAGCATTAATCGTAAAGCCGCGAATTCGCATGAACTCGAGCAACTGGGGCAAATTACCGGAACGAATAGCAACTGGAAGATCACTGCCCTGATCGGCCAAAAACTGAGCAGCCGCAGGCGTAAAACGAACCAGGCCAGCAAACTCTGCATCGGCCAGCTCTGCCAAAATGTCGCGCCCCAAGCGGGTAACGGTGTTTTGATGAAGATTGATTTTCTCACAGCGTTCAAGATCGTTTTCAGAACGGTTCTCAAACCGCCGGCGCCAGTGAGAGTCGACCAGTACGACAATGTCACCCTGAGCCACCATCAATGCTTTGACGGCACTTTCGCGATACAACACATCGGCATAGGAGATCAGATAATCACGTGAGTCAGTCAGGTCAGCGCACATTAACGAAGACGCAGCACCAGCCGTTTCCCAATCTGGACTGTCCAGGTAACTCAGCCCAGGATACTGAGCCACAATCTGCTCTTTTTGATACCCGGCGATAAAGGTCACGTCAGGATTGACCGGCGCGGTAGCCCGCAAAAGCCAATCCAGCACCCTGCTATGCCCGGTAGCGCTGCGCAAAACACTGTGCGTTTCACCCTGAAAAGGCTTACCTGCACCCAGAATGTAGAGGGAACACCGACTCAAGCTCACAACTCCTGTGAAAAGAAACGCCCTTTATGTAGGCAAACAACTTTAAGCTATGAAAGCCGGGCAGTTTAGGGAAGGAGCGGCATTGGCGCAACGCGATCCAGTCCAAGAGCCTAGGCACTGGATATCAGGAGACAAAGGCAACTTCCCTGTTCTCCTACTTACTGATCCATGGCGGACCGCAATCACAACAATTGGCATCGAGCTTTACCCTAGGCACAGAAAACCGCAAAATTGCGGATCTATGGAACAGAAGACCCACTCTCAGAAACAATAATGCAGGCAAGGATTCATGGTTTCAGAGCACAATAAACGCCATTCCCGCTGGTACGAAAAAGTAGCATTTAGTGTGTTTTTTCAACTAATTGCTGGCTGGCTGGTGGTCGTATACCTGCCTACAATCGCACTCTGGGACAGCTATCTTTGGGATCATCTAAGCACAACACAACGCAACTCACTTCTCGGTGTCAGTGCTGTTTTTGTATTCAGCGTCATCACGCTTCGTAAAATTTTTCGCTACCCCGGCACCATTACAGCTTCCTACATTCTGCCAACGCTACTGAGCTTTTATGCCCTGCTGTTTTTCATTCTGATTATCGGACGGGTGGAATACGCTCGCTCATTATTATTGACCAGCGGAACACTATTGTTAGCCCTCTGTTTCCTAGGGCAACGTTTAGCGAATAAACATGCCCGGCCTAAACTGGCGGTTGTGCCTTTTGGTAAGGCTAAAAACCTGCCAGAACTAACCAACGCAGATTTTCACGAACTCACTGACACATCACTCGGCAACACACGCTATAACGGAGTCGTGGCCGACCTCCGCTCTGAACTACCTGCTGAGTGGCAGCAATTCCTTGCCCAATGCACTCTGGCACGCATTCCCGTATACCACTACAAACAAATCATGGAGTCGCTGACCGGTCGCGTAAAGCTAGATCACCTATCTGAAAATCAGTATGGCATGCTGACGCCAAGCCCTTACTATGAAGGCATTAAGCGTATAATTGATTTAGCAGCAACCATTCTCACCGCCCCCATTGTAATTCCAATTGTTGTAATTACTGCCATTGCAATCCGAATTGAATCAACAGGCCCCGCTTTGTTTTCACAAGAACGCGTAGGCCAAGGAGGAAAAACGTTTCGGATTTATAAACTGCGCAGCATGGTGAAGGATTCTGAGAAAGACGGTGCTCAATTTGCTCAGGAAGGCGACATGCGTGTTACACGGATCGGAGCCATCATCCGAAAATTACGCATTGATGAATTGCCGCAGTTTTGGAATATTTTAAAAGGCGATATGAGTCTTATTGGCCCTAGGCCAGAACAACAAGCTTTCGTAACGGAGTTTGAAAAAAGCATTCCTTTCTATTCGTATCGTCATGTTGTCAAACCAGGTATCACCGGCTGGGCACAGGTTCGACACGGCTATGCAGCAAATGCCGATGATACGCAGGAAAAAATCGAACATGATTTTTATTATATTAAGAACTACTCATTATGGATTGATATTCAAATTACAGTCGATACCATCCGAACCATTATTACAGGGTTTGGAGCCCGATAGACTTATATGGTGTGCTTAACCAAATTTTGCGTTGCGAGAAATCGAAGAATACCTTAAGTGAATTTTTGCGCCAACCTATCATATTCGTTTATCACTTTTTTTTCATCAAACTTAGCCTCAGCCATTTCACGAGATTTCACTCTCATGCTGGACTTTTCTTTCTCATCAAGAAAAAAAACTTTCCGCATAGCCGAAATTAAAGAAACGACGTCCTCAGGCGGAACCAAATAACCATTTTCACCGTCAATAACCACCTCCCGACAACCTGGCATGTCAGTTGTAATAATAATTTTCCCACAGCTAATCGCTTCTAACAGAATTCTTGGGGTGCCTTCTGGATAATAACTTGGCAAAACGACACAGTCACAACTAGCCAATAATGACGGCATATTATCCACATGCCCCAAGTATTGAATAACACCGTCATCATTCAACAGGCTAAGCTCTTCAGGGGACAGTGACCTGCGAGTGGAGTCGGTTGACCCGGCGAGTAAATACTCGCAATCTAGATCGTCTTTAGAGAGGGCTCTGCAAGAATCAATATACTCTTGAACCCCTTTTGGGCGAATCATTCTGGAAGCCATCAAAAACTTAAAAGACTCCCCTGCCCCTCTTATTGTAGGGAGGAACGCCTCTATATCAACGCCAGAGCCTGGCAAGATACTTGACCTGCTTGGGCTTACCCAGCCTTCATCTATAAAAGCTTTCTGATCATCTGGGTTCTGGAAGAACACATGTACTGCAGTACTGTAAAAATAACGACAAAAGACACGGTAGATCCAGCCTGTCAGCCCACCCATAGCAGATGCTACCCCCACTCCGGAAACATTAGGTACACAGGGAGTATTGGTAATTTTACAAACAATCAAACTATATAAATTTGTCTTAGGATTAAATGAAAAAACCAAGCCTGGCTTTATCTTCTTTATCCTGAAGTAGAGCGATATAAGAGATCGAATTTCTTTAACAGGATTGGTACTGGTTGCATCCAAATAGAATGGAGATACTGGAAGGGCCGTCAATAATTCCTTACCACTGCTAGGACAAACAGCATACACATCATATTTTTTTTTAAAATGCCGTATTGTATTAATTCGAAAGTTACTTATATACCACTCACTATTTGCAACAAATGCCAGCTTCATCAGAACTCTCACAGCCTAATTTACAATGTTTCAAAATATTATCGAACGAACTTCCGAAACCGATCCTTTAGAGGCCAACCTCAACCCATTCGTTGAGGCAAAAAATATTTCTATAGCTAATATAGCGAACATAAACATCACAATATGCTTAAGAGTCCTATCTAGAGAAAATGGAAACGGAAACTTACTTCTCAATCATGACCCAACTTCTTTTATAATTTTTAACAACCGAGGGCCTTGTATTTCTAAAGAGTAACTTTTCCTAGATATCGAAAAACCAGCCATTCCCATATTATGACGATACTCTTCATCCTGACTTAATATTAACTTTAGATACTTTTCCCACTCACCAAGACTATTAGCTAGAAAGCCGTTTTCGCCAGTACAGACCAATGCTTTATTAACACCAATTGGCGAAGCAATCACGGGAACACCACAAGCCATATACTGAATCAATTTATAGCCGCATTTGCCTCGCTCCCACGGGGAGTCAGTCAAGGGCATAATTCCAACATCAAAAGCCTGTATGGATGCAACCTCAGTTTCCGCGCTCCAGGGCCACACCTCAACTGGAGTTCCTTCGAAATCTTCTTCATTTGCTCCTACTGCGACAAAACGAACACCATTGTTCTGCTGGATAGCCGTAAACACAGGAATCAAGGCTTGCAAATATTTACTAGTTTTAGGGGTGCCTATCCAACCAACGATAAGTTCTCCACTATTCACTTTAGGTTTTGGGTAGTAATGCTTCACATCCACTACAGTTGGAATGATTTCTACTCGCTTTGCACCCGCATGGGAGGCTCGATCAGCCAGATACTGGTTCCCAGCGATGACAACAGTTGAAAGACGCATCACCATATCAATTTTGCCACCGAGTAACCAACGCACCAAAGGATTGGAGTGGCAGTCGTAACGATGGAACAGTGCGTCGTCATAATCCACAATTATAAAAACACGCAAGAAATGTAAAATACGTTCTGCAAGCGCTGGCATAAAAGGGAAAAGCTCTTTTTCGATAATAACCACATCATAACTGCGGGCACCGAATAAAACTTTTAATCGCTGGCCAAACCCTTTTATCACTTCGCGCCACGTCGAACCACCACTGTATAACGCCCTCAGATAAACGTCGGACAACAATGGAGAAACTGTGACCTGTAATCCCTGAGACTGAAAATAAGGCATATATTGCAAAAAGCGTACGCGGGAACTGGCACCGAGAACACCATAACGGGAGAGAAGCAGTACTTTCATGGGTTATGCCGCCCTTCTCCGCGAAGAATGTACCCCAAACTACCCCAAAGCATGAAAAAGGCAGCCCATGTATGGCGCAAGCCAGAAAAGTCACCTCGCGCCAAGCACCAAACCGAACGGGTGAATGGTTCTACAGTGTTCGTCACTAGTAAAAGCACCCACCCCTGCCACCGAGGAAAATGCTTGAACCCGTATAATAAGCGACTACGAAGAGAATAAAATAACCGACGGGTTTTGACCTGTCTGGATGTACCGCCCCCGGCATGAAAAGCACGTGCCTCAGATAAATACCAAGCGCACCAACCAAGCATTCTGCAGCGATTAGCTAAATCTACCTCCTCAAAGTACATAAAAAAACGCTCATCAAAACCACCACAGGCACTAAATGCTGATCTGCGGATCAAAAAGAAGGCACCGATAACCTGATCGACTTTTTGGTCGTTATTATGCTCCCAATCCACCATGCGCATGCCCAGACCCTTAAAACGAGCCAACTTATCTAAACCAAGAGCTAAAAAAATAAGACGGCCCAATGTTGGAAACCTTGCACAGGTGCGACTCACTTGACCTAGTTCATCAACCATTTGTATACCGCAAATACCTACGTCGCTGTGCTCTGGCCGCTCCATGAATTCTAGTGGCACCGAAAACGAGTTTGTCTCGACTCGGGTATCAGGATTTAAAAACAATAGATAAGGCGCTTCGGTCAAAGCTGCCCCCTTATTACAAGCAGCAGCAAATCCTAAGTTCACGTTTGCGTGGATTACCTCAACACTTGGGATATTTTCAACCAAATGCGCGGAACCATCAGTTGATCCATTATCAATCACAATAATTTTTGAAACAACATTGTTGGAATATTTAAGTACGGCGTCTATGCACTCTTTGAGCTGGGAACCAGAGTTCCAATTTACAGTAACAATATCAATCATTCTTAGTCCGTTGAGTAAGCTGGGCGTTTATTAAAGCTACTGGCAAAAATATCACCCATAGATAATCAAACTTTGCGAGGTAGGGGTTAGTGGCATTTATAATAAGAAATATACATAATGCTGAGACTATAGGTACAGCGAGCTTAGCAAACTCGACATTTTTATGAGATAGTTCAACTCCTTTTAAAATCACCCAAATTACAGCAGATAAATAAACCAAAAAACCAAAAATACCCACGTTCATCAAAAGGGCCAAGTACGACAATTCATAGGACCAAGGCATTTCATGAGAACGTAGTACATCAACGGTACTACCCATCCCACGCCCAGCCAATGGGGCCTCTGAAAATGCTTCCCACAGTGAAATGGCTTGGAGAAAGCGAGCACCACTAGAGGCCTCTTGGCCTTGAAACGCAGCGACAAAATTCACTACCATTGCAACTAGGTCCAAGCCTACTAACATAGTGACACCCGCTATAGCCAAAATTGCAAGAAAAGAGGACTTCAAAACTAATAGCAAGAATGGGACTGGCTTTAGTCGACACGAAGATAGTTGTAATAATGGTAGTACAATAAATGGTGATACCAATATCGCGAGCCAAAAAGCGCGACGCCCCGACCCCAAAACAGCCAGCACGATAGCAAATAACAGCAAATAAATACCAATCTTCTGGAAACCACGAAGTTCATGACGCCGCACCAGAATTAGGCAGAGGACAAAGGGGAAACCATATATCACAGTGGCAAGTCCATGAGTTCGGAACTCAATGAAACCGCCATGCGCACCAAATGCAGCCCCCTGGAACTGCAAATGCGGATAAATAATAGCGCCATAGCCAAGCAGGCCTGCCGACATAACAGTAAGCGCCATAAGAGTAGCCAAAGTTATTCCTATTAATAAAGCAGCCTCTATTGATTTAATGGTTCTCGGATCATGAGCCAAACCGATAAATAATAAATATAGCACAGGCCATATCAAATAAACCGATGTCACTCTTAGAGCTCCAGGGGCTGAATTAATGCCTCCCCAAAACACACCGAATAACCCTACCGCTGTTGTTGCGAACCAAAGAAGGAGGATATCCCGATGAATGCGCCATTTTTTCAGCGCTATAACTCCAGAAATACCTGTGAGTAGTATAAGAAATACTCCACGAGAGGTTTGAAATGCGGTCGGGAAAAGCAGCATCAAAACAAAAAAAGACTGCAGGAGAAAGATCCATAATTTCGACCATAGGCTTTGTTTTTCACCATTATAAAAAACGTTATCCAAACTTAAGGCTCCAAGACCTTATAGGTCAAAATTAGTCAACCAAAACATAAAATTGAACCACTAATATATGCTCAATGTACCACATCAAGGCTTTAGCATTAACGGGCTTAGCGGGGATACCGTCAACTATTATTATCGTAGCCCCATAAGATTTTTAGTAATTCGAATCATATATGGAAAGCGCGCAGACAAATAGAATCTGATAGGAAGGAGCGATATTGAACAAAAACCATACAAAATAGCAGTTTTTAAAGAAAGTCGGCCTGCCAATTTTAAACCCTTCGACCTCGGAATAAAGGCCCACTTACTTCCAAACTCTTCTGAGTACTTATCCGCAATGTCGAAATATCCGGATTTTTCACGTTCAGAAACTCGATCTCGACCATTTGTTCGGTTTACAGCGTAATCAAACCGCCTTATTTTATACCCATCTTTCACCTTCAGCGCTCGGATGAATAGATCCCAGTCCTCGAGAGAAGAAAGCTTTTCATCGAAACCACCAATTTTTTCAAAAAAGCTCTTCTTCATTAATACACCGATATCAATGTTGTTCTCATATTTAATCTGCTCTAGCCTAATCACCCCAAAGTTTTGACCTGGGATTGACTGAATCTCTGAAAACCCTCCCACTTCAGCGAATCGACCAGATGAAATAAATGCATATTTATCTACTGAGCTCTCATAAAACTCAACAAGTGCACGCAACCGACCAAACATAAAACAATCATCATCATCCAGAAAGGTGACCATATCTCCTAAAGCATTCATAACTCCAAAATTCCTAGCCTGCGAAGGTCCATGGCTACCACTGTTACGTATAACCCTTATTCTAGGGTCAAAATTTAAGACACTTGACAAATCAGCTGAAAGATCTGTTTTATTATCATCAACAACAATGATTTCAAAATAGTCATAATCTTGATATACAACTGACGACACCGCACGAACAACGCTACTTCGACTATTACAAGTCGGAATAATAACACTAACCTTAGGGTGTAAATTCATTCTAAAATACCGGAAATGATTTTATCAACTCTTCTCTACTATATATGTATTTTTTTACTGAAGCGTATTTTTCAATATTAGAAACCAGATCCTTGAGCTTACCCTCTTCTGAACAAAGGAAGCAGCTCTCTCCTGAATTATCTGTTGTTGAATAGTAATCACGAAATTTGAAATTTCCGCCAGTAATCTTATCTGAAAAAACGGCCCATTTATTAGGTATCTTATAAGAGTCTGCCAAAATTAAACCATGTAAAGATGATGAAACTATATACTCGCACCTTACCAATTGATCAACAAATGGCTCTGGCTGTTGCCGAACATCAATTACTACAAGATCATCCATGCCTTCGAACAAATCCAGACCTATATCAACATAATGCGGAATAACACCAACTCTGTATTGTTTCTTGTATTTCGGCTGGTAGTGAGCAGGCATGAGGAGGCCCGGATCTCCAAGTGGCAAATTAAAATCTTCTATTACGGAATTTTCGATAAGAATATTTTTAGTCAAATGCCCTCGTACAGCCTTCACCGAAAGACAACTTGTCTTATTTTTATATTTTGGGCTATCCGAAATTATACCCGTCCCCCAGATAACGCTATTTTTGTTTGCCATATGAAACATGCTGCCTAATGCAACCACATGCTTTATTGACCTAGATTTCACCTGATAAGTTTTTTTCCCTGAAAACTTACTTATGATATACGGATTTATCAAGTCGCCAACATTGTCAACATTGTCAAAATAAAACACCGGATATCGCTTTAAAAAATTAACAACAATGAAATCAACAGGAATAAATATTATTTTTTTTATTTTACCAAACAACCTGCTAAGCATAAAAGCAATCTCCAAATCTTCGAGATGTACGGAAGGACGTCGAATTACTCTCTCTCAACTCTTGGCCTAGAAAAAAAATTACCAACAAGCAGAGAGAGTTTTTGTTTTAAGCTAAATGCATGATGATAAATGATAAATAGCAATTCTTTCGAAGTGTACTTAAGTCCCAAGCTTTTCTTTAGATTAACACCCCTTACCCATTCATCTTCTAGGACCCATCTGCACAGTTGATCTATTTTTCTAGAATCAATTAAGTTGCATTCGTCTGCAACATTTATGTCGCAAGTATATTGTCGATATATCTCATCTTTTTTCATTTCTTGAAGAGACTCGGGACTGCTAATATTCCGCTCATGTACTCGGTACCGCACTGATTTTTTGGAAGAAAGTACATTATCCCCCAAAATCAAAGAGCGAACCAACAAAGGAGTATCTTCAGTCGGGCACCCGTCATTAAAATTGCCGAATTTCTCAAATACACTTTTTTTAATTGCGCGTGTAGCGCCAAAGGTTACGTGGTTCCATTTCAACAAGTCTTCAATCGACTGCGTGCTGTCTTTCGAAATCTCAGGGGCAACCATCAATTCCCCAATGATTTTACCCTGCTGATTTATCGTATCAGCTGAAAGAAGCACAGCACTTGCCGCTGGATTAGCTTCAAGACAGGCAACGGAAACTGCTGCTCGATCAGCGAGAGAAATATCATCACCAGCTGCCAACAACAAAATGTCCCCTCGCGCCACGGAAAATACGGCATTTACATGGCTTCCTACCCCTAAATTGCTTTTATTCCGTCGCAGTCGCACTTCGTGGGGCCCAGTGTAGGCAGCAGCTAACTCCTGCATCAATTCGAATGTTCGGTCACTGGAGCAGTCGTCAGACAAAATAATTTCAAGCGGCTCATAGGTCTGGGAAAATGCCCCCTCAATGGCCTCCCGTATATAGTTTTCCTGGTTATAAGCAAACAAGGCGAAGGTAACGAGTGGGCGGTTGGTACTTGTGTCAGTCATGTGTCACTCCGAATAGGCCAGCCGAGCACGGCATAGGCGTGCGCCAGTGGGGCAGCAATACGGCCGGTCGGGCCGATCTTTGTGAGAACAATACGCAGGCCCAGCAGTCCTGTTATCAGTGCCAGCACAGGCGAAGCAATAATAGCGGCGATCGGAGCCTGTAGCGCCAGAACCAACAGGCCAATGGAAAGACTCACATGCAGACTCAACAAGCCGAGCGACAGTGCCTGCCAACGGAAAGCGTGGATGCGACGAGCCAGGATGTTCACGGTTAAAAAATAAGCCACGTAGCCCAGCAGAAACGCTACGGCGGTAACGATCAACCCGTAGGTTGGCAGCAATAGCCAGATCAGCGCGAGAAATACAATGTTGAAGCTAAGTTCCATGAAGAGGTAAGTCTTTGCTCGAGCGCCAGCAACGATGGAAAAGCTAAGTGCCCAACTCGCCAACTTGAAAACATTACCTACCGACTGCCACTGCAGAAGAGTAGCGGCAGGTTCGAATCCAGATGAATATAGCAAAGTAATCACCCAGGATGCCCAACCAATCAGCAGCAATAAAACCGGCCCCCCGATCGCCAAGCTTAACTGCGCCTGATCATTCATCAGGCGAATAGCTGCAACGCGGTCGTGAATAACTTCTGTCAGACGTGGGAAATAATCGGCACCCATGGCCCCCAGCAGGAAACCCACATAAGTCATAGTGATACCCCAGGAAGCTGAAAACTGCCCGGCTGCATCCAAACCAAGTTCTTGTGTAATGCGTCCACGGACCAGCAATAGTGCTCCCGCAGTCGCCAATCCCCCCAGCATAAATGCTGAACCTAGCCTCGCCATGGGTTTCCATATCTCCCAGGTCTCGACGATGCTGAGGCGCGGGGCGGAAGGTTTTGAGAGGCGACGAGTAAAGTAAAGCGCTGCGGCCAAACCCATCAGCGGCTGCGCTAACACGAACCAGACTAGCCCCGTCTGCCCATAAACCCAGACCGCGAAAAGACCAACTACCGTGCCACCCAGAGCACCCAGCACTGTTACCTTCCCGAGGTCTCCTATGCGGCGTAGCCCCTGAAGCAAAGCTGTTTGTGCGCCCATCATCAAGGTCAGCAAAATGGCGATGCCGAGAAAAGCGATCTCAAGGGAATAGGACGAATCCCCCAGTAGCCAGACCGATATCTTCGCGCGCAACAGCCAGATACCCAGCATCGCTAGCACACCTTGAAAAAGGTGCGCGACCAGCAGAACACGCCGCACCCGGCTGAGCGCCTGCTCATCGCCCTTTGCGTTGGCAATCTGGCGGACCCCGCTGGATCCCATACCAAGCCCTGCGGCTTTACTCATCATGGTCTGCAGGTTGTTATAAATGCCGAGCAGGCCCACACCACTCGGCCCCAGAAGAATCGCGAGCACCTTCATGCGGAGGATCGATAAAAAGATGTTCGCAACCTGGGCAGAGCCGATCACCAGCATCGAGCGAATAAGGCCGCGTGAATTGGAAGATACCGGAGAACTCATGCTACTCGCCTTGCACGCTTACAGGAGATCAGTCTCGCTACGCTCGGGAGTAGCTCAGCAAAGTAGCTGCCAAATAGATTACGCATTAGCAGGATACTCCAATAAAATTCCCTGACCAGTCAGGCCAACACTCACCATCGAAGACATGCTCTAACAACTTGTTCGCAATCTTCCGATGACAATGTTGACCCAATCGGTAGACTCAACACAGCGTTATGAATGTGTTCTGTCAACGGGTAATTAACTGCCGCCCATGCGCTGTAGGCTTTCTGCTGGTGCGGCGGCACCGGATAATGAATCAATGTCTGAACGCCCCCCTCTGCTAAATGCTTTTGTAACTCATCCCGATGGTCTACGCGAACAACAAACAAGTGCCAAACGTGGCTTTCTCGATTGCCCACTGACGGTAACTGAATGTTCGAGTTATTAATGTGTTCGAGGTAAAATTCAGCCACTTCCCGCCGGCTTTGGATTTCTTCATCCAGGTGACGCAGCTTTACTCTGAGCATAGCGGCTTGAATCTCGTCCAGACGGCTGTTGACCCCCTGATACAAATTCTCATACTTCTTGTGGCTTCCGTAATTACCCAACGCCCGAATGGTTTTGGCTAGGACTTCATCATTGGTGGTTACGGCACCCGCATCCCCCAGAGCACCCAGGTTTTTGCCTGGGTAGAAGCTAAACCCAGCCGCATGGCCCCAACTGCCGGCTTTACGGCCATCGATGCTTGCTCCATGTGACTGAGCGGCATCTTCCAGAACCAGCAGTCCGTGTTTATCTGCCAGCTGCATCAGTTCTGGCATCGGGGATATCTGTCCATAAAGGTGCACCGCTAAAATAGCTTTGGTGTCCAGGGTTATGGCTGCGGCGGTTTTTTTGGGGCACAGGTTAAAGGTGGCTTCGTCTGGCTCTACCAATATTGGTTTCAATCGGTTTTCGGTAATGGCCAAGATGCTGGCGATGTAGGTGTTGGCTGGCACAATCACTTCATCACCCTCTTTCAACCTGCCCATTTCTTTCCAAGCTCTAAGGGTGAGGGTAAGCGCATCCAGGCCGTTGGCGACACCAACACAGTGTTGGCTGCCACAGTATTCGGCGAACTCTTGTTCGAAGGCTTTTACTTCGGCACCTTGGATGTACCAGCCGGAGTCAATTACTCGGGTGGCGGCGGATATTAGTTCGTCTCTATATTGGGAGTTGATGGCTTTCAGGTCCAGAAAACTGATCACTAACTTTTCCCCATAATTTGGGCCTGCTCGATCCAGGCCTGTACAATGTCTTGCGGATATCCCCGGTGAAAACGATGCCTCCAGGGATAGGCTTTTTCTTTTGGATTACTGGGCATACGTAACATGCGAACATCGCAAACAGACTTGGCCGGGTTGCCAGTGGCCAGTTTCCACTCTGGAACATCAACCTTCACAATAGAACCTGCCGCCACCACCGCATTACTCGATATTGTCACCCCGGGGAAAATCAAAACTTTGGAGGCCACCACACAATAGTCTTCTATGACCGGGCCGTTCAGCGTTTCGCTCGGGGGCATGGGATCATTTGTCAGCAGTACCTCAGGGAACAACCATACAAATGAACCGATCTTTGATTGCTTGCCAACATGCACATCCGCATGCAACTTGGCGTGCGAGCCTATATGGCAGTCGCCCTGCACGTCGGTCCTCGAGCCCAACTGTACTCCCTCCGCAATATTTGAGTTTTCTCTTATACAAACATGGTGCCCGGTGTAAAGCCCAGCTCCGATTTTTGAACCTGCGTAGATTACAGAGTGACTTCTAATAACAGAGTTTTCTCCGATTTCAAGTTGCCCTGCATTCGCAAGCGGCGTTGGCAAGCCCAATTCACAGTAGGCACCAATTTTGGTGTTTCGCTTTACCCATACGTTTTCGTGAACGATAGAATAAGGACCAATCTCTACACCTTCATCAATCTGCGCGGAAGAAGATACCAATGCGGTCATATGAATCATCAGGCGGTGTTTCCTGCGTCGATTGTCAGTATAGTACCGGTAATGGCGGCAGCTTCGTCAGACAGCAAGTATCTGACTGTTGACGCAACCTCTGATGTTCTAGCCAGACGCTTTAATGCTGACCGCCTACGTATCTGATCAAGCTGAGCTTCGTTAATACCGGCAGACATGTTCGTTTCCATGTACCCGGGCGCAACCGAATTGACGGTGATATTTACCTTACCCAACTCCCGGGAAAGGCTTTTGGTAAACCCGTTCAGCGCGGCTTTGCTTGCTGCATATACCGATAACCCGTTAAAGCCTGTGGAGGCAATAATTGAGGATATGTTAACGATACGACCGATGCGGTTGCGTAACATTGATCGTGAAATATATTTAGTCAGCAGGAGTGTTGCGGTAACGTTAACTGCTATTACTTCCTCTATCTGCGATTCATGCATGGTACCCAACACTCCATCGTGGGCAATCGCAGCATTATTAATCAATGCATAGGGAGCTCCGTGCTTCTCTACAAAGCTTTTTGACCACGAGTGAAGTGCCTTCCTATCCGAAAGATCGAGCATTTCATAGGCAATATTAGTGTTTTTCTCCATCAACTCTGTCAGCTCGGGCGTACAAGAGCGAGCAGCGGCAACAACCGAATAACCAGCTTGCATTAGGCTTTCCACTATCACGAAACCGAGGCCCCGGCTACCGCCAGTTACGAGAACGACTCTTTGCTCTAGGTTATCCATATTTTTTACCTTTTAATTTTTCCAGCTGCACCTACCGGCAGTTCGTCAACCAATAGAACAAACGCCGGTACTTTGAACGAGGGCAGTCTCTGCTTGCAATGTTGTTTCACTTTCTTGACGAGACCGGAAGAATCCTCCAGCTCAGGGGCGGGAACGACCAACGCCTCCACCAAAGCTCCGGCAATTGAGCTTAGTTTTGCTCGTACTGCGACCTGATACACTCCCGGAACTTCAAGTATGCTTGCTTCAACTTCTTCTGGAATTACCTTGTTGCCGCCAATATTGATGGCACCGTTCAGCCTACCTTTGAAATGAACCCTATCACCGACTACCTCAACTAAATCACCAGTGTCAATCCAACCGCTTGGATCGGCAATGGTTTCTCCCTCACCATGGTAACTTTGATTTAGGTGTGTGTTTTTAAGACAAAGGGTGCCCTGATTTGACACTTTCATCTCAACACCACGTACACCATTCTCCAACCATATTAACGGGAATCCAGCCTTTTTATCTTTTACCGAGAAACCCACTCCCGCTTCTGTAGAAGCAAATATGTGGGTAATGGCGGCCGACGGAAACTGTTTAGCTAGAGAGTTTATTATTCGTTGATCAGCGATTTCGCCACCTAGAGTGATTTGGCTCAGGTTGAGTCGTTTCGCTGCCTTAGCCATCAGTATTTTCCGCCAAAGAGATGGAGTCGCAGAGAGCGCATCACAGCCATTATCCACCAACAAATCTATCTTAGTTTCAAAGTCCTGATCTGGAGAGGGCACTATCAGTTTGGCGTTAGCCATTATAGCTTGCAGTACAACCTGAAAGCCGGCAAACCGGGCAGGATCATAGAGAAGGCCCCATGTTAATTGCCCACCAGCTTTCTCTCTTGCAGTTGTGCGCGTGAGCGATTCCATGCTGTGCGTGACAATTTTTGGCGTACCGGTTGTACCCGAGGTTGTCAGTAGCCATTGAGTTTCATGCTCAAATGGCGGCGCGCTAACCCTCGTTTGCTTACTCACGGCGGTGGTGTCGATGACGTTTGTTGTCCAGTGCTCAACGTTGGGTACTCCATCGGTGAGAACGAAGTCCAATGGCAGCTCTTGCTCGACACGCTTCGAGAAAGCCTCGCATGCATCATACGGCACGAGCAAGACTGAGTTGGCGATGCCATCAAGTTCGATAACCAACCTGATCAAATTTAGCGGATGGCAATGCAGCGCTAAATTTTTTCCGCTATGCTGCTGTAAACCTGATACTCCTAACGCCTTATCAGTACCAACTTTTTTTATCGAATCGATATCAGAAATCACACTGAATTTTTCGCTGATTTTATTTCTCAGCATTAAATCTAGACCTCTTTCCGGACAAACTTTTCGTAGATGGCCACAAAATCTCCCAATGTATTCGGATATACAGGTTCGTCCATCATTACGAACGGATCGAATCCCAAAGATCCTTCAAGATCTGCTACGAGTATTGCGAATCCCAACGAATCAAGGCCGCTTTCCAGCAGCACACTGTCATCGTTTAAGGAGGAAGCAATTTCTAGGTCGTTCTCTTCCGCGATGCGGTGGATAGATTCAACGATAATTCTTCGAACATCAGTCATTAATTTTTCCTGCTATTCTTTTAAAACGTTCATAATCACGGATGTAATCCGACTCATCAAAGTGCTCACTGGCAAGCACTAATAATACGCAGTTTTTACTAAAGTCATGCATTTCCCGCCACACCAGATCTTCAATCACAAGCCCCTTCGTTGGACAATTCAGCCAAACTTCTTCCCGATTTTCGCCGTCATCCAACACCATGCGACATTTTCCTGCGACGCAAATGGCTACCTGCTTCAGATTTTTGTGGGCGTGGTAACCGCGGCTTACGCCTTGCTCGGTATGGTAGATGTAATACACCCGTTTAATGTCAAACGGGACGGCTTTGTCCATCCCGATTTCTACGGCCACTAAACTACCGCGCTGATCACCAAGACTTTGAAAGTCGATCCACTTCACCAGGCTCATTAGCTTGTACCTTCCTGGCTGTATTTTTCTGCCTGGGCGAAAGAGGTGGCTTGCCTGTCTTTTAGGGACACAATCGTCTCTGCTTTATTGCTAACCGGCCATTCTATCGCGAGATCTTCATCAGCCCAATGGATGGCACGTTCGTTCGCCGGTGCGTACAAATTCGTGCATTTGTATTGAAAGTCCGCCGTCTCACTGGTGACAAGAAACCCATGCGCAAAACCTGGCGGTACCCACAACATCCGAATGTTGTCTTCCGAGAGGACTTCCCCTACCCATTGGCCAAACGTGGGTGAACTGGTACGCAGGTCTACCGCCACATCGAACACTTCACCCCTGGTAACACGCACCAGTTTTCCTTGGGGTTGTTTGATCTGGTAGTGCAACCCACGCAAGGTGTTTTTAACCGACCGGCTGTGGTTGTCCTGCACGAATGTAGCGTTGATTCCTGCTTTTCGGAATGCGTTTTCGTTCCAGGTTTCCATGAAGAAACCGCGCTCGTCACCGAATATTTTGGGTTCGATGATTTTTACATCTGGGATTTTAGTTTCGATAATTTTCATAATTTCTGCTTATTAGTTCCTGACTAGCTTTTTAAGATAAGCCCCATAGCTGTTCTTATTTAGATTCTCCGCTTCTGCCAACAATTGCTTCTTGCCAATAAAGCCCATGCGGTAGGCAACTTCCTCTAAACATGCAATTTTAAGGCCCTGACGTTTTTCCAGGGTTTCAATGAAGCCTGCAGCCTCGTGCAATGAGTCAAACGTTCCTGTATCCAACCAGGCAAAACCACGCCCCAGCAGTTCCACGCTTAGATCACCCCTTTCCATATAAGCTTGGTTTACGCTTGTAATTTCCAGTTCGCCACGCTTGCTGGGTTTTACCTCTTTCGCGATATTGATTACGTCATTGTCGTAAAAGTAGAGACCAGTGACCGCGTAGTCAGATTTAGGGCTTGTCGGTTTTTCTTCGATGGATATGGCACGCTGGTTCACATCAAATTCAACCACACCAAACCGCTCCGGATCGGTAACCTGGTAACCAAAGACAGTGGCGCCTTTGTCTCGAGCGGCTGCCTTTTGAAGCATTTTGCTCAGTCCCTGGCCGTAATAGATGTTGTCACCCAGCACCAAACAAACACTATCATCGCCGATAAAATCCTCTCCAATGATAAAAGCCTGGGCAAGCCCATCCGGACTTGGCTGAACAGCATAGCTGATGCTTATGCCCCATTGGTTGCCGTCGTTTAGAAGCCGTTTAAAACCAGCTTGGTCTTCTGGAGTGGTGATAACAAGCACTTCCCGTATTCCGGCCAACATAAGAACCGAGAGGGGATAGTAGATCATGGGTTTGTCGTACACTGGGAGTAGTTGCTTGGAAATACCTCTGGTGATGGGGTATAGACGGCTGCCGGAGCCACCCGCAAGGACAATACCTTTCATTTTATCTCCAGATACTCGTTCAGTGTTTGCTCTAACTGGCTTTGCCAATCGGGCAGTTGGATATTTAGAGTTTTTTCGAGATTTTTTACATCCATCCTCGAATTTAATGGCCGCGCCGCTGGCGTCGGGTAGTCGCTGGTTGGGATGGGATGTACGCTTTCCGCGCCTACAGTTAACGATTTGCCACTGGCTTCAGCCAGACGAAAAATTTCTCGTGCAAAACCATGCCAGCTTGTTTCGCCTTTGGGTGCAAGAAGATAGATACCGCTTTCAATTTTGCTATAAATTGCCAAGGTTGTTATCTGAGCAATCAGCCTCGCGGGTGTTGGTGCGCCAATCTGGTCTGCCACGACATTTAGTTCGGTTTTACTTTCAGCGAGGCGCAGCATAGTTTTCATAAAATTGCTGCCACGGGCGCTATATACCCAGCTGGTACGGAAGATGAGGTAATCCGAACCACTTTGCTTAATAGCCTGGTCGCCCTGTAATTTAGTTTTGCCGTAATGGCTTAGAGGACCAGTTGGACTATATTCCTGCCAGGGTTGGTCACCATCGCCTGGGTAAACATAGTCACTACTGTAATGCACTATCCGGGCACTGTTGGCGGCTGCATATTGTGCCAACTGCATGGGCAGGCCAGCATTTAGGCGTTCGGCTTCTGTTTGATGCTGTTCGGCAGCATCCACAGCAGTCCAAGCCGCTGCGTTTACAATTAAATGTGGTTTGGTATTACAGAGACACTTGGCAACTGACTGCTCACTGGATAGATCTACTTCCGCCCTGCTCGGAGCGACAATATTGCCCAATGGTGACAGGGTCCGGTTAAGCTCGAAGCCTACCTGACCGGTCTTGCCCAACAACAGGATATTCATAATCCAGCACCCAGCCGTTCGCGCTGGTAACTTCCATCCTGCACTCTCTCACACCAATCGAGATTATCCAGATACCACTGAATGGTTTTGCGGAGTCCAGTCTCGAAAGTTTCCTCTGGTGCCCACTCAAGCTGTTTCTGAATCTTACTGGCATCAATGGCGTAGCGCCTGTCATGGCCCGGTCGATCCTGAACGAAACTTATCAGCCCTCGGTAGCTTTTATTCGTAGGGCAGAGCTCCTGCAGAATGTCGCAGATGGTATGAACTACTTCAATGTTCTGCTTTTCGTTGTGGCCACCAATATTGTATGTCTCCCCAGGTTTACCTTCAGTTACAACCTTGTGGAGGGCACGAGCGTGATCTTCCACATAAAGCCAATCGCGAATCTGATCACCATTCCCATAAACTGGGATGGGCTTACCTTCCAGCGCATTGAGAATGACTAAGGGTATTAATTTTTCAGGAAAGTGATAAGGGCCATAGTTGTTACTGCAATTGGTAACCAGTACTGGCAAGCCGTATGTTCGCATCCAAGCTCTTACCAGGTGATCAGAACTGGCCTTACTTGCGCTATAAGGACTGCTGGGAGCGTAAGCTGTATTCTCGGTAAACAGATGTTCAGCTGCGGTTTCATCTTCATTAGGGTGTGGTAGGTCGCCATACACTTCGTCAGTCGAAATATGATGAAATCGAAACGATTCTCGGCGGCTTGACTCCATGCCCTGCCAATAGTGACGCACTGCTTCAAGCAATGTATAGGTACCGACGATGTTGGTTTGAATAAACTCAGCCGGGCCATCTATGGAACGATCTACGTGGCTTTCGGCAGCTAAATGCATAACGGCATCTGGTTGGTGCTGGTCAAGCACACGCTGCACTTCACTCTTGTCGCATATATCGACTTGTTCAAACTGGTAGCGTTGACTGTTGCTTACCGATGCCAAGCTTTCAAGGTTACCCGCATAGGTCAACTTATCCAGGTTTACGACGGAATCGGACGTATTCTGAATGATGTGGCGAACAACGGCAGAGCCAATAAAACCAGCACCACCTGTAATCAATATTTTCATGTTCAGTTCTAATCTTTTAGATGTAGGAAATAAGTAAAATGTAGAATCAGCTTGTCTGCTTACTATTGACTGAAAGCTGAGAAACCTCTTCACGCAGCTCGTCAATATCGCGTTGAATCTGCTGATGTTCTTCCAGCTTATACTTTAAGAATCGCATAGTGACATTCAATTTTTCTTCAACACCTGATGGCGTAAGGATATAGGCATAGCCAAGCTTGTTTGGATTTTTCGTAAAGTTCCCTGCTTTGATCCAGCCCTTTTCAACTAAAGCTTTCAAACAATAATTGACTTTCCCCAGGCTGATACCCAGCTCCTGGGCTAACTCTCGTTGGCTGGCACCTGGATTAGCCTCTAGAGCTTTGAGCAGCTTGTAACGCGATTCTTCAGACAGCATGAGGTTACTCAACGGTGGTTGATGTTCTGGCTAAGATGAGTCTGTGATCTGGATATTTAGATGTTGTACCGGCTGTCAGTAGCTTCTTTACACGCTACCGCCCGGCCGGTTACAGGGCACACCAAAGGATTAGGTTGGACGTACACTTAGCAGTACGGGGTCTGCAACCCACCACCGCATTTTTAACTATGCGAACTGCACTGCTTTAATCGGCAGTTCAAGCCGTTGTTCTTTGCTGAGTAGTTGCAACAACAGCACTACCCTATCCTCACCGCGTGTCATTTGGACGATGGCCTGGAGGTGTTTGAAGCAGCCTTCGGTAATGGTCACTAAGGTGCCAGCTTTGAGTTCCGGTTCCGGTGTTTCGCTATTCAGTGCCTGGCACTGTTTTATCACGCTGGCGACGATGGCATCGGAAACGACCAAGGGGCGGCCGTGGCAGTTGACTAACCGCGCTACGCCTCGGGTGCTGTTGATCTTGGCGAAGCTTTGATCGGTGCTTAATCGTACGAACAGGTAATGCGGAAACAGGCTTTCGGTTTGCCAGTATTGGCGCCCCGCTCGGCGGCGGCTGACCGAGTGTGTCGGATGGAAGGTTTCTATATGCTGGTTGGCCAGGTGCTCGGCGGCGCGGAAACCTTCGCGCGGCTTGCATTGGACGAGGTACCAGGCCGCTTGTTTGTTAGTACTTACCGCTTCCATCGGCTTATTCGACACTGCGTTCATTCATTGAACACTGAGACTAATGCACCTAGCGTACAAGTACAATCCTTGTCATCACGAATGTGATTGGCTTTGCAACTGAAGCCCAGTCATTGCATTTATTGAGCGGCTTAATGGTGGGTGGTTAAGGCGACGGGCAGGTTGTTGTCAGTTGCAGTCGGGTGGTGCTGGACTCTGGGAGGGTGCCTTGGGGAGACTCTAAGGGTGGTGTTGCCAGCCAGTTAAGGCTTTGCCGGCAGCCAAGCCAGTCCAGGCTCTGGCCTTCGGTCATTTCGATGGTTTCGTCGCCCACACGCCAGCGCATAAAGTCGCCTTGATGTTGAATCAGGCTGCCGTCGGCCAGGCGCAGCTGCGGTTGCCGGCTGTCAATTAAACGCCAACGCAGTTTCTCTTGCTGATAGAGACTGAGAATCAGGTCGGGGCCAACCGGGCTGTGGCGGCGTTCAATTCGTAACTCACAGGCGGTGCAGTCTGGTGCTGGTTCCAACCAGGGCCAAATCTCAGTCTGGCCAAGGATTAAAACATCATCCATCACAAGGGGCGTGACTGGTTCGTTACTGGCTTGAACGCTGATCGACCATTCGGCGGCTTCACTGACAGTATTAACGGATGAGCAGGCAGCCAACATCAAGATTCCGTAGATCGTCAATGCTGCTTTTGCCGAAGTCCTATTCTGACTGCGCTTCATGGCTGGCTCGGACGTTGTTGTTGACGAAGAAAGTAAGCACTGGGCACGGTATCGAACAAGCGCGGGGTTTCTTCGGCAATTGGGCTGCGATCATCCCCCACCGGGTCTGGCAAACGCAGCAGGCTTTCGCTGCGTTGCTGCTGAAAGCTGCGCAGATAGATGCCCTGGTTACTCAGCTGATCATAACCACCAAAATCCAGTTGCAGGTTGCCCCAGTCATCGTGATCGCTCCAGGTGCCACTGCTGGCCTTACTTACGCTGGTTTCGGAGTCAGTGCCATTGCAGTTGAAGTCGACCTTGCCCGAGCCAACTTCCCCCAAGCCGAGATTTTCGTTCAGCGCAGCGATGTCTAAATCGATGGCAGAGCCATCAGAATAATCCAGGCGGAAGCCGGTGTAACTTTGGTCAGGGCCTTGGTTCAACCCGCTGTAACAGGTCGGATCAGCTTCGTAGTAGCTCGATGAATAATAATAGCGATCCCCTTCATCACTGCCGATCAGTGGCAAACCATTGAGCTGGTAGAGGTAATTCATCACGCTCAGATAGTTGGGTTTGTCGTTGGTGTTTTCATCACCGCCGTGACGCAAGCCCAGGTTGTGCCCCAGTTCATGCATGACAGTACCGGCCTGAAAGTTGATCAACAAATTACGATCGGCGGTGCTGCCACTGTTCAAACCTACCGCTCCCAAGGTGATGAGGATGTCATTGCCGACCAGTTCGGCCAAACCAGAGGACCCTGCATTGCCGTCTTTATCCTGAGTGTAGGCAAACACCATATAGTGGAACACTGGCAAACGGTTATAGGCCATATAGTCGCGTTTGTAGTGGTAGAGATTGGCCATGTCAGCGACATCACCAAAGGTCATCCCCAGTGCAAAAGGCACCTGGCCGCCGCCACCTAAATCCATCTTCGCTGGGTTCAGTCCTGCCGCGCCGTCGAACAAATCTCCGACGTCAAAATGTACGCTAATGCCTCGGGCAGCAAAGGCATTGACCACACTCTGTAAAGCTTCCTGACGCGGGATAACGCCTTCATCGGCGCTGTTCATATAGTCGACTTCAATAAAGATGTCCGGCTGGCCGCTGCGGGCGCCCCAGTCGTACAAGGGCATGCCAGCAAAGGTGGTGCCGCTTTGTTCGTTACAGTCTGGGATGAGGTCGCCATCGGCGTCGGTGTTACAAAGCACATCGTTGGGGCCACCAATCGTTGCCCAGCCGGAATGGGACCAGTCATTGCCAGTGTTGGTGTCCACACTGGTGCCGTTACGGCCGATGCTTTGACCAAAGCTGCTCTCTGAAGATACTAAAGCGAGCGCGGCACCGCCGCTCCAGGCAGAAGCATCGGTTGGGCTGAATGACGTATTAAAGGTGACAAAATCAACACTGGCACCCGTCGCAGCGTCCAATAGCTCCAGATACCCCTGGCTGTTCCAATACGGATACCAGCCACCCTGTTCCAGGTGCACTACCCGGCTGGTATCGACCGCTGGTGACGACAATGACTGAGCACGAACAATCAAATACTGGCCAGAGTTCACTGTCGTTGAGGGCAAGTTAAAGGTAAGACTGTTGGCGACGCTTGAATCGCCATCGTAGGCTGGGCTGCGCAGTTGATAGTCGCTTAAATCCACCGCAGTGCCGCCCGGGTTATACAACTCGAACCAACGCATGGTGTTATCGTAATACGATGACCCTACTTCGTTGATTAGCAGTGTGCCCGCAGCAACAGCATTCTGAGAACTGGGACTGGGAGTAACCGGATTATTGTCTATCACTGTTTCAGACTGGACCGGATCGCAACCGGTCAAAAAAACAGCGGCAACGACAAGAACCAAGCTGTACTTGGTAGCTAAGTAACGGCAGAACAACATCATAAGCCGGTGGTTTCTACTGCGGTTTAGTTATCCATTATTAAAGCAGCACCACCTCAATTTCGCCGTTTTGTTTTGGTAAGAAATTGCAGCCCGACAGCCGGTTTTTTGACGGCTATTTCAACGGATGCGAATGCCTATCAACCCAGTGAATAGTCTGCGGGTGCGGCAATAAAATAGGGATTTAACAAACTTTCGCGCTGGTTGTAACGCAGCGGGTAACCGGTTACTGCATCCAGCATTTCGCCGTTGGCACCGCGTAACACAGCATGCGCCGCAGCGGTGTCCCATTCGCTGGTCGGACCAAGACGCGGATAGAGATGTGCTGTCCCTTCCGCCACCAGACATATTTTCAGCGAGCTTCCCAGGCTCTGTATTTCCGGCTCATCAAAAGCAGCCACAAAGGACTGAAAGGCCTCACTTTGATGCGAACGACTGCCCACCAGCCGCCAACCCGATCGACCTTTCGGCAAGGTTGCAACTGAAATCCCCTGCGCTTTGCCCTGCAACCATTTGCGACTGCCATAAACAACCGGACCACCCTCATAGGTACAGTTCAACGCAGGCGCATGCACGACGCCCCAAATAGGTTCGCCATTTTCTATCAAAGCGATATTGACGGTGAACTCGCCGTTTTTCTTGATGAATTCTTTGGTACCGTCCAGTGGATCGACCAGCCAGTAGCGCGTCCATTGGCGGCGCTCACTCCAGGGAACAGCGGCGCTTTCTTCTGACAGCACAGGCACTTCCGGCGTCAATTCGGCCAGGCCTCGAGTAATAATTATATGAGCTGCCAGATCCGCTTCGGTCAAAGGGCTGGCATCGGCTTTTTGTTCGATGTCGAAATCACGCTGATAGATGCGCAAGATGGCGTCACCGGCTTCAATCGCCAACTGAGTGACCGAGTCTGCAGGGAAGTTCAGGTTCATCTGATAGTTCCAAAAAAGTTAACCAAAATGAAGGCGGCTTTCGATAATAAAAAACTCACGTCAGCCCACCCAGACGGTCACCATCACCACCGTAACCAAGCCACTTAACACCACCAAAGGTGCTCCGAAGCGCAAATAATCGAGAGGTTTATAGTTGCCCGGCGAAAGCACCATCAGGTTGGTCTGATAACCAAAGGGAGTAACAAAACTGGTCGAGGCCGCGACCATAACCGTAATGGCGACCTGCTCAACACTCAGTCCGATCAGTTGGCCAAACGGTAAAGCAAAAGGCAGCATCAAGGCTGCTGCCGAGTTATTGGTCAACAACTCAGTGACCAGCCAGGTCATTGCGAATATCAATAAGACTGCCAACCAGGCGGGCAACAACAGGTCGGCGAACTGCGCCATCAAACCATCGGCAAGACCGGTTTTCTCAACAGCCTGAGCCAGTGCCAGGGCGCCGACCAATAAACCAAAGAGTTGCGCATCCAGGCCCTTTCCCAAATCGCCCGGCCGAGCCAACCCGATTAACAAACACAGGCCCAAATAAACCAGCGCAATCTGCAATAGTGCAACACCGAGCAAGCTGCCGCCAATGACCATAACCGGAAAAGCAAGCAGCAGCGCGTAGGCTTTTTTCTGCTCACTCGGTGATCGTGCCGAGTGATACCGGTTAAGCACCATCAAATCAGCCATCGATGGTGTACTGCTGCTGGACAGGCTTTCCAATAACAACAAGTCACCTGCCTGAAAACGGTATTCGCCCAGCTTGCCGAATAACTGGTCGGTCTGGTGCGCCACGCTGACAATGACACCCCCATAGCGCTTGCGAAAACCAAGCTCTTTGGGCGTACGACCGATCAACTTGGAACCCATCGGTACGACCGCTTCCAATAAGTGCGTTGTGGCCGCAGAAGGTCGATGCGCTTGCTGAGAAAAATCGATACCGGCTAATAGAGAAAGTTCTTTTATCAACAACGGTGAACCCAAAAAGACCAGACGATCGCCTCGTTTCAAGCGAGTATCGGCACCCACTTCCTGCCAGTCATCATCACGATACAGACGATACAAATAGCCATGTTTTAGATGCCGCAACCCGGCTTCGCCGACCGTCAAATTGTGCACTGCTTCACCGGCACGAGCCGGTATTTGAAATTCGGTCAGGCTTTGTGGGCGAGTGTCGCTGGGTGTGCGATTGGGCAGCCAACGCTGGGCAAGCGCGACATAGAGAAAAAAGACCAACAACAAGGGCACACCGACAACGGCCGGGCTGAACAACGTCAGTTCGTGGCTGTCAGTCAGGTCATTAAGCAGACCGAATACCACCAGGTTGGTGCTGGTACCAATCAGCGTCAGCGTGCCTCCAATAATAGCCGCATAACTGAGCGGTAACAGATATCGACTGGGTGCAACATTCTGACGTAATGCCCATTCGCGCACTGGATGGACCAGCATGGCAACAATGGGCGTATTGTTTAAAAAACCACTGAGCAGCGCCACCGGAGCCAATACATTTAAATAGCCACCTCGACGCTGCTGAGCCCGGTTCAGCAAGGCTTCCATGGGACGGTCGAGTAAGCCACTGTCCTGTATCCGGGCGGCAATCATCATCAATATAGCCAGAGTTACCACGCCCTCATTGACCAGGCCGCCCAAGGCCTCGGATAACGTCAGAACGCCGCTGAGATATAAACCGATTGCCGCTGCCACAAACCAATAGGCTGGCCGGCCGCGACCACTGTAGAGGCCGCCGAGCGCGACAATAAGAAAAGTGAGGGTTATTAGCGCAGGCATGAGCGAAGATTAGAGTGCTGCGGTAATAACAGCAAGCAGACAAACCGCGTGGTCATGGTTTTGAAAATTCAGCATAGCGATGAAAAAACCATTAACTCATGGCTTTTAAAATTGCTTTCACGCCTTTTTCAACATTGCTTTGGCTGGTATCAATTTCCACTTCGGCACTGACCGGTTTTTCATACGGATCATCGATACCGGTAAAATTTTTAATCACACCTTCGCGTGCTTTTTTGTATAGACCTTTAGGGTCGCGTTCTTCGCAAACTTCCAAAGGCGTATTCAAGTAAACCTCGATAAATTGCCCGGGAGCAAATATCGAACGAACAATCTGACGATCGCGCTGATACGGTGAAATAAAAGCACAGACCACAATCAGCCCGGCATCCACCATCAGTTTTGCCACTTCACCAACGCGACGAATGTTTTCAGTTCGATCACTTTCAGTCATGCCCAAGTCTTTATTCAGACCATGGCGAACGTTATCACCATCAAGCAGAAACGTTTTGGCACCACTGGCGTGTAAGGTGGCATCCAACGCATTGGCCAGGGTTGATTTGCCGGAGCCAGACAATCCAGTGAGCCAGATACACCGTGGCTGTTGTTCCATAAGCTGGGCACGATCGGCCGGCGATACGGCCTGATTGTGCCAGACCGCCTCTGAGGCTAAATCCAATCCTTTAAAAACATAGGGCGTTTGGCTGTTATCACTCATCGGCGGCTCACTGCTGTTCTCAGCTATTAATTAACACTACACCGGCTGACGGCCAACGGCATAGTAACGAATGCCCTTCTTCTTCATTCGCGACGGTTCATAAAGATTACGACCATCGAACACCAGCGGCTCGCTGAGCTGCTGTTTGATCACATCAAAATCGGGGGCGCGGAAAGTTTGCCATTCGGTCACGATAATCAGGGCGTCGGCGCCTTTCAGTGCGCTTTCTTTGGTACCGCTGAGCACCAGGTCATCACGGTCGCCATAGATGCGCTGCGTCTCTTCCATGGCTTCCGGGTCGAACGCCTGCACCTTGGCACCAGCGTCCCATAGAGCTTCCATCAAAACGCGACTGGGTGCTTCGCGCATATCGTCGGTGTTGGGTTTAAAACTCAGGCCCCAAACCGCGAAGGTTTTACCGGCCAGATCACCCTGATAATAATTCGAGATTTTTTTGAACAGGGTGGTTTTCTGTTCATAATTTCGAGCTTCAACCGCCTTCAGAATACCGGCGTCAAAATCGATGCCCTCGGCGGTACGAATCAACGCCTGAACGTCTTTCGGGAAGCAGGAACCGCCATAACCAACGCCGGGATAAATAAAGTGATAGCCAATGCGTGGATCGCTGCCGATGCCCTGACGCACCGCTTCCACATCGGCACCCAAACGCTCGGCCAGGTTGGCGATTTCGTTCATAAAACTGATCTTGGTGGCCAGCATGCAGTTGGCGGCATACTTGGTCAGTTCGGCGCTGCGCACATCCATAACAATCATCTTGTCGTGGTTGCGGTTAAAGGGTGAATAGAGTTCACGCAGCATTTCTTCGGCACGCTCGCTATCGGTACCGATAACAATACGATCCGGACGCAGACAATCGTTAACCGCCGCGCCTTCTTTCAAAAATTCCGGGTTAGAAACCACGTCGAAACTGACGTCACTACCGCGTTTTTGTAACACTTCGGCGATGGCGGCAGTCACTTTATCGGCGGTACCAACCGGCACCGTGGATTTGTTGATAACCACCTTATAGTCATCCATGGTTTCGGCAATGGTACGCGCAACCGTCAAGACGTATTTCAGGTCGGCACTGCCATCTTCATCCGGCGGTGTGCCCACAGCAATAAAGAGGATGTCTCCATGACGCACCGCCTCGGCGGCATCGGTGGTGAAGTTCAGCCGACCTTCCTGGTAATTTTCTTTAACCAGTGGTTCCAGACCCGGCTCGTAGATCGGGATGCGACCCTGCTTGAGGTTTTCAACGCGATTGGCGTCAACATCCACACAGACCACGTCGTGGCCCGCTTCTGCCAGGCAAGTGCCTTGAACCAGACCAACATAGCCGATACCAAAAACGGTTACTTTCATGAAAATCCCTGTGATTAATAAGTCGTTAACCGCAGCCTGCAACTGCGTCTTTAAGCAGAGGATGCTGTCTGGCCCGGTTCAGGACGCGCCCAGACTATGACACCCGAGTGACAATTCGATGACAGCCACTATTGCATCGAGATACTAGGTCCACTATCGGCGCCGCGCAATGCCAAAGCCGCGGCGGTGCGACGCGCCAGCAACTGATAGTGAGCGGTAATTTCGCCATCCGGCTCAGCGACAACCGTCGGTTCACCAGCATCGGTCTGAGTGCGAATGGCCAGATCCAACGGCAAGCTTTCCAACAGGTTGACGTCGTAGTCAGTCGCCAACTGAGCACCGCCGCCCTCGCCAAAAATATGCTCGACATGGCCGCAGTTGGAGCAGATATGCATGGCCATATTTTCAACAATGCCCAACACTGGAATGTCGACCTTGCGGAACATCTCAATGCCTTTTCGCGCGTCGAGTAAGGCAATGTCTTGCGGTGTGGTGACGATCACCGCACCGGATACCGGCACCTTCTGCGCCAGCGTCAATTGGATATCGCCAGTGCCCGGTGGCATATCGATAACCAGGTAATCCAGGTCATCCCACAGTGTTTGCGTCAGCAACTGCTGCAAGGCGCCAGAAACCATCGGGCCACGCCAGACCATGGGCGTTTTTTCGGTAACCAGATAAGCCATCGACATACTTTGCAGACCGTGCGCAGCTACCGGAATAAAGAACTTCTCATCGCGCGTTTGTGGTCGGGTGCCTTCGGCCACACCGAGCATGGCAGCGACACTCGGGCCATAAATATCGGCGTCCAGAATGCCGACGCGCGCACCTTCAGCCTGCAACGCCAGCGCCAGGTTAACTGCTGTGGTGCTCTTGCCGACACCGCCTTTGCCGGATGCCACGGCGACAATATTTTTAACGCCGTTCAGGCCGGGCAGATTATCGCGCACGTTCACCGCTGCGGCCGACCAGTCAACGCTGACTTCAGCACTGACATCATCCAACTGCGCTTCAATATGGCTTTGCACCAGCATGCTCAGGCCGCGCGCGTATTGGCCGGCGGCATAGTGCAGATGGATATGAACCTGGACGGGATCATCGCCGTCGATGCGAATATCGGCGGTCTCCGCCAAGGGGCGGTCGGTGTGTGGATCTTTTAGAGTGCCAAGCAGCGTTTGGATGCGTTCGTGAGACATAAGAACTCAATTTGGAAAATGGGCGCGGTAGCAAGATGGGGATGCGGGCGGGTCTTCTAAAGTCGCCCGCCCGACGGTTCATTAACTGCGTCCGTAGCGATCGGTAAAGCGCACGATGTCGTCTTCACCCAGGTAGCTGCCGGTCTGAACCTCGATCAATTCCAGCGGAATCTTGCCGGGGTTTTCCAGCGCATGAACGGTGCCAATGGGAATATAAACCGACTCGTTCTCGCTCAGCATGCGAGTGTCTTCACCGATGGTGACATTGGCCGTGCCGCTGACCACCACCCAGTGTTCGGCGCGATGATGATGCATCTGCACCGACAGTTTCTCACCCGGCTTAACGGTGATGCGTTTCACCTGATGGCGCTCACCCATATTAATGGTCTTATAAGCGCCCCAGGGCCGATGCACGCGAGCGTGCAGTTGATGCTCGCTGCGGCCGCCGGCTTTGATCTGAGTGACAATCTCTTTGACGTCCTGAGCGCGCTCACGCGGAATCACCAGCACGGCGTCGTCAGTTTCGATGATGGCCAGATCGTTAACGCCAACGGCAGCGACCAAACGGCTTTCAGCGCGAATCAGATTGCCATGGGCGTCATGAGTCAACACATCGCCCTGGATGGCGTTGCCGTCGGCGTCTTTATCATTCAGATCATAGAGTGCCGACCAGGCACCGATGTCGTTCCAGTCGCCGCTGTAAGGCACCACCACGGCGCGATCAGTGTGTTCCATAATGGCGTAATCAATGGAATCGGACGGGCTCTTGGCGAAGGCTTCGGCATCGACGCGAATAAAATCCAGGTCGCTGTATTCACCGGCCATGGCCGCTTCGGTCGCGGCATAAATCGCCGGCTGATGACGTTTCAGTTCGTCCAGATAGACACGGGCTTTAAAGACGAACATACCCGAATTCCAGTAGTGACGACCGCTTTGCAAATAGCTGGCAGCGGTCTCGGCATCGGGTTTTTCGCGGAAAGCAGCGACGGCACTGACCTGGCCCGGTTGCGCCGCTTCGATATAGCCATAGCCAGTCTCGGCATAGCTTGGCGTCACCCCGAAGGTGACCAGCTTATCTTCTGCCGCCTGCTCCAGGGCCTGCTGCAAGGCGGCGCTAAAAGCAGCCTGATCCTGAATCACATGGTCGGCAGGCAACACCACCAGAGTGGCATCCGGGTCGCGCTGCACAGCTTGGAAGGCTGCCAAAGCAATGGCAGGGGCCGTATTACGACCTTCAGGTTCGAGAATCAAATCACTGCTGACTTCCAGATCGGCCATTTGCTGGGCAATCAAAAAACGGTGCTCATCGTTACAGACAATAATAGGGGCCTCGGTCATACCGGCCGTCTGAGCGCGCTCGACGGTTTGCTGGATCAGGCTGTGCTCGGTGCTAGTCAGGCTGATGCATTGCTTGGGAAACAATTCACGCGATACCGGCCACAGTCGTGAACCGACGCCGCCAGCGAGCAAAACAGGAATAATCAACCCGCAATCTCCATGTTCAACAGTGTCAGAATGCGCGGATGATAGCATTGGCGAGCCGCCAAAGCCCACGACCAAAGAGCGCACCCGATCACAGCACAGGATGACGCTCTAATCGCCTTCGGGTACACTGTGCGGCCTTTTTCGGCCGCTGCGTCTGGCCGATATCGTCGAACCTTTTGCTGTCCAATCACGAGGAAGCGCGAAGCAATGAGCGAACCCCGCAAGATTCTGGTTACCAGTGCCCTGCCCTACGCCAACGGCCCCATTCACCTGGGCCATATGCTGGAACATATCCAAACCGATATCTGGGTGCGCTTCCAAAACAGTATGGGTAACCATTGCACCTACGTTTGCGCCGACGACACCCACGGCACCGCCGTTATGCTGCGGGCCGAAAAAGAAGGCAAGACACCGGAAGATCATATCGACACCATGCGCCGCGAACACATGCGCGATTTCGCCGGCTTTTTGATCGACCACCACAACTATTACAGCACTCACTCCGAGGAAAACCGTTTCTTCGCCGAACAGATCTACGGTCGTTTAAAAGCCAATGGCCATATCACCACCAAGACCATTCGCCAGCTGTACGATCCGGAAAAGGAAATTTTTCTGGCCGACCGTTTCGTCAAAGGCACCTGTCCGAAATGCGGCAGCGAAGATCAGTATGGCGACGCCTGCGAAGTGTGCAGCGCAACCTATGAACCGAACGAATTGATCAACCCGCGTTCGGTCTACAGCGGCGCCACTCCGGTCGAGAAAGAATCCGAGCACTACTTCTTCGACCTGCCACAATTCCAGACCATGCTGCGCGGCTGGACCCGCTCCGGAACCTTGCAAGAGAGCGTTGCCAACAAGCTGGCTGAGTGGGTTGATGCCGAACTGCAGCCGTGGGATGTCAGCCGCGATGCGCCTTATTTCGGTTTCGAAATTCCCGATGCACCGGGCAAGTATTTCTATGTTTGGCTGGATGCGCCCATCGGCTATATGGCCAGCTTTAAGAACCTCTGCGACCGTCGCGACGATCTGGATTTCGATGATTACTGGAAGAAGGAATCCAACGCCGAGCTGTATCACTTTATCGGCAAGGACATTATCAATTTCCACGCCCTGTTCTGGCCGGCCATGCTCGACAGCGCCAACTACCGCAAGCCGAACGGCGTTTATGCGCACGGCTATGTGACGGTTAATGGCGAGAAGATGTCCAAGTCACGTGGCACCTTCATCATGGCCAAAACCTATCTGGAACATCTGAGCCCTGAATACCTGCGCTATTACTACGCGGCCAAACTCGGTGATGGTGTGGAAGACATCGATCTGTCACTGACCGACTTCGCCCAGCGGGTGAATTCCGATCTGGTCGGCAAGGTCGTCAACATCGCCAGCCGCTGCGCCGGCTTTATCAAAAAAGGCGGTGGCAAGCTGTCGGATAACATTGCTGAACCGGCCATGCTCGCCGACTTCCAGGCCGCCGGCGAACGCATTGCTGCCCATTTTGAAGCGCGCGAATACAGCCGCGCTATTCGCGAGATTATGACACTCGCCGACCGCGCCAATGAATACATTCAGTCCAAAGCACCCTGGAGTCTGGCAAAGGAAGACGGCCGCGATCAGGAAGTCCAGGACATCTGCTCGATGGGTATTCACCTGTTCCGTTTGCTGGCGATTTATCTGGGCCCGGTACTGCCGGCGATGAGTGAAAAAATTGCCGCCTTCCTGAACGTCGATAGCCTGAACTTTACCGACCGTCATGCCGTGCTGACCGGCCACGCCATCAACAAATTCAAGCCGTTGCTGACGCGCATTGAGATGGACCAAATTGATGCGCTGATCGAAGCCAGTAAAGAAGACGTTGCCGCTGAAAGCAAGCCCGCAGCGCCAGCAGACAAAGCAGAGAAAGTCCCGGCAAAAGCCAATGCTAAACCCGCCGAAGAAGGCCCGGCAGAAATCGAATTTGGCGATTTCGCCAAGGTCGACCTGCGCGTTGCCAAGGTACTGAACGCCGACTACGTCGACGGCGCCGACAAACTGCTGCAACTGCAACTCGATGCTGGCAACGGTGAAACCCGTCAGGTGTTCTCGGGCATTCGCAGCCACTATGAACCGGCGGATCTGGTCGGCAAGTCAGTGGTGCTGGTGTACAACCTCAAGCCGCGCAAAATGCGTTTTGGCATGTCCGAAGGCATGGTGTTGGCCGCCAGTGGTGGTGACGATCTTTGGGTTCTGGAAGGTCCAGCCGCGGCCGCTCCTGGCACCAAAATCAGCTAGCCGGAATGGGCGAACTCTATGCGCTGTTGGCGGCCTTGTCGTGGACAACCGCCGCTTACGGCTTTCGGCATCTGGGCGGTACCCTAACCCCGCTGCAGCTCAACCTCTGGAAAGGCATTCTCGCCTGCCTGGGTCTGGCGGCTTTTATTGCCGTCTCGGGTCAGTGGATCGGCCTGCCATCGACAATATGGCTGCCACTGTTACTGAGCGGCCTGATCGGCATCACTCTGGGCGATACCTTGCTGTTCTCGGCGCTGAATCGCATTGGTGAACGCACCACTCTGACTATCGCCGAATCCGCGGCGCCGCTCTTTACCATCAGCCTGGGCATGTTGTGGCTGGGTGAGTTTCTGACGCTGTGGCAATGGCTCGGCGCAGCGCTCATTTTGCCGGCGCTGTTCTGGGTACTCGAACCGGGCAATCCGGCGCATCGCAGTCATCCTTTATTAGGTTTGAGTTTTGCGCTGGGCGCGGCGCTGTGCCAGGCCTTGGGCATGGTGTTAATGCGTCAGGTGTTTCTGGCGGTGGATATGCCCGCCAGTCAGGGCGCATTGTTGCGTTTGTTAGCGGGCATCGCCGCCCTGCCGGTTTTGCTGAGTCTGCGCCGTCAGTCCTGGCTGCCTCGTTTGACGCTGCGCCAGTGGATGATTCTGGCGTTGAGTACCTTTGTCGGTACCTTATTAGCGATCTGGTTCCAACAACTGGCGGTTAAACGTGCTGAGGCCGGGGTGGTACAAACGCTGATCGCCACCTGCGCTATCATGGCGTTTGCCATCGACCGCTTGCGCGGCAATAAAGCTTCACGCAAAGCGTGGCTGGGTTTGGTCGTTGCATTCGCCGGTGTAGCCTTGATTGCTTTGAGCTAAATCAAACGCCTGACTTTGCTACCTTGAGTGGCACCGCCTGTTTCCCGATAATGACGCCCGCTTCAAGCGCCGCGCCAAGGACCGTTCATGACCGACTACATTCTGCTGTTGGTAGCCACCATCCTGGTGAACAACTTTGTGCTGGTTCAGTTTCTGGGCCTGTGCCCCTTTATGGGCGTATCCAACAAGCTGGAAACGGCCGTCGGTATGTCACTGGCGACCACCTTTGTGCTGACGCTGTCGTCGGTCGCCAGCTACATCGTTTATTCCTGGCTGCTGGAACCGCTCGGCCTGAGTTATTTGAAAACCATCAGCTTTATTCTGGTGATCGCCTTTATGGTGCAGTTCACCGAAATGCTGGTGCGCAAAACCAGCCCGCTGTTGTATCGGGTGCTGGGTATTTTCCTGCCGTTGATCACCACGAACTGCGCCGTCCTCGGTGTCGCGCTGCTTAATATCAGTCGGCAGAATTCGCTGGTCGAAAGCTTCCTCTATGGCTTTGGCGCTGCCGTGGGTTTTTCGCTGGTGCTGGTGTTATTTGCTGCTTTACGCGAGCGCCTGGCGGTGGCCGATGTACCGCAGCCGTTTCAAGGCCCGGCGATTGGCATGATCACCGCCGGCATTATGGCGCTGGCCTTTATGGGCTTTTCCGGCCTGGTTGCGGTGGGTTAGGACGATGTGGACAGCGGTTATTACTCTGTTGATCGTGGCAGCCATTCTTGGCGCGGCGCTCGGTTATGCCTCGGTCAGGTTCAAGCCTGAAGGTAATCCCATCGTCGATGAAATCGATAACGTTCTGCCGCAAACCCAATGCGGCCAGTGCGGTTACCCCGGTTGCCGGCCCTATGCCGAAGCCATCGCCGGCGGTGACAAGATCAACAAGTGCCCGCCCGGCGGCGAGGCCACCATACAATCACTCGCCGATCTGCTCGATGTCGAACCCGAGCCGCTGGATGCCGAACACGGCGTCGAGAAAGCCAAGATGGTGGCGGTGATCCGCGAAGACGAATGCATCGGCTGCACCAAGTGCATTCAGGCCTGCCCCGTTGACGCCATTCTCGGTGCCGCCAAACAGATGCACACCGTGATCGAAAGCGAATGCACTGGTTGTGACCTTTGCGTGGAACCCTGTCCGGTCGATTGCATCGATATGGTGGAAGTCGGTACTGACCTCGACCACTGGCATTTAGATAAACCCGCCAACCTGATTGCCACGGACCGGGAGCAGGCCGCATGAATGCTCCGCTGATCATCACCGACCGGCCGCATCGTTTTCACGGCGGCGTGCATCCGGCCGACAACAAGGCGCAATCGAACGGTACCGCCATCGAAACACTGCCGCTGCCGCCCGTGCTGGTGTTGCCGCTGCGCATGCATCTGGGCGCACCCGCCGAACCACGCGTCAGCGTCGGCATGACCGTGCGCAAAGGCGATATTCTGGCCGATGCCGATGGAGCCATCAGCGCCGCCGTCCACGCCCCGACCTCGGGCCGCATAGTCGCCATCGAAGAACGCATCATTGCGCACGAGTCGGGGCTGAGCGCGCCCTGCATTGTGCTCGAAGCCGATGGTGAAGACGCCTGGCGTGAGCGCCAGGGCTACCCGGACTGGCGCCAACGCGATACCAGCGAACTGATTCAACGCCTGCGCGATTGCGGCCTGGCCGGTCTTGGCGGCGCTGGCTTCCCGACCGACGTCAAATACCGCAACACCCACCACGCCATCGATACGCTGATCATCAACGCCGCCGAATGCGAGCCCTATATCACCGCCGACGACCGGCTGATGCGCGAACGCGCCAGTGAGATTCTCGAAGGCGCTGCCATCGCCGCCAGCCTGGTCGGCGCTACCACGATTCGTCTGGGCATCGAAGACAACAAGCCCGAAGCCCTGGCCGCCATGACGACTGCGGCCCAAGCGCTCGAGCTGTCATTAAGAGTCACGGTAGTGCCCACCAAGTACCCCAGTGGCGGTGAAAAACAACTGATACAGTTGATTACTGGCCAGGAAGTGCCGGCCGGAGGCCTGCCTTCCGACCTCGGCATCATCTGTCAGAACGTCGGTACGCTGGCCGCCATTCGCGCCGCCGTGATCGACGATGAACCGCTGATCCGTCGGGTCACCACCGTCACCGGCGCTGCCGCCGATCGGCCCGGCAACTACGAAGTTTTAATCGGCACGCCCATCGAAACACTGCTCAACCAGGCCGGCGTCCATCTGAAAAAAGCCGACCGCGTCATTATGGGTGGTCCGATGATGGGCTTTGCATTGCCTGACATCACCGCGCCGCTGAGCAAAACTACCAACTGCCTGCTGGTACCCAGCAAAAAAGAGTTGCCACCGAGCCAGATTGACAACCCCTGCATTCGCTGTGGTCAGTGCGAACAGGTGTGCCCGGCCGGCCTGCTGCCGCAGCAACTGTTCTGGACCGCCAAAAGCCGCGATCTGGACAGCGCCGAGCTGCATTCCATTGGCGATTGCATCGAATGCGGCGCCTGCGCCTGGGTCTGCCCTAGCCACATTCCGCTGGTGCACTATTACCGCTACGCCAAGGGCGAAATTCGCCAGGAGCGCGAAGAGCAAATTAAGTCCGAACGCGCCCGGGCGCGCTTTGAAGCACGCCAGGCGCGGCTGGAAAAAGAACAGCAGGAAAAAGAAGCTCGCCGGGCAGCACGGGCCAAAGCCGCCGCCGAAGCCCAGGCGCGCAAACAGACCGAAGCCGGTGAAACTAGTTCGGATCCGGTCCAGGCAGCGCTCGAACGCGCCCGTGCCAAGCGCGCCGAACGCCAAACCGGCGCTGGCGATAACAGCCAACCGACGCTGGCAGACCTGGAAAAAGCGCTGGAACTGGCGGCCGCCAAGGTCAAAAAAGCCAACGAACGACTGGTCGCCGCCGAGCAGGAAGCGCCGGATACCGTGCCTGCTTTGCAAAAGGCCATCAGCAAGCTGGAAGAGAAACACCGCCAGGCCCAGCAAGCGCTGGAAACAGCACGCGATCAGGGTAACGTCTCATGATAAACAGCACGCCAACAGCGCCCCATATTCAGGGCCCGGTCTCCGTCAGTCGCGTGATGGCCTTAGTGCTCGCTGCGCTGATTCCAGGCTGGGTGGTGCTGATTGCCTCCTTCGGCTGGGGCTACCTGATCAATCCGCTAGTGGCTGGCGTAACCGCCATCCTTACCGAAGCCGCTCTACTGAAAGCCCGCGGTCGACCAGTATTGTTCTTCCTCAAAGACCTCAGCGCTCTGGTCACCGCTGCTTTGCTGGCTTTGGCGCTGCCACCGCTGTCGCCCTGGTGGATGACGGTGCTGGGCACGGCGTTGGCACTGATTTTTGCCAAGCATCTGTTTGGTGGCCTGGGCAACAATCCGTTTAATCCTGCCATGGTGGCTTACGCTCTGCTGCTGGTGTCGCTGCCGCTCTATATGACCACCCGCTGGGCCAACCCGGATCAGTGGTTGTCATTCGCCGACACGCTGTCGGTGATCTTCGCCGGCGGCATACCGATCGATGCCGCCACAGCCGCAACGCCTTTGGATGTCTACAAGCTCAATATCGCCAACCAGACCGCCAGCGAAGTGCTGCGCGCGCCGATCTTCGGCAGCTTTGTTGCTCAGGGCTGGGACATCGCCAACCTCGCCTTTCTGATCGGTGGCGTCTTGCTGATCTGGCAGCGCATCATCAGCTGGCATATTCCGGTTGCCCTGCTCGGTGCCCTGGCAATGATGAGCCTGCTGTTCGGCTCCGATGCTGATCTACGCGTGCCCTTGTCGCTGCATCTGCTCGGTGGCGCCACCATGCTGGGCGCTTTTTTTATCGCCACCGATCCGGTCAGCGCAGCCACTTCCAACAAAGGCAAGCTGATTTATGGCGCCGGTATTGGTGTGCTGATCTACCTGATTCGTACTTGGGGAAACTACCCGGATGCGGTTGCTTTTGCGGTCTTGCTGATGAACTTTGCCGCGCCCTTGATCGACCATTACAGCCGACCGCGTGTTTATGGCCACCGCAAAGCCGTCAAAGGATTCAAGCGCGATGACTGAGCCGACCGACACCATCACCCTGAGCAGCGCCATTCGCCGGGGCGCCATTGGGCTGGGGCTTTTTGCTGTGTTGACGGCAGGGCTGATCGCGCTCACTCAGCAACTGACTGCCGAGCGCATCGCAGACAACAAACGCGCTTTCGAAGCCCAAACACTGCTGGCGCTGGTACCGGCCGATCAGCACGATAATGAATTGCTGGATACCGCCTACCCCACGGATTTAGCCGGTTTAACCCAAACCGAATTGCTGCGCCTGCCCGAGCCGACACTCTGGTATCAAGCTCAGCAGAACGACGATGTGGTAGCGGTGATTTTGCCGTTAGTCGCGCCGGAAGGTTATACCGAAGCCATCCGCTTAATCATGGCCGTCGATCACGACGGCACCCTGATGGGCGTGCGCGTAGTGCAACATCGCGAAACACCCGGCTTGGGCGATCAGGTTGAGGCCACTAAATCCGACTGGATTCACGGCTTTGATGGTCAATCTCTGGGGCAGCCACCGCTGGAAGACTGGCAAGTGAAAAAAGACGGCGGCGCTCTCGATCAGCTCACCGGCGCCACCATCACCCCAAGAGCCGTGGTGCGCGCCGTCGCCCGGGGTTTGCAGTTCTTTGAACGCAACCGCTCCGTGTTACTGGCCATCAACCCAACGCAGGAGCCCACCGAATGAGCGATGCCCGTGAACTGACCCGCAACGGTCTGTGGAGCAACAACCCGGCGCTGGTGCAGCTACTCGGCCTGTGCCCGCTGCTGGCCGTTACCGGCACGGTGGTTAATGCGCTGGGCCTGGGACTGGCAACCCTGGTGGTTCTGGTGGGCTCCAATACCGCGGTGTCGCTGATTCGCAATTACGTGCCCGATACCGTTCGGCTGCCCGCCTTCGTGATGATCATTGCGTCCTTCGTCACCTGCGCTGAATTGCTGATGCAGGCATTCACCTACGAGCTCTATCAGGTGCTGGGTATCTTTATTCCGTTGATCGTCACCAACTGTGCCATTCTCGGTCGCGCCGATGCCTTTGCGCGCAAGAATCCGGTGCTGCCTTCGATGCTCGATGGCTTGATGATGGGCCTTGGTTTCCTGGCGGTATTGCTGGTGCTCGGCGCACTGCGCGAGATCATCGGCCAGGGCACGCTGCTGACCCATATGGAACTGATCTTCGGGCCAGCTGCGGCCAGCTGGGAACTGACCCTCTTCCCGGACTATCCGGACTTTCTGTTTGCCGTTCTGCCGCCCGGCGCCTTTGTCGGCTTAGGCTTGTTGATTGCGCTGAAAAACCGCATCGACACGGGTATTGAAGCCCGTCGCGCGGCCAAGGCTGATCGGGTTGTGGCCGGTTCCAAAAGAGTTCGGGTCACCGGCCATATCAGTTAACACAACCTGACTCTTCGAGTAGCCTTGCTGATCGACCACCGTTGGAGACGAACGCTTGAACAAAGCCAAACGCATCGAGATTTTCACCCGCCTGCGTGAGGCCAACCCCTCGCCCAAAACCGAGCTCGAATACAGCAGCCCCTTTGAGCTGTTGGTCGCTGTGGTGCTGTCAGCCCAGGCAACCGACAAGGGCGTCAATAAAGCCACCGCCAAACTGTTTCCGGTCGCCAACACGCCCCAGGCGATTTACGACCTGGGCGTCGAGGGTCTGAAGGGCTACATCAAAACCATCGGGCTGTTTAATTCCAAAGCCGAAAACGTCCATAAGCTGTGCCGGCAACTGCTCGATCTGCACGCTGGCGAAGTGCCGCAGACGCGCGAAGCGTTGGAAGCGCTGCCCGGCGTCGGTCGTAAAACCGCCAATGTGGTGCTGAACACCGCCTTCGGCCAACCCACCATGGCGGTCGATACGCACATCTTCCGGGTGGCCAATCGCACCCGCCTTGCCCCGGGCAAGAACGTGGTGGAAGTCGAACAACGGCTGGTCCGGCTGATTCCCAAGGAATTTATGATGGACGCCCATCACTGGCTGATTCTGCACGGTCGCTATACCTGCACCGCTCGCAAGCCCCGTTGCGGCGCCTGCCTGATTGAAGATTTGTGCGAGTACCGCGACAAAACAGAATGAGTGGATAGCCGTGCATGGATTGCTGATTACCGACGCCAACTGCCATCTGCCCAAGGGCGTGCTGAGCCGATTCCCGATCGACCGTTTGACGGGTGCGGACGGCTTTGCTGATCGTCTGATCAATGATTGGCTCTATCAGTGTGACGCCTTGCTGGCGGTGGGCTCGAAGCGACCGGTGGAGCGCTGGCAAAGGCTGGTTGCACAACACCAGACCGAGTTTGCAGACCGGCGTCTCAGTGCCCAGCTAAAACAACCTTTTTATGTGCGGCTGTTTGGCAGTCGGCATGACTACGCGGCCTTGGGCGTTGTGGTCAGCACGGCGGCCGACTTGCTCGAAAGGCAATGGCATCCCGATGCAATAAGAGCGCAGCTGGCGCGGACGGAGACGCTGGTTCAGCACTATCTGGCTTTGCCTGCTGGCTCAGCTCAGTGGCATGAACACAGACCCTCTTGGATTCGGCGCTGGCGTCGCAGCACCGCTGGCGTGATGCAATACCAGCCAGGCCGGACGGGACGCCGCTTATCCAGTGACAACCCGGTTCAGGCCCTGCTGGAACTCAGCAACGACCTGGCGCCGTCGAAGGCTTTATTCAACCTCAGTTACGCCGGGGATCCGGCCTCACTGCAAGCACAGACCACTTTCCGGGACTG
This sequence comes from Saccharospirillum sp. ABV4_185, assembly GCF_056159245.1. NCBI lineage: Bacteria > Pseudomonadati > Pseudomonadota > Gammaproteobacteria > Oceanospirillales > Saccharospirillaceae > Saccharospirillum > Saccharospirillum sp. ABV4_185. The sequence goes on from NZ_JBSWUW010000001.1 coordinate 3,432,811, forward strand.
GCTTCAGGGAGTTCATGAGCGTGGTAGTCGCTGCTGGTTAAGCGCTATGGATGAGGCCAGTGCCCGGCAGTGCGGGGTCGGCGCTTTGAGTCTGGCCTGGATCAGCGCACCCGCTCGTCGCGAAATGCCTTGAGGTTTTCTTCGTTGCGCAGAAAACGCGCAAAGGCGCGACCCAGCTGGATGTCCGGTTCGCCATTACGCTGGCGGTTAACGCGCAAGTATTGATAGACCGCGACGGTGCGTATCAGACCATCGTCTTCCGGCACTTCCTCTGCTTCCAGGCCCGCTTCCTGACGCATGATCAAAATGGCCGCTTTCATCGCCACCAGATCGACGGCATCGACCGGATAATCCGGCGTGCCCCGGCCAGTGGCCAGCCATTCCAGCGAGCAGCCGGTGATATCAGCAATCTGGTTAGCCCGCGATAAGGTCGGCTCCGAGCCTTTGAGGTATTTGCGAATCAGACTTTCACCCAGATCAACGCGGCGGGCAAAGGCGCTGACAGAACTGGTGCCAATCAGTTCGCGCAAGCGATCAGCAAAGCTCATAGCGGGAAATCGTCATCGCTCGGTGCAAAGGCTGGCAGCGGCCAGTCGGTGCCTTCGACCAGGTTAATCAGTTCCAACAGAATCATGGCGGTCAACCCCCAGATATGGCGTCCCTGGTAATGATAATGCGGAATCTGGAAATCGACGCCATGACGATGCACCAGCATTAGTTCCGGCGCGGTATCGGCAAAGTAGGCCCAGGGGACAATAAACCAGTCAGCAATTTCATCCGGGCTCGGCCGGCAATCATCCAGATGCTCAACCCAGCCAACGTAGGGAAACACCTGGACCCCCGACTTGGACAAACCGGTCGACAGCGGGCCCAGCACTTCGATGCGCGACGGCGGTAAGTTGAGTTCTTCGTGGGTTTCACGCAAGGCAGTCGCAGCGAGATCGCTGTCTTCGACCTCCCACATACCGCCGGGAAAGGCCACCTCGCCAGGATGACTATTGAGATGCGCCGCGCGCACCGTCAGCAATACGCCCACCTCATCGGTTTCAACCAAAGGCACCAGCACACCGGCTTTGGGTGTGGTAAGTGTCAACTGACGTGGGCGATGTGAGCGCAGCGGCTCAATAAAACGGTTTTGATGGGGACTGACAGGCTTCATGGGTACAGCATCTCATATTTCGATAGCCGTGGCTTGACCTCGCCGCCGGGCTTAACCTCGTTGTATCGGCAGCAGACCAGCGTTCTGAATCACAATTTGGCCGTTTAACGTTGATAGAGATTGCCATACGGGTACCCAAATCGGTTTTTCGATGCTAGCTTTATCAGCGGCTGGGAAAGGGAGCACAAGGATTCCAGCCGAAGTAAAGAGCCTCTGAACAACTCGCGCAAGGCTCCTAAATGATCGCGGCGCTGCGGTGTCGCCCGAACAACCCCAAGGAAGTGGGTGAGGAAGTCGCTCATGGCGGAACTCCAAAAAGAACTACCAAACTTTGATACCTTGATGGACTTGGCCAATCGCGATCCAGACGGCCTGGAACACCTTCGTACTTCATTGATTCGCGATTTCATTGATCGCGCTCCGGATAATCAACGCCAGCGTCTGCAAGGCTTGCAGTTCACCATCGATATGGAACGCCGCAAAGCCAAAAACCCGGTCCAAAGCTGCATGCGCATGTCGCAGATGATGCACGAACGCGTCACCGACCTGTGCGACAGCCTGAACGACTTCTCCACTCTGACCGTCGTTTCCGAGCCGGTTGCATCGCGGCCCACCAATGTTATCCCACTGCGCCCGCGTTCTTGGGAAGACGAAGCCGACGAGTCCTGATAGGCTGGTCGTTCCAGCCACCACCGCTTCAATTCAATGAATTTTTGCAGTCATTGCGGCCAACCTCTGCGGTTCGCCATTCCCGATATGGACAACCGCCCGCGCTATCTGTGCGACCATTGCGGCAGCATCCATTACCAGAACCCACGCCTGATCACCGGCACCCTGCCGGTCGCTCCCGATGGTCGTATTCTGTTGTGTCGGCGCGCCATTGAACCGCGTCTGGGCTACTGGACACTGCCTGCCGGCTTTATGGAAAACGGCGAAACCGTGGTGGAAGGCGCACTGCGTGAGACGTTGGAAGAGTCGATGGTTAAGGCGCACAACCCGGTGCTGTTATCGATGATCAGCCTGCCCGAGTTCGATCAGGTGCACGTCTTTTACCGTGTCGATATGCCGGATTTTGAATTTTCCATTACCCAGGAAAGCAGCGAGGTCGCGCTGTTTGAGCTCAACGACCTGCCCTGGCAGGAAATCGCCTTCCGCACCATCACCGCGACTTTAGAGCACTACCTGAAGGTCCGTGACCAGGAAGTACCAGCCGTGCTGACCGGCGCCATTGAGCCGCGCTGAACCTGGTCCTGGAAAAACCCGGCCATAAAAAAACCGGGTAAGATTCCCTACCCGGTCAAAAATTGCTCCCTAACGGAGCACTGACTGTACTCAAGCTTGCTCGCACAGACCGGGCAACACCCGGCCCAGCCTGTTAAACGTTACGCGTCACCGGCGCACTGAAGACGGCGCGGATGGCGTGAGCGGCGCTGCTGCGCCAGGACGCAAACATCTGCGTCAGATATTCGCTGCGCATTTCCACAGCCTTGGCTTCGTAGTGAGCAACGTCGATATTGCCCCAATCATCCAATACCACTCCGGCTTCTTGCAGAGCGAGCGTGGTGCTATCGGTCATCTTGCTATCCATAATATTGACCCCCTTTGGGTTTGGTCATTCGGACAGCACACAGAGTAAGCAGCTGACTGCCGCCTCACAAACGATGCTTTTTCACGCTATGAGTGAATATTTTTCACTCGTTAAAGTACTGAACCTGACCGCGCATCAGCGCAGCAACCCCGTCCTGACCGAGCTCGACGCCCCAACCCGATGAGCCGCGACCACCAAAGCTAACGTCAATGCGACTGCGCATCGGTCGATTAATGGCCAGGTTGGCCGTGTGCAGGCGCAGGCCCAGTTCCGATGCCCGTTGTGGATCGGCATCCCAGACCGAGCCACCGAGCCCGTAGCGGCTGTGATTGGCCCAGGCGACGGCCTGATCCAGGTTGTCGTATGCGGCCAGCTGAATCACCGGACCGAAGACTTCCTCCGGCCACACCTGGCTGGTTAGTGGATTATCCAGCACTGCCCAGGCCGGCGACACAAACTGACCATCGACTACTGGGTCGGCACTGCGACGTCGCGCCTCGCCACAAAGCTGGCGCCACTGGAGCAGCAACTGATCGCGCAAATCGGCACGCGCCAATGGCCCCAGACGTGCGTCCGGATGCTCCGGCGACATCGGTTGATAAAGCGGTAATTTGGCGTCGAGTAACGCCAAAACTGAATCCAGCGATGCTTGCGGCACCAGCCAGCGTTTGGCACACAGACAGCTTTGGCCGCTGTTGTTCAAACGCGAGCTCAGTGCCGCCTCGACAAAAGCGCTAACATCACCGCTGTCAGTCAATAACCAGGCATCATTACCGCCCAGTTCCAGGGTAGTGGGTTTCAGACGCTCACCACAGGCTGCGGCAATCTGCCTGCCAACATCGCGACTGCCGGTAAAGTGCACCTGGCGCAGATGCGGATGATCGTACAGCAACGGCAGTTGGTCGATATCAGCACGCACCAGCCGCAAAGCCGACTCAGGAAAGCCCGACTCGGCAATCCATTGCTCCAACAAAACACTCGATTGCCACACATTGGGCGCTGGCTTTATGGTCACACTGTTACCCACTGCCAGAGCCGGCAGCGCAAATCGCGCCAACTGCCACAGCGGGTAATTCCACGGCATGATGCCCAGCACGCCACCCAAAGCAACGGCTCTGCGCGCCACACCCTGAGTCAACGAGTGCGCTGCAAATGCTTGGGGAACTTCCACGCACAAATAATCGATCAACGCGCGGGTCTTATCGATTTCGGCTTCCGACTGAGCCAGAGGCTTGCCCATTTCCCGGGTCATGCACAGCGCCAGAGTGTGACGTTGCTCAGCCAGACGATCACAGAAAGCGGTTAGCCAGTTAAGGCGTTGTGATAAAGGCGTAGCGGCGAAGCTCGGCCAGTGACCGGCCTGTTCATCGATCACCGCCAGCAGTTGCTTATCTGTCCATATCGGCCATTGCCCCAGTGTTTCACCTGTGGCTGGATTAACCGAATGGAAGACAGTCATGTAGGAACCTTTCATTTTGAGGCAAAAAACGCCCATAAATGAGCGGATTTCACAGATAGGTGGCAGTTTTTTTGTAATTTAACCACAATATAGACTTGGCCCAACTCGAAGGCCGGGCACTGTTAATTATTATAACGCGCCGATTGAGGCTGCACAGGCCGATGGCGCTTCGGCACAACATGCGCACTCCGACTATGCTTGGACGCTGCGGGCCGACTACGCATCCAGAGGGAGCATCCATACCATGACCGTTATCCCAGAAACCCTACGCGACAACGTTCGAATGCTGGGCGAATTGCTGGGCGACACCCTACTCGAGAACCAGGGTCCAGAATTGTTTCGCAAGGTGGAAGACATCCGCCGCCTGGGCAAGGCCGTTAACGCCTCCGAAGATGGCGACCCACAACCGTTAATTGATGAACTGGCGCACCTGGAAGACGACGATATCCTGCCCATCGTGCGGGCGTTCAGCCAGTTTCTAAATCTCGCCAACATTGCTGATGAACAATATTTTTCCAGCGCCGAAGCGCAACAGAAAATCAGCCTGGAATCGACCCTGGACGAACTGGTCGACACCCTGGGCAAAGACGACGTCGCCGGCGCGCTGAAGAACCTCAACATCGAACTGGTGCTGACCGCTCACCCGACCGAAGTCACCCGCCGTACGCTGATCCGCAAATACGAGCGTATTGCTCAGGCACTGGCCGAACTCAAGCGCACTGACTTATTGCCGCACGAACGCAACGAACTGCAATCGGGCCTCAAGCGCACCGTCGATGAAATCTGGCACACCAACGAAATTCGCGATGAGCGCCCGACCGCGGTCGATGAAGCCAAGTGGGGCTTTGCGGTGATCGAGAATTCGCTGTGGCAAGCGGTACCGCAATTTATGCGCGAACTGGACCGCGCCGCGCGTCATCGTCTGGGCCAGGGTCTGCCCGTCGACGCCTCACCTTTCCACTTTTATTCCTGGATGGGTGGCGACCGTGACGGCAACCCCAACGTCACCCACACCGTCACCCGCGAAGTTATTTTGTTGGGTCGCTGGATGGCCGCCGATCTGTACCTCAAAGACATTCACGATCTGGCCGGCGATCTGAGCATGAGCGAAGCGTCCGACGAACTGCTGGCACGCTCCGGTGACGTGCGCACGCCCTATCGCGCCATTCTGCATAGCCTGCGTGACCGCCTGCAGCGCACCCTGGAATGGGCCGATGCCTGTGTGAATGGTGAAACCCCGACGCCACCAGACGACGTCATCACCCGCCGCGATGACCTGCTCGAACCGCTGATGCTGTGTTACCGCTCGCTGACCGACTGCGGCATGAAACGCATCGCCCGTGGCAGCCTGCTCGACACCATTCGCCGCGTGCATTGCTTCGGCATCAACCTGGTGCCACTCGATATCCGCCAGGACAGCGACCGCCACGTCCAGGCGCTGGATGAAATCACCCGTTATCTGGAACTGGGCGAATACGGCGACTGGTATGAAGCCCAGCGTCAGGCCTTCCTGCTCGAACAACTGGCCAGCAAACGACCGCTGTTGCCACGCAACTGGCAACCCAGCGCCGATACCCAGGAAGTGCTCGATACCGCCCGTATTCTGGCCGAAGAACCGCCGGAAACGCTGTCCAGCTACATCATCTCCATGGCCCGTCAGCCGTCCGATGTGCTGGCCGTGGCGCTAATCCTGAAAGAAAGCGGCCTGACCTGGAACGTACCCATCGTGCCGCTGTTTGAAACCCTGGATGACCTGGACCGCAGCTTCGATGTGATGGAGCAACTCTGGTCCATGCCCCCCTATCGTCAGTACTGCGATGCGCGTCAAACCGTGATGATCGGCTATTCCGACTCCGCCAAAGACGCCGGCAAACTGACCGCCACCTGGGCACAGTACAAAGCGCAAGAAAAACTGGTCGCTCTGGCACAACAGAACAACATTCATCTGATGCTGTTCCACGGCCGCGGCGGCACTGTCGGTCGCGGCGGCGGCCCGGTCGAAAAAGCCATGGCATCGCAACCACCCGGTTCCGTCCAAGGCGCGATTCGAGTGACCGAACAAGGCGAGATGATTCGTTATAAGTTTGGTCTGCCCCGCGTTGCGGTGCGCAGCCTGGGCATCTATGTGGCCGCCACCCTGCGCGCCACGCTGGAGCCCAACGCCGCACCGAAACAGGAATGGCGCGACCTGCTCGAACAGATGTCACAGGCCAGCCTGACCGCCTATCGCGATACCGTGCGCCACGATGAACGCTTCGTGCCCTATTTCCGCAGCCTGACACCGGAACAGGAACTCGGCCTGCTGGCGCTGGGCAGTCGGCCGGCCAAACGTAAGGCGACCGGTGGCGTGGAAAGTCTGCGCGCTATTCCCTGGGTGTTCGCCTGGATGCAGGTGCGTTTGAACCTGCCCTCCTGGCTGGGCGCGCGCCAGGCGCTGGAATACGGTTTGGAAGAATCGCCGGATACGCTGCAGGAAATGGTCGATCATTGGCCCTTCTTCAGCGCCTTCCTCGACCTCTTGGAAATGGTTTTGGGCAAAGCCGACCGTTCCATCGCGGCTTACTACGAAAAGCAGCTGGTGCCTGAGGAACTGCACAGCCTGGGCGAGCAACTGCGTGACGACCTGCGCGTCAGCGAAGAACTGATGAACCGCATCAAGCGCCAGAAAGAACTGCTGGCCAGCGATCCACTGCTGGCGCAGTCGATTCAGGTGCGCAACCCTTACACCGACCCGCTCAACTACCTGCAAGCCGAGCTGCTCAAGCGTGAACGCAAGGCCGGTAACTTCGACGCTCAGTTGGAAAGAGCGTTGAAAGTGACCATGGCGGGCATCTCAGCAGGTATGCGCAATACCGGCTAAAAGCGGCGCTTTCGACACCCGAGGGAGCCTATTCGACGGAAGTCGGATAGTGTTGGGCTCCCATTCGGGTTGAGCTTATTCAAACGGGCAGGTATCTTACGGGCTGGCAAAAACAGGCCTCGGGCCTGGCGGCATAAAAGGACAACAGTAACCCGCACGCCAAAGATTCCGGGCCAGCCCAGCATTAGGAGGCTGGCCAATCCCCACTAAGTTAGCCAAGGCCAGAGCCTTTAACATGTTCCGGCTGGCCCCCCATTTGAACCGTTTTTGAATTTCATAGAACTGAGGAGCTTTTCGTCAATGCGCATTATTCTGCTGGGCGCACCTGGTGCCGGTAAGGGTACTCAAGCCCAATACATTACCGAGAAGTACGACATTCCACAGATTTCCACCGGCGACATGCTGCGCGCCGCTGTTAAAGCGGGCAGCCCGCTGGGTTTGAAGGTCAAGGAAGTCATGGCCTCCGGTGGCCTGGTCTCCGATGAAACCATCATCGCGCTGATCAAAGAACGCATCGCCGAGCCGGACTGCGCCAATGGCTGCCTGTTCGACGGCTTCCCGCGCACCATTCCGCAAGCCGAAGCGTTGAAAAACGAAGGCGTGCAGATTGATTTCGTGGTGGACATCGATGTCGACGACAGCGAAATCATCAAGCGCATCAGTGGTCGCCGCGTTCACGAAGCCTCTGGCCGCGTTTACCACGTCGACAACAACCCGCCCAAGGTGGCTGGCAAAGACGATGAGACCGGTGAACCGCTGATCCAGCGCAGCGACGACCAGGAAGAAACCGTCGCCAAACGTCTGGAGGTGTACCACGCCCAGACCAAACCGCTGGTGGGTTACTACAAAGACCTGGCCGAGAAAGAACCGGAAAACGCCCCGAGTTATATCTACATTCCGGGCGTCGGCGGCGTTGAAGATATCCGCGACAGCATTTTTAAAGCCATCGATGGTTAAGCTGCCGTGAAATGAAAAGGGAGGCTAACGCCTCCCTTTTTTTGTGCTCGAGCATAGCGATCAGGCATTACGCAACAGCCTATGCGCCAGCGGCGGCCAACAGCGCAGCAACACTCGCAGCAGCTTGGTATTGGCCACCCAAAGCTGAGGCTGACGTTGCTCAATCGCAGCAACAATGGCCTGCGCCGCTTGCTCCGGCGTCAACTTGCCGCGGCCGCGACCTGCAGTCATCTGGGTTTCCACCAGCGCCATCATCACATCCATCACCGCCACCGACGGCGCGGCGTCCTCACAGCGATAACGCAACGCCCGACTGAACTGACTCAAGCCCGCCTTCGTCGCGCAATACACCGGCGCCGTGCGCTTAGGCGCTAACGCCAAACCGGAAGAGACATTCACAATGCTGGCTTCCGGCTGCTGCGCAAGTCCAGGCAGCAACCCAAAACACAAGGCAATCGGCGCCGCCAAATTCAAGGCCTGCTCAGCACGCATGGCTTGCAGCAAACCGGCATCATCAACACCCTTATGCGGCAAATTGATCTGCACACCGGCGTTATTAATCAGTATCGATAACTGCGGCCACTGCTGCTTAACCTCGGCGACCAACCGATCCTGCTGCTCCGGTTGCGTTAAATCAACCACCCGATAGTGAATACGCTGCGGATATTGCCCGGCGGTTTCGCGCAACCGCTGTTCGTCCCGGCCAACAATAATCACCTCAGCGCCCTGCTCCGCCAGCATCAACGCCAGCGCCCTGCCAATGCCGGCACTGCCGCCGGTCACCAAAGCGGTTTGTCCCTGGATATTCATACGCTCAGCGCTCCACCGGCCAGTTGTTCGTAATAGCGAAAGCCGTCTTGCAGCGCCGGCAGAATCTGCACCAGCTCAAAATAAGGCACGCTGAACAACGGCGAGTCGCGCAAGCGTTCCATCACGCAATAGAAATCGAGCAAACTGTGGGTTTCAAACACCGAGATATCGGAGCAGTAACTGGAAAACGCTTCAGCATCAAAGTGCTGCAAGGTCACCGCCTGGCCGTCAATCGCCGAACTCAGTGACGATTCAGCGATATCGTTACGCTGCTCGCGCGAAAGCCCCAGCCAGGCAGGCAAAGCCCGCAGCAAAACAAAAACAGTAAACATCGGTTCAGCAGTCGTCAGGGTAGACATAGTCATAGCCTCTTGTGTCACTCAGGGAGTAAGACTATGTTATGAGCAATTACTCAGGTTCCGTACTCGCATTCATGAGCCAGCCCCCAAAAGCCATCAACCCTCGCAAAAAGCCACGCCAGGCGCGCTCGGCCGCAACCATCGACGTCATCCTCGAAGCCGCTGCTCGTATTTTGGAAAGTGACGGCCTGGCCGCTTTTAACACCAATGCGGTGGCCGCCAAGGCCGGCGTCAGCATCGGCAGCCTCTATCAGTACTTTCCATCCAAAGAAGCTCTGCTGGCCGAACTGATTCGAATTGAGCGCGCCAAGCTGCGCGACGCCATCAGCGCACACGCCCAGACAATAGAAACCGACGATTTTGCCAAGATGGTCGACGGCTTTATTAACGCCGCCATCCAACACCAACTGGAACGGCCGCGTCTGGCAAGCACCCTGGAATACATCGAAAACAGCCTGCCAATCAGCGAAGAAACCGCCGCCATCAAAGCTGACATTAACAGCCAGGTTGCCGCCACCCTGACCCGTTTTGGCATTGAACAGCCAGAACTGGCCGCTCAGGATTTAAGCGCCCTAACACGCGGCATGGTCGACACCGCAGGTATGTTAGGAGAAACCGACCGAACCTCCCTCGCCAACCGAGTGCGCCGCGCCATCTATGGTTATTTGGGACGGCCGTTACCCGACGCAGAGACTGCGCTTACAGCTGCAGCTAAAAATTGATACTCACAATCCAAAGTCACGCCGACTAAGAACCGGCAATAAATGATGCGCCGGCTCTTCATAAGGATGCGACGCCACAAGCGCCGCCAACACAGCCGGAATCACCTCGTCTTCACAGACCATCTCGACTTTATATTCCGCCACCTGCTCCAACTCTCCAACCGCACCAATATGCGGCTGCGCACCATCCAAAGGCCGAAACTGCCCCTGCCCCAAGGTCGACCAGGCACAGGCTTCATAATCCCCAATGCGACCCGCCCCAGCCTGAGCCAACGCCTCGATCAGCGCGTCTTTATGAGACTGAGGCACATAAACCGCCAACAAATGCATACCGCCTCCAAGTGACTTTTCTCGTTGAATTTCAGCAGCTTAGCAAGATTCCAGTTGACACCCAAAGTCAGTCCGGTAAACTGCGCCGCGTTATGGAGAGTTGGCAGAGCTCGGTTGAATGCAGCTGACTTGAAATCAGCCGTAGGTTTGCGCCTACCGGGGGTTCGAATCCCTCACTCTCCGCCAAATTGAACGAAAAAGGGGACCCAACTGGGTCCCCTTTTTCGTTCAACCTCGCAAAGCGAGGAGGATTGGTTCGTGGCCCCCGCGGGTTCGACTGAACGCTCCGCGTTCAGGGCCGCAAAAGCGCCTGGCAAAGCCAGGTTGCGTGCAAAGCACGCAAGCCTATCCCGAACGGACTAGCCTCTACCACCTTCACATACCAACCCGCACCAGCACTATATTCGCAAAGCAGGGAAGCCGTTCGCGTCCTCCGCCGGGTGATGGCCGCCATCCATGGCAGCCACCCTTCGGGTTCGCTTCGCTCATGCAAAATTGCTCCCGACAATTTTGTCGACTGAACGCTCCGCGTTCAGGGCCGCGAAAGCGCCTGGCAAAGCCAGGTTGCGTGCAAAGCACGCAAGCCCATCCCAAACGGAACTCGCCTCACCAACCGCGCTAACCAATCCAGATTCAGATTCCTACCAAAAATAGCCAGATATCTTGGCTCTATTCTCATAAACTCTCTGGCGGCGAAGGTTGCAACGCTCAGTCGTCACGAATGCCCTAACTGCCCATCTTTGCCAAACAAACCAGAATGTAATTTTAGGATATATTCATGCATCGCTTTTTAGGTTTTATCCTTTGCGCCGCGCTCGCAGGCTGCCAATCCAACGCCACCAACACAGCGTCGGACATACCACCCAAAACTACGTCCACTGTTGAATTAGAGAAGCTAACCAAACTGTCCATTTCGGCTTATGCCGATTGCTTGGAATCGGCGACTAACACTCTGGCGCGCAGCGGTGAAGCCGCTTCGGTCGTTGCAGATAGGGCACATTCAGATTGCGAAACACAGTTCAATGTATTTCACGACACCATTAAAGAACTGTATCGATCTACTGTTCAGCCGTCCGAATATCAACAAGCTGATGATCTGGCAGATTCAGTGGCGTTAGAAACTCAAGAAAGCTTTAAAGCCAGGGTCATAGAGATTGTGAATTACCAGCGGTTTCAATAATTAGAAAGGTATAAATAATAAACTAGGGACGGTATTCACCCGACAACACTCAACCAAGGTTTTCACTTAAAGTCCGAGAAAGCTGACAGATAAACTTACCAGCCTTTCCATTAGGGCTATTTTTTCACAACCACCGCCAAGGTCCCCGATCCAACAACCGCTCCTCCAACATCTCCGCTAAAGCTTCAACCGCCGGCCTGGATAGCTCATCAATATGCGGCGCTAAATGCAGTCGCGCCTGACAGCGTGGCAAGGCTGGTAAGCCATCGTCAGGTTCCAATTCAACCATCGCCGATGTCATCCGCTCCCGATCAATCACACTCACGGCCATCCCGGCTTCTACTGCCTGCTCTATTGCATGAATACTGGTGGAGGTGAAAACGGCGTGCCAGGGACGTTTGGATTTTTCCAAGGCTTCGACGGCCAACTGGCGATAGGGACAGTCGGCGTCGTGCACGGCCAACGGCAAGCTGGCCAGGTCATCAAAGCGGGTGTGACGAGCACCGACCCAGACCGGCTTGGTATGCCATAGCGGCCGTCCGCCGGACAAGGCAACCGGCCGATCCAACACTACGGCAATCGATAACTTCGACGCCTGGATCTGACGCGCCAGGTCACCGCTGTTGGCGGTCACGGCTTCGAGCAAGACGTCTGGGTGACGACTGACGAACTCTGGCATGACGCCCTTGAGCAGTTCTCGGGCATAGTCTTCCGGTAAACCCAGCCGTACTTTGCCGGCCAGACCACGGCCGGTGAAACGCGCCAGGATACCATCGTGCTGACGCAGCAGTTCGCGGCTTTCATGCAACAGCGCCTCGCCCGTTGCAGTCAGGGTGACGCCACGCGGACCGCGCTCCAGCAACTGGCTGTCCAGCACCGCTTCCAGCCGTTTGATCTGCATGCTGATAGCACCCAGCGTTCGATGTCGTTGTTCTGCGGCCGCGGCCAAGGAACCCAACTGTGCCGCCGCCTGAAAGCTGCGCAACAACTCCAGATCCAGTGCTGCCGTCGAGACTTCAGACATATTGAATCCTCAATACATTATATTTCGATTTATTTAATACTCTTCGCAGTGCAACCTCAAGTCCACTCATTCGCCGGCTCAGAGGTTCACCATGTCCCTAGGCTTTTCTTCCGCGCTGATCGCCGCCGGTTTTGTCATCTGCTGGAGTTCCGGTTTTATCGGTGGCGAACTCGCCACTCAGTCACCTGTGCCGGTGCTGGCACTGTTCGCTTGGCGCTTCCTGTTCGCGTTCGCTCTGGCCGCGCTGGGATGGTTGTTATTGTCCAGCCAGCGCCCGCCGCTGGGCGCTCTGTTAAAAGAGGCGGTCATTGGTTGTTTAACCGTGGGCGGTTATCTGCTCGGGGTGATTCTGGCGCTTAATCAGGGTGTGAGCACCAGCCTGACAGCGCTTATCGCGGCGCTTCAACCTTTGCTGGCAGCGGCCCTGGCTGGCCCCGGGCTGGGAGAGCGATTATCGAAACAAGGCTGGTTTGGGATGGGTGTCGCCAGCATCGGCGTTTTGCTTTGTGTTGCCAGTGATATGCAATTGAACCCGGGCACGCCGCTTTGGGCTTACAGCCTGCCGCTGCTCGCCGTGCTCAGTGTCACCCTGGGTAGCTTGCTCGCGAACCATTGGTCGACCGGCACAGCCATGCTGCCGACCCTGACCGTCCAATTGCTCGGCGCTACCTTGTTGTTTACCGCAGCGGCACTCATAGCGGCGCAACCGGGTTCTACTACTGCGCCGTTCGATAACAGCAGCCTGGCTGCGCTCGGTTGGCTGATTGTACTGTCGACCTTTGGCGGTTATGGCTTTTTTGTGAGTAGCTTACGTCGTTTAGGTGTTACCAGAACCTCGACGCTGGTCTATCTGACACCCGCGGTCACCCTGATCTGGGCAGCCTGGTTGTTTGAGGAGTATCCGGGTATCTGGGGTTTAGCAGGCGTTATAGTAGTCAGCACAGGCGTTGGGATTACGCTGCTAAAGCGTATCTCATTGCCCAAGCTAACAACTGGGCGTTTTCCTGGAATCTGGATGACGAAGTAATTTGCAGCAGTTCTTCTCGAAAGAGCTTCGTTTTATCGCTCAAAAACCAGAAGCGGTCCCTCACTCCGCCAAATAAAAGACGGTACCCTAGAGTCCCGTTCTTTTACTGCACCTCTTCCCACAAAAGAGTTTCGTTCGTAATGAGATGATTCTATTGAATAAACCTAACGCCCATTTCCAGAAGTATTTTTCGGCGCAACGTCGCCAGCATTAACAGTAATTAACCTAACATCCTGGATAAAATGGAAGAGAAATCTTTGCAGCTGTTCGGGAAGCAATATCTGAGCTGAATACTCAAACAGGCGATCCAGGTAGCAGTCATAACAGAAAAATGCGCGCATGAAATAGGAGTATTAACCGAATCAGATTACTATTCGGGCCGATCATTTTTGGATGCTGACTATGAACCGAATTTCACTCTTTATGCTGATTACAGTCCTCGCAGGTTGCCAATCCACACCACCGAAAACAGAAGCTGCTAAGACTGATCTACCCGCTACTAATACCCCAGCAACCACCGAACAACTTAAAGTACAAACCCAACAAGCCTTTTCAGACTATGTCGATTGCATGGATTTGGCTGCCTCTACGCTTGACGACACCAGGGCGGAACCCAACTCACTTGCCGACATGGCGCACGCCATCTGTGAGCATAACTTCCAAGACTTTCGTCAACATGCAACGGCGCTCTATTTATCGGTTGCGCCCGAGGGTGAGCAAGAGCGAGCTAAGCAGATGGTCGATGCCGCAGCCCGAGATGCTCAAGAGTTAACTAAACAAAGAGTTGTAGATATCATCACTGGTGATGTGCCCTAACGACTTGCAAAGACGCTGCCCATTGAACAATCCCAAGAATTACCCTTAGCCGTCCAACATCGAAGCCAAGTTGTGAAGTGACGCTTTAGTTTTTCGTTACCCGAACCAGCGGCAGAATAATCTCGTCCACCCATTCCCGGCGCAAAGCCTCGGAAGGCGCTGCAAAGTTCATGATGACGTAATGCCGAAACAGATCTCCCGGCAAAGATGCAACCACGGGCGTCAATCGCCGGGGATCAATTTCCCCCCGTTCGATACCACGTTCAAAAATGAGCGGCAGCACAATGGGCTCTTTTTCGGTCAGGGTGGCGCGGAGTTCGTCGGGTGTGGAGGCGCTTTCTGCAAAGTATTCGCTGGTGATCAGGCTGAACGCTATGGCGATACCCGTTGAGCGTTTGGAAGCACGATCGAGAAACTCAAGCAGTTCAGTGCGCAGGTCACCTCGGTCAGCTACCGTCAGTGGATACTTCTCCATCTGCTGACGGATGGCGGCAACCGACAGTTCCACCTTGGAGCTCCAGCGCCGCGCCAGCACCGGGCGACTGGTACCGGCCCGCAATGCAACCCGCTCCATAGTCAGACCGTTAAAACCCTGCTCAAGCAATTCCAACCAGGCGGCATCCAGGATGGCGCGCACTAATTCCGCGCCGCGACGTCGTTCGCTCATATCATCTCGCTTAAGATGCAATCATGCATCTTGACTCGGTTAGTTTCGCCGATAAGATACAGCAATGTATCTAAATATGCAGTAACAGAATCCCTCAGCTCCCTCACCCTCAGGCACGCCCCGAATGGCTTGGGAACAACCAACCATAGGCAGGAACTCATCGTGATTTCAGAACGATTATCTCGTGAAAAATCTTTTGCCACCGGCATCCAGGCCCGGGGGCTGACCAAGCGCTATCGCAACACTAATGTTGTTGATGACCTCAGTTTTAGCGCCCGCGGCGGAGTGGTGACCGGCTTTCTCGGCCCAAACGGCGCCGGCAAAAGCACAACCCTACGCATGCTGCTCGGCCTCGCCAAACCGACTCGCGGCCATATTACCCTGGGAGGAATCGCGGTGTCTGACCTCCCCCAACCGGCCAGCACCATTGGCGCTTTGCTCGATGCGCGAGCGGTACATCCCGCCCGTACCGCCTATGACCACCTGCTCTGCTTCGCTTACGCGGCCGGTCTCGGCAAAAAACGGGTTCAGGAAATGCTCGAATTTGTCGGCCTTGCCCAATACGCCGATCGACGCGCCGGTGAGTTCTCACTGGGCATGAATCAGCGCCTCGGTATCGCCACGGCTTTGCTGGGTAATCCTCAGGTGGTGGTGCTCGACGAGCCATTGAACGGTCTCGACCCCGAAGGTATCCGTTGGATGCGGCGCTTGATGCGGACCCTGGCCGATGAAGGCAGAACGGTTCTGTTTTCGAGTCATCTGATGTCGGAGATGGAGCTGGCGGCTGACGATGTGGTGATCATCGCCCGAGGTCAATTAATCGCTGAATCACCGCTGCAAGCATTCATCGATACCCATACCAGCAAAGCCATTCGTGTACGCACCCGGGACCGGGAGAAGCTGGCGGCCATCCTCAAGGAGGCCGGCGTATCACTGCAAATTCAGGATGACTCCAGCCTGATAATGACCGGTACGGATATGACCACTATTGGCGAAACAGCCGCCGCTAACGGCATTGTTCTGGAAGAACTGAGTGCCATCCGTGAATCGCTGGAAGACGTCTTCCTGAGGTTGACCCAAACCGCCACCCAAAAGGAGACCATCCCATCATGAACAGCCTGAAATTCGAATGGAAAAAGTTGCTCAGCGTCAAAAGCACCTGGATTGCTGCCCTGTGCACACTGGTCTCCAGCGCTTTGCTCGGCTTGCTGGGCATCTCGGACATGCTGACACTGACGCCTGCCGACCTGCCAGCAGACTGGGACCCGACCGCGGAAAGCCTGAAGGGATTTCTGTTCGCGCAGTTAATCATCGGTATGTTGGGTGCGCTGGCGATCACGCCTGAATACGCCACCGGCATGATCGGCAGCACGGTATTTTCGGTACCGTCGCGTTTTCGTCTGCTGATAAGCAAGACTTTGGTGGTGACCATCTTCGCGTACATCACGGCCCTGATAACCACCTTATTGAGTTTTTGGGTCGTGCAGTTGACCCTTGCAGGTGTCGGCCTGCCATCCGCCCAGATGACCGATCCGCCGGTGTTGACGGCCCTCTTTGCCGGCGCCCTTTACCTGACGTTGTTTGCGCTCATCGGCTTAACGATCGGTGTTTTGACGCGTTCGAGCACGACCAGTCTCTCCGTGCTGATCGGCATTGCTCTAATCATCCCTGCGCTCGCACCCGCCCTGCCTGCCTGGTTCGAACGCTTGTGGCCGATTACTGCCGGCCAGGCTTCTTACCGGGTTGTGCTTATTGACGACGCCCTGTCTCCTGCTCAGGGAATGACCCTGCTAGCAGTCACGGTGCTGATCACCTGGATCATCAGTCAACTGATGTTTCAGCGGCGCGATATCTGATGACCGAACAGCCCGGCCGGGCATGGGTTGGGAAGGCGGAGGAATACTCAGGCAAAAAAAAAGCCCGAACCAAATGATTCGGGCAGCAATGCAACTTAATGCAAGAGAGTCAAAACGCTGCGTATCTTACGATTCCAGATCGCGCTGTAAAGACATCTGTCCTTATGTCTTTGTTTTGACAAACCGCACTTTTCGTAAACTTAGCAATACACATCACTCCTGGATCCGGCCGCCGTCGAGGCGACCATTAAACAAGTCGTCGACCGTTGGCGGCAGGTAAGAATCGTCGTAGTTGTCCATGGTCTGGATGCGAATATCCCAGATACCACTCATACGGCGATCGCGCACCGCATCGCCATTGCCCTCGATAATGGTCGGACGCAGCACCACCAGGAGGTTGGTCTTCTGACGTTCGGTCGAGGTGGAGCGGAACAGCACACCGAGAATCGGGATTCGACCCAGAATCGGCACCCGGCTTTCGCGTTCGATCAGGGTATCGTCGATCAAGCCACCGAGCACAATGGTGCGGCCGTTATCGACCAGCACTTCGGTCTGAACCTGGCGCTTATCGGTGACAATATCGACGGCACCAAAGGCGTTGTTGCCGGAAATCGATTCCACCACCTGATCGACTTCCATACGCACCAGGCCGTCCTGCTGCACATGGGGAATCACCGTCAGGGTGGTGCCGACATCCTGGCGTTCAATCACAAAGGGATTGTCGTCGGTGCCATTACCGCCAGTCTTGAACGGCACCGAGCTGCCGACGGTAATAAAGGCTTCGCTGTTATCCAAGGTCATCACGCTGGGCGTGGACAGGACATTGGTGTTCGACTGTGATTCGATGGCCTGAATGATGGCGCCAAAGTTTGGCGTATCGCCACTGGGATCAACCAGGCCGAGAAAGGCGCCATTGGGCAGTGCACTGACGTTATTGGTGGCGGCCGCCGCAACAATATCCGACAGTGGTGCCCCGGCTTCATTGAAGTTGGTGGCACCGAAGGGCACGCCTTCGCTGACCTGATCGGGATTGGTTGCCCACTGCACACCCAGGGCATCGCTGACGTCGCCACTGACTTCGACAATGGCCGCTTCGATCAAGACCTGCTTACGGCGCACATCCAACTGACGGATGATGCTTTCGATCTCGTTCATCACCGAAGGTTCAGCACGCACCACCAGTGCATTCAACTGCTCATCCGGCAAGATGCTGATCGGACTCGACGGCGGCGCCTGGCCACCCTGGTTTTGTTCCTGCTGCACGGAACCGGCAAGACCTGTCAGCAATTCCGCCATGCGTGCGGCATCAGCATTGTTCAGGAAAATCACTTTAGAGGAGGAGTTTTCCGGTGCTTCGATATCCAGCTCGCGAATCAACGCAATAATCTGAGCGCGGGCGTCGGCTTCGCCACGAACAATGATGCGGTTGGAGCGTTCGTCACCCACCAGATGCACACCCTGACCGCCTCCGCGCCCACCGCTCTGATCACCGGCCGTCACCGGGGTCGGTGAAATGCGTTCCAGCAACTGGATGATGTTACCGACCCAGGCGTATTGCAGCGCCACGACTTCGATTTCTTCACTGCCGGCCTGGTCCAACAGTTCAACGATTTCCGCAACCCGCTCGATATTGGTTGCCCGATCGCTGATGATCAACGCATTGGCGCTATTCACCCCGGCCAGATGACCATAGCTGGCAACCAGCGGACGCAAAATCGGCACCAGTTCCATGGCCGAGGTATTTTGAATCGGGAAGACGCGGGTGATGATGCGCTCGCCCTGTATATTGCCGTCGCTGTCGACCGGCAAACCTGAGGCTTTCACATCGGCCTGAGCGATAATCTTAATAGCGTTATCCGTCTCAACCGCAGAAAAACCATAGACTTCAATGGTCGCCAGAAAGATTTCATAGATGGCGTCAGCACTAAGCTCTTGATCGGAAATGACCGTCACCTGGCCACGCACCCGCGGATCGACAATAAAACTTTCACCGGTAACGCGGGCGACCATATCGATCACATCGCGGATATCGGCGTCTTGCATATTCAGTTGATAAGTTGGCTCCTCGGCATAAAGCGGCCGGCCAAGACCGGCCAGCAACAGTGCGATTGCCAACCAGCGTATCAGTCTATGGTGAACGAAAGGTCCCTTTGTCATCATGCCAACTCTGATCAGAAAGTGGGGATAGATTGATAGATGGTGAAGGTACGTGACCCTCGTTGAATGGCTATTTTCAACTCACCACCGCTTTGCAGTATCTGGTTCAACAATGCCTGATCCTGCGCCAGATTGCCCACCGGGTTGTCATTGACCGCAGTGACAATATCACCCGGCCGCAAACCGGCCATCTGTAACTGGCGCGCGCGACGTGTCACGCGATAGCCATTGTCTGACGCCTCCAGACCAACTTCATTCAGTAAAGCCTGAGGATCGGACGCTGCGCGCTCACGCACATAGCTCACCATCTGCTCGACCTGCTGCTGAATTGCGCTGCTTTGACTGCTGGCCTGACTGGTGTCGACGCTCCGTGATGGCGCGCCATTATCGTTTCGATCCAGCGGTTGCAAGGTAGCGTTGGATTCACTGCGTTCATAGCGCAGCGTTTCCATGCTGCCGTTACGGTTCAGCAAAACCCGATCGCCATAAACCGCGGCCAATTGCGCCTGGCCGAATACCTGATCGCCCACACCGAATGCATCAGACTGGCCATTGCGCTGAGCAATAACCGCAAAGCCCTGACCTTCACCACCCCGGGCGACCACAGCCTGCAGCACCAGCCGTAACTGAGTTTCGGGAGCATCGATGGGCGCTACCGCCACCTGTTCTTCCTCGGCAACGTAACGACCAAAAAGCGGTTTCTCTGCCAGTTGACGACCCAGCGCTTCCAGGTCTGAAGCCTGAGCCGGGGCTGCAGCGCCAGCCGGCTCAATGCGGGGAACCGGAACCGGCGCCGGCCGGTCAATAATGACCCAGCTCAATCGGGCCGCCAGCACCGCACTGATACCGACCAGAATCAGCACCAGCCATTTTTGTGCTTTGGAACCAACGGTCTGTAATCGTGCCAATAAGTGTCTCAAATCCATCACAAAACCTGCTGAGTGATGTCAAACAGCGTCTCACGACCGGCAGGAATAGCAAGGTTCAGCCGTTCCGCCAGGGCGCGTTTGACGCTGAGGCTGCCCAGGCCATCACGACTTAAGGTAGCGTCGATCAAAGGCGTTTCATCCATGGCCTGAATCACAGCCTGCCAGCCCTCGTCATCACTGTTCAACTGGCCCTGCAGCTGCGGTACCTCAAAGGTTTCGCGTCGACTGCCAAAAGGCACGCTAACGGGCCCACCGGACCAACTCAATTGGCCATCCAAAGTGCCCGGCTGAGCATTCCAACCGGCAGACAGGCTGACGTTATCCAGCCGTAGCCGTCCCTGTACCTCGGCACCGTAGGTCGAAGCAATATCAGCAAAGGCGGTATCGTCGATATAACCGTTCACAGTATCGAGACTGACGCCCGTCGGTTTAACGGTAAGACCGCCGTTCAGATCAAGGTCGGTATTGGAAAGTTGCCAGTCGAAGGGCAGGCGTAAGGTCAGCAAATAGAGCGGCTGTGCTTGCCAGGCCAGTTGTAGCTGAGGAATTTGAGGTCCCTGCAAGCGCGCTTCGCCCGACCAGAGGCTGCCATCCAGCTGCTGTACACGGACGCCCGCAGCCTGCAAGGCAGGATCGAAAAAATGGCGTAACCAACTGAGCGGTGTCATAGCGACTAGCGCCAACAGATAAACCGCGAAAAAAAACGCCACCAGGCGCAGATTAATTGTCATGAACAACCTAATGCTGTTTCCCTGCAAAAAGTCGGTCGACAAGTGTATAGGAAGGATTCAGGCGCTAACAATCGCTTTACGCCTTATTCAAACGATAGCGAAGCCGCGATCATCTTTAGCGCAAAAAAAACCCCGGTAAGACCGGGGTTTTTCGTTGGGCGAGGCCCGAGCGTTGCAGCGACTTACATCATGCCGCCCATACCGCCCATGCCACCCATATCCGGCATACCGCCGCCAGCGGCGCCGCCGTTTTCTTCCGGCTTGTCAGTGATCATGGCTTCAGTGGTCACCATCAGACCGGCAACAGAAGCGGCCGCCTGCAGCGCAGAGCGAGTCACTTTGGCCGGGTCGATGATACCCAGTTCCATCAGGTCACCGTATTCACCAGTCGCAGCGTTGTAACCGAAGTTACCCTTGCCGTTCTTGACTTCGTTGACCACGACAGAGGCTTCACCGCCGGCGTTGAACACGATCTGACGCAGCGGAGCTTCCATGGCACGCAGTGCCAGAGCGATACCCGCGTTCTGTTCTTCGTTGTCACCTTTAAGGTCGCCAATAGCCGCCATGGCGCGAACCAGAGCCACACCGCCGCCGGCAACCACGCCTTCTTCGACCGCCGCACGAGTCGCGTGCAGAGCGTCGTCAACGCGGGCTTTCTTCTCTTTCATTTCGAACTCAGTCGCCGCACCGACTTTCAATACCGCAACACCGCCGGCCAGTTTGGCCACGCGTTCTTGCAGTTTTTCTTTGTCGTAGTCGGAAGAAGACTGTTCGATCTCAGCACGGATCTGTTCGACGCGGGCTTTGATGTCAGCTTCGGAACCAGCACCGCCGACCACAGTGGTGTTTTCTTTGGTCAGGGTGACTTTCTTGGCGTTACCCAGATGTTCCAGAGTGGCGCTTTCCAGGTCCAGACCGACTTCTTCAGAGATGACGGTACCGCCAGTCAAAATAGCCAGGTCTTGCAACATGGCTTTACGGCGATCGCCGAAGCCCGGAGCCTTGGCAGCAGATACTTTCACAGTACCGCGCATGTTGTTGACCACCAGAGTCGCCAACGCTTCGCCTTCGATGTCTTCAGCGATGATCATCAACGGACGACCCGCTTTAGACACAGATTCCAGTACCGGAATCAGATCGCGAATGTTGGAGATCTTCTTGTCGACCAACAGGATGTACGGGCTGTCCAGCTCGGCGGACATGGTTTCCTGGTTGGTGATGAAGTAAGGCGACAGGTAACCGCGGTCAAACTGCATACCTTCAACCACTTCCAGCTCGTCGCTGAAACCGCTGCCTTCTTCGACAGTGATCACGCCTTCTTTGCCGACTTTTTCCATGGCATCGGCAATCAACTGACCGATGGTGGCGTCGGAGTTAGCAGACAGTGTGCCGACCTGAGCGATGGCCTTGTAGTCTTCACAGGGAATGGACAGCTTGGCGAGTTCTTCAACAACCGCCGCTGTGGCTTTGTCGATACCGCGCTTCAGATCCATCGGGTTCATGCCCGCAGCAACCGACTTCAGACCTTCGTTAACAAAGGCTTGAGCCAATACAGTGGCGGTAGTAGTACCGTCACCGGCTTCGTCATTGGCCTTGGAAGCAACTTCCTTGACCATCTGCGCGCCCATGTTTTCGAACTTGTCTTCCAGTTCGATTTCTTTGGCAACGGAAACACCGTCTTTAGTCACAGTCGGCGCACCGAAGGACTTGTCCAGAACCACGTTACGGCCTTTAGGACCGAGGGTTACCTTGACGGCATCTGCCAGCAGGTTCACGCCCTTTTGCATTTTCTGGCGGGCGGAATCACCGAATTTAACGTCTTTTGCAGCCATTTAAAGTTACCTTCCTATCAATTCGTTGAACGACTTACGGTCTTATTCGATAACGCCGAAAATGTCGCTTTCGGTCATGATCAGCAGCTCTTCACCTTCCATCTTGACGGTGCTACCTGCGTACTGACCAAAGACAACGGTGTCACCCACCTTCACATCCAGTGGCTTCACTTCGCCGTTGTCGAGGATACGACCATTACCGACAGCCAGGACTTCACCCTGGGACGGTTTTTCCTTGGCAGAACCTGGCAGCACGATACCACCGGCGGTCTTTTCCTCTTGCTCCTTGCGGCGTACCACTACGCGATCATGCAAAGGACGAATTTTCATGGATCCAATCTCCTAAAATCACATGTTGGGAGGTTTTGTTGTTGGGCAGGTCAGTCGTTACCGAGCGACCCTGAATGCCAATGCTCCGGGTAAATGGGGACAGGGCTGTTCATTTCAACACCCGAAAGGAGAGGAATTTTACATTCGACACCGAGATCGGCGGTCGTGAGCATAAATGCGGGTAAAAACACCCTTAACCGCTTGGACAAAGGGAAAGACGTTGGACATTCAGTTCAGAACCACAGATGGCCGATGGGCATAGCGGGGTCATAACGGTGAGCGATTTGTGCCTGCAGCAATTCAGCAGAAGCCAGGGCATCCATCAGCGCATGATGCGGCGGGTAATAAGGCAGATGATAACGTTCGCGACTGTCCGCCAGACGAATCGATACCGGCCGGCGGCCGATCAGGCGACGCCACAGACTGAGCGAACTGGTTCGGTGCCGGTCGGCCTCAATGGCCATGGTATCGACCACTGGAAATTCGATGCCCTTACCCAAACGCACCCGCAAGGCGGCATCGAGAAAACCGCGTTCAATAGCGCGGTGATGCACCACCACAACGCGACCGGCCAAGGCCTGCAACAATTCACCGAGGATATCACTAACATCCGGCGCCTGGGTCAGGTCGGAATCGGTGATGCGATGAAAGGTAACGGACTGTCGCGACAACGGCAGCTGCGGCTGCACCAGCCAATGCCGGCTCTGTGGCAGCGCAATGCGTTGCAGGGTAAAAGGCACAATGCCGATGCTGACGATGGCGTGACGCTGGGGGTTCAGACCGGTGGTCTCGAAATCCATGGCGACAAAGGGCACTTCGCTGATCGGCGTCTGCGGGCTCACCATGCCAGCACCGTAGTAATCACGCAGCCGCGGATCTCGCGCGGTCTGACGCAACTGGGCAAACCGCGCCTGCCAATCCAGCAGTTCGGTTGACGGGACTTGTTGACCCGGTGGCGGCAAAGGTGGCGACATCAGTTAATCCGGTTGACCTGATAACGCATGCGCAAAAACTTCTGCGCATTACTGATCACCTCAAAGGCGTCTTTAAGATTGCGCCGCTCGAACTGCGTCAAATGTTCCGGCTCGACGTTATTATCCGGCTCGCGTCCGGCTTCGATATCGAGCGCCTGATGACGGGCCCGGACCACGGCGATAAATTCCAAGGCATCGCGCATATCGTTGCCATTGCTGTGCCCGAGCACGCGCGATTCAGCGATGTCCTTTAAGCGGTTAAACGAATTCTGCGAGGTTGAACCACAGGCCAGCGCATGCACTCGAATCACGTCTGACAGCGGCGCGGTACCGCGCCGTTTCAGGTTGATCGAGTTGTTGTGTTCACCATCTTTTTCCATCACGAAGGTGCGAAAGAACCCCAGCGGTGGCGTTCGGTTCAGAGCATTGCGCGCCAGCGCTGCCAGGAACAACGGTCGGTGTCGGGCGCGGCCGGCGACCAGGCGTTTCAGGCTTTCAGCAAAAGCAGTTTCGCCATAGACGCCATCGAGATCGAAGAAGATCGACGAGTTCAGCAAGGCGCGCGGGTCGGGTTTGTCGATCCAATCGGTAAAGTACTGCTTCCACACCGACAACGGCTGACGCCACTGCGGGTTGGTCGCCATGATGCCGCCTTTGCAATAGGTGTAACCGCAGGCGGCCAGGCCATCGCTGACGCGGGTCGCCAGCAATTTGAAATACTCATCGTGCAGTTTGGGATCGAAGCGATCATCCAGCACCAGGGCATTGTCCTGATCAGTAATAATGAACTGCTCATCGCGCGCCATCGAACCGGCCGCCAGAAAACAATAAGGCACCGGTGGCGGCCCCAGCTCGGCTTCCGCCAACTCCAGCAATCGACGGGTAAAGCTGCGCCCGATACCCGCCATCGCGCTGCCGATCATATGGGAATTAGCGTCCTCATTAACCATGCGCACAAAAGCCGACTGGGCCTCCGGTGCCAGTTCTGCCAGTTCCTCTGCCGTCTGGCGATGATGAATATGGCTGACGATATAGAGACTGGATTGGGATTCGTAGCGAATGATGTCTGACAAACCGACCACGCCGATGGTTTCGTTATGACGCCGCACCGGCAGATGGTGAATGTTGTGCCGCAACATCAGCAGCATGGCTTCGAACACAAAGGCTTCGCTGGAAATGCTGATCACATCGGTCGACATAATGTCGCTGATCGGGGTGTCATAGCCCAGACCTTCAGCCAACGCCCGGGTGCGCAAATCACGATCGGTAATAATACCGACGGTGTTCTGAGCTGTGTCGTCAGAAGCAATGACCAAGGAGGACACGCCTTCGTTCGTCATGATCTTCGCCGCTTCCGCCAGCGTTGCGGTGATCGGCGCGCGTACCGCTTCGCGTGACAGCAATTTATCCAGCCGCGAGGTCATTAATTCATTGCTTTGTTCGCGCTCAACGACCGCCGAACGCAAGCGCGACGGATCGTCGATTTCGACAAAGTCAGCAAAGACTTCCTGCGCTTCCCAAAGCCGATGAAACAACTCCGCCTTGATGTAATAAATCAGGGTGTCTTCGATCGCCTTGACCGGAAAGCGCACCGGCCGTCCCATCAATAACGCCCACTGACCAAAGATTTCACCTTCGGCCTGGCGATTATAGAAATTGCCATTGCGCCGATAGACCTCCACCGCACCGCTGCGGATGTAGTGCAGATCTTCGATTGACTGACCAAACTCGAGAATGGTGGATCCGGCTTTGAAGTAAGCAATCTCCACCTGACAAGCCACTTCGTCGAGCCATTCGTCTTCCAGACTGTCGAAGGGTGCAAAACGGCGCAGATGTTCGCGTATTTCGATTTGTTCGACTTCCATGGGCCTGTTCGGTGCAGACATTTGAGCGCTGAGACTGGCAATGATTGCCAGGAAAATCAATTGCCCTGCTTCGCTGCGTGGCGATTCACCGACGGGCCGCGCTATCATGCCGCCATGATCAACGCCTTATTCATCGGCCCCGGGGCCATCGGCAGTTTGCTGTGCTGGCAGTGGCAGCAACGCCTGACGCCCTGGGTTTACCCGCATCGACCCGCCCTGACGCTGCCGCGCGAGATAATTGATGGCCGGGAATCGCACCCACTGCGCTGGCAAGTGTGGCCAGACGATAGCCCCGACAAGCGCATCGACCTGGTGCTGGTCTGCTGCAAAGCCAATCAGGTAAGCGACGCCGTGACTCCACTGCTGGGGCGCTTTGCTCATGCCACCTGGCTGCTCACCTGCAATGGCCTGGGCGCGCAGCAATGGTTGGCGGATCAGCTTCCCGGCCAAGTACTCTGGGGCTCCACCACCGAAGGCGCCCGGCCGCTTGGCGATGGTCGTATTCAACGCAGTGGCAGCGGTCAGACCTTGATCGGTCCGGCCGCTGCCCAGCCTCTGAGCGACAGCAGTTTTAGCATAGGACAAAGCCTGATCACGCCAGCGGGCCCGATGCCAGTCAGCTGGCAGGATGATCTGCTGCCCACGCTGTGGATGAAGCTGGCGATCAACGCAGTGATCAATCCCATCACTGCCTGGCATGGCTTGACCAATGGCGAATTGCTGGCGCCCACCTGGCGCGCTGAGATCGAAGCGCTGTGTTCGGAAATCTCCGCCGTCGCAACGGCCTGTCAACAACAACTGCCCGATGACCTGGTTGAACGCGTGCTGAGCGTCGCCCGGCAAACCTCCGCTAATCATTCATCCATGCGCGTCGATGTCGACGCCGGCCGCGCCACCGAAATCGACTTTATTAATGGTTACCTGGTGTGCCAAGGCTACGAAGCCGGCCTCAAAACGCCTAGACTGAGCCACTGGCACCAGCGCTTGCTCAGCCGGCAACCGCCGCTGACCTGATCACCGCCAAAAGGATCGTTCATGGCCCACTCCAATCTTTCTTTGCTCGGTCGTTTGCTCGCCTGGTTACTGGGCACAACGGCAGCGAGCAGTGCCGCCATTGGCGTGGTGGTGGTGTCCGGCCGGCATCTGGATGCGGTCATCGTGATCGCGCTGATCACCGCCATTTCCATGCTCTCTGCTGCGGTGCTGCTGCTGATCATGCGCCGCTACTTTCTCGCGCCGCTCAAGGTGCTGATGCACGTTTCCAATCAGGTCACCAGCACCGACGACATCAAACTACGCGCGCCCAAATACAAGTCCGATGAGCTCGGCCGCGTTGTGGATGCCTTCAATGCCATGCTCGATCGCGTCGAAAAACGCGAGACCGAACTGACCGCCGAGCGCGATCGCGCCACCCAGGCACTGCAGCAGTCCGAAGCCATGACCGAAGAAGCCCAGCGCGCCATGCACAAACTGGAATTTGAAGTGCAGGTTCGGCAGCGCATCGAACGCAAACTGACCGATTTCCAGAACTACCTGAACGCCATCATCAACTCCATGCCGTCGGCGCTGATCGCCGTTGATGCCCAGTTGCTGGTGACGCAATGGAACCAGGAAGCCAGTCGACTCAGTGGCACCCGTGCGGATCAGGCTTTGGGCCTGCCCCTGGCCGACGCCTTTCCGCTGCTGGGTGAACATCACGATCTGGTGCAGCAGGCGCTGTCGGAACAAAGCCTGCAAAGCCGTCATAACCTGCTACTGACGCTGCCCGATGAGCAACGCGTGCGGCTCAATCTGGTGATCTATCCATTGCAGCAAACCGAAGCGCACGGTGCGGTGATTCGTCTCGATGACATCACCGAACAATTCCGGCTCGAAGAAGTGATGGTGCAGACAGAGAAAATGATGTCGGTCGGCGGCCTCGCCGCCGGCATGGCGCATGAGATCAACAACCCACTGGGCGCCATTGTCCAGAACGCCCAAAATGTTCAGCGCCGGCTCGACCCAAGCCTGAAACGTAACCGCGAAACCGCGTCCGAACTGGAACTGGATCTGGAGCGTTTCCAGGCTTATCTGCAAGCCCGCGATGTGCCTCACTTTCTCAACAACATTACTGAATCCGGACTGCGGGCATCGCGCATCGTCACCAACATGCTGCAGTTCAGCCGCGCCAGCGGTCATCAGTTACACCCCTTCCCGATTGGCCAATTGCTGGAGCAGGCCATCAACATTGCGGTGAATGACTACAACCTCAAAGCCGGTTACACCGATCACAATCTGTTCGTCGACCAGGATTTTCGTGCCCCGGAAACCGAAGTGCCCTGCGTGATGACCGAACTGGAACAGGTACTGCTCAACCTGCTGAAGAACGCCGCCCAGGCGATTCGTGAACGCTTTGAAACGCTGAACGACATCGACGAAGGCATTATCCAGATTCACCAATATCTGGATGGTGACGACTGCGTGATCGAAGTCAGCGACAACGGAGCGGGCATGACCGAAGCCACTCGCAAACGTCTGTTCGAGCCGTTTTTTACCACCAAAGAAGTGGGCGTCGGCACTGGCTTGGGCTTATCGGTAAGCTTCTTTATTATCACCGCCCACCACTATGGTCATATGAGTGTCGAGTCCGAGCCTGGCCAGGGCAGTCGTTTTATGTTGCGCCTGCCCTTGCAACTGCCGGAACCGGAAACTGTTGATGCTACCGCCCACTGACACAGGATTTTGTTATGGGACACCGCTTGTCCAAGATTTACACCCGCACCGGCGATGACGGCGATACCGGTCTGGGTTTGTCACAACGCATCGGTAAAGACAGCCTGCGCATCGCCGCCATCGGCGATATCGACGAACTCAATGCGTCAATCGGTTTCCTGGTACAGGCGCTAGCGGTCGATCATCCCGACCAATACCGTTTAAGCCAGATTCAGCACGACCTGTTCGATCTGGGTGGTGAGCTGGCCATGCCTGGCCATGAGTTATTGGATGAGGTGTTAGTGGCCGAGCTGGAAGCCGACATTGACCGCATCAATGCCGGCTTGCCGCCGCTGAAAGAATTTATCCTGCCCGGCGGCAGTGAAGCCGCTGCCCGTGCACATCTGTCGCGCACCGTTTGTCGGCGTGCCGAACGCTCGCTGGTGGCCTTTAACCGCTCCGAGCAACCGGGCCATCGTCTGGCGCAGCATTACCTCAATCGCCTGTCCGATTGGCTGTTTGTATTTTCGCGCCAATTGGCGCGAGCCGAGGGCGGCTCCGAAGTACTCTGGCAAAGCCGACACAAGCGATAATTCGGGTACTCGGTCACAGACCGCAAGACTTTCCTCAACGAAGCTCTAAACCTTAGCGCAGGCCGGTCGATACGGTTTGCAGTATCCCTGATAACGAGAGTCACTGAATGGCGGCCATCATCCTGGGCAAAAACCTTCTCAGCGAAGACGAGCTGATTGAATATGCCTTTAGCAATGACAACAACAGCGACCTGAACCTGGGCCAGTTACGCAGCTTGGCCGGGGAAGCGGCCATGCTGTCGTCGCTGATGCTGATCCGCATTATGAAAGCCGATCGCATCTACATCCCTACCCGCCCGTCTACTACCGGTCAGCCACCGAACCACTGAGTGCATCGGCAAGCCTTCCGTGCAGTAGCCGCTCTCCTGCTCATCATGGTAGATTAGCCGCCAATTACGGCGGCTTATGCCGTCTGTCGTCTGCAGCGACACAACACTGACTCCACTACTGACTCACTGAAGGGTTTTCGCATGAGCAATACGCCTGCCGATCTGAAATACCACGCCTCCCATGAATGGGTTCGCGATGAGGGCGACGATCTGGTCACCATCGGCATTTCCGACTTCGCCCAGCAGCAATTGGGAGATGTCGTCTTTGTTGAACTGCCGGAAGTCGGCACGGCTGTGGTCGCTGGCGAAGCGGCGGCAGTGGTCGAGTCGGTCAAGGCAGCCTCGGATGTGTATGCACCGGTCACCGGCACCGTCGTCGCCGTTAACGAAAGCCTTGAAGAAGCGCCCGAGCAGGTCAACGAAGACCCTTACGAAGACGGCTGGTTCTTCCAGGTAAAGCTCAACGACGCCGGTGAACTGAAGGATCTGATGGACGCCGAATCCTACCAGGATCAGTGCGCCGAGGACTGATCCTCAGCCCGCCGTGGGCCGGACACGCCGCCGGCCCGTCACTGTGAATCATGGACCGTGCCGCCCTATGACAGACCCGCTTTCGCTAGAGCAACTCGAAGCCCAGGACGAATTCATTCAACGCCATATTGGCCCGACGCCGACCGAACAGGCGCAGATGCTGGCCAGCTTGAACGTCGCCAGTCTGGACGAACTGACCGAACAAATCCTGCCACCCGGTTTGCGACTCGAGGGTGAACTGAGCATCGAACGGGCCACCGCCGAAAGCGATGCGCTGGATTACCTCCAAGCCGTGGCACGTCAGAATAAGGTGTTTAAGTCGTACATCGGTCTGGGTTATCACGACACCCGGGTGCCGGCGGTCATTCAACGCAATGTCCTGGAAAACCCGGGCTGGTACACCGCCTACACACCCTACCAACCGGAAATTGCCCAGGGCCGATTGGAAGCGCTGCTGAACTTCCAGCAGACCATTACCGACCTCACCGCCATGGATCTGGCCAACGCATCCTTACTCGACGAAGCCACTGCCGCAGCCGAAGCCATGGCGATGGCCAAACGCTGCGTTAAGAACAACGCTGCCAACGCCTTCTTTGTCGATGAGAATGTGCTGCCGCAGACGCTGGATGTGATCCGCACGCGCGCAAGCTATATGGGTATCGAGGTCATCACCGGCCCGATGGAAAGCGCTGCTGAGCAACCGGTATTCGCCGCCCTGCTGCAATACCCCGGCGCCAACGGTGAAATACGCGATCCCCAACCGGTCATCGAACAACTGCATCAGTGCAATGCGCTGGCGGTGGTAGCCACCGACCTGATGGCGCTGCTGATGCTGACACCGCCGGGTGAAATGGGCGCCGATATCGTGCTCGGCAACAGTCAGCGCTTTGGCGTACCCTTGGGTTTTGGCGGTCCTCACGCCGCCTTCTTTGCCACCCGCGAAGACTATAAACGCTCCATTCCCGGCCGGCTGATCGGCGTTTCCAAAGACGCCCGCGGCCGCACCGCCTTGCGCATGGCGCTGCAAACGCGCGAGCAACATATCCGCCGCGAGAAAGCCAACTCCAACATCTGCACCGCTCAGGTTTTGCTCGCCAATATGGCGGGCTTTTATGCGGTCTACCACGGCCCGACCGGCCTCTCCCGCATCGCCCAGCGCATTCATCGCCTCACTGGAATTCTTGCCGAAGGTCTCGAAGCCAAGGGCATTCATCTGGTCAACAGCCACTTCTTCGATACGCTGACCATCGATCCTCAGGGCAATCGCGAGCTGATTTTAGAACGTGCCGCCCAGCGGCAGATCAACCTGCGCCAGGACGCTGATGGCAAGCTCGGCATCAGCCTGAACGAATGCACCAGCCGCGAAGACGTCGAAGAACTGTTCGATGTATTGATGGGTGATCACGACTTCTCAGTGGCAGAAATCGATCAACAGATCACCGACCAGGGCACCACCTTTATGCCCGAAAACCTGGAACGTGAAAGCGGCTATTTGAGTCATTCGGTGTTCAACAGTCACCACAGTGAAACAGCCATGCTGCGCTATCTGAAGCGCCTGGAAAACCGCGATCTGTCGTTGGCACACGCCATGATCCCGCTCGGTTCCTGCACCATGAAACTTAATGCCAGCACTGAAATGCAGCCCGTTTCATGGCCCGAATTCAACCGTATTCACCCCTTTGCGCCGCGCCCTCAGACCAAGGGCTATCGCACCTTGCTGGAAGAATTGGAAACCATGCTGCGCGCCATTACCGGCTTCGACGCCATCAGCATGCAACCCAATTCCGGAGCTCAAGGCGAATACGCTGGCCTGCTCGCCATTCGACGTTTTCAGCAAGCTCAAGGCGATGAGCAGCGCGATATCTGTTTGATTCCACAATCCGCTCACGGCACCAATCCGGCCTCGGCCCAGATGATGGGTTTGAAAGTGGTGGTGGTGAAAACGGATGCTGAGGGCAATGTCGACCTGGAGGATCTGCAGTCACGCATCGACGCCGCCGGTGAACGCTTAAGCTGCCTGATGATCACTTATCCCTCCACTCACGGCGTTTATGAAGAAGGCATTCGCGATATCTGCGAGCGAATCCACGCGGCCGGCGGGCAGGTCTATATGGACGGCGCCAATCTTAATGCTCAAGTCGGCATCACCCGACCGGCCGACATCGGCGCCGATGTTGCGCACCTGAACCTGCACAAAACCTTCGCCATTCCCCACGGCGGTGGCGGTCCCGGCATGGGGCCAATCGGCGTTGCGGAGCATCTGACGCCCTACCTGCCCGGACACATTCTGGCTACCGAACTGGACTTGGCACCGGATCACGCTGTCTCGGCCGCCCCCTTTGGCAGCGCCTCCATCCTGCCAATCTCCTGGATGTACATTCGCCTGCTCGGCGCTCAGGGTTTGCGTGAATCGACTCAAGTTGCGCTGCTCAACGCCAACTATCTGGCCGAGCGCCTGAAAGCGCACTACCCCGTTTTGTACAGCGGCCGCCAGGGTCGTGTCGCGCACGAGTGCATTCTCGATTTACGTCCATTAAAAGCAGAAACCGGCATCAGCGAAGCCGACATCGCCAAGCGACTGATGGATTATGGTTTTCACGCCCCGACCATGAGCTTCCCGGTGCCCGGCACCTTTATGGTCGAACCCACCGAGAGCGAGAACCTGGCCGAACTCGACCGCTTTATCGATGCGATGATCGCCATCCGCGATGAAATTAATCGGGTTGGTTCCGGCGAATGGCCTGCGGATAACAATCCGCTGGTACGCGCACCTCATACCCAGGCTGATTTGATGGAAGATTGGCAGCGTCCTTACCCGCGTGCCCTGGCGTTCTATCCATTGGATTGGGTTGCTGACGCCAAATTCTGGCCAACGGTAAATCGCATCGATGAAGTCTGGGGCGATCGCAATTTGTTTTGTTCCTGCCCAAGTCCCGATGCTTACCAGGAGGATGAAAGCTGATGGAACTGATTTTAAGTGTTATGGCCGCCGACCGGCCCGGTATTGTCGAACGCATCGCAGACGTGGTGGTAAGTCATGGCGGCAACTGGCAAGAAAGCCGACTGGCCACCATGGCCGGTCGCTTTGCCGGCATTGTGCGAGTCAGCCTGGAACAAGAACGCTATGGTGAACTGCAAACGGCATTGCAAGCGTTGCGCGATGAAGGTCTCAACGTTCAGATCGAAGTCGGCGACAGCGATGCCGAAGCGGTGGAATCGCATTGGATCGAAGTGATTGGCAATGACCGCCCCGGCATCGTGCGCGAAGTCACTCGGGCGCTGGCCGCCGAACAGGTTAATGTCATCGATCTGGCCACCGAAGTTGAACCGGCCTCGATGAGCGGCGGACTCTTGTTTAGAGCTCAACTGGAGCTGGGACTGACACCGGGCCAATCGATGGATGCGGTGATACAGGCGCTGGAAGATTTATCACCGGATTTAATGATCGATCGGCTTAATGATTGATTAGAAAAAAACAGACGCTTAGTCGCGCAGCACCCGGGAGCAGATCGCCGCCCGGACGGGAGACGCAAAAGCGAGTAACGTCGTCGCTAATTAGCGTCTCCCGTTAAGCGTCAAGCGTCTCCCTTATATTTAACCCGGCGACAAGCCACGCAGACGTTCGGAGCGACGACGCAATAGCTCCAGCGTAGTCAGCAACAAAATCGACAGCATCACCATCATCGTTGCCACCGCCAGAATGGTGGGGCTGATTTCTTCTCGGATACCCGACCACATCTGAATCGGAATGGTACGCTGCTCCGGTCCGCTGACGAACAACACCACCACCACTTCGTCGAAAGAAGTGATAAAAGCAAACAAGGCACCGGATACCACACCGGGGGTCACCAACGGCAAAATCACTTTAAAGAAGGTGCGTGTCGGGTTGGCGCCCAGGCTCGCGGCGGCACGGGTCAGACTGTGATCAAAACTGCTCAATGTCGCCGTCACCGTGATCACCACGAAGGGAATACCCAAAGCCGTATGCGCCAGTATTACGCCCAGATAAGTCTGACTCAGACCGACGCGCGAGAAGAAAAAGAACATCGCTGCGCCGGAAATAATCAACGGCACGACCAGGGGTGAAATCATCAGCGCCATGATGGTGTTGCGGAACGGCATAAAGCGACTCGATAACCCCAAGGCCGCTATGGTGCCCAAGACAGTTGCCAGGATGGTCGAGGCGATGGCGATCAGAATGGAGTTTCGAATCGCTCCCAGCCAGGCACTGGAGGTGAAGAAATCCTGATACCAGCGCAATGAATAACCTTCAGGCTGAAAGGTCAGCATGGCTTCGGTGAAGGTAAAATAAGGCTCAGCATTGAAGCTGAGCGGAATGATGACCAACAGAGGACCGACCAAGAACAAAAAGATCAGCGCACAGATCACCCGGAAGACGTAATACCAGACCCGTTCCGGGCCGGTTGCATAAGAAGGCACGGCCATCGGTTTACCCCAGCTTCACGTTATCAACGCCAATCAGGCGGTTGTAGATCAGATAGAAAGCAATGACGACGAACAACAGGATGGAGGCGATCGCGGCCGCCAGACCCCAGTTCAATGACGTCTGCATATGGTAGGCAATAAAGTTGGTAATAAAGATGCCATCCTGACCACCGACCAGTGCCGGCGTGATGTAATAACCAATAGCCAGAATAAACACCAGAATCGAACCCGCCCCAATGCCCGGAATCGTCAACGGGAAATAGACCCGCCGGAACGCCAGGAAAGGTTGCGCGCCCAGTGACCGGGCCGCTCGCATGTAATACGGCGGTATCGTCTTCATCACCGAATACAGCGGCAGGATCATAAAGGGCAACAGAATATGCGTCATGGCGATCAGAGTGCCGGTCTTGTTATAGATCATCGACAACCGACTGTCGTCGTCAATCAGACCCATACCGACAAAGATATCGTTCAAAATCCCCTGCTGCTGGAGAATGGCAATCCAGGTTGTGGTGCGTACCAGCAAAGAGGTCCAGAACGGCAACAACACCAAAATCATTAACAGGTTGGAATAACGCAGCGGAGAGTTGGCCAACAAAAAGGCAATGGGATAGCCCAACAGCAAACACAAACCAGTGATGGCGATACTCATCCAGAAGGTGCGTACAAAGAGTTGCTGATAAATCTGCAAATATTCAGGTTGCTCGACAATATCGCCATTACTGTCGAACTTCATATCCACCGCTGCCAGATAATATGACAGGGTATAAGGATCCGATTCGCGTTTGATCAGACGCCAAATATCAATATCGGCCCAATCTTCATCGATATCCAAAACGGCAGCCTTATAAGGGCCACTGTCAATACGGCCAGCACGACGCGACGTTTTCATAATCAGCGATCGCATGCCGGATATTTCATAATTCAATCGGCTGGCAACCAAACCCAGATTGCGCGCCTCGCTACCCTCAATCAGGTCTTGTACCAAGGCTTCAAAGACGGCTTCATCGGGAACCGATTCACCATCCCAATCTTCCAGCATGGCGGCGGTACGCACCAGTTGGGTATTCACCTCGGGGTTGTCGACACTGCGTTTAAGCATATCCAGGATCGGCATCACAAAGGCGATCAGCAGGAAAAGCAACAGTGGCGCCACCAGTAAAAAGGCACGCATCTGATTGCGGCGATTGGTCCGCATCAGACTGATCTTCAGAGGTACACCATTGGCCGTTGTCAGGCCTTTTCCAGCTCGGCTCACGCTGTTTTCAGTCACGTTACTGTCCTGTTACGGAAGGGAAGGTCGAAAGGTTGGCCGGGTGTATTTCGCCCCGGCCAACAGCCCTTAGCGGGCTAACTGTTAACGAGCCAACTGTTAACGAGCCAACCAGGCATTAAAACGCTGGTTCAGTTCGTCGCCGTAGTCCGCCCAGAACTCATCGTTCTTCTGGATGGCAGTGGCGAAGTTCGGGCCGTAAGTCGGCATATGCGGCTTCATGTCGATACCGGTTGCAGCGTGAGTGCTGACTTCGGCGGCAGACGAGGTACGGGCCGGGCCGTAGGAGATGTACTTGGCTTGATCAGCCAGACGCTGGGTGTCGGTAGCAAAGGCCAGATAGTCTTCAACCTTATCGAGCTTGCCCATCGGCACAACCCAACCATCCAATTCGAAGACCTGTTTGTCCCAGATAATTTCGAACGGCTGGCCTTCGTTTACGGCAGCGTTAAACAGGCGGCCGTTGTAGGCAGAAGCGAACACCACCTCACCATCAGCCAACAGCTGCGGCGGCTGAGCACCTTCTTCCCACCAGATAACGCTGTCTTTGATGGTGTCCAGTTTGGCGAAAGCGCGCTGGATGCCTTCTTCGGTTTCCAGAACGTCATAGACGTCTTCGGTCGGCACGCCGTCAGCCATCAGTGCCCATTCCAGGTTGTTGATCGGTGCCTTTTGCAGCGCACGCATACCCGGGAAGTCTTCCAGGTTAAAGACGTCTTCCATCAGGAATGGCTGGTTGTCAGCCGGGAAGGCTTCGGTGTTGTAGCCGATGACGTTGGAATAAACGATCTGCGGAATAAAGCATTCGGTCAGTGAACCTTCGATGAAGTCTTCACTGGGCAGCGTGCCGTCCGGCGCGGCCGCCAGCAAGGCATCGTGATCGATCGGTTCAACCAGACCTTCATCACAAGCGATGATGGCGTCAGCCGGGAGAATATCGACCAGGTCCCAGGTGACGTTACCGGCCTGAGACTGCGCGCGCAGACCGGCCAGAGCGTTGGCAGATCGGTCGATGTTGACGATCTCGTCACCGGTCATGTCCATCCAGGGTTGATGATAAGCCTGCTGTTGGCTGGCTGTGTAGGCACCGCCCCAGGATACGATGTTCAGTGTATCCGCCTGGGCCCAGGTACCGGCCAGGGACAGTACCGCTAGGCCTGCAAGGGCCTTCGGTACAATTACCGTCTTCGTCTTCATGGTTGAGTCTCCTGCATAGTTACCGGTGAATTCCGGTTTCATGATGCTGTTTATAATTATGGATGCGCTGTTCGATCACGCATCAAGGGCTCGACAATCGGTATGGGACCAGCCCACCCGAATTTTCTGACCACGCTTGAGCGATTGTTGGTTGACTGAGTTCGGTGTTTTCACCACGAACTCATCGTTACCGCAAACCGACACCCGCGTGCGCAGATGATCACCGAGATAAATCACATCTTTCACCTCGGCATCGAAAATATTGGGCAGTGCACCGTTATCCGGATCGATCACGACCCGTTCCGGTCGAATCGATAAGGTGGAATTCTGTCCCGCCTGTTTAATCGCCACCGGCGTCGCAGCCACCACACTGCCATCGGGCAGTCGGACCTGACACTGCTCACCATTCAACTCCGCCACCTCGCCACCAAAGCGGTTGTTCTCGCCGACAAAGGACGCGACAAAGGCGTTTTCCGGGCGCTCGTACAATTCATCCGGCGTCGCCAGCTGTTGCACCACACCGTCATTGAACACAGCGATGCGATCCGACATGGTCAGGGCTTCACCCTGATCGTGGGTCACGTAAATCATGGCCACGTTTAATTCTTCATGAATGCGCTTGATTTCCAGCTGCATTTCTTCGCGCAGGTTTTTATCCAAGGCGCCAAGCGGTTCATCCATCAACACCAACTCCGGCTCGAACACCAAAGCACGAGCCAGGGCCACACGCTGTTGCTGACCACCCGACAACTGCGCCGGACGGCGACCTTCGAAACCCTGCAACTGCACCATGCCCAGCGCTTTGTCGACTTTTTTATCGATCTCGCTCTTGCTGAAACCGCGCACTTCCAACGGGAAAGCGAGGTTCTCAGCGACACTCATATGGGGGAAAAGGGCGTAGTTCTGGAACACCATACCAATGCCGCGTTTGTGCGGAGGCAGGCGGGTGATGGACTCGTTTTTAAGCAGAATCTGACCGTGCGTTGGTGTTTCAAAGCCGGCCATCATCATCAGACAGGTGGTTTTACCAGAACCGGAAGGTCCCAGCAGGGTCACGAATTCACCTGGAGCAACATCCAGATTGAAATCCTTCACGACCAAAGAAACACCGTCATAACTTTTCTGAACGTTCTTGAACTTTGCGAATGGCTCCACGGGTTGATCCTGTCCAGTAAATTAACCTTATAGCTATAATTAACAGCCTTGTGAAACGGCGTCCAGTGTTGCGTTAAAAATCTTGATTGTTACTGATTTTTAACGGTTTTTTTGATTTATTTCGGTTCACAAAAGCACTCAATCGCCCCAGTACGGTGCGAAAATACGGCGCATTACAGCCCTGCCCCAAACAATGGTTCGACCAAGAAAGGTTAGCAATTTCCTTGCCTTTCCAAAGCTTTCGACAACGAAGCTTTTTTGGTCATTTTTCAACCGGCAAGCTCAGGCAGCAGCCCAAAAAAAAAGCGAGCCGACTGGCTCGCTTTTTCTGATCAACTCATTATCCGCTTAAGAACGTGGTTCAGAAGCCAGTCCCTTATAAAGGGTGTAGCAGCCAACCAGCAGCACCAGCGTGAACGGCAAGCCGGTTGATACCGCCATCGCCTGCAAGGCTGCCAGACCACCACCCAGAATCAGAGCGATTGCCAACAGACCTTCGAACGATGCCCAGAACACCCGCTGCGGAGTCGGTGCTTCCATCTTGCCACCGGCGGTAATGGTATCGATCACCAAAGAGCCGGAGTCAGAGGAGGTTACGAAGAACACGATGACCAGGATGATGGCGATGAACGAGGTGATCTCTGACAACGGCATGGCCGCCAGCATCTCGAACAAGCGCAGGTCCAGACCGGCATCAGCAACAGCGGTGTAGCCGTCATTGATGAACTGGTGAATAGCGGTACCACCAAAGGCGCTCATCCAGAAAGCACAGACCAAAGATGGAATCAGCAACACGCAGATGATGAATTCACGCACCGTGCGGCCACGCGAAACACGCGCGATGAACATGCCGACGAAGGGTGACCAGGAAATCCACCAGGCCCAATAGAAGGACGTCCAGCCCTGGCTGAAGTTGGCGTCATCACGCCCGAACGGCATGGACAGACCACCGAAGTTCTTGGCGTAGTTAAAGAGGTCACCGAAGAAGCCGGAAATGATCGCCAGCGTCGGGCCAACCAAAACCACGAACAGCAGCAACAGAATGGCCAGACCCATGTTGATCTCGGACAGACGCTTAACGCCTTTCTCTAAACCGGCAACCACGGAAAACAGAGCAACAGAAGTAATACCCAGCACCAAAACCACCTGAGTGGTGGTGCCTAGCGGAATGCCGAATAAGGCGTTCAGCCCGGCCGCTGCCTGAGCAGAACCCAGACCCAGCGACGTCGCCAGACCAAAGATGGTGGAGAACACCGCCAGGATGTCGATGATGTGACCCGGCCAGCCCCAAACGCGTTCACCCAGAATCGGGTAGAAGATGGAACGCACGGTCAGCGGCAGACCCTTGTTGTAGGAGAACAGCGCCAGGCCCAGCGCCAAAATGGCGTAGATGGCCCAAGGGTGCAGACTCCAGTGATAGATGGCTGCGGACATACCCAGATCAGCGGCGGCCAGTTGGTCACCGGCGGCTGCGCCTAATGGTGCCCAGTCAGAACGAACGCCCCCGTCACCCAGGCTGGTGCCACCCAAAGCGGCCTGGAAGTGGCCCATTGGTTCGGACACACCGTAGAACATCAAACCGATGCCCATACCGGCGGCAAACAACATGGCAAACCAGCCCGCGTAGGAATAGTCGGGTTTGGCTTCGGTGCCACCTAATCGAACCTTGCCCAAGGGTGACAACACCAGGAGCACACACACCAGCACGAAGATGTTACCGCTGAGTAAGAAGAACCAATCGAAGTTGGTGTACAACAACGACAGCAGGTTCTCAAACATCGGACCCACACTGCTTTGGAACGCCAGTGTCAGGAACACAAAAGCTACGATGACGAGACCGGAAATCATGAACACCCGGTTATGGATGTCGAGGCCAAACGGACCAATATTCATCTTAATATTGTCCTGACCTACCTGATAATCGGTATCGATCGGATTCGCCTCTCCTTCAGGAGGGATCATATCCGTGTTATCTGTCATTACAGTCCCCTACTCTAATCATCATGACGGAGTTTTATACGGCGGGATCCACCAGCCGTTGTCTCACGCGATGCGCTCAATTGCCGCAGCAAAAACCGACCGCATCGACAGTGATGACTTTTTATTTCGAGGTCTAAACACTACGGCATTGACAGAGTACTTACAACCCGACTCCCCCGCATTTCCTGCCTGCAAGCGACATGGAATGCGGGGTTAACGACGACGGAGCCGGGCCATAAAGGGCTCAGGGAAGGGACGAGGTCAGTTGAGCGTCAGCGAATTGAAGGTCCGCCAAACGGCGATACAAGGGCGAGGATTGCAACAGTTCTGAATGACGACCGACCGCCTGAATTTTACCCTGGTCGAGCACCAGGATGCGATCCGCTTCCAGCACCGTGGCCAAACGGTGAGCGATAATCACCGTGGTACGATCGCGCATCAATACATTCAATGCCTGTCGCACCTGGTATTCACTTTCAGCGTCCAGCGCGCTGGTCGCTTCATCCAATAACAGGATGGCGGGGTCTTTCAAAATCGCCCGGGCGATCACCAGACGTTGCTTCTGACCGCCACTCAAACGCACCCCATTTTCGCCCAGGTGACTGTCAAATCCCTGTGGCAATGCCATGATGAAATCGTAGGCATGGGCGGCTTTGGCGGCGGCGATCACCTCTGCATCGCTGGCATCAGGACGGCCGTAACGAATGTTGTGCCAGACATCCTGACTGAACAGCACCGGCTGCTGTGGCACCAGGCCAAATTGATCGCGCAGATCTTCCAGCGCCAGCTCGCGCACATCCTGCCCTTGAACAAAAACCCGGCCCTGCTGTGGATCGTAAAAACGCAGCAACAATTCGAACAGCGTGGATTTGCCGGCGCCACTGGGTCCGACCAAAGCAATGGTTTCACCACGCTGTACACTGAGCGATAGCTGCTCCAGGGCGGGTTTATCGGGCCGGCTGGGATAGCTAAAACTGACGTCCTCTAAACGCATGGCTTCGGCTTGGTCGAGATTGGACATCACCGGCTTATCCGGACTGGTAATCAAGGAGGGTTCAGCGAGCAACTCCATCAAGCGTTCGGTGGCGCCAGCGGCGCGTTGCACTTCGCCATAGACTTCAGATACCCCGGCCACACCGAAGGCGACCATAACGGCATAAAACACAAAAGCCGCCAGTTCACCGCCGCTCATCTGTCCGGTCATGACATCGTAACCACCTACCCAGATCATGGCGGCGATAGCAGTGAAGGCGAGCAGAATCACCACCGCCATTAAGAAAGAACGTTGACGAATGCGTTGCCGGGCCACCGCCAGGGCTTCGTCCACCTCAACCTGAAAGGCCTGACGTTCAAAATTTTCCCGGCCATAACTCTGGACGGTTTTAATCTGGCGGATAATTTCGCCCGCGTAAGTACCCACATCGGCCACGCTGTCCTGGCTGCGCCGACTCAGCACTCTTAATTGCCGCCCCATCAGCATGACTGGAATCAACACCGCCGGAACACCAAGCAACACCACTGCCGCCAGTTTAAGATTGGTCACCACCAGCATGATCAAACCGCCGGTCACCGTCAGCATATTGCGCAACGCAAAGGACAGACTCGAGCCGATGATGGATTGCAGCAAGGTGGTATCGGTGGTCAACCGCGACATGATGTCGCCGCTTTGATTCTCTTCGAAGTAACTGGGATGCAAACGCACCAACTGAGCAAAGACATCAGCGCGTAAATCGGCCGAAACTTTCTCGCCCAGCCAGGTCACCAGATAGAAACGGGTAAAGGTACCGACAGCCATGGCGACAACCAGCACCATCATCAGACCTAAGGTTTTATTCAGCGCATCGAGTGAGGCCGCCAGCAATCCCTGATCGATGACCAGACGCACGCCCTGCCCCATCAATAAGGTCAGACCGGCGGTTAGCACCAGCGCCAGAATGGCCCCGATTAAAATGCCACGATATCGACTTAAATAAGGCCAGAGCTGAGCCAGAAAACCAAAGGGCAGTGAGGATGGGACGGTGGGTTGGCTGGACATGAGGATCCCCTTTCATAGATGCTGCCACCATCTGGGCCCGACCCGGGCAATACAAGCACAGGCGGGCCGAAAGTGACTTCTGGACAGCATCCCAACGGAGCCCTTTTTATGGCTAAATCCCCGCTAGCCTTGCTCAGCAAAGAGCAACGCGAACACCTCAATCATCATTGCCAACAGTGGTTTAACAAGGAATTGAACGTCGAGCTGGGGCAGTTCGAGGTCGAGTCTGTGATCGACTATTTTATCGAACAACTGACACCGGCCATTCATAACCGGGCAATTGCCGAAGCCTCGACGCTGGTGCGTGAATACCACGCTCGAATCGAAGACGACCTCTATGCGTTGGAGCAGGCTGAACTCGGCTAGGCGTCGCTCAGACTGGGCCATCCAGCAAGGCAGCCGGAGCCTGCTGACAATCGGCTTCAGCAAAGGCTGCTTTGAGGCTGGGGTAGGCGTTGATCAATTGTTTCAATCGAGCCGGATCGCCGGTCGTCAGCAAGGTGGTTTGAGGCGCCTGTCCCGGTGCCGGTTGGTAACGCCGGCCGACTTCAGCGGCGATGGCCTCGCCGGTATCAATCAGACGAACCCCGGAACCAATCAAATCCTGAATGCGTTCACGCGCCAGCGGATAATGCGTGCAGCCCAGCACCAGCCGGTCGATACCCGCCTCCACCAGACCCGGCACGTATTGGTACAATAACCGATCGATATCCGGGTTATCCGGGCCACGCTCAATGGCTTCAGCCAGATGCGGACAGGACTGATTAAGAATGCGGGTATTGGGGTTAAAGCGCGCCGCCAGGTCCTGATAGCGCGTCGAAGCCAGAGTGTTCTCGGTCGCCAGAATACCGATAGTGCCGGTGCGACTGCCCAGCGCCGCGGGTTTGATGCCGGGCTCAACACCAACGATCACCACCGGTAAGCGATTGCGCAGTGTTTCAATGCAATGCGCCGTGGCGGTGTTGCACGCCACCACCAACAGGGTCGCACCCTGGCGCAACAACCAGTCGGCGATGGCATCGCAACGCTGCTGCAACAACCAACTGGGCTTGGCGCCGTAAGGTGACCAACGCTGATCGGCGACATACAACAAAGGGGCCTGCGGTAATTGCTGGCGAATCCAGCGTAATACCGTCAGTCCCCCTATACCTGAGTCGAAAACCCCGATCACAGCTGCTACTCCCGTTCAATCGAGGCAGCAAGCCTAAGGTCTGACCGAGGCGAAGTAAACTCAGATAAGTTGCAAGGCTTCCTCGGCACTCAGGTATTCCAAACCGAGGTCTTCGGCAACGCTCTTATATGTCAGTTTACCGCGACACACATTCAGCCCCGCCAGCAGATGCGCATCATCCATCATGGCTTGTTTGATACCTTTATTGGCCAGTGCCAGCGTAAACGGCAAGGTGGCATTATTCAGTGCCATGGTGGACGTCCGGGCAACCGCGCCAGGCATATTGGCAACGCAATAATGCACCACTTCATCGACCACATAAGTCGGCTCAGCGTGCGTCGTTGCTTTGGAGGTTTCAAAACAACCGCCCTGATCGATAGCAACATCGACCACCACTGCACCCGGCTTCATGCGTTTAATCAACTCGGCGGTCACCAACTTGGGCGCTGCGGCACCAGGAATTAACACAGCGCCGATCACCAAGTCAGCTTCCAGAACCTGCTGCTCCAAAGCTTCGCGGGTGGAATAGAGGGTGCACAGACGATTGCCATACTGACGATCCAGGACGCGCAAGGCATCGATATTTTTATCCAGAACCACCACTTCG
Source organism: Saccharospirillum sp. ABV4_185 (assembly GCF_056159245.1). Classification (NCBI taxonomy): domain Bacteria; kingdom Pseudomonadati; phylum Pseudomonadota; class Gammaproteobacteria; order Oceanospirillales; family Saccharospirillaceae; genus Saccharospirillum; species Saccharospirillum sp. ABV4_185. Next base: position 3,476,451 of record NZ_JBSWUW010000001.1, read on the forward strand.
GCGCCCATACCAACCGCCATGGCGATGGCATTCTGACCAACAACGCCACCGCCGATAACGACAACTTTGGCAGGCGCCACACCCGGCACACCACCGAGCAACAAACCACGGCCACCCTGAGCTTTTTCCAGACAGTGAGCGCCAGCCTGAATCGACATACGGCCGGCGACTTCGGACATCGGCGCCAGCAATGGCAATCTACCAGCCGCATCGGTGACGGTTTCATAAGCGATGCAGACCGCACCGGATTCGAGCAGATCGTGAGTTTGCTCCGGGTCCGGAGCCAAATGCAGATAGGTAAAGAGGGTCTGGTGGGGTTTCAGTTTCTTGCGTTCAATCGCCTGGGGCTCTTTCACCTTGACGATCATCTCGGCCCAGTCGAAGACGGCATCGGCATCGGGCAAAATCTCAACACCGGCGGCCTGGTATTCCTCGTCGCTAAAACCGATGGCGCTGCCCGCTGCGGTTTCAACGCCAACCTGATGGCCGTGGTGGATCAACTCGCGTGCAGCTGAAGGGGTCAGCCCCACGCGGTATTCATGGTTTTTAATTTCCTTGGGAACGCCAACTTTCATCGCAGCCCTTCTCCTGTTGAATGGATTTGGCCAGGCCCGGTTTGGGCTCAGGCAACCATTTCAGTATAGAAAGTCCACCTCAAAAAGGGGTTCTGTATTGAACCGAACAAACAGAAAAAAACCAGGATTAAACAAGGTAAGGCAAATCATTTCTCTGCAAAATACAGATAAACCAGCAATAAAACCTGCTTAATCCAAGCCCGGGCTGAGCTGACGCACCGAATGACGCTCGATCAAACGCGGCGTAAAACGACGCGGTTGCTCCACCGCAGGAAATCGCTCATCCAGATCATGCAGCACCAGACGCGCCGCCAGCGCGCCCATCTCACCAATCGGATAACGCACCGTGGTTAAACGCGGCGACAGCAGGCGAGCCAGAATAACGTCATCGAAGCCGACCACCGAAATCTGTTCCGGCACCGCACAGCCACTGTCTTTGAGCATATTGATCGCGCCGCCGGCCATGGCATCGTTATAGGCAAAAACAGCGGTCAGGTCGGGACTGCGCCTCAGCACTTCCGCCATCGCATCGTGTCCGCCGGCCTCATCGGGAAAGGCCCGAACCTGATCACGCCGATTTACCTCAAGCCCAAATTCAGCCAAAGCCCGTTGATAACCGCGCTCACGATCGGCGCCATCTTCGATGCCTCGGTTGGAACCAATGTAACCAATGCGTCGATGGCCACGCGCCAACAGATGACGGGTCGCCAGATAAGCGCCCTCTTCGTTGTCCAGATAAACACACCGCTCTTCGAACTCGGGCAACAGATGGTTGATCAGCACCACCGGCGTTGAGCCTTTTAACAGCGTCGCCAACTCCTCTTCCGGCAGGGCTTTGGCGTGAACGATCAAAGCATCACAGCGACGCTCGAGCAAAAACCGGATGGATTCCCGTTCCTGTTCGGCCTGGTGATAGCCCGCCGTCACGATGACGTGCTTGCCGGCATCCAACAGCACCCGGTGCACACCGGCCATTAATTGCGCAAAAAACGGCGAGTCGATTTCACCGACCACCAGACCCACGCAATCGGAACGCTGACTGACCAGCGCCCGCGCCAACGAATTGGGTCGATAGTCGAGCGCCTGCATGGCGGCCAACACCGCCTGGCGTTTATCGGGAACGACGGAATCGGGGTGATTGATAACCCGTGAAACCGTGGAAATCGAGACTCCTGCCTGAGCGGCAACGTCTTTAATGGTCGACAAACAGCCGTCCTCTGTTGATAAAACCGAGCCACAGTCTGACCGCTTTCCAAGGGCGACACAACGGCTGGCATTCGAGCCACTTGAAAACGTTTTCAAATGACTTAGACTGAGCCAAAAATAATATCGGAGGCCTTCATGACGGCGCCACAGTTCGATGCACAGGATCATCCGCATCGCCGCTACAACCCTTTGACTGATGACTGGATACTGGTCTCACCCCACCGTGCCAAGCGCCCTTGGCAAGGTCAGACCGAAGTTCCAGACAACGCCGTCCAGCCGAGCTACGAGCCGAACTGTTATTTGTGTCCGGGTAATGAACGCATCAGTGGAGAAACCAATCCCCACTATCAGGATACCTACGTATTCGAAAACGATTTCGGCGCCCTGATGCCCGAGTCAACCAGCGAATCAGACAACGCCGACGACCCGCTAATGCGTGCCCGTCCTGAAGCCGGTGTTGCCCGCGTCTTGTGTTACAGCCCAGATCACAGCCTTACCTTGCCAGAATTGCCGCTGCCTGCCATACGTGCACTGGTCGATACCTGGATCGACCAGTTGACCGATCTGGGTCAACGCTACCGCTGGGTGCAGCTGTTCGAAAACAAGGGCACGCTGATGGGTTGCTCCCAGCCGCACCCGCACGGTCAGGTCTGGGCCAACGCCAGCTTGCCATCACTGCCGGCACGCGAAGATCAATGCCAGCGCAGCTATAGCGACGAACATCAACGACCCATGCTGCTCGACTATGCCTTGCGTGAAGCCAAAGACGGCGCCCGAACCCTGGTGCAGAACGACCACTGGATCGCTGTCGTGCCCTACTGGGCCAGTTGGCCATTCGAAAGCCTGGTGCTGCCGCTGACTCATCGTCGTCATCTGGACGAACTGAGCGATGCTGAAAAAGACAGCCTGGCCGACCTGCTCAAACGCCTGACCAGTCGTTACGACAACCTCTTTCAAACCAGCTTTCCCTATTCCATGGGCTGGCACGGCGCGCCTTGCGACGACGAAGACAACGACCACTGGCAAGTCCACGCTCATTTCTTTCCACCCTTATTGCGCAGCGCCACGGTGCGCAAATTTATGGTGGGCTATGAAATGCTGGCCGAAGCCCAGCGTGACCTGACACCTGAGCAGGCGGCCGAACGTTTACGCGCGGTTAGCGACCGTCATTTCCGGGAGCGCAGTGCATGAATCCTTTGGCTATCGAAACCCGAACTGCCTTCGAGCGACTGTTCCAAATGCCGGCCGAAGCCAGCTTTCTGGCGCCCGGCCGAGTGAATCTGATCGGCGAACATACCGATTACAATGATGGCTTCGCGCTGCCGGCGGCGATCGATTTTTACACCTGCCTGGCCGGGCGGGCGCGCAAGGATCGGATTATTCGCCTCTGCGCGCTGGATCAGGGTGAAAGCTGGTCACAATTCAGTCTTGACGAACCCATCGAACGCGATCCCAAAGCGCCTTGGTCCAATTACCTGCGCGGCGTCTGCAAGGTGATGCTCAGTTCTGGTTACCAACTCAGCGGCGCCGATCTGCTTATACATGGCAACATTCCTCAAGGCACCGGCCTAAGCTCCTCGGCTTCTTTGGAAGTGGCGACCGCCCGCGCCTTAACCGGTTTCAGTGGCGAGTCGCTCGATGGCCCAGGCGCCGCCCGATTCGGCCAGCGGGCGGAAAACGAATTCGTCGGCATTCAATGCGGCATCATGGACCAGCTGGTGTCAGCCTGTGGTCTGGATGGACACGCCACGTTAATCGACTGCCGCTCACTGGATATCCGCCCGGTTCGACTGCCCGCCGACGCGGCCATCGTGGTGATCAATTCGCGCATTCAGCGCGGTCTGGTCGACAGCGAATACAACAGCCGTCGCCAGCAGTGCGAACAGGCGGCTCATATTCTCGGTGTGGCCAGTCTGCGCGATGCCCGTCCGGAAGATCTGATCAGCCATCACGCCGAATTGCCGGCGGTTACCGCTCGTCGGGCGCGTCATATTCTGACCGACAATGAGCGCACTCTGTCGATGGTCGAAGCGCTGGAAAACAGTGACTGGCAAGCCATCGGTGAACTGATGGCCGCCAGCCACGCCTCCATGCGTTACGACTTTGAAATCACGTTGCCGGCCATCGATGAACTGGTCGATGCCGTCGCCCAGGCACTGCAAGGTGTCGGTGGCGTACGCATGACCGGTGGTGGCTTTGGTGGTTGCATGGTGGCTGTGGTGCCGCGCGCCAAGGTCGATACCGTCTTGGCGGTGGTTGAGCGCGGCTATCCAGATGGCCGCAAGCCGGCGCCGGTCGCCTATGTTTGTCAGCCGGTCGATGGCGCTTTCTAGTCTGGCTGGACTTGGTTAAAGCCAGCTTACACAATGCGCCTTCAGTCATTCTCAGGAGCCGATCTTGTCTGACAACACGCTGATTGCCGAAGAAGTTTGGGGCCAACTCGACGATGGCCAGGACGTGCTGGAATACCATCTGCGCAACGGTGCCGGCGCGCACGCGCGGTTCACCAACTACGGCGCGGCGCTGATTGGCTTCTCTCTGCCCTGGCAGGGTGAACGAACGGAGCTGGTGCTCGGTTGCGATACCCTCGAGGCGTTTCTCGAACAACGCGCCAGCCTGGGTGCCACCGTGGGTCGGGTCGCCAACCGCATCGGCCATGGCCGAACCGAAGTCGATGGTAAAGCACTGCAACTGGAAACCAACGGCGCACCCCACCACCTGCACGGCGGTAGCCAGGGTTTTGGACAACGGCTGTGGGATTCGCGCCTGTCTTTGGAAGACGGCATTCCAACCCTGGTGCTAAGGCTGCACTCGCCCGATGGCGATGCCGGTTATCCCGGTGCCGTCGACATTGTGCAAAGCATTCAGTTATTGCCGGACAACCGGTTATCGATCGACCTTAAAGCACAAACCGATCAGCCAACACTGCTGAACCTGACCAACCATGCCTACTTTAATCTCGGCGGCGATCTTTCCGGCGAACTGAAAAACCACGAATTCCGCATCCACGCCGATCGCTATGCCGAAGCCGACGAAACTGCGCTGCCAACCGGGCAGATTCTGCCGGTCGACAACAGTGTGATGGATCTGCGTCATTGGACCGATGTCAGCCCCAGACTGGCAACGCTCGAAGACGAATCCTTATTGCGCGCCGGCGGCTATGACCACAATTTCATCATCGCCGATGCCACGCTGGATGAAGCCGTGCTGCAAGCCGAAGCGCGCAATAACGTCACCGGTTTCTGGCTGAAATGTTTTTCCAACCAGCCGGGCGTGCAGTTTTACAGCGGCAATTTTCTCGGCGGTACGCCGAAGAATGCTCATCAGCGTTATTTACGTCATGGCGCTTTTTGTTTTGAACCGGGCCAATGGCCGGACAGCAATAATCACGAGCATTTCCCGAATGCTATTTTGCGTCCGGGCGAAACCTATCACTCGGTGATTGTTTATCAGTTCGGTCAGGACGACCCGGCAAACTGGTACGCTTGATCGAACAGTGGAAGAAGGCGCCCAGCCTTCTTTCACCCAAGCTTTCAGTTAAGCGCTCAAGACTGTTCGCGTTGCGCTAGCCGGGCCGCTTCTTTTTCCGCCTTACGCTGGGCAATATCGCGACGCGCATCTTCACCGATATGATGTTCACCGCGCGCCCGCGCCAATTGCACCTGGCGTTCGCGTTCGATAAAGCGCTGGCGACGTTCCTCGGTCACCTCGTCATAACAATGCGGGCAACTGACGCCCGCCTCGAAATGCGCATGGGCTTTGTCGATCGCTGAAATGGGTCGGCGGCAGGCGTGACATTGATCGTAATTGCCCGGTTTCAAACCATGGCCAACGGTCACTCTGTTATCGAAGACAAAACATTCACCGCGCCACATCGACTGAGCTTCGGGCACTTCTTCCAGATATTTCAGGATGCCACCTTCGAGGTGATAGACCTCATCGAAGCCTTTTTCCTTCAAAAAAGCGGTCGACTTTTCGCAGCGAATGCCGCCGGTGCAGAACATCGCAACCTTGGTATGACGTTGCGGATCCAGCTCACGCTCAACGTAATCGGGAAACTCGCGGAAGGTCTGGGTATTGGGATTAACCGCGCCTTCAAAAGTACCGATGCCCACTTCGTAATCGTTACGGGTATCGATCAGCAAAACCTCCGGATCGCTGATCAATGCATTCCAGTCTTGGGGTTTCACATAGGTGCCGACAATATGACGAGGATCGATACCTTCCACGCCCATGGTGACGATTTCTTTTTTCAGCTTCACCTTGGTGCGATAGAACGGCATCTCAGCGCAACGCGATTCTTTATGGCTGAGCCCGGCAAAGGGCGGCTGCGACTTTAACCAGTCGAGCAGTTCGGTGATCGCCGTTTCAGTACCGGCGACGGTGCCGTTGATGCCTTCACTGGCCAACAGCAAGGTGCCACGAATTTCGCGGGCTTCCATCAGCTCCAGTAAGGGTTGACGGTATTGGGTGTGATCGTCCAGGCGCACAAAATGGTACAGCGCCGTCACGACAATAGGTGCGGTCATCGATTTTTCTCCAGCGGACTGAACCGTAAATTCAGAGCCAAAGTGAGGGGTTTAAATTAAGGACGCGGATTTTAAGCAAGACGTAAAGGTCTCGCAAGCATCAGGAACTTGTTCTCATCCCAGCGGTTACGGGCTTCAACCTGTCGGTAAAGGTGTCTAGACTTGTTGCTTCGTTCTTGATTCTTATCGTTAAGGAGTCGCAACATGAAGAAACTGGCATTTACCGCAGTACTGACAACCCTCACGCTGGCCGGCACCGCCCAGGCTGGTGGTGGCGGTACCGAACTGGGTGTCGCCAGTTACGATGGCGCCCTGGGTGTTAACGGTGCCATGGGGTTCCCGATCAACATCCCTGCCCTGTCTGGCAACGGCCTGAACACCTACGGTGAACTGGAATTGGGTGCGGGCTTTTCCGACAACCCTGCTGTCGGTGCCGACCTGTCTATGGGCGTATTGATCGACATCGAGTATGGCCTGGGTCTGTATGGCAGCTTAGGTCCAGGTATCAGCTTCGAAAATGATGGTGAGTTTGGTCTGGCCGCAGAAGTGGGTCTGAATATTCTGATCAACAACACCACCCTCTTCCTGGAAGGCGGTGCTCACCCGAACAGTCCTTACTTCACCGTCGGCATGCAATTCTAATAGTCTGACGCATTAAAAAGACGGCCCTTCGGGGCCGTTTTTTTTGCCATGAAAAACCTAACCGCGAATACCCTGACGCGCTAAAAACGCCAGAATTTCCTGTCGGGTTTTGGCGGTGTTTTCCGGTGCCAGTAAATCTCCTGCGATCACATGATTGGAATGTCCAACCAGTTCTTCCACCTTGATGCGCTCGCGCTTGGCACCCCAGCGCTGATACACCTTATCGGTATAGCGACTGTCCACAACCTGGTCAAAATCGCTGTAAATAAAAAGTGTTGGAGCGGTCACTTTTTGCATATCGCTGCGCTGAATAGCCTGCACCAACGCCTGCAATTCGTGCAGCACCTTGGTTGGATAGCGCAGTGTCCAATAACGGGCAACAAACTCATTGGGCGCTTCTACCTCACGATAACTGCCAGCGACATAGGGCAGCCAATGACGCGACCAGGGCCAGGTGAACATTCTGGCCGCCCAGAGCCGGATCTTAAAATTCGGCGATACCAGAACCAGGGCAGCCAGTTTGTCCTGGGCGCTGGGTTGTTGCGCCAACCAGGTCGCCAGGGTACCGCCGGTCGAACAACTGAGAATGATCACCTTACGCCCTAACCGGGACGCAATCTGCCAGGCTTCAGCCGCATCTTTCAACCAGTCACCAGCCGTGGCCTCGCCCAAGGCATCACCACCAACACCGTGACCGCTTAAACGGGCGCCATAGCAATTGGCGCCCAGTGACTGTGCCACCTGTTGTGGAATCGGCGCCAGCTCCTGACGTGTGGCGGAAAAACCATGAATATAGAGCACCACATATTCGGTCTGTGCCGGATGATCGGGATCGGCAAAGTCGATGGTCTTTTCGCCACCTGGTACAACATTAAAGGCGGCCTCACTGCGTTTTAACCAGGCCGGCAGTTGATCCAGCTCGATCGGCAGCTCTTCAATCAGCCACTCCAATACGACCTTGGGCCGTGGGCCCAGAAACCAGAGCAGGGCCAACGCCACTATGACCAGGATTATCACGATGGTAGTCACGTTTCAGACTCCAACCTGCATTCGAATGCATTCTAGCAGAGTATTTATATTTAATTCCTTTTGCCGTAACTCTCATTCAAAAGAATATCCATTTGATACCCTATTGTTGAGATCAACGCCGTGAATTGCTCCACCTCGGCTTCATTGAGCGACCGCTTCATCAGCCGGCGCACCCAATACAGCCATTGCACCTGCTGCTTGCGCTCCAGGCCGCTGAGCCAGGTATTAAAGTCAGCCTCGGCCAGGCTGAGCGCATCGCGCCGGGCATGATTGCGCTGGCGCAGTTGATACCAACAGCGCAAGGCACGTCCGATCATCGCCAGCGCAAAGTCCAGATTAGCAATCGGCCCCAACTGCCAGTGCTCGTAACCCGGAACACGAGAAACCCACTGGAAAGTAACGCCATCGCGACCGGCAAAACCACCGGCCAGTCCGCCCAGAACACCGCCACTGATCGCGCCCAGCAACAAAGAGGAGCCACCGACCGCCGCATCGACCGCCAAACCCGACATAGCACCGGCAGCGCCACTGAGCGATGCCAAGCGCGCGCGTGACAAGCCCCAGACGCGCCACTCGCGAGCATCGGTTAAATCCTCTTGCGCCAGCGCCGGCCATTCACTGCGCCAGTCCAGGTCGTGATGACCATAGATGTCCGCCAGACGTTGGCGCAGTCCCTGCTCCAGCCGCTGCAAAGCCTGGTTGTACTGCGCCAGACCCGCCGCGCGAATCTGCTCGCGAGGCCCGGCCATGGGCAGTTGCAATTGCAACCGAAACAGTCGCTCGAAATACAATAGCAAAGCCTCGGCCGCCTGATCGTGGCGCTGTTGGCGTTGCTCAGCCAGCGCATCAACGCCCTGAAGCAGGGCTTCGCGCCAGGGTGGATGCACCTCGGCCAGCGACCGCAGTAACGCCAGATGCTGATCAAAAGGCGCCACCAGCGGATCAAAGCGACGCACCAGAGAAAAATACTGGCTTAACGCTCGTTGCCACTGATCGGCATGACGATCATTGCCAATGGGATTGAGCAACGCCAAACGTGGCTGGGCAGTCCAGGACAATAACTGAAGCTCGGCATCAAAGAGCGCACTGAACGGCTGGCTGACATCGACCACATAGACGATACCGGCGCCCTTTAAGATCGGTTCCAGCAACGCACAATCATCACTAAAACGCGGATCATCCCGATGCTGGTCAACAAAAGCAGCCAGCAAGGCCGGACGTTCGGACGCATCCGCTGCGCGTTCGTTGCACCAATCCAGGATTTGCCGCGCACGCTGAAAGCCGGGCGTATCGACCAGCTCATACAGCGTCCGATCACCGAGCAATAACCGATAGCGATGCGCACTCAGGGTGGTGCCACTGACCGGACTCACCTCAATATGATCGTCCTGCACCAGGGTCGACACCAGACTGGACTTGCCCTGATTGGGATGACCCACCACGGCAAAACGGGGTGCTTTGACGTCAGTCATGGCCCGCCCCCGTCCAGCACAGAGTCACTGGCAAATCGGCCAATTGATGCCGCTCAATAAAGCTACGCCAGTTAAGCGCCAGGTTTAGCGGCTCAAATGACTCGCCGCGCCGGGCCAGCAAATACAGCCGGGGCCTCCCGCCAGCCTGACGATGTTGCAGCAACAGATCCGCCAGATCACCGGTCGGCACCAAGCCTGCCGGACAGTACCAGGCCGACAACGACTGCGCCCGTTCGGCCACCAGGCGTTCATCCTCACGTTGCGACACTGAGCCCAGACGAATGCAGCCGTTGGCGGGTTCAGGACCCGCTACCAGCTGCCAGATAAATCCCGGCTGGTCCGGGACGAAATGCTGTTCTTCAAGCGGCGTTACCGGCGGAGTCGCCACGACGTCAGCGGCATCCAGCGCCTGATAACGCACCGCCTGGTCGGACGGCATCTGGAAGCGGGCACGTAATTGATGATTATGCTGCGGCCAGTGCCGCAAGGCGGTGTTGAAGCGCAGTTGAAAGACCAGCAGCAATAAAACCACCGGTAACAACACCCAGAGCGCCACCACCTGACTAAGCCAGGCGGCCCAGTAATAGGAAAAATCCAGCAGGGATTGTTGCCAGCCAGAGACACTTCCGGCCTGAGAGGCACTGATGATCAACGGGTCCGGTGCGTCCAGCCAGCCCAGCGTCAGCAGTGCCAATCCCTCATCCATAAAGCCACTGACCGCCGGAACAGAGGTGCTCCAATAAAACACAACTTCACGGCTGAGCAGCATTAGCCACAGGGTCGCCAAAGCAGCGAGGGTAAAGGTCAGCTGAGCCAGCAGTGACTGACGCGCGCACCACAAGCCGATCACCCGGTCCTGATGACGAGTCAGCAAAGGCCGCCACCAGGGCGCCCGATTGGCGCTCAACAGCGCGGTGGATTGCCAACACCACAGCAACAGCGGTAACAACCAAAACAGCGCCAAAAATCCGAGCAGATGAATACCGCCACTGGGCCAGACATTCACACCGATCATCGCCAGCACGCCATTAACAGCCGCCAGGACAGGCCAGTAGCGCACCAACCGCAGACGCCTTTGACTGGGTAACGCCCGCGCCTGCTGCAAAAAAGTGGACCAGTCAGTGACTGGTCCAGGCTGAAAATCGGGGTCGGCATCGAGCCAACGCAAGCCGAGGTCGAGTTGATCACTAGCCTTGATGGCGAGGCTCCTTAAAGCGCAGCTAATGGTTATTCAGAAGCTGCTTAAGTGTCGGGCTCAGCGCCACCCAGTTCAAGCCTGATCGGCGGCCTTGGCTTCCTGATCCAGTAATTTTCGCTTGCGCTCAACGCCCCAGCGATAGCCGCTGATCGAACCATCGGCACGAGTGATTCGATGGCAGGGCACCGCCACCGCCAGCTTGTTGGCAGCGCAGGCACCGGCGACGGCGCGACTGGCCTCGGGCCGGCCTAAACGCGCTGCCAACTCGGCATAACTCAATGTCTGACCGGCTGGTACAGTGCGCAGCGCCTGCCAGACCTGGCACTGAAAGGCCGTGCCCTGAATATCCAGCGGCAAGTCCAGATCCAGTTCCGGCTGCGCCAGAAAGGCCACCACCTGCGCCAACAAGTCATCGAAGGCATCACCGGCGGCAATCAACTCGGCCTTGGCAAAGGTGTGCTGCAAACGCTCAAGCAGACTGTCGGCGTCATCGGCCAGCTCGATGCCACAAACGCCTCGTTCGCTGGCGACCACACCCACCCAGCCCAGATGACAAGGCGCCAGCCCATAATGCAATCGCTGCCCCGGTGCACCACGGCGGTAATCGGAGGGTGACATCGACAGCCGCGCCCGTGCCGCCTCGAACAAACGACTGCTGGAACCGTAGCCCGCGGCATAGCTGGCCTCGGTAACGCTGGCGGCGGTCTTCAAAGCGCTTTTCAGACGACCGGCGCGGAACTCCGTCGCATACTGATGCGGGGTTACGCCCATCAGCCGGCGAAACAGCCGCTGAAAATGCCATTGGCTCAGCTCCAGATCGGCAGCCAGATCAGCCAGCGTCGGTGTTGGATCTTCATTTTCCAGCCGCCGGCAGATGGCTACCAAGGCCTGGCGCTGCTGCTGTTCGGGTGTCAGGGCATCCGGCCGACAGCGCTTGCAGGGACGAAAACCCGCGGCTTCGGCAGCCGCCAGCGAATCGAAAAAGCGTACATTCTCGCGCAGTGGCCGGCGCGATGAGCAGCCCGGTCGGCACACCACACCGGTGGTGATGACGGCATAAAAAAATGGCGCCAGGCTATCGAAACGGCGTTCAACGATGGCCGTCCAGCGTTGGTCATCGAGCGAGTCAGCGGTAACAGTCATCATCCTATCTCCTGAGTTCAGCGATCTTGACCCAGACTAATGCGACCAGCAAGCGCCCTCACTCCGAGCCTTGCGCCGCAATTTTTCAAGCTGTCGTCGGCGGCAGTGATTTGCTCTAATACCGCCATCTGTTTACCGATCAGGATCCTCGATGCGCTACGACTGGATCGTCTTCGACGCCGACGACACCCTCTTTGACTTCGGCCAGGCTGAACAGCACGCCATTGGTCGCCTGCTCACCGGCATCGGCCTGGCCGATACCGCCGAACACCGCGAACTCTACTCGGGCATCAACCGACACCTCTGGCAGGAAATGGAACGCGGTGCCATTCGCCCCGACGCCATCAAGCTGATGCGCATTCGCCGGCTGTTCGATGAAGTCGGTGTCGATGAAGCAGCCGAGCCCTGGGCCGAGCGTTTCCTCGACTTTCTGGCCGAAGGTTCCACCTTACTGCCCGGCACCTTGGACACGCTGCAACGCTTGGCCGAACACGCCAGCCTGGCGGTGCTGACCAACGGCCTGACCCGGGTCCAGCGACCTCGGTTGGAACACTCCGGTTTGGCGCCCTTGATCAGTGCACTGGTGGTGTCCGAAGACGTCGGCGTCGGTAAACCTGATCCACGCATCTTCGAAGCCATGAGCCTGTCCATGGGTTCACCGGCACGCGACCGAGTTTTGATGGTCGGCGACCGTTACGAAACCGATATCCAGGGCGGCCGCAATTACGGCTGGGATACCGCCTGGCTAACCCCCACGGTACCGGCCGATCTGGAACCACCAACGCGCCAGATTCAACGTATCGAAGACCTGGCCAGCTGGCTGCTGAATGACTGATCGACTGCGCCTGGCCAGCTATAACGTGGCGCTGAATCGACGCTCAGCCACAGCGCTCACCTCCGAACTCAAAGGCGCCGGCAGTGCGCAATTGCGCGCGCTGGTTAAGGTAATACAGGCGCTCCAAGCCGATGTGCTGGTGCTCAACGAAGTTGATCGCGACAGCGATGCAACCAACCTGGATTTGTTAGCCGAACGCTGGCTGCGACCGGCCGGCCTGGATTACCCGCATCGCTATTTCGCAGCGGTCAATACCGGCGTCGATTCCGGCCGTGATCTGGTCAAAGACGGCCAACAAGAAACCACCCCTTTGGGCTTCGGCGACTTCCCCGGCCAATATGGCATGGCGGTGTTATCGCGCTGGCCCATCGACTTATCTGCCAGCCGGACCTTTCAGCATTTTTTGTGGCGCGACCTGCCGGGCGCCAGCCTGCCCAAACAAGCCGACGGCTCGGATTTTTACCGCAACGATGATCTCGCCGTGCTGCGACTGTCGAGCAAGTCGCATTGGGATTTGGTGATTCAGGCGCCGGGCAGGCCTTTCCATCTATTAGTCAGCCATCCAACGCCACCAGCGTTCGACGGGCCGGAGCGACGCAACGCCCATCGCAACAACGAGGAAATTCGTTTCTGGGTGGAATATCTGAATACCAAGACTGATTCGAAAACCCTGACCGACGATCAAGGTGGTAACGGCGGGCTGGCGGATAACGCGGCCTTTGTTATTGCCGGCGATCTGAACGCCGACCCGGAAGCCGGCGACAGCCTGGGTGCCATTCAAGAATTGCTCAACCACGCCCGACTGCAAGACCCAAAACCGCGAAGCCCAGGCGCGCAACAACGCTGGCCCAAAGGCAATGGCCGACAAACCGCCGACTGGGGACTCAGAGCCGACTATGTATTGCCCTCAACGGAATTCCAGCTGGAACAGGCCGGCGTCTTTTGGCCCACCGATGGCGAACTGGCCGAGGCGGTTCGCACCGCCTCGGATCATCGACCCGTCTGGGCCGATCTAAGCCTCAGCCTTTTTTGACGTGTTCGGCCAAATACAGCCAGGTATCGAGCACCGAATCCGGGTTCAGTGAGACTGATTCAATGCCTTCGTTCATCAGCCACTCGGCAAAGTCGGGATAATCCGACGGGCCCTGGCCACAAATACCGATGTATTTTCCCTGCTTGCGACAGGCCTGAATCGCCATACTCATCAAGCTTTTTACCGCTGCATCGCGCTCGTCAAAGCTGCCCGCCACCAGGCCGGAATCGCGATCCAAACCCAGGGTCAACTGAGTTAAATCGTTGGAGCCGATGGAAAAGCCATCGAAGTATTTTAGGTAGTCGTCGGCCAACAAAGCATTGGTCGGCAGCTCGCACATCATGATGACTTTCAAGCCAGCCTCGCCCGACTTCAGCCCATTATGCGCCAACAACTCAACCACCTGACGGCCCTCTTCGACGGTGCGCACAAAGGGCACCATCAACTGGACGTTATCCAGACCGAGCTGCTCACGCACCCGCTTCATGGCGCGACATTCCAGCTCAAAACAATCGCGGAAACTGTCGGCAACATAGCGTGAGGCACCGCGGAAACCGATCATCGGATTTTCTTCCGCCGGTTCATACAGCGAGCCACCGACCAGATGCGCATACTCATTCGATTTGAAATCGGACAAGCGTACGATCACCGGTTTCGGGTAAAAGGCAGCAGCAATCGACGCCACGCCTTCGACGATTTTCTCGACGTAGAATTCCACCGGGCTGGGATAACCGGCCATACGATGATCAATGCTTTCACGCACCTCCACCGGCACATCTTCGTAGTTCAGCAAAGCTTTGGGATGCACACCGATCATCCGATTGATGATGAATTCCAAGCGCGCCAAACCCACGCCCGCATTGGGCAGCGAGCGGAAATCGAAAGCGCGATCCGGGTTACCCACATTCATCATCACCTTGAACGGCAATTCCGGCATCGCCGATAAATCACTCTCGTCGACGTTGTAATCCAGCAAGCCGGCATAGACCCGACCGGTATCACCTTCAGCACAGGAAACCGTCGCTTCAATGCCGCTGCTCAGCCGCTCGGTGGCATCACCACAACCGACCACCGCCGGTATGCCCAACTCACGCGCAATGATCGCCGCATGACAGGTGCGACCGCCACGATTGGTGACGATGGCGGAAGCCCGTTTCATGATCGGCTCCCAATCCGGGTCGGTCATATCGGTGACCAGCACATCGCCGGCCTGCACCTTATGCATTTCACCGAGGTCATGTATCACCTTAACCGGGCCGCTGCCGATGCGCTGCCCAATGGCACGACCTTCAATCAGCACCTTGCCGTGCTCTTTCAGCGCATAGCGTTCGATCACCGTTGCCGAACCCTGACTTTTCACCGTTTCCGGCCGGGCCTGGACGATATACAACTGGCCATCGCTGCCATCGAGCACCCATTCGATATCCATCGGGCGGCCGTAATGCTGCTCAATGGTCATCGCCTGGCGCGCCAGTTCCTGTACTTCGTCGTCGCTGATGGCAAAGCGCATGCGCTCGTCTTCCGGCACCTCAACGGTCTCAACGGAACGACCGGTTTCAGTGGCTTCGCCGTAGATCATCTTGATCAGTTTGGAGCCTAAATTGCGCCGCAAAATGGCGTCATGGCCGGCTTTGAGTCCTGGCTTGTGGACATAAAATTCGTCCGGGTTAACCGCGCCCTGCACTACGGTTTCGCCCAAGCCGTAGGCTGCGGTGATAAACACCACCTGATCGAAACCGGATTCGGTATCGATGGTGAACATCACACCCGAAGCGCCAATGTCAGACCGCACCATGCGCTGCACACCGGCAGAGAGCGCGACCAGACTGTGATCAAAACCTTTATGCACGCGGTAAGCGATGGCACGGTCGTTAAACAGCGAGGCAAAGACTTCCTTGATCGCCTGCAACACCGCCTCGATACCGCTGATGTTCAAAAAGGTTTCCTGCTGGCCGGCAAAGGAGGCATCGGGTAAATCTTCGGCGGTGGCAGAGGAGCGCACCGCGACCGAAACGTTCGGATTTGCCTCGCTCAGTTCGGCGTAAGCGGCGCGCACTGCGGCTTCCAGTTTCTCCGGGAACGGCGCTTCCATCACTTCAGCGCGTATCTGCTTGCCGGCGCGCGCCAGGGCTTCAACGTCGTCGACATCCAGCGCTGCCAGAGTGGCGTCGATGCGTCCTTTCAGGCCTTCATATTGCAGAAATTCACGATAGGCATCGGCCGTTGTCGCAAAGCCGCCGGGTACTGAGACACCGGCATCCGCCAGGTTACTGATCATCTCGCCCAGGGACGCATTCTTGCCGCCGACCTGACCGACATCACCAATACCGAGATGTTTGAAATCAATGACAAAATCCATCTGCTTACCCTCCCGCCTGGATGGCCGTGTTGTTCTTATAGTGCACTACTCTAGCGGTCAGCCCGATCAATCCAGGCATTTTTTCGTTGAATGTTCGCCATTCGTCATTCGAATAACGATGGTAACTTTCTATAGATGACAATAGCTCAGCAAGAGCGCTACTGTCTGATCTGCGTCAGTCAATGGAAGGATTTGTCATGGTCGCCCGTTCTATTTACTTCATTTCCGACAGCACCGGCATTACCGCCGAGACCGTTGGTTACAGTTTGTTATCGCATTTCGACGGAGTGGAATTTAACGAAACGGTCATGTCCTTTATCGACACCGAAACCAAAGCGCGTAATGCGGTCGATCGCATCGCCCGCAATGCCCGTAACAGTGGCCTGCAACCGATCATCGTGGAAACCATTATCGACCCCAAAGTACGGGCGGTGATCCATGCCAGCGATGCTCATGTGGTGGATGTCATCTCTACCTTTCTGTCACCGCTCGAAAAGCTGCTCGGCCAACCGGCCAATATTCGCATTGGACGACCCCAGGTATCGGCGCATCAGGGGCGTTATCAAAGACGCATCGATGCCATGCAGTTTGCGCTGGAGAACGACGATGGCCGGCGCACTCAGCATTACGATCAGGCCGATATAATTCTGGTCGGCGTATCGCGTTCCGGTAAGACACCCACCAGTATTTACCTGGCCTTACAGGCCAATGTTTATGCGGCCAATTACCCGCTGACGATGGATGACTTTGATCACCCCAAATTGCCACCGGTGCTGCAAAGCCATCGCGATAAACTCTATGGATTGACCATTGCGCCACGCCGGCTGCATCAAATCCGGCATGGCCGCAAAGCCGACAGTGATTATGCTTCATTAAGACAATGCGAAGATGAGGTGCGAATGACCGAAGCGCTGTTTAAGCGCTTCGGCATTCCCTTTATCGATACCACTCAATTATCGATCGAAGAAATTTCCACTCGCATTCTGGTAGACAAACGTCTGCGTGAAAGGACCAGAAACTAGCGCACGCTGCGATACTCACTCCAGTCATTTAACTGGGTAAATACCAGTTGCCACAGCTGACCCTGGCGCGAACGAAAATAGCCGGCACAGGCATGCAAATAATATCGCCACATACGCCGGAAACGTTCGTCGTACTCGGGCAAATCATCCCAGGCTGCATCGATATTTTTTGCCCATGCCATCAACGTTTTATCGTAATCAGGCCCGAAATTATGCCAGTCTTCCAGACGTAAAAGATCAAGACTATTTTTGGTTATTTCTTTACGCGAGGGCACTTTTCCATTGGGGAAAATATACTTATGAATAAAGGGTTCAGGCGCCTTGGTCGTGTATTCGTCGCCGATGGTGTGCAACAAAAAGATGCCGTTATCACTCAATAATTCAGTCACTTTATTAAAGAAGGTGCGATAATTTTTTACACCCACGTGCTCAAACATCCCCACTGAAACAATGCGATCATAATGCCCAGTCAGCATACGATAGTCTTGGAGGATGATTTCCACCGGCAGCCCCTGAACGTTCTCACACGCCAACTTCTGCTGTTCGCGGGAAATGGTTACACCGGTGACTTCTACGCCGTAATTCTCTGCAGCATAAGCAGCCAGGCCACCCCAACCACAACCGATGTCGAGCAACTTCATGCCCGGCTCCAGCTTGAGCTTGCGACAGATCAGGTCGAGTTTGTGCGTCTGAGCATCGGCCAGGTTGTCGGCCTGTGCCCAATAGCCGCAGCTATAGATCATGCGCGGATCAAGCATACGTCGATAGAGGTCGTTGCCAATATCGTAATGAGCCTCACCAACATGAAAGGCGCGTTTAATACTCTGGAAATTGAACAGTTTGAAAGCCACCGCACTGAACACCAACTTCAATTTGGCCAGCCCAGGAACACGCTCATCCAAATGAGCCCCCAATATATGAGTGAACATTTCATCAAGCTGCGCACAATCCCACCAGCCATCCATATAAGATTCTCCCAGGCCAACAGAGCCATCGCGGAGAATGCGTTTATAGAAGTTGGTGTTGTATATCTGGATATCCCATGGCCGGTCGCCATTGATTTTTATATCGGCCAGGGCCAGAAATTGGACAAAATAATCGGGAGGGGTGTGTTCGATGCCGCGTTGCACATTCTGTTGCATCATTGCAACGGTGTCGGCTGTCCCTGCCGGTCTGGTGGTATCAGTATTAGTATCCATTCCGTACTCCTGTATAAATAATTGATACAAGAGCCTCGGTACTGCTAACGACATTCACTCCTTGAACATCGCAAACCGGGGCGTTTCCCCAAGAAAGTTATTCCCTAAAACCCCGCTATTCGAATTAATTCGAGCAATACTGTCAATAGCTGAATCGTACAGCGGTTTAAGAGCCGCTGTTATCCTGCCCGTCCTGTGACTTCAATCGCAATACCAGCGTCTCAATTTCGGCATCGCGGATATTATTTTCCGCTAAATGCCGCGCCATATTCAGCAAATAATCCCGGCTGGAGCCACGGCCACCAGTGGCATGGCGAATCATCTCCACCTTGTTATCCAGACTTGGTTGCACAACCTGCGGATGGCCTTCATTCACCACCATGGTCAGAGCTGCAACGCTGCGTCCATCAGATAGATCAATAGATAACCACATCGGGATATAACAGTCAGTGACCAATTCGCGTGCAATCAAACGCTGCAAGGATGCCTGCAACTGCTGTTCGTCGAGCCGAAAAGCGTGGCCTTCACAACTGCCACCAGGCTGATGGCGAATCCCCAAAACCAGGCCAGGGCGCTCAGGTGACCCACGATGTACCGTTGCTTTGATGCACATTTCGCGACGGTAATGCGCCAGGCTGGCGGGTTGATCTTCGACCACCGCCATCTCCGGATTCCAGATCAACGAACCATAACCAAAGACCCAGACCGGACCGTCATCGGGTTTGTGCTGCAGTACAAAACGTTCAATGGCGGCCAGATCGGTTAAATCCGCCTGCGCCAGAAACGCCTTGGCTCGATGCATCATGATTCAAACTCCAGCCAGTACCCAGGCCAACACCAGCGGCATCACCACCAGACTGGCGGCATTGGCAAACAACACCATGGCAGCAACCTGGTCCGGTTGCTGGTTATAGCGTTCAGCAACCAGATAATTTAACACCGCCGGCGGCAAAGCGCCGAACAGCAATAACATGCCGGCCTGCACCGGCGGCAGGTCGAACATCAACACCAGCGGCCAGGCAATCAGCAGGCCCAATATCGGCGCGGCGATGGCACTGATCATACCAATGCGCCAGCCACTCAAATCGAGTTTGACCAGGCGAACACCGAGCGAAAACAACATTAAAGGCACTGCTATATCGCCCAGCAATTGCAGTGAGCGTACCAACCAGTCCGGCAGGCTGATGTCGAAACCGGCGATCAATAAGCCGCCCACCGCGGCCAGAATCATGGGGTTTTTCAGTACCGCCAGCAAATGAGTACGCGGGTTTAGCAGCCACATCCCAACGGTGAAATGCAGGGTGTTTTCAACGATGAATAAGATCACCGCCACCGGCATATATTGCTCACCAAAGGTAAAGAGGAACAACGGCAACCCCATATTGCCGCTGTTACGAAACATCATCGGCGGCACAAAGGTCTTCCACTGGGCACCGATCATGCGTCCTACAGGCCAGGCCAGCAGGCCGGGTAACAAGGTCACCAGAATAGCCGCCAATGCCAAAGGGCCGAACTGACCCAACTCCAAGGGCCGGGAAGCGAACACACTCAGAATCAGGAAGGGCGTAAACACATCCATATTGATGCGGTTGGCCGCTTCCATATCCGGCGCATGGCGTCGCCCGTACAGATAACCCACCAAAACCACCAGAAAAATCGGTACAACGATGGCGGCAATACGTTCGATCATTGATGAGCCTTAGCGCTTGCAGCGCGTCCCAGGTCATGCACCCAGATCACCCACAACACGGCGAAACTCGCTTCATAGCCTCGCTGCCACAGCCCCGGCCACCAGTCGCGGTGCCAGAACGCCCATTGCAACAGCACAAAGCAGGCCAGCAGAAGACCTTTCAGCAAGACGACCGTTAGATTCAGATTCGGCAAGCGCCAACCGACAATCAGCGCACCGGCGTAGAGCACCCACACCAGGGTGTTGTGCACTAATTGAGTGACTGAGCCATCCAGCGGACAGTTCAGATCACAGGGAAAAACCATGCGGCCAATCAGGCTGGCAGCAAAGGCAATGGTGCCAAAACGCAACCAGGCATCCAGACGTTGTGGTTCCAGCTGTTTGCGCACGGCTTCGACCGTACCCATCCAAAAAGCACCACTGAGCAGGAAGATGCCATTGGCCAGAGAGCGCCCGCTGTGCTCCAGCGCGCCCAGTTCATTAATCAGCTGCGTCGGCACCACTGAGCCCAATGACCAGGGCAACACCACCAATGCCAGTGCCGATAGCCAGCTTAAAAAGATTGCTTTGGTCACAACCACTCCCAGCGCGAAAAGGCAGTAGCTTACCGGCGGGTTGGAGACAGGGAAAGCCAACTCTGCCCAACGCATCATTGCCGCCGGTGCAACGCTTTGACACAGTTCAGCGGAGTGATTTCCACCCGCGCCTTGCGTATAATCCGCGCGCCTTATCCTCTCTTGGTTATCGGCACAGCACCGCGGTATTCGCCGACGGCCGCTGGCAAACGGCGTTGTTTGCCTTCTGGACTTCTTCATCGTGACCTCTGGAATGCCATTCGACTCTGGCTGCCAAGCGCCGCCTTCAGCACGGCACTGTGTCGGTTTAATGTTGCTAGCAGGACCGTCACCTTATGCCTGAATTATTATCACCTGTGTTAATTGCCCTGGCCGTTCTGGCTTTGTTGGGCGTCATTCTGGAAGAAGTCACGCACGTCAATAAAGCCAAGGTCACCTTGTTTTTCGGTACCGTCGCCTGGGTGTTGTTGTACGTCTTTGCCGACACACCGGCGGCCGTTGCCGACGTCACGCGGAACTTCAGCGAGAACCTGGGCGAGATCGCCAACCTCTGGTTATTCCTGGTGGCAACCATGACCTTCGTTGCCTACCTGAACAAAAAAGGCATGATCGAAAACCTGATCTACCTGTTCATGCCCAAGGAAGTCAGCGAAAAAGCGCTGCTGTTTCTCACCGCCATTTTCTGCTTCGTGTTCAGTTCTCTGGCCGACAATATCACCGCCACCCTGGTATCGATGACGCTGGTGTTGTCGTTAAAACTGGAACCGAAAAAGACTGTGCGTTTTGCCACCCTGGTGATCTTCGCGGTCAACTCCGGCGGTGTCGCCTTGATTACCGGCGATGTCACCACCTTGATGATTTTCCTGGCCGGTAAAATTGGTATCGCCGACTTGCTGTCGCTGAGCGCACCGGCATTTATTGCTGTGATGGCGCTGGCCTTTATGCTGTCGTTTGGTCTGAGCGGTCGCGTAGTGATCGAACAAAACCGCCACGATGTGCGCCGTGTCGACATGATCATCGCCGCCATCTTCTTGCTGACCATTTTCGCCACCATCATCGGCAACGCGCTCTATCAATTACCACCGGCGCTGACCTTTTTGTGCGGCCTGTCGGTAATGTTTTTGGTGTCGCGCTTTTTCAACGACGACGAAGATCAGATTCTCGAATTTATTCGCACCATCGAGTTCGAAACGCTGCTGTTCTTCCTGGGTATCTTGTTGCTGGTGGGCATGCTCAAGGAAATTGCTGTGCTGGAAATGATCGCGCATCAGTACAGCGAAGCGCCGTCCTTTATTGCTAACTACGTCATCGGTTTTGTTTCGGCTCTGGTCGACAACGTCCCGCTGACAGCCGCCTTGCTGAAGTCCGATATCGATATGGACGCTACCGCCTGGATGGGCCTGACCTACGCCGTAGGCGCCGGTGGTTCGCTGCTGGTCATCGGTTCAGCCGCGGGTATCGTCGCCATGAGCAAGGTCAAAGAACTGACCTTCAAATCGCACCTGGCATCCATCTGGTTGCTTATTCCGGCTTATACGCTGGGTTATTATCTGGTGTATTTGCTGGGCAGCTGGATGCACGGCAGCGCATAAATTCCGCACTAGAAACCATAAAAAAGGGCGCCGAAGCGCCCTTTTGTTTGGCTGAAAACATCAGCCGGTCATAAAGATATCAGCCATTCACTTCTTTAAAAGTCGCGGCCATTTCTTTGGACGGTTCTGCCGTCATCTGGCTAACAATGACAATAGCCAGGGTCGACAGAATAAAGCCCGGTACGATTTCGTACATATCGAACAAACCGCCAGACAGTTGCTTCCAGATCACCACGGTCAAACCACCAACGATGATGCCGGTCAGGCAGCCAGCGCGGTTCATGCGTGGCCAGTACAGCGACAGAATTACCGCCGGACCGAAGGCCGCACCAAAGCCAGCCCAGGCATAAGACACCAGACTCAGCACGCTGCTGTCCGGGTTCAGCGCAAACAGCCAGGCGACGATGGCAATCACCACCACAGCCGCACGACCGATCTTGACCAGCAACTGCGGGTCAGCGTCTTTATTGAACAGCGACTTGTAGAAATCTTCGGTCAAGGCTGACGAAGAAACCAGCAGCTGGGAATCGGCGGTGGACATAATGGCCGCCAGAATAGCCGCCAACAAAATACCCGCCACCAGTGGGTGGAAGATGCCCTGCACCAGGCTGATAAAGACGGTTTCAGCGTCGGCCAGCGGGGTTTCAAAATAGCCATTACCAGCGATACCCACCAGCAGTGCGCCGGCCATACCGATAAAGGTCCAGGTTACGGCAATGCGCCGCGCGGTCGGCACTTCTGCGCGGCTTTTAATGCCTTTGAAACGCGCCAGAATGTGCGGCTGACCGAAATAACCCAGGCCCCAGGCCAGTGACGAGATAATCGCCATGGCACCCAAAGTGCTGCCATCCGGAGTGGTAAACATGCTGAGCATATTGGGGTTGGTATCGGTCAGTACGCCAACCGGACCCTGACCGACGGCAATCAGCGCGGCAATCGGTACCAGAATCAGCGCCGCGGCCATCAGCAGACCTTGCACCAGGTCCGTCCAGGAAACCGCCAGATAACCACCGAACAGGGTGTAGGAAACCACCGCCAGCGTACCGATGGTGACGGCCAGGGTGTAGTCGAGACCGAAGACGCTCTCGAACAGCTTGCCGCCGGCCACCAGACCGGAGCTGGTGTAGAACAGGAAGAACAGCAAAATGAAGAAGGCGGCGATAACGCGAATCCACACCGTGTCTTCAAAGCGATTGCTGAAATACTGCGGCAAGGTCAGGCTGTCGGACGCGGCTTGGGAATAAGCGCGCAGACGCGGTGCCACCACCAACCAGTTCAGGTAGGTACCGACCAACAGGCCGATGGCGATCCAGGAAGCACCCAAGCCCGAGGCATAGACAGCGCCGGGCAAGCCCAGCAACAGCCAGCCGGACATATCCGAAGCACCGGCAGACAGTGCCGATGGCCAAGGCCCCAGGGAACGACCACCAATGATGTAGTCTGACAAGTTGGTGGTACGGCGATACGCCCAGACACCAATCCATAGCATCACCGCCAGATAGGCGATAAAGGTCAAACTGATCGCAAACATATTGCTCATAGTTGACTCCAGGTTGTAGTTGTTTTGATCAATGCTGATTCGAGCATGACGTTATTGTTATCCGGCAACAGCCGGCTTACTCAGCTTTGTTGCGCTCACCCGCAACAAAGCTGAGCAGTGGCCGCCAACACGCAGCGGCAACTTCGATCACCACTCAGTCGTCGGTTTCCAGCGACAACAGAGTGGCATTACCGCCCACGGCAGTGGTGTTGATGGTGCGCACCCGCTCGGTAGCGAAGCGCTTGATGTAGTTCGGCCCGCCGGCTTTCGGACCGGTGCCAGACAGACCACGGCCGCCGAACGGCTGCACACCGACCACAGCACCAATCTGGTTACGGTTCACGTAGCAATTACCGACGCGCGCCCGCGCTTCGATATAAGCCGCCGTGGCTTCGTTGCGACTGTGAATGCCCAGTGTCAGGCCGTAACCGGTGTTGTTGATGTCTTCGATGACCTGATCCAGTTCACGACCTTTAAAGCGGTGGATGTGCAGAATGGGACCAAACTGTTCGCGGCCGATCTCGTGAAAGCCGTCGATGGTCAGCGCCATCGGCGCCAGGAAGTGGCCGTGCTCAGTGCCCTCGCCCAGTTCGGCTTGCGCCACCACTCGATCTTTGGCCCGCCAGCTTTCGACGTATTCGGACAACGCCTGATGCGCCTTGGCATCGATCACCGGGCCGGAATCGGTGGCATAAAACTGCGGATTGCCGATCTTCAAGCGACCCAAAGCACCGCCAATCAGTTCGATAATTCGATCGGCAATATCTTCCTGCACACAGAGCACGCGCAGCGCCGAACAACGCTGACCGGCACTGGCGAAAGCCGACTGCATCACGTCAGCCACGACCTGTTCCGGCAAGGCCGTTGAATCGACAATCATCGCGTTCTGACCACCGGTTTCGGCGATCAAAGTAGGAATGGCACCGTCACGCTGCGCCAGGGTGCGATTGATGCGATGGGCGGTTTCGGTTGAACCGGTAAAAGCCACGCCGACCAACCTTTCATCCGGTAACAAGGCGTCACCCAGGGTGGCGCCAGCGCCCGGCAAATAATGCAATACATCGGTCGGCACACCGGCCTGATGGAACAACTCAATGGTACGGCCAGCAATCAACGAAGTTTGCTCGGCCGGTTTGGCCAACACCGTATTACCGGCCACCAGCGCCGCACAAATCTGGCCGGTAAAAATCGCCAGCGGGAAGTTCCACGGGCTGATGCACAAAAACACGCCGCGACCTTCGTAATAGTGCTCGTTGCTTTCGCCGGTCGGCCCTGGCAACAGCGTCGGCTCGCTCATATTGGCGCGCGCCTCGTTGGCGTAGTAACGGCAGAAATCGACGGCTTCACGCACTTCATCGATGCTGTCCTGCAGTGTTTTACCGGCTTCACGCGCACAGAGCGACATCAGCTCGGCGGTGTTGGCTTCCATTAAATCGGCCAGCTTATCCAGGCAGGCAGCACGCTTAACGGCAGGCGTACGGTTCCAGCCGGACCAGGCCTGATGCGCCGAGGCCAGCGCTTCGCTGGCCAGCTCGGCGGTGGTCCAATCCAACTGACCAACGCTTTGACGAGTGTCGTAAGGCGAAACAATAGTCTGGGTGTCTCCGGTCGCTACCGCCTTGCCGGCCACCAGCGGTTTCAGCTTCCATTGGGTTTGATCGAAACCGGCGATGTCTTCCAACAAGGGTTCACGCTCGAACGCCACCGCCAGGTTATAGCCTTGAGAATTGCGTCGGCTGTCGCCGAACATTTCACTGGGGCGAGGAATTTTCGGGTTACGAAAGACCGGATGACGCAACGCCACTTCAACCGGCGATTGCACCAGATCACCCACCGGAGTTTCGGCGTCGACCAGCCGATGCACAAAGGAAGAGTTGGCACCGTTCTCCAGCAGACGACGCACCAAATACGGCAGCAGATCTTTATGCGCACCGACGGGCGCATAAATACGCACCGTGGGTTTATCGGATTCCAGCAAACTGTCGTAGAGCGCATCGCCCATGCCGTGCAGACGCTGGAACTCGAACTCGCGCTGGGGGTTCAGCCGTGCCAGTTCGGCAATGGATGCCACGGTGTGAGCATTGTGCGTCGCAAACTGCGGATAGAGCACGCCACCGACGGCATCGCTCATCAGAAAACGCGCACACACCAGGTAAGACACATCGGTGTTTTCTTTGCGCGTATAAACCGGGTAATCAGCCAGACCCAACTGCTGGGCGTGCTTCACTTCGGTGTCCCAGTAAGCGCCTTTCACCAGACGAATCGGAATGATGTCGCCCTGCTGCTGCGCCAGCTTGGTCAGATAACCGAGCACCGCCAGAGCGCGTTTGGAATAGGCCTGAATCACCAGACCGAAATGCCCCCAACCGCGCGCGTCTTCGCTGTTAAATACCTGCTTAAATAAACGCAGCGATAATTCCAGACGATCCATTTCTTCGGCATCGATGGTGATGCCAACACCCAGAGCACGGGCTTCCTTAACCAACTGGCTGACACGATCCGCAAGCTCGGTCATCACATCATCCTGATGCGCTTCTTCGTAACGCGGATGCAGTGCGGAGAGTTTGATGGAAATGGTCGGACGCGGCAGTTCGCCCCACTCGTCTTTGCGCTCACCGAGGGTGCGCACCGCTTCGAGATAGGACTGGAAATAACGCTCGGCATCGTGATCGGTAAAGGCCGCTTCGCCGAGCATATCGAACGAATAGGTGTAGCCTTTTTTGCGGTAATCACGGCCATTTTTGATGGCTTCGCCGATGCTGCGACCGAGCACAAACTGCTTGCCCATAATGCGCATCGCCTGGTTCATGGCGGCGCGAATCACCGGTTCACCGGCGCGGTTGATCAGTTTGGACAGTAAGTTGGCAGGTGAGGTTTCGCGGCTGTCGAGCGAGGTGACTTTGCCGGTCAGCATCAAACCCCAGGTCGAGGCGTTGACCAGCAGTGAATCGGACTTGCCCATATGTTCTTTCCAATCCGCGACTGAGAGTTTGTCGCGAATCAGATCATCGGCGGTATCGGCATCCGGCACCCGCATCAACGCTTCGGCCAGACACATCAGGATGACGCCCTCTTCGTTATCGAGGCTGTACTGCTGCAGCAGTTTATCGACCGCGTGAGCGACGTCGCCCTGATCGCGCACCTGTTCGACAATACGGCGCGCCGTGCTTTCTACGTTGGCGCGGCTGCCGTCGGACGGTTCAGCCAGCTCAACCATTTGCGCCATGTATTCATCTTCATCGACGGCGTACTGATCACAGATATAGCGGAACCATTGGTCCTCGTCCGCAGAACGGTATTCGCCGGAGAGCGCCCGGGCCGGATCAAACTGAGTCATAGCGGTCGTACCTGTCGGTTTTGTGAATCACTGACCGACCACAGTAGAGCGCCGCTGTTATCGCTGGCTTGTCAAAAAAACCGATTCTTTTGCAAAAAAATCCGCTGTTGCGAACCGAGGTCACAGCTTGGAGCGACTGATCTTGACGTCGGGAAAAGGCTTAGCTGGATTGCTGACGGCGCACCTGACCAGGCGATAAACCCAGTTCGTTCTTGATGGCGTGAGTCAGCGCGCTTTGGCTGGAAAAGCCGGTTTCGACAGCGATGTCGGCGATGGGATGGGACGAGCAGCGCAGCAGCCAGACGGCCTGGTCGAGACGGTGCTTCATCACATATTGGTAGGGTGTCATGCCAGTGGTCTGGCGAAAACGCAGATGGAATTGACTGAGGCTGAGATGGCAGGTTTGGGCCAGTTCGGCGACCGAGACTTTGTCTTGCAGGCGCTGTTTGATCAGTTGATCGATGCGCTCCATATCGAGCCGGCCCGGGCTCTCTTGCGGCCGCAGCGTTCGGCCGGTCAGACGCTGGTAGAGACTGTGCAACAGCAAGGCGCTGATGTGTTGCTGCATCTGCGGATCCTGGCCGTGCAAGTCCAGTTCGTGCGCCATGGCTTTCAGTAGCGTGTTGAAATGGTCGTCCAGTTGGAAATAGTGCGGTCGATCGAACAGCCGATCGAGCATTTCCCGGTCGATGCGACTGTCGATAGCGCTGTCCAGATCGAAATCCAGCACCAGCATGCGGTTGTCACCCAGGCCCTGAAAGGCATGGCCGCACTCGGTCGGCACCAGACAACCGCCGCCTATGCGCAGTTGCTCACCGCCGGTGCCGTCCAGCTCAAAATCGGCAGCGCCTTCAAAGCCTAGCACGACCTGATGATGACGGTGATGATGGCGGTCGCCGCTTTGCGGCATTTGCGCCAACCGACTCACTCCACCCAGCCACATCCTGCCTCCTATCACCGACTAAAGTCGGACCCCGTCTCAGTGGGTGACACCTTAAGCCGCGCCAGCCCCGTTGCCAATAGCCAGGCCGGCATCCCTACAAAACGACACCGGAAATCTTTGCAGAGCGCTTTTCTTTCAATTAATATCCGACCGGTTGGTTATTAATGGAGAAACAGCATGGCTCGAACCCGCAGCATTGATCAGCAAGGCATCCTCGATGCCGCCGAAGCCGTGGTCGCCCGCGATGGCGCGACCCGTTTAACACTCGATGCCGTGGCGACCCAGGCCGGCGTCAGCAAGGCATCGGTGCTTTATGACTACAAAAACAAACAGGCGCTGATTGCGGCGGTGGTGCAACGCGCGACCGACAGAGACAACGCCTTTAACCAAAGCCAGATCGACGCACTGGGCGACGTCGACAGCCCGACCATTCGCGGCCGCATCAACGCCGCCAGCCAGCCGTTTCCCGAAGAGTTTGGTGCCGTGGCGCTGCAGTTATGCGCAGCGCTGGCGCAAGACCAGACACTGCGCGGCATTGTGCAGACCAACCAGCAACAAACCCTGGCGTCGGTGCTCGATACCGCCAGCAACCCACGCGGTGCGCGTCTGGCTTATCTGGCTTTGGAAGGCCTGAAACTGCTGGAGTCGTTTGACTACCTGCACTGGTCCGACGATGAGCGCCGCGAAATTATCAGCGACATTGAATGGCTGGTTAACAGCCAGCCCGGCAAGGCTGCCAAACCCAACTGAACCCAATATTTAGAGCATTGATTGATGACAACAACGTCTTATTTTTTAACCGGC
This sequence comes from Saccharospirillum sp. ABV4_185, assembly GCF_056159245.1. Lineage (NCBI taxonomy): Bacteria > Pseudomonadati > Pseudomonadota > Gammaproteobacteria > Oceanospirillales > Saccharospirillaceae > Saccharospirillum > Saccharospirillum sp. ABV4_185. The sequence continues at coordinate 3,505,174 of NZ_JBSWUW010000001.1, forward strand.
GGCAGTGGTTACATCGGCCGCAATTTGATTCGTTTTTTAATCGCACAGGGCCACTCGGTAGTTGCCCTGGCACGCAGCGATAAATCCGCAGCCAGTGTCGAAGCGCTCGGCGCCCAAGCCGTCCGTGGTGATTTACTCGACACCAATCTGGCCGAGGTTATGGCCGGCTGCCAGGTACTGATTCATGCCGCGGCCGATACCGATCACGACAACCGATCCAAAGCGCAATACCAGACCAATGTTGAAGGCACCCGCAATGTGCTCGACAACGCCCGTCGCGCGGACATTAACAAAGCGCTTTATATCAGCACCGAATCGGTATTGCTGACCGGCAAAGCATTGCGCAACGTTAATGAAGATCAGCCGATTCCAGCAAAAGCCATTGGCGAATACAGCCGCAGCAAAGCAGCCGCCGAACGTCAGGCTTTGGCTTTTGCCAGTGAGGATTTTCAGGTCATCGTCGTGCGGCCGAGGTTTGTCTGGGGACGCGACGACACCACCGCCCTGCCGCATTTGGTGGATGCCGCTGTGTCAGGACAGTTGGCCTGGATCGACGGTGGTCACTACCGCACGTCCACCACTCATATTCACAATCTCTGTGTCGGTATCGAGCGCGCCTTAGCGCATGGAAAGAATGGCGAGGTGTATTTTATTGCCGACGACGAACCCGTTGAGTTTCGTCAATTCGCCACCGACCTGCTGGCCAGCCAAGGCATCAGCGCCCCGGACAAAAGTGTGCCCTTTTGGCTACTGAAAACGCTGGCGGCCGGAGGTGATTTTCTCAGCCGGATAAGCGGCGGTGTGATTCGTGGCCCGGTGACCCGGCAGTCGCTGGCGACCTCTGCTGTTGAGGTCACACTCGACATCAGCAAGGCAAAAACTGAGCTGGGTTATCAACCAGTTATCAGCCGCGCTGAGGGTCTGGCTGAGTTAAAAAACAAAGCCTGGTAAACACTGCGGGTAAGCACTAGCCGTCGGCTCGATAACCATTGACCGACGGCGCTTGCCAACCTGCTAGGTCCGCAACATCCGGCCGATAAATTTCCACCAGCAACGGATAGCAGGCGGCCGCGTCACTGGAATGACTGGCGCTGCAATCGCCACCCGGACAGGCCGACAGCGCACCGAGCAGATCCACTTCAGCAAAAAACTCTAAATAGTCGCCCGGCCGCACCGGACTGGCTTTCATAATGTACTGATGGGTATCGAGGCTGAAGCCGGTGCACATAAAGACGTTTAACACATCGTGCACATAAGGCTCAGCCTGCTCAAACGACCAACCTTTATATTTCGCCAAGGCGCGCGTCAGGTTGGAATGACAACAATGATGATAATGCCGACCCGTTAATTGATGCTCGGTGTAAGGGTCGCAACGCGTGCCAATCACATCGTGCACGCTGCAACCTTCATCGTCCCAACCGTACCAGTCGAGCGTATCGGCGCTGATGGTTGCCAGTGGGCGCAAATAAGGAAAGCGACTCCATAACCGATCGCCAGTACTCAGATGAGTGCCCTGCAAAGCGCGCGTTTTACCGCTGTAAAAGGCTTCTTTTAAATCCTCTTGATGCCAGAGATTCAGATCACCGACCTGCGGCCCTTCGGTTGAAACGATGCGGAAAAAATGCCCGGCCGGTACCTCAAAGGTGCCCGCCGTTCTTGGCTCAATCTGCACGCTTTCCACTAACCTCATGTTATTGCGTGCCGCTGCCATCAGTGACTGGCTGGCCGTCTGATCGTCATTGGGATAGGCAACAACCGCCGCTACCGAGCGACGTTCACTGGCGTCAGCAGGGGCGGGAAATTGGGCTGGGTATTTCATTAATCATCCGCGGTAATCCGTTTAAACCAGAGCATGGGATAAAGGCCTCGGCTTGCCAAGCGCTCTGTTGTTCAGATTCACTTCCTGGTGCACAGGCTTAACTGACAGCACGTTCTTGGTGCGACATTGTCGATAACGGCCAGGCTGATCGACGCGCCTTCTGGTTATTAATCTCCTGCAAAACAAGCAGTTGGCCATCCATTGAACTGAGTTGGCACAGGCTTCGCTTAACAGCCTTAGAAGCTGAGACATCGGCGGGGTGAACAGGTTGAACCCAAAGATGTCCAGGTCTTCGATAGAAAACCTAAGGTTGTTTTCTCAGGATTCCGGCGAGCGTTTTTGACTTCGACGCCACGGTGTTGTCACCGTCGTCTTTGCATACGACCCCGACCCCAACGCTCCCCGACATCCTGCATTGCAACGACTGGCAACGGCGCCATTACCGCTCACGCGGTGAAGGCGCCGTTTTTTTTTGCCCGAAAAAAATCGGACCCGAGGGAGAGATTCATGACACTGCTGTTCGCACGACGTTGGCAAGCTGGATTGTTCGCCGCCATCACCGCGCTACTTATCACTACCAGCGCTCAGGCCGAACTCGGCTGGCCAGAAAAACCCGCGCTGAAGCTCGGCTTTATCAAGCTGACCGATATGGCGCCGCTGGCCATCGCTTATGAAAAAGGCTTCTTCGAAGACGAAGGCCTGTACGTCACCCTGGAGGCCCAAGCCAACTGGAAGGTGTTGCTCGACGGTGTTATTACCGGCGAGCTGGATGGCGCTCATATGCTCGCCGGTCAGCCCTTGGCCGCGACCATCGGTTACGGCACCCAGGCCAATATCATCACGCCCTTTTCCATGGACCTGAATGGCAACGGCATTACCGTTTCCAACAGCGTCTGGGAGCAAATGAAGCAACACATACCACACGAGGACGGCCGTCCGGTTCATCCGATCAGCGCCAGCGCGCTCGAGCCAGTAGTGCGCGATTACCAACAACGTGGTCAGGCATTCAACATGGGCATGGTGTTCCCGGTATCGACGCACAACTATGAACTGCGTTACTGGCTGGCCGCCGGCGGCCTGCACCCGGGTTATTACGACCCCGACAACGGCGATACCTCCGGCCAGATCGACGCCGATGTGATGCTCAGCGTCACACCGCCGCCGCAGATGCCCTCCACCATGGAAGCCGGCACCATTCTCGGTTACTGCGTTGGCGAACCCTGGAACCAGCAGGCGGTGTTCAAAGGCATCGGCGTGCCGGTGATTACCGATTACGAAATCTGGAAGAACAATCCGGAGAAGGTGTTTGGCATTACCGAGGCATTCGCCGAGGAAAACCCCAATACCACGGTGCGTCTGGTCAGAGCTCTGATTCGAGCGGCGCAGTGGCTGGATGCCGACGACAACGCTAACCGCGCCGAAGCAGTAGAAATTCTGTCACGCCCGGCCTATGTCGGCGCCGATGCTGAAGTCATCGCCAACTCCATGACCGGCACCTTCGAATATGAAGCCGGTGACACCCGCTCCGTGCCCGATTTCAACGTCTTCTTCCGCTACAACGCCACCTACCCCTACTACTCGGATGCGATCTGGTATCTGACCCAGATGCGCCGCTGGGGCCAGATCGCTCAGCCGCAGAGCGACCAGTGGTACCAGGACACCGCCGCCCAGGTGTACCGCCCGGACCTCTATCAACAGGCCGCCGAATCGCTGATTAATGAGGGCCTGCTCAGTGCCGATCAGTTCCCCGATTTCGCGGCTGAGACGGGCTACAAACCGCCGCAGTCAGAGTTTATCGACAACATCACTTACGACGGTCGCCAGCCCAACGCCTATCTGGACCAGTTCCCGATTGGCCTGGGCAGCGACCAGACTCTTTAAGCGAGCCAAGCGAGGCGCGTCATGACGATACAATTGCGAATCAAACCCTGGCTGCGCTGGCTTGATCGGCTGCCCGCCTGGAATCCAATGGCCGCCGTCGCGGCCGCTACCCTGCCGATATTAGGCCTCACCGTCTTTATCATGCTGTGGCACTTCGGTGCCGCCCAGGTCAACACCTCTCTGGGCCAGTTTCCCGGCCCGGCAACGGTGTTCGAGCAGTCGGTCGCGCTGTGGCAGGAACACGAAACAGCGCGGGAAAAAGAAGCCGCCTTCTATGAGCGTCTGGCCGAGCAAAACGCCGCCCGTCAGGCCGACAATCCCGACTTCGAGCCATTGAAGATCGATTATCCGGGCAAGCCGACCTTTCTCGATCAGATCGGCACCAGCCTGGTCACCGTGCTGGCCGGTTTTACGCTGGGCAGTCTGCTGGCGATACCGGCGGGCATTCTGGTCGGGCTATCGCACCGGGTGCATCAGGCGGTGAATCCCATCATCCAACTGTTCAAGCCGGTGTCACCCTTGGCCTGGCTGCCGCTGGTGACCATGGTGGTCTCGGCGGTCTATGTGACTGACGACCCGCTGTTCGATAAGTCGTTTATCACTTCTATGTTCACCGTCACGCTGTGCTGTTTGTGGCCGACGCTGATCAACACCGCCGTTGGTGTTGCCAACATCGACCAGGACTTGCGCAACGTCAGCCAGGTGCTGCGCCTGCCGGCGCTGACGCATATTCGCCGCATCGTCATTCCCTCGGCTATTCCGATGATCTTTACCGGTCTGCGGGTGTCGCTGGGCATCGCCTGGATGGTGTTGATCGCCGCCGAGATGCTGGCGCAAAACCCGGGTCTCGGAAAATTCGTCTGGGATGAATTCCAAAACGGCAGTTCCAATTCGCTGGGGCGCATCATGGTGGCGGTGCTGGTGATCGGCCTGATCGGTTACGGCCTCGATCGCATCATGCTGCAACTGCAAGCTTGGGTGGATTGGGATAAATCCAGCCAGCAACGCTGAACACAACCGGAGCATCGCTATGACACAGACACATCTCGAATTGAGCGGCGTCGGCATCGACTTTGCGACGCCCAAAGGACCCTTCAAAGCCCTCGATAACGTTAATCTAAAAGTGCAGCAAGGCGAGTTCGTCTCGCTGATCGGCCATTCCGGTTGCGGAAAAAGCACCGTTTTAAACATCATCGCCGGACTGCATCAGGCGACTGATGGCGGCGTGCTGCTGGGCAACCGGGAAGTCACCGAGCCCGGCCCGGAACGCGCCGTGGTGTTCCAAAACCACAGCCTGCTGCCCTGGCTGACGGTGTGGCAGAACGTCGAGCTGGCCGTTAAGCAGGTGTTTCGCAAACACAAAAGCCGCGCCGAGATGCGCGACTGGATTGCCCATAATCTCGACCTGGTGCAGATGACCCACGCCGCCCACAAAAGGCCCGGCGAAATTTCCGGCGGTATGAAACAACGAGTGGGCATTGCCCGGGCGCTGTCGATGCAACCCGAAGTGCTGCTGATGGATGAACCCTTTGGCGCGCTCGACGCCCTGACCCGCGCCCACCTCCAGGATTCACTGATGGAGATTCAGGCGCGGCTCGGTAACAGCGTCATTATGATTACTCATGACGTCGACGAAGCGGTGTTGCTCTCCGACCGCATCGTCATGATGACCAACGGTCCCGCCGCCACCATTGGCGAAATTCTGAACGTGCCACTGCCGCGCCCGCGCAATCGTTTGGAACTGGCGTCCAACGCCGACTACAACCGCTTACGCTCGGAAGTGCTCAGCTTTCTGTATGAAAAGCAGCGCAAGGTGGAGCCGATGCGCAGCGGCACCAAGCCATCGGCAAAAACCAGCGCAGTGGCCTGAGCTGCCTTGCAGCGTTATCCTCGACGCATCACCGAGGGTAACGTTGTGCAGCAACTGGAATTTTTCGACATTCCCAGCCCCTGCATCGGGGTCTGCGAATCCGGGCCACGTGGCTATTGCCGCGGCTGCCTGCGCTCGCGCCCCGAACGTCAGCAATGGCATCAACTCGATGCCGCTACCAAACGTCAGGTGATTCGCAACTGTCAGATTCGCAAACTGCGCCTGGCCCGCGGTGCCCAACTGGAAGAGGCGGACGAGCTTGATCCCGCCATCCAGGTCCCGCTGTTTAACGCCGACGAGGCGGACTGAATATGGCCAACGACCTTTTCACTGATCTCACCGCTCTGTCGTGCCCTTACTGCGGCGCCAGTATTCAACTGATTACCGAACCCCTCGACGAAGCCCAGGACTACATCGAAGACTGCGAAGTCTGCTGCCAGCCGATGCGCGTCCTGGTCAGTGCCGAAGGCGACATTCAACTGCTGCGCGAAGACGACTAACCAGCTGCCAATTCGCCCTCTTTTTGCACACCCCGGCCCAACCCCTGTGCATCCTTGGTGCGCCAACCGGGGGTAAAACCGACCAGTGTTAAGCGTCAAAATCCCCGGAAAGCCCCTGTTTAGGCGGTTTCTAAAAGTTGGCACAGCCTTCGCTTTGTAGAACCCAGTCATGGCAGAACGCCGCTGAATTCGTCAGAGGCGGGCTGTAATGGCCTTACACTGTGATTTGCGTATCGAGCATTGGCGCTCTTGGGGAAACCCAAGAGCGTCTTTTTTTTGCGTGGAAGAAAAAGATGGCTGCACCGCAACTCTTGATCATTGGCAACGGCATGGCCGCGACCCGACTGGTGCGCGAACTGGTCGAGCGTGGCTATAAAGGGCGCATCACCCTGGTGGGTGACGAACCCGGCGTCGGCTACAACCGCATCCAGTTAACGCCCTGGCTTGCCGGTGAAACCAGTGAAACAGCCTTGGATCTGGTCGAGCACGACTGGTATCGCCAGCACTCTATTCGCTGCCTCGATAACGAGGCGGTTACCGAGTTGAACCTTAACGGCCAGGCCACGACGGCCTCGGGCCGACAGCTTCAGTTCGACCACTGCGTGCTGGCCACCGGTGCCCAACCGCGTCTGCCCGACATCGACTTCCCCACCCAACCAGCCATCCGAGCGTTCCGCACCAAGGCTGATGGTCACTGGTTAAAAGCATTGCCGACGGGCAGCAAAGTGGTGGTGCTCGGCGGTGGCCTGCTCGGGTTGGAAGCCGCCTGGGGCTTGCGTCAGCGCGGCCACAGCGTCGCCCTGGTGCATCGCAACAGCCATCTGATGAACCGCCAACTGTCGGATGCGCCGGCGCGTTATTTGTCGGATGCCTTCAGCGCCGCAGGAATCGCGCTGCATCTGCAACGCTCGCTGTGCGCTATCGATGCCAGTCCCAACTTGAACGGCATCATCTTGGATGACGGCCGCACTCTCGCAGCCGATGCGCTGATCACTGCCGCCGGCATCCAGCCCAGAATCGAGTTGGCCGAGCGCGCTGGTCTGGCGGTAAAGCGCGGCATTCTGGTCGATGATCGTCTGGCCACCAGCCAGGCCAATATTTCCGCGCTGGGCGAGTGCGCCGAGTGCGACGGCCGCACCATCGGCCTGGTCAATCCGGCCTATCACCAGGCTGCGGTGCTGGCCGCGCGGCTGTGCGGTGACACCGAAGCCGCGCCCTATAGACCCAGCCAGGACAGCACCCGTCTGAAAATTTCCGGTCTCGATGTGGTCTCCATCGGCCGCATCGACCACCCCAGTGCGCGGCGGCTGACGCTGGACCAGCCCGGCGAACGCCGCTGCCGTCGCTTGCATCTGGTGGACGACCGTCTGGTCGGCGCGGAAATGATCGGTTGTGTCGATCACGCCGACCAGGACCAGCAACTGATTCGAACCCAGACCCCGATATCCGACGCCCGCCTCGCCCTGCTGGGTGAAGCGAGCGCTGCCTGAGGAGGAAACCCCATGAGCCAACGCAAAGACCTGATCATCATTGGCAACGGCATGGTCGGCCACCACTTCGCCGACACCTTTCGCAAGCTCGATGGCGCCGAGCAATGGCGCATCCACATCATCGGCGAAGAACGACATTCGGCTTACGACAGAGTGCATCTGTCGGAATATTTTCAGGGCCGCGAGCACTGCGACCTGGCGCTGGGCACCGCCGCAAGCTATCAACAAGCCGGCATCGCCGCCCACCTCGGCACCCGGGTAGAGCGCATCGACCGCGCCGCTCACACGGTGTTGCTCAGCGATGGCGAAGAACTCAGCTACGACAAACTGGTGCTCGCCACCGGTTCCTATCCATTCGTGCCGCCGATTCCCGGCCACGACGCCGAGCGTTGTTTTGTCTACCGTACGCTCGATGATCTGGACGCCATTCGCAACGCCGCCGCCAACGGCAAAAGCGGTGTGGTGATCGGCGGTGGCCTGCTCGGCCTGGAAGCGGCCAACGCGTTAAAATCGCTGGGGCTGGCGACTGAAGTAATTGAATTCGCGCCGCGCCTGATGCCGGTGCAACTCGATGCCACCGCCGGCACGGTGTTAAAAGACAAAATCGAAGCGCTCGGTGTGACCGTCCATACCGACACCGCGACCCAGAAAATTGAAAGCCTCGACGACGGTCGCCTGCGTTTGCACTTTGCCGATGGCGAGCCGCTGGAAACCGATGTGCTGGTGTTCTCTGCGGGCATTCGCCCACGTGATGAACTGGCGCGCCAGTGTGGCCTGACGATCGGCGAGCGCGGCGGTGTGCGCATCGACAACCATGGCCTCACCTCCGACCCCGACATCTACGCCATCGGCGAAGTCGCACTCTGGGATGAACGTATTTTTGGTCTGGTCGCGCCCGGTTATCGCATGGCCGAAACGGTGGCGGCGCATCTGGAAGGCGGCGACAGTCCCTTCCTCGGTGCCGACATGAGCACCAAACTGAAACTGCTGGGCGTCGATGTCGGCGCCATTGGTGACGCCCACGGCAGCACGCCCGGCGCCATCAGTTATCGTTACCACAACGAAGCCAAAGGCCAGTACAAAAAGATCGTCACCAGCGCCGATGGCAAACATCTGCTCGGTGCCATCCTGGTCGGCGACAACAGCGTTTACGACAGCCTGTTGCAGTACTACCTGAACGACATAGACCTGCCGGCTGAACCCGACAGCCTGATTTTACCCAGCGCCGGTGCCGCTCCAGCCTTAGGCCCGGACGCCCTGCCCGACTCGGCCACCATCTGCTCATGCATGAACGTCACCAAGGGCGCAATCGTCGAGGCGATTGATGGCGGTTGTTGCAGCGTCGGCGAGGTCAAAGCCGAAACCCGCGCCAGTACCAGTTGCGGCGGTTGCGCGGCCATGCTGAAAAACCTGGTCGATGCCACCTTGGAAGCGCGCGGTGTCGAGGTCGATCATTCGCTGTGCGAACACTTTGCGCACACCCGCCAGGAGCTGTATCACCTGGTGCAGGTTGAAGAAATCAAAACCTTTGATGAACTGATTGCCAAACATGGCTGTGGTCATGGCTGCGATATTTGCAAACCAACAGTGGCATCCATTCTTGCCAGCCACTGGAACGAAGGCGTGCACGAAGCGCCGCACGTTAAGCTGCAAGACACTAACGACACCTTCCTGGCGAACATGCAAAAAGACGGTACCTATTCGATTGTGCCGCGCATCGCCGGTGGGGAAATTACGCCGGATAAACTTTTGGTGATCGGTCAGGTCGCCAAGGATTATCGGTTGTATACCAAGATCACTGGCGGCCAGCGTATCGATCTGTTTGGTGCGCAATTGCATCAGTTGCCGGACATCTGGAAACGCTTAATCGACGCCGGTTTTGAAACCGGCCACGCCTACGGCAAAGCGCTGCGCACTGTTAAATCCTGCGTCGGCAGCACCTGGTGTCGCTATGGCCAGCAGGATTCAGTGGGCATGGCGATCCTGCTGGAGAACCGCTACAAGGGCTTGCGCGCACCGCACAAAATTAAATTCGCGGTGTCCGGTTGCACCCGCGAATGCGCCGAAGCCCAGAGCAAAGATATTGGCGTTATCGCCACCGAAAACGGCTGGAATTTATACGTCTGTGGCAACGGCGGTATGAAACCGCGTCACGCCGATCTGTTTGCCACCGATCTCGACGATGTGACGCTGATTCGCACCGTCGATCGGCTGCTGATGTTCTACGTGCGCACCGCCGACCGATTGCAACGCACCGCTCGTTGGCTGGAGAGTCTCGACGGCGGTTTGGAATATCTGACCGACGTCATCCTCAACGACAGCCTGAAACTGGGTGAAGAACTCGACCAACAGATGGCGCGCATCGTCGATACCTATCAGTGCGAATGGAAAGCCACGCTCGAAGACGAGCAAAAACTGAAGCGCTTCCGCACCTTTGTGAACAGCCCAGAGCCCGACGACAACGTCGTCTTCGTCGAAGAGCGCGACCAGATTCGACCGGCCACAGCTGACGAAAAAAGCCAGTTGATTGCATCTGCCTGAGGAGATCGAGATGACCGCACAACCCAAAACACTCAACTGGCAGGCCGTGTGTCAGCGCGACGATCTGGTGCCCGAATCCGGCGTGGCGGTGCGTTTGCAAGGTCGCCAGATCGCGCTGTTTTATCTGCCCGACCACGGCGCCGTCTACGCGCTCGATAATCACGACCCCTTCAGTTCCGCCAATGTGCTGGCCAGAGGCATTGTCGGCGATATTGGCGGTGACTGGGCCGTCGCAGGACCACTCTATAAGCAGCACTTTCGACTTGAAGACGGCCAGTGCATCGAGGATGCGGCGGTGCGTATCAGCACCTGGCCCGCCCGCCTGGTCGACGATCGCGTCGAAATCGCGCTGAGTTGATTGTGCTATGACGGTTGCTACCACCTGCGCTTACTGCGGTGTCGGTTGCGGCGTGGCGGTGCCGCGCAGCGGCGATCGCACCATTCAGGTCAGCGGCCTTAAATCTCATCCGGCCAATGGCGGTCGGCTCTGTGTCAAAGGCACTCATCTGGGCGACGTTCTGCCACTGCGCAATCGGTTGTTGCAGCCCATGATGGACGGCCAGTTTGCAGACTGGGACAGCGCCTTAACGCGCATCGCCAGGACACTGGCGGAGACGCCGCCCCAGCGCATCGGTTTTTACCTGTCCGGCCAGTTGCTGACCGAGGACTATTACGTCGCCAACAAGCTGGCCAAAGGTTTTTTGGGCACCGCCAACGTCGATACCAACTCAAGGCTGTGTATGTCGTCCGCCGTGGCCGCCTACCAGCGCGCTTTCGGTGAAGACGCCGTGCCCGGTTGCTACGACGACCTGGAAGCGGCCGAACTGGTGGTGCTCATCGGCTCCAACCTGGCCTGGGCGCATCCGGTACTGTTTCAGCGCTTGCAAGCTGCCCGCGAGCAGGACCCGAGCAAAAAGCTGGTGGTGATCGATCCGCGCCAGACCGATACCAGCGACGCCGCCGACCTGCATTTACCGATCCGTCCCGGCGCCGATGGTCGCTTGCTGAATGGCCTGCTGGCCTGGCTGGCAGAACGCGATGCGCTCGATACCGACTACATCGCCGCCCATACCTCAGGTTTCGAGGAAACGCTAAATAAAGCGCGCCAGCACGCCGGTACCGATTGGAACCAACTGGCTGCTGACTGCGGCCTGAAGCGCGACGATCTTGATAGTTTTTTCGCCTGGTTCGAGGCCTGTCCACGTACCGTGACTGCCTGGTCGATGGGCATCAATCAGAGCCGGTCCGGGGTCGATAAAGGCCAGGCCATCATCAATCTGCATCTGGCCACCGGCCGGATTGGCAAGCTGGGGGCAACGCCCTTTTCCATCACCGGCCAACCCAACGCCATGGGTGGCCGTGAGGTCGGTGGGCTTGCTAATCAGTTGGCCAGCCATCGCGGTTTTACGCCGGCTGATATCGACGCCGTTCAGCGTTTCTGGCAAGCGCCGGCCATGGCGACGACGCCCGGATTAAAAGCGGTGGACCTGTTCAACGCCGCCGAGCGCGGCGACATGGATGTGCTCTGGATCATGGCGACTAACCCGGTCAGCAGCCTGCCAGATGCAGACCGGGTTCGGCGCGCGCTAAAACGAGTCAAAACCGTCATCGTTTCCGATGTGGTCACCGATACCGACACCCTGGCGCTGGCCGATATCCATTTGCCCGCCCTGGCCTGGGGTGAAAAGGACGGCACCGTCACCAACTCTGAACGCTGCATTTCCCGTCAACGCGGCTTTGTCGAGGCTCCGGGCGAGGCCAGACCGGACTGGTGGGCTTTGGCTGAGGTCGGTAAACGACTGGGCTACAACCAGGCCTTCCACTACGCAGGCCCGGCGGCCATTTTTAACGAACACGCCCGGCTCAGCAGTTTTGAGGCAGACCCAAAGCGTCAGTTTAATCTCAGTGGTTTAACCGAGCTGACAGCAGCGCAATACCAGGAGTTGACACCCATTCAATGGCCGTTGAATGACAGCCACCAGGGTCAGCCCAGGCTGTTCAGCGACGGTCGTTTTGCCACCCCGGACCGACGGGCGCGTTTTCATCCGGTGGCACCAGCCGAGCCTGAACCTGCGGATAAAAAGCTGCGCCTGAATACCGGCCGGTTGCGCGATCAATGGCATTCGATGAGCCGTACCGGCTACGCCCCTCGCCTTAACCAACACCGGCGCGACTTCCAGGTGCAACTCAATCCACAGGATGCCGCCGCACGTCAAATCAAAGCCGGCGATCTGGTTCGCCTCTACAGCGACTGCGGCGAATGCCATGCCTGGGCGGACATTACGGGAAGCCAGCCCAGGGGTCAGTTATTTGCGCCCATCCACTGGAATCGACAATTCGCCGGGAATGGCGGCGTGGCAAGACTGATCGACAGCCTGGTTGATCCCATCTCCGGTCAGCCGGAATCCAAGCACGCCCTGGTGGAAGTCGAACCTCAACCTTTGACCAGCTACGGCTATTATCTGGGCAGCGATTTACCAGGGGAACTGGCCGAGGGCGCGATCTGGTTTCGCACTGAAATGCAGCAGCTCAGTTGTTGGCAGTTAGTCTATCCACAGCGTCGCGTGGCGGATCTTGCTCTGGCCGTAACGACCCGTTCAGACCTGCAACTGACCGATGATGCCCAAGCCTGCTATCAACAGATTTGCTATACGGGACCGTTACCGCAGCGCGCCTGGCTGGCGCTAAGCGACGTTCCAATATCAGCACCCGACCTGGAATGGCTGGAAGGTGCACTGCAGCAACCTGACCCAATGCTGTCCGCCAGCGCCTGGTTACTTGGCCGCGCCGGATCAGCGACAGCCGGGCGTTTGGTCTGTACCTGCTTTTCGGTACACGACCAGGATATTGAAGCCTACCTCGCAGAACATCCGCACGCCGATCTCAACACCGTCCAGCAGGCACTCAAGTGCAGTACTTCCTGTGGCAGTTGTTTGTCCGAAGTGAAACGATTAATTACCGTCAATAGCAATGAACCGGAACGACAAATGGCCTAATGAACAACCATGGCCAGTCAGACTATTTAAAACCACGTAATGCCTGTTCAACATCAACACCGCCAACCAAAACACCCAATAATTCACCGTCGGCGGCACGCACTGGCACACTGATTTTTACCTGAAAAGTACGGCTCGATTCATCGTATTCCAACTCACCAATATAATAGCGCGCCTGACTGTCACCGAAGTGCTGAAAGATCGCCTCATCACCCTGAAAATAATCACTGGTGGGCTCACTGGCACCGGCGTTCAAACCGAACTTATCGGTGATAAATAACTCGCTGAAAATACCGTCTTGCTGTGCCTGAATATAGGATAGTCGGATCGATAATTCCGCTTCCATTAATGATTTAATCAACTCGCCATCCGATTGATCCACCTCATCACGCCACTGTTGATCCAAGCGGTCAATATCCGTTGGCGTCAGCCGCTGGTTTACCCGGTTTTGGTGTCGCAGTGCCTGGCGCATCCAGTCCGCTTGTTGCCACTGCGACAAGCGCTCTACCAGTTCCAGCAATTGTTCGCGGTCGGATTCGGTCAGTTGGGGATTGGTTGAACGGCAATCGTGAGCAGCTTCATTAAACCGCTGCATAAAATCCGCGTTGTTAGCAAGGAAGGTGTCAGTGACGTAAAGGCCCAATTGAATATAGCCAACAAAGCGTCGGTCAATATTTGCTGGCGCTCCATTAAAACTTGCCAGGGTTTCGTCAAAGACCGAATCGCTGATCAACAGATGGTCGGCACGACGTGCTAAAAAGGCACGCATCAAACTTTCATTACTTTGCACCGTTAAAAACTGATTAAAGCCGCGCGCTTCCAGCCAGAGTTTCTGATAGGTCCCGCTTAACACCAATATGCTTTGGTCACGAAAATCTTCCAGCCTGGCATCGCTGATGGCCTGATGGCTGTACCAATACCAGGTTTCCAATTGCAAGGGTTCAGACAGTTTTGCGAAGCGATCGCTGGTGGCGTTTTTGACGTACAAAAACCAGCCATCGATGCCACCTTGATCGGCTAAACGCACCACACGCGGCCAGGGTGCGACCGAGGTTTCATAGCGGTACTCCGGCAGCGCATCAAAGACACAATTAAGCGTCGCCGTTGCCTCGCCACTCAACTGACGATTTTCGGTGATCAGGGTATAGGGCGGCATGATGTTGGTGCCCAGGCGCATCGTTGTTGTGGTTTGCGCCGAAGCACCAGTGATCATCACGCACAGGAGGAAAGCGGTGGCATACCGCATAGCCAGCCTCCAAACAGCGGTTCCCTATAGTGTAGCCGGGGAATTCCAAACTGCTCGGCGGCTGGACGATACAGCCTTACTGAGCGGCTGGCTCAGCCCTGCTTCGGGCCGACCCAAACCTGCTTGGCGTTGACAAATTCGCGGATGCCATGCGGGCCCAATTCACGACCCATGCCAGAGCGTTTAATGCCGCCACTGGGCAGTCGCGGATCGGTTTTAACGATGCCGTTCACCGCCACCTGGCCGGTTTCCAGTTGCGCAGCAATTGCTTCACCACGTTTGGCGTCGCTCCACACCGCAGCGGCCAAACCGTAAGGGGTGTTATTGGCAATGCGAATGGCGTCGGCTTCATCCTGCGCTTTCATCACCACGGCCACCGGGCCAAAGGTTTCTTCGCGGGCACCACACATCGACTCGGTGACATTGGTCAACAAGGTCACCGGATAATAAAAGCCGGGACCTGCTGGCAGTTCGCCACCGAGCACACAGCGGGCGCCGGCAGAGATGGTGTCGTTAACCTGGCGATGCAGGTTGTCACGCAGATCGGCACGCGCGATAGGACCGATATCGGTGCTCTCCTCACGCGGGTCGCCCAGCTTGAGTTTGGCCAGACGTTCGGTCAGTAACTCGACCATCTGATCGTAAACCGGCGCCTCAACAATGATGCGTTTGGCGGCAATGCAGCTCTGACCCGCGTTAATGATGCGCGACAAAGTGAGTACGTCAGCGGCGGTTTCCAGGTCGGCATCGGCCAGCACAATCGCCGGGTCCGAACCACCCAGCTCCAACACCGAATGTTTGATTTCCGAGGCAGCAATGGAGGCCACGGCAGCACCGCCTTTTTCCGAACCGGTGAACGACACCGCCTGGACGCGCGGATCACGAATCACCGCTTCTACCGCGGGCGTTTCCAATGGCAGGTTCTGGAAAATATGTTCCGGTGCACCAGCGCGCACAAAGACATCGGCAATGGCCTGGGCGCAGGCGGGCACGTGTGGATCATGTTTCATTACACAGACGTTGCCGGCCATCAGCGTAGGCGCGCAATAGCGAAACGCCAGCCAGAACGGCGCATTCCACGGCAAAATGCCGAGAATCACACCTAAAGGTTCATAGCTCACGTAAGAGTGATGTGCATCCGACGCTAAAGTCTCGGTGGCCAGATACTGTTCGGCGTGTTCAGCGTAATGCTCAGCACACCAGGCGGCTTTTTCCACTTCGGCGCGGGCTTCCTTAATCGGCTTACCCATCTCTTCGGTCATCAGGATGGCCAGGCGGTCAACGTCGTCACGCATCACCTTGGCGGCCTTGTGCAATACCTCGGCGCGTTGCGCAAAGCTGGTTTGGCGCCAGCTGTGATAAGCCGTTTCGCCATCGGCCAGAATGCGTTCCACCTGCTCGCTGGTGGCCGGCGCAAACTCATTCAGGGTTACGCCGTTGCTGGGATCGATTGCTGTCAGCATGGGGGTTCCTCTTACTAAAACAGTGGCCAGAGCCACTGTGTTGAATTCGATTAACAGGCCATGACAGCGTGCCGGCCTCAGCGCCGACACGCTGCGCTCATCAGGCGGCCTTCATCACCGACTTGATGGTGGTTTCCAGAATGCCCAGACCTTCGCTCAGGTCGGCATCAGGAATGGTCAGCGGCGGAATCAGTTTCAATACCCGACCACCAGAGCCACAGGTGCCCAGCAACAGACCGCTTTCAAAGCACTGCTGGGCAACCGCCTTGGCTTTGGCGCCATCACCTAGATCGATGCCCTGCATCATACCTTTGCCACGCACGCTGACGCCGTTGAAGCCACTAGCAATGCCTTCGAGGTGCTCTTTCATCTGCGCACCTTTGCGAGCGACGTCTTTCATCAGCGCATCGTCGTCGAAATATTTCAGCGCTTCGACACCGGCGACAAAGGAGAAACCCTGACCCCGGAAAGTGCCGGTGTGTTCGCCCGGATTCCAGTGTTTGTCGTGCTCGGGTTTGACCAGGTTCATCGCCAAGGGTGTACCAAAACCACCGATGCCTTTGGCCAGGGTGATGATGTCCGGATCCAGACCCAGACCGTCGAAGCTGAAATAGCTGCCTGTGCGGCCACAGCCCGCCTGGATATCATCGAGGATCACCAGCGCGCCCAGATCTTTGGCCAGTTTCTGCACCGCTTGCAGCCATTCACGGGTGGCAACATGAACACCACCTTCGGCCTGAATCGGTTCAATCAAAAAGGCCGCTGGCGCTTCCAGACCACTGGATGGATCAGCGAACAGCGCGCGTAATTCCTCAACCCGATCGACGCCCAAAGACGGATCGCCACCTTCGGCACCAAAGGGTTCACGAATGACATTTTCCAGCGGCACGCCGGCGGCGTTACGGAAGGCCGCGTTAGCAGTACAGGCCAGAGCGCCCAGCGTCATGCCGTGGAAACCGTTGGCATAGGCGACAATATTGCGACGGCCGGTTACGCGGCGCGCCAGCTTCAATGCCGCTTCAACAGCGTTGGTACCGGTCGGCCCCATAAACTGCAGCTTGTGGTTCATGCCGCGCGGCTTGAGCACGGTGTCGACAAACTTGTCGATAAAGGCGCGCTTGGGCGTGGTGTGCATATCCAGGCTGTGCGCCACACCATCGTTCTGAATAAACTCGATCAACGCCGCTTTCATGCGTTCGTTGTTGTGACCAAAATTCAGTACGCCGGCACCGGCAAAAAAGTCGATATAAGACTTGCCGTTTTCGTCCACCTGCCTGGCGTTAGAGGCCGATGTAAAAACCGTCGGGTACAGACGGCAGTATCCGCGAACATCGGATTCCCACTGTTCAAATGTGCTCAAATCCATAACAGCCTCTCCTCTCTTAAGCCGTGAAGTTCGACGCTGGTTTGACTCGTTTTACCAGCGTCCAGAGTGAAAAATTCAGTGGCGCGACGTTGTTACTTCGACGTCGGCAAGGGCGCACCCACCAGGCGTGCATAGACCCGCGCCACATGGGGGATCAACGCATCGTTAAAATCGTATTTCGGGCTGTGGCAAGGAAAGTCATGCCCCTTGCCATCGTCTGAGCCAATCAAGGCAAAAGCGCCCGGTATCTGTTGAAGGTAGTAACTGAAGTCCTCGGACGCCATGATCGGCACGGCAACTTTGGTTGCCAGCGCCTGTTCACCAAACTCTTCGACCAGTGCCTGGCGGTACTCGCCCGCCTCGTCAGCGTGATTGATGGTGGCGTCATAACGCGGGTAAACCGTCACATCGCAGCTTACGCCGTAGGCTTCGGCGGTGGATTTAGCGACCGATTCAATCAGTTCGCTCAACACCGCCCGGGTGCTGGGGTCGGCCAACCGAAAGCTGCCTTCCAGCACAACGCGATCGGGAATCACTGTCACGCCGGAACGACCGTCAAAGGACGTCACACTCAGCACGGTTGCCTGCTGTGGCGGCAAACGCCGCGCTACTACTTGTTGCAAGGCAACGATCAACGCAGAACCGGCCAGCACCGGATCGCGACAGAGTTCAGGCTGGCTGGCATGACCGCCCTGACCAATCACTTCAATGCGAAAGGTGCCGTTGCCGGCCATCACAGTGCCGTCCGGGCAGACCGCCTGACCATAAGGAATCGCCGGCCAGTTGTGCCAACCGAAAATCGCATCGACGCCTTCGAGCGCGCCGTCTTCAATCATCTTCTTAGCGCCGTGACCGCCTTCTTCAGCCGGCTGAAACAACAAGGTCACCGGGCCTGGCAATTCCGCTTCGTGCTGCTTTAACCATCGAGCCGTGGCAAACAGGGCGGCAGTATGACCATCGTGACCGCAGGCGTGCATACAACCCTGCGCTTCCGACGACCAGGCAACGCCGCTGTCTTCTACGATGGGCAAGGCATCGATATCAGCGCGCAGCGCTATGTGCCGACCTTTGGCTTCGGGGTTCAGCGTCGCCACCGTGCCGGTTTCGGCGCAGACCCGCCAGTCGATATCCAGCTGCGTCAGACGCTCGCGGATGGTGGCGGCTGTCTGCTGTTCTGCCCAGGTCAGCTCGGGCTGGCGATGTAAATCGCGACGCAATTCCACGGCGTCCTTTACCAGGGCTTTCCAGCTTGTCATTGCAGACTGAGACACGAGGGACTCCATTTAACCGACGGAATTAATCGATGGGCTGAGGTTGCAATATTTTGGACATTGACAGGTCCGAATCGATTCACCCGTCTATAAAATCGAACATCAATGATTAGGCTTGAGTAATAACCCAGGCCGAAGGTCAAACTACCCTAGGTTTTTTAACCGAGGGCTTGCAAGTTTTTTTTGTTTTTTTGCGCATAAGAGCAGGTAGCGAACTTACAGTCGTTGTTAAAAAACCCTTTCTCAATAGCAAGAAAATTTAGTTTATTTTCTTTTTTTTCAATAAGTTAAAAGAATAAATCCGGTTTCACCACTATTAAGAATTTAGCGGCCATCCGCAACGATTGGAATTTATATCGATCAGGGGTTAAGTGTATTTGATAACTCAAAATCGCTTTGGGCCAGGCCAACTATTTTTAAGGGGAATAATGGTTAGGTCCCTAAAAATTACGCCCCTGAGCATCACTATTGGCGCACAAAATCGTCGTCAGGCGCTAATTTTGTGCATTTTATTGAACACTCGCTACCAGGGTAGCCAACCAAAGTGGTCGGCGATCTGACTGAGCGACATCAGTAAACAGATGGTGATGACTAAGGGTCGTATCAAGCGGGCGCCACCGGCCAGCATGGTATGACTGCCGATATAGGCACCCACCACCTGCCCCGCCATCATGGCGCCGCCAAGCACCCAGACTACCTGACCACCAGCGGCAAAGAGCGCCAGGGAGGTGACATTGGTGGTGAAGTTCAACAACTTGGCGCGAATGGTGGCGGTCAATAAGGTCTGGCCGCGAAAGGCCACGCCGCTGGCCGCGAAGAGTGACCCGGTGCCCGGTCCAAAGACGCCGTCATAAAAACCCAACAGTGGCACAATGAAGCCTGCCCAACGACCCTCACTCATCCGCGCCTCGGCTTCCATCTCACCGAGCTTGGGTGTCAGCAGAAAATACAGCGCCACCAGTATCAACAAGACGGGAATAAACCAACTGAGCCAGTCGGTATCGATATGCTGCACCAGGACGGTTCCAAGCGCTGAACCGATGGCCGCCATCAGCATCAACCCCAGCAAATGCCGGCCCCGTAAATGACCTTTAAAGAAGAGCGTCAAGGTAGAGGTTAAAGTGCCAACAACGCCCTGGCTTTTGTTAGTCGCCAGAGCATTCACCGGCGGCACACCCGCCAGCAACAAAGCCGGCAAAGCAATCAAACCGCCACCACCGGCAAGCGTGTCCACCCAGCCGGCGACAAAGGCCACACAGAAAAAAATCAGCAATACAGAAACAGACCAATCCACTTCGACCACGCCGGTCTCCAACAACAATAGAAGCCGGTTATTGTGCCTGAGCCACTAACGATAAGGCACTGATACTGCGTTCTTCCGCCCAATAAAAAAGCGCCACTAAGGTGGCGCTTTTGCGTTCACGGCTCACCGTCTGAATTATTCCAGTGACGGCATCACCCCGACGCTGCTCAAACTCTGCCAGGCGCGGCGGGCATCGGCTTCATCATCAAAACCGGTGGCGAGTAACTGATAGCTTTGATCGTTATCGGACCAGTTAACCACCAGTTCCAAGGGCCGGTCGTTGATCGATTGATAGGCCTGGAACCAAAGCACTTCCGGCGAGACCAATCTGGCCAGTACAGCGTCGGCGGCGGTCTCGCTGTCCAGCGACAGGCTGTAAGCGTCCGGTGTTTTACCCAACGTATAGACGTAGATATCACCGACCGGCAGGCGTGGATTATCGCGATGCTGAGCGTCGAGTTCGCGGCTTTCCAGCCAGGCGCGCCAGCGATCCAACTGGGTCGCATCAGCGAAGCCATCAAGATAGAGCCAACCCTGTTTTTGCGCCGCATTCCACACCAGACGATGCCGACCCGGCAAGGTGGTGTTGCTCGGGTTAAGCACCGGCGTTCTGAAATCCGGGTCCGACAACCAGGCTTCAACACGTTCGGCATTTACCGGTCCAACCACCAAGGTATCGGTCATCATTGGCACCGGCTTTTCTTCAACGCGGTTCATGGCTTGTCGATCCGGAGCCGGTTCAGCATTTTCTGGTAATTGATTCATCGCCGACACATCCGGTGCAGGCGGACGCTGACCCGGCAGTGAATTCATGCGCGCAATTTCTTCCGGCGTATAGGTCGGTTCGGTGCTGCGCTCGATGGTTTCGGTAGCAAAATTTTCCTGCTCCATGGCCTGACCATTGCTGCCGGGAACGACTCGTTTAACACGAGCTTGAATACCAGAACGACGCAACTGCCGACGCCAGTGGTCGGTTGCTTCCAAAGACGCATATTCGCCCAGATAAAAACCGACTGCCCCGCCTTGGCTGCTTTGGCCCAAAAAGACGGCCTGCGGATCCCGCTCATAAGCGACGGTATTAAAGAACTGACGCAAGCCGCGATATTCCATGGCGCGAACCGCCTGCGACATGGATGAAAATTCACCCAGCTGCAGCGTATAGGGACCTTCGGGATAGCACTTGCACAGCTGTGATAATTCGATAATCGGTGGCAGCGATTGCGAACTGTGGCGCGGAATATATTGCGGCACCTGCGGATCAATCTGCACCGGCGGATCTTCCGGTGCCTGCTCAGTACCCGCCTGTTGGCGTTGCTGTTCGGCCATGGCCTGACTTTCCAGCGCTGTCGGCTGGGTACCAAAGGTCAGCCGAAAACCATAACGCCAACGCCACTGATCGGGAATGTCGCCATCGAAAAAGCCCTGGTAACCACCGTTGGCAAAGACGCGAAAATGATCAAAAACCGGCACCGAAATATCGGCATCAACACGATAACCGGGCGTGAACGGGTCAATAACGGATTGGCCCAGATTATTTTCTACACCGACGGTCGACATAATCAGTCCACCGATGGCCTGAAAACGTGGACCCAGATTTCCCTGTTGCAGAATCAGCCCGGTTTCAGCCTGAGCAAAACTGCTTTCCAGAGTGTCGCCCTGGAAATCGTATTCCAGGCTGCTGAGGTAACGATAACCAAGATCGAGCCCGACATGAGGATTAAACATCCACTGGCCGTGACTGGCGATACCCCAGCCGGTGGTGTGATCACTGCTGGCCGCGCCCAGGTCCAGACTCAGTTCGTCGGCATGGGCCGGCACCAGGCTGACGACCAGCCCGGCCAGTACATTTATCATCCCACGGTGAGCCAACCGCCACCTGTGAATCCGGCTTGCACGCATTGATTTTTAACCTTTGTCTTGACCAAGCAGCCGGTGTGACCAGTACACAGGCTCCCCAAGGTTATCGCCCGCCAGCGCAGAAAGTTTAGGGAGCGCTGCATAACTCACACCAGGCTCTGCGCAGTTGTTCAGCGGCGCTTTAGTCTGCTTCGTCCGGATTGAGGTTGACCTCCAGCACATAGCGGCTGGCTTTGATCGGCTTGCGGATATCGTGTTCCCACAATTCGGCGTCGTAACGCGACTTGGCCCATTCCGCCAGGTCGTAAAAGGGTTGCCGGCCGGGGTCTGCTATCAATATTTGACGCACACCGGCTTTGTCGGCGCGTTTGATCAACTTCATCCAGTCATCACGCAGACTGTCCCAAAAACAGATATCGCCGCCGACGATGGTGTCGGCCATCGATAAATCGTCGCGGCTCAATTGATGCAGTTTGCGTTGCCAGAAAACCGGTTTGAAACCATTCAGTTCGCCATGCAATTGCAGATAGGGTTTGACGCTTTTATCGGCGTCGATCGACATGACTTTGGACTGGAAATGTTTCTGCAGGAAAAAGGTTGTTGGCCCCCAACCACAGCCGATATCGAAAACGACTCTATGGCTGGGAATGGGATCGAGCAACAGATAATCCATCAGCACAAAGCTGGAATCCCAGACTTTGGTACCGTGAATATTGGCTTCACCATGTTCATCGCGAATGGCTTTGACGGATTTATGACCGGGTTTGAGAAAGGTCAGACCATGAGCTTCGATATGCTGTTTGGGCAAGGACTGCTCCGCTGGTTGTAACGCGAAAGCAGCAGCATAGCGGTTGCGGTCGGCGCCGCCAACCGCTGTATTAATTGCGACTCTATTGTTATGCGATTACCCGCGAACCGGAATACCCAGGCGCTGATAAATAAAACTCAACAACCAGGCCGGACCGATCAACAGAAACTGAATATCCTGAAAGAAACTCGGTTTCTTGCCTTCAATTTTGTGGCCGACAAACTGACCAATCCACGCCAACACAAACAGCACCAACGCAAAGACCCACAATGGCAGTGCAAAGCCGGCATTTTGATACGCCAGTATTAAGCCAATCGAAAGCGCTGTAATCACACCCATACCCAGGGTCAGCGTCCAGGACAGGCGCGCGTAAAACAGCAGACTGATCAAGATCAGCACACTGGCACCATTCAACCAGGGATGGCCGGCCAGACTGACCTGCCACAGCAAGGCCAGCACGCACCACAAAATAACGGGGACACAGACCCAGTGAATGCGTTTGTTGGTTCGGTTCTGGTGGCTTTCGCCATATTCGCAAAGCCATTGATCAACAGATTTGTTCAGCATAGCGACATCCTCTTTTGTATTTATTGGTCGCACTGAATCATCTTGCCACCGGCGCCCTGCGAGCTCAATTGGGCGCCCATCATTACCAATAATTGGACACCGCCGGCAGACTCGGCAAGCGACATTGATGCCATTGCGGCTCAATTTGCGGATCGGCAAAGCCATTGGCCTGATCAAGGTTCAATACCGGCGATTCATCTTCCGGTACGCACAGGCGCAGATGGATCGGTGTTTGACCATTCACCTGTTTGGTCACATCCAATTGGCCATCCCAGAGCACCGGCGGCAGGCGGCCACCAAAACCAAACAAGGTCCAGCGCAGCCACTTGAGTTGAAGGCCATCCGGCTGAGTACCGCTGTCGCCGTATTGGTTGTCATGCACGTAGATGGATTCTGGATAGGGGTCGAGTGCCGACGGTTGCCGCGTCACTTCATCGACGGAAACCGAGCGTACATAGATATCTGCGGTGCCATTATCGGTGAGCCGATTATCGAATACCTCGATCGCATCGCCGCCTTCAATCTGCACGCCAACGCCCTGCCACAACCCAGCCAGCTCACTGGTCTCGGCGGCGGTATTAGCCTTGTTGTTGCGCTGAATGTCGTTGTCGAACAGGCGAATGGCATAGCCCGACATCGATGAATTCAAAGCATTAATAATGCGCACACCCTGAGTGTTGTCGACCAGCATATTGCCGTACAAATCGCTGTGCTGGGAATTACGTACATCAATACCAATCAGGCTGTCGCTGACACGGGCATTGCGAACGACGACGGCGGCGCTGTTGTGCAGCAAAATACCGGCCTGCGTAGCACTGCGAACAGCAACCTCATCAAGCAATATGCGTCGGCTATCGGTTACCTCTATGCCGGTGCTGGCAGCAACGTCCTTATCCAGCCACTGAACTCTTAGGCCAATCAGCTGGGCTCGCTGGACACCCTTTATCGAAACCGCCACGCCATGGCTGTCTTCAATACTGAAATTGCGCAGGCTAATGCCATTGGCCAACAATTGAACACTAGCCTCATCCGTTGCCTGATTGGCAAAGGACAACACCGTCTTGCCCTCATCGGAACCGGCGAGAATCAAACCTTCGGTCGTCAGTTGTATGGCCTGATCGAATGGAAAACGGCCGGCTGGTAAATCAATCTGGTCGCCTGGCTGTGCATCAGCCAGTTGTTGAGTCAGTTGCTGTTGCAGCAATTGTGTGGGTCGCGCCGCTTCATCGCCCTGACAACCCATCAACAGGGTGGTCACCAACATCAACACAGCAAGACGAACCAGGCGCAGACACAGCAAAACAACTTCTCCTATGAGCGGGGCAACGCGATCGAGCTTATTCAACGCTTTATAATCGGCGGCAGTCTAACGAAAAAAGGACGCCGATGCGTCCTTCGATACCAATGGATAACTCAGTTGAGTTTTCAAAATAAATAACAGCCCGACCAGGCGAAGATAGAAGATATTAACCCATCCGGCCCAGCCGCAACTCTTTGGGAAGAACTGTCGAATTATGGCGACTGTCCGAGCGTCCCGAGCCCGGATATCTAACTTCGACAGGGCCAGCGATCAGTTGTCGCTGAGAACCGCTACACCTGCATAGGTCAGTTCCTCACGTACTTCCGGTCGCGCCAGCTGACTTAGGGTATTGTAGTTACCGCGACGACGTGACTTATGCTTATTAACCGCACCGAGGAACGCCAGTAAGGATTTCTTAGCGGGTTCTTTCTTCTCCATTTCCGTTTCACCTTGGGATAAATGCTCTGAAGGCTGTACCCCTCACCATCAGATGACTATTGATCATTGGGTACGCTTACTACTTTAGTCCCCTTGACGGTAGACATCTGCACAAATATTAGACAAACATTATTAACCTTAATTTCACAATAGAGTCCAGACACCTAAAAACCGTGAAATACATCACGTTTTTCAGGCCGATCAATAAAAGCAGTTCTCGTTATGGCTAGTTAGGCCGGTGCCTTCAGCAGCACCGGCGCTTCCTTACCGATTGTTGACTTAAAGTCACTGAAAAATAGAACACCTTCCGCTATTGCTCATCTTATGAACAGTAATTGATCAGCGAAGCAAGAGTTAAACCGCCGGCTGCGGTGTTCTTATCGGCCAGTGCACCAGCAGGCTCGCCCCCACCAGCAAGATGGCGCCCAGGCATTGCAGCGGCGTTAGCGCAAAACCGAGAAAGACCCAGTTAACCAGGCCAGCGGCCACCGGAAAACACATCTCCGCCAGGGCGCTGTGACGTGACGCTATGCGCTTAAGACCACGATAATAAAACGCCATACCCAGCAAACCGGAAATGGACACCATCAGCGCCACCCAACC
This sequence comes from Saccharospirillum sp. ABV4_185, assembly GCF_056159245.1. Taxonomy (NCBI): domain Bacteria; kingdom Pseudomonadati; phylum Pseudomonadota; class Gammaproteobacteria; order Oceanospirillales; family Saccharospirillaceae; genus Saccharospirillum; species Saccharospirillum sp. ABV4_185. The sequence continues at coordinate 3,530,493 of NZ_JBSWUW010000001.1, forward strand.
CAACTGCGGCGCTGTGATCACCAGCGCATCGGGTTGTAATGCCAGGACCCAGGGCAACAGACACAATAGGCCGACGGCAAAACGCCCAGTCATCAAGGCACCGGTACCGTAACCACTTTGAGTCAGTTGTTTACCGAACACCGTGCTGGCGCCCCAACTCACCACTGCCAGCAGCGTTAAACCATAGCCGGCCAGACGCGCTTGCAGTCCCGGCTGATAAAACCAGTCCTGGCCACCGATAAAGGGCAGGAGATCTTCCCACATCAACAGCAGACTGCCAGACAGACAAACGGCCAGATAGGCGAGAAAACCACGACTGATGCGCTCGCCCAACACCCAGGCTGACAAACTAACCGCCACGATCGGCTGCAATTTCTGCAACAGAATAACCAACGTCGGATTCATCAGGTTAAAGGCTTGGGTAAAAGCCAGGGTACCGAGCGCCGAACCGAGCCCGCCGATAATGAACAGCGGCAAACTATCGCGCCGGTTGAACGGCCAGAGGCGAACGCCGGCGACACGACACACCACCAACATCATTAACAGCAGCAGCGCGTGTTCAAGAAACACCAGCTGCAAACTGCTGATGCCGGCGCTGAGCAGGGGGTAACGTATTAAGGTATCAAGAGCCCACAGAACGCAGGCCAGCAAAACGTACAGAGTTCCTGTCACAACACTTCTCCGAGGTGACAGGGCTTGGCTTTTCGAAAGCATAAGAACGCAGACTGCAGCACCCACAAAACACCGCTTTTACCGGTGCAGCAGTAACCACAGCCACCATCGCCTGTTGGCGATGTTGCGATCAACTTCTTTCATCCGGACTATCACCGTCGGCTCAGGAATAAGTGATTGGATCACCGCACCTGATCTGCTGACCCTGCTTTGCATAACACAAAACAAGCGCTCGTGGGCTCTGCACATCGGGCACCCGCCCTAGCGCACTACCACCGGTGGGGACTTTCACCCCGCCCTGAAGTTGAAAAACGACGTTATGGTACGCCGCGCTCTGAGCTCAGACAATGCAGGAAATTCGAACGAGTCGTTCACAGCCAGGCGACATCGCCGTGGTTATCCCAGGCCAGATCCAGCTGACCGCGACCATGAGCGGCACCATCGTCCGTGGCACGAGTGCGCCACTGCCCCAAGCCATTGGCCGCCCAAAGGTCACCATCGGCTGCGGCAATCATGGCAATGTCGCGCATCGGTTCGGCCTCAACAGCGGCATCGCCGCGCCAATGCAGCAGATGATGGCCTTTGGGTGAACTGACGGTCACACCACCGGGATAAGCCACCACACTGGCGATGTAATTATTCATCTGTAACCAATGCCAGGGTTCGGCCGGCAGCGGCTGCCAGGTCGGTTGCTGCCAGCTGACCTTATAAACCAACGGCAGATCGGTGCGACCGGAACCATAGTATTGCAGCCCTACATAAACCCAGTCGGCATCGACATCCAGATGCCGCACCGAAAACCCAGGCCCCGGCGATGGCAGTTCAGCGCGCACCTCACCGCGCTCATCCAGTAACAACAGCGCACTGGCAAAGGAGGTATCACCCTGGCGCACGCCATTGCCCAAACCACCCACGGCCAGCGCGGCACCGCCGGAAGGATGCGCCATGATCTGATGTGCACCCATGCCCGGCAGAGCGTCATCGGCGACCCAATCGCCCTCCGTTGCCGACCACTTACCCAGATGCACCGCGCTGGTGTCGGCGTGGCCCAGGGGTATCCAGCAGTTATCGCCCTGCCAGCAGCCATGACCGACAAAGATGCGATCCTGGGGCGGCGTCAGTTGTTGTTGCAACTGACCATCAGCAGGATCAAACAGCCCCGCCCATTGGCCCGGACGACGCGCAAACACCAAAGCGCGAGCCTGGCTGGAATCGACGGCAAAACCATGAGCCCGGCCGGGCAAGACAGTGCGATAGCGCAATTGGCCATCGGCATTAAGCGCCGCCAGATAATAACGACCGTCCAAACCATGAGCGCTGCCGAGCCACAATCGCTGCCGGCCCTGAGCTCGCACCCAGGGCGACATGGCGGTTAAACCCGCCAGCGTCAGAAAGGTGCGTCGATCAATCGCCATCTTGATTGTTAAATCCGATCAGCAATGAATAACGCTCGGCGACTTCATCACTAAGCCAGCTTTCGACCGCCACATTGGCCGCGCGAATACGCAGACTCAATTGCCAGGCCGCTTCGGCATCATCGTCCGGCCAGCCGTCAGGCAGTTGCTTTGCCAGTTGCTGCAAATCGGTACTGAGCGCTTGCGCCGCCTGGTCCTGGGAATCATCCGGGAAGGCATCGGTAACCAGCACGATGCGCGCGGCCAGATTGTTCAAAGCGGCTTTCACAAAGGTCAACGACTGGCCGGTCTCTGACACATCGCCCATAAAGGGACGGTAACGACCGTCTGCTTCAGGAAGCACTTCGCGCAGGCGCTGATTGATGCGGCTGGCCTGGGCGTACAGATCGTTGGTCGCCAGCGTCAGGGCACGATCGGCTGGTGTCAGTTGCAGCGGCAGTTGTTCGGTAATCTGCGACAGATAGCCCTGATAAACGGTCGCCCAGTCGGTTAACAGCACACAATCAGGCTGCGGCTGAGCCAGCAGCCAATCGACACCTTGAATGCCATGACCGGCCAACTGCAACGACTGATAAGTGCCGTCGGCCCGCTCCTGCTGATGCGTCTGCATCTGCCGGGCAACAATGCCACGACTGTCGGGCCAGAAGGCCACCCGGTAACCCAGACCAAGCTCATCGATAACGGCCGGAGACTGAGTGGCGATGACGCCCCACTGCGCCACCAAATTCTGCCAGGCCGGCTGCACCGCTTGACGCTGAGCAGTCGACAAGAAGTCACTGCCGCTACAGCTTTGCTGCAATTGCTGCGCTAACTCAGCAGCGGCCTGTTGCCAATCCAAGACAGCCTGATTCTGGGCCGCTTCCCATTCATCCAACCAGGCCGCCTTAACCGGTAACACCACGGCCACTATCAACATACTCAGATAACGCATGACTAAAGACTCCTAAAGGGAGTTAACAAACTCAACCAACGCCGCCCGCTCTTCGGCCGACAAACGTTCAAAGGCTTCACGACTGGCTTTGGCTTCACCGTCGTGCCACAAAATGGCTGCAAATACCGAATCCGCACGACCATCGTGCAGCAGTTGCTGATGACCATTGACCGTCGGTATCAAACCGATGCCCCAGAGCGGTGGCGTACGCCATTCCTGTCCACTGGCAGCAAATTCCGCACGATTATCCGCCAGGCCCGGTCCCATATCGTGCAATAACAAATCGGTAAAGGGATGAAAGGTCTGGTTCGACAACGCCGGCCGATCCGGCAACGAAGCCGTGGTCATGGTCGGCCGATGACAGGCAGCACAGCCACTGTCGTCGAATAATATTTCGCCATGCTGTACGGCAGGGCTGTCATGATTGCGCTGCGCCGGTACCGCCAGATGACCCGAGTAAAAGGTCACCGCATCGAGCAGTTCGGTGCGCACTTCCGGATCGCCACCATTAACGCTCTGCGCGCAAACCGGTTGGCGTGGCGAGCAGTTTTCAGTGCGGAACAAATCGCTGGTCAGACCCAGATCACCATTGAACGCCGCAGCATTTTGCTGACGCAGACTGGGCTGACCGGCCTTCCAGCCAAAGCGGCCCAGCGCCTGGCTTTGGGTTTGCACATCCCAGACCCGGTTGGCGCGGCCGGAAATGCCATCGCCGTCGGCGTCATCGGCATCTGCCCAGGCCAGAACCTGCTCTTCGGCGACCGCTTCAAGCAGGCCCAGACCGATCATGGCAGGCGCCACACGCACCGAGACCCGGGTGTCCGGATGCATATCACCCGAGGTTAACTGGCTGAATACCGGCCGAGGCTGACGCAGAACAACCTCGCTGCCATCGACCAGACGGTGGGTGTAGTCGGTGAATTGGATGGTCACGCGACCCTCCGGCTGAGTACCAGGAATGCTGGCATCCTGGAACTGACCGCCATAGCTCGGTTCCGGTACCACGCCATGGCGGGCGATCCAATCGTCGGCCACGGAATCATCGGCGGGAATACTCAGGCGCACTAACATCGACACCGCATTGTCGGCATCGCTTTCCGGCAAATGACCGCGACCATCTTTGATATGGCAACTCTGGCAGGCGTTGGTGTTGAACAGTGGGCCCAGACCATCGCGCGCTGTGGTCGTCGCCGGTGCCGGTATCCAGGGATTGCGGAAAAACGAATTGCCGACGCTGAAATCCAGCCGTTGCTCGAACGACAGATTGGCCGCAGGCAATGAAAAAGCGTTAACGCCGGTACTGTGCACCGTAGTGTCGCCGCCGGTCATCGGCAGATCAGCCGCCGACGGCAAGGCCAGCAAGATAGCAATAACGAAGCCGCCCAACCGAAAACGGTGGCGGCAAAAGGTGACGAGATTCATGCGATCTCACTTCATGGTTGATGCAGCAAAACAGTGTCGGGGCCGGTGCAACCGACCCCAACACCCGATTAGAACTGATGGTCAGCATTATCCGGATTGAGGCGATCGATATCCATCGCCAGGGCCATCTCCTCGATGATGCGCGCTTCAGCAACCAAGGCATCGATAGCCGATTGAACCAGGGCATGACCTTCGCTGTTATCCATGGCGATCAGTTGATCGAAGTGCACATTGTCCTGCTCCGCCGAAGCCACCAGCTTGTTCATCGCCGCATCGACATCGGCGAAAGCAGCATCGGCACGCTCTGCCAGTTGCGGATCGTTGGCCTGCAGATAATCGCGGATGGAACTGCCGCTTTCGCTGCCGAACTCACCGCGATACACATTGCGAATACCGCGGGCGTTATAGAAGTGCGAGTTATGAGTGTTGTCGGAGAAGCAGTCGTGCTCGTCTTCGGTAGAGAACGCCGACAGCGCTACTTTCATCCGCTCACCGGCCAGTTCACCCAAAGCCAGGCTGCCCATACCATAGAACACACGACGCAGGGCGTTATCGGTCGGCTCACTGAGCAAGGCAGCGCGGTAGTTATCGGACTGGTTCGGTGACCATTGATCGACCATGTATTCCAGATCGGCGATCAACAGATCCATAGTCGCCTGCAAATAAGCACGACGGCGATGGCAATTGTCGTTGGTGCAGTCAGCACCCACAACAAAATCGGTATAAGGACGCTCACCGGCACCGGCATTGGTACCGTTCAGATCCTGGCCCCAAAGCAGAAATTCCACAGCGTGATAACCGGTCGCGACGTTCGCTTCCGAGCCGCCCAGTTCATTCAATGACGCCAACAGTTCCGGTGACAGCTTGGACACATCCAACTGTTCGGAGCCGACCTGAACGCTGTCGGAAGCGATCAGATTGGCGGTCGCGCCCGGGTTACCCAATTCATGCACGTAGCTGTTGTCAACGTAGTCGATCAGACCTTCGTCCAGCGGCCAGGCATTCAACTGACCTTCCCAATCGTCGACCACCGGGTTGCCAAAACGGAACACTTCCGATTGCTGATAGTCTTCACGCGCTTCAATCCAGGCGTCCTTGGCGGCCTGCAGACCGGCTTCAGAAGGCGCACCGACAAAGCGCTCAATAGCGCGCTCCAGTGCCTTGGCAGAGGTCAGCGAGGCTTGATAAGTGGTGAAAGCGACATCGGCGTATTGTTCAACGATGGCGTCCTTGCTCGGTGCAGCGGCATGAGCGGCGCCCACCACCAAAGAACAGGCGGTCAGAGGGACGATAAACAGACGATGCATGGGTTACTCCTTGTCTATGAATAAGTCTTATGAATAAGGGTTGTTAGAGGCACAGCGATACGAACAGCAATAAATGTCAAAGAATGGTCAATAATGATAATGACTTGCATTTATAAGTACAACCCATCTTCTATCTATAAGTACAAACCATCTTCGGACGTTACCCTTTGAAACTTGCAGCCAACGGCTCGACTTCGGCCTAATAGGCGTCTCGATATTGCTAAGGAATTAACATGACCAGTGGCCCTATTCGTACTGGACTGATCGGCTATGGCCTGTCCGGTCGCGTGTTTCATGCGCCCTTTATCGAAGCACTCGATGCGTTTGCGTTGACCGCAGTAGCCAGCCGCCAGAGCGAGACCGTCCTGACGCGCTACCCACACAGCCAGGTGGTGGCCGATGCCCGCGACCTGATCGCCATGGCTGATCTCGACCTGATCGTGATCACCGCCCCCAACGATCAACATTATCCACTGGCGATGGCCGCGCTCGATGCCGGCAAAGACGTGCTGCTGGAAAAGCCGGCAGTCACCCGGTTGGCGCAAATGGAAACCTTGGCTGAGCAAGCTGAGCGCGCAGGCCGGACACTGTGCGTCTATCAGAACCGGCGTTTTGATGGCGACTTTCTGCAGCTCAAAAGTCTGCTTAACGAAGCACCGCTGGGCCAACTGAAACACCTGGATTCGCGCTTCGATCGCTTTCGTCCGCAGCCGCAAGCACGCTGGCGCGAACAGCCCGGCGAAGGCAGTGGTATTTTCTGGGATCTGGGGCCGCACCTGCTTGATCAGGCGCTGCACCTGCTCGGCGCGCCCGAGGCGTTAACCGCCAACCTGCGCACACTGCGCGCTGGCAGCCAGACCACCGACTGGTTTGAACTGCAGTTGCATTATGGCGAGTGCGAAGTTGTGCTCGGTTCTACGCCCTTTGAAGCAGGCGCCATGCGTCGTTTTAACGCTCGTTTTGAAGGCGGTAGCTGGCAATGCTGGGGCCTGGATCCACAAGAAGAGGCACTGCGCGCCGACCAGGGGCCGAACGATTCGGCTTATCCTGACCTTGGCGCCCGACAAAGCGGTGAATTGGCGACTGCCGATGGCAGCCAGCCGGCGACGCCGGCGCACGGCGACTATCGTCAGTTTTACCAACAGCTGGCCAAGACCGTGACTGGTCGCGGCCCCGCTCCGGTCAGCCTCGACGACGCCTGCGCCCTGCTCTACACCCTGGAACGTGCCGAGGAATCCGCGCGCCTGGGACAGCGACTGACGTGGCGTTACCAACGACCGACATCCCGGGCTTAAGGCGTTGCAGCACTGCTGTGCTGGCGTTGCCACTGCTCCAGCCCGGTCGACAGCAGGCGCTGAGCGGTGCCATCTTCAATGACTTCAGTCAGGATGCGCGCCAACTGACCGCGCAATTCGCCGCTGTTGCAGGGCGAACGATGCGACAAGGTTAAAAACAGCTGTTCCTGACTGATCGGCGGCTCCAGCGCGCGCAATTCGTCGGCAAAACCCAATCGTTCGGCATAGGCTGCCGCGGGAAACTCTTCATAGAGCAGATAATCGACCCGGCCCTGAACCAACATGCGCATGGCCTGATCCAGCGTTGCCACACTGTCGATGCTCAGGTGATGCTGAGCGTAGTTGTCAAAGTCCTGGCCCAGACTGTTGTTGATCAGGTTGATGCCCTGCCATTGCCCCAGATCGGCCCAATCCTGGTACGCCAGCATTTGATCCTGGCGTGTCCAGACCAGACTGCGGGTGGTGTAAAAGGCGGGATGAATGTAATCCATGTATTCCAGGCGGGATTTGGTCAAAAAGGCGCCGGCGATCAGGTCGACCCGGCCAGCGCGAACTTCCTCCTGCGCCCGCGACCAGGCGCCGGTGTACACCACTTCGATGGGAATCCCCAGACGCTGGCCAACCTCTTCGAGCAACAACTGATTGGCGCCGATCAAGGCATTTTCATGCTGCGGCGAACGCCACAGATACGGTGGATAATCCGGATTACCCGTCGCCACCAGCCGATCACAGCTCAGGCTCACCGATTCAGCTTGCGCCGTCACCGACCACAGCACCAGAGAGAACAGCAAACATTGCCCCAGAACACCCTTCATGACGTCACTCCCGAGCAAGAAGACTTGGAGACGCTCCTTGTCTCGACAGTATGAACACCATACTAGAAGTGCACTGAGGCAATCACAACTGCGGCGAAAGGTTCAGCGACGTTGCGCCAACCACTCGGTGAACACCGCCGAACTGCGCTTGGGGGTACGCACCAGGGTGTCGTAATCAACATGCACAATGCCAAAGCGCTGACTGTAGCCTTCGGCCCATTCAAAGTTGTCCATCAAACTCCAGGCGAAGTAACCGCGCACATCAACACCGGCTTCGATGGCATTGTGGACTGCTTGCAAATGCTGGTCGTAATAACCCACGCGCAATTGGTCATCGACCGCGCCATCGACAATACCGGTGTTATCCGCCGCGCCGTTTTCACTGATGTAAATCGGCGGCAGGTTGTCGTAGCGGGCATTAAAACCGGTCATCAGATCGGTCAGCGCCTGCGGATAAATTTCCCAGCCGATATCGGTCTTGGGCGCGTCCTGCGCAATGGATTCGTAATCGCTGTTATCACCAGCGCGAACCACCGACCGGGTATAGAAATTGATGCCGAGGAAATCGATCGGCCGTGCCAGTATCTCCATATCGCCCGGATAGACTGTCGGCATCCATTCCGGATGACGTTCGCGCACCGCCTGTGGGTATTCCCCGGTCAACAACGGCTGCAGATACCAGTGGCTGTTCTCTTCGTCGGAATAATCCGCCGCTGCCTTATCCGCTGCGCTGTCGGTAGCCGGATAGGCCGGCGTGAAGTTGAGCACAATACCGTGATCAGCCTTGGGCGCGTTGGCGCGCATCGCCGGCAACGCCAGACCGTGACCAAGCAGCAGATGATGTGCCGCCTGGAAACCGAGCCGATCATCTTTCAGACCCGGCGCATGAATGCCCAGACGATAGCTGAGAAAACCGGCGCACCAGGGTTCGTTCAAAGTGGCGTAACTTTCCACCCGATCACCCAGCACACGGGTAATCTGATCTGCATAATCGGCAAAGCGATAAGCGGTGTCGCGGTTCACCCAACCACCGCGATCACCCAGATACTGCGGCAAATCCCAATGGTATAACGTCGCCACCGGACGGATGCCACGGTCGAGCATGCCATCGACCAGACGGTCGTAAAAATCAAAACCAGCCTGATTCCACACACCCGGCTGCGGCTCAATACGCGGCCAGGCAATGGAAAAACGGTAGGCATCGAAGCCCAGAGTTTTGATCAAATCCAGATCTTCCGGCCAGCGATGATAGTGATCACAGGCCACATCGCCGTTATCACCACCCAGCACCTTGCCCGGCGTGGCACAGAAACGATCCCAGATACTTTCAGCACGACCATCTTCATGGGCCGCCCCTTCAATCTGGAACGACGCCGTCGCTACGCCAAACAAAAAATCTTTGCGCGCCAGGGGTGAATTGGCGGGTAAATTAAAACTCATAACAATCTCCAACAAAGAGCGGCCTCACGGCCTGAAAAAATCAGTTCTTAACAGCGCCATTAGTCAGGCCATGAATCATTTGTCGACTGGCGAGCATGTAGATCGACACCAGCGGCAGAATGGAAATAAAAGTGCCCAGCATCAAAGCACCCCAGGGCGTATTCGGCACGCCCTGCACACTGCGCAGCATCTGAGTGATGACCATTTTATCACTGCTGGTCAGCACCACCAGCGGTTGTAAAAAGTTATTCCACAGAAAGACGAACTGCACGATCGCCAGCGTCGCCAGACCCGGACGCAACAACGGCAGCGCCACACTCCAATAGGTCCGAAACGCATTGGCCCCATCAAGACGCGCCGCTTCCAGTAAATCCTTGGGCACCGAGGCGACCACATACTGACGCATCAAAAAGATACCGAATGGATTGATCGAAAACGGTAACCAGACCGCCAGATGAGTGTTGGTCAAACCAATCGTATCGATCACCATATAGTAGGGAATCAACGTCAGAATCGGCGGCAACATCATCGAGCAGATCATCATGGTGAACAGCACATTGCGACCGCGAAATTTGAACACCGCCAAGGCATAACCACACATGCTGCAAAACAACAAAGAGGCGGCGGTGCCGACAATCGATACCGAGAAGGAATTCAACATTCCAACCCAGAAATCCATGGTATCGAGCAGCCGCTGATAGTTGTTCACCAACTGATCACCAATGGCCAGATTCAGGCCACTGCCGAACATAGTGCTGCGATCGTGCGTGGCCATCAGCAACGACCAGAAGAACGGAAACACCGTCATAAATACCGCGCTCAACAAGGCCGCCCACAGGGCGGCACGCGACAATAATTTCACAGCGCGTCGAGCCAGTTCGGACTTGCTGGTTTGGTGCCAATCATCGGCAAAGGTATCGATAGCCATCTCAGTCGCCTCCCAGGCCGCGACGGCCAAAGAACCAGAAATACAAACCGGTAAAAATCCCGATTATCACAAAAAGAATCCAGGAAATGGCCGCTGCACCACCCATATCAAGCCACTCCCAGGCAACGCGATAGAGGTAGTTGGAAATGGTCATACCATTGGTCGACGCAAACTGCAGACCACGCGTCAGGACGTAAGGTTCATCGAACAAATTCATATTGCCGATGATGGTTAAGGTCACAGCGAAAAAGATAAAAGGTCGCAGCAACGGCAAGGCAATATGGCGAAACCGCTGCCAGGCAGAAGCGCCATCCATGGTGGCGGCTTCGTACAATTCTTCGGAGATCGTCGCCAGACCGGCGCTGTAAATCACGGTGTTAAAACCGACGTATTTCCAGAACACCACGAAGGACACTGAGTAGCGAATCATGGAGTTTTCCTGCACCCAGCCAATGGGCAGGAAATTGTTTAACCAGCCGAAAGCCCAGCCGGTTACCGGCCAGTTAGCCAGTCCCATCAACGCCTGGTTAATAATGCCGCTGTCGCGCGAATACATGATGTAGAAAATCATCGACACAGCGATGGTCGAGGTGACGTAAGGCAAAAAATAGGCAGTCGTCAGCCAATGCCGGGCGCGCTTGCCCAGCTGCACCAGTAAGAACGCCAAGGGCAAGGCAATCAGGTGTTGAGGAATACCCGAATACAGGGCCATGAGGATGGTATTCCACAGTGTATGCCAGAGCGTCGGATCGGTCAGACCCAAGGCATAATTTTCCAGCCCGACAAACTCCATCGACCCCAAACCCTGCACCGGGTTCCAGGTGTGAAAGGACAGAAAAATCATAAAAAAGACAGGAAAAATTCCGAACACACCAAAGATCAGAATGTACGGCGACATAAACCAGTAGGGTGTGCTTTTTGACCAAAACCGGCGCCAGCGCTGATCCGGTTCTGATGTCACAGAAGACGGTTGGGTTGTACTCATAACACGAACCTGACAAGGCCTGCCAGGCGGCAGGCCATTAGTTATTCAGAGCCGGCGAACCGGCTCGGCTCAATCAACGCACGCGACGACGAATCTGCCGTTCGGCGTTGGCCAGGGCGGTATCGATATCAACACCGTCGTTGAGTACTTGTTCCAGCGCCGTGGTCATCAACGACTCGGCAATCTGGTCGCCTTCGTGCGGTTGCACCGGTTCAATGTTCTGAGCGATGTCGGCAAACAACAGCCGTGCCTGCTGACCGCGCAGGAATTCGATCGACTCATCAAACATCGGATCATCATAGGTACCGGTATGCGCCGGGAAGGCCGCAATGTTTTCAAAACCGGCGCGCTGGATGTCTTCACTGATCATGTATTCGACCAGGTCCCAGGCGGCTTCCTGATGCTCAGACTGCTTGGGAATAGCCAGGAAAGAACCTCCCCAGGTGCCGTAAATACCATCCGGCAGGTTGCTCACACCCCAGTTGCCAGACGTTTCCGGCGCCATCCAGTTTTGCAGGTGACCGAGCAGCCAGGCACCGGACAACTGAGTGGCGAAACGACCTTCGCGGAAACCGGCGTACCATTCTTCGGTCCATTCGGAAATTTCACCATCCATGCCCTCATCGCGCACCGCTTTTGCCAGTTCAAAAGCGCGCTGGAAACGCGGACCGGTGACCAGCGGTTCACCGTCGGCATCGAAGAACAGACCATTGCCCGGTTCGACGTTGAAGTTCCAGTAAGCGGTGGCCACCGCAGTAGCATCACCGATCAACAAAATACCGTCTTTCTTCAGTTCACGGCCGTAATCGAGATAGCTGTCCCAGTCGTCGATGACGTTATCGACGTCATAGCCTTTGTCTTCCATATAGTCGCGGCGGTAATACATCACGCCCGGACCCAGATCGACCGGCACCGCGTATTGACGACCGTCGGCGCCCTGGCCTTGAGCCACGGCATATTCCGCAAAATCATCTTTATAAGGCGCGAAGCGATCGGTCAGATCAACAAAGCCACCGGAGTTGATAAAGGAGCCGACAAAACCGCGGTCGACCAACACCACATCACCCGCACCACTGCCGGTTGCCAGGTTGGTTTTCAGCTTGTCGTGGTGGCCGCCGTGCTCATTCATCAGCAGCTCTACACTGTGTTGCGGAAATCCATCCAGGATGGCTTCCAACTGGCTGTCGTAATCGGGGTAGCCGTCGAAACGGATGTTGTCAGCCTGGGTTGCAGTCGCCAGACCGCTCAGGGCCAAAGCGATGCCAAGGTTACGCTTGAGGTTCATTGGTTGCCTCCAACCATTGTTGTTTTTGTTGTTGTCGTCAGCCGCCGGAAGGCGGTTACGACTGGCGTTATCTGAGCGAGGTTGCAAACCCCGGGCTTACCTAAAGCAAGCCTCAGACAGTAAACGGCTCGGCGGCCCGCTAGCCAAATGGACACAACCGATGGTTCTTGTGGTGACCTCTGCCCAGGTTGGACAGTGATCCTGTAACCGTTTACAGTTACCCTAAATTCGGCCGTCAGGCGTGTCAAGCAGGACCATCGTCTAACTGCACGCGCGCCACATTGAAAAGTCCTGAGATGTCACCGCTGGGAGCTTTGGCGGCACGACAAAAAACCAGATTGCGCAATGCTTGCTTTGTCAATCTGGACACTTTTGCAACCCGGACAGCCTGAAGATTTGCCACCCTGTTGCCCCGGCGATAACGACCGCCTGGGTGACGCCAAGGAAATCGGTATGACGCTCCAATCCAATGCCAATGGCAAACCCCAAACGCAAAACCGCCCAGGTTTTGCCGCCGGTAGCGCCGATACTTACCCATCAAGCCAGCGATATTTTTCTGCCACCGGCCAAGCCGCCGCCGAGCGTTATCGACTGCATCGTGACCTGGCCTGGGGCGCCTTCCATTGGTTTAACAGCGACGCCTATCCTCAAGCGCATCAGCAGGACGAACGGGCGCCAGTCTATGGCCAGCAGGACCAGCGAGATCTTAGTGGTGGTTGGTACGACGGCCCGGATTACGGTCATTACAGCGTCACCGCCGCCTGGTCGATCACCCTGCCATTGCTGACCTGGATGATTCGGCCGCAAGCCTTACCCGAACGCATTCAACCGCTGCGCAGTTACAATCCAAGCCGCCCGGCCATTCTCGATCTGGTACGACCGCAACTGTGTTTTTTGCTGTCCTTGCAACGCGGCGACGGCGCCGTGCACCACAAACTGACCAGTGCCGAGAGTGCCGCTTTAAGCGACGCACCTCAGGCGGATCACCGCACCCGTTGGCTAATGCCAGTGAGCACCACAGCCACGGCCAATTTTGCCGCCACCGCGCATCTGGCCGCCCGTGCTTTCGAGCGTTCCCCGCTTGCCGACGACTGGCTGCTGGCACAGCGTTGTCGGGCAGCGGCAAAGCAGGCCGATCAGTTTCTCGACACTCATCTGGAAGCCATCCATCCCCTGGTCGCGACCAGCACCGGCAGCTTTGGCCAGGCCTACCAGGATGACGACGAGCGTGACAACCGGCTGTGGGCCAAGATCGCCCGCCATTGGAGCGATACACAACCATTGCATGACCGGCACTATTACCGCTTGTGGGAACTGGCTGGCACCGCCCGACTGGGCGATGATCAACCGGGCTGGCAGCGACTGAACTTTCTGGCGCTGTTTAACTTTCTGGCCATGCCAGAGCAGGACAGCACACTCAAAGATGCGCTGCTGACGCGAATGGAAAAGACCTTTCAGGCTGAGCGTGAGCGCCAGCTCACCCACCCTTACGGCCGCCTGAACTGGCATCAGGGCGCACCCAAGGATGATCACAACGGCACGCTGGCGACGCTCGGAACTCAACTGCTTTGGTTGCATCAATTGACCGGTCGCCAGCGCTGGTACGACACCGCCTTCGATCTGAGCCCCTGGTTTTTCGGCCATAACCCAAACGCCACCATCTGGACCACCGGCGGCGGCGAAACGCAGGTACAGCAGCCCCGATTTGCGCCGCTGATTTCCGGCGCATTGCAAGCTGCACCCGGCATTCTGGTACGCGGTGCCACGGCCGAAACCTCAACCTATGACGAGCCAACAGCAACAACGGACGCCAGCGCCGTGAGCATCGAATGGCAGGCCTCCTGGGCCTGTTACTTGTCGCTATTGGTCGCCGGGCCGCGCTGAACCGCGCGCCGGCTCAGGCGGTTTTCGGAGAGGCTTTCAATTGCGGAGCGGTCGAAGCGCGTTCAATCAGCGTCGGCATAAAGCGATTGTGAATCTCGCAATCAATGCCCTCGCCCAGCTTCAATGCCAGACGCCCGGCTTCACTGCCAAACTCAGCCACCGGCACTCGCACCGTGGTCAACGCCGGTTCCAGATACCCAGCCATCAAGACATCGTCGTAGCCAACCAGACTGACGTCTTCGGGAATGCGCATCCCGGCCTGCTTAAAACCGTTGTAGGCACCGATGGCCATGAGGTCGTTGCCAACCACCACTGCGCTGAAATCCACCTTGCGTTGCAGCAGAGTAGTCACCGCTACCTCGCCGCCGGGCTCCATAAAATCGCCTTCCACGACCAGTTGCTCGTCAAACACCACCCCCGCACTGGCCAGAGCGCGGCGATAGCCCGCCAGACGTTCGCGGGCATCGGCTTTATAGAGCGGACCGGTAATGCAGGCGATGCGTTGGTGACCCTGTTTAAGCAGATGTTCAGTGGCCAAAAAGCCACCGGCTTCGTTATCCAGATAAACGCATTGCTCGGTCAATTCCGGCACCAGTCGGTTGACCAGAATCATCGGCGTCGATTCCTTCCTGGACAGCTCGATAATTTCCGCATCCGGCATTAAATCCAGATGCAGAATCAACGCATCGCAGCGACG
Organism: Saccharospirillum sp. ABV4_185; assembly: GCF_056159245.1. Taxonomy (NCBI): domain Bacteria; kingdom Pseudomonadati; phylum Pseudomonadota; class Gammaproteobacteria; order Oceanospirillales; family Saccharospirillaceae; genus Saccharospirillum; species Saccharospirillum sp. ABV4_185. The sequence continues at coordinate 3,545,569 of NZ_JBSWUW010000001.1, forward strand.
TTTGAGCAGAAACTGGACGGCATCACGCTCTTCTTCGAGCGTGCTGTGACCGCTGGTGATGATCAAATGTTTGCCGGCATCGCGCACCGATTGCTCGGCGTATTGCATCATCTCACCAAAGAAAGGACCGGCCAGATCGCCGACCACCATGCCGATGGTTTCAGATTTGTTGGTTGCCAGACTGCGGGCAAAGGAATTGGGTTGATAACCCAGTTCAGCCATGGCCTCGAGCACACGCTGGCGGGTCGCCTCGGCCACCCACTTGTTGCCGTTGACCACGCGCGAAACCGTCGCCACCGATACCTGCGCGTGTTTGGATACTTCCCGAATGGTGGCCATCGACCGGACGTCCTCTTGTCGTAACGGTGAGCAAAGCAGTCGCTAAGCCTACACCAGCCGGCCTCAGCTTTCAGCCGTTCAACAGAGAATTCAAACGCCCTGAGCGGGCGAGCAAAGCGTTTCAGGTGATCTGATAACGTCCGGGTTTGTGGTTCAGTGCGATCACCACATTCAATGCCAGTGCGCCGAGAATCGACAGTGCCAGAATCGGCAGCGGCACCAAAAAGAAACCGATGCCAACGATGGCGACATCGACACTCATCTGAAAGCGGCCGGCGCTGAAACCGAAACGCTCCTGAACGTAGAGCGCCAGGATGCCGACCCCACCCAGACTGGAACGATGGCGGAAAAACACCAGCATGCCGGTACCGATCAGAAAGCCACCCATGATGGCCGCAAAGATCGGGCTGACCCGACCCAGTTCGATGACGACGGACAGGTTATCGGCCAGCAAAGACACCGCCGCGACCGAAATAAAGGTATTGAGCGTGAAGCGCCAGCCCATGCGCGTGAAGGCGAGCCAGTAAAACGGCAGATTAATGATGAAAAAAACCTGACCAAAGCTGTATGGCACCACCTTGGTCAGCACCAATGCCAGACCGGCTGTGCCGCCGGTCAGAAAGCCCTGATGCTTAAACAACAGCAAACCCAGCGACACAAACAAGGCACCCGCGACCAGGGCCAGCAAATCCTCCGACACGGAATGGGTGGTGGTGTTCGTGCTCGTCGTTGTCGTCGACTTCACCGGCAGCTCTCCCTATCCTCAAAGGGGCGCATCTTACCAGCGCCGCGGCCGCCGTGAAGTCAGGGCCTGACCATTCAGTGGAAAGCCTGGTTGCCAGTTGGCAAATAAAACGAACGCGCCTCAGCCGGCCAGCAGGCTCACGCCATAAACCGGTGGCAAGGTGTGGCTGAGCAACTGCCAACTGGCGCCACCATCGCGACTGCACCAGGCATTGCCGGTGGTGGTCCCAAATACCAGAGTATTGCCGCGGGCATCCACCGCCAGGCCATGCCGATACACCAGATCGAAACTGCCTTGCTGCGGCAAACCCTGTCGCTGCGCTTGAAAGGTCTGGCCACCGTCATCGCTGCGATTCACCAGTAACGCCTGATCGACCGGAAAACGGTATTGATCTTTGACGCCCGGAATCAGCCAGGCGGTCTGCGGTTGTTTCGGATGCACCGCCAGCGCGAAGCCAAAACCACTCGGTTGCGGCTTGCACTCGGTAAAGGTTTCAGCGCCATCACTGGAGACAAAGACACCGTTATGATGCTGCACCCAGACCCATTGCGGATCGGAGGGCGCCACCAGCAAGCGGTGCACATCCTGGTTGGTCAGATTGAATTGCATATCGTCGGGCAGATATTCCGCCCGCAAACCCTGCCCCACCTGACGCCAGTGATTGCCCGCATCCTCGGTTTTCCAGACCCCGCCGCTGGAAATGGCGATGATCAGGGTGTCGGAATCTTCCGGGTGAATGGCAATGGAATGCAGGCCCGGGTCATCGTAACCACCGCCAAACCAATTTTTGCGTTCCGGCGCATTCCACAACGCCTGGTTCAGCGACCAGCTGTCGCCACCATCGTCGCTGCGAAACAGACCACCGGGAATGGTGCCGGCCCAAAGCCGGCCGGGAATCTGTGGATCGGGTTCCAGACACCAGATCTGTTCCAGCGCCCAGGGGTTTTTGTCGTCCGGGTCATCGGGCTTTTCCGGAAACACCGGTACCGCCACTTCCTGCCAGCTGTTGCCCTGATCGGTTGAGCGATGCAGCTTGCAGCCAAAATGACCCAGCGCCAGCGAGCACCACCAGCTGCCATCCGGTCCGACCGCTGCGGCCGATACCGGCTCACCCAAGAAGTGCGTGCGGACATAATCGAAACCCTTGGCGCCAGCGGTTAATTCCACCAGGCCCTTGCGCGTCCAAAACAGAATGCCATCTACCATGGTTCAGTCTCCCGATTCAGCCTGAGGGCTTACCCACCGGGCTTATCCCCCGGAGAGTGCCTGCATGATGTGCAGACGACTGCCCTGATCCAGCCGCTGTTTATGCGGCAAGGCACCTTGCACCAGTTGTTGATCAATGGCGAGCATGACGTGCTTGCGCAACTCGCCCTGATCGTCGAGCACATAACCCGCCAGAGGCGGATACTGTTCAAACACCTGCGCCAGCACCTCATCGAGGGTGCCGGGGGTTACCGTCAAAGCCGCGCAGCGCACGTGCCGTTGCAGGTTTTCGGTGAAACTGACCTTGACCATAGTCGCACTCCGGGCTTAACCGGCCGGCGTCACCCTTTGGGTATAGATGGAAAAGTCCGGCTTGTTCGGATGGTAATCGCCGTACAGCAACGGCGAATGAATCATGTAATCGGCACTGGCCTGATTACAGGCCACCGGAATGTTGTACAGCGCAGCAATACGCAACAGCGCTTTAATATCCGGGTCGTGCGGTTGTGGCTCCAATGGATCCCAAAAGAAAATCAGCAAATCGATTTCGCCTTCGGCAATCTTGGAGCCAATCTGCTGATCGCCGCCCAAAGGACCACTGAGCAGTTTGGTGACCGAACGTCCCAAACCCTGCTCAATCAATTTACCGGTAGTGCCGGTGGCATAGATGCCCAACTTCGCCAGCAATTCACTGTTGGTTTGCGCCCAGGCCACCAATTCTTTTTTCTTATTATCGTGCGCCACCAAGGCAACATTACGGTCTGTCTTAGTCATTCGGGCCTCCCGGCGCCTTGTCCAGATTGGGTGATTGATCGCATCTTATACCACAGCCAAAGCAACACAACGGCGAGCACCAGTCCTGCCAGATTGGCAAAGCCATCGGCAATGCTGAACAACCGATAAGTGGTCAAGCCCTGTGCCACCTCAATCAACCAACTATAGCCCCACAATGCTGGCCACACCGCCGCGCGACCCGGCCAGCCAAGACCCGCCACTAGACCCAGAGCCCCCCAGCCCAACAGATGATTGAGCTTGTCGTTAGACGAAAACTCCGGATGCTCCAACGGCAATAATGACAACACCGTAACCACCAATAACAACACCACAAACAACCAACGATAACCGCGCACAACCACCTCAATAACGCCAAAACAGAGCGCCACTCTAATGCAGCCTGGTCAGGGGACAAAGCGCCACGCTTGGCTTATGCTGCCTACTGATCGAATGCCGGAGCCTGATTTCGACATGCCCTTAGCACTGCGCCCGTTAATATCCCGATACGCCTTGCGCTGGGGCGCTTTGTTGCTGGGATTGATGATCACCTTGTCGCTGGCGGGTTATCACCTCTTTGTGGCGCGCTATGATCAGCATTCCTTTATCCAACGGCTCGATTACCTGTTCTACGACTGGCGCTACCAACTGCTCAACAGCGGCGACCGTTTTGACCGCGCCGATGACCACATCGTGATTGTCGATATCGACGAAGCCAGCCTCAAAGCCGAAGGTCGCTGGCCCTGGCCGCGCGATAAACTCGCCACCCTGACCCGGCAGTTAACCGAGGCCGGCGCCGTGGTCATCGGCTTCGATATTCTGATGTCCGAACCCCAGGCCAACCCGACCCGTCAGTTACAGCGGCAGGCGCTGATCGAAGGCAATACTGAGTTGGCGGAATCCCTGACACCTTTTATTGCGCTGACCGAATACGACCAGATTTTGGCCAACAGCTTTGCCGAGATCGACGTGGTGCTGCCCTTTTTATTGCAGGACGACGCCCAGCTGCGTATCGGTGAATTGCCCGCACCGGTCTATCAATTAACACCAGAGCAAACACAGCGATTACTGGTCGTTGCAGCTCAGGGTTACGCCGGTGCGGTCGATGTTTTGCAAAACGCAGCGGTGACGGCCGGCTCCATCGTGCCGACCATCGATGGCGATGGCACCTTGCGCTCCGCGCCTTTGGTGACGCGTTTTGAAGACGGGCTCTATCCATCCCTGGCGCTGGCGATGGGCTTGACCTACTACTTTCTCGACGGCATTGATCTCGACATCGTGCCGTTTAACAGCCATCTGGATGTGATCGATCGGCTGCACTTTGCCGACAAATCCCTGCGTGTCGATGCCGGCCGGGTACTGGTGCCCTACCTCGGCCCGCAAGGTCAATTTCCCTACGTTTCGGCCACCGATGTCATCCACGGTACAGCCAATCCGGATGTGTTCAGCAATGCGCTGGTATTGATTGGCACCTCATCGGTCGGCTTGTCGGATCTTCGGACCACCCCGGTCGGCACCCAATTTCCGGGCGTCGAAGTGCACGCCAATCTGCTCAATGGCCTGCTCGTCGGCAACTTTCCATTCACCCCGGATTATGGCGACACCATGACCGCCATTCTGCTGATTATCCTGGGGGTTATTTTCTCATTGATTTCCAGCCGGCTGGGACCACTGGCACTGGCTTTAGCAACCGCTTTGTTGCTGATCATTCTGATTGCCGTCAACTTTTCCCTGTGGATTTATCAGCAGATGGCATTGCCGTTGGCGAGCAGCGTTCTGTTAACGCTGGCGTTGGGCACGCTGCATTTATTGGAAGGTTTTTTAAGCGAACGACGCCATAAACAACACGTCACCAACGTCTTTGGACAGTACGTTCCCAAAGCGCACATTGAACGCATGCTCAGTAACCCGGAAGCCTATGGTTTCGAAGGTGACAACCGCGAAATGACGGTGCTGTTTTCTGATGTGCGTTCGTTCACTACTATTTCTGAATCCTTAAGTGCCACCCAACTCAAAGACCTGCTGAATCGTTATTTCACCCCCATCACCGCGGTGATTTTTAATCACCAGGGCACTATCGATAAATACGTCGGCGATATGGTAATGGCGTTCTGGGGCGCGCCTTTGGAAGACCCCGAGCATCCACGTCATGCATTGGAAGCAGCGGTGGAAATGATCGCCACTACCGAAGCGTTAAACCCGGAATTACAGGCTCTGGGTTATCCGGAAATTCAGGTGGGTATCGGTTTGAATACCGGGCCGATGAACGTCGGCGATATGGGCTCGACCTATCGCCGCGCGTACACCGTGCTCGGCGATGCGGTCAATCTGGGATCGCGCCTGGAAAGCCTGACCAAGTTTTATGGCGTGAAAATACTGATAGGCCCACAGACCCGGGCAGCGATCGATGACTGGGCATTTCGACCCATTGACCGCATTCGCGTCAAAGGCAAAACCGAACCGGTCGCCGTATTTGAACCCTGGGGAAAACTGAGTGAGATAACGGCCGATCAGCAAGCCGAGTTGGATGCGTTGGAGGCAGCCTACCAACGCTATCTGCAACAAGACTGGAAGGCTGCGTGCGCTGCGTTTGAACAACTCAAAACACAGAGCGATCACCCCAAGCTATACGAGGTCTACCTGGAGCGTATCGCCATTCTTGAACAAGAGCCTCTGCCCGAAGACTGGGACGGCAGTTTTACCCACACCAGCAAATAAATCGCGGTTATTCACTCAACATGAAATCGACGGCCGCCCGGGCATGAATCGCTGTGGTATCGACTAAGGTGACGACGGTATCGGCCTGCTGCACCAACAAACCAATTTCAGTGCAACCCAGAATAACCGCCTCGGCGCCGTCTGCGACCAAGGCATCAATGATGCGTAAGTATTCCTGCTTTGACTCCGCGTCTGTTTTGCCCAGACAAAGTTCTTGGTAAATAACGCGGTGCACAATGGCGCGATCAGCTTCGTTGGGCACCACCACATCCAATCCAAATTTATCGGCCAGCCGGCCCTTATAAAAATCCTGCTCCATGGTAAAGGCGGTGCCCAATAAACCGACCCGGCTGACACCCTGCTTCAGCAAAACCTCAGCGGTGGCATCGGCAATATGCAGGATAGGAATGTCGAGGGCGGCTTCGACCTGCGGTGCCACCTTGTGCATGGTATTGGTACAGATCAACAGCGCTTCGGCGCCGGCGTTTTGCACCTTGATTGCCGCTTCACTTAACAAAGACGCAGTCGCGTCCCAGTCACCGGCGTGCTGCAGTTTTTCGATGGGATCGAAATCGACGCTGACCATAGCGATCTGCGCAGAATGCAAACCGCCAAGTTGAGCCTTCACGCCTTCGTTAATCGCGCGGTAGTAACCCACCGTGCTTTCCCAGCTCATGCCGCCCAATAAACCGATGGTTTTCATCCGCTCTCCTCACACCCTGATGCAATAGCAACAACTGACATCCTAGTACAACACATTTTCATCACCCTGTGATGCCGCTTACTAGACATCCAACAAAAAAAGCGCCAGGAATTCCTGACGCTTTTTGCAATGCTCGATGCGCTTACTTCAGATCGAACCGATCCAGATTCATCACCTTGTCCCAGGCTTTGATAAAGTCATCAACAAAGCGCTTCTCAGAGTCAGCGCCAGCATAGACTTCACAGATTGCCCGCAACTGAGCGTTAGAACCGAACACCAGATCGTTGCGTGTACCGGTCCACTTCTGTTTACCGGTTTTACGATCTTTGCCGACAAATTCTGACTCATCGGCATCGGTGGATGACCACTGCGTATCCATGCTCAGCAAGTTGACAAAGAAGTCGTTGCTCAGTTTGCCCGGACGATCGGTAAAGACACCGTGCTTGCTGCCACCGTGGTTGGCATCGAGCACCCGCAAGCCACCAACCAGAGCCGTCATTTCCGGCGCGGTTAAGGTCAGTAACTGAGCGCGGTCGACCAGCATGTCTTCGGCGCGTACCGCGTACTTTTTCTTCTGGAAATTGCGGAAGCCGTCAGCAAAAGGTTCCAGCCAACCGAAGTTTTCTTCATCGACCATATCCTGCGTCGTATCCATCCGCCCTGGAGTAAAGGGCACAGTTACACCATGACCGGCATCCTGAGCAGCTTTTTCGATGGCCGCGACACCGCCAAGCACAATCAGATCCGCCATCGACACCTGCTTGCCTCCGGTCTGAGCGCTGTTGAACTCACTCTGAATGACTTCGAGTTTTTTCAGCACTTTTTCCAGTTGCTTGGGTTCATTGGCTTCCCAGCTTTTCGCCGGCGCCAGACGGATGTGTGCACCATTGGCACCCCCGCGCATATCGGAGCCACGATAGGTGGATGCCGACGACCAGGCGGTTGCCACCAGCTCCGAAACCGACAGTCCCGTTGCCAGTATCTTTTTCTTCAACTGAGCGATGTCGCCTTCATCCACTACCGGATGGTTCAGTGCCGGAATCGGATCCTGCCAGAGCAGATCTTCCTGCGGCACTTCCGGGCCGAGATAACGCGTTTTCGGACCCATATCGCGGTGCGTCAGTTTGAACCAGGCGCGGGCAAAAGCGTCGGCAAACTGATCTGGATTTTCATAAAAACGGCGCGAAATTTTTTCGTAAGCCGGATCAAAACGCAGCGATAAGTCGGTCGTCAGCATCGTCGGTTTGCGTTTTTTCTTGGAGTCAAAGGGATCGGGAATAATCTCACCCGCATCCTTGGCGACCCACTGCTTGGCACCGGCCGGACTGGTGGTTAATTCCCACTCAAAACCAAAGAGATTTTCGAAGAAATTATTACTCCATTGCGTCGGTGTGGTGGTCCAGGTAACTTCCGGGCCACCGGTAATGGCATCGCCGGCTTTACCGCTGCCGTGCGTACTCTTCCAGCCAAAACCCTGGTCAGCCATGCCGGCCGCTTCCGGCTCAGCGCCGACCAAGGCCGCATCACCGGCACCGTGAGTTTTACCGAAGGTGTGACCACCGGCAATCAACGCAACGGTTTCTTCGTCGTTCATCGCCATACGCTTAAAGGTTTCGCGAATATCCACTGCAGCTTTCAACGGATCGGGATTGCCATTCGGGCCTTCCGGGTTTACATAGATCAAACCCATCTGCACCGCAGCGAGCGGATTTTCCAGATCACGGTCTTTGGTATAACGACCATCGTCGAGCCATTCTTTTTCCTGACCCCAATAGATGTCTTCTTCCGGCTCGTAAATATCTTCGCGACCACCGGCAAAACCAAAGGTTTTAAAGCCCATGGATTCCAGCGCCACGTTGCCGGCCAGAATCATCAGATCGGCCCAGGAAATGCGGTTGCCGTATTTCTGTTTGATCGGCCATAACAGGCGACGCGCTTTATCAAGGTTGGCGTTATCCGGCCAGCTGTTCAGTGGCGCAAAACGCTGATTGCCCGTACCGCCGCCGCCACGGCCGTCCTGCACGCGATAGGTGCCGGCGCTGTGCCAGGCCATACGAATCATCAGGCCACCATAGTGACCAAAGTCGGCCGGCCACCAGTCTTTGGAGTCGGTCATCAGAGCGTGCAGATCGGACTTCACCGCCGCCAGGTCGAGCTTTTTGAATTCTTCAGCGTAATCAAAGTCCGCATCCATCGGATTGGACTTGGTGGTGTGCTGATGGAGGATGTCCAGGCGCAGTTTTTTCGGCCACCAATCCTGGTTGGTGGTACCGCCGCCGGCAGCATGGTTAAACGGGCATTTATTGTTGTCAGTCATGATTCGCTCTCCTGTGGGTGTTTGCGTTTTCACGAAACAACTCTGTCGTGGCTGATAGGTATAGACGACGGACCGCCAATCATTCCAATTTATGATCTTTAAGCAGGTGATAGCTTTTAACTTTAACGTCAGGAGAGCACCGGCATAGCTGCCTTCAGACGATGTTCGCAGGCGAAAATGGCGGACGGATGACACTGATGTCATCGGATTTTTTACAAGAAAAGGCTATTAAAAAGACCGGATAGATAAAGAGGTTGTCTAATCGCTGCGATGGTATCGACACAAGCAAGCCGTTTCAGCGCTCAAACACCGTGGTGATTCGATAATCCTTATGCGGCCCGACCACCTGGAAACTCAGTTCAAACCGCTCGGCCGAATAAAATACAAAACGACCATCATAGTGATCAGCAATGCACAGATGATGCGAGGTCAGCTCGTGAGCGCGCTCAAAATCGAACGCCAAAAACAGCTCGCCAGTACTGACGCCATCGGCGAAATCGATGGCCAGTCCGGTATCCGTCTGGCGATACAAGTAGGCTCGTTGTGCACGAATCGGCTGACCGTTCGGGCCCGGCCAGGATAGTTTTTCCAGATAATCCAATTGATGGCTGTGACCGGTAGTATCAGCAAATTCTGCCGTTCCAGTCATTACAGGTTGATCGCTAACCTCGCGCTGCAATCGCCAATGGCCACGAAAGTAATTCAGCCATTGGTCGGCTCTTACTTCAAACATGACAACTCAACATCATTCATCCCGGCAGTAGCCATCACCTGGTTCAACATTCAGACAGTTTTCTTTATCCATTAACCATTTCATACCCGTGCCCTCACCATCGGTAGCACGAATGGTGGCGGTCTCGCCATTCATATCAAAACGAATATCGTCACCCTCGGCAACACCAACATAGTCTACCGGGCCATCCAGATTGGCGATCGTTAGTTGAAAGCGCTCGGGCCCACCGGCAATGTCCAGATAGGTGCCTTCCGGGCCCCACCAGCGGCCTTGCCAGTTTAAGTCCCTCGAGGATGAATTCATCGTTTCAGCACAACCGGCAACGATAAATCCGAGCGTCAGTATCACAGCTTTGCGCAACAACACATCAACCTCTCGTATTACTTTGGGCAACGGCCTGGATCAGCATTAAGGCACTGGCTTGGGCAAGATAATAATCCCGATGATTACCGAGATCGGACTGGAACCGGGAGCGGAGCTGATAATAATGCTCAAGCAATAATTGGACGTCGCTTAGAGAATTCTGCTTTAAGGAGTGTTCCATGCGCTGAACAGTTTCGCGCACTTGCTCTTCGGTCGGTGGCGTCATTTCAGCTCCCACTGTTGACTGATGCATTTATTCTACGGAGCTGAGAATAGGCTTACTAGCTTGAAAGGACTCTGTCGCTGCACACCAAAAAATAATCAGTAACGGGCGACAGAGCCTGAACCGTACCCATCATTCCTTCCAGAACGGTTTACTGGCTTCACGGCGCAAAGTTCCCGGGGTCAGGCCGGCGTCTTTCTCCACCCGACGAACATCCATAACAATCAGTTCAGTGCGCAAGCGCGCACGGGATTCAGAGCGGCGGTGCCATTCGGTGAGGGTTGCCAAAGCTTGTTTGAAACGACGCACCAGGGTGGAACGACCCTGTTCAACGGCGTCGTCAACGCTCGCTTTAGCGTTATTCAGCAATGCAGTGTTCATAGTGTGATCTCCATGAAATATGAATTGAGTCAGACCTGCGATTGCTATTAAAGTGCTCTATAGTGGCTTTATCCATCAGTCTTTGGCGAAAGAGGCGTTCGTAAAACATGAACATCAACAACATCAAGCTGGATAAGCTCCGCTCCTTTGTTCTGGTGGCCGACGAGGGCAACCTGACGCGCGCCGCCAAGCAGCGCCATACCACGCCTTCGGCGGTCAGCGAGCACTTACGTCAATTGGAAGATCAGTTCGGTGTACCGCTGTTCGATCGCTCCAGCCGCGGTATGGAACTGACGCCGGAAGGTCGCAAGCTGCTGCCACCGGCGCGCCAGGCGTTGATGCAGATTGCCGAACTCGATGAGATTGCGCGCTCATTACGCACCGAAAAACCAACCACTTTATTGCTCGGTCTCAATGCGCCGCCGGAATATCTGAAGGTCGATCAACTGCTGCGCCAGGTGGCGCGTGATCTGCCCGAAGCCCAGCTGGAACTGGTGACCAGCAGCTCTTATATGATTGCCGACCAGGTCCGTGAAGGTAAGCTCGACCTGGGCTTTATGTATGGCGACCCGCAGCACGAAGCGGTGTTGCCTATCCGCCTGGCCGACATTGAATTCTGCGTCGTCGGCCCACCCGATTGCGGCCACGTAGCCCTACCGCCCAGCGCTGAAGAGCGTCGCAACCTGCCGTGGATCTGGGCCTCATGCAACTGTCCGGTCTCACATCTGATGCCCGGCATCATTGGCTTTGATCGCGAACAGACCAAGGTGGTGTCATCGTCGGAGGACGAACACGTCACCCTGTCGATGATTCGCGCTGGCTTAGGTTATGGCGTGGTCGAAAAGGAACTGTCGCAACACTGGGAAGACCGCGGCAGTGTGCGCATTATGAAAGACAAACCGATCACCGCCGGTCTCAATCTGGTGATTCGCCGCGATCGCAAAGATCGCAAAACCCTGGCGTCTGTTATTGCGCTGGCCCAGTCACTCTGGGCACCGACTGCAGTTGAGCAAACAGCCGACCTCGATGAATCGGTTCACGCCTAAGTCTGCCGTTTGGTGCTCTGAGGATTCTTAACTAAGGAGAAACTGATGTACTCCCGCTTTTCCAGCGCTCTGCTGATTGCCCTAATTATTTGCCTGAAACCCGCGGTCAGCTTCGCAGACCAACCCATTCAAATCATGTTGCTGGGCGTCGATCATCTACGCCAACTGTACAACGACACACCAGAATCCGATGTGTTCAGCGTTAAAAAACAAGCCGAATTAGCGGCCATTCGCGACGACCTGGCCACCTTTGCACCACAGCAAATCATGCTGGAAATCGACCGCAGTGACCAAGCGCAATTAAGCGCCAATTACCAAGCTTATTTAAACGGCGATATGATCGTTAAAGGCCAATCCTACGGCCGCAGTGAACGATATCAACTGGGTTACAAACTGGCACAAACACTGGGTTTAAACGACCTGACCGCCGCCGATTTTTACGACTACACCCCCCAATGGGCCTTAGACAGCGGCAACAATATAGAGCGTTACCAGACCGCATTGAGCGACTTGCAAGGCAATATTCGCCCGCTGATTCAAGCCGTGCAAAACGATGAACTATCGCTCTACGACTATCTGGCACTGATGAACCAACCCGAAACCATCAGCTTCACGCATCGTATTCTGTTCAATACGCCCGCCTATGTGATGCACGGTGATTTCAGCGAAGAAGCCAAAGCACAGATCAACATGGACGGCATTAACACCGACTATATTGGCGCCGAATTTATCGGGCTGTTTTACCAGCGCAATCTAAATATTTATTCCAACATTCTTAACGCTCAAATCGACTCTGGTGCGCAACGGGTATTGGTTATTTTCGGCCAACTTCATGTTGGAGTATTACAGGAACTGTTCGCCAATAATCCCAATTACGAGATCGTCTCGCCGCTGGACTATCTGCACAGCGACGAAGCCGAACGCCTGGCCGCTTCATTCAGCGGGTAATAATCACAGCCTGCAACAGCGACAACCGTCTTATTATTGGTTGTCGCTATCGCCCTATTTTATAAATACTGATACTTATTAAATCTTTCTGGGCGTCTACTAGGCTGATCACAAGCCGGAGAACTCTCTGATGAAAGCTCTGCCCATCGACCACCCCGAACTGGCCAATGGCCTCACCAACCACGAGCCCATGGTGATCAGCGCGCTCAATGAACTGGGCGCCAGCCAGGCGCAACTGTTAGATTATCGGCAACAAAAACGCGCCGACGTAGCACCCATTACCGAACCGGCGACCGACATTTCCGACGATACCGTTTTGCAAGGCTGGCTGGGCCGTAACGCCAATTACGCGGGTCTGTATCGATATTTTCACCAGCAGTTACAACAGACTGACCTAAGCGCCGTCATCAACCGCTACCTGCCTGGCCTGGCCGACGGTTTAGCCAGCCGCGCCTTTCATCCGCTGATCCGGCTCGGCCACGCCGTGTACGATCGCAACAACGAAGAAGTCGCTGCCGCCCTCGCCTACTGGGTGTGGGCCTACCAATCCTTGCCTTACCCCAACGCAGATCAGCCGACCGATAAAACACCAACTGAGGTCTTCCCCACCTTATTGAACGCGGTGGACTGGCCTGAGCACCGCATCGACGGCGGCCCGCTTATCAGCGACGACTTTCTTGCCGTCACCCGTCTGCCGGCCTATCAGCAACTGCGCTTTCAACTGCACCCGCAGCAACTGAAACTGAATGCGCTAAGGCAACTCGCGATCCAGGCTTACTGGATGCACGACGATTTCACTCTCTTGCATGGTGTCACCAGTTCGCTCGCTATCGAACGCCTCAGCGTCTGGCTGGAACGACCGGAGGTTTTGCTGGAGCCATACTGGAAAGGCCTGGTGATTGCTTGGTTATCGAAAGGAATAAGATGGCGGGAAATGGCATGGCCGAGCGAGCCTCCGGCGCTGTCGGTTGAGCAATTGCGCCAGCGCGCAACGCAGAGCATAAACGACCACACCATTAAATTGGTCGCCGCCTGCCTCAGTCTTTATCAGCACAGTAAGGATGTGCTCTATCTGCACGCCGCCCAGCGGGCACTGGAGAAATAATGGTTTACGCCAATAACGACAGCCATTGGCGGGGCGACACTCCACACTGAGATTTGAACGCCCGCGACAACGCCGCTTCACCGCTGTAACCAACCTCGGCGGCAACAACAGCTAACGATCGTCCCCGGCGCAATGACTGCTGCGCCAGCCGAATCCGCCAGCCCTGTAGATAAGCGCCCATGGTCACGCCCACCACCGCCTTGAAGGTATTGGCAAACACACTGCGCGACATTCGCGCCTGCTCCGCCAGCGATTCCAGCGCCCAGGCATGAGCCGGGTTTTCATGCATCGCAATCAGCGCATGACGCAGTTTAGGATGCGCCATACCGGCCAGCATGCCGCTGTCGACCTGATCGGTTTCCATCAGGTAACGCACCACCTGAATCAGCACTGCTTCGAACAAGCGATTGATTAATGCCTGTCGTCCACAGCGCTGGTCAAAAGCCTCTTCAAACAACAATGCCAATAATGCATCGGTGCCAAAGAGACTCGACAAAGGCAGACAAGTGACCGCCGGCAAGGCATCTGCCAAAGGGTTACTGATACCACCATCGAAATGCAGGTCGGCGCAAACCAGCTCGGCCGGGTTGGTTTCATCGGCGATAAACTGCCGACTGAGCGCACGCGGATAGAGCAGCAGGCTCGGCTCATGAACCTCTAAATCGGCCAGACCGGAATGACGCACCTTCAAACGCCCGGACTTAACCAGATGCAACTGCCCCACGCCCTCGCCCGCGGGAATGTCCTGCACGCCACACAAGCGACCGGAATGAAACAGGCTGGCATGGACGGAGAACCGGTCCAACAATGCCTCCAAACGATCCGCCATAAGAACAATCTCGCCCTATCGATACTTAAAGTTAAGAAATAAACACTATTTGAAACTTATAGTATTGAAGATCACCTAAAATACCAACCTCATTCAACGCAAGCCGACAGGCTTAGGAGCAATACAATGGCGATCGAAAAAGTACTCTATAACGCTTATGCAACCGCAAACGGCGGCCGCGATGGTCGTGCCGTCACCTCCGACAAGGTGCTGGATCTTGCCTTGTCGACCCCCAAAGAACTGGGTGGCGCCGGCGGTGCCGGCACTAATCCGGAACAACTCTTTGCCAGCGGTTATTCCGCCTGTTTCCTCGGCGCACTGAAATTTGTCGCCGCCCAGGACAAGATTGCCTTGCCGAGCGACACCACCGTCAGCGCCCGCGTCGGCATTGGCGCCATCGACACCGGTTTCGGCATTGAAGCGGAACTGACCATCACCGTACCGGGTCTGGACAAAGACAAGGTCGAAGATCTGGTGGCACGCGCGCACATCGTCTGCCCTTACTCCAATGCCACCCAAGGCAACATCGATGTAACCCTGTCGGTTGCCTGATTCGGGCACAAAAAAAGCGCTCAACCGAGCGCTTTTGATTTTTTAAAACCTGATCGTGCTCAGCGTTTTCAGTAATGCCATTCACCTTGTTCGCGCACCAACACATCCGACTCGCCACGCAGCACTTCCAGCAAACCAGACTCGTGTACACGATAGTGATAATCGCCGTTGTCAAAGCGATAGCCCAAAAACCGGCAAGGCGAACCATCGGCACAGAGAGTATGCCAAGTTGCACCGCGCAGCGTGATGGCATTGCCCGAACGCTTGGAAGTACCCTGATAAGTCACCTGATCGCAACTGACATTGCCTTCGGCGCAATGGACGGTGATAGACACGCTGTAGTGCGGTGTCTCTAAAGTGCTTTGCCGTCCGTCTTGTGCCTGAGCGGTGCCTAGCGCCAAGCAAAGCAGAACGAATAACAGAGCGTGATTTTTCATGCTAATAACCTTGCCGTTTTGCGGCCGCTTAAGAACCTAGGCGCGCCATCTGATAGACATCGACCAGTTCACCGTTGCGGAAGGCAAAGTCTTTGCTTTCACCTTCAATGACAAAACCAAACGCTTTATACAAAGCGATGGCCGGTTTGTTATCGACGTAAACTTCCATCTCAATCCGCGTGAGATTAAGCCAATTGTCCGCCAGGTTGAGCATGGCTTCCATCAATGTCCGACCCACGCCCCGGCGCAACGAATCGGCGCGAACGCCCATGCCGAAAGTGCCGGCGTGACGGCGGCGCGGCTGCACATACTGCTGCAAACCCAACTGCCCAACGACCTCGCCATCAAGTTCGGCCACCAGGTTGTAGCTGCTTTGATTGGGTTCAGCCAAACGCTTTTCCCAGGTTCGCAACGCAGGAAACGGCAGTTGTAGTGTGCTACCGAAAGCTTGCTCGCCGGCATAAATGGCATGAATGGCGGCGGCATCGGACAGCTCGGCATGGCGTACGGTGATGAAAGGTTTAGACCCCGTCATTGTGTTGCTCCTTCAATACAAACCGGAATAATCGATACAAGTGTGATAACCATCGACACTCAAAATCCATGAAACGACTCAATGGCTAATCATTGAGCCACTGCAACCCCGAGTACGGATGTTGCGCCAGACTTTTCAGGCGGGTTTCCAAGTTACCGACGTGTAACTCCAATTTGTGACCATCCGGGTCCAGAAAGTAAAAAGAGTCGCCTTCGCTTTTATTGATCTTCCATTCGACAACGCCTTCGGCCCGCAATCGCTCACAGCAGGTCGCGAATGCTGACTCACTGACACTAAAAGCCAGGTGGGTGTAATCCGTCTTGGCACTGGGCTCATCAACCGATAAGCACAACCACAGACTGCCGACACTGAGGTAAGCACCACCATCCCAGCGCACCTGGGCGGGGAAACCCAGAGTGTGCCGATAAAACGACAACGACCGGTCCAGGTCACTCACCGCCAAGGTAATGTGATTCAAATCGCCGATCATAAATCCTCCTAATTCACCCGGTTCGACACTTCGTGAGGACTCGGTTTGGGTTAGTCGGCAAAACCATCGGTGGCAGCAACGAGCAGTCTCAAAATTTCCAGCTCGCCCATGGTGTGACCGGCGGCTTCGACGATGTGCAATTCGGCCTCGGTCCATTGTTTCGATAAATTCCAGGCGGTGCGCAACGGGCACGGCATATCGTAACGGCCATGAACGATCACGCCGGGAATGCCAGCCAGTTTATGCGCATCGCGCAGCAACTGCCCTTCCTCCAACCAACCCGCATTCACAAAGAAGTGATTTTCGATACGCGCGAAGGCGAGCGCGAAATGATCGCCGCCAAAATCTTCTACCCGGTCCGGCGCGGGCAGCAACGAAATGGTCGAACCTTCCCACTGGCTCCAGGCTTTGGCGCAGACCAGTTTTTCGGCTTCGTTATCGCCGGTTAAGCGGCGATGGTAGGCCGCCATCATCTGGTCGCGCTCGGCCTCGGGGATGGGTGCAATAAAGTGTTCCCAGCGATCAGGAAACATTTCCGAAACGCCGTACTGGTAGTACCAATCCAGTTCGGCTTTGGTGAGCGTATAGACGCCGCGCAAAATCAATTCACTGACGCGTTCCGGGTGAGTTTCGGCGTAGGCCAGCGCCAGCGTAGAACCCCAGCTGCCACCGAATACCTGCCATTTTTCCACGCCACACAGCTCGCGCAGACGCTCAATATCGGCCACCAGATGCCAGGTGGTGTTGGCGTTCAGGTCAGCGTGCGGTAACGACCGACCACAGCCGCGCTGGTCGAACAACAGCACATCGTATTTGGCCGGGTTGAAGACGCGGCGATGGTCGGCATCGCAACCACCACCCGGACCTCCGTGCAGAAAAACTGCGGGTTTGGCACCGGGCGTGCCGACGCGCTCCCAATAAATTTGATGACCATCGCCGACATCAAGCATGCCGGAATCGTAGGGTTCGATGGGTGGGTAAGCGGTTTGATCGAAGACGTTGTTAGCGGACATGACGCACCAGAACATGAATTGCGAAAATGGATACTAGCACGTCAACTGAGCCGTTAAAGCCAACCGATCACAACGCATGCAACGCCAGGAAATGCTGCCGTTCCACGGCGTAGATATCACACAGCTTGCCAGCCACTTCCTGCTGGTGGCTGAAGCTTTCACCCACCCGCAGCGCCAGCTTTTGTGAGGCCAGATTGTCGGGGTGAATCAGGCTGATCAATCGTTCGAGTGGCAGTTCGTCAAAAGCCCAACGCATGGCAGCCACGGCGGCCTCATAAGCGTAACTGCGCCCCCAGAATTCCGGAGCGATCCCCCAGCCAATTTCAATACCTGGCCAGCCCGGTAAATTCAACAGCCCCACTCGGCCAACAAGACGACCGCTGTGTTTTTCCTCGACCAACCAAAGGCCGTAACCGAGCAACTGCCAGTGCCCCAGAATGGTGGCCATCACGCGCCAGCTTTCGCCGCTGTCAATGGGCACACCCTGACCGAGGAAACGGATAAAGTCGGCATCGGCGTTCAGCGCCGCAAAGCTGTCGGCATCGCTTTGCGTGAAGGCTCGCAAGCGCAAACGTTCAGTTTCAAGAACCGGAATATCCATGGCAAATCTCTCAACCTGGTTGCTGTTGTAAGCGTGCATCATAGTCATTATTCAGACGCGGCTACCACTCAAACCAAGCCTTGCAGTGCGACGAACTTATCGAACAGTTCAGCTTCGCTTTCTCTTTGCTGGGGGTCGGGCACAACACAACGACTGATCGGGCACACCGACTGGCAGGTTGGTGCGTCGTAGTGTCCTTTGCATTCAGTGCACAATTTCGGATTAATTTCGTACCGCAGCTCACCCATACTGATGGCTTCGTTCGGGCACTCCGGTTCACACATATCGCAGTTGATGCAGCGCTCGTTAATCAACAGTGCCATCAGGCTGCGCCCTGAATTTGCGCCTTACGAGTTGTCTGGCCCGGTTTCAGGTTGCGCATCAGTAAGGCGTAGTCCAAATCAATGTCTTCCGGCAGTGAGATAAACACTCGGTGACCACTGCCTTTGGCGTCATCAATTTCAACGCCCTGGGCATTGCGCATCACTCTGAGCGTGAAGGTGACGTTACCCTGGGGCGTCATCAATTCCAGACTGTCGCCACTGCAGAATTTGTTTTTGACGATAACCTCAGCCCAGCCATCGCGACGCTCACCACTGAACTCGCCAACGAACTGCTGTTGTTCAGATAGCGAATGGCCATAGTCGTAATTCTGATAAGCATCGTGCGTATGACGGCGTAAAAACCCTTCGGTATAACCTCGGTGCGCCAAATTCTCGAGTGTACTCATCAGGTTCTCGTCGAAGGGTTTACCGGCAACGGCATCGTCGATGGCCCGGCGATATACCTGAGCGGTGCGCGCGCAATAATAAAACGACTTGGTACGGCCTTCAATTTTTAATGAATGCACGCCCAGTTGGGTTAAGCGTTCAACATGCTGGACCGCACGTAAATCACGCGAATTAAAAATGTAGGTGCCGTGTTCGTCTTCGAAAGCGGTCATGGTTTCGTCGGGTCGATTGGCCTCGGTAATAAGTACCGGTTCACTATGAAACGAGCCTTCGCCCAGCGTTGGCTCAACCACTGCCACGATCTGACCAGCGTCATCTTCCTGACCAGGTTCAACCGAATACGACCAACGACAGGCATTGGTACAGGTGCCCTGGTTCGGATCACGCCGGTTCATATAACCCGACAACAAACAGCGCCCGGAATAAGCCATGCACAGCGCGCCATGAACAAAGACTTCCAGTTCAATATCCGGACAATGTTCGCGAATATCGGCAATTTCATCGAGCGATAATTCCCGCGATAAAATTACTCGCTCAATACCTTGGCCCGCCCAGAATTTAACCGCCGCCCAGTTCACCGCATTAGCCTGCACCGACAAATGAATCGGCATTTCTGGAAACGCCTCGCGCACCATCATGATCAAACCCGGGTCGGACATAATGAGCGCGTCAGGGCCCATTTCTACCACCGGTTGCAGGTCACGGATAAAGGTCTTCAATTTGGCGTTATGCGGCTGAATATTGCACACCACATAAAACCGTTTGCCCTGTACATGGGCTTCATCGATACCGATTTTCAGGTTGGCGTGATCGAATTCGTTATTGCGCACCCGCAAGCTGTAGCGCGGCTGACCGGCGTAGACCGCATCGGCGCCATAGGCGAAGGCGTAACGCATGTTTTTCAGGCTGCCGGCGGGGGACAGGAGTTCAGGGATAAAGGTATTTTTTAACAGCACTGCTAGATCGACCGGAATATTAGACAATGCTATTTAAAGCGAACTGCCGGCTGAGCGTACTGATTTATATCAACCTTAGATTAGCTTGACCGCCGGTCTAAAACGCCGCTATGTTGCCACCAAGGCAGTAAAAGGGTTCAACCAGTGATGAGCTTGTGGCAAAGACGTGCCTTGGCGGTATTAACTCTTGGCGGGGCCTGCATCGGCATCGCATCGGTTTTGCAAGTATTGATTTCCAATCGCAATCCCGTCATCTGGGCGGCACTGCTGCTATATTGTCTGTACTACGGCTGGGGAGTCTGGCTGGGTATAAAATTACTTGAACGAAGCTCAAATGCACCCGCCCAGCTCCGCCGGTTTTGGCTCTTTCAGGTGCCGTTATTCAGCTCACCTTTTCTGGGGTATTTTATTTCTACCGGTTTTTACTTAACCGCGACGATGGGATGGGAACCTTTCCGTCTGATGGTGAATTTTCAACTGGGCAGTAGTTATAGTTTCTCGATCAACGACAGCAGCCAGAACTCCCTCATCGGTTGCAATATTTTCGCACTGGCCATTGTTATTTGGTTAGCCAAAACACTAAAGAACCGATCTGATAGCGACGATCCAGTTCAGCCTGACGTCGATAACGAAAGCAAGGCTGAATGATCAGTCTTTGAATTCAGATTTATCCAACCCATGCTTACGCATCTTGTCGTACAGCGTCTTGCGCGCCAGACCCAAACTCACCATGGTGTCTTTGATCGAACCCTGGTTATCGCGCAGTGCTGACTGCAACAGTGAACGTTCAAAACCATCCATCATTTCCGCCAGCGTGCGGCGGTTGGCAACTTCTGGTTGAGTTGGCTCATTGGCTTCATCCAAGGCCGCCGCGCCCATCAGTACATAGCGTTCAGCCAGGTTACGCAGTTCGCGCACGTTGCCCGGCCAGGAGTGATGTAACAGACGAGCGGTCTGATCCGGCAGCAAGGGTACGCTTTCGCGATCGTAACGAGCAGCGGCGATCAGGGCGAAGTGATGGAACAGCAGCGGAATATCTTCTTTGCGCTCGCGTAGCGGTGGAATCTGTAGTTCGACAACGTTGAGGCGATAATAAAGGTCAGCGCGAAAATCGCCGCCGTCGCTGAGTTTTTTTAGATCGGTTTTGGTCGCGGCGATAATGCGTACATCGACATCGATGGTGGTATTGGATCCGAGTCGCTCAATCTTGCCGTCTTCCAGCACACGCAATAATTTGACCTGCAAACCCAGCGGCATCGACTCGACTTCGTCCAAAAACAGTGTGCCGCCGCTGGCGTGTTCGAAGCGGCCGATGCGCTTTTTATCGGCACCGGTAAAGGCACCGGCTTCGTGGCCGAACAGTTCACTTTCAATCAGATTTTCCGGCACAGCGCCGCAGTTAACAGCGACATAGTTGTGATCGGAACGCGTGCTGTTTTCGTGGATATAACGCGCCAGCGCGTCCTTACCGGTGCCGGTTTCGCCGTTCAGTAACACCACGGCTGAGGTATCGATCACCGGATCGAGTTGTGACATTAACCGCAGCATACCGGCGCTTTCCCCCAGCACCCGCGGACCGGGACGCGCAAAGTGACGCAGCCGTGCTTTCAGCTCACGGTTTTCCAACGCCAACTGACGTTTTTCGCGTGCTTTTTTCAGCAGCTCAATCAGTTCGTCGTGATCAAAGGGCTTTTCAATAAAGTCATAAGCACCTTCCTGCATGGCGGCAACTGCGGTGCTGATATCGCCCTGACCAGTGAGAATAATCACCGGAATGGCATCGTCGATGGTGTGCACCGCGCGCAAAACATCCAGACCATTCATGCCCGGCATATGGTAGTCACACAGCACCACCAGGTTTTCGTCAGCGGAAAGTTCGGCAATCGCGGTCGCGCCATCGGAGTAACAATCGACCGGCAATTCTTCCAGCGCCAGCGTCTGCGCCATCACCTGACGGATGTCGGCTTCGTCGTCAATAAAGACCACAGCTCGTTGACTCATGCGGTGCCCTCTCGCTGCGTCAGCGTCAAAATAAATTCGGCGCCCTGTCCATCGGCGCGGTTCTGGCCAATCAAGCGGCCACCGAGCGCATCAACAATCTGACGCGATATCGATAGCCCCAAACCCAGGCCTTGCTTCATCGATTTGGTGGTAAAAAAGGGTTCAAATAATTGTTCGGTATTGGCCGGTAAACCCGAGCCATTATCACGCACCCGGCATTGCCAAGCACGACCATGATGCTGCACATCGATGGTGATTTTCGGTTGTTCGACCGCTTCGGTAGCTTGCACCGCATTGGCAATCAGATTCACCAACACCTGCTCAATGCGGATTAAATCGCCGTGCACCCAGGCCGGTTGTTGCGGCCGGTGCCAATCGAACTGTACGCCTTCGCTGTTATCCTGAGCACTGATAATTTTCAAAGCACCATCGACCGGCTGACGCATATCGACCGGGCTGGGCGGGCCTTCGGACTTACGCGCAAACACTTTGAACTGGCGCGTTAATTCCGCCATGCGATCGCACAATGCAACAATTTCACTGAGGTTGGCATCGACGGTTTCACGGTCACCGCGTTCCAAAAAACGCCGACTGTTACGAGCGTAGGCTTGTATCGCCGTCAGTGGTTGATTCATCTCATGGTTCAAACCCGCCGACATCTGACCGAGCACTGCCAGCTTGGCCGCCTGAATCAATTCCTGCTGAGTTTCGGTTAATACCTGTTCGGCTTTTTCACGCTCGGCGACTTCGGCCAGCAACTGCTGGTTGGAGTTTTCCAGGTCCGCAGTGCGTTCGGCAACGCGTTGCTCCAACTGTTCACCGCGTTCGGCCAATTCCGCTTCGCGACGATAGCGTTCACGTAAATACAGCCAGGTTAAAAAACCACCCAGAAATAACACCGTGCCGGCGATTAAAAACTGCAGCTGGGTAAAGAGCACCGGCTCGGTTCCGATCAATACGCGCAAGCGCCAATCGAGTTGTGGCAAAGGCGTTTCAACACTGAGGTACGGCCGGGCGCTGTCACCGGCGCCAATCAACAAACGTTCCGACAAGTCACTCACGCCCAATGGCCGGCCCTGATCGACAATGCTCATCGCCGCCAGTTCTTCGTCGTGGTAACGACGATCGGCAAAAATTGCGCGGCGGCGCGACTCACTGATGGGTTCGAAAGCGCGGTATAACCAGGCAGGTCGGCTGGCTAAGAAACTGATGCCATCCAGATCCAGCACCACCATTTCCGATTCGGTAAAAGCCGCCGGACGCTGCCATTGGTCTTCCAAATCGGTGACCTGAATTTTGATGGCAACCACGCCCAAGGCCTCGCCGGCATCGTTTAATACCGGATGCGAAAAGTACAGACCGCGCTGATCGGTGGTGACGCCTAAGGCAAAATAGATGGCCGAATCGGCCGATGACATGGCCTCGTGAAAGTAAGGCCGGAAGGCAAAATTACGACCGATAAAACTGGTCGGTAATTGATAATTGTTGGCCGCAATGGTCAAGCCGCTGCGGTCCATCAAATAGACATCGGAACTGGCAACAATGCTGGCCATCTGCTGCATTTCTTCGTTGGCTTCAAGCACTAGCCGTTCGCTGTCCGGGTTCTCCAGTACCGCCAACATCAGTGGATGTTGCGCCATCAATTCGGGAATGGGTCGGTAGCGATTCAGTTCGTTGGCGACCAACTGACTGTAGCGAAACGATTCCTGAATGCTCTCACGTTCGAGCAATCGATAGCCGGCCCAGGAACCAACCACCCAGGACAGTAAACAGGTGCTGGCAAAAAGCACCAGCACCCAGAAACGATAGTTCGTTAAGTAGTGTCTCAGCGACATCCGTTAACCCGGTCAGGCTGCGACAATCGTCGCAGCCATAAGAAGAACGATCAGGCCTGAGGCGCTAATCGGCCACCCCGGGCTTTCTGGATAAAGAAGGCAGCGACGGCAATCGCCAGGCCTGCCAGGTCAGTCACAATACCACCTTCAATCATGGCGAAGGCAGCGACCATCAACAAGATGCGCACCGGCCAGTTGGCCGCCAGACGCATAAACCAGCCTTGCACACCACCCGACAGCAGATAGACGCCAAAGGTGGCAGTGATCAAAGCGCGGCTGATGGCGAACCAATCAGCATTCATCAACAGCGCGCCATTGTAGAAGAACATAAAGGGCACGATGAAGGCCGCCAGACCAATTTTGAACGAAGCCGTCGAGGTTTCCATGGCGTTGGCACCCGAAATACCAGCGGCTGCATAGGACGCCAGCGCAACCGGCGGCGTAATCGCTGAGACAACCGCGAAATAGAACACAAAGAAGTGTGCCGTCAGCGGATCAATGCCCAGTGAAATCAGGCCCGGTGCCACCACCGATGCGGCCACCGCATAAGCGGCCGTGGTCGGCATACCCATGCCCAACAGGATGGAGATGAACATGGCGAAAATTAGCGCCAGCAACTGGCTGGTTTCGGCCAGGCCGAGCAACAGCGAGGAGAACCGTGCACCGACACCGGTGAGTGAAATCACACCCACGATGACACCGGCGCAAGCACAGACAGCGATGATCTGAATCGACATCACACCGGCCAGCTCCAACGCCTTCAAAATGGAACGAATGCCCATCTTGTGCGGGGAAATCCAACTCACCACAGCGGCAGAAACCGTGGCCAAAGTACCGGCGCGAATCACCGAGTAACCCATAAAGAGGGCGACGATCAGAATGATGATCGGCGCGAACAGGTAGACCTGTTTGACCAGTTTACGGAAGCGCGGAATCTCGTCTTCCTTCATACCGCGCATGCCCAGCTTGGCCGCTTCGAAATCGACCATAAAGTAGACCGAGGCGAAGTAGAGAATGGCTGGAATTAACGCAGCAATGGCGATTTCGGTATAAGGAATACCGGTAATTTCCGCCATGATAAAAGCACCGGCGCCCATGATCGGCGGCATGATCTGCCCGCCGGTTGAGGCCGCGGCTTCCACCGCACCGGAGGATTTTTTCGAGTAGCCGACTTTCTTCATCAACGGAATGGTCAGCGAACCGGTGGAGACCACGTTACCGGCGCTGGTGCCGTTGATCATGCCCATCAAACCTGAGGCAAAAATGGCCACCTTGGCCGGGCCACCGCGCGCACGACCGGCCACGGCAAAGGCGAAATTCACGAAGTAATCGCCCACTTTCGAGGCCTGCAAAAAGGCCGCGAAAATGATGAACAGAATAATGTAGGTAGAAGACACTGCGGTGGTCGGGCCCAACACGCCAGCATCGGTATAAACCTGGCTGAAGAAACGCTGCACCGACAAACCCGGGTAACCCAAAAAGCCCGGCAAATAGGGGCCAGCAAATACATAGCCCAGGAAAATACAGGCGATGATCACCAGCGCCAGACCAGCAACGCGGCGCGTCAATTCCATAATCAACGCAATGCCGGCAACGGCAGCAAAGGAGATACCGACCGGCGCAAAAGAAGTACCGGTACTCATGCGCAGCGGCGTGTTGTACATCAGCAGGAAATAACTGGCAGCGGCGATGGCGCAGATCACCAATTGCAGATCCGGCCAGGAAAACGCCGAGCGGCGGCCGCGATGGAACCAGCTCAAAATAATGCCGCCAAAGGTTGCGGCGATCAGCGGCCAGCCATAGAGGTTGGCTTCAATAGCCGGATCGATGCGCAGGGCACCGCCGGAAATCATCTGAGCCATGGCGCCGGTTTGGTAGAGCGCAAACAGCGCTGGCAACATCAGGACGCCGGCGACGATGGTGGTCCAGCGGCGCGGAGATTCATCATCGGCACTGAAACGGGTGCCGGCATAAAGCAGAAAACCGAGAATCAAAGCACCGCAGATGTGAATGATGCGAAAGGTCCAGGTTTCCAGCGGGGCAATGTTCAGGGTGTAGAGGTGAAAGCCCGAAAAAATCACCGCCAGGGACATCACGCCCCAGAACACCCAGCCTTCAAACAAGCGGCGATTGGATTCGATGGTTTCGTCGTCAACGCCTTCAATCACCAGGCCATCATCGACGGCTTCACTGGTGGACGCTTGGTAATCTTTATCAGTCATAACGGCTTCTCAGCGAACAGAACCGGGCCGACTCCCGAAGGAGACGGCCCGGTGGCAAAGGCCTTGCGGCCTATCAGAGGTGTTACTTAACCATATTGGCAGGAATGGTGTAGCCGTTCTCGTTGAACCAACGAGCTGCACCCGGATGCCAAGGGATGAAGGTGTTCTTGCTGTAGTTTTCCGGTACCGAAGTCCGGGCTGCTTTATGGATCGACATCATCTGGTCGTTGTTTTCCATAGTCAGCTTGGTGACTTCGTAGACGAAGCTTTCCGACAGATCGCAGTTGGCGATGGCGAAGTTCCACATGGAGACCGCGCGGGCATCGCTGTCCAGCGACTGATAAGTGCTGGCCGGAATGGTGAACTCGGAGACCGGGAAGGCGTCGAGGATGGTGTTCATCTCGTCTTCGCTGAACTCGATGATGTTCACATCGGTCTGCACTTCCAACTGGCTGACGGCCGGAATCGGAATACCGGCCGCGAAAGCGATGACGTCAAGCAGGCCGTCCTGCAACTGACCACCGAGGTCGTTCCAGCTGCCGTTACGGCGGTCGAAATCAACACCCAGGGTTTCCAGCATACGCGGGAAGTAGGTATCGGAGGTGGAACCGGCCGGGCCGAAACCGATGCGGGCACCGTCAGGAATATCAGCAATGGAAGTAATGCCAGAGCTGGTCAGCGCAGTGACCGAGAACGGCGTCTGGTACATCGGGAAGATGGCGCAGACGTTGTTCATTTCCATGCCCGGAGCCAGTGGACTGTTACCGTCCATGGACTCACGCGCCGGACCCATGGTGGTCAGACCAAAGGCCAGATCACCAGTGTGCACCAGCGCCATGTTTTGCATCGGACCGCCGGTGACTTCACCGCCGCCGGAAACACCCAGGTTTTCGGCCACAAAGTTAGCCCAGCCAGAACCATAGGCGAAATAAGTACCGCCTTGGCTGGCAGTACCAACGGTAAAGTTGCTCGGCCAATCGGAACGATCTTCAGCCTGGGCGGTGCCCAGTGCCAGGGTGGACGCGGACAGCGCCGCCAACATCAGGGTGCGGGTTGCCTTCATTGTATTCTCCACTTGTTATTTTCTTTGTTGGGATATCACTGCGATATCTATGGGCTTTAAGCCTCGGCCTGCCATAGCAAGCAGCGGGCCAAGGCTAACAAAGCGCCGTCTCAGCGCAGCTACGGCAATCCCGGTCGGTTTAAATGGGTGGTTTTCCACCCACTTTTAATCACCCAATGAGTCAGCATCCGCCCATTGGCCTGATCCTTCATTGCGGTATGATGGCGCCCTCCAGCCTTCGGATCTTCATCACCTCATGCCCGCTTTGCACCTTCCCGCTCCGGCCAAGCTCAATTTAATGCTGCACATCACTGGCCGGCGGGCCGATGGCTACCACGAACTGCAAACTCTGTTTCAGTTGCTCGACCGTGGCGACGAGCTGCAGTTTAGTCCAACTTCCGATGGCTGCATTCGACTCTCACCTGCCCTGCCCGGCGTCGCCGATGACGACAACCTGATCATCAAAGCCGCCCGCCTGCTTAAGCCCTATACCTCGGCCAATGCCGGCGTCGATATTCGCCTGGAAAAACGCCTGCCCATGGGCGGCGGACTCGGCGGTGGCAGCTCCGATGCGGCCACCACGCTGGTGGCGTTAAATCACTTATGGCAGTGCGGTTTGAATGAAGATCAACTGGCGCAACTGGGTTTATCCTTGGGCGCCGATGTCCCGGTGTTCGTGCGCGGTCGCAGCGCCTGGGCCGAGGGCGTGGGTGAACGCCTGACGGCCGTCGAGTTGCCAGCGCAATGGTTTGTGGTGATACAACCGGGCATAGAGGTGAATACAGCACGGCTGTTCGCTGACACGGAATTGACACGAAATACCCCAGTCAGCACAATACGCTCCGCGCTGGCAGGGGCAGGTCACAATGACTTCGAAGCCGTTGCCAGGAAGCGCTACCCTGAGATCGAACTTGCTTTCACACGCCTGGCTGATTTTGGCCAGGTTCGGCTCAGCGGCAGCGGCGCCTCACTCTTTCTAACGACGCAAAGCGACATGGCAGCCCAAGACCTACTGCGCAGCATTGTTGAGCACTACCCGGGCTATAGCGGCTTTATTGCCCAGGGAGTCAATCTGTCGCCTTTGCAGCGAATGCTGGCCGACACGGCCTGACTGCAACTACCGATTCCGAACGTCGGGTGGTTGCGGGCCACCCGAATGAGCTAACCAAAACAGGGTGGTCCTAAGTGTCTAAAATGATGGTCTTTACCGGGAATGCGAATCCCGATCTCGCCAACCAGGTGGTTGAACGCCTGTGTATTCCGATGGGTGACGCTACCATCACCAAGTTCAGTGATGGCGAGACCGCCATTGATATCAACGAGAACGTGCGCGGCGCCGACGTCTTTATCATTCAGCCCACCTGCGCGCCCACCAACGACAGCCTGATGGAAGTCATCCTGCTGGCCGATGCCTTGCGCCGCGCTTCTGCCGGACGCATCACGGCGGTTATGCCCTACTTCGGTTACGCCCGTCAGGACCGTCGTCCGCGTTCTTCGCGGGTGCCTATTTCCGCCAAGGTGGTCGCCGATATGCTGACCGTGGTCGGCATCGACCGCATCATGACCGTCGACCTGCACGCCGACCAGATTCAGGGCTTCTTCTCCATTCCGGTCGACAACATCTATGGCTCGCCGGTGCTGTTGGACGACATTCGCCAGCGCGAATTCGAAGACATGGTGGTGGTCTCGCCCGATGTTGGCGGCGTGGTCCGTGCCCGTGCCATCGCCAAGCAGCTGAGCTGCGACCTGGCGATCATCGACAAACGCCGTCCCAAGGCCAACCATGCCGAGATCATGAACATCATCGGCGACGTTAAAGACCGCACCTGCGTACTGGTCGATGACATGGTCGATACCGCCGGCACGCTGTGCCAGGCCGCCGAAGCGCTGGTCAAGTTTGGCGCCAAGAAAGTGGTCGCCTACGCCGTCCATCCGGTACTGAGTGGCCCGGCGGTAGAACGCATCGCCAACTCGCACCTGGAATTGGTGGTCACCGACACCATTCCGCTATCGGAAGCGGCAAAAAACTGTGCTAATATCCGCCAGCTTTCGATGGGGGGGGTACTCGCCGAGTCCATCCGCCGCGTCAGCAACGAAGAATCCATCAGTGCAATGTTCCGCTAAGTTAGCGTCAAAACAACACTGAATAACGACAAATAGCGGCTTTTTAGCCGCTATTTTGTTGATTTTGCTTTATTCCTTTCAGGCCTTTTGCCTGGATTTACTGAAACGGTGGCAAGCCGAACTGGTCGCGGTTCGCTGTCACCTTGAGTTGGAGAACAACCGCAATGTCTGACATTTTTACTTTAAACGCTGAAGTGCGTGAGGTTGCAGGGAAGGGTGCGAGCCGCCGCCTGCGTCGTGAAGGCTGGGTCCCGGCCATCATCTACGGCGGTGCCAAGAACCGCAAACCGATGAGCCTGTCCCTGAAAGAGCGCGAGCTGAGCCGCGCCCTGAAAGAAGAAGCCTTCTACTCACACGTTCTGACCATCAACATTGGTGACAAGTCCGAACAAGCCATCCTGATGGACATTCAGCGTTCACCTGCCAAAGGCCTGCCGCTGCATGCCGACTTCGAGCGCGTCACCAAGACCACCGTGGTCCACAAGCGCGTTCCGCTGCACTTCCTCAACGAAGACAAGTGCAAAGCCGTTAAACTGCAAGGCGGTAAAATTCAGCACGCCGTCACTGACGTCGAAGTCACCTGCAAGGTCGGTGACCTGCCGGAATTCATCGAAGTCGACGTGGTGGATCTGGAACTGGGCGCCGTCCTTCACCTGTCCGATCTGAAACTGCCGAAAGGCGTTTCCCTGACCGAACTGAACAAAGGTGAGACGCACGACGTACCGGTAGTCAGCATCGTCAAGCCGGCCGGTGCCGACCTGGCCGATGAAGACGACGCCGAAGCAGAAGCCGACAGCGAAGAGTAAGGCTCGCGTTACCAACGCGTGCAAAATAAAAGGGCCTGCGGGCCCTTTTTTAGTTAGGACACACAGATGGCAGCCTTAAAACTCATCGTAGGCCTGGGTAACCCGGGCGCACAATACGACCGAACCCGGCACAACGCCGGCTTTGAGTACGTTGACGAACTGCTGGCCAAAGCCGGCGGTCAATGGCAGCTGGACAGCAAATACCAGGCAGAGATGGCCAAGGTAACGCTGGGCGGACGCACCGTCTGGCTGATGAAGCCGATGACCTTTATGAACCGCTCAGGACAAAGCGTCGCCACCTTCGCCAACTTTTATAAGATCGACGCCCAGCAAATACTGGTCGCGCACGACGAACTTGACCTTTCGCCCGGTGTCGCCCGTTTCAAACTCGGCGGCGGTCATGGCGGCCACAACGGCTTGCGCGATATCATTGCGCGCCTGGGCAACATCAAAGATTTTTATCGCCTGCGTCTGGGCATCGGCCATCCGGGTTCTGCGCCCGAGGTGGTTAACTATGTTCTGGGCAAGGCGCATCCGGACGACCAGATCCGGCTGGCGCGCGCCATCGACGCCGCCATCGCCGAAACCGATAAAGTCGTCGCCGGAGACTGGCAAAAAGCCATGAATCAATTGCATCAATTTCAGGCCGACTGAGCGGCCAGAACCTTTTCGGGAGAATTTCTATGGGCATTAAATGTGGCATCGTCGGCCTGCCTAACGTCGGCAAATCGACTCTGTTCAACGCCCTCACCCAGGCTGGCATCGACGCCGAAAACTTTCCGTTCTGCACCATCGAACCGAACACCGGCGTGGTGCCGGTCCCCGACCCGCGTCAGGACAAAATCGCCGACATCATCAAGCCGGAAAAAATCATTCCGACGACCATGGAATTTGTCGATATCGCCGGTCTCGTCGCTGGTGCCTCCAAAGGTGAAGGCCTGGGCAACCAATTCCTCGCCAACATTCGTGAAACCGATGCCATTGCGCACGTGGTGCGTTGCTTCGAAGACGACAACGTCATCCACGTCGCCAACAAGATCGATCCGGTCAACGACATCGAAGTGATCAACACCGAACTGGCGCTTGCCGACCTCGACGCGGTAGAAAAACAACTGCTCAAACTGCAGAAAAAAGCCAAAGGCCAGGATAAAGAAGCCGTTCGGCAAGTGGCCTTGCTGGAGAAAATCAAACCCGCTTTGGACGATGCCAAACCGATTCGCAGTGTCGCTTTGACCGATGAAGAAAAAGCCGATTTAAAAGCTTTCTTTTTCCTCACCACCAAACCGACCCTGTACATCGCCAACGTCGACGAAAACGGTTTTGAAAACAACCCGCACCTCGATCGTGTGCGCGCCATCGCCGCCGAAGAAAACGCCGAAGTGGTGGTCATCTGCAACAAGCTGGAAGCGGAAATTGCCGAACTCGACGATGACGAAAAGACCGAATTTCTCGCCGATTTGGGCATGGAAGAACCGGGTTTGAACCGAGTCATCCGCGCCGCTTACAAACTGCTCGGTCTGCAAACCTATTTCACCGCCGGCCCGAAAGAAGTGCGCGCCTGGACAGTGAAAGTCGGCGCTACGGCACCGCAGGCCGCAGGCGTTATTCACACCGATTTCGAAAAAGGTTTTATCCGCTCGGAAACCATTTCCTATGACGACTTCGTGCAATACAACGGCGAAGCGGGCGCGAAAGACGCCGGCAAATGGCGTTTGGAAGGTAAGGAATACATCGTTAAAGACGGCGATGTGATGCATTTCCGGTTCAACGTTTAACACCGCTTCGGTCTCGTTTATCTGCTCTACTAAAACAAGGCTGAAAACCCATAAAGGCGCCCGAAGGCGCCTTTATCGTTTAACAAATGCAGTGTGTTTCTTGGACTAGTTTTATTTAAAAAACTTAGCCTTGATTACTTGATCATCGTCAGCCCAAAGCGCCAGTGCTTGCCCGTTTTGATTGATCAATACCTGAATTAAATCGTCGTATGATTCACCAGCAATACCCAATTGGGTTGGCGTAGTCGACCAGGCATTCTGATCAGGCGCGTACAGGAATGAATACATTTTATTTCCATCTCCAGCCTGTTTCCAAAGCAACACCGCTTCACCCAGAGCATTCATCGCAACATCAAAGCTCTTGACGGTAAGTGTCGAAGCCAGGTCAACCAACACCTGGGCATCACCCCAAACGGCTTCATCTGAACCAAAGCTGTAATGGCGCACCATTATATCGACGCTGCCGTCGGAATCTTCCTGCAACCACAGCGCCATCGCCCGGCCTTGATCGTCGAGCACAATGCGCTGGTTGGAAGCTCCGCTCTCGGCTAACGGGGTAACCTCACTCCAGCCATCCTCTGGTGATGAAAAAACACGGGCATAAATCTGCTGCTCAATATCCCAAACCGCCACAGCCTGACCATTGCTGTTCAATGTGATCCGTGGATGCGACCCGGTGTAGTCAGTGACATGCGAGGAAAGGTCTTGAATGTCACTCCAGCTTCCTTCCTCTTCGGGCGAACTGGCCGGTGTATAGAAGTTGCTTCTTATGAAGACGGTTTTTGTATCGTTTTCATTCACCTCTTCTTGCCATACCACCACCGCCTCGCCACTGTCATTGATCACCACCTTGGGATGGCGAGGAAAGCCTTTTCCGGCACCAAAATCGCTTAAATCGCCTGCCCACTTGTTGTCGCCTTGATAGCGCTTAAAGCCTAAAGCAGAGCTGCCACGTACAGGGGACCAAGCCACCACGGCTTCCCCGTTTGTATTCATCGAAAGTGATGGTGTTTGGCTCTGGGTTCCCGCATCGTCGTCAATACGAACGGGTACAAGCCAATTCGTTGAATCCTTCGTGCGGGATTGAGAATAAAGTTCACTTGCTTCTTGATGCTGCCAAACAGTTACCGCGTTGCCGTCTGAATCGATAGCAGTTTTGAAATCATAACCATTTACATCCCCAAATTGTGAGACAGACTCATTCTCTTGCCACTCTGAATAAAATTTTGAAGAATAAATACTGTCAGCAGCCCAAGGCTGCCAGACCACCACGGCATCACCCTGATCATTCAGTGCGGCGTGAAACCCGAGGAACGGATTGACTGTAGCTGCTGATACGTTCTTCTCACTGCTTCCCCAGGAGCGACATTCAACACGGATATCCGGCGCGTTTTCAGAACCGATGGTGCCACTGCCGTTGATCACACGGCAGAGTTGCTCCTCGGGTTGGTTTGCAATCACTACGCTGTATTCATCATTCGCTGCGTAGATCGTCTGAAACTGATAGTCGGCGGTACCGGAAATACCCTGCTCAGGCGTTTCCTCGACCAAAAGGTCGCCCTTATAGGCACCCAGCATCAGACCGTTTCCGACAACACCGTCCAGTTTTACGCTCAACCTTGTTAAAAACAATTCTTCCGGGGGAGTGATAGTGGAACCGCCGTTACCGCCCGACTCACTGTTACACCCAGCCAGCAGCCATCCGGTGAGCGCCAGAGCTAACCATTTCCTTGATATCCATTGCTTATTCATCAAAGCCTCCCAGCTTTTTCATGCGCTGTGTTTGGTCGAAATTAATCGCCAAGCGCATGATAAAGCGCGCCCAACAAGCATGCCGTTTGAATAAACGTTGTATTCTAAGAATATGAGAAGCAGTTCACTATATAGATAAGATAGGTCGGTAGGCGGCTGCAGCTCTGGCCGCGCCTACCGAATTAGGATGATGTAAAAGGCGAGTTTTTATTCGTCGTTCAACGCCTCCACCGACGACGAACCACTGATACTCTGGCTCACTAACGGCTGCCCGCGATAACGCACACGCGTTGAACCGCTGCTGCGAATGTCGATGCTTTCCTCAGCCCAAATGCTCACCCGAGAACTGCCCGAGGTGGCGATGTCGACGTGGCGCGCTAACAGGTCACTGCCTTCCAGCCGGACCGAACCGGAGGTGCGAATCTCAAGCTGGTCGACCAGCCCAGTGGCGGTAATCTCAGCGCTGCCGGAAGAACGTAAGATCAGTACCGACGCTTCGACTCGCATGTCCACTTCAGCCCTGCCCGACACCGACAGCGTCAGTTCATTGCTGCGCAGTTCATCGGCGGTGATCGACATGGCGCCGCTGACACTCAGCCGTTCCAGGTCATTCACATAGAGGGTATAGACCGGGCGGCTGTCTGTTGGGATATAAAACCGTCTTTTGGGTCCAGCTTTGAGCCGTTCATCGTTAATATCGATGTCGAGAGCGCTGTGCACATTGCGCGCGGCTGAGACCACCAACACGGAGTCATCGGACGGCAGAATTCGCACTTCACCCCGACCGGAAAAATGCACTCGGTCAATACCATTTAATTCGTAACGTTGCTCAACAATGGGTCCCTGTCCCTGAACCCTCATCTGGTTCGCACAGGCGGATAACAACAGCGCGCTGAATAAGGCGATACCAACAGTCAGCGTGCGATAAAAAGCGGAAGAAACCAGGGCGTTGTTCAAAAGACTTTCCTTTTTACAGTGATTCAATTGCTCTGCCTTTTGCCAAGGTTGTGCCAACTGCCACTGCAGCGCTGAAAACCGCACCATGGCGGCCTTGGCGGTCTGAATAGCCACAGCCTTAAGATCAAATTTAGCCAATTTGCTCATTATTATTCGCCATTGCGACCAAATCATCTGTGCGGCGGGCCGCCGTCTTGTGGTCTGACCAAGACCAGCCTAGGTTAATGGCCGTCGACAGCCATCTGCTAACAATAATGACAAATACGTTCGACACCATCATCGTCGGCGGCGGTTCAGCCGGTGCGGTGTTGGCCGCTCGCTTATCGGAAGACCCAGGTCACCAGGTACTGCTGATTGAAGCCGGCGGCAATGGCCGCAGCGCCGTGATTCAATGGCCCATTGGCATCGCCCTCAGTGTGCCGACAAAACTGCATAACTGGGCCTTTGATACCGAACCCCTGGCGGCCTTAAACGGACGGCGTGGTTATCAGCCGCGCGGTAAGGCTTTGGGTGGCAGCAGCGCCATTAACGCCATGATCTACACGCGCGGTCATCACGACGATTACAACGACTGGGCACAACTTGGCTTAACCGACTTTGGCTGGAACGAAGTGCTGCCCTGGTTTCGTCACAGCGAAGCTAACGGCCGCTGCGACGACGCCTTCCACGGTCAGGACGGACCACTGGCGGTGAATGATCTGCGTTATCCGAATCCGGTCGTCGATGCGTTTATCGCCGCCGGCCAGCAAGCGGGCTGGTCTCACAACGACGACTTTAACGGCGAGTTTCAGGAGGGCGTTGGTCGCTATCAGGTCACACAGCACAATGGCCGCCGCTGCAGTGTCGCCAGCGCCTTTCTGCACCCCATTGTGGAGCGCCCGAACCTGACCATTTTAACACGCACTCGGGCCACCCAATTGCTGCTGAGCGACAGTCGAGTAACCGGAGTGCGTGTACAAGGCGGTCGCTCGGCGCCGCAAGATTTTTATTGCCGACGCGAAGTCATCCTCAGCGCGGGCGCCTTTCAATCGCCGCAACTATTAATGCTGTCGGGCATCGGCCCGAGAGCAGAACTGGAGCGCCATGGCATCGATGTGAAACTGGAGCGCGCTGAGGTCGGTGCCAATCTTCAGGACCACCTGGATTTTCTTAGCAGCTGGCGCAGTTCTTCGTCACACCTGGTGGGTTACAGCCTGACCGGTTTGGCGCGGCTGGCCCTGGATCTGCCGAAACTGGCGCGTGGCCGGGGCATCTGGACCACCAACGGCGCTGAGGCGGGCGGTTTTATCAAAACCCGGCCCGAACTCGACCGCCCCGATATCCAGCTGCATTTCCTGATCAGCCCCGGCGATGACCACAACCGACGCCCACACTACGGCCAGGGGTTCAGTCTGCACGCCTGCCAGCTGCGCCCCCATTCGCGTGGTCGGGTGGGTTTGCACAGCGCCAACCCTCTGGCGTCGCCACGCCTGGAGATGGGTTTTCTCAGCGACGAGCGCGACCTGCCGGTGTTGCTGGCAGGCGTTAAACAGGCTCGTCATATCATCCAGCAAAACGCTATGGATCGATTTCGCGGGCGGCCGTTTTTTGTGGCTGACAACGCCAGCGACGATGAGTTAATAGCTGCCATCCGCCAGCGCGCCGATACCATTTATCACCCGGTGGGCAGCTGCCGTATGGGCGTCGATGACGCAGCGGTGGTAGATCAACGCTTTCGCGTTCGCGGGATGGAGGGTTTAAGAGTGGTCGACGCCAGCGTCATGCCGACGCTGATTGGCGGAAATACCAACGCACCGACGGTGATGCTCGCCGAGCGCGCCGCCGACTGGATCAAAGCCGGCGAGTGAGTGCTTATTCCTTCCACACCCAACGCACCGGTTCGCCAAAATCGTCGTAGATCCATTGCTTGCGGGGGCGGCGCTGGTTGCGGGTGGTCTGGGGCGGTTTTTTCTGTTTGCGCGAATCGATAGCAGCAACCACTTCTGGCACCGGGGTGCGCGACGATTTAGGTTCATCGCTGGGTGAGGCATGGAACGGATTGCTCCACGGCTTGTTGGCTTCCAGCCCGGAGCGACCACGGTCCACCCACTCGATCTCGCCGCCTTCACGCAGAAAGGCCTCGACCTGGTCTTCCAGGTCGTGACGGATGTCTTTTTTGCTGGGGGGTCGTTTCACTACCGCCCTCGCCTTTAGCCAAGATTAACGAGTCAGTATAACAAAGCCCTGACGCTAGCGGCTAAATCGTCTCAGCTCACGCCAGACCGCCGGTATAACGACGCGGACGGAAGGCGGTCATCTCGACTGACGGTTCTTCACCGGCAATCTGCTGCGCAATAATTTCAGCGCTGCCCATGGCCAGGGTCCAGCCCCAGGTGCCGTGGCCAGTGTTGTAGTAGACGTTGCTTTGCCGACCGAGGCCAATAGCCGCCGGGCCATCCGGCGTCATCGGCCGGAAGCCGGTCCAGGGTTCGGCCTTATCCCATTGGGCAGCGCCGGGGAAGCGCTGCTCCAGACTGTCGCGAATGGATTTCAAACGGCGCGGCAGCAAGCGACGATCGAAATCGGCCAGTTCCGCAAAGCCGGTGACGCGTACCCGATCACCAAGCCGGGTGATGGCGACCTTGCGGCTTTCGTCGATCAGCGTTGATTGCGGCGCACGAGAAGCATCGGCAACAGGCGCGGTCAGCGAATAACCTTTGACCGGATAAATAGGCAGATGCACGCCCAGCGAAAACGCCAGTTCGCGGCTGCCACAGCCTGCGCAGATCACAAAGGCGTCAGCGTCAAACCATTGTTCGCCCTCTGGGCCGGTGAGTTGCACCGAGTGCAAGGTTTTATCATCGGTACGTAGATGAGTAGCTTCAGTGCGATAACGAAACTGCACACCCGCAGCCGCCGCGCGTTCAGCCAGACGTTCGGTAAAGCGCTGGCAATCGCCCGTGCCATCACCGGGCACCAGCAGACTGCCGGCGATGTCAGGCGACAACCCCGGTTCCTGAGCGAGGGTTTCATCCGGATCGAGCCAGCGGTTATCGATACCCAGGCGCGTTAACAGCTCACCGATATGCAGCAGTTCGCGCTTATCGGCTTCGGTGTTGGCGAGCTTCAGCAGGCCGCGATGGCCGCCATCGAAGTCGAAAGGTTCGGCGTCTTCCAACGCCAGAAATTGTTCGCGACTGAATTGCGCCAGCCGCAGCATGGCTTCATGGTTGCGCCGGAACAGCGCTGGCTGGCCGGCAAAACGGGTCATGCTGATGAGGAACTGAATCATCCGACCGGAGGGCAACAGCTTCAGTTTCAGCGGACCTTCACTGCGCAGCATCGAAGGCAGCGCCTGACGAATCATCGACGGCGACGCCCAGGGCGAGACATGACCATAAGAACGCTGACCGGCATTGGCGTAACTGGTCTCCAACGCCGCAGAACTGGCTTTATCGACAACGGTAACGTCATGGCCACGCCGTTGCAGCGTCCAGGCAGTGGTGACGCCAATCACACCAGCGCCGATGATCAGAATTTTCATACTGCGATATTCCCCTCTAATGGTTGTGCACAACGACCCGGCCCAACCACCAGCCTAACGATACGGCAACGCCGGCGATAGCCTGTGCGAGGGAAATATCAACGGTAAACGATCAGATCGCCATGCCGCCGGAGACTTCGATGCGCTCGGCGTTGATCCAACGATTATCCTCAGATAACAGCGAGGCGATCATCGGGCCAATATCGCTCGGCAGACCAGGACGCCCCAGAGCCGTTACCGATGCCACCGCCTGGTTGACCTCAGGATTGTCGCGCACCATGCCGCCGCTGAAATCGGTCTGCACCGCACCCGGCGCTACCACGTTGACGCGAATGCCACGCGGACCCAGCTCTTTCGCCAGGTAACGGGTGAAGACTTCCACCGCGCCTTTCATGGCGCCATAGGCCGCGCTGCCCGGGTAGATAATACGGGTCAGTCCCGTGGAGATATTGACGATGGCACCGCCGTCGCGGATCAGCGGCAACACGGTCTGGGTGAGCATAAAGACGCCTTTGAAATGCACCTGATACAAAATATCCAGATCGTTTTCGGCAACTTCGGCGATAAGCGCATGGTGCGAACCACCGGCGTTGTTGACCAGAAAATCCAGACGGTCGGAACCAAGCTCAGACAGCGCTTCAGTCAGGGACTGAGCAAAAGCCGCGAAGCTATCGCTGACACCGGTATCCAGTTGCAAAGCGATGGCCCGACGACCTTTTGCTTCAATCTGCCCGACTACCTCAGCGGCCGCCGATGCGTTGTTCTGGTAGGTAAAAATCACATCGACGCCACGCTGGGCGAGATTCAAGGCAGTTTCACGGCCCAGGCCGCGGCTGCCGCCGGTGATCAATGCGATGGATTGAGTGGATGCGTTCATGACAGTGGCTCCTCTTCAGTGAACGCCTGCCATTTAATGTCATCAACCTGCCGATATTAACGCCGGAAATCGGGTATTTTATGCCTATTCATGTCATATCGATTTCTCTATCATGGCGGCCCTGAGCGTCACGGAGGTACGTATGTCCAGCCGACTGAACCAAGCCATTGCCGCCTACACTGAACAAAACCCGGGCGAAAACCCCTGGCTGACCGCCATCGATGGTCTGGTATTGCTGCGTGCCGAGGTACCGGATGACCCCAAGCACATCCTCACCCAGCCATCGCTCTGCATCGCCACTCAAGGCAGCAAACAAACCAGCTTTGGCGAACAGCCGCATACCTTTCAAGCCGGCCAAGCGTTGCTGGTGAATATGGAATTGCCGTCGGTCGGTCGCATTATTCAGGCCAGCCCGGAGGCGCCTTTTCTCGGTGCGGTGGTCGAACTCGACCCGGTTATTCTGCGCGATGTCTACAATCAACTTGAGCCACCGCCACAGGCAGCAAACGCCAAGACGGGCAGCGCCCTGGTGATTGAACTGGATGAAAGACTGGAGGACTGCGTGTTGCGACTGGTGCAATTGCTCGACCAGCCCGATGCCATTCCTATCCTGGCGCCACTGATTCAACGCGAACTGGCGTACTGGCTGCTCAGCGGACCTTACGGCAATACCCTGGTGGCGCTGACCTTGGGACACGACCATCCGGCACCGATCATGCGCGCCATCCACCGCATCCGAAATGATTTTATTGCGCCTTTAAGGCTGGAAGAATTAGCGGCACAAGCAAGGCTGAGTCTGTCGAGTTTTCATCGCCAGTTCAAAGCCGCCACTGACATGACGCCGCTGCAATATCAAAAACAATTACGATTGTTAGAAGCGCGCCGGTTGTTGCTCACCGAAGGCGCCAAAGTCGAAAGCGCCGCCTACGCCACCGGCTACGAAAGCGCATCACAATTCAGCCGTGAATACGCCCGCATGTTCGGCCGGCCGCCCAAACGCGACGCCCGCGCCACACCTATAATGCCGGAATATGGCTGAGTTTCAGGACGTTTAGGCGGGCAGAAAACCATCCAAAACAATGGTCTCCTGCTCTTGCATCAGCGCTTCGGCACGTTGCATATGCTCACGCATAATGCGCCGCACATCCGCTTCGTTTTCACGCTTGAGCGCACCGATTAACTGCATCTGATAGTACTTACCGGTTTCCCATAATTCCGGATTGGGCAGATCGTAGATGTCGTGACACAAGCGTAGGTTTTTCAGCAGACCGAGCAAAAAATGGCAGGTAAAACTGAGAATAGGATTCGGGCACAGATCGACCAGCACTTCGTGGAAACTCAGCTCCGCCAGACGCAACGCATGCTCTTCCTGTTGGTTAGTGGGCGGCACATCATAAACCGTCATGGTCGTTTGCAGGCGGCGGAAATCCTCGTCACTTAACCGACCGACCACCGACGCCGCCATCTCCGGTTCCAGGTGAATGCGCAACTGGTAGATGTCGTGAATGGTGATCTGCTTGAAGTAGAAATAATTCGCCAATAACGACATAGCCCGATCCGGCGGTACGTCGGCGACGAAGGCGCCACCGCCCGGTCCGGTTCGGGTGACAATCAGGCCCTGGGTTTCCAATGCTTTTAAGGCTTCGCGTACCGTACCTTTGGCAGCGCCGAAGTCTTCCATCAGTGTCTTTTCCTGCGGCAGCCGATCGCCGGGTTTAAGCCGGTGTTCGGCGATCATCGCCTTGAGTGCATCGGTTACCTGATCGGAACGTTTGGTCATAGAAGCATTCGGTTCAATGATTATCCGGCGGATGATAGCACGCCAATCGCTGGCCAGAGTCCACTTCAATTAAGGTCGGATCACTGCGCGCGCAGTCCGCCTGAGCAAATGGACAGCGTGGTTCAAAGGCACAGCCTGGCGGCGGGTCGAACGGGTCGGGTAACACCACCGCATCGCTTTCCGGCGGCAGCCGCAGTTCGGTATTGCCGGGCACCGAGTCGAGCAACCGCTGGGTGTATGGATGACGCGGCTGTTCGAACAGATCATCGACCCGGCCCTGTTCGACAATACGGCCGAAATACATCACCACCACCCGGTCGCAGAAATTTCGCACCACACCCAGATCGTGGCTGATAAACAGATAGGTCAGCTGGAATTCATCGCGCAAGCGCTTAAGCAAGTTGAGCACCTGAGCTTGTACCGAGACGTCCAGCGCCGACACCGGTTCATCCAAAACCAACACATCCGGCTCCGCCGCCAGCGCCCGGGCGATGCCGATACGTTGCGCCTGACCACCGGAAAATTCGTGCGGATAACGGTCGAGAAATTCCGGGCGCAGGTTGACGTGAGTCATCAGCTCTAGCAATCGTTGTTCGCGCTGGTCGGCATTTAAATGGCGCAGATGAATCAAGGGCGCTGACAGAATATCGCGAATAGTTTTGCGCGGATTGAGCGAACTATTTGGGTCCTGAAAAATGTACTGCACCTTACGCGAGAGCTGTTTCAGATCGACTTTTTTACCGGCCTTGGCCAGCGGTTCGCCATCGAGATGAATGCTGCCATCGGTCGGCTGATCAAGCCCGACCAACATACGCGCCAACGTCGATTTGCCGCAGCCAGACTCCCCGACAATGCCGAGAATTTCACCCGGCTTCACCTCAAAACCAAGATTGCGCACCGCATGAACGGCAGGTGTCGATTGGCCGAACAAGTTGCGGCCACCGCCAAAACGCTTGACCAGTTCACTCACTTCGAGCTTGTTCATAGCACCTCCCGCGCGAAAATACAGCGCGCCTGTCGCGCTTCGGTCAGGGTCGTTAATTCGATGGGAGACTGGCGGCAGATATCGGTCACACGGTCGCAGCGATCGGCGAATTTACAGCCGACCGGCAGGTCGCTGACGGTCGGTGGCAGGCCGGGAATTTCGGCCAGCTCGGTGCCGCCTTTGCGGATGTCCGGCACGCATTCGATCAGCCGGCGTGTGTAGGGATGCGCCGGCTTGGCGAGCACTTCCGCCACGGGCCCGATTTCAACAATTTCACCGGCGTACATCACCGCTACCCGGTCACAGATTTCCGAGACCACACCGAAGTCGTGGGTAATAAACATCAGGCTGGCGTTACGCTCACGACGCAATTGATTGAGCAGCCGCAACACCTGCGCCTGAACCGTCACATCCAACGCCGTGGTCGGTTCATCGGCAATAATCAGTTGCGGTTCATTCGCCAACGCCATGGCAATAGACACACGCTGACGCATACCACCCGACAACTGATGCGGATAGAGTTTGGCGCGTTGCGCTGCGTTGGGAATACGCACCGACTCCAGCAGCTCAACAGCGCGTTTCCAGGCGCTGCGATGACTGATCAGCGCATGGGCGCGCATCGCTTCAACCAACTGATCGCCAATGCTGAACAGCGGATGCAAGGTCGACAGCGGGTCCTGAAAAATATACGCCAGTTCACCGCCGCGCAGCGAGCGCAGTTGTTCGTCATTAACGCCGAGAATATTGGCGTTTTTGTAGTTCACCTGACCGTCGACAATCACCCCCGGCGGCGACGCAACTAATCCCAATAACGACATGGCGGTCACCGATTTACCGGAACCGGATTCACCGATAATGCCCAGACATTCACCCGGCTGAATGCTGAAACTCGGGCCATTCACGGCCTGATGCACGCTGCCACCCAGATGAAATTCGGTGCGTAAATCCTTCACCTCCAGCAAGCCATTCTGTTCGCCGCTGGCCGGTTGGCGTGCCGCCCTGGCCACTTCGGTTCGGGCGGCAGGCCGGCGCAAGGCACCGGCTTTCAGGCGCGGATCGAGCGCATCGCGCACGCCGTCGCCCAGCAGATTAATGCTCATCACCAGAATAAAAATCACCAGACCGGCGAGGCTGGCAACGTGTGGTGCATTGATAATCAGGCTGCGGCCTTCGCCGAGAATCGAACCCAGATCAGCCGTTGGTGGTTGCGCACCCAAACCCAAAAACGACAGGCCGGCAGTTTCCAGAATCATCCAGCCGACGGTGGTCGACATGGTGATAACGATCACCGGTAACACATTGGGCAGCACTTCGCTGAGCAAAATGCGCGCGTCACCTTTGCCGGATAAGCGTGCTGCATCAACGAACTCCCGATTGCGCAAGGTCACTACCACGCCGCGTACATTCCGCGCGAAGAAGGGAATATTAACGATGGCAATGGCGTAGAGAGCATTCATCAAACCGGGGCCGAGTGCGGCGACAATCGCCAGCGCCAGCAGGATGTAGGGAAAGGCCATCAGCATGTCGATGCCGCGCATCAGACTGCCGTCGATGCGGCCCCCAAAATAACCGGCGACCAGGCCGATCAGCGAGCCGAAAAAGGCCGCAACCAGAGTGGCAGCAATGCCAACGGCGAGTGAAACGCGAGTGCCCCACAACAGACGCGATAATAGATCGCGACCGAGCTGATCGGTGCCTAAAAAGTGGCCGCCACTGAAAGGAGGTTGCAAGCGATTGGCGAGTTCGGTGATATCGGGGTCGGCCAGTGGCAGCCAGGGCGTCACCAGCACCAGCGCAATAACCGCCAGGATGACGACCAGGCCAAAAGCAGCCAGTCGATTACGCACCAGCAACGCCAAAGGCCCGGCACGACCGCTGCGTTTTTTCATCGGTGTGGAAGCGGTGGCTGTGGTCATGTCGTCACCCTCGGGTCGAGTAGAACCTGGACCACATCGGCGACCAGATTAAACAACACATAAGCCGCCGCCACGATCAGCACGCCGCCCTGCACCACTAACAAATCACGCGTGGAAATGGCGTTCACCAACATGGAACCGATACCGGGCCATTGAAAAACCGTTTCGATATAAACCGCGCCGCCCAACACAAAACCGGCCTGTATACCAATGACCGGTACGATGGACACCAGCGCCGCTTTAAATGCATGCCGATAAATAACCCGACGTTCGTGCAAGCCTTTGGCGCGGGCAGTCCGAATATAATCCTGACGCAAGACTTCGAGCATGGAAGCGCGTGTTAAGCGCGCAATAACGCCGGTGGCAATAAACGCCAGCGTCGAGGCGGGAAGAATTAAATGAATAATTAGATCAGGCAGATCACCACCGCCATAGATGGCGTACATGCCACTGGCCGGCAGCCAGCGCAGCTGCACGGCGAACAACATAATCAGCAATAGACCGAGCCAAAAGGCCGGTGTGGAAATTCCGATCAGCACGATCAGCGTAAGCACCTTGTCGGCCCAGCCGTACTGACGCACAGCGGAAATAATGCCGACCAACATGCCAAAAATGGAACAGAGCACCAGGGCGGTACCGGCCAGAATCAAGGTCGCGCCGAAGCGTTCGCCGATGATGTCTAACACGTCGCGGTTCTGACGATAGGAACGACCAAAATCGCCCTGCAACACATTGCCTAACCAAGTGGTGTATTGCTGCACCAGGGGTTTATCGAGGCCCAGTTGTTGATTTACCTGAGCGACATTTTCCGGCGTCGCATAGGAACCCAGAATGGCCAGCGCCGGATCGCCCGGAATCATCGCCATGATGAAAAAAACGATGATGGTTAGACCGAACAGAACCGGCACTGTTAGTAGAAGTCGTCGGCCGATGTAGGCCGCTATGGAAGGGTTCATAAATGCCCCGATGTTTTGGCCGTTTTATGAGCTGGGTGATTACAGTGTCAGGCGCACGCAACCGCCAGTGGGTACGTCCTGACCGGCACGCTGCAAGTACATCCCTGTAAGCTCGGCGATCACCTTCCATGGTGATCGACGGCCGGTCAGAACGCACCCACTGTCGATTGCTCTGACTGTGGTGACTTCAACTTAAACCACGGTCAGTAGCGGTTATCTTGGGTAGACCCTTTGGAGGACGTCTTTTGCCTGGAATGGTCCGACACATCGGCGTGCCCCCAAAGAGCTTACCCAAGGTGGCTGCGGATTCCCGCCTCAATAACCAACGAAGAATCCACAACAACAAACGGGGCCAATTAAAAGGCCCCGCAACACACCATCAAGGCTTACTCACATCATGCAACTGCAACAGGAAGGACGGTTGCAGGGAGAAATTCTCCACCGCATCAGTCGCTACGGCGTTCTGCTGCCAGTTGGCAATAAAGGCCCAGGGAGCATCGTCGTAGACGATTTCCTGCATCTCTTTA
Organism: Saccharospirillum sp. ABV4_185; assembly: GCF_056159245.1. Taxonomy (NCBI): domain Bacteria; kingdom Pseudomonadati; phylum Pseudomonadota; class Gammaproteobacteria; order Oceanospirillales; family Saccharospirillaceae; genus Saccharospirillum; species Saccharospirillum sp. ABV4_185. The sequence goes on from NZ_JBSWUW010000001.1 coordinate 3,590,410, forward strand.
TAGAGCGCTGCGCGTTCGTCCTGATCGGTAGCGGTGCGCGCCTGGTTCAGCAATTCATCGACTTCCGGATTGGAGTAATAACCGGAGTTAAAACCACCGTTTTCCGGCCAGGCTTCGGTGCGCAATGCCAGGAACGGCAGCGTATCCGGATCGTTGGTCATCCAGGCCATTTCCGCCATATCGGCTTTGCCTTCCAGCCCCGGGTTAACGCGGCCGAGGAAAGTATTCCATTCATAGGTCTCGATGTTTACATCCAGACCGACAGCGGCCAGATCGGCCTGAATGGCGGTGCCCATGGAAATCGGATCGAGCATACCGGAGCCACCTTCGGTGACGTAGAAGGTCACTTCCGCGCCTTCAGCGCCAGCTTCGGCGAGTAGCTCACGCGCCATGTCCGGGTCGTACGGATAGGGTTCCAGCTCTTCGTTGTAGGCCCAGCCGAAGGCGGGCGGCGTCGGGCCGGTGGCAACGGTGGCCGTGCCCTGCAACACATTATCAACCAACGCCTGCTTGTTGATGGCGTAGTTGACTGCCTGACGCACGCGCTTGTCGCTGAACGGTTCTTCCTTCAGGTTCAGAATCAGGAACCACAGATGCGGGCCGGCCTGCTCGTAGACTTCAAAGTCATCGTCTTCGGCGAAGGTGGCAACGTTATCCGGCGGCACTTCCACCATCATGTCGATGCCACCGGAGAGCATTTCGGCAACTCGGGTGTTGGCATCGGTAATCGGACGGAAGACCACGGCTTCGAGGTCCGGCGCGCCATCCCAGTAATCGGCATTGGCGCTAACCACAACGCGCTGATTGGCCTGCCATTCTTCGAATTTAAAAGCACCGGTGCCGGACGGATGGCGACCCACGTCCTGGCCGTATTCCTGCACCGCCGCCGGAGAAATAATCAGCCCGGTCGGATACGCCAGATTCGACAAAAAGGGCGCGAAGGGTTCAGACAGCGTGAACGTCACTTCGTAGTCATCCACCGCTTCCACGGTGTCGACCTGACCGAAGTTGAACGACAACGGGAACGGGCCGGTGTCGTGATAAGGATGGTTTTCATCGAGCATGCGCTCGAAGTTGAACACCACGGCCTCGGCGTTGAACGGTGTGCCGTCGTGGAATTCGACGCCTTCGCGCAACTCGAAAGTGTATTCCAGGCCGTCGTCGCTGATGCTCCAGCTTTCGGCCAGCGACGGTTCAACATTCAAAGTGCCGTCGGCGTAGCGCACCAGGCCATCGTAGATATTGACCAGGATGCGGAAGTCGTTCACGGCGGTAACAGTATGGGGGTCGAGCGACTGGGGTTCGGCAATTTGCCCCACGACCAGGACGTCCGAGGGCGTTTGTGCCCAAAGCGACCCGCTCGCCAGGACGGCCACACCCAGCGTCAGGGAGTGAATCAGTTTTTTCACGGTAGGCGCCTCTCTCGCTGAAAGATTCGAGTTATTGTGATTTGCCCGGCTCGGCTTCTGCACGACCGATTGCCGGGTCAGCTCGATACGCTGACGCCAAATACATTTATCACTACAAATTAGTGGACGCAACAAATTTTATGATGATAAATTCAAGGCAGATCGCAGCAACTTCAGGCTAGAGGTATGACCTATTCGCTTGTCGCCCGCGATCCGACTAACGGATCGCTGGGCGTCGCCACCGCCACCGGCAGTGTTGCCGTCGGCGGCTTTGTTCCCCATCTGCGCCAGGGCGTTGGCGCCATCGCCACCCAGGGCGCCTTCACCAACTGGCTGTACGGCGACCGGGGTCTGGCGCTGCTCGAACAGGGCCACAGCGCCGACCAGGTGCGCCAGCAACTGATCGATGCCGACGAGGGCGAAATGCAGCGCCAGTTTCTGGTCTGCGATGCCGCCGGCAACACCGCAGCCCACACCGGCACTGCCAACCTGGACGAGAAAACCCAGCGCTGTCAGCAGAACCTGGCTTTAGCAGGCAATATTCTGACCAGCCCGGCGGTGATCGACGCCATGCTCGACGCCTTTCTCACTCACCCCGACCTGCCATTGCACGAACGCTTGCTCGCTGCGCTGGCCGCCGGCGAAGCCGAAGGTGGTGACCAGCGCGGCACCCACAGTGCGGCCTTGCGCGTGCACAGCCCGGATAAACCACCGGTCGATTTACGCGTCGATTGGGCCGACGCCGGCTGTATCGATCAGCTTAAAGCGCTCTACACCAAAACCAAGGCGCATGCCTTTCAGGCGTTTCTGGACGGCGTGCCAACCTATGCCCATCCGTCCAAAACGGGGCATGTCAGCAATGAGGAGATTCGCTGATGCAGATGGGCGAACGCATCATGCAACTGTCCGAGCGGGCTGCTCAGCACTCCGAGCCAGGCCCCGGCGTCACCCGCCTGCTGGGCACCGCCGAGCATCGTGCTGTGCTCAACGACCTGACCGAGTGGATGCACCAGGCTGGCCTCGACACCGAACTGGACGCCGCCGGCAACCTGGTAGCTCGCACCAGGACGGTGCCCGGTGCCAAAACGCTGATCATCGGTTCGCATCAGGATACGGTGCGCCAGGGCGGCGCTTACGACGGCATGCTCGGCGTGCTGCTGCCGCTGGTCGTGCTGGAAGACTTACATCAGCGTGGCGAAACGCTGCCGCTGAACATCGAACTGGTCGCCTTCAGCGACGAAGAAGGCGCGCGTTTTTCCTCGACGCTGATCGGCAGCTCGGCGCTGGCCGGCACTTTTGATGCGGCCATGCTTGAAGCGACCGATGCCGACGGCGTCACCCTCGCTCAGGCATTGCGTGATCTGGGCAGCAACCCGGACAAGATTCCCACTCTGGCGCGAAACCCCAAACAGATCGCCGGTTTTCTGGAAGTGCATATCGAACAGGGCCCGGTGTTGGAATCGCTGGATCTGCCAATCGGCGTGGTCACCGCCATTACCGGCATCGAACGCCATAAAGTGCGCCTCGACGGCAAGGCCGGCCATGCCGGCACCACACCGATGGAACTGCGCCGCGATGCGCTGGTAGCCGCCACCGAGGTGGTGCGTACCCTGGATGCACATTGCCGCCAGACCGACGATCTGGTCGGCGTTGTCGGCGAACTGACGGTCACGCCCAATGCCGTCAACGTTATTCCCAGCCGGGTCGAGCTGACCATCGAACTGCGCTCACCAGTGACCGAAACCCGCCTGGCTGCGCGTGAAAAATTGTTTGCTGAACTGGACGAACGCATCGCCGCCACGCCCTGCCAGTGGCAACACCAACTGGTTTACCAGCAGCGCGAAGTCAGTTGCGCACCGGCGTTACAGCAACGCCTGGCGCGGGCCATCGAAGCCGAACGTTTCTGGCCGCACTATCTGTTCAGCGGCGCCGGCCACGATGGCCTGGCAATGAATCACCTCACCGAGATCGGCATGCTGTTCGTGCGTTGCAAAGATGGCCTCAGCCATCACCCCGACGAAGCCATTACCACCGCCGACGCCGATGCCGCCGCCCGAGTACTGCGTCGTTGTCTGCTCGACTGGAACAAGGAAACCGCATGACTGCCGCCTTGCCGCAACCCAACACCGAGCGACTGCTCAAGACACTCACCGACCTGCTCGCCATCGACAGCCCGACCGGCGACACCGCCGCGATGGAAGCCGAAATGCGCCGCCGGCTGAGTGAGTTCGAGGTTGAGGTCCACACCACCACTCGCGGCAATGTGTTGGCCGCCACCGGCGCAAACCCCAAACGTGCCCTGGCGGCGCATCTGGATACGCTCGGCGCCATGGTGCAATCGATACGTACCGACGGCCGCCTGGAACTGACGCCGCTGGGCACCTGGTCGGCGCGCTTTGCAGAAGGCGCGCGGGTATCGGTAAAAGCGGATGGCGGCGTGATTCGCGGCACGGTGTTACCGCTGCTGGCGTCCGGCCATGCTTATAACGACGCCGTTGATCAGCAACCCAGCGCCTGGCAACAGCTGTCGCTGCGCCTCGATATTGCCAGTAACAGCGCCGAGCAAACTCAGGCTGCAGGTGTTCAGCCGGGCGATATCGTCACCTTCGATGCCCGGCCAGACATCAACAACGGCTATATCAACAGTCGTTTTCTCGACAACAAGGCGGCCATCGCCTGCACCTTGGAAATGCTCACCCTGCTCAAAGAAAACGGACTCAAACCCGGCTCACCGCTGCTGCTGGCTTACCCCAATGCCGAGGAAATCGGGCTGGGTGCCGGCACCGCTCTGCCGCGCGACCTGCACAGCCTAATCAGCCTGGATATTGCCCCGGTCGCAGCCAATCAGGCCAGTCTGGAAGACGCCATTACGCTCGGCTACAAAGACAGCCTGGGGCCACACAGCCGGACATTGCTCAGCGAACTGGAGCAACACTGCCAGCGCCTGCAATTGCCGTACGTGCGCGATGTGTTCCGCCACTACCATTCCGATTGCTCGTCGGCACTGCACGCCGGCTACGACGTCCAGACCGCCCTGGTCGGCTTCGGCACCGATGCCACCCACGGTTATGAACGCACCCATCAGAACAGCCTGATCGCCCTGACTCGTTTACTGCTGAGCTACGCACTCGAACGGTAAGGCTGCAGGCGCTAACCATTGGACAGCGCTGGGCCAGACTGCCATTCTAGGAAATCCATTGTCGGCGACTGTGGTGCCCTATGGATCCGAATCAGCAGTTCATCGAATACCATCAAGCCCTGACGCAGCTGTGTCATGACAAAGCCTTTGTTCAGGATACCCGTCGCAACAAGCTGAGTGCTCTGACATCCCTGTGCGCATCCCTGCTTGAGGTTGGCCGCGTCAGCGTCTGGTGGCTGCAAAGTGGCGGCGATGATCTTGAAAGTGAAATTCTTTACCGCTCCGGCGACGGCCACAGTTTCGAACCGAGCTACCTGACCCGCGCCGGCAATCCGGCCTACTTCGAGGCTTTGATGGAAGCGCGCATCATCGACGCCCGTCATGCCCGGCAAGACCCAAGAACCCGAGCCTTTAACAACCACTACCTGATACCGACCGGCATCCACGCCATGCTCGATGTGCCCATTTTCGATGCCGGTCAACTCAGTGGCGTCATCTGCCTGGAGGCGCTGCAACCGCGCGATTGGACGCTCGCTGATATTTCGCTGGCCACGGCCATTGCCGACACCATCAGCCTGATCAACACCCACGAAGCCTGGTCAGAATCACAACAACAGCTCGACTACGTCACCCATTTCGACAACCTAACCGGCCTGCCCAACCTCAATTCGCTGCGTGATCGCCTGCATCACATCACCCGTCAGGATGCGCCTTTCGCCTTGCTGTGGATTGATCTGGATCGCATCAAGGCCATCAACGACGGCATGGGACAGGTGGTCGGCAACCAGATCATCGGCGAAGTCGCCAATCGCTTGCGTCATCTGTCCATTCCCGGCAAAGACAAAATTGCCCGCGTTGGCGGCGACGAATTCATCATGCTGATTCGCCGCCAAAGTGACGAAACGCATTTGCGCCACCTGAGCCAGAGCATCCTCAATACCTTGTCAGCGCCGATGCAATTGCACGATCAATTGATCGCCATCACCGCCTCAATTGGCATCAGCATCTGGCCCGGTGACGGCCAGGACAGCGACACCCTGCTGAAGCACGCCGAAGCGGCGATGTATCACGCCAAGGAAAAGGGCCGCAGCCAGGCGCAGTTCTTTAACAGCTCCATCTCCGCCGATGCGCGCTCACGTTTCCAACTGGAATCGCAATTGCGCCAGGCAATTCGCAACCAGCAACTGGACGTCCACTATCAACCCATCGTGCGGGCGAAAGACGGTGAGTTGGTACAGCTGGAAGTTCTGGTGCGTTGGAATCACCCCAGTCATGGCTTACTGCCGCCGATCCGTTTTCTCGATCTCGCCCGAACCGCAGGCCTGATGCCCGACCTGGGCATGGCGGTTATGCATCGTGCCTGCGACCATCTGCGTCAGGCGCAACTCGCTGGCATGAAACTGCCACAACTGGCGATCAATTTAGCGCCGGAACAACTGCTCGATCCGGAATTACCCAATCACCTGAAAGAGGTCTACGAAGCCTACGGTTTGAGCGGCGATTGCTTCGATTTCGAAGTCACCGAAGACGTCATCAAGGCCGATACCGAAAACCTGCGCAACCTGCTGAAACAGCTAGTGGACCAGGGCTCGGGTTTATCGATTGACGATTTTGGTACCGGCTATTCGTCGCTGGCGCGGCTCAAACACCTGCCCTTTGCCAAGCTGAAAATCGATCGTTCTTTCGTGAAGGAATTGCCCACAGATCGCGATGACTGCGCCATTACGCTGTCGATTCTCGGTCTGGCGCGCGGCCTGGGCATGGCCGTGGTCGCCGAAGGGGTGGAAACCGAAGCTCAGGAAAGTTGGCTGACCGAACAAGGCTGCGATTTCCTGCAAGGTTATCGCTACAGTCGGCCGGTTCCGTTCGATCAGTTGCTGATCAACGTCCTGAAAGACGCCGGCTAAATCGGGATTCGTTGCCTACCGAATCCCGATTTTATTCAGTCGATTACACCAATTCCGCCAAATGCGCCGGGTTGAAACCAGACAGTTCTTCGTTGGCGCCGCGCTGCACTTTCTGCACCCAATTCGGGTCGCTTAACAATGCTCTGCCGACCGCGATCAGATCGAATTCGTCACGCTCCAAACGCTGCACCAACTGATCCAGCTCACTACGCTGCGAACCCTGGCCAGCGAAGGCACCGAGAAACTCGCCATCCAAGCCCACCGAACCAACGCTGATGGTGGTTTTACCGGTCAACTTTTTCGCCCAACCGGCGAAATTCAAACCCTGTTCACCATCGACGTCCGGAAATTCAGGTTCCCAGAAACGACGTTGCGAGCAATGAAAAATATCCACGCCAGCCTCGGCCAGCGTTGTTAACCAGCGTTCCATTTCAGCCGGCGTTTCGGCCAGGCGAGCGCTGTAATCCTGTTGTTTCCACTGACTGAGACGAATGATCAACGGAAAATCCGGGCCGACTGCGCGACGCACCGCCTTAATCACTTCTGCGGCAAAACGGGACCGTTCCACCAGCGTTTTACCGCCCCAATGATCGGTGCGCTGATTGGTTCGCGACCAGAAAAACTGATCAATCAAATAACCATGAGCACCATGCAGTTCAGCGACATCGAAACCCAGACGCTGAGCATCGGCCGCCGCCTGTGCAAAGGCATCGATGGTGTCGACGATATCGCTTTCGGTCATGATCTTTCCGGCTGGTTGATCCGGCGCAAACAAACCCGATGGACTTTCCATCTCGCCCTCTGCCTTCCAACCGGAGCTGCTGGGCGCGGTGCCGGTATGCCAGAGTTGCGGTCCCATCTTGCCGCCCGCCTGATGCACGGCATCAATAACGCCCTGCCAACCAGCCAGAGCCTGATCGCCATGGAAGAAAGGAATGTGCGGTTCATTGCGCGATACCGGACGGTTAATCACCGTGCCTTCGGAAAGAATCAGACCCACCTCACCTTCGGCGCGGCGCCGGTAATAATCGGCATTGGTCTGAGCGGGAACACCATCGCTGGCCATATTGCGCGTCATCGGCGCCATCACGATGCGGTTTTTCAGCGTTAATGAACCCACATTAAGGGGTTGAAACAGAGCGGATGTATCGACTGCTTTGGCTTGCATAAAAAGAGGTTTCCTAGGTGTTTGTTTAACAGACGCACATAGTATCTTTTATATACCTAGTGTAAATTAGGCACTTATTAGTCACTAAGTAACCCCAAGGTAACCACCCATGCCGATGGATCCTGCCTTCACCGTTAACTGCCCCAACCGTTTGCTGTTTGCCGAAATCGCCGATAAGTGGACCATGATGATTCTGACGGTGCTGGAACATCAGCCAAAACGATTCAATGAACTCAAACGCCAGTTGGAAGGGGTGTCACAAAAATCGCTGACCCAAACGCTGCGCCGACTGGAACGTAACGGCATTATCACGCGCGAAGTCATCAGCAGTTCACCGGTGGCCGTGGAATATGAACTGACGCCGATTGGCCGGAGTCTGCTGACGCCTTTCAAAGCGCTGTACCGCTGGACCAATGACAATCTGGAGCAGGTCAATCGCGCCCGCGAACAGTTCGATCAATTGCAGAGTGCCTGAAGCGATTCCGGCAATTAACGTCACGCAATCGCTTTAACCAAATACCGATCTTGCCCAACCGGTCGCTGGCACCCGCTCGATAAAATGCTGCGCAATCGACTGGTGCGCTTCCGGGCCTGGGTGCAACGCATCCGGCAGCGGCCAGCGTTGATGATCGTCCGGCCCATAGAGTTCACAACCATCGAGAAAGAACAGATTTTTGTCGGTTTGCATCCGCCTGCGCACCAAACCCGCCAGTTGCGTACGGATCGACTGCAAGGTCAGTTTGCCGGCGGCGCTGTCTGCGTCGTTACCGGTCGCCTGAAAGCGAATCTGACCCTGCGCCAGCGCGGCGACATCAAAGGCACCCGGGCCCGGCGTGGTTTCATGAATCGGACAATACAGCGGCGAGATCACCAACAGTGGCGTCTCCGGTTGCCGGTCCCGGATCATATCCAGAAAACCCAGCAACGCCGGTCCAAAAGCTCGTGCGCGCATCACATCAGCATTCACCAGATTAATGCCTATCTTCAGGCTGATCAGATCGGCTGGCTGCTCAGCAATCACCCGCGCCACAAACGGATCGAGCATGGCGCTGCCACTGAAACCGAGATTGACCAGATCGAGCCCGGCCTGCATGGCCACCCGCGCCGGCCAGATACCCGCCGCACTGGCGGCATTGGAACCCTGGCTGATGGAGCTGCCGTAATGCACCCAGACCGGTTGGCTGGAGGTTGCCTCGCTGTGCAGTTCGGCGTCGCTGCGCAGTTGCAACAGCTCGACGGTTTCGTTGTACGGCAGCCAGATTTCGATGCGTTTGTCGCCTGGCGGCAAGTCATCAAACCTCAGCGTACTGACCTCGCCTGGCTGGCGATGGGGCTGACCACTTTGCATATCGAAGCTGATTTCCGTAGCGCTGGTCGGCGTCGCTAACGCATAAGACCGGCCATCAACGCACAACTCAAACTGCCCTTCGGGCCGGCGCGGCATACCGACAAAACCAAAGCGCGAGACAAGCGTATCGAGCTCGATCCAGCGTGCGCCCGTGCGCAACACAATGCGCACCCCGGACGGTTGGGATTGCGCCATGGCAAGGCCCGCATCGGAATAATAATCACGCGCCCAGGCCGGTAAACGATGCGGTACCAGCGCCTGGTCGCGGCGTTCGATATCGGCGGCGCCTTTAATAAAATCGGGCTGCATCGGCGTAACCCGAGCATCGGAAGAAGTGGTCATCTTGGCTCCACAATAGTTCTTGAAAGTGACATCAGGCGACCGGCCAGTGACGCAAAGTCAGATCGAGCGCATCCAGAGTTCGCTCCCAGGAGATTTGCGCCTCGACGGCGGTGTGGGCAAAACCACCGGCCGATTCAAGCGTGGTGTAACCCAGAAAAACGCTGCCCAGAAAACGAATGGCGTGAGTCTGTTCGGTGTCGTTCAAACCATAACCGCGCAACACAGCACCGAGCATACGCGACAGCTTGACGCCGGAACTGGCCGCCGCTTCGGTGTCACTCAGTGGGTAACGGGCAGCAACAAAACGCCCCGGATGCGCCTGACCATAATCGCGATAGGCATTGGCCAGTGCGACCAAGGCGTCCTTACCGGAACGGCCGGCGATGGCTTCAGCGGCGCGATCGGCCAGTTCATCGAGCGCCAACAGCGCCAACCGGACTTTTAAATCGGCGGAGTTTTTCAGGTGGGAATAAAGACTGGCGACCTTGACGTCAAACCGGCGAGCGAGCGCCGACAGCGTGACCTGTTCAAAACCCAGTTCATCGGCCATCTCAGCGCCAGCCTGGATCAATACGGATGTTGTTAAACCTGCGCGACCGGCCATAGCACCGTCTCCTGAAGCAACCGGCGCGCAGATTAACCTAAAGGTATTAGGTTTTCAATTAACAACTATAGCTTAAATTCAAAACGCTTTAGTGGCCGCGCAGTTCGAACAGCAGCGCATCAACGCTATCGTCGGCCTCGAACACCAGCTGTGGCTCCTCGGCAATATAGGCGCCATCGCCAGCATTCATGGTCACGCCATTGACGCTGACTTCACCGCGGGCAATCTGCAGGTAATACAACCGATCCGCTGCCGTGGTGAAGCTTTGCGCTTCGCGTTCCAGACGCACCTGATACAGGCTGGCATCCTGGCGAATGGCCAGTGAACCCTCGCTGCCGTCGGGTGAAACGATCCTGTTGATGCCGCTCAAGCCGGAAAAATCCTGCTGTGCATAACGCGGTTCAACACCGGCCACATTGGGCAGCACCCAGATCTGCAGAAAATTCAGCCGGTCGCTTTCCGAGGCGTTGTACTCGCTGTGCATGACGCCACTGCCGGCGCTCATCACCTGCACTTCGCCAGCTTTCAGTTGCGACACATTATTCATGGTGTCGCGATGGGCGATGCTGCCTTCGAGCACGTAGGTGATGATTTCCATATCGCGATGACCATGGGTATCGAAGCCGGTTCCCGGCGCCACCCAGTCGTCATTGATAACGCGCAAATCGGAAAAACCCATGTAGTTCGGGTCGTAATAGTTAGCGAAGGAAAAAGTATGGTGCGAATCCAGCCAGCCGTGTTGGGCGTGGCCACGTTCGTTGGCCGGGCGAAGATGAATCATGACGACCTCCTGGGGTTGAGCGTGTCGAGCCGAACTCGATCACCGAATGGAGGCCAATATAGAGGTTGATTGCTGGCAAACCTAACGGAGCTTTTCGGCGTTATCGTTCAATTTCACTGATCGAACGCGGGTATGGTACGCACAGTGGTTTGCCGCCAACCGGCTCAGTCAGAATGCGACTGTTGACGGCAAAGACCGCATCGATATTCGCCGGCGTTAAAACCTGTTCAGGCGTGCCATCGGCGTAGATGGCACCCTCTTTGAACAGCACCAGCCGATCGGCATAACGCGCCGCCAGGTTCAGATCGTGCAGCACCACCAAGGTGGTTTTTTTATGTTCGCTGTTGAGCTTGCGAATCTGTTCCAGCACATCGATCTGGTGAGTGATATCGAGGTGGTTGGTCGGCTCATCGAGAATAGCGTAAGGCGTGTCCTGCGCCAGTACCATGGCGAAAAACGCACTCTGGCGTTGACCACCGGAGAGTTCCGACACCGGCCGGTCACGCAGATGTTCAATCCCCACAGTAGTAATCGCCTGGTTAATCAGTTCGACATCCCGCGCCGATCGAAAACCCAGCAACGACTGATGCGGTGCGCGGCCATAACCGACCATCTGTTCCACGCTAATGCCGGTTGGTACCAAAGGCTCCTGCGGCAGGAAAGCCAGCGTCCGCGCCACCGCTTTGGGCGAGCTGGATAAGACATCCAGACCATCGACTTCAATCCGGCCACTGCGTGGCTTCAGCAGACGCGCCATGGTTTTCAGCAGCGTCGATTTGCCGCAGCCGTTAGGGCCGATAAAGACGGTGATTTCGCCATCGCGAATGGTCAGGTCAAGGTCGTTAATGACCGCCGGATTGCGGCCATAACCGGCACTGACGCCGGACAAAACAATACTCATCCGTCTTGCTCCGAAGCGGTGGTCAACATGATGTAGACAAAGAAAGGCGCACCCAGCAAGGCGGCCAGAATGCCAGCGGAAATCTCGATCGGCGGCGCCAGCGCACGACCCAAACCATCGGCTAATGACACCAGCAACATGCCGGTCAAGGCTGAAGCCGGTAACAGCCAACGATGCGAGCCACCGACCAAGCGCCGGGCAATGTGCGGCGCCATCAAACCGATAAAGCCCATCACCCCGACCACGGCCACCGACACGCTGGCCAATACCGTCGCTACCGCCAGCAACGCCAAACGCAACAACGGCACGCGAATGCCCAGTCCGGTCGCCGAAGCGTCACCCAGGCTGAGCAGATCGAGACGATAAGTCAGCGCCATGGCCAGGGCAGCAAACACCAACAGCGGCGCCAGACTGATCGACACATGATCCCAACTGCGGCCCCACAAAGAACCGGTCAGCCAGATCAATGGTGCTGAGCGTTCGGCGTCGCTGGAGGTGACCAGCAGATAATCGACACCGGCTTCAAACACCAGACCCACAGCAACGCCGATCAAGGCCAGATGGGCCGGCGATAAGGTGCGAAAGTGCGCTACCAGCATCACCACCCCGGCCGCCGACAACCCACCCAGACAGGCAGCGACCGGCATCCAGGCTGGTGGTAAATCCGGCAACAAACTGACCACCAAAACCGCAAATAAAGCCGCACCGGAATTGATGCCGATAATGCCCGGGCTCGCCAGCGGATTACGGATCACCGCCTGAATAATGGCGCCGGATAACGCCAGCGCACCGCCAGCTAATAACGCCAATACCACACGCGGCAAGCGCGACTTTAAAATGATATAGCGTTGCTGATCACCATCGAGATTGAACAAAGTATTGATGATGACATCGACCGGCACCTTGACCGCGCCAACACCCAGACTCCAGATCGCCGAGGCCAGCGTCAGCACCGCGAGCAACATCACCAGAGTGGCGCGCCGCTGGTAAACGCCCTGCCCCACAGCGCTCATACCAGCCTCCGGGCGGTTAGGGTCGCGTAAAGAAAATAAGGCGCGCCAATCAGCGCACAGACCACACCCAAAGGTGTTTCATAAGGAAAGCGAACCAGCTTGGAAACCGCATCGGCCAACACCAGCAAAGCACCACCGCCCAGCGCCACGGCTGGTACCAGCGCACGATGATTCTGACCAAACCAGAAGCGGCACAGATGCGGCACCACCAGACCGACAAACATCACCGGCCCGGCCACCGCCACACTGGCGCCGGTCAAAATCGCCGCTAGGGCTGCACCAAGAAATCGGACCCGGCGCGGGTCGATGCCCAAACCTTGCGACGCGCCATCACCGAGCGCCAGCACATTAAAACCATGCGCCAGCAGTGTGCTGCCCAAGAGCCCGGCTAAAGACCAGGCGATCAATGGACCCAGATGGTCGGCGGAAACAGAAGAAATATCGGCCGACACCCAGTTGATCACCAGCCGGGAAAGATCGTCATCGAGGGTGTAGGTAAAGCGCACACAGGCGTAGCTGAAGGCACCGACGGCAACGCCGGCGAGTATCAAACGAATGGAATCGAGCCGGCCACCCAGACCACCGGCGATGGCGAAAGTTACCAGACCGGCCAGAGCAGCGCCGATAATCGCCATCAGGTCCAGTGGCATACCGGACAGAAACGGCAACACCACCGCCAGCGCCACGCCCAAAGAGGCGCCCTGATTAATGCCGAGAATGGATTCCGAAGCCAGCGGATTGCGCGTTACCGCCTGTAAGGCCAGGCCGGCAAGAGCGAGATTAACGCCGACGAACAGCGCCACCAGCGTACGCGGCAAGCGCAGATCAAGCACCGCCGAGCGCGCCAGCGAGCCGTCGTCAATCCACAACAGGCTGAGAATATTGCCAAGGCTGATGTCTGTGCGCTGGCCCAGCGTCAATGACCACAGCGCCGCCGCAACAACGGCAGCGCCCAGCAACAGATAGCGAAGCGCGAGCGGCACTCAGCGCTCGATCTGCGCCATGATATCGACCAGGCTGGCAGCGCTGGCTTCAGAAGCAATCACACCGCGCAACCGCGACCAGTTATGAGCAGTAATGTCGAACAGACGGTCGTTCTTAATCGCCGTTAAGTTGTCGAATAAAGGCTGGCCAACCCATTCGTCGGTCAGGCCGGTTTCGACGTAGAGACCGCGAATCAAAATATCCGGATCGAGCACCGACAATTGTTCCAGCGAGGTTTGCACAATGGCGTCGCTGTAAGTGGTTTCGCCGTCGGTCGCGGCCATTTCTGTATCGAAACCAAACCAGCTCAGCATCGAACCATTGTAACTGGTCGGCGAATGCAGATAGATGCCCTGGCCGTTGTCGATAAAGAACTGAATCGACCAACCGGAGACATCACCCAACTGCGCTTTGTAATCGTTCATCAGCGCCTCGTGTTGTTGCAGACGCTGCGTCATCGCCGCTTCCTGCCCCACCGCATGGGCGATGGTCGCCGCCGCTTCCATGGCCGTTTCATAAGTGCCGGTCAGGCTGTCGAACACCAGAGTGGGCGCGATGTCGCTGAGCGAACCGTAAATCGAGCTGTGACGGCTTTTGTCAGCAATGATCAAATCCGGCTGCAGGGACGCAATGATTTCCAGACTCGGTGATTTGCGCGTACCGACCGACACCCAGTCGTTACCAATAATATCGGTGTAGGCTGGAATGATGGATTCACGACGGTTGTCATCGGCAATACCCACCGGTGCCACACCAATCGCCGCCAGGCTATCGACAAAGCTGTATTCCAAAACCACGATGCGTTGCGGATTCTCGGGAACGTTGGTGGTGCCCAGTTCGTGTTCGATTTCAATGGCGTGGGCCGCAGCGGCCAGAGTCATGATGCAGGCAGTCAACCCAAGACGAGCCAGTAAGGTGCGCACTGTGTTATCTCCATATTCAGCCGACCCGATTGCGCGAAACAGTCTTCAGTCGGTGCTGCAAAGGTGGGAATGCCGATTGCACAGCCGCGCCTTGGCGAGGCCGGCAACCAATGGGCAACCAAGTTTGGAGCGGGATAATAACGAGGCACATACGCAAAAACAATTGATAAGCATTATTACCAATACGACGAAATGCCAGCACTGTCTTGCGAGAGGAGTTTTAGCAACGCTCGAAGCGCTGCAAACCAACCTGACCGGACCAGGGGTCGCTGACCTCTTCAGCAACCAGATGAAAATCATACTGCTGGTATAGCGCCCGGGCAGCATCTAGCCCGGCAAAGGTGGTGAGATAGGCCCGCTGGTAGCCGTGTTCGCGTAGAAAGGTATCGGCCCGGCTCATCAGTGACTTGCCCAGCCCCTGACCGCGCAGCTGTGCCGAGACGATAAACCAGCGCAGATGCACGCCGGCGCCGGCAGCATCGATGGCGTCCAGCGTCAGGCTGCCAACCAGACGATCAGCGTCGTCATAAGCGGCCAGAAACAGATCGCGCTTTGCGTCGAAGCGACTGAAAAATTCGCCCATACCAGCGGCCAGGCCGGCTTCAAAGGGCGCGCCGAACCCCCAGGCCGGGGCGTAATAATCCATATGCAGGCCGATTAACCGCGCCAGCACACCGGGGCGGTAGTCTTCTTGGATGTCAGTCATCGCCTTCTTCCTCTGTAACCCGGACGCCGACCGCCAGCGCTAGCGCCGCCAGGTGGGCGGCGAAATCGTCGCTCAGGCTGTCCGGCTGCAACACCAGGCGCTGCCAGACCACGGCGATAATCACCTCGTTGACGGCGCCGGCATCGGCCCGGCTTTCGCCAGTGCGATTGGCCGCCACCACCAGGCCGGTAACGATGTCCTCGCGCCCGGCGACCAGCCCCTCGCGCAGCAGCGCGCGCACCGAGGCATCACTGGACGCCTCGCCGATCAGACCGGTCAGAATCGCCCCTGCGCAACTGCGTCGGTACAGCCTGAACAGAGCGCTGAGCAGCGTTGTCAAACGCTGCCTGAGCGGACCTTCGGTACTCACCAGCAGGGCTTCGCGGCTGACGATATCGGTATAGAGCTCCACCAGCAGCGCCGCCTTCGACGGCCACCAACGATAGATGGTCTGCTTACCGACACCGGCGCGTTTGGCAACGCCTTCCACCGTCACCGCGCCATAGCCGGCCTGCGCCACCCAGTCGGCGGCGGCGGCCAGGATGGCACGATGTTTATGGGCGGAGCGCCGACGGGCGCTGGCTGCTGGCGTGTTCATAGCCCAAAGCTAGACGAGACGTATCGTCTTGTAAAGCAATATTATCAGCGCCAATTGCTTCTCCTTCTGGGCCGTCCGACGCTTCAAGAGGGCTAGGATGAGGGGCCACGCTCTACGACCAAGCCGCCCGCGCCGCTGCATCGCTGTAAAAAACCCGGCGCTGCGAGGCAGGGCCGGGTTGATTTTGCAGGGATAGGTTTGCTGGGGTTAACCGCGCAGCTCAGTAAAGGTAGACCGCGCCGGAGTAAGGCATATCGTTATCGGACAGAGGGTCAAAGCCCTCAGGCAGGTCGTCGCCGGCCAAGCCACCCACGCCTTGGCCTTTGCTGTCTTCACCAGGCGCGCTCACCGCCAGGGTTTGGCCGTCACCACTGAGGGACAGGGCATAGCCGAAATAATCCTCTTCTCCGGTATTGGACGCCTTGAGATAGCTTTCCAACTGCCAGCTTCCGTCTGGCTTGACGGCGTAGCTATAGGCGGCACCGCTACGGTAATAAGCCGTATCATCCTCGTCGTTGCCATTCAGGCCGGTGGCGTTGCTGTCTTCCCCTCTCGCCCCCACGGCCAGCCGTTGGCCATCAGCGCTGAGGCTGACGGAGACGCCGAAGAAGTCATCCTCGCCGGTATTGCTTGCCTTGATATAAGCCTGCTGTTCCCAGGTATCGCCTTGCGGGCCGAACAGATAGACCGCACCGGAATCAGGCGCGATGCCATCGCCGGTTTCCGGTGGGGAGAGATGAACGCCTTGAGCCGAGTGGTCTTCATTCCGTGCACCCACCGCCAATACCCTACCGTCCCCATTCAGGCTGACGGAAGTGCCAAACTCGTCGCCTTCGCCGGTATTGCCCGCCTTGATGTAGGCCTGCTGTATCCAAGCGCCGTTGTCCACGCCAAACAGATAGACTGCGCCTGAGTCAGTCGCATCGTTATTATTATTGCCATCGTCGTCTTTCGTTGTTGGTTGATCGTCACCGACCCATACGCCGGTAACCGAGCTGCCTTCCCGTGGCGCACCCACCGCCACCAAGGTACCGGCATCGTTCAGACTCACGGAACGACCAAACAGATCATCAGGTTCAGCATTCCTCGCAGAGAGGCTGGCCTGTTGCTTCCAGTCCGTGGGGTCAGAGGTATCGTTATCGGGCACGAAAATGAAAGCGTAGCCAAGACCAGTGGCACTTCCATATTCACCATCTGCTCCCACCGCCAGCACCGTGCCGTCTTTATTCAGGCTGACGGAGCGGCCGAAACTGCCATAATCATTGCCATCGCCATCGACCGTGACGACGGCTTGTTCCTTCCAATCCCCCTCGCTGTTCGGGCTGAAAAGATAAACGGCACCGTTATTGCTGTTTTTTCCAGTCGCCCCGACCGCCAACACATCGCCCGCATCGTTCAGGCTGACGGAGATGCCGAAGTAGGCATCTTTCGCCACAACCTCTGCCCGGATAACCTGCGGCCCTTGCCAGTTGCCCTGGGCGTCCTGGCTGAACAGATAGACAGCACCGGTGTACGGCGCTTTATCGTCATCGCCATCTTCCTGGAGTGCCCCAACCGCCAGCACCGTGCCGTCCTGGTTCAGGCTGACGGAGGTGCCAAAGTAGTCAAACTCCCCCGGATTACTCGCCTTCAGGTAGCCGATGCTTTTAACCAAATGGTTGAGCTCGGGATTGCCATCGATCATCACGGCCTGGCCTTCGGTGCAGCCATTAGCATTGCAACTGCTCAGCAGATACTGCGCATGAGCGCGGGCATAGAGCGGGACTTTCAGGCGGTACTCGTGGGTGTCGGCGGGAAGTTCAGCCAACATCGTCCAACCTTTGGGGCCGGCTTTGCCATCCGGCTCTTCGTGCAGTTGGTAGTGAGTGGCACCTTCAACTGCCGGCCAACTGAAGTGAAAGGTTTTGATGTCGTCCAACTTAAGACTGAGTTCAGCGGCGGCAGGCCCAGTGGGTTTAGTAGAGTCGGAATCGCAGCCACTCAGCACGATGGCGAACAGCAGGGCGCTGATTATTTTGGGTGGGGTGAGATGCTTCATGACGTGCCTCAAAACAGGGTTGAAATGGCCCGGCCCGCGAGTGGCCAGAGGGTTATTCAGAGGCTCTGTTATAAAGCACGGTCGTTGTATTTAGGGTTTGAATAAACGTGTTATTTTTCAGGAAAATCGGCTAAATCGTTTGAAAAAACGCAAATAGTTGGTTTTGGTTGAATCATGACGCAAATGCCGATTGAGCGGCGGCGTTATGCGTCGAATATTTTGGGCGGCTGGCTTAACCAGGGTTTATTACGGATTAGAGGGAACCTCCATTGTGGATAGGTCCGCAGTCCTTTGAGATAGCTTAGCTTGGTCCGACACATCGGTCGGCCGAAGTCGAGACTGCACGGATGCGCTTGCGGCGTGCCGCCGGGATGTCGAACCACGGTAGCGTACGCGTTGGCAACCGAAGGTCCTTGGCACGACCCTAAAGACAAACTCAAAGCTTCCAAAAACCACCCACAACGAAAAAAGCCCGGCTCTTTCGAGTCGGGCTTTTAATCTAATTGGTAGCGGGGGCAGGGCAAAATCGGCCGTTTAGTAAGCACTGCTTGCTGGTCGATTTTGCGACCGCACATGGGCAATAGCGACTGCTTAGCAAGCGCTGCTTGCTAGTCGGTATTGCGACCGCACAGGGATGTGCGGGCTGGACCAGGCCGCTTGGACGCCCAACCCTACAGACAAACTCAGAACATCCCAGAAAACCACCCATAACGAAAAAAGCCCAGTCTTTTCAGACTGGGCTTTTAACCTAATTGGTAGCGGGGGCAGGATTTGAACCTACGACCTTCGGGTTATGAGCCCGACGAGCTACCAGACTGCTCCACCCCGCATCAAACTTTCAGGTTATTTATATCCCGGAACCTGGCCGGGTCGGTCTCATAAGCCGAAGGTCG